>CAVVHR010000008.1:0-302178 GCA_963748145.1 uncultured Acidobacteriota bacterium
AGTTCCGGCGACCTTTTTTGTCTACACGGTTCATTCTGTCTCACGTTCGAGTTCCACCCACGTCCTTGATCCTATTCAGATGGCTGGATATCTTCTACTTCGGATCGCCAACGAAAGAGAGATGCGATGCGAGTATTTAACGTTTTTTTCCTGATCGTGCTTTTTGATCGGGTTGGTCCCCTCTCAACAGATGCTCGGGCAAACGAAGACTCAGGCGCCCGATGATGTCGTTCGCACCAAAACGGAGTTGGTCCAGACCGACGTCACGGTGGTGGATAAGCGTGGGCGCTTTGTCGAAGGTTTGAGTGCTGCTGATTTTGAGCTGCGCGTCGATTCAAGACTCCAATCACTCGCGTTCTTCGAGCAGGTGAGAACCGGTAGCATTGACGAAGAGAAGCAGTTAACCGCTGCCCGCAAAGGAGACGCAACTCCTAATGTAAAGTTGGTCAGAACACCAGCTTCGGTTGGTGATCGAGAGCGTGTAGTTTTCTTTTTCGTTGATGACATTCACTTGACGGGTGAAGGCTTGAACCGCGCCCGCTCAGTATTAACTCACTTCGTGGAAAACAAGATGACCACTAAGGACCGCGTGGCTATTGTTTCGACCAGCGGCCAGATCGGTTTCCTCCAGCAACTCACGGATAACAAAGCCGTCTTACGAGCAGCCATCAGCCGGCTCAACTTCAAATACAATCCGGAGACCACAGCCAGCAAGGTATCGATCAGTGAAGTAGATGCCAATCTCGTCGCTAACCATGCTGACCGCGAACTCTTTGGGTATCTCATCGAGGCGACGATGAAGGAGCTTGATATCGGGGCAGCCAACGCCGTTACTATCGTAACCAACCGCGTTCGTCAGATTAATGCTCAAGCCCGGCTCGCTGAGCTTGACACTCTTTCTCGACTGGAGGGATTGCTGCGTTCAACCACGCCGCTCGCGGGACGCAAGATTCTGTTCTTCATTTCAGATGGCTTTGTTGTTGATGCCAAGAGATCGAACGGCTCAGACGTAATGCGGCGCGTGGCCAACGAAGCAGCGCGAGTCGGTGCCGTGATCTACAGCTTGCACACCCGATCGAATTCTTTCGGGGCTGGGGTTGACGTATCGAAAAGTGACTATCCGGATTTTTCGTCAAGAACTGCAAGCAGATCGCTCGCTGAGAGCAAGATGCCGCAGGAACCGTTGGAAACTCTCGCGGACGAGACCGGCGGGCGGGCGTACCTTAATTCCAATGCGCTTGACGATGGAGTTGCGAAGGCCTTAAGTGAGAGTTCCGCCTACTACCTGCTGGCTTGGCGGCCGGACAGCGAAGATCAACGCGCGGGAAAATCTCGCATCAACGTGGCGATAAAAGGCCACCCGGATTTACGCGTCCGGATGAGGCGGCATTTCTTCGATTTCAAAAAGACTCAAGCGGCGGGGAACACTCCCGTTGAAGCGGCTGCGCCTGCGACGAACGCGCCGGAAAATGATCTGAAGGCTGCCCTCGGATCTCTTTATCCGCGTCGTGACTTGCCTACCTCTGTCTCCACAAGCTTTCTGAAATCTAAGGACAACAGTACGACGCTCAACCTGTCAATGAAGATCGATGGAGAGACTTTGGGTTTTGACGAGGCTTCTGGCAAATCACGAGCAGTAGTTGACGTGCTCGGCATTGCTCTGGACGATCGCGGTCGCTTCTCTAGTTTCAGGCAAAAAGTTGAGATCCCACGGGAAGTACTCACCAAAGATGGGCGCTTCATCAAGTGGACTCAATCCTTGCCGCTTCCACCTGGTCTTTATCATGTGCGAGTCGCCGTTAGAGATCGTCAAACCGGCCGCACCGGCAGTGCGATCACCTGGATTGAAATTCCTCTGGATTAACTGCCTAAGTTGGATGGGAAGCGATTGGTGAAAGACGACAAGATCCGCCACAAGAAATTTATTGACAGTGTTTCCGATCGGTGATAAATCACCCGCCACAATAAAGTCTTAAACCTCGCATTGCTCTCAAGTTCTCGACGCTTGAGCTTTTGCCAAGTGTGTAAGCTTGGACACTCACAGGCCCAGAGTTGCGAGAGAGCCGTCTTCACTTTCGACTTCTCTCATTCTTTCGACTTCTCTCATTGTTGTTAGCTTGGTTCGCAAGTGTGGGCCAGAGTGAGCTCTGCCTTCGAGTCGAACCATCTCTGAGCTGCCTCAGCACAACCAGAGGGAACTTTACCCCGGGCGCGGTGACGCAACTCACAATCAGGATCAGCTTACCTATTGGTAAGGAGGAGCTATGAAGAAAAAACCTCAACTAGCTGTAATCGCTTTTCTGATGGCGTTCGTGGTGCCGATGGTTCTGTCGAGCGGTGCATCGTCATCAGATTCAGAGTCCCATCTGCTCAGCACCGAGATCACCAGTGCTGATTATCTTCTGGCCGACTACAAAGCGTGGGAGGCAAAGTATGTGGAGAATGGTGGAGACCGGAACGTGGTCATGTCGATGGGCTACTTAAAAGGTCTCTCTACTGAAAAGATGAATGCCTCTGGGCAGGTTACGCTGAATCTCATAGACGGGATTGTCTCGGTCCAAGCCGAAGGGCTGCCCAAGGGCGAGGCTTGGGACTTCTGGCTGATCGACAACGGTCCAGGAAGCAGTGTGACACCCGACGCGGAGGATGCGATGATCCGCGTTGGCATGTTGAAGCACCAGGGCAAGTTTGCAAAGCTTGAAGCCAACCTGGGAAGCGAAGCATTCGTGGACTTCGACCCTGATCTTTACGTCGTAACACGAGCGGACAAGAATCCGGCCGAAGAACGTATTTTGGTGGGAACGACGACGCTCTTTCACCGTCTCTATCAGAGCGGGCGGCGCGGGCAGTTTGGGAAACTCGACGATATGGACTTGCCCCGTCCCGCTCCTGCGGAGCCTGCCAAGGACAGCCTGTGGACTAGACTGGTCGAGAGTCTGATCCCGACGGCACACGCAGAGGTAGGGGTAATCCCGGATGGTGGGGGCGGCGGTGAGGGTGGATCGCTAACTCCCGTTGAAACCCTGATAAACCAGGGAAGGACACTCTTTTTCAACGAGCAGTTCAACGGAAACGGCAGGACTTGCGGGACCTGTCACCGTGAGGACGAGAATCTCGCCATAAGTCCTGAGTTCATCGCAACGCTGCCGCCGAGCGATGCGCTCTTTGTTGCTGAATTCAACCCGAACCTTTCACAGAATGCGTGTCCCGGAGGGACGCCATGTTTCGAGAATCCCGTGCTGATGCGGAAGTTCGCGTTGATACTGGAGAACCTCGACGGGTTCGACGACCTCGCGAACAAGTTTGTTATGCGCGGCGTTCCGCACACTCTCGCCCTGCTCCAAAATACTCTGACGCCAGCCCCGGATGGAACGAGCATCCCGCCGAATGAGAGGACCGGATGGGGCGGCGACGGCGCTCCCGTCGGTAAGTTCACGCTTAGCAATGGAACCATCCATGAGGCCAAGGGGCTCCTCAGGGATTTTCCCATAGGGGCGGTGACCCAACATTTCACGAAGACCTTGCTCCGGCGAAACGGCATTGATTTCCGTCTGCCGACCAACGCCGAGCTGGATGCTATGAATGCGTTCATGAGATCCACCGGACGCCGGGCTGATCTTATTCTAGCTGGATCAGGGGCTCTAAGCCTGAAAGGAGAAGTGCCAAGGGAAGGTCAGCGGATCTTCAATAACGGGGGAGCGGGCTTCCCAGGCGGTCGCGGAATCCCACCAGGCACAGCCCAAGGGGCAGGTAAGTGCTTTTTCTGCCATTTCAGCGCTGGCGCAAGCGACTTTTTCTTCCCCGACCAGAACGCTAATTTCAACACCAACGTCGAGCAGCTCCCGTCTCAGCCAGCCGATCTGGTCATCCCTGCCCAGAAGAATCCGGCTGACGGAGGTTTCGGGACAGGCCCTCCACCCCCGGGTGTTTTCGGCATCGGGAACGGCACATTCAACACACCGGTGCTGGTCGAGGCCGGCGACACGGCGCCGTTCTTCCATAGCAACGTGGTATCAACGATCGAGGAGGCTGTAAACTTTTACAACAGCACCCAGTTTAATACCGACCCGGGGTTCGGCCCGCAAGTTGGAGGAATAAACCTCGAAGCCACCGAGGTCGCGGCAGTGGGCGCGTTCCTCCGGGTCATCAACGCGCTCGAGAACATCCGGTCGTCCATCAACATCGAAACTCGCGCTAGAAACGCGAAGTTCCTAAACGACTCGGTCGACTTGATCAAGCTGTCGATCTCGGAACTCGAAGATGCAGTTGATGTCTTACACGGCGCGGGCCTACACCCGGAAGCCCAACAGAAGCTGCGTCAAGCGATAGAACTTGATCGGCAGGCGATGACAACCAACAGCCGTGCAACAAGGCAAGCCCTGATAGACCAGGCTATTGCATTGAAGATCGGCGCGCGCACTGATATGCGCAATTAATCCTTCTCTAGAAGTGCAGTCTGCGTTGTCGCAAAAAAGGCGACCAAAGCGCATGCTGACAATAGGGAGAGGACTTCTGCCAGGGGTGCACGCGGTGCGCCCCTGGTCGAGATCCACGGGCCGAGTGAGTGCCGGAAGAATTTTGTGAATCCGGCTCATGGTGATATCCCTGTCAAAAGCATAAAAGCCACAAGGAGGAACGGTACGATGACAAAGTCGAGGAGATTTGGATCAGTGCGTTATCGAATGCTGGCTGTAGCCGCCACGCTGATATGCCTGACAGCATTACTAGTTCCCGCGGCAAGTCCACAATCAAGTTGCTGCAAAAGGTGTCTGGACAGATTCTTTCAATGCGATGGCACGACGATCGTTTGCTGTAAGATCTACGATTCATGCGTGCAGCAGTGCCAGGGAGGTTGCCCCCGTTGCCCTGACGCCGAATAACCAGCCAGCTTGCTTCAAGAACAAGTTGCGAAGATTGTCCACTGTGGGGAGCCAAACATTTCAAAGGCCGCTGGAAGTAGTTCCGGCGGCCTTTCGTCTTTCCAATGGTTTGTAAATCATTTGGTCTTAGCGCCGTTCGACGCCAATTTTAAATACTCGACTATTTCGAGCCACGGATGACGAGCGACAGTGCGGCTGTCGATCATTTTAGGTGGATCGCTCTTGCCCACCTGCTTCTTCGCAGTAAGCGTCGCCGTCTTGTAATCGACGATCCCGATGTCACAGATAATGTACTCGTAGAACTTCAGCTCTTCTTTCGAGCTATTTAAATCGCTGTATAGAGCTTCGTTTTTCTTCGTCACACAATCGATTTTTATCAGCGTCTCTATTTCCTCGGGTGTCTTAGCGTAAAGCTCCACCGGCAGAAAGTTGTTGTAGGTTTCTCCTGGAATCGTAGGGTCGGTATCGAAAGCCGAGCCATCCTCAGCAAAGCGATCGACAGTGATGTCGCCGTCACTATTTCTAACAATAGCGATCTTGCCCTTTATCGCCGGCTTCTTGCTCAACTTTTCCGTCGTACGTAATGCCGACAATTCGCCTTTCTTGGCGACCATCGTTGCGAACTCCTTCGGCGATTCAGGTTGATTGGGTTGGCGTTCCGCTCGATGTGAACAGCCAAATAGAAATAGCAATGACCATAGGCAGATTGTTGCCGCAAAGACTATTCGTCTAGCCATAGTTCTCCAGTTTTTTGATGTTAGGGGAATAGCTGGACACTCTTACACTAGCTGCGAAAGTTTGTCGAGATAGATGTTTATCGCGCCGGCGTTTGACTTGGGCCCACGTTTCGGCATAGAAAAAGATCCCGTCCAAATCCAACAACGGAATCGAGGAACTCAAAGATGAAGAAGCGAATCCACGCAATGGTTTCGTTCGCAGCGGTGCTCAGTTTCGCACTCGCGTGTACAACCGCTCCAACCAACGTGACCACGAACTCCGGTGCAGCGAACAACTCAGCTCCGGCCGAGTTGAAGTCCGCATTCGACTCAATCACCGCAGACGGCATCATGCAACACACCAAAGCCTTGTCAGCGGATGAGTACGAAGGGCGTGGACCAGGAACAAAGGGTGAAGAACTTACCGTCAAGTATCTAACCGAACAGTATCAACGCCTGGGCCTGAAGCCCGGCAATCCGGATGGCACGTATGTTCAGAAGGTTCCGCTGGTTGGATTCACGGGCGCGCCAACGGCCTCGTTCACTGTCGGCGGCAAGCAACTAAACCTGACGTTCCCGCAAGACTACGTTGCAGTTTCACGCCGATTCGTTCCTGAATCAAAGGTCGAGAATTCCGACATGGTCTTTGTTGGTTATGGAGTAGTAGCGCCAGAGTATGGGTGGGACGACTACAAAGGATTGGACGTGCGCGGCAAGACGATCGTGATGCTCATCAACGATCCTCAAGTTCCCAGCGCGAACGACCCGGCGACGCTCGACGACAAAATGTTCAAGGGCAAGGCGATGACGTACTACGGCCGTTGGACCTACAAATACGAGATTGCAGCGCAAAAGGGCGCCGCGGCCGCAGTGATCATTCATGAAACCGCACCGGCTGGTTATCCCTATGAAGTTGTTTCCGGAAGTTGGTCTCGTGAGAACTTCGATATTCAGACGCCTGACAAGAACATGGGACGTCCTGCTGTCGAATCCTGGATCACAACGGAGCGCGCTAAGGAGTTGTTTACTGCCAGCGGCCAGGACTTCGACGCACTGAAAAAGGCTGCTTTATCGAAAGACTTCAAGCCCGTCGCTCTGAATGCGAAAGCAAACATGACGGTCAAGAACACACTACGTGAGATCAATTCGAATAACGTCATAGGCAAGCTTGAAGGATCCGATCCTGCGCTGAAGAACGAGTACGTTATCTACACGGCCCACTGGGACCACCTCGGACGCGATCCGAAACTGCCGGGCGATCAAATTTTCAATGGCGCGCTCGATAATGCCTCCGGCACTGCCGCAATGCTCGAGATTGCTGAAGCATTCACGAAACTCGCCACGCCTCCTAAACGATCCATTTTGTTTCTTGCAGTCACAGCCGAAGAGAAAGGCTTACTGGGCGCAAAGTACTACGCTGAGAATCCTCTGTATCCGCTGAACAAGACGCTCGCGAACATCAACATGGATGGCGTTAATCAGTGGGGCAGGACCACGGACATTACGATGGTCGGCGACGACAACAGCACCTTGATCGACTTGCTGCGGGAAGCTGCCACTGCACAGCGGCGAATAGTGAATCCCGATCCGGAATCGGAGAAAGGTTTTTACTACCGCTCAGATCATTTCGAATTTGCGAAACAAGGAGTTCCGGCTCTCTACACTGATTCCGGTATTGACTACGAAGGGAAAGATTCGACCTTCAGCAAACAGAAGCGCGACGAATACAATGAGAAGGACTACCACAAAGTTTCCGACGAGGTTAAGCCTGACTGGAATCTCACGGGAGCGGTTGACGACGCGCAGTTGCTGACGATGATCGGATATCGAGTGGCGCAAGGCGACAAGTTTCCGGAATGGAAAGCGGGATCAGAATTCAAAGCCAAGCGCGACGAGATGATGAAGGGCGCTGCCTCGGGTGGCCCATCGACTCCTTAAACCACGCGCGTGTTCCCAAAACGCGCGTGACGTCTCTCGCAAACTGGTTAACTTGACGAATATGTGAAGCGACGATTAATCTCGCCGTCAACAAGCATTGTCGAAGAGACTCCGGTTTCTTCCTGCGCATTACTCCTTTCTCCCAAACATTGGTAGCCCAGATCGAGACTGCAATTGCAGTCGACGATTTTCTATTCCCCCAACGGCTGCCGGTGTTCGCCCTCATCGGTTTAACTTCCAACCTAAGAAGGAGCGGATCATGATTGTCGTTGAAACTCGAAAACTCATTCGAAAATTCTCAGTCCTCGGCATTCTACTCGGATGTCTTGGATTCGTTTCCAGCGGCGTGGGGACGAAGGCCACTGCAAAGACTGATTCCTTCAAGCCTTGCTGCTCAGTTTGTGAACCGGACCCGACCATCCCGATCTGCCGGTTCGGCTGTATCGAAGGCTGTCGAAGCTAACAACAAACCGGCGAGAGTTATAAGTTGTTATCGCCAGTGTAAAAGCTTGCCGGCACTTTAACTCTCGCCCTCACTCTTTCACGGAGTCGGTCATGAACAACATAAACAGACGAATCAATCTTGCAGTGAATATCGCTATTGTTTTGGTCGTAGTGCTGATAGGTGCTGTCTTCGCGAGGAACTACCTGCCCTCGCTTAGATCGACGAACAAGAAGACAGACTATCGCGTAACTGCGGGAAGCAACGTCGCCCTATCTGGCATTGACTGGGGAAAGAATCGACAAACGCTGTTGCTGGTGCTGGACACCAAATGTGCCTATTGCACGGCGAGTGCGCCTTTTTACCAGGAGCTGGCGCGTACGGCTGCACAGAAGCGCAGTGTTGAATTAGTTGCTGTGCTGCCGCAGGACCTACGTGAAAGCAAGCAATATCTAAGCGATCTGAAAGTCCCGATCGATCAAGTCAAACAGTCTGCTTTTGATGTGTTGCGCGTGCAGGGAACGCCGACTCTGATTCTCGTCGACCAAAACGGGAAGGTTGAACAGTCGTGGCCAGGAAAGCTTCCGCTGGAGCAAGAAACAGAAGTGCTCAACCGAGTTGGCCGTTAACTAGTGAGCGAGCTTAGGCGCCGCCACCCTTCACCACGTACTCCATCATGTACCGTCGCAGCTTTTCGCGATTCTGTTTGAGATACGTCGGGTGGTCGTGGACGATGCCTTCGTCAGGTCTCGCGAGCAGAATATACGCCTCGAGCAGACCCTCGTCGTTCAACTTCTTCAGTCTCGCCAGCGACGGGTTGAGTTTCTTCGTCTGTTTGTCGGCAGTTGCTACTGACAACACGCTGCGCAACGCGTCTGCCTCTTCCGCCAAACTATGCCGGTACACCTTCTCGCTCGGATACGTCTTCGCGAACTTCTCCTTTCGCCAACTGGAACGCGCACCGCCGTAAGCGATCCACGCGAAGGAGCCGTCCTCTTTGCCGCCGCCCAGCAATGCACTCGCATCGAGGTTGACCTTGGCATCGCCTTTTCATCAAACGTTACGTTCGTCGGAATCTCGATATCCGGATGTGCAATGCTGGTCTGCGTTGCTTCCGCCCACTGGATCAAGCCGCCGCGCGCAAAGCGGTTGTATGGCTCACTGATGAAGGCTTCCACATAACGATCCCGCGCCGCATCGGTTTTGCCCTGCCGCATTAAAGGCGTTGCCGAATACCGGTAGGCAGTTTCTTTATTGGGATCGATGGCAATCGCTTTTTGGTACCACGTTTCCGCCTGCGTGAAATCCTTTTTCTGTAAGTAAATGTCGCCAGAGAAAAGAGCGGCGTGATAAAGCTTTGGATCGAGTTCGAGTGCCTGCTGATATTTCTTCAGCGCTTCGTCAGGCTTGCCCTGGGTGAACAGTGCTTCGCCTTCTTTCATTAACTTATTCGCCTCAGCGTTCGACGAAAAGCCCGGTGCGTCAGATCCATCTTCCGGCAAACTAAGTATCAGCGCATCTAGTTTCGGCTCGTTGAAATTCAACTGCTTTGCTCTGACAAAGGCATTTCGTGCGCGAACGCGAAGTGCTTTCCGGGCAGCGTCGTCTTTCGTGTTTGTTGCCTCACCGAGCAGTGCAAAGGCGAGGTAAAACTGTGTCTCGCCGTCAGTCGGCTCGAGTTTGGCAATCTTCTCGAGTATCGGCAGCGCCTCGGTGTATTTCGTTTGCTTCAACAACTCACTCGCCTGTCGTTTCAGTTCATCAACGCTCTGGTCTGTTTGCGCCTGAACTGCAGGGGGAGGAACGGCGATCGAAAGTAGGAGCAAAACGAGCAACGTGATGAACAACCTGCGCTGAGACATGATCAGGACTCCTGTCGAATTGAGTTCCGGGCGGTAGATCGGACCTAGAATAATCCCGCCGCCCATTTCTCACAACGGTGCGCTTCCATCTCGGCATGTTCCTTGCTCAAACGTTATTTGAAGCCCGGTTTTAGCGGACCTTTCAACTTCCGGCCGCTTTCAACGGGTTTCGAGAGTCGGAACTTTCCGGCATTTCGCGAGGTGAGTATGGATTGTCAAACCTGTAACACGAGAATTGATTACCGCTTCTTAACGACCTGCGAGCAATGCGGCGACGTAGTCGGACCCACAGGCGTTTCTGAACTGAATTTGATGGCCGCTGAACCGAGTGAAAAGCGTCACACATGGAAACGACGCATGGCTAATCTCATCTACGTCTTCGTCAGCTCGGTAGCCGGCATGATTTCCGGCGCCGTGATTCTTTACTTCTCTTTCGCATTGCTTTGCGTAACAGTTCTCAATCATATCGACTTCGGCGACCGAGACCCGGGTGCATCATGTGCGCGAGGAGCTGCCCTGATGTTTCTGTCGATCATGATAGGCGCGTTTCTCGGAACAGTCGGAGGCAGCGCGTTTGCAGTCAAACGTCCGCTATTCAAAACAAGCAGTCATTGACACCGATTCTCACCCCGCTTTAACTTAAGCGCATGACTCTTTTTCCTGAACTCGCTGTGAAACACCTGACTACGCAGGAGCTCGAAGCTGCGTTGGACCACCTGCGCGAGGCGCCGAAGGACAACGGCGTGGTCCAACTGATCGTGCGCCGTCCGCAAACGGATCATCGCGAAGTGCTCGAAGAAGCCGAACTCGATCCGGTTAAGGGTTTGATCGGCGACAGTTGGAGCGTCCGCCCGAGTTCAAGAACTCCCGATCACTCGCCTCATCCCGAGATGCAGATCAACATCATGAACTCCCGCGTCACGGCTTTGGTCGCGCAGGAGAAAGAACGTTGGGCCCTCGCCGGCGATCAACTCTATATCGACATGGACCTCAGTAAGGAAAACTTGCCCGGCGGAACACAGCTCGCTATCGGAACCGCAATCCTCGAAGTAAGTCCCCTGCCCCACACCGGATGCAACAAGTTCGTTGCTCGCTTCGGACTCGAGGCGATGAAGTTTGTCAATTCGACCCTCGGAAAAGAACTCTGCCTGCGAGGAATCAATGCTCGTGTGATCAAAGGCGGCGTGATCCGCGTCGGCGAAACCGCGCGAAAGCTCTAGACCAAACACAGGAACAGGTGCAGTAGCTTAGGAGGTTCTAGGCTTTTTGTTCCCTCCAGCACTTGCACCTGTTCTGCCTGCTGCCCTGCTACGCAGCAAACTTCGACGCGCTTGCGCGCTTAAGCAGCTCGTTGTCGCGTGTAACGCTTCTCCGCAAACTCCTCGATCATCTTCTGATTGAACACTGGTATGTCGGCGGGTTTCCGACTCGTAACCAGTCCGTGATCAACCACCACTTCGCGATCCACCCAATCTGCACCCGCATTCATCAAGTCCGTCTTCAACGAAGGCCACGACGTGATTCGTCGTCCCTTAATTACTTCCGTCTCGATCAACGTCCAGGGGCGTGACAGATCGCCGCCACCGGTTTTCCCGCCGCGAAAAATCCGTCGACGAATTCCACCGCACGAGTTAGCCCTCTCAACCGATCCGGATTTCTCACACCCCCTGGCAATAACAACGCGTCATAATCATCAGAACGCGCGCGCTTCAACGGCATATCAACATTGAATAAGTCCGCTTTTTCGTCGTGATTCCAACCCTGCACTTTACCCTCAGCCGGGGAAACGATCTCAATCTTCGCGCCGGCCGCCTCCAACGCCTTCCGTGGCTCAGTCAGTTCAACCTGCTCAAAACCGTCGGCAACCAGTATCGCCACTTTCTTGCCTTCCAACCTCTTCTCCATGAGGGTTCCTCCTTGTTCTCCCCAAACGTCCTCCATCCGCTCGGCTCTCTCTTACGGAGACTCGAAAATCGTGATGGCAACTTGGCTTTACGCAATAGCGGTGCCGCCGCACGCAGGATCACCCGACCCTCTGTATTGCAGCGTACAAAGCGTTGAGAACGGAGTGAGAGGTTGAATAAACGTAACGAAGTCCGACAGCGAGTGTTCGGAGTCCCTACTCAGGCGTACTTGGGCTTAAACGACTTTAGCCTTCCATTTACCACGTCGAAACACGAGCGCACTCGCAACCGCGAGCGTCGAAAACGCAATCGTAATCGCAACAAACACGCCGCGCGGACCCATTTCGAGCACGACGCTGAGCACGTACGCCAGCGGAATCTCCCACAGCCAGAAGACGAAGAGATTGAGGATCGTCGGCGTCCACGTGTCGCCCGCGCCGTTGAACGACTGACCGAGCACCATGCCGTACGCGTAGAACAGAAAGCCGTACGCAACGATGCGCAAACAATCGACGCCGTAGCGCGCAACCTCCGGATCCGCCGTGTAAAACCAGATGATCTGCGGCGCGAACACCACGAACAGAATCCCCACGATCCCGAGAAAGATCATGTTGTAAAAACCAGCCCGCCAAACTGCACTTTCGGCCCGCTCCGGGTTCTTCGCACCAAGCGCCTGTCCGACCATTGTCGCGGCGGCATTCGCCATGCCCCACGACGGTAACAGCGCAAACAAGATCACTCGAATGCCAAACGTGTAACCCGCGACAGCATTACTGCCAAAGCTCGAAATGATTCGCACCAGGCCGATCCAGCTCGCCATTCCGATGAAGACTTGAAACGTTGCGGTACCGGAGAGCCGGACGAGCCGCATCATGATCGACGGTTCGATACGCAGATGCCGGCGGCTGATTTCGAAACGTCCACCGCCATGGAAGAGTTTGATCAGTGCGATCAGCGCGCCGGTGCCGCGTCCGATGTTGGTTGCGATCGCCGCGCCGACGATGCCGAGTTTCGGAAACGGTCCCAGTCCGAAGATCAAACACGGACCGAGCGCGATATTGATCCAGTTCGCGATCCACAAAGTGCGCATCGCGATCGCGGCGTCGCCTGCGCCGCGAAAGATTGCGTTGACCATGAACAGCGTGACGACAGTGAAGTTGCACGCGAGCATCACGCGCGTGAACCCGACGCCATGTTCGACAACCCAAGGCGAACCACCCATCAACGCCAGCAAACGTGGCGCTAAGGGCGTCGCGATGATTCCAATGCTGATTGAGACAAGCAGTGCGAGGGCGATCGCCTGAACTGCCGCGCGCGCTGCACCGTCGGGATTCCCTTCGCCGATGCGACGCGCAACCATCGCCATCGCGCCGATGCTCAAGCCGATCGCGAGCGCGTAGATAATGGTCAGAAGTGATTCAGTGAGACCGACTGTCGCGGCCGCGTCGGTGCCGAGATGCGAGACCCAAAAGATGTCGACCACCGCGAACACACTTTCCATGATCATCTCGAGGACCATGGGAATGGCCAGCAGGAGAATCGCGCGTCCGATCGGACCGGTCGTGTAGCTGTGATGTGAGCCCCGAACTGCTTCTTTTATATCAGCCCACAGTCCCTGCGAGTCTTCCGGTGCGACGGTGAGTTCGTTCGCTGAGTCAGACATGAGCGTAGCTTAAGCGCGCCCGCGCGCGGATTTGTGGCGGTTTAGGTTCTGCCGAAGTCGTCTTCGAGACGAACTATGTCGTCTTCACCAAGATAATTGCCTCGTTGAACTTCGATGAAAATGAGATTTTCGTCGCCGGGATTCTCGACCCGATGCGCGGATCCAATCGGAATATCGATCGCTTCGCCGTTGCCAACCGTGATTTCCCGGCCGTCGAGTGTGACTTTGGCAGTTCCTTCAACAACAAACCAGTGCTCGGCGCGTTGCGAGTGTTTCTGGTAGCTCAGTCGTTTTCCGGGCAACACCTCGATACGCTTCACTTTGAATGTGGGTGCCTCTTCGAGCACTGTGTAACTGCCCCATGGTCGCCGGTCGAATTCTCTCACTCGGTTGGTCCTCCAGAAGTCCGCAACCTAACACAAAAACGTCCACGAATCACGCGGATCCGTGGACGGAATTGTTGGTTCTGTAGGGTTTAGTTTACGAACCTGGTCTCAAGGTCAGGAACGTCTCTGCGTTGCGTCTCTTAACGAGCAACAGCGCGGGACGCGAGCCCGACTGCTGAATCGCCGTAGTGAAGTCCGGAACATTTCGCACCGGCCGGCGATTGACTTCCTGAATCAGGTCGCCCTGCCGGATTCCAGCGGTGGCTGCGCTGCCGTTCGGATCGACTCGCGTGACCAGCAGTCCCTGATCCTGCGGATCCAGACCGTAGCGCTCCGCAGAGTTCGACGTGAACACCTGCAACGACAGTCCATAGCGCTCGTTGCTTGTGGGTGCGCCATTGCTGCTGGTCTCCTCGCCCTCCTCGCGTGGACGAGGCGGCAACTCAGCAAGCGCGACCGAAACATTCTGATCGCGGCCGTCACGTTGCAGAGTCACGGTCGCGTTCGATCCCGGCGCCAGGGCGGCGACGGTGTTACGCAGACCGTTCGGGTCGTTCACCGGCTTGTTGTTGACCGCGGTGATCACGTCACCACGTTTGATACCCGCCTTGTCAGCCGGCCCACCTGCCCTTACGTTCGTCACGATCGCGCCACGCGCAGCCGGAAGATTCATACTGGCCGCGAGGTCTGCGTCAACCGGCTGAATCGTCACGCCAAGCATGCCGCGACTCACTTTGCCGTTCTTCATCAACTGATCCATCACGGCCTTCGCCATGTTGGACGGAATCGCGAACCCGATTCCGATGTTCCCGCCCGACGGCGAAAGGATCTGCGAGTTGATACCAATCAGTTCGCCGCTTGTGTTGACCAGCGCGCCACCGGAGTTACCGCGGTTGATCGCAGCGTCCGTCTGAAGGAAGTCCTCAAAACTGCCGTCACTCAAGCCGGTCGCACGGCCTTTGGCGCTCACGATACCGGAAGTCACGGTCTGTCCGATTCCCAACGGATTGCCGAGGGCCAACACGACGTCGCCCACGCGTACTTTGTCCGAATCACCAACGTTGACGGTCGGCAAGCCATTCGCCTCGATCTTCAACACCGCGAGATCGCTCGGGGGATCCGATCCAACCAACCTCGCCGTAAACGTGCGGTTATCCGTTAGTTCAACTTTGATCTCGATCGCACCATCGACCACGTGATGGTTCGTCAGAACGTAACCGTTTGAATTAACTATGACGCCCGAACCGACCCCCTGCACCTGGCGGGGAGTTTGTTGCGGCGCGCGGTCGCCAAAAAAGTCCCGAAATCTCGGGTCGTCCATAAAAGGAAACTGCTGCGCCGGGCGAGACCGCTCCGTCGATCGGATGGTTACGACCGCAGGTGAAACGCGACTCACCAGATCAGCATAAGAACCTTGTACTGCCACCGCCGCCGGACTCGAAACCGCCGGTTGGGAAGGCTGTTCGGACGCAAGACTCATCGTCCGGCCCTGCCCGCTACAAGCGCTAAATGAAAAAACAATTAGAACCAGGCTAAAAAGAATATTTACGCGCGAGTTCGCTCCTCTCAAACGTCCCATACTCCTCATTTCTTCTCTCTTTCTAGAATCTCAATCTCAGTAAACACCCGGCCACAACCAGGCCGCTCCGACTCACCGCCGGCGAAAACTCCGTCGTCTTTCGAAGAGGTTTTCAACCCGTGGGTGAGACCGCAAAATACGTTCATTGGATTCACGAAGGTCTTTTCGGTTTCCTGATGTGTTATACTCCGCCGGTCAAAAATCCAGCAATTCCTATGGATTCTTTGTTTAAAACGAATGCCGACCAAGTCTTGAGTTACAGCCAAACGCCGTACGTCCCCCTGTTTGTCCAACCCAAACACGGCACCAGCTTCGAGGATAGTTCCGAATGCATGGGGTAGAGATTTCAAACGGACACGAGGACAATTCCGTGCTGATCGTCAACGACGATCCTGACCAGCTCAAACTGATGGGCAGTCTGCTGGCTAAGGCCGGATATTCGGTCGTCACTGCGGTCGACGGTCTTGACGGACTCACCCTCGCCAGACGCGAGCGACCCGATCTGGTAATCAGCGACGTCTCGATGCCGCGCATGAACGGCCTGGAATTCTGCCGCGAGTTGCGCTCCGACAGCTGAACTCAAGACTGTTCCGATTCTCCTTGTAGCGCCCTTCAAAAAGACACCGAAAGCGCCGTTGCCGGACTGCGGGCGGGCGCCGACGACTATCTCGAAATTCCGTTTGACTCGGCGCGGCTCGTCGCAAAAGTCTCGCGTCTGCTCGAACGCTCGCGTCTCGAAGCCAGCTATCGCGACTTGGTCGAGCACGCCAGCGACATGATCTTCACGCAGGATCTCGCGGGACGGTTGACCAGCATCAATCTCGCCGGCGAAAGATTTCTCGGCCGAAAACAGGAAGAACTGATCGGCAACTCGTTCTTCTCGGTTTTCGGAATCATTCCCGAAAGCAACGGTTTTGCCGGTAGTCTGAGCCGTCCACAGGAAGCGAAGGAGTTTCGGCATCAGTTTGTTGCGCACTCCGCTGCCGGCGAGGACCGTTGGCTGGATCTGATCGTTTCGCCGATTCGCGACCGACTGGACGAGACTGTCGGTTTTCGCGGTCTCGCGCGCGACATCACCGAGCGAAAACAGTTTTGAAGAAGCACTGCGCGATTCCGAAGAACGTTACCGCTTGCTCTTCGAATCCACCCCGCAGCCGATCTGGGTCTACAACGAGGAGACGCTCGCGTTTCTCGCCGTCAACGAAGCAGCCACTCGCATTTACGGTTACACGCGCGACGAGTTTCTCTCGATGACCATCAACGATCTTCGCCCGCAGGGAGACATTCCCGACGTTGATGATCAAAAACGTCTCCGACCCCGATGAGCTCGTGATCTCCAGTCCCTGGCGTCACCAAACGCGCGACAAAAAGACGATCTACGTCGAGATGAGCTCGCACCCGGTCGTCTTCGACGGCAAGAACAGCAGGCTCGTGATCGTCAACGACGTCACCGAACGAAAACTGCTGGACGAGAAACAGCAGCGTTTGCACACGTCGCTGCAACAGTCCGCGATGGAGTGGCGGCAGACTTTCAATGCGATGGATTTTCCGGTTCTGATCGTCGATCTCGACCGGCACTATCAAACGTTCAAATCTCGCGGCGGAGCAGATCGTCGGTGTCGAGGCGGAAGAAATAGTCGGCAAGACCGTTCGCGAGCTCGGCGAGCACGAGCCGTGGAAAAAAGCCGCGGCGTTGATCGAAACGATCCGCCACTATCACACGCCGGTTGCGGCGGAAGTCAAAGACGAAGCGAGCGGTAAAACGTGGGCCATCACGCTTTATCACATCAACGAATTCGGTTCGGTGGGCGAACGCGCAATTCTGATCGCCCAGGACATCAGCAAACGCGCCGAGCTGGAAGCGTCGTTGCGGCAAAGCGAGATGATGTCGTTGCTCGGTTCGCTCGTCGCCGGTGTGGCCCACGAGGTGAGAAATCCGTTGTTTGGCATCTCTTCGATTCTCGACGCTTTTGAGACCGGTTCAGCGATCGCACCGAATACCTGCGCTACACGAATGTTTTGCGCGACGAAATCGGCCGTTTGACGGTGCTGATGGAAGAGTTGCTGGAGTATGGCAAACCGTTTCGCGGCGAGCTGTACCTGGTGTCGCTGGACGAGATGATCGCGCGATCCATTCGCGCGTGTATGCCGGCGGCGGAAGTGGCCCAGGTGAACCTCAACAGTGACGTCGAAGACTCGTTGCCGAAAATCCGGATCGATCGCCGGCGACTTGTCGAAAGTCTTTGTAAACTTGATCGAAAATGCGATTCAGCATTCGCCGTCAGGAACGACGGTCACGGTGGAAGCGTGCAAGATGATCGACGGCGGTCATGAGTGGGTCCAATGCGCGATCAGAGACTCGGGCCCCGGCATTCTGGACCGAGGACATGCCCAAGATTTTCGAACCTTTCTTTTCGAAGCGACGCGGCGGAACCGGCCTGGGTCTCGCCATCGCCCAGCGCATCATGCAGGAACACGGAGGAAAACTGATCGCCGGCAATAATCCCGACGGAGGAGCCTGTATGATAGCTCGCTTCCCGATTCCGGCTGAGGGAGATCGCTAAATGTCCAGGAACAAGGTTTTGGTTGTCGACGATGAATCCGGCGTGTCAGGTTCGGTATTCGTGATTTCCTCGAACAGCACGGATACGAAATCGAAGAAGCCGATAGCTGCCAGGATGCGCAGCACATCTTTCGTACTTCCCGGCCGGACATCGTAATCGCCGACTACATGCTGCCCGACGGTACCGCGCTCGATCTGCTGCCGCGATTTGAAGGAGATCGACGCGCGGCATTCCGTTGCTCGTCCTGACGGCGCACGGTTCGATCGATCTCGCGGTTCGAGCGATCAAAGAAGGCGCCGAACAGTTTCTGACCAAGCCGCTCGAACTTCCGACACTGCTCGTCATCCTTCAGCGTCTTACTGCAAAAGCAGCGCAATCACCACAAACAATTGGCCAGCAAATCTCGTCAGGTTCGTCAGGCAATCGATCCGTTCATCGGCACCAGTTCCGCGATTCGAGCGCTTGCAGATCAGGCGAAGAAGATTCTGTCGACTGAGAGTCCGGTGCTGATTCTCGGCGAAACCGGCACCGGAAAAGGCGTGCTGGCGCGTTGGCTGCACGAAAACAGCCCGCGCGCCGAAGAAGCTTTTGTCGATCTCAATTGCGCCGGACTCTCGCGCGAATTACTGGAGACCGAACTATTCGGTCACGAAAAAGGCGCTTTCACCAGCGCCACCGCTTCGAAGCAGGGACTGTTCGAAGTGGCCCATCGCGGCACGATCTTCCTCGACGAAGTCGGCGACGTCGATCTGCAGATTCAACCGAAACTGCTGAAGGTGCTCGAAGAGAAACGTTTTCGCCGCGTCGGCGACGTTCGCGACCGGCAAGTTGACGTGCGGCTCATCGCGGCGACGCACCAGGACATAGGCCAACTGGTCCGAGACAGACGTTTCCGCGACGATCTCGTATTTTCGGATCAGCACGATTCCGCTTTCGTTTCCCGCGCTGCGCGAGAGAATCGAAGACATTCCGACGATGGCCCAATATCTCCTCGACAAGGTCGCCGCCGACCTGGGCCGAGGTGAGCTGCATCTCGACGAGAGCAGCATCCAGGCACTTGCAGGCTTACTCATGGCCCGGCAACATCCGCGAACTACGAAATGTTATCGAACGAGCCGTGTTATTGAGTGACCAAAAAGACATCACTCTTCAGGACCTTCACTTCGACGGCCACGCGCAAGTGGGAGCGCCGTTTCTCGACACTCGCCTCACGCTGGTCGAGCTCGAAAAACAGCACATCGAACGTGTGCTCAAGGAAGAGCGAGGGCGCGTCGAGAAGGCGGCGAAGCGCCTCGGCATCCCGCGCAGTTCGCTTTACCAGAAGATCAAGAAGCACCAGATCGTTATGTCCAAAGTCTAGACTCTCTGTCTGAGGATTGGACGGTCCATCAAACGCTGGACAAATCCACGAACATCTAGTAAGGTCTTCCCCTCCAAAAAGCTTAGTATTTGGGCACATCGTTCCAGTCGGGTGCTGTAACCTGAACTTGGCCCAAGGTTTGCTACGCATTGGGTACGTGCCACATGCGATTTGACTCTCGACCCGACCGAGAGTCTGTCCTGGCTGGTAAAGTCCGAGCGCGCACTTGCCCCGCTGCGCTCTTCCCAACCAAGCCTTCGTGCATTAACTCCCTCTGCGAGGCTCGCGCCTTGCAGATTACACGAGTATTCAACCTAAGGAGCATGGAAATGCCCACGTTTTCACAGTGGAAAAAAACAATTCTAGCGCTGACGGCTTTTGCGAATTGTCGGCGTTTTTTCAGGCACGGCTAAGGCCGACATTGTTGTCGTCACAGGAGTCAACAATCAAGGCACCGATAACGTCCTGCTTAACCCCGCAACCGATGTCCTCACGGTTACTGGCGCGGTTGGCGCGAACAATCTGATCGTCAACTTTCAGTCGAGCAGTGGCAGCGGATTGCTGAATGCAAACCCCTCAGGCCAAGCAACGGTCAGTGGGGGGACCGGCAACACCGCGTTAACGCAACTGACGTTCGGGTTAGCTAACAACGACACTTTTACTCGAGCGGTATTCAACATCAATGCGTCATCGGCGGTTCAGTCTTATTCACGTCGAAGGAGTCAACATCGATGGTGGATTCTTTGAAGACGATTTCACTGTCGACGCCAATGGTCAGAACTTCTTCACCGTGACGGCCATTAACGGACAGCTAATCACGAGTATCAGTTTGACGGGCATTAACGGTGCAGTTTTCAGGATGTTAGACAGGTTCGACTTGGCGGCAGTGAAATAGAAACAGTTCCCGAGCCGGCAAGCATGTTATTCCTGGGAACAGGTTTGGTAGGAGCAGCAGCCGGCCTGCGCAAGCGTTTCAGGAAGTAAAAGAGCCGCGGCAGTTAACGGCTCCGTTTACTTCAGAAGCAATTTTCTTACTGTGTTACCCACCTGCGCTTGCCCCGCAGGTGGGTAACATTGACCTACAACCTGAGTGCCATGTCCCGAGCAGAATACTGGTCTGCTCATCTCGTAGTGCGACACGCCGAGTTCGATAGAAGTGCGGCCAAAAATCGAATTCGGTACTGAGAGGGGATAAAACACACATGGCACGATTAATGAAAACAACTCTGATGACTGTGCTGCTCGCCGGCTTCATGGCTGTCGGAGCGTCAACGGCGAATGCAGACCCAGTCACTTTCTCAACGTCAGGTACTTTTACCTGCGCGGGTTGTTCCGGCAGCGGCACGAACTCAGTGACCTTCTTGGGTGGCATGGGTAACGCGTTGATGATCACGTTCACCGGTCTGGGATCGACCAGCTTGAACACACCGACAGGTTCGAGCTTCGGTAACTTCCAAACCTTCTTTAGCGGGACCGGCGTCATCGCGGCCTCAGGCACTTTTACTCTCACGATCACACAAACAGTTCCGATCGCAGGAAGTGACAGTTTTGCCGCCACTTTCACGGGCCTGTTCTCCGCCTCAAACTCGGGTTCCGGTGTGGTTAACTTCACCGTGACCTCAGTGACGATCGGAGGGATCACGTATTCCATCACCAACAATCCGTTGAACCTGGTTCCGCCAGCTTCGAATAACGGAATCACAACTGTTCAGGGACAAATCACCGGCAGCTCCGTTCCCGAGCCAGCCAGCATGTTGTTTCTTGGTACTGGTCTTGTTGGTATCGCGGGCGCCGTTAGAAAACGGTTCATGTCCCGCGCGGAATAACGAGATCTAAGGGTGTGACAAAGGGAGACTCTAAGAATGTACGCTGAACCAATGATCCTCCCCTTGGACTCTAATGGACAGATTTACGCGCTCCAGGATGAAAAAGGGAACACGATCGGAACCGGCACACGCGAGGTTTGCGAGGTATTGCTTTACATCATTACCAAGCCAGCCTCGCCGGCCATTTCAGGAAAAATAAACGGCTCCGCTCCACAGAGAGGCAACGTGCGGGCGGCCATCGCGATTTAGCTTTCGAGTCAGGAAGCAGTGGCTCCCCCACTGCTTATCGACTTCATCGTTGTCGGTGCGGAGGAACGATGAGTTTTACGGGAGCTGAAAGACTTACACACGGGCTGCTGGCAAGCTGCGGCACACTACGTTGCGCGCAGCTTTCGGGCAGTTTGTTTACGGGAGCTTCCCCTGGAAGCAGGCGTGTCTGACAGACACGCGCTGCCAACATCAAGCCTCGCTGTACTCGGATTTCTTCGGATACCTCGCTCATATTCAGATGGGCCTTCCACTGCACTGGCAGGCCATTGAATACGACTGTCCGGAAGTGGTTTTGTACGGTGACGAGTAAAGGGTGGGTTATTCAGCTTTAACTAGTACGGTTTATCCGCCACGGTGGATAGATCGATGGAACGGGTGTAGCGAGCGTTTCTTATTTAGTTACTACGACTACTGATGTTCCTTACGCCCAGACACGTCTGCCCCAGTTGTGAGTGCCGTGAAGCAAAATCGTTTTGGAGCCCTGAAAAAAGTCTCGGGTAGATTAAGACAAATGTGGTCGAGTCGAGACGATGGTTCCTCGAGAGAGTTACCCATGCCCCGACTCCTGATCGTCGACGACGAGGAGGCGATCTGCTTTTCCATGAGCGAGTATTTCTCGCTGCACGGTTACAAGGTCGATACGGCGCGTGAGATGGAAGAAGCGGAGAAGTTGCTGGAAGCTGCCGAGTACAAGGTGGTGATTCAGGATCTGCGCCTCAGCATGAAGCACGATGCTGACGGGCTCGACATGATCCGCCTCATCAAGGAGCAGAACCCGCAAGCCAGAATCATCGTGTTGACCGCCTACGGCTCGGCTGAAATGGAAGACGAAGCTCGCCGCTGTGGCGCTGATGCCTTTCTCAGGAAACCAAAACCATTCTCGCAAGTGGCCCAAGTGGTCCAGGGCCTCATCGAATCACCCCCACGACACGCCGCCCGCCCCGCGTAGCCGATCCGTGTTTAAGTAGAAGGACTTCCACATCCCGCCAACGTCAGTTGGTGGATACTTCAACTCTGACTAGTGAAAGTCGTGAGAAGCGGTTGCGGCCACTTTGAACGACAGTGGCTGCACGTGACTTGCCTTCACCGAGATGACGTTGTCCTGGTTCTGCAACGCCCCCTCGATTAAAAGAAACGGATGGTCCACGAGCTCGAGCCGGTACTGATCGAACAGTTGCGGTGTGACGATGATGTTGCTGACGCCGGTCTCGTCCTCGAGTGTCAGAAACATGAATCCTTTCGCCGTCCCCGGCCGCTGCCGCACGATCACCCATCCTGCCACGCGCACAAACGTCCCATTCCGCAGCTTGCGAATGTCGATCGCCCGTAACGCATCGAGCTTGTTCAATTCTGCGCGATGATAAGCGACCGGATGCTTCCCGATCGTCAATCCCGTTCCACGAAAATCAGCGTCCATTCGTTCCGGTAGCGTCATCGGCAGCAAGGGTGATTCACCGTCCTTCTCCGCCAGCTCTTCGTAAAGCTTTCCGGCTGCGCGAGTGACGCGCTCAACCTGCCACAACGCATCGCGCCGGTTAACTGAACCACCCTGAATGAAATTCAACGCTCCGATCGCGGCGAGTTTCCGCAACTCGTCTTTGCGTAGTTCAGGAACGCGATTGCAAAGATCGTCAATACCCGTAAAACCACGTATCGCTCTTTCGCGCACAATCGCCTCGCCCGACTGCTGGCTCAGTCCTTTTGCGTAACGAAGACCGAGTCGCATCGTCATGGGACGGGGGGATGGGGGACGGGGGGACGGAGAGGAGGGACGCGGGGACGCGGGGAGGGAGACCGGGACAGGGATCTCCCTTCCATGTCTCCCCGTCTCCGCGTCCCCGCTGTCCCCGCGCTCCCCGCTCTCCTTCCTCCCCGTCCTCGATCGTACACAGCCAATCCGAGCGCGTAATGTCGATCGGCAGCACTTTCAACCCGTGACGCTGCGCGTCTTTGACGAGCGTGAACGGCTGATAAAACCCCATCGGCTGATTGTTGAGCATGGCGGCGGTGAACGCCGCCAGGTAATTACATTTCAGGTACGCACTCGCATAAGCCAGCAGTGCAAAACTCGCGGCGTGCGATTCCGGAAAACCGTAAAGCGCAAACGAACTGATCGACAGCACGATCTCTTCCTGCGTTTTGCCGATGATGCCGTTTCGCTCAAGTCCTTGCCGCAGTTTCCCCTCGATCGCCTTCATGCGCGCTTCCGAACGTTTGAAACCAAACGCGCGGCGCAACTCTTCCGCCTCGCCGCCGGTGAAGCCCGCGCAAACCATCGCCATTCGCAGCAGTTGCTCCTGAAACAGCGGCACTCCCAACGTGCGTTTCAGTATCGGCTCCAGTGCAGGATGCGCGTACGTCGCCGGTTCCCTGCCCTGCCGGCGCTTGAGATACGGATGGACCATGTTTCCCACGATCGGTCCCGGCCGGATGATCGCGACCTGGACCACGATGTCGTAAAACTTCGCCGGCCGCAGTCGCGGGAGACACGACATCTGCGCGCGGCTTTCAACCTGAAACAGTCCAATCGTATCGGCCTTTTGCAGCGCCTCGTAAACGCCTTTGTCGTCCTGCGGCAGATGCGCCAGGTCGACGTCCTCGCCGTACGAATCGCGAATCAACTGGATCGAATCTTCCAGCACCGCCATCATTCCGAGCCCAAGCAGGTCGACTTTGATCAATCCGAGGTCGGCGCAGTCTTCCTTGTCCCATTGCACCACGACGCGTCCCGGCATCGCCGCCGGTTCGAGCGGCACGATCGAATCGAGTTGTCCCTGGCAGATGACCATGCCGCCGGAGTGCTGCCCCAGATGACGCGGCAGATCCTGGACCAGCTGGTAAAGCTGGAAGAACTTCCGGATGCGCGGATGTGAAAGATCGAGACCGGCATCGCGAAACTGCCGTTCACTGGAATCTTTCGGATCTTTCCATTCCCACGTATGCACCAGACGCGCAAGTCGCGAAAGCGTGTCGTCGTCGAAATCGAGCGCCTTGCCGACTTCTCGCGCCGCCGAACGGCCGCGATAAGTGATGACGTTGGCCGTCATCGCCGCGCCGAGTTTTCCGTAGCGCTCGTAAACGTACTGAATCGCCTTCTCGCGTTTGTCTCCACTCGGAAGATCGAGATCGATGTCCGGCCATTCGCCTCGTTCTTCTGAAAGAAAACGTTCGAACAGCAGGTCCATGCCGACCGGATCGACGGCCGTGATTCCCAGCGAGTAACAGACGGCGCTATTCGCCGCCGAACCTCGTCCCTGGATCAGTATTCCTTCGCGGCGGCAGAATTCGACGATGTCCCAAACGATCAGAAAATAGCCTTCGAGCTTGAGCTTCTCGATCAGCTTCAATTCGCGTTCGAGTTGCGGCCGAGCTTTTTCGTAAGTCGGCGCGCCGTGGATCCCGGTGTAGCGCCAACGCGCGCCCTCTTCAGTGCGTTTGCGCAAAAACGACGTCATCGTTTCGCCGTCCGGCACCGGGTATTTCGGAAACTCATAGCCGAGATCTTCGAGCGTGAATTCGAGGCGCGATGAAAGCTCGACGGTGCGGGCGATTGCTTCCGGCAAGTCTGCAAATATCTTCTGCATGGTCGCGCCGGATTTGAGATAGCGTTCGGAGTTGCGGGAAAGCAAGCGGCCGGCTGTTTCCAGGCGCACGTGATTGCGAATGCAAGTGAAGACGTCTGAGACTTCGCGGCGCGCGGGCGTCGCATGGCAAACGCCGTTCGTCGCGAGTAGCGGCAGATGATTGCGGCGGGCAAGTTCGATCACCGCCTGGTTGCGCGCTTCCTCTTCTCTGTCGAAATGGCGTTGCAGCTCCGCGTACACATTCTCTTTGCCGAAGAGATCGATTAACCATTCGATCGTTTTTTGTGGTTCGCGTTCGCCGCGGTTGAGCGCGGCGGCGATTGGCCCATCAAACGAGCCGGTCAAGCAAACCAGCCCGCCGGTGTGCGCGGCCAATTCTTCTGCCGACACCGAGCACTCGCCCGGCTTCGCGTGTTTCGGCACGCGCAGTTTCATCAACGTGATCAACCGGCAAAGGTTTTGATAACCCTGACGTGTTTTTACGAGGACGGGGATCGAGCAGACTTTCGAACCGGGGAGCTGGACGCTGATTTCGGCGCCGATGTGCGCCTTGATACCGTTCTTCTTCCCCGAGAGATGAAACCGCGGCGCGCCGTAAACGCCGTCGCGATCGAGTAAGGCCATCGCCGGCATCTGCAACTCGACTCCCGCAGCGATTATTTCTTCCGGGACCGATGCACCTTCGAGAAAACTGAACGCTGAGCGCGTATGGAGTTCGACGTACATTAAACAAAATTTCGAAATTCGAAATTCGAATTTCCTAATCGTAAGCGCCTTCTACAAACCAGGTATCAGTATTCAATTCGCGATAAATGCGATAAAGCACCTGTTCCTCTCGCTTATTGGGAACAATCGCGACGTCCCACTCGTCACGCGCCCAGCGATCGTCGCGCCACCAGTCACCCGTCGTCCGCCATGGTCCAGCGACGTCGACCACCTTGCCGTAAACGCTTCGTTGCTTGTCCCAGGCGCTGATCTGCGAAGGCAAGCCGCGGTCGACCTGGACCACGGCGCGCAACGGCGGACGAAACATGCGAAACCCAAGACACGTTGTCGAATTCGAATTTCGAATTTTGAATTTCGAATTTCGCAATTCGAATCGCTTGACGCTGAACGCGTCCGGCCGGTGAGTGTCGAGCAAAACGGGAGAACCGATGTTCTGATCGCCAACGAGTTTTGCGAGTCGCGCGAGAGTCAACTCCAACTTGTCCGGCGCCGGCGCCAACGGCACAAACAACCCGTTCTGTATCACGCGCGGCTTCACGGGATCGCAGGCAATCGAAACTGCTTTGACTGCCGACTGCGGCGGTTGCTTTTCCATCTCCAACACCAGCAACTTCAGAAACACCTTGTGGTCGCGCATCGGGTACGGCAACGACAACGTGCGATCGTGTGAAGTTTGATTTTCGAGTTGCATCAGCAGCGTCACCTCGTTGGTGGCGAGTGCATAGGCATTGAGCGTGGCGCAGAGTTGGTTCAGCAGTCGCGCGAAGATAAATGAGAGTGGTTCGAGTTCGTAAAGTGGGTGATCGAGTTCGATCGAATATGTGAAAACAGGCGCCGGTTGTTTGACCTTCAAGTGTCGCTCGGTTTTACCCGCAGCCAACTGTTGCAGCCGCACTCCTTCCTGTCCCAAACGTTCAGAAACGCCGGCGACGGGGAGTGAAGCAAAATCCCGAAACGTGAGAATGCCCCAGAGCCGCAGCGTTTCGAAGATCTCGTCAGCCAGTTTTTTCTCGACGTTGACGAGAGAAAATTCGAGTGCCTGGATCGGAAACTCGCCGAGGCAGATCAATTCTTCGCCCGGTGAAACGAAGGTGATGCCTTTGAGACGCATCGCAGCATGAATTGCGGCGTCGGGGTTCGCCGCGATCGCTACATTCACCGGACCTTCCAGACCGCCATTCGCGCGCGGTTCTTTTGCTCGACGAGCGACGTCGGTCCCGAGCTCATATGCCGATCCGAATAACAGCTCACAACCTTCGACGTCGATGACTACAGTTTTCCCTCCGGCCTCCTCGACGATCGGCGAGAAGCCGTAGGCAAACTCCGCCAGCGACAGGTCTGCCGAAAGATTGAGAGCGTGAATGCAGGCAAACATAGCGAGCGAAGATTACCGAAAATTCGCGAAACGTGTCAACTGGCAACGTAAGGTTAACGCCTACGGCGTTCGCTAATTCCAGCCCGGGGTTGCTGCAACCCTGGGGACAAGTGAATAGCAAAACAACACTGAAAGTGTTCGCCTCGAGTGGAACTCCTTCAGAGTTCAACGATAAGGACACACATCTAACCCAGGGTTGAAGCCACCCTGGGCTCACATTAGCCAACGCCTTCGGCGTTTAAACCTCTAACTGGCCGTTTACCCATAGGCGCGAAAGCTGTTCTCATTAACCCACGGGGAGAGCGGGCGCTGGCGATTGACCTTGATCGAGTTGAACCGCAAGAGATTCCCCTGCGTGACCGACGCGCGCTTGGCGGGAATCTGCTTTCGCAGCGGCACGACGTTGCTCTGTTCCGCATTTGCCTGCGACCACTCCGGCGTTCCCTTCAGCTCCAAAGTCAACGCCGCGCACGAACGCGTACACGCTTCTTCAGACATCACCACGATCGACGTTGGTCTATTTTCAACCGTGCGGCGGAAGCGATACCACCACGAGGGAATGATCCGTCGCCCGTCCTTTGGCGCGACATCGGCCATATCAAGGACCACCATGCCGAATCCGCCGGCATGTAACAACAGATCGGTCGCCTTGAAAGCGTTCTCGAGACTTCCACCACAGCGGACCCACAGCAAACGATCGAAGTCGATTCCCGAGGCTGCAGCGGCCGCCGGCGCGAACATGTCGTTGATGTCCACGAGGGCGCAAATCTCTTCGTGTGTGGTTGCATAACCAAGCATTGAAAACATGAGGCTCGTGCGTCCGGACGAGGCTGGTCCAAAGATCTCGCTGATGGCGCCGCGCGGCATTCCGCCCGTCAACGTATCGACTTCCTCGACGCCCGTAGACAGCGTTTCGACAACGGTTTTTTGATGGATCTTGAACGCGTCGCCAAAACGGCTGGCTAAATCAAATTCGTTTAATCTGTGTTTCAAATTCATGGCATGTAAGAATTCGTAGCCTCACTGGCCTACAATGAAATATGCCTTCAAAAAGCGCGGCAAACGATCTGATTCCGCCGCGACCGACGCTTCCCGCACTCAAAGCTGCCGCCGCTGATTGCCAGGCTTGCGACCTCTGGAAAAAAGGCACGCAAACCGTTTTCGGCGAAGGTTCGCGGCGCGCGCACGTGCTGTTTGTCGGCGAGCAACCGGGCAATGAAGAAGACCTGACCGGTAAACCGTTTGTTGGTCCTGCCGGTAAGCTTTTCGACAATGCGCTCGACGAAGCCGGCATCGATCGCAAACAAACTTACGTCACCAACGTCGTCAAGCATTTCAAGTGGGAGCCGCGCGGCAAGCGCCGGATTCACAAGAAGCCGAACGCTGTTGAGATCGCCGCTTGTCGTCCCTGGCTCGAAGCCGAGATCGCGCTTGTCAAACCTGAAGTCATCGTCGCGCTCGGGGCCACGGCGGCCCAGGCTCTTCTTGGCCCACAATTTCGCGTCACCAAACAACGCGGCCAATTCATCGAATCAACTCTTGCGCCTTATGTGATGGCTACTGTTCATCCCTCCTCTATTCTCCGGGCGCCCGACGACGAAACGCGTCGTATCGAATATCGACGCTTCGTCGACGATCTGAAAAAACTCGCGCCGGTAATTAAGTAACTCGCGCTGGTTCCAGCAGGCATCAATCACACCGGTGGCATTAGCCCGGTGAGTGGATTCAAGTGACCACGAATCCCGAACCACTCACCATTTTTCCGGGACGACGTGAGGTGGAACACCTGATCACCGGGCTAACACCACGGTGTGATTGACTGCTCAACCCGACCGAAAACCAGCTCTCTCAAAAAACTTGCTTCCGTATCGAAAAAACCTCTTGACGGCTCGTTCGATTTGTTCGAGAATGTTCGCTCAATTTTCGGTTGTCAACGAAAATCTTATTTAACGAGGTGTTGCTGGAAAGGAAAGTGAGGAATTTGCCCCATGCCCGTAACGGCTAAACAACGGCGAGTATTTGAATTTATTCGGCGCTATATCGAGTCGAACCACGAACCACCCACGATCGCGGAGATCGGCCGGCAGTTTCAGATGAGTTCATCGGCGAGTGTTCACGCGATTCTGATCGCGCTTGAACGTGAGGGACTGATCAAACGCATTCCCAACGTCAGTCGCGGAATTCAGATCGTGGAACAGGAGACTGCTGCCGGTGATGAAAGTAATGACATTCCGCTGCTCGGGACCGTCGCAGCAGGCCAACCCATCGAGGCAATACTCAGCCACGATACGGTGTCGGTCCCGAAGGACATGCAGGGACGCGGACGTACCTTCGCGCTGCGCGTACGCGGGGATTCAATGATCGATGAAAACATTCAGGACGGCGATATCATCGTCGTCGCTTCACAGAAAACTGCTGATAATGGCCAGGTGGTTGTCGCCCTCATCGACGGGAATTATGCGACGGTGAAGAAGTTCTATAGTGAACCTGATTTTATACGGCTGGAACCCGCGAACCCGCAGTTCAAGCCAATCTTTATCAAGACCCCGGAACGGATCCAGATCCAGGGCGTCGTGCGAGGTTTGATACGGAAGTACGATCACTGAGCGGTGGTGACGGCCCGGCTCCTGGGCTTTCGCACGACAATAAAACCAATGCCGGCGATGATCATGGCGCCACCCACCAGAGTGCGCCAGCTCAACTGCTCGTCCAGGACGAGCATGCCGAGGATCACTGCCACTACCGGCGTCACCAGGGAGATCAGCATCGTCTTGGTGACGTCCATATTTTGCATCAGCCAGTAGTAGAGAAGAAATGCAATGACGGAACCGACGATGGCGAGATAAAGGAGACAGAGAACCGCGAGCGAGGTCCAGCGAAAAGCGAGTGGATTGCCTTCGAACGCGAGGCCGTAGAGCAATAGAGGGATGAGGCCAAAGAACATTTGACAGGCTGCGATGACAGCGGGGTTCAGATTTTTTCCGTGCGTCTTCACCAGCACGTTTGAATACGCGGCGAAGAATGCGCTCAGGACCATGCCGACACAACCGGCGAGTGCCTGTCGTCCGGAGATCGCTAACTGGTTGGAGAAAACAACGCCGACGCCGCACACGCCAAGGATTACGCCGCCGATCTTCCCCCACGTCATTCGTTCGGCGGGCACGTAAATGTGCGCGAGGATCAATCCGAAAGCGGGCAGCGTCGCCTGTAATAACGCAGCGAGGCCGGAAGTGATGTATTGCTCGGCCCAAAACACCAAACCGTAGTTCAGACTGAATGACATGACGCCGGTGCCAACCAGGAGGAACCAGTCGCTTCGCGTTTTCGGCAACGTCAAGTGTCGAAGCCAGACCAGAGGAAAGAGAATGGCGCAGGAAATTACGAAACGAATTCCGGCGAAGGTGATTGGGGGTAGATCCGCGAGACCGAGCTTAATGAACAGCCAGGTTGAACCCCAGATGCCGCAGAGTATCAGCCAGACGAGGCGTGCTTTCATTTAATTCGTGTTTTTCTGTTTAGACAATTTTAGGAAACACAGATCGCACGAATAGTAAATGCAAAGCGCGCAAACAAAAAAAACGAAATGCGCTGCCTCCAGCAAGCTGAAAGCAGCGCAATCCGTTGTCCTATAGATTGCCGAAGCTCCCCATAGGTGGCAGCACGAGCATGTACACGCTCAAGCCACCGAATTTATATCCCGATGATCAACTGGCGGTCAGCTAATCTCCGGTCAGCACTCGAATTATTTTCATAACCCTCACGTTCCGAAGAACGTGGTGCCGTTAGGTTTTTTTTGTGGTGGCTTTTCCTCCACCGCCGGTTACGCTCCGGCAACGAAGCTCAACTTTCGTCGAGCCGCTTCGCTCCCTTCGACGGGTCCTTGTCTCAGGGTGCCACTCGTTTTTATCCGAATGGCTTGAGAAAGTCTCGCAACCTTCTCTAGCAGAGCCTTTCGGCTCCAACCAGGGCGTCAATAGAATCAACAGCCGCCTGTCTCTTCTCTCTCTCGGGCGTCACCGCACCGATTGCCGATCCCTGTGTCGGTCTCGAAGGCCGCAACCCTCGCGACAGGAGGTTTATACTCCTATGCGATTTTTAGATCAAACTTTTGCGTGTTTTATTTTGACGGTCCATGAAAACTTTTATTGACTTCTGATCTTCTTAACTTCAGCAGCGATCGATTTCTTCACTGCAACCATCTCCTCTTCGTTTTTATATTTCGTTCGCGGCCAGAAAAACCCTTTCAATCCGTCGCCTTTACGCCGTGGCACAACGTGAACATGTAAATGAGGGACGCTCTGACTGACGCGATTATTCATCGCAACGAACGTCCCTTCAGCTTCAAGCCCCGTTTGTACGGCGACCGATAACAACTGTGCAGTTTCGAAGAACGGTCCAACGAGCGAAACCGGCAACTCGCCGAGTGTTTCCACATGCACACGCGGCACCAGCAACGTGTGACCGTGAAACAACGGCCGGTGATCGAGAAACGCAATCGATTGCTCGTCTTCGTAAACAATCGTCGCCGGCACTTCGCCGGACACAATTCGACAAAACAGACAGGAGTCATTTGCCATTTGTCATTTCTCGTTTTTCATCTCTAATTTGCTTCGCCAAGAACCTCGTCAAATCCCGGCCTCACAAACTCGCGCGCGAACGGAAACGTCTTTTCGACTCTATGCCGCAAACGTTCCAACTGAAGTATCAGCGGAACGATCGACACTTCCCGTTCCGGCAGCGAGAGTTGCACGAGTCGCCAGGCGGCAATCGACCGGTCGATCCCGATCAGCGCCACTTTAGCTGATCCGTCAGAATCCTTGGGAAATTCGGCCATCTCAGGGCGATTTCGCAGTTCCTCCAGATCGGCCTCGCGTTCGTCGATGCGAGCCGAAAGCGCGCGCATCGTCTTCACCGCGATTTGATACTGATACCACTGAATCACTTCGCGCGCATCTTCCAACCGCTCCGACGATTCCCACTCAGGTTCACTTGCGCGATCGACCGTGCGCATGTCGCTGAACTCGACCGTGTGGTCCAACTCGCGAAACCAGTCGCTCGCGTCGTTTGCATACTTCTTCCCCGCGCGTGCGAGCGGATGATTATCAACCTGCTGACGTCTTCTTTTTCGTTCCGCCGGATCGTCTTCGTCCTCCGCTTTGTTTAGATCGATGCCGGCTTCTCTGGCCCATTCGGCGATCATGTCGCGCGTTTCCTGAAAGATCGAGCCGAGTTTGCGCCAGAATGCTTCGTTTGCGAGGTCGTGTGTTTGCGACGAATCGTCGTCCTCTTTTTCAGTTGCATAGACCAGGCAACGTGAAGTCAGCGGACAGCGTTCACACCAACGATCGCAATAGTTATAGATACCCGAAATCAAGTCAGGATTACTGGCAAGTTCCGTGAGGGATCTTCGCTGCATTGTTTGTCTCCTTGAAGATGAGGATTTAAGGTTGGCCGATTCTACGGTAACATCCCGCAAAATGACAGCGAGTTTGCAGGAACAATTCGACAAGGTGTTCGCGCAATTGCAAGACGATGGCTTTCTGCTGCTGTCGGATTCTGATCTTCCGAGTGTGAGCGGTCTTATTACCGGCGAGAAGGTCCGCGGCTCGTGGTGGTCTCACAAACGCGCACAGGTGATTTTCGCTGTTTCTGAAATGCTCGAAGATCATCCCGAAGTGATGATCATGAAACTCATTTCAAAAAAAGTGACGTTCGTTCATCGTGAACTCTGGAACCACGTTTACTCGATTGGCATCGCGCGTGACGACTGGCAGTTGAAGAAGCTGTCTGCAGATGCTCGACGCGTGCTCGAGAAGCTCGACGACGGCAAAGAACTTGGACCAACACTCGGAGATACAACTCGCGAGCTGGAGTCGCGACTGCTGATCCACGCCGAACAGATTCACACGGAATCCGGAAAGCACGCGAAGGTGATCGAGACGTGGGCTGCCTGGGCCAAGCGCGCCGGTTTCCGCCCGCGCCGGCAAGACGCTGTCGCTGCACGACGCTTTCTCGAACAACGACTGACAAACATCAACACGAAAAACAACGGAGCCGGCAAGTTACCATGGCCATCAGATCCTTCTTACTAATTCTTGCGCTGGCGACGGCGTGTTTCGCGCAGGCGTCGCTCAACTACGGTTTTGTCAGCCCAAACACGAAAGAGAACCTGAAACTCGAAGACGCGATCAAAGGCATGAACTCCGCGGAAGAGACGAAACTCGTCAGACAGTCGATCAATATGGGTTGTGTCGTGCGTTCGCGGATTCGCGCTTTTAGATCGTTGGGTTCGTGGAGCGACGGCGCCGAGCATTCTGTGATGATTCGAGTCCAAAGCGACGAGTCGACGGTTCGTTACGTGTTGTCGCGTCTGGGCCGGGACGCGCGGCAGAAGTCGATACTCTATTTTCATCCGCAGCCGGCGGGGACGGCCGATCTTTACACGTTGAAACCGCGGCGGCCCATGCGAAATCTCACGGCGCTCGCTAATACATTGCAGCAGGCTGGTATTGAGTTTCGCACTCTTGTGCCGACGAAGTCAGGCACGTGGATCTACGTTGTGGATCTGAAACGCGAGTTGCGACCGAAAGTAATGGCTGCTGCAAAGCGGCTGGGAGCAAGCGTCGACTCAGAATCGGGCAACGCCGAGTTTGTCGGCGATGATGATCAAGCAGACGAGGCAAAAGTTGTTTTCGACGAGGAGATCCGCAGCTACGAAGCGAAGAATCCAAATCTGCCTCCGACTTGCGACGTTCGGCCACAAAAAGGCACAAAAAACACAAGAAAGACTGCCAACAATTAGCGGGTTACAAAATGAAATCGAATAATCCATGCATCACCGCCACGGTCGCGGAAGCGCTCGAACGTTTGCCGGGGCCGGAGGGACAACGATTCGCGACGGTGTTTCAGCACGGGAGTCTGCTGGTGGAGATCTACGCGCCGCGCGGAACGGATCCGCAGCAGCCCCACACGCGAGACGAGATCTATTTCGTTGCGGCGGGCACGGGTGAGTTCGTTTGCGGGGAGACGCGGCAGACGTTTGGACCAACCGACATACTCTTTGCCGCGGCCGGCGCGATCCATCGCTTTGAAAACTTTTCCGGCGACCTGACGGTTTGGGTGATGTTCTATGGGCCGGAAGGCGGCGAGGCCAACTAGAAGGTGGGCGGAGGATAAAACGATGGCGGAATTTCAATCACTGGCAGCGTGCTTTCCGGTTGCCGACATCAGCGCGACGATCACGTGGTACGAAGAGCAACTCGGGTTTATCGGCGATCCGTTTCCCGATCGCGAGCCGTACGTCTTCGCGATCCTGCGTCGCGACAACATCGAGATCTTTCTCCAGCGTGTCGAGGGTTACCAGAAGCCGGACGTCTACAGCAGGCGACCTGGCGGTGTGTGGGACGCTTACATCCGCATTGAAGGCGTGCAAGATCTCTACGAGTCGGTGCGCGAGGAGGCGACGATCGTCCAGCCGTTGAGACGCCAACCGTATGGAAACTGGGAATTCGAGGTGAAAGATCCGAACGGCTACATTCTGGTGTTTAGTGAGCCAAGTTAGATCGGTCGCACCGCTTTTTGGAACGCGGCAGGCGTTAACGTGTTGAGCACCTCGCCACGTCTGACCCAACCGCGCCGCGCCATCGCGACGCCAAACTTCAAATTATTCATCGCGCCGACGGAATGCGCATCGACCGAGATTAGAAACTTGATCTTCCGCTTCCGCGCCTCACGCACCCAACGCGGCTCCATATCCAGACGATATGGATCGCCATTGATCTCCACCGCCGCCTTCGACTCCGCAATCACGTCGAGAATCCGTTCGACGTCGCAGTCAAACGGCGGTCGCCGTTCGATCAAACGCCCCAACGCGTGTCCCCAGATCTTGAACACCGGCTGGCGCATCGCCGTGATCACTCGCTCCGTCATCTTTTCCCCGTTCATCTTGTAGCGCGAGTGAACGCTCGCGACGATCACGTCAAACTGTTCGAGTATGTCGTCGGGGTAGTCGAGCCGTCCGTCGGCGAGAATGTCCGACTCCGTGCCGCGCAGGATCTTGATCTTGACCTGGTCCTGTAGCTCGTCGATCTCGTCCCACTGGCGTCGCAAGTCGTCGATCTTCACGCCACCGGCATAAAACGCGGTCGGCGAGTGATCGGTGATCGTGATGTACTTCATGCCCATCGCTTCGGCGCCGCGCACCATCGATTCGAGCGAGTGTTTGCCGTCGGAGTAGGTCGTGTGGCAATGGACCATGCCTTTGACGTCATCAAGCGTGACGAGATCTTCCGGCAACTCACCCGCAAGCGCCGCTTCAATTTCGCCTTCATTCTCGCGAAGCTCAGGCGGGATGTATTGCATGCGGAGACGCGTCGTAAATTTCTTCTTCGCGCTTCGGGATTTTCGCGAATTCTGCTATGCAGGGAGTTTTGCTAGATGTGCTTGCGAGCCGGTTTTGAGAAACAGTGTGACCGCGAATTCCGCTGGAGTCACCGCGGTGAATGAAACGCGAGCACCGTCGACGAATTGCGCGACGACATTGTTTTCATTCAGAGCACTGGAGACGATGTGCGGGTAACGCAGGAAGTGCTCGATCAGCGCTTCCGGCTTTTTACCGCTAGCGACGATCTCGATCGTGCCGACAGTCTCTTTCCAGCGCCGCAACGAACCCGCAAAACTGATGTCAACCAGCCCGCGAAAGGTCTGCATGAACTCGACAACCTGTTCGCCCGTGTTCAGCGCATGATGAAGATGCAGACGCTGCGTCGGTTGTTCAACCGGCTTGGAAAGAACTTCCAGCAGACGTTGCTCAGTCTTTGGTCCAAAGCCTTTCAGGTCGCGAATCTGTCCGGCTTCGGCAGCCGCCTTGAGCTCCTCGACAGACGAGATGCCCAACTCCTCGTGCAGTTGTTGCACCTTCGTCAAACTCAATCCCGGCACAGCAGACAGTTCGACGACACCCGGCGGAAACTCTTCCCGCAACTGATTCAACACTGACGACTCGCCCGTCAAATAAAGCTGCGTGATCTGCGACGCCAACGCGCCGCCGATGCGCGGCAACGTCGTCAACAGGTTCTTCTTCACCAACCGATCGAGATTCGCCGACCGCCTGAATCGAACGCGCGCCCGCGTTGTAAGCCTTCGCCTTGAAGCGATACTGCCCGCCCTTCAGATCCATCAGCCGCGCGATTTCCTGCAACGCGGCCGCTATGCCGAATTTGTCGAGTTGTGCTTTTTGCTCCACCACCAGGAAAACGATCTACCACAATTAGGGACTATAATCGACTCATCATGGCAATAGCTTCAATCAATCCCGCAACGGGAGAGACTCTCCGCGAATTCTCTGCATTAACTGCGCAACAGATCGAACAAAAACTCCAGCTCGCCGCCGACACGTTCCGAACCTACCGGCGCACGTCGTTTGCCGATCGCTCGCGCATGATGACTCGTGCCGCAGAAATACTCGAATCCGAGAAACTGGCATTCGGCAAGACGATGACGACCGAGATGGGGAAACCGCTCACCGCAGCGATCGGCGAAGCCGAGAAATGCGCGTGGGTCTGCCGCTATTACGCCGAGAACGCGGAGCGTCATCTCGCGGATGAAGTCGTCGAAACGAATGCGAAGAAGAGTTACGTAAAGTTTCAGCCGCTTGGACCAGTGCTCGCGGTGATGCCGTGGAACTTTCCGTTCTGGCAGGTCTTTCGCTTCGCCGCGCCCGCGTTGATGGCCGGCAACGTTGGCTTGCTGAAGCATTCTTCAAACGTGCCGCAATGTGCGCTGGCAATCGAAGACATCTTCCGTCGCGCCGGTTTTCCGGAAGGTGCGTTTCAAACTCTGCTGGTCGGTTCAGACGCAGTCGAAGGCATCTTGAAAGACCGGCGCGTGGTGGCTGCGACACTCACCGGAAGCGAGCCCGCCGGGCGCAGCGTCGCCGGCAGCGCTGGAAAAGAGATCAAGAAGACGGTGTTGGAACTCGGCGGAAGCGATCCATTTATCGTCATGCCTTCCGCGGATTTCGACACGGCAGTGACGACCGCCGTCAAAGCACGGACGATCAACAACGGACAGTCGTGCATCGCGGCAAAGCGTTTCATCGTGGCCGCCGAGATCTACGACAGATTCGAGGAACGATTCGTCAGCGAGATGAAGTCACTGCGCATCGGCGACCCGATGGAGGAATCGACTGAGATCGGTCCGCTTGCGATGCCGCAGATCCGTGACGACCTTGTCGAACAGGTGAAGAAAGCCGTCGACTCCGGCGCGCGCGTGTTGACCGGCGGAAAGAAGCTCGATGGTCCAGGAAATTTTTACGAACCGACAGTGCTCGTGGACGTCGATCCGTCGTCGCCCGTCTCGTGCGAAGAGATCTTCGGTCCAGTCGCGATGCTGTTTCGAGCCGCAAACATCGACGAAGCGATTCACCTCGCTAACGCAACGCCGTTCGGGCTCGGGGCGTCTGCATGGACCAACGACGCAAACGAACAAGCGAAGTTTATCGAAGAGATCGAGTCCGGATGCGTTTTCATCAACGGCATGGTCGCGTCAGATCCGCGTCTGCCCTTCGGCGGCGTCAAGAATTCCGGTTACGGACGTGAGCTCGCGGAGTTTGGCATCCGCGAGTTCGTTAACATCAAGACCGTCTGGATTGGTTAGAGGATACTCTAATGTTCCACGTGTGCGGTTTGCTGGCCGGCTGACGACGATCCACCGATCGATCTCGATTGTGATTTCGGTTCGGGTGCTCATTGACATTTCCTTTCAATCTCAACATCTGCAAATAAGACTCGGAAACAGCACTCGCGGTTGAAACAGCGCCGTCGGCGGCGCGAGTATGTTGAACGCTCTCATCAACACGCTGCGCACGGCGACGCTTCGTGTTGAGAGTTGCAGCACGTGCTCCATATACCGGTGCATGAACTTAGTCATCACGCCCGGACCTGCTCCATCCGTTTCGCGATAACGATAGTCTTCGCCGGTCGCCATCAACCACGGCGCTTGGGTCACTTTCGCAAGTTGTTTTTGAAACCGACGCGACAGGCCGATCAAACTTCCGTCCGGATACAATCGCTCCTGTTGACGCAGAGACTTTTGCAAGGTCAACGCACCGAGCGAAGCGATCGTCATGCCCTGGCCGTACACGGGATTGAAAGCGCAAACAGCGTCGCCCAGCAGCAGGAAGTTTTCCGGTAACTGTTTCGCGCGTTCGTAGCGTCGTACGCGGTTCTCGGTGCCGCGATGCGTTTTGATCGGCGTGAGCGGTTCAGCCGTACGTACCGCGTCGTAGATGATCGGAACGGGAAGACTGCGCGCGAACTCGAGAAAACCAGTCTCGTCACTCGGCGGATAATCGCGTCCGCCGCCGACAAGCGTCAGGAGCCATCGATTGCCTTCAACGCGAAACAGAATCGCGCCGCGTGTTCGTTTCGGCGGCGCCGACTGCACGTAAGCGCACGTCCAATCGCCGTTGAAGTTTTCGGGAACGCGGTACAACCGGCTCGCATAACCGAGATGCGCATTCACGACAATCTCTTCCGGCGCCTCGTAACCGAGTTCTTTCAACCAGCGTGGCGCACGCGATGCGCGACCAGTTGCGTCGATAACGAGATCCGCAGTGATGGCTTGCGCAACGCGACGATCGCCGTCCGACACGCGCGGACACACGAGCACGCCGCTGAGTCGATTCTCGACGGCGTCGGGAAGCAGTCGCAGGACCTCGGTGTTGTCCATGATCTCGATGCGCGGGTTCTTGCTGATCCGGCGGCGAACGTGTAAGTCCAGCAGCGGACGAGTAAACGCGAGCACCTTGAATTCCGAGGGAAACCGGATCCCCCAACCGGCGCGCGTGTGCCATGCGATATCGTTCGCCATGTCGAGCAGAGGCGCGCCCTCCGCAATCATTTCGTCCTGCAGACCGGGGAACAGTTCTTCGAGAACCTGACGTCCGCGCAGCAGCAGCCCGTGGACGTGATTCGCCTGAGGAATTCCTCGGCGGGTCTCTGCCGTATCCGGGTAAATGTCCCGCTCGATCAGGGTCACGTGTTCAAAGTGATCGGAGAGGACCCGCGCCGCCAGCAGTCCGGCCAGACTTCCCCCGAGCACCACGGCATGCCGGTTCTCTGGGCGGCTGTCGCGGTTTTCTTTGTGATTCTCGCTTGTATTCATTGCCTTACCTCCTAATAATCTCGGCTACAACGTCGGGGCCATGAGTAGCTGCGAGTAGCGCTGAAGATACGGACGCCCGTGGCGGCTCGTATTTAGTAAGTCCTGAAAAGGTCGTGAGATTGTTCTCAAGGAATTCTGAATGACGATGACTAACCTGCCCGCCAGGCGTTTCTATTCATTCGGCTCGTTTCGCGTCGACGCGCACGAACGCCTGCTTTTCAAAGGCGATCGCGAAATCCCGCTCACGCCGAAGGTTTTCGACACGCTGCTGGCGCTGATCGAAAACTCGAGTCACGTTCTCACTAAGAAAGAATTGATGCAGAAGGTTTGGCCGGACAGTTTTGTCGAGGAGAACAATCTCGCGCAGAACATTTCACTGCTGCGAAAGGCGCTTGGCGAGAAAGTTATTCAGACGATTCCAAAGCGGGGTTATCGTTTTGTTGCCGATGTGAGCGTCGACGAAGGCGAACCGGAAACTCTGGTCATTCACGAACGGACGCGCGCTCGGATCGTTGTCGAACGCGACGACGATGACGAACTCGATGCACGCCAGTTTCACTCGTTACTGCCCGCCGGGAAGGTCATTGACGTAACGCCGGTTGAGACGCCGCTGCTACGACCACCGGAGACGATGTACGCGCGCAGCGGCGACGTAAACATCGCGTACCAGGTAATCGGCGACGCGCCGCTCGATCTCGTTTTTGTGATGGGTTGGGTGTCGCACCTCGAATACTTCTGGCGCGAACCGAACTTCGCGCGCTTCCTGATGCGGCTCGCGTCGTTTTCGCGTCTGATTCTGTTCGACAAACGCGGGACCGGACTTTCCGATCGTGTGCCGATTCATCAACTCCCGACACTCGAACAACGAATGGACGACGTCCGCGCCGTGATGGACGCGGTCGGATCGGAGCGAGCGGCGTTGTGCGGTGTTTCTGAAGGCGGCCCGATGTGCAGTCTGTTTGCGGCGACTTATCCCGAGAAGACGCTGGCGCTGGTGATGATCGGCACGTACGCGAAGCGGATTCGTGATGAAGAGTATCCGTGGGGACCGACCATCGAACAACGCGAACAGTTCTTCGACGTAATGCGCGAGCAGTGGGGTGGTCCAGTCGGCATCGACGAACGCGCGCCGAGCCTTGCGCACGATTCGAAGTTTCGCGAGTGGTGGGCCACGTACCTGCGAATGGGCGCGAGTCCGGGCGCCGCGGTCGCGCTCACGCAGATGAACGCCGAGATCGACGTGCGTCACGTTTTGGCGTCGATACGCGTGCCGTCGCTGGTGATTCATCGCCGCGAAGATCAGTGTTTGAAAGTCGAGGAAGGCCGCTTTGTCGCGGATCGAATTCCGGGTGCGAAGTTCGTCGAACTGCCGGGAAACGATCATCTGCCATTCGTCGGCGATCAGGACGCGATACTCGACGAGATGGAAGAGTTTCTAACCGGCGTGCGGCATAGTATCGAGCCCGACACGGTGCTCGCGACCGTGCTATTCACGCGCATCGTCGGCGCGGAAGAGCATGCGGCGAAGTCCGGCCAGGAACGTTGGGACGACTTGCTGCGCCGGCTGCATTCGCATTTCAGAAAAGAGATCGAGTGGTTTCGCGGACGCGAGATCGATATGGTTGGCGACCGTCCGCTCGCGATCTTCGACGGTCCGGCGCGCGCGATTCGCTGTGCTTCGACGATTACAGAGTACGCGTCGCGGTTGGGCATCGAGATGCGATCGGGACTGCACACGGGGGAATGCGAGATCTACGACGGCACGGTTGCGGGTGTCGCCGCGGAGGTCGGAGCCTGCGTCGCGAATGAGGCAAACGCGGGCGAGGTGCTGGTTTCGCGGACGGTGAAAGATCTGGTTGCGGGATCGGGAATCGAGTTTGAAGATCGCGGCATTCACACGCTGCCTGGCTGTGGAGAATGGCGGCTGTTTGCCGTCCATCGAGCAACACGAGGAGATTGAGCTTACATGACCCCCACACGAGAAGAAGAACAATACCCGTTCGCCGATATCGAACTCGCGCGGCGTTTGGAACGAACCGAGGCGCAGGGCAACGTCGAATTTCGTTGAAGCGCGGGCAGAGGCGTTTCCGCAGGTCGGCGCGGAATGGATCGAAGTTGCGGGTGCGTTTGGGATGTTTGACGGCGTCGGATCGCCGTTGACGCAGACGTTTGGTCTCGGTGTGTCGCAGCCCATCAGCGCGGAGGAACTCGACAGGCTCGAGCAGTTTTTTCTGTCGAAAGGCGCAGATGTTTGTCATGAAGTTTGTCCACTCGTGGCGATGTCGCTTTTCGAGCTGTTTCGTGACCGTGGTTATCAGCCGGTCGAAGTCTCGAACGTGTTGTATCGACCTATTAGTCCCGACTTGCGTCTCCAGGCGCCTCGCAACGAGAGCATTAAGGTGCGCCTCACCCAGAAGGATGAAGTAAAAGTGTGGACGGACACGTCGTTCGAAGGCTGGAGCGAGTTTCCTGAGTATGCCGATTTTTTCCGCGACCTGGCGCAAGTGTATGGGCGAGCGAAAGGGCCATCATTCATCGCGGAGCTGGAAGGAAGGCCGATCGCGACCGGCGCGTTGACGATCCACGGCGACGTCGCGCTGCTCGCCGGCGCGAGCACGATCCCTGACGCACGACGACAAGGCGCTCAGCTCGCATTGCTGGAAGATCGTCTTCGCTACGCTGCGACGCAGAAGTGCACGGTGGCGATGATGGTCGCGTTGCCCGGCAGCGGTTCGCAGCGAAACGCGGAGCGACACGGGTTCCGGATCGCATACACTCGCACGAAGTGGCAGTTAGTCAGAACCAAGAGGGTCGTTCAGATTGAACCAGCTAAGTGCTCAAGAACAGGTCAGGAAGGGGGCAAGCAAAGCGCACCCCGTGGCGAGCGCGGGGGCGTTGCCCCCTTCCTGGCTTGTTCTTGCTAGTTAGGTTCTTTAAGTGAACCGCAAAATCAAGAGGTGACGATGCAGGATTTTGAGAAGCTCGGCGTGTTTTATTTGGGCCGGCCGTTTGATCTCGCGCAAAACCAACCGAAAGACTCGCTGCTGCTTTATGACTCGAAGGATCTCGTGACGCACGCCGTCTGCGTCGGCATGACCGGCAGCGGCAAGACTGGTCTATGCATCGGCCTGCTCGAAGAGGCCGCGATCGACGGCATACCCGCAATCATCATCGATCCGAAAGGCGATCTCAGTAACCTGCTGCTCACCTTTCCGAATCTCGCGGCGCAGGACTTCGCGCCGTGGGTCAACGAAGGCGATGCACAAAAGAAAGGACTGTCGATCGACGCCTACGCCGCGCAACAAGCCGAGCTCTGGAAAAACGGACTCGGCGAGTGGGGACAAGACGGCGAACGCATCAAACGACTGCGCGATGCCGCCGACTTTCGCATCTACACACCGGGCAGCAACGCCGGAATCTCCGTGTCGATTCTGAAGTCGTTCACCGCGCCTCCGGAAACGCTGAGACAAGACACCGAACTACTCGGCGAACGAATCAACACCACCGTCACGAGCTTGCTCGGTCTCGTCGGCATCGACGCCGATCCGATTCGCAGTCGCGAACACATTTTGCTCTCAAATATCCTGCACCAGGAGTGGTCCGCCGGAAGAGATCTCGACATCGGCATGTTGATTCAGAAGATCCAGACGCCGCCGATGACGAAGATCGGCGTGATGGATCTCGACTCGTTTTTCCCGGCAGACGACCGCTTCGAATTGGCGATGGCGCTCAATCACCTGCTTGCGTCGCCCAGTTTCGCCGCATGGATGGAAGGCGATCCGCTCGACATTCCGAGCATCCTTTACACGCCCGCGGGCAAACCGCGTCATGCAATCTTCTCGATCGCGCATCTCGGCGACGCGGAGCGGATGTTTTTCGTGTCGCTGCTGCTGAACCAGGTGCTCGGCTGGATGCGCGCTCAATCAGGCACAACGAGCCTGCGCGCGATTCTCTACATGGACGAGATCTTCGGTTATTTCCCGCCGGTGGCGAATCCGCCGTCGAAGTTGCCGCTGTTGACGTTGTTGAAGCAGGGCCGCGCGTTTGGTCTCGGCGTGGTTCTGGTCACGCAAAATCCGGTCGATCTCGATTACAAAGGACTTTCAAACGCGGGCACGTGGTTCATCGGAAGGTTGCAAACGGAGCGCGACAAGGCGCGTGTGCTGGAAGGGCTCGAAGGCATCGCGGTCGGTACCGGACAGAAGTTCGATCGACAGGAGATGGACCAACTGCTCGCGGGTCTGCGTACGCGAATCTTCTTGATGAACAACACGCACGACGAGCGTCCCGAGGTGTTTGAGACGCGTTGGACCATGTCGTACCTGCGTGGACCGCTGACGCGCACGCAAATTAAGTCGCTGATGGATCCGGTGAAAACGCAACCTGTCCAGCCGTCCGAAGTCGCGCCGGTCTCACCGCCACAAGCGCCGCCGCCGTCGCAAAAAGAAAAACCTGTTCTGCCACCGGAAATACCGCAGTACTATATTCCGATTCGTTCTTCATCCGACGCGAACACGCGGCTTTCATATCGCCCGATGTTGGTCGGCGCCAGCGAAATTCATTACAGCGATGCAAAAACTATCGACTTCACCCAACAGCTAACCTTACTGGCAGATTTCTCCGACGGCCCAATCACGGTTGATTGGAACACGGCAGCTCCGATCGGTGTTCCGATTGAAGATCTCCAATCGCAACCTGAGGAGTCAGGCGCCGAGTTCGTTGAAGTTCCTGAAAAAGCATGCAAACAAAAGATTTACGCCACGTGGGGTAAAGATCTCGCAACCTGGATCTATCGCAATCATCGACTCGAACTATTCGAGAGTCCCAATCTCGACGTCGCCTCGAACCCAGGCGAAACCGAGCGCGACTTCCGTGTCCGAATGCAGCAGATCGCGCGCGAACGACGCGATGACGCGGTCGAAAAACTACGTCGCAAGTACGCGCCGAAGTTCGAACAACTCGAGGAGCGGAAGCGTCGCGCGCAACAGATCGTCGAACGGCAGATGGACCAGGCACAAGGTCAAAAGTATCAGACGGCGATCTCATTTGGCGCCACTCTGCTCGGCTCGCTGCTCGGACGAAAGAAAGCAGGACTCGGAACACTCGGCCGCGCAACTACGACTGCTCGGCGTCAGTCGTTCGATGAGAGAGGCCGAAGACGTGGACCGCGCGGAGGAGAACGTCAACGCCATCGCGCAAAAACTCGCCGACCTCGAAGCAGATTTCAAAGCGGAAGCCGAGCGTCGAGCGTTCATTCGATCCGCAAACGGAAGAGCTCGGCAAAGTGAGTTTGAAGCCGAAGAAAGTAAACATCGACGTCAAGCTGGTGGCGCTCGCCTGGGCGCCTTACTGGCTCGACTCGCAAGGTGGAGCGAAGCCTGCCTGGACCTGAATCATGACAACAAAACTGTCCATCCCGATCAAATACGGACTGCTGATCACGCTCGGCGTGATGGCGTGGGTGCTTGTTTCTCACCAAGTCGTCACGAACACGCAATCGCTCGTGCACACGCTCATTGGACCAATCTTTTTCAATCTCCTGCAGTTTACGATGATCTACCTGGGACTGAAGGCGAAGGAGCGTGACTACGGCGACAAACAGGACTTCAAAAAGAATCTAAAAACCGGCGTGGCGATCTCGTTTGTGTATGGGCTGACGGCGGCGTTGTTTTTCGTAGGTGTGGTCGCCGTTGTCGGCACACGCTGGATGCCAAGCCAACCGGGCACGATCGCAAGGCCCACTACAATTGTTTTGGCGCAGGCGTTTGCCGGTTTGTTTATAGGCTCGCTGGTTCTCGGATTGATCTATTCGACCGTGATCTCGTTCTTTCTGGCGAAGCGAGCAAGCGAGTAGCACAAAGAGGCACAAAAAGCACAAAAGGCACAAAGACGATTTAGGGGACCAGAACGACCTTGCCGATGTTTTTTCGCTCTTCGAGGTACCGATGCGCGTCGCCTGCCTGGTCAAACGAGAAGGACCGATCGACGTACGGGTTCACCCAACCTTCATCGACGCCACGGAGAATATCGCGCATCCAGACTGCGACTTTCTCCGGTTCGTGCCACATGTGGCCCAAGTTTAGGCCAAACACGCCGCGGTTCTTGTTCAGCAACCCAAACGGATGAAAGCGTGGCGTTTGAATCGCGGCCTTGAGCATGTTGAGCTTACCCGCGAGCCCGTTTGCCGACACAGTCGAGATTCCAAACATTCCGAGCCGTCCGGTCGCCCTCAACGCGGCGTAACTCTTCTTCCAATGCGCGCCGCCAATCGGATCGATAACGAGGTCGACACCGCGTCCGTTCGTTAAGTCTTTCAAGACCGGCAACCAGTCCTGCTTGCGGTAGTCGATCGCGTGGTCCAAGCCGCGTTCGGCGAGAAACTGATGTTTGCCGGGACTCGCGGTGCCGTAAGTGACCGCGCCAATCTTCTTCGCGATGTCGAGCGCGGCGAGTCCGACGCCGCCGCCCGCGTTATGAATCAACACTGACTCGCCCGCGTGCAGCGAACCCATCACGACGAGCAGCGCGTAAGCCGTCAAATAGTTCACCGGGATCGCCGCAGTTTGTTCGAACGTCAGTTTGTCGGGCTTCTCGAAGATCTGGTTAGCTTTCACGGCCACCATCTCCGACTGCCCGCCGAAACGCGTCATTGCCGCAACCGATTTACCGACGAACGAACTGTTGACGTCTTTGCCGGCAGCTTCGACTACCCCCGCTACTTCGTAGCCCATCACAACGGGCTTCGGAGGTGAGTCGGGATAGAGCCCCTGCCGCGCGAGAATGTCGGCGAAGTTCAGTCCGGCGGCGCGGACTCGAATGACTACCTGATCATCGCGCGGAGTTGGGTCCGGTTTTTGCTGGACCTTCAGAACGTCGATGCCGCCTGTCGTTGTAGTGACGATTTGTCGCATAGACCATATTATATGCGCCGAACCTTATGCGATTGAAAACATTACTGACAATGTTGCTGCTGCTCGCCGTCGTCACCATGAGTTGCAGCAAGGACCCGCAACAACAAACATCCCGCAAAGAACTGACAGTTGCCGCAGTGTCCGGCCCCGAAGCCGACGCGCTCCGGCAGGCCGCGCTCGATTACGAAGCGCAGACGGGCGTACATCTCAACATCTCGGAATTTCCGTACACCAGTCTTTTTGATAAAGAAATGATCGATCTCAATGCGCGCACGGGGGCCTACGATCTGATCATGCTCGACGATCCGTGGTTCCCGATCTTTGCCAGCAAACAGTTTCTGACGGAACTGACGCCGCTGCTCCAAAAACGCGGGCAAAATGGGCCTGACAGCGACTTCGTCGACACGTCCATCGCGCTCTGCCGGCACCCGTATCAAACAGGTTCGCTGTACGCGCTGCCCTACGTCGGCAACTCGCAGTTGTTCTTCTATCGCAAAGATCTTTTTGAGAAACACCAGCTAAAACCACCGGCGACGTGGGACGACGTTCTCACTGCTGCAAAAACGATCCAGGAGAAAGAGACTGGCTCCGGTATGTACGGCTACGTGATGCGCGCGGCGCAAGGCAATGCCGCCGTCGCCGACTTCATGCCGATCTTCTGGGCCTTCGGCGGCGAGATGTTCGACGCCTCGGGTAAACCGACGGTTAATACTCCCGAAGGGATCGCGGCGCTGCGAGTTTATGCTCGAGATGGGCAAGCACTCGCCTCCCGGTTATGCGAGTTTCAATGCGGAGGAAGTCGGGGCGCACTTGTTGCAGGGAACGGCGGCGATGTCGATTAACTGGCCCGTGTGGATCAGCAGGTTTGACGATCCGTCGAAATCGAAAGTGATCGGGAAGATAGAAATCACGACGCTGCCCGCGGGCCGCAAACCGGCACAGGCGGAGATCGGGAACTGGTTGATCGCGATTCCGCGCGCGTCGCAAAACACTGAGGCCGCGATGGATTTCCTCGTCTGGGCCACCACTGCCGCACAGATGAAACGATCGGCGCTCGGAGGAAATCCGCCGACGCGCAAGTCGCTGTTTCGCGATCCGGAACTGGTTAAGAAGTTTCCTGCGTATCCGGCACAGATGCGTTCGCTGGAGACGTCGCGGCCGCGACCGCGCACACCGCAGTGGAACGAGATCGAAAACGTCTTTGGCATCTTTCTTTCGAAGGCCAACAGCGGCGCCCTATCTCCCGCCGACGCGATGAATCAGGCGAATGTGGAAATCGAGAAGATTGTCCAACGCGGCCAGTAGACGCCATCTGCTGCTGCCATACCTCTTAGTCGCGCCGGCAGTGGCCGTGCTTCTCGCGCTTTCCATCTATCCGCTCATTTACTCGATCAGTGTCAGTTTTCAAGTCGGGGAGAACTGGGGAATCGGAAACTTCACGCGTCTGTTTTCCGACGGCTTCTTCCTCACCGCAATGGCGCACACCTTTGTTTTCGCGGTCGCGGCGTTGGCGTGTGAGTTTCTTCTGGGCCTCGGATTGGCTCTGCTGCTCAACAGCCAGATTCGCGGGCGCAGTTTCTTTCGCGCGAGCCTGCTGGTGCCGATGATGTTGCCACCGGTCGTCGCGGCGATCGTGTGGCGGCTGCTGCTCAATCCAAACTTCGGCGCGATCAACGGAACACTCAAACAGATCGGGATCAACACTGAATCGTTGACGTGGACCGCGTCGCCGAACCTGGCGATGCTGTCAGTGATCGCGGTCGACGTTTGGCAGTGGACGCCGTTTGTGTTTCTCGTGCTGCTGGCAGGGTTACAAGCGATTCCGCAGGAGCCGTACGAGGCTGCGCTGATCGACGGTTCGAGTCGCTGGCAGACGTTCTGGCACGTGACGCTGCCGTTGTTGAAGCCCGCGATCCTGATCGTCCTTCTTTTGCGAACAATGGATCTGCTGCGCGTGTTCGATCAGATCTTCATTTTGACTGAAGGCGGGCCGGGTTTCGCGACCGAAACGATCAGTCTTTACATCTATCGAACGGCGTTTCGTTTTTTCGATTTTGGTTATGCGGCGGCGATGTCGTTTGTGCTGCTGGCGCTGACGAACGTGATCAGCGTGGTTTACATCCGGTTTTGCAAGTGAAGCATGAGGACGCGGATTTCTTAAATATGTGGCTGTTGGCGTGGCGTTGGTGGCGGCGCTCGCGCCGGTCTACTGGATGTTCACGATCTCGTTGAAATCGGAGGTGGACCACTTTGCGGTTCCGCCCCCGTGGTTCAACTTCACGCCCACGCTGGAACACTACTACGACGCGTTCGTGACGCGATCATTCGGACAGTACCTGATCACGAGCGCTATCGTGGCGGTGGTTTCAACATTGTGCGCGCTGGTGCTCGGCACGCTCGCCGCGTACGCACTCGCGCGATTCCGACTGCCTTACGATCTCGATCGCAAACTGTCGTTATGGATCCTGTCGACGCGGATGTTTCCGGCAATCGTTACGGCCGTACCGCTGTTTCTGATGATGCGCGACCTGCGGCTGCTGAACACGAAAGCCGCGCTCATCGTGGTTTACACGGCTTTCAATCTGCCGTTCGTCGTCTGGATGATGCGCGGTTTTTTCGACGAAGTGCCGCGCGATCTGGAAGAAGCGGCGCTTGTCGACGGCGATTCGCGACTCGGTGCGCTGGTGCGTATTGTGCTGCCGCTCGTCACACCCGGACTCGCGGCAACAGCAGTATTTTGTCTGATCGTTTCCTGGAACGAATTTCTCTTTGCGCTGGTGCTCACGCAGACTGACGCCTCGATGACGTTGCCGGTCGGAATTGCCGGACGCGTCACGCAGTACGAGATCAAGTGGGGCGTGATGAGCGCGGCCGGCGCAGTGGCGATCGTGCCGATTCTGGTGTTTGCGATGGCGATGCAGAAGTATCTCGTGCGCGGGCTGTCGCTGGGAGCGGTGAAAGGTTAGTGGGAATCAAGTTTCAAAACGTGACTAAGACTTTCGGCGACACGCTTATCGTCGACGATCTCAGCCTCGAGATCGACGACGGCGAGTTTGTCGTGCTGCTTGGCCCATCAGGTTGCGGCAAGACGACGACCCTGCGGATGCTCGCCGGTCTCGAAACCGTGACAAGCGGCGATATCTACATCGAAGACGAGCGAATCAACGACGTGCAAACGCAACACCGCGATCTCGCAATGGTGTTTCAGAGTTACGCGCTGTATCCACACATGACGATCGCCGACAACATCGCGTATCCGTTGCGCGTCAGAAAGCTGGACAAACACGAACGAACGAAACGCGTGAACGAAGTCGCACGCATGCTCGAAATCGAAGCGCTTCTCGATCGCAAACCGCGCCAACTTTCAGGCGGCGAACGACAACGTGTCGCGCTGGCGCGTGCGATCGTCCGCGAACCGCGCGCGTACTTGATGGACGAACCGCTTTCAAACCTCGACGCCCGCCTGCGCGTGCAGATGCGCGGTGAACTGAAACGCCTGCAACACCAACTCGGCACGACGACGATCTACGTCACCCACGATCAAGCCGAAGCGATGACGCTCGCGACGCGCGTCGCAGTAATGAAACGCGGGCGGTTACAACAGTTCGACACGCCGCTGAATATTTACAACCATCCTGCGAACCGTTTTGTCGCGGAGTTCGTCGGGAGTCCGAGTATGAACTTCGTTGATGGAAAGATTGAAAACAACGTTTTTGTGAGCGAATCGATCCGCATTCCGGTGACACACGAAAACGCAGATCAGATCACGATTGGTATTCGCCCGGAGCACATTCGTGTTCTCACAGAGCCTCAGAATGGCGCGATTCCGGCGACTGTTTACGTCACGGAGTTGATGGGTAATGAAACGTTTGTGTTTCTATCGGTAGGAAACAACAGGCTGGTGGCGCGCGCGCCTGCTGAGTTTCGGGCAGAGTTAGAGAGCCGCGTCTGGCTGCAAATCGTGCCCGAAAAAGCTCACTTCTTCGATCGCCAGACGGGGCTCTCCAGATAAAACGCGCGATCTTACGACGCGGTCTTCGCGGCCGTATCCGATCCTGCTGCTGCCGCCGGTTTGTTCGGCTGCGGCGTGATGCGCAGGTAAGGCTTCGGCGCTCTCCAGCCGCCTGGGAACTTCTCTTTCGCGGCTTCATCCGAAAGCGACGGAACGATGATCACGTCGTCGCCGTCTTTCCAATTCACCGGCGTCGCGACGCTGTACTTCGCCGTCAACTGCAACGAATCGATCACGCGCAGAATCTCGTCGAAATTGCGTCCGGTGCTCGCCGGATATGTGATCATCAGCTTGATTTTCTTGTCTGGGCCAATGATGAAGACCGAGCGGACGGTAAACACGTCGCTGATCTCCGGATGGATCATGTCGTAGAGTTCGGCGATCTTGTGGTCCGGATCCGCAATCACCGGAAAATTGAGCGCCGCGCCCTGCGTTTCCTTGATGTCTTCTGCCCATTTCTTGTGTGAATCGGTCTGATCGACGCTGAGGCCGATCACCTTGACGCCGCGTTTGTCGAAGTCTGGCTTGCAGCGCGCGACGTAACCGAGTTCGGTGGTGCATACGGGAGTAAAGTCCTTGGGGTGCGAGAACAGAACTGCCCAACTGTCGCCAATCCACTCATGAAAACTAATGGGGCCGTCAGTGGTGTCTGCCTGAAAATCGGGTGCTATGTCGCCAAGTCGTAAAGCCATATATATTCTCCTTGTTGTTTGGAAGCCAGCACGCTTGTACAACTAACGCCACGGCAAGTCAAACCCGGCGCGACTGCTTCGGATCGATCCGTGTTATCCTGCAAAAACCTATGAAACTTGCACTGAACGGCGCCACAACTATGCGCGCCAGTTTGGAAACTGATCTGCAGGCGGCGAAGGCCGCGGGCTTCGATTACGTCGAGATCTGGGCCGCTAAAATTCGCGACAAATCGACTGAGGATTTGAAGAAACTCTTCTCCGAAGCAGGTGTGCCGCCGTTGAGCATCAACTCGATCGAGCACATCACATTTCGCGATGCTGAAGCCTACGAAAAAATCAAACAGCAGTGTCGCGACTGGAGCAAAATCGCGTCAGAGATCGAGTGTCCGTACATCGTCGTCGTGCCTGGACGACTGCCGCCGAATAAAGTCGATGTGGTTGAGGAATCCGTTCACGTCCTGACTGAGCTTTGCGATATCGCGGCGGAACATGGCGTGGCGTTGGCTTTCGAGTTTCTGGGCCAACCGGATTGCAGCGTGCCGACGTTGGATCTCGCGGAAGAGATCGTGCGCGCCGCCGGACGCGACAATCTCGGTTTGGTGATCGACAGTTTTCACTTCTACGCCGGCGGATCGAACGTCAGGATGATCGAGAAACTCGATCCGCGAATGATCTACATCTTTCACATCAACGACGCGGAGGACCTGCCGCGCGCGCAACTCGAGGATCGTCATCGCCTGCTGCCGGGACTCGGAATACTTCCGCTGCGCGAGATGATGGCCGCGTTTCGCGATATCGGTTACGACGACGTGGCGAGCGTCGAGATCTTCCGGCCGGAATACTGGGAACGCGATCCGTTTGAATTAGCGCGTGATGCAAAAAAGGCGGCGGAACTGATTACATGTCCATAAGAATCGGGATTATTGGTTCAGGTTTTATTGCAGGAGTTCACGCGGGCATTCTCGCGCGAGACGAGCGAGTTAGAGTTACAACGATTCACGACATCGTTCCCGATCGTGCGCAACAACTCGCGCGGGCGCACGAGGCCGCTGTCGCTTCATCGCCTGACGAAGTCATCGAACGTTCTGATGCAGTATTCATCACGACGCCGAACACGCGTCACGTTCCACTCGCACTCGCCGCCATCGAAGCCGGCAAACACGTCTTCTGCGAAAAACCGCTCGCGACCACGATCGCCGACGCGCAACTCGTCTACGAAAAGGCGCAAAGCAGCAACGCCGTTTTCCAGGTCGGTCACAACCGCCGCTTCGCACCCGTTTACGCAACTCTGAAACGTCTGCTCACCGAAACACACGAACCACATTCAGCACACGTCAAAATGAATCGCGGCGAGTTGCTGAAACCCGAATGGACCGGCGACCCGGAAGTCACCGGCGGCTTCCTTTACGAAACGCCGATTCACATGTTTGACATGATGCGGTTCCTGTTCGGCGAGATCGAAACGCTGCACGCGATCGGATCGAGTCATGAGTACAACGAGATCGACGACTTTTCGGTGTTGCTGAAGTTCGCCAACGGCATGCACGCGACGCTCGCAACCGCCGCCGACGCGAGTTGGTTGTTTCCGTTCGAACGCGTCGAAGTCTTTTGTCATCACGTGACGCTCGTGACGCGCGAGATGGAAACGCTGGTTTGGAGCAGCAGCCTGGAAGGTCATTTCAGTTCGGAGTCGATGCAGCAAACGCCGCGCGAGGAGAAGTGGGGCTACGTCCAGGAGGATCGCGCGTTTGTCGATTCGATTGTGAACGGCACGCCGCCGCTCGTCACCGCGTTCGACGGTTTGATGTCGGTTGAGATCGCCAATGCGGTCTATGAATCGGTCTGTTCCGGCAGCCACCGTCCGGATCCGCTCCTGATATGTGCTAGAATCAGGTCACCCCTGCAAGTTTCCCCGTTAAAACTCTGCTATGTCGTCTGCGGAAGCCCATGCTCAACCGGCTGCGCGACCAGTAGAACTGGGCGCCGATCTCTATCGTGAGATCTTCGCCCACTCGCGCGAAGCTATCGCCATCGTCGACCCGAACGGCTTCTATCTCGAGCAAAACGGCGCTCATTTCACGCTGCTGGGCTACTCAGACGACGACCTCGAAGGCCAAACACCCGCACTCGATATCGGTGAAAAGACGTTCGCCGAGGTCACACGCCAACTCGCCGAGAAGGGCGAATACTCAGGCGAGGCCGTGTGCCGTACGAAGAGCGGTGAAGAACTGAACGTCGAGCTCACGGTCTTCGTCATGCGCAACGGAGTCGGCGAGCCGCTCTGTTACGTCGGTATCAAACGCGATATCACCGCGCGTGCGCGCGAGATCCGCGCTCGCCGCCGCTCGGAGCAAAGGCTGGCGCTGCAGTATGCGATCACGCGAATTCTTTCCCGCTCGATCGATTTCGTCGAAGGCACGCACGAGATACTGCAAACGGTTTGCGAGAGTTTGGGATGGCAAGTCGGCGTGCTTTGGGCCGTCGATCGCCAGGGGGAGTCGTTGCGCTGCGTCGACTTCTGGCATGGTCCATCGCTCAATCTCGACGGCTTCGAAACCGTTTCGCGCACGCGAACTTTCACCCGCGGCGTCGGCTTGCCCGGCCGCATCTGGGAGAGCGGCAAACCCGCGTGGATTCCGGACGTGAATGTCGATCCAAACTTCCCGCGAGCGCCGTTCGCCGCAGACGCAGGACTGCGCGGCGCTTTTGGTTTTCCGATTCTGCTCGGCGACGAAGTGGTCGGCGTGATGGAGTTTTTCAGTCAGCAGATCCGGCAACCCGATCAGGATCTGACCGACATGATCGCCAGCGTCGGTTTTCAGATCGGACAGTTTCACGAACGCAAGCGGGCGGAAGAGAAGTTGGCCCACCTGCTGGTGCGCGAACGCGCCGCGCGTGGGGACGCGGAAAAGGCGAACCGTTTGAAAGACGAGTTTCTCGCCACGCTTTCTCACGAACTGCGCACGCCGCTAAACGCCGTGATCGGCTGGTCGCGCATGTTGAAGTCGGACCGGTTGGATCCGGAAAGCTCGCTGCACGCGATGGACGTGATCGAGCGAAACGCGTGGGCGCAGAAACAGATCATCGAAGATATTCTCGACGTGTCGCGCGTCATCACCGGCAAACTTCAGCTTCATCTTGCGCCGATCGATCTCGTCGGAATCGTTAAAGCAGCGTTGGATGCCGTTCGGCCCGCACTCGAGGCGAAGAACATCACCGTCGAGGAGAGTTATCAGCAAGGGCTCAAAGTGATTGCGGGTGACGCCGATCGCCTACAGCAGGTAGTTTGGAACCTGCTTTCAAACGCGTCGAAGTTTACGCCCGTAGGCGGTATGATCGCGATTCGGGTTACCCAGGACAAACGCTACGTGGAAGTTGAGATCGTCGACACCGGACCGGGCATCGCGCCTGAGTTTCTGCCGCACGTGTTTGAACGATTTCGGCAGGCCGACGGCTCCACCACACGCACACACCAGGGGCTGGGACTTGGTTTGGCCATCGTGCGCCACCTTGTTGAGTTGCATGGCGGTCTAATCAGGGCTGAGAATTTGGGTTCGCGGCCTGGCGCTCTATTCGCAGTCAAACTTCCCTTGCCCAGCACTGAATTGACGCTCGAAGCACCGTCTGAGACCGGTGCGTCCGACGATATCGAGACGGAAATCGATCTCGCCGGAGTTAGAATCCTGGTCGTCGAAGACGATCTCGACGCATTGGATCTGATCACGATCGATCTCGCCGAGCATGGCGCGAAAGTTCGCGGCGTCGGCTCGGCGGTCGAAGCGCTGGAACTGCTGAAGAACGAACCATTCGACCTGCTGATCAGCGACATCGGCATGGCTGACACCGACGGCTACAACCTGATCAAGCAAGTGCGCCATGAGGAGAGCCACAAAGGCGACCACATTCCCGCGATCGCACTGACCGCCTACGCGCGCACGCAGGATCGCATCCGTGCGATTGCGGCCGGCTACAACACGCACGTCGCGAAACCCGTCGAGATACGCGAGCTCGTCACCGTCGTCAAATGTCTCACCGGAAGAATCTCTTGAGATTTCATTGGATACGTGTAAGCTGGGCCGATGACAAAGCGTTGCGCCTGGGCCCGAACGCCGTTATCTATCGACTACCACGACAAAGAATGGGGCGTTCCACTTCACGACGACACGCGACTGTTTGAATTTCTCGTGCTCGAAGGCGCGCAGGCGGGTCTGAGTTGGGAAACGATCCTGAACAAGCGCGACAACTACCGCGACGCTTTCGACGGCTTCAATCCAACGAAGATCGCCAAATACAACGACCGCAAGATTGAAGCGCTGATGAACAACGCCGGCATCATTCGCAACCGGCTCAAGATCAACTCCGCGATCACGAATGCTCAGGCGTTTCTCGATGTGGCAAGCGTGTTCGGCAGTTTCGATTCGTACGTGTGGCGCTTTGTCGACGGGAAACCGCTGCGCCGCAAGCGCGGACAGCCCCTTGCAGCCCGCACGGAGCTGTCGGACGCCTTGAGCAAAGACCTTTCGAAGCGCGGCTTTAAATTCGTCGGCTCGACGATCTGTTATTCTTTCATGCAGGCAGTCGGCCTGGTCAACGACCACGATCCCGCTTGCTTCCGTTACCGGGAAGTCTAATCCCAGATTCTAACCACCCATTTTCTTTTGGAGGTCCCGATTTTGAAACGAAAACCCTCAATTCTGCTGTTGCTCGTCGCGTTTCTCAGCTTTGTTCCAGCCGCTCTCGCCCAGTCGGCATCGACTGCGTTGGCTAATCTCCCAGAGGCGGACATGCTGATTTACCTCAGTCCTCAACGAATTCTGAATGACGCGCTTCCGAAGGTAATGCCCGCGAAGGAACTCAACGAGATGCAAGCGGTATTTGCCGACCTTAAGCGCGGCGTCGGCGTCGATCCGTCAACCATCGAATACGTCGTTTTGGCGGTGCGATTTCACAAGCCGGCGGCTGATTTGAGTTTTGTGGCGCCTGATGTGATGGCCGTCGTCGGTGGCGACTTCAGTTCCGAGTCTCTGCTGACGCTGGCGCAACTGAGTCTTCAGGACAAAGTGCAGATCGAGAAGCATGGCGCAAAGACGGTCGCCATCATGAAAGTCGATGAGATCGCGAAAGAAGCGGAGAAGAACCCGCTGCTCAAGCCGTTTATCGAAGTCGGCGCAGTGGCTTTGACGCCCAACTCGCTCGCCATCGGCAACCTGCGTTACATCAACGCCGCCGTTGCCGCCGCCGACGGCACCGGACGGCTCAAACCCGAAACGCTTCAATCGCTGATGCGCGATCCGAATGTACTCATGGCCGCGACTGGTTCGCCGCTCGTTTCTTTCGCGCGCAGCTTTGGACTGCTCGGCACTGAAGCGACTCCGCGCGACAGTCGATGCGAGTCGAACTTCGGAAACTTCTACTCTGCTGCTGTTATTTCCGGCGCGAATGTCAGTCTGCGCGGTGCGATGAACGCCGACAATCCTGACACGGCGAAGATCCTCACGAATCTGCTGTCGAGCTTGATGAAAACCGACCTCGCTCCGATCCCCGACAAGACAGTGCAAGCGTTCCTGCAAAGTCTCAAATTGACGGCCAGGGATAACGAGGTCATGATTGAAGCGGACTTTCCTTTACAGATGATCGCCGACCTCGTTCGTGAGCAGACGAAACCGAAAGCGGAAGCGACTCCCACGTCGGCTCCGAAAAAATCGAGTCCCCGGCGGCCCGTACAAAGAAAAAGGAGAAATTGAAAACAATGCGTAAGAGTCTACTGGTGCCGGCGATTCTGTTGCTGGCAGGGATTGCAGTCGTTGTGCTTGCTTCGTTCGCTCGTTCGACAAACGCAGCCCAGAACGCGAATAGTTCCACGACCACGAATCGAAACGACAACCGGTCGATAACTCCGCCGGGGCAGAAACAAGAGGACTTCTCAAAGAACACGTGGGAGTTGCCGGAGGACGCGGACAAGACGAAGAACCCGGTTGAGGCCACGGAGGAGTCGATCGCGAAAGGCAAAGAGCTGTTCCTCGATCGCAATAAAGGCAACTGCATTTTTTGTCATGGCGAGACTGGATCCGGTAACGAAGCGAATTTCCCGCGACTGCGACGCAAACCAGCGGACATCTCAAACAAGGAACGCATGTCGTCGATGACCGACGGCGAGGTGTTTTGGAAGATTACGAAAGGCATCAACGGCATCATGCCCGCGGGCGAGCGTAAGATGCCGAACGACGAGGAGCGATGGCACGTCGTGAACTACGTCCGCACGCTCGCGAAGGCGAAGTAGGATTGGTGTTTTCGATCCAGTGCGCCGAAGCTTTTCTGAACGCCGAGGGTTTTCTGAACGCCGAAGCTTTCTGAATGCCTAAGCTTTTCTGAACGCCGAAGGCGTTCGCTAATGCAAGCCCAGGGTTGCTTCAACCCTGGGTTAGACCGTGCAGTACCTTCTTGAACTCTGAAGGAGTTCCATCGCAAACCAAACACCTTCAGTGTTTCCTATTTGTTCCGCTTACCTCCCAGGGTTGAAGCAACCCTGGGCTCGCATTAGTGAACGCCTTTGGCGTTTTAGAAGAAGCGTTCCGCGTAGTCGCGTACTTCTTTTATTGAACGATCGGAAATCACGCGAAACAGTTTGAGCTCGCAGCCCGCGGGAATCTGTGGGGCCATCAGCGAGTCGGTGATTACAAACGCCGCGGAACGTAGCCCTTTCTCCCAACCACGTTCACGCGCGTCACGAAAACTGAGCGCGTCCGCATCGAGGCCCGCGGCGACGAGCAACGTCCGCGACCAGCGCAAAAACTCCGGCCACCGCGACACGATCGCAATCAACGCATCGGGTCGCGGTTTCGTTTCTCCGCGAAACGATTCCACCACCGATCCCGAGTGAAGCATGATCAGATCTGTTCCCGGTTTCACTCGATCGCCAAACGCTTCGAGATGACCGTACAGCACGAGCGGCACCGCGCCGATCAACTTCGACGGGTTATCCAGATCTGTTGGACCAGCTCCTGAAACCCTGATCTTCGTCGCGGCCCGAATCTCCGCAACCAGAATCTCTCGTAACTCCGGATCTGGTTCGAGTACGACGAAATGGTCCGGCCGCTGCACTGAGAACGATCGACTCACACCCGACTGAATGTCCGCGAGCGAATATCCCTCTTCACGAAGATGCCGGAAGAACCGCGAGATCAACTGGTCCAACGCAAGACCGTCTTCCATCTTCTCGTCCGCACGCAGCCGAACGTACACGCCGCTGCCTTTGCGAAACTCCACCCAACCACGTCGCGCAAGCTCGCGATACGCTGCACTGACCGTATTCGCGTGAATCGAATAGCGCCGCGCAAGATCGCGCGTGCTGGGCAAGCGTTCGCTCGGCTTCAGGTCGCTGCTAACGATGCCGAGCGTGATCTGAGTGATCAACTGCTCGCGAATCGGCACCTCACTGTTTTTGGCAAGCCATAGTCGCATGGCGCTTTTGGTGCGCGGCAGAATATCATATGCCGCGTGAGCAATCCGTCTTATCTGCGTTTACTAAGTGATGGCACGTTAGAAAAACGCGTCGCCGATCTCGAGCGGCTGCTGGAACGCTGCACCGTCTGCCCGCGCGATTGTCTGAACAACCGCCTGAACGACGAGATCGCCGCATGTTACTCCGGCCGGCTGCCAATCGTCTCGTCGTACACCGCGCACTTCGGCGAGGAACCACCGCTCGTCGGCAGCAAAGGCGCGGGCAACATCTTCTTCGGCAACTGCAACCTTCGCTGCGTTTATTGTCAAAACTACCAGATTTCGCAAACTCACAAACAACAGATCAAGAACGAAGTCACACACGAGCGGCTCGCGGAGATGATGCTGGAACTGCAAACGCGCGGTTGTCACAACATCAACTTCGTTTCGCCCACTCATTTCGCGCCGCAAATGGCGCGGGCAATCCTGATGGCCGCCCGACAGGGACTGCGCGTGCCGATCGTTTACAACACCAATTCGTACGACGCGGTTGAAGTGCTGCGCTTGCTCGATCGTATCGTCGACGTTTACCTGCCGGACCTGAAGTATGCCGACGATGAATCGGGTTACATGTATTCGAAAGTCAGCGGGTACAAGGAGTTTTCGCGGCTCGCGTTGAAAGAGATGTTTCGCCAAACGGGTGACGAGTTGGTGTTTGATGACAACGGCTTATTGCAACGCGGTCTGGTGGTCCGTTTGCTCGTATTACCGAACGACATCGGCAGCACGCGTGAATCGATCGAGTGGCTGCGTGATGAGTTGAGCCCGCGTGTGGCGATTTCGCTGATGGCCCAGTACTACCCGACGCACCAGGCCGAGACGAATAAACGCTACATGCTGTTGTCGCGCAGAATTCGCGAATCCGAGTGGATGAAAGCGACCGCCGCGCTCGAAGAGCTTGGAATGGAAGAAGGTTGGGTGCAGGAGTTCGACGGCTCGTCGTATTACTACCGCCCCGACTTCAGCGACGCCGATCGGCCGTTCCGAGATATTCGGGATTTCGAGTAACGCACGAGTTTTAACCACAAGAGGCACAAAAAACACAAAAGGCACAAAGACAAGTAGAAGGAATATGATTCCTTCTACTTGTCTCTGTGCCTTTTGTGCTTTTTTGTGCCTTTTGTGGCTAAGTCTCGTACCGGATCGCCGGACTTCCAGCCGGATAAAACACTCCCAGCAATCTCAACTCACCTTCGCCGGTATTCTCGACGCAATGCACCTGCCCGCGCGGCAGATAAACACACGCGCCTGGTCCAATCGGCGTACTAACGTCCCCGGTCCACATGCGCCCTGTCCCACGCAATATGAACAACACCTCTTCATACTCATGAAAATGATCCGGCGCGCGTCCGGGCGGAATCGATCCGACAAACTGCGTCACCTGATCGCTGCCGATCTCGTGGTCCACCAACACTCGATACCAGCGATCGGCGGTCGGCATCTCGCGCTGATCGGCCAACCTCACAATCGGCAATCTCTCAGGCGCCGGCGGATCTGTGAACACCAACTCGACGGAGTTGAGCGGCACAATGCCGCCAGAAGCACTCTCCGGACACTGCGAACTTACAAAACAAACCGCGTCTGGTCCGGGATTGTCGACCATCAACGTCTGGCCGGGACGCAGATAGATCCCGGTCTGCGCCTGCACTCGATGCGGTCGCCCGTCGATAAACACGGTGCAGCGTTTCGGCTTCGACGGATCGTCAAGATCCTCGAGCACGTACAGCACCTCGTCGCAGTCAGCGTTTCGCAGTCCCGCCGACAACCCGACGCCAAACTCCAAAATTCGCAGCGAGATCGCTTTTGCGCCCGTCGCCTTCCCTACCGGGTTCCAAATGGATAGCGAACCTACAACATTGGGAGAGCCCTCGCGCATTGCTGACACGCGGCATCCTCCCACCAGATCTACGGCCATCTATAAGCTCCTAAGTTTTGCTGGTCGTCAGGTGGTGAGTGGTGTGTTCGGTGATAGACGCCGGTCGGGGTGTGCCGGGAGCCAGTTCGTTGGTCCGGGCAGGCGGCGCCTCGTAAACGACACGGTTCATGTCCAGTGCCTTCTGCGACATCGCGTCGAGAGCATCGCCGGGGAGTTCCTTGCGCGGCAGAGTGAAGAGCAGACCATTCAAGATCATTCCTACTCCAACCATAAACGTGATCAGCCACGGCAACATCATCGGCAACAAATCGATCTTGTCCATCGCCATGAGTATAACCGCGATGGCGCCTCCAAAACCGACGGCAGCGGTGATCACTCCGTTGCGAATCCGGCGCAAGCGTTTCTCTTCGGGCGATTCGAGAAACTTCTCAAACGACGGCAAAACATCTTCCGCCACTCTTTCAAGGTCCTTCGCCGAGTTCAGTTGCCGGATCTTGTCTGCCACGGCCATGCCGATCTGCTCGCGCGCAGAGATCGCCGACGCGGTGATCGCGTCGGGCCGTTCCAGCGAGTTTCGCACGACGCGCAAATCCGTGCCGCAGCCGCGACAGTATTGGCTCAGTTGTCGTTCTTCAGAACCGCAAGTTGGACAGTACATGGTGGTGTTAACCTCCACTCACCGACGGCAAAATCGTGATTTCGCTGTTCTCGGGCAACTGCGTGTTCAGCAGTTCTCGGCGACGAATGTTTTCGTCTTCGATAAACACGTTGACATGCATGCGGACCTCGCCGCGTTCGGTCAACACGCGATCGCGCAGGCCGGGATGAATCTGCCACAACCGATCCAGCGCCTGGCCAACAGTCGACGGCGAAGCGTCGAGCTCGATCACGTGCTTGCCGCCCGTGAAGTCGGTCAGGAAACCGGAAACGTTGATCGTGGTCACGGCAGAATTCCTTCCGGCACCGTCCACGGATGAATCTGAATCGCCAATCGTCCTGCCTGGACGGAAGGGTCGGTGGCGGCGAGCGCACGCGCCTCCTCAATCGAGTTGACCTTGAAGACGAATAGGCCGCGCAACCGGCCGTTGTCGCCGAACGGTCCAGCTACCACCAATTTCTTCATGTCAGCAAGTTTTTGAATATTGTCGAGGTGTGCTTTTTGAAGCGCTTCGGTTGCGGGGGTCCTTTCCGGTGTCCACTTATCGCCGCGCGTCAGAAAAGCGAGATACGCGGTGGTGAATTTAGCCGGCGGCGCGGTCGTCTTCTTCATGACGTCTTCAGACCACCAGGGATGCAACTCCGGAACGAGGTACCCTGCCGCAACCGCCGGGTCTTCATTCAACCAGCCCGTGGCTTCCTCTGCCGACTTCGCGCGAAAGATGTGCACTTCAATCAGCTCGGTATCCTCACTAATCGCTCCAGCGATCATCAGCTTGTTTGCTTCGAGCATCGACCGAAGGTGAGCGACGTGACGTCGTCGCATCTCCGCCCGTTCTCTGCTCGGATCCGGCGACCACTTGGGCCCGCGCTTCATCAACGCCACCTGAAACTGAAACATGTTGGGTGGCATCGATTGCGGCGTTTGAGGTTGTTTGTTGTGGTCCTGTGCGTTCACCAGTGAACAGCACACGACGATAGCAAGTGAGATTGTTAAGAAGAGTTTCATTTTCATTTAATCACTGAAGCTTTCACACAAACGACTGGCGGCAAACCTTCGGCAATCGATTGCCACGATTCACCGGCGTTGTTCGATCCAAACAGTTTTCCGTTGCGCGTGCCGAAGTAAACACCTGCGGGATTCAAATCATCTGATGCCATTCCGTCGCGCAACACAGTCTCGAATGCGTTTTCCTGCGGCAGTCCATTCGTCAACGGTTGCCACGATTCACCGGCGTTGCGCGTGCGATAAACGCGTAACTTCGCTTCCGGCGTGCAGCGGAACTCATCCGACTCCAGCGGAATGATGAAAACTGAGTTCGCATCGTTCGGATCGTTCACCATTGCAAAACCAAAATCGGAAGGGACGCCGTTTGCGATGTCGGTCCAGGAGTCGCCACCATCGTCGCTGCGATAGAGTCCCCAATGGTTCTGCAAAAACATTCGTTGCGGGTTCGAAGCGTGGCTGACGATTTTGTGAACACACTGTCCAAACTCAGGATAGCGATGTTCGGGCGGAAGAAACTCTGCGCGCACGCCGGCGTTGCGAGGATTCCAGCTCGCGCCGCCATCGTCAGTGCGATAGACGCCGCCGGTCGAGATCGCGATGTGCATCCGATCTTTGTTCGAAGGATCCGGCAGGATTGTGTGCAGACAAAGACCGCCACCACCCGGTTGCCACTGCGGCCGGTGTGGATGATCGAAAAGTCCTTTCACCAGCGACCAGCTCGCGCCTGCATCGTCAGAGCGAAAAAGCGCCGCTGGCTCAACTCCGCAGAAGAGCGTATCGGGCTCGTCTGAATGTCCCTCTTCGATCTGCCAGATCTGCTTTAACGAGGTCTCACTGTCTTCGGGAAACTTGATGGCGTAAGCCTCGGGTTCGGTCCACTCGCGTCCGAAGTTGTCGGACGTGCACAGATAAGAACCCCAGTACGAACTGTTCACCGCAGCCCAGACTCTATTTCTTCCGTTCCGTTGATCGTGTGCGAATGCATAGATGGCGCGTCCGGGAAAATAAGGTCCTCCGACGGTCCAATCAGAGCGGCTGGCATTCGAATTGAGCAAAAAAGCGCCCTTCGTCGTGCCGACCATTAGCAACACATCGCCGGACTGTGCATCTATATGATTGGTTTCTGGCATTTAAAAGAAACTCCGGAGACGGTAGAACGTTAAAGAAACCGCTGGGAACTCGCGGATTATAGCCTGCCAATTGCCAAACGCGAATCAGGGGTTTGTGGTTCCACGACTCTCGGGTGCGCGTGTTAAGATTCCGGTCACTTGACCACAAGAGGTTACGCCCATGAAGAGATTATTCATCCTGACCCTCGCCTTCGCACTGTTCTACGCCGCGGCATCGCCGGCGCTCGCGCAGGAGCAGCCAACACAGAAACCGACGGAAGAAGAGTTGGAAAAACAGAAGGCCGAACGGGAGAAGAACGCCTACCGGCTGTTGGATCAGGTGATTGATGAGGCGCAATCGCTGCGGTTAACGGAAAACCGAGTTCGCGTGCAGATAAACGCAGCCGACGCGCTGTGGGACAAGAACCAGGGCCGTGCGCGTTCGCTCTTTACGATGGCTGCCGACGGTATCGCAGAACTCACGCGAAATCCGCAAACGAGTGGTCGCCCAACCTCAGGACCGAATCCGGACCGTCGCGCTTTTCAACTGCGACAGGAATTGGTCCTCGCCGCCGCGAAACACGACGCTCAACTCGCGTATCAGTTACTCGCAACTACTAAACCGGCCGTTCCCGTTGCGCAGAACACCAACCCGGTCGGGCCGCGTCAGCCAATGGTCGACCCCGAAGACAATCTCGAACAGATGCTGCTTGGCCGCATCGCAGCGCTCGATCCCAAGCTGGCCGCCCAGAACGCCGAGCAGATGATGGAGAAGGGCCAGTTTCCACGATCACTCACCGAAGTGATAGCTCGTTTGTCGCAACAGGATCCGGAAGCGGGAGCGAAGCTTGCCGACAAGACAGTTAAGAAAATTCAGGCGTCAAACATCTTGACGAACAACGAGGCTGCAATGCTCGCCCAGCAGATGTTGAACGCCGGTATTCGCCAGCCGCCGGCCGACACTGCTCCTGTGAATCCATTACCGGCAGGCGTGCAGATGCCACGAGGACCAGTTCTCGAACAATCAGCTTACGTCGATCTGTTGTCGGCTGTGATCGATGCGGCGTTGAAAGTTTCCCTGCCGTCCCAGAATCCGCAGCAGCGGCCTGCCACGGCAGGAGCGGGAGCCCCGCAACGCGCACGTCCTCAGGGTCCAAACACACAACCGGCAGTCGTCGTAAACAGGCCCGGTGGACCAACCCCGGAACAAACCGAACAGATGAACGCGCGACGACTGCTCGCCGCCATGATGATCGCCATGCCGGTGATCGAACAGCAACTTCCCTCGAAAGCGCAGGCAGTTCGTCAGAAGCTCACTGAATTGGGCATCGGCAATCTTGGGAACCTGGGCCAACCTGCTCCTTTCCCATCCGGAACTCCGACGGCCGATGCTCTCGTCCAGGCTGCGGTCAACGCTCCGCCACAAATGCAGACTCGTCTGTACCAGCAAGCCGCTTTCAGAGCTCTCGAAGAAGGAAACACCGATCGCGCGCGCCAGATCGCCACGGACCATCTGCCGGCCAACACGCGCGAATCCGTGCTTCAGCGCATCGAGTTTCGCGAGCTTGTGAAGAAAGCTGACGGCGCTCGGTTCGAAGAGATCCGGCAAGCGGTAAACCGCTTGCAAACGGATAACGAGAAACTCGAACTGCTCCTCCAGCTCGCCGGCGAAGCACAGAAAACTAATCAGAAACTCGCGATTCAGTTGCTGGAAGACGCCCGGCAACTCACCAATCGCCGCGCCACCAACTACGATAATTTCAATCAACAGCTTCGCGTCGCGCACGCATATATCGCCGTCGATCCCGCGCGTAGTTTCGAAGTGCTCGAACCGGGGATCGGCCACCTCAACGAACTGCTCTCGGCGGCGGCGATCCTGAACGGTTTCGAGATCAGCATGTTTCGCGACGGTGAAATGACGATGCAGGGCGGAAGCGGGCTCACTTCCACGATAACTCGATTCGGTCAGGAACTTGCCAGTCTCGCGCGCACAGACTTCGAGCGCGCCGACACACTCGCAGGACGGTTTCAAATGACTGAACCACGAATCATGACGCGACTCCTGATCGTCCAGGGGCTGCTGAATCCGCCGCGCATCGATCAACGATCAGGCACCTTGCCCGTCAACGTCGGGCGAGTGAGAGAAAACGTCAACATAGCGCGACCGTAACAACACACGTTTCGAACAAGGGGAAACTTTTGTCCAATAACTTCATCGCCAGGCGATTCACCGATTCGATCGAGAAACCGGAGATACCGCCTGTAACACCACACGATCCGTCTGAACCGGAGAAACCGAATCCTGAGCCAATCCCCTTGCCGCCGGACACGGATCCGCAACCGTCAGTACCTGTGCGCGAACCCGACACGCCGCAACCGATTATCGATCCGACACCCCCTGAGCCAATACGACTAATCGGCGTGCGATAGACCACAGGAGAGCTCTGCGGGTTTGCCAAAACTAATCCTTCTCTCGACGACAAGCTTTGTCCTGCGGACATTCCTGCGATTAGGTATGCCCGGACTGTTTCTGATGAGCGCCCTTGACTCGTCGTTCCTGGTCCTGCCGTTTGGCAACGACCTACTACTCATCGCGCTCGTGAGTTCGAATCGTGAGAGTTTGATCTGGATCGCTTACGTGCTTGTTTCCGCGGTTGGTTCGCTGCTCGGCGTGTTCGTGGTCGATTTGCTGATGCGCAAGGCCGGCGAGAAAGGGTTGGAACGTTTCGTCAAACCAAAACGGCTCGAAAAGCTGAAACAGAAGCTCGAAAACAAGCTCGGCATCACTGTGTTTGTGGCGACGATCCTGCCGCCGCCGTTTCCTTTCACGCCGGTGATCATGACCGCGTCGGCGTTGCAGTGTTCGCGTCAGAAGCTGTTCGGCGCTGTCTTCGTGGGCCGAATACTACGTTACACGGCGGAGTCGATTTTGGCCCTATATTTTGGCCGTCGGGTGATTGCTTATTTCAACTCCGATGTCGTTTCGTATTTCGTCTACGCGCTCGTCGGGCTGGCTGTCGTCTTGAGCACTTTGTCGTTGCTTCGCTGGCTCAAGCGGTCATAAAAATTCCATGATTTAAGAGGTGAATCTCGGGGTTCCGAATTCCGAAACCCGGGTGTCTCGTGTAGAATCCGCAAGCAAAAAACTCCTGAAGGGAGCCCGCAGCATGCCAGAGAGACGTGGTGTCCAGGCCACTGAAGAGGTAAAAGCAGAATGGTCCACTGCCTACAAGTTTTATTTAAGAGCCCCAGGTGACAGATTCGACAAAAAGAAAGACAGGACCGCCCGGATCGATTACGTAGCCCAGGAAATGAAACTGACTCGCAAGCAAGCAAAACGCCGGATTAGAAACTACGAGGCGTGGCAGCGAAATATTAAGAAAGGAATCGCAGCGCCGTAATTATTCTTGACCCGGTTTCGAAGCTCAGCGTGCGCCGTTCGATAGCCGCTTGGTCCAACTTACAAGCTCAGACAATAGTTGCTGGACCAGTTTTTTAGATGTTTCGTCAGTTAGCTTTCCCTCCTGGTCGAAGCGTGTATGCGCGTTTGAGACCATGACCTCCGGCTGATTTACTGGGTACATGTTGAGAAACACGAATGTCTGCCGCAGGTGATACTGCGCGCGTGACGTGCCTTGCGCGCCGACTGAAGCGCCCATGATCGCTACTGGCTTTCCGGTCCAGGCGCTGTCGCCGTATGGGCGGGAAGCACAGTCGATCGCGTTCTTCAGGACCCCGGGAATGGAGTAGTTGTATTCGGGAGTTACGATGAGAATGGCGTCGGCGTCGCGAATGCGCTGCTTGAATTCGGCGACTTTCGGATGCGGGTTCGCTTCCTCGTCCTGATTGAACGGCGGCATGCCGTCCAGTTCGAACGTCTCGATCCGCGCGCCCTCGGGCGTCAACTCCTGCGCCGCTCGCAACAGCCAACGGTTGAACGATTCCTTACGCAGACTTCCGGCTATTCCAAGGATTACAACTGGCTCACTCACAACATCCTCCCGCACGATCAGTATATGTGGGAATTCTACACCGATCTGACGGGTGTGACGCTGGTGTCGCGAAGGACGTAATGGTTAATTGAGGTTTCGGTGATGATTTCCGCCATCTGGAACTTGCGCAGCACCTCTGGCGGCCAAACACGGCCGGAGCGGCCTTCACGGACGGTCGCGTGATTCACGCGCATAAACGCGTCCGTCGACGGCACGGTGATTCTCGGTTTCACGAGGGCAAATCGTGTGAACGAGAGCAGTCGATTTTTTTGAGCTAATACTTTCAATTTGGCACCCATATGTTGAACTGATCAAACGCCTTTCTTCCCTAAAGGCAGTCTCAATCAGTTCAGGTTTCCAGCTTTTTCTTGCGTGCAAAACGAAAGGGGGCGCCGGAGCGCCCCTTTTAGCCGCAGGTTTAGCTAAACGTCCTTACCACCGGCGAGGCCAGCGGTCGTTGCGGCGATACGCGGAGCGCTGGAAGCCCTCACGGTATCCCTGAATGAACGCATCGCGGAACACCTGCCGGTACTGTCCCCTATTGCCGTAATAGGAGCTGTACCCCTGAGTCCCGTCGCGGTAGTAACGCGAACGCTGCGGATTGAAGCTTTGTCCGCGCTGTGCGTCCGCAGCGCCGACGTTCATGCCGTAGCTGTAGCCCTGTTGACGGGCCACCTGGAATCCGTTGTTACGGTTCCAATCACGATCCCGGTAACGATCGTTACGGTAACGATCATTGCCATAGCGATCGTTACGATCGCGGTACTGCGCTTGAGCAGTAGAACTGGCGACTGTGACTACGATGCCAAACAGTAGGAAGAATGCCAGTAAGTAACCACCAGTTTTCATACTCGAGTAATTCAGTTTCATTTTCTCGAAAACCTCCCCTGCCAGAGGGTTTGGCAAGTGCCGTGCCTTTCGAGAAATACTTGTTAAATGCGCGTAAATATGAGAGTTGCTTGAGGAGATAACACGATATCGTGCGGTGGTTTAACGAACACGAATTACGATTAAGCCGGGCGGCGTAAGTAGGAGCGGAGTTCCGGACGGGTTGCTTTACGCACCAACGCGGCCTTTGCTTTCCACTCCAGTGCGCGACTCAGTTCGATGAGGAAACGAGTCTCGCCGGATTCGAGTGCAGCGATGGGAGCGCCGTCGTGGTAGAGGATGCGATTGCCCGTGTGCGCGGTGATGCGATTCCCGGGCGTGATGATGCCGGCGAGGTTCAACGGATCGGCGGCACTGACGGAAATCATGCTCTCCTGCGCACCTTCGCGACGAATCGAGCGCAACATGCCCACCGCTTCCGGCAGTGCGAACTGTTCACCCGAGATGCCTGCAACGAAGCGTCCGCCGCGAATTTCGCCGCGTGCTTCGAGTCGATGATAGACGCGTAACAGCACACGCCACGGCACTGCGATTCCTTCGCGTTCAAGCAGGCGTTTGAAGACGACGCCGTAACGTTTCATCAGCACCCACGCGACTTCTTCAGCTAATTGGTGATCAGATGGTTTCTGAGAGGAAGCGTTTGCGGCTGACGGTGCGCGTTTGAGTATGGACCAGCGTCCGGCGGTCGCCATGTCGTAAACCGGTTGCCGGTGTTTGCGTCGCGCGGCTGCCTGCGTTTTGCGGCTGCCGGGCGTCAGCAGCGCGCGTAGTCCTGTGAAACTGTCGGAAACGACGACGCCGTTCGCGACGAGTTCTGCCAGTGCTTCTTCAACCTGGCTGCGCAGCAGTTCGGTGTTCTCGACGATGTCGGTGAAGAACGATGCGCCGCGTTGTGCAGGTAGTCGTAGACCAACTTGCGTCGTGGTCGAAAATTCGTGTCGATGCGTTTGGCTGTGATGACTGTGGGAACACCGCGTTCCAGAGCGCGAAGTTCTTGCGTCGCAACAGTGCGATCGGCGTGTTTCGCACCGGGCCGGATCCGCGCGATCTATCGCCGCCGTTAGTTGCGGCGCGAACGGGCGATGGCGCCGGAGGTGTTAGCCGCGCCCAAACAACTTCACCGCGACAAACACAGCGCGTCGAGCCACGCGGGATCGTATTCGACGAGTCGCGCCGGAAGGAGTTCGCCTTCCCAGGCGGCGGCAGGCGCTTCGAAGCCTTCGAGTTGATCGATGATGGCGCGAACACTTTCCGGTCCTTCCATCTGGTGCTCCGGAGCAACCTTTTGCCACGCGAGCAGGAAGCGGATGAAGTCGGCGAGGAGACTGGTTCGATCTCCTGGCGCAGACGATTCAGTGTGTAGCTATGGATGCGGGCGAGCAGACGCCGCGCGCACCACTCGGTTTCAGTCGTGCCGGGTGTGAAGCGTCCGCGAATAACGAAGCCTTCCGCTTCGAGTTTAGCAGGCCGGTTTCGATCTCCAACTTGGTCAGACCTGAGTGACTGAGACTAAGTGCGTCGACAGTGACTGGTCCGAGACCTTCCAAACGTCCACGCAGGACTTCGACCAGCGCGTCCTCGACGGTCCACGCGGTTCGCGAGACGCTTTCGGGAGCCGTGATCGGCGGTTCCAGCTCGCGATTTGAAAAGATGACTAGAAGTTGGGGAAGCCGCTCTGCCGCGACCCAGAGGTTTATCGTATTAAGAACTGCCGCACGGCGATCGGTTTTTAATTCCTGCGAAATACTCTTGCCAATTCACACCCTCTTCTTCAGTTAAAAACCCGAGCTCAACCAGCGCGTCGTGCAGCTCGTCAGCATTTCGTGGCTCGGGCCAAACTTCCTCACGCACGCGATCGATGGCCGCCTGGTCCAACTTGCCGATGTCGCTCGCAGTTTCGGGATCGAGCCAGCGACGCTGAAACACCGCGCGGGTGCGACGCTCTTCGAGCGGAGCATCGTCGAGATAGGCGTACGGCCGCGCGTTCAGAATTTCCTGCGACAACGGCGAGGCTTCGATCACGTCGCGCGCGAACAGGTTCTTCTCGTTGCGCTCGATCGAGGTCAACAGTTGCTCAAGTCCGTCGATGTCCATCGCCTCTTCGAGACAGTCTTTGACGGTCTGGTCCACGAGCGGATGCGACGGAATTTCCCGTTCGCCACCCGCGAGGTTTTCCGCACACGCCACCTGATCGGGGAAGATGGCCGTCAACAGATCTTCGGCGTCCATTCGCTGCAACTGCGCCGGGATCTTCTTCCCGCCGCGACGCCGCAACACCGCCAGCGAGCGCGTCGACGTTCCAGCGCCAGCGAATGTTCCACATCGGCGCGTCGAGCAGCGCCTGGCACAGCAAGCTGGCGCACTGTTTTCGAATTCAGATAATGGAAAACGTCGTCGAGCGGAAAACTGTGCGTTGGACCAAGCGAGAGCACGATCGCATCTTCAGTCGCCGCCGCCTGCAATTCGAAGTTGAACTTGCGGCAGAAACGTTTGCGCAACGCCAGGCCCCACGCCCGATTGAGACGACTGCCGAAACGGCGAGTGCAAAACAAACTGCATGCTGCCGCTGTCGTCAAAGAATCTTTCGAGAACGAGGTTCGTCCTGCGACGGCATCACGCCCAGCACGATCTTCGCACCCGCGAGATACTCAACGATCTGTTCCGCTGCCGATTCTGATAGACCGACTTCGCCCGTCAGCCAATCGATTGCGGACCCGAGCGTCGGGTTCTCGACGGTCGACTCGTGCCGCGACGCTCTTCTCTCAATCGCGACACCGACGTCGACAACTCATGCGAACGTGCGGGCGCCTCACCCAGCCAGAACGGAATCGACGGCGGTTGTCCATGCGCGTCTTCGACGCGAACTTTCCCCTGCTCGACTCGCAACACGCGCCACGAAGTGTTGCCCAACTGAAAGATGTCGCCTTGCAAGCTCTCGATCGCGAAGTCTTCGTTGACCGAACCAATCACAAGGTCGCTCGGCTCGAGTACGACTGCGTAATCGGCCGTATCGGGAATGGCGCCACCGGACGTAATCGCTGCGAGGCGTGCGCCACGCCGTCCGCGCAGTCGTTTGTTGACCGCATCGTGATGCAGATACGTCGAGCGCCGCCCACGCTTGGTCGTGAAACCTTCCGCGAGCATGCGAACGATCGAGTCAAACTGTTCTCGTTCGAGATTTCGATATGGATAAGCGCGACGGATCATCGCAAAGAGATCGTCTTCGGTCCATTCTTCAGCCGCGACTGCCGCGACGATCTGTTGCGCGAGAATGTCGAGCGGGCGTTCGGGAATCTCCAGCCGGTCTAGCTCACCGCGCCGCACTGAATCGATGATCGCGGCGCATTCGACCAACTCATCGCGCGAGAGCGGAAAAATCCTGCCTTTCGGAAAACCTGCAACAGTGTGGTTCGAACGGCCGACACGCTGGAGAAAACTGGCGATCGATCGCGTCGAACCAAGCTGGCAAACGAGATTCACGTCGCCGATGTCGATGCCCAGCTCGAGTGACGCGGTGGCGACGAGCGCGCTCAGTTCACCGGCTTTGAGCCGTTGTTCGGCGGTGAGACGTTGTTCGCGGGCCAAACTGCCATGATGCGCGGCGATGTTTTCGTCGCCGAGCCGTTCGCCAAGATGTCGCGAGACGCGTTCGGCCAGCCGGCGAGTGTTCACGAAGACGAGCGTGGTGTGATGTTGGCGAATGAGTTGCGCCAGACGATCGTAGACTTCTTCCCAAACTTCACCCGACATCACTGCTTGCAACGGTGAATCCGTCAGTTCGATGGCGATGTCGAGACTGACGTGCGTGACCGCTGTCGACGATCGCGCAGTCAGGAGTTCGATCTTCGCGGATGTTCGAAGTGCCGACCAGGAAACGAGCCACTTCTTCGATCGGACGTTGAGTGGCCGACAGTCCGATGCGACGTCAACGGATTCCGATTTGAATTGCTGCATCGTCACGAGTTGCTCGAGACGTTCGATCGACAGCGCGAGGTGCGAGCCGCGTTTGTCGCTAACGACCGCGTGAATTTCGTCGACGATCAGCGTGCGCGCTGTTTCCAGCATGCGCCGGCCGCCTTCGCTCGTCAGCAGAATGTAAAGCGACTCAGGCGTGGTGACGACGATGTGCGGCGGGCGCTTCGTCATCGCCGTGCGTTCTGCGGCCGGCGTGTCGCCGGTGCGCACGAGCGTGCGGATGTTCACTTCAGGCAGACCCATGGCCTGAAGTTCTTTCTGAATGCCTTCGAGCGGCGTTTGCAGGTTGCGCTGGACGTCGTTGCTGAGCGCTTTCAGTGGCGAGACGTAGATGACGTGTGTGGAGTCGTCGAGTTTTCCTTCGATTCCGAGGCGGACCAGATCGTCGATGGCTGACATGAAACGCGGCGAGAGTCTTACCGGAACCGGTCGGCGCGGCGATCAGCGTGTGCCGGTGTTTCTTGATCTCCGGCCAGGCCTGCAACTGCGGTTCGGTTGGCGCAGGAAAAGTTCGCTCGAACCATCTTGCGACTGCCGGATGAAAAAGGGCTAAATTCTTTGTCATCCGTGTTACTCAAACTGCTTCTTAAATTGCTCGAATTGACGACGCAGATCTTCAATCTCCGTCGCGAGCCGCTCAACCTTCTGCCCTAGTGTCTCAACAGGTTGCGGGTGATCGGTCGATATTAACGCTTCGATTTTCGGTTCGCCAGATAGTAGATGCGCGAAACGAACTTCCTTCTGCCCCGGCTGCCGCGGTAACCGCACAACCAACGGCTCATCCTCGCGCGACATCAATCCATTCAGCGTCTGCTCGATCTCGTCCAACCCATTGAATTCATGCAGCCGCGACGCATTGCCGCGCAATTCACCCGGCGTCTGCGGTCCACGCAACATCAGCACACACATCAACGCCACTTCAGCATGGTTGACATGCATCACTTCCGGCATCACGTGCTTGTACTTCGGAACGCGGCTCGTGCTTCCATAATAAACGTAAGCCAGGTTCTTCTCGCGCAGACTCTCCACCGCGGCCGAAACCTGGCTCTCCGAGTACGACGTAACCGGTTGACGATTGTTTTTCTGATTACAGGCGAGCGTCAGCGCGTTGAGCGTTAGCGGGTAGTATTCAGGCGTAGTCACCTGCTTCTCCACCAACGCTCCAAGCACGCGCGTTTCGATGTCAGTTAAAACCTGGGACACAGCTTTACTGATCGTCGTCCTCTGCGCTTGTTTGCTGTCCCTGCGGCCGCGGTTCGGCCCGGCCGGCGCCCAGGTTGTCGTAGTTCAACGCCGCATTGAACAACAGGAAAAACTCGCCCTGCGTCTGGTGCCGCCACATCGGATTCGTCGCAAACATCACGACGTGCCCCTTGCCAACCGGAACGTCGACGATCGCCGGTCGATTCGCCAGCTCATTGCCGCCCGCCAGCATGCCGCTGATGAGCAGGTTCTTCTCATCAGACACGAATCGCAACACGACTCGCGGCCGCAAAGTTGGCGGGACAAAGAACGGACTCTCGCGTTGCTCGGCCTGCGACTGTTCCGGATTGGGCGTTCCAGGCCGGGGTTGCGGCATAGCCTGGATGACGTCCGGGTCGTTGACGCCACCGCGTCCTGAAGCACGCGACTGTCCGCCGCCGGCACCCTGACCACCGCCACCGCCACCACCTCCGCCGAAGCCGCCACCACCACCGGCCGCGACTTGAAACAGCGGCGCCTGGCTGAAGTAGATCGGCAATCCGGCGTCGTAGCCATACGCGATCGGGCTCTTACGATCGGAGAACGTTGCGTTGTAAATCGAACCGCGCGCCTGAAGCTTATCCGCCGGCTGAATCGAAACGCCGCTCGTGATGCCGTAGTCGATCGGGATCGACGAAACACTGCTGCCGATCGTGATGAACACTCCGCCTTCCTCAACGAACTTCTGCAGGTTCGCAACGCCGGCGACCCTCATACCGCCGCGCATGTCGTCGGTTTGATCAGGCGAGTTGCCCGAAGTTTGGCGTGACGGCCGAAGCCTTCCACGGAATCGCGCTCGCCACGATGCGGCATGCCGTTGACGATCGTCTGGCGCTGAACCGCCGACCGGCGGGAAGATCAGCACGTCAAATTTCTCGCGCAGGTTCGGCGTGTTGCGAATCACGTGATCGGAAATGTACGTATAGGGAATCTGCAAACGGTCAAACTCGATCCGGAACCAGCCTTCGTTCTGCGTGTTGGTCCACGTGTGAACGATCGCGATGCGCGGCACGGCGAGTTCGTGCGTCTTGACCGTCCGGCAGCTTGTCGACACCGATCGCTTTCAGACCGAGATCGGTGACCGCTGTTTCAAGCTGTTGGCGAACGTTCTGCCGGATTTCCGTCCTGCTTAATGATGAACGAGCCGGTATTGAACTGCTGGTCGCCGACTTTGAAACTGTCTTCGGCAGCGCTCATCTTCACGTCTTTCAAACGGAAGCGGAGCGTCGCGAGCGTGTTATCGGTGTTGTGATTGATGATGTAAGCGACGGAATTGGACGGCCCGCTGAGTGAGCCGGTAACTTTCGCATCAGCCGTCAGCAATTGTCGCCGGAACATCGAGCACGCTCTTGTCGATGATGCGAACGGTTTTCACGTTGCGCATCGCGCCCATCGTCCAGCCCGTATCGTCGTACGGCGACGGATCGTTGACGTTGTAATACTGCGTGTCGAGCATCATGTCGGCCATGCGCGAATACGGCTGGTCCATGCGGACGATGTACGAACCGGCCGCATACTTCTGGTCCTTGACCGTGAAATCCTTCGCCGCGCGGTGAACTTCAATTCCCTGCAGCCGCATCAGGTTGACCATGTCGGCCGCTTCAACCGGACGCGGCGTGTCGCCCGGAATGATGTAAGCCGCCGGGCCTTCATTCGACGCCTTGGCGATCGAGCGTTTGCTCTTGAGATAGAAGTTGTTCAGGAACCGCTCTTTCTCCTTCGCCACGAAGTTCATCGCGAAGAGGATGCCCGACTGCTGCATGTTGACGTTGTTGCGCATCGACCAGTTGACGCGCGGGAACGGCGGATTGGGACGATACCAGACGCGTGAAGTTTGGTTCGCGCCCAGCGTGCGTTCGCGCGTGTCGGCGCCGCCGTTGCCGAACGTTTCGTAGAAACGGCCGATCGAATTGTGGCCGGTGGCGATGTAGAGCATGTAGTTGGGCGCCCAGCCGTCGTAGAAGCCGTGCGTCCAAACTCCCGGCACGCCGCGTTTCGTCAATTCTTCAATCTCGTGATAGGCGAGCACCTGAAACTCGTCGAGCGCGAGCGGATCGAGCCACGCGTTGTATGGACCGGTGCCCGTCATCGTGTAGAGATAGGGCACTGACTCGTGCAGATCGTGAAGCACGGTCGGGTGATACTCGAGAAACGTCCTCATCTGGTTGCGCGTGAGTGCGAGCGCCATGCCGAGACCGTCGCGGTTGTTGTCGTGCGCGACGTACTTGCCCCAGTAGAGCAACGGCGGCGCCGGTTTGCCCGGGTTCGCTTTGCGGTAGTTGTAGAGATCGACCATGCGATCGCGGCCATCGACTTCCAGCGCCGGCGTGATCATCACGATCATGTTCTTGCGAATGTCTTCGATGAACGGCGAGTCTTCGACGGCGAGACGATACGCCAGCTCCATCAACATTTCCGGCGATCCGGTTTCCGGCGAGTGGATCGAGCCGGAGGCCCAGTAAAACGGTTTGCCTTCGGAGATCAGCGTGTGCGCTTCGGCTTCGCTGAGTTTGCGCGGATCGCCGAGTTTAGCGGTGATTTCTTTGTAACGATCGAGCTTCGCCAGGTTCGCTTCGTCACTCACGAGCACCAGCAACTGTTCGCGTCCCTCTTCGCTCTTCTCCGGCGCGACGAAGCACGCGCACGCGCGGCGAAGCATCGGCCAGCGCGCGGTAGTAACGATGCAGATCTTTCGTGTAGGTCAGCTTGTTTGGCGTGCCGACGACGTAGCCGAGGATCTTATCCGGCGAAGGAACTTTGTCTGACAGCGGCAGGTGGTCCACCAGCTCGGTCATGAAGTATTTTTCAGTGGTGTACTCGGCGATCTTTGCGCCGTAGGCCGGATCGATCGCTGACTTCGGCGTCGTGTATTTCGGATTGATTGGCGCGGGCTTGAACGGCGCGGGTGTAGTTGCTGCGCTGCCACCGGCTTCCTTCGCAGACCTGTTGCGTTCCTCGGTTTGGGCCGAGATTTGCGCGGATAAAGCGAAGAGCGCCAACACCGCGCACACGAAATTAAAGAAGTATTTTTGGGGACATGATTGGGCTCCTTAAGTTTTGTGGCACTACACGTCACGCGCACAACGAAAGCCGGAGATCATCCAGCGCTCGTGCGCGTGAAAGAAGTTTCGGTAAGTCGTTCTGATGTGCAACTGCGGCGTGGCAAACGAACCGCCGCGCAAAACCTTCTGATTGACGAACCACTTGTCGTTGTATTCATCAAACTCCGACTTGAACCCGGGATACGGCACGTAATCGGAAGTCGTCCACTCCCAAACGTCGCCAATCATCTGCTGGCAACCGTAACTGATTGGCGCCTTCGGGAAAGGCGCCGACTGGGGCGACTGACCAGAAACCGTTTTCGAAGAGATTCGCTTTGCCGCTATCGGGATCGGTGTCGCCCCAGGGAAATGCGATGCTTAATTTTGCGCTCCGCATCATAACACGCCGCCTTTCCCATTCAGCTTCCGTCGGGAGTCGTTTCCCGGCCCACTTCGCAAAGGCTGAGGCTTCGTAAGAAACTGACGTGAGAAACGGGATCGTCTTTTCTGCTTTCGGCTGAGTGCAAGACCGGAAAAGTCGCGAATCATCCACTCGCCGTCGTGAAGTTCCCAGTAAAGCGGCGCGTGCCATTGTTCGCGTTTGACGGTTTCCCAGCCTTCGGAGAACCACCAGCGAAAGTTTTGATAACCACCGTCGCGAATAAACTCGAGAAACTCGCCGTTCGTGACCAGCGCCCGATCGATCTGCGAAATCCTGTATGAAAACCTGATGAGCAGGTTTCTCGTTGTCCCACGAAAAGTCGTTTCCTTCGTAACCTAACCAAAACAATCCGCCCTCGACTTCCGCCATTCCTTCGACTTTGGTTGACGGCCGGGGCAGCGGTTTCATCTGTGGCTCGAACTGATCGCAGAGCAGGTGCTTGATGTCGTAGACGAGCAACTCCTGATGTTGCATCTCGTGTTCGAGGCCCATCCGAACGAGGAATAACGCGGATTCGTCAGCAGAATCGAGAAACTCGAGCATCTGCTCGTCGATGTGGTTTCGATAGGCGACAGTCTCGCGCACGGTCGGACGCGATTTCGTTCCGCGCTTCGGGCGTTCGATCCGTGCGCCAAAGCCTTCGTAGTACGAGTTGAAGTAGCACAGAAAGTCTTCGGAATAGACGTTATAACCCGGCCTGTGTGCTTGAAGCACGGTTTCAAAGAACCACGACGTGTGGCCGATGTGCCAACGCGGCGGACTCATGAACTCCGCCGTCTGGATCACGTAGTCTTCAATTTCGAGCGGCGCAACAATCTCCATCGTGCGCGCACGAACCTGCTTGTAGAGATCTTTAATGTTCACAGACATCATGCAAACCAAGATCAATCCGTGGAAACTAACGATGCGAATGCGGGCCATGGGGGTGAACGCGTCCGATTATACGTGCGTTTGGGTAATTCTCACGCAGCCTCGCGAGCAGTGCTTCAGACTGTGCTTTCCGCGACCGAAATCAGCATTCCGCCCGCGGTCTGCGGATCGAAGAACAACCGGAGCAGGTTTTCGTCAACTGACGCGGCAATCTCGATGTCAGCTCCGACGTATTCCCGGTTCGTCTTGTCGCCGCTCGTCAGCATTCCCGCCGTGGCCAGATCGAGCGCGCCGGGCAAAAGCGGAACCGCTCCGGCGTCGATCTCAATCGTCACTTTGCTCGCGCACGCCATCTCCCACGCGTGACCGAGCAGCGCAAAGCCCGTCACGTCGGTCGCTCCTTTAACTCCAAACTCGCGCATCGCTTCAGCCGCATACTTGCCCGGCGTCAGCATCGTCTCAACTGAACCCGCGACAATCGCGTCGCTCGCGCGGGCTCTTTTGATTCCGGTGGAAATCACGCCCGTGCCGATCGGTTTCGTCAGGATGATCACGTCGCCCGGACGCGCGCCTGAATTAGTCGCGACTTTATTTGGATCGATCACGCCGGTGACGGAGTAGCCAAACATGATCTGCTCGTTGTCGACACTGTGACCGCCGATCAGCGTCACGCCTTGCTGGTTGAGTGTTTCCAGTCCGCCGCGCATGATCTCGCCGAGAATCGCTGGATCGACGCCTTTCTTCGGAAAGCAGGTGATCGCCATCGCTGTGATCGGCGTGCCGGCCATGGCCCACACATCGTTGATGGAATTGAGCGCCGCGATGCGGCCGTAGTCGTACGGGTCGTCGACGATGGGCGTGAAGAAGTCGACAGTTTGCACCAGCGCGAGGTCGTCGCGAAGACGGTATACTCCCGCGTCGTCGGCCGTATCAAAACCGACAATCAGATTCGGATCCGCGGGTTGTTTTGGTAGCCCGCTCAAAACCTGAGCGAGTAAGCTCGGGCTAAGCTTCGCCGCTCAACCGGAACACGAAACCATCTCAGTCAGACGCATCGGTTTGTCACCTCCTTTCCGCAGGAGATTGGTTTAGCTATCATCTCTTTCCCCAGACACAACGGAAGAATACCGATGGCGGAGGTTTCGACCATGCGAGTTCAGCTTATCAAGTTTTTAGTCGGAATCGTATTCGTTCTCTTCTGCGGCACAAGCGTGTTCGCGCAAGACCCGGAGATGGTGCGCCACTTCGACTATGACAAGAGCGCACCGGTCGATCTCAAAATCCTCGGTACGCAGAAACGCGGCGACGTCACGGTTTACGACGTCACTTACGCGAGTCCGAAAGGAGGCGTCGTGCCTGCGTATCTCGTCGTGCCGAGCGGTAACGGACCATTTGCGGCGTGTGATCTGGGGTCACTGGTACTGGCGAAACTCCGAGATGCGCAATCGCAAGCAGTTTCTGGACGAAGCTGTGGCTCTGGCGCCGACTGGCGTCGTTTCGCTTCTGACTGACGGTCCGGTTGCGCGCCCCGGTTACGTTCCCAACACGACACCGCTCAACGAGCAACAAGTAGCGGAATTGGTGCAGGCTGTTGTTGACATGCGACGCGGAGTTGACGTGTTGCTGTCTCGCAAAGACGTCGATCCCAAGCGCATCGCGTTTGTCGGCCACAGTTACAACGCTTCAATCGGCGCGATTCTGAGCGGCGTCGATCGCCGGTTCAAAGCATTCGTGCTGATGGCTGGGACGATGTCAGACGAGGTTGATTTCAAGATGGGCGCTTACGAGGAATTTCGACAGAAGGTTGGGCCGGAAAAGTTTGACGTGTTCCTGGCGAAGCACTCCTATACCGATCAGGGCAAGTATGTGTCGCACGCCGCGCCGGCGTTTGTTTTTCTTCAGTACGCGACGAAAGAGGATTTCATGACGGCGGATCGGGCGCGTGAGTATGAGAAGGTCGTCAGCGAGCCGAAGCGCTTCAAACTCTACGAAGCCACGCATGCGCTCAACGCCGAGGCACGTCGCGATCGCATCGCGTTTCTGGCGGAACAACTGAAGCTGAAGCCGCTGTCGCCGCAGGTTATTGCTAGCATTCCCGAGCTTTATCAGCCTCCACGGCGAACCGAATCCAAAGTAGTCCCATGGCGAAACCGATAATTCGCATCGGACCGGCAGGATGGTCGTACAAAGACTGGGAAGGCGTCGTCTACCCGCAGAAGCCCGGGAAGAACTTCGATCCGCTCGAGTATCTCGCCCGGTTCTTCAACACGATCGAGATCAACAGCAGTTTCTATCGCCCGCCGGCGCCCTCGACGACAGAATCGTGGGCCAGGCGCGTCGAGAAGACTAAAGACTTCACATTCACAGCCAAGCTGTATCGAGTCTTCACTCACGAGCGTGGAAAAGCGACCCGCGAAGACGAGAAAGCGTTTCGTGAAGGTATGGAACCGCTCGTCAAAGCGGGAAAACTCGGCGCGGTGCTGCTTCAGTTTCCCTGGTCGTTCAAAAACACCGATGAAGACCGGCTGTATCTGACTCAATTACTCGAACGCTTTCGTGAGTATCCGCTGGTGCTCGAAGTACGACACACGTCGTGGAACAACGAACACATTTACGAATGGTTGGAAGAACGCGGCGTGGGGATCTGCAACATCGATCAGCCGGTGTTTTCACGATCGATTCGGCCCGCGGCGGTGACGACGTCACCGGTCGGCTACATCCGCATGCACGGCAGGAACTATCAAGACTGGTTTCGCGATAAAGCCGGGCGGGATGAGCGCTACAACTACCTCTATACCCTCGACGAGCTCGATCCGTGGCTGGATCGTATTAAGCAGATTGCCAAACACACTCGCGAAACGTACGTCATCACCAACAATCACTTCCGCGGCCAGGCTGTTGTGAACGCGCTTGAAATCAAAGCCGCGCTAACGGAAGGGCGCGTGCCGGCGCCAGAACCGCTCTTTCAGCACTACGAGCGGTTGGAAGAATCGGCAACACACGCTGAAAACGACGAAGGTGGACCATTGCGTCTGTTCAAGTAACACGGAATCTCAGGACTCGATAAGTTGAGCAAATGAGATTGGGAGTCCATCCGGGTCAATGGCCACGGCTAGTTTGATTGGCTCGTTTTCGCGATGCGTCGGGGGCATCACGAACGTAATTCCCTTCGCCTGCAGTTCCTCGTAAGCTTTATCGACGTCGGCAACGTTGAACCCGATAGAGCAGCTTCCAGCGATTTTTGATGGATCGCCTTCGGGACGGCCCTGCCGCGCCACGCCACCACCATGCAACGCCAGGGTCGTCGCACCGGTCTCAAACTCAGTCCACTCCGGTGATTGAAACCTCAATGGAATCCCCAGCTTGTCTCGATAAAACTCGACCGACCGGTCCATGTCTGAAACCACGATCATCGTGTAATCAATGTGTTTGAACATTTCTAACTCCTAAATCCGCGGTTACCGCTTGCGCCCTTTACTGTTTCCCATGCCGACGATCACGTCGAACTCTTCTTTCGTCAGCGGCATGACCGAGAGTTGCGACTGGCGAATCAGCGGAAGCTGGCTGAGTCGCTTGTCGTAGCGAATAGCCGCCAGTTGGACCGGATTGGCTAAAGGCTTGACTGGTTTAAGGTCTACCGCGACCCACTGCGGATCGTCAGCCGTCGGATCCGGATACGCGCTCTTCGCCACTTCTGCCAGACCGACAACCTCTTTTCCTTTTCCGGAATGATAAAAGAGCACGCGGTCGCCGACCTTCATGCCCTTCAGATTGTTTCGGGCTTGGTAGTTTCGTACGCCGGTCCAGTCAGTGCTGCCGTCTTTTACGAAATCGTCCCACGAATAAGTTTCGGGTTCCTGCTTAACCATCCAATAATGGTGCTTCGTCGACTTTTTCATCACTGTCGTTCCACTGATTCAATTTTGGTAATCTGTGTTCGCATATTGAACTAAAAAGCCAAAGGATAAAAGCATGCTGAAAGAAGGAACCACTGCGCCCGCGTTCAAAACAACTGATCAGAATGGCGAAACGGTGAGTTTGAAAGATTTGCGCGGCCAAAAGGTCGCGCTCTACTTCTACCCGAAAGACGACACGCCTGGATGCACCAAGGAGGCGTGCTCGTTTCGCGATGCTTACTCGAAGTTTAAGAAACAAGGCATAACCGTGCTTGGTGTTTCACCCGATAAGGAGGCATCGCACAAGAAGTTCGTAACCAAATACCAGCTCCCATTCACACTACTGGCCGACACCGATCATTCGATCGCAGAGTCGTATGGTGTTTGGGGAGAGAAGAAGTTTATGGGACGAACGTACATGGGTGTGCATCGAACCACCTTCCTGATCGATGAGAAGGGCAAGATCAGGAAGATTTTCGAAAAGGTAAAGCCCGAAGATCACGCCAGTGAGGTCCTGGGGGCATTCGCTGATTAAACGGAGGACGACGGGCGTAAAAACGCGTAGGCGCGCTGTAAAACGCGGAGGCTAGGCTGCCACCCAGCCTCCGATCTTTTCGGGTTCCCCTTCCGGGTTCCTTCCGGGCATTAAACCCTGCAAACAACTAAACGAACTGGGCACATCGCGCTTTCGCGCCGGGAGCCGCAGACTCTCGTTCGAGTGCTGCGGGTTCGGTTGCGTCGTTGATGAAATACATCCGCGTGTTGTCAACGACTTGAGTTCGGATTTCGTGTGTCCACAGCAGCAGGTTGGCCAGCGCGTCGCCGATTTCATCCTTGCCTAACTTCGTTTCCTGCGCGATCTCGCGCTGCGTTCGCGAGCCTCTGCGAATGGCATCGCGTACGCGTTCGACGGGCGACAACTTGCTCAACGACTTGGCGGTGTAGTGCGCGCCGTTTGATGGATCGCCGTTGAGCAGTTCGGTAATTTCGACTTGCTGTGAAATGTATCGCTTGCGCGCTGACTTGTACTCCTTCAAAGCGCGTCTGCTCTGGGTCACTTTCTGACGAATACAACTCTTGCAATACAGGTTGCGACCGTCTTTTCGTGCACGACAAATCCCGAACTCTGAAATTGGAAGTTCTAAAGAACAAATTGGGCAATGTTTGACGTTGGGGGGTAACTCGATCTCCTGTTTCATTTCCGCTCCACTGGGCATTCAAAATCAAGCTGCGATCCGTATCGCAAACACAGTTCACCGCTGCCGGAACCTAAACCTAAACCGGCCAGGACATCCCTCTGATTGGAATTATTTTTTGGCGAAGGAGCCTAAAGGGCGATCGCCGGATTGCCTCACGCAACTATCGCACGAAGTCGCGCCCCACTACTCTTCCTGTATTTGAAGTTCGAAGAAGGTCCCACCGCGCTGCGAAGAAAGAGATGAGTTGCTTAGCAAACCTTCACACGAATCAAAACAGGGTCGCTGATCAAGAACTTGTATGGCAATCAAATTGTTCAGCGAGGGAATCGCATTATAGTGATCGAAACTTTTTTTGCAATACCTTTTTCGGATTTGTTTCAGGTGAAATCAACATCGAATTTTTTCTGCGATCGAAGGATCTACAAACGTCGATTTCGAGAATGCAAACAACTCAAACGCGTGAGGATACATGATCGCATCATCCAAATTCTCACGATCGTTTTTATGTCTTAATTGTCGCAAACGCGACGATGCGACTGTCGGAATCCTTAGCAAATTCGACGTGCGTGCGATCTCCAAAAAAGCGTTCGCCGTCTGTTTGGCGCATTGCTTCGTATGCGTTTTTGATGGTCCCACAATTAGTAGATCGAGCTTGAGTTGCTCAATTTCTTGCATCAGGTTCACAACATTTGTTGTTGGACCACGTGTGCAGTAATCGCATGCCGTTGAAAGAGTCAACACGTTCATGCGTAAAGCTTTTTTGTCGCGCCGCTCACGTGTGCAAAATGTTCTAAGTGTGCGTTTGTAACAGCTTTGTAAAACTCGGGTATCTGATTTCCACAAAGATTTCCTCAGAATCTGTGGAAAACTTTTCTTTCAAATCTAACCGCGGTCTTTTAATCGAATGACGAACTTCAGTCCCGACCAGACGTCGTCGATGGCGCAGATCTTTACGTCAACCAATCCGCTGTCAAGTCCAATGCGTTGCACGCGGTCGAATGAAAGATCGGTTGCGACGCCGGAACTCTTCTTAGGCCACGCGACCCAGATCATGCCGTTGCTCGCCAGCTTCTTCGCGAGTTTCTCGAAGTCGCGAATCAGCGCACGTTCGTTCAATACGAACAAGAGCACGATGTCGAGTGGTTTTGTGACGCGCGTCACGATCTCAGCGTTCAGAGGAAGTTCACCTAACGCACGCGCGAAGTCTTTCGGCGCGTTAATCAATGCAATGCGCGAGGCCTCTTTGATTCCGAGTTTCTTTGGTAGTGGAGTGGATGAGTATCCGGCCATTGATCTTTACCAGAGTCCGAGGATTTTCCACCATGTAAAGCCAACGATGCTCCAGATCAGGATGGTGACGACTGAAGTCATCAATCCGAGTGTCCACCACGAGCGTTGGCTGGTGTAGCCTGCGCCGAAGTAGATCGGCGCCGGTGTCGTTCCGTAATGCGTCAGCGATGCGCCGAGGTTTGAAAAATAGGCCAACGACAGGACGGCCAGATACGCGGGCGCGCCTGCGGCCAGAATCACGATGAGAAACGGCACGAACATCGCCGTGGCGTGCGCTGTGATGCTCGCAAACACGTAATGAGCGTAGAAATAAATCAACAGCAGCACAGCCAACGCCAGCCACCATTGCCAGCCTGTCGTCAGTCCTGCCGCCGCTTCGGCGAACCGCTTCGTTAATCCCGTCTGACCCAGCGCTTCAGCCATGCGAATCAAGCCGCCATACCAGATGAATACGGCCCATGCCGCCTTTTCGCTGATGAGGTCTTCCCAGTCGAGCACGCCGGTTACTAAAAGCACGCTGATGCCCACCATCGCGACGACGGCGTAGTCGATGCCGTGCAGCTTGGTTGTTATCCACAGGATTGCGACGAGACCAAAGACCATCAGCATCAACCGTTCGGACCACTTCATCGGTCCCATCTGCTTCAATTCTTTCGAGGCAAACTCGCTCGCGGCGGGTGTGTGTTTGATCTCGGGCGGGAAGACTCGATACAGCAACCATGGAACAACCAGTAGACTGAGCAGCGCCGGAACTATCGAGCCTATCGCCCAGCGTGCGTACGTGATCTCGATTCCGGTTACTTCCTTTGCGAATCGCGCGATGATTGGGTTCGATGCCTGGCCTGTCAAAAACATCGCGCAAACGATGACGTTACATTGGTACACACTGGTCATCAGAAACGCACCGAGCCGGCGTGCCGTTGGACCGGGGCGCGACTCGTACGCTTCCGCAAGACTCTTCGCAATCGGAAAGATAATTCCACCTGAACGTGCGCCGGTGGAAGGGATGACCGTCGCAAGCACCGTCTCCGTCGAGCCGAGTGCGTATGCCAGTCCGAGTGAATGACGTCCGATCGCCTTGATGAAAAGAAAGGCGATGCGGCGTCCCAGTCCGGTCTTGATCATGCCGCGCGAGATGAAGAACGCGGCGAGCACGAGCCAAACGACGGGATCGGCGTAGCCCGTGAGGGCGTCTTTAATCTCCATCACGCGGAAGAGCGCAAGAGCAGTCACGCCGAGAAGGACGATCGCGGCGCCGGGAATCGGTTGCACGATCGATCCGGTGATCGTCGCCGCGAAGATCGCGAGCAGGCGCCAGGATGGCGGCGAGATGTTTTCCGGCGGTGGAATCAGCAGAATTCCACCGGCGACGAACAACACAATCGCCCATCTGAGTAATCTATTCTTCCAGGTGATCTGATCGAGGGATGCTTCGGTTTCGGGTCTGTCCATAGGTTGAACGGATGTTGTGTGTAGAGTTCGACTCCGCGACAAATGGGCGTATTCTAATGGCAGAGGTGGGAAAAATGGCGGAAAAGATCGAGGAAGACAAAATCACGGACCAGGAGACGTTCCTGAATCGCAGGTCATTCATGCGCGTAGCAGCGCTCGCAGGGACCGCAACCGCCACGACGCTCTTGTATCGTCGACTAAACCCGCCGCCGCCCGTTCCCGTCGAAGGCGAAAAGCTCAACGACGTTGCCAAGGCAGCGAATGACGCAAACGGCTTCACTACAGATGAGCGTTTGACGCCGATTGAATCGATCACGAATTACAACAACTTCTACGAATTCTCTACGGCGAAGGACGGCGTCGCTCCAGCGGCGAAAGGCTTTGTAACACGGCCGTGGGCCGTCGCGGTGGAAGGTTTGGTCCATAAGCCGAAGGTTTTTGATATCGACGAGTTGTTGAAGTTTCCGCTCGAGGAGCGAGTCTACCGGTTGCGATGCGTGGAAGGCTGGTCGATGGTGATTCCGTGGATCGGGTTTCCGTTGCACAAATTGCTGGAGAAGGTTGAGCCGACAGCGCAGGCGCGTTACGTCGCGTTTCAGACTCTTCTGGATCCGAGGCGAATGCCCAACCAGGAAACCGGCGTGCTCGAGTGGCCTTACGTCGAGGGGCTGCGTCTGGACGAGGCGATGCACCCGCTGACGATCCTCGCGACCGGTTTGTATGGCGAAACGTTGCCGCCACAGAACGGAGCGCCAGTGCGCTTGGTCGTGCCGTGGAAATATGGATTCAAGAGCATCAAGTCGGTCGTGAAGATCACGCTGGTCGCAGATGAACCGCCGACGACGTGGAACATACAGGCGCCGCACGAATACGGTTTTTATTCGAATGTGAACCCGAGTGTGCGGCATCCCCGTTGGAGCCAGGCGACCGAGCAACGCATCGGCGAGTGGGGCCGGCGCAAGACGCTGCTGTTCAACGGATACGCCGATCAGGTGGCCCATCTGTATCAGGGAATGGATCTGGTGAGGAACTTCTGACGCGTGAAGATCTCGTTTCCAAAATTTCTCGTGTTTTTGAACTCGCTGATTCCGCTCGCGTTGCTGGCGTGGGATCTGTATCGCAAGCAAGTCGGGCCGAATCCGGTCGAATTCGCCACCAGGACGACGGGAATACTGACGCTCGTCTTTCTTAGTTTGACCGTCGCGATCACGCCGCTGAGACGAATCTTCGGCATCAACTCGCTCGTGAAGGTTCGCCGCATGCTCGGGTTGTTTGCTTTCTTCTACGGCTCGCTGCACCTGCTCACGTACATCTGGTTCGATCGACTTTGGAGTCTTGCCAGTGTCGCCAGTGACGTCGTGCAGCGTCCTTTCATTCTCGTGGGCATGACGGCTTTTCTGCTGATGGTGCCGCTGGCGATTACGTCAACCAACAAAATGGTAAAACGAATTGGCGGCAAGCGTTGGGCGAAGCTTCATCGACTGGTCTATCTGGCGGCGATCGCCGGCGTGGTCCATTTCTGGATGCTGGTGAAGTCTGACATGGGTCTGCCGCTGACCTTTGGGTTTATCATCGTGTTTCTCCTTGGCTATCGACTGTTGGTAAAGTATTTTCCTTCCGATGTCCCAATCAGTTAATCGATTCACAAGCCGCGTCGAAACGTACGCCAAATACCGTCCGGGTTATCCCGTCGAAATCGTCGATCTACTCACGCGCGAATGCGGTTTGACGCCGGATTCGATCGTTGCCGACGTCGGTTCCGGAACCGGCAAACTCACGGAGCTGTTTTTGAAGAATGGAAACGTCGTGTTTGGTGTCGAGCCGAATGGTCCGATGCGCAACGTCGCCGAACAGCTCTTCAAGGACCAGCCGAACTTCCGAAGCATCGACGGCTCGGCGGAATTGACGACGTTGCCTGAAGCGAGCGTCGATGTGATTACGGCGGGACAAGCGTTTCATTGGTTCGATCCGCCGAAGACGCGAGACGAGTGGGTGCGCATTCTGAAGCCGGGCGGTTGGGCCGTGCTGATCTGGAACGAAAGGGAGTTGCAGACCACGCCGTTTCTCAACGACTACGAACAGCTCATGCTTGAATTCGGCACCGACTACAAAGAAGTCAGACACGAGAACGCCGAAGCCGCCATTGAAGGTTTCTTTGCGCCTGACGACTTCTTTCTGCGAAGTTTCCCCAACACGCAGGTGTTCGACTACGACGGCTTGAACGGCCGCGTGCGCTCTTCGTCATACACACCCGAGCCGGACCACCCCAACTTCGATCCGATGATGCGCCAACTGAAGACAATCTTTGACAAGTATCAAAAAAACGGCTATGTCAATTTTGATTACGAGACGAAGGTCTTCTATGGCCATCTCTCGACGACTTCGTAACGCGAAAGGTCCGCCTGATGCGTGATGAGCGCCGCCGCAACCAGCGACAGAAAGTTCTTCTCGAAGCGCGATGGGAGAGCCTGTCGTCGCGACATGAGGCGCGCGTGGACGACGTCAGCTTGAGTGGTTGTTTCGTGAATACGTATTGGCCGGTAGCAGTTGGCGAACACATCGAGCTGCAGATCCTGCGTCGATCCGGCGAATGGCTGTCGCTGAAAGGTTACGTTGCCACGTACCAACATGGCGTTGGGTTTGGTCTTGCTTTTACAGCTTTGAGTGAAACGAACAAAAGGGCGTTGGAGGATATGATTGCAACCGGCGGGTGAGTTCGCTAGTGCTTGTGCTTTCGTCGCTTTTCGTCGTAGAAGACGATGCTGAAAATGAGCATCCCTCCTGCCGCAGCCGCGAGTAGAAACAGGATCATCGCCAATCCCGGATAGCCCCAGATTCGAAACGACGTCTCAACCCGCATCAATAACGCCGCTCCGACGATCAGAGCAGCGACGACGAGTCCCAGCGTAATCCGGTTCGCTACCTTCTGCAGTCCTTCCAAAACAACTTTCTCGTCAATAGCGTCGACTCCGATGCGAATCTGGTTGTTCCCGACTGCGTCGAGAATCTTATTGACGCGCCGCGGAAAGGTTTCGGCAAACTCTTTCAGATCCACGACACCGGCCAGCAGATTCGGCAGGCGCCATGCTTTTGACGATGTTGCGTTGCAGTATCTCGTTGGACTGTTCGCGGATGATGGCGTTGGGATCGAAGGTCGAATCGAGCGTGTAGACCACACGATCGAGATTCAACAACGCCTTCGCGATCATCGTGAATTCGGCCGGCAAGCGGAACCAGCAATCGGCGGAGATGCGCGTGATCTCGAGCGTGACTTTGCCTGCGTTGAGCTTGCTCAAAACGGCGTCGGAATTCTCGGCGACTAGATCGGTGATTCGTCTTTCAAAACTCTGGCGATCGAAGTTCTCCTTCGGCTCGCCCATCTTGATCGCAGCTTCCGCAGCAACCTCGCCGCGGCCTTCGCTGATCGCCAGCAGTAGTCGCAGCAGATTGTCCTGGAACTTTTGCGTCACGCGTCCGACCATGCCGAGGTCGATCAGTGCGATGCGATCGTCGTCCATCAGAAAAACGTTTCCGGGATGCGGATCGGCGTGAAATATTCCGTCGACGAGAAACTGTTTGAGATACGCGCTGAACAACTCGTCGGCGAGCAGACTGCCGTCGATCTCGAGCAGTCGTAGTGGATTGAGCGCGGTGATCTTCTTTCCCGCGATGTACTCCATCGTCAGGATGCGCGTGGTGCTGTAGTCGTCGATTGGTTCGGGAATGACGATGTTGTCAAACTCGGCGAGGTTCTGCGCGATGGTGTGGAGATTGTTGGCTTCGATCGTGAAGTCGAGCTCGCGCAAAAGGCTCTTGCGCAGGTTGACGAGCATGTTGTCGAACTCGTAGCGCTTGCCGAGTTCGGTGTGCTCGTCGAGGAAATGCGCGATTTCGCCGAGCGCTTCGAGGTCGCCGACGATGAGTTCGCGAATGTCGGGTCGTTGAACTTTGACTACGACTGCGCGGCCGTCGCGCATGTACGCGCGGTGCACCTGCGACAGTGAGGCTGCGGCCAACGGCACGGGATCGAAGTCGGTGAATGCCTTGGAAATGCGAACGCCGAGCTCGCCTGAAACGATCCGCTCGACCTCTTCATACGGGAATGGTTCGATCTGGTCCTGTAGACGTTCGAGCGCGTCGAGGTATGGACCGGGCAGAAGATCCGCGCGCGTGGAGAGCAGTTGGCCCAGTTTGATGAATGTTGGACCGAGTCGTTCGAGGTCCTTGGCGAGCTCTTCAGCCGGAGCAGCAGCGCCTGCTTCTTCGGCAATCTCATCCGGAAGTACGCTGTCTTCCAGGCCGGCCGCGCTGATCAGGTCCGACCGGCCGTACTTGATTAGAAGTTTGGCAACATCCTTGTATCGTTTGAGTCGTTCAGGTTTCAGCGAAACTACCATGGCCCGATTATCCTGATGATCTGTGTCACTTCGGTGTCGCTGCGGCCCGATCGATTGCGGCCTTTAGACCTTCCGGGCTCAGATTCCTCAACTGGACACCGTTCACGAAAACTGTGGGGGTGACGCCGACGCCGTACATCTCTCCGTCTTCGATGTCGCGCTTGACCTCGGCTTGGTATACGCCGCGATCGAGCGCTGCGTCGAAGCGCGCGCGGTCCAATCCGATTTCGCTCGCGTATTTTTTGAGCGATGGGACATCGAGTGCGTTTTGGCGCTTGAAGAGTATTGCGATGTATTCAAAAAACTTGCCTTGTGCGTTGGCGGCGTTTGCCGCTTCGGCTGCCTTGCGCGCGTTCTCGTGCCGGTTCAAGGGGAAAGTCTCTGACTACGAACCGCACCTTGTCGCCGTACGACTTCAAGACCTCTTCAATCACGGGATGCATCGCCGCGCATGCCGGACATTGGAAGTCGGTGAACTCGACGATCGTTACCGGCGCATTGGCTGGCCCCTTGGCGGGATCGTCGTCGACGCTGATGTTCTGTACTGGTTGCGGAGGTTCGGTGATCAGCCAGCGAATGTTCGCGTTTTTCTGCAGACGCGCTGAGAGTTCGTCTTCGAGGCGATTGCGGGTTTGTTCCTGCAGGTAAGTCGCTATCTGGTTGCGCAAGCTGTTCAGGTCGCCGTTGATGCGCGCCTTGTTGTCTTCGTAGAACTTGGTAACTTCTGCGTCGGTTGGCGGACGAACTTTGTCGCTGACTTCCTTGCGAATGATCTCTTCTGGTCCAATCTGACGTCGTCTTGCTTCGTCGAGCAGCAGCATGTTGTTGACTGTCTGTTCAGCCTGCTGTCTCATGAGTTCGTAAGCCTGGATTCGCATCTGGTAGACGACGGGTTTGAATCGTTCGTTGATGACGCCTGCTTTTAAGGGTTGACCGCCGATGGTTGCGACGACTGCTTCGTTGTTCAGGTTTGGAGTATTGACGTCGACTCCCATTACGACGGGAATCGTTTTTCGCAAACGGGTGACGAGGTCGTCAGCAAGTTTGCCTCGGATTCGGCTTGCAGGTATGCCGCGGCTTGTTGATTCGCAGTTGCGGGATCAGTGCCTTGGAACTGCGCGCCTTGTGCGTTGATGAGTGTCTTGATCTGCGCGGCAGTGGGGACAGGGATGCGTTTCGTTACTTCAGTTTCGTAGAGACGGTGCGTGTCGATCCGGCGACGGTTTGCTTCTACCTGCAAGAGGATCGTGTTGATTTGCAGATCGAGGATCTCGCGTTTCGCTGCGACGATCTTTTCTTCGACCTGATCGAGTTGTTGTCGCACGTTGGGATCGAGATCTGCGGTGCTTATTGTTTGGCCGTTTAGTTCGACGACATTGATGGGGGCTGATGGGGGCCGCGGTGTTGTGACTGGCGGCGCTGTTGGTTGTGGTTGGGCGGCGCGCCGGTTCGGGTTTTGGCGTCGCGGCTGTTGTGGGCGCCTTTCGCGGGGTTGTTCCGCGCCGTCTGGTTTGGGCGACAGATGAAGTTGAAACCGTGATCAGGAGAACTAAAGAGAGGGCGCCGAGGGCAGTTTTCATACGAAGCTCGCTGTTTTTGAGCGGATGATAGAAGAACTGTTGGTTAGAGCACAAATACAGGATTGGCGCTGCCTTTGGTTAAAAGCAGCGCCAATGAAATGGAGCATACGGTGACGAAAGAAACAAGCAAGCGATTGCGGAGTGATCTTCGGTTCGAGCGATGACTTGGTTGCCGAGTAATACTCCGGTAGCGAACGATGCCGCGCCACCCATGTCTGGTCGCCGATACTGTGGTAGCGAGTGATTCTCCTAGTGGTAACGAATGATGCTTCGCCGCCGGCGTTTGACCGGTGTTCGAATCGATAGGAGATCGCTGTGGCGGCCGTTCAGAATGAACGCGAGTCCCTGGTGAGTGACACCTAGCAGTCGTGCTGCGCGGGTGACGCTGCCGCCTGAATCTTCGAGAGCTTTGCGGATCAGGTTGCCTTCGTAGCGAAGCACTTCGGCGTCGAGCGAGAAGCCTGGAGGCATTGATTCTGGCACCGCTGGTCCAGCAGCATTCTCGATTTTCGCCTCGCCACCCGTCGCCGCCAACACCCGCCTCGCGCATTCGCCCAATCGCATTATGAGACTTCGGTTCTGTGAATGTGAAAGCAACGATTCAGCGGTACGATAATACTCTTCCAGCGCGTTCACTGATAAGATACATGCTCAATTCTTCAATAGCAGTGACCGCAGCGATGCCGCCACGATCAGGATTGCCAGCATTTTGGGCGATTTCAATCGCATGGTCCAACGTGTTCTTGGCTATCGTGACTTTGCTTTAAGTCGCGCGAGAGCTTTTCCATGAGTTGTAAGCGCTTCTGCAAGTAGCGCTTGTTCACCGCCTCGCTTCAATGATCGAACCGCAGAACGTGCAGCCTTCTCTGCCTGATCGATATTTTCCTTCGAGCAGGAAGGCTTGTGCTCGGCTATCTTCGGCACCTGCGGCACCTCCATGATCGCCAACACTCAAGTGAAGCGAACGCGCCCGTGCCAAGTGTTGCTGAGCTTCGCTAAATCTACCGAGCGTCGCGAAAAGAAACCCAACGTTGTTCTCAACACGAGCTTGGAATCGTCGATGTCCGGCCTGTTCGAAGTGATAACTCGCGGCCGTATATTCCAATAATGCTTTGTCAATATAATCCTCGCGATTTTCTGACGTTCCCAGACTTCGCAACAGAGTTGCATATGAGTTGTGAAACTTGCCTTTCAGTGCATGATTCGTGCTCAGACTCGAACAGTGGCGCTGCTTCCATATAGATCCGCAGAGCATCACGATCGCGGGTAGCGGCGCGTTCTCGACGATGGCGCTGTTAGAAAGGGCGCGGAGTCTCTGTTCGCTCTCGAGTTTCGCCAAAACTATCAAGCACAAATCGCAACGTAACTCGCGCTTCATCGAGTGCGCCTTCACGCCAATAGCAAATTGACAAATCGACTCTAGCCTCAGCGACTTTTTCCGTCATTCCGAGGGTTTCAAAATTGCCGCACTCTCGCTGATAAGATCTTTTGCGATTTCCTGCGCGCCCGGAATTTGTCTCGCACTACCGAGCCATCCGGTCAACGTTCCCGTTCGCAGCAATAATTCAGCTTTTGCTTCATCGTTAAGGCCTTCTGTCTCCGGACGGTGCGGTCAAGCCCTTCCAAAAAGGTCTGAAGTGTTTCCGCGGCACGTTCAAACTCACCGGCCTCCTCAAGTCCCTTCGCCAACTCGCAAAGCGGAAGCACATTGTCGATGAGCGAAATATCGTGGCTTGATTTTCAAAAACGGAAGTCTGCAAATCCATAAAGGGTCTCCAGTTTTCCCGATAGGCAAGAAACCTTGCAAAGCCTATTCAAGGGACGGATATTATCATCAACAACCAATTAATCTACTTGGTTACACACACCACTTCACCGGCTTTGACTACAAACATTCTTGAGGAGAAGATCAATGAAACTTGTCAAAAACTTCGTATTTGCGGTACTGCTTGCTTGCTGCTATCACAGTCAACACATTCGCTGGGGAACAAGACACGCCGGCTTACGTACCACCGCCCACACGCTCATACTCGTTCCTGAAGATGGAACTTCACCGACTGAGCGATCCTTATTCGAACAGTCTGGAGAAACAACGGCTGAAACGACAGATTACCTGTTTTTCGAAACGTTGCAGCCCTGCTGTCAGTTGTACTGAGAAAGCGCCCACTCAGACAAAGCATTCCAGCTTGCGCCCGCGGCGTAGCCTCGCGGCCTTTGCGTTCTGTGTGTCCGGGCTCACCGATAAACGTTCGAAAAACCTGACTTGGGAGGCGGTGACGCGTTGCATCCTACCCCCATCTGGCCCCGTGTCAATACAAACTTTACATTATTTCCAGGGGCGTGTTGCATCACGCTGCCACCGCTACCCCAGCGGCTTTTTGGCTTTTTCTCAGGATTCGCCCTTTCTGCCGGCTTTCACGCAGCCCTCCACCAGCCGTCTGACCGTCTCGAGAGTGTCGATATCTCCGCCGCCGTTTTGTCCGGCCTTAGCCGCAAAATCCTCGGAAACCGAAGCGCAAACCCGCTCTTATGTCGCTTCGATGGTTGAACTCTGTCAAATGTTACTTCGATAATAATACGTCGGCTCAACAATGCGAACCCGTCCGTGCGCGAACTCCTGAAGAGTGTGCTGTCTTGAACCACTCCGTCAACTCCAGTCAATTCCTGATCGGTCAGACCCGGAATACGCCTTCCCGATATTCAAGAGTTCATCATCCTCAGCTGAACGTCGTACAGCAAACGTGTAATCCGAAAGCAGGTTTCGCCGCTTTCCGTGCCCAACCTCGACCGCCGTCACCGCAACATCCAACGTCGCGATCGCCCGCTTCAACTTCAACCACTCGCGTCCGCGCCGTCCGGGCTTATACGATGAACCAGGGCTCTTGATCATCAACCCTTCATTCCCTCGCGCCCGCGCCAGCGTCAAATTCTTCATCCAGCGCCGCCGGCTTCCGTTAAACAACTTGCCCTGCGACATCCGCAGCGACCACTTCGCCGGGACCAACTCGTCCAACAATCCGCCGGCGCTCCGCAAGCGGCTCATCAATCAAAACTTTGCCTCCGCGTAAACAGATCGTACGCGACCAGGACCACCGGCACAGCCGTCAACAGTTGTGTCCCCACATTCTTCCGGCCCAGTCTCTTTTGCAACTCACTAAACGGAAGAATCGCGTCGTCCATTAGCGGGAACGATCTCGCCGTCAATAATGGCATCCGTCGGCAACGAACGCAGCGGCTCGACCAACTCCGGAAACCGGTGCGTGATCTCGTCCATCGTCCGCGAGTAGATCGCGACCCTTTCTCCCTGAACGTGCGCCTGCGCACGAATGCCGTCAAACTTGTCTTCGACCAAAAACTCTTCCGGCATCGTTCGCGCAATATCCGTCAGATCCGCCGCCGGCGTAGCCAGCATGAACTTGATCGGATGAAACAGCCGCATGCTGACGTCTTTCAGATCCGCACGCCGCGCGCGCGTCGCGGTTTCACCAATATCGCCCAGAAGCATGTTTGCGTAAGCAACATCCGCTAGCGATCTGTCCAAACACGCGAGCGATCGCGTCCTCAACCAGCCCTTCTCGCAAACCGATACGCAGATCCCACGCAAGTAACTTGACGAGATACTTCGCCTCGAGCGGAGTTGCGTGATGCAGCACCGCAGACAACAGCGCGGTCTTGTTTTTTATTCCGCGCGTTTCGCTCAATCGACTGATGAGCGATTCGGTTTCTGCGAGCGTAAGCGTCGGCGTGAAACGTTTTGCGCGACTTCTTTCACGATCTCGCTCAGCGAGCTCACCCGGATCGCCCAGCCGCACGTAACGCGGATAAAGATCTTCAGGACTGAAACCCGTCGCTTCGCTCAGCGCCGTACTGATGATGCTGCCGCCAACGTTTGTCGTCCGCGCATCGGCGAGTGCAAACTGGTGTCCAGCAAAGTAACGAGCAGCGCGAGTGAGATCGGGATCGGAAAGCGTTTGCAGATACGCTCCGAGGATTGCGGCTTTCTCCAGCTTCTTCGTGGTCGCAGCCACGGCTTCGGCGCATTCCGCAAATGCTTGAAGAGTTCCACTAGCTTCTGACATCGAGATGAGGTAGTGTACTGCAACCTCGGCAGATTCCGCCCGTACCACACGTGCAATCTGTGTCATACGTGGGAACTTTTAGTTTACTGGCAGCTCGCGGTACAATCCCGATTGCAACTAACAATTGGAAGGCGGCAAAGCAGTGTTTGCATTCATCCTCGAATCCCTCGGCACCACCGAATTGCTTTTCATCCTGGCGATCGCACTGATATTTTTCGGACCACGCAAACTGCCTCAACTTGCTCGCTCGATGGGAAAAGGTCTGGCTGAGTTTCGCAAAGCGTCTGACGACTTCAAACGGACCTGGGAACGTGAAGTCGCAATGGAGACGCGGCCCGGACGACCACACCATCGCTGAATCAACCGAACCGGCCGCCACTGAAAACGCGGACGTTGCAGAGAACGCAGACGTTGCAGACGCCGGCGACACCAATTCCGCAACTCGAACCCGCGAATCCGGAATGGGTCGTGCCGCGCGATGATTCGCCTTATGTCGCGGACGCAACTGCCGAAACGCCTTCTGAAGCTCGCCGAACCGGTGCCGGTTCCCGCTGAAGCCACTCAACCGGAACCACTGCGAAAACACGATTACCTGTAATCTGGTCACTCGCAATGTCTGCATTTCTAAAAGCACTTTCCTCCGACAAGACTGACGAAGAACGAACTGGGCGGCCAGATGTCGTTCCTGGAGCATCTGGACGAGCTTCGTCGTCGCCTGGTGCGCTGCTTCATCTTCGTGATTCTCGCGACAGCCGGCAGTTGGTTTTGTTTCGGTCCAGATTTATAACTTCCTGGCGGCGCCGATTAAGAGCACTCGCGGAAGCGCAACGCCAGCAAGTTCCAATCGCCGGTCTCACCGGGAACTGAAACCATCTCTGCTCTCTACACGCTGAAGGAGAATGAAACGGGACGGTACGTTTTTCCGGAAGAGACCAAATTCGGCACAAGCATTATTCCCACTGGTGCTTCGGTCATGGCGCGGGCACTAAAGGATTCTCAGGGCAAACTTGCGCTTTTCACTGACGAGGCGCTTTATGCGGGTAGCGCGGTTATTCCGAAAGGCGTGCGGTTGCCCGTCGAGCTTATGCGGCAGCCTCCACCGACTGGGATCTCGGGCGATAACGACAAACTAATCGTCACTACTGCGATGGAGCCGTTCTCTCTTTACATCAAGGTATCGCTTTATGCCGCGATCGCGATTTCGGTGCCGTTTCTGCTGTGGCAAATCTGGGCGTTCGTGTCTCCCGGTCTTTATCCGCACGAACGCGCGTACGTCACGCCGTTCATCATGTTCTCTTCGATTTCGTTCGTGCTCGGCGCTGCCTTCGCTTACTACATATTTTTCCCGCCGGCAGCCAAATATCTGTCTGGGAATCGGACGCGAGTTTCGCCTGATGCTCAAGGCGGCCGATTATTTCGACTTTATCATCCTCATCATGCTTGGCATGGGCGTGGTGTTTCAGATGCCGGCGGTAACCTACGTCCTCGCGCGGATCGGCATGGTAACAGCCGGATTTCTGGTGAAGATCTGGAAAACCGCACTGATCGTTATCATGATAGCGGCTGCTGTTGTTGTCGCCGACAGCTGACATTCCGAACATGATGTTGTTTGCCGCGCCGATGATCGTGCTGTACATCGTCTCGATCTTGGTAGCGTGGATTTTCAACAAACCAAGAACGGCGACCTGAGAACCGAGTGCTGTTGAACCCCGAAAACATTGCGCTTTTGACCGCCTTTTTGGGCAACTAACTCCGTTCGTCTACCGCATCTTGACTGTGTTCTTAGCGCGGATCTTAGAATCCTTGGTCTTCAACGGCGCCCGATTAGCAGTCCGTATCGCTCGAATTCGTACAGCGTTCACAGGAGTTTCTTAATGTCTTACCAGAAAGTTGCTCCTTCGTCTGGCATTCATCTTTGCTTCTAGCTGTCTCCGCCAGCGCGGGCGTTTTCGCCCAGCAGGAGCAGCAGGACCCGACGAACAAACCTCGCAACGTAAAACCAGAACTCAAAAAGGCTTACAAAGACTGGCTGGACAAAGACGTCACCTACATCATCACCGACGAAGAACGCAAAGCATTCAAGAAACTGGCGAACGACGACGAGCGCGAACGCTTCATTGAGGAGTTCTGGCGCCGACGCGATCCGGATCCGGACACGGACGAGAACGAGTTTAAGGAAGAGTATTACGAGCGCATCGCCTACTCGAACGAACACTTCAGCTCCGGCATTCCCGGTTGGAAAACTGACCGCGGCCGCATGTGGATCATGTACGGCAAACCCGACGGTCGCGAGACGCACCCGATGGGCGGCGCTTACGAACGTCCTTCGTACGAAGGCGGCGGTTCAACGACGACTTATCCATTCGAGGTCTGGTTCTATCGTTACCTTCCCGGCGTAGGTTCGGGAGTCGAGATCGAGTTCGTCGATCCAACGGGCAGCGGCGAGTATCGCATCGCTCGCAATCCAAACGAAAAAGACGCGATGCTGATGATTCCCGGCGCCGGTCTTACGCTTTCGGAGCAGTTGGGTCTGACCGACAAAGCCGATCGCATCATGTACGCAGGCGGCATCGGCAACTCGCAGTATCAGCGCGAGCAGGACAGCCCGTTCTCGCGTCTGCAACTGCTCGCCGACCTGAGCCGTCCACCGCAAGTGAAATTCAACGATCTCGCGACGGCGGTAAACACCGGTATCGTCGAAGAGAACCCGTTGAACTTCGATCTCCGCATTGATTACTTCCGCCAGTCGGATGAACGCGTGATCACCGCGTTCACCATTCAAGCTGAGAACAAAGATCTCGTATTCCAGGACAGCGGTGGTCTACAGCAGGCGCGCATGAACATCTTCGCGCGCATCACTTCGGTTGCAGGCCGTCGCGTCGGTATCTTCGAAGATCCGGTTATCACTACTGCGACTGCTGAAGAACTGAGCGACGCCCGCGATCGCAAGTCTGCTTATCAAAAAGCCGTGCCGCTCGCGCCCGGTACTTACAAAGTTGACGTGATCGTTCGCGACACTGCTTCCGGCGCGACCGGTTTGAAGCAGCTAGGTTTCACGGTGCCGAAGTACGACTCCGAGAAACTTTCAACTTCGACGATGATTCTCGCCGCGAAGCTTGAAAGCCTCAGCGATCAACCTGCAGTGGGCCAATTCGTGATCGGCACGACGAAGGTGATCCCGAACGTCTCGGGCGTCTACCATCGCGGCTCCGCTGTTGGTGTTTACCTGCAAATTTACAACGCCGGTATCGATCAAACGACGCTGCGTCCGTCAGTCGACGTCGAATACGCGCTGAGCAAAGACGGCAAGGAACTCGGCAAGATGACTGAAGACTGGAAGGGTCTGAGCGATTCCGGTCAACGTCTGACGCTCGCTCGCTTGATCGACACGCGCAACCTGGCGAATGGCGAGTACGAGGTGGCGATTCGCATTCGTGACCGCGTCACGGGCCAGTCGCTGTCGCCGTCGCAGAAGTTCACCGTCATTCAGTAGCAGCAAAAAGCCACAAAAGACACAAGCAGGTCGTCTCCCCAAACGGTCTATACCAATTTCATCTGAAAGGGGAGACGACCTATGTCTTTCTCCAGGTTCCGTCAACTTGCCGCGATTCTCGTCCTTGTTTCTCTTTCGTCTTTAATCGTTCCAGCTCAACAACAAAAACAGAGTCCGGAAGAAAAGCCGCGCAACGTTAAGCCGGAACCCAACAAAGCCTTCAAGCAGTGGATCAACGACCACGATCTGATCCTCACGCAATCCGAACGCGACGCCTGGAAAAAACTCGCAACAGACGACGAACGTGAGAAATTCATCGAGGACGTCTGGCGCAGCCGCGATCCCGATCCCGACACTACAGAGAACGAATTCAAGGAACAGTTTTACGAGCGCGTCGCTTACGCCAACGAACACTTCTCGTCAGGCAAGCCCGGCCGCATGACTGACCGCGGCCGCATCTACATCAAGTTCGGCAAGCCTGACTCCGTCGAGTCGCACCCAACCGGCGGCTCGTACGAGCGCGAATCATGGGAAGGCGGCGGCTCAACGACGACCTATCCGTTCGAGCGCTGGTTCTATCGATACATTCCGAACGTTCGAAGTGGAGTCCAACTCGAGTTTGTCGATCCGACCGGAACCGGCGAATTCCGGCTTGCACGAAACCCTGACGAAAAGGACGCGTTGATCCACATGGGCGGTGGTCCAACGTTGGCCGAGTTGGCTGGTTTTGAAACTCGTGCAGACCGGTTGATGAATCTCGGCGGCTATGGTCTCGCAAATTACAGGCGCGCTGATCAGTCCCCGTTCGAAGTGATGGACCTGATGCGCGGGCTCGAAGCAGACCAGCCAAATACTCGCAACTACGTCGGAACCGGCACAAACACGCCGACCGTTGACGACAGCACGATCGACTTCGACGCGCAGCTTGCATTCTTCCGCTTCGGTCCCAACCGTGTCGTGGCATTTCTTACTCTTCAGACCGACAACAGCCAGCTCACTTTCAGCGACAGTGGCGGTCTGCAAACTGCGCGCATGAACATCTTTGCTTCGGTGACGAGCGTTGCCAATCGTCCCGTTGGAAAGTTTGAAGACGCGGTGAGCACAACTGCTACGGCGGAAGAGTTGAGCAGCACGAACATGAGAAAGTCCGCCTACGGCCGCGCATTTACGATCGAGCCCGGACGGCACAAGATCGATATCTTCGTGCGTGATATGAAGTCGGGAGCGTTGGGTGTGCGTCGCATCGGATTTGAGGCGCCGCAGTATCCCGAGGATCGCCTGTCGGCCTCTGACATCGTGCTCGCGGCGAAGCTTGAAAAAGTGGAAGCCGGATCAGCCGTCAGTCAGTTCGTGATCGGAACAAACAAAGTCATTCCAAATGTCTCGCGTGTTTTCCGTCGCAACGATCCGGTTGGAGTGTATCTCCAGGTTTACAACGCCGCCATCGATCAAACGACATTGCGCCCGGCAGCGGATGCCGAATACGTGTTGCTCAAAGGCGGAAAAGAAGTGAGCAAACAGAAGGAAGAGTGGCTTCAGGTCAACGACGCGGGCCAGCGCATAACCTTGACGCGTATGATCGACAGCCGCTCTCTTACGCCAGGCGAGTACGAGATTCAGGTGCGCATCCGCGACCACGTCACGGGCCAAACAATCGCTCCATCAGCGACGTTCAGCATTGCGCCATGATTTAAGATCATTCGGCACCGACTCACGAATGAACTGAGCCACCTGGTCCAGGTACGGGTCACCAACGGAACCAAAAACGTTGTGACCCGCACCGGGAAAAATCAGTAGCCGCTTCGGCTCATTCGCAGCCTCAAAAAGCAGCCGCGCTTCGCTGGTTGGAATCACCGGATCGGGATCGCCGTGAGTAATCAAGACCGGCGATCTCACGCTTCGTAATTTTCGCGCAGATTCGAAGTCGTTCTTTCCGATGAAGTGCAGTGATTGAGGTAACCACGAGAATCTGTGCGTTGCGAGCGAACTTGCCGAACTCAGGCCGGATTCGATTATCACAGCCCCAACCTGATGCGCGCGAAGCAACATCTGACCGACGACAGTAGTCCCGAGAGATGTCCCGTAAAGAACTACTCTTTGCGGATGTTCGCCCTTCTCGTTCAAGACAAATCGAATCGCCGCATCGCCATCGGCATAAAGACCTGCTTCGTCGCCCGGTTCGCCGTCGCTGGCCCCGTAACCTCGATAGTCGACCAACAGCGCATTGAAACCTCTCTCGGCGAACCACTGGCCCAACCAGCCCACGTCGGAGATGTTTCCGCTGTTTCCGTGAAAGAAGATGACGGTCGCTTCACTCGGTTGCTTCTGACTTTCGAAAAACCATCCATTCAGGCGAATCCCATCGGCAGTCGTGAACCAAACATTGGTCCCTCCGGCCGGAGGCGCGGGCCGATGGGCCGCATCCACGCGAACCGGATGAAACGTCGTAAACCACTCCAACCACCGCAGTCCATACACAAACGCGGCCATTCCGAACAGCAGCGAGACAGTGAGCGCGATAGTTCGTTCACGCGTGATCATGGCTGGTATTACGCACCGTTCACGAAGGCGTTCCATTCGCTTGGCTGAAATGCGACCGCAGACGGCAGGTGCTAAGATAATCAACGATGAAACAAGGGGCGGAATTAACAGGTTTAAGTCAGGCGGAGCTCGTGTCGTTTGTCGAAACGATGGGTGAGCCGGCGTACCGCGGCCGGCAGATATTTGCTGCGTTGCAGCACCGGCGTTTGCGCAGTTTCGACGAGATGACCGACTTGCCGAAAGACCTGCGAGCGCGGTTGAGCGAAGTGGCGCGCGCGTCAACGCTGACCGTCGAGTCGCGTTACATCTCCGACGACGGCACGCGCCGGTATTTGATGAAGACGCACGACGGTTTCCCGGTCGAGACCGTCTTCATTCCGGAAGAACGTCGCGACACGATCTGTTTTTCATCGCAATCAGGTTGCCCGTTGCAGTGCACGTTCTGCCTGACGGCCCAACTCGGTCTGTTGCGGTCGCTGACGGCCGGCGAGATCGTCGAACAAATCATTATTGCGCTGAACGACGCTTATGGAGCCGGCACGCAACCGCCGCGAGGCACGAACCTCGTCGGCATGGGCGCAGGCGAGCCGTTTCTGAATTTCGATTCACTGTTGCAGGGGCTGCGAGTCATGGCTGACCCGCAAGGGCTTTACATCGTTCCGAATCGCGTGACGATCTCAACGGCAGGCGTGGTCCCGCGCATTCTCGAACTCGCGAAGGTCGCCGATCGTCCGCATCTCGCGATCTCGCTCGCGGCGCCAACGGACGAACTGCGAAACGAGTTGATGCCCATCAACAAACAATGGCCGCTGGAAGAGTTGCTCGCCGCCTGCAAAGAGTTTGAAAAGACGTTGAAGCCAAACGAGCGCTTACGTTCGAATACGTGATGCTCGCAGGGGTCAACGATCGAAGAGGAACACGCGCGGCAACTCGCAAATCTGCTAAACCGGCACGGACTGAAGGCGAAAGTTAACCTGATTCCACACAATCCGGCCGAACCGTTGCCGTATCAACCGTCGCTGGATCAAACTGTCGACCGGTTCAAAAACATTCTGGAATCCAAAGGCATTCACGTTTACGTCCGGCGCCCGCGCGGCCGCGACATTTTTGCCGCCTGCGGGCAACTTGCGGCACGCCAGGGAACACCTATTAACATCAATTCGATCGGAGCTTGAGCACACACAAATGATCAAACACTCGCCGCTTTCGAAAGCTGCCCTCCTAATCGCAGTTCTCTTAATTCCAGCGACGCTTTACTCGACCCCGCGGCCGCAGTCGTCCGGCGCCGTGCCGGTGAGCGGCTCGCTTGTGCCCGACAAAATAAAAAAGGGCCGCATGGTCAAGGCGGCCGTGGTGATGGACATCCCACAGGGACTTCACGTGCAGTCGAACAAGCCGCTGGACAAGTTTCTGATCGCGACAAAGCTCGACGTCGAGACTCCGACGGGAATAAAAATTGGACCGATCGCCTATCCCCGCGCGATCATGCGCAATCTGAAATTCTCGAAAAACAAAGTAGCCGTTTACGAGGGCCGCGCCACTATTCGTTTTAACGTGACAGTGCCGCCGGACTATTCAGGCGGTTCAGGCGAGATCAGAGGCAAGTTGCGCTTTCAGGCGTGCAACGACGAGTCGTGCTTCCCGCCCGTAACGCGCGAAGTGAAGATGTGGCTCAACATCGAGTAACGATCAGCGGCGGCCGATGACGGCCATTAGCCGCCCGACCTTTCCGTTCACGCTTTTTTCTTTACGATAAGAGAAAAACAGATCCGTGCGGCACATTGTGCAGATCGGCGCAATGTGTATTCGCTCTCGGCGCACACCAACCGAGATCAACTGGTCTTGATTTGCTTTCAACAAATCGACTTTCGCATGCCCGGGCCTCGTTTTGGTAAACAAACCTTCGCCGCCGTCAAACCGTTTAGTGAACGCGTCGATCACTTCCGCACCCACCTCGTAACAACATGGACCAGCAGACGCGCCGATCGCGACGCACAAGTCTTCCGGCCTCGATCCGTATTCATCATTCATCCGCTGAACGCCGACGAGCACAGCCGACGCCAATGTCCCACGCCAGCCTGCATGGACCGCCGCAAACGCCCGCGTAACCGGATCGCCAAGCAGGATCGGCACGCAATCCGCCGTCTTCACACCAGCCAAAACATGGACCGCATTGCTGACGATCACATCGCAATAGATCGTGTCGCCGAGTTCGTTTTCCGCGGGCTTCGCTTCTTCTGCCGTATTCACGACGCGAACATCCGCACCGTGCACCTGCCAGCAACCCGCAAGGGACCACTCTCCCGGAAAAAGCTTGAGAAAGCGGCGACGATTCTCCAGAATGTTCTCCGCTCGATCGTCGTTGAATCCCGCGAGGCTCAGCGCATTCGCGGGCATGTCGCTGACGCCGCCGAGACGGGTGGAAAAGCCGTTTACAAATCCATCCTGCTCAAGTGGCGCACAAACGAGCGCGCGAACGCCGTCGAGCTCGCGCCAGTAGAACCCATGTTCGGCTAGTTGGTTATCACTCGTGATCGTTTCCATCGGCATAGACATTATAGAAGTTGCCCGAATTCGCGAAGTGCTCCTGCGCACGCCGCGCTTTCTCGAACGCGTCTACACGGAGCGCGAGCGTGCTTACTGCGACAGTCGCGGCGCCGTGTCAGCGCAGCATTATGCCGCGCGCTTCGCGGCGAAAGAAGCGGCGTTGAAAGCACTGCAAACGGGTTGGCGTGGCGGAATCAGTTGGCAGGACGTGGAAGTTTCATCGCGCGAGAGCGGCGCGCCTTACCTAATCTTCACTGGACAAGTGCTGGAGGTCTTCGAAAAGTTTGGCGCGACGCAGACGCACCTTTCAATGTCGCACACGACGCAGCACGCAATCGCGCAGGTAATACTCGAACGGTAGGGACTTTGCTTGCCATGAAAAGAATTGGCTCAAACCGTTTACGCGCTCGATGCCACTACCATCGATTTGTGTCTGGCACTTTTCCCTTGGGAGAAGTTTCGCAAGCACAAAGGAGCGGTGAAGTTGCACACCCTGCTCGACCTGCGCGGCAACATCGCAACTGTTGTGATCATTACACATGGCAAGGTGCACGAGGTCAACATTCTGGATCAACTCAGCTTCGAGGCTGGCGCGTTCTATGTGATGGATCGTGGTTACCTCGATTTCGCACGCTTGTACAAATTGCACCTGGCTTCCGCTTTCTTTGTTACGCGCGCCAGAAAGCGCTTCGATTTCCAGCGCCTCTATTCACAACCAGTGGATCGGAGCGACGGGCGTGACCTGCGATCAGATAGTGACGCTCGTCAATCCTGTCCCTCGCCAAGGCTATCCCGAGAAGCTACGGCGCATTCGTTACTTCGATGCCCAAAAGCAGAGAACGACTGGTCTTTCTCACCAACAACTTCAACTTGCCACCCCTGACTATTGCCGAACTGTATCGCAGCCGTTGGCAAATGACAAATGAGAAATATCAAATGACAAATGGAAAATGACTACTCCTCGGCAAACGGGCTGGTCCGCGCCGGCAGGTTCCCGTGAAAGTAGCACTCGAGGTGCGGTGACGTTCGCTCGGTCACCGCGATCAACTCACGAACCGGACACCACACGGTCGAAATCAATCCATTAGCCGAGTCAATCTCGACAAACTTGATCCCTTCCGGACATTCGAAATTCGAACCACCAAGATCCGGCCTGACTGCGACAGCTTCTTTCATGAATTCGGCCCACGCGGGCAACGCCGCTTCAGCGCCGGTCAAACCGAGCTGCGCGTTGTCATCAAAACCGATCCAAACGGCACAGACGAGATTCGGCGAATATCCGACAAACCATCCATCGCGCGATGTGCCGGTCTTGCCTGCGATCGCAGTCCCCGGTACGGCACCGCGAGCTTTGCGCGCTGTTCCGCGGTCGATCGCTGCGGCCAGCATGTTCGTGATCATGTAGCTCGTCGTCGGACTGATCACCTGGTCTGTCGGCGGCAAGTTATGCGTGCCGGGCGGTTCCGACACGCTCGCGATGACTTTCGGATAGATACGCAATCCGCCGTTTACAAACACCGAATAGGCCGTCGCCAATTCAAGCGGCGTGACTTCTTCTGTTCCCAACGCCAGCGCCGGATAACGTTCGGGTTTCGGCAGGCCAAAGGCTGTCGACAAAATTGGCAATGCGTGCGAGTCCGGTTTGCAAAGCCACGTCAACCGTGACGACGTTGAGAGAGCTGACAAGCCCGGTACGCATCGTCACTTCGCGCATCGAGTATCCACCGCCGTAGTTTGCGGGGCGATAAGTCTTGTTCCGGTCATAAATAAATTCACGCGGCGCATCCATGAAAGTCTGCACCGGCGACATTCCGTCTTCCAGCGCGGCCGCATAAACGAATGGCTTGAACGTCGAACCGGGTTGACGATGCGCGTCCGTCGCGCGATTGAGTTGCGACTCGGCGTAATCGCGTCCACCAACCATCGCGAGAACGTTGCCGGTGTGCGGGTCCAGCGCGACAAGCGCAGCCTGCGGTTTCACGATTTCGTCCGGCGTAGACATTGTCGAGCCGATCCGACTGACGTTTCAGCGCCTGTTCGGCAAGATGCTGTAGTTCCAGATCGATCGTCGTGTAGATCCGTTGCACTCGCCTGACGTTTCAAACTCAGATCGCGCGACACGATTCACGTAATCGACAAAATACGGCGCCAGTGAATTGTCGAGACTGACGATCCGGCGCGAACACCACCGGTTCCGCAGAAGCTGCTGTCAACTGTTGCTCACGCGTAATCGCGCCATTTTCCTGCATCGCGCGCAACACGGTATTTCTTCGCGCCTGCGCCGCTTCCGGATGGTGTGACCGGCGAATAACGAGCGGGGCTCTGAATCATTCCCGCAATCGTCGCGGCTTCGGCCAGCAGAGATCGCGTCAGTTCTTTGCCGAAGAACACCGCGCGCGCTTCTTTCACCCCGCGCACGCTAACCGCGCCGCGTTGGCCGAGATAGATCTCGTTGCAGTAGAGCGCGAAAATGTCTTTCTTCGAAAGCCGTCGCTCAAGCGCCAGCGAAAGCATCGCCTCCGCATATTTGCGTTGCAGTGTTTTTTCCGGCGACAGGTAGGTGTTCTTGACGAGCTGTTGCGTGATGGTCGATCCGCCCTGGCCGATCTTTTCCTCGCTGGCATTGCGAATGAGCGCGCGCGCGAGGCCGTTGACATCCACGCCGGAATGCTCAAAGAAGCGACGGTCTTCGATCGCGAGAATCGCGTGGACGAGCACCTGTGGGATTTCGTCATAGCTCAAGGATCTCGCGCTTGCCTGCTTTCGACGGAAAGGTCGTTCGACAGACACTTCCGGGTCCGAGCGTGAACGATTCGAGCGTCGACGCCGTCGCCGGTGAGTTCCGCGATCTGCTCGCCGTCAAACTTGACGCGCACGAGACGCCGGTTGGTTCTTCCTGCAGACGACCCGGACGGATCTCGATCGACGGCGCCATTCGCAGATAAAACTCCCGCTCCACACATTGCTGGCGCTCGTTTCCAGATAACCCGCGCGTCGCAGCGTCATGACCAGTTTTTCGACGGAATACTTCTGCCCGACCTGCAAGCACGCGCGGCGCGGCGTAAAGCCCCGGCCGGCTCGTCAGATAACCAGTGGCGAGTCGCGCATCGATGATTTGTGAGTGGTAATTGTAGGAACGGACCAACGCGTCGCCCGCAAGCGCGAGCACCGTCAGCGACAAAGCGATCAACGACCGGCACAAGTGCGCGACACGCGATCTGCGCGCCGATCGGGTACAGATGTGACCTCGATTGCCATTGACAATCCGCCAACCAACCTTCAGTGCTTCTCAATTCGTATGATTTGAATAAACGATTAATGAACGGAGGATTTCAAAGATGAGGATTCCGAGGAGTTCGAAAATCTCCGGCATGCTTTCAATCCCGCTTTATAACCTGCGTCCATCAACTCGTCCGCACGGCCCATTTCGTCCCAACGAATGTGCCCGACCTGCGGCCTGATCACGAGATCTGCGGCGCGAGTTGATAACGCGAGGCCGTTTTCTGCACCACCAGCATCGACTGCAACACGACGCCGATAACCGAGCTCGTCGGACCGATAAACTTCGCTCCTTCGGCATTCACGTCAACTGCAATCACGATGTCAGCGCCGAGCGAACGAGCAATTGACGAGGAATCACGGCGACGAGACCGCCATCGACCAGCTGGCGGCCCTGTTCGTCAATGACCGGCACGTACCAACCCGGAATCGCGCAACTCGCGCGAATCGCAAACGGAATGTCGCCCTGTCGCGCAACACCACGGCCGTGCCGGTCTTCAGGTCCGTAGCCACCGCGCGAAAGGTATCGGCAGATCTTCAAAACGAGTCACCGGCAAACGCTCTCGCAGATACTGTTCGAGACGTTCGTTGCTCTGCACGCCAAGCCGCGACATCGTCATCCGCCCGACGTCGCGCCAGCGCATTCCGCGTCCAAACTCTGCAATCTCGTTCAATCGGCATGCCCGCAGCCAACGCGCCGCCGACCAGCGATCCCGCCGAAGTGCCGGCAATAAAATCAATCGGAATGTTGTTCTCGAGCAGCGCGCGCAGCACGCCGACGTGCGCGATACCGCGCGCGGCGCCGCCGGAAAGTGCAAGACCGATAGTGGGATGGCTAGAAGTTGCATAACGTACGATCTGATTACACCGGACTCAACATGACAATCTCGGCTCGTCGCGAGCCGTGTCCAGAAACGCGTCGGTATCGGATTCGATCTTCGCTTCCATCAGAGTCTTTTCGATCTCGTGCGCTGCGCCTGTTCCTGCGTCGGAACGATGCGTCCCGGAAAACGCGCCTTGAAAGCGCGGCACGTAAACGTCTCGTAGTAGTCGGCAATCTCTTTCTGACTGATCACTACAAAATTACGAAAGCGAAAATCGAGATATTTTTCCATCTTCAGACGTTGCTCGATGATCTCGTCCAGTTTTTCACTGGTCAACCCACTCGCAGCAACCGTTCGCGAAACGCCGGCTCCGACGGAAGTAGCGCGCCAACTCGTTCGCGCGTCGCTAATCTCTGCCGGCGTCGGCACGATCGTCGGCAATTTCTCCGCCTCCTGAAGTATCAACCGCTGATCGATCAACAACCGCAGCGCGCGATTCAGACTCGCTCAGAATTGGGATTATCCAGTTGCGTGTTCGGTTGCAACGCCAACTGCCACATCAAGATCGGAATACGTGATCAACTCGGTCCTCACACCCGCGTTAACCGTCGCCACCATCTTGTCGACGACCTGCTGCGCCGCACACATCGAACACAAACGCCAGCACGAGCACCAAAGTTTTTCCAATTCGCTTCATGAGCTCTAGAACGTTTGCGTAATCCGGAAATGCAAAGTCCCGCGATGTAGCCGAAACATCGCCGGCGTGCCGTCAAAATCCGTTTGGTCCACGCTGCGGAATCAGAAACTCCGGCGGATTCAACAGAAAACCATAATCAACCGCCAGCGCGCCGCCGAACGGCGTCTTGCCAACGGAATCCCAAACCCACCGTGTTGGTCCAACGCGCGCGTCAGGTTCGCGGCATTGATCGCCGCAAGAATGTTGCCGGGCGGAACCGGCGCCGGATCGTCTTTGCCAAACAAATCGCCAACGCGGCGAAACACGTTGCCGCCGTCATAAAACGGCACCACCTGCACCGATCGCGTCAGCGGAACACGGGCTTCAAGATTCACAACCGCCAGCGCATTGCCGCCGACCGGCACGGTAAACGGATTCAGAAACACGACGTTGTCGTCCTGATCGCGAAACTGACCCAACGGAATCACGACCTCGCGTGGACCAGCTTCTTCAAAATTGAATCCACGCAACGTCGTCGAGCCGCCGGAGAAGAATCGTTCACTGATCGGCAACGTGCGATCGATCTCGTCGATGGTGCCGTTGCTCGTCGCGATCGATCGCGGATTGAACAGGTTCGCCAGACCGAGCGTCATGTTGCCGGCGAACACGGTGTCGCGCAGCGCGCTGACTTTGTAGTAGTGCCGGTAGGTCGTCTGAAAACGATTGAACGAGATGTTTCCGCCAAGCTGCCGCAGCGCCAACGCATAATCGACGCTGAGAAAACCGCCGCGCGTCGCGTCAACCTGGTTGTAGCGGCAAACTTCTCCGGGCGTCGCCGGGCGTTTCATCCTCATCAGATCTCATCGGCTGCGCGCGAACAGACCCTCTTTCACAACGCTCGCGCGTGTCTCTTACAAACGACGCGCCGATGCGCGACAAACGAACTTCTCGATCGGGTTCGAGAATCGGCCGCACCACCAGACTCTCGAGATTGAACAGCCGAACGTCTTCGTAGCTGAACGCGGCCAAAGACGATCGTGCGCGTCTTGCGATCGAGCACGCGCTGCGTTTCGACCGCCGCCGTGAAGCGATTGATCGTCGGCTCGTTGACGCGTTCGCCGAAGATATCGATCGGATTTCCGTCCTCGTCGAGCCGTTGCACGATTCCCATCGTGCCGCGATCGATTGCGGAACGGAAGAAACGCGTGATCGTCGAGTCGCGTTGATACTCAACCGAAGCCGCGAGTGGCGCAAAATCCGTTTCGTTGTAACGAGCAAAACGCGGATCGAGATATTCGAGACGGACCAGTTGCTGCCGGCGGCTGGCACGCAAACGCATCGCGCCGTGACGCAAGTCGATTCATCAGGTTCACGTTGCTGATTTCAAACAGACCGAGCGCGCCGGCGTCAGTCGAGTAACCACCGCCGTAGTCCATCACGCGCGGTTTTTTTTCTTCGACGTCGATGATCACGTCGCGCCGTTTGTAGCCGCCGGCGGTTTCACCGGCGGCTTCCGTGCGAATGATCACCTGGCGATAAGCGTCCGTGAGATAGAGTTCGCGCTCGGCTTCGGAGATCCGATCCGCGCGCAGAACGTCGCCTTCCGCAAGCGGAATGGCCCGCCTGATCGCGTCGCGTTTCTTGCGCCTCGTGTTGCGATCTCCGGTGACGCCGTTGATGATGATCTGGTTGATGAACACTTTGTCGCCTTCGTCGGAGATCGAGTAGATCAACCGCACCTGCTCGTCATCGCCCTTCATCGGCAACTCAACGATTGAAAAATCGACGCGCGCATTCACGTATCCTTCGCGCGAATAGAGCTGCGCCACTTTGTCGGCGTCGGCGCGCGCCTGCGACCGCGAGTAAGGCGCGCCGATGACGGTCGTGAGTTCCTGGCGGATTCTCTCCTCGGTGTAGATCTGGTTTCCTTTGACGTCGACGCCGGCAATGCGCGTGAGCGGCCCTTCCGTTACCTGGAACGTGATGATCAGATTTTCGCCGTCGATCGTGACGCCCTGAAGCACGTCCGCGCTCACTTTGCGATAGCCGAGGTCGCGCATGAACGCTTCGACCGTGCGGCGGTCCTGTTCGAGCAACGTCAGGCTCGTGTAGCCGCGCCCATAACCGAGAAACGGAATCAAACCGATCGCGTTTTGCTCTTTGACTCTTCAGGTTGGGTTCGATGTCTTCGTACGTGAGTTTGTTGGTGCCGGTGATGCGAATGTCAGTCAGACGAAAACGCCGGCCTCGTTCGACTTGATACTCGATCTCGACGTTGTGGCCGGTCAGCGTAGTCGGATTGAGGTTTTGGCACGTTTCCTGCGTGCCGTTTGGTCCCATGTCCGCCGGCGGATTGCTGACGCGGCAGATTTCAGTCACTTCGGCGAAGAAGTAACCGTCTTCCTGTAGCTGGTTTCTAATGCGGCGCGCGCCTTCGACGATTGCGGAGAAGTCGATGTTGCCCTCGCGTTTGACGGGCAGCAACTCGCGTTGGGTCTTCTCACTGAGCTCGTAGTTCGTGACCTGACGTTGACCTTCGGACCAACCGCGCCTTTCAAGAAGATCCGGACTGTGTTCTTCTCGGCGTCGCTTTCGACCCGCGCGTCTTCGAGCACCGGCGAGAGAAAGTTCTGCCGCAATCAGCGCATCGCGAATCTTGTTGACGTCTTCGCCCAGAGCGTCGCGGGTGAAAGGTGCCGACGGTTGCAACGTGAGCGTGTTGCGCACCGCGGAAGCGTCGAAACCGGTGATGTCGATGTCAAACGCCTCGACGCGCGCCTGCTCGCCGGGCGTGACGCGATAAGTAACTGTCGCGCGAACACCGCGCGGCCCGACCTGTTCCTGCGGTTCGACAGTGGCGTTGAAGTAGCCGCGGTCGCGCAAGTAGACCTGAATCTCGTCAGCGTTGCGCAGAATGAGTTGTTGCGAGAGGCGAGTGCCGGGTTGGACAAAGTTCAATCGGGCGCGAAGTTCATCAACGGAGATCGGTGTTCCGGTAACCGGTCCCAGCTCAATGCGCACGTCGCCGATCTGCACCTGCCGCTTGACGACGAAACGCAACCTGACTGGCCCAGTGCGATTTGCGCCTTCGTCGACGACTTCGACCCGCGCATTCGCAACGCGTCCGGAATCAAACAGCGCTTGCAGCGACTCGCGCACGCGCACCGCCGAAAACTGCGTGTTCGGCGCGACTCGCAGCAAGCGACAGAAAATCAGCCTGCACGTTGGGATCTCCGCGCGACCTTCGATAACCAGCTCGACCGCAGTGATTTGCCGGCCTTCGTAGTCTTCGATCCGCGCGTCTTTCGCGTTTTGCCGTGCGCGTCGACCGGAAACACCAAAACCAGCAGGAGAATCAGCAGCAGTCGAATACTTAGGCGTCCTCCGGCAACAATTCGCTTCCTACCCCTTGCTCAAAATCGCTTTCTAAACCGGATCTCAAAACTAAAATTGTTCGTGCGCGCACTCAGTCGTCGCGTCGAAGCCTGTTCGAACTGCGCAATAAACGAAAGTCGATCAGACACGCGATACTCGAGCGCCAGTATCTGATTCGGATCGGAGGTGACGTTAGTCGAATAAGTAACGGTAACTTCCTTGCTGATGCGGCGTCCGAGTGTCAGTCGCGCGGCCGGCGTCGATCCGGCAGTACCGCCGATCACCGGATTGATCTCAAAACGCGTCAGTCCAAAAAGTTTGCTCGTCGCTCGTTGCGCGGGCGCATTGATCAGCGCGTCGGTCAAAAGACTCGTCGCCGCGCCGACTTCCGACTGCGCCAGAATCGACGCGCTCGTGTCGCCGGAGGAGAGTTGTCCGGTCGTGATCAACGAAACGACGTCGGCCTGCGGCAGCGCCGGTTCGGAACGCACGGCCGCCTGATGGCTGCGACAGTGGACCAGTCAGACTGACGATCACGCGATAACCGCGAATCTGCGATTCACCCTGGATGTTGACGATCGGATCGGCATTTCGGCCGGCGGCAGATCGACCAACGCGCGCGTGATGTCGTAACGATCGTTGCGGAAGTTGAGCGTGCCGCTGGTCGCCGTGATTCGTCCGGAGATCGTCGGATCGTTTACTGGTCCATCGAGCTGCAAGCGACACGGAACCGACGAGGTCGGCGAGATTGTTTCGCACGACCAGCGCGTTGCGTCCTTCAACTCGCAGCGCCGCGAACAACGCCGTGCGTGTCAAGTTCGATCTCCGTGCCTTCTTCGATCGACTCGCCGCCGCGTGTTGATGAGGTCGGCGAGTTCGATGTCTTCCGTGTACTCCGTGCGACGCAGATTCACGACGACCGCCGATGAGCTGTTCGCGCGACGAGCCCCGGATCTCGACGTCCGCATCGAGCGTCGAACGAAAGTCTTCCGGGAACGGCACCGTCACGTTGTTGCCGCGAATGTTGACCCGAAACGCGAAACTGTGAAGCCATCGAGCAGCGCGCCGCCGGTTGCCGAGACGCGTCCGCCGCCAATCGTTCCGCTGAGCGAATCGATCTGCGCCTGGTTGGCGGTGAACCTGACCGCGGCCGTCAGGTTCGCGACGGTCCAACGATCGTTACCGAGCAACACCGAAACTGAACCGTTGTTGAGCGAAGCCGTGCCGATGCACACGCGGGTCTTCGAAAGTGCCGTTGATGGCGAACGGCGACCTCGCCGTGCCCGAGGAGAAGAAGTCCGGTGAGATACCGTTCAGCACGCGCAGGTTCAGATCGCCGTTGACGTTGAGACTCTGGCGTACCGCCAGCGCCGCTCGCGAGTGGTGCCGTCGAGAACGATGTTGGTGCCGGGACCGGTAAACGTCGCCGCTTTGAAAGCGACTTCGTTTGGTGTGAATGCGATCGACGAGTGGCGTTGTGGCGCTGAGCTGGATGTCTTCGACACGAAAACTCAGTTCTGAAAAATTCGCTGTGCCTGACAGACCCGCGAGCGAGAAGTTGTCGTCGTCGTCGATCAGATTGCCGCTTGCTGTGATCGTTCCGTTTGCGCGACCCGAAATCCGCACGCCGGTGTTCGGCAGGAGGATGCTGAAACAGGTTCGTCAGGTCGGCATTCGTGAGCGTGGTTTCGATCGATCGCCGGCAGATACGTGACTCGCCAAGATTGATCTGCGCGGCGACGACCTGCGGTTGGCCCAACATGCCGGACGTCAAGAGTGATGTTGAGTTGTTGGTTCTGCGTGCGGCCTTTCAAGCGCAACGTTGCCCGCGGGACGGCCGTTGATCGTACGTCGCGGCCTTCGCCGTCAAACGTGATCTGGTAGCCGAGAAATCTTCGTCCGCAAGATTGCCTGTGATGTGCGCGTTGAAATCCGGCGACGCCTGTGATAACCGGCATCCCGGGCCTGTTTGCGAGCGCGGCCAGTCGCGCCAGCTGAATACTCTCCGCCCGTCCCTGGAAGTCGAAACGCTTTGCTCTCGGTGTTGAGATTGCCGCTCGCGACGATGTGACCGGCGACCAGACCGAACATCGACGCTTTCGATATTCACATTTGGTCCATTGAACGTCGCGCGCGCGGTCATCGCCTTCAAGCGGCTCGCCGCCGAGACGGCCTGGCTCCAAGACGAAGATCGGCGCTGCCGTTCATCGCGTTCGGAATGCCGCAGATCTTGATCTGACCCGACAGGTCGCCTTCGGTGTCGGACGCGAGCTGTTCGTTGTTGCTTCGGCGAGAGCGCCAGCAGTGCTGCGCGCGTTCAAGCGATCGAGCGTGGCTTCGACGAGACGTCTTGTTCTCCTCGGTTCGCGGCGAGACGAGCGAGAACCGCACACCACCGCCATCTCTCTTTCCGACAACTGTCCGTCAGGAACCGCATCTCCTGCTGTTCATCGCGATCGACGCCGAAAGCGCGCCAAACTCGATTCCATTGACAATCAGCGAGCCAAGTGGAAACTTCCGTTCACATCGGGAGACTGAGTCGCCCGCGAATGTTGCCGTTGAAAGCGAGTTGCCCCGCGAGCCCGATTCAAACTGCGCATCTGCTCTTCAACTCCGGCAACAGACCCGAAGAGATGAGCACCGCTGCAAAGTTCCGCCGCGTCGGTAGAAGCGAGATCGACGTGAGATTCGAATCGTTTTCAAATGAGAACTGGCCGGTAGCACTCAAGCTCGTTGCCGGTGTTTGCAGGTTCATCGCCTGAATATCAAAGAGTCCGCGATCGGCGCGCACTGTAACTTTACCCGTGATCGGAATTTTGTCTGCGCTTGTTTCGCCGGTCTCGGCGGAGAATTTCGAGGTCAGTGTGCCGGAAGCGAGTTTGACGTCGGTGCCGGGAAAGTCAGATCGACTCTGCCCGTCGCGCGTCCGGTCAGCGGAACTGCGCTGCCCGCGAGTGCGGCGAGTGGTCCAGCAATGTCGATGTTGGTGAAATCCGCGGTGACTTGCGACGTGCCGCCTTTTGCGAGTGCGATACGTGCGTTTCCGCTGGCGCGTCCGTTGAATACGTCGGCGGCGAAATTGTTGAGCTGAATCTCACGATTGGTGGCGACAACCGAAGCCCGCGCTGGCGCCGATGTTGCATCTGGCCCAACACGCCTCCGCCGATACTCAAATCAGCGGTTGCGCGATAACTTCCGGACGGCTCGACAACAAACACCGGTCGTGCGAGCTTCACGTTTTCCGCCTGGCCGTCGGCAAGCTTCACTGTGCCCACGTCGATGTCGGCGGTCGAACCTTCGATCCGCCGATTACGCACGGACAAACGCACGCCCGCAATGTTGAGGCTTCCGATCTCAGCGCCGGCAGCGTGCGTCGCGCCAACCTGCACGTTTTTCACGGTCACGTTCGTCACGCCGCCACGATCGACGACGTCGACATCATTTGCCGTCACGCCTTCAACCCGCGCGCCTGAAGCGGTGATCTCGCCCGCTTTCACAGTCGCAACGGTGGCGGTCGTCACGTCGTTCTCATTGCGCGCGCGCAGATCCGTAGCGGTGATTCCATTCACCTTCGCGCCTGAGGCGACGAGACTGTTTGCGCTGAACTGACTCGCCGACGCGGTCAATACGCCATTGTTCATCTCAGCCCGCGCGTCGCGCAGGAACAGTCCGGTCAGCGTCGTGCCGTAACTTCTTTCGGCAACCGCGCGTAGTTCACCAACCCACTTGAAATTGGTTCCGGTGCCCATCACGTTGCCCGTCAGTTGCACTGAATTGATCTGGAAATCGCCGGCATTCAGCAAATCCGCGACGGCTTTGCCGTTGATCTCGTAACTGCGTCCATCGACCGATCCACTCGCGCTTACGTTCAGTCCCTGCAAACGCACGTTGTCCGCTGCGAGCGCGTCAGACTTCATCTCGCCTTTGATCTTGAACTGATCGCCTCGACCCGTGACTGTCCCAGCGAAGTTTCCGGCGCCGCGAAGCGTTGCGCCCGGTTGGACCACGTCTGAAAGTTGCGTGAGGTCGACAGACGACGTGATCTGCATCTGGTAACTAAGCGCGCGCCAGTCGTCCATCGTTCCTGTCAAACGCGCTTCAGCAACCGGAGATTTCAGCACGACCTCATGAATCTCGGCGCGCGTCTGGTTCACACGGCCACGCGCGTGCAGATCGATGCGGTTAACTGTCCGGCCGTCGTAAACGAAGTTTGAATCGGTGAGATTCAGCGTGACGGTGTTCATCCAGCTCTCCGCGGGAGCATTCGGATCGTCGGGTTGAACCGTCATTTGCAGGTTTCGCGCTTCGCCGGAAATCTCATGACGTGCGTCACCGTAGTGAATGACTCCGTCGTTTATTTGGACGCTGGCAGTCGAGTAAGCAAAGAGAATGCGCTTGTTTGGTTCAGGCGGCGGAATGCGGAGGTTGCGGAAGTTGGATCGTCCCTGCTCGTCGAACGTAACCCACGCTTCGAGCCCGCGAATCTTCAGGTCTCGGAGATTGATGTTGCGTTGCAGGTTCAACGCGTAGAGGTCTTCGATCCTGATCGTCGCGTCGAGCTGATCGAACTTGCCGAGTAGTTCGCCGGTCTGCGCATCGAAGAGTTCGACGCCCGACATCTTCACCGTTTGCGGTGGAATGTCGGCGTGAAACTCGCGAATCTCTGCGCGAATGCCGTAATTTGCGAACGTGCGTTTGATCTGGTTTGCGATGTAACGATCGACGTAGCCCAGCCGATAGAGGAAAAACCCGAGCAGGACCAACACGATGGCGACAACCGCAATGATCAGCCCCGCGAGTATCGCGTGACGTCGCGTGAAGTATCGCCAGCGCCTTGCCAACGAAGGCTTCTCAGGCTCAGATTGAGGGAGATCTTGCCGGTTATCCGTCTTATTGGGATCTTCTGCACTCATGACACACAGCCGCCACGCGACTCAGGAAATTCGAATGCTTGAGGGAGAGAACCAACAACTGTCAGCTTTGTACTGCACCGCTCACACGGATTTTAAAACATGGACCACCCGGTTCCGATGGCCGAAATGCTCAGGTCCGTTGCTCTGTGTTGTCGACGCCGGACGCCTGCTGGTCCTTCAGGGAAGCGGGCTCGCCGAGCGCCACGTTGCCGACAACAGAAAGCTCAAAACCTTCCAAAGCTGCTACTTTGGGGGGATGATTCGAAAGCAGTAATATCCGCCGCAACCCCAGGTCGTGGAGAATCTGCGCCCCCACGCCGTAGTCGCGATCAACTCCGTAACCTGTTTCCAAACTTGCCTCTCGTTTACTGACGCCTTTCTCCTGCATCAGGCTGTACGTACGCAACTGGTTGACCAAATCGAGGCTGTGCTCGCGCTGGCGCAGGTATAGAACGACTCCGCGCGCCTCAGCGGCGATTTTTTCGAGCGCCGTATGCAGTTGAAACCCGGTGTCGTCGATCAGCGAGCCAAACATGTCGCAGGTGACGTTCTCAGTATGGACGCGCACCAGAACCGGATCGTCGGTTCTCACGTCGCCCATGACCATCGCGAGATGTACGTCGCCGTTTATGACGTTTTCGTAAGCGACCGCACGAAACCTGCCGTAGACAGTCGGCAGATCGGCTTCGACGACGCGACGCACGAGCGTCTCCTTGCTAATGCGATAACGCACCAGGTCGGCAACCGTGATCATCTTCAGGTTGTGTTGCGCGGCAAACTCTTCGAGCTGCGGCAGACGGGCCATCGTGCCGTCTTCATTCATGATCTCGCAGATCACACCGGCGGGATACAGACCGGCGATGCGCGCGATATCGACGCTGGCCTCAGTTTGACCGGGACGAACAAGCACGCCGCCATTCTTGGCACGCAGCGGAAAGATGTGACCAGGACGAGCGAGATCCCTTGGGCGGCACTCCGGATCGACAGCACAGAGGACTGTCGTCGCACGATCGACGGCGGAGATTCCGGTCGTGATGCCGTTGCGGGCGTCGATTGAAACCGTGAACGCAGTGCCGAGATACGAAGTGTTGTCGGCGACCTGCGTAGTCAGGTGCAGCTCGTCGCAACGCTCCTCCGTGAGAGGCATGCAGATCAGGCCGCGAGCATGACGGGCCATGAAGTTGATGATTTCCGGCGTGACCTTCTCGGCCGCGCACACGAGGTCGCCTTCGTTCTCCCGATCTTCGTCGTCGATGATGATGATCATGCGGCCGTCGCGGATGTCGGCAACGGCCTCGTCGATGGTCGCAATCGCCATAGGAAAGTTATGTTAACCGAAAGCCCGCAATTGATAAACCGATCGTTAGTCAGTGGTCAGTTACCGGGAGTGACAACTGACTACTGACAACGGACAACCGACAAAATTAGCTATGTTGAACCAGGCGTTCAACATACTTTGCGATGACGTCGACTTCGAGGTTGACGCCGTCGCCGGGCTTCAAGTGCGAGAGGTTGGTGACTTCCCAGGTTTTGGGAATGATCGCGACTTCGAAATAGTCGGCTTCGAGGTTGGCAATGGTGAGGCTGATGCCCTCGACGGCAACCGATCCTTTGAAAACCAGGTAACGCCCGATCTCCCTCGGAAACGAGAAACGAACGGTCCACGACTCGCCGTGGTCATCGACGCTTTCGAACGTGCCGCGTGCGTCGACGTGTCCCTGAACGATGTGGCCGCCGAGCCGTGTTGCGGGCGTGACGGCGCGTTCGAGGTTGACCGGAGTGCCCGGTTTTAGATTGCCGAGAGTCGAGCGCGAGAGTGTTTCGCGCGAGACGTCTGCGGCGAAGGAATCGGGTTGGATGTCGAGCGCTGTGAGACAAACGCCGTTGACGGCGATCGAGTCGCCGTGGTTCGTGCCTTCGGTTACGACGCGCGCGCCGATGACGATGCGCGCATTCTCGCCGCGCTTTTCGATGCTGCGAACGGTGCCGAGTTCTTCAATGATGCCGGTGAACATGTTCCATCATGCGATCCAACACGGCGTCGATCGATAGGCCGGTGGAATCGATCACGATCGCGTCGTCCGCGATCTTTAACGGCGAATCAGCGCGTGTCGAGTCGCGTCGATCGCGTTCGTTGATCTCCGCGAGCGTTTGCTCGACGGTGACGTCCGGATTTACCAGTTGATCTTCCTTGAAACGTCGCTCGGCTCGTTCCTCGGGTGCCGCATCGAGAAAGAACTTGATGTCGGCGTCGGGGAAAACGACGGTGCCGATGTCGCGGCCGTTCATCACTGCGCCGCGTTTGCCCATCTCCCTTTGGCGCGCGACCATCGCGCGTCTCACGCCCGGAATGCTTGACACAATCGACGACATCGCGGTGATGTCGTCTTCGCGGATACGTTCCGTAACGTCGCGTCCTTCGAGCCACACTCGCAACGAATCGGGATCGCCTTCGAGACTAATGTCGACGCGATGGGCCAAGTCCGTGACGGCTTCGGCGTTTGTAGGATCGAGCGCTGAATCGATCGTTGCCAGCGCGACCGCGCGGTACATCGATCCGGTATCGATGTAGAGAAGACTCAGTGCTCTCGCCAGCATTCGACCGAGTGTTGATTTGCCGGATCCGGCCGGACCGTCGATGGCGATGATCATCGTTCCTCTAAACAAACGCCGCAAACACCTCGTTCGACATTAACGCGCCGTTGCGCGTTAGCCGGATCAGGTCGCCGTCGAATTCCACCAAACCTGCATCGCGAAAGCGATCGAGATCTTCTTGATGCTCCGCGCGGAGATCGACGCCAAAGAGTTCGTTGTACTCGCGAACGTCGACACCGCGCATCATCCGCATGCCGAGAAACAGCGCTTCCGCGCGTAGATCGGCGGCGGTCAGTTCCTGCTCTTCGACGACCGGCGACGCGGCTTCTTCGACGTTCTCAACATAACGAAGCACGTCGCGTTGATTGGACCAGCGACGTGCGACGCCGTCGAACGAATGCGCCGAACAACCGAAGCCGAAGTACGGCGCGCCGGTCCAGTATTTCGTGTTGTGTCGCGAATGGAAGCCGGGTTTCGACAGGTTCGAGATCTCGTAGTGTTCGTAACCGGCTGCGACGGCGCGCTCGATCATCCATTCGTACATCACTGCCGCCAAATCTTCGTCAGGCACGGGCTGCAGACCGCGTCGAATATGGTCGGCGAGCGGCGTTCCCGAATGGACCTCGAGCAAGTAGAACGAAAGATGCTCCGGTTCGAGCGCGAGCGACTGTTCGATGTTTCGCTGCCAACCGGAGAGGGTCTGACCGGGAAGTCCTGCGATCAAATCGAAACTCACGTTGTCGTAACCGGCGGCGCGCAGCTCGTGAAAAGTTTTTAGCGTGTCAGCAGATGAATGCGAGCGACCCAACTTCGCGAGTTCCGCGTCGTCGAATGTTTGCGCGCCAAAACTCGCCCGATTTACGCCGAGTTCGCGGAATGCGCGCAGTTGATCGGGATTGAGGGTGCCCGGATTCATCTCGACTGTGACTTCAGAATCGCTATCAATGTCGAACTGTCGATGCAACGTCGCGAGGATTCGCTCCAGTTGGCCCGGAGTGAGCAGTGACGGCGTGCCGCCACCGAAATAGACCGTGTCCACACGGGCGCCTGCGGTTCGCGACGTCATGATTTCGTCGATCAAGGCGCGCACATATCGGTCGGCAAGTTCGCTTTGATAAATCCCGGTAGCGAAGTCGCAGTACGAGCAGCGCGAACGACAGAATGGAATGTGGATGTACAGTCCTGCGTAAGTCATTTCGTTTTCAACGAATAATAACACGCACTGTATTATTTCATTTTGTGCGCTGTATCGATTTCAGAACTCACACACCAATGGGATCGCGCGTTATTTAAAGTTTTCTCACTTGGCACGCATGTTGATTAATACCTCTTCGTCGAAATACCGAACTCATGGGGAGGTTGAGAACAAATGGCACATGACAGAATGACGAATGACGATCTCGACAGGAACATGGGTCGCGCGGGTCAGGAAGATGATTTCGGTGGCGAACAGCGATCACCTGGACGCAACCCAAATGATCAGCAGACCGGAGAAAAAGGCGCGGGCCAGAAGCACGATCTCGGTGACGAAGACGATGAATTTGGCACTGGCGGAGGATCGTCGGGCCAGAAGGGTCGCACGCCACAGGGTGGTCAGAACAGATAACGAATAACTCTCTTCTTTACTGCTTCAGATTGACATCCGTGTCATCCGTGGTTTTCACCGATGACACGGATTTTTTTATTTGATCCGGCGCGTGCTGCCGTCGCCGCTGATCGATTTACTCATCGAGCGCGACACACGTTCCGCTTCCGCCATCGCGCGTAACAAGTTCTCGCCAAGCACCTTTCGAATGTCGCGTTCGCTGTAGCCGCGCTTCAGCAGCTCGTACGTGATGTTCGGCAACATCGAAACGTCTTTCGCGCCTTCGGGCATGTCGTTCGCGCCGTCGAAATCCGCGCCGATGCCAACATGATCGATCCCTGCGACTTTAACGATGTGATCGAAATGATCGATCAGTTTCGAGATCGGAAGCGGCGGCAACGGATTCGCCTGTTCCAGCTTGTCACTCTCTTCCGCGAGCCGCTCGGGATCGTTTTTGTACTTCTCGTCGAGCGCGTCCTGTTGCGCCTTCAACCTTTCATCCCGCGCGCGGCTCTGCGGCGTCACAGTCGTGGTATCGACAAACGCGCTGTAGAAGTTGACGTGGATCACGCCGCCGTTCGCGGCAATCCGTTTCAACAGATCGTCGGGGATGTTTCGCGGCATGTTGCTGAGCGCGCGCGCCGAAGAGTGCGAAGCGATGATCGGCGCTTTCGTAATGTCGAGCACATCACTGATCGTTTCGTCGGAAACGTGCGACACGTCGACGAGCATCCCGAGACGATTCATCTCGCGCACGACTTCCTGTCCAAACTCATTCAACCCGCCGTACTTCTTTTCACCACGTCCGGCATCGGCCCAGTTGTTTGTGTTGTTCCACGTCAACGTCATGTAGCGAACGCCGAGACGGTAAAACTCGCGCAACGTCGGTAACGAATCTTCAATCGCGTGGCCGCCTTCGATTCCCATCAAGCACGCAACCTTGTTGAGCCGCTTCGCACGTCGAATGTCCGCGACGGACGTCGCAAACATCAGATCGCGCGGATTACGTTCGACGGCTCGATACACAGCGTCGATCATATCGAGCGTGCGTCGCGTCGAACCGCCGTGCTCGACGTACCACGGACGGATATAGAGCGAAAAGAATTCGGCAGTCAGTCCGCCCTGCTTCATCCGCTCGATGTTGGTGCGATAAGGCACGGGCGGCGCGCCGTTGAGATCGAAGTAGTTATTGGTCATCGGCGTCGTCACGTCGTTGTGCGTGTCGATGACGATGGCGCGACGATGAATCTGCAGCGCGCGTTGCCAGAGTTTTTCGTCACGGGGCGCGCCATCCTGCGCATGAGCAACGACAGCAAACAGCAGAACCAGACAAAACAAGCGGAGTAGGTTTTGGACTCTCATAAGTCGCTCATAGTGCTAAGAGCGTGGCGGCAGGCGTCAAGGGGGGACGCGGGGACGGAGTGACGCGGGGACGCGGTGAGCGGGACGCGATGGGCGGCGAAGGACTCTCCGTTTCCCCGCGTCTCCTCCCCGCGTCTCCCTCCGCGTCTCCCCGTCCCCGCGTCCCCGCGTCCCCGCGTCTCCCCGTCCACCCGTGTGGTCAGCCACGTTGCCGCTGCGCTCGCAGCCGCATTATCATCGACGCGTCATGTCGATACTTATCGCCGAAGACAACGTGGCCCAGCGCCACTACCTGCGCGAGATTCTGGAAAAGGAGTTTCCCTCGCACGTGCCCGTATTCGAGGCCGCGGACGGCGAGGAAACCGTCAAACTCGCCCTCGCCGAGAAGCCTGAAGTTTGCATTCTCGACATCCAGATGCCGAAGCTCTCCGGAGTGAAAGCTGCCCGCGCGATCTGGCGCGACTTCCCTACCGCGCGCATCATTTTCTGGACGCAGTTTCCGCACGAGATCTACATCAACGAGATCCGAAAGATCGTCAAGTCAGTCGATCCGCCACCGGCGTACGGCTTCATTCACAAGAACAATCCGGAGTCGCGGTTTCTGCGGTTCGTCGCGGCGGTGCTTGAAGACGGCGCCGACATGATCGATCCGGCGTTCAAGGATTCGTTCAAGCGTCCGTTGCTGACTGAGTTTGAAGCTGAGGCGCTTTACTATCTCGCACTCGGGCTTTCCAACTGGGCCATCGCGCGCAAGTGTTCGCTCAGCTTGCGCGGCGTTGAGAGCCGGCTCGCAACGCTTTACGAGAAGCTGTTCGTGAGCGTCGCGGAAGGCACCGACCAGGAGGCGTACGAAAAGCTCGCTTACAACATTCGCACCCGCGCGTTTTTCGAAGCGCTGCGGCGCGGTTTGCTCAATAGCGACGAACTCGAAAAGGCCGCACACGATCTCGAAGCGTGGCTGCAAAAGGACCAGAAACGTTTCAACGAAGAACAGAAACGAGAAGCGGCTTCGAAAAAGAACCAAATGAATAACGCGGATGTACAAACGCAGATCAGAATGGATTCCTGCCGCTTCTCTTCTGCTTCGTGCGTTTTTAGCGCGCTCGCGCAAACAGGGGAACCACAACCGCAACCATCTCCTTCGCCCTCCCCGTCACCGTCTCCGTCTCCTTCACCAACACCGATAACGGGCCTGCACCAATGGGGCGCGGTCACGTTGTTTCACGGACTGCCTTCCGATCGCGTTCGCGCGATCGCGCAGACGAGCGACGGCGCGATGTGGTTTGGCACCGAAGCTGGACTCGCAAAGTTTGACGGCCGTCGCACGCAAACGATCAACGATCCCGCATTGCCCGGCGGACGCGTGCTGGCGCTGCAAACCGATCAGGACGGCGCATTGTGGGTCGGCACTGAAGCCGGCGCCGCGCGCTTCTTTGGCGGCGCGTTCATGAAAGTGAACCAAACGGCAGACCAGACGGTTTCCGCAATCGTCACGCCGCAACCGGGCGTCGCTGTGATGACCACCGAACAAGGCCGCGTGATTGAAGTTCGCGTGAAATCAGTCACGACGACTGAAAACGAGGAGCGCGTGACGCGCACGGTGTTGGAGAGTCGTGACCTTCTGAATCAACCATTGGAAAGCGCGGATCGCGATCGCCCTGGTCCACTGCAAATCACGGCGGTGCAATGGTCCAACGATCACGTGCTCATCGGCACGCAAAGCCGTGGACTGATGGAAGTCACAAACGGCGAGGCGAAAACCATCGAGATGCGGCCGATGGTCTACTTCGTGAACGCCCTCGAACATGACAAAGACGGAAACCTCTGGCTCGGCTCGCGAGCACGAAAAGAAGCGCCCGGCGCGTTGACCGGCGACACGCCGGCCGCTCTGAAACGAGCGGAAGCGCCGACCGGTCCCGTGTTGTCGCTAAAAGCGATTGGCGATGAAGTATGGATCGGCACTGACGGCCGCGGCGTCTTTCGCGTTTCGCCGGCAAAGACGCAGCGTTTCACTTTCGACGGCACTGCGGGCGGGCTGCGTTCCGATCACGTTTACGCGATCTTTCCGGATCGCGAGGGCGTGATCTGGTTCGGCACGGACCGCGGCGTCTGTCGTTTCGATCCGAATGCGCCGCGCGTCGAATCAATCGGCAGCGGCGAGAGCAATTTCGTGCGCGTGCTGTTTCAGTCAGTCAACCGCCGAGTGATGGCCGGCACGAATCGCGGGCTTTTTATTTACGACGAGCAAACATCGTCGTGGATAGGCATGCCCGGCATGGGTACCAACATCATTTACGACATCGCCGAAGATCAGCTTCCGCAGACGCCGCGTTTGCTGGTTGCATCCGTCAGCGGCTTGTACGTGGCGCCCAGGCAGCAGGTGAAGTTCGAAGAGCAGGCATTCACGCGTCTTGATTCGGGTTCGGGCGCCGCAGACGGCGTCGGCAGCGTGCGCGCAATCGCCGAGTTTCAGAGAGCGACGTATTACGCGGTATTCGGACGCGGCGTCGAACGACTCGACGGCGGGCGAGTGAGTCTGGCATGGCCCAACGGCATCGCGCGCGAACCGATCAGCCTTCTCGCGGATGGTGAAGACCGTTTGTTGATCGGCACCGCGAGAGACGGCGTGGTGGTGTCGGATGGAAAGACGGTTCGCGAAGAGCCGCAGTTTGCTGCTTTGAAGGGGCAGGTCGTGCGGACGATGACGCGGACGTCCGGCACCCGCATGATATGGATTGGAACGTCGAGCGGAGTTTTCATCTGCCCGACGCAGGAAGCGTGCAAACTGGTCGTACCCAATGTCGACGCGCGATTCCTGCGCGTCGCCCTGGATGACAAGATCAGCGAGGTCTGGTGCGGCACGCGCGGAAATGGTCTGTTGCGAATCCGCGAGGATCCGTCTGTCGGCGTCGTGGTGGGCCAACTCGACTCCGAACAAGGATTGCCGTCGCAGAACGTCTTCGCCGTCTTGCCAGTTCGCGCGACGGACGGAAGCGAGTCGCTGTTGATTGGGACGAATCGCGGCGTTACGCGTTACGTGCCGGCGCGAGTTGCGCCTTCGTTGTCCGTCACGAGCGTGTTGAGCAAACGCGTGCACGCGCTGTCGGAACTGAAAGCCGGACTGAATCTCGAATACCCGCAGAACAGTTTGCTGCTCGATGTGACCGCCATTAGCAGCCGCACGTTTCCCGAGCAGTTTCAATATGCGTTTACTTTGCGCGACAGTGCGGGGAAGACGGTTAACCAAAAACTGTCGCGTGAGTCGCAATTCACGATGGAGGGATTGAAGCCCGGCACGTACACGGTCACGGCGCTGGCGTTCAGCAAAGACCTGGAGCCGTCGCAGCCGGTGAGTTTTTCGTTTACGGTGGCGCGCGCGCCTTTCCCATGGACGTCGACGGCGCTGGCCATCTTGCTGGCACTCGCGCTGCTCGCGCTGTTGTGGGCCATACTCGAACGACGCCGGATCGTCGCCACGAGCGCCGCGCTGGTCGAGGCCAACCGCGATCTCGCCGATGCGCGTTTGAATCTTGCGAACGAAGCGGAACGCGAACGGCGTCGCATCGCGCGCGACCTGCACGATCAAACGCTCGCCGATCTGCGTCATCTCGCGTTGCTGACCGATCAGATCAAACCGAACGGCGATTCGTCGAGCAAACAGACGTCGACGTTGCGTGGTGAGATCGAGTCGATCTCGCAAGAGGTGCGGCGCATTTGTGAAGACCTGAGCCCTTCGGTGTTGCAGAACGTCGGTTTTGCGGCGGCGCTGGAGTTTGCGTTGGCCCATGCGGTCCAGGATGCGCCGGTCGAGAAGCGGTTCGAATACGAGTTTCACTGTGACGAAGCGATTGAGGAGCACAGTCAACTGCCGCCGAGTGTGCAGATGCAGATCTACCGCATCGTGCAGGAGGCGGTGAACAACATCTGGCGACATGCGAACGCGACCGAGGTGAAGATGTTTGTCGACGCGTCGCCCGCGGGTGATTTTGCGTTGCGTATCGAGGACAATGGCCGGACGTTCGATTCGAAAGACAATAACAACTCGGAAGGTCGTGGATTGCCGAACATGAAAGCGAGAGCAGGGTTGATCGACGCGCGCATTTCGTGGGAGCCGCGTGAAGATGGCGGAACGGTTTTCACGTTGGTTAGAGAGGCATGATTGAAATCGCTCCTGAGGTTGCCGCGTCGCGGTCAGTGGTCGCACTCGAGTCGACGGTGATCGCTCATGGGTTGCCGCGTCCGACCAATTTGGAGACAGCGCAACGTCTCGAACAGATCGTTCGGGACGCGGGTGCTGTGCCGGCGACGATCGGGATTCTTGGTGGGAAATTGAAAGTCGGTCTCACGGCGGATGAGGTTCGCAGGCTTGCTGAAGAAGACAATATCCGCAAAGTTAGTACGCGAGATCTGCCGATCGCAGTCGCTGAACGCTGGGATGGCGCGACGACTGTCGCTACGACGTGTTGGATCGCTCATCGTGCGGGAGTCAAAGTGTTTGCGACTGGCGGGATCGGAGGTGTTCATCGCGGTGCGTTACCGGACGTTTCGGCTGATCTGCCTGAGTTGGCGCGCACGCCGATCGTCGTCGTTTGCTCCGGCGCGAAGATCGTCCTCGACTTGCCCGCAACGCGTGAGTGGCTGGAAACGTACGGCGTCACGGTCGTCGGTTATCGATGCGATGAGTTTCCGGCGTTCTATTCGCGCACGAGCGGACTACCGATCGATACACGTGCAAACTCGGCGGCTGACGTCGCCGCGCTGTTTCGAGCGCAACGCGCCCTCGCAATCGATTCCGCGTTGCTGGTGACGGTTCCCGTCCCGGAAGAGTTTGAAGTCCCGCACGCACAACTCCAAACCGTTCTCGATCAAGCACTCGAAAGCGCCGAACGCAACGGCATCTCCGGCCGCGACCTGACACCGTTTCTGCTGGGCCAAATGGCCGAACGCAGCCACGGCTCAACCCTCCGCGCCAACGTGGCCCTCCTCGAAAACAACGCCCACGTCGCCGCCGAAGTCGCTGTCGCCCTCCTGTCTGAGTTTTGAGAGCTTTGTGCTAATCTTTATGCACACATAAAAAGTGCATAGGTTTCAGGAGGAAACATGGCGGACGATAACGGAAAGAAATGTAAGAACCCTACCTGTACCTGCCCCCCGCAAGAGGGTGGCAAGTATTGCAGCGCTTCGTGCGAGGGTAGCGGCGATACGATCGAGCTGGATTGCGACTGCGGTCACGATGCGTGCGGCGGAAACTTCTGAGCCGCACTATTCGCGGCTTAGATCGATGAACTCGGAAGCGAGTCGTGGTCCAGTGCCTTCGTCTTCATGCTTGAAAAAGACAAATGTGTGCTTCCAGTCCTGGGCCTTCATCCTGCTGATCCACTCACGTAAATCAGCCGTCGAGTAAGCAACTCGTCGCAAACGCAGATAACCCCAATCGGCGGTCTTGTCGATGTGACTGACCGGCAGATCATCCGTGTCTGAAATACACAGCGCACGGTTCTCGCTGCGCAGCAACTGTAGAACGTCGTCGTCAAACCACGTCGGATGACGAAACTCGAAGGCCGCCGGGGGATTCGGCGGCAAGTCTTTGAGAAACGTCTCCAGTCGCTCGAGATCTTTCTTCATGTTCGGCGGTAGCTGATACAACACGACTCCGAGTCGATCGTCGAGCGCCGAAACTGTCTCCAGCATGTATCGCGTCTCATCAGCCGCGTCTTTCAACCGTTTGAAATGCGTGATTCTCTGCGCGGCCTTCACGGAAAAGCGAAAGTTCTCCGGCACCTGCGCCTTCCAACTCTCGACCATCTCGCGTTTCGGCATGCGGTAAAAGGTATTGTTCAGCTCCACTGCCGCCAACTTCGACGAGTAGTACGGCAACATGTCCTTAGCCGCGAGCTTCTCCGGATAAAAACTGCCCTTCCATTCCTTGTAGCTGTAGCCACTCGTACCAACGTACAGACTCATCCCCGTTTAACTCCTAACCTGTTGTCGCATCACGCAATTGTGTGATACACAGGCAATTCCAAAATAAATCGTAGAAAAGATACCATGTCGACTGTTACGCCCAACATCGAATCAGTGCTCCAGGAAGAGCGGGTCTTCCCTCCACCGCCAGAGTTTTCAGCCAAAGCGCACATCAAATCGGAAGCAGAACTCGACGCCCTGCGCGCCGAAGCAAGCGCGGATCCCGAAGGGTTCTGGGCCCGAATGGCTGAAGAGCTTCACTGGTTCAAGAAATGGGACACAGTACTGAAGTGGAACCCGCCACATGCCGAGTGGTTCGTCGGCGGCAAGATCAACATTTCTTACAACTGTCTCGATCGTCACCTTCCAACTTGGCGACGCAACAAAGCAGCGCTGATTTGGGAAGGCGAACCCGGCGAAACGCGCACATTTACTTATCAACAACTGCACACGGAAGTTTGCAAGTTTGCCAACGTTCTCAAAAGCAGAAACGTTCAACGCGGCGATCGTGTCGCGTTGTACATGCCGCTGATTCCGGAGCTGGCGATCGCGATGCTTGCTTGCGCACGCATCGGCGCGACTCATTCGGTCGTGTTCGGCGGTTTCTCAAGCGCGGCGCTGGTCGATCGCATTAACGACGCCAGTTGCAAACTCGTCGTCACAGCCGACGGCGGTTGGCGCCGCGGCAATGAAGTAAAACTGAAAGCCGCCGTTGACGAAGCACTCAAGGAAACGCCTTCAGTCGAAGGCTGCATCGTCGTCAAGCGGACCGGAACGCAACAGCACATGCAAGCGGGACGCGATTTCTGGTGGCACGAGTTGATGGCCACTGTGGACGCCAATTGCGACGCGGAAGAGCTCGACAGCGAGCATCCACTCTACATCCTTTACACCTCCGGCACGACGGGTAAACCAAAAGGCATCCTCCACACGACCGGCGGCTACCTGACGCAAGTTCATCTCACGACGAAGTGGGTATTCGATCTCAAGGACGAAGACATCTACTGGTGTACTGCCGATATCGGTTGGGTCACCGGACACAGCTACGTCGTCTATGGACCACTTTCGAACGGCGCCACCGTCGTGATGTACGAAGGCGCGCCAAACTTCCCCGAACCCGATCGCTTCTGGAGCATGATCGAGCGCCATCGCGTCAACGTCTTCTACACTGCGCCGACAGCGATCAGAGCGTTCATCAAATGGGGTGAGCACTGGCCGCTGAAATACGATCTTTCGAGTCTGCGATTACTCGGCACAGTCGGCGAACCAATCAATCCGGAAGCGTGGATGTGGTATCGCGAAGTGATCGGCAAAGGACGTTGTCCGATTGTCGACACGTGGTGGCAAACCGAAACCGGCTCGATCATGATCACGCCAATTCCCGGCGCAACTCCCACGAAACCGGGATCGGGCACCAAGCCTTTTCCCGGAATTGAAGCCGACGTGATGACGCGCGAAGGCAAATCGGTCGAAGCGAACCAGGGCGGCTACCTCGTGCTCAAACGGCCGTGGCCGTCGATGTTGCGGACGATCTGGGGCGACGACGAACGCTATCGCGAACAGTATTGGTCGCAGATCGACGGCATCTATTTCGCCGGCGACGGCGCGCGACGCGACCAGGACGGCTATTTCTGGATTATGGGCCGGATCGACGATGTTATTAATGTCAGCGGCCATAGACTCGGAACTGCGGAAGTCGAAAGCGCGCTCGTTTCGCATGGGGCGGTTGCGGAAGCGGCCGTGGTCGCTCGTCCAGATGATCTGAAGGGATCGGCGATCGTGGCTTTCGTGACTCTCGAAGGCTCGCACAACGCGTCAGACGCGCTGAACCAGGAACTGCGCGCTCACGTGGTCAAAGAGATCGGCGCACTCGCGCGTCCTGACGACATCCGCTTTACCGACGCGTTGCCAAAAACCAGATCGGGCAAGATCATGCGACGACTCCTGCGCGAGATCGCCACCAGCGGCTCCGTTGCAGGCGACGTCACCACACTTGAAGACTTTTCAGTTCTCGAGAAGCTAAGGGCGGAGGAAGAGTAGTCATTTTCCATTTGTCATTTGACGTTTGTCATTTTTCATTCTGACGTCCCGAAGAACACAAAATGGCAAATGCGAAATGACAAATGGAAAACGATAAACGAGGAGAATGAACATGTCCCACACCCAACACGACAATCGTTCCGGACCGCGCTATCTGGCGACGCTGGAGGTGAAAGCTGAATGGGACGAACCAAGCGGCACGCACGTCGTGGAGGAAGGAACGACGGAGAATGTCGGGCCCGAGGGCACGCTCGTCCACTTGCGACGGCAGTTGCCGGAAGTCGGCAGTCGCGTGCGGCTTGAAGTTCTGGGTGAGTCGGGCGAGAAACTGCAAGTGATTGCGGAAGTGCTGCGGATCGAGCGTCATCCCGGTCATCCGCTCGCGGCGCTGCAATTGCTGGGTGAAACTGACGAATGGCGAGGGCTTGTTTGGGAACCGGCCGCTCCACGCGTCACGCCGCCGCCTCCAGCCGAAGGCGAGGGCGAAGAAGCGTCGGACGAGGATGATGATGTCACACACTGAGGACAGCTCCGATGACGACTCCGAACTTCAACGAGGAAGATCCCTCTTACGATCGCAGACGTTATCCCCGTTACTATGTGACTTCCCGCTTGACGCTGGCCATCGAAGACGAGAGCCTTAAAGAGTCGATCGGCATCGGCGAGCCGCAGGACATCAGTCTCGGCGGCGTGCGCGTGACGAACCTTCCCGCATCGCCGCACGTTAAAGTCGGCGACCAACTCGGCATGCTGTTGATCGATGGAGACGACGCCTTGTCGCTCGCAGGCGAGGTGGTCCATCATGCAACTGCCGACACGTTCGGAGTTGAGTTCAGAGGACTGACTAACCACGATCAGAAGGCCGTGGGAGAGATGATCGGCCGATTGCACGCGCGGATTTGATCGCGCCCCTTCGCGTATGGAACAGGATGAAACAAAAGAAGTTGCCGCTTCGGCAGCGAAGGCAGCCGTAGAAGCCTACGGACCGCCGACTCGCGTGATCCTGCGAGTCATCTTCATTCTGCTTGTCGTCATCGGTCTGCTGTGGATCATCTCGAAGATCACCGGGATCATCCTGCTGCTCGTACTCTCGATCTTTTTCGCCTACCTCGTATCGCCAATGGTTGAATTTTTGCGACGGCCCAGGCGCATCGGCAACCGTGAAATTGCGATTCCAAAGGCTGGCGCAATCGGGCTTGCTTACCTGATCATTCTCGCCGCGATCGTTTTGGCGATTTTCGTAGTGCTGCCGAGTTTGAGTAACCAGTTTCCGGACTTCGTGGCCCAGTCGAAGGCTTACTGGAAGTCAGTGAGCGAGAAGGCGCCGCAGATCGTTGAGGAGTGGCGTCTGCGTCGTCTGCCCGGGCCGGTCGCGAACGCGGTAAACAAAGCGGTTCCGGAAGTGGTCAACATGGTCAGTCATACAGGAACCGAGTTTGCGGCGGCGTCGCTTGGATATTTGGTTTACCTGCCGTGGTTGGTGCTGATACCGATTCTTGGGTTTTTCCTGTTGAAGGACGCGGAGGGTTTTCGACGTTCGGCGTTGTTGATGTTGCCGCGTGGACGCTGGCGCTGGCGTGGCGATGAATTCTTTCAGGATGTTAACAGCACGCTTGCGGCGTATATTCGGGCGCAGTTGACGGCGTGTTTGTTTATCGGCGTCGTTTGCGCGATCGGCTTTACGTTGCTCGGTCTGCCGGGCGGTCTGGTGATGGGATTCATTGCCGGCGTTTTTGAGTTTGTTCCGCTGGCTGGCCCATTGGTCGTCGCGATTATGGCGGCAATTTTAGCGACGCTGCATGCTGGTCCGTTCAATGCGTTTCTTGTGCTGCTGTTTCTCGGCGTGCTGCGAATCATTCACGACTACTTCATCTATCCGCGTCTGATCGGTCAGGGCATTCACTTGCATCCACTCGCCGTGATCTTCGCGATCCTCGCAGGCGAGAAACTCGCGGGTGTTGCAGGAATCTTCCTCGCGATTCCTTTGGTTGCGATCCTGACGGTTAGTTATCGTCACTGGCTCGAACATCGCGGCAGCGAAGGTTTTGCGGATCTGTTGGAACCCAGTCAGGCTGTTGAGCCTGAACCACCCGTAGAGCAAGCCGAAGTCACTCAAGCGGTGCCCGACGAACTACATTCGGAATCCACGCCCGAACAGATGGTCCGCGTTCGCCCAGACCTTACAACCGGCGAGCTCAAATGGCCGCTGGAAGAATAATGACGTCACAAACCTCAGCCAAGGATCTCACATGCAAAAACACCTCTTCCTTACCGTTTTGCTTCTCAGTGTGTGTTTCGTCAGCTACCTCGAGGTCCACGCACAAGATCCACCACAGCCACAACAGTCACCAGAACCCGCAAAGATCGAATTAGGCGTCCACTTTTCGTCATTACAAATTGGACCGTCGGTCAATGCCTTTGTCGACTTTCAGGATCGCTCGAGATCGACAGCGGGACTCGGCGTCAGATTCGGCTACAACGTCAATAGGTATGTCGCGGTGGAAGCGGAAGGCGACTTTTTCCCACAGCGAAACTTCTTTCCAAGCCTCAACAGTGGCGGCAGCCTGGCGCAGGGCCAATTCGGAGTGAAGGCCGGCAAACGGTTTGAGAGATTTGGCGTGTTCGCAAAAGCACGACCGGGATTCGTCACCTTTGGTGAAATAGAAACGCAAATCGGGTCAGTGACATTCCCGTTTCAGGGCAACGGTCCAATCGTCACTTTTCCAATCTTCGAAAAGCGACGCAGAAACTTTTTCTCGATGGACGTCGGCGCCGTTGTCGAGTTTTATCCGTCTCGCGGAATCCTGGCGCGATTCGATCTCGGCGACACAATGATCAACTACGGCGACACGCCCGTGATTCCTTTCCGGCGGACGCCGGTATTAGATCGTGTCTCACACAAGTTTCAATTCAGTGCGGGTATCGCCTTTCGTTACCTCAATCCGGACACAACCGACGAGACGACCTCTTACACGCCTGAAAAAGAACGGAAGTTTGAAATCGGCGCCCAGTTCACGTCGCTGAACTTGCGAGAGACCGGCATCCAGTTCAACCGTGACGGAACTTTCGAACCAGTGGACGTCGGGTCGAACAACCAAACAGGCGTGGGCGCTCGAATCGGCTATAACTTCACGCCACACATCAGCGCCGAAGTTCAAGCTGACTACTATCCCGGCGACCTCGGAGTCTTTTCAGGCATGCCGGCGGGCGGCAGGACGTTTCAGATTCAGGCGGGCCCGAAATTCGGCAAACGGTTCGAGCATTTTGGTTTCTTCGTCAAAGCTCGACCGGGCGTAATCAGTTTCAGCAACACCTTCATCGTCGACGGCTTCGTCTCGCCTTTCGACATACGAACTCATTTCGGTCGAGTTACGCATTTTTCGCTGGATGTGGGCGGCGTGTTGGAGTTTTACGCTTCGAGGCGCGTGTTCGCGCGGCTGGATTGCGGCGACACGATGATCCGCTATGGAGAACAACTCCTCGGATTCTTCCCCGGCCCGATCCGAAGTCAGTCAGCAGTCACGCATCAACTTCAATTCAGCGCGGGAGTTGGTTTTCGATTCTAGCGTTCATCAACGAGATGAAGCGCCGGAAATGATGCTCAGCGTCGTGAGGACCGGGCGCTGCTTCAGGATGATATTGGACCGAGATGATCGGCAACGTGCGATGACGCATGCCTTCGACGCATTGATCGTTGAGATTGATGTGCGTGACTTCAACGTCGGGCGGCAGCGTGTCGGCACTGACTGCAAAGCCGTGATTGTGTGCCGTGATCTCGACGCCACGGCCTGAAACTTCCTTCACAGGCTGATTCCCGCCACGATGTCCGAAGACGAGTTTGAACGTCTTCGCTCCGAACGCACGTCCCAACAATTGATGTCCGAAACAAATGCCGAACATCGGCACGCTGGCGCTCAACAACTGCCGAATCTCCGCGACCTCTTTGTCCATCGACGCGGGATCGCCTGGTCCATTCGACAAGAAAATGCCATCCGGGTTCATTGCCAGCACTTCGCTTGCGGGCGTGGACGCCGGAACGACCGTCGTGCGAACTCCGAGGTCCGCCAGTTCGCGCAGTGAGTTTCGTTTGACGCCGAAGTCGTAACAGACGACGTGAAAGCGTTCCTGGCCCACTGCGGGAAACTCGTAGCGCTCTTTAGTTGTGACGACGCTGGCAAGCTCGCGGTTCTCCATCGACGGCGACTGCCGCGCCTTCGCCACCAAACTCTCTGCGTCGAGATCGATCGTCGAAAGACATGCGCGCATCGCGCCTTTGTCGCGGATGTGACGCACTAGCGCTCGCGTGTCGATACTTTCGATGGCGACGATCTTCCAGTGTTTCAAATACTCTTCGAGACTGCCTTCGGCGCGCCAGCTCGAAACAATGCGGCTCGCTTCGCGGACCACGAATCCCTCGACCCACGGCCGCGACGACTCGGAATCGAGCTCGTTGACGCCGTAGTTGCCGATGAGCGGGTAGGTCATGCAAACGATCTGTCCGGCGTAGGAGGGATCGGTCAGCACTTCCTGGTAACCCGTCATCGAGGTGTTAAAGACCATCTCGCCGCAAACTTCGCCTTCCGCAGCCCATGAGCTGCCACGAAATGTACGGCCGTCTTCTAAAGCGAGGAGGGCTGGTGTTCGATTCTGCATCTTGGTTCTTTGTGCTTAGTACTTTGTGCTTTGTTTTGGTCTACAAAGCACTAAGTACAAAGAACAAAGCTCTACTGGCTACTTTTAATAAACTGCTGCGCTTCGTTCAACCATCGTTTGCTGGCGCGATACTTGTACGCGGGCGCTGTTTTCACAGCCTCAATGCAAGCCTGCATCAAGCTGGTCGCCTCGCGTTTGTGACCAAGCCCAGCGTGCGCGCGGCCCATCAAATACAAACCTTCCGGATCCGACGGTCGATGCTCGAGAAACTGATCGAGCGCCATACGCGCATCTTCAAACTGGCCTGCCGCGATGTACGTCGCGGCCACTTCACGCCAGATCTCGTGCAGCGAGTGCGCCGGATTGCGTGCGACTACGTGTTCGAAGTTCTGAATCGCGTCGGCGTATCGTTTCTGTTGACGCGCGATGCGTCCTAGTTGATAACTCGCGTCGATCTCGGTGTCGTCGATCTTTAACGCACGTTCGAAACGTTCACGCGCAGCTTCCAGTTCGCCGCGGCTTTGATGAATCAAGCCGAGATTGTAGTGTGCTGAAGCGTCCGCGGGATTGAGCGTTGCCGTTTCAAGGTTCTGCTTGAACGCTGCCTTCGCTCGATGGCTTCCCATGACGTCGCTGAAGTAACCGCGCAGCAACATGAAGACGAAGAAGAACAGCAAGGGTGAACCCATCACGCTCGACAACAACCCGGAGACTATCGGGAAGAGTAGGTTGCAAGGGAACCACGCGATGAACGCGACAGCGAAGGCGCGGGCCGCCGACATCCGGAAAACGTCTCTGACTGCCAGCACCGTGCCGATACAAAACGCAAGCACTCTCCATCCGCCGAATAGCGAGTAGGAAGCGAATGCAGGATTCTTAAGCCCCTCAACTGCCTGCTCGACTGCCTGACCTGCCGGAAACCAGTTCCGAATAGCATCGGCGTTTTGAATCGAGCTCGCAACATATTCCGCCTGGACCCCGGTGAAGTGAAACACGACGGCCATCACAATGCCGAACACGTTCGCGGCCGTTAATACGTAGAACAGCGAAGCCGCGACAGATGCGTACTCCTGAGTCAGCACCACGCGAAAACTTCCGCGCCGCTCGAATGTGTTTGCGATGAGTATGAGGATCGGCACGATCACGATCGCAATCAAAAATGCGGGCATCGCCGGTTCGGTCAACAGGGAGAGAAATCCATGTCCACGCGCAAACTGCGGCGCAGCACCAAACCTTCGCGTGAGCAAATCGAAAGCTAACTGACTCAGCACCGCCATCAACACAACCGGCGCGAGCGAACTGCGGTCGCGAGCTTCACGCATCCCTCGCAGGGGCGCGTAGAAGATCATCAGCAGGAGGCGCAACCAATCGATCATAGGAAACTAATGCTCAGCGCTGCGGGCTCGCATCGCCCAAAGGCGGATTCGGCGGATTCTGCTGATAGTCGCGGATGTAAGGCGAGGAGGGCGTCGTCAGAGGGATGTCCTCGTGGTGTATCACACTCGCGGCGGTCAGCGGCCAGTAGCGAAACAGCGCCTTGCCGTAGATGTACTTTTTGGGTACCAGGCCCCAGATTCGCGAATCGCTGGAATTGTCGCGATTATCGCCCATTACGAAGTAGTAATTCTGCTTTACGTCCGTCGGCGCCATCGAGCGATGCATCAGGTTGAGACGCTGATCGAGGTACGACTCTGTCAGCTCGCTCCCGTTCACGCGCACGACGCCTTCGATGATCTCGATGCGATCGCCGGGCAGTCCGATCACTCGTTTGATGTAACTCTTCGACGGATCTTCGGGAAACCAGAACACAACGATGTCGCCGCGATCAACTTTCGGCGCCCAACGATAGTCGTCGTAGTAAATGAGTTTGTTGACGAAGATCCGTTCGCCGTCGTGCAAACGCGGGAGCATCGACGTGCCTTCCACCTTCACCGGTTGCACGATGAATACGACAACCAGCGCGGCAATCATCAACGCGAAGATCAGATCGCGAAGCAACAAGCGCGCTTCAGACCACAGGTCGCTGCGTGAAGCTTCTTCAGGCTTGTGCTCCTGAATGTCTTTGTCGTCGTCGACATGGACGCCGCCAAATGGTGGCGGCCGGCGTTTTCTAATTCCAAACATAACTCATCGAGTTTGAGGTTAGCTTTCGCTCCCCCACTTGTCAAACACCACTTATAGCTGCGATGTTCGGGCGTGGCAAGCCAATTCCTTGACAGTCTTTGCTGCCGCTATCTATCATCCTTCCCTGCATTTGCAGCCCAGACATCGTCCCCTGCGGGACCAGAAAAGAGGCCCGAAGACGTGATCAAGTTAGACATCATCAATCGCGTGGCCGATAAAACCGGCGTACCTAAAATGAAAGCCGAACAAGCCGTCGAGGCGCTCTTTCATTCGATGAAGGAAGCACTGACGCGCGGTGAACGAATTGAGTTGCGCGGCTTTGGCGTCTTTGTGGTGAAACCGCGGAAGCGGGGCGTCGGGCGAAACCCTCGCACCGGCGAGGAAGTCGCGATTCCGTCGGGTAAGACCATTCGCTTCAAGCCGGGCAAGGAGTTGCAGGCGCACGAGGACGGCGACGTCGTCGCTGATGGCGCAGGCGACGACGACGAGTTTTAGTGTTATTGAAGGGCTAAGTATTTAAGAGGCTAGAGTTGGAAGGAGTTAACGGCCAAACTCTAGCCTCTTCGTTTTCATGGACAATACATTCCCAAAATATGCGGTGAGGATTTCCGACCGCGAGTGGCGGGTGCATGGTGCGCTGTTTTTGCTCACCAGCATCACGACTACGCTGGCTGGAGTTGCGCTGGCGGCGCCTGATTTCACGCCGACCGAGCCGCCGCTGGCGGGCGTGTTGGATTACATCCTGTATTTGCCGCTTTCGCTTCTGTATTACTGCGTCGACCTCGTCAAGTATTCGTTAACTCATGAAGTCGTGCTCGGTCATGGGATGGCGTTTTCGGTCTCGCTGCTGGCGATTCTGTTCTCGCATGAGATGGGGCATTACCTGGCGTGCCGTTATTACGGCGTCGATGCGACGTTGCCGTTTTTCATACCTGCGCCGCCGATTTTTTTGGCGGGAACGTTTGGGGCGTTCATTAAGATTCGATCGGCGATACCGTCGCGTCGGGCGTTGTTTGATATCGGACTTGCGGGTCCGCTGGCGGGGTTTGTAGTTGCGCTTCCGTTGTCTGTTGTTGGGATTTTGACGGTGGGACCACCGCAGGCGCTGGCGCCGACTGGATACACGGTCTACTTCAACGACCCGCCGTTGTTTCGTCTGCTGGCTTGGTTACTTGGAGTTCCGCTCGATCCGAACTCGCCGATCAACCCGTACTACATGGCTGCGTGGCTTGGCTTGCTTGTCACGAGTTTGAATCTAACACCGGTGGGCCAACTGGACGGTGGTCATGGCATCTACGCTATTTTCGGGGCCCGCGCTCACGCAATGATTGGGCGCATCGCCTTCGTTTCGACCGTGATACTGGCGATCGTCGGCTTCTGGTGGCATCGCAGCCCAAGCGGCTTCTTATTCGCGATCTTACTCGGCGTAATCCTCCGCTTCCCGCACCCCCAACCGGCGGTGATGGAACCGTTAGGAACAAAACGCGTAGCGATTGCGATCGTCACGCTAATCGTCTACGCGCTCTGCTTCTGGCCGTTTCCGATTACGATTAGGTGAGGTGCGAAACAGGAATCTTCTCTGACGCGATCGAAAGGCTTTGCGCCGGTCGCTATGTCATGAACCTGGTGAATTATCTCGGCGCTGTAATACCGCATTCCACAAGCATCACACACGCCGATTGTAACTCCCTCGAGAATGACGAACCCTTTCTTATGCTTAAACGCTTCGCGACTGATCTTTTTCGGCCGGACAGTACCCTCGCAATGCTCGCACATGTAGCCGTACGGGGATTTCTTAGTGGTATTTGTTGACGTCATATACTGTGATAATCAAGAAGCGATCTGTTGCGTGAAAGCGACCAACCACACCTACGACCGTTCTACCATCTAAAGCCACGCCTTGAATTGTGTATTTCGTTCCTCGCGGATCGCGTTTGTTAGTTCGAACAATTCTTCCGTTTAGAATCACCTCTTCGATGTCGAACACGTCAAGGTCGTCCTCCGCCATCTCTTCAAAAGCGTGAACGGTAAAATCGTATTCACTTAACAGAATCTTCTGTCGATTCGATCAATAACGCGGTGAGGCACGCGCGGAGTTTATCAGAAAACAACTGGTTCGTTTTAAACTCACGCAAGACAAACCTCTAAGCAGTACTCACCGCAGGCAACAGGCCTTTGATCTCGCGGACCACGCGGTGGACTTCTTCCTGGTTCGCCAAAGCGATCATGAAGAATTTGTAGCCCTGGTGGAAACAAATGACGCCGTTTGCGAATAACCAGACGCCGTCGAGAAAAGGATTACCGCCAAGCAACCAACTGATCGGCGCGCCGACGATTGGACCAGGCTGGAAGATCTGCGCCCACATCGCCGCCCCGGCTGCGCAACTAAACGCGCCAAGCAACGGAGCTCCAACATACTTCGCGATGTTTCGTTCAAACTCCACGCGCTGTTGTTCGGCTTCGGTAAGCTCACCGCGACCGATCAACTCCTCGCGCTTCTTCAAGTAACCATCAAACTTCTCACTCACCTTGCGCATACCCCAAACCGGCAGCGCCGAATGAGTCAGCCAGTGCGGATGCGCGCCAAGCAGCACTGCATCCAATCCAGGAAACGCTGCGCCGGCGCGAATGCCCAAAACCACTGATACAGTAACAACCGCCGCCTTCCCCGGGTTCTCCTTGATCCAATCCTTCGCTTTCAGAACACCGACCGTCGCCGCACTCGAAGCCCGCGTCAACCGCGCGCCCTTGTCAAACACCTGCGACGCACGTTCGTAGTGTTTCTTCGCGTCGTCAAAAACCTCGCCGGCCTTCCGGCCAGCATCACCGGCAACGTCACGAAACTTGTCGCCGGCCACCTTCACACCTTTGGCCGCGCGACGAGTCGCTTCGCTGACCTCTTCATCCTCACTCAACCGCTCAGCCTCGGCGCGCAATTTTTCCGCGCTGTTGGCCATCGTTTCCGCGCCACGCTTCGCGGCTTCACCGGCGACACGCGCACCCTCGCCAACCATGTCGGTAATCGCAAACTTCTCGTCCAGCTCGCGGGCCTTGCGACGCGCCGCCTGCTGCCATTCGTCAAACTTTTCCTTGTAATCAGCCATTCTTGTTCCTCAAAAGCCGCGAACCAAAAGAGGCACAAGAGCCACAAAAAGCACAAGAACGATTTTGTGTGGCTCAGCCTCGTTCGCGTTGTACGTCTCCTGCCGCCACCGTGTTCGATCTCCTCAGCGGCTGCATTGGCACCACGCGATCGCGGCCATTTCTCTTCGCTTCATACAAAGCGACATCCGCTGCCTTTAGGATGCCGGAAGCAGTTTGCGCGTCTGTCGGGCATTCCGCAACCCCGAAACTGGCGGTGATCCGCCCTCCGGAAGGCGTCTCCAAATCCTTGATCGCCATCCGCAACCTTTCGGCAACCTCCATGCCGGCGCTCTGGTTTGTCTCGACCAGCAGCACGGCAAACTCCTCGCCGCCGATCCTCGCCGCCAGGTCGATGCCTCGGGTTCCTTCCCGCAGCACGCGGCTGATTCGGCGGATGGCATCGTCGCCGGCGTCGTGGCCAAAAGTGTCGTTGAGACTTTTGAAGTTGTCGATGTCGATCATCAGCAGCGTAAACGGACGCTCAAAACGCAACACGCGTCCAACCTCGCGTTCCAACTGCCGCTCGAACCGACGTCGATTCGCAAGCCCCGTCAGGTGGTCCGTAAACGCGGCTTCCTCGCAAACGTCGAGATAGGCTTTGAACTCGAGCAGCGTCCTGGTCCGGGCCAACATGAGATCGAGGTCAGTCGGATCGGTGATGTAGCCAAGCGCGCCCACTTCCGAAGCCCGCCGCAAATCCTCGGCGCGCTTACTGGCCGCCGTCTGCATGATCACGGGAATAAACTTCGTCAGCGGGTTGGCCCTGATCCGTTGGGCCAACTCGTAACCATTCATGCGCGGCATCATCACGTCCGTAATCACCAGGTCAGGTTGATACGACTCGATCGCGGCAAGCGCCTCGTCGCCGTCCGTGGCGGTGTTTACGTTGTAGCCGGCCAAACTGAATGCGGCCTCGAGCAGGCCGAGCTTGTCGGGATTGTCGTCGACGATAAGAATGGTTGATTTGGGTTCCATAAAACGTGGGTGTTGGACCTATAAATCTTGCGCCGCTATGAGCTTCATGCTAAAGTTCGACCCTCGGTGTTAAACGTTCGTGCCGATACTCGCCCTAAGCGTCGCGTCAAAGATTCAATCGAAAGAGAGCAAACATACCCGGGAAATGTCACGGCGGGTTTCCTTACAATCGTAGAAACTAACCCGCGGCCACTTGAATTCGAACCACGCTGCGCAAAGGCGACTCAAACATAGACCAGGTAACTCGACCCCAGAGATACGTCCAGATGCAGGAACAGAAGCGCGCCCGAGACCTAAATTCCGATGATCGCGCGTCATTAATTCGTGGCCTGGAGTTTGGTTCGACACTAACTGACTCCCTCGTCGCCGATATAGCTCGTAGCTCAGTGGTCCTCGACTTTCGTCGCCGCCGTTTTGTCTATCGCGCCGGCGAACCAGCAGACTGCCTCTACGCCATCGTTCGTGGCCGAATAAAGCTCTGCCGCATCGAAACCGAGACGGGTCGGGAAGCCGTAATCGACATCCTTCCAGAGGGATCGCTCTTCGGCGAGTCAGCGCTCTATTCGCTAGCGGGGCAACGTGCGAATTCGGCAATTGCCTATGAAAATTCCAGGCTCCTCCGAATCCAGGTCGGGGACTTCAAACGGGGGATGGCTGAGGATGACCGGCTTCATGATTACACTTTCCGACTAATCGGTCAACGACTTGATCACGCCGAGCGACGGCTGGCCGATTTCGCTCTTAACGCTATACCGGCGCGTCTCGACAGCCTTCTCGCCGATTTTTCCGTGCGTTATGGCGTGTCAGAACCCGAAGGCGTGCTCATCGATATCCCCTTGCCTCATCGCGAAATAGCCTCCATTGTCGGCTCGACTCGTGAGAGTGTGACCGTCCGCTTGAACGCCATGCGCCGCGCAGGTACGATCGCTTTCGTCAAACGACGAATACTGATCAAACGACCGGCCGCGCTGTAATTTGCGCCCCTGTCGAATTACGGCTTTAGTGGCGATGAAGTGTCCAACCTGCGGTAAAACAGTCGAATGGAAAGATAATCAGTATCGCCCGTTCTGTTCCGAACGGTGCCGGCTCGTCGACCTTGGACGCTGGGTCGAGGGTGAGTACCGCGTGCCCGGCGAATCGCTCCCGAGCGAACAAACCGAACGCGCGGACGATGAATCTGACAATTCGTGATGAATCAATATCGATTAATTCTAGTCCTTGCACTCGCGTGCGGCCTGATGTTCCTCGCATCGTGCAACGCGACCGACGTGAAAGTTTCCGAGAAGAAGACTCCCGTCGTCTCCGCTCCTCCGGCAAACACGACGTATCCGATGCCTCCGTTGGAAACGAGCTCCCTCAACAACATGGGTTGGAAACTCTCAGACGGAACGCACAACTTGTTTTCCGAGTACAAAGGAAAGGTGCTGGTCCTCGACTTCTACGCCACCTGGTGCAATCCATGCCGCAAGAGTGTTCCTCATCTGATCGGCTTGCAGAACAAGTTTGGAGACCAGGGACTACAAGTGATCGGCCTGAACGTCGGTGGTCCACAGGACGAGGAAAAAGTTCCCGCGTTCGCGAAAGAGCTCGGAATTCAATACCCACTCGCCGTTCCCGATGAAGAATTGGTAACCTTCATGCTTTCCGATTTCGATTCGATTCCGCAAACGTTCGTCTTCGATCGCAAAGGTGTGCTCGCGGAGCGCGTGATCGGTTTTGGACCAAGCGCCGCAGCGAGGCTCGACGAAGCAATCGAAACCGCTTTGAAAACTTCAACCCAGTAAACTTCAGTCAGACAGGTCGAAACTTTTGAGAAGAGCCAAAATACTAATAACGTTGGGCCCGGCTTCGCGTGAACCGGAAGTTGTTGAACGATTGCTGGCCGCCGGCGCCAACGGCGTGCGCATCAACATGTCGCACGGCACGCACGAAGAGAAAGCAGAAGACATTCGTCTCGCTCGTGAAACCGCGCGCAGAATGGGCCGGCCCATCGCCGTGCTCGTCGATCTCTCCGGTCCAAAGATCCGCACCGGCGAACTCAAAGACGACCAACCCGTAAAGCTGGAAGCAGGACAGCAATTCATCATCACGACGCGTCCGATCGTCGGCGACGCGCAACAGGTATCAACCAACTATCCCGACCTACCGCGCGTCGTTAAGCCCACCACGCGCTTGTTGCTCGACGACGGCGCCCTCAGCTTGATCGTCGAAAGCACGACCGACACCGACGTCATCTGTCGCGTCATCGACGGCGGCATGCTCGCGGAACGCAAAGGAATCAACCTTCCCGGCGTCGCATTGCCGATCGACTCGCTAACGGAGAAAGACATCGTCGATCTCAAGTGGGCGGTCGAACAGCAAGCGGATTACATCGCATTGTCGTTCGTGAGGCGCGCCGACGATTGTGAACGGGCGAAGAAGTTGATCGCGGAGGCCGGCGGACGCGCACCGCTGATCGCGAAGATCGAAAAGGCAGAAGCGATCGATCATCTCGACGAGATCATCGCCGCCGCGGACGGCATCATGGTCGCGCGTGGCGATCTCGGTGTCGAAACGAGCGTCGAACTGGTGCCTGTCTATCAGAAGCGAATTATCGACCGGTCAATCACGGCCGGAAAGATGGTGATCACGGCAACGCAGATGTTGCAGTCGATGGTTTCCAACCCGCGGCCGACGCGTGCTGAAGCTTCAGACGTGGCGAATGCCGTTTGGGACGGAACTGACTGCGTGATGCTGTCGAACGAGACTGCCACCGGACAGTATCCCGTCGCCGCAGTCGCAACGATGGCGCGGATCATCGAGTCGGCCGAGTCAGGCCAGAAATCTGAAATCTTCAATCCGACGGGCAAACAATCCGGACGCGTCAGTCGAGCACTCTGCGAAGCGGCAGCATTCGCCGCGGACGAGATGGGAACGAAAGTCACGGCTGTCTACACGGCCTCGGGATTGATGGCGCGAAGGTTGTCGTCAGTGCGTCACGATCAGACGATCGTCGCGTTAACACATCGACCCGACGTTCAATCCGAGCTCGCATTGATCTGGGCGGTCGATCCATTGCTGGTCCCAAAAGCCGAATCGACTGAAGAGATGCTGAAGATTGGCGAACGAGCGTTGCTCGAGGCGCGAATCGTCGTGAAGGGCGACACGATCGTCGTGATGGCAGGACGGCTTTCGGGCTTGGGACTTTCGAGTTCGGTGAGCGTCTATACGATCGGTGGACCGCTTGGTCCAACACGCTGAAGCAGCGATTAATCGGCGCCGATCATTTCACCGACGCCTTTTCCGTCTTTTTGTTCCTGGGCCATTTGTGCGGGAGTCTTTTGCGGATCGCGCCAGTTGTCGAGAATTCCGACCTGGTGAACACACTGTAGCGTGCACGTGGGCGCACACCATTTCTCGGTTTTGTACTCGCGATCGAAGTCTTCCATCGTGTACTGCTCGAGTGGAATCCCCGGATAGCCGCGTTGCTGCGAGCACCAGTGGACCAGACCTTCTTCGCAAATGTAGAGATAACGAGCACCGGCACGACAACGCCAGTTGTAAGGTTTGCCTTCCGCGATGCTGTCCTGAAACCAGTTCAACCGCGCGTGGTCTTTGTTTCCGATTTTCTTAACCTGCTGGAAGATGTCTTTCTCTTTCGCTGAAAGCGGCTTCAACGTGCCATCGCCGTCGTGAATCACACCTACTGTCGTCGAGAACCCAAGCTCAACAGCGCGACGAGCGACAGTCAATGCGTCGTCAGGATTCTTGATTCCGCCGCCGATGACGGAGTTGATATTGACGTGAAAATCGGCGTGCTCCGACAGGTAACGCAGTTTCTTATCGAGCACGCGCAGACTCTTGCGTGAAACTTCGTCAGGCTCGATGTTGTCGATACTGATTTGCAGGTATTCGAGCCCTGCGTTGATTGAGACGTTTGATACGTTCCGGCGTGAAGTAGTAACCGTTGGAAATCAGGCCGGCGATCATGCCGCGGACGCGAATGTGGTGGATGATCTGGTCCAACTCGGGGTGCATCATCGGTTCGCCGCCGGAGATGGTGACGATCGACGTTCCGAGGTCAGCCAGTTTATCGAGCCGCGATTTTACGATGTCGAGATTAATCGGTTTCGAGTTGTGATCGTATTCGTTGCAATAGCCACAGGCGAGATTGCAACGGCGCATTGGGATCAGGTGCGCGAGAACAGGATGCCGGCTCGAAAGCAATGCGCGTGAGATAAAGCTCGCCTCGCGCATTTTCAATTTTAGAAAAGTTTTTTTCCTCATTTAGTCTTCAACAGTTGACGCGAAGAATATGCGACAACCGCGGTCCAACGCAACCGGCGTGCAGAAACAGCAATAAACGACAAAGGGCTCTGTTTGATGACAGAGCCCTTCTTGAAAACACGCAGCTTTGAACTCGCTTAGCTCTTGACGACCTTCACGTTCGAATCGTACTTGATATCGAAATCGCCGGAGGAAATCCGCGCGTTCTTCTCAAGGGCCGTCAGGCGCATCGTCGTCGAATCGTCGTTCTTTTCGACGATCTTGGTCTGCACCGGCATGCCGTTTCCGTCGATCCAAACTTCTGCGTACTTGTAGCTCGCTTTACCCTTCGGAACCAGCGTCAGGTGAATCGTGCTGACGCCGCCCCACAAAGTTTCTTCGCGAACATCCTTCACCGGTTGAAAACGCGCTTCGAGCTGCTGCCTTCGACATGCTCATCATCGCCAACAGGCTGTTCGCGTTGTTGTGCCGTTACCGATGCTGCTCGAAGTACGCCAGTGTAGACAATCGCTGAGCGGGACGGTAAATGGTATAGCGATTATTGTTGACCGCGAGCGATTCCTTGCGCGGGCTGGTCCAGTCGATCCTCACCGCGGCTTGACGTCCGCCGGTGGGCATGTAAATAACGACACCCGCTGATTTATCTTCAGCTCCAAGCTGCGAGTTGTACTTCACCACGTTGATACTTGCCCGCAGCGACTTCAAACTCTCGCCGGTTCTTTTCCATGCGGCTCAGAACCGAACTTACCAGTCCTGCTCCCTGCCCATTCGCAGACGGAGAAACCGCCGCGAACGCGGAAACTATCAAAGCGATCATCAGGCCTGACGATACCAATCTCTTCATAAATGCTCCTTGCTGTATGCTCCTCTCCCGGGGCTCGCAAAAAACCTCGTAATTATAGGGAAAGACTACCGTATGTCAACCTCGAAGCTGCTTGTCCTTCCGTTGGCATCGACCATTTTCCGGACATCAACGACTTCCACCTGTGTGCGACCGGTCAGCTCCTTAACACGCTGCTCGATCTGACTTCTATCTGCTTCATTGACAACAACTTCGGGAGTCAAAACCAATGTTTGGGCAACTGGGCTTTGATGCCCGATATTTCGCGGTCGTTCGCTGCTATCGAACCAGCTTTTTGGTGTCAAAAAGATAAAGATTAAACATCGCGACACACAGCGGATCCCATTGCCAGGTGTTCCTCTCGTAATTCCAGAAGAAGATCTTCTTTAGTATGGTTGTCAGGCCTCGAACGTCTTCCACGCTTGCAAGTAAGCAGCCACGCGAATCGCGGCTGGCGGGTCAAAAGATTCTAGCATCCTATCGAAACTTCTGTAAACGAAATCTACGAGGAAAATGGCATTTATAGGTGAACAGACGGCGAAGGTTCCACGATATGACCGTCGCGCATTTGCACGATCCGTCGGCACATTGCGGCAGCTTCCGGATTGTGAGTGATCATGACGATGGTCTGATTGAAGCGGTAAGTTAAGCTCCTGAAACATGTTAAGGACCAGCGCCGAGTTCTCCGAATCAAGGTTTCCGGTAGGTTCGTCAGCCAGCACGATCGCGGGACGTGTCACAACGGCCCGCGCCAGCGCGACTCGCTGTTGCTCGCCGCCCGAAAGTTCGAGCGGTTTGTGATGCAGCTTGTCTTCCAAGCCAAGCAGCCGCAGCACCTCGCGCCGAAGCTGCGGATCCTCGCCGCCATTGCCGTGAATTCGCTCCGCAAGTCGGAGATTTCCTTCAGCGGTCAGCGTGGGAAAAAGGTTGAATCTCTGAAAAACAAACCCAATTTTCTTGCGCCGGATGTCGGTGCGCTTTCGCGTCGGAAGCGGCCGTCATGTCTTCGCCGTCGATAACGATGCGGCCTGCGGTCGGCGTCAGCAGTCCGCCCAGCAAATGCAACATCGTGGATTTCCCGCAGCCAGACGGCCCCATGATCGCGACAAATTCGCCTTCCTGCACCTCCAGCGACACGCCGCGCAACGCCGGCACGTCGACTTTACCGATGCGATAGACCTTTACCAGATTTTCAGCTTGGAGAATCGTCCTCATCTAATTGATTAAGAGTTATATCACTGACCAGAGAAATTGTTTATTTATTAGCGGTGACTTTTTTGTTCACGGCGTCGAGATCGACTTCCTGGAGGCCCCACTTATTCTCCAACACAAACGGTTTCGGTGCGTATCGACGATTCAACTCCACGGAACTCGCGTCCTGATAAGTAATGTTCAACTTGTACTGATCCTGCGGCCGAGTAATCTCGATCCGGCTCGGCAATGAAGCCGTCGGACCAGCGCCAAGCTGCTTCTCGTCGAAATAAGCGACGTCGGTAACCAGCGCTCCTCTATCGTCATAGGATTGAACACGTGCAAGTCGGATTCCAGAGACGCGATCGAACCATAAACGTCTGATTAACTTCGCTTCGCCTCCCTGCGCTTGGGAAAACTCGTCGAGCACGTAATAAGGACGCATGACTCGCGTGTTCTTCTGCACGCCGCGACGCGTGTCTGGTTCTTCCTGGAAAAACTCGCTTTGCGCGTACAAAAGCGAACCGTTCGTCTCGATCGGACGAATCATGAAAGCGTCAGTTAAATGCTGCGGGCGTAGATTGGAGAGCGCGCTAACAGTCTCCTTTTCGCCTTTCTTCTGGTTCTTCGACGATGCGGGCGTGGGCGCGTCGACATCGTCGAGCTTCTTATAGACTGCGTTGTTGGTCCCTTTAACGAAGCGCCGGTACTTATCGTCTCCCTTCAAAATGGCAACGCGAAACTGCTCGCCGTCGGAAGTCATCTGCGCTATATCGACAACCAGGAACTGTATGATGAGATAAATCTTTCCGGGACGTTGAACGGTTATGTCGCCGTCGACGAGCCGGTATTGATCGGCGATTCCGTAAGTGGCGAACGAAGTGTCTTCAAACTGAATATCGAGCTTGCCGTGAATCGACGTCACGGTCGAGAATCGATTCACTTCCTGGAACAGACGATCTCTGCCCGCTTCCTGTCCCGGCAGAAGCTGCGGCACCACGATCTTCTTCTTAGCACCAAAAAAGCCGCAACCCGAGGTCAGAAAAAGAACTAAAACAATGAAGACCGTCAGGAGCGACCGGGGGTGAGCAAATCTGTGGGCGTTCAGATAATTGAGCATTACTCTTAAGCCGCAAATCATACGTCAAACGCTGGAGAATCGCGAAACTCCACCGGGTAAATGTCGCCTTTACTCCAGTTGCAGCGGCGGCTTGCCAAAGCGCGCGCGCAGCTTGTCGATCGAGTTTCTGATCGCGGGACGGTGTAACAACTTCTGTTCCAACCGGTTCTTCCCCGGAAAATCGACCAACATGACTCCCAACAGAATCGTCAGCAGCCCCTGCCCCGGCACACCCGGCAGAGACATCATAATGCCGAGCATTATCAGCAAAGCGCCGAGCACGTTCTTACCAATCGCGGCGCCGATTCTGAGTGCCGGCGCGCGTCCCGACCAGATTTTCCTGTCGTAATGGCTGCAAAAATGAGTCGGACGGTAACTTGATCAGAATCAACGAAACGAGGCCCAGGCTGGCGGAAAACGTGATGAGAAACACCACCACCCCCACCAGCGCGCGCTGCCAGGTCAACCCCGAAGCTACATTCGACAAGAAATCCAACATACGACCTATGCGATCTCGCTCCGAGCCTTCAGCAGCGACTGAAACACTTCGCTAACGACGCCGTCCCCAACTCCGCCGAGTTTGAAGTTCGGGTTTTCTGCAACTTCCCAGAATTCATCGAGCCCTCGCGCTCCGGCGCGCTCGAGCGCGAGTACTTGAACCAGCAGGTCGAGAATGTCTGCGGCCTTCACCAGTCGCGCCTCAAAACTCTCGCGCTGTTCATAATCGTCATAAAGCGCGGTGTAGAGATCTCGTTTCAGTCCGCTTACTACGTCGGTAAACGCGCGCGTCTCAGCTTGCTTTCGCGCCTCGGCGCCGAAGTACGCCGTCGCGATCCGCGGCATGTCGCCAACCCTCACTTCGGCCCAATCGTGAAGCAACGCCATTCGCAAAACCTTTTCCACATCAACCGACACACCTCGTGCGAGCAATTCGTCGGCCAACAACATCGCCGCGACACATACGCCAAACGAATGGGCCGCCACTGATTCCGTTCCGTTTGGCAGCCCACGCAAAGTCCAGCCAGTGCGATCGAGTCGTTTGAGTCGCTGCAATTCGATGAGCGTAGAAAGCATAATGTGCGCGAGTATATCAGGACGAAACCGGTTCACGTGGGGTGTGTTCCCGGTCGCACAAGCAAGTCACACCGCTAATTTATAGGGGAATCGTTTTGGAAGTCAGCACCGCCCTATTGACGGTCTCAATCACCTGCAACCAGGATGCTCACAACCACACCCTATTTCGACCACTCCCGCGTCTTCGGCATCCTCGCAATACTGGCTGCAATACTTGCTGTCCCTTCTCGCCGTGCAATCACAAGGACCATGCGCGCACTTCTCGTTCTCTGCCATAGCATCACCCTGCTTTCTCGATTAAATCGGCTCGATTATAGCCGCATTGAGAGAACACCGAAGCACTACGGCAGCTCGGAGCTCTACGGACGCACGTGCTAAGAACATACTGCGTCGCCGCTCGCCTAGCGTCAGCACCATCGGCTTATCTAACTGAATCGGGTGCGCTTCGACCGTCGATCGCGATCACCAGGTTCGAGACTTGATCGCGCAAGGTGGCAGATGTGGCGTGGGCGGGACGCGCGGCAAGAGGTTCGTAGCAACGATGCGCCAGGTAGTCGCCTCGCAACGAATGCGAACTCCGGGAGTGTCGCTTTCGAACGATTCATCCATCGCGACGGCATCGGCTTTGAAGATCCCTTCGCCGCAACGAATACCGGCCGAGTCGTAGAAAGTGACGACGCCGGAAACGAACGCGTAAGTGATGCCGCTCGTGTTCTTGATGATCATCCGAACATTCGTGACCGGCGAATCCGGCGAGCCCGCGAGCGCGGTTGTTCGCAACGTGCCCTGGAGCGCGGCCACACCGTCGCCGTCGTGCGCCACGGCGACCTCATTCAGCGCCACGCGCTTCTCGTTTCCGTCGTTTGTCGTTTGCTGCGCGTTGGTGGACCACGCCATGACTAAGACAACAAGCGCGGTGGCGAGTTTTGTCGTGAGTTTCATCTCATCTCCTTAACAGTTAATCGCGAACCACTGCGTAAATGAGCTGGTCGATCGTCTGACCATCCTTCGTAACACTCTTCCTCAACCGTCCTTCAAACATGTAACCCGCTTTCTCCAACACACGCGCCGACGCGGGATTCCAGTCAAACACATGCGCGTACAACCGGCACAGATCATGGTTGGCAAACGCATGGTCAGTGAGGGCGATCAAAGCCTCGGTGGCAATGCCGCGGCTCCAGTACTCTTCACCGAGCCAGTATCCGATCTCCGCCGAACGAAAGTCCACGTCATGTTGGACCGTGTAGCCGATGCCGCCAATCGCTTCGTCAGCCAACGCAATCGCAAAGTTCGTTTCAGGCGTGATGCCGACAACGCTGTCGAGCCAGTTGCGGGCGTCGGCAATCGTGTAAGGATGCGGAAACCGATCGCGCAGATTGATCCAGACGTTTCGGTTGTTGGCGTGTCGCACGATCGCGTCGCGATCGCGCCACTCCCAACTTCGCACCGTACACGTTGTTAACTTAAGTTCCACGCGCGTTAGACCCCTCACGAACTTAAGAACAGGTTGGGACTTGTTCTTGCTTCACTACTTCTTGCTGATCACACATTCTTCAAACTGAATCACTACTAAGACGCGGCAACACCGCCGCGCCGCGAGGCATGATGAAACCACTGCCGGCGCCCGCCTGCTCCAACGCTTCCTCGATCGTCCGAACCGGGACCATGCGCATTTTCCTGACCTGTTCCTCGCGCAGTTCCGACACCAAACAGACGCGATAACGTTCGACTTTAGTCATCAGCGACCATGCGGTCTGACCGTTAACTTCGTAACCGTTCCGCAGCCGGTTTTCAAGCGAACGAGAGTCGCCGGAGTCGAACCACTTCAGAAAATCCGAACGGCCCAGGCCATCGCGACATTCAGCAAGCAGCACGATCGTCCCGCCTTCGTTACACGCGTGCGCCGCCATGTCGAGCGCCTTGTGCGCCTGGATCATATTGATGTCGTGCGGAAAACCGCCGCAACTCACGACCACGACGTCGCGCTTTGCAGAGATCTTAAACGAGTGACGCTGCAAATAATTCTCGCACGCCGCTCGATGCGCCAACCGCCAGTCGCCGCAGAAAACGCGTACGGCGCGTTTCTGTTCGTCAACGATCGTATTGATGCCGAAAGCCGGCGCGACAAGTTCGGCAACCCGATCGCATTCTTCATGGACCGCATTCCCGTTGAGCGCTCCCGGCGCAACACCTGCCTTGCGGCCGCCGCGTTCGAAATCAAACGCCAGCATGTGCGTCGCTTCGATCGTCTTCGCCGACGCCAGTCCGGGACACACCGACTTACGGCCGCCTGTGAATCCCGCAAAGTAATGAAAATTGATCCCGCCGATCAGCACCACCCGGGAAAACTCTCGCAACGCCGAATTGACTTCCACGCGCACTCCGTTCGCCGTCAGCCCCAGCGAGGAGAGTCTTGTCTCGTCGTAAGCGTCGTGGTCCAACGTTCGAAGCCGTTGGACGATGAACGGCGTAAGCAGATCCCGTCTCTCTTCTTCAGTGACGCGACGATGAATTCCGGTCGCAAAGATGATGGCGATGTTGCCGGCCGAGACGCCGGTTTGGACTAATCGCCGCACGAGGAGATTCACGATCTGAGCGCTGGCTGTCGCGCGTGTGGCGTCGGACACGACCAGCAGCACGGAACCGTCGCTGTCTACGATTTCGTCCAGCGGCGGCGAGGCGATCGGCGAGTCAAACGCAGCGCCGATCTGCGCGTCGCTCAACGGCGGCGACGCAGTGGATTCATCCGAGATCACTCGGAATCGACCGTCGTCGGCAGCAAACTTTATCGAACCGGTTCCGTAGGCAAGATCGAAGTTCTGGGTCATAGACGGATGCTATACACCGAAATCAATGAGGGCCTTCTCGATGACGTGCAACGACGCGAAATCCGACTCACCCGCCGCACGCGCTTCCGCGAGCCACTTGCGCAGTTGGCGGGCCTCGTTCAGCGAACTGATGCGACACGCGCCCGTCAACGCCAGCGTGACCAACGCGTCCGGAGCGCCGTGCGTAACGAGCGCCGCTTGCAATGCCGCCTGTTCACGAAGGTCAAGAGTGAGCAGTAGATTCAGTTCCATAGCGTTGACGTTAGCCAAAGTAGAAAGCACAAAGAACAAAGCTCACTGTCTCTCGGATCGAAAACACGCCGTGCCGGCATGACAAAAATGAAACACATCGTCTTCGAAGTCGGGGGTTTCCATCTGAATCGTGAGGTGATCGACGCCGAAACGATCGTGAAGCTTCGTCCGCAGCTCGCGCAACAAGTCGGGCTGCGAGATGCTCTGCGCGTGAATCACATGCGCGCTCAACGCGTCGCGTCCGGAAGTGATCGTCCAAACGTGCAGATCGTGAACGTTTGCGACTCCGTCAGTCGCCAGGATCGCATCTTCAACGGCCGCCAGGTTGATGTGAGCCGGCGTGCCTTCGAGCAGCACGTTCGTCGATTCGCGAATCAACCTTACCGATCCCCAAATGATCAGCAGGCCAATCACGACGCTGAACGCCGCGTCCGCCTGGTACCAACCAAACAGCGCCATACATGCGCCCGCCAGAATCGCGGCCACCGAACCCAGCGCGTCGCCCATCACGTGCATCCACGCGCCGCGGATGTTCAGATCGATGTCGTGTCGACCGTGCAGTATCCACGCACAGATCAGATTGATTGCCAGACCGCCTGTGGCGACCAGCATCATCGGTCCACTGCGCACTACGGGCGGTTCGATCCAGCGCTCGTACGCGCCGTAGAAGATCAACAGCGACATCACCACCAGCGCCACGCCGTTCACGAGCGCAGCAATGATTTCGAGCCGGTGGTAACCAAAGGTTTTCTTGGGATTTGCAGGACGAGCGCCGAACCACACGGCGCTCAGCGCGAGAATCAGCGCGGCAACATCGGCGAACATGTGACCCGCATCGGCCAGCAACGCCAGCGAGCCGGTCCACCACGCACCAACCACTTCCGCAACCATGTATAGCGCGGTCAGAAACAACACCACGCTCAGTCGTCGCCAACTGTTGCTCGACGAGTGATGGTGATGGTCGTGATTGGTGTTCATATCCGTGTGTGTGCCGGGGGAGAACACAGATTACACAGATATAAGGAAACTACAAAGCAGTCAAATTAAACGCGCTGGTTGAAGTCGCGGTAAAGCTCGTTGTACTCGCGCAGCGCGACCTCCACGATGCGATTTAGCTCGTCGACGTCGGCCACATTCACGACGAGATTGACATTGCTGAGAAACGCGGCGTGCGCGTCCATCGTGCGCATCGAAGGCGATATCAGAACGAAGAACATGCGGCGGCGTTGCGGCGGACGCAGAACGTTGATCTCCCGAATCACGAAAGCCGATCCCTGTTCCGCCGGATCGAATTGCGGTTCAAGCAACACGACGTCCATCTTGTTGGAACGCATCGTCTCGATCGCCTGTCGCGTGTCTTCGGCGACAAAAACCTGATAGCCGCTTTGCGTGAGATGTCGAGCAACTGTTTCGCGATGAGTTTCGGCGGTACAGACCAACGCCTTGCGCTGGTCCCACGACGGTCTCGCGCCCGGTTTCTCCGGAGCCTGGTTGGCGTTCTTCGAAAGCAGCTCCATCAACATGCGAACTGAATCGTCAGTGATCGTCGCGCCGTTCTCGCCGTTCTGACTGACTTTCGCGACCGGCTCGTACGCACGCGCCGTGTTCTGTTCAAAACGAGGATGCTCTGTCGACGGAGATGCGCCACCCGCAAGCGCGCCATGTTCCGACGCCGGACTCGCCACTCCCGAACTAACTGTCGCATTGCACTTCGGACAACGAACATTGAACGGCCGCGCCGGTGACTTCTCCTCGTCAACCTGCAAGCGCGTGGCACATTTTTGACAAACGATGATCATGATGGTGTTTGAGAGAGGCGGGACTATTCGATCATGGCTATTCGATCATGGCTATTCGATCATGCCCAGCATCGAACCGGAGTCGGAAAACGAGTTGACAGCCACAGCGTCGCCATCGCGGCGAATGAAGTCTTCGGCAGCCGTCATGCCTTGCAACGAGAGCAGCAGGTTGTTCTGGTTGCTGGCGAACGCAAGTCCGTCTTGGAGCGACACGACATTGTTTTGGATGAGACCCTTGATGACCGTGTCGAAATCCTGCATGCCGTCGAGTTTTCCATCGCGCATCGCGTCGAGCAGCGACTTGCCTTCGACTTCGCCGACTTCGATGTACTCGCGCGTTCGCGGACTCGAGCGCAGTATCTCAACCGCCGCGACTCGCCCGCTGCCGTCCGCTTTCGGAATCAGCCGTTGCGAAACGATGTAACGGAACGTCTGGGCCAACCTGGTTCGGATCACCGGCTCTTCGTTCTTCGGATAGAGTCCGATGATGCGGTCGACCGTCTTTGACGCGTCGATCGTGTGCAGCGTCGAAAGCACGAGGTGCCCGGTCTCCGCGGCTTCAAGCGCGATCTCGGTCGTTTCGAAGTCACGCATTTCGCCGATCAGAATCACCTTGGGCGCCTGACGCAGCGTGGCGCGCAACGCGGACGGAAAGTCGCGCGTGTCGTGCCCGACCTCACGCTGATTGATCGTGGACGCCTTGTGGTTGTGCAGGTACTCGATCGGGTCTTCGATAGTGACGACGTGGTAGTGCTTCTTCTCGTTGATGATGTCGATGATGGCCGCCTGCGTGGAGCTCTTGCCGGAACCGGTTGGACCAGTCACGAGCACGAGGCCGTTGCGAAGTTCGGCGATGTCGGCCAACTGCGACGGGAGGCCCAGGTTCTTGATCGTCGGAATGTCGGTCGGGATGACGCGCATCACGATCGAGTAGACGCCGCGCTGCTGAAAGATGTTGACGCGAAAACGGGCGCGGGACGGGAGCGAGTAACTCAGGTCGGCAGTCCCGGTGCGCGCCAGACGTTCGGCAGCATCGGGATTTCCGTGGATGAGCGTGAGCGCGATGATCTCGGTCTGGTACGGCGAAAGCTTCTGCATCCCGAGAGGCTGCACGGGAGTGAGCTTGCCGTTGATTTCGACCTGCGGCGGCTGTCCGACGGAGAAATTCAGGTCGCTGATTTTGTCAGACACCACCAACATTCGCTCAATTATGGGCGGTAAGTCGAAGAAACTCATTTAAGGTCTGGAGCTCCGCACACGAAGGATTTGTTATTGCCGCCGAGAGGAGGGTGATTACCGAGCCCTGGTGCACTCGAAAACCGCGACGATTCTCGCGCATAACGATGATAAACGCAAGCAAATTATGTTTGTCACGGGGACAAAATGCGGGTGAAGGTGCGGCAGCGATCGGAGATGGCGGTTGGACCGCCGGAAAGAAGCCCGCTGATGAGGGCGACGGAGTCGGCGCCGGCGTCGATTACGGCTTTGGCGTTTTGTTCTGTAATCCCGCCGATTGCGACCAGCGGCATTTCGCCAATGGCCTCTCGGACCGCACGCAGGCCGTCGAGACCGACGACCGGATCCGGGTTCGTTTTGCTGCCGGTTTCGAAGATCGGACCGATCGCGATGTAGTCGACGGGCAGGGTGGCGGCGGCGATTGCCTGCGCGACGTTGTGAGTGGAATAACCGATAACCGCGTCGCTCGCCCAGCAGCTTTCTTGTGGCTTCCGGCGGCAGGTCATCCTGGCCGAGGTGCACGCCTTCCGCGCCGAGTGCGAGTGCGACATCGACTCGGTCGTTAATGATGAGCGTGACGCCTCTCTGTCTAGCGACGCCGAGAGCTGCTTTCGCCTCGTTGTAAAAGTCCAGCGCCTGCCGGTTCTTCTCCCGCAACTGAACGAATGTCGCGCCGGCCTCTGCCAGCAACGAAATTTGCTCCGCATGTGAGATACCGGAGATCTGCGTGTCGGTGATCGGGTACACGCGGGTTTTCATGAACTGACTACGAATCGGGAGAGTCCTTTTTCTTCGGACGCTGGTTCGCGGGAAGAACGCGTTTGCGCAACCTGATTGTCTCGGGTGTGACTTCGACCAGTTCGTCGTCCGCGATGAACTCGAGCGCCTGTTCGAGTGATAGTTCTTTCGGCGGGACGAGTCGCAGCGCTTCGTCTGCTGTCGAGGCGCGCATGTTGGTCAGCTTCTTTTCTTTGATGGCGTTGACGTCGAGATCCACGGGGCGCGCGTTCTCGCCGACGATCATGCCTTCGTAGACGCGCGTGCCCGGCCTGACGAAGAGCGTGCCGCGTTCCTGGAGATTGTAGAGGGCGTAGGTCGTCGTCTCGCCCATTCGATCGCCGACGAGTGAACCCGTCGAGCGCCCGCGCATCGATCCCTGCCAGTTGCCCCAGCGCAGAAACATCGTGTTCAAAAGACCGGTGCCTTTCGTCTCCGTCAGAAACTCGTTGCGAAAACCGATCAGCCCGCGCGAAGGCGTTTCGAATTCGAGACGAACGCGGCCGGTGCCGTGATTGACCATCCTCGTCATGTGACCCTTGCGCCGTCCGAGCGCTTCGGTGATGACGCCGATGAAGTCGTCGGGACAATCGACGACCACCGCTTCGATCGGCTCCAACACGTGGCCGTCGACTCTTCGCGTGATGGCTTCGGGCTTGGAAACCTGAAGCTCGTAACCTTCGCGACGCATCATCTCGATCAGGATCGCCAACTGCAGCTCGCCGCGTCCCGAAACCTTGAACTGATCCGGCGATTCAGTGTCTTCAACTCTGATCGCGACGTTGCCGAGAATCTCTTTATCGAGCCGCTCCTTGAGCTGGCGCGAAGTCACGTACTTTCCTTCGCGGCCTGCGAACGGCGAGTTGTTGACGCCGAAGATCATCGCGATGGTCGGTTCGTCGACGGCGATCGCCGGCAGCGGATGAGGATTCTCGACCGACGTAATCGTGTCGCCGATGTTGATGTTCTCAATGCCGGCGAGCGCGACGATCTCGCCGAAGCCGGCTTTCTCGACCGACTCGCGTTTCAAACCTTCGAAGACGTAAAGCTGCGAGACTTTCGTTTTCTGCATCGACCGATCCGGCTTCACCACCGCAATCTGATCACCGATCTTGATCTCGCCCGAGAAGATGCGGCCGATCGCGAGGCGTCCGACGTAGTCGTTGTAGTCGAGGTTGGCAACGAGCAGTTGCAGCGAGTCGCTTCTCAGTTCCTTCGGCACTGGAATCGATTCGACGATCTGCTCGAACAGTGGTTGCAGATCGCGTGACTCCTCTTCCAGTTTTCGTTTCGCAGTGCCGTCGCGAGAGACGGCGTAGAGGATGGGAAAGTCGATCTGTTCGTCAGTCGCGTCGAGGTCGAGGAACAGTTCGTAGATCTCGTCGACGACTTCCGCGGGGCGAGCGTCGCTGCGATCGATCTTGTTGACGACGGCGATCGCCGGGAGCCGCGCTTCGAGGGCCTTGCGCAGTACGAAGCGCGTCTGTGGCAGACAACCTTCGGCCGCATCGACGAGAAGCATCACGCCGTCGACCATCTTCAAGACCCGCTCGACTTCGCCGCCGAAGTCTGCGTGGCCCGGCGTGTCGACGATGTTGATCTTCACGTTGCGGTAACGGACGGCGGTGTTTTTCGCCATGATGGTGATGCCGCGCTCGCGCTCGAGATCCATCGAGTCCATGACTCGGTCGCGGACCTGTTCGTTTTCGCGGAAGGTTCCCGACTGGCGGAGCATGGCATCGACGAGCGTGGTTTTGCCGTGATCGACGTGCGCAATGATAGCGATGTTTCGAATGTCTGTACGTTGTTGCATCTGTGATTTGAACACAGATTACATCATTGAAATTTGCCTGTCTGCCTGAGGGCTTCGAAAAGCGCAATTCCGGCGGCGGTGGCGAGGTTCAGGCTGCGAATGTTGGGGTTGAGAATGGGGATGCGGAGGCAGTTTTCCCAGTTCGCGCGGAGGAGGTCTTCGGGCAGACCGCGTGTTTCCCGTCCAAAAACGAGGCAATCGTCTGGTGGAACTCCCAGTCTGTGTAGATGCGATCCGCTTTTGTGGTCAGATAGACGAAGCGAGCGTCGGGCAGCGATTCGTAGAGGGCGTCGAGATTGAGGTGACGTGTGAGTTGAACTTCCGGCCAGTAGTCGAGACCTGCGCGCTCGAGTGCGCGGTCGTCCATGCCGAAAGCCTGTGACACCGACGATGTGCAGCGGCGTGTTGGTCGCCGCGCAGAGACGAGCGATGTTGCCGGTGTTCGGTGGTATCTCAGGTTCGACTAACGCGACGCTGATCATAGTGTCAGTCAGTGGTCAGTGGTCAGTGGCAGTTGTCCGTTACAACGTGACTACTGACAACTGACCACTGACAAACAAAAAAAAGAAACGACGAGCTTCGCTTGAAGGTCTCGTCGTTTCTTTTGCAAGGCCCCGTAGGCCTCAGAAGTTTTTGTGCGCCGGTGGAAGGTACGTGCTGTAACCTGCTGGTTCGAGTTATCTCTTCTTTCGGCGGCCTTCTTCGTTCCGCCCTTCTTTGCGGCCTTCTTGGTTCCGCCCTTCTTCCCGCCTGCTTTCTTTCCACCTTTTTTAGTTGCCATAGCTTCTATGTGCTCCTTCTTTCGAGTTTGGTTTTTGTTTTCTTCACGACCACAAGATACTGTGCTTAGTTCTCTCTTGTGGGCTAGAGTAAACGGCGCACAACATCTTGCTATATAAACGCAAACACAACCATTGTCAACAACTTATTACTCCAAGCATGAAATATTTTTTGTGCTGCGCGCGAAGGTTTTTTGATCGCTCAACGCCGCCGACGCTCAACAGAGCATACGTCATTCGCGCGATCGTCGCGATCAAAATTTGCGACGCGACCTGTGCTCACAACTGAAGAGGGTCGCGTGTGTTGCGTGTAAGTTTTTAGTTGAACGTGAGAGACGAAGTTGGTTGATGGTCCAACTCTAGTTGCGGAACAACGGAGTGAAGATCCATTGGTCGTGTTGCTCGATGCCGTAGTAAGTCAGCACTGAAGCTCTGCGACTCCTGCTCGCCACACCGACGAATGGACCACCTGACGCATCGTCGACCGAAGAAGTCTGGCGCGGTTGTCCGGGCCTGCCGAGATTGACGAGACTGGTCAACGCTGGAACTGCAAACTGTTGTAACTGCGCGATTTGCTGGTTGCGTGGCGGCGGGAGCACATTGCCCGCGTAGAACATTACTGACTGTTGAAAGTCGATCAGCGATTCACTACGTGGACGAACAAAACGCCACTCGCCTTCGATCGTCAACGGATCGCGCGCGGCTGACGCGCGCAGGACCATGCGGTTCTTCGATCCGCCGGGCACCGGTATTCCTTCGAGCAGTTGGTCCATCGACGTTGGCAATGAAGCATCGCCGACCTGCCGCGTTATACCGGTTCGATAGACATAGTAATCTCTGATCGCATCGGCAATTTGCTCGCCGCGAAAGATCGCTTCCTTCTCTCGTTCGCGAACCGCTTGCTGCTGCGCGCTCGGCGCGATCGCCATCGCGAACAACGACAGGACGGTCATCAACGCGAGCAGCGCGACGAGCGTGTAACCCGCCTCCGAAGGTCGTTCAGCAGCCAGACGTGACTGTGAAGCGGGCGCTGAAGCTTCAGTGGCCGACCCGCATATATTGTGGTTGGACCATCCGCTATGGTTCGTCATCTTCAGAGTCAACTCGCGGCGTCGGACGCGCCAAAGGAGAGCCCATACTCTTGTCGCCTTCGCTCATCGTCAGCTTGTGTTGGATCTTCAAGTTCGCATCCATCAAGACCAGCTCTTTCTCCGAAATACTGGTCACGCGGAAACGGTTGCTAAGTAGATCGCCTCGCTGAACATTGATAGTGCTCTTGTTGTTCTTGTCCTGAACCATGGCCACATCGCCGACACGATTCGTCTTGCCGATGATGCCGATGTAGACGTAGTTGGGAAGTGGCGCTGCGGCGACGCTCAAAGAGAGAGCGTTCGAGTAAAGAGCATTGTCGGGAGTTCGCACCATCACCGCGCGCGGACCCGGATTCGCGATAAACGAAGCCGGCACGGTCGTCGAAAGCTGTTGCGGACTGATGTACTTCGTCGGCAGTTCTCTGCCGTCGACAAAGATGCGGACAGCGGGAGTGAACTTGTCGCCCGAGACGTCGAGTTTGAATTCCGGCGCGCGCGCGTACGCGTTCGCGGGAGAAACCGAGGCCAACAATAGCGGCGGCAGGTGAAGGTTCGGGTGTCGATTCTACTTTCGGTGGAGCAACTGGTTTCGGCGGAGGCACGTAGTACGCAAAGATGTTTCGCTGTGCTTCCGGAGCGTCGTACGACGAACGCTCGAACGAGATCGGGCGAATATCTTTGATGTCGAGGACGTCAGACGAAGCTCGTTGGTTACCACCGCCGGCGGTGGGCTGTCCACCCGCTCGCGCGGGCGTCGGAGTAGCCGTAGGCCGGACTGATGCGCGCGAAGAAGGGCTGCTGCCGAAGCCTACAAACGTCCACCACAGGAAGATGATGGCCACCAAACCAAGAATGGACGCCCAGATGACCTTCTTCTTTTCGCCAGGCTTAGTTAGATCTACAAATGCCATCTGCTACTCCTGAGTTACGGGAGCAGTTCCCGCGGTATTACGCTGGAAGTAAGTGGCCATGCTCAATTGCAGGCTGACGGGAGAGCCACGCGTTCCTGAGCCTGCTGCCGGCGCCGCTTGCTCAGCCGCCGGGGCGGCCTCGCCTTCAACCGGCGCAGGTGAATTCGCATCGCGCGCACGTTGCAACTCGACTTCGTTGATGACTACGAACTGCCGGCTTCTTTCTACGTCACGAATGAACCGGCGAACGTTCTCGTACTGACCCTCGACAGTGACCATCACCGCGACGCCGGGATAGAAACTCTGCCACCTCGTGGCGATGTTCTTGCCGCCGGCCGTCTTTGTGCCTTCGGGTTCGAGCGGCGTGTAGGTCGGACCGGAGGTATTCCGAAGTCCGTTCTTGATGATCAACTGATTGAGTTCTTCGTACAGTTCCATCCGTCCGACATCCTCTGCCGGCAGAAAGTCTTTCTCGAACTTGTCGAGGCTCGTGGTGATTTGCTGGACGCTCTGCGTGGTGCTCTGTTCGGTACTAACGACGCCTTGAAGCGTTTCCAGGTTCGTTTGTGTTTGCTTCTTCTCGGTGGTCAGCGAAGCGACGCGCAAACGGGCCGGCACCACGAAATAGAGATAACTCAACATCACGAGCGCGAGAATCAAACAGCTACCGAAGAGCGCCGCAACCTCCGCGATGCCGAACATCTTGCCGCGCCGGGATTCGAGAAAACCACCCAAGCGAGCTTTGTACTGCGTCACGCGAACGTTTGCAGACTCGGATTTAGTTTTCGCTTCTGCTTTCATCTCTGCGTCTGCGCCTCGCCCGACTCCTGCGGTCGCGTCACGCCGGCAACTCTTTCCGACGTGTACACACCACGTGCGCGATAAAGCACATCAAACTCGTATTCCGTTCCCTGTTCGCCGCGGCCCTTTGCGAGGTTCTGCGATCGCAACACCAGTTGGAAGATTCCTTTTTGATGCATTTCCTCGATCATCTCGGTGATGGTCGATGGGTTTTTTGTAAAGACGGCGAGATCGAGTGTCGCTATGGTGTTGTCGCCTTCTTTCGCCACCTCGCGCACGGCGATTCGCGAAACTCTGACGTTCGCCGGCAGGCCCGCCTCGAAGTCAGCCAACAGCCTGGACCAGGAGAACGTTTTGCGATCGACCAGTTTGTGAGCCGACGGGACGGCCCGCTGCTGGTCAGATGAAAGCGTCTGTTTGACCTCGTTCGCCGCGTTCATCAACGTCTTTTCCTGCTGTTTGAGCGCGTTGTTTTCGACCTGGATCGCGGCAGCCTGTCTGTTCCAGACCGTCGTGAGCCGCACCACGATTACGAGGCCGACGATCGACATGAACAGCACGATCGCGGTCAACGCCCACGGAAGGACGCGATTACTGAACGGTTTTGATGCCAGATTGAGGCTGTTATTCACTAAGGACTTCCTCGCCGAGTATCGTTGGGCGGTCAGGCTGTCGAGAAGGATACAATCCAAATCCTGTTACCGCAAATCCGCTACACGCCCGAGGTCGGGAATAGTTGCGAAACCACGAATGAATACGGATAATTGAAAACCCTATTAACCCAGCTGACTCGTAATGGAAGTACAGGAACTAGAAAAACCGCTAAGTGGGACGTGCTGCGATTCCGTCGCAACGGGCACCGTTGAGCGGGTCGCTGTCGCGAACTTGCCTACCGAGTGGGGCGACTTTCAGATTGCCGCGTACCGCTCTCTAACGACCCAGGAGGAGTTTGTAGTCCTCTTTAAAGGTGAGATGCGGCGCGACGTGCCGACGCTCGTCAGGATCCATTCGCAATGTCTAACCGGCGACGTCTTCGGTTCGACCAAGTGCGACTGTGGTAAGCAACTTCATCACACGATGCAGATGATCGAGCAGGAAGGCCGCGGCGCGATTGTTTATCAGCAGCAGGAAGGTCGCGGTATTGGCATCGTCAACAAGATCCGGGCTTATGCGCTGCAGGACCAGGGTGCTGATACGGTCGAGGCGAACGAGCAGCTCGGGCTAGCCGTCGATTTGCGAGATTATCGTCAATGTGCGGAGATTCTTTTCGATCTCGGTCTGTGCCAGGTGAAGGTGATCTCAAACAACCCGCTGAAACTGCGTGCGCTTGAAGAGGCAGGATTGAAGATTGTGGAGCGGGTTTCGATCGAGGTTGATGCTACTGAAGATGCCGCCGGTTATCTACGCACGAAGAAAGAAAAACTCGGCCACCTGCTCACGCTCAAACGCACCTGAGCGAATCACACATAATTAAAAAGACAACTACTCTGACTTGTTGCGCAGCTCTTTGATTGTGTTGCGAAGCTTGTCGGCGTTGGCGGCTTTGGGTTCGAGCTTCAGGAACGTCTCGAGTTCGTCTGCGGCTGCCCGGTGTTTGCCGGTCTGCCAGTACAACCCGCCGAGATAGTAGTGCGCCTGGCCGGCTTTTGGACCACCAATAGTGACTGCCTTCCGCAGTTGTGTTTCCGCCTCGGGATAGTTCTTGACGTAGATGAGCGTGATGCCGAAGTAGAGACGCGCAGTGTACGTGTTCGGGTTCTTCTGTATCGCATCGCGTAGCTGCTTTTCAGCCTCCGGAAACTTCTTCTGCTGCAACAGGACGATGCCGTAATTCAGGCAGGGCTCGGCTGCATCGGGCGAGAATTGAAGCACCTTTTGCAGCGATTCAGCCGCTTTATCGAGATCACCTTTTTTCAGATATTGAACGCCGAGCTCATTGAGCGCCGGGCCGAAGCTCGGATACAACGCGACGGCGCGCCTCAGGTTGTCGATCGCCTGATCGGTTTCTCCACGAACTGCTGCCTGCACACCTTTTTCGTAAAGATCCAGGGCGGGCTTCGGAATGTTGGCGAGTGCAGCGTTTAGCACGCCCGGCTTGGTCTGTGCACCTTCCTGCTTCGGCTGCAAATAAACCTGCACGGTATAAGGTCTCGAAAGAGGACCGACAGCGACGTTTGTTCGAGGGTCGGTTATCGTTGGTTCGATGTAAAGCGTCTCACTTGCGGTCTCGAAGAACTCGCCGCCTTCAACGACAACCGTGTAGCTGCCCGATCTCAGTCCCCGAAACATAAAAGTTCCGTTGCCGTCCGCCAGCACGATCAACTCACCATTGCCGGAGCTTTCCAACCGTACCTTGAGGCGCGAATCGGCGCGCTGTCCTGAAGGAAAGATGATGCGACCGTTAATTGAATGCCGGCCCCCGGTGCCGGTTGTATCAACGCCTCCGCCGCCCTGTGCCTGTGCAACGGCAGTCAATGAAAGTAGAAGGGTCAGAAGAAGTGGGTAAGTGCGTAGATTTAGTGGATTCTGAGCCATCTCGATAACTCCATTGACAAGCAGTTGCCGAGTAAAACCTCGAAGCGTTTGTTGTTGATTGGGCGCCTTGAAGGTTACCACAAAACAAGAAGGGAGGCGCAATTATTACGCCTCCCTTTCAAACTGGCCACGCCTCGAAAAGCATGGTCACAAGTGATTCAAGTTCTTAGAACTGGAACTTCACACCCAGCCGAAGCGCCGACGGGAACTGGAAGATCGTTCCAGTGCCGTAGAACGGATTCGGAACCGGCGCGATACCCGGGGCACCGCTGTTGATAAGGAACGTTTCGTCCTGTTTGATGGCTTCCTGATTGTTGAAAACGTTAAACCAGTCAACCTGCAAACGAAGCTGTTTTCCTTCACCAACGGGGATCGGGTAGTAGGCACCGAGATCCAGATTCCAGGTATTGGGCGTGCGGTTGCTGCCCGTGAACGGATTGATTGCCGTGCCGCGCGGTACGCAACTGAGACCCGGGATACAGAAGCCTTCGTTGTCACCATAGAGCGGGTGCGGAACCAATGCGTTGTACGGAACACCAGACTGAACACGGAACGAACCGCTGGTCATCAGTTTGAATGGCCACTGATAGCTGCCATCAAACTTGAACTGATGCGGACGATCGTTGGGCAGTCGGCCGTAAAGACCGTTGAGCAAGCTGACGAGGTCGAACAACGAAGTGATGTTCGGGTCAGACTGGCCGTTGTCGTTACGGAACAGACCTTCATAGTTACCGATCAGGCTCGAGTACACGTAAGAAGCGATGAACTGATAGTTGTTCGAGAAGCGCTTGTTGGCGGTGAACTCGAGGGCCCGGTAGTAACGGCGGGCAGGACCAAAGCAACCGATCGCCGGGTCCTTGCAGGCCAGGTCTTCGGTTGTGGTGAAGTTGCCGGTGCCGCGACGGCCCGGGTTGAACAAGAAGTAATGCTCACCGTCGTCAAACGAACCGTCCTCAATGACTTCGTCCTGAGCACGGTAGATACCACGGAAACCGAAGGTAAGGTCGCGCATCGATCGCGGACCCCACTCGACGCCAGCGGTCCACTCGTTGACGGTTTGTGGCTTGAGGCCTGTATCGAACGGAGTCGCCGTGCCGCCGAGATTACCGAAAGCGGCCAGAACGGTCGAACCAGGCGCGCCGTTGAGACGGCTGACGTTGGAGTTAAAGTCGTTCTGAACCTCGGAGCCGCCAGCACGCACGTTGATATCGAGCGGGATTGGCGTTTCGAGATAGCGGGCGAAATTGGCAAAAAACTTTCCGCGGCCTTCACCCGTGAAATCCCAGGTTAGGCCAAGGCGTGGCTGCGTGTTGCTGACGAAGTCGTTCAGGTTGAGGTAGGTATCTCCACCGAGCGAGTACGCCTGCTGGAAGTCCCAGCGCAATCCCATGTTGATCTGGAGGTTGCGAGTGGCTTTCCAGTCGTCCTGGAAGTAGAAGCTCTGGGTTCTCGTGCTGGTGAATTCACCTCTGGTATTGAGGCTGAAGTCACGCGCACGAACGACGTCGAGCAGCAGGAACGGGTTGGTCGGACTGATCGAGACGGCACCGGTAACGGCCGTGGTAACACCAGCCGGAGCCTGGCCACCCGCGATCAGAAGCGCGACGTTCGCGGTACGCGAAGCACTCGGACACGTAATTGTCGTGATCGAGGTGCGCGCGCAGACGGCGAATCGGTTTTCGATACGGTTCGGACCAGCCGGATGATCTGGATCGTTGAAGTTCAGATCCGGACCAGTCGAGAACGTGTCGATCTTGTACTTGTTCTCGTTCCACTCTGCACCGTACTTGAACGTGTGGCTGCGCCAGATGTTCTGGAGGCGAGCCGCGAATTCAATACGATCACGATCCTGGAAGGACTGCAGACCGAAACCGCCACGAACAAAGTTACGCTGCACGGTACCACCGGTTCCTTCGACGAATGCCAGGCGGAGGCCGCCGGCAATGACAACATGTCGTCTCAGTCGGAGTAACAATCGCGCCGTCGCGCAACACTGCGAAACGATCGGTAACGAGCGTTTCATCGAGTTCGGGAAGTGTGTTCGCGCGCTGGAAGTGCAATCCGGCGGAGAACTCACCGATGAAGTTCGGGCTGAAGGTCGAGTTCAGACGGAAGGCGTAGTTGGAACCGCCGGTCTGCGTCTCGCCACGGAAGCTCGCGGGATTGGCGCCAAAACCGGAGAAACCAAACAAGTGGCCTTCCTGCTTCGTGAATCCCGAAGGTCGAGAAGGTAAACGTGTGGGACTGGGTTGATGGCCCAGGTGAGCTTGCCCGCGTAGAACGGGGTCGTAATTTTGTTTTCAACATCCTGAAGGAACGTCTGAGTCAGGAAGAAGTTCTTGCGACACTGCGGGATTGAATGCACCAAAGAACCACAGCTTTGTCTTTGACGATTGGACCACCAATATCAAAACCAGCGTCGACTTCCGAGTAACCATTCGGTGCGGCGCCCGTGAACGGAACGCTGAAGACTTAACTTCGCGAACAAAACTCTTGGCTACGAAGTAGGCAAACGCGTCACCGTGGAACTCGTTGGTGCCGCTCTTGGTGATGACGTTGAAAACGCCACCGGTCGCTTTACCAATGTCAGCGCCATAAGCGCCGGTCTTGATTTCGATCTCCTGCACAAACTCGAACGGCAGGTTCGCACCCGAGCCACCAAAGGCCGGGTCAGTAACGTTGACGCCGTCGAGGATGTAGTTATTCTCCGGACCAGACGAACCGGCAACTGACGGGTCGCGTTCGCGACCTGACGAGTCTCGCAGACCAGAACGAGTCACAGTCGGTGCAATCGTGTAGAGCGACTGCACGGTTCGCTGAGTCGGGAAGTTCGAGAACTGTTCGGTAGAAACGTTGGTTCCGGTAGTGTTCTGGGTGACGTCGATTGCTGCGCCAGAACCGGCCGTAACGGTAACTGTTTCAGCTGCGCCCTGCGGGCGAAGCTGAACGTTCAGGTTAGACGTTCTGGAGAGATTCACTTGAACCTCAGACTGTTCGAATTTGGCAAAGCCCTTCGCGGCCTCGATCGACACCGTGTACATTCCTGGTTCAATATTCGCGATTCGGAAGAGACCTTCCTCATTCGTTGTGGCGGTGGCGGTGCGTCCACCCTGTCGAGTGGCAGTTACCGTAACGCCGGGAACCGCCGCACCGGTTGAATCGGTCACCATGCCCTCAATTGATCCTGTCGTCGTCGTCTGTGCGAAGGCGCTTCCCGCAAACAACGCGAAGCACATCAGAAGCGCCGACAAGCTAAAAAACTTAAGGACATTCTTCATTTTTTGCTTTCCTTTCTTGAACTAGACAAGGTGCTGCCCCTCCTGTGTTTTATCACCCTTTTGTATATGGCAGCACCAAAAGAATTCCGGGACGAGTGGTAAAAAGCATCGTCCGGGTCGGTTTTGGCAATTGCCATGCCCACATGCCAACCGGGCCGAATTCCTCAAGTATTCGGCGCTACAGGCACTTTCGGGCCCCACAGCCTCCCCCGGTCGAATCCAAAAAAATGGGAATATCCAGAAATCTCAACCGGTCCGGGACGACCCCGAACAGGGCCTCGACCCGTCCTTTTCATCCGTTTTTAGTTTGCGCATGTGTTGCCTTCACATTGATTTACGGTTATTAAGAACTCGCCATGACAGAACGCATTTATCGCGATCCAGTTCACAACATCATTCGTCTGCAAACTGATACTGACGAAGGCGAGTTGATGATGCGCTTGATCGATTCGTCCGAGTTTCAACGACTACGCCGCATCAAGCAACTCGGTCTTGGTCTATACACCTATCAAGGCGCCGAACACTCTCGCTTCACGCATTCGCTCGGCGCATTTCACTTCATGACTCGCGTGCTCGATCGATTCGCAGAACGATACGCAATCGATCCCGCCGATCGAATCGCCGCGCGCGCTGCTGCGTTGCTTCACGACGTGGGCCATGGTTCGTTCTCGCACGTGATGGAGAAGGTGCTCAACTTTCATCACGAACAATGGACCGTCGCAAGTGATCCGGTGTGAGAGATCGGAGATCGGAGAGTTGTTGCGATCGCATTCGTCCGATCTGCCTGAGAAGGTCGCGTCGATCATCGAAGGGACGTTTCAGCCGGCAGCGTTGGCCCAGTTGGTTTCATCGCAACTCGACGTCGATCGCATGGACTACTTGTTGCGCGATTCGCTGATGACCGGCGCGAAGTACGGCATCTACGATCTCGAATGGATCATCAACGCGCTCGCGATCGACGAAGCTGCCGATCGGATCTACGTCGAAGCGCGCGGAGTGTACGCGGTCGAGGAATACTTGCAGGCGCGTTACTACATGTTTCGCCAGGTCTACTTTCATCGCACGCTGCGTTCGGCTGAAGCTGTGTTGCGATCGATCATTCGTCGCGCATTGCAACTGTTCGATGAAGGACAAGACGTGTGGCATGCAGCCGGCACCGCTTTCGAAAAGATTCTGCGGCGTGAGGCGTTGACGACCACCGAGCACTTGCAGATCGACGACTCCGATTTCGTCTTTCACGTGAAGCAGTGGCAGAAGTCGAGCGATCACGATCTTGAGCGATCTCAGCCGGCGGTTCATCTCGCGACGTTTGTTCAAGGCGATCGATCTCGACATGCCACTCGAGCAGAAGGGCGAGTTTCTCGCCGAGGCGCGCGAGGTTGTCGGGCGTGCCGGTTTCGATCCGGATTACTACTTCATTGAAGACCGCGCGAGCGACGTGCCTTACTACAACTACTACACAGCAGAAAAAGCAGAGCCGAAGACGCACATCTACGTTGAGAGTGGATACGCACACCGCGAATTCGCGAGATCAGTGAAGTCAGCAACGTCGTGAGGGGGCTACAGCATCCGTACGAACTTCATCGAGTTTGTTTCCCGGCGGAAGTAAAGAACGAAGTGTATGAGCTCTATCATCGAGGTGGTCTGAAGACGGAAACTGCCGCTTCGAGTGATTAGTTTGTGATTTATGCGTCGCTTGTTTTTCATAACGGGGTGTTTGGCGCTGCTAGTCTGCAACGCGCACGCACAAGACAAGCAGAGCTCAACGGTGAGTGTACTGGACTTTGGCGCCACGCCGTTTGCGCAAAAGACAGCGCAGAACCTTCGCGAGCAGCTGCGCGCAACAGTTGAGTTGCTTGTTGCCGACCCGGATCTGAGTCGCGCCGCCGCCAAAGGCATCGGTTACGCCGGTTCACTCAATCTCAGCGTCAGCGAAGCACGCGATCTTGGCGCCGCGCTGGCTACAGATTTTTACATCCTTGGCGACGCGCAGACACTGCGCCGTTCATCTTCCGCCAAGCCGGTTTACTACGAATCGTACTGTTCGATCTTTGTGGTCAGCTCCCGAACTGGGCGACTCCTCCTCTGGGACCGTCCGAGCTTTGAAAACGACAACGCATCAGACGCGGAAGCTCGGTTGGCAAAGGAACTTTCCGTCGAGACGATTCATCGAACGCTGATCGCAATTCGACGCGCGCATGAAGATGAACACAGCCAACGAATGATCGTCACCGCGAACTCCGAACCGTTGATTGAAGAAGCGCCCGACGACGAAACGATAGCCGAAGCTCAAGGTGTCCGATTGCCGCGTCCGTATAGCCGGCTGCGACCCGAGTATCCCGAGAGCGCGGCGCGCGCTGAAGCTGAAGGCGACCGTCGATGTGCTCGTCGACGTCGGCGCCGATGGCGAAGTGGCTGAAGTCCAGGTCGCTCGTTGGGCCGGTTTCGGACTGGATGAAACAACCGTCGCTACCGTTCGGACAAATGCATTTCTTCCCGGCGATGCGGAACGGCACTGCGATCCCGATGCGCGTTCTGCTGCGCTACAACTTTCGCAAACCCCCGAGGTAGAAATGGGAAGAAACTAAGCCTCCAGTCATGCTTTGCGGCTCTGATCCTCGTTGTGCTTTTTCTTCGCTACTCGCGTTCACGGCAAAGATCTCGACGCGCTGCGTACGACGATCCGCCTGTCGTCTCCACCGCAACAGCTGAAGGACGACTCGCCGTCTTCGACGACGTTTGGGAAACAATCCAGGCCCGCTATTACGATCCAGAACTATCACGGCATCGACTGGCAAGCGCAGCGCAATGCATTTCGCCCCGCCGCCGCAAAAGCAAACAGCACCTACGAATTTTACGAAGTCTGATGCGCCAGATGATCGCGTCGCTGAGGGACGCGCACACGCGAGTCTATTCTCCCGATGAGAAGTTTGACTGGTGGAATCCGCGTTACGTCACGGTGGGTTTGACGATTCGCGAGATCGAAGGAACGGCCGGTAGTGGTCCAGGTCGAGTCGAGATTCAGCAGCTGCGCGAACGGAGATTCGTCCGGGCGACGCGATCGTCAGCGTCGACGATGTCGCCGGTGCGCAATTCATCTCCAATCGACTCGAAACGTTCGTCACACGACAGACGCCGCGGCACGTTATCGAAGCATCGCCACGCTATTTGATGGACAAGCGGGAACGTCGGTGAAGGTCGACTGGACCACGCGCGACGGAAAAGTCGAAGTCGGCAGTGCTGCCGCGTTATTGGACGTCAGCGGCAATTCGGGTTTCAGCACTCAACGCAAAGGGAAAGTCGCGATCCTGAGACTCGATGCGTTTACACAGAGTCGTCGCGCTGGAGTTCTCGAAAGCGTTGCCTGACGTGCTTAAAGACGCGGAGAGGAGTCGTGCTCGATCTGCGATGCAACGGTGGCGGCGACGCCGAAGCGATGGCTGACGTCGCTTCGCTATTTCTCGACGACGGAATCAAACTCGGACGGTTTGCCGATCGTTCTGGCGCTTCGTTTGAACTGCAGACTTACTCGAAGCGACTCTGGCGCGTGCCGCAGCTGTCGCGAATCAAGCTTCCGCTCGTCGTCCTCACCAGCGAAAGCACGTCGAGCGCGGCGGAGATCATGGTCGCCGCTGTTACAAAGCAAAGGACGCGCTCGCGTGATCGGCGCCGGCACGTGCGGCTGTGTGCTCGCGATCAGAAACAGACACGCGCTTGCCGGACGGCGGCATTGCTCGACGTCAGCGAGTTTGACTATCGCACCGCCGAACGGTGTTCGCCTCGAGGGCCGCGGCATCACACCCGACGAAACAATCACCCTCCACGCGCCACGATCATCTACTCCCGCCGCGACCCCGCAGCTCGAACGTCCGCGAAGCCATAGAACCTTTGCAACGGCAGCGCTCGAACCCCTTAGGTAAGTTGCAATGCTCTATCTGTCGCAAGTATTAGGTCGCCCGATACGCGATCTGGAAGGTGAGCGTGTGGCTACCGTGAAGGACGTGATCGTTCGTCTCGGCGATGGCGATCATCCGCCGGTGACGGGGCTCGTCGCGCGTTATCGCCGCCGCGATTTCTTTCTCTCGCGCTGGCGCATCACCGAACTGAATCAACATGGCGTGCGTCTCAATTCCGACATCCTCGACCTGCGACCGTTCGTGCGCCGCGAAAGTGAAGTGCTGCTCGCGCGCGACGTGCTCGACAAACAACTGATCGACGTTGACGGCAAACGAGTGGTGCGAGTTAACGACGTGCAGATCATCGAAGCCGCGGGCGATTGGCGAGTGACCGGCGCTGACGTGAGTCTTCAGGGACTTTGGCGACGACTCGCGCCCGCGGGATTTGCCGGCACACGCAGACACCGGTCGAAGTGCTCGATTGGGCCGACGTCGGATATCTCGCCACTGACGCAGCTACAGTGCAGTTGAAATCTTCAAGCGACAAACTCGCGCGACTGCATCCGGTCGAGATCGCGCGACTCGCCGAAGCGCTTTCGTATCATCACGGCTCCGAAGTTGTCGAATCACTCGACGACGAAACCGCTGCCGAAACACTCGAAGAGATGCCCGCGGAACGACCAGGCCAGAATCCTCGGCGACATGGACCAGGAACGCGCCGCCGACATTCTCGAATGGATGTCGCCGGACGAAGCGGCCGACGTGCTCGGCGATCTTCCCGAAGAAAAAGCGGAAGAGCTGCTCGGCTTGATGGAAGACGAGGAGCAGGCCGACGTCGCCGAGTTGCTTCCTTACGAAGACGACACAGCCGGCGGGTTAATGACGACGGAGTTTGTCACGCTGCCACGCGCAGCTCACTGTCGGCGAAGCGCTCGCGCGACTGCGCGAGATGGCGGAAACGCCAAACATGATCTACTACCTCTACGTCGTCGAGGCAGAAGACTCATGGAAACTGTTGCGGCGTGATAGCGTTGCGCAATTTGATACTGGCCGATCCGTCGATGCCGCTCGAAGAGGTGATGCGCACCGAGTTTCAACAAGCCGATCCGAACGAGCCGGCGCGAGAAGTCGCGCAGCGAATCGCTGAATACAATTTGCTGGCGCTTCCCGTTATGGATGAGTCAGGAGATATACTCGGCATCATCACCGTAGACGATGCAATGGAGATCCTGTTGCCGAAGGACTGGCGACAACGATTACCGAGATTATTCGGTTAGCAAGCACCTAGATTGAAGCATGAAGGACGGAGAACCTCCAAGTGGCAGAACCACGAGCAGCAGTTCGAGCTGCAGGGCGTCGCTTGATGCGAGCGAGGGCGTCACGGTGTGCGACGCACCGTGGCGCGCCGCAGACGGCTGCTCTGGTTACATCGCGATTCTCGGTCCCGGAATGATCACCGCCAACGCCGGCAATGATGCCGGTGGCATCGCAACGTTCGCTTCGGTCGGCGCCGAGTTTGGTTACTCCCTCCTCTGGATCCTGATTCCCATCACAATCAGTCTCGGCATCGTCCAGGAAATGTGCGCGCGCATGGGCGCGGTCACCGGCAAAGGACTTGCAGATCTGATTCGCGAACGTTTCGGCGTGCGTTGGACCGCGCTGGTGATGCTGGCGTTGCTGATCGCCAACGCCGGCGTAACGGTTTCGGAGTTTGTCGGCATCGCCGCCGCTACCGAGCTCTTCGGACGTTTCGCGTTTCATCTCCGTGCCGCTGGCGGCGATCGCGATTTGGTGGCTGGTGGTAAAGGGTTCGTACAAGAAAGTCGAGAGAGCGTTTCTGCTGATGTCGCTCGTGTTTCTCGGTTACATCGTTTCAGCGTTTCTGTCGAAACCTGACTGGGGCGCAGTTGCAGTCGGGCTCGTCAAGCCAACGTTCAGGCTGGAACACGCGTTTCTCTTCACGCTTCGTCGCCGTCATCGGTACGACGATCTCGCCTTACATGCAGGTGTATGTGCAGTCGTCCGTCGTCGAAAAAGGCGTGACGCCCGAAAACTACAGAAGACAAAGACGGACGTTTGGGTCGGAACGATCTTCGCGATCCTGATCGTCTTCTTCATCGTCGTCTCAACGGCCGCGACCCTTCACAAGGCCGGCATTCAAATCAACACTGCCGCAGATGCCGCGCACGCGCTGCGCCCACTGGCCGGACGATATGCGCAAACACTTTTTGGTCTCGGGCTCTTCGGCGCTTCAATGCTGGCCGCCGGCGTGTTGCCGCTGGCGACTGCTTACTCGATCAGCGAGGCGCTCGGGTTTTGAAAAAGGCGTCTCGCGGAGTTTTCGAGAAGCGCCGATTTTTCTTGGGATGTTCACTTTTCTCGTCGCGGTCGGCGCGGCGATCGCGGTCATTCCAAATCTGCCGTTGATTCGCGTACTGCTCGTGACGCAGGTAATCAATGGCTTGCTGCTGCCGGTTGTTCTATTTGCAGTGTTGAGACTGGTGAACAATCGCGAATTGATGGGCACTCACGTCAATGGACCGATCTATACAATGTCGCTGCCTGGCTGACCGCAATCATCGTCACAGTCCTGTCGCTGCTCTTTATATCTGATGACTATTTTCCCGGCCTCATACGTTTAAAGATATAACTCGCTTCCGTGTCTGTGATAAAAGTACAGCGCCGGTGTCTCGGCCCGCGTATTCACATAAGTAAGGCTCGATTCATCTTCCTCGCCGCTACTGCCGCCGTCCTGCTCGCGATCTTATCTTTTCTGGTCGTTCGAAGCTGACGTCAAAGCCCTGCTCGGAACATCGCATGGGCGCGAATCCGTCGCCTCCGCCGACACGATCATCAGCACCGTCAAGCTGATCCTGATCGGAATCCTCGGCTTACCTCTTCGTCCGCGCTCTTAACTTTCTTTTCTTTCGCGTCTCGCGTTTCGACTCAAACGATTCGACGCGCCAACGCTTATCCGCAACATCTTCACGATTGTCGCCTTCACGATCCTCTTCTTCTGATCCTTTTACGTTCTGTTCCCGGACGTCAATCTCGGCGCGCTGTTCACTACTTCGGCAATCTTCGGCGTGATTCTTGGTCTCGCGCTCCAGGACACACTGGGAAACTTCTTCTCCGGCATTTCGCTTGCAGGCGGATCGGCCGTTTCAGGTCGGAGACGTGATAACGGTCGGCGCACAACGACATACCGGCGTGGTCGAGGAGATCAGTTGGCGCGCGATAAAGATCCGCACTTTCACGAATCACGTGGTTTTGATCGCCAACAGCAACGCCGCGCAGGAGCCGATCGAGGTCTGCCCGCGCGATAATCTCAACGCGCGTCTGGTCTTCTTCAACACGCTTTACACCGACTCGCCCGCGAAGACGATTCACGTCGTGCGCGAAGCTGTGCGAGAGGCTGAAACGTTTCGACGAAGGTCACGCCGATCGTGCGCATCAGAAATCTCGGCGATAACGGCGTCGATTACGAAGTGAAGTACTGGCTCGATGACTACGCCAAGTACAACGACACCGACGCGCTCGTGCGCCAACGAATCTGGTATGCGTTCCGCCGCGCCGGGTTGAATTTCGCTTATCCGACCCGCACGCTGTTCGTCGAACGGCACAGCACTGCCGCCAGCGCGACGGGACGGTGGCGCAATCGTCGAGCGACTTGCGGCCGTCGATATCTTCGCGCCGCTGTCTGTCGAAGAGACGGGAATGCTGGCGCAGGCTGCGGTCCGGCACGTGTTCGCGCCGGGCGAAATGGTGATCCGCGCCGGCGATCCCGGCTCGTCAATGTTTGTGGTCCACAACGGCCGAGTCAGGTCCAGGTCAACGACAACGGCCGCCCGCGGACTGTCGCGACTCTCAACGAAGGCGACTTTTTCGGCGAGATGGCCCTATTCACAGGCGAGCCCCGGACCGCAAACGTCGTCGCCCTCGAAGAGACTGAGGTCCTGGAAATCGGTCATGCGGCGATGAAACGGGTCTTCGACACCAACCCGGATCTGGTCGAATCGCTGAGCTTCATCATGGCCGAACGCCGGCAGGGCCTGGCCTCCCAAGCCGATCCATCGACGACGACGGCTGACACGAATCAGCCGGCATCCTCTCCGCTATCAAGCGCTTCTTCGGCCTCTAAATCACTCCAAGAATCACCTGGCGCAAATCTCTACATAAACGTCTTACCCTCTTTCTCATACTTGACAGTTTCACACTCAACCTTTATTATGCCGCCACGCTCAGCTACCGAGCCAGACTGAACAAGGAATATTAAGTAGGAGGAGAAAATCGCTATGAGTATCGTTCGATACGACCCGTTCCGTGACCTGCGAACGTTGCAGGAGGAAGTGAATCGACTGTTCTCCACCAATCTGACCCGCTCTTTTGGCGATGAGGGCATCGGCCGCGGCGCCTGGGCCCCCAGCGTCGATATCTATGAGAACAAGGACCAGATCGTCCTCGAAGCCGAACTGCCGGGCATGAAACAGGAAGACTTCGACCTGTCGATCGAAAACAACGTCATCACTCTGCGTGGCGAGCGCAAGTTTGAGAAGACAGAAGAAACTGACAACTACCATCGAGTCGAGCGCTCCTATGGTTCGTTCACCCGGTCTTTCACTCTGCCCCAGACCGTCTCCGCAGAAGGCGCGACTGCCGAATACACAATGGCGTGCTGCGCGTGACGTTGCCGAAGCGCGAGGAGACCAAAGCCCGTCGCATCGAGGTCAGGGTAGTACCGGCAGCGGCACTTCGCAGAAAACGATCGAGACAACCGCCGAAACCGGCAAAGCGAAAGAAGCGTCTGGCGGGCGCTAAACTTTGACGGTGCGGACAATCGTGAGCGGGCTCGTCGCAGTTTGGGATGCAATCGAGCCCGTTCGATTCTTTAAGCCAGGTTTTTAAATAATGCGTTTAGACAAATTCACACTAAGAGCGACAGGAAGCGATTCAGTCGGCGATCGAACTGGCGGAAAGAAATCAGCACCAGCAGGTCGAGCCCGAGCATCTGCTCGATCGCGATGCTCGAGCAACCGGAAGGCATCGTGCGACCGTTGCTCGGCAAGCTCGGCGCGAACGTCGCGGTCATTCTCAACGACACGCAGGCGGCCGTCGCGCGTTTTCCGCGCGTGCAGGGCGGGCAGCAGTATTTCAGTCCGCGAACGACGCCAGATCTTTACCGCAGTCGCAAAAGCAAGCGGACAAGATGCAGGACGAGTTTATTTCGACCGAGCAACTCTTGCTGGCGATCGTCGAAGAGAAAGACGGCGACGCGGGAAAGATCCTGCGGCAGCACGGCGTCAACAAAGACGACCTGCTGAAAGTGATCGAACAGATGCGCGGCGGTTCGCGCATCACCGATCAGAACGCGGAACAGAACTACCAGGCGCTTTCGAAATATGCGCGCGATCTGACCGAAGCGGCGCGCAAAGGAAAACTCGATCCGGTCATCGGCCGCGACGACGAGATTCGCCGCACCATTCAGGTGCTCTCGCGGCGGACCAAGAACAATCCGGTGTTGATTGGCGAACCGGGCGTTGGTAAGACTGCGATCGTCGAAGGACTGGCGCAGCGGATCGTTTCCGGCGACGTTCCGGAAACACTGCGCAACAAGCGTCTCGTCGGACTCGATCTCGGATCGATGCTCGCCGGCGCGAAGTATCGCGGCGAGTTTGAAGATCGTCTCAAGGCAGTTTTGAAAGAGATCGAAAACGCGCAGGGGCAGATCATTCTGTTCATCGACGAGCTTCACACACTCGTCGGCGCAGGCGCTGCCGAAGGCGCGATCGACGCGTCGAACATGTTGAAGCCCGCACTGGCGCGTGGCGAACTTCGCTGCGTCGGCGCGACGACACTCAACGAATACAAGAAACACATCGAAAAAGACGCGGCGCTCGAACGTCGTTTCCAACAGGTCTACGTCGGCGAGCCGACAGTCGAAGACACGATCGCGATCCTGCGCGGATTGAAAGAACGTTACGAAGTTCATCACGGCGTGCGGATCAAAGACTCCGCCATCGTCGCGGCCGCAACTCTTTCGAATCGTTACATCACGGATCGTTTTCTGCCTGACAAGGCAATCGACCTGATCGACGAAGCTGCATCGCGTCTGCGCATCGAGATCGATTCACTGCCGCAGGAGATCGATCAGTTGGAGCGCGAAATCATTCAGCTCGAGATCGAGCGGCAGGCACTTCAGCGCGAAGAAGACGAGAAGTCGAAAGCGCGACTTGAGAGAGATCGAACAGCGCATCGCGGACCTTAAAGAAACGTCGTCGGGCATGAAGGCGAAATGGCAATCGGAGAAAGAAGCCATCGAGCACATGCGCAAAGCGAAAGCCGAACTCGAGCAACTGAAGCTGCAGCTCGATCAGGCGCGCAACGCCGGCGAACTCGGCCGCGCGTCGGAAATTCAGTACGGCAAGATTCCGGAACTCGAACAGCGCCTCAGAGCCGAGCAGGACAAGCTTGCTGTGTTTCAGCAGGACGGCGTGATGTTGAAGGAAGAAGTCGACGAAGAGGACGTCGCGGAAGTCGTCGCCAAGTGGACCGGCATTCCGGTTTCGCGAATGCTCGAAGGCGAGATGCAGAAGCTGGTGACGATGGAAGGTCGACTTGAGCAATCGCGTGATCGGTCAGGAAGAAGCGCTGACGGCTGTGGCAAATGCCGTCCGTCGCGCTCGCGCCGGTTTGCAGGATCCGAATCGCCCGATCGGCTCGTTCATCTTTCTTGGTCCAACGGGCGTCGGCAAAACGGAAACGGCACGCGCGCTCGCGGAGTTTCTGTTTGACGACGAACGCGCGATGGTCCGGCTCGACATGTCGGAGTACATGGAGAAGCACGCAGTCGCGCGCATGATTGGCGCGCCGCCGGGATACGTCGGCTACGAGGAAGGCGGACAGTTAACTGAAGCCGTTCGCCGTCGACCGTATTCGGTCGTCCTGTTTGACGAGATCGAAAAAGCGCATTCGGACGTTTTCAACGTGCTGCTGCAAATCCTCGACGATGGCCGTTTGACCGACTCGAAAGGCCGGACAGTCGACTTCAAGAACACTGTCCTGATCATGACGTCGAACCTCGGCTCGCGCGAGATCCAGGCAGCGGAAGGCGACGAGGAACAGGTACGTGAAGCGGTGCTTCAGGAGCTGCGGTTGAACTTCAAACCGGAGTTTCTCAACCGCGTCGACGATGTCGTGATCTTCCATCAGCTTTCGCGGGAGCAGATTGGCGCAATCATCGACGTGCAACTCGAACGGCTGCGCGCGATGTTGGCCGAGCGAAACCTGACGCTGGTGCTCGATCCGTCGGCGAGAGAGTTGCTGATGCGCGAAGGTTACGATCCGAGTTACGGCGCGCGTCCGTTGAAACGGGCGATCCAGTCGTACATTCAAAACCCGCTCGCGGTGAAGCTGTTGCAAGGCGAAATACTGCCCGGGCAAACGATCAGGTTGTCGGCTGACGGCGACACGATGCAGTTCAAGACCGAGCAGGCCTTTGCGACGGCGTGAACAAATACTTTTGGAGAGTGAAATGATGGCACAACAGTGGAATCCTTTGCAGGACCTTGTACTCCTGCAAGATCGAATGAACAGACTCTTTGAAGACGCAACACAAAGACGCGCGAACGACAGCGGAGACGATTTTGAACGCGCCGACTGGACGCCGGCGGCCGACATTTACGAAACGGAATCTGGCTTCGGAATCGCGATCGACTTGCCGGGTGTCGCTCGTGATGGAGTGGAGATCGACGTCGACGATAACCGGTTGATCGTCAAAGGGACTCGCGACATCGCAGCGTCGACACACCGCGCCGAACGGCCGCGCGGAAAGTTTATGCGAACGTTCACCATTCCCGGATCGGTGGACCAGGGCGGCATCGGCGCCGATTACAAAGACGGCGTGCTGCAAATCCGCTTGCCGAAGCGGCAGGAGCAGAAAGCGCAGAAGATAACGATCAAGGTTTCTTAATTCAGGGTGGGGATTGGTTCATGATGGGTGAAGAAGGGCAAAACGAGGTGAGGGTAACTGACAAACGGCGGATCCATCTCGATCCGGAAGACGCAGAACGTGCAAACGAGGAAGTTGAGACTCCGAGCCTCAAACCGAAGTACGTTGAAGAGCTCGAAGCGCGGACACAAGCTGCTGAACGACAAGTGCAGGACGTGCAGTCGCGCTTCGAACAGTTGCGGCAACAGTTGCAACGCGAAACTGGCGAGACACGTCTGCGTTTGAATCGTTCTGCCGACGAACGTGCGGCGAACGACAAGGCGAGGTTCATCGCCGATTTCCTGCCCGTTCTCGACAATCTGCAACGCGCAATCGACGCCGTTTCCGACAACGCGCCGCGCGAAACAGTCCTTGAAGGACTTCGCAGCATCGCGAACAACGTTCAAAACGCGCTGACAAACGCGGGTGTCGAACCGATCGATGCTCTTGGAGAAACGTTCGATCCGGAATTGCACGAAGCGGTTGACACTGCCGACGCAGATACCGAGATGGACGGAAAAGTAATTAGTGAATATAGTCGCGGCTTCCGGATGGGTGACAGATTGCTCCGTCCGGCGCGTGTGAGAGTCGGGCGCGCCAGTGAACAGGCGAGAAAAGCGCCCCAACAATAACGTTAAGGAGAAAACAGAGTGCCGGCTAAAGAGTTGAAGTTCAGAGAGGAAGCTCGCAAGGCGATGCTTGAGGGCGTTGATGTGCTCGCGAATGCGGTGCGCGTGACGCTTGGACCAAGAGGACGCAACGTGGTGCTCGGGAAAAAGTTTGGTTCGCCCGTGATCACGAAAGACGGCGTCACGGTCGCGAAAGAGATTGAACTTCGAGACAAGTACAAAAACATGGGCGCGCAGATGGTGCGCGAAGTTGCCGTCAAGACAAACGACAAGGCAGGCGACGGCACGACGACGGCGACGGTTCTCGCGCAGGCGATCTTTCGCGAGGGCGTGAAGAACGTAACCGCCGGCGCGAATCCGATGTCATTGCAGCGCGGAATTCAGTTCGCGACCGACCAGGTCGTTGCCGAGCTGGAACGGATGTCGAAGAAGGTGAAGAGCAAGGAAGAGTTGGAGAACGTGGCGACCGTTTCCGCCAACAACGATCGCGAGATCGGCCGGCTCATCTCCGAAGCGCTGGACCGCGTCGGTAAAGACGGCGTCGTCACTGTCGAGGAATCAAAAACAGTACATACCGAGCTCGAGATCGTCGAGGGAATGCAATTCGATCGCGGTTACCTCTCGCCGTACTTCGTAACGAACCCCGATCGCATGGAAGCGATTCTCGACGAGCCGTACATTCTGCTCTACGACAAGAAGATCTCAGCGATGCGCGATCTGCTTCCGCTGCTCGAACAGACTGCGGGCCAGGGGCGAGCATTGCTGATCATCGCCGAAGACGTCGAAGGCGACGCGCTGGCGACGCTGGTTGTGAATAGATTGCGCGGCACGATCAAAGTCTGCGCCGTGAAAGCGCCTGCGTTTGGAGATCGCCGCAAAGCGATTCTCGAAGATCTCGCGACGCTGACCAGCGGCAGGTTGATCACTGAGGATCTCGGTATCAAACTGGAGAACGTGACAGTCGCTGATCTCGGCACGGCGAAACGCGTGATCGTCGATAAGGAAAACACCACTATTGTTGAAGGAAGCGGTGATCCGAAAGCGATCGCCGGTCGGGTCGGGACGATTCGCAAGCAGATCGAAGAAACGACGTCTGACTACGATCGCGAGAAACTCGAAGAGCGATTGGCGAAACTTGCCGGCGGCGTGGCTGTAGTGAAAGTTGGCGCGCCGACTGAGACCGCAATGAAAGAGGTCAAGATGCGTGTCGAAGACGCTCTCAACGCGACCAAAGCTGCGGCGCAGGAAGGCATCGTGGTTGGCGGCGGCGTTGCGCTGTTGCGAGCGGGAAGAGTTCTCGACAATCACGACAGCAATGATCCGGACGTGCGCACGGGTGTGAACATCGTACGCCGCGCGTTGCAGGAACCAATTCGCCGTATCGCGCAAAACGCGGGCGTGGATGGCGCTGTCGTCATTGGCGAACTCGAACGACTGAAAGGAAATAAAGGCTACAACGCTGTTACACGCGAGTTTGAAGATCTCGCGGCGGCGGGAATTATCGATCCAACGAAAGTGGTCCGTACGGCATTACAGAATGCAGCGTCAATTGCGGGATTGCTGTTGACCACCGACGCCGCCATTACGGAAATGCCTGAACCGAAAAAGGCTACGCCGCCGAGTCCCGGAGGCGACGACTACGACTACTAAAATGAGAGATAGCAAGAGGGGGGCCAACAAACATCTAAACGAGTTGTTTAGCGACTATACGTCGCAACAGTATTCACATTGATATCGTACAGTCCGGCAAGCGAATTGCAGGAACCGTCGCGCCGGTAATAGTTATTGCATTGAAACGCAACGGCGTCTATCCTGACGACATCCAACTGTTCGCGGTTGGACGTTGCAGCCGCTGTTTGAAAGTCGAGTAGTTACCGTAGCATACGAGATTCTGATCGTAGGCCACGGTCGAATGAATTATGGTTGACTTAGGATCATACAAGGATAAATTTGGCGACAGCGGTCAGCGCATTTTAGAACACGCGCTGAACGAGTCACGGCGACGCGACCAGAACTTTGTCTCAGTCGAACATATCTTGGAGGCCCTGACGGTCGAAGAGCCTGATATGTTCAACTCCGCGATGCGCGAGCTTTCGCTCGATCCGGTCGTGGTCAAGATGGCCATTGAGAAGCGTCTCAGCAGTAGCCGGCAACAACATGTCGGAAAAGGCTTTCGCATTGGCCCAGACACTACTGACCTGTTCAAGCGCGCGATGGAACGTGCCCGGCAGCAGGGCCGGAAAACAATCGAAGCGACAGACATCTTTGAAGCCCTGAGTAATCAGGACAGTCTGTTCGTAGACGTACTGAGGACCATGGGCGCTAGCCCCGATGCGGTCCTCGAAAACGTGCGGGCACAGGTTCAAAAACGCGAACAGGAAGAAGAACTCAATCGGAAGAAGTTTGAACTTCCGCCTTATCTGAAACACTTCGGTGTTTCACTCAACCGGCTGGCGCGGGCCGACAAGATCCCGCCCACCATCGGCCGGGAAAAAGAGATACAACAGATCATCGAGATCTTGTGTCACCGCGAGCGCGCGAATTCGCCGATGCTCGTCGGTGAGCCAGGTGTCGGCAAAACTGCCGTCATCGAAGGTCTCGCACGCCTGATCGAATTGGAACCGGAGAAGGTCCCGGCGCGGTTGCGCGGTTCGCATATCGTGCAGTTGCAGATGGGCGGCATCGTTGCCGGCACCATGCTGCGCGGCATGTTCGAAGAACGAATCAAGGGCATCATCGACGAAGTTAAAGAACGCGATAACCTGATCCTGTTCATCGACGAAGCGCACACGATCATCGGCGCGGGCGCTGCCCTCGGAACTTCTTCCGACGCGGCGAACATGTTTAAGTCGGCACTCGCTCGCGGCGAGATGCGCATCATCGGTGCGACAACTCTTTCTGAATACAAAGAGTACATCGCCGAAGACGAAGCGCTGGCGCGACGTTTCCGCATGGTGAAAGTCGTCGAGCCGTCGATCACCGAGACCAGAGAGATTCTGCTCGGTCTTCGTCCACGACTCGAAAAGAACTACTCCGTCAAAATCTCGGACGCCGCCATCAACACGGCACTCGAGATGGCGCCGAAGTACATCCGCAATCTCCATTTGCCTGACAAGGCGATCGGCTGGCTCGACACCGCCGCGGTGAAAGTCGAGATCAACGAACCGCAAAAGATGGTCGTGCAGCCGGAACACATCATAGAAGTCATTTCGCAGGAGTCACGCATTCCGCGCGACATGATCTTCCGCGATACGACGGATCGCTTCGCGATGACGGAAGCAATGCTGGGCCGGCGCGTGATTGGTCAGAAAGCGGCCATCAATGCAGTCGCGCAACGGTTGCGCTTGAACAAAGGTCCGCTTAAGGAGTCGCACTACAAACCTGACGGCGTGCTGTTGTTCCTTGGTCCAACGGGCGTCGGCAAGACTGAGTTGGCAAAGGCTGTTGCCGAGTTCATGTTTGGCGACGAAGAGAAGATGGTCCGTATCGACATGTCGGAGTACAGCGATGGGACCGTCAGCATCGAGAAACTGATCGGCATGCCGCGCGGCATCGTCGGTTCGGAGCGCGGTGGCATTCTTACCGAACAACTGCGTGAGAACCCGTACACGGTGTTGCTGCTGGACGAAGTCGAAAAAGCTTCGCCTTACCTGATGAACCTGTTCCTGCAGGCATTCGACGAAGGCTGGCTGACCGACGGACGCGGCAAGAAGGTCTACCTGTCGGACGCGATCATCATCATGACTTCGAACCTGGGTTCGGAGAGTTTCAAACGGTTCGAGAAGCCGCTCGGATTCGGCACGAAGACCGCTTCAGACTTCCGCGCCGTCAAGAACGAAGTGATGAAGGCCGCGGAGCAACGGTTCTCGCCGGAGTTTCGTAATCGCATCGACGAGATCGTCGTCTTCTCGCCGTTGACGATGGACGAAGTGCGCCAGATCGCGAAGTTGTATCTCGAGAAACTGCGCCGGCAGATGGAACGGCAAGGCAAGCAGGTTGAAGTGACCGAAGCGGCCGTCAACCAGTTGACGGAAAGCGGTTTCAACACAGCTTACGGTGCCCGCTTCCTGAAACGGCACATCGACGAGAAAGTTAAACTGCCAATCACCGGCATGTGGAAGACTTCGTCGCGGTTCCGCGTGGACGTTGAAAACGGTGAGGTCGCGGTGACGCCTGACGGCGGGCCGAAGCCAGAATTCAATTGAAAACGAGACTTGTAATCCTCCCTCTAGTTTTGTTGGCGTTTCTGGGCATCTCGCAAGCCCAGATCACGCCTGCCTCCTCCGTAGACGAAAAATCTAAAGCGATTATCGATCGCGCCATCGAAGTGCTCGGTGGCGCGAACTATTTGAACGTTAAGAGTGCCGTCAGCAAGGGATTCTTCACTGCCTTTCACGATGGCGCTTCGCAACTGCCGCAACGCTTCCTCGATTACATCGTCTATCCCGATCGCGAGCGCACTGAGTTCACTGCGCTGGGTGTGAAGTCGATTCAGACGAACACAGGCGAGACCGGGTGGATGTTTGACGGTGAGGTGAAGAAGCTCAGCGATCAGTCGCCGGCGCAGGTTGAAGAGTTCAAACGCGTCATGCGGACGAGTTTGGAGAATGTGCTGCGCGGGTGGTGGCAGAAGGAAGGCGGGAAGATCGTTTATGTCGGCCGTCGCGAAGCGGGGCTTGCGAAACGTAATGAAACCATCCGGTTGACGTATCCGAACGGGGTTTGGATCGAGTATGAGTTTGGCGCGCGGGATGGAATGCCGGCGAAGATCCTGTACAAGCGCATGCGCAAAGATCCGGATTCGGGTGATGAGGTTGAGACGAGTGAAGAGGATCAGTTACTGAAGTTCATCACCGTCCAGGGCGTCACGGCGCCGTGGGTGATCGATCATTACATCAACGGCAAACAGGTCACGCGCATCAATTACGAAGACATCAAATACAACCTACCCGTCGACGACGCCCTCTTCGCGAAACCCGCGGATGTTAAGAAAATCAAATAGCTAACCCACCATCTACCTGAATAACCTGTCCCGTTATATATCTCGCATCATCGGAAAGCAGAAACGCCGCGATGCGTGCGACTTCGTTCGGTTCGGCAAATCGGCCCAACGGGATCTGCTCGATGATCTTCGCCTGGTACGCTTCGTCTAACTTTCCGGCCATGTCGGTCGCGACCATGCCGAGTGCGAGCGCATTGACTGTGACCTTACGACTCGCAACTTCCTTCGCCAACGCCTTCGTCAATCCCACCATTCCCGCTTTCGACGCCGAATAGTTCGACTGTCCCGGCATTCCGACCTCACCGCTAATCGACGAGATATTTAGAATCGATCCACCCGTCTCCTGTCGCAGCATCGTCCGCAGCGCGGCTTTCGCAAAGTTCCACGCGCCCTTGAGGTTCGTGTCCATCACCTCATCCCAGTCTTCTTCTTTCATGCGGAGGATCAGGTTGTCTCGCGTGATCCCGGCGTTGTTGACTAGGAAATCGATCCGGCCAAACGCGTCTTTCACCTGCTTCACCATCTCGGCCGCCGCTTCCGTGTTCGCAACGTCGCACTGGACCGACAACGCGCGCACCCCCAGCGCCTCGAGTTCGGCTTTCAACGTGTCGGCAGCCTGCGCGCTCTTCGCATAATTGAACGCCACATCCGCGCCCCGTTGGGCCAGTTCAACCGCGATTGCCCGCCCGATACCGCGCGTGCCTCCGGTAACAATCGCAGCACGTCCGGCAAATGGTTTTTGATCAGACAAACAGCTACCCCTTTCTTGACAGTAGATTCGGTGTCGGCTAGCGTGGCCTTTTCTTTAACACAACTCAGCGGACTGAACCAAATGCTCGATCTCAATTACGTCAGGGAAAACATCGACCAGGTTCGCAACGCGTTGCAGGCGCGTCGCGGCGACACCACAGCGCTCGACGACTTCGCGCGCGCCGACGAAGAACGGCGACGCGTGATCGCCGAATCGGATCAACTTAACGCACAGCGCAACGCCTCGAGTCGCGAGATCGGCCAGTTGATGAAGGAAGGCAAGAAAGACGAAGCCGAAGCGCGGCGCGCGGAAGTCGGGGGTCTGAAAGATCGCATCGCCGAGTTGGACCAACTGCGTTCGCAAACTGAAACCCGCATGCACGAGCTGCTGTCGACGCTGCCGAACATTCCTCACGAAAGCGTCCCCGTAGGCGAAAGCGAAGCTGACAATACGGAGGTCCGTCGTTGGGGAACAGCGCCGCAGTTTAACTTCGAACCAAAGGACCACGTCGATTTAGGTCTGTCGCTTGGCATTCTCGATCTCGAACGAGCGACGAGGCTCGCGTCCGCGCGTTTCGCGATTTTGAACGGCGCCGGTGCGCGTCTCGAACGCGCGTTGATCGATTTCATGCTCGACGTTCATACACGCGAACACGGTTACACGGAAACATTGCCGCCGTTCATCGTCAATAACAACGCCCTGTTCGGCACCGCGCAACTTCCAAAGTTCGAAGCAGACCTGTTCAAGCTCCGCGACGATCGCGAGTTGTATTTGATTCCGACGGCGGAAGTGCCGGTGACGAACTATCACCGCGAAGAGATTCTCGACGCTTCACAACTGCCGATGAAGTGGGCGGCTTACACGCCGTGCTTTCGTTCCGAAGCCGGCAGCTACGGACGGGATACGCGCGGGCTGATCAGGCTGCACCAGTTTGAGAAAGTCGAACTGGTTAAATACACGTTGCCGGAAAACTCTTATGACGAGCTCGAATCGCTGACGCGAAACGCCGAAACGATTCTGCAAAAGCTTGGGCTTCACTATCGCGTCGTCACGCTTTCAACTGCCGACATCGGATTCGGTTCTTCGAAGACTTACGATCTTGAGGTGTGGCTGCCGTCGCAGAATGCTTTTCGCGAGATCTCTTCCTGTTCGAATTACGAGGCGTTTCAGGCGCGGCGAGCGCAGATTCGTTTCCGGCGCGCGGGTGGCGCGAAGCCCGAGTTTGTTCACACGCTGAACGGTTCAGGCCTCGCTGTTGGACGAACGTGGGTGGCGATCGTCGAGAACTACCAGCAGGAAGACGGATCCGTCTTGATTCCCGAAGTCCTCAGACCGTACATGCGCGGCCTCGAAAGAATTACTGACCTGTGCACCGGTCGGACCTCTGGCGGATCTACTACGCAATCGAACGGCATCAGCAACATCGACTCGCCGTTCTTCATTCGATCCATCAACTGCATGTAACGAAATGCGCGGCGAGCGTCTTCCGGCATCGCCGCGAGCACGGCGCGCTGCTGTTCGAGCTCCGTGTTCGAATTCTCACCACCGCCGCCGTACAGCAGTTGCTCCAGGAACGTCGTCGGTTGCGGCAGGATGACGCGTTGGACTCCCTTGTCCGCCGGAATGTTCGCGAGCTGTTTCGCAACCTCGATTGCGCGATCGAGTCCGCCAAAATCGTCGACGAGGCCCTTGTCCTTCGCCTGTCCGCCAGTCCAAACGCGCCCCTGTCCAACTGAGTCGACATACTGCGCGTCCTTGCCGCGTCCTTTCGCGACCTTCGGCACGAAATCGTTGTAGTACGTATTCTTGATCCACTCTTCAAACTTCACGCGCTCTTCGTCGGAAAACTTCTCCGTCTCGCGAAACATCCCCGCCGTCTTGCCGCGCAACACGTACTCGTTCGAAACGCCGAGCCAGTCGTAGAACCCGCGCATCACCGGCTTACCTGCGACGACGCCAATCGAACCCGTAATCGTCGACGGCTGCGCGATGATCTTGCTCGCACTCGCCGAGATGTAATAACCGCCCGAGGCCGCGACGTCGCTCATCGAAACTACCACCGGCTTCTTCTGGTTCGCCTGTTCCACGGCGCGCCAGATGATGTCCGAAGCAAGTCCGGAACCGCCGGGACTATCGACGCGGAGCACGATCGCTTTGATCGTCTTGTCTGCCGCCGCATCGTTCAACGCCTTCGCCAACGTGTCAGACCCGATCGATTGATCTCCCGACGGACTGTTTTGCGAACTGCCCGAACCAATCTCACCGCTCGCATAGATCACCGCAATGCGTTCGCCTTTGTTCAGACCAAGCGACTCCGGCGACACTTCGCGATAATCGTATGACCGCACCGCCACCAACGGCTCCGACTCTTTCTGCCCCAACTGCTTCTTGAGCATCGTCTCAACCTGATCGCGGTACATCGTTTCGTCGACCAGTCCCGCGTCCTTTGCCTGTTGCGCGTTGTACGGAGCGTTATCGATCAACGCGCGCACCTCCTCCGGCGACTTGCGACGCGCCTGGGCGATCGTGTTGACGTAACGTCCGAACAGATCGTCAAGCAGCTCGTTGACGTATTGTCGATGAGCTTCAGTCATCTCCTTCTGCGTGAACATGTCGCCCGCGCTTTTGTACTTTCCGATCTGGTAGATGTCGGGATAGATGCCGAGCTTGTCGAGGGAACCGCGGAAGAACATGACGTCGGCGGCGAGGCCGGTGATGAACAACTCACCGGGCGGCGGCACGATGATCTTGTCCGCCGCGGTCGCGATGTAATACTCCTTGTTCAAACCAAACTCGATGTAGGCGTAAACCTGTTTTCCGGACGACCGGAAGTCGGTGATCGCGTCGCGAATTTCTTCAGCCTTCCCCCAACCCACGCCTGACATGTTGATGTCGAGCAGGACCACTTTGATTCGCTTGTCGACCTTCGCTTTTTTGAATTGCATCACGAGTCCGGTGAGGGATTGATCGGGCCCGCCGAAATACTTCTTGAACGGATCGTCGGGACTGTAGTCTGGCAATGATCCGGAAACGCGCAGCATCAGTACGCTGTTGTCGCGAATGGGTGGCTCGCTTTTGCGAAACGCCATCCAAATCGCAAGTGCGCCGATGATTACCACGAAGATCACCGCAGCAAAAATGCCGCTGATAATCAAAATTGCTTTACGTGTTCCTGACATTGCCATGGTTGTAAGTCCTCAGATTAAGGGGGTTTCCGGTCAATTGTGAGTACGCGAGAACAGCAGAAAAGGTTTTGATTACGGTCTAATTCTTCACAATCCAGCCACCGCCAACCACTTCGTCGCCGCGGTAAAAGACAGTCGCTTGACCCGGCGTGATCGCGCGTTGCGGTTCGTCGAAAACGGACGCGGGCGCGGTTGTTCGAAAGCGATGTGATCGTAGCCGGCGCCGCGGTGTGCCGGTAACGAACGCGAACTTCCGCGTGCACCGGTTCCTGGCTGTCATCGTACGCGATCCAGTTGACTCCGGCAGCCGTAAATTCGCTGCTCAACAGTTCTTCCGACGACCCGACCGTTACCCGGTTTTCGTTGGCGTTGATGGAAATGACATATAACGGACGCTCGTCGGCGATGCCGATGCCGCGACGCTGCCCGATCGTGTAGCGATGAATCCCTTCATGACGTCCAATAACACGGCCTTTGCCGTCGACAATCTCGCCTTCGCCCGGCAGACGATCGCTCGCGTTCTCCGCTTCGAGATAACGATCGATGAAACCGGCGTAATCTCCGTCAGGCACGAAGCAGATCTCCTGCGACTCCTTCTTCTCCGCCACGCCGATCAGATGATGCTGGCGAGCCGCGTCGCGCGCCTCTGGTTTCGACATCTCACCCAACGGAAACATCGCGCGCGACAACTGCGCCTGCGTCAATTCCCAAAGAAAGTACGACTGGTCTTTTTCGAGGTGCCGCCCACGCAGCAGCCGATGGCGATTTGTGGCTGAGTCAAACTCGACCCGCGCATAATGTCCGGTCGCGACTTTCTCGCATCCCAAACTCGCCGCCAGTCGATCCAGCGACGCAAACTTCAAACGGCTGTTACACCCGACGCACGGAATCGGCGTCTCGCCGCTGAGGTAGCTCGTCACGAACGGCGCGACGATGTCGCGTTCGAAATCACGCTCCAGGTTCAAGACGTAAAACGGAAAACCAAGCTCTTCCGCCACTCGACGCGCGTCGTACACGTCGTCCAGCGAACAGCAACGCGACGGCAGCGGATCGCCGTTCTCGTCGACGTTGATACCGCGCCGCTGGTCCCACAACTGCATCGTAAAACCGACCAGCTCGTGTCCCTGCTCTTTTAAAATCGCCGCGGCGGCTGATGAATCCACGCCGCCACTCATTGCTACTGCTATCTTCATTAAATCCCTGTTCTCACTGGTCTCACGCAGTGAGCTTTCTTAGTGTTAAGATGCCAAACAAATGGCTGAAAGCGCAATCCAGGACTACCGAGTCGCCACGGAGCCTTTTTACCTACCCGTCGGCCGCGAAATAGAACTCTTTGAAGCAGCCCATTCCGCGCGGTTGCCCGTGATTCTGAAAGGCCCGACCGGCTGCGGAAAAACGCGTTTCGTGGAACACATGGCGTGGCGACTCGAACGCCCGCTGATCACCGTCGCTTGCCACGAAGACCTGTCGTCGACGGACCTCGTCGGACGTTTTCTGCTCGAAGGCGAAGAGACGATCTGGCACGACGGACCACTGACGTCCGCCGTCCGCAACGGCGCGATCTGTTATCTCGACGAAGTGGTCGAGGCGCGCAAAGACACGGTCGTGATTATTCACCCGTTGACTGACCACCGCCGCCGCCTGCCGATCGAAAAGCGCGGCACGATCCTCGAAGCGCCGGCAGACTTCATGCTCGTCGTCTCCTACAACCCGGGTTATCAGTCGATTCTGAAGGACCTGAAGCAGTCGACGCGGCAACGGTTCGTGGCGATCGAGTTTAACTATCCGACGCCGGAAATCGAGACGGAGATCGTCGCGCGCGAAGGCGGCGTTGACGAAGGCACTGCACGCGATCTGGTTCTGATCGGACAGAAGGTGCGAAATCTTCGCGGCCACGGTTTGGAAGAAGGCGTTTCTACTCGGCTCCTGATTTACGCTGCTCAACTGATCGCGCTCGGCATTCCGCCCGTCGACGCCGCGACAGTAGCAATGTCCTCGCCGATAACCGACGATCTCGAGCTGCAACGCAGCATTCAGGAGATCATCACCACCGTCATTTAATCTGGTGGAGACTTACCGCACACAGATCATCGAGACCAGCACCGCGATCGCAAGCATCTCGCTTCGAGCCGCTCTCGAATTCCTGCGCGCCGCGCCTGCGGCGGTGCAGGTGCTGGAACCGGCGGAGCTGCGCTCGTGGGGCGAGATGGGCCGTCGCCTGGCGATGAGCGATTACGAATCGGCGGCTTCGTTTTTCGCCGCCGGTGTCGAACCGCTTCGAGATGTGCCGGAGGAGCTGCTGCCGGCGATCTTTGCGTTGTGTACCCGTCAAATGGCGCTTTCGACTTACACAGCGAGAGAGAGTCTTCAGTCGCTGCCGTCGATGATTAGCGAGATCGACGACGTCGAAGACGTCGCAGGTGATACTCGACATCGCGACCGAGATCGCGCGTCGTTCGGCGAAGCACAGTACTGAGTTCATCAATAATTCGGTCGAGGTGTCGCGTGTGTTGCGTGGTTTTGGCGACGCCGCGGTAACGGATGCTGCGCTGGCCCTCGCGGGTGCGTTTGCGGCGCGAGCAGGTGGGATCGCTGCCGATGCGTGGTCGTCGATTCCGGCGGCTTTGAACGAATTGTCTGCGACGGATGCGACGCGGCTGATGACGCGCACCGGCGATTTTCTCGAACGCGGAGGAGGCGCGTCGCTTCAGGTGCTGCTTTCCGGTGGCGAGATCTTGCGCCGCGCGCCGGAGATCTTCGAGGAGTGGATCGATCTGTTGTGGGTCGTTGCCGCACATGGAAATGCGAGTCTCGTCGCATTCGTGCGTAGCAGTCCGCGGTTTATGCGGCTGTTGACTGAAAGCACGTCGCGAGGCGAGGCAGTTGAGTTGTCGCGTCGTGTGCTCGCGCTTACGAAAGAGATCGCCGCGGTTGATGGTGAGGCGGCGCTGGCGTGTTTTCGATCCAGTTCACGGGCGTTGAGGAGTGTTTCGATCGAACAGTTTGAAGCGTGGGCGCGGCGCGGTTTGTCGTCGGGGCGATCAGATGCCCGTGCGCGGCGGAGTTATTTCTCGCTCGAGACGCGTGGGAGTTATGAAGCGTTGCACAGTGGCGGCGCGGGTTTGTCGCTCGATTCGATTCAGCATCTGTTGCGGTTATACGTTGAGGCATTGACGGGACGGGAGGTCGACGTTGTACCGCTGGCTGCGGTTCCCGATGAAGCACGCATCGGCGACGGGCGGACGATCCATTTGCCGTCGATAGTGAATGAGTTTGGCGACGACGAGCTGGATTTCAGGTTGTACAAAGTTTTGGCAGCGCATGCGGCGGGGCAAATTGAGTTTGGGACTTATCAACACGGCGGTGTTGTTGCCGCAGCGCATGCGGCAATCCGTGAGACGTACGACGTAGATGTGCGTGATGCATTTGCGGTTCCTGACGAGATGTTACTGGAGCAGGAACGGAAACAGTCGTACACGGATGATGCGAATTATCGTGACGTTCTGAAGCTGTTTCCGTTGGCACAACTCGCGCGACGCATTTTCGGCACGCTCGAAAACGGACGGATCGATCGACGCTTGCGCCACTCGTATCGCGGTCTTCGTCGCGACCTCGATCTGATTCGCGATCATCTCAGCACGCGACGGCCAAAGATCCTCGAACTGCCCGCGCTGCTCGTCCCGTTCGAGTTGTTGTTTCAAGTCACGTTGCTTGGCGGCGCGCGCGACGATGCGCGCCAGTACTACGCGCAGATCGTTTCGGAGCTGGAAACGATCGTCAGCGAATATCTCGGAAATGCGAACGCTACGGTTGCCGACACGCTGATGGCGACCAGCCGCGTTTACACGCTGTTTCAATCTGTCGTGCCGGCGGACGATTCGATACAGCAGGTCGAGGTACCCGAGGAGCAAACCGAGAAGGACGACGAGTCGGCGTCGACCGAGCGAATGAAGCAACAGCGGGCGCAGTCGATGCCGCAGCGTCGCGATGCGCGCGAACTGTTCAATGCGTGGAACGATCCGTCGCCGGAAGGCGAGCCGGACGAACTCGCGGGCGCCGAAGCATGGTCGGAATCAGAGATCGCCGGAGCAAGTGCTTGCCGAAGGTGAGGTCGCTTACAACTACGACGAGTGGGACCGCGAGCTCACGGATCATCGTCTCGGCTGGTGTCGCGTGATCGAGAAGCGCGTGAAGCAAGGCGACCGCGCGTTTGTCGACGACACACGCGAACGGCACAAGGGCGTCATCTCGTCGATCCGGCATCAGTTTCAACTGATGAAGCCGGAGAACCTGACGCGCGTGGCGAATGAAGTCGATGGTGAAGAATTCGATCTGAATGCCGTGATCGACTACGTGATCGATCGTCGTGCCGATGGACAGCAGTCGGAACGGATCTACACGAAACGTTTGCGGCGACGGCGCGATGTGGCGGTGTCGTTTTTGTTGGACCAATCGTCGTCGACGGCGCGCACGATCGGGCGGCATCCGTTGCAGCCGTACACGCGACCCGGCAGGCGCATCATCGAGATCGAGAAGGAAGGTCTCGTTTTGATGAGCGAGGCGCTGGAGGCCGTCGGCGATGTTTACTCGATCAACGGATTTACGTCTGAGGGACGGCGGAATGTGAAGTTTTACGTCGTGAAGGATTTCGACGAGAAGTACAACGATGAAGTGAAGCGGCGAATCGGTGGCATCAACTATCAGAACAACACGCGTCTCGGCGCCGCGATCCGTCACGCTACAGCCCGGCTCGCGAAACAGGATGCGCGAACGCGTTTGTTGATCGTGCTGTCAGACGGGCGGCCGTACGATCACGATTACGGCGATGCGCGTTATGCGCGTGAAGACACGCGCGAGGCGTTGCGACAGGCGAAGGCGGAAGGCATTACGCCGTTTTGCATAACGATCGATCGTGAGTCGGAAGCGGAGTTGCGCGATCTCTACGGCGAGATTGGTTACACGATCATTGACGATGTGCTGTCGTTACCGGAAAGAATGCCGGGAATTTATCGACGGCTCACGACTTAGTTTCACCCCAGCCACCGCCGCCGGGAGTTTCGATTCGAATCCGATCGCCGGCTTTCAATTCGTGTGAGCCTTTCGCTGCGATCGATTCTGCGTTGATGCGGTTGAGTCCGGGCTCGCCGTCAGATCCGCCGTACAGACCATACGGCCCACGCTTGCGACGATCGGCCAGCAACGACATGCGTGCGGGCACGATCGTTTCGATCTCGCGTACCACGCCGTCGCCGCCGCGTTGTTTCCCTTCACCACCTGATCCGCGACGCAATCGATACTCCCGCACGCGCAACGGATACGCATACTCGAGCGCTTCGGCCGGCGTATTCAAACTGTTCGTCATGTGCGTGTGTACGCCGCTCATTCCGTCGAGCGACGGTCGCGCGCCCATTCCGCCTGCGACAGTTTCGTAGTACGAGAACTCCTTTTGCTCCCCGCGCGTGTCGATGCCGCCAATCGTGAGGTTGTTCATCGTTCCCTGGCTTGCGGCGGGAATGCGATCCGGTAACGCTTGTGACAACGCTCGGAACAACGCGTCGACGATCCGCTGCGAAGTTTCGACGTTTCCGCCGGCGACTGATGCGGGCGGATTCGCATTGACGACTGTTCCCGGCGGCGCAATCACTTCTATCGGCTGCATCAAACCCGCGCTCGCCGGGATTTCACCGCCAACCAAACAACGAAACACGTACGACACCGCGGAAACCGTGATCGCCTCGACAGCATTGATCGCACCGACGACCTGCGGCGCGCTGCCGCTGAAATCGACCGTCGCCCGCTCGCCGCGGACTGTGACACGCACGGCAATTCTTACAGGACGATCCTCGATGCCGTCGTCGTCAAGCGCGTCTTCCGCTTCGTAAACGCCGTCGGGAATGGACGCGATCGTGTGTCGCATCAGTCGCGCCGAGTAGTCGATCAACTGCGCGGCGTACTCAGTCGCCTCACGCTCGCCGCGTCGCTCGACGATCTCCAGCAACCGCGTCGCGCCGGTCTTCAACGACCCGATCTGCGCGTCGAAATCGCCGCGACGTTCGACGTTGCCGCGAACGTTCGCGAGCAGCAGGCGCATCGTGTCGCGATCGAGCGTGCCGTTGCGGACGAGACGAATAGGCGGGATGCGAATTCCCTCGCCGTAGATGTCGGTTGCGAGTCCCATCGATCCCGGCGTCGCGCCGCCGATGTCTGCGTGATGCGCGCGGTTCGCGACGTAGAAAAGCAGACGGGGGGAGGGGGGGAGCGGACGGGGACGCGGGGACGCGGGGACGCGGGGACGCCGTGAAACGGAGAAGTTTTCTCCTCTCCGCGTCACCGCAACCTCGCCTCTCCGCGTCTCCCGTACTCCGTCCGTCACCCCTTCCCCGCGTCCCCGCGTCACCCCGTCCCCGCGTCTGATGGACGAAGACTCCGCTTACAACGTCACGTCGGGCAAGTGCGTGCCGCCAGCGAACGGATCGTTCACGGCAACGACGTCACCCGGCGCGAATTCGATTTCGTTGAGCGCCGCAGCGACGGCCATCGGCATCGATCCGAGGTGGACCGGCATGTGATCGCCCTGCGCGATGACGCGTCCTTTCGCGTCGAACACGGCACACGAGTAATCACGGCGCTCCTTGATGTTTGGTGAGAACGCTGTGCGTCGCAGCGCGATGCCCATCTCTTCCGCGACCGACGTGAACAGCGCGCGGTAGATTTCCAGCGTCGTAGGATCGAACCTGGTTTTCATAAGTCGATCAAAATGTTGCCAAACTGGTCCACGTGCGCTTTTGCATCCGCGGGGATCAGTGTTGTCGCGGAGTATTCAGTCACAATGCACGGCGTGCGTAGTTTGACTCCGCCACGAAGCGCGTCGCGTTGGTAAACGCCAACGGTCGTTTTGCGGCCGTCGAGGTAAGCGATCGCCGTGTCGTGTGGCTTAGCGGCGCCTTTTGTCGTCGAGATCTTTCGCATCGACAGTTTTTCGACGAGACCGATCGATCGCAATCGCGCGCTGACGATCTCGATCTCGCTTTGCTCCTGTGCATAGCCATAACGCTCGCGATGCGCGCGATGAAAAGCGCCAGCGATATTTCCGTCGGTCTTAGTGATCAGCAGTTCGAATGATTGACCGCGATACCGCATCGCCAGCGCCCGCTCGTGACGTTGTCTCGTCGTGACGAAGCCTTCACGCCGCAACACTGCGGCCGCATCGCGTTCCATCTCGCGAAACACCTTCGGCAACATCGTCAAGTCTTTCGAGTTGTAACCAAACATCACCGTGCGGCTCTGGTCCTTCACCACGTCCGCAACCAACACCCCTACGGCAGACAATGCTCCCGGCGCTGTCGGCAGTATGACCGTTGGAATGCGCAACGCGCGTGCAAGCTCCACCGCATGCAATCCACCCGCACCGCCAAACGGCAGCAACGCAAACTGTCGCGGATCGTGTCCACGCTCGACCGAAATATGCCGCAGCGCGCGTTCCATGTTCGTGTTTGCGACCGACACAACTCCTTCCGCCGCCGCAATCACACTTACTCGTTTTCCCGTAACTCGACTCAAATCCTGAGCCAACTGACCCAACGCGGCGCGCGCACGTTCTTCATCCAACTTGAACTCGCCACCCAACAACCCGCCGCCACCGAAATGGCCCAGCACAACGTGCGCATCCGTCACCGTCGGCAACATCGAACGTCCATAACACGCTGGTCCAGGATCCGCGCCCGCCGACTCAGGCCCAACACGCAGCGACCCACCTTCATCGACACGCGCAATCGATCCACCACCCGCCCCAACGGTATGAATGTCCATCACCGAAACCGCGACCGGCAGTCCCGCAACGACCGCTTCATTCGTCGTGCGTATCGCGCCGCTGTCGCACAACGCAACATCCGTCGACGTGCCGCCCATGTCGAACGTGATTACGTTTTTTATCCCCGCTGCTCGCGCGGCCCGCAACGCGCCGACAACCCCTCCTGACGGACCCGAAAGTATCGTCCGCACCGGCTCCTCCGCCGCCACCTCCGCCGAAATACTCCCGCCCGACGACTGCATCACCCGCAGGTTCGGACTCTCAGCTTTCAGCCGCTTCAAATAACGCCCCATCAACGGCTGCAAATACGCATTGATCACAACCGTCGACGTCCGTTCATACTCGCGATACTCAGGAAGTATTCGACTCGAGATCGACAACGGCACACCCAGCGATGCAAGCGACTCCGCGATCCGCTCCTCATGCTGCGGATGCAGAAACGAAAACAGCAGCGAGATCGCAACCGATTCAACTTCCGCCTGCTTCAATCTTTCAACCAGCCCCGGCAGCTCGCCCGCATCGAGCGGTTCCAGCACCTCGCCCGACGCGACAACACGCTCGCCAACACCAAACCGCAGTTCGTCATCAACAAGCGGCGGCGGTTTCACAGCGTTGAGGTTGTAAAGCTCAGGTCGTGCCTGGCGTCCGATCGCCAATACGTCTTCAAAACCACGCGTCGTGATCAGCGCCGCGCGCGCGCCGCGCCGTTGCAGCAACGCATTCGTGCCGACAGTCGTGCCGTGCACGACATCAACTAAAACGCCAATCCGCGCCAGTCCTTGTTTGATTGCGAGTGAAGGATCTTCAGGTGTGGAGGGAACTTTGAAAAGCTGGACCTTACCGTCTTTAACGAAAACGAAATCGGTAAATGTGCCGCCTGTGTCGACGCCGACGCGTACGCGTGAACTTTGTACTTTGAACTTTGTACTTTGTGCTTTGTTTTTCGTGTTCACCATCTAATGAGGTCAGCGAAACCAAATCGAAGTACAAAGAACAAAGCACAAAGAACTAACCAACCGTTATCCAGCAGCCACTATCGTTCGACGCGCGAATCGCATCGAGGACGATTTGCACGCGATGCCCATCTTCAAACGTCGCGGCATCTTTCACAGTCTTCCGCCCACCGCGCAACGCATCGCAAATCGCCACGGCAAACGCAGTGAACCCACGCGACCAACTGCTCTCGCGCATACCCTGGGCCATGTGGTCCTGATCGACCTGCACCGGACGCCACACACCCGATCCCGTCGGCGAGCGCCACAGTTCCCCGGTTTCTTCAACCATCAACGCGCCCTTCGTCCCGTAGATCTCGAGACGATTCTCGTACTTACCCGACTCGACAACGGAAAGAGACGCCGATCCGGTTGCGCCTTGCGTCAGTTGCCCATCCGCGAACTGGAACAGCAGCTTTGCTTCGTCGTCAGTGGTGACCGCGCGTGGTTCGCCGCTCGACTTGTCGTTGCGATGCTTGATGTGCGTCGACAGCATGCCGAGCGTTTTGCTGATCTCCGTGTCGAGCATCCAGCGAAACGAGTCGATCACGTGCGATCCGATCGCGCCGAGCGTGCCGCCGCCCATCTTTTCGTCAGACCACCAGTCCCACGCTCGATCCGCAAGCGCGCGATAATCCGAACGAAACACGTAGTTGCAATGACGCACCATGCCGATCGCGCCTGTCTGCAACATGCCGCGCATCGTGCGACGACTGTTCAAAAAACGCAGCTCGTGATCGATCAACGCGAGCACGCCCGCGGCATTCGCCTTCTCCACCATGCGCGCCGACTGTTCCGCGTTCAACGCCATCGGCTTCTCACACAGCACTGCCTTGCGCTGTTCGAGCGCCGCGAGCGTGATCTCCATGTGTGTTGAAGGAGGAGTGACGATACTGACGAGGTCTACGTCGTTGCGGGCAACTAATTCCTGCCAATCGTGCGCGACGTGTTCGATGCCGAATTCGTTAGCGACTGCGTTGGCGCGTTCGCGATTTCGACTCGCGATCGCAACCACCTTCGCGCCCATGCAATCGCGAAACCCTGGGATCTGAGTGGTCCGTGCAAACCCGGTCCCGATGATACCGATACCTACCGGAGCCTTCTTCATGGCCGCTTACTTTACAGAATTTTGCGCCGCTTTAGCCAACGTGCGTGCATCAGCTCTCGCGGCCGGCGAGTTTAGCCACCATCGTGACGAGTTGACTGGCGCCGATCGGTTTCGCGATGTGCATCTGGTAACCCGCCGCCAACGCCTGTCTTCGATCTTCATCGCGCGCGTAAGCACTCAACGCTGCCGCCGGCGTTTCGCCGCCTTTCTCACGCGGCAGCGATCTGACTTTGCCGATGAAGCTGTAGCCGTCTTCTTCCGGCATCGCGATGTCGCTCAGGATCACATCGGGTCGCCACTCAGCCATCTTCATCAACGCGTCGCTCGCGGAGATGCACGTTCTCACTTCCGCGCCGGTGCGGCCGATGACAGTGCTGATGATCTCGCGTGCTTCGGGTTCGTCGTCGACGAGCAACACTCGCAGTCCATCGAGCGATCGAACTTCCGTGCAACTCAATTCCGCGCCAGGCGAAACCGGCTCCGCGCGATCCTTTAACAGCGGAAATGTCGCGGTAAATGTTGCGCCTTTGCCGATACCTTCGCTTTCGGCGGAAACAGTGCCGCCGTGAAGTTCTACGAGATGACGCACGATCGCGAGTCCCAGTCCCAGCCCGCCGAAGCTTCGCGTCGTCGAACTGTCGGCCTGACGAAATCGATCGAAGACGCGCGGCAGAAACTCCGCCTCGATTCCCTGTCCCGTGTCCTGCACCGTCACCTTCGCGTGCGATTTCTCCTGCTGGATGCGGATCGTGATCTTCCCTCCCTGCGGAGTGAACTTCACCGCGTTCGACAACAGGTTCCAAACGATCTGCTGCAATCGCGCTGAGTCCGCCGAGATCGCGCCTAAACCCGGTTCGGCGAAGTAGTCCAGCGTGATGTTCTTCGCATCGGCAGCCGGACGCACGACGTTGATCGCCGCACGAGTCACGGAGGAGATGTCCAACGGACGTACGTCCAGATTCAACTTCCCTGACACGATGCGCGAGACGTCGAGTAGATCGTCGATGAGCTGCGCCTGCACGCGCGCGTTGCGATCGATCGCGTCGAGTCCCTGGCTCAACACCTTCTCGTCGCGCTTTGCTTCACGAAGGACGCTGGACCATCCGAGCAGCGACGTGAGCGGCGTTCGCAGTTCGTGTGACAGCGTCGCAAGAAACTCGTCTTTGATTCGATTTGCCGCCTCCGCTTCCGCGCGCGCACGCTCGGCACGCACGAGTAACTGCCCGCGTGCTTCCTCCGACCGCTGCAACTCGCCGATGTAACGTGAAAGTTCTTCGACGTGCAGTCGTGCGGCTTCGGTTTGGGCCACCGACGCTTCGATGTTCTTGAGATACGTTTGATAAGTGAAGACGATGATGAGGATGATCGGCGCCGTGGCGATAACGGCGTAGAACCCGTAGCGCCCGATCACGATGGCAATCAGCCCCGCCGCGGATGCGCCGGCGAAATAGGTAATTGAAGTCCAAAGATAATAGGTGCGCCACGTATTCCAGATGGACTCTTTGATCTTGCCGGCCTTCTCGATCGAAATGAGGACGGTGTTGGCAATGTATTGCGCGAACGCCATTACGTAGATGGCGTAAAAGAACTTAGCTGAGAAGCCCTCAGAAATAAGATCTGCCGGTGGACCAAAGAGGAGGTTCAAAACTGTCGACGTAAAAAACGTGCTGGTGGCGAGGATCGCGGAGTTTATGAGGAAAATTCGAAGCTTTTTGCTGAACATCAGCGTTACGGCGCAACCTTCCAACGCGGAAAGTAGAATCGCCGCCGCTCCGCCATACATAAGCATGCCCAGGAAAATAAATGTGTCCGCAACTGTAATGCGGCCGCTGACTCGTGGAATTCGGATGGCGATGACCGAGCTCGCAATCACCATCAAACAGAGGAAGATGAAACGAGTATCGAGCTTAGCGAACGGTAAGTAAAAGATTGAAACAAGCGCGATCGCTGCTCCGACAGTCACGAGCGACCACATATAGATTTGGCCAAAGTGAGGCCGATTCACATCTACTTCTGCCGCACTCATTGTTTTGTCTCGCAATCGCAGATGATACCGATCACACAGATCCTCGGATCTGTGTAATCGGCCTAACGCTGGTGGATCAGTTTAATAGTCCTGGTAGTCAGTCCCACTGTCTGACACTACTGACATGGATGAACCGCTGTCGCCGCTAAGCATTGCTGATTGCGCAGTGTCCACAATCTCGCCTGTGACAACACCCTCCCCCGTGACAACGCCATCACCGCTGATAATACCACCCTCTCCGGTGACTACTCCGTCCGGCAAGAGATTCTGAAAAAGCAGATTCACGGCAAGAAAGGCTGCGCCCTCGCCGGTTACTACACCGTTGCTTGTAAGAATATACTCGCCTGTAACTACACCGTTCGCGAAATAGAATGGATCGAGCACCAACGTGCCCTCACCCGTGACCACGCCGCTGCTGAGTAGATTTCCCGGAGCATAGACGAGCTGATACTGAGTGATCAAGACTGAACCTGTAACGTACGTGTGATTGAGAATGACGCCACACGACCACGTAAACGTCTGACTCGCGATCGTCGTCTGCGGCGCAGGAGGCGCACCCGTGAGCAGAGGCGATCCAACGCTCGTCGTGGAACTGAGATCCGTTCTCACTAATCGCGCCAACTCCACTGCGCCGGCAACGTTCAGTTGTCCCGCGCCCTGTTCGAGCATGTTGAACCCCGCGAGAGGTTGTGCGGAGTACATCATCAACGCCTTTACGAGACTCGGCGTCAGGTGCGGATTTGCCTGAAGCATCAACGCCGCTGCTCCGGCGGCGACTGGCGTCGCCATCGAGCTCCCACTGAGATACATCATCTTCCGGTTCTCAGAGCCGCTGACGCCTGCGTCCAAGGAAGGGTTGTTCGTAACCAGGTAATTGTTGTCTGACTCGGCATCGATCAGTTTGTTGCCGGGCGCGACGAGGTCAGGCTTGATGAGATTGTCGAAATGTTTGTTGCCGTCTTCGTCGGTCGTGAAGCTTCGCGTTGGACCGCGAGAGCTGTACGACGTGACTGCATCGTCGTCGCGCCGATCCGTTCCGAACGTATTTGAAGCTCCGACAGTGATCGCGGATTGTTCGATACCCGGCGAGTGGACGCGGCCGTAGATCTTGTTTCCGTCTTCGTCTTTGCCGTTGTTTCCGGCTGCCGCAAACACCACCACGCCGGAGTCGACGAGACGCCGCACCGCTCGACAGATCGGATCGTTGCGATACGAATCGATAGCCGGCATACCGATACTCATGTTCACAACGCGGATGTTGTAAGTAGCTTTGTTTGTGGCGACCCAATCGAGCGCGCGCAGCACGTATCCGGTTGTGCCGACGCCCTGTGAGTCCAAAACGCGCAGGTTGATCAGGTTTGCGTTCGGTGCGATGCCGAGGTACTGGCCGTTTGAGATGCGCCCGTTGCCGGCGGCGAGCGAGGCAACGTGAGTTCCGTGTCCGTACGGATCGTCAGTGCGACCTTCGTTAGTGAAGTCTTCGCTGTAAACGATACGCACATCGTTTGATGAATTCAGGAGCGAATGGTGATCGGGGTCGATGCCGGAGTCGATTATCGCGATGCCGACGCCGGATCCGTCGAGCGACATGTTGTTGTAGTTGCCTCCGCCGTTGTTGCTGCGGATTTGATCGGTTCCGGTTGTGCGTGTGACGTGTCCGAGCGGCTGCACCGCGCGGTTCAGCGAAACGTAAGCCACGTCCGATCGCGAGGCCAGTGCGACGGCGGCATTCACCGGCAACGTCGCAATGCGAACTTTGAAATTCTTCAACTTGCGGACGTCACTCGCGCCGGTGGTTTCGATTGCGGAGTCGATCGCGAGTTCCGCTTGATTGGCTGGTTGAATAACGACGCGAACAAACTCGGCGCCTTTTCCTTCGGCAACCTTCTTGAGGAGGTCGTCTGAGACTTTTCTTCCGGAGGTGGTTTGCTGGAAGGTCACCACTTCGGTCGGCGCTGCAGCGCGACTTCTGATTTCAAACACGAATAGGGAGAACAGGAAAAGTGAGGCAAAAATGCTCCATAATGCCGGGTAAGGAAAACGTTTCATAGATACTCCAGGATTTTGTGGGTGTAGTATCCCTTCGGCTACATCCAGTCGGTTACGTGACAGAGGAGTCGGGGCAATCCACGCACCCTTCGGGGAGCAAAAAGTGTGTCGGGGGCACGCAATATACCAAAGAACAAAACCCTTTAAACATGCGAAAATGTTAAGAAAACGTGTCGAATGTGGAGGTAACGGGCATTTTGCCCGCAAAATTGCCCTATTTCGGTACGTTGTGGTACCGCGACACGCCAGGATGGAGCTCTGAGCGCTTGTTTATTTGGTGTTTGGTGCCGGCCGGTTGCGGGCTTCCGGTTTGCGCGGCGGCGGAATGAGAAAATCCTCGACGGCGGCCGTCTTGTGCAACGTCGCGGCAAGCGATTGTCGCAGCTTATTCATTTCGACACTTTGCAGATGCCAAACGATCTGCTGCTTCACGTCCGCGAAAGCGCCACCGTTCATCTTCGCTTTGTTATCGTCGTAAAACTTCTGCGCCTGCGCTTCGGTAATAGCAGGAGCTTTCGTAGTCACCTCGGCGTCGAGCAACGCCCGCGTTGTAACTTTCCGCTTCTGCGCCTCCTGCGCGAGCAGCACGTCGTTGATCTTGCGACTCAGATCGCGCCGGCGTAGTTCGTACATCTGTTCCTGCGTATTGAAAATCAGCGGTTGCAAACTGTCTTCGATTTCTGCGGACGTGATCTTCCTGCTGTTCACAACCGCAAAGAGCCGCGCGCGATCGGCCGGCGTCGCCGCAGGCGTTGGAGTGTCGATAAGAACCTTCACCTCAGCAGCGCTGCGCAGGCGGTCGGCAAACTGTTTCGCAATCTCCTGTCTTCGTTGCGACAACAGGTGGGCCATGATGCGTTCTTTCACCTGTTCGAATTGCGGTGACTTGTCTGTGGCTTGCGGATATTGTTCGTTGAAAAACTTGCGAGCGTCGGCGTCGGTAGGTTGCTGAGTTTTTGCAACGACTTCCTCTTCCAGGATCTTCGTCGTAGTCACGCCGCGTTTCTTCGCTTCTGCTTCGAGCAACATACTGTTGATTTGCAAGTTGAGCTCGAGTTTGCGCGCTTCAATCACCTGGCTTTTCAGTGCATCAATGCGGGAGTTAGTATCGGCATCAAAATCTTTCGCGGTGATCTTCACGCCGTTCACGATCGCGAGAACCTCGGGCAGCGGCTTGTCTTCGCAGCCACAGTCTTGTGCGAGAGCAGTTGTTGGTACCACGAATAATAAAAACAAAAAGATGAGCTTGTTCATGTGAGTCTCCCTGATTAATAAGCCTTGATCCAGCCACTCGCGGTGGCGAATTCCTTTTCTGCAACTTCAATTGAAACGACGTGCGCGCCCGCGGCGCCGACGCGACGGTTTGGACCAAACGTTATGCGCGGAGTCGTGCCGGTTTCGTAGTCGTAGAGACTTTCGAGCGTCGTGACGAGCTTCTCGCGCGTGAGGTCTCTTCCGGCTCGCGTGAGTGCTTCGACGAAAACCTTTGCCGCCGCAAACGCCGAAAGCTGTGCGGCGGTGTGGCGAGGCGCAAACTTGTACTTCTCATGCAGCGCGCGAAACTCCGCCATTCCCCCGCTGCTGATGTCTGCCGGAACGGTTGGGAATGCGACGAAGATCTTGTCTTTGAAAGAAGCGATCGACTCGGGCGGGAGTTCCTTGCCTGACATGACTCCGAGGAAGAAAAAACTCGGGGTCCACTCTGCTGCCGCGGCTTCGCTCAACAACGCCGCCTGTTCCTTGCCCCCGCCAAAAAAGAAAACGACGTCCGCGCCTTTGCTTTTCAGATCGTTAACGATGCGTCGCGCGTCGAAGACGGCGGATGCGTAGCTTTGCTTCGCGTCGGCCGTCCAGCCGATGGTTTTTATTTGCTGTTCTGCTGCGGTCGCGGCTGCAGCGGCAAGACCGTTGTCGCCGCCGTAAACAACAGCAGCACGCGTCTTTCGCAACTCAGGTTTCGCGGCCGCAAAGTTCACGAGCGACACTGCTTGTTCTGACACACCGGGAAGCAAGTAGAAGAGATATCGATTAGCGGGATTTTCCGTGTGCGGCAGCAGCGTCGAAGGACCAACGAACGGGATCTCTTCTTTGCGTGCGAACGCAGCGAGTTGCGCGTCGGCGCCCGCACTCAAGCCGCCGACAAACGCGAATATCTGCTCTTTGCGAATGAAGTCCTCAGCGGATGTTGCGGTTGCGGCGCCTCCTGTGCCCGCGTCCGCGGTTCGCATTTCGATCTTGCGGCTAAAAATGCCGCCGTTGCTGTTCACGTTGTCGAAGTAAGCATTGAAGACGTCTTTCATCGCCGCGCCGACGTCGGCCAACGCGCCTTGAGACGGCACGACTAACCCGATCGACACGCTGCTGTCGGTCAGGCCGGGATCGAGATCCGATTCGATGCGTTTGAGATACGCAATCAGGTCCGCCATGTCCTCGGGCGACAGGTTGTAACGCGGCATGGCGACGAGCAACGAGTTGGAGCTCGAATCGATGCCATTGATTACAGCTCGAATGAACGACGACTCGTTGAATGGTCCATGCGTGCGGCCGGTGGTGTGAGTGTGACCGTAAGGCTTCACCAGGTTGGACCATGTTATGCCGCCAGCGGTGACGCCGCCTTCGCTTTTTCCTTCGCCGCGCATGCCGTGACAACCGCCGCACGTTGCGGCGCTCGCGGGCACGTCGATTTCACCGATGCGTCCCGTGATCTCGTGTCCCGATGGGCTCACGCCACGCAAATAGATCTGTCTACCGCGACGTTCGCTCTGCGTCAGTTGAGCGTAGGCTGCGGTGCTCGTGAGCAGTATGCCGATGAAAAGAAATACACGGATCTTCATTTCTGATTAGCGGACGACTGCTTCTGTCCCTCCGCGGCTACGTGCAACGTCAGGTAAGGCAGTTGGCGATACGGCACTCGTTTCGACGGACTCTCGACGAACACCAGATACACTCCCGTCTCCGGCAAGTTGACGGACACTTCGTACATTCCGTCGCCGAGTGAACGAGCGATCTGTCGCGTTTGCCACATGCCTGGCGAGAGAAACACCAGCACGCCGACGTCCTGCAAACTGCTGTTCGGCTTTTTGGTTTCGCTATCGAGCAATCGAAAACGAATCTTCGCCTCGTCGCCGGCAGTGAATGACGCGTCCTTGTTTAAGTATTCGATCGACAGCGCGGTTTTGCGTTCCGACGGGAGCGCGGGATTCGACGAAGCAACCGCTTCGAAGCAGTGAACGACGCGCGGCGAGTCGAGCAGCAGCGAAACGTTGTACACGCCTTCTTTCGGAAGTCGCGCGGTGGTCGAATAAACACCCAGCGATTCTTCACGCAGGCTGCGATCTACTACTTTTACAGCGCGCGGAATGCGGCGGTAGTTTTGGAAGTTACCCATCGGCGCCGCCATGCCTTCCGAGTAGTAGTAGATCATTCGGTCGGCAGGGTTCGTGAGCAGCATCGCGCCTGGTTCCGGCGCGGCGACAAACGGATCGGCGGTGGCAACTGTCGCAGGCGACGTTCCCGGCGCTTTCAGTCCACCCGGAAACTTCACGACGTCGAGTTGACCGCCGACAGTCGCGAGTCGAATCGCCGACACCTGGTCCGTTCCGAGCGCTCGCACGTAAGCAAACTTGTCGGAAAACGCGACGTGATCCGGACCGCCGGCAATCACCTGCTCGTGGACCATGCGATTCGTCGAAGCGTCGAACACGTAAACAATTGACTGTTTCGGGTTCGGCGCGAAGCCCCAACGCCCGCCCGGTGCGAACCGCACATTCGCGATACCCGGTTGCGCCGCAATGCTCGTCAGAAGCTTGTGACTAACAGCATCCACGACGGCAATACTGCCGTCGACTTCGTTCGTCACATAAAGCGCCCTGCTCAACGGCGAAAAGCTGAGCGACGACGCAACTGTTCCGGTCTTTACATCCTGCGCCTTCGCAAGTTTCGCGATGTTGATAATCGAAAGCGTGCCGTCATCACGATTACTCACAAACGCGAACTTGTTGTCAGTCGCAAACGCGATCTCGTGATGTCCGGCGCCAGTCGCGATCTGTTTCGCAACCTTCAGCGTCGACGTGTCGATCACCGTCACCCCTTTTTCGTCCGCAACCCACAGATATTTTTCGTCCGGTTGCAACACGACACGCTTCGGCTTAGCGCCCGTGTTAATGCCGCCGACGACTTTCCACGTCGTCGTATCGACAACGGCCACCTGGTTGATCAGCGGCATGCTGACAAACAACCTCGATCGGTTACTCATCAGGGCCCAGTCGTCGCCCGGACTCTTCAGCAGGACCATCGTCAGCAACTTGCTGCCGCCAAAACCAAGCAGCGGATCGATTACTGAGATCGTCGCTTCTTCGTTGAGTGCAAGCAGGTAGTAAGCGTTGAAATCGACGTCGGGCCGCGCACGCAGGCTGCCTTGAAGGTACGACTCCACTTTCGCGCGGCACTGATCCGGCCCAAGTGGTCCAGGCCGTTCGCGTTGCGCTGCCCACGCTGCCGGCCGAATGCCGGACAGCGGTGTCTTCGTTGCAGTGTCCCGAATTCTGAAACGGAAAACAGCGTCCTGTCCGGCCATCGGCCCGGTTGAATCAGATCGTGAAGAAGGTGCGTCGATAGTGAATTCGATCTCGACGCCCTCCTTCACGATCTTCTGCGGTTTGGGTTTTTCCTGCGCCCTGGCAACCGTGAGGTTGAAGCCAAGGGCGCAGACAAGCAGGGTCGTTAATAGTGATAGGCGCATCTGTTTTCCCGTCATTGTTCATTGGAAACAGGACAAACCATGTCCGTACAATTCTGGCCCACCGGACACGGGCAATTCGATGGTGGCGGAGTCGGAGTTACACGGAAGATTCCCCAAATACCTCCATCGAAATGGAACGACTGGAACGTGCGATAGAGATAATCGCCCGGCACACGGAAGATGCCGCCTGCTCCGTGTTTCGGAATGAAATCAGCGTGAAATCCCGGTCCGACTCCCTGCCGGGCGCCTTCCCAGTTCGAAAGCGGATTCGTGCCCAGTGCCTGCGACGCGTCCACATAAGGTTCCTCTTCCCAGATGTGACCATGCAGCATGTAAGAGTCGTTTCGCGGATGGCCGCCGGGTTCAAGCATACGAATCCGGACCTCCTCACCCGTTTGCGCCGAGAAGATTGGAGTGACCGGATCGCCGCCGACCTGTACGTTCGACAGGACGTTGGTGAAGTCAAACTCGCGTGTCTTTTCGAGTGGTGTATCGGGCGGGAAACCGATCCGTTTCCAAAGCGGTTCAGTGCGGTAGTTGACCGCTTTCTGACCGGAGTCTTCGGGATCTTCTGCCTCGGCCAGGTTCGGAACGGCAATGCCGAACTCCGTAACGGTCGTGCTGTTGAATCCCTTGTAACGCATGTTGATGTCGTTCTGGAAGATGGTTACGAACTCACGGAACACCTTGCCGTCTTGCGTCAGGACATTCACCTGCGCGCGCGAGCCGAAGCGGTCGTCCCAGAACGATCCTTTAGGCTCGATGATCAGACCGCCGATTGCTCCCTTGTTCGAGTGCTTGATCGGATCGGACGACGAGAGGTTGCTGGCGCCAAACTCGATCGGCGTCGCAACACCGGTGTTGTTTGGTCCCGTCATGATGTCGCCCGCGTACCACTGATAGAAGACAGTCTGGCCCGGAGCGGCGGTCTGAACCGGATTGAATCCGACGTTCATGCCGTCGCTGCGCGTGACGTCGAGGAACACCATCTGCGGATGAAGTCCAACGTCGCCTGACGGTTTGACCTGATTGGCGTTGAAGTTGTCGACGATCATCGGCAACGTGTTGAAACCGTCGAGATCGAACTGCGTTCCTGCCGGCAAGTTGTTTGTGAGCGCCACCTCGATGCACTCGCCCGCAGCTGCGCGCAGAACTAGCGGTTCGACCAGCACATTCGGTTTGATCACGCCGGTCGTGGCATCAAGATCTTCCGAACGGAAGAAGATGATTGCCGTCGGATCGTGTAGTTTGCCGCCGTTGTTTTCTCGCGGGTTGTAGACAAGCGTTCCTCCGGGCAACGCCTTCTTCGCCGTTGTCGCGGTTACTTTGTGGGTCCGCACCGGAGCGACTTTCGGACAAACTCCGTTGAAGTCGCCCTGGTTGCTGAAATCGAGTGTGTTGTTCTTCGGGTTGTTGGGAAGTTCAAGCAGGTCGACTTTCTTCGTTGCGTAAACTCGCATCAATCCCCAAAGTCCGTTCCACTGATCGTCAACACCTTTGCCCGGTTGATAGAGATAATCTGCGGTCTTGCCGTCGGGCTTGCGTGGTAGTTGCGGCACCACGAATTCGAAGTGTTCCGAGATGCCCATCATCTGGTTGTTGCGATAACCGGAATTCAGTTCCGATGGTTCGAACCGCCACTTGATGCCGTTGACGCCAAAGTTGTGACCTTCTTCATGTGCGCCGACCAGGATACGAATCTGGACCGGATCGTTTTCATAAGCCCTGAGCAACGGCGTGAATGGATCGCCAGGTTGCACGTCGGCTGTCAGCGGCGGATAGAAGTTTGGTTGAATGTTGAAGCGCGGATCTGCACGCAGCACGTTCGAACGAAATACGTGCGAGAGATCACCCGCGAGGCCCGCAGCCTGTTTGTTTGTTCCGGGATCGCGTACGCGCAACGCGACCGGCTCGTTACGATAGTTGACACTCATCGTGCCCACGTCCGCTGCTGCGATTGCTTCGGGACACGGCGGGGTGAAGCTGCTGCCCGGGCATTTTTCCGCCGGTTCAAGCAGGAATGGCAAACCCACTTCATCCTTCGCCGGTGGATTGACTGGACGATTTCCGTCGTGAGCGAGCTGGAAGTCGGCAAACTCCAAAAGGAACTCGCGATAGCTCTTCGAAATGTCGGAAGTGATGATGTCGGCGCGCCAGCTTGTTGGACCACCATCGAAACGCGGAGTCACACCTGCGCCGCCAAAGAAAATGCCGGTTTCCGGATGCCGCCACTTGGAACCCTGAGGCTCCACGACGAGACCGGCGTAAAGGCCCGTCTGCTGGTGAGTTGAAGGACCAAAGTGATCGTGAGTGAACACTGTTCGCAACGTTCGATCGACGCCGGCGTTGTTGAGCACGTTGTCGGCATACCAGCGTTGGACGGTTGTCTGCGCCCCAAGGATGTTGAAGAAAGGATGGGCCTTGGCTTTCGGGCAAATGTTCGTACTGTCGCGCGCATCACCGGAATCGAGACCAAGGCAGCCGTTGAACCTGCGAATCGCGCGGATGCGCTCGATTACTTCTTCCGGACTGAACGTTCCGTCTTCATAGTTAAAGCCGTTCCCGGCTCCGTCTGACGCGAGCACGTCAAACTTCACCAGGTGAATGTGCTGGCCCATCGTGTCAGTCGGCGTGCGGACCTGAAAATCGTCCTGCACGTAAACACGCGGAACCAGGTTCGTGTGATGGAAAGTAATGCAATCGTTCGTGTTGGCGCGGAAGAAGAGTGGTTCGGGCGCACGCGTGCCGTCGAGAGTAGGTTTGACGTCGTCCCAGAGCGCCGAAATGCGCGACTGCGCGAAATGCCATGCGGCCTTGTTGAGTTTGATGTCGAGCTGAATGTTGGCGGCTTTGTAAAGACGAGGGACACCGACTGCAGCACCTGCGTCATTCACACACGGATCCGCGAGAGGAGCGCCGGCGATTGGCGGACGTCCGTTAGTGATAAACGAAGCAGCCGCACCTTCGGGAGTGAAGCTCGGGTGCGTGCGCAGGGCGTGGAAATCCATCGCCACTTTTTCGGTTGTCGTTCCGCCTTCAGGAATGAAACTGGCCTGGGCTTTTTCCAACGCTTTATCAAAATCGAGACGGGCCTTGTCCAGGCTGAACGCGGGCAGGCGTTCTTTGTGATGGACCGCAACGCCGCCCAGGATGATGTGACGTGGCAAACCGCCGTTATCGATGACGTCAAGCGGAGCGGTTGGCGGTCGATGACCGGCAACTGCCGGGATGTAGAACGGATATCCCTGGAAACTAGCGGTCGGCATCACTGCCATCGCGATCGTCGGAATCGGGATGAGGGAGGGAATCGGTGTGCCGGCCTGGATCTCCGCATCAGGTAACTTGCGTGAAGTCGCCGTCGGTCGACCGTTTGCGTCGAGCTTCGTTCCCTCTTCGAAGACGTCGTGAACTCGGAACAGTTCCCACATGCCCATCGCGAAGTGAGGATAGAAGTGACAGTGAAAGATCGAGTCGCCCGGAGTCTTGTTGCGGTTACCACCACCGCCGTGTGCGATCTCGGTAACGAATGAATAACCCGGTCCCAGCGACTGGCTGTCGAGATAAGCCGAATTGTCGCTCTCGGGTGTATGGAGCCACTGGTGCGCGTGCAGGTGGTGAATGTGATGTTCTTTTGGACCAGCATGTACGACGCGCATCTTGACGTTGTCGTTCAGATAAGCGTGATGGACGTTTGACGGATCGTCGGGAAAGAAGGCTTTCGTCGCCTTGAAACCCGGAATCAGGTTTCCATTCGCGTCTCTCGTATTTGCCGGCTTGTCGACGATCATTGCGGGATCGCCGACCGTCCATGCCGAAAGGAAGAATTCTTCAAACAAACATTCGGTGCATTTGGCCATCGGACCGACGCCGAAGCGGTTCGCCAGGATCTCGGCGCCGATGCCGCCGGTGCCGTAGTTGATCGCGAATGCGTCGCGCACGCTGTGCAGCGTGTGCGCCAGCGGGTTTGGCGTTTGGCCCGGTTCGCTTTCTTCGAATTGCGGGAACGCTTGCACGGCCTTGATCTCGTCGTGATAGACGACGGTGAATTCGCGGAACGGCTGATTGCGATCGGGTTCGACCGGATTCGGTCGATAAGTGTTGGCCGGGAAGTTTCCGCGACCGGGTCCGGTGATGATCCCGTTCAGATCCGAGTGCACGATGTTGTTGTTTGCATCGAGCATTTTCAGGATCGGCGTGCCTGCGGGACGCGTGCTGTTCGCTGGATAAACGGCGTCGTAGTTGAGTACGGGATGACCGCCGGGTGTCACCATCGGGGTTCCGTCGGCGTTCTTCTTCTGCGCAAGCCGAAGATCCGCTTCAGTTACCTGGCTGCGGTACCATTCCGCGCCGCGTGGTTCGACGTTCACGGCACCAAACAGGCCCATCGGCAACGAACCGCCGTCGCCTTCGCCGCCTGTTGTCGCAGCCGTGCTGTAGAGCAGGTGGTTGCCTTCTTTTTCGGCGTAAAGCGTGTAGACGATCGTTTTCTCGGGCTCGATCAGGCTGCTTGGATTCGTTCCGACGTTTGATCCGTCGTCGAGAATGCTGTTTTTGAGTTGCAGACCGACGGCGTGGATCGAGGCGGTGCGAGTGGCCGGCTGGTTGTCGTCGGCGCGATTTGGATCGAGCAGGTTTTGGAAAGTTATCTGAATGCAGTCGCCGATGTTCATGCGCAGCGTGATTGGGCGTGCGCGCTTGTAATCTTTTAGTCGGACATTGCCGGCCGTCAGTGTTGTGCCGGACTTCGGTTGGACGTCGCGGCGCAGGGCGTAGATCATGCCCGCGGGATTTACGGCGCCTAAGCGGTTGTAAAAGAAAGGTTGATCGAAAGCGACGACGTCGGCCTTGATGATTCGTTCGCACGCCGGCGAGATGATCGTTTCGCCGCCGCCTACGATCTGCCCGCTGGTTGTTCCGGCGCACAGCAACATCATCGACACTGCGATCGCGCAGAGCGAGATGGTCTTCGCACACTTTTGCACACTCTTCTCTGGTTTCATTTCTTCCCCCCGATTGAATTGTTCCGTCTGTGAGTGGTTGAAGGGGCAAGTGCAAGAATCATTCCTGCAATCTTTTTAGAAAATAACGAGAAGCGTGTTGCAACGCGTGTCACTGTGATCACGTGGTGTGTTTCACCACGTGTCACAGCGAAAACGCGTTGGTCCGCGGTTTCATTCAGCTAGCTAGGCGGTTGCTTTTTGTTGCGAAGTGGAAACTCCATCGTCGGGGAGTGTGGTGCGCAGGCCGAAGCGGCGCAGTTTTCGATAGAGCGTGGGACGGTTGTAGTTGAGTATTTGCGCCGTCTTCTTGATATTGCCGCCGGTACGTTCGAGCGTTTGCGCGATCGCTTCGCGCTCGATGTCGTCCTTGGTTAAGTACGGCGGAATCACGCAAAGATAATTTGACGCGCGCGACTTGTGCACGTGGATCGGCAAATCTTCAGGCATCAGGTAATCGCCCGTCGCAAACAAAACCGCATGCTCGATAACGCCTTCGAGCTCGCGCACATTCCCCGGCCAGTCATAACGCATCAGTATCGAGAAACTCGCCGGCGAAAATCCTCGCATGCGCTTCTTATATTTGCGCGCGACGCGTTGCAACAACGTTTCGCTGAGCATCATCAGATCGTCCAATCGCTCGCGCAACGGCGGAACGATAATCCTCACAGTGCTGAGACGAAAGTACAGATCCTGGCGCAACAATTTTTCGCGAATCATCTGCCCCGTCTCTCGATTCGTCGACGAGATCAAACGAAAATTGACGGGAATCTCGCGCTCGTCACCCAGCCGTCGCACTTTTCTCTCCTGCAACACGCGCAACAACTTCGTCTGCAGATAAACCGGCATCTCAGCAATCTCGTCGAGCAACAACGTGCCGCCGGTAGTCGCTTCGATCAACCCGCGTCGATCGTGGTCGGCGCCAGTGAACGCGCCTTTGCGATACCCAAACAGCTCCGACTCGATCAACGTCCCCGGAATCGCCGCGCAGTTAATTCGTATAAAAGGACGCTGCGCTCGCAGACTCTGCTCGTGCAAAGCCGTGGCGATCATCTCTTTCCCAGTCCCCGATTCACCTTCAATCAAAACCGACGCATCCGACGGAGCAGCCGTTCGAATGGCTGCGCGAACTTGCCGCAACTGCGAATTGTTGCCGACGATTCCGAAGTCGTCCTGATCCTGCCGGCGTATACTCTTTCGCAGCCGGTTTTCGGTTTTGATGGCCTTAAACTGCAAAGCCCGCTGCGCCAGGATCTTCACGTGTTCAAACGAAAACGGCTTTTCGAGGTAGTAGAAAGCACCGCGTTTGATGGCTTCGATCGTGACGTCGAGCGAGCCGTGCGCCGTCATCAGGATTACTTCTGTTTCCGGCGCGGTGTCTTTGATGTATTCAAGCAGACCGATTCCATCGCCGTCGGGTAGACGAAGATCGAGAAACACGAGGTCAAACCATCGCCGAGCAAGCAGCGATTGTGCTTCGGCGACGCTGGACGAGATATCGATCTCATATCCCTCGTCGCGGAGTAAAAGTTCTAATGCGGACGCAATAGTATTCTCATCATCAACCACGAGTATGCTGGCAGGCATGAGACGACCCTTTCCTTGTAAATGGCGGTGAGTGTGTCCTGTCGGGAGGTCATCTGGGCGATTTGCGATGCCAAGTTCAGGTTTGTCGGGATACCGCGGGGCGTCCTTTTCAGGACGAACTGCGGCATCATGCCCAACTAGTGATGGAGAATCAGTGTAAAAGTTGGTGCGTTTTAATTGAAAAACAACAAAGAGGAGCGTAATAAGGGTTCTTAAGGAGCGTGACATGAAACTTCTTCGATATGCCGTATCACTCATCGCGGTCTTACTTAGTGTTAGTTTTCCTGCGTTCGCCCAGAACGATATCGGGGTGAGCCCATACCCAAACGCCACAGAAATGACCGGAGAAACGACGCGACTCCTGGAAATAAGGAGTTCAAGCTGGATCGCCGCGCGTGCTTATCGCAGCGACGACTCGATCCAAGCCGTCGTGAAACACTTTCAGCAGCAAGCGGAAAAAGCGAAAAGGCCGGCGGCCGGAAACGAAATTCTCAGACGACTCTTCGAAGACAATTGGAGAGTTGCCGACAGCGCAGTGCGTGCCGCCAGCGAGCTGTTCATTGCAAACAAGGATTTCAAATCCGTGGTGCAAAAGGACGCGAAGATCAGCTTCGGCACGATCCTGCTGGACGACTCTCTGGTACGGGTTCACATCATGTCGCCATATCCTGCTTCCCCAAGCGGGGAAACTGTCGCCAAAGGCACAATGATCGTCCTCGTCAGAGAGAAAATCCCTGCTATGACGCGAGTTCCTGACAACGCAGACGTTGACGAAAAGGTCTACACAGGTCGGGAGGTCACACGGAAGGTGCGACTTCTTTCGAAGCCTGAGCCGAGTTATGTGGGCCGTACGGGTGTAGTAGTGTTGAAAGCCGTATTTGGATCGTCAGGCAAGGTGACTAAGATTGAAGTCGTTTCGGGGATTCCAGAACTAACGGAAGTGTCGCTCAGAGCTGCTCGTCAGATTACTTTCGAGCCCGCGATAAAAGACGGCCGTTTCGTAGCCATGTGGCTGCAGCTCGAATATAACTTCAACTAGTCCACGGCCCGAAACAACGCAAATTTTTCGGGATATTTACATGGCGCAGCGCGTTTATGTAGACTGGCGGCCAGTGCGTTGACTTGCTGTCCAGCGTCTGAACCTCAAGACCAGGAGAATTAATAATGCTTTCCCCCCGCAATGCCCAGATCATTGCCTTACTTTTAGCCTTTTCTTTTCTATTCAGCACAACTTTTCAATCCGCGCAGGCGCAGACCGGTAGCCCGCAAGATGGGCCGACCGGCTTAAAACCGACCGTCAACAAACAGAAGCCTCAAGCTGAGCAAAAACCTGACTATTCGCTGGAAGCAGTAGTTGTCGAACAACTGAGCTCCGTTTATCGCTACGAGCGCGACGGCACGGGTCAGCGCGAGTTAACGATGCGCGTGAAGATCCAAAGCGACGCCGGCGTCGAACGTTTCGGACAGCTCGTCTTTCCTTACACTTCCGCGAACGAAAAACTCGAAATGGACTACGTCCGCGTGCGCAAAGCGGACGGCTCCGTCGTGAACGCCACCGCTTCCGACATCCAGGATCTCTCGGCGCCGCTCGCCCGCGAAGCGCCCATCTACACCGATCTGCGGCAGAAACACATCACGGTTCGCGGTCTGCGTCCTGGCGATCAGCTCGAATATCGTCTCGTTTGGAACATTCACAGTCCGCTGGCGCAGAACCACTTCTGGGTCGAACATGATTTCATCACGGCCGGACCGATCGTCATCAACGACGAGCTGACCGTGAACATCCCCGGAGCGAGCAAGGTCAAACTAAAAACCGAACCCGGCTACGACGCGACGATCAAAGAAGAGAACGGCCGCCGAATTTACAGTTGGAAACACGCGCAACTGAAGAAAGAGTCGGACGACGACGAGAAGGACAAGGAAAAAACGGAAGACGACGAAACAGAAGAAAAGGATCTCGACGAGATCCGTCCGCACGTCCAACTGACGACGTTTCAGAGCTGGGATGAGGTCGGTCAGTGGTACGCCGGGCTGCAACGCGATCGCGTCGTTCCCGACGAGAAGATCAAGATCAAAGCCGAAGAGATCATAAAAGGACGCGCCACTGAAAAAGAGAAAGTCACTGCGCTTTATGAATACGTCGCGAAGAACTTCCGCTACGTGAGTCTCTCGCTAGGCCAGGGACGTTACCAACCGCACGCCGCCGCCGAAGTGATGAGTAATCAGTACGGCGACTGCAAGGACAAGCACACGTTGCTCGCGTCGATGCTCGCTGCGACGGGACGGAAAGCGTATCCCGTGTTGATAAATTCGTCGCGCAAGCTCGACGTCGACATGCCTTCGCCGGGCCAGTTCGATCACGTCATTACGGCGATTCCGCTCGGCGAAGAAACGCTGTGGGCAGACACAACCTCCGAAATCGCGCCCGCGGGACTGTTGTCGCCACGTCTGCGCAACAAGAAAGCGTTGATGGTGCCGACCGCCGGTCCGGCGAGACTCGAAACCACGCCCGCTGAACCGCCGTTTCGATCGTCCGAGTTCGTCAAACTGGAAGGAACGGTGGACGACTTCGGTAAGGTTACAGCTCACGCGCGAATGGTCTTGAAAGGCGACTCGGAAACGTACATGCGTTTCATGTTTCGCCGCACACCAAAGAGCGATTGGAAGCGACTTGGGTTTTATCTCGGCATGGCTTCCGGCATTCCGGGCGAAGTCACCGAGATCAAGCCGTCCGATCCGGCCGATCTCGAGAAACCGTTTGAAGTGGAATTCAACGTTTCGCGCAAAGACTTTCTCGATTGGTCGAGCAAGAAACTCAAAGTCAACCTTCCGATTCCGCCGTTCAGTCTGAATGGCTTTTATGGCCGCAGCAGCAAGAGCAAGAAACCACTCGAAATCGGTCCGCCGATCGACGTCTCCTACAATTTGAAACTCACGCTGCCCGCGAAGTATCAAACGCGGCTGCCGCTGCCGTTGAAAGTTTCTCGCGATTACGGCGAGTACTCCGCCAGTTACAAACTCGAAGGCCAGACGCTCATCGCCGAACGATCGCTCCGCATGCAACAGCGTGAGTTGCCGGCTGAACGGTTCCAGGACTACCAGGCGTTTGTAGCTGCGGTGCGATCCGACGCGTCGCAAACGCTTTCGCTCGAAACGGAAATCGCCGGTGCGCCCGCGATTCCCGACTCAGTGAAGACGGAGGAATTGATCCAGGCGTCGGAAGTGGCCGTGAGAAACAGCAACTATCCAGTCGCCGAGCAACTGCTCAAGCGAGTAATCGAGAAAGAACCGAAACACAAAACCGTTCGGCGCGATCTCGGGATGGTGCTCGCTCAGCAACGCAAGTTTGACGAGGCGATCACCGTCCTGCGCGAGCAGACGAAGATCAATCCGTTCGAGGACTACGCTTACAACATGCTGGGCCGCGTTTACTGGCAGAAGCAGGACTACGCGAACGCCGAAGAAGCTTTCCGCAAACAGATCGAAATCACGCCGTTGGACCAGATCGCGCATGCGAGCCTTGGCGAGGTCCTCGTCGAGACGCGCAAGTACAAAGAAGCGATTCCGGAGCTCGAGCGCGCACTGACGCTGACACCGGATAGCGAGATGCTCCACGTCAACATCGGTCGCGCTTATCTCGCGACCGGTGAAACGAAGAAGGCCGGCGAGGCGTTCGACGAAGCGCTGAAACTGTCTCGCACGCCGCTCATCCTTAACAACGTTGCGTACAACCTCGCGCTGCATGCCGTGCAACTTGATAAAGCGTTGCAATATGCGGAGTCGGCGGTGACGACGACGGCGACTGACCTGCGCAACCTGGAAGCCGGAAATCTAACTATTGAGGACCTGAATGATGTGTCGTCGTTGCTCGCGTACTGGGACACGCTTGGTTGGGTCTATTTCCAAAAAGGTGACTTGGAGACTGCAGAGAAATACGTGAGGGCTGCGTGGCTAGTTGCGCAGCAAAGCGAGGTGGGCCATCACCTTGGATCGATTGTTGAGAAACGCGGGAACAAAGACGAAGCGATTCGTCTGTACGCGCAAGGCGCCGTCGCTCCGTATCTGCGGCCCGAAGCTCGCGAGAGTTTGTTGAAGCTGGTGAAGCCTGACACGATCGAGTCGCTGTTGGCGACGGCGAAGAAGGAGCTGCCTGCTTATCAAACGTTGACGCTGCCGCAACTCGTGCCGGATCTGAAGGCGACGATTGAAGGTGAGTTTTACCTGCTGATCGCACCCGATTCGAGTCGCAACTCGCAGGTGGTCGACGTCAAGTTCATCAAGGGAGACGAGAGTCTCAAACGACTCGCGCCGCAACTGAAGTCGATCAAGTATCCGCTCGTGTTTCCGGATGCGTCGCCGACGAAGCTCGTGCGACGCGGAACACTGCGGTGCGAAGCGAAACCCGGTGCGTGTACGTTCACGATGGTCAGTCCTGACATGATTGTGTCGCTGGAGTAAATCGATGATGCGTAAAAATAAACATGTCGCGTTGCTCTTGTTGCTGCTGAGCGTGGTTTTGATGTCAGCGTCGGTCGACGCGCAGGAGACGGAAGCGAAATACAAACCGGGGCAGAAGTGGAGTTACAAGACGCGGCCCGGCGAAGAAGATTCTTACCTGATCGTTCTCAAAGTTGATAAGGATGCGAAACTCGGCAACATCATCCATATCGCCCTGCGTAAACTGAAGATGAAGAACGAGCTAAGTCGTGACGGCAGCGTCAGTGAGAATGTGAATCACATGCCTTTCTCACAGGAAGCGCTCGATAAAAGCGGGCTGAAGTTATTGGAAGAAAAAACCGATCTGCCGGACTTTGCCGAAGGTTATCAGATGTGGCGAGAGGCATTCGACGCCGGGCGCGGCGGCGTTTATTCAATCACCGTCGCCGAAGTCGTAAATGTAATGGAAACCGGACTGAACCGACGTACAGTGGTTATCGGAGGCACTCCTGGTGCTCCCGTCGAAGGCGACACGAAGTCGCCGTACCGTGCGCCGATCTCGGGTGGAATTTTAAATGGCCGCGCCCTCAAGCTGCCCAAACCGAAATATCCCAAGGCGGCTCGTGAATCGGGCGCGTCCGGGACTGTCGTAGTCCGAGTCTTAATTGACGAGAATGGAAAAGTGATCTCAGCCGAAGCGGTAAGCGGACATCCGGACCTGCGGGAAGCTTCCGAGGAGGCGGCTTCGCGAGCCGAGTTCACGCCAACTACACTTGCAGGACGACCGGTCAAAGTCTCCGGCACGATTCAATATAACTTTGTTGCCAGATGATCTGAGATCTCCATATTTCAAAAAGGTCGTTGAACGCAGCTAGCGCAGCCGCTAAACTGTCGCCTCACAACACCCTATGGAGTCTCCGGCGAACCCTCTCATCAGCGTTGTTATGCCCGTTTATAACGCGCTGCCCTTTCTCGACGACAGCATCAACAGCATCCTCACGCAGACGTTCAGCGATTTTGAGTTTGTAATCTTCGACGATGCTTCGACCGACGGTTCCCTCGAACGATTACGACATTGGGCCACCCGCGATAATCGAATACAACTTCACGAAAGCAAGACGCAGCTGGGACTTTCAGGCAGCTCGAATGCCGTCGTCGCAAAAGCGCGCGCGCCGATAATCGCGCGGATGGACGCCGACGACGTCGCTCATCCGGATCGGCTCAGTCGCCAGTGGAAGATTATAGAGAACCGTCCGGATGTTGCTGTTGTTGGCACGCTTTGCAACGGCATCGACGCAGCGGGACGAGAAGTGCGTCCGCGCGATCGGTGGCGGCTTGTACGTCGCTCCGGTTACATTCCCTTTCCACACGGCTCGGCGATGTTTCGTCGCGACGTGTTCGATCGTGTCGGTGGTTACGACGACGCGCCCGGCGGCGAAGATCAGATGCTGTTCTCGAAGATGGCTCGACATGGACGCGTCGTAACACTGCCCGACGTGCTGTATAGCTACCGATATCACGCAAACAACGCGACGCTTTTCAACGGAATCCGGGCGGTCGGTGAAAACCATTCCGGCAACGGCGATTCGCTGGCTGCTTATTACATGCTCGGCGCGATGCGACTCTGGGCCGGCGAGCCGCCGAAGCTGCTTGAACCGATGATGGAGAAGAAGTCGTTCAAATGGGACGTGAAGAGCTTGATGATCTTCACTTCCGCGCTGTGGGGACACGTTAGTCCGTTGAGTTTGAAATTCTTCCTGCGCGGATCGATCAGGGTCCGCGATCTGCTTGCAAGCACAATAGTCAAAGACGGGAAACCTTACGAATGGCGATCAGAATAGCTGTCGTCGGCATGGGTTGTCGCGGCCGCGATTGGGTACGCGAAGTTAAAGCTGCGGCGCCGGCGTTTGAGTTAGCGGGTTGCGTTGACGTCGATGCCGCTGCGTTGCAGAAGGTCGCGAGTGACTTCGGCGTTTCGCCGGCGCAGTGTTCCGTTGCGTTGGAAGACGTTTTGGACTCCGGCAAGTGTGATGCGGCGATCATCGCGACGCCCGCCGACACTCACGCGGCGACGTGCGAAGCGGCGCTCACGCGTAAGCTTGCTGTGCTGATTGAAAAACCGTTCACGCTACAGCTCAGCGACGCCGCGCGGCTTGTTTCGCTCGCAGAGTCGAACAACACGTTGCTGATGGTCGCGCAGAATTATCGTTACCTGCGATCCTTCCGCAATGTTAAGCGGCTGATCGACGAAGGTGCGCTCGGCAAAGTTGCGATGGTCGTCTGTCATTACTATCGTCCGTTTCACACGATGGCGGAGTCACTCGCGCGGCTTTCGCACAGCGTGCTCTACGGCGTGAGCGTTCATCACCTCGATGCGCTTCGCTACGTGCTCGGCACGGAAGTGACAAACGTCGTCGCCGATTCTTTCACTTCGCCGTGGGGACGGCTGCCGCAGGGAGCGTCGTTACAGTTGATGCTTTCGATGGCGAATGACACGCGCGTCTCTTACTCCGCGACTTACGAGTCGACCGGTCACACGCTTTTCGAAGGCGGACAGGAATTCTACGCGCGCTTCATTGGCGAGCGCGCCACGCTGCACGTGTTTCACCGCTGGCTGATACTTTGGGAGAACGGAAAACTGCCGCGCCTCGTGCGACGCGGTCCGAGAAAGAAGACCGAGGAAAGAATTCTGCTGGACCAGTTTGAACGGGCGTTGCTCCACGGTGAGGCGACGGAAGTGAGCGGCCGCGACAACTTGCAAACTGTCGCAGTGCTGGAAGCATGCGTGCGATCTGCTGTTGAAGGAAGATCGATCAACCCGCAGGAGCTGCTGCGTGACTATTGAGAACAACGGTTCAAAGCTCCTGGCGATCGGTATCGACGCCGCCGAGTCGACGCTGGTGCGACAAATGATCGAGCACGACGAGATGCCTGCGCTCAGATCGTTGCTGCGTGCGGGCAAGTGGCTGGAAGTGCGATCGCCTTCGACGATCGGAAGCGGGGCCGTGTGGCCGACGTTTCTGACGGGTGAAGAACCAACGTCACACGGCATTTACAGCGAATGGAAATGGCTGCCGGAGACGATGAGTCTTCGACGTTATGAAGGTCATCATTTAACGCCGTTCTGGAAATCGCTGGTGGAGCGAGGAGTTTCCATTGGCGTGTTTGACGTACCGTTTGCGCCTCCGGTGGGCGTTAAGAAAGGGTTTGAGGTTTGTGAGTGGTGGGCACACGACTCGACCGCGGCCGGGCTCCGACTCGGGCCCGAACCGATTCGCTCGCTTGTCACAGAAGCCCCGGCGCATCCGCTGTCGGCAAATCGATTCTTCACCAGCACGCCGGAAAGCAAAAGCAACTTGCAGGAGTTGACTGCGGCGTGCAGCGAAGGAGCGCGATTGCGCGGGGCGCTTGTCCAACGTTTGATCGGCGAAACGAATCCGCAGGTGTCGCTCGTCGTGTTTCCGGAGCTTCACCACGCCGGGCATCAACTGTGGCACACAGTCGCACCCGATCACTCGATCTACAACGGAATGGCGTCAAACGGCGCTTCGTTCTTGCGCGACGTCTACCGTGCAGTGGATCGAGAGATCGGCAAACTCGTCGATTCTGTCGGCGGCGAGACGACGGTGATGGTTTTTGCGCTTCACGGAATGCGTCCGGCGCTCGGGTTTCCGGTGTTTCTCGGACCGTTACTCTGCGAAAAAGGTTTTTCTTCACTCGCAACGTGGCGGTCGCAAACGTGGCGTAAGCGAGCGTTGTCGCTGTTTGCGGCGAGCAAACGTCACGCGCCTGCGCCGCTCAAGAAACTCTACTATTCAATCACGCCGGTTACGGCCACGTACAAACTCGCGCGTCCCACGATGCTGCCGGCTTACGATTGGCAAAACACTCGCGCCTTCTCGCTGCCGACGGATCAGTATGGATGGATTCGCGTCAATCTGATCGGACGCGAGTCGCAGGGCATCGTTGCGCCTGATGACTACGAGAAGCTTTGCACGGAACTGGAGCAGATGCTGTTGTCGCTAACGTCTGAAAGTGGAGAGTCGCTCGTGCATGACGTCACACGAACTGCCGCAGACGCAGCGAGCGCTCGCGGGAATCCGCTTCCGGATCTGGTGGTGCACTGGCGCGACGCGGCGTTTTCACCCGTGTTGAAGATCAAAGGTAGTAACGTGCAGGCGCAGATGGTGAGTAAGAAATCGACCGGTCAACATACGACGCCGGGGTTCTGCATCTACCGCGGCAACGGTGACCCTGGCCGCGACGGTGTCGTCGAGGCGAAAGATCTCAACCACCTGATCGCCGCCGGCACTTAGTCGAGAGAGAACTGCCATGTCGAAAGATAAAGTGTTTACGGATGACGTCGTTGAAGCGTTGCGAAAGGCGAAGATTCTCGGCGTCCGCAGTGGGACTGCGCACCGTTACACCGGCGTGTGGGTGGTGGTCGTCGAAGATCGGGTCTTCGTACGCTCGTGGAACGACAAGCCGGCCGGGTGGTTCCGCGCATTTAAGAAGGAGCCGGCAGGCGCCATTCAGGCCGGGGACGTCGAGATTCCCGTTAGAGGAAAACCCGTCCGCAGCGCACGCCTGCGCGACGCCGTCACTGCCGCTTATGCGGAGAAATACCCTACCAAAGGATCGCAAAAGTGGGTGGAAGGATTTGCCGATCCGTCACGCGTTATCAATACACTCGAGTTGGTTGCTTTCTAATCAACAAGGCGTATAATGCGCCGCACGCCAAAGCCCGTTCTGGCCGCATTCAGTTTTCAAGCATTAGTTCAAGCCTCTCAGAGTTTGATTTTTCCCTTGACCATCCGAAGAGTTGGAGCTTGCTCCTTTCAGGTGGATGGTCCATGCAAAAAGCTCTTCCCGGGTGATGTCTTTGGAGTTCAATCGGTGCGTTCTTAATTGAACCTTCAAAGTTAAAGATCACTGTCCCAACCACCATTGGGACGCGGCAATTAACCCCTTTTGAGAAAGAGATAAGTTATGCGACGGATCTTCCATGGATCGATCGCTCCCTCCCTCGGACGAACCCAACGACGACGTGTTCAAGGAGTTGGGTGAGCTTAGTAAGAAGTACTTCTTCGACACGGCAAAGACCGAGGTAAAGCACCCACGTTTCTTCCACATGTTCAAAGATCTCGCAACGAACGGGAAATGCCTCATTCCACAAACGGAGGAAACCCTAAACAACTTATCCAAGCTGGGCACAACGATGCGCGACAAGGAATTTGAGGCTCGGTTGATTCGAATCTCCATGCCGCCTACACCTACCTCGCACAGTTCGTTAACCACGACATCAATTTCACTGACGTGAGGAAGAAAGAGGGTGAAAGTGATTTTGAAATGCTGGCCAACGATCCAGAGTTGGAACCGTGGCCCGATGACGTGATTGAAAAACGCGTGAGCAACAAACGCGCCGGGATGCTTGAGCTGGATTGCCTGTACGGGAGAATGCAAGCCGATGTGCTGCCGCCACGCCAAGATCCGCATAGCGGCAAAATGGCGCTCGGCACAGTTAGCCGTTCGGAAAACCGACCCAAGGGTAAGAAAGGCGACGACCACGATTTGGTTCGAGGGCCGATGTCACCATCTCTCAAGAATGATCGCACCGCCTTGATCGGCGACCGGAGGAACGACTCAAACCTCATCCTGTCGCAGCTACATGTGGCATTCCTGAGAGCTCACAATGCGATTATCGACGTGGAGAAGCGCAGCTACGAAGAAGCGAAGCAGGTTCTCCAAAAACACTATCACTGGATGATCCTCAATGAGTTTTTGCCTGCTATCGTTTCTCAGAAATCGATCAACGCGGTGAAGGGTGACGAACGTTACAAGGCGGACCAGGGTTTACCTCTTGAGTTCAGTGTCGGCGCTTTCCGCTTCGGCCATAGCATGATCCGGCGAGGTTATTACTACAACGAGAAGCGGCCACGAGTGGATCTCGGAAGGCTTTTTACTCTGACAGCTCTGTCAAACTCCATAGATCTACCGAAACCAAATGAGGGATCCCCAACTCTACCTGAGAGTCACATCATTCAATGGGAGACATTTTCTTGGAGAAAAAGTTCCTTTAATGCACAGGAATAAGGCGCGGAAGTTGCGGACCCAGATGGTAGAGCCGCTTTTTGAATTGTTCAACGATGACGTGGATGACAAGGGCGACAAGCGTTTGGCCGTGCAAGACCTCAAGCGCAGCTTCATGATGCGCATACCAACTGGTCAGGTAATCGCTAAGGAGCTCGAAGTTGCTCCATTGACTGACGCACAGCTTGAGTCGGTCTTAACTCCTTGCCAATTCACAACGCTGAAAAACGCGAACATGCTGCATTGCACGCCTCTGAGTTTTTACGTGCTCGCGGAAGCGGCAGCAGACAAGGATGGAAAACTCGCCGGAGTCGGCGGGCGGATTGTTGCAGAGGTGTTGATTGGCCTGATCCGTGACCATCCCGATTCAATCATCGGAAGTGGCTGGACACCACATTTACCGTCGGCGAAACCCGAGACCTTTTTTCTGTCCGATCTACTGCGACTCGCAGGTGTCTTCGAAAATGGATGAACTTAATTTACCTACCCTCAAACAACGAAAGGAAGAAACTATGTCAATCAGAAAGAACGTTCTAAAAGTTAAGCGTCAGATGTTGATCGAGATCGACGAACCCGGCCAAATCTCGCTGGATGTACAGCAAAAGGCGTTGAAGGCTGTCAGCCAAGGCCAAGCCTCAGATGCGTGGAAAGAGTATATGACGATGTTCGTCGAGGATCCCGCCACTCTCAACGATCCAAACAGCCTCAGTTCCAAACAGTTAGCAAGGCTCAGGGGTAAAGACGACACGGCCGGCAAGCCCGAGTTTGACGAAACGCGGGCCTATCTAGCTGCCGATGGGACCTGCACCACGGACACCTTGCCGAACTTCGGCAGAAACGCGTCAATCGTGTTGGATGACGGATTACCAGACGCATAATCCAGGCATCGACAGCCCCGAGCCGGTGAGCCCAGCACAGCGCAAACGGCTCGGGGTTGTCGGTGATTAGTCAAATAACCCCGATGTTGAAAACCTCGCTCACCTCTAAAGCTGATTCGCTCGCCGCCCAATGGGAAGCACTCTGCAACCGCTACCTCCCAATCGGCGACGAGCAATCAGTCTGGAGATACAGTCGACTTGCTCACGACTCGGAACCCGATCAGGGCTGGAAGCTGCACCTCGCAGCAACTGTCCTGACCGCGACCGAAGTGCTCGAGCGACTCGGTCCTTTCCTGCATGCGAAAGGCGTGCTTTTCAAAGCGCCGCGTAGCCTTCAGGATTTGAACCGAATCAACTCCGGTCTGTTTTACGGATACACGCAAGTCGGCAAGGCTTTCACCGTCTATCCCCCCACTGATCGTGACTGCGTAGCCCTGGCGAACGAACTTCACGAACTAACCCGGGGCTTCGCAGCACCTTCGGTGCCTTTTGACGAGCAATATCGTCCGGATAGTTTGGTCTTCTACCGCTACGGTTCCTTCAAACGCCAAACTACCCAAAACGCCGACGGCACAGAAACGCTGGTAATCAGCGATCCGAACGGCAACTTCATTCCCGACTCTCGTGAATCAGCCGGACCAACGTGGGCGTCGAATCCTTTTCCGCCAGACGTCGCAGCCGAACGTGAACGCGCCAATCCAGTAGCAAGAAAATTCCGAGTCATAAAAGCACTGACGCAACGAGGCAAAGGAGGCGTGTATCAAGCGGTAGATTTTACCCGCGCGTCACCTCGCCCGTGCGTGCTGAAGGAAGGACGGCGTCACGGTGAAGTAACGTTCGACGGGCGCGATGGCTACGACCGAACAAAACGCGAGAAGCGAGTTCTCCAAGACTTGCGACGACGCGGAGTTCCAGTGCCGGAAGTCTTTGGATCCTTCGATCTCGATGGAAACTTTTACCTCGCAACTGAGTTCGTTCACGGCACCACATTGCAAACGCTGTTAAGAACACGCAAACGACGACTTCCGATCGCTCGCGTGCTGCAACTCGGAATTCAAGTCGCCCAACTTGTTTCAGTGCTTCATTCCGCCGGCTGGGTCTGGCGCGACTGCAAACCAGCAAACCTGATCCTCGACGCAACAGACTCGTTGCGGCCGATCGATTTCGAAGGCGCGTGCAAGATCGGCGCTAAAACTCCACTGGACTGGGGCACGGAGTTCTTTCTACCGATCGACTTCAACAACGAAGAGTATCAATCACACCCGGCGATAGATCTCTACTCACTCGGAGTCGTGCTTTATTACCTGCTGACCGGAAGGTTTCCTGCGAGAGAGGATCCGGTTCCGGTCGAAAAATTACGCCGCAGCACGCCGCAGTCGATTCGTCAGATTGTTCGAGAGTTGATGAGTCCGCGCGGAAGTGAGCGTCCGGGCGCTGAAACGGTTGCAGAACGGCTGAGCGAGATTCTACAGAGGATTCTAAGGCGTGAGGTTGATCTTGCGCGCCAGCTCCGCAAAGCGAGGGTCGGATTTGAGGACGTCGAAGAACGGATCTGACGTCAGGCCGACGATCGATCCGAAGCGTTCGTTAACCGACTCGTTCAGCCAATGGAAAGCGTTGTCGTTGTCACCCAGCCCGATGTAGACAATCGCCCGCTCCTGAGCAGGAAGGTGTTCGCTCTTCGAATGTTCTTCCATTTCGCTGAGAATGCGGCGCGCGTCGTCGACTTTTCCAACCTTCGCGTAGGAATAGCCCAGGAGAGCCGCGGCGTACCATTTATTGGTCGTCGACAGCTTCTCCATCAGTTTTACTGCTTCGTCGTACCGATGTTTCTGTATGTAAGCCAGCGCGAGCATATACATCGCACTGGTGCTGTCAGGAGTTTCGGATAAAACATTCTGGAAATATTCGATAGTTTTATCGAAGTCGCGCGCGCGGTAATACGACTTACCGACATTCGTAATGTAAAGCGGTGAAAACGGTTCCAGTTGCTTAGCTCGTTCACTCTCGACAATCGACTCGGACAATCGTCCGGTATAAGCCAACAGATTCGAGTACCAGTAGTGTGCGGAAGCAAGGTCAGGCGCAAGTGCGATGGCCTGCTTGAAATTCTTCTCTGCTGCCGCCCAGTCCCAGTCGTACCTCAACTGCACGACGCCAAGCGAAATGTAGGCTTCAGGCAGGTTCGGTTCGATTTGCAACGCTTTTTTCGCAGACGCCCTTGCTTTCGCCATTGCGTCTTCCGTGTTCATGGATCTGAACGCGACCGTAGGCATCACGACGTAGCATTCAGCTAACCCCGCATGGGCGCGCGCGAATGCGGGGTCCTGCTCGATAGCCTGGTTGAAAAAATCGATGGCCTTGAGGATGTTGTCTTTATCGCGTTTGTTCCAGTAATGGAGACCCGTCATGTAGAGTTTCAACGCGTCGACATTCGTCTTCTCAGTCACAGCCAGCATCGCGAGTGTTCTCTTGTCCTCGTCAGTTACCACTGATGCCGGATCGAAGGCGAGGCGTATGGAGAGTTCCTCAAGGAGCGGAATCGTTTGCGATGGAAAAGCTTGCTGATTGTCAGCAAGCAGTTTCCCGTCGGTAGTGCTTTCAAGACGGGTCTTGAGAAGCAACGAGCCACCGCGGTCTACGATACTGCCGGACAGCACCGCTTCGACACCAAACTGACGGCCAAGACTCTTCGCACTCCCGGCGGCTATGAGATTACTGCGCAGTTCATCAACAGGTTCGACAATGTAACCGCGTTTGGAAAGATGATCGATCAGTTGTTGTCGGATTTCAGGTCCCTGGCATGGCGCTCCTGCGGGAAGTCCATCGCAAGTAATTTGCAGCACGGCGATCGAGTGCTTCTTAAAAGCAACCGTGTAATAAATAGCAGCGGCTGTTGCGACGACGATAACCAGCAGAACTGCAAAAAGCTTCCCGAGACGCAACCTGAAGATGCGAGCGCCACGTCGGAACAAACGTGCTCCCCTTCTCCGGTTTCTCCAAATCGATCAGTAACTCATTCGCTGACTGATACCGTTCCGCCGGTACCTTCGAAAGACAGTGTTGAACGATCGAAGCGAGACCTTTCGGAACGGCGCCGTTTTGAGGCAAAGGCTTCGGCTCTGAAGCGAGTATCGCCGAGATCACTTCCGGTGCGGTTTTACAATCGAACGGGTTTGTCCCGCTCACGATCTCGTAAAGCACCGTTCCAACGCTGAAGATGTCGCTGCGGTAATCAAGTCGCTCGTTCCGCAACTGTTCCGGAGACATGTATCGAACAGTCCCGGGCACAAGTCCGATTTCGGCGAAGTTGCTTACGCTGTCGTCGAGACCTTCCAGAGACTTCGGACGCATCGTCTTCGCGAGACCGAAGTCAAGCACCTTAACGTTGCCGCCCGGCGTGACCATGATGTTCCGCGGCTTGATGTCGCGGTGAATGATTCCGTGGGCGTGCGCCTCTACCAGCGCACTGACGATTTGGCGGGCAAGCGGGAGTATCTGTTCCGATTGGATCGACTTTTTGCGAATCAGCTCGGCAAGCGTGTCGCCCTCGACAAACTGCATCACGATGAAACTGTGTTCGCCGGAGTTCTGAAAATCGTAGACCGGGCAAATATTTGGATGTTCGAGTTTGGCTGCCGCCTGCGCCTCTTTCTCGAGCTGTCGTTTGGCCCAACTGTCGTTTACCAAATCCTGCGGCAGGAACTTCAGCGCTACCTTTCGGCCGAGCTTTGTATCTTCGGCGAGATAGACCTCGCCCATTCCGCCCTTACCGATTTTTGACAGGACCTTATACGGTCCAAGCTCTTTTCCAACCATCGACTCTTCCGAGCCCTGTGAAAGGACCTTTAAGCCAAGGTCGAGAGCCGGCTGATCCATGAAGCCGGGGTTGGTATTCAATTCGGAGATCAGCGAGCGAACTTCGGCGTACAACGACTCATCGCCGTTACACACGCGAGCCAGGTACGCGTCACGCTCTTCGACCGGCACGTCCAGTGCGGCGTGAAACACATCCTCAACCTGACTCAAATTCTTATTACTCATTATCGATCTCGCGTGACAGCCAGGCCTTCGCGAATTTCCAATCACGCATCACCGTGATCGTCGATATGTTCAAAACCTCCGCCGTCTCATCGACGTCCAGCCCGCCGAAATACCGCAACTCCACGACTCGGCTCTTGCGCTCGTCGAGAGCAGCAAGACGCTGCAGGGCTTCATCGAGCGCGATTAGTTCCTCCGTCTTTTCAAGAAACACCACCGCTGCCTCTGAAAGTGACACCTGAACCGCCTTGCCGCCGCGTTTTTCACGATGCCGGTCTCGAGCGTGGTTCAACAGGATGCGGCGCATGATCGTGGCAGCGATGGCGTAGAAGTGTGCCCGGTTCTGCCAACGTGTTTTCGTCTGATCGACGAGCTTGAGGTAGGCCTCGTTTACAAGGGCGGTCGTCTGCAGCGTGTGGTCCGGGTTCTCACGCCGCATGTAGATGTGTGCGAGGCGATGAAGCTCCTGCTCGACGAGCGGCACTAGCCGGTCGAGTGCCGCCTCGTCGCCATTGCTCCAGTCGACAAGTAAACCGGTGATTTCAGACGTGGGGGCGCCTCTCATAATCGTCGGGTTAGGGGTTCAACCACTCTTTTCGAGCGGTAAACCGTTCTTTTGGGGCGAAAGAATCACCAGTTCATCGTGATAGTTCCTGAACTGATCCGGTGCGTTATCTGGTGAAGACAGAACCGGCTGGCGTAAGAACCTCATCCGACGAGTGGTGAACCTGGGAACTCAACAACTCGTGTGAATTCGGCCCCCATTTATATAGCGCCAACCGCTTTCTTGCAATGGAATTCTTAACAGGAGCGACCGTCACCGTGACCAGATTAACAGTTGACCAGTTTGAAACAGGACGAATGGCAGACACCCTGAAGGAGTGGGTAATTATCGTGCTGACATTCGCATTTGTACTCCTTTACGGCGTCGCCTTAGTAGGGAAACTTAAGCCCCTGGCTGATCTATCGATAGTTTCCCGTCTCGAACCGATCATTTTCGTCGTCATCGGGTATTACTTCGGACGTCTCCCCGGCCAGCAGAACGAACTAGCACTTAAAAAAGAAATTGGACGTCAGACGCAACGAGCCGATGCGGCTCAACAGGCGAAAGAGACAGAGCTTCGATCGCGCGAAGCGCTGGACGAGAAGGTAAAGAATGCGCGGACCGCGCTAGCCAGCAGTGCCCTCGTCGATGAAGGAAACGCGAAAGTAAGCAACCCTGCGGCGCCCCCGAGCCTGCTGCACAGCTCGATTGCCGCCGCCTTCAATATTTTGAAGTCGTGAGTGGCTCATGTTTGTGACACAAGCACAATTCGATTCATTACTTGACTGGTTGAACCCCGACCGTGAGCTTGCCGGACGGAAGTATCAAACTATCCATTCCGGGCTTGTCAGAATATTCGTATCGAAGGGTTTCAACGACGCTGAAGACTTGGCTGACGAAACGATCAATCGCGTAATCGGGCGATTGCCTGATATACGCGAGGGGTTCGTCGGCGACCCGGCACACTACTTTCACGGTGTGGCCCGCTTCGTCATTTGCGAGACACGGCGGCGGAAAGAGATTGCCTGCGACCTGACTGACATCCGAGTCGATCCTGATCCGGATGAAAGTGAGGAATCCAGTTGTCTCAACCGCTGTCTGGAGCGTCTGCCGTCAGGTAAGCGAGACTTGATTCTCGATTACTACCTGTACGACGGACACGAGAAGGTGGAGCATCACCGCAACATGGCGAAACAGCTCAAGATTAGTGAAGGCGCGTTTCGCAATCGCGTTCACCAGATCCGGGTAGGTCTGAAGACCGCCATGCGACAATGCGCGCACAGGGGAAAGGACCGGCCCTGTCTTTACCTCGTCAGGACTTCTCGCGGATCACGCGCGGTTAAAAGAAAATAACAACCGCCCGCCTGCACCGCGCACGGACCTATCAGGCCGCCCTTCAGAAATATTTTGCGCGTTGTCGTCATTCCTATTGATCCACCCAGAATTAAAGAGGGAGCATAGCTATGAGCAACAGACAGAAACCCAAGTGGACGATCATGGTCTACCTGGCTGGCGACAACGATCTAACCTCCCATTGCGTCAGCATCTTGCAACAGCTCGAAGCAGTCAGGTACCGCAATGACGTCTGCGTCCTGGCGTGCTTGGAGTCAAGCACCCCCTGGCCCAGAGGATCTCGCTTTATCGAGATCAACTGCCCCCACAGTGAACGTGAGCGTGAGGTTCGTTTCGACTGGGAATTGCACAACGATCTCATTCCACCTGAAGAGGCCGGGCAGGAGAAAGCCCCGTTCAACGGAAAATCAATGAGACGGCCAGCCGTGGCCGAAGGACTCCGTAAATTCATCAACTGGTCAGTCTCCAATCATAGAGACTCCGACCACTACATGCTGATCCTGTTTGGTCATGGCCCCATCGTCGCAGGCCAAAGTTTCCTGGTCTCGGAGAATCCCGGCGATTTTCTCCGGCTCGAGGATCTAAAAGACGTTTTGGCCGAACGCTTCGGCGGCGAGAACAGCAGACGAAAAAAACTCGATATCCTGGCGTTCCAAAACTGCGTCATGAATGGCATCGAGACCGCCTACGAAATTCGCCACCATGCGAATTACCTCATCGGCTCTCAAGGTCTGGTGCTGGCCACCGGCTGGCCGTATGACAAGATGGTTGAAGCTGTGGTTAAGACCCGGTCCGACGCGGAACCAGAAATCATCGCGGAAAAGATGCTTAAGGCCTGCGCCCGCCATATGCTCGACTTCACGATCATGGACCGATCTTCCGAGCAGGCGGCGTGTAATCTCGAGGCCTTGCGAGATAAGGACAGCATTAAGCCCGCACTCCAGAAACTGGTAATCGCCTTAAAAGAAGGACTCAAAATCGAGGTCCAGGAAGAGGAAAAAGGAAAAGAGACGCGCTTTTTGGCTTATCCTGAAATCGTCGACGTGGTCAAACTCGCACGCCTGGAGGCGCAGAGCTATTGGTGGGAAATGCACGTCGACCTGTATGACTTCTGCGAAAGGCTGATCCAAAAGTGCAATGAGCTTGTCAAAGATCAGGACCGGCTTCTCGTAGAGTTTGGGATCAAAGGAAAAGCCAGAGCACGTCTGGAAAAAACTGGTGCAGCGCGGAGGGCAAAAGCGATCGTGGCCGCATCTATCGAAGTAATGAATGAAATCAGGGAGTTGGTCCCGACCTCGCATACGTACTACATCGGTTCGGCACTTCAGTACTCACACGGCCTCTCAATCTATTTTCCGTGGTCGGAACCAGTCGGTCCGTACTTCCCCAAGCGCCTTCGCGGCGGGAAGGAGTTTCAACTGGACACGGCGTTTCAGACCTACGGGAAGTACAGCTTCGTGAGGGATTCTGGCTGGGGCAGTTTTCTGCGACGGTTCTTCAGAGCCACTCTCCGAAATATGCGCCGGGCAGATCGCCGGTTCGAGATGGAAGAGAACCTTGAGAACCTCGCGAAAGGATTAACTTCCGAGGAATTCGAGCAACCAGCAGGAGCAGTTGGGGCGAGTGATTTGCAGAAGTCCAGTCCAGATACGGCCCGAGCCGACTTCGATATGTCGTTCAATATCAAGAACTATCCTCGCCGAAACTATTTGTCTCCGGCCGACGAGAAGCGGAGAATAGACCAGCAGGAGGAAGGCGAATTCGAGGATCCAAAGGCGCCGCCTGTGTCCCCATTCGGCTGGAATTTCCCAAAGGTGCTGGCAGAAGTGATTGCGAAGCCCAAGCCTCGTCGCAAAAGCCAACCTAACGGCAATGGAAGTAATGCGTCGACCAAATCTGCGAGCAACGGCGATCGTAACGGTGATTCACCTACTCCGTTCGAACAAGCTGCGGCGCGGAAGTCATCTCGCAGCGGCCAACCCAAGGTTGGCGCCGGTAACCCGTTAGCCAAAGTGGCCTCGTCACGACGAATTACTTAACTACGACGAATCACTTGGCTACGGCCGTACAGCATTGGCAAAGCGGCGTCGTCATAATGACGATGCCGCGCAGCCGTGCATTCACGTTCTCTGTAACGGCACATGATCAAGCGTTGTCCCCTACTCTTCCGCAGCGCCCTCCTGCTGACGTTTACTCTCGTCCTCGCCCAAACGCCCCTTGGGCCGGATGATGATCCCGCACGACACCTCGCCACCGTCGCCTCTCGTGAGGAACGATTGGCACAGTTGGTCGAGCAACGCAATCAACTCCATGCGTCCGGCGACAAAGTCGGCGAACTCCAGCTAACGCACCAGATCATTCAACTGCATCTGAGGTTGTTTGACTTCAATTCCGCCTTGAATGAAGCGGTGAGCTACGAGCCGCTCGCCGAAGAACTCGCCGGCTCGCTCCTTGCGGATCACCTTATTCTCAACGCGCGCGTGCATATACGGCGGAATGAAATCGACCCGGCAATCGAGCTCCTAACCCGAGCGCTACAACTGAGTCATGACTCCGGATATCGCAAAGGCGAAGCTGGCGCGTACGCCGGACTCGGGCATGCGAATTACGACCGCGGGAAATACGCCGAAGCAGAAACCAACAACAACTCCGCTCTACAGATCCTGCGCGACAATCCCGACAAGACACTCGAAGCGCAGGTACTCATCATCCAGGGTGAAGTTTACATGGTGACGGATCGTACGGCCGAAGCGACCGCCGCGTTGAAACAATCGGAAACCATCAGCCGATCGATCGATAACGTCACCGGAACCGCGACAGCTTTAATGGACCTGGGTTTTCAAGAGATGCGACTGGGCCAGTGGCAAAACGCCCTGGGTTACCTGAACCAGCTCGAGGAGCTGCACGTCGACAAAGAAGCCGAGCCATACCTGGCAGGTCAAATGACGCTCAGCTTCGGTTTGATTTACGAAGAGTACGGTCAATTGGATACGGCGTGGACGTACCTGCAGGAGTCGTTAATAAACTACCGCGACCGCGCTCACGATAAACGAGCGACAGTAGACGCCGCCCGTAACGTTGCACGCGTTCAAGCTGCACGTGGCGACTACGCCGGAGCAAGACAGCAAATCGAACAGGTGCTACCCGCCGCATTTGAAACGAAAGACGATCTCTTCATCGGGTTGTGTTACGAAGCGCTCGGCCGCGTTTGGCTGGAAGCGCGGGCATACGAGTCGGCCCGAGCGGAGTTCCTGAAGGCGATCGAATACTTCAGTAAAGGTGACGGAAGCCCGCGGCCGCTCGCTCGCGCGCAGATTTACCTCGGCCAAACCGAACAGTTGCTCGGCAATCTGGCGCCCGCCGCGAATGCTTACAACACAGCGTTGCGCCACTTTGAAAAGAACCCCGATTACACCAACGAAGCCGCACTTCGTTTCGGCATGGGCAAGCTCGCCCTCCAGCAGGGAAAGCTCGACGAAGCGGAAGCAAATCTCAAACGCTCGATCGATATCACGGAACGTTTGAGAGAAAACGCGTGGAGCAAGGATCTGCGTAGCTCGTTTCTCTCTTCGGTCCACAAACGTTACAGCACTTACGTCGAGTTGCTGATGGCGCGCAATGCCAGGAACCCGGATCCTGAGCTGGAGATTCGGGCTTTTGATATGAACGAGGCGGGCCGCGGTCGTGCGTTGCTGGATTGGCTTCACGATGTCCGAGAGTTGCGGCAACTGCCGGACCCCACGCTGGCGCGCCGCGAAAAGAAGTTGCTGGAGGAAGAGCAGCGACTGGTAGACGAGCGTGCAAAGCTGGTGGGCACGCATGGTTCTGATGAAGCGATCGCGAAGATCGACGACCAACTTCGCGAGGTCCACTCGAGCTATGAAGCGCTCCAGGCACAAGTGAGCGTCAATCCCGGGCGTGTCAATCTGCTGCGACCTTCACCACTTAAGTACAAGCAGATTCAAAGCGCGGTCACAAATTCTGAGACGTCTTTATTGTCGTACTCACTCGGCAGTCCGAAGAGTTTTGCGTGGCTTGTCACCCAAAACGGATTGCACAGTTATGAACTGCCTGACAAAGACACCATCGAAAACGCTTCGAAGCAACTTCTCGAACGACTGAGTTCGCCGGCGCCCGAAGCAGAAGTTGAACCGGCAATCGCGGAACTCAGCCGGCTGGTATTGGAACCATTTTCGACGAACCTCAACACCTCGCGTTTGATCGTCATAGGCGACGGTGCGCTGCAATACGTACCTTTTCAGCTTCTCAAGAAATCGCACGACGCAGCCGATCCATTGATCGTGACGACCGAGATCGTCCAGGCGCCTTCCGCGTCGATTCTGGCACTGCTGCGAAAGGAAAGGTCGAAACCTCAGCGAGGCACGCGCGCCTTGGTCGCATTTGGCGACGCGGTGTTTTCCCCGAATTACGGTCCGGCTGGGTCGAGACCGCGCACCGACACACCCGCAGGCGAAACGAGATCGGAGGAGATCTCAAAACTGAATAAGTTGCCGCGTCTGTTCAATGCCAAGCGTGAGTTGAACGCGATCGGCGATCTCGCAGGCACCGATTCAGCTTTCTTCACGGAATTCAACGCGACGCGAGAAAATCTCCTGACCACCGACCTGACTCAGTTTCGAGTCTTGCACCTCGTCACTCATGGAGTATTCGACGCGAATCGTCCTGAGTCGTCGGGTTTGGTTCTTTCGTTGATCGATCCAAACGCGAAACCGGTTGATGGCTTCGTCGGCCTGCACGATATTTTTAAATTGCGTGCTCCGGATCTCGTGGTGCTGAGTGCGTGTTACACGGCGCTCGGCCAGCAACAGAACGGCGAGGGACTGGTTGGAATGATGCGCGGCTTCATGCACGCGGGAGCGTCGGGCGTTGTCGCAAGCTTGTGGCAGGTCGACGACCGCGCGACTGCGGAACTGATGAAGCACTTCTACGAGAACATGCTGCAAGGCCGCATGGGACCAGCGGCCGCTTTACGCGACGCGCAGAACAAGATTCGATCACAGCGGGAGTGGAGCTCTCCGTATTACTGGGCGGGGTTCAGTTATCAGGGCGATTACGATCTGAAGATCAATGTGACTCCCGCGAGGGGCGTCCGGCCGTATGGATGGCTTATAGCGAGCGGACCGGTCATCATTTTGTTGGTGGCTGTTGCTTACTGGTATTTCCGACGTCGATCCGCAAAGACAGTGACTACCGTTCAACATTGAACTGATAGTAACGCCGCAACTTTTCTTCCGAGCCGTCGGCTTTGATTGCGATAAGTTGGAGAGAATACTCACCCGGCGGTATCAGATCGGTTGGAATCTCAACTAACACACCCTCTGCGTTCTGCTCGACCACGTCTACAGTTTTGAAGTTAAGTCGATCGTCAAGCTCTGCTCGATAGCGTGTAGCCGAGATTGAGTTGTTTGGAATTAATAGACGGAGTTGGAGCTTAGCAGCCGTGGATGGGACTTTCACTCGTGCCGGTTGAGTACCTTCGCCGCGAGTGAGCAGGGTTCCGGCGAGCGTCGGACCAGAAAATGTTTCTTTCGGCCCGCCTGGGATCGCGATCCAGAGGATTATGGCTGCCGTCGCCGTAGCCGCGAGTCCTACAGTCCAGCTTCGGTTATTTAACAAAGAGCGGAATCGTTCCCACAAGCTCGGTTTTGGCACGACGCGAGGCGCGGGATCGCAAAGTTTCTCTATCGCCAGCACAAATGCCTGGCGCTGGCGGCCTTCAGGCGAGGCTAAAAAATGGGTCCGGAACCACTCATGTTCTTTTTGGGGCAGTTCACCCGCGACGTATTTCTCGACGAGTTCATCCTTCGAGACCTCAAATTCTTCAAACAGCTCATCTTCGACCATGAGCCGTTCTTCTATCTTCTGCTGGTCTTCGTCGCCGAGCTTACCCAGAAGATAGTCTCTGATGTTTGCCTCGTCGTGATTGCTAAGCGCCATTTACAAATAACTACTTTCCGGCCCGCGGGGAGACCTTTTGCCCAATATGCCCCGAATGGCCAAACCGTTTCACTCTGCAACCTTTTCTAAACAATCCTCAATACACGGTCGAAGACGCGCCTGGATGTGGAAAACCCTTATTCTAAGAGCGTTAATGGAAATTCCCAATTCATCCGCCAGCCGCTTTCGGTTTTCGATTCTTTGCCGTCCTTTGCCCTCATGGTACCGCAGCACCCACTTTCGCTCGTCCGCGCTTGCGGCTGTTTTCAGGCATTTTTCCAGGCACCAGCAACCCGCTTCGATTTCCTTGTTATCGGGAGGCGGGGGAATCGGAGGAAAAATCTTCGGAATTTGTTCTAAATGGATTTTCTTGGCTACGCCGAAGAAGAAGAGGGCCGGGTTTCCTGAATAGTTTGCGAGCAGCCAATCGATTTTCAGGCAAACGGCGTTAAGTGTCTCATCCGCCAGACTTTCGGGGTCAACATGGCCTTTTCCGGCAAAGATCTTGATCAGCCGAAAGTGTATCCGCTGATATATTTCGGCCGCTTTATTCCTGTCAGGATCAAGCCAGGCAAGTAGCTTGTTGAAAGCTTCCTCATCTGGTGGCTCTCTTCTCGTCATCGGGAGGCATCGTCAATGTATTGGTTTGCCGCGCAGAGAAATTGCGAAGTGCGCCGCAATAAAAGAGTTATTGGTGTCCGAAGGGCGAAGCCGCGAAAGCATCGCAGAGTAATGAGTTTCGGCAGGAGATGTCAATCACCAAATAGGGGAAGAGTCCTGACGCAGTTTCAAGTTGGTACGGGTTCTATACGCCGAAGGCGTTGGCTAATGCCAGCCCAGGGTTGGTTCAACCCTGGGACAGAGGCCAGACACAATAGGCAACACTGAAGGTGTTCGGTTTGCAATTGGAACTCCTTCAGAGTTCAACAGCTCTGCATGACTTAACCCCAGGGTTGAAGCAACCCCGGGCTGGCATTAGCGAACGCCTTCGGCGTAGTCAAACGCTTGCGGGACTCACGAACGCTCGGGTTGGACCAACAGGATCCTCACACTGATGTATCCGAGCGCGAAGACAACGCCGAAAACCGCAGTGACAGCTAGCGGCCGCGCATGTGCCCACGGCTGCGTCATGGCGCTCAATATCTCAAACACTCGCGTAGGCGCGACCAAAACGTCCCAACTGTTCCATCGCAGGAACCTGCCGAGATACATCGCGAACCCACTCAACACCAGCGACACCACCGCAAATACCCAACCGCAAACAGCGCCAAACCTGCGCGCCACGATTCCCTGCACGTCGATGAGTGACAGGTAGCCGACGAGCAAACCCGTCCCGGCACACGAAAGCAACAGCGCGAGGTCGTACCAGGCCGGAGCGTGATTCGCGCGCGTTAAGTGCAGGATGTCCGTCAGGATGTAAGGCGCATTTGGCAGAAACAGTAGCCACAAACAAAACACCGCCAACTGAATGACGCGCGGGAATTCCCAATGATTCGCGATTCGCAGCGCGGTGCTCAGAAACAGAGGCACGCAGGCGAGAAAGAGATTCGTGATGAGAAATCGATAGTAACCGGAGCCTGTTCGATCGATGCGCACAACGATCATAGAGAAACACCAGAACAGCAGCGTCGACACGACGACAAATCTCTTAACGTCCGCGGATTTCAGAATGTCATGCATGGTTATCACCTGAAGTTGTTTCATTTGGAAAAAAGAATCGCTGCAAGCACGGTCGGAACAACCTGCATCGGCACGTTGTCCCAACCGCGCGGTGAAAACGCCTCGACGAAGGTGCAGGCGATGGCGATTAGCGGAAGTGCAATCAGCGATCGAAGACCGAAACTCACTTGCGGACTGACCGCGACGCCGATGGCGAGAGCCACTACCGACGCCGCCAGCACTGCGATTGAGCCTTCGAATGTTTTAGTGAAGCGACCGCCGTTGGAAGTTCTGTAAGGATGTTTGCCCCACTTCAATCCCGCGGGCTCGCCGGCAGCATCGCCTAATCCGCCGACGAGGTATCCCATCACCGCCAATGGACCGAAGAAGATGTTGCTGACCATTCCGCCGATGAGAGTCGCGAAGTAAGGAACGATGATGTAATACGTGCGATCTGGTCCATCCTGCTTGCGTGCGAGCGCCTCGTATAACCTGTTGCCACGACCGCGAAAGACTGCAAAGCCGACCACCAGCGACACCATCAGGCCAAACACACACACCGCCCAAAACCCGCCGAGCGCGTGGACGAACACGGCTGAAGTGAAGATCAGCACGTGGAAGAGCTTGCGTGTGTATCCGGTGCGGAGTCGAAGATTTGTCTTTAAGTGAGCGGCGAAACTGAGACAGGAATAGGACCAGACGAGGGCAACCAGCGCTCCGAGAACGATTGCGGCGGGATTCGGCAAGCTCACGAGCACATAAATACCACAAGTACTTTGTTATGCCAAGTACTTTTTATCTATGCCGCGTGTTTACCTCGACTGGGACCGCTGGCGAATCACGCCTACTCCACCCGTACGCGATCGCTCCGACTCCGACCAAAAGTCTCCGGGTGGTACATCTCTTCAGCCTTCGCCGGCGGGACGACAAAGTTCCCCGGCGTCGTGGCGCGTGCGACGTAGCTGTATCGGTAAACTCCGCCCCACAACAGTGTCGTAAACGCCTCCGATCGCTCGTCTCGCAAATTCTGATGGTCGAACCAGACTCGCCGCCACATCCACCAGTTAAACCCATGCGCACTACCGATGAACGTCGACACCGGCGCTTGCTTCTTGTCTTCCGGAATCTCCTCTGTCACCGCCAGCTCCGGATTCAACGACTCAAACCCCGCAGGCAAGTAATCAACCAGCGCCACATGATACCGGCGCGCCGGCGCCGCCATCGTCACACGCACGCGCACCCGCGCACCTGCTTTGATACGCCAAACGCCATCCGCATCGCGTTGAACATCGTCAGGATGATCGATCGCTTCATACGCACGCTCGACCGCAAAGCCGTAATCAGCGCTGCTCATCCTGGAATTAACAGGCGCATAACTCATCGCGAGCCGGTAATAGAGCCGGCCCTCACCGCCCTTGCTGATCACCAGGTTCTGAACCGAACCACTATCAGCCAGATAGCGCATCGGAACACTTACCCTCTGCCGATCGAGCGATCTTCCTTTGAACGATTGTTCGCCGGCATAAGCGTTACCCAGCCACACGCGAGCGACGAAGTCCGGCGTGACTTTTTCGTACGTCTTGAAATAACGATCCAGCGCGAGCAGAACAAACACGTTCTCCTGCGTGCTGGACCAGCGGCCTTGAGTGCGATGCGCCAACAACCCGCGCACGATCTTCGGAATGAGATCGCTTGCCGGCTGGTCGGCAATCAAAGCTTCGAGAAGAACCGCATCCGCACGACGATCCGAATTCAGGATCAGGTGATCGTCGTCATCGTACGAAGAAACAAAATGTGCGGTCGCGGCAGTTTCGGCAACGCGGTTCTTGAGGTTACGACGAAGCGCCTCGACTTCGTTTCGCGACGACGCGTCGCCAGTCATGACGGAAAGCAACCAGCCAATCGTCTCCGGCGAGAGGTTTTCGATTCGCAGCTCTGACAGAAACTTGCGCGCCTTGGCGGTATCGCGATCGCCCATCTGCGCACGGACGTAAAGCGCGTACGCGGTCAGCGCTCGTTTGGCGTCTATGCCGTAACGCGACGGAGTACGAACTTCGATCGCGCGAAGATATTCGCGTGCCTGGTCGTACATGTTCGCCGGCACCGGAAAGCCTTTTTGTCGCGCGCGAGCGAGCGCGTGAGCAACGTGAATACTCAAGAACGGCCACGACTCGTCGCCGCGTTTCCAGAAACCAAATCCGCCATCGTCGTTTTGCAGTCCCTCAAGACGCTTCAGGTCGCGCGTCACACTCTCCTGCATTTCCGCTTGCGACGGCAGACCGGCAGTGTTGAAAGCGTGCAGCACATCCCGCAACGCGGCGATTGAAAGGATCCGCGACGCGAGTTGCTCGGAACACTCGTATGGATAGTTCTGAAGATACAGAAACGCATCGGTGAGTTGTTGTAACTGAGTTGACGACGCCTCGATCTCGAGTCCGCCGAATTCTTTGACGACTTCGGATGGAGCTTTCACGGGTTGGCTGATCGCGCCGTCGTCGATCTCGCCGTAGCTTGCAAACGCTTCAGTCGTAGCGGGACTCCAAACCGGTAAAGAAACTTCGGCAGCGTCGGACCAACGTCCCCCAACGGCCGCAATCTGGAACCGCGCCGTTCCCGCAGTTGACGTCGCGACCGGAATTCGAAGCTCCACACGATCGTTCGCCGGTACCGTCACACGACGGCCTGCCAACGGCGACGTCGATGAGCCATTTGAACTCGATACACGCGCGTTACTCGCACGCAATGCCACATCAACCGACATCGCCGCGTCAGTTTGATTCTGGACCACGACCGGAAACTCGAACGTGTCGCCGAAGTTCAGAAACCGAGGCGCAGAAGCTCGAACCATCAAAGGAATTCTTGCGGTGATCGACGACTCTCCGGCGCCAAACTGTTTGCCGCCGGCAACGGCAACCGCCATCACGCGATAACGCGTGAGATTGTCGGGCAGCTTCACCTTTACTTCCGCCCGTCCGTTTGCATCAGTGGGAACTGCCGGGAGAAATACTGCAAGGGCATTAAAGTCCTGCCGAATGCGGATTGGCTCAGGCAGACGACTGGCCAATGCCGTCGGCGCGTTGGGCAGGGGCGTCGCCGCCGCCACTTCCATCATTCCTCGTCTTAACGGCGGAACGTCTCCATCAAGGCCTCGTTGTCGACGTGCTCCGCCTCCTCCTCCGCCCGCATCGCCGCCTCCATAAGTCAAGCCCCTGGACGTCGACAGCCAAACGTTCTCTCGGAGATGAACATCCTCGACGTCAGCGGTGCGTTCCGGATAGAAGACTGAAACCGGGTCATCCAGCTTGTAATCGGTGAGCGCAAGCACGGCTTCGTCGACGACGACCACTGCCACCTCACCACCCACAACTGCCGCTCCGGAGGCATCTTTGACCTCGACGTTCACACTCGTCTCACCGCCCGGCTCGATTGCTTTATCGCGAGGCGTTGCAACTATCGAGAGTCGCCGATCGAGTGGCGGTATCGACAGTTTCAATGATCCACTTGCGTAGGCCGGCTGCTTCGGGAGCGGTTTTGCGTCAGGCTTGGTCGTTTCCGAATCCTCACGTTCTTTTTCGCCGAGCAGATCAACCTCCACGTGCACGTTCGGCGTCCAACCTTGCTCGATCGGCACACGCAAAGTCGTCGTCGGTTGGTCCATGCGAAATCGTTCGACTTTTACAATACCTGAACGCAGCACGCTCAAAATGCCTTCAGCCGGATAGAACGGAGCTAGGACCAGGATCTCCGCGGTATCGCCGGCTTTGTATTCCTTTTGACTCGGAATTAACTGAACACCGTCTTCCTCAACGTCGCGTTGCGGTGGCGTTTCGGCGCCGGAAACCCAGACTTTGAACTCGGTCTCATTCGCGCGTTCGCGATCGTCACGCACTGTTGCCCTGACGCGATACTGGCCGCCTACTTGCGGTTGAAATGTACACGTGACTGCGCTCGCGGCCGATCGGATCGAACATTCCTGCGGATCTGTTTCAACTTCTACCCAGTCGTCTTTCTCCTGCTTCCACGTCAGACGTGTGGCAATCATGCGCACGTCTCGCCCTTCGACAAGATTGCCGTCCAGGTCAGTAACGATCGCCTGCACTTGTAAGGGCTGCCCTCGGTCTACAAACCGCTTCTCGGTCTTCAACCCCACATAGAGGTTCGCTGGATGCACGAGCAGCGTCGTGCTGGAATTCCAATTCTGCCGGTTCACGTCGGTAACGTTGGCTGAAACGGTGACACTCGATGGACGGGATGGATTGACTCGATCGAAATCCAGATGTAGACGGTGTTTCCCGCCCGCGTCAGTCACGGACTTCAACTCTTGCCAGGTGTCTCTTCTTCGGGAAGGGCTGTTAGTCGACCACCAGGGAACCCATTCACCAAACGTGTAATCACCGCGGTTAGGCGGCGTGTATTGAGTGGTCGCAGCATAGACCACCCATCTGACCGGCGCGTTTGGTAATCCACCACCGGCATAGTATGAGGCGTTAACAGAAACATCTGCGCCGGCGCCGACGAAGAGGGGTCCTTCACTTTCATTCTGCGTCTTCACTTCAAACTCCGGACGCCGAAACTCCTGTACCTCAAAGCGATGGTCGTAAGATTTTCCATCGAGCGAAGTCGAAGCTTGTAAACTCAGCGTCGCGGATCCAAGGTTCACGTTGTCCGGCAACTTTAACGCAAAATCGAACCCGCCAAGCGCATTGAGTTGAACGCTTCCATTCCTAACGCGGTTGCCGCGCGAGTCGGTTAAGACATACGACACATGCATGCCGGCACTTGCGAACAGATTAGTGTCGCCGGTCTTACCTCCGCCTATCTGTCGAATCCAACCTTTGACGTGTACTTCTTCACCCGGCTGATACATCTTGCGGTCGTCGAAAACAAACCAGCGCAGTGAATCGGTCTGCGGCTTTCTCACCCACGTTCCGGTTTCTCTGCTCGCGTAAGACGGGCGCTCGGGCAGGATTGCGACGTCGCCGTCACGTCGCGCGACGAGCATCCCTGGAGTCGAGCTCGTTGACTTTAAAGCGAGCCGCGCAAGACCGTCCGGGCCAGTTTTTTTAGCGACGTCAGACGGCAGAAGAGTCACCTCAACATCGCTCAACGGCGTTCCGTCCTTCAGCGAAGTTACCCAACTCACAAGTTCGGTGTCGTCTGCGAATGCATCAAGTCCGATGTTAGTGACCTGGATCCACGATTCAGCGATCTCGGTGTCGTCGTCTTCATCACTTGGCGGTCCTCCGGAAGGTTCGACGATCAGGATCACATGACCACGACCGTTAGTAAGTGCCGGAGACAGATCGATAATCGTTTCGACAGTTTCGTCCGGCGAGTTCGGTACGGCAATGGTTTTAGAAACGACCTGGCGGCCCGGCGGTGTAGCCTTTTTCGAATCTTGTCGACGTCTTTGGTAAGCCATCCACTTGGGCCAATCGTCTGGAGTGACTGAGTAGATTCGAGCGTTCAGCTTTGTGTAATTGGTCGAGAAGACCGAACAACTCGTGGGCGCAGCGGGATCCATGACAACGAAATCACCCGCCGGACCGATAAAGCTCTTTGGACTGGGACGAACTCTGAAAGTGAACGTGAGATCCCGGCCCAACGTCTGGTTGAAAACGTCCTTGATCGATTTGTCGAGCGTGACGCGGTAAGTTGTGTTTCCACGTTTGAAGCCGTCGATACTCAAGGTCGAGTCGTAGAAATTTGTTTCGAGATCGGGTAAGGCGGGTTCGACTTTGATCTTGAGACATGTCGAAGTCGTCAGAGAGATCGTTGCTAAACTCAATGTCGAACGAGTCGTAGACGTTGCAGCGTTTCTCGCCATCGCAGGCGTAGTCCTTTACTCGCAGTGGGCCATGGGTACGAAATGAGAAATGATGTTGCTTTTGTGAAAGATTGCGGCCTTCCGCTGACGGCGCACCCGCGAGTAAGGAAACCTGAACCTGCGATGCCGACGGCAGAGCAAGATCGGTTCCACCGGTTCCTGGATCGATCGCGCGGAATGCGATCCACCTGTCGTTGGCCGCCTGACTTAAAACCGTCGTGGCGCGTCTGATCGCGCGCGATCTCTTTCTTCACTTCGTCGCTGTTTGCCAGACGCGTTTTGAGAATGCGGCCGGCGCTGGTGACTCTGATCGCGGGCAAAACGGCGGCCGGATCTATGCGCTGGTCGAACTCGATGAACATCAAAGCGTCGCGCGGTTGAGTGCTGTCCTTTGATGGATACGAAGCTTTCACACTCAGCGGCGGCGTAGTGAAGGTCCAACTCTTTTCCGCCGCGAGCGTGCTGCCGTTTGCGGCGCGAGTTCCGGCGGGAACCGTGACGAGGTAGCTCGTCGACATCGGGAATCGGCCGTCAGGTTGAAAAATAAGTGTCTTTGTTCCAAGCCAACGCCATCTGCCCGGCGGTTGTGGGCTGAGTTTTACAGGGACGTTTGTCGAGGCTTCTTCCTGAGAAGTTAAAGCGACCATCGGTTGTGAGAACGTGATGCTCAGCTCTGGCGCAAGCGGCACACTGCCCTCGGGTGAATAACGCAGCACTTCGAGTGGACCACTCGTTACTGTCTCGTTCGCGGCAGTTGCCGGAGCGGGAAATGAAACGTCGATCGTGTTGCCGGTGCGAGGAGGCGGCAGCGAACCTTCACGCAGTGCAAACTTCTGAGCGTCACTCGCGTCTTCCGTCATCGGCGGCAAACGCTTCAGGATGTTCTCAGTTTCGCTTTGTGAAAGCTCAGTCGCCGCCGCTGGCTGTGTCGCCGATCGAGGCTCCGGTTGCTCGACTCCCTCACTCAGCCGGATCTGCAAACCCTCGCTGGTCGCATCCTGGTCGACACTTCTGCTAGTCGTCGTCGTGCTACGTACGTCAGCCCTGACGACGTGTCGCCGTGGTCCATGAAAAAACGTGGGGAGCAACGAAAACATCACGACTGACGAAATCAGTCTGTTGAGCGGGGCCATGTGTTCTCCTCGAAGGTAGGACTTAAATCGATAATTGAATTCCGCGACCGCCAATTCATTAGACGCGGCTAACCGGCGTTAGTTCCTGTTTGATGCGGGAACAGGATGAGTTTGCGTTCTTGCGTCGCCGCCAGCTTCGCGAGAAACTCCGCACGCGACAGCGCTTTCCCACCGAGTGCCTCAAGGTGAGGCGTCACCATCTGGATGTCCATCCAATCCAGGCCGCGCTCCTTCAGGTGATCGATTAAAAACAGCAGCGCCAACTTCGACGCATTCGATCGCAGCGAGAACATGCTTTCACCTGAGAAACTGCCACCAGCATCTACGCCATAAAGTCCACCGACGAGCTCCGTCCCTTCCCAGACCTCCACGCTGTGAGCATGACCCTGCTGGTGCAGCTCGCAATATGCGCGGATCATTTCGCGTGTGATCCATGTGCCTGATTCGTGCTCGCGTCTGACTGTGGCGCAGAGAATGATTACCTGCGGAAACGCGCGATCGATCGTGAAGTGAAATTGGTGTCTCGTGCGGGCAAGTCGGCGAGGAATGTGCAGCTCGTTGAAATCGAGAATGCCCCGTTCCTCCGGACAACACCATGGCAGGATGTCGTCTGTGATGGGCCAGGGAAAGATCCCTCGGCGGTAAGCGCGCAGAAGGTTGGTGGTGGTGAGAGGTCCACCTAAAGCAACAATGCCGTCAATTGACCTTTCGGGATCTATGAAATGGATCAAGTCGCGGTCACGAGGCATCTTCAGGAGGTCGATCGTTCGGGGTATCGTAAGGAAAGTTGTTCGTTCTCGACCTCTACCAGAACATCGCCGGTAATGGACTCACTGCCGAACAGGATCTTCTCCGCCAGGGGTTCCTTGATCTTCGCCTGGATCAAACGAGCCATCGGCCTCGCGCCGAGCAGTCGATCGAAACCACGTTGGGCCAACCACGAGCGCGCTTCACTCGAAAGCTTAACGACAACTTTCTTTTCCCGCAGTTGCTTGTTCAACTCGTCGATAAACTTATCGACGATCTGCTCGATCACCTGCGCGTCTAACGCCTTGAACGCGATCCACGCGTCCAGACGATTGCGAAACTCAGGACTGAACGTGCGCTCGATTGCGCCTCTTCCCTGCCCTTTACCCTGATCTTTCTGAAATCCAATCCCACTCTCGCTCATCTCTCTCCCACCGGCATTGGTCGTCATTATCAGAATGACGTTTCGGAAATCAGCCTTCTTGCCGTTGTTATCGGTGAGCGTCGCGTGATCCATCACTTGCAACAGGATGTTGAAGAGATTCGGATGTGCTTTCTCGATTTCGTCGAGCACCAACACGGCGTACGGAGTTCTGTTGATAGCGTCTGTCAGTAGACCACCCTGGTCGAAGCCCACATAACCGGGCGGCGCTCCAATCAACCTCGAGACGGTGTGACTCTCGGCGTATTCGCTCATATCGAAACGAATAAACTCGACGCCCAGGATCACCGCAATCTGTTTGGCCAGCTCAGTCTTGCCGACACCTGTAGGACCGGAAAAGAGAAAACATCCGACCGGTTTTTCTGGTTGGCCCAAACCGGAGCGAGACAACTTGATCGCCCGAACGACCTGCTCGATTGCGTGGTCCTGACCAAAAATCACGCCCTGCAGTTTGCCTTGCAGTTCACCCAGCCGAACTTTCTCTGAACTCACGACAGTCTTGGCGGGAACTTTAGCCATTCGCGCAACGACAGTTTCGATGTCGCGCGTGCGGACCAATTTCGTTTTGCCCGACGTTGGTTTCAACTTCAACGCCGCGCCCGCTTCGTCAAGGACGTCGATCGCTTTATCGGGTAAGAATCGATCGTGCATGTACTTCGCAGACATCTCGGCAGCGACGCGAATCGCGTCAGGGCTGTATTTCACGCCGTGATACTGCTCGTAATAGCTCTTCAGTCCGTTCAGTATTCCCACGGTCTCTTCGACAGACGTTTCCGAGACTTCGATCTTTTGAAACCGGCGAGCCAGCGCGCGGTCCCTGTCGAACGACGCTTTGTACTCGCTGTAAGTCGTAGACCCAATGCAACGCAACTCGCCCGAGGCCAGCGCGGGCTTGAGAATATTCGATGCATCCATCGAGCCTCCGCTCACAGCTCCGGCGCCAACAATCGTGTGAATCTCGTCGATGAAAAGAATTGCGCCAGGGATCTTTTTCAGCGCATTGATCACGCCTTTGAATCGTTGTTCGAACTCGCCGCGGTATTTCGTGCCGGCCAGTACGGCTCCCATATCCAACGCGTACAGTGTGGCAGTGCGCAGCACCTCCGGGATTTCACCCAGGTGAATCTTCAGTGCGAGACCTTCGGCAATAGCTGTTTTGCCAACCCCCGGCTCGCCGACGTAAACCGGATTATTTTTCCGGCGCCGGCAAAGTATGTGAATCGTTCGTTGCAACTCGTCGTTGCGACCGATGAGCGGATCGATCTGTCCGGCCGCTGCGCGTTCGATCAGGTTGACGGTAAAGGCCTGCAACGGATCCCTGGATGGCCGTGCTTCTCCGTCCTCATCAGTGTTGACGTCGCCAGTGTCTTCCTCTTCACCGATGGGAGAAATGCCGTGCGAGATGTAGTTGAGTACGGCCAGACGTGTGATTCCATGACTGTTCAAAAGAAACGCAGCGTGCGAATGCTTTGCCTGGAATAGCGCTGCCAGAACACCTCCACCGTTCACTTCCCGTTGTTCGCTCGCTTGCGCCTGGAGCAATGCGTACTGCAGCACTCGTTGGAATGCGATTGTCTGTTCCGGCAACGTGCTCGGATCTGCATTCACCATTTCGCTGTGTTCGGCAAAAAACTCCTCGATGTCCTTCTTCAGAGCGTCGACGTTTCCGCCGCAATGATAGATAACGTCGCGCGCAGTCGGATCGTGGAGCAATGCCAGCAGCAGGTGTTCCAACGTTACAAACTCGTGTTGCCGCGTGGTCGCGTCGGCAACAGCGAGGTTTAAAGTGTTTTCAAGTTCCTTCGTGATCATTGTTAGGCTTACATCTGTGTAGCCGCGATGACGTTAACATCCGGCGCTGTTACGCGTTATCGCCGGAGCTTCCGTCCTCTTCCATCGTGCACAAGAGCGGGAACTCATTCGCCTGAGCAATGCTCGTGACTCTTTCGACCTTCATCTCCGCGACTTCATAAGTGTAAACGCCCGCGAGACCGATGCCTTGCTTGTGTACGTTTAGCATGATTCGAACCGCCTCGTCTTCGCCGTGATTGAATATGGTCTGCAGGACGAAGACGACGAACTCCATCGTGGTGAAATCGTCGTTGTGCAGAAAGACCTTGTAGAGCGGCGGCCGCTCAAGCTTCGTCTTACTCTCGGTCTTCTCTACGACGGCGTGGCCGTGCTCAATCTCTTCCCTCGGCATACGCCGGACATTCTACTGGTTTAATGGAACGAAGACACAGATCGCCGGTCATCGGGGCGCTGAACTCTTTCTTCCCCAATCGTCGAGGCGGCGATCAGGTGCCGCGCGAACGTCTTCCATGAGTTTCTTGATTCCTTGACCATCGTAGACTGTGCCACGTACCACAACTGCTGCGATGCGTTTGGTATTACGTATGTCTTCCAGCGGGTTAGCCTCGAGTAGAACCAGATCAGCAACCTTTCCGCGTTCAATGCTTCCGACTGTATCTGAAATCCGGAGGAACCTGGCCGGGCGGATCGTCGCACGCTCCAGCACTTCGGCGGGCGTCATTCCAAGCTCGGTGACAAACAAGGCCATCTCGTCGTGGATTGAAAAACCCGGATAGATATTCAGCACGCCGACATCAGATCCGACAAGCACGTCCATTCCCGCTTCGTGCATTTCGCGAAGATCGCGACGAATCACATCGTCCCAAATTTTGCGCAAAGTCTGTCGTCGCTGGTCGCTCGCTTCTTCCACCTGTTCGCGCCAGTCAAGCACCAGGTATTTCGAGAGATACGCTCGTCGCGGTTCCATCTTCCCTTCATCGTCGTCTGCGATCGCACGCAGACGGTCGGTGGCCGGAAACGTGGCTTCGAAGAGAGTCACGAGTGTCGGAACGATTGCCACATGTCGATCCGCAAACTTGCGCCAGATAGCCAGTCTCTCGTCTCGAGTCTTTTCCAGCGACGGATAAAAAGAATGCTCGATGCCATCCTGACCAGCTTCGAGCACGACTTCAGGCGGAATCCCGCTCACATGCCCGACGAGGTGTAGCCCATGCGCATTAGCAGCTTCATTTAGCGCGAGGTATGTTGGGCGGTCCTGCACCGTTCGGATCTTTAGAAAGTCGAGCTCTCGGGATGCCAGATCAGCAACGACTCGGCGAGCTTCTGCCGGAGATCCCACCGGAATGCGCGTTCGCTCGAACGGTTCGATCCTTTTCTCAGGTGGATCCCTCCGCATGCGTTCGATGTTGCGAGTAGCCTCGAGATACGGGCCGGCAATCAACATCCGTGGTCCAACTCGCTTGCCGCTTCGTATCTCCTGACGCCAACGCAGCAACTCCTCGTGGTCTCCGCCCATATCGCGAACAGTCGTAACTCCATTCGCGATAAAAAGTCCGAGTGAAGACGCCCGCGTTTTCGACACGTGCGAATGCATCTCGATGAAGCCCGGCACGAGAAACTTATTCCGGCCGTCGATCACACGTGCACCGGCTGGAATCACGATTTCTGCTGCTGGTCCAATAGCGGCGATCCGGTCGTCGCGAATGATCACCGTGGCATCGTTGATTGGCGGAGCACCGGTACCGGGAATGACGGTTACATTACGAATGGCAATCACGTTCGCCGCGGGCGGAGATTGCGGAGGAGGTGCGAAGCCTGGGAGTGAGACAACAAGAAGCGTTAACAGTGCTGTTTCGATGATGAATGTTTTCATCAACGTTCGGAACGCGGCCAATGATTAGTGCCCCCGCAGGGATTCGAACCCCGAACCAACAGATTATGAGTCTGCTGCTCTAACCGTTGAGCTACAGGGGCACAGCAAGAGGGTAACTGTTAGGTCGGGGGGAATTGTAGCTTGCGGGTTCGATGGCGACAAACGCACGTCCAAACGACCTAATTCGCCCGTCCAAACAACTAATTCGCACTAACGCGTGGCAGCTTCATACCCGCTTTCAAAATCGAGTCAATAAACGCTTTTTCGGGTTTGAAGATGCGCCCAAACGCTTCTCGCTTCTTGGCCGGACCGCCGTTGAGCAGCACCTGTATATCATCAGCATCACTACGCAGCTCCGGAACACCGTTAATCGTTACCTCAATGAACGCCGTACCGTAGTGATCGGCCCCAAGCGTAAGTGGATCTTTGCCCACCTCGAGTATCCCGCGACTGATCAGGCGGTCTCTCACCGTTGCGAAGTCGGTTTTCAAGTCGGACAGAGAACCATACGAAAGACACTTCCCGTCCGTACTCGTAGCGACGAATCGCCCGTCGCTATATATCTTCGCGACGTACCCATCACTCCACCCCGGGTTCTGAACATACCCAAACACTATGTAATCCGGATTCGCTCGAGCGCGGTCGTCAATCAACGGGCGAAATCCCGCAATACGCGCCCGATCGGCCGCCGATGTGCTCTCGATGTACCAATCGTTCAGAACTACCGGCGCGCCTACATTCGCCGCAACCGCATTCGAGTTGGCGATCTCCAAACGCCATGGATAAGCGAAATCTCTCATCGGCAACGGCACCTTCGTCAACGAACGTATGAACGCCCGATCCCCGTCGACTGCGATCTCACCACACATCAACGACGTTTGTTTCTTAACCACTGGTCCTTTCAGACGCTCAACCGCGTAGAGCAGTACGAATCCATCCTCCGCACCTGCCGCCAACATCGCATCATCAGGACTGAACTCAATACCACTTATCGGAGTCTCACCAAATTGCGTGTAAGCAATCTCGCGCGCGTCCTCGACACTCCACAAACTCAAATCGCCACCGTCGCCTGGTCTCCGCCGGCCAAAGCAAACAGACTTCCTGAATGCGAGATCGCAACTGAGAAAACTCCGCTTCTGAAACTCGTGAGCTCACTCAGGAGCTTCTTCTCATTCACATTCCAGATCTGAACCGATTTCTTGCCAAAAACCGGACCGCCACCGACGATGAAGTGCGATCCGGTTGGCGACAAACTGCCAAAGAAACCAAGTGCTTTCAGGTCGTGCATGTCGATTTGTTGCCGGGTTTCAACGTCCCAGAGCAAAGCTTTACGTTGACTGGAAACAGCAACTGTTTTGCCGTCACGGCTAAATGCGATCTCGGTGAAGGAGCCCATGGGATCGGTTTTGGACGCGAGTACGATAACTTCGGCAGTATTAAGGTTATAAAGAAGCGCCTCGTTCTCCGACGCGAATCCGAGCATCGTTCCACTGAACGCGAGATCTTTCGCCGAACCTCGCTGACGCAAAACGGTTTTAGGAGATCGCCAGGCGCCGACGGTCCATACCATCACATCGCCTTTGTCGCTCGCCGCCGCAAACAGTTTTCCGTCGTTGGAAAACGCGATGCAGGGGATGCCTGCCGTTTGTTTCGTACCAATCAACAAGTTCACTACTACCGATTGGTCCAACACGTTGAAGATCGTTATCCCGCCCTCATCACTGAAGCCGTAACCGGCGGCGACCAATTTGCCGTCGGGTGAAAAGGCTACGTCGCGGATGCGATGATCGGGAGTCTTCAATTTCGCCACCAGAGCATCGCCGCTTGTGGTCGGTTGTTGGGCCAATCCGACGTTTGCGAGCGTTAGGACAATCGCGAGTGGGATCAATTTAAGGAAGGACATGTGATTTAGACTTCTTTTACAGCAGTTTGTTCCGTTGAAACAACAATAGAAATAGTGGTAGATCTCTCCATCATGATTCCTAAGGCACTCTGGCTGACTCTGTTCTTGCTGCTCATCAACGCTCCGGCCAATGCGCAGTCGCAAAATCTGCTGCAGAATCCCAATGCTGATCTGGGTGAACAGTCGTGGCGCGCCTCTGGTGACGCTGCGATCGAATCGGCCGGCGGAAACGATCCTCACTTTGTCGTTCGCAATGGCGGACGTTTCTTTCAGGACGTCGAGCTGCCGAAAGACGCTGCGGGACAATACCTCGTGCTCATCGGACGCGGCGCGAGTGAGCGGATCAATCCCGATGGCGCAATCACGGGTCTACCGGCCTTGTACGGCTACATGATGCAACCGACTGCTCCTGATCGAAAAGAGATACTGGAGTATATGCAAGGTCAAAGGATGCTTGCTCGAACGAACGCGCCGGATGCGTGGGTAAACATGTCAGGCGTTTTTCCGGTGCCCGAAGGAACAAACAAAAGTTCGGTTCTTTTTGAACCAGGCTTTACGAGCAGGCGTTCCTCATAACGGTTCCGCAGCACGCTTCGATAACCTCGGCCTATATTTGTTTCCTACTAAAGAAGCCGCTGAACATTTTGTGAGCCAATACGAATAACCAGCGACGGAAATACCCTCACACTCTCTCGAAAAACTTTTGAAACACACACGTGGCAAGGTCTGCTTCTCCCGGCCCAGACGACATCCGACACATTAATCAATTGCCCCGACTAAAAACGCTTCGCCCCGGCTTAAAACGTTTTTGCTGTGGAGGTTTCTATGAGATTTCGACTCGTGCGATTCGTATTCGTTTCACTGCTCGTCATAAGCGCCGCTACTGGCGCGTCTGCCGCTACTGTTCCAACCGGATTCACCGATGCCGTCGTCGCCAGTGGACTCAACAATCCGAGTGCGATGGCACTCGCTCCCGACGGGCGCATCTTCGTTTGCCAACAAGGCGGCGCGTTGCGCGTCATCAAGAACGGCGCGCTGCTCCCCACTCCATTTCTCACCGTGACAGTTGATTCTTCAGGCGAGCGCGGCCTGCTCGGCATCGCGTTCGATCCAAACTTCGTTTCCAATCAACTGGTCTATATCTACTACACCGCGACCACGCCGACGATTCACAACCGCATCAGCCGCTTCACCGCGTCCGGCGACGTTGCATTAGCAGGAAGCGAAACGATCATCATGGATCTGCCGAACCTCAGCACCGCCACGAATCACAACGGCGGCGCGATGCACTTCGGACCCGATGGCAATCTCTACGTGGCGGTCGGCGAGAACGCCAACGCCGCGAACGCGCAGTCGTTGTCGACTCGGCTCGGCAAGATGTTGCGCATGACGTCTACCGGAGGTGTTCCGCCTGACAATCCGTTCATCAACCAAACCACTGGCGCAAACCAAACTATCTGGGCCCTTGGTCTGCGCAATCCGTTCACGTTCTCGTTCCAGGGCAACACGAGCCGCATGTTCATCAACGACGTCGGACAGAACACGTGGGAAGAGATCAACGACGGCATCGCGGGATCGAATTACGGTTGGCCCACGTGCGAAGGTTTTTGCAATCCGCCGAACCCAAGCTTCCGCGATCCGATATTCGCCTACATGAACGACGCGCAAACGTGCGCGATCACGGGCGGAGCGTTTTATAACCCGCAGGTCCCGCAGTTTCCGTCGCAATTCATCGGCAATTACTTCTTCGCCGACTTCTGCGGCGGTTGGATCAGACGACTCAATCCTTCCGCTGGCAACGCCGTTTCCGACTTCGCAACCGGAATTAATCTTCCGGTGGATCTGAAGGTTTCACCTGACGGATTTCTTTACTACCTGGCGCGAGGCGCAGGTTCGGTGAACAGAATCGGGTTCTCAAGCGGAGCAGACAACATCGCGCCGACGGTTGCGATCACGAATCCGGCGAACAACGCCATCGTCGCCCGCAAGTCGAACGTGACGATCACCGCGACGGCGACTGACAACGTCGGCGTTGCGCGCGTGGAGTTTTTGGTTAATGGTTCGTTGCAGTGCACTGACACGGCAGCGCCGTACAGTTGTGTTTGGCGCGTGCCGAATCCGATGAACAGAACGCATCAGATCCAGGCGCGTGCGTTTGACGCGGCCGGCAACAACGCAACCGCCACGATCCAGGTTCGAGCGAACTAACTATTTGAGAATTGCCGCTTGTGCGCTCAGGTTCAGCAGATGCCAGCGCGGGAAGGTGAAGGCCTCGATGGGCCTGAGCCGCACGTACGCGGTTTGAAAGTAGAGACGTTCCGGCGACGGCCACTCCAAACGCACGATCGGATTGAATGACGCGGGCTCTCGCGAGCTTGACGGTGACGGCGAGGCCGCGGGTGATGGTGACGCCGGCGGCGATGCAGACGATGATGGCGCCCTGTTCTTCGCCGCCTCGTCGAAAGCTGCTGACGCGGCGAGAAGCTGATCGCGCAAACCGATGCGCGCCTGGGTCGGCGTCTTCGACGTTGAATCATAGATCGCGATGTCCGTTCCAAACGCTGTCGCAACCTTCGACGCATCAGGCGACCAAACCGGCAACGCTTCAGTTAACCCATCGTCAAGTAGCCGTTCGGAACCATCGCGCATGATCAAACGCGGCCTGCCTGCCGGCGTTTTCGACTGCGTCTCACGCTGCATCCACTCCTCTTCCTTGCACGCGAGCGCAACCATCGCGTGTGCATCAGGCGCCCACGCGAAATAAAAGTAGATCAATCCTTCGCGCGCGGTGAGCGGCTTGAGATCGTAGCCGTCCCGATTGCAGATGTAGATCTGTTCCGTGGTGTAACTCGCCACCGGCGCGAAGAAAGGCGACACTGACGGCGATGCCGACGCGCCCGGCGACGCTTCAGGATCCGGCAAATCTCTCAGCGGCGGGGTTGGAGTCGGACTCGGCGCTGCGCGTTTACGAGCGATGAAGTTGATGTAGTTTCCGTCCGGAGACCACGCAACGGTTTCCGGGAAAAAACAGGCAAGATCGGGAGGGACGAGGTTCTTAAGAAACATTCCCTCGACGTTGTAAAGATCGATTCGAAAAGCAGCGCCTGATTCGTCGCCCGGGGCGTACACCGCAAGCACGCGCTTTCCATCCGGTGATTTGATTGTGCGCAAGAGCGCATCGTCCGTGCGCTTCGTGGCGAACTCGTTCGCGATGGCTTCGAGTTTGTCGAGTGAGTCAACCGCGTCGACGTCGACCGGCTGCGCGGTGTCGGGCGACAAGCGGTAAGCGAGATTCTGCGAAGGCACGTCGCGCAACACGCGCGGAGTCACGTCACGTCGCTCCACGACGGATTTACATCCCGCAGCAACAACCAGCGTAACGAGTATGGTGAAAATGTGGGAGGTCGGTGTTCGTCGTGCCATCCGTATCGTTATTGTTTGACTGGCGGCGCCGGCTGCGCGCGCTCCTCGCGATCGTTGACCAGTTCGCGAACGAGAGCGGGATGCAGCGACAGCAACGCCCGGATCGTACTGCGTGGTGAAAGATGGTCCTCGTCGCCTTCGTCGACTTCGACGCAGTTGTGTTGGACCGAACGGGCCAACCGACGCGCGATCGATTCGTAACCCGGCGTGTCTGCAACGTACGCACGCACGGCCATCGCGCCGATCAGATCGCAGGTGATCTCTTCGCCGCGTTGTCCCTGAACGTCGAGGCCGGTCAAGTCCGACGCTTTCAACCCGACAGCATTAACGAGCAATCGCAAACTATCGTTCTCACCATCGGCGATGTGCATCAACTCGTGCGCGAGCACGCTGATCATTCCCTCATCCGAACGAAGTCCGGCGAGGAAGATCGTGCCGAACGTTATCACTTGCGGCCGGCTCAAAAACACCGACGCGTTGTCGCGCGATTCCATGTCAGGCCGCACACGTCTCACGGCGTTGACTCGCGCAATCGCCAGTTGAATACGTCTCTCAAACCGGCGCGACTTGTGAAAGTTGTACTCGACGACGAGTTGCCGCAGCGAAGAGATCACCAACGCCTTCGCGATCGGCAAGAGTTTCTGCGCACGTTGCGCGCCTGCCTGCGCGTCAGGATGTTGGACGGGCAGCGACGGACGCGCCTGCATCTCGTCGATCGCTACGCTGCTCTTCGGATCCAATTTCGCCTGTGTGCAAACGACGCCGCTCGCTTCTTCGAGCAGTGCACGCGCTTCGGGTGTCATCGTCGCGCGCGGACGGCTCGTGTGCGATCCTGACCTGCGCTGTGCGAGCGACCCGCTCAACAACAAACAAATCAGAACCGCGGATCCAACAAATCTGTACTTGGAATAGCGCATATCAGCGATGTCGCCAAACAGGTTTGCGTTTTTCCATGAACGCTTTGATGCCTTCGTTTGCGTCGGCCGTCTTCATCAGCTCGTGGAGATAGATGTTTTCCTGTTCCGTCAGGGCCTCGTCGAGCGTGCGGCCGCGGCCGAGATCCATCGAACGTCTAGCGAATTCGAGCGACGTGCCCGAAAGCTCCCTTAGTTTAGCAGTAACTTCCAGCAGCTTGGGTTCGAGATGAGGGCCGGGAACCACATGGTTGCACAGACCCAGTCGTCCCGCCTCAACGGCGTCGATGATTTCGCCGGTCAGAATCAGTTCGCGCGCGCGTTTTTCGCCAATCACTACCGGGAGCAAAACCGTGGCCACGGGCGGAAACACGCCGAGTTTGATCTCCGGCACACCGAAACGCGAGCGATCTGACGCGATAACGATGTCGCACGCTGCTACCAATTCACATCCGCCGCCGAGTGCAGCACCGTCGACCAGCGCGATCACCGGCTTCGCGATCTGTTCGAGCTGGCGAAAGATCGCGTGAAACGCCTCGAGCATCTGGAAGATCGTTTCCTGCACGTGCTCTTCGATCGCGACTCCCGCACTAAACGCCCGACAGTCTTTGTCCGAAGCAAACACGATGGCGATAATCTCGCGCCGCGCACACTCGCTCAGCGCCGACGAAATCTCGCGCATCATCGCGATATTGAAAATATTCAACGGCGGCCGCGCAAACGTGATCCGCCCGACGCGATCGTCGATCTGAAAACGGATGTGCTGGTATTCGGAAGACATTCTTTTCTCGATCTTAGTACTACGTGCCCAACCAACTGCGAAGCATTCTTCTGTGCGCTTCTGTTTGTCCCGCCAGCGGAACGATACGGTATGCGCCGTCGGTTCGCCCGCCGAGCTTGATCAATAACGTACTCAATTGATCAAAACGAAAGATCGTCAAGTTGATCAGGTCGCCCGGTTTTTTCTCCGCGATGCGAGCATTGAAGAAGTCGCGCGTCACTCGCGCATTGTCCAGCGCAAGGATCTGATCGCCGGTGTTCAGTCCCTGATCGTAAGCAGGAGAACCGGCGTAAACGCGCGTCACCATCAAACGGTCCTGTTCCTGTCTGAGGTCGGCGCCGAAGTTGACGCGCTCGACAGGTTGGCCATTCGGACCAAGCGAAGTCGTCTCCAAACGTAGACCGACAGCTTCAAGCGCGGCGTTGTAATCAAGCTCTTCCTTGCCGCGCACGTACTTCGCGAAAAAGTCCTCCAGGCTCGCGCCTGCTGCCGCTTCCGACAGCTTTTGAAAATCCGCCGGCGTGTAGTTGCGGTTCTTTTTGAAAAACTCGGTGTAGAGCGCGCGCATCACGTCGTCGAGCGACTTCGCGCCGTTGCTTCGTTTGCGAATCTCCAGGTCGAGCAACAGACCCAGGATCGCGCCCTTGTCGTAGTAAGAAACCTGCGAATTGATCGTGTTTTCGTCGGGCCGGTAAAACTTGACCCACGTATCGAAGCTCGACTCTTCGACGCTTTGGACCAACCGTCCCGGCGTATTCTGCAAGCCTTGTATCGCGCGCGTCGTTGCGGTGATGAAATCGACGTCTGTGATTAACCCGGCGCGTCGCAAGGTGAGATCGGCGTAGTAATCAGTGATTCCTTCCGCGACCCACAGGAGCTTCGTGTAGTTTTCTTTCGTGTAATCGAATGGACCAAGCGCGTCCGGACGGATGCGTTTCACGTTCCAGAGATGAAAGAACTCGTGCGAGACGAGCGAGAGAAACCCGCGATAATCACGGCCGGCCTCCGCTGCGTTGGGCGACGCCGACGTCGCGCGATCGCCGCGTGCGATCGCGAAACCAAATGGCGAGTAACCGAGCGACGTTGAGTTTGCGTGTTCGAGTCCACCCCCGGTGCCCGAACGCAGATGCAGGATGAACGTGTAGTCTTTATACGGAATCTCGCCGCCCATCAACTCGACTTGCGTCTCGACGATCTTCTGCACGTCGCGTCGCACGCGCTCCGGATCGTAGTTCCCCGCTCCGTCGATCACGATGCGATGCGGAACGCCTTTAACATTGAAGAGAATGCTTTTGAAGTTGCTGACTTCGAAAGGCGAGTCGTAAAGCACGTCGAAGTTTTCGGCGCGAAAAGTGTTTCGCTGGCCGGGAACGCCGGGTAGTCCGGTTGCGACTTTCCAAACGTCCGGCGCAACCACTCGCACGGTCGAAGGGCTCGTTAGAAAGCCTTCGAGATACATCAGCAGGTTCGCGCTGTTCCAGTAGGCGTGATTCGAATTCAGCTCGCTGGTCCGTACGGAGAGTTCGTTGGCGTAAACTTTGTACGTTGCCCGCCAATCGCGCGAACCGTTAGTCGTGATGCGCCACGTGTTCTTGTTGATCTTCTCCCAGTTGAGCGGCTTCCCGGCGGCGTCGATCGCGGCGAAGTCCTGCACGTTTCGTTCGAACTCGCGGACCAGATACGAACCAGGCGTCCAAACCGGCATCACCAGGAGTTCTTCACTCGGCGCGGTCGCGGCCGGACCACGTTTGACCGAGACGTCGATGTCGAAAAGGTGCGTGTGCGGGCGCGCCATCGAGACCGTGAACGCGATTTCAGGCGGCGTTTGTCCAAAAACCGAAACGCCAGAAAGCAAAATGACAAACAGTGTCAGGACGCTAGCTACGCGGGCTTTGAGCATTGGCATGCAAACGAATGTTACTACGGAATGTAACCACGGATCTAAGAGAATGAGTTAATATCTCCGCGTCTGTAAACAACTCCATCGGAGAATCACATGTTTCGTAGACTGATTGCCACGTCCTCGACATGGTTCACACTGCCTATTCGTCTCGGGCTCGGGGCCGTGATGGTTGGGCACGGCGCGCAAAAGGTACTCGGCAGTTTCGGCGGGCCCGGTTTCAACGACTTCATCGCGAATAACACGCCGTTTGGATTCATGAAGCCCGCGTGGGCCTGGATGGCGGCCGCGGCGCTGTCGGAACTGGTCGGCGGCATCTTCATCGTGCTCGGGTTTATGACGCGAGTCGGCGCGTTCTTTATCGCCTGCACGATGTTGACCGCGATTATCGGTGTTCACTGGACGGGCGGGTTCTTCGCGAGTAATCGTGGTTACGAGTATCCGTTGTCGCTGCTGGCAATGTCTGTTGCGTTGCTCATCGCAGGTGGCGGACAGGCGTCGATTGATAAGGCGTTGAGTGGAACTGGAGGCGGAAGCGCGCGCGGATACCGCCGCCGCTAGACAGTAGCCGATACGAAACATGAGTCGCTCGCCTCTCATCGTCATCCTTACCACTGTTTTCATCGATCTCGTGGGATTCGGGATTGTCATCCCCGTGTTGCCGTTCTACGCCGAAGGAACGACGTTCAACGCCACACCTCGCACCGTCGGACTGCTCTTCGCGTCCTACTCGATCATGCAGTTGATCTTCTCGCCGATCTTGGGAGGCTTGTCAGACAAATACGGACGCCGTCCGGTGTTGTTGATTTCAATCATCGGCACGGGCATCGGGTTTCTCGTGCTCGGCTTTGCGCAGAGTCTGTCGATGCTGTTCGTCGGACGCATTCTCGACGGCATTACCGGCGGAAACATCTCGACGGCCCAGGCGTACATCGCCGACATCACCACGAAAGAAAACCGCGCGAGTGGAATGGGGTTGATTGGCGCAGCATTCGGCGTCGGTTTCGTTTTTGGACCAGCGATCGGCGGGATACTGAGTCGTTGGGGAATTCAGGTGCCGTTCCTCTTTGCGGCCGGCTTATGTTTTGCAAATGCGATTCTGCTGTACTTCAGGTTGCCGGAAACGGTGACTTCGCAGCGCCCGGCGACGAACCGCGCGGCGCGAGGACGTGGTTTCGGTCAACTATTTCAGTCACTGAAACAGCCGCGGCTCGCGTTTGTGTTGACGATCTATTTTCTGTTCGTCGTGTCGTTTTCGATCATGACGACGTCGTTTTCGCTCTACACGATGTTTCGCTTCGGTTACGACGCGCAGCACACGGGATACTTGTTCGCGTACGTCGGCATCATCGCGGTGATCATTCAGGGTGGACTGATCGGACGTTTGGTAAAACGCTTCGGCGAGCTGCCGCTGATCATCGTCGGCGCGCTGTGTTTTGCGATCAGTTTGTTTGCGGTTCCGTTTGTTGGACCAGCCGCCGGAGGACTTGGGGCGTTGCTGGTTGGCGGAGGAGTGTTCTCGATGGGCAACTCGCTCGCGACGCCGGCGCTGACGAGTCTGGCTTCGAAGAGCGCCGGCGCGGAAGAACAAGGAACGATTCTCGGCGTCACTCAATCCGTCGCGAGCATGGCACGCGCCATCGGACCTTTCCTCGCGGCGATCTTAATCGCGAGCCCGATTGCACACGCGGGCGCCGACGGCCAACCACATTTCATGAGCGACTACTCGCTCTTCGTCACCTTCTGGACCGGCGCCGCGATCATGCTCATCGCATTCCTGCTGGCGTTTTACTTTTCACGGATTACAACTGAGCAATCGGTCCATCCGGCTTGATCAAATCTTTCAACGCCGAATAAGGCACCAGCACGAACTGCGGTCCGGCGGCGTAGGGCGCGATCTGGTATGAGTCGAAGTTGATTCCGAGACCGCGCCTGGTGATCGTCCAGCTTTCATAGTTTTTGGCGGTCGGAGCGGCGCCTTCCTTGAGCTGGTCTTCCAACAACTCGGCATTCTTTTCTTTGAACTGCTTCTTTAAATCCGTGATGCAGTACGTCGAAAGCGTCTGCAAATACTTCGAACCTGGATTGAACAGGTCCGCCAGTTTCAACTGTTTCCCGTTCTTGAGATCGTAATTGAGCGTCTCGGTGTGCGAGTTCGGATGCGCGGCGCCCTGGTAGTAACTGCCGATGTCAAACTGCACGCTGACGAGATCGTCCCGGGCCAACAGGATCGTATAACCAATGCCGAGATCGCTGCCCATCGATCCTTCCGGACGCGGCCCCTCACCTTCTTCCGGCGCCATGTCTTTCTTGAATCCGGCGACGCTCTTCATCACGACCATCCGCGCGAGCTGATTAAACTTCTCCAGGTTCGGATTGTTGCCGCCGGTGAGTTGCGGATACTGCGCGTCGATGTCGTACATCAACTTCTTGTTATTTTCCTTGACCGATCTCGCAACTACGTCGACGTCGGAACTGAAGTTGATCGGTTCTTCGTGAACTGAAAACGCGATCTTCTTGTCGTCGCCCTTCTCGCCCGCGGGCTTGGACCAGTTTCCGGCCAGCGTGATCAGTCCGTCCTCTGCTTTGACTTGCCAGAGACCTTTGAAGACGCCGGTCTGCTTACCGCTCGGGTCAAACTCGTCGAGCGTGAGATTGCCGTCTTTGTCGACCGTGCCTTTCAACGTAATTCGCGTGCCGACCTTCTGATAGAAATAACTGCCCGTGAGCTGATCGCCGTTTCGCACGAGCTTCATTTGCAGATCCAGCGTTGAACCGATCGAGCCTTTGAAGTGTTTCGTTTGCGGCGGTGGCGTCGTGCCGCCGACGGGATGGTTCAACTGCTGGTCGGTTGGTGCCGGCGTCGTCGCGGGCGCGGCCGGAGGCGGTGTCGACGACTTGCGGCAGCTCGTAACAACAACCAGACCGATCAGCAACAGAAGAACCAGTGAACGTGAGCGCATGTTTTGTTCTAAACCGTGGTGATCAAGCGCGTTCGCACAATCGCTTCACGCACTTGCGAAAACGTTAGTTCGCACAGACTGCCGCCGGTGAACAATGGGACGTTGGTAACATCGGCGATCGCAAACGGCGGCGTGCGAAAGTTGTCGAGCTCTTCGTCAGTTTCGAAACCCACCTCGGCGAGCACCAGTCCGAAGAGATCGCCGAGAAACATGTCGACCGAAAACCGGCGTCCCTCGAAGTCGAAATAGTAGCGGTTCTTTCTGATCTCGTTTGTGTTGAAGACCGAAAGCGTGTCGGCTTCGAGCGGGTTGAGATACGTGTTCGTGATGATCGTGCGCGAGAGATCGTCAGGGTTGGGTGCGAACTTTTGTGTGAACTTGACGATCCATTTGTTTGTTCGCGGATCGCGCACTTTGCGCACCCGCAGACGCGTGCCGGTGATGTAGTTGTCGGTGATTTGCAGATGCGGATCCGCGCGCGTGAGCCCTTCCGGCAGATCTCTTAGAAGAAACCTGCGTTCACGCTCGACGCGCGCGTACTTACTTTCGGGAACAACCGTGTTCTGTTCCGTTAACTTTGCTACGCCCATTTGTAGACACAAAAGGCACAAAATACACAAAAGGCACTAGAGAAGAGAAAGACAAGTGGCACTCTCACTGATTTAATCCTTTTTGTGCCTCTTGTGCCTTTTGTGCCTCTTTGTGGTTAGATCTTCCCGGCCTTCATGTCGGCGAGGCGTTTCTCGAAGTTTGTCGTGTCGACCTTGTCAGCCTTGCCGCGTTGAATGGCCTGGTCTGCGACGGCGAAGGCCTCGTCCTTCTTGCCCGCCTTGTACAACGCATTCGCCTTACCTGCAAGATTCTGGAAAGTCTCTTTCACTTTGATCGACTGCTCGATCCACGCCATGCCCTGCGCATCGTCGGCCGTGTTCGTGTTGTTGATCAAATAATTCCCAGCCTGCAAAGGCGTGCGCCAGTCGTCGGGCTTCGCGCCGGAGACGGTGGTCTTCAGTCTCGCCATTGTCGCAGCGGGAACATCCGGGACTTTCACCGTGAACGGTACGCTGATCTTCTCCCAGCGAATGTTCACCTGCGCTGAATCCTCGCCGACAGGATCGAACGAAAACGCGAGCCATTCCTGGTTTTCGTTCACCGATGCCGGTTTCGCTTTCACGCGCAACGTGTCTTTCGCCGCATCGTAGTTGAAACTTCCCCACTGATTCGCGGTGCCGTTGAAGACGATCGTCCACTCGTCTTTCGCCGGTATCGTGTGCAGGCTGTAAGTGCCCGCTGCAAGTTTTTGACCGTTGATGAGCACGTCGTCGCTGACTATGAACGTCGTTGCGTCATTCGCGCCAGTGCGCCAAACGTGTCCATACGGAACGATCGCCGCGTCTTTGGGACGCACGGTTTGATTGTCGAGCGTCGCCTCACCTTTCGCGGAAGCCGCCTGCTCCGGCAGCGGATCGCCCCAGATTTTTCGGCCTTTCACGCCCGGACGGAAGTAGGTGATCGTGACGTCGGTCACCCCGATCCTTTGCATCACGCTCGCCTTTTGACTCGGCTGAGGCACGACGACCTGGCCCGATGCAGAAATGGCGAAGCAGAGAACGAACAGAGCGGCGAAGATGGTTATGCTGCTGCGTTTTAGGGAACTCATTGTCTGGCTTTCTCCTCGTGATGGGTTTGCCGCATGATACAAATCCGCCTACAGACAATTCAATCCGTCCCGATCTCGCAAACTTGCCAGTTTTTTGGAGGACACGTCAGATGTCTAAGTACATCTCTCCCGTCGCCGTAATTCGCCGCCTTGCTCTGCTCCTGATACTCCTTGCCGTCGCCTGCTTCGCCGCGTTGACTCTTTCGAACAGAGTCGAAGCACAAAACGGGCACGGAGGACAAACACGACTGCTGCGATCTCCCACCGTCAGCTCAACTCAAATCGGATTCGCGTATGCGAACAACATCTGGGTCGTCCCGCGCGCCGGCGGCAGTGCACGCCGCCTCACCAGTTTCCAGGGACAAACCACGAATCCGCATTTTTCACCTGACGGAAGATGGATCGCTTTCAGCGGCGAATACGCCGGCAACTTCGACGTGTATCTCGTTCCGAGCGAAGGCGGCGAACCGAAACGTTTGACGTGGCACCCCGGCGCCGACATGGTCGAAGGCTGGACGCCCGACGGTCGATCGATCCTCTTCTCATCGACTCGAGCAACGTGGGCGCCAAGCGGCGCGCCGCGATTCTGGACCGTCTCGTCCGAAGGCGGCGTCGAAGAACCGATGCCGATACCACGCGCCTACCAGGGCAAAATTTCTGCCGACGGCACTCGCATCGCGTATCGCATGAACAACTCGTGGGACGAGGAGCGTCGCAACTACCGCGGCGGACAGAATCGTCCGATCTGGATCGTCGATCTGAAGACTTACGATCTCGTTTCACCGCCGTGGACGGATTCGAAAGACACGATGCCCGTGTGGGTCGGCGACTCGGTTTACTTCATCTCCGATCGCGATGGCGTCGCGAACGTTTGGGAGTTTCAAACGAAGAGTCAAAAGCTGGCGCAGGTCACGAAGTTTACCGATTTCGACGTGAAGTCGATGGATTCCGGCTCCGGCACGATCGTGTTTGAACAAGCCGGATACGTTCACGAGTTGGATCCGAAGAGCGGGAAGTCGAAAGTCGTGAACATCATCGCCACCGGCGACTTCCCGTGGATGATGCCGAACTGGGAAGACGTTTCGAACCGCATCACGAACATGGCGTTGTCGCCAACCGGCAAACGCGTGGTCGTCGAAGCACGCGGCGAGATCTTTACGATCCCCGCCGACAAAGGCGACGTGCGCAATCTGACAAATTCGAGCGCGTCCGCCGAACGCGATCCTGCATGGTCGCCGGACGGGAAGTTTGTTTCGTACTTCAGCGACAAGTCAGGCGAGTACAAACTCGTGATCGAAGCGCAGGACGGACTGACGCCGCCGCGCGAGATCACGATCGCCAAACCGACGCGCTACTACACACCGTCGTGGTCGCCCGATTCGAAGAAGCTTCTGTTTACTGACACGAACCTGAAAGTCTGGGTGCTCGACGTCGCATCCGGCGATGCGAAGGTCGTCGGCAACGATCCGTGGATGGTGCCGCAGCGCACGTTGAATCCGGCGTGGAGTCCGGACTCGAAGTGGGTCGCTTATGCGGGACGTTTGCGTTCGTTGTATCACGCGGTCTTCGTGAGCAACGTCGAGACCGGCGAGTCGAAGCAGGTCACGGATGGATTGGCGGACGCTGTTTGGCCGGCGTGGGATGCGAGTGGGAAGTATCTGTGGTTTCTCGCGTCGACCGATTTCGGTCTGCGTTCGCAGTGGTTGGACATGACTTCCTACGATCGCGAGACGACGTTTGGACTGTATCTCGCGGTGTTGAAGAAGACTGATCCGAGTCCGTTGCTGCCGGAGAGTGATGAAGATCGCGGCGTCGGCACCGGACGGGCGCGTCCTGCGCCGGGCGCATGCGAACCGCCCGCGGGAGCACCAGGCGGCGGCGGCCCCGGTGGTGGTGGTGGTGAAGGTGGCGGCGAAGCGGGTGCTGCTGGTCCTGCACCGCAGCGTGGCCCACGTGGTCCTGTGACGGTCCAGATCGATTTTGATGGACTATCACAAAAGAATCATCGCGATCCCTGGCGTGACGCAACGGCAATACACAGATCTTCAGGCAGGTATCGATGGATCCGTGTTTTATATCGAAACGGGTCGCGGACCAGCCGCTCCAAATGAATTACAGCGCTATCGCCTTTGCGATCGACGTGTAAACACTTTCGCAAGCGGCGTTCTTGCTTACGAGATCAGCGCCGATCGTCGCAAGATCGTCTATCGCGCGGGTGCCGCCGGGGGCCAATTTGGTGGTCCAGGCGGCGGTGATGGACCTCCGCCGGCGCCGCAGTTGTTCCTCGTCGACGCGGATCGCAATCCGCCGCAGGCGGGCGCGGGCCGTTTGAACTACTCGCTGCGCATGTATCTCGAACCGAAAGAAGAGTTCAAACAGATCTTCAACGAAGGCTGGCGTCTCCAGCGCGACTATCTTTACGTGCCAAACATGCATGGCGCTGATTGGGCGAAGATGAAACAAATGTACGGCCAGTTTATGCCGTACGTGATGCATCGCGCCGATCTGAATTACCTGCTCGACATGATGGGCGCAGAGATCGCCGTCGGGCACTCGTATGTTCGCGGTGGCGACATGCCGACTGTTCCGCAGCAAGTCGGCGGACTGCTTGGCGCTGATTTCGCGATCGAAAACGGTCGCTACAAAGTCACGCGTATCTACGACAACGAGAGCTGGAATCCGGATCTTCGTTCGCCACTCGCAACGCCGGGTGCAAACGTAAACACCGGCGATTACATTCTCGCGATCAACGGCATCGAACTTCGTGCGCCTGACAATATTCATCGCCTGCTGGATGGGACCGCGAACCGTCAAACGACGCTCACGGTCAACAGCCAACCAGCGATGGAAGGCGCACGCACGGTGACGGTGATTCCCGTCGCGAGCGAGGCGGCGCTGCGCGGCCGCGCGTGGGTTGAAGCGAATCGTCGCCTGGTCGAAAAGCTGTCGGACGGACAACTCGCGTATGTCTATCTGCCGAATACGGGCCAGCCGGGGTATACCAGTTTCAATCGTTACTACTTCTCGCAACAGGACAAGAAAGGCGTCGTTGTCGACGAACGTTTCAACGGCGGCGGCTCCGCGGCCGACTACATCATCGACGTCCTGCAACGCGATTTTGACGGCTATTTCAACAACGTCGCCGGCGATCGTTTCCCGTTCACCAGTCCGGCTGCCGGAATCTGGGGACCGAAGGTGATGATCATCAACGAGATGGCCGGATCGGGTGGAGACCTGATGCCGTACATGTTCAAGCGACGAAAGATCGGTCCGCTGATCGGCAAGCGAACGTGGGGCGGGTTGGTTCACACCGCTGATACGCCGCCGTTTGTCGACGGTGGTTCGATGATCGCGCCGCGTGGCGGTTTCTTTACGCGCGACGGCAAGTGGGCGGTTGAAAATGAAGGTGTCGGGCCCGACATCGACATCGAGAATTGGCCGAAAGACGTTATCGCCGGACGCGATCCGCAACTCGAACGCGCGGTGCAGGAAGCGATGCGGATGTTGAAAGAAAAACCGGTGAATCGCTCGGTGACCGAGCCGCCGCCGCCAACCTGGGGCAAGCGGCCGGCTTCAAATGAGTAATGATCCGACGTTCCCTCAGTCTTTTGCTGGTATTGCTGTTTCTCCCTGGTCTGGGCGTGTCTCAGACCAGGGAAAAACCGAAGCTGAAAGATTTCGGATCGAGCCTCAAAAAACTGAAGTGGGATGCCGAAAAAAACCAGACTACAGACACCGGCGCTAAAACCTCAGATGACGACGAGGTAATCAGGATCGAAACGTCACTCGTCGTCTCCGAACTTCTCGTCCTCGACAAACAAGGCAAGCCCGTCCAGGGACTCAAAGAGTCAGACTTCCTCATCACCGAAGAAGGCACGCCGCAACAGGTCGGTCACTTCGTGCTCGGCGACAATCGCAGTCTGCCGCGTTCGATCGTTTTGATCATCGATTACAGCAGTAGCCAGTTTGCCTACGTGCGGAACAGCGTTGCGGCGGCGGGCGTACTAATAGACAAGCTTGGACCACTAGACCAAATGGCGATCGTCACCGACGATGTCGAAGTCCTTTCTGATTTCACTAACGACAAGCGCGAGCTCAAAAAGCAACTGAAAACGCTGCTCGAGAAAAGTCACGGGAACGACGGCTTTCTCGGCATTGGCGGTACGCGAAGACAGTTTGGCAAGAGCGCGCAGTACAGTGCGTTGATGGCCACGCTGAAGGAAGCATTCGACGACGAGGATCAACGCCCCATCATTATTTTCCAAACCGACGGCGACGAAGCGGAGTATCTGCGTAATTCGATCATCGTGCCGGCGTTGCCTCCGGATCTTCCGCCCGAGTTGGTGGCGAAGGTTCAGTATGCGATCGAGCAAAAACGGCAACTCCAGCGCAGCAGCATGACGGAGTTTAGTCTGGAAGACGTTTACAGCGCGGTTGAGAAGTCGCGAGCAACGATCTACACGGTCGTGCCTGGCGCGAAGTTGATTGGACTCACGCCGCAACAGCAGTTGGCAACGATGATGGCTGAAGATGAGCGCGCAATCAACGAGATGCTGCCGACATTGAGCAAAGAAGCGCGAAAGGGCTTCCTCGCGCGAGATGAAGAACGCAAGAAACTCGCGCCGATCCAGGTGCTGCGCATGAGGGCTGAAGAGAGTGCGAAACTGCAGGAGGCGCTCGCGGCAGTCGCGCCGTTGTCCGGTGGCTGGACAGAGTTTCTCGAGCAGCCGACGCAGGCGCAAGGCATCTACTCGCGCATCATGTCAGACATCAGCCAGCGCTACATCGTCGGCTACTATCCGACCAACAAAGAACGCGACGGCAAACGCCGCCGCATTAACTTCGAAGTCAAAAACCACCCCGAATACACCATCCTCGGCCGCCGCTCCTACTTCGCTCCCAGTTCGAACTGAATAATGTGAGATTCGCCAGAGGTCCGCTAGAAGCTTCAGGCGAGAAGTTCAATTCCAAAAAACTACTCGTACCGAAGCGCGTCGATCGGATTCAAGCGGGCGGCTTTCCAGGCGGGCCACAGACCAAACACGACACCCAATCCAACCGAAACTACAAACCCAACGATCGGCGCCCACAGCGGAATATACGTTGGCATCAACATCTGGATCAGCAACGCGAGACCACTGCCGACGACAATTCCAAGCAAACCACCAAGCCCCGTCAGCGTCCCCGCTTCGATCAGAAACTGCGCCACGATGTCGCGCTTCCTCGCGCCAATCGCTTTCCGCACTCCGATCTCGCGCGTCCGTTCCGTAACGGACACGAGCATGATGTTCATCACGCCAATCCCACCAATCAACAACCCAACACTCGAGATCGCCACCATCAGCGCAAAGATCCCACCGGTGATCGCGCCAAACTGCGTCAGGATCTGATCGGAAGTCGAAATACCAAAGTTGTCCGGAGCGTCATACGCAACCTTCCTGCGCCGTCGCAGCAACTCGCGAATCTCTTCGACAGCCGCATCCATCTTCCCCGCATGCGCCTGGGCCATCACGAAGTTGTCGTCCACGTCGGGATACAGTTTGCGCAACGTTAGATAAGGCATGTAAACCGCTTTGTTCTCGTTGTTCGGATCTTCCGCGCCAACGAGAAAAATGTCGCGCTCCGCCAGTACGCCAACCACACGATACTGCCGCCCGTTAATCGAAAGATGTTGATCGACAGCCTTGGTATACGGGAAAAGCGTGTTCGCAACGTCATTCCCGATCACGACAACACTCGCATGCTGCGCACTCTCTTCATCAGTGAAATAACGACCCTCGGCGATGTTCGTCACGCCCATCTTGAAATACGACGGCGACGTGCCCTGCACCGCCGCATTCTTCATCTCGATATCGCGATGACGAACGAAAACGCGTTCAGTGAATGGCCCGCCAAAGAAGTCGACCGGCGACATAAACGCCGTTGCATAAGCCACCGACGGACACTCCGATCCAATCGCCAGCATGTCTTCATAACTCAGCGGCTTCCGCATTCGTTCTTCGGCTGATGGATTGAAGTTGAATCCGGGATCGAAGCGATAGACGTAGATCGAGTTCGTACCAAACGATTCGATCTCCTTCGCCACGCGCTGATCGATACCGGAAACAAACGCAGCAATCACGATCACCGTCATCGTGCCGATCACGACGCCAAGCACCGTCAAAAACGAACGGAGTTTGTGCTGCCACAGGGTGTCGAGCCCCATGCGCACATTTTCGAAAAAGCTGCCGCTGAAAAATTTCATTTTCTCTTACTCAACACGCAATGCTTCGATCGGATCGAGCCGCGCCGCCCGCCACGCCGGATAAACTCCCGACACCAATCCCACAGTCGCCGACACGAACAGCGCAAACGTAACCGCCATCAGCGGCAACGACGTCGGCACCGGCGTCAGTACCGCCACCAACTTCGCCAGCAGATAAGCAATCGTGATCCCGATCGCGCCGCCGCAAAGCGACAGCATCGTCGACTCCGCCAGAAATTGTTTCACGATGTCGCTGCGCCGGGCGCCGATGCTCTTGCGAATGCCGATCTCCTTGGTCCGTTCCGTCACGCTCACCAGCATGATGTTCATGATCACGATCCCGCCGACCACGAGCGAGATCGACGTCACGCCGATCGCCGCAATCTGGATCGTGCCGAAGATCTTGTCGCGCAGCTCGTTGATCGCTTTCGGTGTGATGACGCCGAAGTTGTCTTTCTCGCCCGGCGACAGTTTGCGCCGCGTGCGCATCACCACAGTCGCTTCGTCGATTGCGTCCTGGTAACTCTCCGGACCCGAGGACGTAACACTGATGCCCAAACTCCGGCGCGAGCCGTAGGCCGCCAGAAACGTCTGCAGCGGCATCGCGACGTACATGTCTCGCGGTTGACCAAACACCGATCCGAGCGCCTTGCCGACCCCGATGACTTCATAAGGACGGCCGTCGATCCTGATTGTCTGGCCCAATGGATCTGCGGTCGGAAAAAGTTTGTCGGCGACGTCAGAGCCGATGAAACAGACGCTGCGGCGCGAGTCGTCTTCACCCTTGTTGAAATACCGGCCCGCCTGCGCCTCGATGCGTTCGATGTCGGCGATGTTCGGCGTAGTCGCGTTGATGAACATGCGCGACAGCGTCTTCGACCTAAACTTCACGTCGCCTATCCCCTGCGCCTTCGTGCCGACTTCGTGAATGGCGCCGCCGCGCGCGCGTAGCGCTTCAGCGTCGTCCAGCGTGATGTCTTTGTTGCGGCGTCGCGCCGCACTCAGCGCTTCAATGCTGGCAAAGTCGTCAATGGAATACTTGCGTACGGCGAAAGCGTTGGTCCCGATGTCGGCGATCTTCTCGTCGACGTAAACGTTGAAGCCCTCGATCAGCGACACTACGACAATCACCGTTGCCACGCCGAAAATCACGCCGAGCAACGTCAGAAACGACCGCAGTTTATGACTCAGGATTGAGGCGAGTGCGAGTTTGAGAGCTTCGAGGAACGGCATGGGAGTTTACGCAGAATTATAAATATGTTGACGTTACGTTTCTTGAGAGCATAAAGTTTAACCACTCCCGCTCGCGAAAGTAATCCCCCATTTCGATTCGCAACACAAAATGGAATAAATCCGATGTACCGGTGTTTTTTATTACTTATAGTCGTGTTCCTGGCGTCCCCTGGCTCGCTAAAAGCCGCAACGCTGCCTGCAAATTTCACTGAAACTTCGATCCCGGGACTTTCGGGTCCGACTGCAATGGCGATCGCTCCCGATGGCCGCATCTTCGTTTGCCAACAGGGCGGCGCGCTGCGCGTCATCAAGAACGGTGCGCTACTGCCCACGCCTTTCATGACGCTTTCAGTCGATCCCGCCGGTGAGCGCGGGCTGCTCGGTATCGCTTTCGATCCAGGCTTCGCGAGCAATAATTTTCTTTACGTCTATTACACGGTGCCAACCGACCCGCGGCACAATCGCGTCAGCCGGTTCACTGCGAACGGCGACGTCGTCGTTTCCGGAAGCGAAACGATCCTTCTCGAACTCAACCCGCTCACAGGCGCTACGAACCACAACGGCGGCGCAATCCATTTTGGACCAGACGGCAAGCTCTACATAGCGACCGGCGAAAACGCCACCCCCTCAAACTCGCAAACTCTCGCCAACATGCTCGGCAAGATCCTGCGCATCAATTCCAACGGATCGATCCCGACCGACAATCCATTTTTCGACCAGGCGACCGGAAACAATCGCTCCATCTGGGCGCTCGGTTTGCGCAATCCTTTTACGTTTGCGTTTCAACCCGGAACTGGGCGGATGTTTATCAACGACGTCGGACAGAGCACATGGGAAGAGATCAACGACGGGATCGCAGGTTCGAATTACGGTTGGCCTGCGACCGAAGGTCCAACCACGAACATCAACTTCCGTTCGCCGCTCTTTTCTTACGGTCACGGGTTTAGTGCGACTACAGGATGTGCGATCGCCGGCGGCGCTTTTTACAATCCGGCGACGGTCCAGTTTCCGTCGACGTTCGTCGGCAAGTATTTCTTTGCGGATCTGTGCAGCGGCTGGATCCGCGTTTTCGATCCTGCGACTGGAACGGCGTCGGCGTTTGCGAGCGGCATTTCGCAACCTGTGGATATACAGGTTGGGGCGGACGGCAGTCTCTACTATCTATCGATCGGATCGGGCGCGGTGTTCAGAGTGCGATTCACGCCGCCGCAGGCTCCGGCGCCGGCGATCGCGACTGAAGAGAACAACGATCTCGCGATCGCGCTGGAGTCGCCGGCGATGTCGCGCGATCCGTTTGCGCTCACGAACCTCATCAACTTCAGTCTTACAAACGACCATCAAACGCGGTTGAGTCTGTTTGTGACGAATCTTGAATTGTTGCCGGGTGAAAATAGTTCCGCGGTGACGGCCAGACTCCAGGACGCGAGTATGAACGTGTTTCCGCTGCAGGTTGAGTTTGTCGGCCCGGTGCCGGGCGTTGCGGGATTGTCGCAGGTGATCGCCAGGTTGCCGGCGAACACACCTGCGAATCAATCCGTTTTCGTGAGCGTCACACTGCACGGCCAAACAAGTAATCTGGCGCGAGTGCGAATCAGGTAATCACAAGAGGCACAAAAGACACAAAAGGCACAAAGCAAAAGTCTGTTGCTGCAACAGCCTGCTTTTCCTGTTTTTTTTGTGCCTCTTGTGGCTAATTTGTGCCTTTTTGTGGTTAACCGACGACGGTCACTTCGGATTCGTCGTGGGTTGTGATGCCGAAGCGTTTGATCTTGCAATTGAGCGTGGTGACTTTCACGCCCAGCAATTTCGCGGCCCGGCGTTGATTACCGCGAGTCCGTTGCAGCGCGTTTTTGATCAGCTCGATCTCGTAGCGCTGAACTTCCTCCTGCAAACCAAATTTCTGCGGCGGACCCGGCAGCCGGCTGGTCAGCGAGTCAACTTCGCGCAGAACGGTTAGCGCGGCTTCTCTGAGGCTGTTCAAGGTGTGCGATGTCACTTGCGACGGTCTGGGCAAAGCCTCAGGTGACACATGTTTCGTTTCCCTCTCCCAAGTCAACGAGCTACTCATCGCCTAACCCTCCCTTGATATTTTTGGCAGCGGGAGCAACGCAACCGAAACAATTCATGCTTACTTGCTTAGAAGTTCTCTAAAAAACGCGACTGCACGTTCGTCGCCGGTTTGTCCGAGCACCTGAATCGCCGTCTTCCGCACTGGCATCTTCGGATGATTGCGCGCGGTGCGAATCAGGATCGGAATCGCTTCATCCTTCGGACGGCGTCCAATCGCGACGACCGCCTGCTTCTGAATCTCGACTTCAGCATCGCCGTCGACCGCACTCGTCAACGCGCCTAAGCTCTTCTGGCCGGCGATCCTGCCGAGACTCGCAATCGCGCTCTTGCGCAACTCCATGTCTTTCTCACTCTCAGCAACGCGAATCAGGTACGTCGCAGCGCCGTCGCTGTTGTCGTTGCGCGAGATGCCGGTGAGCGCGCGGCGTTTGAGTTCGCGCGTCGTCATCGTTTCAAACAAGTTCTGCAGCAGCGGCAACGTCCCGGGCGAACGGCTCATTCCAAGCGCCGACATCGCACTCAGCCGCGCGTCAGTATTCTCTTCCGTGTTGCGAACGATCTCCGTGAACAGCGTGTTCTTCGCCGCGGTCTCGCCGGTGTTTCCGAGCCAGTAGATTGCACGGGAGCGCATGGTCTCGGAGATCGGCTTGCGAATCATTTCCGTCAGTATCGCGTCGACTCGCGCACCGTCGTGCAGCGCGATTGCAAACGTTGCGCGTTCGGCGAGCCGCTTCATCTGCGGATCGTTCGAATCAATGATCGACTTCAGATAGTTCAGGCTTTCTTCATTCGTAACGCGGCCTGCCCAGTAAACCTGATAGCCGCCGAATTCGTGCTTGCGTTGCAGGTTGTACACGTCGGCGCGCGTGAATGCGTCTGCGTGCGTGTCGTAGAGAAGAAACAGGCCCAACTCGCGGGTCTCATGTCGCGGGTCGAACATCATCGACGTTCCATCCATCGACATGTAAACACCGCCGGCGCTGTCGACGATCTCGAAATCGATCGCCACTCCCGGTCTGACTTCAAACTGATACGCCACCCAGAAGCGACCGCCCGGCGCACTCGCTTTTCCCGCGACAATCGCGCCGTCCATCTTGTCCTTGAGGTTCGCGCCTTCAACCGGCGTGAAGCTCTTCGTTTGTGCAAACGCCGCAAAGCCGCACAGCATTAACAACAGCGCCAGTTGTGTAAGTCTTGGCGCGTTCATTGTCTGAGTAACCCCTCGAGAAAACTCTGCACCTCAGCATCGCTGCTGCGGCTCAACCAACCGATCGCTCGCTTACGACGGACCATTGACTCTTGCGGGTTCTTCGCGATCTCGATCAGTTTCCGGATGACTTTCTTTTCAGTCACCGGGCTTCTGACTGAGTAGACCCTCCCTGGAACGTAGGTCTCGACCACATTCTGTCCACTCCTCGCGGCACGCGAAATAAGACTGGTTCCGGAGCCGAACGAATTGAGGATCTGATCTTTAAGCTCCTCATTCTTCTCTGAGTCGTAGAGCGCGATCAGAAAGTCGATCGACTTGTCGCCGCCACGTCGTGGAATAGCGGCAATTGCAGTTTTGCGCAGTTCGATATTGTCCGAGCTGCGCGCGATCTCAAACAGCTTCTCGCCGGCACGCTCGCTCTGGCGATTTGCAAAACCCAAAATGACTGCCTTTCGAATCTCGACCGACTGGTCCGCGTCGTAAATCTTGAACAACGCATCGACTGCCGGATCGCCGGCGCGACTGGCAATACTCGCAATGGCAATTTTTCGCTGCGCCGGAGTCTTGCCGCTCGTCGCGATGTCCGTGAGCACACTGACCACACGATCGTTCGTGTGGCGGCTCAACGCGTAGACCGACGCCTCGACGATCGTGTTGTCGGTAGCGTTCAGCGCAAACTCACGCAACGGATCGATCACGCTGTCGTCGTTCGTCGCACCGAGTGTCGAGATCGCGCGTGCGCGCAACTTCATGTCGGTCTCGCTCCGCGCGAGGCCGAGAATCACCGGCGTCACTGCTTTGCCGCCATGACGTCCCAACAACGTCAGCGCCGCACTCTTGCAACGCGTCGTTTGCGTCGAACCAGGCTTCAGCCAATCGGTGGCGGCAACGACTCCGCGTTGCACATCCGTTTGAAACAACGCCTGAAGCACTACGATCTTGAACTCACACGGATCGTCGTCGTTCTCACCGCTGGCAATACTGTCCAATTCGGCAACATACGCAACACTTCCGGCGATCTGGGCAGGCAGCGGAGTTATGCTGCCAATTGTGGTGATGGGCCCACCGGGAGCGTAGAGGGTAGCCGCGCCGGGCGCGATCGCCATTGGAGCGATTGCTCTCGGCGTCGCAAGCATTTCGTCAACCTGCATCGCGGCGGCCGTAGAGGCGACCATTACACCGGGGATTTGGGCCGACAGCGTGCGCGCATCGTCGAGCCACTCCGAGTCTTTGTACTTCTCGTACAGCCTGTTGATGGTCTCCTGGCACTGCTTGTAGTTCGTCAGCTTGTATTGCGCGTAGGCGAGCCAGTAGAGCGCGGCGTCGAGGTTCTTTTCATTCGGAAACTTAGTGACGTACTCGCTGAACTTGTCCTGAGCTTTGGCCCATTCACCGTCAGTGATTCGGTCGCGCGCGGCGCGAAAGACGGTGGTCGCGGACTCGTTCGACGCCTGCGAAAACGCATTCGACGACGGGCGTCGTTGTTGGCCCATAACCGGGCCGCAGACGGCTGTCAGGAGGATCACAATTGCGAGGATGAGAGTAGTACGTGAAAGCTGAATCGACATTTCGTAGCCTCTGTTTCTGTTAACGCCAGATTGGCGATCGTTAACGGTTGTTTGTGCCGCGGTCGCGATATTCGATCAGCGCCGCGACGATCTCGGTTTTATCCACCCGCTCTTTAATAGCCCGCACCTCTTCCGGTCGGGCGTGATCCGGAAGGTTTGCGATATCGATCAACAAGGGTTCGAGATCGGCGAGCAGCGTCTTGGTTGGAAACTTCGCTCTCATCTCGGCGTCCCGGCGCAGCACGACGTTTTCGTTGAGCAGTCGCTGAGACAGGGCCTTGTCGTAAGTAACGTCAATGTCCTCTTCGCCGTCAGAGACGTTGACGTTTCGGATAGAGCGCAGCAGGTTTTGAGTTTGTTCGAGGTGATTCGCGGTGTCCTGATCGTCGATGTCGAGGTATGCGAGATCTGACGAGAGTACGCCGGGGTTATCGCGTGGTGGAGTTATTGGTTTCTTAGTTCGTTTAAGGATCGGTGCTTCTTCTTGCTGTGGTTTCGCTGGAGTAAATTTTGCAAACTGTTGATCCGGTTCCACCGGCGGGATCGTGCTCTCTTCCTTCGTAAGCAGGAACACGGATCCAAGACCAATCGTCAAAATCACAACAGCAGCGATCTTCATCCACCAGCCGTACGACGTCTCAGCAACCGGAACAATCCGTTCTTCGATTCCAGCCCAAACGGCGGGCGACACTTCAATCTCGCGATCGTAGCGCGCGAAGAGTTCCTCCTCGGCGCTAAGATCACCGTCGAGATATTCTTCGAGCAGTTCCAAGTTCTCTTCACACTTCATAACCAACTCCCGCATACGGACTGATCCGTCGTCTCATCTCCGCTCGCGCGCGGTGCAAGTCCGTTTTCAACTTCGCTATCGAGAAACCAGTGATAGCCGCGATCTCTTCGTAACTGCACTGGTGCAACACCTTCAACGTAAACACCAGCCGCTTGTCTTCATCGAGCGTCGCCAGCGAGCGGCGTATCAGTTCGTTCAACTCTTTGCTGAGCAACCCGTCGACTGGAACCGGTTTGTTATCACTCAAGTCCATGACCGACTTATCGGCAATATCGACGTGATTGTTTGCGCGAATGCGCGCGCGAATCGATTCGCGCGCCACGTTTCGAGCAATGCCGAATAACCAGGTCGAGAGCTTCGTGTCTTTGCGCATCGTGCGGATGGCGCGATAGGCGCGGACAAAAGTCTCCTGCGTCAACTCTTCCGCAAGACCGCGATCGTTGACCATGTCGAAGATGAAGCTGATAACGGGTCGCGAATACCTTTCAAAAATCAGACGAAAGGCCTCGGCGTCGCCCTGGCACACGCGAGTAACCAGGTCGGCTGAACTATTCATCAGAGTTCCCGCGAACGCGCCAGGCTGACCTTCAAGATTTAGTTCGTCGACCGTCAGCCTTTTCATCATTGTCTCGCTAGGTTAGTGCGCCGCGCCGCGGAAAGGTTTCAGGTTTTTGTTAACACGGATTTTTCGGAATTTAGAAACGCGGAAGGTTCAATAATCTTGCCCGCAATTGCTGAGGCGGCAACGACATAGGGTGAGGCGAGATAGAGTTTTCCGGGGCCGCTGCGGCCGGGAAAGTTTCGGTTTTGAGCACTGACCGTGACGGTCTCAGCAGACGGCGACGCGCCCGGTCCGGCGTTGATGCAAGCGCCGCAAGAAGGATCGATCAATTCCGCGCCGGCGCGTTCGAAGATCTCGATGTAACCCTTCCGCCGCGCGTACTGTTTGATCTTCTGCGATCCAAACTGAATGTACAGATGCACGCCCTCTGCGACTCGCTTTCCAGACGCAAGCGCGTTTTCGAGAACTTCGGCGTACATGTCCATATCGGCCATCTTCCCGCCCGTGCATGAACCACCATAAGCCGCGTCGATTCGCACCTCTTCGGTCAACGAATCGATCGGAATGCCATTGCGTGGATCGCCGGGCGTCGCAACCATCGGGCGGATCTCGTCGAGATCGATCTCGAAAACAGCGGCATACTGCGCATCGGGATCGCTATACGTGAATCCGCGACGCACTTCGTCCCTGTCGAGATCGCGCGTGCGAACGATGTATTCGAGCGTCTGTTCGTCAGGCTCGATGATTCCCGTCGTACCACCCGCTTCGACAGCCATGTTTGTCAACGTCGCGCGTTCATCCATCGGCCAGTTCTGCAAATCCTCGCCGGCGAATTCGAGCACTTTGCCGATGCCCTTGCTCGTCTTCATGTACTCCGACGCAAGGATCACCAACATCACGTCCTTCGCCGCAACGTCGGCGCGTTTGCGACCCTTCAACACGTAACGCACGGTCTCCGGAACGCGGATCCGAATGTCTTTCGTGTACCAGGCGTTTGCCATGTCGGTCGATCCGACACCAAACGCGAAACAACCGAGCACGCCCGCCATGCATGTGTGCGAGTCAGTTCCAATGACTATTTGCCCCGGCAACGCAAGGTCTTCGACGACGGCGTTGTGACAGATCGCTTCCGAACCACCTTCCGGATTCTCGCCGTAAAGCTTGATCTTCTGTTGACTCGTAAAGCTCTCCTGCGTCGTCGCGAGCCCTTCGGCTTTTTCAAGCAACCCCATCTCGCGATGCTTTGTCGACATGACGCGGCCAAGAAACGTCAGGTGATCGCGAAACGCAAACACCGACTCCGGCTCCGACACGCGCGCATCCGATCCAAGCGCATGCTTGAACAACGACTCCGCCATCGGCGTCACGTACTCATGCGAGAAACGAACGTCAGCGACTGCAAATAACGCGTCGCCGGGTTTCACTGCTTCGACGCCAATCTTCCCGGCAGTAACAAACGCGTGACGCGCGATGATCTTTTCCACGATCGTCATCGGGCGTGGTTGCGTTTCGATCTGGCGGCGGGCGAGACCTGTCCTGCCAATCGTGCTTTGTTGTAATTGAACAGACCACCATGCGCGACGATGTCCTGCGAGATCGGATCGAGTCCTTTCGTGAACTCCGTCAACGCGATCTCTTCCCCGGCGCGAATGCGATCGACCAAACCGAGATCGGTCGACGTAAGCAGTCCGATGTTTTGCGAATTCTGACCGTAGATCTTCTCGATGCTCTTCGCGATCACGAGCTGTATCCCTGCCGACTTTTCAGCGTACGGCGCCGTCTCGCGCGACGAGCCGCAGCCTTTCGAAAGTCCCGAAACTACAACTGCGAAACCGCCGTTTTTCACTTCGTCTTTTTGCACGGCGCCCTCGCGCATTCCGACGAAAACGTACTGCCCGAGTGTCTGGTCGTAATAGAAACAGACCCAGCCCGGCGTGATCTCGTCAGTCGAGATGTTGCTCATCAATGGCAGGTCGTCGTTTCTGAGCCGCTCAGCCAACTGGGATTCAAGTGAGGCCGCAGCCTCGCCTGTCGCCTGAAGCTGCTGTCGGATTAGCGATGTGTCTTCAGTGAGAAATAGAATGCGCCCGTCGAATTTGATGTTTTCAGTCACTTTAGTTTGCCGCGATCATTAATTATTATGGTGCGGGCCCGATTATACCTCACCCGGATAAAACCTTTAGCGGGCGCTCAGGCGTCTAAGGATGCGGCCGACAAAGGTCGAATGCAGGAGCGGAGGATAGTTTGATGAAGTTGCTGGCAAAAAGTTTACTTACAGCGGTGATTCTGGCCGTTGCGTTGACGACGGCTGGATCGATGGCGGTCGCCCAGGAGACTGACGATCAGGCCAAGATCGATACTTACAAGCGATTCCGGGAGAATTACCAGAATAACCCCAGAGTCGCTTATCAAGCTGCACGCGATTACCTGCAGAAGTACACGAAGGACAAAGACCAGTACATCGACTATCTCACGAAGTGGGTGGCCGCGTACGAGAGCGACGAACGCAAGGCAAACCTGCCGGTCCTGATCAACGAGAAGAAGTTTGACGAAGCCTACAAGACCGGCGCGAAGATCCTGGCCGACGAGCCTGATTACCTGCGCGCGCAGATAGACCTCGGTTACGCCGGTTATATCGCCGCGTCCGCGAAGAATGAAACGCACAACGCCGCGGCGCTTGCTTACGCGACCAAGGCGATTCAGGCGATCGAAGCCGGGAAGGTGCCGAGTGAATGGGCGCCGTTCAAAGGCAAAGACGACACGCTTGCCTATCTCAACTACGGTGTCGGTTTTCTTAACTTGAAAACCGATCCGAACAAGGCGATCGACCATTTGTTGAAGGCCGCGCAGTATGAAAGCGAGATCAAGAAGACGCCTTCGACTTACTACTTCCTCGCTGTCGCTTACGAGTCAGGTCCGTACAAAACGATGTCGACGGCTTATCAGACTGAGTTTGCAAACAAGCCTGAGACTCCGGCGAGCAAAGCCGCGCTCGAGAAGCTGAACGTGCTGATGGATCGGATCATCGATTCCTACGCGCGTGCGATTGCTGCCACCGGCACGGATCCGAAGCTCGAGCAGAGTCGCAAGGAATGGACGACGCAGTTGTCGACCTACTACAAGTTCCGGCATGACGGAAGTGAGGCTGGGATGCCGGAGTTTATCGCGGCGGCGTTGCAAAAACCGTTGCCGCCGAAGCCGTAATTGTTATTCTTCGCGCAATGTCACAGGACGTCGAGACACTTGAGCGGCTTGCCAGGGCACGTGACTTTATCGATCACTGCTACGACCATCCGCTCAGTCTGGACCAGATCTCCGAAAAGGCCTGCTTCTCGCGGTATCATTTCCTGCGACTTTTCCGGCAGGCCTTCAATATTACGCCGCATCAGTATTTGATTGAGCGTCGCATCGAGAAGGCGAAAGAGTTGCTTCGCACTGACGACGTGACCGTCACCGACGTCTGCTTCGAAGTTGGGTTTCAGAGTCTCGGTTCGTTCAGCAGTCTCTTTCATAGATGCGTCGGCCACGCCCCGATCACCTACCGCGAAAAAGCACGCGAAACAGAGCAAGCGAAACGCCAGGTCCCCGGTTGTTTCATTGTGATGTACAACCTCGAATCCGTGTAATTCGGTTTTAAAAGCAATTTCCAAGAAGCGTTTTCTGAGGTGGGTCAGTATTCTGTCGCTCAGGAGGAGAACAGTAATGATCCAAAGAATGTCTCACGCCACGATTTTTGTGACCGATCAAGATCAGGCCCTGGAGTTCTACCGCGATAAGCTGGGTTTCAAAGTGCATACCGACGCAATGGTTGGCCCGGATTTCCGCTGGCTCACGATGTGCACCAACGACCAACCCGACTTCGAAGTCATCCTCATGGAACCCAAACCGGGCATGCTCATGGACGAGGAAACTTCAAACACAGTGCGCTCGCTGCTGGCGAAAGGCGTGCTTGGCGCAGGCGTGTTCAATACGAACGATTGCCGTGCGACCTACGAAGAGATGAAAGCGAAAGGCGTGCAGTTTATCTCCGAACCCGCTGAACGACCGTACGGCATCGAAGCCGTCTTTCGCGACAACTCGGGCAACTGGTTCAGCCTCACTCAACCGACCGGCGCGAGCTAAAAAGTCCGATCTTCATCCGCTCGCCGGCAGGGCTTTGCTTCTCATTCTCGCCGGGCTTTAGCCCGGCGCAAGAGCGCGAACCCAAAGAAACCGTTTCAACGGTTTTTCCGTCCTGTGTATACTCCGGCAATGCGAAAAGCTTCCCTGTTGCTTTGCCTGCTGCTGCCGTTAACCGTCAACGCACAACAGATTTCCATCGACGCCATGATCGAACGCGACATGGCGTCGATGTTGTCGACGTACAAAATGCTTCACGCCGCGCCCGAGCTGTCGCATCGCGAAGAAAAGACGTCGGTGTTCTTTGCCGGCGAACTGCGCAAACTCGGCTACACGGTCACAGAGCGGCTCGGCAAATTTGAAAACGCTGAATGGACCGGTTACGGCGTCATCGCCGTGATGAAGAACGGCGCTGGTCCAACCGTGCTCGTCCGCACCGAGCTCGATGCGCTGCCCGTCGAAGAAAAGACCGGCGTGCCGTACGCAAGCAAGGTGCGCGTGAAGAACGATGCGGGCGTGGAAGTAAGCGTGATGCACGCCTGCGGACACGACATTCACATGACAAGTCTGCTGGCGACGGCGAAGATACTGAGCGAACTGAAGTCACAGTGGCAAGGCACGCTGGTCCTGCTCGGTCAACCAAGCGAAGAATCCGGTGACGGCGCGCGCGCGCTGTTGAAAGACAATCTTTACACGCGTTTCCCGCAGCCTGACTTCGCCATCGCCCTGCACGACAAACCCGATATCGAAACAGGAAAGATCGGATACACGCCGGGTTATGCGATGGCGAGCGCGACGTCGATCGACATCAAGATCCGCGGCATTGGCGGTCATGGTTCCGCGCCCGAGACGACGAAAGATCCGGTTGTTGTGGCCGCGCAGGTGGTGCTCGCGTTGCAGACGATCGTCAGCCGTGAGAATTCGCCGCTCGAGCCGGCAGTCGTGACTGTCGGATCCATTCATGGCGGCACGCGTTACAACATCATTCCCGATGAAGTGAATCTCCAGTTGACGGTGCGCACTTATAAAGAAGACGTGCGACAGAAGATCCTCGCGTCGATCGAACGCATCGTGAAAGCCGCGGTTTTGTCGGCCGGAATTCCTGAAGATCGTGGACCGATCATCAAGGTCAGCGAGGGCACGAAGTCCACATACAACGAGCCGAAGCTGCTCGAACGGCTCATGCCTGCGCTTCAACGGGCGCTTGGCGCAGAGAACGTCGTGCAGATGCCGCCGATGATGGCGAGTGAAGATTTTGGCTACTTGAGTTTGGATCAGAAGATTCCGGCGACGATCATCTGGCTTGGCGCTTCCGATCCGCAGAAGGTGAAGGCATATCGCGAAACGGGCGCTCCGCTTCCCGGCCTGCACTCCGCGCTCTTCGCCCCCGTCCCCGAGCCGACACTGCGAACGGGAGTGAAGGCGACTGCGGCGACTGTGTTGGAGTTGATGAAGAAATAATTAGAAATGGACCTCGAGCAAGTTCGCAAATACTGTCTCTCGTTGCCGCACGTGACTGAACGCGTTCAGTGGGGCAACGATCTGTTGTTCTGCATTGGCGAGAAGATGTTCGCAGTGGCGGGGCTGGATGCGAAGTATCCGACGAAGCTGTCGTTCAAGTGCACTCCGGAAAAGTTTGCGGAACTGGTCGAGCGTGAAGGCATCATTCCCGCGCCTTACGTCGCCCGCTATCATTGGGTCGCCCTCGAAGACCTCGACGCCCTCGACAAAAAAGACCTCAAAGACCTCCTCAAGAACGCCTACCAACTGGTCCACGACAAACTCCCTCTGAAAGTCCGCAAAAAGCTCGGCACCGCCTAGGCACTCTTACCACAAAAGGCACAAAGAAGCAGTTAGGGAACTTCTAACGGGCCAGGAAATTCCTATTTGTGCCTCTTGTGGGCTTCGTTTGTGCCTTTTGTGGCTCAATGAGACAACCCCAACCCTAACCTTCCGAGTCAAACGGTCACTCTTCCCTGCAAGTCCCACAAATCCGAGTCCGTCCGGAGGTTCCGATGAACGCCAAGTTCTCCTTCCTATCGTTGCTCCTGATCGTCCTGTTTTCCACTCAAATTTCACACGCAAACGAGTCCGCCGCGCTGCTCGCCCGCAAGGCTGCGTCCGCCGAGCCTGCCGAGGCGGCGGCCGCAATCGACGAATTGCGTTCGCTCGGCCCGGCCGGTTTGGAAGCACTGTTCACCGAGCACTCCGACCAGATATATACCCGCATCAGGGACCCAAGAATCGGCTCCACACCAGAGTGGGAACGGATAACGAGAGCACTGGACGAGGTGGGCCAACAGAAGAACAACTTTGTCTCCGGCCTTTACTGGTTCACCGATCTTGAAGCTGCAAAGAAAGCCGCGCGTGAAACCGGAAAACCAATCCTGTCGCTCCGCCTTCTCGGCAACCTGACTGACGAACTGAGCTGCGCCAACAGCCGCTTCTTCCGCACCGTGCTCTACCCGAACTGGCAACTCCGTGACCTCCTGCACAATCGTTACGTGTTGCATTGGAAATCAGTACGTCCGGCGCCACGGATCACGATCGACTTCGGCGACGGCCGCAAGTTGGAGAGCACGGTCACCGGCAACAGCATCCATTACATTCTCGATTCCGATGGACAATTGATCGACGCGATACCGGGCCTCAATGGACCACCTGTGTTCAAACGCGATCTTGAAAGCGCGGAAACGCTCTTCAAATCACTCGCGGGAAAGGCCGGTCGCGAAAGAAACATGCTGCTCTACAACTATTACCTCGATCGCAGTAACCAGATCTCACTCAACTGGCAGGCTGACACGAAGCAGTTCGGCGACCGCATTCCGGAACGTCTCCGCAATCCTCAAACTCAAGATCTCGACGCAACGAGCGTTGGTCCGGTAGCCGTTACGAAGATGGTGATTGAAAGACCGGCGACCCGCGCCATCACCTCAGCGAGTGACGCGCTAGGCCGGCTTACCGATGAAGAAGCCTGGAGGCTGATCGCGAGGCTACACCGCCAAAACTCGATAATTGACGAGCGCAGTATGGCCCTAATGAGACAGCAGAACCTCTCGCTAACAGACAGCGATCTGTCGCGGCTGATCCGAAGGTTTCAGGAATCGCTTGGATTGGACACCATGCGTAACGAATACATGCTACGCCCTAAGCTCTACGGTTGGTTGACCAAAGAAGCGACTCGTGCGGACCTGGAAAAGTTTAACGAACTGGTCTACGCGAAGCTGTTTCTCACGCCGAGTTCGGATCCCTGGCTGGGACTGCTTTCGCCCGATGTCTACACGGCGACCGACAATGGCGGCGTGATAAAGAGCCGCTAATTTTTTGACACGGATCACACGGATTTGGTACTCCTAGCCGTGTGATCCGACCATTGAAACCCTTCCTTCTTCTCGTGCTTCTTTTTGTTGTGTCGTTTCCTGTCTTCGCTCAAACGACGCAGGAAAAAGTGCGTGACTACCGCCGCGCCAACGAGCATCAGCTACTCCGCGAGTATTTCGACTTCCTTTCGCTGCCAAACGTCGCCAGCGACATCCAAAACATCCGCCGCAACGCCACGCGGATCATGGAGATGATGAAGCTGCGCGGACTTGAGCCGCGGCTGCTCGAAGCTGACTCGCCAAACACGCCGCCCGCCGTTTACGCCGAATGGAAAACTCCCGGCGCGCAACGCACGCTGCTCTTCTACGCGCACTACGACGGGCAACCAACCGATCCCAAACAGTGGACTGGCACACATTGCCGTGGGACCCGGTTTTTCGTACTGCCGCAATCGAAGCCGGCGGACAAATCATGCTGGACGCCCCGGCGGCGGGCACGGCGATTAATCCTGAGTGGCGCATCTACGCGCGTTCTGCGTCTGACGACAAAGCCGGCGTGATGGCGATTCTCACTGCCTTCAGCGCGCTGCGGGCAAAAGGCGTCGCCCTGAACGCGAACATCAAGTTTTTCTTCGAAGGCGAGGAAGAGGCAGGTTCGCCGCATCTCGTCGAGATCATCAGGCGGCACAAGGATCTGCTCGCAGCCGATGCGTGGATCATATGCGATGGTCCAGTACACCAGTCGGGCCGCAAGCAGGTCGTGTTTGGCGCGCGCGGCGACACGAATGTCGACGTGACCGTCTACGCTGCGAAACGTCCGTTGCACAGCGGACATTACGGAAACTGGTCGCCGAATCCGGCGATGATGTTGGCGCGGCTGCTCGCGTCGATGAAAGACGATGCCGGACGCGTGATGATCGACGGTTGGTATTCAGATGTTGAGCCGTTGGGTGAAGCGGAACTGCGCGCGATTGCCGACGCTCCGAAGTACGACGAAGAGTTGAAGAAGCAGTTGGGACTCAAGCGCGTCGAAGGTGGCGGCAAGACGCTGATGGAGTTGATCAATGTGCCGTCGCTGAATATCAATGGATTCGGGAGTGGCGACGTTGGCGCGCTCGCGCGCAACGTGATTCCGACGACGGCGACGGCGGTGTTGGACCTGCGGCTCGTGAAAGGCAACGATCACCATCGTCAAACGCAACGTTTGATCGATCACATCAAGAAACAGGGTTATCACGTGATCGATCGCGATCCGACTGACGCGGAGCGCATGCAACATCCGTTGATCGCGCGTGTGAACGTCGCGGCCCGGTGGTTACAATGCCGAACGCACGCGCATGGATTTGCCGATCTCTGTTGCTGTGATCGAAGCGGTGCAGTCGACAACGCGCGACAAGATCGTGCTGCTACCGACGTCCGGTGGCAGTCTGCCGCTTTCAATTATTACCGAGAGCCTGCGCACTGTGACGATCTCAGTTCCGATCGCGAATTACGACAACAATCAACACGCGGAGAACGAAAACATTCGTTTGCAGAACCTGTGGGACGGCATTGAGACTTTCGGTGCCTTGATGACGATCAGATAGCCACAAGAGGCACAAACGAAGCACACAAAAGGCACAAGAAAGCAAAGGCAAGAAAAAGCGGGCTGGGAAAACTTCTAACGAGCTAAAGAACTCTAACAGGCCAAAGATTTCTTACTTGTGCCTCTTGTGGGCTTCGTTTGTGCCTTTTGTGATCCCTGGTCTAGGCTTTCAAAGTGTTGCAAACAACTTGCTGTATCGCGGGCGGTGGTCCAGCCGGCATGATGCTCGGCCTGCTGCTCGCGCGCGCGGGTGTCGACGTCATCGTTCTCGAAAAACATGCCGACTTCCTGCGCGACTTCCGCGGCGACACGATCCACCCTTCAACGCTCGAATTAATGCACGAGCTCGGACTGCTCGACGAGTTTCTCCAGCGACCGCACCAGAAGCTCCATCGTCTCGCCGGACAGATCGGTAACGACAGCATCCCGCTCGCCGACTTCTCTCACCTCCCAACGCGATGCAAGTTCATCGTCTTCATGCCGCAGTGGGACTTCCTCGACTTCCTCGGCGATCACGCGAAACTCTATCCAAACTTCCGTCTGCTGATGGAAGCGGAGGTCGTCGATCTCATCGAAGACGGCGAACGCATCACCGGCGCCGTCGCCGAAACGAAAGAAGGCCGCATAAACATCAACGCCACACTGACGATCGGCGCCGACGGCCGTCGCTCGATTGTTCGCGAACGCGCGGGCCTGAAAGTCGAAGTACTCGGCGCGCCGATCGACGTCCTCTGGTTTCGCCTGCCACGCAAACCCAACGATCCAACGCAAGTGATTGGACGCTTCGCCGGCGGCAAGATCATGGTGATGCTCAACCGCGAGGACTACTGGCAATGCGGCTTCGTGATTCCAAAAGAAACTTTCGAAGCATTGAAACAACGCGGGCTGGAACCCTTTCGCCAGGACCTCGTTTCCGTCGCATCGTTTCTGCACGATCGCGTCGGAGAGATCCACGACTGGGACCAGGTGCGCTTGTTGACCGTCGCCGTCGATCGTTTGCGCAAGTGGTATCGCGATGGACTGCTTTGTATCGGAGACGCCGCGCATGCGATGTCGCCGGTCGGCGGCGTCGGTATCAACCTCGCGATTCAGGATGCTGTTGCCACAGCAAATATCCTCACCGGGAAACTCTTAAAACACTCCGTCACGACTGATGATCTGTTGCAAGTGCAAAAGCGACGTTGGTTTCCGACACGAGTGACGCAGGCGATGCAGGTGTTCGTTCAAAAACGCGTCCTCGCTGGTTCACTCGGACGAACACGGACATCGGCGCCGTGGTTTCTAAAACTGTTTCGCTGGTTCCCCATACTGCAACGCCTTCCGGGGTACATGGTAGGTATCGGTGTTCGCCCAGAACATGTAAAATAAGGGCCCCTTAAAAGTTCCGAACAAAATCTACGATTCACGGGAGACCGAAGGCTATGAAAACAGTTGCTCTGCTGGCCGTGTTGTTTCTCTGCTCGACATCCTTGTACGCCCAGGAAATGGCCCAGGGGATGAATGGCCATCATCACGCCTCGACGCCGCTCGATACGGAAACCGCCGAACTTCAGGATTGGGCCAAACAGCGGCTCTCAAAATCCACGCGCAAACAGGAATGGGTGAAGGTGAAGAACGGAACGCGCGAGGTCAATAGCCTCATCGTTCATCCCGAGAAGAAGGGCAAGACGACGGCGGTGATCGTGATTCACGAAAATCAGGGACTCACTGACTGGGTACAAAGCCTCGCGGACCAGGTTGCCGAAGCAGGTTTTCTCGCGATCGCGCCCGACATGCTCTCCGGCATGGGACCAAACGGCGGCGGCACGAGCTCGTTGCCGGATCGCAACGCCGTGGGCCAGGCCTTCAGAGATCTGCCTCCCGATCAAATCACTGCTGACTTGACTGCCATCGCGACTTTCATCGCAAAACATCCGAATGCGAACGGCAAAGTCGCTGTAGGCGGCTTCTGCTGGGGCGGCGGTCAGACGTTCCGTTTCGCGACCAACAACTCGAGCATCAAAGCGGCCTTTGTTTTCTATGGTCCAACGCCTGGAGGTCAGGAAGGTCCAAACAAGGAAGCACTCGCGAAGATCACGGCGCCGGTCTACGGCTTCTATGCCGGCAACGACGCGCGCATCAACGCCGCGCTGCCGAAGACGATCGAGTTCATGAAGGAACTAAATAAGACGTTTGATCCGGTGACATACGAAGGCGCCGGTCACGGTTTCATGCGCGCCGGTGATGCGCCCGAGCCGGTTGCGCCCGAACCGAAAGGCGACAAGGAAGCGGACGACAAAGCCGCCGCCGATCACCAGCGGGCGTTGACCAACTACAAAGCCAACAAAAAAGCGCGCGACGAAGCATGGGTCAGGTGGAAGAAGATTCTGGCTGGTATCTGACGGCGACCAGCCGAGAGGTCAATATTTTTTTACATGTGACACTCGCCAGAGGTCTGGACGAGGTTAAAGCGAGAGGTCGGCGTTCTTTTCAATCATGTGAGAATCGCCAGACGCTTCGTGAGGTTTAAAGCGAATGGAGGATCAGCGATGAACTCAAAACCATATCTCTCATTGATATTGTTGTTGTGTGTTTTCTCGCCGGTCCCGGCCCAAAAACCCGCGGACGACGACGTCGTGCGCATCACGACAAACCTCGTCCAGATCGACGCCATCGTCACGAAAAACGGCAAGCACGTCGCGAATCTGAAGGCCGAAGATTTCGAGATCTTCGAAGACGGCCGCAAGCAGACGATCACGAGCTTTGCCTACATCTCGAACGTTCCGGCAACCTCACCTGCCGCTGCCGAGCGCGACAAATCCGTTCCCGCAGCGCCTCTGAAACCAGGTGACCCACGACGCACGCTCGCGATCGTCGTCGACGATCTCGGACTCTCCGCTCAAAGCATGAGCGATGTCCGACGACAGTTGCGCAAGTTCGTCGACGAGGAGGTTCAACCTAACGATCTGGTCGCCATCATCCGCACCGGGACCGGCATCGGCGCCCTGCAACAGTTCACCAACGACAAGCGGCTGCTCAGTCGCGCAGTGGACCAGTTGCGCTGGAACCATTGCAGCCGAGCGGGGATTCAGGTCCTTCCTCCGTCACAATCGATACTCGAGTTGGGAACCACCGATCAGGTGTGCGGCGGCTTCTCGTTCTTCTCGACGATGCGAGCGCTGAGGTACATCATCGACGGCATGGCGGAACTGCCCGGCCGCAAGTCGCTGCTGCTCATGTCCGACAGTATGCCGATTGAAAGTCAGGACGCAGATTTCTATAACGCCGGCCGGAGTGCGGGGATCGACGACACGATGACGCGCGTCATGGCGCTACAGAGAATCGCCGAAAAGGCCATCCGCGCATCGATCGTGATTTATTCAATCGACACGCAGGGCTTGCAGCCGACGGGAATTACGGCCGCCGATCGAATTAGCGGCACTTCCCGCGAGTTAACCCAGAGAATGAACGCGCTGATCGCTGCCCGTTCGCGAATGCTTTTCGATCGACGCGCCGGTGGCGACATGATGGCGCGTCAAACCGGCGGCTTTCAGGTCAGGAACTCAAACGATTTCAAACTCGATCGCATTCTCGAGGAGCAGAGCGGTTATTACCTGATCGGATACCGTCCTTCGGAAGAAACTTTCAACGCCAAGTTCCATCGCATAAGTGCAAAGGTAAAAGGCTCGGGACTGACTTTGCGCACGCGTTATGGCTTCTTCGGTTACAGCGAGGAAGACGACGTGCGGAAGCCGCAATCGAAGACGAACCTCGCGCTGGTGTCACCGTTCGGATCACAGGACATTAACGTCGAGTTCACCGCCTTCTTCGCGAATGATAAGAGTGCCGGCTCAGCGATCCGCGCGTTTCTTTACTTAAACGCCAAAGACCTCACGTTTGTGAAGACGAACGACAAGTACGAAGCCGAGGTCGAACTGCACGGCGTGATCTTCGGAAACAATGGAGCCGTCGTCGATCAGATCCAGCACGTTGGCCGTTTCAGTTTGCCCGAGGAGGTTTACCAGCGAGCGTTGAGCGAAGGAATCCGCATCAGGTTCGACATGCCCGCGAAGCGTCCCGGTGCTTATCAAGTGCGCGTCGCAGCGCGCGACGTCGCGTCGTCACGCATCGGTTCGACGGGGCAGTTTGTCGCAGTGCCGAATCTGAAAAACAAACGGCTGGCGGCTTCGGGAATTGTTTTGCGCGGCGTGGCTGACGTTGCGGAAACAGAGTCGACGCAAGTTGCTGCTGCGACTCCTGCGGTGCGGCGGTTTTTCCCCGACACGGATCTTTATTTCGCCGTCGTGATCTACAACGCTTCGATCGATCCCGCGCTCAGACGTCCGAACCTCGTGGTCGAGAGCAAACTATTCCGCGACGGCAAACGCGTTTATGAGTATCCGGAATTTCCGGTCGATCTGGCGAACCAACCCGATCTGGAACGAATCTTTGTAACCAAACTCTTGCGACTCGGCGCCAATCTCGAGCCCGGCCATTACTATCTCCAACTCGAGATCACCGACAAAGCCGTCAAGGACAAAGAACAGCCCCCAGTCATACAGTGGATAGACTTCGAGATCGTTAAGTAATTAATGGAGAGGAAAATGAAAACCACCACGAGTTTGTTGTTGCTGTTGTTTCTTTGCTGGATTCCGGCTTGCGCGCAAGATATGTCTTCCAACCATTCGAACCACGCCAGCGCTCCGGCGGCCACGGATACGAATGAGACGCAGGAGTGGGCCAGGCAGCGTTTGGCGAAATCGTCGCGCCATCAGGAGTGGGTGAAGGTCAAGAACGGTACGCGTGAAGTCAACAGTTTCGTCGTCTATCCGGAAGTGAAAAGCAAGGCTACGGCGGTGGTGGTCATTCACGAAATCTTCGGCATGACTGACTGGGTGCAGAGTCTCACCGATCAGTTGGCGGAAGCGGGTTACATCGCAATCGCGCCCGATCTGCTGTCAGGCATGGGACCGAACGGCGGCGGCACGAGTTCACTCACCGGCAACGCAGTCGGTCAGGCGATTCGCGATCTTCCGGCGGATCAGATCACTGCCGACTTGAACGCGATCGCAAATTACGTGTCGAAGCTTCCGGCAGCGAATGGGAAGGTCGTCGTCGCCGGATACTGCTGGGGTGGAAGTCAAACGTTCCGCTACGCGACGAACAATCCAAACATCAAGGCCGGGTTTGTTTTCTACGGCTCCGCGCCTTCGGCAAGCGGCCAGGGCCAGGATCCGTGGCAGCCTGACAAAGAGGCGTTTGCGCGGATAAAGGCGCCGATTTACGGTTTCTACGCGGGTAACGACGCGCGCATCAACGCCACGCTTCCGGCGACAACCGCCGCAATGGCTGAGTTGAAGAAGACGTTCGAACCTGTGACGTATGAAGGATCGGGACACGGTTTCATGCGCGCCGGTGATGCGCCGGAACCGGTCGCGCCACAACCGAAGGGTGAGAAGGAGGCTGACGACAAAGCCGCTGCTGATTACCAGAAGGCGTTGGCACAGTGGAAAGGCAACAAGAAAGCTCGCGACGAAGCGTGGGTCAGGTGGAAGAAGATTCTTGCCGGAATCTAACAGATGCGAAAAGTGACGTTTGGAGGCGCGAACAGCCTCGACAACTTCATCGCGCGCAAAGACGATGCCGTCGACTGGTTGATGTTTACGAAGGAAGTCGGCGCCATCATGGCTGACTATTGGAAGACGATCGACACCGTCGTGATGGGTCGACGGACTTACGAAGTTGCGATGAAGAGTGGTGGCGGCGGTGGTGGTGGTGGTTATCAGGGCGTTACGACATATGTCTTTTCGCGGACGTTGAAGCCGAGTGAAGCTCCTGAGGGTGTCAACATCATCTCGGAGGATGCCGCGGATTTCGTGCGCAAGCTCAAAAAGGAAAAGGGCAGGGACATCTGCGTCATGGGTGGCGGCGTCCTTGCCCGTTCATTGTTTGAAGCCGATCTAATCGACGAGATCGGAATTAATGTTCATCCGGTGTTGCTCGGCTCCGGCATCCCGCTGTTTCACGAAATGAAGAAACAGCTCAACCTCAAATTGATCAAATGCCAGGAACTAAAAAACGGCTGCGTCGTCCTCACTTATCGCGTCAAACATTAGCCACAAAAGGCACAAAAACCACAAAAGGCACAAAAAAGATGGTTAGGTGATTGGCCGTCTTTTTTTGTGCCTTTTGTGGGCTTCGTTTGTGCCTTTGTGTGGCTCTTGTGGCTCTACTTCGTCAACACTTCGCGGAAGAATTCGACGGCGCGCGGGTCGCCTGACTCACCCAACGAACGGATCGCCTGTTTGCGGACCTGCTGGTTTGGATGCGTCTTCGCGATCTTTATCAACACCGGCACCGATTCTTCAGAACGTCTTTCACTGATCGCCCGCACAGCCGACACCTGCACTTCCACATTCGCATCAGTGCTCTGCGCCGTCTGGCTCAGAAACTCGAAACTGCGCGTCGTAACACGCTCGCCAAGCAACCGAATCGCCTGACGCCGCACGTCCGTGACGTCGTTACTTTTCGCAACCTCAAACAGCTTGTCCTCAACGCGCGTGCTCTTGATCTGCGATAGCGACTGCAAAACGGAGCGCTTCACATCCGGCACCTGTTCCGAGTCGTACAACTTGATCAGATCGTCAACAGCCGCTTCACCACGCTCGCCAAGCACACGAATCGCCTGCTTGCGCAACTCCGCATTCGTATCGGTGCGCGCAACCTCGAGCAGCCGCGCCTGCGCCCGCGGACTCTTCGTTTCCGCAAGCGCCCGCAATGCGTTTCGTTTGACGTCGAGCTGCGTATCGTTCGCGTAAATCTTCATCAACTCGTCAACCGCGTCTTCGCGCTCAAACTGTCCCAGCCGCCGTACCGCCGTGCGACGCGACTCCCAATCAGCATCATTCTTCGCGACGGTGAGCAGAAACGTAAACGCCTGCTCTTTTTCGTAAACACTGTGCGACGCCGCAGAGATGATGCTGCGCCGAAGTTCAGCATCCTTTACCGACTCATACAAACCTTTAAGCAAGTCCACGCCTCCGCGTTCCTTGCTCTGCCCGATCGCATGAGCCGCAGAGCGCCGCATTTCCTTGCTCTCAGCCTCGTTCCGCACGAGCGTGGCGAGAAATGTCTGCTCGCCGCCGACCTGGCCCAGCCAGTAAACCGACGACGAACGGACGCGTTGATTCGGCGAGTTGGCAACGAAGCCCTTGAGCATGCCGCCGACACGCGCGTCATCGTGCAACGAAATGCCCAACACCGCGCGCTCGCCAAGCATGTCGAGCGGCGACGCGGCGGCGAGTGCGCGCAGGTAGTTGAGACTTTCCTCGTTATTCGCGCGGCCCATCCAGTAGACGGGATAACCGCTGTACTCGCGTTTACGTTCGAGGTTGTAAACCTCCATGCGCGTGATCTGGTTCGCGCCAGGATCGCGCAACAGGAAGATCGCGAGGTTGCGGGTTTCCACCGTCATTCCGCCTGCTGTTGTGCCGACGAATACCGACGAGTCGCCGATCGTGTGAATCGATCCGTTGAAGTCGCGAACATTCGGATCGACGGCAATGCCCGGACGCACGTCGAACGTGTACGCAGACCAGTAAGGCGTTTGACCCGTGCGTCCACGCGCCTGTGCGGCATTGAGCTTCGACATCAGATCCGCGCCGTCGACGGGCGTGAAGCTCTGCACCGTCGTGGCACTCGACTGCGTCTGTAGATCGTCACGCGCTTCGGCTATCGCTGTGAGATCTGTCGTATGTTTGGCGCAAGCAACGCCGGCCACGCACAACACGGCCAACGCCGACACGATGAATGAAGAGATCAGCTTTGAATTAGGCATGGGGATAGCTCCTACTTAAGCAAATCTTCGAGAAACTTCATGGCTTCCGGATCGCGGCTCTGGCCGAGATAGCGCACCGCCATCTTGCGCATTTCCACTGACTCGTCGCTGCGCGCGATCGCCATCAACTTGCGCACAGCGCTCTTCTGTTGCGACTCGCCAAACGAGCGCAACAAGCTGCGCCTTTGAGCTGCGGATTCTGCGCAGTGTCGTACATCGCGACGAGCTGGTCGGTAATCTGCTGGATCGTTTCTGTGGCCCAACACGCGAATCGCATAGGCGCGGAGCTCGACCGGATCGTTTCCGCGCGCGATTTCGAGCACTTGGCTTGTGCTCGCGGATCGCCGCTTTCGGCAAAAGCCCGCAACAACGCCTGCTTCAGTTCAAGACTTGTTTCACTCGAATAGAGTTGCAGCAGATCGTCGATAGCGACGCGGCCCCGCTCGCCAAGACGTCGAATCGCTTCCATGCGCAGCTCCGGTGTTTCACCAGTGCGCGCTATTTGCAGCAACTTCTCTCTCGCTTTTGGTTCTTCGCGCTGCGAAAGCGCACGCATCACCTGCGAGCGGATTTCCTTTGTCTTGTCGGCGTCGAAGATGCGAATGAGTTCGTCGAGCGAGGCAGGGTCTTTCACTTCGCCGAGATATCGGATTGCGTATTGACGCGCAGTTAGATCGTCGCTGGCGCGCGCGATTTCGAGCACTTTGGCGGTGCCGCGCGGTGTGCGGCTCTCGACGAACGCGCGCAGGATCTGCGATCGCACTTCCTTGGTCCGATCCGCGTCGTAGATTTTGATTAGTTCTTCAATGACTGGTTCGTCGTGTTGATCGCCGAGTTGTCTGATGGCCGTGAGCCGGAGTTTCAAATCGGGATTGCTGCGGGCAATGCCGAGCAGGATGGGAATCGCGCGCGGGCTGCGGCGCGAACCGAGAATCGAAACTGCGGCGGCCTGGAAATTCTGACATGGTGCGGGATTCGTTTTTAAAGCGTCGGAGATGATCGCGATAGCGCGTTCTTCATCAGCCTGATACAGGCTCTGCAAAGCGAGGATCTTGATTTCGCAGTCGTTGCGGCTGGCTATCTCCTGCGGCAGGTTCGTGTGGCCCATGGCGACCATAAGCGCGATGGCTTCGCGATGCCAGCTTGAATTTGGGAATCGCTCGATAAGCCGTTTTAGCGGCTGGGTAGCGTCGTCTTTGCGGCCCTGCTTCTCCAGTGCGTAGCCGTACCAGTAAAGCGCGGCGTCGAGATCTCTGTCTTTCGGATAACCCCTGATGAAGTCGTTGAACTTTTCCGCGGCTTTCTGCCAGTTCTGGGCCTCGATGAAATCGCGTCCTTCGCGGAAGACCTGCATCGACGCGGTGTTGCTTTTGTTTGATTGCACGAAGCGGTTGAGTTTGGCGATGTCCTGGTTATGACCGGACACACTGCGCGACACTAAACAGGCGCCAGCAACATAAGTGCGAGCGGGTGATGGGGGAACGATTATAAACAAATTTCTTCATGGTCAGTTTTGTCCTTAATTTCGATGGGTTTGCTGCTTCACCGCAGAGGCACAGAGAACGAGAGCAAAGCGCAGCGATCGAGCGGTGATCAAAAACGCACATAGCAGCTCCATGTTCCCTGTGCCTCTAAGGTGAAACTCATGGTTATTACCAATTGCCAATTGCAGTTCTAGTCAAGTGCGCGAGCCATCGCCGCGGAATTGATCTGCAAGAGCGGGACGATGTTCTTACGTTCGACGCGCTCGCGAATGGTGCGCACCGCGTTGGTGTCCGGCTTGTCCGGAAGGTTCGCGATGTCTAACAAAATCGGTTCGAGACTTTCGAGTAACGTCGCGAGGTGAACCTTGCCGCTCGCTTCGGCTTCACGCCGCAGGATCATGTTTTGATAGACCAGTTGCTGAGCGCGCTTTCGTTCGTAAGCGACTTCCGCAGCGGTCCCGCGAGTGTTCAGACGAACGTTTCTGAAAGCGACTAAGAGCGTTTCTGATCTTTCGAAGTGAATGGCTGTGAGCGTCTCAGTGTCGGCTGATCGCACGCGCTCCGGAGCTATGGTCGTCGGATCAGGCTCGGTGACGATTGCAAACTGTTCGCCCGGTTTTGGCTCACGGACCAGCGGCTTCTTGACGGAGCAGGCTGCGTGCGCTTCGGTGTTGTAGTTTCCTTCTCGTCTTCTGTTCGCTGGTTCAGGGCTTGGTTCGGGCGATGGAGCCGGAGAAGGAGTTTGAACGACGGCCACTGTTTCCTGTGGCGCTCGCTCGTTGGTCTTCGATGTTTGATAAAAAACAAAACCAATAATCGCGCCGACAATAACTAACGTCGCAAACGCGATCGCCGGCGTGCTCCAACCCCAACGCATTCCACTCGCCGGAACACGATCTCCTCGCGACAGGATCTTCTTGAGCGCACGATTGCTGACAACCGGATTCTTTAGCGTCTCAACACTCTGCGATATGACTGCGCAAGTTCAAGAAATCAGCGCGCACTTGTTCACACTCCGTGCAGGTCAACACATGCCGTTCGACCTCGCGCGCTTCAGCCGTCGCCAGTTCGCCGTCAATCAACGAGGAAATTTTTTCTGTAAAACTACAACTCATAATTAACCTGCACTTGCTCCGGCTGTTTTGGCCCGCTTGCTCCAACGTTCTCGCAACGACGCCCGCGCCCGAAAGATGTCGACCTTTACCTTGCTCTCCGAAACCTTCATCACTTCCCCTATCTCGCGGTAACTCAACTGTTCCTGCTCTCTCAACAACAACGCCGTCCGCTGGTCTTCAGGAAGCGATTGCAACATCTCGAGCACCAACTGCTTCCGTTCGCGCGTTTCGTATTCCTGCTCCGGATTGCGTGCCGCTGGTCTCATTGCTTCCACCACTCGATCAAAGAGCCGGTAACGCGTGTTTGACTTGCGAAACTCGTTAATGGCCAGGTTTCGCGCGACCCGATAGAGCCAGAAGCGCGCTTCACCCGGCGGGAGAGTTCCCCAGGCTGTGCGATGAAGTTGCAGGAAGCTCTCCTGTGCCAAATCCTGCGCCAGCGGCGCGCGGCCTCCCAATAAACACTCCAGAAAGCGGCATAGGCTAGGGTAGAAATCCTGAAACAGCATGGTGAACTCGTCATCTTCGCTCGCCATAAGCTGCGCTACGTCTCCTAAAACACGCGTGTTCGGGAAAAGTTACAAAGAAAATCGCTCGATTGATACTTGTTGGGCGTTTATACCGTTCGGCTGTGTAAAAACGATGGAATTCGCCGCTCGGTTTTCAGTATGTTAGTGGACCAATGAGGCTGAGAGTCGCAGTTTTAATGGCCATTTTTGCTGTTGTCCTGGCGTTTGGGGCGGGCACGGAAGTTTGCGGGCAGAAGCGGCCGGCAGAACCAGAGGACTTAATGCCGCGGAAGTTTGACGAGTTTGGCAGGGTCGGTCACTGCGATGTCACTGCCCGGCTCGATAATCTCGCCATTCAGTTGCAAAACGAGCCCGGAGTAACCGGCTATATCATTGCGTATGGCCCTGAAGGTGAAGGAATCGGCACGGGCCGGAGCAATTTGGAGCTCCTCAAAGACTATTTATTCAACACAAGAGGCCTTACTGAAAGCCGCGTCAAGACGATCTATGCCGGCCGCAATCAATACCCGATGGAACCCAAATTCGAATTGTGGATCGTTCCTCGAGGCGCCGCCGCCCCCGAGCCACCGAAGATGGAATCCAATGTCGAAACGTTCAAGGGCCGTTTTGTCGAGCAGGAAACTGAAGACTACTTAGACCTGCTGTTCGACGAAGAAATGGGCCCGGGCATTGGTCTCGCCATCGATGCAGCGTTTGCAGACATGCTGCACCAGCAGAAGAAGGCGATTCCCTACATCGTCACGTATATCGGCGAAGAAGCAGTACCGGGTTCAGCGCGACGCCTCGCTGCGCGTAAGATCGAAGCGTTGAAGCGCTACGACGTCGATGCGAGTCGAATCAAAACGATCTTCGGAGGCGTTCGCAAGAAGACGACGCTTCAGCTTTGGCTTTTGTCGCCGGCCGATCCTCCGCCGGTTGCAGACGCGGGTCCCGAGCAGCCGCCGAAGAAAAACGTCATGGTCGCCTCTGAGGGTGATGACATCCTCGGCACTCCTGAAAACGAACGTGCTGTTTTTAATCGGATGTTGGACATCTTGCGGACTCAGCCAACGCTGAAAGCTGTCGCGATCGTCAAGATCGAGGCCCCACAGCCCGAACCGGAGCCGGGGCCTGACTCTGATGAAGAGTCGACACCGGTAATCGAAGCGCCGTCTATTGAGGAAGCGAACCATCTACCGGCGGATCTGCCAAAGGTGGTCCAAAAGTGGCGCGACGAGTTAATTAACACTCACAAGATCAGTCCCGATCGTTTCATTGTGTTGTTTGCGACCACACCGGCTGACAGAGCGGGAAATTACATTGACATCTGGGCCATGCCGCCCGGCCAACCACTTCCCGATCCCAATGCGGATGACGAAGTCGCACCTGAAGCCGAGGACACCGAACCACCTTTTCCTCACTCCCCGCTCGGCTCGCGGATCGGATCCTTGCTCCGCCCGAATAATCCGTGATCATCTTTTCAGACGTTGTTCAAAATGCTCAACGCCGTCTTTGAAAAGATCTGTGTCTTCTCTTCCTGACTAATCTCCAAGCCGTCAATCGACGAAACAGCACGATCGATCGAACCCAACAGGTGCGGATAGTCGCTGCCCATCACCATGTGGTCCGCCCCAACCATGTTGCGCACCATGTTCAGCGTGTGCGGACTGAACGATACGGTGTCGTAGTACAAACGCTTCAAATAGACGCTCGGCAGCTTGTCGATCTTCACGCGGCAGTCGGCGAAGTCGCGAAAGCCGTTGTCCATTCGTTCCATCAGGTAAGGCACCGCGCCGCCGAGGTGACCGATGATCCAGCGAATATCGGGTAACTCTTCAAACATCCCGTCGTAACACATCCGCGCCACGGCGAGGCTCGTGTCGAACGGAAAGCCGATGATCGGTCCAAGCACATATTCGCGAAACGATCCGAATTCGCCGGGATCATCGGATGCAGAAAGATGCACAACTTCATTCGATTTGCTTCTTCGAAGAACGGTCGATACTCCGGCGACGTCAGCGGCTTGCCGCCAATGTTGCTGAGCAGGATCACGCCGTTGAGTTTCAACTCGTCGATCGCGCGATGGAGTTCTTTGAGTGCGGCGTCGGGCGCGTCCATCGGAATTGAAGCGAAACCTTTGAAGCGTTTCGGATGGCTGGCCATCAACTCGGCGTAAGAGTCGTTGATCATCCGCGCGACTTCGGGTTGATGTTCAGCGTCGGTGAAGAAGACGTTTGGCGTCGAGAGTGAAACGACCTCGACGTCAATCCCCACGCGGTCCATGTCTTCGATCCGCTTGTGACGTCGGTCATCGCGGGTGTGACGCCGAAGAAGCGCGCGCCGCGATAAGTGATGATCGTTTGCCCCGTCGGGCTTTGTCGAAAGAGAACTCGGAAGGAAGATCGCGGATCGTTTGAAAGAATGGTTCGGTGTAGAAATGCGTGTGCAGATCGAGTTTCATTTTGCGTTTGTTTTTGCGGGTCTCACGTGCTTTTACGCCGCGAACGGCGCCGGCAATCATGCGGTTCACTGCGGCGATGGAGAGTCCGCGATCGTCGGTTGACGGGATAGTAGCGAAGCCGATCGCCGACGCCTTTCGGATAACGGCTGAAGATCTGCTTCGAACAGCGCGGCGAGTTGCCTCGCTCGACGGCCCGTCGGGACCTTGTTTCCGTGCGCCATCACCTCGCGCGGATCGAGCACGTCCATGTCGATGTGGATGTACAGCTTGTCGGTCATACGGCTGAGTCGATCGAGTTGCGCGAAGACGGCGGGCGTCATCTGGCGCAGATCGTCGACCGCTGAGCTGTTCGATCGCGAGTTGTCGAGGAGGCGCTTGTTCGAGTGGATCGGTCAGTCGCACGCCGCCCATCACGATGTGTCGGTCGGACAGCGGCGGATCGAGACGCGCGTCGATCCGCATTCGTTGCAACGCGCGGCCAGTCGCGACTGCGACCGGCATTCCGCCGAGTGAGCCACTGCGTGTGGTTTCGGGCGTGTTGAAGTCGGGATGCGCGTCGAGCCACAGCATTCCAATCTTGATCGGCTCGCGTGTTGGACCCGTAGTGTTGCAAGCCGCCGACTATTCCCGGCATCGACGGACACGTAGCAGGCAGACCGACGGTGAAGTAGCCATCGCGTCATTCTTCTCGACAAGGTCCGCGAAATGCCCAGCGCCATACTCAGATTCTTCCAGCCCCCGTATTCGGTCTCTTCGTCAGGTGTCAGTGCGGATTGTTCGACTCGCACGGTGGCGCCGATTTCGGAGAGAGTTGTTGAATTCCGCCGTCGGCCATCGTGTTTGGACCGACGGACGTGCCGATTGGAGAGAACGGTTGTTTCGCCAGCGCGACGCGCAGGCGGCCGTCGGAGTCGGTGTACCGCTGTGCGAGTGCGAAAGAGAAGCTGATGAAGCAGGTTAAGG
>CAVVHR010000009.1:0-56359 GCA_963748145.1 uncultured Acidobacteriota bacterium
GGTTCCGGCGGCCTTTTTCAAATCTTGGCTCCGCAGGTAGGACTCGAACCTACAACCCTTCGGTTAACAGCCGAATGCTCTGCCATTGAGCTACTGCGGAATAAGCGCCCTCACATAGCTTCAAAATCATCACTATGTGCAGGGCGCGAAAGGCGTTTTATAGCAAATGGGTTCCAGAGCGTCAAGGAGCCACGGATCCTGAAACGATGTCGCAGGATCGGGTAAAGATGTAACCCGGATCCCTCTAAATCCGCGGTCAAACTTGCGCGAAGCGAAGATCTGCGAGAATATCTCCAGCCGCCAAATCTCGTAGCAATAACGATTGCGAACCCAAGCTGGAAAGGTCTACATGGAACGCCGTACAACATCCTGGTTTAGTCAGAACCTAAACACTGAAATGCCGCTTGTCGCTTACGGCCATGCCGGTCCGCCGTTGTTAATGTTTCCTACCGCGGCCGCGGATTATCTCGAGTACGAACGTTTCTATCTCGTCGACGCCATCAAATCGTTTATCGAAGCAGGAAAGCTTCGCGCTTACTCAATCAACAGCGTCAATCGTTACAGCCTGCTCAACGAACAGATGCCGCCGCCGCTGAAAGCCGAGCTGCTAACGCGATACGATCGCTACATCGTCGACGAAGTGCTGCCTTTGATTCGCAAAGACTGCGGCGAGGGTGAGAACCGTCCGCTGACAACCGGCGCAAGTTTGGGTGCGTTTCTTTCAGTTAACGCTTACTTCAAACATCCCGATCTGTTTCGTGGTGTGATTGCGATGAGCGGCAGTTACGACGTGCGCTCTTATTTAAAGGACATTACGACGACAACGTCTATTTCAACAATCCAGTCGATTATCTTTCGAATTTGAACGACGACTACTTTCTGCCGATTCTTCAGAAAGCCGATTCGATCCTGATCATGTCGGGGCAGGGAAACTACGAGGCTCCGGAACGCAGCCGCACGCTTTCAGACATCCTTCACTCCAAAGGCATTCCTCACACGTTGGATCTTTGGGGACCAGACGTGGACCACGACTGGCCATGGTGGCGAAAGATGTTGCCCTACGCGTTAGGCAAGTTACTAAACAACTAATCGAAACGGTTACCCTTCGCCGTCGCCCTTCTTTCCTTTCTTCTTTGCGGGCTCAGCTTCGCGAGGCCGTATCGCTGGTGGCGGAGGAGTTTCCACCTTCGGCGTTGTCACTTCCGGTTTAGGTTGAGGCGCAGGCTGATCTTCCGCCTTCGGCGCCGGCGGCAACGTCAACTGTTCGAGCTTCGGTTCAGTCGTGCTCGCAGGAACAGCGTTCTCGTCTTCCAGCTCTTCGGCGTCAGCCGCGAGCTCGGCACGTTCGGCAGCGAGTTCTCGTTGACGCTGTTTGAAGAGCTCGCGCATGTCCTCAGGCATGTTGGGCGCCTTCGGAAACTCTTCCTTTTCTTTGTCTTTGAGAAACGTCTTCATGAAGTCGACGAACATCGGCAACGCGCCTTTGCCGCCGGTCATGTCGTTACCGAGCGGTTTCTTCTTTCCGGGATAACCCATCCACACGCCCGTCACGTACGTTGGCGTGTAGCCGATGAACCAAACGTCGGTGTGATCGTTCACAGTGCCGGTTTTTCCTGCGACCGGCACACCCAGCGAGTTAGCAGCAGTTGCGGTGCCGCCCGTGACGACGCCGCGCATCATCGACACCATCGTCAGCGCAACGTACTCGTTCATCACTTTGAAAGTCGTTCGTTCCCACTCTTCGAGCGGGCCGCCGTCGCGATCCAACACTTTGCGAATCAAGTGCGGTTCAACGCGGATTCCTTTATTCGGAAATGCCGAATATGCCGACACCATCTGATCGAGCGGCACTTCCGTCGCGCCAAGCGCTGACGGCAGATACGGCGACATCGGAACTTTGATTCCGAAACGACGGACCATCTGCGCGCCTGTTTGAATGCCGACGGTTTGCAGCAGGTGCACTGCGGGAATGTTCATTGACTTCGCGAGCGCGGTCTTCATCGGCAGGTCGGCGTTGCCGAGCGAGCCGTCGTAGTTGTGGGGCTGCCAGTCGCCGATGCTGATCGGCGCGCCACTCACGGGCGTGTCGGGAGTCATTCCCCATTCAACCGCAGCGGTGTAGATGAACGGTTTGAAGCACGAACCGGTTTGTCGATAGGCCTGCGTCGCGTTGTTGAACTTGTTCGTGTAGAAATCGTAGCCGCCGACCATCGTGATGATCTCGCCCGTTTTCGCGTTGAGCGTCATCATCGCGCCTTGCACGGATGGGACCTGCGACAGTTCTACTGTCAAACGCCGGTTCTTTTCGTCGACTTCTTTGATCTCAAATTCAGCGAGATGTCCGTTCTTGAATTCATCTTTCGGTTGCCGGTGACTCCAGCCCATGTCCTCGGCGGTCAGCGTCGCAGTAAAGTTTCCAAAACGAACTGACGCTTCATTGCGCGCTCGATCGACTTTCATGATCAAGCCCATCAAATGTCGACCAGGTTCGTAGTCGTTGCCGTACCAGTCTGGATGCTTGTAGTTGTTGAGTTCTTGTGAAGTCGCCGGACCTTCGCCGTTGTTGGCGGTGGTCGGGATCATCGTGTAAGCGGAGCGCCAGCCGGTGTGCGTGCGATCGTATTGCCGCAGACCTGCGCGAACCACTTCGTAAGCACGCTTCTGCGCTTCTACGTTGATCGTTGTGTAGACCGCCAAACCGCCCTGGGCCACGCGTGTCGTGTAATTGTCTTCGAGTTTCTGGCGGATGAACTCGACCGGGTAATCAAACGGAGACGACTTCGTTTGCGATTGATAGTAAGCGGTGTCAGCCAGTTGAATCGGCTTCGCTTTCGCAGCGTCGGCTTCGGACTGAGTGACGAAACCGTTCTTGGCCATCAAGTCCAACACCAAATCGCGACGTTCTTTGGCTCGTCCGGGATTTGAGGTGGGCGAATAATCACTCGGAGCTTTCGGGATTCCAGCCAGTAGCGCGGCTTCGCCGAGCGTCAGGTCCTTTGCTTGTTTACCGAAGTATGTTTCTGCCCCGGCTTCCATGCCGTACGCGTTTGCGCCGAGAAACATGTGGTTGGTGTACAACTCCATGATCTGGTTCTTCGTGTAATAGCGTTCGATCTGGAGCGCGAGAATCCATTCGTTAACTTTGCGTGTGTACGTTTGTTCCTTCGAGAGAAAGAGGTTCTTTGTAAGCTGCTGCGTTAGGGTTGAACCACCCTCGATTTTGTCAGTCGTGAGGTTCTTCCACGCGGCGCCCATGATGCGAATCGGATCGATGCCGATGTGATCGTAGAAGCGAACGTCTTCAACGGCCAGGATCGCGTTCTTCAGAACCGGAGGAATCTCTTCGTACTTGAGCGGGATTCTTTTCTCAAGGGCAAACTCGCCGATCACTGTCTCACCGTCGTCGGCGTAAACGCGAGTGACGACGCTCGGTCGGTAGGTTGCGAGTGCCGCAACTTCATTTGCGGCGCGCGAGTAGTTCAATTCGTAGGCTGCGATGATTCCAGTCAGTCCACCTGCGGCCAACGCCAGGAGCAACACGGCGGGGAGCCAGAACCGCGCCAGTATGTGTCTGCGTTGTTCGGGTGGTGTATTGATGATTGCTTTGGGCGAGTATTTCGAATTTACAGCCATAATTGTGATTTTCCCCCACGACAACCTTGCCTTTAGTAGCGCCCTCGGCAACGTGGCTAGCCACAGGGCAACGCGAAATTATACCGTGGAATCTGTGGATTTCTGGAATCGCGCGCGAGCCTTTATAATGATGGGGCTTCGCAAACGGGGGCGACAGGCTTCGACAGGAACCTGAACGATCGTCGCGATGCATGCCGGGCTACCTTATGCAGCTCGTTAAAACGCGTAGGGAAACACAATTGCCAATAACAATGAATTGGCTCTCGCTGCCTAATTAGGCATCGAGCGTCTCGCCGCAAGTTGCTCATGCGCGCGGAATGAGATGTCACTCAGATGAGCTGGCCTGCTGCTTCGGTCCGTGGCAGTGGGCGAGATCAAAGTCGGGCTAGCTCGTGTCGAGGTCTTGTCGCTTCACTGACTCGGCATTGAGCGAATTTTTGTCGGTCCACTTCGGTGGGCCGGTAAGAAAGAGAAGCGACTAAGCATGTAGATTCCTTCGGCGTTGGTTTTTGGATCCGAGTTCAATTCTCGGCGCCTCCACCATTATCCTTGAATTGCGGGAGCAACCCCTCACTCCCCTGAAATGAGAGACGAACAATGAGCACCACAACTACTCACTTGATGACTGCGGAAGAATTGTTCAACATGCCGGATGACGGCTATATCGTCACGAACTAATAAAAGGGGAACTCCTCACGATGTCTCCAGCCTAAGCTGACTAACACGGCTGTTGTAACTATGAATCTGATCGTGGCTTCTTTATAGCCATGTAAAAGCAAACAATCTCGGACTAGGCTCGTCGGCTGCCAATACTGGCTTTAAGCTCGAAAGCGATCCCGATACAGTACTCGCACCTGACATAGCTTTTATTGCTCGCGAACGAGTCGGTGAACTCCGATAAAGATTACTTTTACGCCTTGGCTCGCCGGATCTAGCTGTCGAAGTGTTATCGCCGAGCGACCGAAGAGGCAAAGTCGAGCGCAAGACTGCACTGTGGCTCGAGCTCGGCACTAAATCGGTCTGGAACGTAGATCCTCGAAAGCGCACGGTCGAAGTATTTCACGCTGACGGCGATCGATGGCTCTTTCACGAATCGGACGAACTCGTCGACGACACCGTGCCCGGTTTTCGCGTAGCGGTTTCAAAGCTCTTCGAATAAACCCAGAAGCGACACTCTTTGGACCGCAACCTTCCCATCGGCATCTTCGACAGCGGCGTTGGCGGACTCACGGTTTATCGCGCACTTCACGAACGATTGCCAAACGAGCGTTTCGTTTATCTCGGCGACACCGCACGCGTCCCTTACGGCACAAAATCACTGGCAACAGTCGAACGTTACGCTGTCGAGAACTCGCGCTTTCTACAAGCACACGGCATCAAGCTGCTCGTCGTTGCTTGCAACACCGCGTCAGCACTCGCGCTTCCCGCGATCCGCAAAGCAGTGAAAGTTCCAGTGATGGGCGTGATCGAACCCGGCTCACGCGCCGCGGTTGAGATCGCGAACGGCGAAAAGATCGGAGTCATCGCCACGGAGGCGACAGTGCAGAGTCATGCGTACGCGCAGGCGATCGCGGCAATGGGCTGCGACGTCGAAGTCGTCGAACGCGCCTGCCCGCTGTTCGTCTCTCTCGCAGAAGAAGGTTGGGCCAACTCCGACGTCGCCCGCGTCGTCGCGCAAGACTACCTGAGTGAGTTCAAGAAAACGGCCGTCGGTGCACTCGTGCTCGGCTGCACGCATTATCCAATCCTTCGCGACGTGATCAGCGAAACTGTCGGCGTCAACGTAAACCTGATCGACTCCGGCGCCGCCACCGCTCGCGACGTCGAAACGCTACTCGAAAACTCGAGCCTCACTCACGACGAACCGCTCGGCCTTTACCAGGAACGGCGTCTCTGTGATGATCTCGACCACTTTTACGTGACCGACGCCGCCGAAAGATTTGCTAAAGTAGCGGAGAGATTTCTGGGATCTGCACCTTCAATTCTCGAGGCCGTGGAAATTTGGGGACACGATGAGCTTCGCACGCACTGACGGACGAGCGGTCGACGAAATTCGTGCGACCGACATTAAGCGCGACTTCATGCCTTACGCGGAAGGCTCGGCGCTAATCATCATGGGCGATACACGCGTCATTTGCTCGGCGTCGCTCGACGAAAGTGTGCCACGTTGGGTGCGCAACACCGGTGGAGGATGGTTAACGGCCGAGTATTCGATGTTGCCGCGCGCCACCCAAACACGCACGGCCCGAGACAGTTCGCGAGGCAAGCCCGCGGGACGTGCGCAGGAAATTCAGAGATTGATCGGCCGCAGCTTGCGCGCCATTGCCGATCTTAAAGCGCTCGGCGAACGGACGATTTACATCGACTGCGACGTCCTCCACGCAGACGGCGGCACTCGCACTGCAGCCATCACCGGAGCGTACGTCGCCTTTGCGCTCGCCAGTAACAAGTTGCTCAAAGCAGGAAAGATCTCGCGGCCTTTGATGACCAATCAAGTCGCTGCCGTGAGCGTTGGGATCGTCGACAACACGCCGCTGCTGGATCTCAAGTACGACGAAGACTCGCGCGCGCAGGTCGACATGAACATCGTCTGCACGAGCGAAGGACGGTTTATCGAGCTGCAAGGAACCGCCGAAAAAGGACCATTCAGTCGCGAGCAAATGGAGGAACTCTTAGTCCTGGGAATGCGTGGTATCGAGGTGCTGATCGCGAAGCAGCAAAGTATCATTGCCGAGGTGCAGTGACCGCCGCGGCAACCGGACTTCTCGATGGCGGCATCTGAAAGAGGCGGTGTAAAAGGAGACAGAATGAAACGGATCGTGGCTCTCTCGCTGGTATTGATTGGCTTGATGATGCCGGCGGCTTCAGCGCAACAGCTCTACACGCACGATAAAGTCGAATACAGTTTCGAGCTTCCTTCGGCGACGTGGCGGTCCATCACGGAACCCGATGCGGCCCACGAGCATCCGGAGTTTGTTTACGGCGATCGCCTCGATGGTTATCTGACGATTCGCAAAGAAGTAGTTGAAGCGGGAACGACGCCTGCCGAATTCGCGCAGCGCGATCCGGATCTAAAACTCCGGTTTCTTCCGGGCTTCGTCCAGGGCAAACAGGATCCGTTCAACGGCCGGCTCGACGGCGTGACGATGTCTTACGAGTTCGTGCGAACCGGAAAGCCGATGGTTGGACGCACCTACTACCTGCAAGCGGATCCCCGAACCATCTATGCGCTTCGATTCACGGGCCTGCGCGATAAACTAAATCGCATTCGCAATCAAACCGATCTGATCGCTCGCACCTTCAAACTCAAATAGTGAAGCAGCAACTGGCTCGCGGATTAGCAATCAAGCCTTCTCCGATACACGGTAAAGGCTGCTTCGCCACCATCGCTTTCAAAAAACGTCACAAGATTGCCGAGTACGCAGGCGAGAAGATCTCGAACGCCGAAGCCCGTCGACGCGCGCATCGAAAGATGTTGCGCATCTGCGAAATCAACAGTCGCTGGAGCCTCGACGGCAGCCGCGGCGGCAACGGCACGCACTACATCAATCACTCATGCGTCCCCAACGCGTTCATGCAGATCATTCGCGATCACATCCTGTTCTTCGCGTTGAAAGACATCAACCCCGGCGAAGAGATCACGATCGACTACGAATCAACCCTGCACTCCGACGATAAGCGCTGCATCTGCGGCGCCGAAACCTGTCGCGGCACCATCAACCGTCCGTAGGCTCAGCTAAATCCCACCAACGGCAAGCTGGTGGATGTTCATTTCCGGCCTATAGTCGCGGCAATGTGAAGCTGAACTTCGATCCACGACCTTCTTCGGAGTGGAGTGCAACTTGTCCGCCGTGTTGCTCAACAACTTCGCGCACAAACGATAACCCCAGTCCCGTCGATTCTTCGTCTTTTTCCTGTCCTTCACGAACGACGCGATAGAACTTATCCCACACGCGTTCTTTTGCTTCCGCGGGAATCCCGAAACCGCGATCTTCAACACACACGCGAACCGCCTCCGCTTCGAGCGCCGTCGAAACCGTTACCGTGGTGCGTTCGGGCAGTAACTTGATCGCGTTGTTGACGAGGTTCTTCACCGCCTGCGTGATCAGACTCTTGTCAGCAGCGACTGGCGGAATGCGGGACGCCGGCTGTTCGATCAGACGGATGCGTTTCTTCTTCGCAAACGGTTGCATCGCAGAGATCGTCTCGCGCACCACTTCATCCAAACGAAGCGGAATCTTCAAAACTTCCTGCTTGTCTTTGCGTTCCAATTGCGTCACTGCAAGAAACGTATTGATCATTCGCGACATGCGCTGCGATTCGTTCGCGATGATCGACACAAACTCGCGCGCCGCGCCGGAATCGTGTCATCCGCGGTCAGCAACTCCGCGAATCCGTTGATGCTCGTTAGCGGCGTGCGAAGCTCGTGCGACATCAGCGAGATCATGTCGCTCTTTAGCTTCTCGTACTCTTTCGTGCGTGTGAGATCCCTGACGTAGACAGCGATACCGATCGGGTCGTTTGCTTCGGTGTATGGATCGCGAAGCAGTGAGAAGACGCAGATTGAGTATCTGGTTCTTCTGGTCAAACTTGAGTTCGCCCTCGTATTCGATTCCGGTTTGCAACACGCGGCGGACGGCGATCTGAGGTTCGTCGAAGACGTCAGTGCGGAAGTGGTCCAACAAGCCGAAGAGATCGAGTGTGCGTGCTTTTTCCGGCGTCAGACCGGCGAAGCTGAGAAGAATCGGATTCACTAGCGCGAGCGTGCCGTCGAGATAAGCGATCGCAACGCCATCCTCGATGTGGCCCAGCGTGCTTGCCTCGCAACGCTGTTCGACAGTCAACGCCTTCAGCACGTTGAGCGCATCGAGCTTTCGCTGGTTTGCGCTCTGCGAGAAATAGGCGAACGATTGCGACCGCGCTGGAGTTGTGCGAAAAGCTTTCCCGCTTCAGATTGCGAGCAAACTGGGAACCGATCGCTTCGAGCAACGACTTGTCGTCGGCGCTGAACTCGGAGACTAATCGAATCAACAACGCGCCTGCTGCTTCGCGTTCGTGCAGCAGCGGGACTGCGACCGTCGATGGACGACCCTGAGCCGTTTCGCTGACCAATTGTCCTGTGGCGACGGCCTGCTCGCACAGCCTCAGACCTTCGCGCCAAACGGAGTTGCGTTTCGTATCGGGCGCTGATTGCGACGAGCCTTTGAACCTCGCCACCGCTTCAAACCAACTATCGACGCATTGAAAAACGATCGCTTCGTTCAACGGGAGCATCGTGTTGAGCAGTTTCAAGCCGCTCATTAGCCTCGTGTTCGCATCGGTGCTTTGCTGGCCGGCGCCGTTGGAAGAGGTGAACAGTGTGCGGGTTAACGAACGGTCGACGCGCCAGAGACGACCGACCTGGACCAGGAGGATCGTCAGCCCACCATTCAAGAGTAGCGGCACAGCGAGCAGATCGAAGCCAAGAAAATGGGCCACGAGGAGCGACATAGTGCACACGACCGCGATGCCGAGTAATAGGTAGCTCCAGATGCGCCGCAGACCGAAGCGAGTAAGAATCAGACCGATCGAAATTGAGTAGACCGCCAGGACAGCAGCCGCTATTGGAGCGCTGGTCAGCACTTCGATCGTGTCGCCGGTTGCCGGTTGCAGCGCGAAGCGCGGAAACAGGTCCGGTAGCGCGCCAAGACGCCAGCACGAATAAGCCAGGAGGCTGGCAACGAGAGCCAGTCCGGCGGCAGAGACGTACGAAGTTACTGTCCTGGTTCGAATCAAGCGTTTGGAAGTGAAAACGGGCTTGAGGTCATGTGCCCGGGATTGGGCGTAAGAACGAGCGGCCCGAAGATGAGCCGCGGTGGGATTATACAGTGCTTGCCATTGTTTAAGCCACGGAAAAATCCGAGTGTTTAAGGGCGGCGGCGAGTTCTGCGAGTTCGTCTGGAAAGACGGTGCGAAGGTCCAACAGCACCTTTCCTTCGGAAATCCGGCCGATGACCGGCGGGGATGAGCTGCGGAGGGTGCGTTCGATTTCCTGGGCAGTCATTCGCGGATGGGTGATGGCGACGAGCGTCGTCGGCAGGTTGCACGTCGGACCGGCCCCGCCGCCAATGGCCGATTCGCCGGACTGGAGCGTGAATTCAAGCGCGGTGTCGCCAACCTGTTCGATCAGTCGCTTCGCTTGCGCCTCGATCTCGTCATTACTCACGGAAAGCATCTGAATCACGGGAACGTCAGTAGCCGCGTCGCGTCGGTGGGCGGTGAGCGTCGCCTCAAGCGCTGCGAGTCGCAACTTATCGCTCCGCAGAGCTCGATACAGCGGATGCTTGCGTAAACGCTCGACAATCGCGTGCTTGCCAACAATCAAACCAGCCTGCGCGGAGCCAAGCAGTTTGTCGCCGCTGAACGAAACAACGTCGGCTCCCTCTGCGACGATCGCGCTAACAATCGGTTCACCAACGATTCCATACGCCGAAAGATCGGCGAGTTGGCCCGAACCCGCGTCTTCATAAAGCAGCAGCCCGCGTTCATGCGCGAGTGCCGCAAGTTCCGAAAGCTCAGGCGAACTGGCGAATCCAACGATGCGATAGTTCGACGGATGCACGTGCATGATCAATCGTGTGTTTGCATTGATCGCGCGGCGGTAATCTTCGAGATGCGTGCGGTTCGTGGTCCCGACTTCGACCATGCGCGTTCCCGAACTCGCCATGACATCCGGAACACGAAAGTCGCCGCCAATCTCCACGAGTTCGCCACGGGAGACGATCGTCTCACCGTCGCCTGCGAGCACTGAAAGTATCAGCAAAGCAGCGGCGGCGCAGTTGTTCACCACCAGCGCGTCTTCAGCGCCGGTTAGATCTTTCAACAACGACTCGACTCGCGCTCCTCGCTTACCGCGCGAACCCGTCGCAACGTCGTACTCGAGCGCGCAAAAGCGACTCGCCTCAATCACCGCGTCGCGAGCAGCGGCTGACAAAGGCGCTCGGCCCAGGTTCGTGTGCAACAACACACCGGTCGCATTAATGACTCTCTTGATTCCGGTTTGACTCTCAACCTGCGCCGTCTCGCGCATGCGCACGACTGCTTCCGCAAGCAGCGACTCTGCCGCATTCCCATTCGTCAGCACTTTTCGTCCGCTGCGAATCGACGAGCGAAGTTCAGACGTCACCGCGCGCGCGATCGCAGTCAGCCGCTTGATGCCGATCGCATCGCGAAGCTCGCGCGCTTCGTCTGTCCGCAATAGCTGATCGACAGACGGCACGTGTCGCAGATTAGAAACGGGATTGGCCATGCAATATCGTGCAATATCGGACCACAGATAATAACTGTTGACACTCCAGTTTTGAACCACCTAGACTGAATTCAGCCGCGGGATTGCGCGGCGCCCCGCCTCAAATCACCTCGCTCAAGGAGAAAATCGAACTCGTGGGAATACGCGATAACAAACTGCTCCGCTCAAAACAGCAAGCAAAGAACAAGAACAAATTTGGCTGTTGGCGAAAGCCAACCGAGCCCTGACGAGCAGTTGGCTCGCCTCGAAGACGACATTCGAAAGCTGCGAGTCGAGTTTGACATCTTCTTCAACGGCGCAGCGAAACGGCCTCCGTACGATACGAAGAGCCGCGTCGAAACATTGCTCAAAAGACTCGGCGACGATCGCACGTTAACCTTCGCGCAACGTTATCGCTACAACTCACTCGCCGCGCGTTACAACGCTTTTCGCGATCTGTGGCGGCGTACGATGCAGGGACGCGAAGAAGGACGGGATCCAGTGTCAGCGGCGCGAGCGAGTGTGAAGCAGGAACAACCGACCGCTATCGCACCGGTATCGTTTGTATGCGCGGATGCGCATAAGGAAGTCGGTCTCGTCAAAGAACTTGTACGACGTCGCTGGTCGCAGCGAAGCAAACGTGTGGGGAGGCGATGGACGGTCTCTCCTTTCCGCAGTTTCATCGATTGGTGGCGTCGAAGTCGGATGGACTGAAGGAGCGTCACGGATGTGATCGGGTGAGGTTTTCAGTCGCCGTCGAGAATGGTCACGTGAGTTTTAAAGCGAAGGCCGAGTAAGAACCAGGGATCTCCAACCAAAGAAAAAAGGCGACCACAATGGCCGCCTTTTTTCTTGTGGCTACCGGACCCGTGACCGGAAGCAAGTCAGTGGCTTTGCGGAAGCAAGCCGGGGAGACCTACATCTTGGTCACTTTTTCAGCCTGAGGTCCCTTTGGGCCTTGCGTAACCTCAAACTCAACTTCCTGGCCCTCTTCGAGGGTCTTGAAGCCGTCGCCCTGGATAGCGCTATAGTGAACGAAGATGTCCGAAGAACCTGGCTGCTCGATGAAACCATAGCCCTTCGAATTGTTAAACCACTTGACCTTACCGGTTATTCTAGACATAACAACGAATCCTCCTAACGATTCGGTAAAACGGACGCGAAAAGCCTGTCAGCTTTCCCATCGGCTTGGTGAATGCTTGTGAGCCGGGTCGCGCAGGGGCGCTAGACGGAAACACACAACCAACAAAAAATGCATGTTGAAAAGCGCTGGGAGCGCTAATTCAGCATGCACAGACTTACGGGGGCAGAAATAACCAAACTCATTGACTTAAAGCTGATGGATCGGGAATGCGGGGAGCTCAAAACTGCTCGCCCGGCATCAAACGACGGCGCATACTAAGCCAAAGTCTCGGACCTGTCAAGATAAAATGTTTCAAAAACGTCACAAGCTAAGTTAGGTCAAAAGCTCAAGTTAATCCTACCTAACTTGTTTTATTTCATCTCTCAACAGAGGTTCTCGCGGCCGTCAACAGCAGATAAGGCAGGGGATTCACGGCCTCGTCGTTGATGCGCACTTCGTAGTGCAGGTGCGGACCGGTCGAACGGCCCGTGGATCCGACTTTTCCTAGCAATTGGCCGCGGGAAACCGTCTGATCGAGTTCGACGTCGATGTGCGAAAGATGGCCGTAGCGAGTTGTTAGACCACCGCCGTGGTCGACGACAACGAGCTGTCCGTAGCCGTTCTGCCAGCCAACAAACGAGATCTTTCCGCTCAGCTCCCGAAACCACCGGTGCGCCCCATGCTGCCTCGATATCCTGGCCCGAATGAAACTCGTATCCGCCGCCGCCAAACGGATTACGGCGTCCGCCAAATCCCCCTTCAAGCGTGCCCTCAACGGGCCAAAGCGTCGGCGTATAGCCGCGTTGACGAAGCACCGCTTCGTAGGCCGACATGTCGAATTCGAGCCGGCCCATCTTCGCGGCCAAGGTCTCGAGGGCCATCTCGTCGAGCGGCAGTTCAGGACCGCCAGTGCCCGGCGAAGCGGGACTGTTGTCGATCACGCCTGATTTTTCGGCAAGTTTGCGAGAAGTGTCCTCGACTTTCTCAACGCGCGTGTTCAGTTTTTCCAATTCCTGGCGCTGGCGTTCGTTTTCCGCTCGCAGGCGCTGGTTCTCCATCTCTGTACGGAGATGGGCGGCCTGCTGGGTCAATCCGTACAGTCCGTACACGAGACCAACTGCCAACACGGCTGCGGCAACAATGAAGATGGTTACTGATTTCTTCTCGACTCGGATTCGTTGGACTCGTGCTCGGGAACGCGATGTGTGGGCAATAATAAACGAATAAAATCGGTCTTCTCTGGCCATTTTGGGGGTGCTCCTGTTGTCTGCCGCGGTAACTAGTCGGGGCGACGGCAGCAACCGAAAAGCACAAACTCGCCAAATAGCGATTTGCGCGATTACGGGAAAGTTTTAGTTTTATTTACCTGCTTGGATTTGCAGCGGGTGGATTGAAAACCTCAAGGTCCCTCCGAGGTGAAATCCATCCGGCCGGTTCTGCAAAGGCCCTGAACCTATCACAGGGCCTCGAGTGTTGCAACTTTGAAGGGAAATATAAGACAGTCGCAGGACAAAAGAATCGGTTGTTCTTAAACTTCCTCTATGCCTCTTCGTTTCCGCGCGCGATCGCGGAAGATCGCCAACACAATCATCACCAGGAGCGCGATGAAGATTACGACGATGGCGATCTTCACGGCCGCCAGCAGGAAACCGACCAACGCGATCAACTGTTTCAGCAGAGCGACCACTAAGAGGATCAGAGCAACGATGGCGCCGAGTCCGCCAAAAGCCTTAAGAATGCCGCAACACATATAAATTCGACCCCTAAATTAATCACCGACGTTCAGGATCTGCGTTCGAATGGCAGCGGAGTTACATCGCTCCGCGCGAACTGAGTAGTTTCACCAGTACGAAAAGTCGCCGTATCAACCGGCCGGTTCGCGACCACCGACGGTGGCGGACGCCGCGAATCAAATCGAACTATCCGATCCGACGACTTACCGCGGCGAATGTAATCAAACAGCATGTAAGCGCCAAGTGCTACGAGTGCCACCGGTAGCAATTGCTTGATCGGCAGCGTGATTCCCAACAACGTGTGCAACAGGAACATCGTGCCGATCACGATCAGCGTCGTACCCCATGCAAACGGGTTTCCATAAAGCCGCCGAGCGATGACGTCGTCTTCCGCATCCGGGCTGACAGGCCGGCGCGCATCAACTGAGCTGTCCTGCACGCGTCAACCGCCGCAAACAACCAAGTGCCAGCAACACCCAGAATAAAGAACAGCACACCCTGCGTCAACACAGCCATCTGAAAGAAGCTCGCAAAGATCGCGAAGTGCACGATTGCTTTCGACGTTTGTCCGTTGTAGGCGGCACCTAATCCGGGACAAACGAAAGCAGCGTCGCGACGAACGGCGAACTCTTCCTGCGGATAATGTTTGACGGACTCGCGTGTGACGAATGGCGCAGAAGCTCAACGCCGGCGACGATGCAATCCTGGCAAAACGGAAATCCCCGCACACGATGATCGCAGGCGGGGCATAACCAGCGCGCACATTGATTGCACTGAACGACCGCGGGATTCTTAGCATGGTAGCCACAGTACATCATCTTAAAACCTTAAACTCCTCACCGGTTGTTATGGCCATTGCTATCCGGCTTCGCGCCAGAACGCTCATGCTGTTGATCTGATCCCTGCTTCTGCGGAGGCGGTGCCGGGAGATTCTGCTCCGAAGATGTCTGCTTCACATCACTTGAGAATGCCTGGGTCTGACCGCTGGTTCGTTCTGCGAGTTGCAGACCAGCGTTGTAAACACCCGTAATCGAACCGTCGGCAGACACAGTGCTGGTCAAAACGAGAACCGCCGCGAGCAACATCGTGGCGACGGTTGCGAACTGTGGCGAGATAATCGGATCCAGCCACAACCGGAACCGGGAAGCGGTGCGCGATCTCCATGGCGCCTTGATCTCCTGCGGCGTGACTGTTCCCAGCGTCGCCTGCAGAATTCGTTCATTCAATCCTGCGGGGACAGGTTTATCTTCCGAAATGTACGTGTAGCACGCGCCTATTGCTCTCACCACTTCGCCCGGAAGTTCGGTGCAGCTATCGCAAAGTGCTGCGTGGCGCTCCCAGCGATGGTACATATGCGCGGGCAGAAAACCGTCGAGGTAGTCGGTCAAGGACTCCTCAAATTCCTCACACGTCATTGCGGTTTCCGGAACTGTTTTCTGCAGAATACGCGCTTCGAGTTCTCTTGACGGCGCAGGCACAGTCGCCGTGCGACACGCCTCCATCGTGCTTCGTACTGCCGAGAGTGTTTCGTGGCAGATGGGGCAGCGCATCGCGTGTTCACCCATCAGCTTGTTCGTTTCGGGACCGACAACGCCCTCAATGTAGTCAGTCAATAATGATTCAAAATCCACACAAAGCATTATGTTTTCGCTTCCTGCCCCACTGTTTTTTTCGCTCACTCCAGCGTCTGCCATTCGCGGAATGAGCCTTCTTTTTATGCCTCGCTCATCGCAACAACTTTCATTCGCCGTAAAATCTTGGCGAGTTCAATTCGTCCGCGATTGATTCGCGACTTCACTGTCCCTTCCGGGATCTTCAAAAGATCGACGATCTCCTGATAACTAAGCTCTTCAATATCTCTCAGTATCACGCAGGTCCGGAGGTCTGGTGATAACTTGTCGATGCCCGCCTGAACTTGCGTGCCGAGTTCGCGCCGCTCCATCTCCTGCTGCACCGAGTTTGACCGGGTGTGCAGGTGATAACTGTGGTCGGCGAGATCGTCGGCGTGGTTATCGTGTGGAGTGCGCTGGCGTTTCCGGTAGTCGTCAATGATCAGGTTGCGCGCCAGGCGCATCAGCCAGTTTTGCAGGTCCCCTTGTTTCGGGTCGTACTGATCCAAAGAGCGATAAACCCTGACGAAAACTTCCTGGGTCAAATCTTCGGCGGTGTCTGCGCGGGAGGTAAATCGGTAGGCGAGGTTGTAAATGCGACGGGAATAACTTTGCACGATCTCTTCCCAGGCCGCGCCGTCGCCCGCGCGACACCTGCGAACCAATTCGGCTCCTTCACTAACTGCTGCCAAAGCCTTAACAGCCCCCACGTTTCTTCTCCGGGTACCCTGCGTTAGGAAATCTATAAGGCGGCCAACCCCTGTCAGGAGGCGTTTACGACGTGCGCCGCGCTAAAGTTCCGCCCGATCAGTACTACCCGGGATTCCGTCCAAACACAGTTTTCTTGCCCTTGCTTAGTAAGCTGTAGTAGCCTGTCGAACCGGCCCAAGATATTGTGGTTTTCCTTGTGACCCAGAAAAGTTATCGCAAATATATCGAGTTCGTCGCCCTCTGTCTGCTGGCATCTGCACTTTTATGGTGGTTTGGACGAAATCTGGACTGGCGCGAGGTTGGGCAAAGGGTCAGCAGCGCCAATCCGTACCTGCTGATCATAGCCGTTGCAATTATCTGTCTGGCGTACGGTGTCCGGGCGTTTCGTTGGGGCGCGCTGCTGAAACCGCTCGTTCCGGCGCGGTTCTCCGACCTTTTTGTGGCGACGACAATCGGTTTCAGCGCCGTTTTTCTGATCGGACGGGCAGCCGAGTTCGTGAGACCGGTCGTACTGCCGATGCGCGATCCGCGCGTCAGGCCGAGTGCTTCACTGGTGACGATTCTGGTCGAGCGCATCTACGACATGATGGCTGTCGCCCTTATGTTCGCCCTGAACCTGATCTGGTTTAAGCCGGTCGTGACGCACGAGATTTCGTTTAGTCGCGTTCGAATGGTTGGGTTTGGAATGCTGGTGGCGACGATTCTGGGTCTGATCTTCCTCATCTGGTACAGAAGGAAGTCGGCGTGGTTGATTGGGATTCTCGAGCGGCGCGTTAGCAGATGGCCGTTCGTGCCGCAGCGGCTGTTGAAAGTCGTAATGCGGCTGCTCGAACAGTTGTCACAGGCGTTGCGTGTGCTCGTGAATGCGCGCGAACTGGCGGAGACGATCGGTTGGACAGTTTTGCTGTGGTTCGGAGTCGCGCTGGCGAATTTTCTCGTGATGCGCGCATTCGGTCTGCACGTCGGAGTCTCTGAGACGATTATTCGTGCTTGGGTGGTCGTTGGTTGGATCGTTGGTGCCGACTCCCGGCGGAGCGGCTGGCGCGTTTCACGCTGCGACGGCTGCGGGTTTTCTGTTTCTTGGCGTTGAAAAGGAATTGGCGGCGGCGGTGTCGATCATTCTGCACCTCGTGGATTTTGGTCCAGCGGTCTTGTTTGGTGTCTTCTATGCGATCAGGGGTGATTTGAGGATTTCACGGTTAAGAACATTGGTTTCCCCAGGAGAAGATTTTGAGAACCCAGTTGGCGAGGTTCAAGTGAGATGAAATGTCCATTCTGCGCTTATCTTGAAGACAAAGTGGTCGACTCGCGCGAGTCGCGTGAAGGCGATGCCATTCGCCGCCGTCGTGAGTGCCTGCGATGTGAACGAAGATTTACCTCCTACGAACGCATCGACGAGATCCCCTACATGGTCGTCAAGAAAGACGGGCGACGCGAAACTTTCGATCGCAACAAAGTAATGGCCGGATTGTTGCGCGCATGTGAGAAGCGACCAGTACCTTCGACAAAACTCGACAGCATCGTAAATGCAATCGAAAAGTATGTTCAGGAATCTGCTGAACGCGAGCGGCCGACGAGTAAAATCGGAGAAATGATCATGCGGCGCTTGAAAGAACTCGACAAAGTCGCATATGTTCGGTTTGCTTCGGTCTATCTCGAATTTGAAGACGTTTCGGAGTTCATGACCGAGTTGAAACATTTGGTTCGCACAAGGGCTACAGGACAAGCAGGAAGGAAATAAACGCCCGGCAACAACGGCGTGAGCCATGATCAAACCAATTCGCGCAACAGGACTGGAACGGCTCGAGTTGCAACGGCTTCGCGATCGTGTCGGACGCCTCTTTGCCGCTTTGCAGGAGGCGACTGAAACGGAGAACCCGTTGGTCTCGGGCGCGTGGGCGCCGCCGGTGGACGTTTGTGAGACTGAAAAGATGATCATCGTGCGTGTCGAGCTTCCAGGCGTGAGCGCTGATCAGATCAAGATCGGTCTCAGCAACACGAAGATGCGAATCTGGGGCGAGAAGAAACGCAGACCGGCACGCAGGCGTATCATGTCGTACCTCTGCTCCGAGCGGAGTTACGGCAAGTTCGGGCGCATCGTCCCGTTGCGTTGGACCTTCAGCGTTCGCGACACGACGGCCCACATGAAAAACGGCGTGCTCCACATTCATCTGCCGAAGATCGAAGACCGCCGGGGCAACGAGGTTGTAATTACGGTCCAGGGGGACTAAATCATTGGTCATATGACAGATGGAAGATGGGTGCACCCATGGCAATAGTAAAAGAACCAGAGTTTACTGAAGCAATCGATACCGCCGATACCGACCAGCAATTACAGATTCCCAGTGAACTACCGGTGCTGCCGTTGCGCGACATCGTGATCTATCCGTTCATGATCGTTCCGCTGTTCGTGTCGCGTGAGAAATCGATCCGGGCGGTCGACGAAGCACTGGCTGAGAACAGGATGATCCTGCTCGCTTCGCAGAAGGATCTCGACAAGGAAGAACCGACTGCTGAAGACCTGTACTCGGTAGGCACGGCAGCCGTGATCATGCGGATGCTGAAGTTGCCCGACGGTCGCATTCGTATCCTGGTCCAGGGACTCGCGCGGGCGCACGTCGAGTCAGTCGACGCCACGGGTGAATACTTACGATCGCGCGTCAGCGTGATGCAGGAAGTGCTGCCGCCGGAGCGTTCGCTTGAAGTCGAAGCGTTAGTGCGCAACGTGCGCGCGTCGATGGAGAAGGCGATCAATCTCGGTAAGAACATCTCGCCGGAAGTGATGGCAATCATCGCCAATCTCGACGACGCCGGACGTCTTGCAGATCTGTCAGCTTCAAATCTCGAACTCAAAGTCGAAGACGCGCAATCGGTGCTCGACATTGCGGATACGACCGCACGTTTGCGTCGCGTCAACGATCTTCTAAACAAGGAGATCGAAGTTCTCACGGTCCAACAGGAGATCAACACGCAGGCGCGCGCCGACATCGATCGTTCGCAGCGAGAGTTCTATCTGCGCCAGCAACTGAAGGCGATTCAAAGCGAGCTCGGCGAAGGCAATGAACTCGCGGAAGAAACGGCGCAGTTCAAAGAAAAGATCGAAGCCGCGAAGATGCCGAAGCCGGCGGAAGAAGAAGCCTTACGTCAACTCAAGAAACTCGAACGAATGCATCCTGACGCAGCCGAAACCGCCACGCTGCGAAACTGGATGGAGATCATGACCGATCTTCCGTGGTCGCGTTCGTCGGTCGACAACCTCGATCTGCAAAAAGCCGAGCGTGTACTGAACGAAGATCACTACGGCCTCGAAAAGGTCAAAGATCGAATCCTCGAAGCACTCGCCGTCCGCAAGCTGAAAGAAAAACCAAAAGGTCCGATTCTGTGTCTCGTTGGACCACCGGGAGTCGGTAAGACTTCGCTCGGCCGGTCAATCGCCCGTGCTTTGGATCGGAAGTTCGTGCGACTCTCGCTCGGCGGCGTTCACGACGAAGCCGAAATACGCGGCCATCGCCGAACCTACGTCGGCGCGATGCCGGGACGCATCATTCAAGCCGTGCAACAAGCGGGCACAAACAACCCGCTGATCATGCTCGACGAGATCGACAAGGTCGGCGCAGATTTTCGCGGTGATCCGTCGTCAGCGTTGTTGGAAGTGCTCGACCCCGAACAGAACAACTCATTCCGCGACAACTATCTCGGCGTCACATTCGATCTGTCGAACGTGATCTTCATGACGACGGCAAATGTACTCGACACGATTCAGCCGGCGCTGCGCGATCGCATGGAAGTGATCCGGCTCGCGGGTTACACGGAAGAAGAGAAACGCGAGATCGCGATTCGTCACTTGATGCCGAAGCAGATGGACGAAAACGGCATCACCGCGCGCGATCTAAACGTCTCAAAGACCGCGTTGACGACGATCATTCAGCAGTACACACAGGAAGCCGGACTGCGTCAGTTGGAACGTGAGATCGGCCGCATCTGCCGCAAGGTCGCACGTAAGATCGCCGAAGGACACAAAGGCGCGATCAGAGTTTCGTTGAAAAACGTGCACGAGTTTCTCGGCGCGCCGAAGATCATTCCTGAAGAAGCATTGAAGAAGGACCAGGTCGGCGTTGCGACTGGCCTCGCGTGGACCGCTGTCGGCGGCGACGTGCTTTTCATCGAAGCGTTACGAATGAAGGGCAAGGGAAATCTCGTTCTGACGGGTCAACTCGGCGACGTCATGCGAGAGTCCGCGCAGGCGGCCTATTCCTACGCGAAATCGCGTGCAAAGGAACTCGACATCGCGGAAGACGACTTCAGCAACTACGATCTTCACATTCACATTCCGGAGGGCGCGATTCCGAAAGACGGTCCGTCCGCGGGAATCACGCTGGCGACGGCGATGGTGTCCGCTTTATCGACCCGCCCGGTTCGCAAAGACGTCGCGATGACAGGCGAGATCACGTTACGTGGAAACGTCCTGCCAATCGGCGGTGTGAAGGAAAAGGTGCTCGCAGCCCGGCGCGCGCGGGTCACGACAATCATCCTTCCGCAGCAGAACCGCCGCGATCTTGACGAGGTTCCGAAAGAGCCGTTTAAAGATATCCGCTTTGTTTTTGTTGACAATATGAGGCAGGTTTTCCGCGAGGCATTGGGCGAAAAGGTGATTCCGCCGGTGTCGTCGGGGCCTCGTCCGCAGCGTGTTCCGCAGGCAGCAAACGCGCGGCCTGCATGAGTTCGATGCGGTCATCTTCGTCGAGATTAAGAAGTGCAACCGATGTATTTAGTGAGGAATCTTAGTCAAGGTTCTGACATGATTTCCTCGCGACTGTTCGGCAGCAGTCGCAAGTTAGTCCGCCCAGCACGCGCTTTAAAAAGGAGTTTGAATGAGGACGCTAAGACTTAACTATCCTTCTGCTTTGTTCGCCGCAATTTCTTTGCTCTTCGCGTTATCGGCAACGGCCGTTGCCCAGGAATCGCAATCAAACAACGTAACTATTAAGAACTTCGGACAGATGGACGATCGCTTTTTCCGCGGCGGACAACCGAAGGAAGAGGAATACAAGGAACTGGCGGCGCTCGGAATCAAGACCATTATCGACCTCCGCGACGATCCCAAGGACTATGAAAAGACCAGTGCGGAAGCACTCGGAATGCGTTACGTGAACATCGGGATGAGCGACAAAGAGTATCCGGCTGCGGCGAAGATTGCGGAGTTTCTGAAACTCGTCGACGATCCTTCAACCGGCAAGTTTTATGTTCACTGCGCGGGTGGACGCCATCGCACGGGAGTGATGGGCGCGGTTTACCGGTTCAATCATTACGGTTGGGATTACGACAAGGCTTACGCTGAGATGAAGAAATACGACTTCTACAGCCGCTGGGGACATGGCGACCTTAAGAAATTCGTCCAGGACTACGCCGTTAGCTTCCACAACAACAAGGCCACTGCCGCCGCGGCAGCTACAAGCGGAACCAAACAGTAGCCACAAAGAGGCACAAGAAACACAAGAAGAAAGCGCCGGCTCATCAGAGTGCCGGCGCTCTTGGTTTGCGTGACCGATCTTCTTGGTTTCTTGTGCCTCTTTGTGGCTGCTATTGATAGAGGTACGAGTAGCTCTTCTTCTGATCCCACTCGATCCCTTCAACGTTTTGACCGTCAAGAGCCAGGATGTCAGCACTGATTTCATCGGTGCTGACCGACGGGCTTACATCAACTGAGTAAACAATACTTCCCGGCGATTCCTCGGTTGCTTCGCGATCGATCGCCCGTAACTCTTTATCAAATCCATGTTGTTTGAAGACCTGTCGCAGCGCTTTCTGTGTTGACACTACGTTCTTTGTCGTCACCTTCAACTCCATCGATCGAAACACCATCTCAGGCTCACGCCACTCCAACAGCCACAGCACGATCAGCGAGAACAAGGCCAACACGACCGCCAGGTCCCAACGTCCAACGCCCGAAGCGAGCCCCAGCGCGAGACTAATCAACAACACCGTGATCTCTTTCGGATCGCGAATGTTCGTACGAAAGCGAACCAGCGACACGGCCGCAAAAATACCAAACGCACGCGCCGCATTGTCGCCCACCACGATCATCAACGCCGCCGCAACAATCGCCAAAAGAATCTGCGTCTGCGAAACGTAAGGATTGCGCTTGATGGCCAGAATCCGTTTACGCGGACGAAACGCCAGCGCGGCGCCGAGCAATGCCGCCAACAGGAAACGCAAGGAAATGCGGCCCATTGTTTCGACCCATGTAGCGCCCAGCACATATCCCTGACTGTGATGGGAGCCAAACATCCGATCGATAATCCCATTTTCCTGGCCAGCGACCGGCGACGGTGTTGGTTGCGCAGCTCGTTCACCCAGGATAGCTGCAGCCGGGTCATCCACTCCCGGTCGCGTCGCTGTTGGCTGTTCCCGCGCAGACGGTGTCGCGGGCGCGGTTGTTTGCCGGCCGCCGCCCAGGTTGTACGCGACCAGCGCGCTCACCACCACGACTCCGGTGAACACCACGATCAACGTGATGATTTCCTGTTTTCTCTTCTGATTCGCTGCCATCGACTTCCCCAGTCTCGCTCTCGCTACCGCAGGCCGATCTGCTCAGCCGGGCGAAGATTAAGCAGCTCATTCGATCTCTCGCGCACCGCTCGCGCGAGCGAGTTGATCTGATCCGACCGGTAATTTGCCGCGCGAAACGCATCGCGCAGTTGCTGATCGCTGAGTTGTGAAAGCCAACTACTAATCCACTGCGCATCGCTGACAGTGATGTCTTTCATCAACCCGCGGTTCTTCCCACCAAAGTGCAGCACGACCCGGTCGCCTTTTACCTTCTCGAAAAACTTCGTCTTCGCGTATTTGTCCGGGTTGTTGCGGCTGCGCGTCAAACGCCAAAACAGCGGCGTCGTACTCGCGTGACCAAACGTCGCGCCAAGATCGCTGATGATGTACCGCAGCTCGTCATCACCATTAACCTGAACGATCACGTTGTTCGAATCCTTGAGGTCCCAGTTATTGATCATCGCCATCATGATCTTCAGTCCCTGGTACTCGGGCGTGCCGACGAACGGATTCTTCTTCCACTTCCACTCCCCGACGCGATCCCACCGTTCCGGTCGAGCTTCAAACCGAACATTCGTGAACGTGCCTTTACCGGGGATCGTCACGCGCGGAACGAGATAATTCACTTCCGTTAAGTAACCGAGTCCCCACAGCAGGCGGATCGCAGAAGTCTCCGATTGAGCTTCCTTGCCGATCTTCACGACCCACTCGTGACCCGAACCATCGCGCACGCGATACTTCTTTGAGTAACCGCCCTTCTCCTCTTTCAGAAACGTGATGCGACGCAGATCCGGCCGCATCCTCGCGCCGCCTGGTCCAAGGAACAGATCGCGCGACGAAATGTCAGTCGGACGCTCCCACAACACCGGCGTGCCTTGTGGCGCTTGTTTCTTCTTTTTCTGTTTGGCGACGACGCCGACGTCGACCGACGAAATGCAGAGAACAACCAACAGCAGGATCACAGTTCGGAACTTTGATGTATGCATAGGATCTCCAAGCCGGAGCTTTCGCTCCGGCGGCATTGGGGATGTCGTTGTTGGGGAACAGGTTTAAAGTGCGGAGGTTAATCTCCGCCGATTGGTCGTCCCATGAAATAGGCCTGACTGTTGAAAGCCTCAGATCCATTCGCGATAGGACGATAAGTTCCGTCGGGTGTTAGTTCACGGGCTTTCGTGTTGTCGCTCAAATACGCGTCGAGCAACACGTCGCGCAGGTAGCGTTTCGCGTCGCGCTCCGTTACCGGCGCAACGACCTCGATACGGTGTTTCAGGTTGCGCGACATCCAGTCGGCGCTGCCGATGTACACCTCGTCGTCGCCGCCGTTTGCAAACCAGAACACGCGGCTGTGCTCGAGGAAGCGACCAACCACACTGCGCACGCGGATGTTTTCAGACAAACCCGGAATGCCGGGACGCAGCATGCAGATTCCACGCACGATCAGATCGACTTTCACACCCGCCTGCGAAACCTCGTACAGCTTCTCGACGATCTGCAAATCGGCCAGGCGATTCAGCTTGGCAACGATGTGCGCCGGACGTCCGAGTCGTTTGTGTTCGATCTCGCGATCGAAAAGCGCGTTCAGTTGATCGCGCAGCGCGACAGGCGCGACCATCAGTTTTCGAAATTCTTTCTGGTTCGAAAATCCGGTCAGGTAGTTGAACAACTCAGTCGCGTCGCGTCCGATCTGGTCGTCAACCGTAAACATGCCGAGATCCGTGTAGGTGCACGACGTCGTCGGGTTGTAGTTGCCGGACGCGATGTGAACGTAGCGCTTGAGCGACTTGCCTTCCCGACGAACCACAAGCGTTAATTTTCCGTGGGTTTTCAGACCAGTCACGCCGTAGACGACGTGCACGCCGGCATAGTCGAGTTTCCTGGCCCACTCGATGTTGTGTTCTTCGTCGAAGCGCGCTTTCAGTTCGATCAACGCCGTGACTTGCTTGCCTTGTTCGGCCGCACGGATCAGCGCCGGCGGAATTGGAGACTCCGGTCCGGTGCGATAGAGACAGATCTTGATCGCAACGACGTCAGGATCGTCAACGGCTTGATTAATGAAGCCTGTGACGCAGTCGTATGAGTCGTACGGATGGTGCAGCAGGCGATCGCGTTCTTTGATGGCGTCGAAGATCGTCGGATATGACTCGTACCATTCGGGAGTGGTCGGCGTGAACGTCGCGTCTTTCAGATCCGGCCGCTTCACGTCGTACATCGCCATCAGATCCTGAACGTGCAGTGGTCCATCGAACACGTAAACGTCCTGCGGTTCGAGATCGAGAGACGTCGTCAGATACTCGATCATCTCTTTCGGCATGCTGGGCGAAACTTCCAGCCGCACCGGCATGCCGAATCTTCGCCGCCGCAATTCTTCCTGAATCATACTGAGGAGGTCCTCAGCTTCTTCTTCGCGAATCTCAATGTCGGCGTCGCGCGTTACGCGGAAACGATGGCAATCGCCCGGGTGCATTCCTGGGAACAGCGCGTCGATGTTTGCTTCGATAATCTCGTCGAGCAGAACAAAGCGTGAACCTGAAACGCCGATCGGCACGAGTCTCGGCACGCTCGACGGAACTTTGATCCGTACGAACCGCGATTGCAGCGTTTTCCCGCGGCCCAGCAACTTCATTTCTTTCGGCGCTTCAACCATCAATCCAATGTTCACGCTGAGCGGCGAGATATATGGAAAAGGATGACTCGGATCGACGGCGAGCGGCGTCAGAATCGGAAAGACTTTCTCCATGAAGTAGTCTTTCAAGTTCTCTTTCTCGTGTCGCGACAGAGACTCGTACGAGACGAACTGAACGCCCGCTTCGTGCAACTGCGGCAGGATCTCTTCGCGCAACACGCGCGCCTGCTCGGCGACAAGCTTGATGACCTGCTCGCGTATCTGCCCCAACTGTTCCCCCGGCGACGTGCCGTCTGCGGAAACTTCAGTAATGCCTTGTTCGAGCTCTTCCTTGAGACCCGAAACGCGGATCATGAAAAACTCGTCGAGGTTCGACGAAAAGATCGAAACGAACTTCAGCCGCTCCAAAAGCGGGTTGCTGGTGTCGAGTGCTTCTTCCAACACTCTCGCGTGAAACGCCAGCAGGCTCAGTTCGCGATTGAAGAAAAGTTGAGACTTCGAAGGAGCGATGGCGACTTCAACGGGTTTCGGGAATTCATGAACGCGCGCTTCTCTTTTAACGACTGTGGACATAGTTTTCCTGGAACTGTTTTGTCTGTAGTTTCGAGAGAGCCACTAAAAAATCTTGCCTCGCCGGGAATTTGGGCAAGTGGTGTTCCAATACGGAGGTACGAGGGTTTTTACGGGTTAAGAGTTGCTCCTTCTTGACCTTAACCATTCTGTTACGAAACCTATTCGAACCGTGTGCTGTACGGAAGTGATACTTGAGTCCCTCAAAGTGTTCCTTGGGGTAAATTTTTGCAACGCGGACTGACTCCATGGCGTTAACAATCACGTCCGTAAACCGTGAGTCGCCTCGGACGCCGACTGAAAGTTGCGAGAGCGCGCAACCTTCAGCTTCAGCACAAGCATCTTGAGCGTGACGACCGGGGCGACTTCGGTGGAAAAAGTCACCAATTGGGCGTTGTTCTAAATAGGGGCAATTGTTTGACACCCTAAAAAACCGTGTGGTAACCTCCAATGTGATTTTGGGCTCCTTCGCGTGAGTCTTGTAGTATCCAAGTCATAGAGGGGCCTTTAGATACCGCACCTGAGAAAGTGAATGCAGCCGTTGTGACTCTCCTTCCCGGAAAGTCACACGCGTATTCGCATCTATCTTTTGAAGGAGTACAACGATTTGAATTACGAGCTTTCCTCGTTTGATGGCCCGTGTGGCTTTACTCGCGGCGCTCGTCGCGTCAGCGGCCAGCAGTTACGCACAGATCCCCGCAGCTTCATCTGCCCGCGCAATTCCGACTGAAGTTGAACAGTCAGAAGGACGCGTCCAGCAGGTGATCGCGCGCGCGGAGGATCACTTCCGCAAGGGCAAACTCAACCTCGAGGACAGCAAGCGCGAACAAGCGCGTCAGGAGTTTGATAAAGCAGTCGACTCGATTCTGGAGTCGGGCTTCGACGTAAGAGCAAGCCAGAAACTGCAAACTTACTATCTCGAATTAGTCGAGCGGATCTATCGCGAAGAAGTACCGTTGCAGCAACCAACAGCAGCGCCGAACACCGCGACGATGCAACTGGTAGCGCAGAACACGCAGACGCAAGATCAATCGAAGACTCCGCCGCCTGCGCAAATCGGTTTTCGCGATCAGAAGTTTGAACCATCGCCACTCGATGAGCTGAGCAAGCTCGTTCTCAATCCTAACGAAACAGCTTTCACGAATAAGGACCTGGAAGACCTCGAGAAGTCGTCGGTAAACGTTAACTTTGCTTTCACGCTAAACCCGCTCATCCAGGGATACATCAACTACTACCAGGGCCGTGGCCGAACTACGATGGAAAGTGGTCTTCGTAAGTCGGGCCAGTTCATGAAGCTCACGCGAAAGATCTTCGCCGAAGAAGGTGTGCCGCTCGACGTCACGTGGCTTGGGTCAGGTTGAAAGCGCGTGGAAGGTCAGAGCAGTCTCGTGGGCGGCAGCTTCAGGTCTGTGGCAGTTCATTCCCAGCACCGGCCGTCGATATGGTTTGCGCCAGAATGCATACATCGACGAACGCAATAGTATCGAACAATCGACGCGCGCTTCTGCCCGTTACCTGAAATGGCTTGCTACGCGTTACAACGGGAATTGGGAACTGGCGATGGCCGCGTACAACACAGGCGAGGGCAACATCGATCGCGCCATCTCGCGTGCCGGCAGTGCCAACTTCTGGATGATCTATCCGTACATCGCACAGGAAACACGCAACTACGTACCGAACATTCTCGCGGTGATCCTGATTGCGAAGAATCCTGAGAAGTATGGATTCAAAGGCATCAAGGCCGATGCTCCGATGGTCGTACGACGTGGTGCGAGTTCCGACAGCGACCAGTTTGCAACTCGTTGCCGACGCGACCGACAGCAGTGTCGATCACATTCGTTCGCTGAATCCTGAGTTGAAGCGCGACGTCACACCGCGCGGCGACACCTACGACATTCGCGTTCCGGCGGGTCGTTCGAAGCAGTTTGTAGCAGTGCTTCAGAGAATCGCTCCGGACACGACGCGAAACGGCGCGCGTGATTTCAGTGGCGCCGGGTGAAGACCTGCAAAACGTCGCGAACCGCACCGGCATCAACGTCGCTCAACTTCAGGCAATGAACAGCGGCGTCGATATGAAGACGACAACGAAACTCGTCGTTCCGAGCAGCAACGTAAGACTCACGAAGTGGGTGCGCGCGACTCGGCAATCCAGCCGACGCGGCTGCTGCGCCGACTGCGACCGTTAACAAAGTTCGCGCTCGCAAGGGCGACACGATCGCTCGCATCGCCGAAGCTCGCAACCTCGACGCAAATGACGTTGCGCGTTTGAACGGCATTCCGGTTGACGCCGAACTCAAGGCGGGCCAGGAAATCAAAGTGCCGTCAACTACGGCTGCACCGTCGCGACGTCGATAACAGTTTTCCAGTTTCTTTAAAAACTCGTGTTCCTCACTTCAAGTTCAAGGAGCTTCCTCACATGCTCTATCGCACTCTTTCCGCCGCAGTCTATGGAATTGACGCCGACCTCGTAGATATCGAGGTCGATCTCGCCGCCACTCGCGACGAAACAATCCGATCGGGTCGGTGACGATCGTCGGTCTGCCGGATGCGGCGGTGCGCGAATCACGCGAACGCATTCGCGCCGCGATTCAAAACTGCGGTTACTTGTTTCCATTACAAAAGACGACGATCAATCTCGCGCCCGCCGACGTGCGCAAGGAGGGCGCGAGTTTTGATCTGCCGATCGCGTTGGGCATCCTCGGCGCCAATGGCGATCTCGCCGAACGCACAGAACCTGATTCACAGTTCTGTGCGTCGGTGAATTGTCGCTCGATGGCCGAGTGCGCGCGATCAAAGGCGCACTGCCGATCGCGATCCTCGCGCGCGAAGCGTCGATTCGTCACCTGATCTTGCCGGAAGAGAACGCGAAGGAAGCGGCGGTGGTTTCCGGCGTCAACGTGTATCCGGTTACGGATCTGCGCAGCGCCGTCAATCTCGTCGCCGATCTGCGTTCGGATCATCCGCCTGCGCCGCTGGTCGTCGATGCGGCGAGAGATACTCGCGCGCACCGAACATTACAGCGTCGACTTCAAAGAAGTGCGCGGGCAGGTGTCAGCGAAACGCGCGCTCGAAATCGCGAGCGCCGGCGCGCACAACATACTGCTGATCGGCCCGCCGGGCTCCGGCAAGACGATGCTCGCGAAACGGCTCGCCGACGATCATGCCGCCGCTTGAATTCGACGCCGCGCTGGAGTTGACGAAGATTCATTCCGTTGCTGGTTTGACGGGACGCGCCGGACTCGTTACTGAACGCCCGTTTCGTTCTCCACATCACACGATCAGCGATGCCGGTTTGATCGGCGGTGGAAGTGTGCCGCGGCCGGGCGAAGTTTCGCTTGCGCATCAGGGTGTGTTGTTTCTCGACGAGCTGCCGGAGTTTGATCGCAGCTGTGTTGGAGGTGCTGCGACAACCGCTGGAGGATCAGAAAGTGACGATCAGTCGCGCGGCGATGTCGTTGACGTTTCCGGCGTCGTTCATGCTGGCGGCCGCGATGAATCCGTGTCCTTGTGGTTTCTGGAATGACCCCACGCGCGAGTGTCGTTGTTCGCCGTTGCAGATTCAACGTTACGTCGGTCGCATCTCCGGACCGTTACTGGATCGCATCGACATTCACATCGACGTTCCCGCGGTGAAGTTTCGCGAACTCGCCGGCGAAGATTCATCTGAAACTGACAGCTCCGCCGTGATTCGCAGCCGCGTAATCAACGCGCGCGAGCGACAACTGCGTCGTTTCAACGGCGAGAAGATATTCTCAAACTCCGCCATGACTCCGCGCATGATCCGCACTCATTGTCAGATCGATTCCGAGAGTGAACGCATGCTGGAGAGCGCCATGACGCGCCTGGGCCTCTCCGCCCGCGCCTACGATCGCATTCTCAAAGTCAGCCGCACGATCGCTGACCTCGAAGGCTGCGAAGAGATCACTCAACCCACGTCTCCGAAGCAGTGGGCTATCGCTCACTGGACCGGACTTATTGGACGTGAGTTGATCAGGCTAGCATTCTTTGGACCGCCGCATTGGCCGGAATCCGCGTTGTCCAGTGGTGACAGCAAACTCCAGTCAACCGTATTCTGCAACCCAGCCGTGCAAAATTAGCGTGATTCGGCTGAGGGAAATCACTAATTTTAGAGTCGGGCAAGGCAACGACGCGCTCGAAGCGCCGCATCACAGCCGCGTTGAGGGTACTGGACCTGACACCGCATCCCCACGCGGATGGTTTGAAGGCAAAGTGCCGCTCCCTTGAAACTGGCGAAAAGCGTGACAATCGTGCCGCACAAGCCGGAAGTTGTAAATTTCTTCCCAGCTTGCCCGAGCAAACGAACACGTGACCGCAGCCGAAACCGAGACATCGCAAACGACAGACTATGAGCTGGCGCAGAAAGCCGCTCAAGGCGACATGGCAGCCTTCGAGCAGCTCTACCAGCGCCATAATCGCCGCGTCTACTCGCTGTGCCTGCGAATGACCGGCAATGTCTCGGAGGCTGAAGACCTCGCTCAGGAGGTCTTCATACAGCTCTTTAGAAAAATCGGTAGTTTTCGGGGCGAGTCCGCTTTTACGACCTGGCTTCACCGGCTGACAGTCAATCAGGTGCTCATGCATTTCCGCAAACGCGGTGTGCGCATGGAACAGACGACTGAGGACGGCGAAACTCCGATCCAGATTGTAAAAGGGACGGAAAACCCGAATTCAATGCCGGTGGTTGACCGAATCGCGCTCGATAAGGCGATAGCTCAATTGCCGCCCGGTTACCGGACGGTCTTTACGCTTCACGACATCGAAGGGCACGAGCACGAGGAAATCGCCAGAATGCTGGGGTGTTCGGTCGGAACGTCCAAGTCGCAATTGCATAAAGCAAGAATGAAATTGCGCGGACTTCTGAGGCAACAGAAGGAGGCCGAAAAGCCTCGAAGCTAGCAGCCAATGTTTTTCAAGTTCCAAAAACATGGCTTAAAACGCAGTCTTCCCTTGATTGATAACAGCCGGAAAGGTTCTGTCCAGCGACAGTTCGGATTTCAGAATGTGTGTGTTAGTGCGACAGGACGAAGGTGGTAAGCAATGAACTGCGAGACGTGTCAGGAACTCATCCACGATCTGCTCGATGGCAGCATCAGCCGTAGCGATGAGTCCATTCTCAATACGCACCTCAGAGATTGTTTGGATTGCGAGAGCGTGCGCCAGGACCTGGCGGCGATAGTCGGCTTCTGCCGTACCCGCCGCGGCGAGTATGAGGCGCCGCCAAACGAACAGGCGATGTGGCTTCGCATTCGAAACGTGATCGAAGCGGACCAGCGCGGCCAAACCGTAGTGTCGCAAAACGATCGTCAGCCTTCGTTTCTAGGCGGCCTGCTGGGCCGAAGTTGGCAACTTTCCTTGCCGCAGTTGACCGCGGCGACGGCAGCAATCGTTTTGTTGGTTTCGTTGACTACGGTCGTCGGACTGCGTCGCTGGGGAACAGGCGTGCCTCTTCCGGCGGCGAACCCCGTTGAAGCGTCGAACGTGAACGATCGCGTCTGGCAGAGACAGCAGGTGATCAACTACTGGAACCAGCGAGTAGAACTGAACAAAGCGCGCTGGAGCCCGGACATGCGCGAGGTGTTCGAGCGCAACATGCGCGTTATCGAGCAGACCGTTGCGACTTCACTGGAGGAACTGAAGAAGAATCCCCATGACGAGATTTCCGAACAAATGCTCAACGAGTCGCTGAACGACAAGCTTGCGCTGCTGAAAGAGTTCTCCGATTTGTGATTCCGGCACTGAAGAAGATCGTTTGCCCGTGAGTTTTGTTCGTCTTGAGTTTTGAGAGCAGCCCCACACCGATGAAAATTGGAGTCTTAAGTTGGCGCCCCTGGATGCGCGCAGGCCTGTTCGCGGGCGGTCTTGTTTTTACATTCGTCTTTCTATCCGCAGTCGCAGTCACCAACGCTCAAACAAAAATCAGTAAGCGCTTTCCGGCTGGGAAGAATGTGCGTGTCGAACTGCGCAACATCTCCGGCACCGTCATCGTCGAATCTTGGGCCAAGGATGAGATTCGACTTTCCGCGACCATCGAATCGAAAGGCGCGCAGGTAGTTCCGAAGCAAGTCGATCAGTGTTTGATGATCGACGTGATGAGCGACAATCGCGGTCGCAGCGACGTCGGCGATATAAATTTCAAACTACAGGTTCCTGTCAGCACGTCCGTCGATCTCGAGACGCGACGTGGCAACATCAGCGTTTCGAACATCAAAGGCGGTCTCGTCCGCGCGCACGTTTCGTCTGAAGGCGACATCGAGCTGACAAACATCAGCGCTTCGCAGGTGATCGCGCAGAACGTCATCGGAAACATCTACTTCGACGGCGAGTTTTCGCGCGGCGGCACTTACGAGTTCAAATCAAACAAGGGCGACATCACGATTCGCATCCCCGGCAACTCGGCGTTTCGTTTAGTCGCAGCTTCGCCGGCGAGAAAGATCGCGCTGAACGATTTCTGGAATAACAATTTTAAGAATCAAGACGGCCGCAAATTGGTCGGCGACGTCGGCGATGGACGTTCGTCCGTGTCGGTGATGAACTTCAGCGGTCAGATCACGTTTTTGCGACGATAGCTTCTTTGCACCTTTTGCAATGGCAAGTCATGAATGAGGACGTTGCGTTTCGCAGCGTCCCTTTTTTTGTTTTGCGGAAAGCTTTGGAAGGTTACTATAAGCGCGCGTGCGCGCCGTTGCCTTGCCTAGTTCGATCCGCGGAAGGAACTGATCTGTGTCCAAACTTCTTATAGTCAGTTGTGTGTTCGTAATGCTTCTCGTGCCGTTGCCTGTGATGGCCCAAAAGGACAAAACGGTCGCGGCGCTGCCGACTACGCTGTTAAAGCGGACCACCACGCGACGCGACAGTCGTCGCTTCGCATTCGGCGGGACGGTCACTGTTATCGGCGCGCCTCGTGGAGCAGTCACGATCGAAGGGTGGAACCGCAATGAAGTTGAGCTTGTGGCGGACATCGAACTGAATGCTGCGACCGAAGCCGACCTGGCCCAACTCGCGACCGTCAATACTTTTGTGTTTGACGAAGACTTGAACCACCTCAGCGTGCTCACGACCGGCACTCACGATCGCGAGTACATGAAGAAGGTTGCGAAGAAGTTTCCCAAGAACCTGCTCAACCTGCCGTGGAAGATCGATTACACGCTTGCGTGTGCCGACGAATACGGATCTTGAAATCAACGCCGGATATGGTCCAGTGAAAGTCACTGCTGTCGAGGGAGCTTTGCGTATCAGTGCGACGGAGAGTGAAACGGCGTTGACGTTAACCGGTGGACTCGTGACGACGACTGTGACGGCGGGCATTGTGACGTTGACTGTTCCGGTGCGGAGTTGGCGAGGAGCCGGCGTGGACATCCGGCTCGCGACGGGCACCGTTAACGTCGATCTTCCGCCGGGTTTCAACGGCGATATCGACGCCGAGATTCTGCGTAACGGAAAGATCGTAAACACTCACGAAGGGCTCGTGTCGCGCGAGAAACCGGGCATTACGGAACGTACGGTTCGCGCGCGTGCCGGCGCGGGTGGAGCGTTTTTCAGGGTGACGGTGGGCGACGGCACTGTGAATATCCGTAAGGTGGCGCAGTAATCCGCATAAAACACGCGACCTGTAGTCTCTGTTTTATATCCGTGGTTAAATACGCGCACAATGAGCATCAAGAGCGACAAGTGGATCCGCATGATGGCGGTGGAGTATGGGATGATCGACCCGTACGAACCGGGTCAGGTCAAGGAAGTTGACGGCAAACGCATCGTTTCCTACGGCACGTCGAGTTACGGTTACGACATTCGCTGCGCCGACGAATTCAAACTCTTCACTAACATCAACAGCACCATCGTCGATCCGAAGGAATTCGACGCCAAGAACTTCGTCGAACACAAAGGCGATTCCGTCATCATTCCGCCGAACAGTTTCGCACTCGCACGCACGGTCGAATACTTCCGCATCCCGCGTAATGTTTTGACGATCTGTCTCGGCAAAAGCACGTACGCACGCTGCGGGATACTCGTGAACGTCACACCATTCGAGCCGGAGTGGGAAGGCTTCGTGACCCTCGAGTTCTCCAACACCACGCCACTGCCGGCAAAGATCTACGCCAACGAAGGCGTCGCGCAAGTCGTCTTCTTCGAATCCGACGAAGTCTGCGAAATCTCCTACAAAGACCGCGGCGGCAAATACCAGGGCCAGCGCGGCGTCACGCTGCCGAAGATGTAGATGCCGATCACACTCGACTTCCTGCGATTCAAACAACTAGATCCCAAAGCCGTACTGCCCGCGCGCGGGAGTGCGTTGGCGGCGGGGTTGGATATTTGTTCGATTGAAGACGCCGAGCTTGAGCCGAAGCAGCGCGCGATGGTGCGGACGGGGTTGGCGGTGGCGATTCCGCCCGGGTTCTATGGACGCGTTGCGCCGCGATCGGGGTTGGCGGCAAAGCAGGGCTTGGATGTGCTCGCCGGTGTGATCGACTCCGATTATCGTGGCGAGATTCGTTGTGTGCTCTACAACACGGGAGATGAAGTCATAACACTGCCCGCCGGAAGTAAGATCTGCCAGTTGATCATCGAGCAAATCATCACACCCGAAGCCACGTGGGTTAACGACTTAGACGGCACCGCCCGCGGGGCCGGCGGGTTCGGCTCCACCGATTAAACGGATTTACACCAAGCCATACATTCGACCTCACCAAACCGTACGATATCGTGTCGCCCTCTCCCTAAATTGCTCGTAAACCAAGCCATTCCTTCTTTGTTCGACCTCTGGCACAGCTGTTGACAGTCCTGCACTGGAGCGAAGGAGGAAGAAGAGATGAAAACCTTTAGAAAGACCGCTTTCAAGGCATTCCTGGTGATGCTCGTAGTCTCCGGCACCACCAGCATTGGCATGGCCCAACTTGCCAGCGAAGCAAACATTCGAGATACCGTCCGCCGCATTCAAACTCGCACCGACAATCTTCAACGCGCAATTCAAAACGCGTCCGACCGCGGCAACTATCGCGCTGAAGATCTCAATCGTCTGGTGCTCGACTTTGAAAGCGCGGTGAACCAACTCGATCGCCGTCTCGGCTCGCGTCGCACGTCTTCGACAGACGCTCGCGCCGTGTTAGACCGTGCGGTCCTGATCGACAGCTTTCTAACGAATAACCGCGTCGGCGGAGGCACGCAGCGTGAATGGCAATCGTTGCGCGTAGACGTCGATCAACTGGCCGGTTATTACAACCTGAGCGCGGCCTGGAGATCGGGGGCTCGGGCAACACCGGCGGTAACAACGACTACAACATGAACGACGCGCAGATGCGCCAGTTGATTCAACGCATCGATTCACGCGTCGCGAACTTCAGTCGCAGCTTCCGCGAAGATCTGAACCGCTTCTACGGCAACGATCGTTACTCAGCCGAAGAAGCCCGGCGTCAACTGTCTGCGTTCGAAAGCGCGTTGGTCCAACTGCGCAACCGCGTGAACACTCGTCAGGTGACATCGTCTGACGCGCGCACTCTGTTAGACCGCGCTTCGTTTATCAACAACTATGTTGCGGATCGACAGTTGTCAAACGCTACGGAAAACAACTGGACCAACATTCGCCAGGATCTCGATCGATTGGCGAGTGCATTCAACATTGCGTGGAATGAGACCACAACTCCCGGCGGTGGTTACGGCAACCGCGCAGATTTGACGGGTACGTTCCGTTATAACGCCAGCCAGGGCGACGACGCGCGCCGCGCAGTCGACGCCGCTACCCGAAACTTGTCACTTTCTGAACGGCAGCGTGTTTACGACGCGCTGTTACGACGGTTGGATCCACCACAGATGCTGGCAATCGATCGCCGCGGTAATGTGGTGACGATCGCTTCCACCAGAGCGCCGCAGATCAACTTCACCGCGGACGGCCGCGAACAGGTTGAGACGACGCCGGGTGGACGGCAGGTTCGCGTTCGCGCGGATCTGACGGGCGATACGCTCACGATTACCCGCACGGGCGAACGTGCAAACGATTTCACGGTCACGTTCGATCCGACGGATAACGGGCGGCAAATGCTGGTGACTCGTACGCTCTACAGCGATCGCGTCAATCAGCCGGTAACAGTCAAAACTTACTACGATCGCGTCTCGGATGTTGCGCAGTTGAACATCTACGATACGAATCGTGAAGACACGAACGTCGGCGGCGGCGCACAAACCGGCAGCTTTGTTGTGCCGAATGGAACAGAGGTCGTCGGCGTGCTGAACAACGACCTGTCAACGCAGAGCGTTCGCGAAGGCGATCGGTTTACGATGACGGTGCGTTCGCCTGGTCAGTATGAAGGCGCTACGCTGGAAGGTCGCGTGATGAGCGTCAATCGAGGCGGCCGGGTTACCGGTCGATCGGAGATGACGCTGGACTTCGAGACGATTCGCTTGCGAGACGGACGGAGTTACAACTTCGCCGGTATTCTCGAAGCCGTTCGTACTCCTGATGGCGAAGTCGTTCGCGTAGACAACGAAGGCGCGGTCCGCGAAAGCGATCAAACCAAGACGACCGTGACTCGAACAGCGATCGGTACGGCGGTTGGTGCGATCATTGGTGCGATTGCCGGTGGCGGTAAAGGCGCGGCAATCGGTGCTGTGATTGGCGCCGGTGCCGGTGCTGGTTCCGTGTACGTGCAGGGTCGAAACGATTTGAACCTCGAACCCGGTACTGAAATCACGGTGCGGGCCACTGGCCCACAGGGCCTAACAGTCAACGCTGATTCGGTTGATCAGTTAAGTTGAATCGTAGCGACCTGCGGAAGACGCTCCACGGTGAGTGTTAACCGCAGGTCGCTTTTTATTGGTCGCTTGTCGGGTGTCTGGAAGAAGATGAAACCTCGCCGCCGAGGATCTTCGGAAGACAGCGGCGTCTGAGGTCGATCGCGTACGCGCCAAACTCCTGTTCAAATTGCTTCCGCGAGTTTGGGTTGTAAGCGAAGACTCCGTTGGCTTTCATGATCCGCGAGACGGCGTCTTTTGGTTTGAGAAACTTCCATTCGCGATTTTCGCTGTCTCGCAAACGAAAGCGCGCACGCTTCGTCTCGATCGGCAGGCCACTTTGAAACGCCAGTTCCAAACGAACCGGCAACACTCCACTCACCGGCAGATTCGCTTCAAACAAGTCCTGACTTTCCTCGTCTGTAAGCAAAGGCGCTGTGCGAACTGTCACGCCACCTGCATCAGCGCTGCGTGCAGCGGCCGGCATCGGCGGCAACTCGGCCACGGGTTTCACCTTGAAAAGCGAGTTGCTGCACGACGTTGCGCCGAGGATTAGTACGACGAGAAAGGTGAAGCGTCGGGCCATGCGATGCAATTTACCACAAGCTTTGTACTTTGTACTTGGGGCTTTGTAATTTGCTATAAGCAGGAAGAACAAAGAGCAAAGTTCTAAGCACCAAGCTCAAGCTCGTAGAGCTATGTTAATATCGCCCAAACCATGATTAGACCGTTTCGTGGGGTTCATCCACAGATTCACCCAACAGCTTACGTGGACCCAAGCGCTCAAGTTATTGGCGACGTGCACCTTGGCGAGGAGGCGTCGATCTGGTGCAACTGCACTGTTCGCGGCGACATTCACCACATCCGCATCGGCGATCGGGCAAACATCCAGGACAACTCCGTGATTCACGTTCGCGATGGCACGCACCCGACGATCGTCGAAGAAGAGGTGACGGTCGGACACAGCGTGACGCTGCATGGTTGTTACGTCGAACGCGGATCGCTGGTCGGCATCGGCGCGGTCGTGCTTGACGACGTGCGCATCGGAGAGTTTTCGCTGGTGGCCGCGGGTTCGCTGTTGAGTCCAGGCACGATCATTCCGCCACGATCGCTTGTGATGGGTTTTCCCGCGAAGGTCAAACGTCCGCTGACTGAACAGGAGGTTGCTTCACTTGCGCTCTTTTGGCAGAACTACGTTGGTTACACACGCGAATATCGAAACGAGGAACAGTGAATGAAAATTATCGGTGTAATCTGGTGTTTTGATTTGCGTCTGCGCTTGTGTTCTCTGCACAGACCCTGCAACGTGGCGATAACGAGTTTGGTTTCTGGGGAGGCTTTTCGCCCAAGGCGACGACGATCTTCGAAGGCCTGAGTGAAGCCGAAGCTGAAGATCGCAAGTTGTTTCTCGCCGCGTTTCGTTATGGCCGGACGTTAGCCGCGAACGACACGCTCGCTTTTCAATAGACGATCGATGCGGTTCCGGTTGCGGTGGCGACGGGAACGATCGTCGTCGCGGAGCTTCATTGGCCCTCAGATATTTCAACGCGAGACAGCTTACGGCGCCGGTATCACGCCGATCGGTCTTCAACTCGACTTCGCGAACGGATCGAAGGTCCATCCGTTTGCGCACTTGAACGGTGGCTTTCTTTATTTCAACAAGTCGATGCCGATCGAAGACTCCGGTCAGTTTCGCATTTGTCGGCGAAGCCGGCGGCGGCGTGCGGATATTTACATCCGATAAACGCGCCGTGAGTATCGGCGTCAGGTTTCATCACATCTCGAACGGCGATCGACATGGAGCGAATCGCGGCCTGAATAATTTCGTGATCTACGCCGGGTTTTCTGTTTTTAAGTAATGCCTTCTGCGAAGACTCAACCCGCGCGCGGCATGCGCGACTTCCTGCCTGAAGACGTTCGCAAACGCGAATACGTCATCGGTGTGATCAAAGAGGTGTACGAGCGTTACGGCTTTGAGCCGCTCGAAACGCCTGCCGCCGAGAACATCGAGACGCTGATGGGCAAGTATGGTGAGGAAGGGAACCAGCTCATCTTCAAGATACTGAAACGCGGCGTTCATGAAGGCACTGGCGAAGCGGATCTCGCGCTGCGTTACGATTTGACGGTGCCGCTGGCGCGTGTCGTTGCGGAGTATCGCGACAAGCTGCCGAAGTTTTTCAAGCGTTATCAGATTCAGCCGGTGTGGCGTGCGGATCGGCCGGCGCGTGGGAGGTATCGCGAGTTTTATCAATGTGACGTTGACGTGCTTGGTTCGCGATCGATGATCGTTGAAGCGGAGATCATCTCGGCTTCGAGTGAGGTGTTAAGTAAACTTGGGGTTCAGCGACTTCTGTCGTGCGGCTCAATCATCGGAAGGTGTTGACTGGGATACTCGATGCGGCTGGTGTAGCTTCTGACAAACATGGCACAGCGTTGATTGCGTTAGACAAGCTCGACAAGATCGGCACTGATGGTGTGTTGCGAAAGAGTTCGAAGCGCGTGAAGTCCTTAGCGCCGATGCTGGAAGATGAATTCTGCTCGCGTTGTTTGAGTACGACTGGAAGCGAACGAGGACAGTGCTTGATCGGCGCTGGAGAGAGAGTTTATCGGCGACAACGAGTCGGTTCAGAGGGCCTCAAAGAGCTTGCGTCAGATCATCGAGTTACGTTCGCGTCATTTGTGAGTTCGAGATCGATCCGAGTCGTTCGCGCGAGGCCTTTCCTACTACACCGGCGCGATCATGGAGATCAAGGTCAAAGATCTTGCGGGAAGTTTGGGTGGCGGCGGACGTTACGACAATCTTGTCGGAATGTTTCTCGGGCAGGATATTCCAGCGTGCGGATTTTCGTTGGGCCTTGAACGCATCCTCGTCGTCATGAGTGAGCGCAGAGATGTTTCCGGTACACTTGCTGCGTTCACCCGCAGACGTGATGGTGGCGGTTTGGACGAGGAGCTGCCGGCGATGCTTTGAGCTGTCGCAGCCGAACTAAGCACGGGCAGGATTACGAGTCGATGTCTATCCCGAGGCAATGCTAAGTTAGGAAACCAGATTCAGTATGCGTCGAAGCGCGGTATTCCGTTCGTAGCGTTCTCGGAGAAGACGAACGTGGCAAGGGACTCGTAGTGCTGAAGAACCTGAAGTAGCGGCGTACAGGAACACGCTGGACCGAGGGGAAGTCGCACAGGTTGTGCTGAAATTTGAGGTGCGTGATGTCAAGTGAAGCGATTGTTCAGAACTATTTCGAAGACTGCGAAAGCGGTGTGAGTCGTACAAGAAACTGGCGGACAAAGCGCTCGCGCAACTGAAAGACGAAGAGTATTTCATCAGCCTCGACGAAGAGTCAAACAGCGTCGCCGTGGTCATGAAACACATGGCGGGCAACATGTTCTCGCGTTGGACCGACTTCCTGACGACGCGACGGCGAGAAGCCAAACCGCAATCGCGACATGGAGTTTGTGATCGAAGCAAACACGACGAAAGACGACGTGCTCGACTACTGGGAACGCGGTTGGGCATGCGTCTTCGCCGCCATCGAGCCGTTGACACTCGAAGATTTCGAAAAGACAGTGATGATTCGCGGCGAGAAGCACACGATCGTGCAGGCGATCAATCGCCAGTTGATGCACTACTCGTATCACATCGGTCAAATCGTCTTTCTGGCGAAGCACTTCAGCATCGACGTGAGTGGAGCTCGTTGAGTATTCCGCGCAACAAATCCGCGGAGTTCAACGCGAAGATGCAATCGCAGACGAAATAAACATGCAGGCCACGATTCACCACGTCAACGTTACCGTGCCGCGTTCGTTAGAGCAGGCCACGAAGCACTTTTACGGTGTCGTGATGGGAATGACGGAAGTTCCCAAACCGGAGTCGTCGCGTGGTCGCGGCGGTGCGTGGTATCAATTGGGGCCGGTGCAGCTTCACCTGTGGGTCGAAGAGAACGTCGTGAATGAGGGCAAGCGCCACGTTTGCTACACCGTCTCAGACCTCAGCGAAGCGGAAGAACAGTTCCGTCAGGCCGGCGTCGAGATCCTCCCCGACGATCGTCCCATCGAAGGTGTGCAGCGTTTTTACGTGCGCGATCCTGGAGGCAATAGATTGGAGATCGCGCAGGCAGTTTGAATGGAATCATAAAATGTTGGATCACTTCGGTAACCTTGGAACGCACTCATTCATGCGGTGAACTGCGCGCGGAACGACATCGGCAATCAAGTCACCCTCATGGGCTGGGTCGCAAAGCGCCGTGACTTCGGCGAGCTCACATTCATCGATCTGCGCGACCGCGCGGGCATCACTCAAGTCGTCTTCAATTCCGAGGTCTCGCCTGAAGCGCACGCGAAGGCGAAGGAACTGCGCGGCGAGTACGTGATCGCCGTGACAGGCGAAGTCGTGATGCGCGACGAAAACACGCGCAATCCGAAGATCGCCACCGGCGACATAGAAGTTCACGCGAGAGAGTTGTTGATTCTCAACGACGCGCGCACGCCGCCGTTTCAGCTCGACGCCGCCGCGACGCGCTCGCCAGCGAAGATCTGCGTTTGAAGTTTCGTTACCTCGATATGCGCCGCCCGCAGCTACAGGCGAACCTGCGTCTGCGTCATCGTGTTGCGAACGAGATCCGGCGCTACATGACCGCGCAAGGGTTCACCGAGATCGAAACGCCGATCCTGATCAAGTCGACGCCGGAAGGCGCGCGCGACTACATCGTCCCGTCGCGGATCTCAACCGGGAAAGTTTTTCGCGCTGCCGCAGTCGCCGCAGCTTTTCAAACAGTTGTGCATGATCGGCGGCCTCGACAAGTACTTTCAGATCGCCCATTGTTTCCGCGACGAAGATCTGCGCGCCGACCGGCAGCCGGAATTTACGCAACTCGACGTCGAGATGAGTTTTGCGACGCTCGAACAAATTTACACGTTGATCGAAGGTTTGTTCGCGAGCGTTTTCAAACTCATCAACGTCGATCTGCCGACGCCGTTTCCGCGATTCACATTTTGCGGAAGTGATGGCGCGCTGCGGTTCTGACAAACCTGACCTGCGCATCGAGGGCTCGATTCAGGATTTATCGCCAGCTTGGAAGGCACTGACTTCCGCCGTTTGCTTCGGCGTTAAGTCAGGCGGACAAGTCAAAGGAATCGTCGTACCGGGCGGCGCAAAGCTTTCACGCAAAGTGCTGGACGAGCTTGCAGGAGTTTGCGAAGCGATATGGCGCGACAGCGCTTGCCGTGGATCAAGCTAGGCGACGAGCTCTCGTCATCGCTGCTGAAAGCATTGGGCGCGGACGACTGTCGCGACAAATTGCCGAGTGCCGCCGGTGCGCAAAAAGGCGATGCCGTGTTGATCGTTTCCGGCAAACCGAAGGTCGTCGCCGCAAGTCTCGGTGCGTTGCGAAACGAAGTCGCCAAACGCGAGAACCTGATTCCCGCGAACGTCTACGCGCCGCTTTGGGTGACCGACTTTCCGATGTTTGAGTTTCACGAAGAGGACGGCCGCTACTACTCGATGCACCATCCGTTCACCTCGCCCGTCGATGAAGACCTGCAACTGCTCGAACGCGCAGTCGAAGGTGGTGAAACAGACCTGCTCGCGCAGATTCGCACCAAGGCTTACGACCCGGTCATCAACGGCGTCGAAATGGCCAGCGGATCGATTCGTATTCACCGTCGCGACGTGCAGCGGCTCGTCTTCAAAGCATTGGGCATGACGACTGAAGAAGCGCGCGAACGGTTCGGGTTCTTTCTCGACGCGCTCGAATACGGCACACCGCCGCACGGCGGCATCGCGCCCGGCATCGATCGCTTGATGATGGTGCTCGCCGGCACGGACAACATGCGCGACGTGATCGCGTTTCCGAAAACAGCGTCCGCGGCCGATCTGATGATCGACGCGCCGGGCGCTGTCGATCCGAAACAGTTGGAAGAGCTGCACCTGCGATCGTGGTCGAACGATCCGTAGCTGAACCAAATGCCAACTGATTCAGCTTCGTCGCGCACACCTCGACGCAATGATTGCTCATGCGCGCGAAGTGGCGCCGGCTGAATGTTGCGGCCTTGATCGGCGGATCTCAGGCACACAGCGCGCACGATTTACCGCCTCCGCAACGTCACTGCCAAGCCCGAGGTGGGCTACGAAGCCGCGCCCGGAAGACCTCTTCGCCGCCCAGCGACAAATGCGCGAACGCGGCGAGGAACTGCTCGCCATTTATCACTCCCATCCCCGCGCAGCCGAACCCAGCCCTTCGGAAACTGACGTCCGGCTTGCTTATTACCCTTCAGCAACTTACCTGATAGTCGGACTCGGCGGAACGAGGCCAGCCGTAAAGGCGTTCTCCATCTCGGAGCGGGAACAGCGCTGGCAACAGGTTGAGTATGAGATCGCAGGCGAGTAAGATTGAACACGCACGTTGTAGGAGGAAGAGCGGCTGAGATGGAAACAAAGAAGAGCAAATACGACACAAATCCACTCGATCCTGACGTTGAACGCAAGGCGGAGGAATCGTGGGGCGAAAGGCGGGCGGCGCCGAAACACAGCAAGTCGGCGGCGAGACCCACCAGGTAGGCGACCGACTCCGTCCTGGACTCCGCCGGCGAATCCGAACGACAGCGCGCGTCAAAACGTGTATTCCGAAGCGCCGACTCGTCGTTACGACAATCCTCCGCTGGAAGCTCCGTATCCGTCGGTGTTTGTTCCTCCTACTTACGCACCGCCGGCGCAGCATATCAGTATCAACCCCAACAGCCTTACAACCCGTATCAGAGTCCGATAGCAGTCCGCCAACCGTCGCGAACGGTCGTCGGGCTTCGGCATTCCGGAGAAATGGGCGTTGATGCTGGCGTATGCGCCGTACGTCGGGCATCGTTGCTTCGTTGCTCGAGTTGTTTCTGGTTCCGCGGCAGGAAGTGAGAGTGCGCTTTCATGCCTCGCAGGCGTTGGCGCTGCACATCGCGTTTCTGGTCATCGGAGCGATCTTCAGTGGGATCAGCATGATCAGCGGCAGCGACTTCGGCAAAGTCGTTGTTCAACATTGCTTCGACTAGTTTTCCTCGTAATTTCGATGATTCGCGTCGTGGCGCGGACGAGCCGCATCGCATTGCCCCGCTGGCTGAACCCGCCAATGGTTTAACGAGCATATCGAGCCCCGCAACGCAGACTTGACCGCCCCTTGGCATTTTCGTTGCAAGTCGATGGTTTAGAGTTGGCCATCCGGCCAATTAGCAGTAAACACGGGATAAGTTGAACACAAATCCGTGTATTCCTGTTGCGTTTTGGTGCATAACCTCCGGAAAAGGGTTACAGTGCATATGAGATCGTTATGATTAGAAGACGACAGACCTGATTGCGTGGGTGGCATTGGTGGCGATGGCGGTGATGCCGTTGTCGGTGATGGCGCAGACGCAGATCAAGTATCACAGTAACAAATTCAGTATTCAGGACGACGTCAAACTTGGACGCCAGGCGGCACAGGAAGCCGAGCAACAGTTTCCTCTGCTGCGCGATCAGCAGGTGCAGAGCTACGTCGAGCGCGTAGGGCGGCGGCTGGTGGGCGCGATCCCATCGCAATTTCAACATCCCGAATTTCAGTACTACTTCAAAGTCGTCAATGCGCGAGACATCAACGCGTTCGCGCTTCCCGGTGGTCCAATGTACGTCAACCGCGGAATGATCGAAGCGGCGACGCACTGAAGGTGAGATGGCCGGCGTGATGGCCCACGAGATCAGTCACGTCGCGCTGCGACACGGTACGGCGCAGGCGACCAAGGGACAGAAATATGGCCCGCTCGCCGCGATCGCCGGGATTGCCGGAACAATGCTGGGCGGATCCGAGCGTGGGCCAGTTGGCCCAGGCGCCGTTTGCAGTTTACCTCTTGAAGTTCAGTCGTGAATACGAGACGGAAGCGGACGTACTCGGCGCGCAGATCATGGCGCAGGCTGGTTACGATCCGCGAGATCTGGCGAACATGTTTCGCACGATCGAACAGCAGGGCGGCGGCGCGTGGCGGATTCTTGAGCGACCACCCGAGCCCGAAGGATCGTTATGCGCGAATCAATCGTGAAGCGCAGATGCTGCGAAGTGAACGCAGGCGGGCGCGATTCGCGCGAGTTTGCGCGTCGATTCAGGAACGGCTGCGCGGTTACGGACGCGCTCCGTCGATGGCAGGAGATAGCGCACAGCGGACAGCGTTATCCGACCGGCGAAAACACCGGGAACTATCCGGACAGACGGCCGAGTCGGGCGCGTGGAGTATCCGTCGTCTCGTTACCAGAACGTTTCGATTTTCAACGGTGGCGTGCGCGTGAACGTGCCGTCCAACTGGCGTCAGATCAACGAGGGTAAGTTCAGTTTGGTTCGCGCCGGAAGGTGGTTATGGCCAGTACAACGGTCAGGCCGTTTTTACGCACGGCACGAATTTCGGTGTGGCGCAGACGAACAACCGCAATTTGCAACGTGCGACCGAGGAACTGATCAACGGTTTCGCTCAGGGAAATAACAGTCTGCGAGCGAGTGGTGGTTATCAGCGCACGACGATCGACGGTCGTAACGCGTTGTGGTCGACGTTGACCAACGTCAACGAGGCGACTGGCCGTGCGGAGAATGATCAGTCTGATCACGACGCAACTGCGCAACGGTCAGATTGTTCTACATGATCGCCGTCGCGCCGCAGGATGAACGTAACTTCGACAACGCGTTTAAGACCGTGTTGCGCTCGGTGCGGATCAACGATCTAATTGAGGGTCAGTCGCGTCCAGTGGTCAGTGGGTTCGCTGGACAACGGACCATCTGACGGATACTGACTCCCTTTGCTTCCTGCCACAGATCTTCCAGCTCATCTATTGAGGTTTGGTCGAACGCCTGGCCGCGATCGTGAAGTGAGGTTTCGATGTAGGCGAAGCGGCGGCGAAACTTGCGGTTCGTGAGTTTCAGCGCCGCTTCAGGTTCGACTTGCATATGCCGCGCGATGTTCGTGGCCGCAAAAGCAGGTCGCCCATCTCTTCCCGCACGCGCGCGTGGTTCGCTTCGTCTTTGAGGTTCGCGTGTTCTTTGATCGCGCCGCGCAACTCTTCGATCTCTTCCTGTAACTTGTCGAAGATGTCGTCGACGGTTTTCCAGTCGAAACCGACGCGCGCGGCTTTGGTCGAGAGTTGATGAGCTTCCATCAACGCCGGCGCTTTTGACGAGACGCCGTTCAGCAGCGAAGTCTTCACGTCTTCAGTTTTGCCGGCGGCGCGACGTTCTTCGGCCTTCATCGTTTCCCAGTTCAGCAGGACTGTCGCTGAATCTTCGGCGGTGACGTCGCCGAAGACGTGCGGGTGACGGCGCACCATCTTGTCGTGAATGGCGCGTAACGTCGTCGATCGTGAACTCGTCGCGTTCTTTCGCGACCTGCGCGTAGAAGACGATTTGAAACAGCAGATCGCCGAGTTCGTCGCGGAGTTCAGCGGGCTTGCCTTCGCGCGCGTCTTCGACCGCTTCGAAAGCCTCGTACGCTTCTTCGAGCAGCATCGGCGCAAGCGTGGCGTAGGTTTGTTCGCGGTCCCAGGGACAGCCGTTTGGCGAGCGCAGACGCTCCATCAGATTTACGAGATCGTTGAATGTTGTGGGCATGGCAGTAGTCTATGCTGACCTGTTATCATGGCAAAATGCGGATCATATTTAACAGAGCTATGAGTAACGATCAACCAACTTTCAAAGTAACGGATCGGCGGCTGTTCAATGCTGACGGAAGCCCGCGCGATCTTCCTCCCGAGGAAAAGCCCGAACCAAAGCCGGAAACCGGAATCCGCAGCGCCAGAACCCGCTGCGGCCCGCGGCATCGAAGCGCAGCACAGGCTGAACCGGAACCGCCCGCCTCCGCCGCGGAAGACGTCGCCACGGACGATGACCCGGAATTCACCGAAGAAGAACTGGCGGACGCTCGCGACCCCGCGGGTTTTCTCAGTTTCATCATGTCGATCGCTTCGAACGCGGCTTCGGCGCTGGGAATGATGGAGCATCCGGTCACGCATCAGCGCGAGGTCGATGTCGAGTTGGGCAAACACTGGATCGACGTGCTCGGCATGCTGCAAAAGAAGACGCAAGGGAACTTGTCGCTGCCGAAAGAGAACAGATGCTCGAGGGCCTGCTGCATGATCTGCGGATGCAGTACGTGTCGCTCGTGAACGCGCCGCCGAAAGCCCGGCGTTCTCAGGCACCGACATCACCGGAGGAAGATGATCTTGGTCAGTAGTCGTAGTCCGTAGTAAGGGCAGGCTACTAAGAACAAAGTACTGACCACTGACAAGCAGATGAAACTCACTTTCCTCGGTACCGGAACGTCCACGGGCGTCCCTTCGATCGGTTGCGAATGTGAGACCTGTACCTCTGACGATCCGCGCGACAAACGTCTGCGAGTTTCAGTAATCATCGAACACGCCGACCGGACCATGCTCGTCGATACTTCCGCCGACTTCCGTCAACAGGCGCTGCGCTTCGGTCTGAAGCGACTCGACGCGGTCCTGATCACGCACTGCCACGCCGATCACATTTTCGGTCTCGACGACATTCGTCCGCTCAACTTTCGTTTCGGCGCACTCGGCGTCCACGCCAACGAACGCGCCTGGGTCGATATCAAACGCATCTTCAAGTACATCTTCGAGCCGTCGCACTTCGGCGGCGGACTGCCGCAGGTGATTCCGTACACGGTCTATCCCCGCGCGCCGTTTTGCATCGGTCCGAATCTCGAGATCACGCCGCTCGAAGTGATTCACGGCCGCTTGCCGGTGATGGCTTATCGCTTCAACGACTTCGCATACCTGACGGATCTCAGCGACATTCCGCCCGAAACGATCGACTGCGTTGCAGGATCTCGACGTGCTCGTGCTGGACTGTTTGCGTTTTCGCGAACACCCGACGCACCTGTGGGTCGATCGAGCGCTGGAATACATCGACGCAGATAAAACCGCGGCGCACGTTCTTTACGCACATTGCGCACGACATCAAACACGGTCGCGACTCAGCGCGACTGCCGCCCGGCGTCGAGTTTGCTTACGACGGACTGGTAGTTGAGTAATTGCGATTGAAATTCGAAATTGCGACGTTTTCGAAATCCGCAATTCTTTATGCGTCTTTTTCACGGAACTGACAACGCGGAAATTCAACGCCCTACCGTGCTCACGCTCGGCGTGTTTGACGGTCTGCACCTGGGCCACCAGTTGATCATGAGCACCGTCGTTGAGCGCGCGCGCGCAGTGGGCGCCGTGCCGACGGTGATCACTTTCGATCCGCATCCGCGCGCGGTGTTGCATCCCGGAATCCGCGCCGCCTTTGCTCCAGACTTTCGATCAGAAGATCGAAGGCTTCGGCGTGCTCGGTATCGAACAGACAATCGTCGTGCGTTTCACGAAAGAGTTTTCCTCGATCAGCGCCGAACATTTTCTTACGCGACGTGGTCATGGATCGCCTGCACGCGCGCGAAGTCTATCTCGGCAAAGGCTTCGCTTTTGGTCACAACCGCGAAGGCAACATCGAATTGCTTCAGCGTCTCGGCGGCGAGCTCGGTTTCGTTGCCGGCGAAGTGCCGGAGGTCAGGCTGCGCGGCCAGCGCGTCAGTTCGAGCAAGATTCGCGAGCTGCTCGCGCGCGGCCAGGTGAACCTCGCGCGACGCATGTTGGGCCGTCCTTACGGCGTCGAAGGACGCGTCGAACGAGGCTCGGAACGCGGTCATAAGCTCGGTTTTCCAACAGCCAACCTGCACCCACACAACCGCGTCATACCCCGGAACGGTGTTTACGTCACCGGCACTTTGATAGACGGACAATGGCGCCGCAGCGTGACAAATATTGGCCTGCGGCCGACGTTTGGCGACGGCCACGGAACCTTCGGTCGAGACGTTCGTAATGAACTGGGACGGTGACCTATACGGCGATGTCGTGCGCGTCAGGTTCTTATATCGTTTGCGCGACGAGCGAAAGTTTAGTTCAGTAGACGAGTTGAAAACGCAGATTTCACGGGACGTGACGCGCGCGGAGAGTTATTTCGAGCGTGCGGGCACGAAGCACATGTTTTCGGTGATTTAGTTAGGTTTAAGAATGACGAATAATCAGGCACTGATTAAAAGAACAGATAACAAACGGAAACGGCCTGATGCCGACGCTCCGGCGCCGCCGGTGCAGAAACCTGCGGCGCAAGTTGCGGCCGCTGACGGAAGAGATGGTCGACGAGCTGCTCGCCGGCCGTGGATTTCGTGGCTGGCTGCGCGCGGCGCGAGTGGCGCGCGTGCTCGGACTCTTCTCGCTCTATTTATTTCTCGACACTTACGACGTGCGCGCTGATTTCAACAGTCGCGTCGTCACGCGGTTCCGCGAAATGGCTCGCGAACGCGGGCGCCTCGCGCGCTTCAAAGCGTGGATCTGGGCGCGGCTTTACGCAGCATTCGATCGTTTCATTCGCGTTTTGCGTTACGTGATCTTTCGCGGCGCCGAAGGTTCGGCACGAAAAGAAGCACGACTCGAAAAACAGGCCGCTTGGCTGCGCGAGTCGCTGATCGATCTTGGCCCAACGTTCATCAAGATCGGTCAGGCGCTGGGAACGCGCGCCGATCTTCTGCCGCTGGCGTACGTCAAAGAGCTCGCGACGCTGCAGGATCAAGTGCCGGCGTTTTCGACCGCCGAAGCTTTCGCGCGCATCGAAGCGGAACTCGGACGCCCGCTTCACGAAGCTCTATCCGGAGATCGACAGCGAACCGATCGCCGCGGCTTCGCTCGGCCAGGTTTATCGCGCGCGTCTCGCGACAGGTGAAGAAGTCGCCGTCAAAGTGCAGCGTCCGGATCTCGAATCGACGATCAGTTTCGACGTCGCGATTCTGTTTCGGCTCGTGAAGCTGACCAATCGTTTCTTCCCGAGCGCAAACGAAAACGCCGACTGGGAAGGCATGCTGCGCGAGTTTCACACGACCATCTTCGAAGAGATGGACTACGTGAAGGAAGGTCGAAACGCCGACAGGTTTCGTTACAACTTCCGCACGTGGCGCGCGGTTCGCGTGCCGAAGATCTTCTGGTCGCACACCAGCACGCGCGTGCTGACGCTCGAATTCATTCGCGGCACAAAAGTCGTCGACATCGAGGGCCTGAGGGCGAATGGCATCTCGCCGGTGAAGGTCAATCGGCTGCTGATTCGCACGTATCTGAAGCAACTACTCGAAGACGGTTTCTTCCACGCGGATCCGCATCCCGGAAATTTGCTGGTGATGGACAGCGGTCATCTCGCGTTCTTCGACTTCGGCATGGTCGGACGGATCAACCCGAAGCTCCAGGCGCAGATGATCGACGCGTTCTTCCACGTCGTCGGTCGCGACGTGCAGGGGTTGGGCCAGGACATCATCAACCTGAACTTCCTCAAGCCGGGAGTCGATCCGGAAACAGTTCGGCCCGTGGTCGAAGAGTCTTTTCACACATTATCTGAACCTGAAACTCGGCGAAGTGAACTTCAAGGAACTGACTTACGATCTCGCGGAAGTGATTTACGAGTATCCTTTCCGGCTGCCGTCAAATTTCACTTACATCATGCGCGCGTTGATGACGCTCGAGGGTATCGGTGTGGTGACGGATCCGGGTTTCAGCTTCTTTGAAACGGCAAAACCGTTTGCGAAGGAGTTTATGCTGCGGCGCGAGGGCCGCATCTTCCGCCAGTTGATCTTCGACAAGCTGACCGGTCGAGAAAACGGCGACAGCCGCATCGCGTGGTCACGCGTGTGGAAGCTGACGAAGATGGCGGCGCAGATGTATTTGGAACGGCGTTAAGAGCTTTGCCTCAAGAGTCCTATCTTCTCACCCGGCTTCAGCCGGGTGTCAGGCAGTGAGCTAATTGAGTAACCGTTTTAACGGTTTCCTCAGCGAAATGAGAAACCGTTGAAACGGTTCCTCGTTGCTTTCGCGGCTCTTGCACCGGGCTAAAGCCCGGTGAGATGAGGACTTTTAAGTCAAAGCGGCGTTAAGGTTATAGATGCGCGACCTTCGTAGATAAGAAAAGACTGATGGCGGCAATGAATAAGATTAGGGCAATGACAGCTATCCGCTCTTTCATGAGGCATCCCCAGGTTCGAGTGTCGGAGCAAAGCGGGCGGATTATAATCCGTGTTCCCCTCGGTTGGGCATGAGGAGAACACGGATTTGAGGAATTCGACTCACTAACGTGTTACTTTTTCACCGTTCGGCGCAGGCATGTTCAACCGATCGCGGAACAGGTTCAGCAGCAACAGCGTGCCGATGCCGCCGCCACCCTCAGCTCCACCGCCGGTCGCCATCACGTCAGGCGTGATGCGAACACCCTTTTCGCCGATTACCTTCAACGTCTCAACCAACGCGACGCCCTGGGCGCCAAGCGCGTTGACCTGTTCGTGATAAGCGACGCCCTGGGCCTCGCCCATGAGCCGACCTTCTCGGCTTCGGCCTTGCCGGTTTGCAGGATGTAGTGGGCCTCGCCTTCACCTTCCGACTTTGCGCTGCTCGGCGCGTTTGCCGGCGATCTCGACGCCCACTGTCGCGGCCATGAGATCTTTCTGGTTGTCGGCGTGCGCTCGCGTCTTCTCGAGTTGAATGCGCTTCTCTTCGGCTTCCCGCTGAGCGTTGTACATGTTCTGACGCTGCTCGGCGAGAATCTTCTCGGTCTGCGTCTTCATCAACTCTTCCGGCAGATGAATGTGGCAGATGAGCACGTTCACGACGTCGACGTGATACTTCAGCAGGTGCGCTCTCACGCGAGCTTCGGCGCGTTCCTGCTCCTCGTGCCGGTTCTGCAGGTAAGCCATCGCCGAGGATTCTGACGCCTGGTTACGGAAGATCGAGTCGATCAGCGGATGCATCACGTTTTGAATCAAACGTTCGATGCCGCCAATCTTCGCGACCATGAACGGCGCGTCTTCCGGCTTCACACGAAAGACGACGCGCACTTCCAACTGCATCGTGAAGCCGTCTTTCGAGATGACTTCGAACGGGTTGAACGTGTTCGCAACTTCGCCGGCGGTCCATTCAACTGTCTGGTTCGTCGTCGGAATGACGATCGGCGAGATCGCCAGCGTGTTGACGTAGTAACGACCTGGGCCAACGACAGCTTCCTGAATACCACGATAACCTTCGGGTACGACGTACGCTTCGTGCGCGCCTTCGTCGAGACGGCGATCGGCGGGATCGCCCATCATCAGGTCGAGCTTGATCTCCTCGGCGGTGCGCTTGTCGTCCATGACGTCGAGTCGCGCGACTGATTCTTCGATCTGCTCCTTCTCTTCGCGCTCCATCCGCTGGCGAACCTTCTCCGCCATCCCGCGCCGCACTTCTTCTGACGGGTCACGCCGACGTTCGAGACGACCACCGCAACCTCGCCCGGTTTGATCTCCTTCGCTGTTTCCGGAATGACTTTGAACAGCAGCGGGTTGATGTAGTAGGTGCCGGGCAGCAGGATGTCTTTCTGTGGACCACGCTGACCGCCCTTGCCGATGAACTCGTGTCCGTCCTGGAAGTTGTCGTGACCGGTGATCGGTTCGGCGACGTAGTCGCGCGGATTCAGCGGCGCGCCGTCGAGAGCCTCGACGAGACCGATAGTGTTCTCGTTGATGACTGTCGCATCGAACAGCCGCACGTTGAAGAGTCCGGGTTTGACTTCGGAGTTGTTCTTCGATCGACGTCGACTGGACCAGGATGCGATACACGCCCGGGGTCAGAATGTCGACCTGCGGTCCTTTTTGTCCGCGCGATGCGATGAATTGTTCGGCGTCCTGGAAGTTGCCGATGGCCTGCGATCGCTTTGCCGAGCAGCCGGCCGGCGTCGAGAGGATCGCCGTCTGCGGCGGTAATGACGCCGACTTTACCTTGCGGAATCATCGTCGCCTTCGCCACGGAAACGCGGAACAGGTATGGATGGATGGGCCACAGGCCCGGCGGCAGCGTGCGCAATTGGATGCCTTTCACACCGCCTTGTTTGATGAACGCGATCGGGTCCTGGAAGTTGTTGTGTGCGTTCTGCGCGCGATCGGGAGCGAAGATGCGCCCCGGCGGCATCGGTTCACCGTCAACGGCTTCGATGATGCCCATCTCGTCGGCACCGATCTCGATCAGCGGCACCTTGCGAACTACGCGTTCAAACGGAAACTTGATCAGGTGCAGCCCCGGCTTGAGCACGTCGGCTTGAATGCCGACCTCGCCTTCGGTAGCGACAACTCGTCCGGGAGGCATTTTTGCGCCAAGGTAGCGCCGCTCTTTGATCGCGATTTCGCGTGCGCCGACGTTCACGAAGATGCGGTTCACGATGATGAGGAACGCGATGAGGAGGACAAGAGCTCCGAACACGATTGGAATGATAGATGCTAAATCAAGGTTTTCCATGGTGTGTCTTTCTCAATCAACCGAGTGCTGGTTGATTGTGTCAGTTGTGGTTACCACTTTCGAGCTCACGATTTGCGTTGGACAAGGTCTGTTTCAAAACAAATCCTGCCCCGGAAGTGCGAGTGCGCGATGAGAGCACCCAGTATTCGCTGTTGAATAGCGCTTGAAGATCCTTTGCAGAGACGTCAGACAAGCTGCGATCTCGCCACGACATGAGCACCAGTTCGATGGCTCTGCCGAACGTTTTTGCATCATCCGTAGATGCCGCGACATGCAGGAGTCTTGTTGTGGAACTCCTGTCGGGCGATTCCTGGAAACTGCGAATCGCAGCGATTGCCGCTTCGAAATCTTCTTTATCAACCTTGTGGGTTGTTTCCGGAAGTTGATTTAACGTCGGGGGTCGGGGTTCGTTAAGTGCGAAATCAGAGAATAGCCCCTGAACTTTTGGCTGTGGCGGCGGCGGCAGTTCGGCAGTTTGCGAAGTGTTCGCGGGTTTCTGCCAAAAATAAACGGCTATAGCGATTAAACCGAGTAAAAGAACCGAAGTAATGAGAAAGGTGACCATCGCGGTCCGGCAAGCGGAGTTGCTGTTGTCATATCCGTTGCCGCGTATTTTTATACGCGACCCCCGGGGAAAAGTTCAAGAAACCGGCGGCGGCCGGGGAGGGTTACTGATACGTTCCTAACGCGTTGAACAGCAGCCGGTAAGTTGCTATTGACTGCGCGCGGTATTGCGGACGAAAGCCAAACAGAATCACGCGCCCTTTGCCCATCGTGACTTCCACCAGCGCTGCTTTGCCTTTGATCTTGTCGCCGCCCAACAACCACCCGGACAGCAGCGGATCTTTGTCTTCCGGGTAGCGTCCGATGATCTTCACGTTTGCTGCGGGCACGTCGCCAGTCGCGCTTTCTACAACTTCAAACACCGGCGAGTTCTCGGCCCACGCGATCGTTTCCGCCGGCATGTTTTTAGCGATCGGGTGCGTGGTGTCGAGTTGGAGACGCAGGATTGTTCCCGGCACGTAGAAATCGGTGCGCGGCAAACCGCTCACGACGTTGCGCAACGGAAGTTTGAGTTGATCGATCGCGAATTCAGACGCGCGGTTGAGAAAAACGACAGTGCCGCCCTGAAGGATGAATGCGCGCAGTTGTCTCACGCCTTCTTCGCCGAGACCGCCGGTGAGCTCCTGCGGCATTGAGCCTGCGCGATAACCTTCGAATATTTGTCGCGGCGCCTGATCGGGAAAGAGGATCGTGTAGTACTTGCCGGTCGCGCCTGGACCAAGTGAGAACGTCGTGATTCCGGCGCGCAACTGTTTCTCGGTCAGGACGCCGTACTGATAAGAAAGGTCCTCGAACATCCATCTGGTCCAACCTTCATCGTACGTGGGCATCGATGCGCGATACAGCGCGAGAAGATTCGACGTAGTCGCAGGACACGGTGTTTTCCGCTGCTCCGCTGGTTTGGCGACGTCTGATTTTGGATGAGCCGATCTGAAGGGAGCTTTTATTGGACGAACAACCTCATTCATCAAGAGCGGCAACGTGTGCGCGGTGACGTCATAAGGCGGAATCGGATGTCCTTCCGTGTCCCGCAGATTCGGATAACGTTGAACTTCGAGAAGAGCTTTGGCGAAAGCGCCGTAGGGTTGGTCGATTCTGACGAATCGTTTTCCATCGGCGAGACTCGTAATCTCGACACCGCCGCGTTCGAGGATCTTCGACAACGTGTCCTTGCAGTTGTTTGAAGGCTCGATGGTGAAGCCCAGGAGTTCACCCGGGCGGCGCGGTCGCACAGCGTCTCGGCCAATCGCATAAAACCGTTTCAACCACTGAGCGCGATACTCCGCTGAATGCTTCAACAACAGAAAGGCGGCGCTCGTCATGTACTTCGTGATGTCGCGCAACTTCCACTCACCACCCCGCCACACTGGTCCAAAATTCGAACCTTCCTTCTGCGGATCGTAACCTTCGCGTGAACGCAGCTCTTCAAACTTCAACGTGATCGGCGACGCGATTCTCGCCGATGCCGTCTCTGACAGAATGCGTACGCCGGCGTGGTAGTGCGAATAAGCACGCGCCGGAGTCCATGCGTCGTACGTCGAGTTGTTCGTGATTCCTTCAAACCCTTTCGCGCGCAACTCGCCCGCCATCCATTCGCCAAGCTGCGTGTAGCCTTCGACGATCTGTCGCGGCACGTTCGGCTCAACCGGCGCCATGTACGGCGGCAGAAAGAGTCGTGAACCAAACGCGCCCTGCTGATGAATGTCGTGGACGATCTGCGGCCGCCAAACGTTGTGAATCTTGTCGACCGTGAGCTGCGTTTCGACTTGCGTGAACGCGTACCAGTCGCGGTTGTTATCGTGACCGGTGTACTTGTGATAGAGCTCCGGCGGATCCGTTCCTTCGTAAGGCGTGCCGAGTGTTTTGTCGTACCAGTTTTTAACGATGTCGACGCCGTCAGGATTCAGAGAAGGAACGAGCAGGACGATCGTGTTGTCGAGAATGCTCTGAATCTCCGGTTCGTTGGACGACGCAAGACGATGCGCGATCAGCGTGCTCGATAAATACGAACCGACCTCAGTCGAGTGAATTCCGCACGTGATGAGGACGATCGTCTTGCCGCGTGCGATCAAATCCGTCGCTTTGCGGTCGCGAACACCGGGCGCGCCGAGTTTGCGCGGGTCGGCAAGTTGCGCCTGAATCTGTTTGTACTCGTCGAGCCTGGCGAGGTTCGCAGGCGAACTAATGGTCGCCATCACGAACGGCTTGTTCATCGACGTTCTGCCCAACGTCTCAAACTTCAATCGATCGCTGGATTGGTCGAGACGCTCGAAATACTCGACGATCTGGTTCCACGACGCCAGTTTTCGATCGTCTCCCGGAACAAACCCCAGCACCTCTTCGGGCGCGGGAATGGCGGCCGTGTTCGACGTCCCCTGCGAGGTCGTCAGCGACACGGCCGAGATTAGGGAGACCATGAACAACAGCGATGCAAGTGTTCGGCGCATTAGTTTCTCAAGGGAAGTGGAACTCGAAGACCGGAAACAGTTTAGCTAATCAATCTCGATCCGCGAAAGGCCGCGACAGCGGTTTAACACACGCTTGCCGAGCGCGGGCCGCGCGTGTAAAGTAGCGGCGTCTTTTATCCCCAAAGCTCTCCCTCTTTTTAGAAAATCTGTCGGAGGTCAAAACCGAATGTCTTCTGAAAGCGTCGGTGCGAATGAGTTTCCGGATGTCGCCGGAGTAAAAGCTGCTAAGTCTGACGTGAATCCATTGCTGGCCACATTCAGGCCGTATATCCCCGCAAACGTGCGAATGCGCGAGCTGACGATACTCCCGTTGGTCGTCGGAACTTTGCTGGGTATGGTGTTTGGCGCCTCATCGCTCTGGCTGGTCTTGAAGGTTGGACTAACGGTTAGTGCTTCCATCCCCGTCGCTGTGAT
>CAVVHR010000010.1:0-821771 GCA_963748145.1 uncultured Acidobacteriota bacterium
ACGGCTTCAGCCGGCCATGAAGACGCAACAGCGAGCGGCTCTGCTAATCGGGGGACAGGTAAGTAAACAAGCGTATACTCTTGCTTTAAGCGCAGGACACAGAGCATATGACCTTTACGAAAATACATGTTGTGATCAGTTTGATTGGAATTCCGATTCGGTTTCGAAGCGCAAACCTTAGATCAGCTTAAGAGGCTGCACGGCATGGGTGATGCTCAAGGATCTTGATATGAATCAGCCTGAGATCGTTCGTCTAAAGAACTCGATTAATGAACGCGACCACGCGGTGGGCTCGAAGACTGCGCCTGTCACGCTTCTCGAGTATGGAAATTTCGAATGCATTCATTGCGGTCGTGCGTATCCCGTGATTAAAGAGCTTCGGCGATTACTGAATAACGATCTGCATTTTGTCTTTCGACACTTCCCAACTGTGCAGACGCATCCGCATGCCCTTCGGGCTGCGGAAGCTAGTGAGGCTGCCGCTGTTCAAGGCAAATTTTGGGAGATGCATGACGAACTGTTTACTCACCAGCAAGCCCTGGAAGATCATGATCTCTCACGCTACGCAAAACGAATCGGCCTGGATGTTGTTCGGTTCGAGCGCGATATGGCTGAGCATACTTTTCTCAAACAAGTCGAAGCCGATTATCAACTCGCACTTTTTGACGAACACATAACCGGCACTCCAACGCTGTACGTCAATGGGTTGCGTTACACAGGCGCAACCGATGTTGAGGGCCTATTGCAGGCGATTAAGGAAGCAGATACCGAAGGACGGATCCTCTTCCCTGAACGAGCCACAGGTTTCCGCAGGTTCCTTGGCAGGTACCACCGTGGCGCGAAGGCATAGCGTTTAGAGCTCGACGGCCTTTATAAAGGCGAGAAATCGGCGAGTGTTTAAGGGTGTGGCACTATCCTAAGAGATGTTTCGCAACGATAAGAGGAGCTTCGATGAGCATACGGACACGTGTCCCATTCATGGGTGTGGCGATTTTCGTTCTGGCAATGACGACGTGCATTTCGGCTAACGCCCAGAACCGAATCAACGATCGTTTCGCCGCTGTCAACGGAGTTAGGCTGCATTATTTGGTTGCCGGCAGCGGCGAGCCGGTGATCTTGTTGCATGGTTATGCGCAAAACAGTCACATGTGGCGACCGCTAATACCAGAACTCGCGAAGACTCACACCGTAGTCGCTCCTGATTTGCGCGGGTTCGGCCAATCATCAAAGCCGGCTAATGGCTACGACAAGAAGACGATGGCGCAGGACATTCATGCGCTTGTCCCTATCACTCGGAATCAAAAGCGCGATTGTCGTGGGCCATGACATCGGACTAATGGTCGCTTACGCCTATGCCGCTCAATACCCGAATGAAGTTGATCGAGTAGTGCTAATGGATGCTTTTCTTCCGGGCGTTGGCGATTGGAAAACAGTTTGGCTGCTGCGAGACCTTTGGCATTTTCATTTTTACGGTGAGACTCCCTTAAAGCTTGTGACGGGTGCGAGAACGGATTTACTTCGAACACTTCTGGAACGACTTTGCTGCCGACCCGAAGCATTCCATCCCTGAAGCTGATCGGCGTTTTTATGCAGCTTCCTACGCGCAGCCCGGAGCAATGCGCGCAGGGTTTGAAGTGTTTCGTAGTTTTGAGCAGGACGCTAAAGACTTCGCTGAATTCGCGCAGACAAAACTTACTATGCCGATGCTGGTCCTGACCGGAGAGAAAGCATCCGGAACCTTCCTCATTGAACAAGCCCGCCTGGTTGATTCGAACGTGCAGGGAGTGGTCATCAAGGGCTCAGGCCATTGGTTGATGGAAGAAGCGCCAGGTCAAGTCATTCCTCAGCTCGTTACCTTTATCAATAAATCAAATTAGACGGAGACTGAAGTGTCTATTCGACCAGTTAAGCGACTCGCCAAATCAAAGCCAACACTTGAGGGCGCTGGCGTGCACTCCCGTGCTACGACTTGCGTGCAAGCAATTTCAGATTTTAGGGGATGATTTCCAACGATTTAATCTTCTCGCCATCCAGTTCGAAGAAGAATCGAAGATTCACCGGGCTGCCTGGAAAGTTGCCGGTTAGACGACTCGTCACAACTGCTTTTCGGTCTTCTTGATCCAGGGCCAAGGGCTCACTCGTATATTGATACTTTTCTGAGGCGCGGGCCTTCCATTCTTTGATTGCAGCTCGACCATTGTAGGTTTGCCCTTCATCTTTTACGACTGCATCTTCGGTGAAGCACTGAGATAACGTTTCAGCGCCATCTTCGTCAGCCGCGAAATAGTTAGCAATTGGTCTCGGCAGATCCAGAAATTGCATCTTCGACCTCCTCAATGATTATCTGTGATTATCGTTTTCAAGGAAATTGTCGCGCGCGCGGGACTTTCATACAATACGGATAACAAATACCGTAGTGGATAAATTTATCCCAATAGCGTAAACCTGGCCCGATTCATACTCTTAAGTTTGGCGCGCGTTCTGTATGTATAAGAGAAAGACTCCAATCGAACTGAACTGCGGACTCGATCTGGTCAGGGAAGTTTTGAACGGAAAATGGAAGATACACCTTCTGTATTTCATTTCCGAAGGTGCAAAGCGTCCCGGAGATCTACAGAGAAAAATTCCGCGAGCAACGCGCAGGGTACTGAATGTTCAATTGAACGAGTTAGAAAAGCACGGACTGATATCAAGGACAATTTACGCGGAGTTGCCTCCGCGAGTGGAGTATGAGTTAACCGCGTTGGGACAAACCGTGCTGCCGCTAATAACTGCGTTGGGAAAATGGGGCGACGATCATGAGAATCATTTGCGTAGGGTGATTACTCAATCGGCCCGCTTCTAATCACGTCCCAAAGCAGATCCACAGATTTCCACACTCAAGCGTCAGTAGTTCGTAAACAATAACCGGTTCGGAGTCTCCTGTCCCGGGTTAATGACGACGCCACTAGTAGAAGTGCCGACCAAAGCTGAGCGGACCGCCGCCGGCGAGGCCGTCCGATGACTTTGCAAGTACAGCGCAACCACGCCCGCCACGTGCGGTGATGCCATTGACGTCCCCGACGCAGTCGCGATCATCAAATCATCCCCAATCCAAGCCGACGGAATACCAACACCCGGTGCAAACAGATCCAGCGTCGCACCATAGTTCGAAAACTCCGCTCGAGCATCCAACTGGTTCGTAGCACCAACCGTGATCGCCTCAACCACACCTGCCGGAGAATACGTCGCCGCATCAGCGTTCCCATTCCCTGCCGCCACTACATACGTCACCCCGGCTCTGATCGAATTCCTGACTGCCGCATCGGCAGCTCTGTTAGTCTCACCACCAAGACTCATGTTTGCCACCGCCGGAATGCCCTGCTGTTCCGGCTGCGCGCGATGCCACGTTACAAAGTTGACGCCGTCGATCACATCCGACCACGTCCCGCTACCCTGACAGTTCAGCACGCGCACACCAAACAAACGCACCTTCTTCGCCACACCGAAAGTTCGACCACCAATGGTGCCCGCCACATGCGAGCCGTGCCCGTTGCAGTCAACGCCATTACCCTCACGATCAACCGCGTCATAGATCGCGGAGGCACGCCCGCGGAATTCATAATGTGTCGGAAGAATACCGGTATCGATGACATACGCGTTCACACCGTCACCATCGTTGTGGTACGCATAGAACCGATTAAGCGGCAGATCGCGCTGATCGATCCGGTCGAGTCCCCATGAAGCATTTGGCTGCGGATTCACCTCAACATTCGGATCGGGAGTCATGACGATCGGATCCGTATCCGGCGTCCCAACTGCGATCGCGCCATCCTGGACAACGAACGCGACTCGCGAATCCCCGCTCATCGCAATCGCCTGCGCTTCAGTAGCGTTCAAACGAAAGCCCTTTAGTGCCGCACTCCACGTGAGGTTGAAAGTGCCGCCGTAATCAGCCGTCAACGCTGTAGCTGTCGCAACCACCTCCGAATCGGCCGGCACTGCTTCTTCAACTTCGAATGCCATGCTCGACTCAGCAGAAGCAGAGTTCGCCGCCGACATCGTCGCAGGCTTGGCGGTCTTGGGTGCTGTGAAAGGTGTTGGCGTCGGATCTGGAATCGGACTCAAGTTCGTGGTCGCCAGCACGACGATATACCGGTTAGGTATCGGATTCGCGACCGTATGAAACTTGGTGGTCGTGACCAGAGGCTGGCTTTTAGTAGACAACGGAGCAGAGGTCGCCATGTATAAAAACGCGGCAAGGAGCAGCAGAGCTAGCGTCTTCGTCATTGAATCTCTCCTAAAATCAGAGCTTGAGCCGTGAGGTCGGGCTATGGGTTAGTGGTGCATCTTACCACACGGCCCATTGCAACAAAGTTTTACTTTGAGTATGTCTATCGCCTGAGTGAAAGCATCACGGCCTTCCGAACAGAACGTCGAAAGTCCGATGTGCGACTCACAACTATAGGCTCGACTCCTAAAATTCCGAAAATGCCACGGTGTTCAAGCAACACTTGCGCTGACAATGCGCGTCCGGCGTGCGACCGGCGATGGATGGGCGATCGTGGGGGAAACAGCAATTACACCGATGCGAGTCGGAAAGTCGAGGACAGACCATCGCCGCCCGAAGGCGCGTGACCGTGTCCGCTTCGAGGCAGGAACGCAGCGGTGAACAGAGTATCCACAGAAGAAGTGCTGAATAAGGCCTACCGCCTCGCTTACTTTCTCCATCAGGACAAAGGTATCGCGTTTCGGATCGTAGCCGCTGCCACGCTTAAGTTAAACGTGGCGATGGCAGTTCAGAGCAAACGGCTCTACTACGTCCCCGTTGGGAGGTTCTCGCGCGGAGAGTCGCGCCGGACTGACGGCATTCGCAGCAAAGCTCTGTTCAGCGATCTTCACTTGCTCCAGCGTCTTATATACGTTGAGTCCGAACCTTATGAACGTCAGAAAGAGCGAGCCGCCCTGGCTGGGCCAACAGGCGTGCGCGCAGATGACGCCCCGGCAAGTGAGGAAGATCTTCTCGTTTACTTCATCAAGCACCTGGTGAGAATTACGACAAAGCGGAACGCCTTTTACGTCACTCTTGGCGTCAGCCGCCTCCTCCACAGTTACAGCACGCTTGAAACCATGGAAATTTATAACGCAGTGATCGGCGAGCCTGAGCGGGTCAAGGACGACTATTACTACCGCTCGCGTAAGGCCGTCTTGATGCACGAGATGTGTCAGCGCTTTGGTGAGTTGATCCGAGCCTGTCGCCAGCGGCGAGGCGAAGAAAGGTTCGAGACTCAACAAGGCTCAAGCGAACAACGGTCGCTCGTGAGAGAGGGTCTTCGTCTGTTCACCCCCTGGGACACGCATTGCCACGTGCCACGCGACTTCGATCCGCTCAAGTCAGTAATCGCCGCATTGATATCGAAAAGTAACGCCGACGAAAACGAAGTCGAAGTCAACCGCATCCACGCCGTTTTGCACCCGGAATGCTTTGAGAGATTAGTCGCGGCCTTCGGTTACAGCACGCCGGCAGAGCGAATGGAGTTGCCGCGTTTCTTCTCGGAGGAGACAGACGATCAGTCTCCGCCGCGGCAGCGTAGCGCGCCATCGGATCTGAGCGCCGAAGAACTTGCCGAAATCAACCAGGTGCTTGTCGAACAGTCGGGACGCCGGCGTCGTTCGTCGCCGACAGCCGTGATACGCGTCATGGTCGATGGAGTAGAACGAGGCCGATTGAATCCTGCCGAACAGTCGAGCATCAGCTTCAGCGCCGAAGCGGACTCAGAGATCGTCGAAGTGAAGACGATGGACCAACGCGGTGATCTGCTACTCGCCACGTGCCTGCTCACGGCGCTCGAACAGAAAGACGAGGCCACGGTCTCTTCAATTCGATTGGAAGGCGGCCAGGAGTTGTCACTCAGTATCGCGAGGGTTCCGACGGCAGATGGAGAAACTGAGCTCCTGATCAAGTTCGGCTACCAGGAAACGAATCTGCGTCGGGCTGCACGTTTGTGGTGGCAGCGCTTCACCTTTCGTCGCGTTCCGGAGGAAGGGTTGAATCCCAGCGGATTGTGGGGAGGCGGAAGAATAACAGCGCGACACGTCCTCGTCGGCAGCGTGGTGGTAATTTGCCTGATCACGAGTTATCTCGCGTATGTGAGACTGACGTCGCGCGAGACAGTTGGACCAGCGCAGACCAGCGGCGTTGCGATCAATTCGCCAGGAGCGGGAACGCCGAGCGGGGCGAACGATAAGAGTGATGGTCCTGATAAAGCGCAGGCGCAAGCGGCTGGACCAGGACCTGAACAGATCGCTTCTCAACCGACGCCGCGAGCCACAAGTGACAGATCAACTGCGGCCGCAGTTCCCTCTTCACCCGCTGCAGAAGTCCCGGCACAACCGGGCGACGAAGATGTTGCCGAGGCGACGCGCAGCGGTAATGTAGTCGCCAATCTGACGCTCCGAGAAGTAAAGAAGATTTATGTAGCCGCGGCGTTGAATGAGTTACAGAAGAGTCTGGTTGAGGGCCTGAGTTCGAGCGGTGTCGTTGCGGCAACGACGAACGCGGATGAGGCAGATGCGTCTCTCAAGATCGTGGTTTTAAAAACCGGGCCGCAGATTGAAGTCGACGGCACGATTAGTTAATGCGCGCGGAGCCGTGCTTTGGCCGAAGTCGGGTCGAGGCACGCAACGTTATTCAGGCGAGACCAACACAGTGCTGTCGGAGATAGTAAGAGATTTGGTGTCTCAAATTAGACTGGCGCGTCGGTCGTTAGTAGATCGGCATTACTTCGGCTCGCCTTGCAGCACGAAGCCCGCCCAGTAGTACGGCGCCTGCCAGCGCGCCTCACGCCAGATCGCAATTTGCGCCGCCCGGAGCGCGGCTGCAGTATGAAGTCGTTTCGGTCCCAAAAGTCCGCGATAGAAATCCGTCATTAACCGCGCAGTCGCCTGGTCCTGGACGTCCCAAAGGCTCACCACTACACGCTTGGATCCGGCATACATGAAGCCACGCGTCATCCCGTAGAGACCTTCGCCCTTCACTTCTTTACCAAGACCGGTGCGACAACCGCTCAACACCACCAACTCGGCGTCCAACTTCAGATTGAAAACTTCATGCGCGCGCAAGAAGCCCTCCTGCGGTCTGCCCTGGCGGTCCAACATTCAAAGCGCGATGCTGGAAAGCTCCGGGTACGTGCTGTCGAGGAAGCTGTGGGTCGCAAAATGGATGATGCGATAGTTACTCAAATCCTCGCTCGTCGCAGTCTCACGATTTGCGTCAAAGCCGAGCGCAGCCTTTCGAGCGGTTGAAGGCACAAGGGCGAGAATCGCTTTCCGCCTCTTGTCTCGTGTAAGGAAGTCGCTGCAAATCTGGACCACCTTCCGAAGATCGCGTCAGGTCTTGCACCTCCGAACTCGCGATCTCTGCGGCACTCGCTGGATGAGCCTGGCGATGTGCGCCGCGACTCGACGTGTCCAGTAAACCTCTCATCCGTTTTGTCGAACACCGAATCGGCTAACACAGCTACGACCTTCTCAGCCTGCGCGCGCCCCTGCAGCTCTCGCCTGAGCACCGCGAGCGTCGAAGCCGACGGAATGCTCGTCACTTCATGCTGGACCATGAGCGGCACGAACGACGTCAATCGACGTATGTTCTGTGGGCCAACCATCGGCACCGTCAACGCTGCGAACGGTATATACTCCAATGCGCCATCCGGAACGACGAGCAGACGCTTTTGCCGCAACTGTCCAGCCACTGGTCCAAGCAACATCTGACTCAACGCCATTGCCGCTTTCGGATACTCCGCATCAGCTTTCTTGACCCGCTCGCGCTTCTCATCAGCCGTTTCAAACTTCACGTACTGGTTGCGTGCCTTTAACAGCTCATAACAGCGTCGCGCCGCCTGCTTCGATCACCGCCCGCGACGGCAGTTCGTAACTTGAAAACGAAGTCGCCGTCACTGCCCAGAGATAACTACGCTTTTCGCCTAGTGAGTATTCCAGCAGCAAGGTCGAGTCATCCGTGACCGACGTTTGGATCTCCGCCAACCCAAGAGGCGATGGCTGTGTCAACGCCGCATATCGCGGGCTGCGCGTTTTCAACTCTGCCTCGATCGCGTCGAGCTGCGTCAACAGTTCTTCTATCTTGCGCCGTACCGCGGCCACTGACGCTTCCGGTTCTGACTCCGAATAAGCGCATCTGTCGATCCGCTTCAGTGTTGAGCGACTGCTGCAACGCACGCTCTCGCGCAACGAGACCGGGATCGACGCCCTGACGTACGTCGGCACTGGCTTCGATCAACATGTCGATAAGACTCCGCGCACGCCCTGCTCGTAAGTCTTCAGCGCCGCGACGTCATATCCGGCTGTTGGTTGGCGTCGATGAAGCCGCATCAGGAGATCGATGTGTAACTTGTATATGTCCTGGAGCGAGGCGAAGTAAGAAGCGCGCAGATCCCGGCTGGTAATTTTCGTGCGCAGTCCGTTGATGATGGCGAGCGCGGCCTCGGTCCTGTCCACTTGCTCGGAGAAGTTCATCGCGCTCGGACTCGGCGTGGGCCATGCCGTAAAGCGCCGCAACTTCCCCGTTGCGATCGCCGACAGCACGCCAAGATCGGCCAGTGCCTTCTCATAGCATTCGAACGCCTTTTGCGTCTCGCCCCATGAATCGAAGGCGCGTGCATAATGGTTGAGCGTTGTGGCCTCGCCCAGGCGATCAGTCACCGCTACTCTCAGTTGGAGCCCACGCTCAAAATATTCGACGGCCTTCGGCCAGATCATTCAAGGCGCTGTAGGCATTTCCGGTATGCGTGAGTATCGCAGCTTCTGTCCTGCGGTCGCTCCGCTCGCGCACAATCACCAGCGCCTGGTTCAGGTAATCGAGCGCCTGCCGCGGCTTCTCCATAACGTTGTGAACGGTCCCCATGTTCGTGAGCGCGGCAGCCTCGATACGACGATCGTTGACCGCACGCGCCAGCGACAGCGCCTGCTGAAAGTGGTAAACCGCCTTCGGCAAATCGCCGAGCAGGTTGTAGACCGTGCCCATGTTGTTGAGAGCAGTCGCTTCATTCCGGCGATCACCAACGGCGCGCCACAAAGGCAGCGTTAGCGCGAAATGGTCCAGAGCCTTTTGCGGCTCGCCGATTACTCTGTAAACCGAACCGATCTGTGTGAACGTGCCCGCCTCGCCGCTCTGATCGCCAATTGCGCGCAGCACCGGAAGCGCACGACTGTATGACTCGAGCGCCTTCTGCGGCTCGCTCCGCGCATAGTAAGCCCTGCCCTTGATTGAAAGCGTGATCGCTTCCAAGTGACGGTCGCCAATGGCGTGCCAGACAGTCAGTGCCTGGTCCAGGTAATTGAATGCCTTTTGTGGCTCGTCGAGAAGGTTATAGGTCATGCCTATGTTGGCGAGCGTCATGCCTTCTCCACGGCGGTCGCCGACTTCCCGCACCAGACGTAACGCTTCGTCGAACTGCTCGATGGCCTTGCGCTCCGACTCCGTCGTTCTTTCGGTTAGTAGTTTTGTAGCAACGAAGTAGGAACGCTCGGCGGCGACTCGTTTGCGGTCTGCGTCAGTCGCAGTTCTCATCTCCTCGATGCGCAACTCATATCGTCCGGCCGACGCATCTTTCTGCAATGAGCGGACGGTCAACACGTAAGCAGCACTGACGTCCGCCACTAGCGAAAGCAGCTCTACGCCTCGTGTGCCGCTCAAGTTGTTGTCCACTTCGACGAGCGGTTTGCCATCAGCTCCTGACAGCGCCAACACTACGTCGATGCCCTTCTGGTCCACCGCAATGCGCGCGTACTGACCGGCGTTTAGCTTCAGTTGAAACGAGTGCTGTTCGTCGCCTCGCATTTCGCGCGCGATCACTTGTCCAACGGCAAGAGGCTCAGCGTTGGCCTGCTCCTGAGCCGCACTCACCGTCCCGCTCAGCAGCAGAAACGAAACGACGGCTGCGCATTGCAGACTCCACCCCGAACCGCACGATTTATTCTGGAGTGTTTTTGTCATAAGGGATCCGAGATTCTATTACTGTGCGTGGGGTGTGTAAATCATCACACCCGCAGCTCCAAAAATTGAAGCTGCGGGTGATGCCTGTTGTTCGGCGTCTGGGAGGAAGTCTTTAGTAGATCATTGCGGATCCGGCGCTGCCTAACGTCGTCACCGTTTCAAAGTTAAGGAGTGCCGGCATCGCGGCCCGAGAGCTGAGCGATGCCGACTCCATCAGGCAATTACTGAACGCTGCCGTCAATTACTTTGACAGCTATTCTCTTCTTGGTTCCTGGCGGCGACGCCAAGTGGCGCGCCCACAGCTCGTCCTCGGGGAACGGACGCGGGATGCAGAATTTACCGTTGCACAGCTGCCACGGTGTGTTGCTGGAAGTTAGCGTGACCGGTGGGCAGGAACTTGCGGCTGCCGCGTCGGACACTCCAACAACTGTGACATTGGCAAAGGAGGTGTCGTCATGTGCCACGGCACATGGCGCGACCGTCGGCATGGGAATAGGCTCTTCAATGCCGATCTCGCGTTCATCGAGTTCCACGGATGACGTAAGAGCCGCCGCCGTCAGACCTGAACCGGCGCCGGTGTCGAGCTCTCTTGTGTCTCCGTCTAACTGGCTCGTGAACGTGAATTTCGGCCAGACCTTCAGCGTGGAGTCAAACGTACCGCTGGAGTTAATCGTCATCGACCCGGTCGAAGACTTCAAAGCGGACAGGCTGACATGCATCGACCACTGCTCCGTCGTACCGTTGGCATAAGTGATGGTGAGCGGGCTGATACTATCCAGAGAAAGCCCAGTCATCGTCAAACTCGTGGTGCCCGGCACATTGACGTCGTCGTTGCGAGCGATGATGGTGTCAATATCGCTTCCTGTGGTCAGAGGCTTACCTACGAGCGGGACGTCAAGGCTATAAGCCTGTGACGGCGAGCCGCTGTTACTGGTGAAGAAGCCCGCTGGTATCGGGGCATTCGCAAAGTTGTGATGGGTTTGGCCGTCGCCGGTGGTCTCGAATAGGTCGTCGCCCTTTGGGATGATCGGGAGTGCCGCATTGCTCCTGGTAGATAAACCAACCAGCAGAAGCGCTCCAACGACGAACACCAGACCGAGCATGACCGGTTTTGTGTAAAGTTTCCGCGTGATCTGTTTCATTGATTTCCTCCTCACGAAAATGCTTTTGTCCGAACTCAACGGAGCGACTTGCGCTTCGGATCGGAATCCGTTGCAGCCATGCTTGTGTTCACCTCCGTGTCTTTCGGCGGTTCGGGATTTGAACACGTCTTCGTTTCGTTTACTTATCCAATCTTGCTGAACCTCACGCGCCGTTTTCGTAACTCGCGCATCGTGCTTCCAAAAATGCCACGCCGCTTTCCAGTGATGAAGTCCATACTCTGCGCTCCTACAACAGACGATCGAAACGCGGCACGCCCAACCTCAGCCGCCGGAGATAAACGACCTCCCAACACACGAAGAGGTGCGAGCCGGTAATAGTTGCTCTGCGGACGAGTCTCTCCTCGCGTGGGTTTGTGGGAATAACTCTCCGCCAAACTCCTGCCCAGAACCCCGACACGACGAACACTCCGTTAAGGAGCGTTTGACTCCCAACCGTTAGCGGGATGAACGATGCCCGGTAAGTAGGTCGCAGTGTATTCGCGGGTCAATCAATATGCAGATGCATGTGAAAGCGAGCGATAAAGTTTCGTTACTCGGGCAAGCGCGCCGGCGCTTCCTGGGTCTTTCACCGGCGGAGGCGACGTTTGCGAAACGCGGCTTCGCAGTTGGTGAAGAAGAAGCCCGCCTGCGTCTCGAACAAATCGGCGTCACTTTTCTAAATGGCTATCACGCGGCGCTTGAAGAGACAAAGTTCGCATCACTCGCTCATCGGTTGGCGACGGTTGATGCAGACTTGCGCGGGTTCGCATTCGAAGGCGCCGCAATGGGGCTCGCATTACTCGACTGCTTCACACCCTGGCGCAACGATCGCTGGCGCACGTTCACAGATCAACTAGCGAAACCTCACGCCTACATGATGCATGTGGGATTCGGATGGGCGCTTGCGCGTTTGCGGCGATCCGTCAAACCGCAGTGGGCCAGGCTCGATCCTTTGCTCGGTTGGCTGGTGGTCGACGGTTACGGGTTTCACGAAGGTTATTTCAATTGGCGTCGATACGTTGAGTCGCAGACGTTGCCGGAACGTCTGAACGGTTACGCGCGACGTGTCTTCGATCAAGGTCTCGGTCGCAGCATCTGGTTCGTGAAAGGTGCGGACGTTGCGTCAGTCGCAAATGCGATCGAGGCCTTTCCTTCTGCGCGACGCGACGACTTGTGGAGCGGCGTCGGTCTGGCATGCGCCTATGCGGGCGGCTGCGATCGGTTTGCAATCGAATCGTTGCGCGCCGCTGCCGGCAGACACTTGCCGCCGCTTGCGCAGGGTGTCGCCTTCGCCGCGAAGACGCGCCTGCGCGCAGCGAACCTCAACGCTCACACCGAAATGGTCTGCCGTGTGATGTGCGGGCACTCCGCGAATGAAGTCGCCGCAGTCACCGACGCTGCTCTCGAAGACTTGCACGCACATGAGGACTTGCCGGCTTACGAAGTGTGGCGACGCCGCATTCAGGACAAATTCGCACTGGAGGTCACAACAACATGACGATCAAGGAGGGCGCATTCCGGCGCCAGGCCGCAAAATTGACGGCGCTTGTTCTCATACTCGTCGGCTACGGTTTCGCTCGCATCCCTCAGCCCTCGGAGTCTGAGTTGGAGAAACTCGCGGAAGAGTTCAGTTTCCGCACATCGCCGTTGCCGACGATCAACGGTGAAACGCCGAGAACAACCCGCGACGTCAATCCATCGCTGCGGCGCATCGCGGGCTGGGTCTCGAGCGTTGGCGCGGCAGTGGCGCTGAACGATCTCGACGGTGACAGACTGCCGAACGACTCGTGTTATGTCGACACGCGAATCGATAAGGTCATCGTCGCACCGGTGCCCGGCACGCCTGCGCGCTATCAGCCGTTCACGCTCGATCCGCTCACGCTTCCTTACGACGCGGCGACGATGGCGCCGATGGGCTGCTTGCCCGGAGACTTTAATGAAGACGGACTTCTCGATGTGCTCGTCTATTACTGGGGCCGAACTCCAGTCGTCTTCGTCAAACGCGAAGGCACTGCACTCAACTCCGACAGTTACACGCGCAGCGAGCTGCTTTCCGGCGGCGCACGTTGGTTCACGAACGCGGCGACGCTCGCCGACATCGACGGCGACGGCCACACGGACCTAATTCTCGGCAACTTCTTTCCTGACGGAGCACGCATCCTTGATGCAAAGGCCGACGTTCGCGACGGCGTGCAGGACTCGATGTCGTTGGCCCAAAACGGCGGGCACAAGCATCTCCTTCTTTGGAAACCTCCGGCAGCGAATTCACCGCGCTCAACTGTGCAATTCGAAGAAGTCCACGGCGTACTTGACGAGAAGAGTGCTCGCGGTTGGGCACTCGCAATCGGCGCCGCCGATCTCGACGGCGATTTGCTCCCCGAGATCTACTTCGCCAACGACTTTGGCCCGGATCGTCTCTTGCACAATCGCTCGACACCCGGTCACCCGCGGTTCGAGTTGTTGGAAGGACGGCGATCGTTTACGACACCGAAGTCGAAGGTGCTTGGCCGCGACTCGTTCAAAGGCATGGGAGTCGACTTCGGCGATCTGAACGGCGACGGATGGCCCGACATCTACGTCAGCAACATCACGCAGGAGTTTGGGCTGGAAGAAAGTCACTTCGTCTTTCTCAGCACCGGACGCGTCGAGCAGATGAAGCAGGGCGTCGCTCCTTACGTCGATCGCAGTGAACCGCTCGGTCTGTCGCGTAGCGGTTGGGGGTGGGAGTCACGGCTCGGCGACTTCAACAACGATGGCACACTCGAGGCGTTGCAGGCGACCGGCTTCCTTAAAGGCAACGTCAGCATTTGGCCCGAACTACACGAGGTCGTCATGGGCAACGACCAACTGCTCCGCGATGCGCGTAGTTGGCCTGTCATTCAAACCGGCGCTGACATTAGCGGCAACAATCACAATCACTTCTTCGTGCGCGCGCCGGACGGGCGTTATCACGACATTGCCGCACAGCTTTCGCTCAACCAACCGTTGGTCACCCGCGGGATTGCGACAGCCGACGTCGACGGCGATGGACGTCTGGACTACGCAATCGCGAATCAGTGGGAGACTTCTTACTTCTATCGCAACGAGAGCAACAATCCGGGCGCGTTCCTCGGGATCAGGTTACGCCTGCCAGTTCGCGCCGACGACGCGTTGCGGCAGACGCGCGCCTGTCGTGAAGAAAGCCGTGAAGCGAGTGCGACGCGCGTGGTCCCGTCGCGTGCTGCGATCGGCGCCGAGGCGCGAGTGGTCCTGCGCGGACACACGCCGCTCGTTCAGCAAGTCGACGGCGGCAACGGACATTCAGGCAAGCGCAGTTCCGATTTGCAGTTCGGGCTGGGCCATGTAGCGGCAAACGAACCCGTGACCGTCGAGTTGCACTGGCGCGATTCGTCGGGAGTGGTTCAACGAGAAACGATTCAACTGTTACCGGGCGCTTGGTACACGATCGTGCTCGGTCGTGAAAGGGGAATCATCAATGAGTGCGAATGAGACTGGCAATCGGGCGGATCGCCTGGGCGGGCTGCGGCGTTTTGCGGTCGCGATCACTGTTCTCAACATCCTGGGCCATGCCTTTTTTGGCTTCGAACAATCGTTGGCGCAACCTTTCGTCGCGTTGGCTACCGCTTACACCGTCGAACTACTGCTCGAGTTCATCGACGCGCGTTGCAATCGCCGCACGCCGAGATACTTAGGCGGCGGCGTGCGCAGGTTCACCGATTTTCTGCTCTCAGCACACATCACCGGACTCGCCTGCGCGATGCTGCTTTACGCAAACGAAAGATTCGGTCCCGTTATGTTTGCAGCGATCGTCGCGATCTGCTCGAAGTGTCTCTTGCGCGCTCCGTTCGGAGCCGGTACTCGCCACTACTTCAATCCTTCGAACTTCGGGATCACGGTCACGCTACTCGTCTTCTCGTGGGTCAGCATCGCGCCGCCGTATCAGTTCACGGAGAACATGACAGGCGCCGGCGACTGGATTCTGCCGGCAGTCATCGTCTGCACGGGAACGTTCTTGAACGCGCGCTTCACGCACCGTCTGCCGCTGATTGCAGCGTGGCTTGGCGGGTTCGTGGGCCAAGCCCTCCTGCGGAGTGTATTTCTTGACGCGCCACTCGGCGCGGCGTTGCTACCGGCGACCGGTGTTGCCTTCATCCTGTACACGTTCTACATGGTGACCGATCCTGCGACAACGCCCAGCGGGCGGCGCGAGCAGATCGCGTTCGGGTTCAGTGTCGCGGCAGTGTACGGACTGTTGATGGTGGCCCATGTGGTCTTCGGACTGTTCTTTGCACTGACGATCGTCTGCATGGTTCGAGGACTGGGGATGTACGCGGCGCGCTGGATCAGAGGCCATGCGCGTGAAGACGCTGTCGCCGCGCCAGCAACGTTGAGCCCGGCGTCGTCGACTTCTGCCTTGGTCAGGGAGGCGTGAGATGCGACAAGCAATAGCCATCGTCGGGATGGCGTGTCGTTATCCGGATGCGCGTTCGCCCGACGAGCTTTGGGAGAACGCGCTCGCAGGTCGCCGCGCTTTCAGGCGCATCCCGGCAGAGCGACTCAATCTTAACGACTATCTGTCGTCCGATCGTCAAAGCCCGGATCAGACGTACTCGACAGAAGGCGCGTTCATTGAGGGTTATGAGTTTGATCGTGCGCGCTTCCGCGTGCCGGGTGGGACGTATCGCGCAGCCGATCCGGTGCACTGGTTGACGCTGGATGTGGCGGCGGGCGCGCTCGAAGACGCCGGGTTTCCCGAAGGCGAGGGACTGCCGCGCGAAGCGACTGGTGTCTTTATCGGCAACACGCTGACCGGTGAGGTTCTCGCGTGCAAACACGTTGCGCCTGCGCTGGCCGTACGTGCGTCGAGTTGTGCGCAAGGTGCTCGAAGAGGACGCGCACTCGGCGGAGCGTCAGCGCGAGCTGCTTGCGCAGATCGAAGCGCTTTACAAGAAACCTTTCCCGCCGGTCGGTGCGGAGACGCTTGCAGGCGGTCTCTCTAACACGATCGCAGGACGGATCTGTAATCACTTCGATCTCAAGGGAGGCGGTTACACGGTCGATGGAGCATGCGCGTCATCGCTGCTGGCAGTCATTAACGCGTGCACGTCGCTCGCTGTCGGCGATCTCGAAGTGGCTGTGGCCGGCGGCGTTGATCTGAGTGTCGATCCGTTTGAGATCGTGGGGTTCGCGAAGACTGGCGCACTCGCCTCCGATGCGATGCGCGTTTACGACAAACGTGCGTCGGGGTTTTGGCCCGGCGAAGGGTGCGGGTTGATAGTGCTGATGCGTCATGAAGATGCTGTTCGTGCACGGCACCGAATCTACGCAGTGATACGCGGGTGGGGTGTTTCTTCGGACGGCAGCGGAGGCATTACGCGTCCCGAGGTCGAAGGCCAGGTCATCGCGTTGCGGCGTGCATACGCACGCGCGGGTTACGGCGCAGACACCGTTGCATATTTCGAGGGACACGGTACGGGAACGGCGGTCGGTGATGCGACTGAGCTCCAGGCACTGTCACGTGCGCGGCGCGAAGCTACATCCGGAACGGAAGCCGCGCCGGCCGTGGTGAGTTCCGTCAAAGCCATCATCGGTCACACGAAGGCCGCTGCCGGCGTGGCGGGTTTGATCAAAGCGACGATGGCCCTCGGCGCACAGATCTTACCGCCCGCTGTTGGTTGTGATGAGCCGCACGAAGAGTTGAAGGGAGAGGCGTCTGCTCTCCGCACTCTCAAACGCGGCGAACTCTTCTCCGCCGCCGCGAACTTGCGCGCGGGCGTCAGCGCGATGGGTTTCGGAGGCATCAACACGCACGTGACGCTGGAAGCGGCGCACGACGATCGTCGCCAGTCACTGAGTTCGAAAGAACGTGCGCTACTCACGTCTGCGCAGGACGCTGAACTGTTCCTCTTCGCCGCACCGGACGTCGATCAACTGGAGAACAAGATCGAGCGTCTGCTCGTCTACGCCGAACGTCTGTCACGTAGCGAGTTGATAGATCTTGCCGTGCGTCTGTCGGAGACGCTTCGTCCACTTCCCTTCCGGGCAGCGCTCGTGGCTTCAAGCGCGAGCGAACTGTCCAGTCGACTTGAATCGCTGAGGTCGCGAGTGCGCAGCGGCGCGACGCGAGTGATCGATCCGATTGGCGGGATATTTTTCGGCGAGGTCCAGTCATCAGCGCGCATCGGCTTTCTCTTTCCGGGTCAAGGGTCGCCTTCATACAAAGACGGAGGCGCGTGGCGTCATCGCTTTGATTACGTTGAAGATCTTTACGCTCACGTTGAGAAAGAGTGGCGTGGCGACGGAGTGTCGACTGAGATCGCTCAGCCTGCGATCGTCGCATCGTCGGTCGCGGCCCTTCGCGTCCTGTCCCGGTTAGGCGTCACCGCGGCGGCAGGCGTGGGCCATAGTCTTGGCGAGTTCACAGCGCTTCACTGGGCCGGATCTCTCGACGAGTCTTCACTGCTGCGAATCGTTCGCGCGCGCGGCCGCGCCATGGCAGAAGTCGATGGACCAGCAGGCGCGATGCTCAGTGTGACGGCGGACAAACAAGCAGTCGAACAGGTTTTGAACGGCGAAAGGGTTGTCATCGCCGGTCTAAATTCACCCACGCAGACAGTTCTTTCCGGTGAGGCTGGCGAGATCGGCGTTGTTGCGCGTCGAGCCGAGGCGCTCGGACTGCGAACTACGTTATTACGCGTATCGCACGCGTTCCATTCTTCTCTGGTCGCGTCCGCTGGAACTCAACTGTCCGCGCACTTGGAGCGCGAAGAGTTCTCGCCTATCCAGCGGCAGGTCTTTTCGACGGTGACGGGCCAGCACCTCAGCGCGGACGCCGATTTGCGCGTGCTCCTTCGCGAGCAGGTGACTTCACCGGTGCGTTTCATGGAGGCAGTCGAGGCAGCAGCGGATACCGGTGTTGACCTTTGGCTGGAAGTTGGACCAGGCCAAACTCTCAGCGGCCTAATCAGCGAGTTCCGTGACGAGCCCGCCATAGCGCTGGATGCAGGCGGCACTTCGATCCGCGGGCTTTTAAGTGCCGCCGGCGCGTGCTTCTGTCTCGGAGCGCGTATAGAACACCATGAGTTGTTCGCCGGTCGCTTCGCGCGTCCATTCGATCTCGATTGGCGACCACGGTTCTTTGTCAATCCATGTGAATTGGCTCCGAGCAGACGACGCTGCGTTAGATATTTCTGTGGAAGAGTTCGCGACGGACGAGGTCGTGGTCGACTCGCAAACTAACGACGCATCAATCACTCCGCTGGAAGTCATTCGACAGCTTGTCGCTGAGCGACTCGAACTCCCGCTCACAACTATTGAGAACGAGAGCCGGCTGCTTGACGATCTTCACTTGAACTCAATCACTGCTGCCCAACTCGTGGCCGAAGCGGCGCGCCGGCTCGATCTTCCACCTCCACCAGCCCCGACACACTACGCAAACGCGACGCTTGCCGAAATCGCCGAGGCCCTCAAGGCCTCGGCGGGCAACGCAGGGGCGACCGGCGACGCGCGCGAAGAATCGCCCTCTGGCGTTGATGAGTGGGTAAGAGAGTTTTCCGTCGAACTCGTCGAACGCCCTTTACCGCGACGCGAGGCGCCGACCGCCGTCGGCGACTGGCTCGTACTGGCTGCACCCGACCACCCACTCAAGGAAGCCGTGCGGAGATCATTCGCGCACTCGGGCGCGGGCCGTGGCGTCCTCGTCCTACTCCTGCCTCAGCCCGACGAGAATCAAGTTGGTCTACTGCTTGACGGCGCACGTGCGGCGTTGAAAGGTGGCGACGACTTTCGATTCGTGCTGGTCCAGCACGGCACCGGTGCAGCGAGCTTCGCGCGCACGCTGCATCTCGAAGCGAATAATCTCAACACGTGTGTGGTGGACGTGCCTCTGGACCATCCGTCAGCGGTCGAATGGATCGTGGCAGAGGCGCTCGCAACACGCGGCTACGTAGAAGCGCATTACGACGGTGACGGAAAACGATCGGAGCCGGTTCTGCGCCCGCTCGTGACCGAGCCGGATGACTGCGACTTGCCACTCACGAGCGACGACGTATTAGTCGTGACGGGCGGCGCACGCGGCATCACCGCAGAATGCGCCCTTCGACTCGCACGCGAATCCGGCGCACGGCTCGCCATCCTCGGCCTCTCTCAGCCCACCGCGGACGACGAGATCATCTCGAACCTCGAACGACTGAAGGCCGCAGGCATCGACTTCCGTTACTACAGTGTCGACGTCACCGATCCCGCTGCTACACGCGAGGCAATCAGCAACGTAGAGAAGGATCTCGGCGCGGTCACCGCCATCCTGCACGGCGCGGCGCGAAACGTCCCGTGCTTGATCGAAAACCTCGACACGGAGGCGTTCTCGAAAACGTTAGCGCCGAAAATTCAAGGTGCGAAAAACCTGCTCGCAGCGATCGATCCCGATCGTCTGCGTCTCTTGATCACCTTCTCATCCATCATCGCTCGATCAGGATTGCCGGGCGAAGCACACTACGGGCTCGCCAACGAATGGCTCACTCGTTTGACTGAACAGTGGCAGACCACGCACGCGCACTGCCGTTGTCTCGCGATCGAGTGGTCCGTCTGGTCCGGCGTCGGCATGGGTGCGCGCCTGGGCACCGTAGACGAATTGGCCCGAAGAGGCATCACGCCAATTTCTGTCGAGAAGGGACTCGACGCTTTGCGCAGACTGCTCTGCCGAAAGTCTGCGAACGTATCTTCCGTTGTGATGGGTCGCTTAGGCGAAATGCCGACGCTGACAGTCGAGAGGCCCGAGCTCCCCTTCTTACGCTTCCTGGAGAAGCCGCGTGTTTACTACCCCGGGATCGAACTGGTCGTCGACGCGGAGTTGTCCACGGCCACTGATCCATATCTCGACGATCACATCTTCCGCGGTGAACGATTGCTTCCCGCGGTGATGGGCATGGAAGCGATGGCCCAAGTCTTCATGGCGCTCACGCAAACGAACGATCCACCCGTCTTCGAACAGGTTAAGTTTGAGCGACCTGTCGTCGTCAGCGACGGCGCCATCACCACGATTCGCGTCGCTGCGCTCGCGCGTTATCCGGGCTGCGTGGACGTCGTTCTGCGCAGTTCGGAGACGAATTTTCAGGTCGATCATTTTCGTGCGACGTGTCGCATCAACGACGGCGTTTCATCGGAGCCGATGAACCGCACAGTCGAAGCCGGCACGCGCGTCGTTGTCGATCCCGGACACGATCTTTACGGCAGAGTCTTGTTCCACCGTGGACGATTTCAACGTCTGCGCGAATACCACATGCTCAGGACCACCGAATGCTCGGCCGAGATCATGCCTGGCGCAGCGAACTGGTTCAGCCGATATTTACCAAGTGAGCTTGTCCTTGGAGATCCCGGCGCCCGCGACGCAGCAATTCACGCGGTCCAGGCATGCGTTCCACAAATCGCGCTCCTGCCGGTCGGCGTCGAGAGAGTAAGGGGCAGCCTTAGCGGACACGTTGAAGAGATATTCGTACAGGCGCAGGAACGGGAGCGCTTCACTGGCGGTTTCATCTACGACCTCGAGCTGACCAACGCCGAAGGCCATTTGCTGGAGCGATGGGAGCGACTCCACTTGCGCGCCATCAACGGCACTGACTTCAAAGGTCCATGGCCGGAAGGACTGCTGACGCCATACGTCGAACGACGCTTGCTCGAGTTGCTCCCCAACGCCGGCGTCTCCGTCGCATTCGAACGCAACGGAACTTCGGACCGTCGCGAACGCAGCACACGCGCGATCGAGAAGGCGCTCGGCACGTGCGGGATCATCAGACTCGCGAATGGCAAACCAGAAGCTCGCAACGGACGCGACGTCTCCGCCTCACACTGCGGAGATCTCACGATGGCCGTCGCCGGGCGCACACCCGTCGGTTGCGACGTCGAACCCGTCGTAACGCGACCACCCGAAACCTGGCGCGACATGCTCGGCGTTGAGCGATTCAATCTTGCCGAACTCATCTGCAAAGAAACACAAGAAACACTCGACGTCGCAGCGACGCGCGCATGGACCTCCGCTGAGTGCCTGAAGAAAGCAGGCGCCGGCATGACTGCGCCGCTCGTCTTCGCTGAAGCCTCACCTGACGGTTGGATTGTGCTCGCCTCCGGCAATTTGAGAATCGCTTCATGCGTCGTCAAGACGGACGGTGAGAAAACGGATCTCGCAATCGCGTTACTAACAGGGGGCGGAGATGCGCGCGTATGAATACCGGCACGTCGTCGGGTTCGAGGAGACGAATCTCGTCGGCAATGTCTACTACGTTAACCACGTGCGCTGGCAGGGACGCTGCCGCGAGATGTTCCTGCGTGAGCGCGCTCCCGACGTGATCGAAGCACTCAAGCACGGCCTCGCGCTGGTGACGACACGCGTGTCGTGTGAGTTCATGGCGGAGCTCGTCGCTTTCGACGAGATCATCCTGCGCATGCGCCTCGGCGAACTGAGACAGAATCGAATCACGATGAACTTCGAGTACTGGCGGCACACGGCCGCCGGTGAAGAACTTGTGGCGCGCGGCGAGCAACAAGTCGCGTGCATGCAGCGCGAGGGCGAGCAGACGGTTCCCGTTCCCGTGCCACCACAGTTGCGCGAAGCGTTGAGAGAATATGCGACAACCTGAAGCACACAACCAACCTGGTTTCTTCGCTCCGGCGGAGTCAGCGTGCCGGGCAGACACCGTTGAGTCACACCGTCGTGCGGTCGAGCGCGTAATCACAGCGGCGCGTGAGCGACTCTGCGAACCGATCTCTTTGCGAGACATGTCGCGGGTCGCGTACCTCAGCGAATTCCATTTCAATCGTGTGTTTCACCAGATCACGGGTCTTCCACCCGCCAAGTTCGTTTCAGCCATGCGACTCGACGAGGCGAAACGGCTGCTGCTGAACACGAACCAGAGCATCACAGACGTCTGTTTCGACGTGGGCTACAACAGTCTCGGCACGTTCACCAGGCGTTTCACTCAACGCGTCGGACTTGGACCACGTGAGTTTCGTTACCTCGCGGATCGAATCACGCCTGCGTCCGTCGAATCACTTTGCGCTCACTACGCAGACCTGAGAGGAAGCACGGCGATGCCTGCTTCGGTTGAGGGTTGTGTCGACATGCCTAAACCCGCCGCCGGTCCAATCTTCGTCGGACTCTTCCCTGCTCACATACCGCAGAGTCGCCCCGTCGGCGGCGCTCTTCTCATGTCCCCCGGCGCGTTTCGAATTGGACCAGTCCCCGACGGCATTTATTTCCTGCTTGCCGCCGCGCTGCCACCGCTCGCCGACACGCTCGGCTACTTATTGCCTGACAGCGCAAACCTTTCAGTCGGATCGGGAAATGGACCAGTGATCGTGCGACAAGGCAGAGCCAGCGGTTCGTGGAACATCTCCTTACGGCCGATGCTCCTCACGGATCCACCACTCCTCGTCTCGCTGCCTTTTCTGCTCGCCGAAACGCTGAAGTGAAAAGTTTTTATTTGACGACTTTCCAGAGCCGGAGCAGGCTGGGAATGAGCAGCAACGTCGTGACTGCGCACGTCAGCAGGCACAGACAAATCATGACGCCGAGCTGCACGTTGGGGGCAATCTCAGAAAACATCAATACGGAGAACCCGGCGGTGATCGACGCCGCACTAACGCAGACCGCCGGCCCGGTGAGTTCGAGCGTGCTGCGCAGAGCTTCAATCGCAGGCATGCCTTGTCGAAGTCTTTGACGATAAGTCGTGGTCAGATGGATCGCAAAATCCAATCCGATGCCGAGCGCGATGCCGGCGAACATCGAGTTGGCAATTCCGAGCGGCGTGCCCACAACGGCCAGCGCGGCGAGCACGAGGAGCAGGCTTAAGCCGACGGGAAGGACAGCGATCAGTCCCATCCGCGCGGATCCGAGCAGCACAGTGATGAGAATCAGATCGACCACAAGCGCCAACGCAATCGACGATGCTTGCCCTTCAACAAGCAGACGCACCGTCAGGTAGCTGATCCAACCGTCGCCAAAAGGCACGATTCTGTGGCCCAACCCTTGTTCTGAGGTTTCGCGTTCGGCGGCTCGAAGCACGTCGTCGATGCGAGCGTAATCAGCGTCACGAATGAAGACCGTAACGCGCGCCCAACGGTGCTCGTCGTCAACTCTCTCGTGGAGTTGTGCGTGGGGTGATTTCGAGAGCACCTCGAGCGCGCGATCGACGTCTTCCGTCCGAAGAGGCAGGCGTCCGCTGCGCAAAGCTGCGCGATAAGCGCCGTAGTTTAAGCCGGCGAGAGACGAATTCGTTCTCACGACGTCGTTGAAGAGACAGTTGACACCGCCGACGTGCGGCACCCGCGCGAGGACCCACTCAAGCGAGCCGAGTGCCAACACTCCGTCAACGTTGCTGAACCAACCTTCGCGTGTTGCGTCGACCATCAGTTCGAGCGCCGTCGTCCCTGCCATCTTCTCGTTGAAGAACCTGTCGCCACGCACGATGTCGCTCTGCGCGGGCAAATTCCGGATCCAACTATCGTCGATGCGCAGACGCAGCGTCGCAAAAGCGGCGCACGCCGCAACCAGGATGGCGCAGATGGCCACACCGCGCGGACTAATCCCGCTTGTCAGTAACCGCAGCGCCGCCGCCGCGGGGCGTCCACCGAGGCTCGAGGTAGTTTCGTTTTGCGGACGAACTTTCGGCTTCAGCAGCGCAAGCAATGCCGGAAGCAGTGAGAACGTGAACAACGTCGAGAAAACGATCGCGGCAGATCCGAACAGGCCAAACACTCGCAGCGGGTTGAGGCTCACGACCGCGATCGACAACAGGCCGACGACAGTCGACACAGCCGTCATGCCGACAGGCCGCGCGGCGCTGCTGAACGCAGCGATAATCCTGTCCTCTGCCGTCGAGTCTACGGCGCCCGCCGCCTCGTTGAAATAATGGCCTAGCGCGTAAACGTCGTCGGACACGCCGACGGCGATGATCACGACGGGCAGCACCAACGTCGTGACGAACACGGGCTGACCGGTCAAACCCATCAGGCCCGCCATCCAAACAAGACTCACTCCGATCTCCGTCAGCGACAAAAGCGCGGGCGCCAGATGTCGGAACGACAGAAACAGCATTACGCCGAGCACGGCGATGACGGCAGGTATCAACCGCGCCAAGTCGCGCGCTGTCGCCTGGCCAAGAACGGCCTGCGCCAACGCCGACCCGCTCAGATATACCTGGTCGTTGCCGGAGGACTCGCCCGCAATCAGCGTACGTGTCTCTTCAAGCAATCGATAACGGTCGGCCCCTGGTTCCACCTTTGCGATGATCGCCGCGCCTTTAAAATCGGACGAGACCAGCACGTTCTCGTTATACCCGCGCTGACCCACCTCCCGGCGCAGTTGTTCGATGTCCGCCGGGCTTAGCGGATCCTCAGATCGGAACAGCGGGCCTGTGTCGACCTTGCCATCGACGAGAGCTAAACGAGGCACAGTGGAGAGACTGACGACCGAGCCATCCACGACTCCATCAACGCGAGAAAGCCCGTCACTCAGGCGGGCGATGCGTCGAAGCGTCTCGGGCGTGTAGATCCCCGACTCTTCATTGCCGACGCCTATCAACACCAGGTCGCGCAGTTCGAAACGCGTCGCAGCCTGGTCGCCTTCGGCGAACTCCGGAAGGTTGGAAGGGATTAAGGACCGGCCGTCAAGCCGCAGTTGAATTCGCGGAATATTGATAAGCGCAAAAAGGGTGATCGCGCCGACGAGAGTGATGACGACGCGTGGGTGTCTGACAGAGAATCTGAGTAGCCGAATTATCAGGAACACGCAGGCACCTGTATAGGAAATTCAGCATTTTTTCTTCTTCAATCTTGCTAAGCTTTGACTAAAAAGTCCTCTCATTCTCACCGGGCTTCAGCCCGGTGCAAGAGCGGCGAAAGCAACGAGGAACCGTTTCAACGGTTTTTCTCGATTTCGCTGAGGAAACCGTTAAAAACGGTTCCTCAATGAGATTGCCGCCTGACACCCGGCTAAAGCCGGGTGAGAATGAGAAAGGACTCTTAAAGCAAAGCGATCTTGCTAAGTTTTCAAAGCGGTGATGAGCCTGCTAACCCGTGCTGGATCAATAGTGTTCGACCACAGGCCATCGATCTTGAACGCGGATCCGATGATGAAGCCGTCGGCATGCTGGTGAAACTCGCCGATGTTCGTATCGGTGATTCCTGAACCGAGAAACACCGGCAGTCCGCAATGACTCTTTGCCTCCTGAACATCGGCGACGGCCGGCGGCTTGCCCGTCGCACTGCCGGTCACGATGACGCAGTCAGCGCCCATGAACTCCACCGTCTCCGCCGTCTCGCCCAAACTCACGTCGGCCGTAATCGCGTGCGCCGCGTGTTTCTTCTTCACATCCACCCAGACCTGCACATTCGTCGCGCCGATCATTTTGCGATAACGCAACAGCCTAGCCGCCGAAGACTGAATCAGTCCTTCGTCCGCAACGTGCGCGTACGCATAACCTTCGGCGCGAATGAAATCCAGACCGGCCGCATGGGCCACCGCCATCGCCTCGATATTTGCGCCGGCGAGTATCTGAACGCCAACCGGCAAACCACACTCCTCTTCACTTCAATGGCAACCGCCGTCATCGCCGCGACAATCTCTGGTCCAACTTCACCACGCAGATACGGCACGTCATGCATGTTCTCGATGATCACGCCGTCGACGGCCGACTCGCGATACAGTCGTGCTTCGTTTTTCGCCGACGCGACTAACTCGGCGACAGTCTGCGAACTGCGCGGCGTTCCGGGCAGCGCACCGACATGAATAACACCGATGACCGGTTTAGCTCGTCGAAACATTTTCACAGTTTTCACCTTCTATGACGACAACCTTTAAGCTCTATCTTCCGCGCTGACATAAGGGCAGGGATTATAACGGATCAGGGAAAGCACTAATTGACAGGCCCGAATCGCTGATCGATACTCCGAAAAACAGGCAAATCCACCAAGGAGGAACATATGCCCGGGATTCGTGCAGGTCTCGTGGTTTCCGCAGTTGTTGCTGTTGGGTTAACAGTCGGCGCTTTCGTAAAAGCCAACGATGAAAACAGCACAGCCCAGGGACTCGCCGCGTGGGATCAGGTCTATTCAGTGTTGATCTCACCCGCGCTGCATCAACTGTCACACCGCCACTAACTATCCGCAACAAGGCGACGATCGCCACCGTCACGTCGCGAACGTCGTGCGTGGACCGGAAGGCAAAGGCGTGCCGGGTTTGAATTGCGCGAGCTGCCATCAGGAGACGAATGCCGACAGCACCGGCGTTCCCGGCGGTCACAACTGGCACCTGGCGCCACTCGAAATGCGCTGGCAGGACACAAACGATCGGCCACTTTCGAGCGCCGCAGTCTGCCGCCAAGTCACCGACCGTTCGCGGAATCACAATCTCGATGGACCAGGCTTGCTGAAACATCACGAAGAAGAAGCGCTCGTGAAGTGGGCGTGGAACCCCGGCCGCAGACCCGACGGCACAATGCGCACGCTGCCGCCAATCACGCACGAACAATTCGTCGCTGCCACGCGGCGCTGGGTCGAAGCAGGCACACCGTGCCCGCAGGGAAGATAGGAGGGGGTTGAAAACAATGGCGACTTTCAAATTAAACATAAACGGACAACTACAAGGAAGTAACTGTCGATCCGTCAACACCGCTTCTCTGGGTGCTGCGCGAAGATTTGAAAATGACGGGAACAAAGTTTGGCTGCGGCATCAGCGCGTGCGGCGCCTGCACGGTCCATGTCGCAGGAGTCGCGACGCGTTCGTGCATCGTTCCGGTCTCGCACATCGGCGATCGAGCGATCGTCACGATCGAAGGCATCGGCCAGGACGCCGTCGGACGCGCGGTCCAGGACTCGTGGGTCGAAACGGACGTCGTGCAATGTGGCTATTGTCAAAGCGGACAGATCATGGCGGCGGTCGCGCTGCTCAAACACACGCCGAAACCGACTGACACAGAACATCGACGAGTCGATGGGCGGAAACATCTGCCGTTGCGCCACCTACCCGCGCATCCGCGAAGCGATCAAGAACGCCGCGGCGCAGCTAGCAAAAGGAGGCGAATAATGGCGACTCCGATCGAAGAGTAACGAGTTGAATCGCCGTGGTTTTCTGCACGTCTCTTTTGCGGCCGCCGGTGGTCTGTTCGTCTCGCTTTATCTCGAACCGCGCTTGGCGATCGCGCAGGAAGGCGGCAAACCAGCCCCGCAGGCGCCGAAGGTTTATCCGCCGGACGCGTTCGTCAACATCCGGCCCGACGGCAAGATCGTGATCCAGGTGAACCGTCTCGAGTTCGGCCAGGGCGTGCAGACCGCATTGCCGATGTTGCTCGCCGACGAGATGGACGCTGACTGGGCAAACGTGATCGCGGACCTCGCGCCGGCAGCCGACATCTACAAGGATCCGGTGTTTGGAATACAAATGGTTGGCGGATCGGGTTCGATCGCGCATTCGTATCAGCAGTACCGCGAACTCGGTGCGAAGACACGCGCGATGCTCGTTGCGGCCGCGGCCGAACGCTGGAACACAACGCCCGAACAATGTCGCACCGAAGCAAGCGTGGTCCATGGGCCAGGCGGCCAGTTCAGCAACTTACGCCGAACTGGCAAGCGATGCAGCGAAGAAACCTGTGCCTGCGAACGTGCGCCTGAAGAACGCGACGGAATTCCGTCTTATCGGCAAGAAAGTGAAACGACTCGACAGCCGTCCGAAGTGTGACGGCACGCTGAAGTTTGGCCTGGATCTCGATCTTCCGGGAATGAAAGTCGCGGTGGTTGCTCATCCCCCGGTCTTTGGCGCGCGAGTGAAGCGGATTGTCGACGACGAAGCGCGGCGTGATTGAAGGCGTTCGCGACGTTTTCGAGATTCCGCTCGCCAAAGGAACCGGCGTCGCAATCGTGGCGGACAAGTTCTGGCCGGCGAAACAGGCACGAAACCGTCTGAAGATCGAGTGGGACGCGACTGCGGTCGATAAGGCTGACAGCACTGAGTTATGGACCAGGTACAAACAGCTCGGCATGACACCGGGCGCCGTCGCCGTCAGCAACGGCGATGTGAAAACGTTGGACCAAATTGCGGCAGGCAAACGCATCGTTGCTGAATTTGAATTCCCGTTTCTGGCCCATGCGCCGATGGAGCCGTTGAACACGACGATCCGGTTCGACGGCGATCGCGCGGAGGTCTGGGCGGGCTCGCAGTTTCAAACGGTCGATCAGATCGCGGTTGCCGAGGTGTTGGGACTCAAACCCGAGCAGGTGACTTTCCACACCGAGATGGCGGGCGGCGGTTTCGGCCGGCGCGCAGTCGCCGACTCGCACGTGCAACGCGAAGCCGCGATGATCGCGAAACGCATGCGCGGCACGCCAGTCAAACTCGTCTGGACACGCGAAGACGACGTGCAGGGTGGTTACTATCGCCCGATGCATTTCCATCGCGTGGAAGTCGGAATAGGCGCCGATGGATTTCCTGCTGCCTGGCGCCACGTGATCGTTGGACAATCGATCACTGCCGACACTCCTTTCGCGGCGTTCGTGGTGAAGAACGGTGTCGATTCGACAATGACTGAAGGCGCTGCCGACACGCACTACGCCCTCAAAAACCATCACGTCTCAGTTCATCATCCGAAGGTGAACGTGCCCGTGCTGTGGTGGCGCTCGGTGGGCCATACGCACACCGCTTTTGTGATGGAGACGCTAATCGACGAACTCGCCATGCGTGCGCGAATGGATCCGATCGCGTACCGGCGCAAGCTACTCAAACCGGAAGCGAAGAAAGTGCTGCGTCCGCTCGAACTGCTCGAGACGGCGAGTGCTGGTTGGCGCAACCGGTTACCGAAGGGACACGCGGTTGGCATTTCGTGTCATGAATCTTTTGGGACCGGTGTCGCTTGCGCCGTCGACGTATCGATCGAGAATAAGCGTCCGAGAGTTCATCGTGTGACAGTCGCGGTTGATTGCGGTTTGGCAGTTAACCCGCTGACGGTGGAAAGTCAGTTCCAGGCCGGACTCGGGTTTGGGTTATCGCAGTTGATGGCGAAAGGCGCGATCACGTTGAAGGACGGAGTCGTTGAGCAAAGGAATTTCGACGGTTTTGTTCCGCCGTACATCGTCGATGCGCCGATGGCAGTCGACGTTCACATCGTGCAGAGCAGCGAAGCGCCGACCGGTTGCGGTGAACCACCTGTTCCCGTGATCTCTCCGGCGGTCGCGAACGCGTTGGCGCGACTTACTGGAAAGCGTTACCGCACGCTACCGTTGGTAAACATTTAGCCACAAAGAGGCACAAGAAGCACAAAAGGCACAAAAAGGATAAAGAGCGGAGCGGTCCCTCTCAAATCCTTTTTGTGCCTTTTGTTCTTGTGCCTTTTGTGGTTACACCGATCGAACCGGTTCCTGAGCGATCCGGTCCCATTCGTCGTAGAGCGTCTTCAGTGAGGCTTCGGTCTGCTGATATTCGTCGTTCAATGCGATCAGTCTGCCGGCATCGCGGGCGACTTCGGGTGTTCCCATCTGCTGTGAGATTTCGTTGAGACGCGCCTCGGCCTCTGCGATGTCGGCTTCGATCCGCTCCGGCGTCCGGGCTTCAACCTTCTTTTTCTTTACAACTTTTACACCCGGCTTCTTCGGCGCTGAAGGTTTGGCTACAGGCGCGGGCGCGAGCGGGACCGGCTGAACGGGAGCAGCCACCACGCTGACGAGGTTCTCGTCCTCCGGTTCTCTAACCGGCGCCGCGTCACGCACGCCGAGTTTCCAATCGTGATACTCGGTGTAATCGCCGTCGTAATGCTCAGCGCCGCCAACACCATCCAACGCCAGAATCTGCGTCGCGACGCGATCGAGAAAATACCGGTCGTGACTGATCGTGACGATCGTTCCCTCGAACGCCGACAACGCTTCCTCGAGCGCTTCGCGCGACGGAATGTCGAGATGGTTCGTCGGCTCGTCCAGCACCAGCACATTCACTCGCGAGTAGATCAACTTCGCCAGCGCGAGTCTTCCCTTCTCGCCCCCCGACAAGTCACGCACGTGCTTGTAAACATCGTCGCCGGTGAACAGAAACTTCGCGAGAAACGATCGCAGCTCACCCGCGGTCGCCGTCGACGGCGCGACACGACGCAACTCCATGATGATCTCGTTCCGATCGTCCAGATCGTCGAGCTGCTGCGCGTAGTAACCGATCTGCACCTTGGTCCCCCAACGCACTTCACCTGCGAGCGGTTCGATCTTCTTGAGTATCGTTCTCAAGAACGTCGTCTTCCCCGAACCGTTTGGACCAATGATTCCCAGACATTCGCCACGACGCAGGATGAACGCGATCTTCTCCGCCAGCAACTTGTCCGGATAACCAACGGCGAGATCCATTACCGTCAGCACATGGTTCCCGGTACGTTCGATTGTCTGGAGACGAAAGTCGCCTGATGACTGGTCTCGCGGCACCGCATCAAGGCGCTCCAACTTCTCCAGCATCTTGCGACGCGACTTCGCCTGCTTCGTCTTCTGTCCGGCGAGGTTTCGACGGATGAACTCCTGCGTCTTCGCAATCAACTGTTGCTGGTTGTCGTACGCGCGCTGCTGCGCCTCGCGACGCTCTTCGCGCTCGACGAGATAATCGGAATAGTTGCCGTTGTAGTTGGCGGCGCGGCCGTTTTCGAGTTCGATGATGCGCCGGCAGGAGCGATCGAGGAAGTAACGATCGTGACTGATGATCACAAAAGCCGATGAGTACTCACGCAGAAACTGTTCGAGCCACTCAACCGCGTTGACGTCGAGATGGTTCGTCGGCTCGTCGAGTAAGAGAACGTCAGGAGCAGCAAGCAACAAACAAGCAAGACCCAGACGGTTTTGCTGACCGCCGGAGAGCTTCTCAGTCTCCAACGACCACATCTCGCGATCGAAACCGAGGCCCTGAAGGATCGACTCGGCGCGCGCCGCGTATTCGAAACCGCCTTCGTGCTCAAACTCCTGCTGGAGATCGCTGTACCGCTCGAGGATCTTTTCCAGATCGTCACCTGCGTCCGCCATGCGATGCTCGAGCTCGTGCATCTCATGTTCGATCTGTTGCAGCCGGCCAAACGCCGCCAACGCTGATTCGTGAACCGTCGATCCGGGTTTGAAATGGACGTGCTGGTCCAACAGGCCCAACTTCATACCACGCGCACGCACCACCTCGCCGCGATCCGCCGTCTCCTCACCTCTCACGAGTCGAAAGATCGTGCTCTTGCCCGCGCCGTTTCTACCGACAAGCCCGACGTGTTCGCCGGGATTGACCTGCAACGACGTGCCGCGCAAGACGTCCCGCGTCCCATACGACTTATGTACTTCTGAAAGACGGAACAACATGGAGGTAGTTTGTGTCTCCGCTTTGAGGAAGCGGAGACACGAAGGGGCGAAACGATTACAAACTACTTGGTCGCGGCCGGCGACGCTGCCGGTTTTACTGATACCGGCGCACTGGTTGTAGCAGCCGGAGTCGAAGTCGGTTGCTGCGTCGGACTAACTGCAGGACTGGCCGCGGTGCTCGCCGCAGGACTGGCCGCAGGTTGTGACCCGCTCGAACCCACTGGCCGCAGACCCAGGTTGCTCGGGTTATTCAACATGTTGGTAGCCAGGTTGTTGATGATCTTTGCTTCGTTGAGCGCCGTCTCCAACAACGCCGCGTTCAGAATCTGTTTGCGTTGATTGGTCAGCGCCTGCGTGATCGTCCCGCGAACGTTCTCCAACGTAAGGTTCTCTGTTTGCAGCCGCTTCTCCGCGAGTTTGAAAATGCACCACTTGCCTCTGAAGCGCGTGGGCTGGGTGTAGTCGCCAACCTGCATTGGACCAAGGAAGCTGGCGATAAGTTCGGGCGGAAACTCGTTGCTCTTGAGGTCGTCTTCAGTGAAGAACCCAACGTCGCCGCCTCTTTGCAGCGTGGCAACGTCCTCGCTCCTGGCTCGAGCGACGGTGGCAAAGTCGGCTTTGCCTTGCAGTTGCTGATAGATGTTGTCGATCTTCAACTTCGCGTCGGTATCGTTCTTCGCATCGTCCTTAACGCCCTGTGCGCTGTTGTCCAACGGGTCAACCATGATCATCGCCAGCGCGACGCCGCGAGCATTAACAAACTGTTGGCGGTTGGCGTTGTAGTAGTCTTCAACTTCGCGGTTGCTGATTTCAATCCTGCCGCTGTACTTGTCCTGCAGCGCACTGATCGCGAGGTCTTTCTTGGCCTCTTCGCGCAGACGGTCAATGCTCAGGTTCTGCGCTTGCAGCGTCTTGTCGAAGTCCTCGGACGTCATGCCGCTCTGTTGTTTTTGAGTTGCGATGGCGGTTTCGATCTGCGCATCGGTCGGAAGGACTTTCTCACGCTCCGCGCGCTGGTAAAGCACTTCCCGCTGAATCAAGCTGTCGAGAATCTGGAGCCGAGCTGAGGCCAACTGAAGCTGGTTCAAAGTCTCCGGCTTGCCGTTCGTCTGCTGGCTCAACGACCGCTCGACGTCCTGAAGCATGATGGTACGGCCATTGACCGTCGCAGCTACCGTATTGTCCTTCCCCTCAGTCGGACCGGACGCACAGGCACTCACGAGGAGACCCGACATCGCCAAACAACTCACAGCAACAAGTTTTCCAATTTTGCCCACTTTTAGATGTACTCCTTCAACTCACGCTTTATCAGTGAAATTCGTGGTTTCGAGCCGCGGCTTGACGACCCAGAAACGCGTTTGCTATAAACCTTGGTTTCTATTACGGAGGTAGCAAAAAATTATATGGCCAAACGTTGTGAAGTCTGCGGCAAGGGACCTCAATTCGGCAACAATGTCTCGCACGCGAACAATCGCACCCCACGTCGCTTCAATCCGAACTTACAGTCGATTCGCGTAAAGTCGCCCCAGGGTGGCGCGTGCCGGATGAAAGTCTGTACGAGCTGCATCAAGGCCGGTAAAGTCGCCAAAGCCGCTTGAGCTTCAACTCCGATAACGTTTTCAAACTATTAATTTGTCAACCAGCAACCGGCCATCGTGCCGGTTGTTTCATTTTGTTATAAGCGCAACCGCCTCAATCTCAATGCGCGCGTCCTTCGGCAAACGTGCCGCCTGGACTGTGGACCGCGCCGGCGGAGCGCCGGTAAAAAACTTCCCGTAAACTTCGTTCATTGCCGCAAAGTCGTTCATATCGGCAAGGAACACCAGCGTTTTTACAACCTGATCGAGATTACTTCCGGCAGCCTCGAGCACGGCCGCCACGTTCTTTAAGACGCGCTCCGTCTGCTCGGCGATGTCCCCGCCAATGAACTCTCCCGTCGCCGGATCGATGGCCACCTGTCCCGATGTGTAGACAAACTCGCCGACCTTGATGGCCTGCGAGTATGGCCCTAGAGCCGCAGGAGCGTTACTGGTTTTTACTGGTTCTCGACGCAAAGGCGGGATTCTAACAGATAGGCCGCAATAAGGGCAAAATCAAACAGCCCCCTGTAAGCGTTCAACATCCAGCACGCCGGGAACGCCTTTGATGGATCCGATCACGCGATCGAGGTGCTTCACATCGAAGACTTCGACCGTGACCTCGATGTGACCGCGTTCGTCGTTGGCCACGGACGCGCGTGCGTCGCGAATTCCGGTCTTCATATCGGAGATGGCGCCGGTGATGCCGGCGATCATGCCCGTGCGGTTTTCCGTGATCGCCAGAAGCTTCACTGCGTACGCAGTCTTCTCTGGACGTCCGGCCCACTCGACTTCCACGATTCGCTCACGATTTACCATTAACTGCTTCACGTTCTTGCAGCGCGTCGTGTGGACCGCCACGCCTTTGCCGCGTGTGACGTATCCGATGATGTCTTCGCCGTGCAACGGATTGCAGCAACGCGCGCGCGTCACCATCAAGTCGTCGATGCCACGGACGGCAATGGAGTCGTCGCCCAGTCGAATGAGACGTTTGACCGCACGAACACCGCTTCTGAGGCGCGACTCTTTCTGCTTGTCGAGTTGCTCGAACTGTTCCTGACCAAGGTACTTGGCGATGACGTTGCGCGGCACCAGCTTGCCGTAACCAATCGCCGCCAGAATGTCGTCGGCGCGGCCGTAGCCATACTCACTGGCGACGCGTTTCATGTCCGCGTCTGAATCGTTCAAAATCTTTTTCGGCGACAACTGGAAACGGCCGGCTTCTTTTTCGAAAAGCTTTCGACCGATCTCGATCGACTCCGCGCGTTGCTGTTCTGACACCCAGTGGCGCACACGATTACGCGCACGCGAAGTAACGATGAAGTTTAACCAGTCGCGTGACGGGTGCGAGTTGGCGGTGGTGATGATCTCGACGACGTCGCCGTTCTGAATCTGCGTCCGCAATGGCACCATGCGAGCGTTGATGCGCGCGCCGGTGCAGGTGTTACCGACTTCCGAGTGAATCATGTACGCGAAGTCGACCGGCGTCGCGCCACGCGGTAACTGAATGACTTTACCCATCGGCGTGAACGCGTAAACGTCCTTCGGATAGAGATCGAGTTTCAGCGAGTCGAGGAAGTCCTTTGAATCGTTTACTTCCTGCGTCCACTCGACCAGCGATCGCAACGCCTGCAAAGCGTGATCGTCGTCGCGCGCTCCGCGTTTGCCTTCCTTGTATTTCCAGTGCGCGGCGACGCCTTCTTCGGCGATGTGGTGCATCTCTTCCGTGCGGATCTGCACCTCGAACGATTGCAGGTTCGAACCGATAACCGACGTGTGCAGCGACTGGTACAGGTTGTCGCGCGGCGTGGCGATCCAGTCTTTGATACGGCCCGGCACGGGTTTCCAGTTGTTATGGACCACGCCGAGCGCCGCGTAACAGTGACGTATTTCGTTCGGCGTGATGATGCGAACGGCAATCAGATCGTAGACCTGGTCCAGACTGATCTTCTGGCGGCGGAGTTTCTTCCAGATCGAGTACAACCGCTTCACGCGGCCTTCGACGAGAGCAAACGGCACTTCCGACTCGTTCATCTTCTCTTCGATCTGCTTCGTGACTATTTTTACGAACGCCTCATTCTCAGGACGCCGCTTTTCGAGTTGTTCGGCGAGCTCGCGATACTCTTCGGGATGCAGGTGACGAAACGCGAGGTCTTCGAGTTCGCCGCGCAATTTACCCATTCCCAACCGGTGCGCGATCGGCGCGAAGATGTCCATCGTTTCTTCGGCGATTCGCTTGCGCTTCTCGGGGTTGAGATAGTGAAGCGTGCGCATGTTGTGCAAGCGATCGGCGAGCTTCACCAGCACGACCCGCACGTCATCGATCATCGCCAGCAGCATCTTGCGAACGTTCTCCGCCTGCTGCTCTTCGCGCGAGATGTTGCTGATTTGAGCGATCTTCGTCAGACCGTCGACGAGGTGCGTGATCTCTTCGCCGAAGTAACGGCGGATCGTGTCGAGATCGACCAGCGTGTCTTCGACGACGTCGTGCAACAACCCCGTCGCGACTGACACTTCATCGAGCTTCATGTCGGCGAGAATGTTTGCGACTTCCAGCGGATGCACGAGGTACGACTCGCCCGAGGCGCGCTTCTGTCCCTTGTGTTCCTTGGCGGAAAACAGGTAGGCGCGGCGCAACAGGTCCAGGTCGGCCTGAGCGTGATTTGCCGCAACTTTCTCGACGATATCTTCGATCCGGATCATCAATGTAGTGAAAGTGGCTTTAACTTAAAAGTCCTCTCATTCTCACCGGGCTTTAGCCCGGTGCAAGAGCAGCGAAAGCAACGAGGAACCGTTTCAACGGTTTTCTCGATTTCGCTGAGGAAACCGTTAAAACGGTTACTCAATTAGCTCCCTGCCTGACACCCGGCTGAAGCCGGGTGAGAATGATAGAGGACTTTTGAGGCAAAGCTAGTGAAAGTATAACGCAAAAAGGTGATGCCGCGGGCCGAAGCCGGGCATCACCATAGAGGCTTACCAAGTTGAAAAACTGAGGCTCTTAACCTTTGGGCGGAGACGCTGTCTTACTCGCCTCTTCTTCCTTTCGCTTCTGAGCAGCCGCGCTGAGTTCAGTCGTTCGCTTCAGGGCCACCTCGTATTCCTTCGTAAACTGCGCCTTCTGGTCAGGCTTACCGTCCATCTCCGCGAGCTTGGAAGCTTCGAGGAGGAGGTTGGTTTTGTACGACCAGGCGGATTCGTTATTCGGATCAAACTTGATGGCGTTTTCAGCCTCGGCCAGGCCCTGCTTCACGCACATCGACGCCTGATTGAACTCTTTCGCATCCGCGGGTTTCTTGTAGGAAACGGTGGCTTTGTTGTTTGTCGGATCGACGGTCGTGATCTTTGTGGCGGGCGACTCCGTCATCATTGAACGAGCACTGCCAATCCTTGCTGGCGAGCACGATGTAAGCTTCAGCGCGCTTCGTGGCCTCGATATTGTCGTTGGAAGCACGCTGCGTGATCCAGTCGCGCAGTTTGTCCTCTTCCCTCAACGCTCCGTAGAGATAAGCGATCGCTTTGTAAGCTTCTTCATCCTGCGGATACTTGGCCAGTATGTCCTGATAAGCCTGGATTGCAGCCTGAGCTTTCGCGATGTTCTCCGGCGACTGCACACCCGGGCGATATTGCATGTGAATGGTGCGCGCAATAAACATCGGGGCCGTCTTGTTGTTCGGATCCAGTTGGGCCGCTTCTCGTGAGTGCTGTTCCGCCTCGACGAATTTGCCTTCGCGATACGAGCGGGCTGCTTCATTCAACTGGTTCTTCGATCTGATTCTGTTGACAACGCCACAACCGGAGCTGGTAACAATAACGACGGTGGCAACAAGGATCGCTCCCACAACAATCGCGATCCTGGTCTTAGCGGGTTTCATTTATGCGTGACTCCAATTATTTATTGAGGCAGATCGTCTACTTGTAATCCGACCGGACTTGCACCAGCACCTTTAATAGCGTCGATCACCTTTACGACGTCTCCGTATTTCGCAGCTCTGGGTGCTTTGACGAAGACGGTTTTCTCGATGCGGTCGTCTTCCTTAACGTCGGTGCGCGCTTCCATTCCGACCTTGTACGCGCGCTGCTCTTTGCGCTGTTGAAACACGGCAGCCAACCTCTGGGCCAAAGGCGCCGTGTCGTTAACTGAACCGAGCGAATCCTGGTTGAGCTTGATCTGGAGATTGGAATCAATGGAAACCACCAGCGTCAAAGGATTCGGCTTGAGCTTGCTCAAGTCTTCGTTGGGATCTCTCTGGGTCGGAATGTCAGCTTTGAACCGGCTCGGTTTTAGCGGCGTGACGACCATGAAGATGATCAGCAGCACCAGCAAAACGTCAATCAACGGCGTAACGTTGATATATGGTTCGGCTGTTGTACTGCCTTTTTTTGGAGCTCCACCCATCGACATCTTAAGTTTCTCCTCGTAGTTCTATGTTGTCTTAATCCGTGGCCGCGGGCTTATCGCCGCCGCCCTTCTTCTTCTTATCGGCCACGAGCCCGATCTTGTCGACTCCGAGCTTGCGCACTTCGTTAATGACGTTGACGACATCGCCATAACTCACACCGACACCACTCTTGATATAGACGATGCGATCCTGCTCATTCTTGATGTTCTGCAACATCGTATCGACTTTTTCCGTCAACTGTTCCCGGGCCACAGGGATTTTGCCGAGGTAATACTGACCATCATTCGGTATGGAGATTACGATCGACGATTCCTTGATGATATTTTGATCGACTTCCGGGTTGTCGAGACCCTTCGGCAGCGCCACCGTGATGCCCTGCTGCAAAAACGGTGTGACCACCATGAAGATGATCAGCAACACCAGCATGATGTCAACCATCGGCGTGACGTTGATTTCCGATTGCATCCCGCCGCTATTGCCTCCAGCTTGCATTGACATAACTCAATCTCCTTTTACTCTACCTTAACCGGTAAACGCGGGTGCGGCGCCGGCCGCACCCTCAGGGTTCACCAACAGGCATTCATGCGTCGCGGCGCTTAGGGCTTCAACTGCTTCGTGCGGTTCTTGATGAAGTAGTCGACCAATTCCGATGCCGAGTTGTCCATCTCGACGACGAAGCCGTCGACTTTGCCCGTGAAGTAATTGAACAGCCACACCGCGGGGACGGCCACCAACAGACCAAGAGCGGTGGTAAACAATGCTTCCGAAATTCCGCCAGCCACAGCCGCGATCCCAGCTGTCTCCGCGTTCTTCATTCCCCGGAACGCGTTAATGATGCCGAACACAGTTCCGAACAGACCCACGAACGGGGCGGTCGAACCGATGGTCGCCAGGCCGGAGAGACCACGCTTGAACTCAGCGGTCTTGATCGCGATGGCGCGTTGCAATGCACGCTTCGAAGCTTCGATTTCGTCGCCCGAGATATCAGACGACGCTTCGTGAGCGCGAAACTCCTGGAGGCCGCTGCTTACGACCATGGCCAGGTGTGACTTGCGATGCTTGTCACTGATATTGATCGCTTCTTCAATGCGATCGTTCTTTAGCGCCTGGGCCACGCGCGGCGCAAACTCGCGCGACTGCTTCTTGGCCGCGGAGTATGTCAGGTAGCGCTCAACCATGATGGCGATCGAGTAGACCGACATAATCAGAAGCACGACGACGACGGCGATAGCCACTCCGCCCATGCTCTTGACCATCTCCGTCAGGCTGAAGTGATCGGCACCCGATGATTCTGGACTGGCTGCGGCTTCTTGCAAAAACATTAGAAGACCGAAGGCCTTCGTTCCTAAAAGACTGGTTAGAATTGTCACGGTGAACCCCTCCAAAAGAGTTTTTATTAGATTGATAGCAAGCAGAGAAGCCGGGACGGCCTACGGGAACCGCGGCGACACGACAAAAATCTCCGCAGTTATTGGGCCACGAAGTTGTACTGGATCACTCCGGTAACTTTAACTGGCTGTCCCGATAGCTTGGTTGGGGAAAACTTTGCTGAACGCGCTGCGCTCACGGCTGCGTTGATCAGCAACGGGTGCCCCGATACCGCGGACGCCGAAACGACGTTGCCGTTCTCGTCGATGAGCACTTGTACGACGACAGTGCCCGACGCGTGAGCGGCTCTCGCAATCGGCGGATACCCGGGTTTTGGCAAGCTGATCGCCTTACCGTTGAGAACGCCTCCCGAAATCGGGGCGCGTGGGGTTGGCTTTGCCTCAGGGGGCGGTGGTGGTTCGTCAACAATCTTCACGGGCGCCGAGGTCACGACTGTCCCCGTGCCGGGTCCGGACGGCATTGCCACCGCGGCGTTTGAATCGGCCGTTCCGACCATCGTGGTCACGCCGCGCCGAACAGGCGGCACGTCGCTGGCCTTGGCTGATACTTCTTTAGGAACCAGCTCGGCTTGCGAAACATCGGCGACAAGCTCCCTACGAACGTCCACGTTCTGCTCGACCTTCACCGGTTTTGCTTCCTGCTTCTGGACTTCTTGTTTCTGTTGCTGCGGTACCGGCACGGGAGCTACCAGCGTCGTCAGTTCCAGCTCGAGGTCCTGTAGATGTGCGTCGTACAGGAAAATACCCGCGATAACGAAGGTCGCAATAAGCACAGCATAGACCGCCAGGGTTATGCCAATGAATGAGCCTTTTCGCGTTAAATCTTCCCTATGCGAACTGGACTCAACAAGATTATCGAACATTGATGTTGTCCTCCGATTCCGGCGCCAAATGGATCAGGGGTTATTAGCTATAAGCAGCGCTGCTGCTTCACAACGTCGATTAAGCCGCTTGAATTCCGTCACTGAAGAAGGGGAAACAGCAGCTTCTGCGATATTGAGCACACCGAATAAGATTTGGAAAGCCGCTGTGCGAGAAACTCGCCGGCCCGCTCAACACACGCCGCCGCCGCACCCAACCTTCTGATTTCACACAACGCGGGGTCGACACTTGAGACTATTTAATTGGCCAGCAACGCCCGCAGTCTATTCCTCATAGCGTTTCAAAGTCAAGCGCAAACATAAAAGCCTTCTGATCGGTGTCCTGTTTTCACGCGCGACCCGCACGAGTTGAGGGTTTTGTTGCGCTCGGCGCGACTGCTTCCCGCGCCGGAGTGCGCACGCCGCCACGTACCGGTTGACTGAAACTCAATGCCGCCTGCTTGTTTGCGGCCTCGATTCGCTCTTCCCACCACACCATGATCGGGCTGGCGATAGCGATCGATGAATATGTTCCGAAGATCACGCCGATGAACAACGCGAGCGAGAATCCGCGCAGCACGTCGCCGCCGAAAAGCACCAGCGCCAGCACGGACAGAAACACCAGTCCGTTGGTGATCACTGTGCGCGACAACGTCTGATTGATAGCGTCGTTCGTGATCTTGTACAGCGAATCGCGGCGGTGAAGCTTTCGGTTTTCACGGATTCGGTCGAACACGACAATCGTGTCGTTCACCGAGAAACCGACGAGTGTCAGCAATGCCGCGATCACGTTGAGACTGATCTCGATCTGAAATATCGAGAAGAACCCGAGCGTCACCAGCACGTCGTGAAACACGGCGATGACAGCCGCGGCGCCGTAGGTCCACTCAAACCGAAACGCGATGTACATCAAAATGCCGACGAGAGCAGCAAGCGTAACGGCGATTGCCTTGTTGCGAAGCTGCACGCCTGCGATCGCGCCGACTGCGTCAGTGCCGACGATCTTGTAGTTTGCGTTCGGATCGTTCTCGAGTTCGAGAGTGGGCGCGGCTTCGGTTCCGAACGTGTTCAGCGCGTCGCGAACCTGAGCTCGACCGTCCTTCCCTTCTTCGAGCGGGACTTTAATAAGGACCGTGTCCTGTCTGTCGGTTACGGGTTGAACGACCGCGTCGCGAATTTCTTTACCCGCAAGCGCCTCACGAATTGCTTCGTCGGATGGCTTCTGCTTGAACCGCGCGGTAACGACGGTGCCGCCTTTGAAGTCGACGCCGAGGTTGAAAGCCTGTTTATGGGTGACTTGTCGAATGACGGCGGATCCAAGTCCCGCCAGCATCAGCAGGACGGAGATAATGATGAATACACGCCTGCGGCCCAGCCAGTCTACATTTATGTTCTGAAGGATTTGAAACATGATGAATTTCTAAATACTCAGCGACTCCACTCTTTCCTTGCGGCTCAGAAGCCAGATGAAGATCGTCTTCGACACGTAAACTGCCGAGAACAGATTGACGAGCAATCCGATCACCAGCGTGACCGCAAAACCGCGAATCGGTCCGGTGCCAAACACGAACAGGAACAGCGACGAGACGATCGTGGTGACGTGAGTGTCGATAATAGTGATGAATGCGCGTGCAAACCCTTGCTCGACGGCCGAGGGTATTGTCTTGCCGGACGTTATTTCCTCTCGAATACGCTCAAATATCAGCACGTTCGAGTCGACGGCCATGCCGATCGTAAGAATCATTCCGGCGATGCCGGGCAACGTCAGCGTGGCGCCGAAGACAATCAGACCCGCGAGCATCAGGATCATGTTCAGTATCAATGCCACCACCGCGTTTACGCCGGAGCCGCGGTAGTAAATGAGCATGAAGAACACGACGAACGCGAGACCAAACAACGACGCTCGCACGCCTGCGCGAATCGAATCAGCGCCGAGGCTTGGTCCGACCGTGCGCTCTTCGAGATACTCGATTGGCGCCGGCAACGCGCCGGAACGAAGCGTCAACGCCAGGTCTTCTGCCTGAGCCTGCGAAAAGCGACCGGTGATCTGTCCACTCTCGTAAATCGGGCTTTTAATGAAGGCAACGGAGCTCACCTCGTTGTTGAGCACCACGCCCATGTAGTTGCCCACATTGGCGGTGGTCCAGGCTCCGAACCTCTCGGCGCCGGTTCGCTTCAACGTGAAGTTGATTTCCCAGTCGTTGATTCCGCCACCCTGCGATTGACCGGCAGTGGCGCGGCTCAATTGATCGCCGGTGATAATGGCCGGAACTTCGACGACAACGTACTGAACCGGTGGTGGTTGGGTTTCACTTTTAGCTGGATCGGATTTTTCCTTGAAGGGCAGAACTGCTCGGTTAGCCGGAATCGTACCGCCGAGTGACTGGATCGCCGCTTCTCGCGTCGGGTAAGTAGCTGCAGGCGACGGATTTGGCGGACCAATTACGTGAACGAGCTCGAGTCGCGACTGACCTTTCAAAATCTCTTTCACGCGCTCGGGATCGGAGACGCCGGGCATCTGCAACAGAATCTGATGCGCACTTTGCGCGCCGTGTGTCTGTAGTGTCGGTTCGGTAACGCCGAGTGCGTTGATGCGGCGGTCGATGATCGTCATCGCCTGGTTCGTCGCTTCATCCGCAAGCACACGTTGCGCGGTGCCGGACATCGACCAAACCATCTGATTGCCGGACGTGGAATACGACCAAACGCTCGTGTCGGCGAGTTCTACTTTCTGGTCGATCGCTTCCTTGATCTGTGTGATCTTTGAAGCGTCGGCAGGTTCGAGCACGACTCGATAACTATTCGTACCGGCTTCAGCTCTGCCGTCTTTGATCTCGTGTCCGGCGTCTTTCGCGGCATTTTGAGCCGACACGTACGCTTCTTCGGTAACACGCTTCAGATACTCTTCGGTTTTCACTCGCATCACGAGATGCGAGCCGCCCTGGAGGTCGAGACCGAGGTGGATATTCGACGCCATCGAAGCCTTGATGCCCGACCACGTGAAGTCTCTGAGCGTCGGCCGGCGGCGCGGTCCAATCACCAGGTACAGACCCACCAAAGTAACTACAGCGATAATGATTGTGCGGTGGAGGAGGTGCTTTTTCTTCATGCTTAAATCGTGCCTTATCCCGCCTGCTTACTTTCCTCGTCGATTCCGGCGACTGACGAGCGCGCGATTTCCAGAATCGTCTTGTCGGCGCTCCGGATCAGAAAACTCGTGTCGCGCAGGGTGGTAATCACACCAATGACGCCGCCCGTGGTGACAACGCGGTCGCCGATTTTCAGATTGGCGATCGTCTCCTGCAGTTGTCGATGCCGTTTCTGTTGAGGCCTTATTAGTATGAAATAGAAGATAACGAAAATCAGGACGAACGGGAGTAACTGCCCTAAACCGCCCAGGCCGCTCTGAAAGAAGATCAGGAAAATGTGCATTTAGTTTTTTTAGTTGTTTACACAAACAAGCGGCGAGGTAGCGAACTACTATTCACCATTCGCCCTCTGCCGCTCGGTGAACTCTCGCCGAAATTTAGGGAAATCGTCAGACCGGATAGATTGCCTCACGCCTCGCATGGTGTCAAGGAAGAAGGCCAGATTGTGGTGGGTCAATAGGATACTGCCGAGCATTTCCCCGCTCATATGTAGATGTCGGAGATAGGCGCGCGAGTGACGACGGCAGACCGAGCAGGGACATGAATCGTCAAGCGGGCGATCGTCTTTCGTCCATTGGGCGTTTTTGATGTTCAACTTGCCGCGCGAGGTGAATGCCTGGCCGGTGCGCCCGTTGCGGGTCGGCAGGACACAGTCGAACATATCGATTCCCCGTGCCACCGATTCCACTAGATCTTCCGGCGTGCCGACGCCCATCAAGTAGCGGGGAGATTCTTGCGGCATTTTCGGCGCGATCTCCTCGATTACGTCGAACATTAACGACTTTTCTTCGCCGACGCTGAGTCCGCCGATCGCGTAGCCGTCGAAACCGATCTCGACGGTTTGTTCGAGACTTTGCCGGCGCAGATCGAGATGGCCGGCGCCTTGAATAATGCCGAATAACGATTGGGCGCCGCTGAGTTCTTCTGCATTGAGGCGTCCGGTGTCGGCGCCTGTGGTTTGGAGTTGATCGAATGCTGTTTTGGAGCGTCGCGCCCAGCGCGTGGTCAGTTGCATGCTGCGTTCGGTGTCTTCGTGACTCGCATCGCCAGGAGCACATTCGTCGAACACCATCACGATGTCTGAGCCGAGTGCCGCCTGTACTTCCATCGACACTTCCGGCGAAAGGAATCGCAGCGAACCATCGACGTGAGAGCGAAACTCCGTTCCTTCTTCGCTGATCTTGCGCAGGTCGCCGAGACTCCACACCTGAAAGCCGCCCGAATCCGTTAACAGAGCTCGATCCCAGCCGATGAAACGATGAAGTCCGCCGGCAGCCTTGATGATCTCGATGCCCGGACGCAGCCAGAGGTGATAGGTGTTGCCGAGAATTATCCGCGCGTTGAGATCGTCAGATTCGAGTTCTTCGAAACGAATCCCTTTAACCGTTCCGGCAGTGCCGACGGGCATGAAAACCGGCGTCTCGATCTGACCGCGCCGCGTTGTCAGGACACCCGCCCGCGCCTCGCCGTCCTGTGCTTTGATTTCGAATCTTAACGGCGGGCGTTCAGTCATCGTTTTGGTTTCTGTTTATGTTTTTCAATGATTCGTAATGGGGTTGCGAAGAAGTCGAACTCTTCGCGCAGTCGATTTAATAGGTAACGTTCGTAGGAAAAGTGCAGTCCCGGCTTGCCGCCTGAGGTGAAGACGACGAACGTCGGCGGACGGAGTCCGACCTGCGTCAGATATTGAACTTTCAATCGTGAATACCCGCTCTTGCCGGGCGACGGAGCAGTTCCGCCACGCGGCTGCGCGACCGCTTTTTCGAAAAAGTCGTTCAATTGCGACGTCGGAATGCGCCGGTTGCGCGCCTCGTCAGCTTTCAAAACCAGCGGCAGAATGCGCTCGACTCGTTGCCCGCTCAGCGCCGAGATCGTGATCACCGGCGCCCAATCCAGAAACTTCATTTTGTCGCGCAAGCTGCGTTCAAACTCGATCGCCGTGTTCGTTTCTTTATCTTTCACAGCGTCCCACTTATTCACCGCAATGATGATCGAACAACCAGCGTCGAGCGCGTAACCCGCGATATTCGCATCAAGCGCGGTGACACCTTCCTCCGCATCGATGATCACGATCGCCACATCAGCGCGTTCAAGACTCTTCCGCGCCATGATCACCGACAACTTCTCCGCCATCTCGTCGGTCTTGCCTTTCCGACGTATGCCCGCCGTATCGACGATTCGGAACTTTCGTTCGGGAGTGTTGAGAACCGTATCGATCGCGTCGCGTGTCGTTCCGGCGACGGGTGAAACGATCACGCGATCCTCGCCGAGTATCCGATTCAACAACGACGACTTCCCGACATTCGGCCGTCCAACGATCGCGAGTCGCAGTTCTCTCTGCTCCGCCGCCTCCGCATGCTCGACTGTCTCGTGCTCGAGTGTTTCGATAATGCGATCGAGCAGTTCGCCAACTCCAATCCCCTGCTCGGCCGAGATCGGAAACACGTCGTCAAAACCGAACCGGTAAAACTCGGTGCTCTCGCTCTCGAGCTTTGCCGAGTCGGTCTTGTTTGCCGCGATCAGCACAGGCTTTCCGGTCGAGCGCAGCAGCGCCGCGAGCTCTTCGTCGAGCTGCGTAATTCCCGCGCGCGCATCGACCACCCACACGAGCAACTGCGACTGGTCAATCGCCACTCCCGCCTGCTTCAGAATATTCGCCGGAATAACCGCGTCGTCGTCCGGTACGATGCCGCCCGTATCGATCAGTGAAAACTTCTTCCCCGACCAATCCACCTGCCCGTAAATCCGATCGCGCGTGATTCCCGGCTGGTCGCCCACGATCGCGCGCCGTTCGCCGACGAGTCGATTAAAGAGCGTGGATTTGCCCACGTTGGGACGGCCCACGATAGCTACCTGTGTGTTTTTAGTTTCCATGAACTTCGATAGCTTACAAGGCGTTCAAATCCGTGTCATCTGCAGGCGATCCGTGGTATAAGCCTGTGAGTTCTTGAGCACTTTTGAAAGGGATTTCATCATGAGCCGATTGGTCGCCATCCTGTTCTTCACTCTAGGCCTGAGTGCCGCTGTCGTCGCACAGGAACACACTCCCAGACGTCCAACAAATCCGCCGGCAAACAACGCGCCTCGCACCGGTTCCGATCCGAACGACGCGGGTTGGGTAAGGTTTACGTCAGACCTGGGCCGGTTTTCCGTCCTGATGCCGGAAATACCCACCGATAAAACCGAGACGACACCAAGCGAACATGGTCCATACACAACTCACTTGTTCCTCGTCAAAGATAAGGAAAACATTTATCTCATCGGCTGGGTTGATTACGATCCGAGTTTCAACTTCAACAAGCAAAGCGAGCTGGCCGCGAACCGCGACAACTTCGTCAAGGGCATCAAGGCGACACTCGTGAGCACGCGCCCGCTGACGATCGACGGCTACCAGGCGCTCGAGTTTGTGTGCGAGACTGCGGAGCGGACTTTCAAGTCGCGCGTCTACATGGTGGGCCGCCGGCCTTATCAAATCGTTATCGGTTATCCGAAGGAACAGGAAGACGCGCTCAACGCCGATCGTTTCTTTAACTCGTTCAAGGTCAAACTCTAAACCGCGCCTCAATGAAACGCCGGAACTTTCTACAAACAACTGCCACGGTGCTGGCGGTTGCAGTCACCAAACCGACAGCGGCATTCACGCCACCACCGGCGTTTGAACTCGACGAACTCACGATTGGGGATCTGCAACGAGGAATGCAGTCTGGAAAGTATTCCTCAAAGTCGCTCGTCGAGAAATACACCGATCGCATCAACGAGATCGATAAAAAAGGTCCGGCGCTAAAGTCTGTCATCGAGCTCAACCCTGATGCGGAAGCAATCGCCGTCGCGCTCGATCGCGAACGGAAAGAGCGAGGTCCGCGCGGGCCGCTGCACGGTGTTCCGATCCTGATCAAAGACAACATCGACACGCAGGACCGGATGATGACCACCGCCGGATCGCTCGCACTGCTCGGCGCCAAACCGTTTCAGGACGCATTCGTCGCGAAAAAGCTGCGCGACGCCGGCGCTGTGATCCTCGGCAAAACAAACCTCAGCGAGTGGGCCAACTTTCGTTCGACGAAATCGTCGAGCGGCTGGAGCGCTCGCGGCGGACAAACAAAGAATCCGTACGCGCTCGATCGAAATCCCTGCGGATCGAGCTCCGGTTCGGGTGTCGCGTCCTCGGCAAACCTTTGCGCCGCGGCCATCGGCACTGAAACAGACGGATCGATCGTCTGTCCTTCCTCTGCAAATTCACTCGTCGGCATTAAGCCAACTGTGGGGCTCGTCGGTCGCTCAGGCATCATTCCGATTTCTCATAGTCAGGACACGGCTGGTCCAATGGCGAGGACTGTTACCGACGCCGCGATCATTCTCGGCGCATTGACCGGCGAAGATCCGCGCGACAAGACGACCGCCGGGAGTCGCGGCAAGTCGTACACTGACTACACGCGCTTTCTCGATAAGAATGGATTGAAGGGAATGCGCATCGGCGTCGCGCGTAAGCATTTCACCTTCAACGAACATGTCGAGAAATTGATGCAGCAACGCCTGAACCAGATAGGAGAATTGGGGGCGACGATGATCAGTCCCGCCGACATTCCTACGACAGGACAGTTCGACGATTCAGAGTTTGAAGTCTTGCTATATGAGTTCAAAGCCGATCTGAATGCTTACCTGGCGAGCCTTGGAGCAACGACGCCGATTCGTTCGCTGAAAGAGTTGATCGCTTTCAACAAGTCGAAACCGGACTTCGAGATGCCTTACTTCGGCCAGGACATCTTTGAAAAGGCCGAGGCAAAGGGACCGCTCACCGATCGCAAGTATCTTCAGGCGCTGCGCAAGAACCATCTGCTCACGCGGACGCAGGGTATCGATTTCATCATGAAGAAGCATCGCCTCGACGTGCTCGTCGCGCCTACCGGTGGACCACCATGGCCGACCGATTGGGTGAACGGCGATCACTTCACTGGCGGTTATTCGTCGGCGTCTGCAGTTGCCGGATACCCGCACATCACCGTTCCCGCCGGCTACATCCACGGCTTGCCGGTCGGAATCTCGTTCTTCGGCGGCGCGTACAGCGAACCGACGTTGATCAAAGCGGCTTACGCGTTTGAGCAAGCGACGAAGGCGCGCCGAACGCCGAAGTTTTTGCCCACCGCGGATTTCAGTCGCGAGGATTAAGTCTCTTTGTGCCTTCTGTGTTTCTTGTGCCTTTTGTGATACAGCAATTTTCAAGAAGCCAACGCTCACGCTCATAAAGTATTTTCCCGTCATGAAATCCATCTATAGCGTCCATCCCGGCGTACTCATGACTCAGAAGTGGGTTGGCGAACTCAAGCAGAAGACCGGCCGCAGTCTCGAAGAGTGGCTCAAACACATCAAGAAGTCCGGACCGGCCGACGAAAAAGAACGACGCGTGTGGCTGAAGGAAGAATACGGCCTCGGCACTAACACCGCGTGGTGGCTCGCCGAACGCTCCGTGGGAAAAGGTGAAGAGTCGAGCGATCCCGATGCTTACTTACAACAGGCGGAACGCGACGTCGACAAGATGTTCTCAGGCGGCAAAGCCGGCTTGCGTCCACTTTACGAAAAGCTGCTGAAGCTTGGTCTAAAGACCGGCAAAGAAGCGAAGGCCTGTCCGTGCCAGACGATCGTGCCGCTATATCGCAACCACGTCTTCGCGCAGATCAAACCGAGTACTCAAACGCGCATCGACATGGGTTTCGCGCTCGGCGATATGAAACCGAAAGGTCGTTTGATCGACACCGGAGGGTTTGCAAAGAAAGATAGGATCACTCACCGGATCCCGATCAGTTCACTCGACGACATCGACGACGAGGTCAAACACTGGTTGAAAGTCGCTTACGATCGCGACGATAAAATAAACAGCGGGGGCGTTGCCCCCTTCCTGACTTGTTCTAACTAAAAGAATGTCATCCTCACCTGGCATCGAACTCGGCAAACTCGGCGAAGCTTACGCAGCCGCCTATCTCGAACAGCGCGGCTACCGTCTCGTCGCCGCCAACTTCACACTTCCCGTCGGCCGCAATCTGCGCGGCGTTATCATCAACAACGAAATCGATCTGATCGCCTACGACGGCGAAACGCTGTGCTTCATCGAAGTCAAAACACGCGCTTCCGACTGGTTCGCGCCGCCGCAAGTGAATGTCGACTTACGCAAACGGCGGCAGGTCGCGCGTGCTGCGCGAGCCTACCGCCGTATGTTCGAGCTCGACGATCAACCGTATCGCTACGACGTCGTGACCGTCGTCATGCCGCCGGATTCGACACCTCAGATCGAGCTGATCCGAAACTACTGGACCTTCTGAGACGTGCTCGGATCCTGCTTCGTTCGCGGCGACGCGTTCTTCACGTACTTGTCGAACCAACCGATCATTTCGTACAGCACGTGTTCGATGCTCTCGCGTCCCGCGTAGCCGTGCGCTTCGTGCGGCAGCATCACCAGCCGCGTCGTCGCGCCGTGTCCTTTCAGCGCTTGATACATGCGTTCCGATTGAATCGGGAACGTGCCGGTGTTGTCGTCAGCCTCGCCGTGGATCATCAGCATCGGCTCGTTGATCTTCGCCGCGTACATGAAAGGTGAGACTTTCAGATACATCTCCGGCGCCTCCCACAGCGTGCGCCGCTCGCTTTGAAAACCGAACGGCGTCAAGGTGCGATTGTAAGCACCGCTGCGCGCGATACCGGCGCGGAACAGATCGGTATGGGCCAACAGGTTCGCCGTCATGAACGCGCCATAGCTGTGACCACCGACGCCGACGCGATTCGGATCGGTGACGCCGAGTTCCGTCGCTTTGTCGATCGCGGCTTTCGCGCTCATCGTGATCTGTTCGACGTAGGTGTTGTTGACAGTTTCCGGATTGCCGACCACCGGCATCGTCGCATCGTCCAGCACGGCGTAACCTTCGAGCAGGAAGAAGAGATGCGAGGACCGCCGATCGAAGTCGCCCTTTGCGTCGAACCGGTCACCTGCGATGCGGTGCCGGCATCGGTGAACTCCAGCGGATAGGCCCAAACGACAGTCGGCAGTCGTGTTCCGTGTTTGTAATCCGGCGGCAGGTAAAGCGTGAACGAGCATTGCACGCCGTCTGCGCGTTTGTACGTAATCAACTGTTTCTTGATTCCGCGCAACTGTGGTGTCGGATCGGGAAACTGCGTCAGCGGACGGCGACCGATTGCTGAGTGCGTGGCAGTCGTCGGGTCGGGAACGGTGCGCACGAAGTAGTTTGGCGCTTCCGTTGGCGATTCGCGTCGCGTCAGAAACTGTTTACCGTCGTCGCTTAGCAAAGCTACGACTGACTTCGTAGCTGTCGGCGTCGCTGCGGAAGATGCGATCGGTTTTTAGTGTCTGTAAGTTGAGCCGATCGAGAAACGGGCGATCACCTTCGTGCTGGCGCCGTTGCCGGTGAGGTAAATGAAGTCACCGTTTTGCAGAATCGCGCGTTGGCCCGAGACAACACGCGTGACAGGCGTGCCGGGATCGCCGTAGCGATCCTGTTGATTCCGGCTCGAGACGAGTTTCGGCGCAACGTCCGGCTTGTCGACGTAGAAGATGAACGTTCGTTGCCAGCGCTTGTCGCGATCGAAATCGGAGAATAAACGAGGTGCCTTTGTCCCCAAACCCGCCGCCGCTAAACCGATGCTCGGTTTTGAACAACTCGACTGCTTCACCGCTGAACGGCGCTTTGAGCATCAGGACGCTATCGCGATGGGCCACCTTCTTTCGCGGATCGCCGTCGTCCAGCGCCTTGACCCAAACGAGGGTGGCAGGTTCGTTGGGCCGCCAGCGCACCGAACGTGGTCCAGTGATGACGCCGTTGATCGGCACCTGATCGGCAAGCGGAAGGCTCGCCACTTTATAAGCGAGTTTGCCTTTCGTGTCCCACACCTCGACGTCTCGCGGGAAACGCGGAGTCGGGAAACAGATATGAGAACGGACGATGTACGCGCGTGACGAGAACGTGCTGACCGCCGGGCGCCGCGTCGACTGATAAAAAGATCGCGGGTTGTCCGAACGGAGTGGCGCGACCGCTGACGGAGTCGACGAGCGCCAATTGCGACGTTGCGTAATATTCGTAAAGGTTTTCGTCGTGCGGGCTCTTCAGTAGATCTTCGTACGTCCTGACTGGTCCAGGGCGGCCGGAACTTTCCTGTGTGTTTGGCTCGGGTGGAACTGCCGGTGTTGCAGGTGCGGCGCCGCGGTTCGCCGGGACGAGTTGGACCAGGAGATGACGATTGTCAGGCATCCAGCCGAGTGGATTGCCGAGTGTCGAGTTGACGGTGACGCCTTTCAGGTTGCGGATCTTTCCGGTGGCGGTGTCGCCGACCCAGAGTTCGACGCGATTCGCGGTCGTGTTCAGGAAAGCGAAATGTTTTCCGTTCTCGCTCCATTCGAGTCCGCTGATCTTCGCGCCGGGTGGTGTTTCGATCTTGATTTCCGAACCGTCGGCGATGCGTTTGAGCGTCAAACCGACTGAGTATTGGAAGCGGAATGGCGAGTTTGCGGCAGGGTTGATGCGACGGCCTGCGATGCGCAACACCGGCTGCGCCAGATCGGCGAGTGGTGGATAGCGCAGCGACGTCGTTAGGATCACGTTGTCGCGTGTTGGGCTGACGGAAGCGCCTGGCGTTGCGGGCGCGTTCAGGATGTCGAGCACCTCTTTTGGTGGTTTTTTGTAGCCCTGTTGCGCGGTGACGGTGGTTGTCAGGCACACCAGGACAAAGGTCGAGATTGCGACGCAGAATCTTTGGGCTTTCATTGGGGTTCCTCCGAGTTGCGAGGCAAATTATGCCACTTATGCGCGGATGTCAATGAATCCGTGTTTAAGTCAGCGTGAGGCTCGCTCTGATAAGGCCGCCTTCTCAATCTGCTTCAACTTTTCCGTCAGTAATTCCTGTTCCCGCAGATTTTTCGTCATTGCGATCGCGCGCTGGATTTCCTTACGCGCCTCAGGGAAGTTGCCCATTTTCATCAGCAGGTCTCCGCGAACACTGTGAAGCAGATGATAGCCGGCCAGCGCAGTGTCCCCGGCGGGCGTGGCGTGGAATCAAGGGCATCGAGTGCATCAAGCCCAGCGGCCGGGCCCTGCGCCATACTCACTGCGACTGCTCGATTCAGTGCCACGATGGGAAATGGCGTGGTTTGCATCAGAGCGTCGTAGAGAAGAACGATCCGTTCCCAGTCAGTCTCTTCGGCTGTGCGAGCTCGCATGTGACATGCAGCGATCGCTGCCTGCAAAGCATAGTATCCAGCGCCGCCACCGAGTCTTTGCGCGTGTTCGAGCGCGGACATTCCTCGCTGAATCTGCTCGTCGTCCCACAAAGAGCGATCCTGATCCGGCAGCAAGACCGCCTCACCGTTGCTTCCACGGCGAGCCGCTGTGCGCGACGCATTGAGTTCCATCAGAGCCAGCAGGGCGTGAACTTCAGACTCGCCGGGAAGAAATTGCACCAGCATTCGTCCGAGCCGCAACGCCTCGTCGCAGAGTGCAGCCCGCATCCACTCATCTCCTGAGGTCGCGGTGTGCCCCTCATTGAAGGTTAGGTAGACCACGGAAAGTACTGACTTCACCCGGCGGCGCAACTCGTCCCCGCGCGGCGTCTCAAAGGGCACATGAGCTTCCGAGAGAGTCTTCTTGGCGCGAAAGATCCGCTGTCCTATCGTTTTCTCAGGTACAAGAAAAGCCCGGGCGATCTCCGCCGTAGTGAGGCCGCCGATCAAACGCAACGTAAGCGCGATTCGTCCTTCTACCGGGAGTATGGGATGGCATGCGGTAAAGATCAGCCGCAGCACGTCATCGTCGATGACCTGATCCAGAGCCTGGTCCATCGCCTCTCCGAGCCGCTGCTGTTGCACTTCAAGCTCCCGAACAATTTCTTCGTGCTTTTGTACAAGCATCAGCCCACGGCGCAGACTATCGATGGCACGCCGCTTTGCCGCCGTCATCAGCCACGCAGCGGGATTTTCGGGGATACCTTCTTCGGGCCACCGCTCAAGGGCCGCAACCAGCGCGTCCTGGGCAAGTTCCTCGGCAATGCCGATATCGCGGGTGACGCGGGCAATCGCAGCGATGAGCCGCGTAGACTCGATCTTCCACACCGCCTCGATCGTCCTGTGGACATCGCTCATGTTCGCCCGATCTTAATCGCCGTCAGGCAAACACGCCAAACCGCGCCTGTATCATTTCATATGCTGGCCCGCAGGCGTTCCGTCGGACCAATTTGTGACCGCGACTAAGAACACAAGAATCGGTGGCAGCCCTTTCATTTGGGGTTGTTCCGCCGGCGCGAAAAACCAATAGGGACTGGACATAACCGGCGAGCCCGCTGCGCCCGAACCCCAATCTTTACCGTCCTTGACGCGAGTGTAGAACATTAGATGAGGTATGTTCTGGCCTTCGTCGGTCAGATAGGCCGATTTCGACATCATGTAATCCATAGCGCCGCTTTCGAGGTCCGGCAGTTGTTTATTCTCGAACGCCGCTTTGACTGCCGACACGATCTCCGCTTTGGAACGACCGGCCATTACCATCCTGGCGCGCAGGTAAGCGATGGGCAACATCGAACGTGCAGCCTGGGGGTTCATACAATCGGGCGGCCCTCACCTTCGGGTTCCAGAATTCGGCCCAGTCGAATGCTGCTCCCCATGCCCGTCCCACCATGCAGACGAAACCGTTTTTTCCCTGGACCGCTGTCTCATAGCCCTGCCGTCCCAGAACCAGGATCGTCGCGTCGCGGGATATGGAATCGGGAGCGGCACTGCGCGCCAGGGCTATCTCGGCTTCCCGGTCCGCCATGAGGTATTGGTCGATCGGGGCCATCTTCGGATAAGGCGTCTTGGCATCCTGCGCCATCGCTTGCTGTGCCATCGCGTGCTGCGCGAGGCCGAGCACAACAAGCAGTGCGAAGCTCTTGATTACGATTGCGCCAACCTTGTTTTCAGGCATAGTTTTCCCTCCTGAGAATCGGTCTTTTCACGCAAGGCCGATCCTTCAGCGTGCAGTGGCCTGTCGCCGCCGCTCATTTGTATTTCTTCGTTTGTTTAAGGATCAGATCGCTGCTGCCGTACCGCTCAGTCCTCTGCGGGGGCCGGCATGAAGAAAATCTCACGCACCTCAATCGACGTACGGCACGCTTTAGCGCCCTTGCGCGCCCACGCCAGCGCCTCGTCCAGGTCTGCGCATTCCAGTATCCAAAAACCGCCCACGTGCTCCTTGGCCTCCAGGTACGGCCCGTCGGTGATGAGCACTTCACCATTGGGCTGGGAAGAACGCAGTGACTTTGCCTTGCCCAGGCCGCCGGCGAACTTCCTGACACCAGCAGCGATCATCTCGCGATTGATCGCGTGGATCGCCTCGATAGTCGCTTCGTCCTGTGTGGACGGGTCAAAGTTGTCGGGGAGGTAACCAGAAACTAGATATTGCGGCATGTTGTCTCCTATAAAATGGTCTTTAGCCGGGCTAGTTGCCCGCCTTCACTATAACGACGAACGGCGAGACCGGAATTCTACAGATTGTTCAGAAAATTTTAGGACAGCTCGAAATTCAAGACATGGGCGGAGGGCCACGTGTCTAATTAGAATCCGAACGAACGTTGACCTGATAAAACCAGCGCCTCCAGTAACGAGGAATCTTCGCATGGTGATTAGTGGTCCATTAGATATAGGTATATTTCTGACATGGGCAACAACCTATCATTATCCCCACACATTTCTTAAGCTAGGCGATAAGCCTGATTGCAGTTTGTGGTTTCGCTTAGTTCATGGGCCAATCAATAGCGAATGGCAAAAACAGCTGGCTGACAGAATGAAAAATTCTAATTGACTTCCTCCGCAGAACAGAGTAAAAGGTGCGGCCTACAAAATTGGTCTGGTGTTTACAACTTCGTCATTTCGGCAACCGAAATGACCTCGCTCGCTTATTAACCTGAAAAGGCGTACAACGATTCCAACGCCTAAAAGATAGCTTCAAGCATCTTTAAAGCCCTTGCTAAGAAGTGGAGACTGGTAATTGGACTGCAACAGTTCAATCTCCCGACCGATGGCCACAGACCCAGAAAAGTCCCCAATATCGGGGCGTTGCCTTTAAATCTTTTTCGAATTCTGACCTGACGTCATGCCTTTTCACGCTCAAGGAGACCCACAATGAAGTCGATCGGTCCTAATCTTCGTACAAAAAACAAGACCTACGACACTTCGCGCCGTTTCAAAACACTCATTCTTCTGTGCGCCCTTTTGATGGCGGTCACGGCTATGGCCGTGTCATTTGATTCTGTTCATTCGAGTTCTCGTGGCAAAACCGCCGGTGGAGGCTTGGTCCAACGGAAGAAAAACACGAGCGTCGCAAAAACCGCAGAGACTTTCCCGCTCGCGGGCTGGACATCGACGCTGCGTTTGCCATCGATGGCAGGCGAATCTGTCACTCTCTATGCGGCTGACTGCGCCACGCCAATGAGCTCTTTTAACCTCGGTGAAGTGGTTTGTGCGAAAACTGATGGAGTCGATCTATCGGTGGCGAATAACCATTACATGAACTGGATAGATTCCCAGTTGAACAGTACCAATGGCGGCACGATTACTCAGAACCCTCAGTTTTTCCTGTTCACGCCGCCGACCGCGGACACATGGAAAGCTACGATTGGAAGCGTACGCCGGCTGATTCGTCGATCATCGGCAATCCGCCTGTTTTCACGGTAAGTTCGGGGGTCGGCATGGCTACCTACGCCGCTGATTGCACCACTCCAAAAACGACTTTCGCGTTGGGCGATACCGTATGCGCCAAGGTCAGCGGCATCAATCCTTCATATAACCGCCGCTTTGGTTGGGTAGACCCGTCAGGAATAACTCGCTCGTTCACGGCAATCATTGCGGATCCTCAAAGTGATTCGTTCACGCTGCCCAGCACCGAAACTTCAACGATCGATGTCTTCGTTGTGGATAACCGCGGCCGATGGCATGTGAATGTAGTTTCGAGTAGAGGCTCAATTGTGCGGGGCCAACCTTTCCTGGTACAGGGTGAGACCCCTACAGCCGATCTTTCGATTTCTAAATCCCTGGTTGGAGAAACTCCCGAATCCGGCCAAAACGTAACGTTCGCCATTGCAGTCACGAACTCGTGGTCCGAATCCGGCAGAGAACGTCCAAATCTCTGACCCTGAGCCTAACAATGCTTCCTTCGTTTCCGTAAACCAGACATCGGGACCAGCTTTTTCGTGCACTGGCTCGGATCCGGTTGTCTGTACGCGCGGCACAACCGCAAATCCGCTGTTCTTAAATCCCGGAGAGACCGCGGTTTTCGAATTGGTTTACACGGCGAATGGTTCAACCGGAGACTCAATAACGAACACAGCCAGCGTCGCGAGTGAAACGACTGAGCTCGACGAAGTGAATAACACTGCTGTCTATACGCTGATTATTGGTGGCGGCGGAACTCCGGCGGAGTGCGTGCTCAACTGCCCGCCGAGCCTTACGGTTGCCACAAATACCACTACTCAAAGTAACGAACCCGCAGCAATCGTGACTTTTGACGACCCCGTCGCCAACGGTAATTGCGGAACGGTAACTGCGAGCCCGGCTTCTGGCTCCGTCTTCCCGGTAGGCACCACTACCGTCACGGTGACATCCTCAGTTGGGCGGCGGCAGTTGTTCTTTCGCCGTAACCGTGATTGATTCACCTTCGCCGACAATAACTTGTCCGGCGAACCAGACAGTGGCGGCGCCGTCAGGCCAGCCAGAAGCGACAGTCAATGTCGGAACGCCCACAGCTACCGGCAGCAATGTCGTAATTGGCAGCTCGAGAACTGATGAGCGGCCCGTAACCGATCCATATCCGATTGGGACAACTACCATCACGTGGTCCGCGACGGATCAATTCGGCCGTCAGGCAACCTGTGTTCAGACAATTGTTGTCACTTCGGACGACTTACCTACGATCAGCTGTCCGAGTAACAAGTCGTTCAATGCCACGAATGGATGCACTTACACAGCTACGGCTGCTGAAATCGGAACTCCGACAACGACTGGTCCAAACGTGACGGTTACCAGCGAACGCAGCGATGGCCTGACGCTCAGCGATCCATTCCCGGCAGGCCAAACGGCAATCACCTGGACCGCGACGAATGCCGTTGGCAGCGCGTCTTGCACGCAAATTATTACGGTAATTGGAACCGATACTACGGCGCCGACGCTGACCACGCCGGCGAACATCGTTACGAGCACCGATCAGTGTTCGGTCCTGCTCGATGAGGAACTGTTCGTCGCCACAGGCGAGGACGAGCGGAGAATGCGGTTCTACAGTAACGATCAGCCGCACAGGTATCCCGAGGGTTGCGTGCCCAGTTCCAGGAGATCCGAATCGAACGTGCGAGAGCTTCGTCTTCCCGACGGGCACTACCGTCGTTACTTACACGGCGACTGATTCGTCGGGAAACAGCACGTCGGGCACTCAAACCGTAACGGTTAACGAGAACCCGAACATCACCGCCGACGATCACGCGCCGGTAAACGTGACGGTCAATACAGGTCCCAACGCGACGACGCTGCGACACCTTTATCAGCGATGCAACGCTCGGAACAGCTACCGCCAGCGACAATTGTGCGGGTGCAGTAGTGACTCGAACGGGTGTTCCGGCCGGCAATAACTTCCCGGTGGGAACACAATCGTCACGTACCGGGCTACGGACCGAGTCGGCAATTTTGCGGAGGACACGCAGACGGTGACTGTCATCGACAACACACCGCCTGTGGTGACACCTCCTGCGGCGGTCACGCTTTACACCCAGGATCAGGTGGCGGCATCATGCGGTGTCACCGTCAGTGATCTCGACGGCACCCTCGGAACCGGTTCGGCCACCGATAATTGTCCGGGTGTGGGAGCTGTTTCTCGCAGCGGCGTACCGTCCGGAAACTTATTCCCGGTGGGTGACACGACGCTGACGTATTCCGCGACCGACGCGCATGGCAACACGAACAAGCGCGACCCAAGTCGTGACAGTCATCGACAACACGCCGCCGGCGATTAGTTGTCCGGCGGACATAGTAGTCGAGCCGACCTGTCCGTCAGGCGCCATCGCGACTACGCGACACCGACAGCTACAGACAATTGCGCCGTGCAATCAGTCATCCGGACTGCAGGCCTCGCCAGCGGATCGGTCTTCCCGATTGGCACCACCACCGTGACTCATGTGGCGACGGACATCCATGGTAATACCGCATCATGCAGCTTCACGGTGACTGTGAAGACTGCAGTGCAGACGCTTGACGACTTGAGGGCAAGCGTCAATGCGAATCAACAACTGACCGCGCCGCAGCGGAATGGCTTGATCTCGAAGCTAGATGCTGCTAAGCAGCACTTCCTGAAGTGGGAATCAGAATGGCGCATGCGCGAAGCTGGCGGATTTCGTTAATTCGATGCAGAACTTCATCAGTAATGGAGACCCTGTCGGCGGCAACCGGTAATGCATGGATCAGTCGGCCAACCATCTGCGGAATACGATTGGCTGTACGAGTCTGCCGTGTTCATGAACTAAGCGGCCCGCGCATTTCGCGCGGGCCGCGTTTGAGCTGATTGCTTAGCAGCGGGCCGGATCAAATTTTTCGCGTTTAGATCCAAGACGATCTAGAAGACTGCTATTACTGGCAATAAAGCTCAACCCCTACTAAGGAGAACATCAATGAGTAAGTTTCGCTTTACTTTGAATATGCTGGCCCTCGCCATCTTCACCTTGACAGTCGCTGCTACGGCTCAGGCCCAGGCAACCAGAACCTGGGTATCCGGAGTCGGCGACGACGTGAACCCATGCAGCCGCACTGCGCCGTGCAAAACCTACGCAGGCGCCATCTCGAAGACCGCGGACAAAGGCGAAATCAGCACCCTCGATCCCGGCGGCTTTGGCGCAGTGACCATTACCAAAGACCTGACCATCGATGGCACAAACGGGCAGGGGTTCGGCTCCATTCTCGCCTCCGGCACCAGCGGTGTCATCATTAACGATTCATCGACGGCAACACCCAACACGGTAGTGGTTACGCTGCGGAATCTGTCGATCAACGGCGCCAGTACCACGGCGGGCAGTGGCATCCGATTCATTGCAGGCAAATCGCTAATCGTCGAGAATTGTGTCATATCTGGATTTACCGGTACCGGCACTGTGGGAAGGGGCATTAGTGTTGAACTTACCTCGAGCGCCCCGAAGAACGTGTTCATTAAGGACACGAACATCACCAATTGCACGGTCGGCGTGAGGATAGGGCAGACGAGCAGTTTCGTCGCTGCGGTTCTGGACAATGTGAATATTGACGCTGTGGGTGACCAGGTTGCTGGAACTACGGGCGTCGAACTAGCGGCCGGAGGATTCGCCGTGGTTCGAGATTCGACCATTTCACGATTCCAGAACGGCATCAATAACACGGGCGGCGCCAACTCCGGAACCCGCGTAATTGGCTCCCTCCTCTTTAGTAACGGGAACGGGATCAACGCCGGCGCAAGCCAGGCGCATATTTCGTCTTCTCAGTTCCTGGGCAATACCGCCGGAATCGCACTGGCGGGCGGCTCGGTCCTTACTGGCTGCGACAACTTCTTTGCCGGCAACACAAGCGACGTTACCGGCGGTGGCTTGACCAACCAGTGCGTTAAGTAATATTGCCGGTTATATTACGAGGCTTGCCAGGATCACCCATAGTCGTGGTGAGCTTGTAATCGCCCGATACGACCGGCAAGCGCGACACTTATGGAGTCACGTATTCAGTCGGGGGCGCGAACCCCTACGGATATCTTAAATACCGAGGCGACGCGTCGAGTTCGTCGGCCTTGTCATCGTTGATGACGTTTTCGGCTCTGAGTGGATTACTCACCGGGTAATGTTTTACTCGTTTGAGACGCAGGGCTTTCCTCTGTCGATTGCCGCAGCCTGCGCGCTGGTTGAAAGAGTGAGGTCCGGAGACGAGCCCGCAGAGGCTTTGACCGAGTTTTGGGCACAGCGACAGCGACTTCTCCTACGACTCTATAAAGCGAGCCGGAATCGACATGTCGAGACCCGAAGCATATGAGGCTGTCATCCGTCGCATGAACACGTTGATGGACCAACTGGAGAAACTGCTCGGCGAGGACCAACTTAAACGATCACGGCGGCGGCGGCGCAGTAACCTGAATCCTTATGACAGATGGCGCGAAATCGTAGGCGTGGTTGGCGACGTGAGGCTCATGGGTCTCGACGTGGACGTGAATCCGACTATGTATGTCCCACTACCTCAGAATCCGTATCGGAACGCGCCGCGAAATGTTTTACATGGTCGTGCGAACAAAGGGTGACGCGTGACGTAGTTCGCTCAATGGATCGCAGCGTGCCGATTTCCACAGCTCAGAACATGGACACATTAAGGTCCACTAATGGTGGAGACAGGGCCTCTGGACAAAGGGGTAAAAAAAGGGGTACATTTCGTTCCACCACTTTGAAAACTGCGGTTTTCTTAGAAAGCGGGAGTAGCTCAGTGGTAGAGCATCGCCTTGCCAAGGCGAGGGTCGCGAGTTCAAATCTCGTCTCCCGCTCCACGAAATCCGGATGAAGGCGGACGGATGAGAGAGCGCTTCATCTTTCCGCCTTCATCCTTTATTCATTCCTCACCGGTTCTCAAGGCGGCGTAGCCAAGTGGTAAGGCAGAGGTCTGCAAAACCTTTATTCATCGGTTCGATTCCGATCGCCGCCTCCAACTAGAATCAAGAGCTTAGAGCGAACGGCATACTTGGAAATCAGAGTTTCTGTGCGGATACTGTGCGAGCAGCCGTGTGAAACGCTTTGCGACAGCTGCGGATTGCCATCTCTTACTGATCGTAGTAAGCCGTAAGTCGCACATTGAATCCACACTCTCACGCGCACTTACGATTAGTTCATAGGTGCCAGACTCCAAAATCAAATCAATCGTGTCGGCTGAAATTGCCCCACCTGATGAATAGTATCCGCCAACAATTTCCACGCGAATGTTGCCTCGCGCTGAGAAGCCACCCTTGACTTGCGCTTTCTGTTGAAGGCGAAAGCGATAACGTCTAGTGTCTTCAGCTTTTGTTATGCCAGCGATCAAATAGTCGGACGCAGACACTAGTGATTCTGTGATGATTTCTGCGCGCGGTGTCGGTGTCGTTGTTGGTGTTGACGTCGGTGTTGGACTGGACTCGACCAGGCCCGAGGACAAATCAATAGGTGGCGATGGTTTCTTCTCAGCAGCCGGGAGCGCGTCTAGGAGATCGTCAAGCTCGTCTCGCGACGGTTCTGCTTTTGGACTAGGTGAATCAGAAGGAGTTGGAGTTAATGTCGGCGATGGACTCGATTCATGAACCGGAGACGATGCAGCAATCGCAACATGATGATTGTCATCACGACGAACATATTGAGTTACTACAATCAAAGCTAAGACTGATAGTCCAACAATAATCAGTCCCAAGTACCATAACTTTCGCGGGAGTAGAGGTTCTCTCGTTGGAGTTGATTTGAAAATGGACGGATCAACTAAATCAGTGGTGGTCCAGCGTGGCGATTGCGCATCTGTCGTTTCATTGTCGTTATCAAGCTCAGAGAGAATTTTTTCATACGCTTCGTTAATACTTTTCAGCTTTCCGCTTGCCTTTGCGCGTAGTTTCGGATCATGCGAAAACCTATCCGGATGCCAAACCTTAATGAGGTCGCGGTACGCGTCTTTGATCTCCTTGAGCGAAGCGTCGGAGTCAATACCAAGTATTTCGTAATACTTGTTCATGTCACTGCTTCAAATGAAGCTGTCGAAAAAAGTTGTATCGACTTCATAAGTTGTCCTTGGCTTCAGGCCCAGTTCCAATTGCTCAAGCATGCCAATGAGTTTATCTCCATCGACGAGTTCGATAGGTGGTACGCCATCTACGGCCTCTTTGCGTGCCTCTGATGTAAACGATCCAGTCGTAAGAATAATTCCTTTGTCGGCACGTCCCATCATTGCCCCACGGAAGTCGCGAACCTGGGCTACGGCGACACTTCCCACATAGCGCTTACACTGGACAAGCACCTTAAAACTCACAAGAGCGTTGACTTGAAGGATACCGCTGCCGTCGATTCCGCCATCACCCGAACGGCCAGTGACTGATACCTCTTGGAAACCTGATTCGCGTAAAAGACGTTGGCAGAAACGTTCGAACCCTCCCGGCGACAGTGCCTGCAACTTCTCGGCGACTTCATCACGATAATTCTGCTCTATTGAGCTTCCGTCAGTCGGCGGGAGAGTCAACTCCTCAACAGCCTCGACTTGTGCATGTTCCGCTTTGCTGCCTTTCGACTTTGCGAACCTTGTCCGAATCTCGCGGAAAATGCTGCAGCATCTGAAGTGCTGAGTGGAATCGCAGCACGACCTCTCTCGGTCAATGCCCAGACGCCTCGCTTCGATGAATCAATGAAGCCGGCCTTTGACAAATAGAATCTGGCCCAATGCACCTGATTGTCGAATCGCGGTTGTGCTTTGCTAGGAAGTTGGTCTGACTGTTCCAATTCGGACAGCTTGAGCCGCTGGGCAATAATCTATTGACAATGATCAGGTCGTCCCGAACCACCAAGTTGATTAGTGCTTCGAGCACTGGCCCGAAATATTTCACAAACTGAGGTGCACTGGAGGAGTCTTTAGGCATTGTTCATACTTTTGGAGAGAGAGACAGATTAAAGTCTGCACCATAAGCAAGTTCTCGATAGAAATTCTTTGGAGCGCTTCGGAACTAGCACACTACGCAAATGGTGTTGTTAATTCAAGCGTAATAAGGCGCCAAGCTACGACCGGGTATTCCTCGTCCGCCTGCCGGAAATTGCGGTGGCTTCTGCCAGGTCATAGAAGCTACTCTGCTGCTGACATCAATGAAAAGATTGGATCAGCGGCAACGGATGCACATGCTAACCATCGCTGTTGGTTTGCCTCATACGCAAGAAGCCAATGCTCGCTTTGAAGGACGTCGGGCTGTGCAATTAAGCTTGCCCACTTGGTCGTGTCCAGTGAACCCGGAGGAAAAAGCCCTTCAGCGTCAGCATGAAGGGGAAGTAGAGCGACGACGTCGTCTTCCATCTCGCTCACGAGATTTGCGGCATCTCCGCTCAGCGAAACGTTCCAAGCTAGTGCTCCCCATAAAGCCCAAGCGACCTCGCTACCTTGACCGCGTGGTGCATGTGTCGAAATCAGACTTTCGAACACCTCTCCTAGTGGCAATCTTGCAACTACATGACCTCCCTTTGTCGCAACTTCATGCATTGTTCCTAGAGCTGCTGCTAATGTAGACGGATCTGCGGTCGAAGCCGCTAAGACGCAGTTTTGAAACGTACGCCAAGCCCCGTGTACAACGTTTAAGTTGCTCACTCGCGCAACAGCATACCGAAGCACAGAATCTTTGGCTGTTCCGAAGCGATTTCCAATGCTTTACTAACCAGTGCCGTTATGTCGTTGCGCTGAGCAATCGCACTCGAATGCCTGATCTCGAACGTTCTGAGATCGATACTCCAATTATCTTCAAGTGCGATAGGCAACTCACATAATTGAGTTTTCAGAGGATTCAGAAATAACTCGTACTCAGCTAGAACTCCTTGAAGTGCCGTAAGAATTTTTTCAGCATCACTTAGGTTGACAAAAGATAACTCGTAATCATCAACATGTCGAAAACCTCGAACTAAATCGGGATGCTGTGACACCAATGGAAAACTCATCGATCAGAGACGGCTAGCAGAATTTCGGCGATCACAAGTGACGTATCTGGTCCAATTGGTATGCCAACGGTTTGACCATCGTTCATGCGGCGAAGTGCTGCGTCCAGCTCATCGCCAAAGAGCGGAACTCGACGCCGGAGTGGTAGTCGAAGATTTGCCTTGCAGGCTGCTTTAGTGTGTGTAACGCCCAAGGAACGCGTGGGTATAGATCAATGAATAGAATTGGCCGATGTCAGCTTTGAGAAGGTAGCGACAGCCTCTACGACGCAGTGTACGTAGGCGCGGGATTAAGCAGGTAACGCGCAACAACTGCACGACCCGTGCTTGGCTTAATGTGCGGTCGGCTTGCAGACAACCGCACGTTCCAAGTATGACGGTGGATTGCTCTCCAGTTACTCGCAATCACATGGGCCAATTGAAAAGAGGAGATGGGGTTAGGAATCCTTAACGCCCGACGCATTCCTCCCGCGCGAGCTAAATTGTGTGAAACGCATTTGGTCCAGTCATCTTTTGCTCGTTGATCCCAAGCTCCAGCGACAGCAATAGCATGATGAGCAAACGATTCGGTTTTGAAGGTTGGCGGCAACTCGCGAGGGAAGTATCCCCTTATGAGTAAATCGATGAGGGTAGCCATTTTCGTTTTTGCATGACATCCAATCTTAAAGAAGACGGTCTACTAGAAGCGTACGTTTGAATCACTAACTCTCTGGGATAGACCACTCGGAAGTATATATCAGCAGCGGCTAATTGAGGGCTTTAATATCATAACTGCGAAGCCTCCGTTTATGCTCCATTTAGTGAATCGGTAAGCCGATTACAGTTGAGATGTTTGGGTCAATACATCGACCAGTCTGGAGGAATGCTAAATGAAAAGAACCTTCACCTTCTTCTTTCTCTTCGTTCTTCTAAGTGCTTCGAACGCTCTTCCGCAATCACGCTATCAAGTGCCCGTCGCGCGCGATGACGGTTGGAAGACAGCCGCAGCCGATTCCGTCGACGTCGATTCACACCAACTTGCGAACCTCACGAAGTCCATTCGTTCGTGGCCGGAACTTGGGGTGCACGCGATTCTGATCGAGCGCCGTGGCCGGCTGATCTACGAAGAGTACTTCGACGGTTTCGATGAACGATGGGGATTGCCGCTCGGCAAAGTATCTATGAAGCCGGAAACGAAGCACGACTTACGGTCAGTGACGAAGAGCGTCGTGAGCGCCCTCGTCGGAATTGCACATGGTGAAGGTAAGATTCCGTCGTTGGACCAACCGCTCGTCGAGTGGTTTCCCGAATACCCGGAACTCAACACGCCAGACCGAAGACGCGTTACGCTGGCGCACGTGTTGTCGATGACGTCCGGGTTCGACTGGAACGAAAACGTTCCATACAACGATCCCCGCAATGATGAGATCCGCATGACGCGCGACCCGCAACCGCTGCGTTATGCACTGTCGCGTTCCTTTGCCGTTGATCCAGGTCGCGATTTCAATTACAACGGTGGCCTTACTCAAGTAATGGCGGCGGTACTCGTTCGCGCAACTAAAACTTCGCTACAGGATTACGCGCGAACGAAGCTGTTCGAGCCGCTTGGCATCACCGACGTCGAGTGGCTTGGCGATCTCGCCGGTATGCCGGCTGCTGCATCAGGCTTGCGATTGCGCGCGCGAGATCTCGCCAAGTTCGGGTCGTTATACCTGCATGGCGGCAAATGGAATGGAAAGCAAGTTATTCCAGCAAGCTGGATCGAGCTTTCCACGCGTCGCCACTTTCGCTTTCGACCGCGGACTGGCGCCGATGCCGGTGGTGAATTCGGTTATGCGTACTTTTGGTGGTATTCGTGTTACCCGTCAGCGGCCGGTTTGATCGAAGCGCGCACAGCAGTTGGCAACGGGCAGCAGCGCATCTTTGTTCTTCCCGGACTCGACATGGTGGTAACGATCTTCGCGGGTCGATATAACGATTTCACAACTGGCGGTACACTTGGGTCGACAATCCTGCGTGACCACGTGCTTCCAGCCGTAAAAACTGGAATCCGTCCGGGCTGTCCCGGTTCATCGTCCAACTAGCAAGACTTACCTCGTTGATCGTCTTAACCCATCTCACGGAGGTACAACCGATGTCCGAACCTCTTACAACTGAAACTCCCCAGCAGCGTTGGCATCCGTTCACTCGCACCGCATTTCGATTTGCCTTCGTGTACCTCTTGCTTTTCAACCTGCCCTTTCCGTTGAACGCATTCCCCTACGTCGACAAGGTCGCGGAATTTTATAACTCCTTTTGGAACTGGCTCGTGCCGCGTCTCGCGCGAGCTGCTTTCGATCGAGAGGTCGCTTCCGTGTTCAACGGTAGTGGAGATCGAACTTTCGATTACCTCTTGGTGGCATGTCTGCTGCTCATAGCGTTGGTCGCCGCCGTTATTTGGACCATTCTCGATCGCAAGCGACTTAGTTATCCAACGTTATATAAGTGGCTGAACGTTTACGTGCGTTTCTCCTTGGGCGCGACCATGATTGGTTACGGCGCGTTCAAGGTGATCAGCAGTCAGTTTCCACCGCCGAGCCTGGATCGATTGATGCAAACCTATGGCGACTCCTCACCGATGGGGTTGCTGTGGACGTTCATGGGTGCTTCCGAACCTTACACGATGTTTGTCGGTGCTGCGGAGATGGTTGCCGGCATTCTGTTGTTCCCGCGTAAGACGACAACACTTGGCGCGCTGATGTCGATGGGCGTTTTAGGCAACGTCGTCGCACTTAACTTCAGTTACGACGTTCCCGTAAAACTTTATTCTTCGCATCTGTTGGCGATGGCCGTTTTTCTGCTGTTGCCGGAGGCGCGTCGACTGGCCAACTTCTTCGTTTTGAATCGGCCGGCTGAGTCAGTCAGGATTGAACCACTATTTCGCCGCCCGCTTTTGCATCGCGGCGCGCTTGTATTGTCGAGTCTGTTCCTGATCGCCGTCGTTGGTACGTCTTTGTATCAATCGTACGATCAGCGCCGGACCTTCCAAGGCCAGCGTTCGCCGCTGTATGGAGTTTGGGAAGTTGAGGAATTTAACGCCGGTCAATCGACAGCGGCTGCTGCGCCCTGGCGGCGCATAGTTTTCGACTCACCTTATCGGGTAGCCGTACAAACAGCGACGAATCCAAATGAACGTTTTGGTCTACAGTTGGACCAGGACAAGCGAACAATCAGTTTGCGCAAGCGTGAAGATCCGAATTGGAACTCGGTCCTAACTTACCAACAAGTGAGCCCCGAAGTCATGACACTCTCCGGCGCACTCAACGGATCGGAAATGACTGCACGCTTGCGCCGAACTGAAGAGCGTAAGTTTCTACTGACCAATCGAGGTTTCCATTGGATAAACGAGTTTCCGTTCAATCGATAGTCTCTTACTTGACAGCAGTGTGGACCGAACGCGAGCTTGTAATCGATTCTGGTCCAACGACCTCCCAAACAAATACCCGCGGGCGATCGTTCGTGAATGTGACAAGCAACTTCCCATCCGCACTCCAGTCGCTTCTCACATCGGTGTTTTCCAACGTCTGCATCAATTCACCAGTGTCGGCGTTCCACAGCCGAATGAATTTGTTGCTGGCGGCGGTGATGATCGGCAGCGTTGGGTGAAGGGACAGTTCGTCGCGATCTTTGAAGCCCCAGTCGAACGGAATTCGGCTGTAGGTAAGCACCATCGGAATCGTGCCTTTCAATCTGCCCGTACTCGCGTCCCAGATCCTGCCCTTGTACTTGCGTCCACTGGTTGCGACGAGAGTCCGGCCGTCATTGCTCCACAGAACAAACTGTGGCGCATCCTCCCACTTACGATCTGTCAACGTGGCTTTCGACTCCCCTGTTTCGCAGTCGCGCAATTCAATTGTGGTCACAAGGCTCCAGCCTTTCAGCCGTTGTTCTACGGTCGCAAACATTTTTCCATCTGGAGAAAACCCGTACAGTCCACTGCCGGTGTGGTCCTTGCTTAGCGAAACCGTGCTCTTTAGGACGCCGGTGGCGCTCTCCCAAACCCTGCTTCCACACCGGTAACGTTGGACCACTACGTATTTTCCGTCCGGACTGAACTGCGCGCTAGCTCCCCCGCACAGGTCTATGTATTCCGGCGCTTTTAGAGTGGCGAACAGGCGGCCAGTTTGAGCATCCCACAGCTTCGGATGGTCCGACGCGGACGTAGTAAGGAGCAGTTTGCTGTCCGGACTGAACCGCGCATGTCCCTCAAGACCGTTTATCTTGATTTCGAATCTCATTCGACCAGTTTCGAGATCCCACACTTGCGCCCGCGCATTATCTTTTTCAATGAGCGCAGCCCACATGCTAAACCGCTCTTTCACGCGTAGAAACGATTTCTCATCCGGGCTCAATTCCCAGTAATCGAAACCCCGATACTCAACCGCCGCGGATATCCTGGTTCCGCGCCGTGCGTCCCAAAGCGCGGCGGACTTTTTAGCGATGACCAGCAATCGCTGCCCGTCTTTGGTCCATTGCATGCCGAACACATCTTTGTCCGACAATGGCAGGACAGCTTGTTCGCTTCCGTCTGTGACATCGATGATCTGAATGGAGCCGTCTTCTCGCCGGACCGCCAGCAACTTGCTGACGGGACTGAACATTACATGTCGCGGGTTTTTGATCTCGAGCTTCGCGCGCAACCTAACGACTTCCTGCGCTGATTCGTTGGTTGCGGTCTGACTGTAATGAACGCTCTGGATGAGGCAAACACAAAGCGCGATTGCGGCAATTCGCTGGACCAGTCTAAGGTTGTTTCTCATGGGCCACCTCCAAGGTGGTCCAGTTAACCAAGTCTTCCAGACGATCGGCCGGCTTCGGATGGCAGTTTCTCAACTGTCATATCTTTGAAGCGGGTTTAAAAGATATCCACGCAGTGCCCGCAACTCGCGACCAGCCTGACAGCCAACCTCGAAATAGTTCGATCGGTTCTCCCAGCGCACTCCCAAGCGGCCCAACAACAACAGCCCACGTTTGCTGCGTGATCGTATCTGGTCATCTGCTTCCGTAGACAGGTTAAAAGCCGAGAACGGCTGCTCCAACTGTGTTTCACCGTGCACAGACGAGACGAACCAGACGTTCGGAAATTCGCGGCCGGGACGGCGCGATAAAACGACGCCGATATCAGCAAACATCCTGTTCTTGTTAAGACTGATGCCTGTCGCTTTCGTCGGATCGCCGGTCGCCTGGCGGTCGTAATCGATTCCACCTGCGATAAAAAACTCGCGCTTGTCAGCAAAGAAGGAATACCGTGTGTCGAGACCGACAGTGATGTTGCGGTTCTCCTCGACGACACACCGGAAGTGGGCACGCCGGCAAACTTTTCGTCCAGATTGTCGTCAGTGCGATTGTTATCAAGATCCTTGAAACCGATGCTGAAGTTCTTTAGAGAGAACGCTCGAAAACTTCGACGTTGAACTCGGTGCTCCAATCCGTCTGAGAATGACGGAGAGTATGGTCGCGCATTGGGCTAGGCGAGAGCGGAAGCGTGGAAGATTTTGTGAAGACGGCTCTCAGGCGGATACGGACTGATCTGCGGAAGAGTTGTAGTGTCGAGATAAGAAGCGCTTTGAACAGGCGCGAGACAGTGTCGCTCCATGTCGGCTTCTTCTTTGAAGAACTTTCTACAAACGCAGACTGCTGATCGTTGTTAGATCACCGGTAAAGGCGGCCGGGTAATTACGTGGGTTACGAGCGGCTTTAACCAGATCCGGATAACCGGTGTCGCCGGCGCCGATGTAGTCTGTAGTCGCGATGTGTAGAGTCGAGTGTCTTGAACGGGCAATCCGTTGATGAAGTACTCATTCTTGACTTTCCGTATCCCCAACGTCTCCAACTTTCTACCCTTGTCGACGGAGAGCGCCAGTTTTGCGTTTTCAGCGGCTTCGAAGGCTTCGGATTGTGCGAGTACTCTCTTCAGCGCAGCACCGGGAACGTGGATCAGCGTGAGGAAATCTCCCTTCCAAATCAACCGATCGAGCGTCTGCTGAACGTTGTCTCTGGTATCGGCTTCCGCCTTGGTACCGGTTGCACGATTCAAGAGTTTTTCGTAGAGTTCAGGGATCTTGTCAAACAGATCCCGTGTTTGGATTAATGCCGCATCAGCGCCGAGATGCTTTTGCATCGTGCATAGCACCAGCCACTTTAAGTAACTGACATTGTCGTAACTCTTTGTCGATTTATCGCGGTCAAAACTCGACCGCAGGCATCGCGGCAACTTCTTAACCTCCGTCCAGAAATCGGTCGCAGGATCAAGGCTTGTCCGTGATCGGATCGCCGGCGTCTGCTTTCGCCGTCAGTGCCCAGGAACTCTTGTCCAGCAACTTGGGTTCGAGAGGAGTCGCATGCTATCGTCCCAAGATGAACGGCTTCTGTGCGCGTAGCGGAGTTAAAGTAAGGAGCCGGCACCGCAAGAAATTGTCCTGGAGATTGCGGCCCTGACCGCCAATTGGTTGACATCGTTATGTTGCTCGTAGCCTGTTCCTGATCGGCCGCAGAAACTACGATCTGGAATTGCGGGAACTTCGCTGCAAGTTCACGTGCGCGTTGCGGCGTCATCTGGGCCAACAAGACCTTCAAGCCGGTAAAGTTGCTATTGAGTCTATCGAAATAGTCGAGTTGCTGCTGGAGAGCTTCGATAGGATCTTCAGCACTCAGACGGGTAGTGAGTTCCGTGTTACTCGCGTGCTTCCAACCAAAGTTCAGCGCGCCTACGTGCTCGCCGAGACTTTGATCGACAACGCCGAAAACCGCGACGTTGTTCTGAATCGTGTACGGTTCGGGATCGGTGTAACCGTCGTTGTCGTTGGGCACTTCGTGAGGAAAATAGAAGAATGGAGTGTGAGCCGAGAACCGGATACAAGCAAACGCTATTCGTGCCTTTGACCTTCTCGATCACCTCAGCCGCTTTCTTCATCCATTCCTCGCCGTCGCTTCCGAACCCGATACCTTCAAACATCACCTTCCCATCAACAGCAACCACCCAGTTGCGCGGAATGCTGTTAACGCCTTGCGTATCGGCATACGCCTGGCCGAGTAACACCGGGAACGTGTATTTGTTCTCTTTCATGAACGGCTCAACTGCGCCAACTTCTTCGTCGACGTTGAGTGTGAGGATGACGACGTCTTTCCTGTCCTTCAGTTGCGCGCGGAGTTTTTCCACGTAAGGCAGTTCCGAGCGACACGGGCCACACCACGTCGCCCACAGATTGATAAAAGCTACTTTTCCTTTGAGGTCCGCGTTCGACCATTTTCGACCGTCGAGATCCGTCAGATCGAATTCGGGCAAAGCTGTGTTCTTTGAGTTCCAGGTGGCAATCTCGGCGGACTCGGGTTTGCTCTTCGACTCGACGCGTCCCAAATAAGCGCGCCAACCTTGATCGGTCCCGCCCAACTCCTTCCACAACCGTTGCGTGTTTTCCATCAACTCATCTTTGCCGCCCGCGGATGGTGTTGAACCTTTCAGCCGCACGCTCACGGCGGTTTGATAAGCCGCCAACGCATCGAGTTTGCGCTGTTCAGCTTCCGCAACTTTTGCAACGGCTTGCCAGTAAATGACTGCGTTGTATGCGTAAGCCCTCTTTTGACCGTCGGTGGCCTTTTCGCGAGGCTCTCTCTTCTTTAAAGCCTCGGCCATCTCGGCGAGCACAGCGCCGGCCTTGGCGGGCTGCTTCATCCTGGCATACGCCTCCGCCAAAACGGGCCAACTGCGCCAGCGTGTGTAAGTGAGATTATTTTCAACTTCATCGCTCGGCGGAGAGAGGTCAGACACACCTCGACTCTTCTCCCGACTCTCCATGTCGGCGATGGCCTTCTCAATCAACACAGGAATCTCTTGTAAACGAAAGCCGCGCTCGAGATAAAACTGTGCGACGGTCACTTCGAGCGGCGGAGTTGAAAAGGACATCAATTCCACCGCATGAGCGTTTGCATAACCTTTGTAAGCCGCTTCCATCTCTGCGCCGGTTGAACTCTTGAGCGCATTCAACGAGTAGATGCGATCGGACCAGCTACCTTCATCGGTAGGCCATCGCTTAATCCACTCAGACGTCGCTTGTAGCCTCGCCTGGTGATAGGCCTGTTTCTTCGCTTCGGGCTCTTCGCCTTTTGGATACGGGTTTGCTTGATCGTAGTGCGATTGAGTGAGCCATTTTGCAGTATCGGATTTCGGGAAGAGACGGATGATCTCGTCTTCGGCCCAACGCTGACCAGTCTTGTCACCCACCTGACGGTATCCTGCCTGCAACGCCTGGAGCCATTCTTTGGTGTTGAGGTTCCTGGCGCGAATGTTTTTCAACTCGTCGGCAATTTGTTGGCGCAACTGCGTGTGCTCAGGCACAGGCTTCAACTTAAACTCGAGCGTCCAAAGGGTGTCCCAGTAGGGGAAGTCGTCGTTGTTTGAAGACGAGGCGAGCATCGTGCGCAACCTTTGCGCAGCGGCGGTCATCATCTCCTTGTCGCCGAGACGCGAAATCAAGTTGAAGCTGGCCCGTTCGTTTGGACACTTCGCCATCCATTGCTTCAGATGATCTTTAGATTTCGCGAGGTCGCGGAAACTCTGGTAGTTGTAAATCTCCGCTAACTGCAAATGGGACCAGGGAAAATCCGGCGATTGCTGCGTCAGTTTTTCTGCGAGTGCGAGTGCTTCTTTGGTTTGTCGTCCGATGAGCAGGCGCGCGTACAGGTAAACAGCCACCGGATCGTTTGGCTTCTTCTCCATTTGCGCGCGGTAGTCGACAATTAGCGGCTCGACGTCGGCGAAAAACCCGGCGCGACGACTATCCTGATAACGACGCTGCACGTGAAAATCGTCGGGGTAGTTACTTATCAACTGCTGCAACATCGTCTTCTGCTTTTGCAGCCGCGCCGCGAATGGGAGAGGTTCGTCGTACACGTTTGAGACCTTCTTCAGTTCGGCTTTCACGACCGGGTTCGGCTCGCAGTAATCTCCTGCGGTCTGGCCGGAAGCGATGGTCGGTACAAGCAGCACGCACAGCAGGGGAAGAAGTTGTAACGCTCTGTAGTGGTAGGACAACTTAGCGGTCATGACGTTGATCTCCTTGGAAGACGTTGAGCTTGTCACGTTATGATCCGTTAAGCGTTCCAAAACATCAATGGAAAGTGTCAATTGAAATGGACAATACCAATGCACTCAGCAACTGCCGTCTGGCGTTTATCGGCTGTGGTGTGATGGCTGAGGCGATCATTGCCGGACTACTGCGAAAGCAACTCGTTAGTCCGGAGCAGATCGCCGGGAGTCATCCGCGCGCGGCCCGTCGCGAAGAGTTGAACCAGAAGTATGGCATTCAGATGTTCGAGCAAAACAGAGAGGCTGCGCTTGCGGTCGCTCCGGCTTCTTCGGCCGCACCAGATGCCGGATCGGTGCTGGTTCTGGCGGTGAAGCCGCAACGTTTGCGCCGTGTGCTCGAGGAACTGAAAGGCTCGATTCATCAGGACCAGCTCGTCGTGTCGATCGTCGCCGGCGCGAAGATTGAAACTATTGCTGACGAGCTTCTGCACGCGGCGGTGGTGCGCACAATGCCGAACACACCGGCGCAGATCGGCGAAGGTGTAACTGCGTGGACGCCGAGCGCCGCCGTTAACGAAAAGCAGGAGCAGCAGGTTCGCGCGATGCTCGACGCGCTTGGCAAAACGGTGCGCGTCGATAACGAGCGTCAGATCGACATGGCCACGGCGTTAAGTGCGACTGGACCGACGTACATCTTTCTCGTCATGGAAGCGCTGATCGATGCGGGCGTTCACATGGGCTTCTCGAGACATGTGGCGCAGGAGTTGGTCCATCAAACGATGTTGGGAGCGATCTTGTTTGCGCGAGAGTCGCACAAGCATCCTGCCGAGTTACGCAACATGGTCACGTCGCCGGGCGGTACGTCAGCCGAGGCGATCTATCAGATGGAGAAAGGCAGTTTGCGGACGGTGTTGTCGAAAGCTGTTTGGGCCGCATACCAGCGCGCCGAAGCGCTCGGGGAGAAGTAACCGTCTCACATAGCGCGTTTCCGACGTTTAGGCGCTCATAACACGAACGCGGCTTTGCACAAAACCACTCACGGGAGTGAGTGGATGATTAATTTCAACCTACTCCCGTCTGCGCAAAACTATGAATCCCACCAACGCGAGTTGGTGGATCGTTCATTTAAGCCTGCAAAGAGGCCGCAACTGAAAAATCCACCAACTGACGTTGATGGTATTGCTTAGCAGACGTGAGTGCTATGTAGGTGGGAACTCAAGGTATCCCTCCGGCGGCTTATTGCTGCTTGTAACTCCGCGCGTTACAATGCGGATGTGATCAAGAGCTTTCGGCACAAGGGACTGAAGCGGCTCTTTGAAACTGGCGAACGTCGCGGAGTGGCGCCTCAACTCGCCGCACGCTTACGCAGACAGTTGGACGTGCTGAACCACGCGCGGACAGCAGCAGATATGAATCTCCCTGGCTATCGATTGCACCAGCTGAAAGGCGATCGCTCCGGCACCTGGAGTGTTAGCGTTAGCGGCAACTGGCGTGTCACATTCACATTTGAAGGTGAAGACGCTTTCGATGTTGACCTTGAGGATTATCATTAAGGATTCCAAGTATGGCGAACACTTGGCTTAATAATAGAAAAAGACGGCCCACACATCCTGGCGAGGTTCTGCGCGAGGATGTTCTGCCAGCCGCTGGATTGACGCAGGATAAGCTTGCGCGTTTGCTCGGAGTGTCGCGGCGAACCATTAGCGAGATTCTACATGAACGTCGGCCGGTGACTACGGACATGGCTCATCGGCTTGCGCGTGCATTCGGTACGTCGCCTGAAATGTGGCTCGGACTTCAGCAGGACGTCGATCTCTGGGATACACATAAGGCAAGACACAAAGAGTACGAGCGCATAAAGCGAGTTGACTCATCAAAGGCCGCGTAAACGGGACCACATGATGACGATTAGAATTGGCAGCCCGTTTACGCTAATTGTTTAGTTTCAGGAGAACAGATCAATATGCATTCCACGATGGTTCGCGTCCTCTCGCGGTCAGTCTCGATTGTTGGCTTACTTGCTCTCTGTTCCGCTTCAGCTTTCGCGCAGTTCGATCGTCTCGGCGGCGTCACCGACAAATTGACAAAGAAAATGCCGAACCTACTTGGAGGGAAGCCGCCGATCACTACGAGTTTGCCTGACGCCAAATGGGGCGCCGCGGATAAGGACGGTTTTCTTCCGCGCGAGGAGACTCGTTCGTTGATGACGCTACAGAGAACACCCTCGGGCGGCTTCGTTTTGCAGTCTGGTTATTACCTGCTTCAAACCCAAAGCTATTGCTTGAAGGCCGGCACTCACGGACCGGGTGCGGGTGAGGGTTATTTATATGCGCCGCCGAAGGGACCTGCGGAGGATGCAGTGATGACGATCGTTCGTAACTCGGTGCAGCATCCGGAAATCCCACAACCCGATATTCAAGTGCTGTTATGGGCGATTATTGCGCGCGCGAAATTCGAAGATCTTCAGCCGCAGATGAAAGCCACAGCTTCGAGGCTGTTAACGCCAAGGCAACTCGCAGCACTGAATCGCAATGCACTCGACGTGCTTTCCGGCAACGCATTAACGGATGCGCTCGGCGGGGTTCCCGAACCGTTGCGCCAAATCGCGCAAGCAGAAGCACAACTGCGCCAGATGATGACGACGCCGGGTGCTTCGTTCGCGGAGATGGAACGCGTTGCAGTACTGTCCGGGGCGGCGCCGCTGGGTGAAGGGAGTCGCGACGTACCATCGGGCCGCTGGTCTCTGCATCCTGACGGGTATTACGTGCGCTATCTTCCTTCAGGCTACAGCTCAACACGCGTTGAGATCTGGGTACCGCAAGGAAGCCCCGCTGTTGGTAAGGAGTACGATCCGGCCACTCACATCGCCGTGCCGGGAAATACGGCGAGACAACGACTCATCCAGTCCGGTCGCGCGCAGCAAGCGCAGTGAGTGGTGTTTGTAGTACGAAACTGTGGATCACGTGGACGTCATCATCGTTGGGGCGGGACTTTCGGGGGTGGGTGGGGCGTGCCATCTCAGGAGAGAGTGTCCCGAGAAGAGTCTTGTCGTGCTCGAGGGGCGCGAGAGGATGGGTGGGACGTGGGATCTGTTTCGTTATCCCGGTGTGCGGTCCGACTCCGATATGTATACGCTCGGGTACCGCTTCCGGCCGTGGCGCGATAATAAGGCGATGGCTGATGGGCCGTCGATCCTGAGTTATATCCGTGAGACGGCCGCGGACTACGGTATAGATAAAGCGATTCGCTATAACCATCGCGTGCGGCGCGCGGAATGGTCGTCGGAGCAGGCGCGTTGGACGGTTGAGGTCGAGAGCGGATCTGACAACACGCTGGTTCAATTTACCTGCAAGTTCCTCTATCTCTGCACTGGTTACTACGACTACGACAGCGGTTACACGCCCGACTGGCCGGGGGTTGAACGCTTTCGCGGAACAATCGTGCATCCGCAGAAGTGGCCCAAAGACCTCGACTACTCAGGCAAACGCGTGGTCGTGATCGGCAGTGGTGCGACCGCGGTCACGCTGGTCCCGGCGATGGCGGACAAGGCGGCGCACGTCACGATGCTACAGCGCTCACCGAGTTATATCGTCTCGCGTCCGGCGGAAGACAGGGTGGCGAACTGGTTGCGCAAGTGCCTGCCGGACAGCACAGCTTACGCAGCGGCGCGATGGAAGAACGTGTTGGCGGGAACGTTCTTCTATAACCTCGCGCGAAAGAGGCCGAACATCTTCAAGTGGATGGTTGCGCGAGGCGTGCGCACCGAGCTCGGAAACAAATACGACGCGAAGCATTTCACTCCGCCTTACAACCCTTGGGACCAACGACTCTGTCTCGTCCCTGACGCTGACCTGTTCAAAGCAATTCGCGAGGGACGGGTTTCAGTCGTCACAGATCACATCGAGACGTTTACCGAAGACGGGCTGAAACTCAAGTCCGGCGAAGACCTGAACGCAGATATCATCGTGACTGCGACTGGTCTCGTGCTGAAGCTATTCGCCGGCATGCAACTCGCCGTCGACGGCACTCCAGTCGACATGCCCAAGACGCTGGTCTACAAAGGCATGATGTTCAGCGACGTACCCAATGTGGCTTTCGCGGTCGGGTACACAAACGCATCGTGGACCTTGAAATGCGATCTCGCCGCCGAGTATGTGTGCAGACTCCTGAATCACATGGACCGTCACGGTTATTCAACCTGCACGCCGCGCGTAAACGATCCTGATATCGAAGAAGAACCAGTGATCGACTTCAACTCCGGATACGTTCTGCGCGCTCTGCCTAATCTCCCGCGACAGGGATCGAAGACGCCATGGCGTCTGCATCAGAATTACGTCAAGGATCTTTCGATGATGAGATACGGTCGCGTTGAAGACGGCACGATGGAGTTCAAAGCAGCACCAGTGGCGCACGACGCGAAATCTAAATCCGAAAGACACGCGCAAGTAGAAGCGGGAGCGGTCGGCCGTGGCTGAAACGCATGCGCCTCAGTGGGCGAACCGCCGTAGTCACAGGCGCAGCAAGCGGTATCGGACGCGCCATCGCCACGTCACTCGCTCGCCGTGGCTGTCACCTCGCACTTGCCGATATCGACGAAACAGGAATGGCTGAGACCGCGAACCTCGCGCGCAAACACGACATCCGCGTGTCGCAACATCGCATCGACGTCGCGGATCGAACTGCGATAGCCAACTTCCCTGATGTCATCACATCAGAACACCCACGGGTAGACATCCTCGTCAACAACGCCGGCGTCGCTGCCGGCGGCACGTTCGAGCAAATCTCTGAAGAAAACTTCGAGTGGCTCTTCGACATAAACTTCTGGGGCGTCGTGCGCATGACGCGCGCCTTCCTACCTATGCTGCGAGCGAGCGACGACGCGCGCCTTGTGAACCTCTCCAGCATCTACGGCGTCGTCGCACCGCCCGAACAAACGGCTTACTCAGCCAGCAAGTTTGCCGTTCGCGGATTCTCTGAAGCACTGCGGCACGAGCTCGCAGGCACAAACATCGGCGTGACCGTCGTACATCCCGGCGGCGTTGCGACGTCAATCGTCGACAACGCACGCGTTCCCTCCGGCGTAAGTGAAGAAGAGATCACCCGACGTCGCGACAAGCACCGGAAGTTGTTGACGATGCCTCCCGCAATCGCAGGCGAGACGATCGTGCGCGCCGTCGAGCGCAGACAATCGCGGGTGCTCGTCGGCTCAGACGCGAAAGCAATATCCCTCATCGCACGTCTACTTCCAGCGTCGTACTGGAAACTGCTCGCACGCGCCGCGGGCTGACCAACACAGCCGTTCAATTAACTCGCCAACCGCGGTAACGAAACCACGCCGTCCCGCCATTTACATTAGGAGGTCGTGCGTTTAAAGTGACGTTCATCGAAGCCTCGGTTCAACCGTCCAGTAGTTGGACCACACAAACTAACCGGCTCGCGCCGCTTTCTCACGCGTATCCGCCTATTGCGGCACATTGAGCCATCCAACCAGGAGAGAAATCATGCCTCTGAAGAACTACGGAATTTTGAAAGGCAAGGCCATTGAGGTCCGGCCAGGCGCGGGTTCGAGCCCGCACTACCAGGTTTATATAGTCGACGACACCACCGACTACCGCATCGCCATCAACGTCCAGTCGGCGCTGTCGCCTTCTGAACTCGAATACCTGATCGACGACCGTTTCACCCACCCAATCACGGCGTTGTTAGAAGAGATTAAACCCGGCTTCACCAATATCGCGAGCAAGCCAGGCACAACCGCTCTCGACTTCATCCGCGCAAATCTCTTCGACCGCGCGAAAATGCGGCCGCTGCCGTTCAACGTGCCCGGCATCGACAACGATCTCAACGAGAAGATCGACAGCGTCATGCAACGCGCCGTAGCAGACGAAGAGGCAGTTGTCTATGCGTTTGGCGAGCGCTGGGGTCCTGAGAAAAACAAGAAAGACAAGTACTTCGGTTTCCTGCCCGGCAACGGCATTCACGACATTCATATGAATCAGAGTAACGTCGGAAACTTCGTCAAAGATGATGGAGTGTGGCAGGACGGCGGCGTGATGGTCCACTTCCCTTCGCAATCGCAGTGGGTGGCAATCTTCCTGAAGTTCCAATCACAGGGTTGGCATACCGACGACAAGACTGGACACAAGATCGGCGAACCCGAGCAGCCCGTGATCCCACCGGTCGTTCCAATCCCGCAACCGCAACCGCAACCACTTCCCACTACCACCGACCCGCAAGGACTTGTCCGCATCGTCGGCGCGCTCGTCAACTCTGTTAAGTCGCCGGAAGTTGAAGTGGTCACGTTGCTCAACACCTCGCCCCGCGACATTAGTCTCCAAGGCTGGTCGCTGGCAGACACTCAGAAGAACAAGCAGAAACTCTCCGGGTCGTTGAAGTCCGGTGAGGCGCGCGCGGTCAAGGTGGAGAAGCCGGTCGCGTTATCAAACAAAGGCGGCATCATCTCGATCCTCGACGAGACGGGGTTAAAGGTTGACGGCGTCTCCTACACGAAAGCACAGGCGTCAAATCCGGGATGGACGATTGTCTTTTAAAATCCCTGGACGAATCGCTATTTAAATGACGCAAATTCAGCGCGGGCTTCTTCATCCGAAAAGGCCCGCGACTGTATTTCTTCCATCGTCAAAAATCTTGCTCGACGAACCAAAACCAAATAGACTGTCGCGCCAAATGAGCGCACCTTACACACAATATCGCTGCCCTTACTGCGGAACGAACCGTCCACCTTACACAACCAGCAACATCAGCAGCGGCGGCTGGGTCGTCTTCGCATTGATGCTCCTGTTCTGCTTCCCACTGTTCTGGATCGGCCTGCTGATGAAGGAGCACCACCAGACCTGCTCCGCGTGTCACGTCAGACTCAACTGATCCGCCATCAACAACAAAAATTTTCCGAAGCGCGACAGTAATACCCGCGCTCGTTCATCAACTTTCTCCTTCAAGCGTGATCGATTGATCGCGCGCTTGTTGGGGTAGATCCCACACGCTCCGGCCGACACCGGGGTCTACTCCACACCATTAATACATCCGCAGCCTCAACGCTGCCGCAATAAAGAAGGAGATGCAATCATGAACATGCGGAGATTTCTAAAAGCCGCACTATTCTTTTCAATACTCGCGCCGGCCACCCAGGTCAGCGCCCAAACCAGCGACCGTCCCGACGGCATGCGGTTCGTTCCAAACGTAACCGAGCAGGTCTTTAATCTCACTCAGTACGCCGATCCACTCGGCCTCGACATCACCACAACACCCAACCCGAGCGCATGCAGACACTATCAAGGCATGGCTCGCGTCAACGGTCCCGACGGAACGCCGTTCTTTCTCGTCACGCGCAGCGGCAACACGCCAAACCCGCCGGGCGAGATCGGATGCGACGATTCACCCGGCGAAACTCGCAACGGTAACTTGATCGTCTTCCGTCTCGATTCACGCGACAAAAATGGTGAACGCCTGCGCAGCAATCGCCTCGCTCGCCTCACTCACGTTGACAACACTAAACCAAACGGATCGCTCGATCGCGCAACCATTTTTTTCACCGTCACCGGTGGCAATCCGAACGATCCCGATCCGGCGAAACGTCCGGGCCTCGTCCTGGGCAATGGTCCAAACAATCTGCCGCCGCGCGTGTACCAACATCCCGGCGGTATGCAGTTAGTCGGAAACATTCTGGCAGTCGCACTCGAGGAACCCAGGCAGTTTGGTCCTCATTCTGCCTGCGTCCAATGTGCACTGGACGGTGGAGATCCTGAGTCCGCATCGTGCAAACTCTGCTTCAACTACGAACGCGCCACCGAACCAACGCTGATTCAGTTTTACGACTTCAGCAATCCCGAAGAACCGGTTTTCAAGAGCCAGTTCGTTCCGAAGAACTCTGCCGGCCAAACGCTCAGCAAAGCGGGCGTCGTCGCTATCACACCACTGCCCAACGGCAAATATCTGATGGTCATCACCGGCGGCAGTTCCAACAATACGTGGTTCTTTTACCGTTCACTCGGCACCGACCTTTCAGCGCCGAATCTGACCTGGGAACAGGTCCGTTCACCGCTGGCGCCGGACACCGAGGACGCGCACCAGACGCTCAACTTCCTGCGTGAAGGCGACATCAACGGACGTCTCTTTCTGGCCGGCGCGCGCGGACACGTCGAGATCGGTCCGTGGTTTGAAGACCGCGAGCGTATCGATCTTTACGAGATCGCGTGCCAAACGCCGAATTGCGAACCCGGCGAGGACATCACCTGGACCACCGTCGTCAACAGCAAGCGGATCACACCGCGTCCTTCGAGCGGCGGCGACAAGCTGGCGAGCCTTGCAGCGGCGTCAACTTTTTACGTCTCTCCGAGTGGCGAAGTGATCCTGTACGCCACCGAGCACGACAACGATGGACCAGGCGGAACGATGAAGGCGGCTGAATTTCGTCACGTCGACATGGTTCGCGCCGGCAGCCCGACGCTGCTGCCGTCTGCGAAACTGAATGGTCCGTTCGTCGTCGACGAAGGCTCGGCGATCGATCTGACCGGAACCGGTCAACAGCCGATCACGAAAGCCTTCATCCAGCTCTGGCATGAGAAAAATTTCAAACCGCTCTACGTGACTGCGAGTTACGACGATCGGAACCTCGACGATTACGACGAGCTTTTCGCTTATGAAACGTTCTTCCTGCCGTTTCACTCGGACAAAGCGCGCTCGTGGAACTGGTTCGCACCGCAAGGTTGTTCGATCCAGGCAATCGACCGCACTCAGCCCGGCGCCGAGATCGACGAGATGAAGACGCTTACCGGCGCTACGTCGGTCCAACTCGACGCCGATCTCGAACTCGTCATGCACGACGGCGGTACCGACAACATCGATCGCGAAGTCGATCGCATACTCTTCGGTTCCAACTGCGATGCGTATTATTCAGCGGCGGTCAACTTGTTCTGGGACCTCAATCGCGACGGCACGTTTGAAACGCAGGGAACTTCTGCGAACTTCAACGCGGCGCAGGTGGATGGTCCAACGAACCTGCAGATCCCGATCGAGGCGCGACACGCAATGGGTGGTGCGCCGGGCACAGGTTTTGCAGCCGTGACTGTTCGTAACGTTGCGCCGCAGCTTTCGGAGTTCCGGTTGACGGACACTGGCGGTGGCGTGGTGAATTCCACCGTGCCGTTTGTGTTGACAGGTCTGCCGGTAACGATGGCAGCAAACTTCAGCGATCCCGGAGTTTTGGATCGCCAGACGGCCGTTGTGTCGTGGGGTGATGGGACCACCGAATCAAATACTGCGTTCGCCACTTTCGACGAAGCGTTTGGTGATGGGGCAGGAAATCTGGCGCAAAGCCACACGTTCAGCACGCCGGGCACGTATGCGGTTGAGTTGAAGGTGAAGGATGACGATACCGGTGAAGACGTGGAAAGCACCTCGGTGCGCGTGCTCACGCCGGAACAGGCGGTGCTCGAATTGATCGCAATGATCGATACGAAAATCGCCAACACGACGAACGCAAGCATCCGCACGTCGCTCACGCGCGCGAAGCGTGCGCTGACCGGAACGAACGCCAACAGTCAGGACGGTGCACTGGCGATGATTCGCGCCAACAATCCGCTTGCAGCGGTGGCGTTCATCGACACGTCAGTGAACTGGCTCACGGTCGCGCAGCAGGATGGCGCCGACGTGGCCGTTGAGATCGCACTACTCAAACAAATCTCAGCCGCTCTTGGCGGTTGATTAACCACACAACCGCATGGCATTTCACAAAATATTCGTGAGATGCCATGCGCTACACCCCGGCCTTCACTTTCACTGTAACCATCCTCAACTGATAAGTTCCGGTTCGATTGTCCGCCCACAGAATCTGAAACGCGCCATCAGGCGTCGCAACCATCCCGATGTACTCACCACCGCCAGGAAATCTAAGCGAGGTCGGAAGATTATTCGGACTGGCTGGACAAGTACGCCGGCTCGAGATCTTCACGTCGGGCAGGAATGTTTCACCACCATCCACCGAAGCCGTGAAGTAAATGTCCTGACAGCGAAACGTGCCTTTGATCGTACTCGGATCGTTCCGTCCGTCGTACCACGCAACGCCAACGACACCATCTTTGTTAACGCTCATCGCCGGTGTTCGCGTGTAAGGTTCATAATTGCCCAGCTGATTCACGCGAACCGCATCCGACCATCTTTCGCCACGATTATTCGAGTAGCGAATTTGAATTCCCGCGAATTGATTAGCTGAGCAAAGATGGTAAATGCGTTCATCTTTTCCTGTCGCAACAGACGACCATCCACCGGCGCCGTTACACGATTCCGAAATAAGCAGCGGTTCGGAAAAACTCTTGCCTCCGTCTGTCGACACGATCATCCAGTCGCGTTGTCGTTCGAGACGACGACGATCGCCGGGCCGCCGGTGATCCGCAAACGGAACCAGCAAAGTGCCGTCAGTGAGAATCGCGGGATTGTGGGCTTCGTATGACAGGTTGCTCGCAATTACATGGACCGGATCGCCAAACGTTAAGCCACCGTCATTCGAGCGCGCGACGTATATCGCGCTCCTGCTCTTACCCGCTGAGTTCTTCCAGGAACGGCCCGTCACCGCGTAAAGACTCCCGGCGAACTGCTTACTCGATCGGTCCACCAACAGTGTCGGATGATCGTGACTGTTGCCGAGCGAAACTGGTTTGTTGGGCCAGGTGCGGCCACCGTCAGTGGAACGAAAGACGAGTAAAGGCGATTCGTCGCGCTCAGTGATCGCCAGAATCGACAGCACCGCAGTTCCATCGGGCAGGTACGCCACCCACGGGTCGCCTGCGTTGCGCAGACCAAAATCATGTCGCGTCCACGTTCGCCCGCCGTCGAAAGTCACAAACGCGGCGCAATCCAAGCCACTGAGATCGGGTTTCGTCACCACCATCGCGGCGGCGAGCATGTTGTTCGGATCTTTGGGATTGACCGCGAGGTAAGGTTCGACGAGTGGAAGATCGGGCCCGCTGCTGACAAGCCGATCTTCACCAACCTCGAAGTGTGGATTCGGTGCGACCGGCTGCTGGGAGATTGATGTGGAGACGCCGGCGACAAGGACCAACAGAACACAGACGACGATTCTCATGTCACGGATAGTGACAGAACACTCGACAAAATTTCAATGCGTTTCCGTTTCGTTACCAGTTGATAAAAAACTCGCGCACGAGATTGATTCCGAAGTTCGTGATCAACGTGCCGGTTCCCATTCGCAGACCGTCCTTGTAACTGTACCGCTCGGGATACCACGTCTCGGTTGCGACGACCGCGCCAGTGTAGACACCCGCCAGTCGCGGCGCGGACAACACACGCTTGCCGCTCTTCGTACGCGACGTGAATGTCTCTACAAACGCGTGCTTCACGCGTGGAAATACTCCTTCACGCCCGCTTCTCTGAAATCCACTGTCGAGACCAAACGCTTCGTCGAGACCGTACGTCACTGACTGCTGGACCGCATTGCGGCCGAAGCTCGAGGCGAAGCGTTTGCCGTAGCCCTTCATTCCCTGCCCCCACTCTTCCGGCGTGTCGCGCCACTGGTCCAGACCCGCGGCGACGGCCGTACGCGTCAGTCGCAATGGTCCAACAGTGTCCTTGACGTAACGATCGAATCGTTCGCGGTGCGTGGGAAAGACGTAAAGATTGAATGGATCGCGATCGGGATCGGGTTTCGGTTTAGCCGCCTCCGGCTTCTTAATCTCAGCACCCACCGTTTCACCCGTAGGCTCTTGCGCGCGAACTGAAAAGCATAGGAGCAGTGAGACCACCAGGATCCCTAATGTGTATTTCATAGAAACCTTCCTACCGACGCAGATTTTTGAGGGGATTCAGATCAAGAAAGGGTGGGATTCTGTATAGCGGTGAATTGACACAAATCTGCGGCTATATCTTCACAAATAACCACGGCGCACAAGTCAGGGAGTGTCCGTGACCTTCAACTCTCTCACCGCAACACCGTCGCTCCACACGCCCATGAACCGCTGTTCCTTCGTGTTTCCCAACGCATACTCGCGATTCTTTCCGTAAAAAGCGGCGTCGCAAAGGGCGTCGAAAAGTTTCCACGTGCCGTAAAAGTCGAGGGCGTTGACCATCATCGACTCCAGCCTTGCGGGGCCGTTTTGTCGCGATGATGAATTGCCGATGCGGTTAGGACTCGGAGCGCCGCTGATGGTTTCGCCGTTGTCGTAATCGCGATCCATTGCCGTTGGCGCACGATGGCTCGCTTGTAACGCAGGCGTGCCGTGCGAGTCCGTCACCATCATGATGAAATCTTTGTTCGCTGCGGACACTTGCGTCGATTCGTAGTAGATACGTTTCGCGTCGATGTCGCGCACGAGCGTGTCCTGATCGCCGGCGACTGCGAGTAACAGTGTGTCAGCGGGAATCTTCTTGAGATCGGCGAGCGGGATGTTTATCGGCGCTTCGGTGATTCCCGGTTCGACCGACATCACCGCGCGCACTTTCGGAAGATTCGATTCACTCGCCAGCGCGGCCACATTCGCCGCCATCAAACCGCCGACTGAATGCCCGACGATGGCAAACTTGTTCAAGTCAGGCTTCACGTGGCCGGGTTCTTTTTGCAGGCGCGTAATCGCGTCCTTGATTGCGCCGAGTGTGCTTGGCAGGAACTCGTTGAGCGGCGTCAGTAATGTTGCCTGGTAACGGGGATAGACGACGATGTTTCCGCGTTTGACGAGATGGTCCAACCAGGCGCCGTAGTAGAGCGGGTTCATGCCGCCCCAGCCGTGGATCAAGACGATCAGCGGCGCCGAAGCTGGTTTTGGAGTGTCGGGTTCGAAGATCCAGTACTCCTGGTTGCCCTTGCCGTACCGGTTCTTCTTAACTTTGGTATGTGCGTATTGCTTGCCGCCGGGACCCGTAGCCGGCTGCCCCGGCGGCGTTGCTTGTTGGAAAGACAGAGTGGTTAGGGAGAAAAGTATGAGCGCGAGAAATGAAGCTACGAATTTTCGTGTCATATTCCCACTAACCGCACTTTCACCCTATACGCCGAAGGCGTTGGCTAATGACAGCCCAGGGTTGCTTCAACCCTGGGTTGGAAATGCAGGAACGCTCAAACTCTGAAGGAGTTTCACTCGCATCGAACACTTTCAGTGTTTCTTGTGTGGTTTGGCTGTGACCCAGGGTTGAAGCAACCCTGGGCTCGCACTAGCCAACGCCTTCGGCGTTCTTACAAACCGGAAACTACATTAACTCTTCCGCGCCAAGACAATCAGGCGCGGGTTGCAACTACTTCGTAACCACGAACCATCAGGCGCGGGTTGCAACTACTTCGAGGTATTCAGCCTCGACTGAGGTTGTCCCGTCGGTCGCCGTATTGTTCTTCGTCCACAGGTCTTCCAGGTCTTTTCGCAGCGCGGCTTGCTTTGCTTCGTCGAGCGCGCCGAACGCTTTGTTCGTCGGACCATAATAAACCCGAAAATGCTCCACAACTTCCGCGGGCGAGAACGGAAAAGCGAACGTCAAAATGCGCGGCGTCGTCTCGATCTTCGAAACTCCGTCGCCCAATCGTTCGCGAACCTTTTCATCCAGGCCCCAAAGAACCGGCGATGCCATGCCCGGCGGCGGCGGAAGTACCGCGCCGACAGCCTTGAACATCTGACCGATAAATCCGGTGGGCGTCCAGTTTGCCATCGCAATCAAACCGCCCGACTTTGTGACGCGCAGGAGTTCTGACGCTACTAATTCCGGACGCGGAGCGAACATGACACCAAACATCGTTATCACCGCGTCGAAACTGGCATCTCCGTACGACAAAGCCTCCGCATCACCCTCGTCAAACTGCGCCTTCAAACCCTCGCGCGCAGCATTCGCCCGCGCCTGTTCGACCAGATTCGGTGCGATATCGACGCCGGTCACGTCCGCACCGAGTCGCGCCGCGGGCAAGGCCAAATTTCCTGTGCCGCACGCCACGTCGAGCACTTTCGAGCCCGGTTTCAAACCCAGGCGCCTAACAAACGCCTCTGCTTCATCCTCATAAAACTTCGCAATCTGCCCAAAATCCCCCGAAATCCACGTAGCACGAAGTTTTGCTTTCAGTGCATCCATCTCAGAGATCTGACTAGTACTTTCCATATGAGTTCCCTCCATTAGCTATTTACTATGAATACATGCCGCATATTCCGCACTCCGTGGCACGGATCATGCGGTCATTTGGTAACGCGCAATTTTGCGTAGCGAAAGTATTCATCGGCGGCATCTAAATGCAGGATACGAAGACACTCTGGCCGCCTGCATTTTTTCATCAGGCGTGATTTAGGAAAGACCATGCTAACCCGCGTTAACTCTCTACCGGTAGTCTTTGTCGTCGGTGCGCTGGTTTGCCTCGCAAGTGCGGGAAACACAGCACTGGCTCAATCGTCGGCCGCGGATTTTCAAAGGATACTCAACGAAAAAGCCGCCTTCCAAGCCGCCGACTTCGCCGCCCTCGAACAGGGCGAAACAATCGTAAAACTAACGCCGATAACCGACAAACGCGAACTCGCGATGTGCGGTCTCGTGACCCTGCGCACGACTCCCGAACAGTTTCTGCGCTCGTATCTCGACGGCATGACCCGCCAGAACAATCAGACAGTGCTCGAAGCGGGCCGTTTCGGAAGCGCCCCGGCTGTCGCGGATCTGCAACAACTGACGATCGATCCGGCCGAGATCGAAGATCTGAAACAGTGCGTCGCCGGAGACTGCCAAATCAAACTTTCGGCCCAAATGATCGAGCGCTTTCGTCGCGACGTAAACTGGCAGGCGCCTGATTACCAGGCCCAGGCCACACAACTTCTCAAGACGATGCTGGTCGAGTACGTGCGCGACTACCAGGCACGCGGCCCCGCAGCACTCATCGAATACAACGACAAACGCCAGGGTGTTCGACTCGCCGACGAACAGCAGGCACTCGGTTCAGCGTCCGGATACCTAAACGAGCTCATGCGCGATGCGCAATCGGGTATGCGCGTCGTCGAAAACGCGATCGTCTGGTCCAAGATCAAGTTTGGACTAAAGCCGGTGATCATCATTAATCACGTCAGGGCCTACAGACACGAACGCGAGAGTGGCCCACAAGTGCTGGTTGCGTCGAATCAGATTTACGCCAACCATTACTTCACGTCGTCACTGGCGCTGGCTGGATTCGTGAACGTGCCGGGCGCGACTCCTTATCTCGTTTACGAGACCCGTTCGCGAACTGACAGTCTTGTTGGTCCATTCAGCAAGCTCAAGCGCGGCGTCATCGAAAAGAAATCGATCGAAGGTCTCAGATCGATTCTCCAACAGTCGAAGATGAGCCTCGAAGGAACCGCCGCCACGGCCGCGCAAACAGCGGCTGCAGCTCAATCCAAAGGTTGGGGGCAACGATTGTTCGGCGGTATTCGTCCGTTATTGTGGGTACTGGTCGTAACCGCGTTGTTGGCATTACTTCTATTACGTAGATTTGAAAATGTCCGTTTTCCGTTTAAGCAAACAGGGGTGGACACAAGGGGGAAGCTATGAATAAGGCGCGAATTCTTTGGTTAGTCCTGGCAGTCGTCGTCGGCGGTGTTATGTCGTACGTGGCGGGACATCAGGAACAGAAAAATAAGCCCCCACAAGATTCAGTGACGGTTGAGTTGAAGAATGGCAAAGGCGAGTCGGTAGGAAACGCAGTCCTGACAGCGACTGGAAACGAAGGCGTTCGAATAAAGCTCAACTTGAAGAACCTGCCGCCGGGTGAGCACGCTATTCATTTTCACGAGATGGCGAAATGTGAAGGACCAACTTTCGAAACCGCGGGCGCGCACTTCAATCCCGATGGCAAGAAGCACGGTCTTAAGAACCCCGAGGGTGCGCACGTTGGCGATATGAGTAACTTCAACGTTAGTCGCAGCGGCACCGCGAATCAGACGATTGTGAATAAGCACGTCAGGTTTGGAACTGAAGGTTCGAATTCACTCTTTGCCGGCAACGGGACCACGCTCGTCGTTCATGCGAAAGCAGACGACCAGATGACCGATCCGTCCGGCAACTCCGGCGATCGCATCGCCTGCGGCGCCGTTATCCGGTAAACGGCTCGTAACCGGCCTATAAGCAGCAAAGACACGGGTGAGACTCAGTCTTTTCATCCGTGTCTTTTTCTATGTAGACTCGTCAGCATTATGAAACGACTTCTACCGCTCGCCGCACTTCTCGCCGCCGCTGTTTTCGTCGTCGCCAACGCTTACGCGAACCAACAGAAAGTAAGCATCGGCCAGGGCTACTTTACGGGCAAAGACTATCTCGACATGACAGACACCGAGAAACGCTCCTATGCCACTGGCGCGATCAACGGCATGCTCGTCGCGCCCTTTTTCGGCGCGCCCGAGGACAATGTGAACTGGATCAAGACGTGCACCGCGAAGCTCTCCGACGAGGACATCGCCGGCATTCTCACCCGCTACCTCCGCGAGCAGGAAAGCCAGTTGAACTACAACCTCAACATCCTCACTTTCAACGCCATGCGGAACGCCTGTCCGAAAACGAAGTAGTGTCGAAAACCGCGTTGCTTGTTCGTTAACCAATTGGACAGCCCGGCTGTCGAATTCGTTCAAAGGAGATCACGGCAATGCCAAATTATTTACTCTTCCTCTATTCAGAACCTGACGCATTCAACGAAACGAGCCCCGCGGAAATGCAGGCCATCATTCAGAAATATCGTGATTGGCGACTGCGTCTGCAGAAATCAGGCGTGATCGTCGGCGGTGAGAAACTTCAGGACGGCACGGGCCGGATGATGAGACGCACCGGCGGCGAGACGTCCGTCATCGACGGTCCGTACACCGAAAGCAAGGAGATCATCGGCGGGTTTTTCGAGATCAAGGCCGAGAATTACGACAAAGCTGTCGATGTTGCGCGCGACTGCCCGCACCTCGAATACGGCACGATTGAGATTCGCGAAGTTGAAATGATCGTGACGAGTGCGGGAGGCGCCGAGTGATGCGAGGGCGTGTCTGGCTTTCGTTGTTGCTGCTGCTTCTGGTTCCCGGCTTTGCGTCGTCGCAGGAGGACAAGTTTCTCCAGCGTTTGCAGGGAGATTGGGAAGGCGAGGGGCGAGCGTTCGGCGGTCCGGCGCGTTTGCGGGTCAAGTGGGAGTGGGTGTTGGAAAACAAGTTTCTCCGCTTGAGTCTCAAAAGCGAGATGAGCGCCGCCGACGGTGCGAAGCGTTTGTTTGAAGGGCAGGCTTATTATCGATCGGACGGCGGCGATAAATACGTCGCGCACTGGTTCGACTCGCGTGGCGTGACGTTCCCCATCAAGGCACAACTCGACGGCAGCACGCTAGTCGCCTGGTGGGGATCGCCCGAGACGGAAGAAGGTAAATCGACGTACCAACTGATCGACGACACGACGATGGAAGTCGTCGATTCGGTGAAGCAGAAGGACGGAACGTTTCGCGAGTTTGGGCGGGCGAAGTTAAACCGCAGATGAATACAGAGCTTTTAGTCGATCATCTGTTTCGCCACCACTCGGCGAAGATCGTTGCCACGCTGACGCGCGTCTTTGGCTCACGACATCTGGATCTGGCTGAAGACGTGGTTCAGGACGCGCTGCTGAAGGCTTTGCAGCAATGGCCGTTCAAAGGCGTACCTGAAAACCCGGCAGCGTGGCTGTCGCTCGTCGCCAAGAATCGCGCGCTCGATCTGCTGCGGCGCGATGCGTCGCTGGCGAGTAAAGCCGAACAACTCGAGTTAGCAATGCCGCGACTGGCGCTTCCCTCCTCAGCGTCAGACGCCGACATGGACGATCAGTTGGCGCTGATCCTGATGTGTTGTCATCCGGCGCTTCCGGTCGAGTATCAGATCGCACTCACGCTTAAAACAGCTTGCGGTTTCAGCACCGCGGAGATCGCACGGGCTTTTCTTACGCCGCAAACGACGATCGCGCAACGTCTCGTGCGCGCGAAACGACAAATTCGAGATCACGACATCGTTATCGATCCGCCAAGCGCCGATGACCTGCCCTCGCGAATCGACAGCGTGTTGCGCGTGCTCTACCTGCTCTTCAACGAAGGCTATGCCGCAACCAGCGGCGACGATCTCGTGCGTGCGGATCTGTGCGAGGAGGCGGTGCGCCTCGGCAATCTCGTAATAAATCAATCACCACTGCAACTCCCGGCCGCCCACGCATTGCTCGCGTTGATGATGTTGCAGGCCGCTCGTCTGCCCGCGCGCACACTCGCAGACGGCACGCTCGCCGTGCTCGCCGAACAGAATCGCGAGCTCTGGGACCAGAAACTGATCAGACTCGGCATGCGTCACTTCGGCGCGTCAGCCGCCGGCGACACGATCACCACGTACCATCTTCAGGCCGAGATCGCAGCAGTTCATGCTACCGCTGCGAGCGATGACGTCACCGATTGGGAAAAACTCGTCGAACTCTACGACGATCTCTACAAACTCGAACCAACGCCCATCGTGCTCCTGAATCGCGCGATCGCGATCTCGCGCTGCCAGGGACCGCACGCCGGTCTAACGGCGCTCGAAGCCATCGACGAGCATCAATCCCTTCGTAATTACCACCTCCTCCCGGCAGTGGCCGCCGAGTTATGGAAACAAGCGGGCGACAACCAACGCGCCGCCGACCGCGTACCAACGCGCCCTCGCCTGCCCCTGCAGCGCCCCCGAACGCGCCTTCCTCGAGCACCAACTCCAGCGCCTCGCTTAAAAGCCAACTCCAGCGATTCGGAGCACCAACTCCAGCGCGTCGCATAATCAATCGAAGGCTCGCCCTTGCATGACAGATTCAACGCCGAAGGCGTTGGCTAATTCGAGCCCAGGGTTGCTCCAACCCTGGTGATACCGGAGCCCAGATTGAATAACACTGAAGGTGTTCGATTCGATTGAAACTCCTTCAGAGTTTCAGAGTTTGTTACATCGTTAACCCAGGGTTGAAGCAACCCTGGGCTCGAATTAGCCAACGCCTTCGGCGTATTCGATTCGAAACCGAGCAGCCTTCGGCGTATTCGATTCGAAACCGAGCGGCCTCCGGCGTATTCGATTCGAAACCGAGCGGCCTCCGGCGTATTCGCTTTCCTCAACCGGGCGGAATGTGCTAAGAAGAGTCGCACCTAAAACCAACAAGCCGAGGAACCCAATGCAACCTGTAAAAGCGACTCGTTCATTGCTCAGTTTCGTTTGCGCCGTCCTTTGCGCCTTGATTCTAAGCAGTTGCCAGCCCGGCACTTCGCCAACCAACAGCACCACCAACTCCAGCGCGCCCGGCGAAGTTCGCCAACTGGCTTTCGTACCCAACAACGCTTCCGATTTCTGGGTCATCGCTCGCAAAGGAACTGAGAAGGCCGAGAAAGAAATTCCCGGCATTAGGGTCGACTTCCGCATCCCGTCCGAAGGCACTGCCGCAGATCAACAGCGCATCATCGACGACCTGCTCGCGAAGGGCGTCGACGGCATCGCCATCAGCCCCGTCGATCCGGCGAACCAGACAGCAATGCTCGATCGCGCCGCGAGCCAGGCAGTCATCGTTACCCAGGACAGCGACGCGCCCACCAGCAAGCGCGAGTGCTACATCGGCACCGACAACGTCGCGGCCGGACGGCAAGCGGGCGAACTGTTGAAGGAAGCACTGCCGAATGGCGGTAAGGTGATGGTCTTCGTCGGCACGCTCGACGCCGCGAACGCACAGCAACGCTACCAGGGACTAAAAGAGGCTATCGCCGGTTCGAACATCCAGATTCTCAATGTCCGCACTGACAACACCGACCGCGTCCGCGCGAAAGCAAATGCCGCCGACACGCTCGTCACTAATCCCGATATCGCGGGGATGGTGGGACTGTGGTCCTACAATGGACCGGCAATCGTCAGCGCCGTTAAAGAGGCAAACAAGGTCGACAAAGTGAAGATCATCGCCTTCGACGAAGAAGACGAAACGCTGAGCGGTGTCAAAGACGGCTCGATCTACGCGACAGTCGTGCAGCAGCCATTCGAGTTTGGCTACCAATCAATCGTGATGATGGCGAAGGTTCTCAACGGCGATAGGTCAGGCATTCCGGCCGGCAAACAGATCTTCGTGCCGACACTGGCAGTGAAGAAAACCGACGTCGAGGAGTTCATCAAGAAGATCAACACGCTTCGCGGCCGCAGTTGATGAATAACACTCCACTTTTCGAAATGGAGGGAATCAGTAAACGGTTCCCGGGGGTTGTTGCGCTCGATCAGGTAAATCTCAGCGTCGGCGAAGGCGAAGTTGTCGCACTAATCGGCGAAAACGGCGCCGGCAAGTCGACGCTGATGAACATCCTGGGCGGCGCAATCGCTCGCAACGACGGCACGATCAAGATCAAAGGCACGCCCGTCGAGATCAACTCACCTCGCGATGCCGCCTCATACGGCATTGAATTCATTCACCAGGAACTCAGCGTCCTCGACAATCTCGACGTCGCGGCGAATATCTTTCTCCGTCGCGAACCAACCTTCGGCGGCCCGCTGAAGTTGATCGATCGCCGGCGCATCTACAAGGATGCAGATGTGTTGGTCCGTAAACTCGGGCTCGATATCTCCAGCCGTACTCTGCTAAGTCAACTCTCAATCGCGCAACAACAGCTCGTCGAGATAGCGCGGGCGCTCAGCGCCGGCGCTCGGATCATCATCATGGACGAGCCGACGTCGAGTTTGACGTTGACTGAAACGCGACGGCTGTTGGACATCGTCCACGATCTGAGGTCGCAGAACGTGAGCGTCATCTACATTTCACATCGACTGCACGAAGTGGAAGAGATCGCCGACCGGGCAGTGGTCCTGCGCGACGGGAAGAACGCGGGTGAGCTGCCACGAAGCGAGATCAATCACGAGCGCATGGTGCGAATGATGGTCGGGCGCGATTTGAAAGAGTTCTTCACCGGCGCATACGAAACCGTCCCGACCAACGTCGATGGCGAAGGCTTCGCTGTGCGTCGTTTGCGCACGTTGCGCTATCCGAAACACACCGTGTCGTTCAATGTCGGCCGTGGTGAAGTGCTGGGGTTCGCGGGGCTCGTCGGCGCCGGACGATCCGAGATGGCGCGCGCGATATTCGGCGTTGAAGAAGCTCACGAAACTGAAGTCGCACTCGACGGCAAAGATCTTCGCATCAATGGACCACGGGACGCGATCTCGCACGGCATCTATCTCGTACCCGAAGATCGCCGGCAGAGTGGACTCATCGTCGACTTCAACGTGCGCGAAAACATTTCGCTGCCAAACCTCGACGCTTACTCATCGGCGAAGTTAATCAACTACGCCAAAGAGAAGAAGGCCGCCGTCGAGGCTTGCAAGTCCATCAACATTAAGACGCCGACGCCCGAGATGCGCGCCGCCAATCTCAGCGGCGGCAATCAACAGAAAGTTGTGCTGGCTAAGTGGCTCACATTCTCGCCGCGAGTGCTAATCTTTGACGAACCAACCCGCGGCATCGACGTCGGCGCCAAAGCAGAGATTTATCAGCTCATTCGCAAGCTCGCTGGAAATGGCGTTTCGGTGATTGTGATCAGCAGTGAAATGGAAGAGGTGCTTGGCATCAGCGATCGCATCGCCGTGATGCACGAGGGCCGGTTAACGGGAATTCTTGAACATTCACAGTTCAGCGAAGAGGCCGTCATGCGTCTGGCCACAGGCACTGAAGGGTAATCGCTTATGAAAAAAGAGCTCGGCATATTCGTACTGCTCGTTGTCCTCTGTATCATCACGTCCATCATCAATCCAAACTTTCTGGCCGTCATCAATTTGCAGAACCTCGCGCGGCAGATCGGCGCGTTCGGCATCTTCAGTATCGGACTGGGACTCGTGATCATCACCGGCGGTATCGAACTCTCCGTCGGATCGATGATGGGACTGCTCGGCGTGCTGCTGTCGATGATGTTGACGCAATGGGGGTTGCCAATTGCCGTCGCGTTGCTCGCGGTCATAGGCGTGGCGATGGTCCTGGACCTGGGCCATGGAATGCTGATCACGCGTCTGAACATGCAGCCGTTTATCGTAACGCTGTGCGGCTTGCTGTTCTATCGTGGCCTCGCGCGGTTCATTTCAAACGACGAGACGAAGGGGTTTGGTACGGTGGCCGGTCTCGATTTTCTGCGTTTTCTCGCGAATGGAAATCTTGCGGGGATACCGATGCCGTTCGTCCTGCTGATCATCATTGCCGCGATCACGTGGGTGGTGCTGCATCGCTCCGTTTACGGACGCTATTTGTTTGCCACCGGTCGTAATCCGGAAGCCGCGCGTTATGCGGGTATCGATACAAAAAACATCGTCGCGCTGACGTACGTCATCTGCGGCGCGCTGACGGCGATCTCGGGAATCATCTTCGCTTTCTACACAAACTCCGTTTCGCCTGCGAATCACGGAAATGCCTACGAACTTTACGGTATTGCTGCCGCCGTGCTCGGCGGTTGTTCGTTGCGTGGCGGCGAAGGATCGGTGATCGGGATCGTGATCGGAACAGCGTTGCTACAGGTGTTGCGCAACCTCGTTAACCTGCTCGAAATTCCGAGTTCGCTCGATTTTGCAGTGATGGGCGCGGTGATTCTGATCGGCGTGATGGCGGACCAGATCTTTACCGACCGGCGAAATAGGCGGCAGATTGCAATGATACGTGAGATGAGTGCTCGTGAAACCCAATCCAGTTAGATTCGTTTGGAGAAACTATGAAGAAGATCCGAGTGATTTTGTCTGTTGTGCTGTTGCTTTTGTCCGTCGTGCTCGTCAATGCGCAGGTGACGAAGCAAATCGTGGAGTCGGCGCATGGACAGGGACTTGATCTTTACACGTTGACGAATCGCAACGGCATGGAAGTGAAAATCATTAACTTCGGCGGGACTGTGGTTTCGTTGAAAGTGCCGGATCGGAATGGGAAGTTGGCTGACGTCGTACTCGGCTTCAGCGATCCGATGGACTATCTGAAACCGCATCCGAGTTTCGGCACCGCGATCGTGGACGCTTCGGAAATCGCATCGCGAAAGGGCGATTTACACTGAACGGCGTCGAATACAAGCTCGCGATCAATAACGGCGAGAATCATCTGCACGGCGGAATCAAGGGTTTCGACGACGTGTTCTGGACGGCGGAGGAAATGACTACGGCTGCCGGTCCGGCGCTGCGCATGACGTATCTCAGCAAAGACGGTGAGGAGGGTTATCCTGGGAATCTTCAAGTGACGATGGTCTATACGCTCACGCAGAAGAATGAGTTGAAGATCGACTACACAGCGACGACCGACAAAGACACGGTTGTGAATTTGACCCACCACTCGTATTTCAATCTCGCGGGCGAAGGCAACGGCGACATACTCAATCACCGGCTCAAACTGAACGCCGCTCGTTTCACACCAACCGACGCGGGCTCGATCCCGACTGGCGAACTTCGAAGTGTTAAGGGCACGCCGTTCGATTTCCTGACCCCGCACGCAATTGGCCAGCGTATCAACCATGATGACGAGCAAATAAAGTTTGGCGGTGGTTATGATCACAACTTCGTGATCAACGGTCAGATGGGTGTGTTGCGCCAGGCTGCCGTGGTAACTGAACCGACGTCAGGACGCGTGATGGAAGTATGGACCACCGAACCCGGCGTGCAGCTCTACACCGGCAACTTTCTCGATGGCAGCTTGACGGGCAAATCAGGCAAGCCTTACGCGCGCCGCACAGGCTTCTGCCTCGAAACGCAGCACTACCCCGACTCTCCGAACAAACCCAATTTCCCCACTACCACGTTGAAGAAAGGCGCCACTTTCGAATCAACGACCATCTATCGCTTCTCCGCACGGTAAGGATCGTGACAGCAGCTTAAGAAGACTCATTTTTTCTTCAATCGAGATGCCTCAATTGGCACAAGCGGGGGCGCACTTCGTTTGCCCCCTTCCTGACTTGTTCCTTCCTCGGCTTCTTCTTCAGATGGAACGCGCGTTCGCCGGCAAGTTAACGATCCGAAAGAACAAGCCAGGAAGGGGGCAAGCGTAGCGCGCCCCCGCTCGTTGCAAATCTAGTTCTTTACTTCTAATACTGCCCCTCCAAAAGACTGCTCACCCTTTATACTTTCGATAAGTTCTCTGAATCCTCTGGCCACCACCAATCACGATCTACTCCCAGGGGTTCATCACCTAGCCCATGGAACGAACGAAAGCTTGACCAGTAATAGTCGCGCGCGGACTTAACCAGCCGCGCTTTCACCGGATTAGCGTGGATATATGCGATCTTCTGAGAGATTATCCAACCGCTCCACAAAGGTGTTGCTTTAAAACTTTCCTGCCAAACCTGATGTCCCTCTTTGGTCTTGTGAAATTGAAAGCACTGAGTCCGCCGAACAATTTCCTTCGCGGCAGAACTCTTTAGATCCCGGCAAAACTCAACGATCCGACCGTCTCTTGGATTGGAGATCAGATGAAAGTGATCCGGCATCAGTACGTACGCGATTAACTTTGCGGGCCATCGTTCGTCGAGAATTCTCAGGTGTTCCACAAAGGCGTAACAACATTCCGGCTCAATGAAAACGGGGATTCTATTAAGAAAGTTGCCAGTGATGAAATGCAAGACCCTGGGAAGGTTTAGGTTGGACCATTTGCGAGCCATGTGAGGAAGCTCCGTTCGTGAGATTTATAGAACAGTGGATTATTGCACACACTACCCGACTTTCCATTCTCCGGTGTCGCGTCTGATTCGTAAGCAGCGGGGGCGCACTTCGTTTGCCCCCTTCCTGGCTTGTTCTGCCTGGCTGTAATCTATCCCTTCTTAGTCTTCAGATGGAATGCGCGTTCGCCGGCGGGGATTGGGATGGGGAGGAAGTTGGCGCGAGGGGGTAACGGGCAGGTTGCGTAAGACGTGAAGGCGCAGGGTGGGTTTTCGGCGCGGTTGAAGTCGAGAATGACTTTGCCGTCCTTCGGAAGATCCGCGTAGAGAAAACGTCCGGCGCCGTAGGTCGTCTTGCCTGCCGTCTGATCGCGAAAGATGATGAACAACTCTTCGTCGCCGTCTTCCACCACCGGCAGCAACTTGTGCGTCCTACCGTTCAAAGTAAACGTCAGGACGCCCGGCGATTTCATCTTCACCTGATCGCCAATGACGTTCGCGATCATGATGTCTTTCGGCTGGTCGTGCGGAGTGAACGTAGCGGTTACGCGATACGACTGACGCGCCGGAAACCATTCCAGTCCCTTGAACTCACGCAACGCCTGGCTGTTCTTGTCTTTCACTCGCAAGCCATAACGCGTGCCACGCTTGATCACACTCAACGTCAACGAGCCAACGCGGAACGGCGCAGGCGGATCTTCACCATCGAAACGCATCTCGTAAGTTTGCAGTACATTGCCGCCGAGATCGTTCGCCTTAACGCCAGCGGCGACCTTCAACGTCACAACTCCACCCGCGAGCTCCAGCGTCCCGATATTCTCCGGCGCAGAACCAGCCGGCAGCACGATGCTCATTCCCTTCCCCGTGCCGAAACTGTTGCTGCCGTCTTTCAACCAAAACAGTCCTGCCACCGTGAGCCAGCCGTCTTCCGCACGCAACTCTTTGTTCCGTTTTTCGCGCCACTCCCGGTTCTCGGCTTCGAACGAAGTCGTCTGCGCAAACGCAAGCAACAACACACACGCGATACTCTTCAACATAGCTAAAGTCATAACGGTAATCTTAACCGGGCTTCGCAACCACGTAGCTGCTGCCGGTTCTCCAGCGTCAACGTCCCACCATGTGCTTCCGCGATCTGCCGCGACAACACCAACCCGATTCCCGATCCCTGCGACTTCGTCGTAAAGAACGGCACGAACAAGTTCGCCGTACTCGCCAAACCCGGCCCTTCATCGCGAATCCAAACTTCAACCTGCCCGTTCTTCTGCTGCCACCCAACCTCCACGCGCCCATTCGTCTCCATCGACGCATCGACAGCATTGCGCACGAGATTAATCAGCAACTGCTCCAACTGCACATCGTCCCCGCGCACCACCAGCTCCGGTCCGGAAACAACACTCACCGGGAGACGAGTTTCCAAACTCGCCACGCGCGACACCAGCATTCCGATCTTCAACGGTTCGAGCCGCGGCGGCGGCAGACGCGCAAGTTTCGAATACGACTCAATAAAACGCGCCAGCGAATCCGCACGCGACGAGATCACTGCAAGCCCGCGATGCATATCTTCACGCCAGTCGGCGGGCTCAGGTTCGCGGCCGATCAAATCGGCGAGACTTCCGGCGACTGACTTGATCGGCGCCAGCGAGTTGTTGAGCTCGTGGCCAAGGACGCGCAACAGTCGTTGCCACGCAGTCCGCTCTTCTTCACGCAGCGTCTGACTCAGATCCGTTAACACAAGCAACTGAAGCTGCTGACCACCTTCGCGAAACGTGCTGCGACGGATGTCCCAACGTCCCACGCCGCCCGGAAACACCATCTGCATCGTCTGCGGTGGACCACCGGCCGGCCAGTTCAAACATTCCGCCAGTCCGAGGTCATCCGCCGTACGGTCCAACAAACGCGCCGCCGGTTGGGCCAACAACTTCTCACCGGCGCGATTCGCAAGACGCAGCCGGTGATCGCCGTCGAAAGCAAACACCGCGACGTCGATCTCGGCCATCACCGTTCGCAACAACGCCGTCGCTTCCATCGCGCCGAGACGCTGTTCGCGCAGCGTCTGGCCCAGGTCGTTCACCTCGAGCATCACTTCGCCGAGCGCGTCGCCAGTCAACGCGCGACGCCCGCGAATCGAGTAGTCGCCTTCACGAATCGCGGCAAGAATGTTGGAAAGTGTTTGCAGCGGCCGGACGATACGCGTTTTGAGATTGAACGAAATTCCGAGCCAAAGGAGGACGAGGAAAAGGTCGATGGTCCATTGGATCTGCGCTGAGTAGCCGTCGTACCAAAGCAAGAACGCACACAACCCAACGGCGGGAAAACCGGCGGCGAGCGCGAGTATCGTGATGCGCCGCTCGAATTTTATACCGCTCCGCGTGATTGCGGGATCAAGCGACGCCAGTGGCGATGGATGTTTTGGTGGAGGCTTGACCGGCGTACTCACGAGAGCATCATAAGCGACAAAAAGTAACCACAAAAAGGCACAAGAGGCACAAGAGGCACAAAAAGTAAAAAAGAGATAGGCCAAACTCTCTTTGAGTTCTTTGTGCCTTTTGTGTCTTTTGTGCCTCTTGTGTTATTTGTGGTTAAGAGAGATTGTACTTCTGCAACCGGCGATACAGCGCGCTGCGGCTCAGGCCAAGTGCCTCGGCCGCGCGATTCGCATTGCCTTCAAACCGCGCCAGCGCTTTCCTGATCAGCAGTCGCTCGGCGTCTTCGAGACTCATCTCTTCGAGCTGCGCCGACAGCCGCGCATCGGGCGTCGCCTCCAACGCAAGATCGAAAGCCGTCACGATCTGGCCCGTGCTCATCAACACCGCCCGCTCGATCACATGGTCCAGCTCACGCACGTTGCCGGGCCACGAATGATGCCGCAGCGCATCGAGCGCCTCCGGCGTGAAGCCCATGATCGGCCGGCGATAACGCTCGCGATGCACTTTTAAAAAGTGTTCGGCGAGTATCGGAATGTCTTCGCCCCGTTCGCGCAGCGGCGGCAGCTTGATCTCGACCGTGTTCAGTCGAAACAACAGGTCCTGTCGAAAACGTCCCTGCGCGACGTCCGCATGCAAGTCGGCGTTGGTCGCCGACAGCAAACGCACATTCACCCTCTGCGTCTTCGACGATCCAACGCGCTCAAACTCTCCCGTCTCCAGCACACGCAACAACTTCGGCTGCAGGTTCAACGGCACGTTTCCAATCTCGTCGAGAAATAGCGTACCGCCGTCCGCGAGTTCGAAACGTCCAACACGATCGCTCTTCGCATCGGTAAACGCACCACGTACGTGACCAAACAGTTCACTCTCAAAAACGCCTTCCGCCAGTGCGCCCGCATTCAATGAGATCAACGCCTTTGCGCGGCGGGAAGAAATTGAGTGAAGCACGCGGGTGATCACTTCCTTGCCGGTACCGTTCTCGCCTGTGATCAGCACGTTCGCGTCCGCTGGTCCAATGCGCTCGACGAGATTCAGAACGGCCTTCATCGCCGGCGACTCGGAAACGATCTGCGGTATGTCGCTCGTTGCTTCGGAAACACTATCGCGCAGCGCCAGGTTCTCGGCCTCGAGTCGACGCCCACGTCGCAAAGCCTCCGCAAGTTCCACCTGCGTTCGTAAGACTGCTATCAGCCTTGCGTTGTCCCACGGTTTTTGAATGAAGTCGCGAGCACCGCGTCGCATTGCTTCGACGGCGAGATCGACGCTGCCCCACGCGGTCATCACAACCACCGGCAACGACGGGTCGGCGGCGCGAATACGAGTGAGCAGATCAAGACCTTCGCTGCCCGACGTTGTGTCGCGCGCGTAATTGAGATCGATGAGGACGACGTCGAGTTCCTGTGAATCGATGGTTTTGAGCACGCCCTCAGGCGACGAGGCGCTCTCGATTTGGAAGCGCTCTCCTTTGAGTAGCAGGCTCAACGCGGCCAGGACGTCGGCCTGATCGTCGGCGATCAGGATACGAGGCATAGGCTTAAGATAATTGAAAGGTGCGAATTTACGAAACTCACTCGTATCGCAGCGCCTCGAGCGGATCGACATTCATCGCCCGCCGGGCCGGGAGGTAACAGGCCAACAGCGCTACGACCATCAAACCAACAGACACAAGCGCAAACGTAGTGACGTCAGTCGGCGTCACTTCGAACAGCAACCTCGACATCAACCGAGTCAACACGAACGCGCCCACCAACCCTAGTCCAACACCAATCAGCGCCAGCGACATGCCGTTTCTCAACACCATCTTCATCACGTCCGTCGCACTCGCGCCGAGCGCCATGCGCACGCCGATCTCCTGCGTGCGTTGCGTAACGGAATAACTGACGACGCCATAGATCCCGATCGCCGCCAACACCAAAGCCAATAGCGCGAAAATCCCGAGCAGAAACATGCCGAAACGACGTTGGGCCACCGACTGAGCAACGAGTTGCTCCATCGTGTTGACATTCGAAATCGGCACGTCACGATCGAGCTCGCGCACCTTCGCACGCGCGATCGAAATCAAACGCTTCGGATCGGACGTCGTGCGAATCACGACGACTGGACCAAACGGCGGTTGCGTGTTTGTGTGGTAGTAGATCTCCGGACGCGGTTCGATGTCGAGACCGAGATGCCGAACATTGCCGACGACGCCAACGATCGTCTGCCACGGTACTTGTTGACCGCTCGACACGATCGTGCTGATCCGTTTACCAACCGGATCTTCACCGGGCCAGAAACGCTTCGCCATCGCTTCATTGATCAAGACAAAACGGGAGTTGTTCGCCACGTCCTGTTCCGTCACGAGACGACCGGAAAGCAGCGGTATTCCCATCGTCTGAAAATATCCGGTGCTGGCGCGACGAAAGTCGATCTCGGGCCGTTCGCCCGGCGGCACTTCGCGACCTTCGATCGCGAGAAACGATGTGATGTTATTCAACGTGCTCATCAGCGGAAGTCGCGTAACGAACCCGACCGACGCCACTTCCGGCGCCGCTCTTAAATTCGTTTCGAGTTGCTGCATGAACGCAGCGCGTTTCTGCGGCTCCTGGTAAGAGGCGTTCGGCAGTCCGATCTGCATCGTCAACACGTTCTCAGTCGTAAAGCCGGGCTTGACGTCGAGCAGATGCGCGAAACTGCGAAGCAGCAGTCCGGCGCCGATCAACAGGACCATGGCCATCGCCATCTCCGCGATCACGAGCAGACGACTCAATCGCCGTTGGCCTGTTTCCGCAACCGAGCCGCGTCCGCCTTCTTTCAACGCAGAGTTCAGATCGACGCGAAGCGATTGCCACGCGGGCGCGAGTCCAAACACGATGCCGGTGACAACAGAGGCAGTCAGCGTAAACGCGAGCACCGTCCAGTCGACGCCGATCTGGTTGTAACGCGGAAGCGGAATCGGGTTCAGCGCCAGGAGCGCGTTCACGCCCCACGAGCCGAGCAGTATTCCCGCTGCTCCACCAAGCACCGACAGCGTGATGCTTTCGGTCAGCAGTTGACGGAGCAAACGCAATCGTCCCGCGCCGAGCGCCGTCCGCACCGCAATCTCGCGATGACGTGCCGCACTTCGCACCAGCATCAGGTTGATGATGTTTGCGCACGCGATCAAAAGCACCAGACCGACAGCGCCAAACAACAGCAACAACGCCGGCCGCACTTTCCCCGTCACCTGAGAGTGCAGCGGCACCAGGCGCAAACTCACGCCGCTGTTCGAATCGGGATACTCGCTTTCCAAACGCCGCGCGATGCCCGTCAGCTCCGCATTCGCTTCGCCCGCTTGAACACCGTCGTTCAACCTGCCCACGACAGAAAGCAAACGCACCTGACGCGCACTCGAAGCAAACTGGTTCTGCGCGAGCGGCACCCAGAGTTCCGCCGCCGGATCGAGAAAGTGAAACTGCGCGGGCATGATGCCGACGATCGTCGCGGTCGTGCCGCTGATCGACATCGGCTTGCCAATCAGATTCGGGTCACCACCGAAGCGCCGTTCCCACAAAGCACGACTGATGATCACGACGGGTGGACCACCAGTGCGGTCTTCGTCTGCCGTAAACCCTCGTCCTTTTTCCGGCGCGACTTTCAACAGCTCAAACATGTTCGCCGAAACGTACATTCCCTGGATCGGTTCCGGCTCACCGTCACCGGACAACACGAAGTTCCACAACGGCGACGCAGCGCCGAGTGCGCTGAACGACTTCGACTGCGACTTGAGATCGTTGTAATCGGCGAACGAAAACGGCTGCTCCTGGTTTGCGTCTTTGGTGGTCCAAAGCATCGCCAGCCGTTCCGAATCGTGGTAGGGCAACGGCCGCAAGACGACGGCGTTCACGACGGTGAAGATAGCGGCGTTCGCGCCGATGCCAAGCGCAAGCGTGATGATCGAGATCGCTGTGAACGTCGGATGCTTTAACAGGCTTCGCAATCCGTAGCGAATGTCTTTGAAGAACGATTCCATATTAGTACCGCTCAATTGAACTCTCACGAACTTAGAACAGTCAGGAAGGGGGCAAGCAAAGCGCGCCCCCGCTCAACCAATGGCGGGGGCGTTGCCCCCTTCCTGACTTGTTCTTTCTGAGTTGCTCGTCAACACTCAACCTACTCATACCGCAAAGAAACTGTCGGCTCGACTTTCGTCGCGCGTCGACCGGGCAAGTAACAAGCCAGCAGCGACACTCCAATCAGCAACGCCGCGATAGCGCCATACGTCGTCGCATCGGTCGGAGCGACGCCGAACAACATCGACGCCATCAGTCGCGTGAGCGCAAACGCTCCCACCAAACCGATGCCGACGCCGATCAGCGCGAGCTTCATTCCGTGGCCCAGGATCATCGTGAACACGTCGCGTGGACGCGCGCCGACGGCCATGCGAATGCCGATCTCGTGCGTCCGTTGCGTCACCGAGTAGGACATCACGCCGTAGATCCCGACGATGGCCAGCACCAGAGCGATGCCCGCAAACAGGCTCAGCAATGTCAGATTCAAACGTTCGTTCTGCACGGATTCCCCGCGGATTTCATCCATAGTCCGGATGCCGAAGATCGGCTGATCGGGATCGATCTCTTTTACCGCCGCACGCACTGAACCGATCAATTGGTTGGGGTCTGAAGCGCCTTTGATAATCACCGTCATGTCGTTGGCGGGCAACTGCGGGTGCGCATAGTACCCCTGTACGTAATCACTATTCTTATTCAGACTCTCCATCTTCACTCTGCCGACTACGCCGACGATCTCCAGCTTCCGAGGTTGCTCACGAGGACCGAAAACGAGGCGTTTGCCGATGGGGTCTTCATTGGGCCAATATCGTCTCGCGAATTCTTCATCGATGACGATCTTGGTTGCCCCCTTAACGAATGTCTCGTCTTCGCTGAGCTTACTGAGATCCTGTGCCGCCAGATGCGACCGGTTGTCACTGTCCGTAAACACACGGCCTCGCAACACCGGAATGTTCATTGCCTTGAAGTAATCCGGCGTGACTAGACATGTCTCCATCAGGGGAATGTCCTCGGGTTTTGGCTCGGGCCGGCCGTCAATCCTGAAACCCTGTTGCCAGCCATTGTTACCAAGCGGCAGTCCCGAAGCGGCCGCCACTGATTCCACACCCGGAAGCGCACGAATATGCTCGAGCAGTCGATTGTAGAACCCAGCGCTGGATTCAACGGTCTTATATTTCTTTTCCGGCAAGGAGATGCTGAAGGTCGTGAGTTGTTCGTGCGAGAAGCCCGGATTGACTTTCTGCAACAGATAAAAACTGCGAATCATCAAACCCGCGGCAATCAACAGCACGAGCGTCGTCGCCACTTCACCAACGACCAGCGAGCTACGCAACCAGTGACGGCTACTCGTTCCACGGCCGCTCTCCTTCAACGTTTCGTGAACGTCGACGTCGCCTGCCTGGACCGCCGGCAACAGACCGAAGATCAGGCCCGTCAACACAGAAATGCCCGCCGTAAACGCGAGCGCGGTCCAATCGAGTCCGATCTCACGAGCTCGAGGAATCGCGGTCGGACTCATGTAAAGGATCAGTTTCACCCCCCAATGCGCGAGCGCCAGTCCCATTCCACCGCCAATCAGCGAAAGCAAAACGCTTTCCGTGAGCAACTGGCGAGCAAGTCGCCAACGACTGGCGCCGACAGCAGTGCGAACCGCCATCTCTTTCTTCCGCGCCGTTGCTCGCGCCAAAAGCAGGTTTGCAATGTTCGCGCAGGCGATCAGCAGCACAAACGCGACCGCGCCAAAGATCACCCACAATCCGCGGCGTACATCCCCTACAAATACTTCCAACAACGGGCGCAATCTCGGTTGAGTACCGCTGTTCGAATCGGGATACTGCTTATCCAGATTTGCGCCGATTGTGTTCATATCGGCCTGCGCCTGATCGAACGTCGCGCCCGGCTTGAGGCGGCCGACGCCGTAGAGGCCCGGATGATTGCCTCGCTCCTCCAACTCGGCTGGTCCGAGAGTTGGCCCACCGGTACCCACATTTCGGCCCGAGCTGGATACACATACGATTCAGGCATGATGCCGATCACTTGATAGCTCTTGCCGTTGAGCGTCAGCGACTGGTTCAGAATGCTTGTCTGTCCACCGAAACGTCGCTGCCAAAGGGGATAACTCAGAACGACGACCGCCGCGCCGCCCGGTTTATCTTCGTCGTTCGTGTACACGCGGCCGTGAAGCGCATTGACTCGCAGCGCGCCAAACAGATCGGCCGAGCACTGGCCTGTAACGATTCGTTCTGCTTCGCCTGCACCGGTCAGGTTGTAGCTCCCGCGGTTGCAGACTCCCATCTTTTCGAACGTCTGCGTCATCGAACGCCAGTCGAGATAATTCGGATACGAGATCGACATCTCGTCCATCACGGCACTCTTCTCGTTCAAGAATACGAGACGTTCCGACGTCTTCGTACGGCAGTGGCCGCAACAGCACGGCGTTGACGACGCTGAAGATGGCGCTATTGGCGCCGATGCCGAGCGCGAGCGCAATCACCACAACGATCGAGATACCGGGGGTCTTCAACAGCATTCTTGCCGCGTAGCGGACGTCTTGCCATAGACTTGTCATTTCATTACTCCTTCAACTGTTTCTCAGCGCCACAACCGGATCGACTTTCGTCGCGCGCAGTGCCGGGACATAGCACGCCGCCAACGCAACCATCGCGAGTAACAACGTGACGCCGATGAACGTCAGCGAATCAGTAGCGCTTACACCAAACAACAATTCGGTTTCGAAGAAGATCGAGCTCGTCAACACGCGCGTCAACGCGAACCCGAGCAGCAGTCCGAGCCCCAATCCGTAACCAACGAGAACCATGCCCTGGCCCACCACCAACCTGAGTATGTCGCCGCGCACAGCGCCAAGCGCCATCCGAATACCAACTTCACGCGTACGCTGCACGACGGAGTAAGAAACAACTCCGTAAATTCCGATGGTCGCCAACAACAGCGCCATCATGCCGCACGCAGCCATCACCGCAGCCAGCAGCCGAAACGGATAAAGCGCCACGCTGAAGTTCTCACCAATCGTCTGCACGTCACTCACCGGCATTTTCGGATCGAGATCCAGAATCGTTCGCCGCACGCTCGCAACCAGACCCTGAGGATCGTTCGAGGTGTTCACCATCAAGAACATGCGCCGGAAATCTGATTGCATAACGGCGAGCGCGAAGAACGGAGGCGTGTCCTTCTGCAAAGCGTGCCAGTTGTTGTCGCGAATCACGCCGACGACTTCGCACACCTGCTTCTCGTTGTTTCGTCCGACTTCTCGCGTGAGATGTTTGCCGAGCGACTGACCCGGGCCGGCGAAGTAACGTTGCGCAAACACCTCGTTGACGATCGCGACACACGGCGCGCCATCCTGATCGCGCTCGTCAAAATCACGGCCCTGCACGAACGGGACTTTCATGTTCGTGAAGTAGTGCGGCCCTGCAAAAACCGCATCGAGATGCAGACTCTCGCCCGGGTTGGGTTTATATCCCTCGATCTCGACAGTGCGGCGCGATCCGCTAAGGAAATTGCCGGGTATGCCCTCGATGAGACTTAGCGTTCTGCACTCCCGGCAACGCCGCCGCACGCTCGCTAACACTGCGATAAAACTCGTGCATCCTTCGCCGGTCGTAATCTTTTTCTTCCAGGAGCAACGGCGCGATGACGACGTTGTCGGAACTGAACCCGAGCCGCGTTGGTCTGATCTTCTCCAGACTCCGCAATACGAGACCGGCACCGATCAACAACAGTAACGAGAACGCCACCTGGGCCACCACCAGCGACATGCGCAAGCGCGATTTGCGATAGCGCCCGGTGGACATTGCCGAATCGTCTTTCAAAACCGTCGACACGTCGGCCTTCGAGCTTTGCAGGGCCGGTGCGAGTCCAAACAGCAGTCCGGTGACTGTTGAGATCGCAATCGTGTAGACCACCACGCGCCAATCGAGGTGCAGATCGAGTGCGATGCGAAACCCTTCCGGCAACGCAGGCATGAACGCCAACAACAGATTGAGCAACCAGACGGCGAGCAGGATTCCCGCCGCCCCGGCGATCGACGACAACAGAACGCTTTCGGTAAGAAGTTGGCGGATGATGCGCTTTCGTGCGGCGCCCAATGCGAGCCGCACGGCGATCTCGTTACGTCGTGCAACCGCACGCGCAAGCAACATACTCGCGAGGTTCATGCACGCGATGAGTAACACCAGATTCACGATCACAAACAACAGTCCCGCCACGGCATACGCCGCCTCGCGCATTTGCGGATGAACGCGGGTTTCGCTCTCGGCAAGAACGGAAACAAACTGCTCGCGCACCGAATTGCCTTTTCGCCTGACCCACTCAGCCGGATGTGCCGTCTGCATGTCCTTCGAAAGCAGATCAAAACGCGCGCGCGCCTGATCGACCGTCGTGCCGGGTTTGAGACGACCGACGAGAATCAACCACTTGTTGCCGCGACTCGTAACCAAACCGTCACCCCTTGACGGTTCGAGCGCAGGTGCGATCATCGCGGGCAGCCAAACCTGGCACGACATACCGCGTATCATTCCGGTGAATTGCGACGGTGCGACACCGATTACGGTCAACTGTTGGTTGTTGAGCGTAATGGTCTGGCCCACGAGCGACGGATCGGAGTTGAATCGTCGCTGCCACAAGTCATGACTGATCACGACGACGGGGTTGCGGCCCGGCACCTCGTTTTCTTCGGGAAGGAACGCGCGCCCGAGCGCAGGTTGCACGCCGAGCACGTCGAAATAGTTTCCCGAGACAACCTCGCCCCAGATTTGTTCGACCTCAGTCGCTGCCGCCGAGTTTGTACTGGCGGATGCCGTAAGCAGCGAGCCCGCTGAAGACTTGGTTGCCGTCGCGAAAGTCGAGATAACTCGGGTAGGAAGTGGTGTGATACGGCTGCTCGGTGTCGCCGCTGTAGAGCTCGACGAGTTGCTCCGGATGCGCAACGGGACGCGGCCGCAACAGCAGCGAGTTCACGATGCTGAAGATCGCGGAGTTTGCACCGATGCCGACGGCAAGCGAGATCATTGCCACCACGGTGACGCCTTTGCTCTTCCAAAGCATTTTGACGGCGTAGCGAAGATCGTTGAGGAGGATGTCCATACTATTGTTCAGCTCTGTCCTTATTCGTACCGTAAGGCCTGCAATGGATCGACTTTAGTCGCGCGCCGGGCAGGCAAATAACACGCGAGCAACGCGATGATGGTCAACACACTGACGACGGCGATGAAGATCGTGACGTCGGTCGGCGTCACACCAAACAGCAACCCGCGAATTAAGCGGGTGAGTGCGAGTGCGCCAATGATGCCGATGACTTGTCCGATAATCGCGAGCGCCATTCCCTGCTTCAAGACGAGGCGCAGCACGTCGCCGACTTGCGCGCCGAGGGCCATGCGAATGCCCATCTCCTGTGTCCGCTGGGTCACCGTGTACGACAGCAACCCATAAATGCCGATGGCCGCCAATATCATCGACAGTGCTCCGAACAACGCCATCAGCGTCATGTTCAATCTTGGTTGCGCGATGCTGTCAGACACGATCTGTTCCATCGTGTCCACTCTGGAAATCGGCTGGTTCGGATCGATGGACCACACGGCTTGACGCAGAGCGGGAACGATTGACGTCGGCTCGGTTGACGTTCGCACGAGGAGCGACATGTCCTGCAACGGCGCCTGCGTTGCCGGGACGTAGTAAGTGGGTTCAGTGTTCGCCTGCAAACCCGCGGACTTCACGTCGCGCACGACGCCGACGATCTCAAAACCCGAAGTCAGACGCTGTTCTCTCCAGATTCTTGGGGGTGGGCCGATTTTTATGCGACGCCCGAGCGGCTCTTCGTTTTGAAAGTAATGACGGACGAAAGCTTCGTTGACGATGACGACTCCCGGATGGTCTTGATCGTCCTGCGGCGTGAACTGGCGGCCTTTAACCATCGGCGCGCCGACAGTTACGAAGTAGTCAGGGCCGATCGGATTAAAGTTCGCCGATAATCCGCGGCCGTCTGTGGACGCGACGCGGCCTTCGATCTCGAACGAATCGATCCAGTTGGTCTGCAACGGATGGTCGTATGCGATCGCCGCTGCTTGCACACCGGGCAGGTTCGAAACGCCGTCGTGCAGTTGATTGAAGAACTGGTTGATCTGTTCGGGTTTCGCATACTTCGCGAAAGGGAGCGTCAGGCTCAACGAAAGTACTCGCTCCGCACGAAAGCCTGGGTCAACTCGTTGGAGACGCCAAAAACTTTTGATCAGCAATCCCGCGCCGACGACCAGCATCACCGCCATGCTGACCTGGAACACGACCAGCGCCTGTCGCAGACGCAGCCGCCGCCCGCCCGGACCTGATGTACGGCCGCTGTGCTCGAGCGTCGTGTGCAAATCCGGTCTTGAAGCGTGCCATGCCGGTATTAACCCAAACAACAGACACGTAGTGATTGCCAGCAGCAGTGTGAAGCCGAGCACTTGCCAATCGAGCTGCACGTTGGCCAGACGAGGAATGTTCTGCGTGACGATCTTCATCAGCAGATTCAAACCTAACGAGGCTAAACCAATACCGGCGACTGTCCCAAGCAGCGAAAGCAACAGTCCTTCAATAAAGAACTGTTGAACGAGCCGTCCGCGACTCGCGCCCAGCGCCGCACGAATCGCGATCTCTTTGCTGCGTGCTGCGTGTTGGGCCAACAGCAGTCCAGCGATGTTCGCACAGGCGATCAGCAGTACGAGTCCAACCGCAACGAGCAAAGTGATCAATCCGGTTCTAACATTGCCGACCACTTCATTCATGAATGGGTTGACGATGATGCCCTCGCCTTTGTTCGCCGCGTACTCCTGCTCGAGCCGTGCGCCGATCGCGTTCATCTCAGCGACCGCCTGGTCCAGGGTGACTCCCGGTTTCAAACGTCCGACAACACCCAACACATGCGCTGATCGAACTCCCGCCCACTGCGGAGTGAACGACATCGGTAGCCAGTATTGTTGCCCTGACTCGTCAAAATCGATGTGTCCGGTAGTCATCGGCCTCATTGGAAAGAGACCCGGAGGCATCACACCGACAACTGTGTAACTGTTGCCGTCGAGCGTGATCTTTCGGTTGATAACGCCTGGATCACCAGCGTAACGGCGCTTCCAGAAGCTGTTGCCCAGAATGACAACCTGATCTTTTCCGACTTCATACTCTTCAGCCGTGAACGAGCGGCCCAACACCGGCTCGACACCCACGACGGCAAAGTAACCAGAGCTCACTCGCGTTCCCACCAACTGCTCAGGTTCGCCGCCGTCGCCGGTCAAGCTCAACGTCGAACCGCCGTACGCCGACATGTCCTCAAACAGCGTGTTCTGTTTTTTCCAGTCGTGGAAGTTTGCGGGCGAGGCGCGCCAGCGGCCGTGAGTCGGAACGTTCTCCCAAAGCGAAACGACGCGGTCGGGATCTTTAAAGGTCAACGGACGAAGCAACACCGCGTTGACGACACTGAAGATCGCCGTGTTTGCGCCGATGCCAAGCGCGAGCGTGATGACAGCCACGATGCTGACACCCGGATGCTTCAACAGCATCCGGACGCCGTATCGCAGGTCCTGCAGGAGAGTGTTCATAGGTTGGTCCTCTCTGGAGTTGACCAAATACGCCGAAGGCGTTGACCAATACGTCGAAGGCGTTGACCAATACGCCGAAGGCGTTGGCTAATTCGAGCCCAGCGGTTGGAGCGCAGCGACAACCCTGGGTCAGAAATCATCGGTACAAACCCAACGCTGAAAGCGTTCGACTGGGACGAACCCTTTCAGGGTTAAAAGGTGTCGGGGGTCTTACCCCAAGGTTGAAGCAACCTTGGGCTGGAATTAGCCAACGCCTTCGGCGTATGTCGAACTGAGGTCTACTTCCCTACTCGTAGCGAAGAGCCACCATCGGATCGACCTTTGCCGCACGCCGCGCGGGAAGCCAACATGCCAGGAACGCAACCACAGTCAACAACACCGGCACCGCAGCGAACGTCAACGGGTCGACAGCTTTAACTCCGAAGAGCAACGAACTCATCAAACGTGTCAACGCAAACGACGCCGCAAGACCAATCGCGACGCCAAGCAGCGTCAACTTCATTCCCTTTTGCAACACGAGCAACAGAATCCTCGCAGGCGTCGCACCAAGCGCCAGCCGCACGCCGATCTCGTTTCTGTGTTGCGCAACGAAGTACGCGAGCACGCCGTAGATTCCGAGCGAAGCCAACAACAACGCGAGCACCGCAAACGCCGTCAGCAGGATCATCCCGAGTCGCCGTTGCGAAGCTTCGCGACCGAGAACCTCTTCCATCGTCGCCACATTCGAAACCGGCTGATCCGGATCGACCGAACGAATCGTCTGGCGCACCGCGCCGGCGACACTCATCGGATCGCCGTTAGTGCGCAACACGAGATCGCGCGGCGCGTACCAATCGTACGGAGCAACCTGTCCGTACGGCAGATACATTTCACCTTTGACGGCCACGTCGATGCCCATCTGGCGCACATCGCCAACGACGCCCACGATCGTGTACCACGGCGTATCTTCAGCCGGGTCGCCGAGCTTGAAACGACGGCCCACCGCATCGCCATTGGCCCAATACTCGCGCGCCATCGTCTCGTTAACGATCGCCACCGGCATCGACTGCTCGTTGTCCTGCGCCGTCGAAGTAACGTCCCTGACGCAACGGTACGCTCATCGTCTGCAAGTAGCCGGCACTGACCTGTCGATGATTCGCGTCGTACGACATGCCCGGAACCGGCGTTCCAGTGCCTTCCGGAAAAACACCCGTCGTTCCACCCTTCCACGACAATGGTATTGCCGTCACATAACCCGCAGAGACGACGCCGGGAATTGATTCCACACCTTGCAGAACGTTCTGATAGAACGCATTTCGTTTGCCAGGCTCGTCATACTTGCTGAGCGGCAACGGCGTCCGCATCGTCAACACCTTTTCAGGCGCGAGCACCGAATACTGATTAAACAACTGGAAGAGCGTTTGAATCAGCAGCACAGCGCCGACCAGCAGCACGAGCGACAGCGAAACTTCAAACACGATCATGCCGCTGCGCAACTTCATGCCCGATCCGGATCCCGATCGTCCGCCGCTCTGTTTCAAACTCTCGTTCAAATTCACGCCCGCCGCTTGCAACGCCGGAATCAAACCGAAGACGACGCCGGTCGCGATCGAAGTCGCGAAGGCGAACAGCAGCACCCATCCGTCGAGCTTCAGGTTCGTCGACTGCTTCATGCCTTCGGGAATCAGGTTCTCGAAAAACCCAAAACTCCAAAACGCGAGCACCACTCCACAGATGCCGCCGAAGATCGACAACAACAGACTCTCAGTCAGCAACTGCCGCACGATGCGCATGCGACTCGCGCCTAACGCAGTGCGCACAGCGATCTCGCGGCGACGTCCGGCAGCGCGCGCCAGCAACAGACTGGCGATGTTCGCGCACGCGATCAGCAACACGAACGCGACAGCGATCAGCAACACCATCAACGGACGTCGCGCGTCGCCGGCCAACTGTTCGTGCAACGGCATGACGACCGCGCCGAGTTCGCCTCTCCACGTCTCCTCAGGATGGTCCTTCGCGATCCGCGTCATGACGGCGTTCATTTCAGACTGGGCCTGGACCATCGAGACGCCCGGTTTCAATCTCGCAACGACCGTCAGGTAATGATTGCCACGACTCGCAAGCTCTTCCGCATCGAGAGCCAGCGGCACCAACAACTTTTCCTCACTGTCGGTCCATTGAAACCCGGCAGGCATGACGCCGACGACCGTGTGCTTCTCGCCATTGAGCAGGATCGTGCGATTGAGAATGTTGCGATCGCCGCCGTAACGGCTCTGCCAAAGCGGATAAGTCAGCACGACTACTTTGTTCGCCTGCGGCCGATCTTCCTCCGGCAGAAAGCCGCGGCCGAGCAACGGTTGCACGCCGAGTAAAGTAAAGAAGTTGTGCAGTGACTCGACGAGTCGGCACGCGCTCCGGTTCGCCGTCGCCGGTGAGATTGAAACTCGACTCGTGCGTCGCAGCCATGTCTTCAAACGACTGCGTTTGCGTTTTCCAATCGACGTAATTTGCCGGCGCGGGAGTGTTACGCGGAAAACCGACGAACGACGCGTCTTCCCAAACGATCACCAGACGCTTCGGGATCGCGAAACTGCAGCGGCTTGAGCAACACCGCGTTGACGACACTGAAGATTGCGGCGTTGGCGCCGATGCCCAACGCGAGAGTGATTAATGCGACAGCGGTAAAACCCGGACGCTTCCAAAGGCCACGCAGGCCGTAGCGAATGTCTTGTAGGAAATTTCATGCATGTTATAACACCGATTCCAAATAGTGTTGCAGATTACTCGTACCGCAGCGCGACCATCGGATCGACTTTCGTCGCCCGACGGGCCGGGATGTAGCAAGCTAATAGCGCCACTATTATGAGTAACACCGCTACGCCGATGAATGTGACCGAATCGGTCACGCTCACGTTCAACAACAAACTCGACAACAATCGCGTCGCGAACCACGAGCCGGCGATGCCGATAACGACGCCTAAACACCACGAGCACCATTCCCTGCTTCAAAACCAGTTGCAGGATCTGACTCATGCGCGCCCCGAGCGCCATGCGGATTCCAATCTCATGTGTGCGCTGCGTGACGTAGTAAGACGTGACGCCGTAGATCCCGAGCATCGCCAGAAACATTGCCACGCCCGCAAATGCGGTCAACAGCAACATCGGCAAACGTCGTGGCGCAGCGGAAGTCGCAGACCACGTCGTCCATCGTTTTCAGGTTGTACGTCGGCAATGTCTTGTCCACAGAATCGGAGCGCCTCGCGTACTGAGCCGGCGAACGCTGTCGGTTCACCGGCGGTACGCACCACGATCGTGAGACTGCTCCAGGTTGGATCCTGCGCGTAGGGTACGTACATCTGGTTGCCCGCTTCTTCGTCGAGCGACTGTCTTGTATCTCCCACAACGCCGACGACCTCGCGCGAAAACTTCTCGTCGCGCCAGACATGGAAACGTTTGCCGATCGGATTTTCGCCGGGCCACAACCGATCGGCCAACCTCTCGTTGATTATCGCGACCTTCGACCGATTCCAGGTTGTCCTGATCGTTGAAAGCGCGGCCGGCTTTTACCGGAATCTTGAGCGTCTGAAAGTACCCAGGCGTGATGACGATATGCTGTGAGTTGACCTGGTTCTCCATGATTTCCTGATCGCCCTCGCGAATCACACCACGCCCCAAATTAAACGTGTCGCCGCGAAGAGGCAGACTCAATACCGCTCCCACCGATTCAACACCCGGCGTCGCTTTCACTTGATCGACGAGTTGCCGCCAGAATTGCGCGCGCGTTTCGTTCGAGTTGTACGCCGGTGACGTCACTGCCAAACGCAGCGCCAACACGTTGTCAGGTGTGAATCCGGGATCGATCCGGCGAAGATTGATGAAGCTCTTGATCAGCAGTCCGGCGCTCGCCAGCAGAATGAACGACAACGCAATCTCGGAAACGATGAGAAAACTTCCGACTCGATTGCGACTGCCGCCGGGCCCGCCCTGTCGTCCACTCTCTTTCAACGTCTCGTTGAGATCCGGACGCGACGTGTGCAACGCGGGAACGAGTCCGAAAAGCAGACCGGCGACGAGCGTAACACTGAGTCCGAAGATGAAGACGCGCCAGTCGATTCCGATCTCCTCGATGCGCGGACTGTTTGCGGGACTGATTGCGATCAGCAGTTTCAGTAACCACACACTGAGGCCAAGACCGATAAGTCCACTCACGAGCGAAAGCAGAACGCTTTCTGTCAGGAGCTGGCGCACAACGCGAAGACGACTCGCGCCCAGCGCTGTTCGCACGGCGATCTCTTTCTGCCGATACGCGGCTCGCGCCAGCAACAGATTGGCGACGTTCGCGCAGGCGATCAGCAGCACCACAGCTACCGCTCCCAGCAGGATCAGCAACGACGTTCTCAACTCGCCGACCATTCGTTCGCGCAACTCGGTAATCCGTACCGTCCAGCCGGTATTTGTTATGGGGTAGTTCTGAGCCAGACGCTGGTTGATCGTGTCCATCTCCGTCCGTACCTGGGTCAATGACACGCCGGGCTTCAGGCGCGCGACGACGTTGACGTAACGATTGTCGCGGGGCTCAGTGGACAGATCCGGCTTGAAGGCCACCCACAGTTCACAATCATTAGGGTAGTTGAAACCCGGCGGCATAACGCCGACGACCGTCGTGCTTTGTCCGCGGATCTTGATTTGGCTGTTCACCACATTCGCGGCGCCGCCGAACCTTCGTTGCCAGAGCTCATGACTGAGCACTGCAACGAATGCATCCTTCTGCTGAGTGTCGCCCGCGACTATCCAACGGCCCTGAACCGGGTTGGTGCGAAACAACGGAAAGAACTCGGCTGACACACTCGTGGCGCGCACGCGTTCCGTCTCATCGCCTAAAGTCAGAAAAAGGCCACCAGAAACAAATGACGCGATCTGTTCGAACGACTGGCTCTGTTGATGCCAGTCGGCGATATCGGGCACCGACACGTTGCTCGCCGTGATTCCCTGGGGCGCGTTAATGCCTTCGAGCAACACGATCCGTTCGGGCTCCGGAAATTGCAAGCGGGCGCAACAAGACCGAGTTGACGACGGTGAACATCGCCGTCGTTGCGCCTATGCCCAGCGCAAGCGTCGAAAGTGCGATCACCAGAAAGCCCGGACGTTTGAGAAAACTACGTACTGCCGTAACGGATGTCTTTAAGTAGAGTCTCCATGACATTTACTCATTTCTTAGTGCGATCAAAGGATCGACCTTCGTTGCGCGTCGTGCAGGGACATAACACGCCAACAGCGCCACGGCAATTAACAATATCGAGACTGAGACGAACGTCAGCGGATCGGTAGCACTCACGCCGTAAAGCACCGCCGTGATTGCTCGCGTTGCCAGATAAGCGCCGACTAATCCCAGCGCTGCACCGATCAGCGTCAGCTTCAATCCGTGATTCAGGACCAACCGCAAGACGTCGCCCAACTGCGCGCCGAGCGCCATGCGAATGCCGATCTCATGCGTGCGTTGCGAAACGGCGTAAGAGGTGATGCCGTAAATGCCGATCGCCGAAAGCAACAGCGCCACGAGTCCAAAGACGCCGAGCACCATTGCCGCCACGCGCGCCGGAAACAGCGCGAGGCGCATGTGTTCCTTCAGCGTTTTAACGTCAAACAGCGGCAGGTTCGGATCGATCGCTGCCACCTCACCGCGCACCGCAGCAAACACCGGCTCCGGATTACCCGTCGTACGGACCATGATCGCTCCGCCCGACCAGTAATCCTGAGTCAACGGCGTCCAGATAAACGTGCGCGGATCTTCGGCGATGTTGAAATACTTTCCGTCATGCGCAACGCCGACGATGCGCATGAATGGCCCAGCCGCATCGCCAAAGCTGACTCGCTTGCCAACGGCTTCAGCAGACGACTTCACCGCCGGCATCAGTCGCTTCACGAAGGTTTCATTGACGATCGCGACCTGTTCCGACTTCTCGACGTCCTGGTCCGTGAACTCGCGTCCCTCGACGATCGGCGTCGCCATCGTTTCGAAGTAACGTGGTCCAACAGCCGCATTCATCGCGTTCGGCGTATTCGCACCGCGCACGACGGGTTCACCTTCGACGTAAATGCCGCGACTGTTGTAATTCAAACTCAGCGGGATGTAGCTCGACGACCGCCGCCGACTTCACGCCCGGCAACGCTCGCACCCGCTCGGCAACCTGACGATAAAACTGTTGCCCGCGCGGTTCGTCGTAACCCTGCAAACTGAGATCGAACGACATCGTCAACGCGTTTTGCGGATCGAAGCCGGGGTTCATCGTTTGCAGTTGTTGAAGCGTTCGGACGACGAGTCCGGCGGCGATCAGGACCACCAGCGAGATCGCGATCTGCGCAACCACGAGAACGCTGCGCAGACGTGTGCGTCCTCCGCCGCCCTGTGCTGAAGTATCTTTCAACGCACTCAGCAGGTTCGGACGTGTCGATTGCAACGCGGGCACTAAACCAAACACCGCGCCGGCGACGACTGACACGCCGAGTGAAAACAACAACACGCGCCAGTCGAGTCCGAGATCGATCGTCAACGGAAAGTCGATCGGCGGTTTGAAAGCCAGCAATGCCCTGACGATCCAGATCGCGAGCAACACACCGGCGACGCCGCCTACGATCGAAAGCAACAGACTCTCCGTGAGTAACTGCCGGATCAGACGACCGCGGCTCGCGCCCATCGCCAAACGAATCGCGATCTCACGGCGTCGATCCGTTGCGCGCGCGAGCAAGAGCCCGGCGAGATTGGTGCAGGTCACGAGTAAAACGAGTGCAACCGCAGCCATCAGTACCCAGGTGAAACTCACTACCGCGCCGCGCAGCTCCGGAATGATGAATCCCGTTGGTCCAAGTTTGATGGATTGGCCTTCGTTCGAGTCGGGATACTCTTTTGCGAGCTGTTCGGCCAGAATGTTCAACGAGCCTTCAGCCTGCGCCGCCGTCATACCGGGTTTCAAGCGACCGACACCGAAGAAATTATTGTTATTGCGATGGTCGAGCGAGTTCGATCCGGGTTCGACCCAGCCCATCATCGTCGCCGGTACCCACAACTCCGGTTCGTAAACCTGCTCCGTACCTTTGAACGCCTGAGGAGCGATGCCGATCACGCGAAACTGATTGTTGTTGAGGATGATGTCTTTGCCGACGATTCCGGCGTCGGCGCCGAAGCGATGTTGCCAACTGTCGTAACTCAGCACGACGACCGGGTGCGTGAGGCGCGCCTTGTCTTCTTCGGGAAGAAAGGTGCGTCCGAGAATTGCTTTCACGCCGAGCACGTCGAAGTAGTTGCCGGAAACTTCGTAGCCCCAGATGCGTTCGTTGCCGCCTGAGCGGCTGAGGGCCAACGGGACGAAGCGATAGACCAGCAAGCCTGACAGGGCTTCGTTGCGATCGCGGAAGTCGAGATAGTTTGGATACGAGAGCGCCGACATCGAGTCGTCTTTGCGACGCATGTTCAGCGCAAAGACTTCGTCGGGACGCTCGACCGGAAGCGAGCGCAGCAACACCGTGTTTACCAAACTAAAGATCGCAGTGTTCGCGCCGATACCGAGCGCGAGCGTCAACACCGCGACCAACGAAAAACCGGGACGCTGCAACAGCGTGCGTCCTGCATAAATGATTTCTTTCAACACTTCTCCTCCTCTTTAACGCTCACGAACAAAAGAACAAGTCGGGAAGGGGGCAAGCAAAGCGCGCCCCCGCTCCGGCGATCGGCGGGGGCGTTGCCCCCTTCCTGACTTGTTCTCCCTCAGTCACGCTTGTTCTTCCCGGGTCACTCATTCCGCAGCGCGACGAGTGGATCGACCTTGGTCGCGCGGCGCGCTGGTATGTAACAGGCAATAAACGCCACGAATGCGAGAAACGCGGCGACGGAAACGAACGTCACCGGATCTTTCGCGCCGATGCCAAACAACAAACTCGCCATCAGTCGCGTCAACACAAACGCACCCAACAACCCGACGGCGATGCCTGCGAAGGCCAACGTCATCCCATCCTTGAGCACGAGCTTCAACACCTGGTTCGCACCCGCGCCCAACGCCATGCGCACGCCGATCTCATGGGCGCGTCGCGACACCGCGTAGGCCATCACGCCGTAAATGCCGACAGCCGATAGGACCAATGCCAACCCCGCGAACAATCCAACGAGCAGCATCGAGAAGCGCGGTTGGGCCACGGAAGCGCCAAGCACTTTCTCCATCGTCTGCACTTGCGTGACAGGCACGTCTTTATCGAGCGCGCGCACCTCCTGTCGCACCGCGGCAGCCATCGACAACGGCTCGCCACGCGTGCGCACGAGCAGAGTCAGTCCCGCAGTTGGTGATTGCAGATGCGGCAGATACATCGCGGGACGAGCTTCCGAGTCGAGCGTAGTCTGCTTGATGGTGCCGACAACGCCGACGACTTCGCGTTGCTTTTCTTCAAAGCCTACGCGGAAGCGTTTGCCGAGGGGATTTTGACCGGGCCAGACACGCGCAGCGAGAGTGTCGTTGACGATAATCGCGAACGGCGCTTCCGGTTTGTCCTGCGCGGTGAAGTTCCGGCCCTGCAAGAGCGGGATCTGTAGAGTCGCAAAATACTCGGGCGTGACGATGGTGTAATCGGCATTCGGACGTTGACCGTCCGGCCCGGATTCCTGTCCTTCAAGAATCAGGTCGGTGCCCTCGGACGCACCCGAGAGTGGCAACGAAAGCACACCGCCGGCATTCTCAACACCGGGCAGCGCCTGAAGCCGCTTCATTAATTGTTGAAAGAACGCTGCCTGCTCCTCGCGCCGTTCGTATCGCGACGGCGGAAGGTTCGGTAACTGAACTTCGAGCGTCAATACCTGCTCGGGATTGAAGCCGGGCTCCACGTCGAGCAGGCGCATGAAACTCTTCATCAGCAGCGCAGCGCCAATCAGAAGCACAAGCGCCATCGCGACTTCAGACACAACCAGCAAACTGCGCAGACGGTTGTGTCCCGGGCCGCCGCTCGTGCCGCGGACACCGTCCTTCAACGACTGATTCAAATCGAACCGCGAAGCCTGCAACGCCGGAACGAGTCCGAAGATCAGTCCGGTCACGATCGAGATCGCAAGTGTGAAGAGGAGAATTCGTGGGTCGATATCCACCTCGTTGATGCGCGGTACGTCACGCGGAATCAACGAGACGAGCAGCGAGTTGCCCCAGATGGCGACCAACAGTCCGATCGCGCCACCGACGAGTGAAAGCAAAAGGCTCTCGGTGAGCAGTTGTCCGATGATGCGACGACGAGACGCGCCGAGTGCTGCGCGAATCGCTATCTCTTTTTGTCGTGACGTGGCGCGCGCGAGCAGGAGGTTCGCGATATTCGCGCAGGCGATCAGTAAAACAAGTGCTACTGTCGCGAGTAACACAAGCAACGGTTTGCGGATCGCACCGACCATCTGCTGGTGCAGCGGCAGCGCGCTGAAGGTGAACCCGATCGTGCCGAGCGGAAGCTCCTTCTGAATTCCGTTTAGTTCAGTCTCGGCCTGGGCCGGTGACACGCCGGGCTTCAGGCGACCGATTGTGGCGAGGTTCAGGTTGCCTTGCACTTCTCGCTCCCGTTGCGTAAAGCGAATCGGTATCCAGACGTCGTTTTGCAGCGCGAACTGAAGACCGGGAATCATGTTGGCGCCGCCGGGAAACTGAAATCCTTCCGGCATGACGCCGATCACCATCGCGTTTTGTCCAGTGAGTGTGATCGTTTTACCGATGACGTCCTGATCGCCGCCGAAGTGTCGCTGCCACAGCCCGTGGCTGATGACTGCGACCGGAGCGTGATTTTCCACGTCGTCCTCGGGCGTAAACGTGCGGCCCAGTATTGGACCAGCACCAACCGCTTCGAAGAAATCAGCCGACACGCGTGCGCCACGCAACAGCTCCGGTTCTGAACCGCCGGTCAACTGCCACGACCACGAGCGAAACACCGCAAGACGTTCCAACGTCTGGCTTCGTGCCTTTTGCTCAAGGAAGTTGGGCGCGGAGTTTGGTAGGGTGTAGGCGTTCAACTTCGGCAGGACACCCCAGAGCATCACGACTCGATCCGGATCTTTGAACGGTAACGGCCGCAGCAACGTCGCATTCACGACGCTGAAGATCGCGGTGTTCGCACCGATTCCCAGAGCAAGCGTCAACACCGCGATCAATGAAAATCCCGGACGCTTCAACAGGGCGCGCGTACCGCGTAACGGAGTTCTTTAAACATCACTTCGCCTCTTAACTGTTAATAACAAAGAACAGGTTGGGAAGGGGGCAAGCAAAGCGCGCCCCCGCTGTCGCATGAGCGGGGGCGTTGCCCCCTTCCTGACTTGTTCTTGCCGAGTCTCACTGTTCCTGCAAAGTTACTCATATCGCAGCGCCACGAGTGGATCGATCTTCGTCGCGCGACGCGCCGGTAAATAACAGGCGATGAAGGCGACGAGCACGAGTAACGAAGAAACGATGACGAAGATCGTTACGTCGTAACCGCTGACGCCGATCAAAAGCGACGACAACGCACGCGCGAGTCCGAGCGACAACAGCAGTCCGATCACTACACCGATGACTGCCAGTCGCATTCCCTGCACGGTGATCATCCTCATCACGTCAGCACGATTCGCGCCGAGCGCCATTCGTATCCCAACCTCACGCGTGCGTTGCGAAACGACGTACGCCATCACGCTGTATAGCCCAACGGCACTCAACAGAATCGCCAACACACCGAACGCGAGCGAAAAAGACGCCGCCATGTTCGGCGCCCACAGCGCGTACGTCAGGTGCTCCGTCATCGTCTTCACGGTCACAACCGGCACGCTGCGATCGATGTTCTGCACCTCCTTGCGAATCGACGCCGCAAGCCCGCGCGGATCGACACTGGTGCGCATCACGAGCGACATGTTCGCCGGCCGTCGCTGCGTCATCGGGTAATAAAAGTAAGGCTTCGGATCTTCGGCGAGATTGCGATACTTGCCCGTCTTCACCACGCCAACGACCTCGATCAGATCGCGACTCTCCGTCCCAATCAAAATGCGCTTCCCAACCGCGCTCTCGCCAGGCCACAACATCTCCGCCATCTGTTGATTGACGACGACCACCCGCTGCGCATTCGCGTGATCGCGATCGTCGAAATCGCGCCCATCGACAATCGGAATCTCCATCGCGCGAAAATATCCGGAGCTGACGACGTTGGTCATGATCGTTCGTCCGGCGCTTCCTCGGGGCAGCGTCTCGCCTTCCTTCAGGATTGGACCATTCGAATTTGAACTGTCGCCCAGCGGCAGCAGACGCGCAGTCGCCGCGGCTTCAACTCCCGGCAGACTCTGCGCGCGTTCGATGATCTGGCGGAAGAAGTTGCGCGAACGCTCGGTGTCGTAACCGACCAGCTCCGGATCGATTGTCGCGATCAGTGCGTCCTTCGTACCGAACCCGGGATCCATCGTCTGTGCCTTGCGAAAACTCTTGATGAAGAGTCCGCCGCAGACGAGCACTGCGAGCGACAATGCAACCTGGACCACCACGAGCGACGCTCGCAATGAGAACCGTCTTCCCTTCCCGCGCTCCCCCGCGGCCAGATCGCCTTTGAGAATCGGAACTACCTCGGGATTCGACGAATGCCACGCCGGCGCGAGGCCGAAGATCAATCCGGTTGCGAGCGAGATGACGAGCGTAAAGACGAGCGCACGTGAATCGAGTGAGAAGAAGTTTTCGACGATGGTGTACTGAAGCACCGGAACAAAGCCTTGCATCAAGTCAGTGACCCAGTACGCGAGCAACAAGCCGAAACCGCCGCCGAGCAACGACAACAACAGACTCTCGGTCAGCAACTGTCGAATCAGACGCACGCGGCTCGCGCCAAGTGCGAGACGAATGCCGATCTCCTTGCGACGCGCCGCCGCGCGAGCGAGCATGAGATTCGCAACGTTTGCGCACGCAATCAGCAGAATGAGACCGACGATGGCCATCGCGATCGCGCCCGCGCTCTTCATCACCGTCGTCGCCTCGCCCCAACGTCCATCCATCTCCGTCAAAACTTTTGCGCTCGTATCATTGGAGCGCTCGTTGGGATACGCCGCATTCAGCCTCCCCGCTATCGACTTCATTTCGGCTGACGCCTGTTCGAGCGTCACACCCGGCTTCAGTCGCGCCGAGCACGTTCATCCAGTGACTGTCGCGATCGGAGAGTAACCCCTTGCGATCTCTCGAGTTCCTCGACCATCGCCATCGGCACCCAGAAGTCCATCGACAGCGCAAACTTCGAACCCGTGAACGACTCAGGCGCGACGCCGATCACCTGGTAACCACGATTGCTGAGACGAAGTGTTTGACCGACGATGTTTGGATCCGATCCGAACCGTCGCTGCCACAGACTATGACTGATGACTACAACCGGATGAGCGCCAACGGCGTTGTCTTCTTCAGGCAGGAAGGCGCGGCCCATGATCGGTTTGATTCGGACCACGTCGAAGTACGAACCACTCACGGCCTGACCCCAGATCACATCGCTTTGCGTTTCCGAGTCGAGCGCCACCGACAGCATGTTTTCGGCCGTCATTCCTTCGAAGACAGTGGCTTGATTGCGATAGTCGACGAAGTCGGGATACGACAATTCATCGGCGATGCCGCGGTCTTCCGCGAGTTCGATCGGGCGCACGAGTTGATGCGCATCGGGCACGGGCAAAGGTCGCAGGACGAACGCACTGACGCCGCTGAAGATCGCGGCGTTAGCGCCGATGCCCAGCGCGAGTGTCAGCACCGCAACGGCGCTTACCGCCGGGTTCTTGGTCAACATGCGGACGCCGTAGCGAATGTCTTGAAGCACCGTTTCAATCATTGGTGATCTCCTTATCGGTGTGTCGATCCGCGTTACCCGATCTGTTTGTTCTTCAACAGCGCCGATAAAACTCGCCCGCGCTCGTAGTCAGACTTGATCGTCTCCACCGCTTTCAGAAACGCACTGCGCAAACGTGCATCGCCGGTGTAAGCGTTCGAAGCTTCGAGCAGGAGCGTGGCTTTTTCGTAATCGGATGAGATTCCGGCGGCGGAGTCGAGCAGCAATGTCAACGCACCTTCGCTGAGGTTCTTAGTTTTGAGCAGCGCGGAGAGCACGCGGTGGTGTTCGTAATCGGAATCGATCGTGCCAACGGTTTGAAAGAAGACGCCGCGCAACGCGGGATCGTCGAGATACACGCCGGCGACGGCTTTGAGCACCACCGCTTTCTCGTAATCCGACTTGATACCCTGCGTAGAGGTCGCGATCCGGACCAACACTTCCTTACTCGGCGCGACTCGCTTCATCAACGTCGTCAGCACACGGCTACGTTCGTAGTTTGACTTAATCGTGTCGACTGCTTTGAAAAACGCAGGCGCCAGTCATCCTTGCCATCCAGTGTCGGCGCAACGCCGATCAGGAATTGCGACTGTTCGTAATCGGATGCAATGTGTTGCGCAGCGTGGGCCAGCGTGTTCTGTAGCGCCGCGGTGTTCAGATTGCCGTGCTTGATCAACGCATCGTAATAACGACGCTGCGCGTAGTCGCTGTCGATCAGCTCGATTTCCTGAAACACGCCCGGCACACCGCTCCGGCCCAGTATTTTCACCACTCGCTTGTCGGCATCGATTCCGCTCTGTCGAACGGCGTTAAGAACCAGTTGGGCCACCCACGCGCGAGCGGCGTCGTCCATCTGGCGCTGTTCTCCGTTCAGGTAAAAGGCGCGCGTTAACTGTCCGCCGGCGTCTCGCCTCACTTCGTAGCGACGCGATTGACCGTTGTTCACCTCCTCGACGCGCACCACGCCGCCCTCGGAAACGTCCTTAATCTCCGTGTACTCGTCGTTGAACTCAGCCTTGCCGCGAATCTCGAGACGGCGCTTGAGGCCGTCGTCGCTGTGCTCCCACGTCATCACGCTGCGCGTGTCGTCTTGCTTCTTCTGCGCGTCGACGGTCGACGTCATGAAGAACGCGGCGATTGGAGCGAGTATCAGTACGAGTTTTCTAATCAAGGAACGACTGATGAACGTCATGGGTTATCTCCTGGTAATTCTGAAAATCATTCGTATCTGAGTGCGACCAGTGGATCGACTTTTGTCGCGCGGCGCGCCGGAATGTAACAAGCGAGCAAAGCGACGACGGTCAGGACGACGGTGACTGCCACAAATGTGACCGCGTCGGTCGGCGTCACACCGAAGAGCAGCCCGCCGAGCAACCGCGTCAACGCAAACGCGCCGATGATGCCGATCACTTCGCCGGCGACGACGTACGCCATGCCTTGTCGCAAGACCAACTGCATCACGTCTTTCACCTGCGCGCCGAGCGCGACGCGTATGCCCAACTCCTGCGTGCGTTGCGCGACTGAATACGAGATGACGCCGTACAACCCGGCCGCGGCGAGCAACAGCGCCACGCCCGCAAACACCGAAAGCACGATCGACGTAAAGCGTTGTTGCCGAATCGAGTTGGCGAGCATCCGGTCGAGCGGGGTGACCCGCTGGAGCGGCAGTTCACTATCAAGTGCGAGCACCTTGCTGCGAATCGCGGGCACGAGCGACGCGGGATCCGTTGTCGAACGTACGATCAGCGTCATGAACTGGTTCGGCGCCTGTGCAAATGGTTCGTAGGCGTGCGGTTTCGTCTCTTTGGTCAGTCCGTTCTGTTTGACGTCGCCGACGATGCCGACGATCTCGCGATAACTTTCGGGTCCTGTTTGCACGTTGATGCGTTTGCCGATCGCATCGCCATTCGGAAAGTAACGTTGGGCCAAGGTTTGGCTAACGATTGCAACGCGCGGCGCGTCGAGCGTGTCGTGTTCGGTGAATGCGCGTCCGGCGATGAGCGGAATGCGCATCGCTTTGAAGTAACCCGGTGAGACGGCTGAATAGTTCGCTTGCGGGAGTTCGTTGTCGTTCGGACGCGGCTGGCCTTCGAAGTAAAAACCGGCCGGCAGGTTGTGCACGATCGGCAGGATCCGTGCGATGCCCGTCGCTTCGACACCCGGCAGCGTGGATACTTGTTGGACCAGTTGCTCGCTGAATGCCGCTGTTTGTTGTGGCGCGGCGTACTTCTTCTCAGGCAACTGAATCGTGACCGCGAGAGCGTTGCGCTCGTCGAAACCGGGATCGACGTGGTTGAGTTGCCAGACGGTGCGCAGCAACAGTCCGCCGCCAATGAGCAACATCAATGCCAGCGCAACTTCAGTCGCGATCAGCACGTTGCCGATACGCTGCTGACGAACGCTGCGGCTGCGCTGATCTTTCAACGCCGGATTGGAGTCGAATTTGAGGACCTGCAATGCGGGCGCGAGTCCGAAGATCAGCGCCGTTAGTAGTGTGACGGCAACTGTGAATAGCAGCACGCGATTATCGATGCTCACGGACGCAAGCCGCGGCAGGTCTGTAGGTGCAGCAGCCAACAACGCTTTCAGTCCCCACGATGCGAGCGGCCACGCGGCGATTCCACCCAGCAGGGCAAGCAACAGACTCTCGGTCGCTAACTGTCTTACGATTTGCGCACGGCCCGCGCCGAGTGCGACACGCACGGCCATCTCTTTCTGCCGCGTCGTTGCGCGCGCGAGCAGCAGGTTGGTGACGTTCGCACACGAGATTAGAAGTATCAGTGCGACTGCGCCGAACAGCACCCAAAGGACCGTCTTGACGTCGCCGACGACGAAATCCAGCAGCGGCGTGATGTTGATGGTCCAACCGGCGTTCGCCTCCGGATGCTCCTGCGCGAGCCGCGCTGCAATCGCAGTCATTTCCGACTGCGCCTCCGCAGGCGAAACGTCATGTTTTCAATCGACCGATGGCGTCGATGTAGCGTGCCTGGTAAAGCGTCTTCTCGCTGTCTTTGAATGCGATCGGTGTCCACAGTTCTCGGTCGCGTTGATCGGGCAGACGAAAGTCAGCAGGCATCACGCCCACGACAGCGAAGTCTTCGCCGTCGAGCTTCAACGTCTTGGCCAGAACGTTCGGATCGCTTCCGAAGCGTCGTGCCCACAAACCTTCACTGATGATTACGACCTTCTCGCGTCCCGGCTGATCTTCTTCGGCAACAAAATCGCGGCCGAGAATCGGTTGCGCACCCAGCAACGCGAACAGACCAACCGAAACGCGCCCGGCCAGCAGACGTTCCGGGTTTCCATCGCCCGTCAGGTTGTAAGAAACCGTTCGATATGCAGCGAGACTCGAAAACGTGGTGCTCTGTCGTTGCCACTCGAGAAAATTCCCCGGCGCGATTTGCGTGTCCGGCTGTGCGGGCATGTTCGACTGACGCAAGGCAACCAGACGATCGGCGTCCGTGTACGGCAACGGCTGAAGTAACACGCCATGGACCACGCTGAAGATCGCGGTGTTCGCGCCGATGCCGAGCGCCAGCGTGATCACCGCGATCGCCGTGAACGCGGGCCGCCGCAACAACGCGCGCAACGCATACCGAATATCTTTCACCAAAGTCTCCATTCAGTGTTTATGCAGAGGCCTGCACGTTAATCGTCACTTTCACTTTGCGCCCGATCACGCCGCGTCCATATTTGATCCCGAGATCAAAGCGATCGAGCTCCGTGGTCGCGCTGTAGTAAATAAACTCTTCGCCGCGCGGCGACCGGCTGCGGTCCATCTCGTTCACAGCCAGCGCAATCGTCTTGCTCTTTCCCTTGAACGTCAGGTTGCCTTCGAGGTCGAGCGAATCGCGGTCCTTTCCGCGCGCCACTCTCGTGCTCCTGAACTCGATATCCGGAAAGTTGTCGGCGTCGAAAAAATCCGCCGACTGCAAATGCGCGTCGCGCCGCTTGTTTCCCGTGTCGATGCTGCGCGCGTTGATCTTCGCGACCACGGACGAGCGACTCATGTCCGTTTCATCCAGCACGATCGAACCTTCAAGCGTGCGAAAGCGTCCGCGCACGGTGTACCAGAGATTTCTGACACTGAACTCCACCGTCGTGTACGCCGGGTCGAAACGCCAGACCTGATTCGGAATGGCGTCGGTCTTCTGTGTTTGCATTTTGGCCTCACTCGTATCGCAGTGCCGTCAGTGGATCGACCTTCGTCGCGCGCCGCGCCGGCACATAACAAGCCAACAGCGAAACTGCTGTCAGGAGCAACGCAATCACAGCAAAAGTAAACGGATCGGTGGCACTGACGCCGTAGAGTTGCTGAGTGTCGATCAGCCGCGTCGCAATCACGGCCCCGACGAGCCCAAGCACGACGCCCATCAGCGTCAGTACGAGCCCCTGCTTGATGATCAGTTTGAGCACGTCGCCCGACCGCGCGCCAAGCGCCATGCGAATACCAACTTCCCGCGTGCGATGGCTCACCATCCACGCCATCACGCCGTACAAACCAATGCTCGCGAGCAACAGCGCGACCAGACCAAAGATCGAGATCAACGTCGACGCCAAACGCGTCGCTGCAAGCGTGTTGTTAATCTGCGTCGACACAGCGGAGATTTCCTTCACCGCAGCGCGGGATCCATTTCGAGCAGTTCTGAGCGGACTGTGGAAATCAGATCTTCCGCCGGACCACGCGTGCGAATGACGACGTTCGTGTAGCTATCGTAACCACGCTGCAACGCCGGCAGATCGAAATGCGGCAACGGAGTTTCCATCAGATCGTGATGCTTGACGTCGCGCGTGATGCCGACGATCTCCAGCGGCGGGCCGTCAGTCTTCAACGTCAATCTCTTCCCGAGTGCGCTCTCGCCGGGGAAGAGTCGCTGGGCCAGCGCTTCGTTGATGATCACAACAGCCGGTGCGCCTTCGCGGTCCTGATCGGTAAACCCGCGTCCCTGGGCCATCTCGATGCCCATCGTCTCGTGATAATTAGGACCAACGACATTCGCATCGAATGCCATCTGTTCGTTCGGCAACGGCTGTCGACCCTGAACAAAGATGCTGCTCACGTAGCGGCTGCCGCTGAACGGCATCACCAGTCCGTAGCTGACGGCTTCCACGCCCGGCAGCGTTTCGAGACGGGCGTAAAGATGATGTTGGAACACGCGGCCACTCGCTTCGTCGTACTTCTTCTCGTCGAGCTCGAGCGGCACGGTCAAAAGTGTTTCCGCGTTATAACCGGGATCGATCGCGAGCAGGTTGCGCAGGCTCTTGATGCACAATCCCGCGCCGATCAGCACGACGATCGCGAGCGCGAGTTGGGAGACGACGAGCAGGCTGCGAAATGTGAATCGACGTTCACGGAGACTGGAGATGCCACCTTCTTCTTTCAACACGGGCACCAGATCTGCTCGCGAACTCTGCAACGCCGGAAAGATGCCGAAGAAGATTCCGGCGACGAGCGTCGTCAGCGCCGTAAACGCAAGCACGCGACGGTCGATCCCCTGGGCCAACACTGTGCGCGCGAGATCGAGTCGCGACTGCGTCTTGATGAGCAAAGAGATCAACCACGGCGCAATCAGCAGACCGGCTAACCCGCCGGTTACGGCAAGCAGTAGGCTCTCGGTCAAAAGCTGTCGCGCGACGCGCCAACTATTTGCGCCCACCGCCAACCGGATCGCCATCTCCTTGCGACGCGTAACGCCACGCGCCAACAACAATCCTGCGATGTTCGCACACGCAATCAGGAGGACCAGCGCCACGACAGCCATCAACAACTTCAGCGGCGCTTCAAAGCGTTTGCGCAGCAGCGAAACACCCTTGCCGCCGGGCTCAAACTTGATGTGCTGTTCGCTAAACGGGAGTCCCTTGGTGATCGTTCCCGGTGGCGTGTTGGCTTCCTTGATCTGTTGGGCCAGGATGTCGATACTCGACTCCGCCTGCGCCATTGAAACACCAGGCCTCACTCGCCCGAGCAGTCGCAGAAAACCATCTGAACGGCTGTGGATAAACTTCGAGTCTGCGAGTTGCGGATGCATCAACACCGGCACCCACAGCTCCGTCGGCCGCTCCAGCATCATCCCGGTGAAGTCATCGGGAGCAACGCCGACGACTGTAAGCGGAAAACCATTCAACGTCAGCTTTTGGCCCACCGGATCCTGGCCGGCGCTGAAATGTTTCCGCGTGAACGCCTCGCTCACAACCACCACAGGCTGACTTCCCGGCGTCTTATCTTCCTCCGGCAGGAACGTGCGGCCGCGTGCAGCCTGAAGACCGAGCACATCGAAATAATTCCCCGAAACATATTCGCTTTGCACGCGCTCGGTTCCTGTGCCCGTCGTCAATTCCAACTCAGTTCGAGTGAACGCGACCATCCCGTCGAACACGTTGTTCTGTTTGCGATAGTCGTCGAACGCCGGATACGAAAACAAACTGCTGACAAAGTGCGGACTCACGCTCACGGACGTGATCAGGACCAGTTGGTCCGGATCGCTCACCGGCAACGACCTCAGCAACAACTTGTCTGTGACACTGAAGATCGCCGTGTTTGCGCCGATGCCGAGGGCCAGCGTGATCACTGCGATCACGCTAAAACCCGGGTGATTAAGCAAAACACGGATTGCAAACCGAATATCACTCATATCTCAACGCCCTCAATGGGTCGACCTTCGTAGCGCGGCGCGCGGGCAAATAACAAGCGAGCAGCGTGACCACGAACAGTCCCACCGACACCGCCGCAAACGTCACCGAGTCCGTAGCCGTCACTTCAAACAGCAACGTCGCGATCAATCGCGTCAGCGCAAACGACGCGGCCAGGCCCACACCCACGCCGATCAACGCCAGCACGACGCCCTTCGTCACCACCAGCTTCAACACGTCGAGACGTTGCGCGCCGAGCGCCATGCGCACGCCGATCTCGTGCGTCCGTTGCAGCACCGAGTACGACATCACGCCGTAAATCCCGACCGCCGCCATCACGAGCGCGATAACTGAAAACACGGACAACAGCGACGCAATGAATCGCGATCGCGCGACGGAAATTGAAAGCAGACTCTCCATCGTGCTGATCTCGCCGATCGGTTGTTGCGGATCGAGCCCGCGAATCACTTCACGCGCGGACGGCGCCACCGCACTCGCGTCGCCTTTCGTGCGCAACACGATCGTCATGCCCGGATAGACCAGCTCAGGATGCGGCCAGTAAGCGACCGGCGCCACTTCCGTATCGAGACCGAGATGTTTGTGATCGCCGACGACGCCGATGATCTCCGTCGGTACGTTCTCGTCCTTCATGTAGATCGTGAGTCGCTTGCCAAGCGGGTCCGCGCCGGCAAGGTTCTTTCTTACGAAGGCTTCGTTGACCAGCACGACGTGCCGCATCTCCGTCGCTTCCTGCTGCGTGTAATACCGCCCTTGCTTCAGCGGAATCTGCATCGCGTGAAAATAGTTCGCGTCCGTCACGCAGATGCCGGTCTTCAACTCCTGGCCCGGCGGCAACTTCTCTCCATCGACCTCGACAGTCGTTCCCGAATAAAGACCGGTGAACGGCGGCGTGTTGATTGCACCAGCGGCTTCGACGCCGGGAATGGCCTTCATGCGCGCAATCGCTTGTTGAAAGAAGTCGATCCGTTTCGGCTCCTCCTCGTACCGCGCGATCGGCAAAGACACGCGTACTGTCAGCAGGTTCTGTGGGTTGAAACCCGGATCGACGGACTGCAAACGATTGAGACTTCTGACGAATAGACCAGCGCCGACGAGCAACACGAGCGCGAGCGCGACTTGCGTGATCACAAAAACGCTGCGCATGCGATGACCGCCGCCGCCAACGTTCTTGCCGCCTTCTTTCAGCGAGTCGTGAAGATCGAATCGCGTCGCTTCCAATGCCGGCGCGAGTCCGAAGATGAGTCCGGTGAGCACTGTGAGCGCCAGCGTAAACCCGAGCACCGGAAGGCTGACTGTGACGCGCTTGAGATCTATCAACGCGGGCGGGCTCAACGCGACGAGCGCTTTCGTTCCCCACCATGCGACGAGCACACCCAGCGTTCCGCCAATGACGGACAGCATCACGCTCTCAGTCAACAACTGTCGCGCGATGCGCCAGCGACTCGCACCGAGTCCCGCCCGCACGGCGATCTCTCTTCGTCGCGCGCTCGCACGCGCGAGTAACAAGTTCGCGACGTTTGCGCACGCGATCAGCAGCACGAAACCGACCGCGCCCAATAAGATCAGCAGCGGCCACCGAATCTCGCCCGTGAACTGCGTTCGCAGTGGGACCACGTTCACACCCCAGTTCGTGTTGAACGTGTGCTGTTGCGCGAGACGAGCGCCGATCGTGTTCATGTCGGCTTGCGCCTGTTCGATCGTCACACCCGGCTTCATTCGCGCAACGCTCGACGCAAAGCGTCCGCGACGGCCGCGGAAGTCGTTCGTGATTTGAAACGGCACCCAGATGTCGGCGGGTTTGCTGACTTGCGTTCCTTTTTGAATGTGCCAACCGAAGCTCGCGGGCATCACGCCGATGACCGTCGTCGCCCGGTTGTCCAATGTGATCTGGCGTCCAACGATCGAACGGTCGCCGCCGAAACGTCGCTGCCACAGACCGTAGCTGATGATCGCGATGCCGGGTCGGTCCGGGCCGCCGCCCTCGTCGGCGTTGAACGTTCGACCAAGCAGCGCGTTTGTTCCGAGCACCGAGAACAAATTCGTCGTGGCATACTGGATCGGCACTTCTTCCGGTTCGCCGTCGCTCGTGAGATTGGTCGCGCGATCGAAGAAGACAGCCATGTCGGAGAAGACCTGGTTCTGCTCTTTCCAATCCATGAAGTTGCCGAGGTTGATCACATTCTGGTCAGTGGTCCCGCCTTGTTTCTTTTCCCAGACGAGAACGATCCGATCGGCATCCGCGTACGGAAAACTCCGCAGCAACACGGCATTCACGACACTAAAGATCGCGGTGTTCGCGCCGATGCCCAGCGTCAACGCCAACAGCGCGACGATCGTCATCGTCGGATTCTTCAACAACATCCTTGCGCCAAAACGAATATCAGCTAACAAATTACCCATTACACACCCCTCATTCACATCTCAATGCTTCCATCGGATCGACTTTCGTCGCGCGCCACGCGGGCACGTAACAAGCCACCAGCGCCACGATCGCCAGCAGTATCGAAACTGCCGCAAACGTGAACGGATCCTTTTCGGTGACTCCAAACAACAAACTCGCAACCAAACGCGTCACCACAAACGCGCCAAACAAACCGATCGCGAGTCCTAACAAGATGAGCTTCGATCCCTGCTTCACGATCATGATCAGTACGTCGCGACCCTGCGCGCCGAGCGCCAGCCTGATGCCGATCTCGTTCGTGCGTTGGGCCACCGAGTAACTCATGACGCCATACAAACCGACAATCGTTAACACCAGCGCTACACCGGCGAAGATCGAAAGCAGCGTCGTGTTGAATCGCGGCGCCGCGACCGAAGCCGCCATGTACTCTTCCATCGTCTTCACATCGAACAACGGCAACTCGGGATCCATCGTTCCGACCTCTTTCGTCGCCGCCGAAATAAAACTGCGCGGCTCAGTGTCGGTCTTGACCACCGCCACCATCTGACTAAACGGAATTTGCGTTTGCGGCACGTAGTACGCGGGTCGCGGCGGCGTGCTCAGTCCTCGATTTCTCACGTCGCCGACGACGCCGATGATCTCGCGCATCGTCGACTCTTCATCGTCAATTGAAGAGACGCCGGGATGGATACGCTTTCCAATCGGGTCTTCGTTCGGGAAATACTGGCGCGCAAACGTGTCGGTGATGATGATCACCGGAATCGATCCGTGTCGATCGTTGTCATTGAAATCGCGCCCTTTGAGGATCGGAATCCCCATCGTGCGGAAGTACCCGACGCCCGTGGTGAAGAAATCAGCGGAAGGTTCGTCTTTCTCAGGGACCTCTCGTCCCTCGATCTGAAAAGAGATACTGAAACGATCGCCACTCAGCGGCAACGGGTACACCGTGCTCGCAGATTGCACGCCAGGCGACGATTCCATTCGCGATCTCAGATCGATGAAAAACTGGCTCTGTTTCGCGTAGTTGTATTTGATTTCGGGCAGTCCGAGGTTGAACGTCAAAATGTTCGGCGGCTGCAAACCGCTGTTCACGTTCTGTAAGCGCCAGAGACTCTGAATCAGCAACCCCGCGCACACGAGCAGGACAACAGCGATCGCCAACTCAGTCACGACAAGCACGTTGCGGATCGGATTGCGCCGAGCGCTTTCGCCCGTTCCTCGTCCGCCCTCCTTCAGCCCCTCAACCAGTTGACTCTTCGAAGAGTGAAACGCCGGCATGAGACCGAAGATCAGTCCGGTCAACACTGACACCCCAACGGTGAAGGCCAACACACGCCCGTCGATCGCAACGTTCACGGCGCGCGGAATGTCTTCCTTGCCGAGCGCGACCAGCAAGTCGGACCACCAAACTGCGAGCAGCAACCCAACCGCGCCGCCCACGAGCGACAGCAACACACTCTCCGTCAACAACTGTCGAATCACACGCATGCGGCTCGCGCCCAGCGCCGCGCGTATCGCCATCTCCTTGTGACGGCTTGTGGCACGCGCGAGCAGCAAATTCGCGACGTTCGCGCACGCAATCAACAACACGCACGCGACGGCGCCGAGCAGAACGTAAAGCGCCGGACGCACGTCGCCGACCATCGCCGACAGCGCCGATTCGTTGCGCAAACTCTTGTTCGTGTTTTCATCCGGGTACTGTTGCTCCAGACGCGCGCCGATCGCGGCGAGTTCCGATTGCGCCTGCTCTTGAGTCACGCCCGGTTTCAAACGCCCGATCACGCGCAGGAAGTGCGCGCCACGCTGTGCGGTAACCGGCGACTTGCCGGCCGCGTCTCCCGCAATCGTGGTCCATAGATCGACCGGCTCGTTCTGAATCGGAAACTCGAACGTCGCAGGCATCACGCCGACGACGGTGAACGGACGCCCGTCGAGCGTGATCGTCTGATTCAAAATGCTCGGATCGGAGTTGAAACGTTGCTGAAACAGTTGCTGACTGAGAATCACGACGCGCCCGCTGGTCGACGGCTTGTCTTCTTCGGCGACAAACGTGCGGCCGTGTAACGGCGCGATACCGATCAGCGGAAACAGGTCCGCAGTGGCAACGACGCCCCCGAGGCGAACAGGTTCGCCGCGTCCGGTCATTATGAAGTTGCTGCTGTAGTACGAAGCGACGTGCTCGAAGACGGTGCTCTGCTCGCGCATGTCGAAGAAGTTCGGGTACGAATGCGAGCCGCGCTGAAGTCCCCTCTTTCTGGTCCGTCTCAAACACCGAGACCAGCGACTCGGGATTCGGATAAGGAAGCGGCCGCAGCAGCACGGCGTTGACGACGCTGAAGATCGCAGTGTTCGCGCCGATGCCGAGTGCGAGCGCGATCGTGGCGACGATGCTGATGCTCGGCGACTTGAGCAGCATCCGTAAACCAAAGCGAATGTCCTGAATCAGGTTTTGCATGATCTTACTCATCTCTCAGTGCAATCATTGGATCGACTCGCGATGCACGCCGCGCGGGAAGGTATCCCGCGAGCGCCGCAACAGCGGCGAGCAGCAAAGTAGCCAGCGCAATCGTCAACGGATCGTTGGGTTGCAGTTCGTAAAGCAATGATGCCGCCGTCTTGGTCACCGCCAACGACGTCAGAACTCCGACAACGAGACCGATGACGACGAGCACCAACGACTCGCGCATCACAAGCCACAGCACGCTGCCGCGGTGCGCGCCGAGCGCCATTCGAATGCCGATCTCGTTCGTGCGACGCGCGACGCCGTACGACATCACGCCGTAGAGTCCGATACATGCCAGCAGCAACGCGAGCAGACCGAAGAACGTCGCCAGCCGCGCGACCAGTTTCTGTTGGACCAGCGAACGTCCGATGTGGTCCTCCAGGCTGACCACGTCGTCGATCGGCAGGTTGCGATTGATCTGCGCGATCGTTTGCCGGATCTGCGGCACAACAGAACTCGCCGATCCCGAGTGACGCACCACCAAATTGCTGAGCGCGTCAGGCGATTGCGAGTGCGGGTAGAAAGCCATCGGCCGAAACTGCTCTTTCAAACTGCCGTACTTCGCGTCTTTCACGACGCCGATGACTTCGATCTGCTCCGTCGAGCCTGGACCCTGGATACCGAAGCGTTTGCCCAACGGCGAACCGTTCGGAAAGAAACGTTTCGCCATCGACTCGCTGATCACCGATACCTTTTGCGACGTCACAGTGTCCTGTGGTCCAAAACCGCGGCCGAGCACCAGCGGCAATCCCATGGCCGTAAAAAAGTCCGGGCCCACGATGTTGTTTCTGACTGTGCGACTCTCGCCTTCAGGCAAACCCGGCTCGCGCGTGAATGCCGGACCGGTCCAAAAGCCCTGGTTGAAAGTGAAGAAAGCAAACGACGCCGCTTGCACGCCCGGGACAGCCTTGACCTTCTGTTCCACTTCGCTGAGCAACGACGGAAGCTTCGGATCGTCGGCCTTCAATCCCGTCGCCGACGTATCGACTTGCAACAGCAGCACGTTTTCCTGATTGAAGCCGCTCGGAATGCTTTGCAGGTTGATCAGCGTGCGGACAAAGAGTCCAGCGCCGACGAGCAGCAGCAGCGATAACGCGACCTGCGCGATCACGAACGCCTTACCGAGTGGATTTCGCAGCGAGCTCGGGGCAGTGTTCTTGCCGGATTTCAGTGCCGAGTTTGCGTCGATCCGTGAGGCCCGCAGCGCCGGCGCGGTGCCGAAGACCATCGCGCATAACGCCGAAGCCGCGAAAGTGAATCCGAGGACGCGCAGGTTCGGCGTGACGTCGACCGGAAGCGCTTCTGGTCCATCCGACGCCATCAACAACAGCAACCGGCTGCCCCACCACGACAGAGCGACGCCGATGAGACCGCCGAAAATCGCGAGCAACGCGCTCTCGGTGAGTAACTGCCGCACCAGTCGCATGCGTCCGGCGCCGACCGCCGCTCTCACCGCAAACTCTTTCGCGCGCGCAGTGCCCTGGGCCAACAGCAGGTTCGCAACGTTTGCGCTCGCGATCAGCAGCACCAGCGCAACCACGCCCATTAACACCTTCAACGAAAGCGAAAACTGTTCGCGCAACGTCGACAAACCGCGTCCCACCGGCGTCAACTCAACGCTCGCGCGCTGCATCGCGTCCACTTTGAACTGCGCGGGTTGCGCACCCGCTCGCGCTTCGAGAGTCTGTTTGAAGAGCAGGTTGACGACGCTGGTCGCTTGCTCCGCGGGAACGCCGTCTTTCAGACGTCCGATCAGAAACAACGACTGATGATCTTCCGAGTCGCGACCGTTCCAGTGTGCGGGCGGCAACTGTTTCTCCATCGCCAGCGAGACCCACATGTCGGGTGCAACGCCGACGGTCGTACCGAAAAACTCGCGCGGCGCAACGCCGACGATCGTGTACGCGAGGTTGTCGATCGTGATCGTCTTGCCGATCGCGTTCGGATCCTGGCCCAGTCGCTGGCTCCACAACTCGTGACTGACGACAGTCACCGGATGACCGCCCGGAGTTTGATCGTCCGCATCGTTCAGAACACGACCGAGGTGCGGCATTCACGCCAAGCACAGGGAAATAAGTTCCCGACACGAGTTGCACCTGAAGTTGTTCGATCTCGCCGGTCGCGCCGTTCGTGTCAACAAACCCGTGCACCGTCCAGGGAATACTCAGCAGTCCGGCAACGCCTGAGAACACGTCGTTGCGTTGCTCCACTCGTCGATAGAACGGATACGAAAACAGGTCCCAGCTCTCGTTCGGGAAGCCGTTGGTCATGCCCATGTTTTTGGCGTTGCCGAACAGGACCAGCCTGTCAGGTTCATGGACCGGCAGCGATTTGAGCATCACCGCGTCGAGCAAACTGAAGATGGCGGTGTTGGCGCCGATGCCGAGCGCGAGCGAGAGCACCGCGATCAGAGTGAATCCCGGTCTCTTCAACAGCATGCGCAATCCGTAACGCAGATCCTGGAACATCATTCTCCTCCGAACTATTCGTGACCCTTTTCGACTTCCTGCAACGGCTTTGCCGCTCGCCTCACTCGTATCGCAGCGCCTCGAGTGGATCGACCCTCGTCGCGCGGCGCGCAGGGATGTAACACGCGAGTAAAGCAATGGCGACGAGCCCGGCCGAAACGATCGCGAGCGTCAGCGGGTTAGTGGGCTCAACGCCAAACAACAACGACGCGATGTAACGTCCGAATGCGACTGACGCTCCGAGTCCGATCAAAACTCCGACGCCAACCAGCACGACGCCGCGCATCATTACCAGCCGGAACACGTCGCGCCGCTGTGCGCCAAGCGCAACACGGATTCCGATCTCGCGCGTGCGACGCGCAACTGAGAACGTCAACACACCATAAAGACCGAGCGCGGTCAGCAAGCTCGCAAGCACGCCGAACGCCGACGAAAGCCACGTCACCAGTCGCTCCTGGATCAGCGACTCGTCGATCTCCGCGCTCAAAGTCTTTATGTTGTAAAGCGGAAGGTGCGGATCGATCTTCTTCAACTCCGCACGCAACGATTCGGCGACCGTGTCGGGTGTGGTCGCGGTCTTCACGTGCAGCGTCAGGTTCGTCAACTGCTTCTGCTGCGTTACCGGCAAGTAGAAATGACGGCGCGTCGCTCGTCGCAGATCGATGTACTGCGCGTCTTTAACGACGCCGACGATCGTCGTGTCGGGTGTGTCTTCAAGTCCGATTCGTTTGCCGATGACGTCGATCGTGCCGAAGAAGTGACGCGCCATCTTCTCGTTCACGATCACGACTTTCGGAGTGCCGAGTCGATCCTGATCGTTGAAGTCGCGTCCGGTCAGCAGCGGTATGCCGAGCACTCTGAAGTAGTCGTTTGAAACAAACGTGACGTCGCTCGACGTTCGTTCACCTTCGCGAGGCTTGTAACCTTCGATGACGAGACCGAGTTGGTCCCAACCGCCGGAAATCGGCGAGTCCGAAGCCAAACTAGCCGACTCGACACCCGGCAACGCGCGCGTCTTCGCCATCAGATCGTTGTAGAAGTTCATCGAGCGTTCGGCGGAATAACCGTTGAGCGTTGGGTTCACACTCGCGAACAGAACGTTCTCTTTGCCGAAACCGGTGTCGACCGAGCGCAGGTTCTGCAACGTCTTGACCATCAACGCCGCGCTCACCAGCAGCGGAAGCGACAGCGCTACCTGGACCAGGATCAACGCACTGCGAAAACTCAACAGTCTTCCCGCTGAAGTGAAACTGCGCGATTCCAAACGCAGGCCGGGTATGAACGCCTGTCGTGCGACTTGAATCGCCGGCACGAGACTGAACGCGATACCGATTACGATCGCGAGTCCGAGAATGAAGCCGTACAAGCGCCAGTCGTTTGGCACGTTGAGGTTTGCGCGGAAGTCCTGCGGAATGAATGCAACCAGCGCGGCTTTGATCCACAGCGCGATGACGATGCCGACCGCGCCGCCAAGAATCGACAGCACGATGCCTTCGGTTAACCACTGTCGCAGCAATCGCAAACGCCCCGCGCCGAGCGCGAGTCGAACCGCAGTTTCCGGCGCTCGCACTGTCGCTCGCGCCATCATTAGGTTCGCGAGGTTGGCGCAAAGGATCAGCAACACCGCGCACGTCGCGCCAAGCAGCAACAGCAGCGACGTCTTCATGTCGACTTGCAACGAGCGCAGACCCTGATCGCCGGGCAACACCGCGATCCTGCCTGCGAGAAACCGTTCGCGACCGGCGGTCGAAACGCTTGACGGCAGACTCCTGCGCTTCGAGCTCGCGAATCTGTCGATACAGCACGTCGAGTGACGCCTGCGCCTGTTCGTTCGAAACGCCGGGCTTGCGTCGCGCGATGACGCTGAGCCACTGATGACGCCGGCTTGTCAGGCGAGTTGGCGGCAGCGGGTTGAACACCGGCGTCATCATCATCGGCACGCGCACGTCGGGGCTGTTTGAAAGATCGACTCCGTAGAACGACGGTGGCGTGACGCCGATCACGGTCAACGGATGTTCGTTGACGATTATGGTTTTGCCGATGAGGTTTGGATCTTTCGCAAACCGTCGTTCCCAGAAGTTGTAACTGATAACGGCGACGGGATGCGCACCCGGCGTTCGATCGTCGTCCTGCGTGAAGAGACGTCCGGCCCAAGGTCGCACGCCGAGCACTTCGAAAAAGTTTCCGCTGACCAGTTCGCCGCGCACGCGTTCGTTCTGATCGGCGTAACTGACGTTCATCTGCGCGCTGCCGCGCGTGATGACGCCGGAGAAGACGTCGCTGCGATCGCGCAGGTCCTGGTACATCGCGTACGAGAACGTGCTCTCGATGCTTGGTCCTTCTTTCGGATCGTACGCGGAGAGCACGACGAGCTGATCGGGATCGTGGACCGGCAGGCTTTGCAGCAACACCTTGTCGGTGATCGAGAAGATCGCGGCGTTCGCGCCGATGCCGAGTGCGAGCGTGAGCACGACGACGGCGGTGAAGCCTGGGTTCTTGGCGAGCAGCCGAACGGCGTAGCGAATGTCCTGGACAATTTGTGTCATCAGAGATGTCATCACTCGTACCTCAGCGCGACCAGCGGATCGACTTTCGTCGCCCGGCGCGCGGGGATGTAACACGCAAACATTCCGATCAGGATCAGGCCAACTGAAACCAGCACGAACGTCGTCGCGTCAGTGGTTGAAACTCCGAACAGCAAACTCGACATCAAGCGCGTCACCGCAAACGCGCCTGACAGTCCCAGCACAAGACCCAACAGAACAAGCCCCATTCCCTGGCCCATAAACAATCGCAGCACATCGCGGCGTCCGGCGCCGAGCGCCATGCGAATCCCGACTTCATGCGTGCGTTGTGTGACTGAATACGAAAGCACTCCGTAAACTCCGGTCACGGCGAGTACGAGCGCCAGCGCCGCGAAGACTGCAAACAGCGCGGCGTTGAAACGTCGCGGAGATGCTTCGCGCGCGAGGATGCTTTCGAACATCGCGACATCCGCTACAGGAACGTCTTTATCAATCGACTGGACCGCGCGAGTCACCGCTGCGCTCAATGCCTGTGGATCGATGTTGTTGTAACGAATCGAGAGCGTGGAGTTTCGTTGTGGCGCACGCCCAAGCGGCGTGTACATCTTGATCAGTGGTTTGCCGTGCGATCCGTAAGCCCGAACCTCCGGAACGACGCCGATGATCTCGTGCCACACCGGACTGTCGTACTTCAGGTGTTTGCCAACGGCATTTTCGTTGGGCCAGAAACGGCGCGCGAGGTTTTCGTCGACCAGCACGACCGGCTTGCCCTGTTCGTCTTCATCGCGCGTGAACGTGCGGCCGCGTAGGATCGGGATCTTCATCGTCTGGAAATAGTCGGCGCTGACGATAGACCAATCGACGTTTATCGATTCACCGGGATCCAGAGACGGGTGCCCTTCAGGCGCGATGTCGTTTTGCCAACCATCGGTAGACCCGGGAAGCGTCGCGGAGATCGTCGCCTTCTCAATGCCAGGTTGTGCCTGCACGCTCTGAAGCACCTGATGCACGAACCGGCTGAGTTCGCCACGCTCGCGATAGCGATTACGCGACACCTTCAGTTCCATGGTAAGGACGCCGTTGGGATCGAAACCGTTATCCGACCTCAACAAGGTAACGAGACTTTTCACCATCAGACCGGCGCCGACGAGCAGTGCGACCGACACAGCCACCTCGCTCACGACCAACGCGCTGCGCAGCTTCTTGCCCTGGTTATCAGTCGTGGTCGAGGCGCTGTCTTTCAACGTCTCCTGAAGATCTGTTTTGGAGAAACGGAGTGCGGGCGCGAGGCCGAAAAGAATTCCAGTCAGCAACGAGGCGCCTATGTTGAAAGCCAGCACGCGGCCGTTGAGCTCGATGTAACTCATTCGAGGCACGGTTTCATGGGCCACCTTTTGCAGCAGCGACATGGCCCAGGAAGCAAAGATCAATCCGAGCAAGCCGCCGGTGAGTGCGAGCAGCAAACTCTCGATCAGCAACTGCCTGATGATCCGCCAGCGTGAAGCGCCGAGAGCGGCACGCACGGCAAACTCTTTGCGTCGCGTTGCAGCGCGCGCAAGTAATAGATTCGCGACGTTCGCACAGGCGATCAACAGCACGAGGGCGACCGCGCCGAAAAGGATCTTCAAAGCCGTGCCGACGTTGCGGGTGATGTTGTCTTGCAGCGAAACGACTGTGACCGTGTTGGCGCCGGCGTTGGCTACGGGATATTCCTGAAAGAGTTGCTGTGCAACACGGTTCATCTCCGCTCGCGCCTGTTCGATCGTGACGCCGGGTTTCATACGCGCGATGACCGCACCGGCGGTCCGCACGTCACGTGTGTGCGTTTGCAAATTCAGCGGGCCCGTCAATACCCACAACGGCGGTGGCCCCTGGTGCACAAAACTCTCCTGCATCACGCCGATGACGGTGTAGCTCTTATCGTCGAGCGTTATTTGTTTGCCGACGACATTCGGATCGCCTCCGAAATGTTGTTGCCAGAACGAATGACTGAGAATTGTGACGGGAGGGGCGCCGGTCTTGTCGTCGGCGTCCGTGAAATCGCGGCCGAGCATAGGTGTGGCACGCATCACCTTGAAGTATTCGAAGGTGACCATGCGCGAGTTGATGTTCTCGGGTTGATCGGCGCCAGTGACATTCACGGACCAACCGCGGAAGGTCGACATCGACTCGAAGACCTGATTACGGGCGCGCCAGTCGTGGAAGTTCAGATAAGAGACCCAACGGTTCTGAACTTCCGGACCTGACTCCGTCATCCACACGATGCGATCCGCTTCCGCGTACGGCAGCGGCTGCAGCAGCACCGCATGGACCACGCTGAACATCGCGGTGTTTACGCCGATGCCCGCAGCCAGGGTCAACACCGACAACGCCGTGAACCCCGGATGTTTCCGCAACCATCGAAGACCGTAGATGACGTCCTGGATCATTTGTGTTCACTCACTCCGTAGCGCGACTGATGGATCGACTTTCGTTGCTCGCCGGGCCGGGATGTAACACGCGAACAAGCCGACGACGGCCAACCCCACTGCGACTCCGGCGAACGTAAGAAAATCCGTGTTGGAAATTCCAAACAGCAGACTCGACATGAAGCGCGTCAGCGCAAACGCCGCCGCCAACCCAACGACAACTCCAAAGAGCACGAGCGCCATTCCCTGCCCGACGAAGAACCGCAGCACGTCCGCGCGCTTCGCGCCGAGCGCCATGCGGATTCCGATCTCCCGCGTGCGCCGGCTGACGGAGTAGGACAACACTCCGTACAAGCCGGCGCAGGCCAGCAACAAAGCGAGAACTCCAAACAAGCTGGCGAGCGTCGTCACCAAACGTTCCTGGCCCAGCGTTTCATCAACCTGTTGTTCGAGTGTCTTGATGCGGAAGAGTGGCAGGTTTGGTTCGAGCGACTGGACCTCGTGCCTGATTGCGGCGACTGTCGACAGCGGATCGCCCGCGGTGCGGACCTGAAAAGTCGTCTCGCGCCACGAGCTTGGATCTTGCAGGAACGGAACGTAGAAAGTGCGCGGCGTTTGTTCCTTCACGCTTTCGGCTTTCGCGTCTTTCACGACGCCGACTATCTCGACTTCGCCGCCGTCTTGCTCGCCGCGATCGAATCGGCGGCCGATGGGATCTTCAGAACCGAAGTAGTAACGCGCAAATGCTTCGTTGACGACTGCGACTTTGGGTGACGTTTCGTTGTCTTGCGGGCTGATGTCCCGCCCGCGGACGATCGTCATTCCCAGTGTGCGGAAGAAGTTTGGTCCAACCTGTGAGAGATACGGCACGTCGAGCTCGACGCGATCTCCCGAACGGACCACCTGGTTTTCCTGTGGCGGCGGTGTGAAACCAGGGACGGTAATAGTGCCCTGCGTGCCGCTGCCGCTGAGCAAACCCTGCCGCGACAAACTCACCGACGTCACGCCCGGAACGCTGCCAATGCGTTCGAGCATCTGTTTGTAAAGCGAGCCGATCTGTTCTCTGCGGTAGTTGCTCAACTGCGGGTCGACGGAGAAGACGAGCGTCTGCTCGCGTTGAAAACCGAGATCGACGTTGCGCAGTTTGACGAGACTGCGAATGAACAATCCGGCGCCGACGAGCAGCGTCAACGACAACGCCACCTGCGTGACGACGAGCGTGCGTCCCCAACCAAACCAGCGACTGGTGCCGCTTGTGTGGCCGTCTTTGATCGACGGCGTGAGATCGAGTCTTGAAGCACGCCAGGCGGGCGCCAGACCAAATACGACTGCGGCGATAACCGAAACGAGTGCGGTGAAACTGACGATGCGAACGTCGAAGGGCACGCTGATCGAGACAGGTGCGCCGGCGCTGAAACTGTTGTGTTCGATCGCGAGCACCTTCAACAGCAAGCTGGTGGACCATGACGCGAGCAACAACCCGAACGCGCCGCCGATCAACGCCAGCAACAGACTTTCTGTTAGCAACTGTTTGACGATGCGCCAGCGCGGCGCGCCGAGCGCGAGACGAAGCGCGATCTCTTTTTCGCGCGCTGCCGCACGGGCGAGCAACAGGTTTGCGACGTTTGCGCAGGCGATCAGCAGTACGAGAGCGACGACGACCATCAACAGTCGCAGTGGAGTCGAGAACTCCTGTCGCAGTGCGTTGAACCCTTGGCTCGCCGGCAATAGTCGCAACGACTGTTGTTGGATTGCTTGTTGTCTTTCCGGAGTCAGTTCAGATCCGGCTTCTTCGAGTGCCGCCTGTTGCGCGATCAACGACAGCGCAGAACGTGCTTGCTCTTCGGTCGCGCTTTTTTGCAAACGGGCGAGGACGAAAGGCAGCGTGCTCTCGCTGATGCGTGTGCGGCGCGGCAGGATCAGTTCACCACTTCGCGACGGCAGGAAAACGTCGGGGTTGCTGCCGACGATCACGCCGAAAAACTCCGGCGGCGCGACGCCGACTATCGTGAACGGACGGTTGTTGACGATCAGGTTTTGTCCAACTATCAAAGGACTCGCGCCGAACTGTCGCTTCCAATACGCATCACTGATCACCGCGACCTGTTGGACCGAGTTCTCGTTGTCGTCCGCGTCTGTGAACGTCCTTCCGAGCGCAGCGTTGACGCCGAGCGTCGAAAAGAAACTGCCGGAAACGAGTTGTCCCTGGACCACCTCCGGCGAACCGTTGAAGCTCGCGTTGATGCGCGTCGCAAACCCGAAGTAACACGCATCGGCGAGTACTTGATTCTGCGTGCGCAGGCGTTCGTAGGTGCGATAGGAGATGTTCGTCGAGCGCTTGACCGACGGCTCACCAGTCTCGAGAAACACGAGTTGTTCAGGTTGTCTGACTGCCAGACTCTTCAACAAAACCGCGTCGAGCAGACTAAAGATCGCCGCATTCGCACCAATACCCAGCGTCAGCGAAAGTACCGCCATCGCCGTGAACGCGGGGTTTTTAATCAAAACGCGGATTGAATAGCGGAGATCGTTCATGACATCTGAATCACTCATCCCGCAACGCTTCCATCGGTTCGACTCTGCTCGCGCGCAACGCCGGAACCAGACACGCCAGCAACGCAATCACGAGCAAGACGAAGAACACGCCACCGAACGCACCAACATCAAACGCATCAACACCAAACAACGTCGACCGCATTGCGCGTCCAACGAGGTACGCGCCCGCCAGCCCAATCGCCGCTCCAACAAACGCCAAAATGGTTCCCTCTCTCAGGACCATCCCGATCACTCCCGAACGCTGCGCACCGAGTGCCATGCGCACGCCGAACTCCCGCGTACGTTGGGCCACTCCAAACGCCATCACGCCGTAGATCCCAACCGCCGCCAGCAACAACCCAAGCGCGCCAAAACTCGCAAACAACACGACACTGAACCGATCGATCGCCAACGACTCGCTAACGATCTCGTCAATCGTCTGCACGCCTGCCAACGGAAGCTCCGGATCGACCGAGTTCACTGCCGCCGCGATACTCTTGATAACTGCCCGCGGATCGCCCTGCGTCTTCACCGCCATCGACGCTTGCGGCCACGGACTCTGCGCAAACGGCACGTCGATCTCCGGCCGGTCTTCACGCGATCCAGCGCCGCGCACGTTGTGAAAGACGCCGACAATCTGCCACTCGATCGGCTTCCCTCTTGGCTGGCCCGGAACAAACTCCGGCACCGAAATTCGTTGCGTGAGTGGATCGACGTCGGGCAAGTACTGCTTCACAAAGTGTTCGTTAACCATCGCGACACGCATACCTGTCGCGTTGTCGTGTTCGTTGAAGCTCCGCCCCTTCGTCACGCGAATGCCGAGTGTTTCGAAGTATTCCGGCGTCACTGCCTGAAACGCTGACCCGCGACGAACTGCCGGATCGACAGCTTCGCCAACGATCGTGAAGCGCGTTCCGGCGCCGGCGCCGCCACCCGGCGTTCCGGTCATTGCAGCGGAATGCACAACTCCCGGCACGGCCGCGACTCTTTCGAGCATGGTTCCGTAGTACGACCTGATCTGGTCCGCGCCGTTCAGACGCCGCTCGGGAACCGGCAGTCGAAACGTGATCAAGTTGTCTGTGTCGATGCCGAGGTCTATGCGTGTCAGATTCCAGAACCCGCGGAGGGCCAAGCCGCCTGACGCGAGCAACGTCAGTGCAAGCGCAAACTCCGCCACGATCAACACGCGCAGCGCCTTGCGCCGCATGCCGCCGCTGCCCGTGCGTCCTCCGAGTTTGAGAACTTCGTTAAGATCGAGTCGCGTCGCTTGCCACGCCGGTGCAGTACCAAACAAAAATCCCGCTATCGCAGTCACGGCGATGGTGAAGAGCAAAACCGGAATGCTGATCCGGATGTTTGCTTCCGATGGCAGCATCGTGCCGACGGGCGGCATGACCGCGATCATCGCCTGCACGATCAATCCCGTGAGAAGAATGCCGAGCACGCCGCCGAGCGCCGCGAGCAGAAGACTCTCGGTGAGAAACTGAGCAAACAACCGTCTTCGCGATGCGCCGAGCGCTGCCCGCAACGCAACCTCTCGCTGACGCGACGTGCCGCGCGCGAAAAGCAGGTTCGCGACGTTCACGCAACCGATCAACAACAGGAACCCGACGGCTCCGAGCAACAACCAAAGGTTTCGGCGCGTTGAGTCAGTAACAAAGTTGAGGTGCAACGGTTCGACGCTGATGTTGCGATTCGCATTTGTTTTCGGAAACTCGCCCTGGAGCTGTGCGGCGATGCCGTTCATTTCCGCCTGGGCCTGATCGATCGTGACGCCGTCCTTCAAACGGGCCATCACCGCCATGAAATTCGAGTCATGCGTGATCTCTTCCGGTCTTAACGAGAGCGGCATCCAGAATTGTGAGTTGAATCGATCGTGCATGCCTGGCGGGAGGATGCCAACGACGGTGAAAGGTTCACCGTTCATCCGGATCTGTTTACCGACAAGATCCGCGTTGCCGCCAAACTGTCGCTGCCACAAACGGTGACTGAGTATGACGACGTTTCCCTTGCCCGGTTGTGCTTCTTCGGGCAGGAAGTCGCGTCCGTACAGCAGCGGGAGACCTTCCATCGTGAAGAAGCCGGGAGTTCGGCGCGAGCCCGCGACTTGTTCCGGTCGATCGCCGCTCGAGATGTTGTATGAGACGCCGGTCCATGCGCCCATGCCGGAGAACGAAGTGCTTCGTCGTTGCCACTCGAAGAAATCACCCGCGGGAACAGAGTTCCTGCCGCCCGGCATCTTGGCCCAGACCATGACGAGCTGATCCGGCTTCGGATAAGGCATCGGCTCGAACACCGCATAGACCACGCTGAACATGGCAGTGGTTGCGCCAATGCCCAGCGCGAGCGTCAGCACGGCAGTCACAGCAAACCCCGGACTCTTTGCCAACGTCCGCAGTCCAAAGCTCAAGTTCTGTTTAAGCACTCCCCACATAAATCTCTCCATCGACGCCGCTAAATCGCTCACTATCACTCGCTCACGTCACTCGCCTCGCTATCCAATCGCTCGCTATCACGCATCGGCTTTGCCGCCGGATGTGAGGCGAGGCTATGCCTCGCCGTAGCGCTTGTTTTGTAGTTGGGCTATGCCCCTCGTTCGGCCTTTGGCCCAAAAGCGTTGGGGGCATAGCCCCGATCTTTAATTGCGTTCGACGGCGAGGCAGAGCCTCGCCTCACATCCGGCGGCAAAGCCGCTCCGTCGAACTCACTCGTATCTCAACGCAACCCATTCCCTCATTCGTATCGCAGTGCGACCAGCGGATCGACTTTGGTTGCGCGGCGCGCAGGTATGTAGCATGCGAGCAAAGCAATAACGCCCAACACGATCGGCACGCCCGCGAACGTGAGTGGATCGGTTGCGGTCACGCCGAATAGCATTTCGGTCATCACGCGCGTCACTGCGAATGCACCGGCGATGCCGAGCACGAGACCGATCAGCGTCAACAGCATTCCTTGATTGATCACGAGGCGCAGCACGTCGCCCGGTTGGGCACCGAGCGCCATGCGCACGCCAATCTCGTGTGTCCGTTGGACCACCGCGTACGAGATGACGCCGTAAAGTCCAACGCATGCGAGCGCCAGCGCTAAGGCCGCAAACAACGCCAGCAGCAACGTCTGAAAGCGTTCGCGTGAGACAGCGGTGGCGAGCACGTGGTCCATTGTGCGCACGTTCGAAATCGGTTGGTCTTTGTCGACTGCCCATACAGCCTGTCGCACAGCACTCGCGAGTTGCGCTGCGTCGCCGGTAGTGCGCACCACGAGATCGCGCGGCGCCACAAATCCACGTCGCTCCTGCGCGTAAGGCACGTAGAGTGCAAAATCCTGCTCGCCGTAAAGCCCGCCCTGCCGCACGTCGCCAACAACGCCTGCCACGACGGCCCACGCATTCTGCGAATCTGCTGGTCCAATCTTCAGCCGTTTGCCGGTCGGATCCTCACCGGGCCAGAAGTGCTCAGCCATGCGGCGATTCACGATGATCACCGGCGGAGCTTCGGCAGTGTCGCGCGCGTCGAAAAACCGCCCGCGCTGCAACGGAATTTCCATCGCGCGGAAATAATCAGGACTGACAACGCGATACACGGCGAGCGGAAGCTGCATATCGCCCGGCGCGGTACGTCCTTCGATACTGAAAGCGAAGTTCATCCCGCTGAACGACAGCGGCAGAAACGTGATCACACCCGCAGACTCAACGCCGGGTAGCTCATCCACCCTGCGCAACATCTGGTCATAAAACGCGCGTCGCTGTTCCTGCGTCGCATATTTTGAATGCGGCAACACCATGCGCATCGTGAGCAGGTTGTCGGTGCGAAATCCGGGATCGACCTGACGCAACCGCTGAAAACTCCGGATCAAAAGTCCGGCGCCGACCAGCAGGACCACCGCCAGCGCCACCTCCGCCACCACCAGCACACGGCGCACATAACGCCCCGACATCCCGCCCGCGCCATCGCGACCGACTTCACTCAACGTCTCACCGGGCTTCGATCGCGACGCGTGGAATGCAGGCATGGCGCCGAACACAACCGCCGTAAGGACCGTCACGCCGAGTGTAAAAACAAACACGCGAGCATCGACCGAAACACTCTGAAGTTTCGAGAGACTCTCGGGCACGAGTTTCGACAACCACTGCACGCCCCAGATCGCGCCGAGCAGTCCGAGCACAGCGCCGCCGCCCGCGAGCAGCATGCTTTCAACCAGCAGTTGTCGAACGATCGCAAGACGACTTGCGCCAAGCGCAAGCCGGATCGCGATCTCGCGCCGCCTGCTTGTCGCCTGGGCCAACAACAGGTTCGCGACGTTTGCACACGCGATGAGCAACACCAGCGCAACCGCGGCGAACAGGATCAAAATCGGCGTGCGGAGATTGCCGACGTAGTCTTCATGAAACGAACTGACGAGAAAACCAAGACCTTCATTGGTGCGCGGATATTCGGTGGACAAATGCGTCGCAATCGCTTCGACTCCGGCATTCGCCTGCTCGATTGTTACTCCCGGTTTGAGACGTGCGATAACGCGCACGTAGTGATCGCCACGGCCGCTAGCCTCTTCGGGCTGCATGGCCCAGGGCGTCCACAATTCGCCTTCACGCACAGGGAAAAAGAAGTCCGGCGGCATCACACCGACGACCGTGTACGACTCGGCATTCAGCATTATGTTGCGGCCGACTATCGCGGGGTCGCGATGGAACCGTCGTTGCCACAGCGCATCGCTCAGCACGACGACGCGATGCATTCCGAATTGGTCCTCTTCCGGCGAGAACGTGCGTCCCAGCGCGGGTTTGACGCCCAGCAACGCGAACACATTCGCTGTGACGATCCGGGCGTCGAGTCGCTCGGGTTCGCCTTCGCCGGTCAGATTCATGCTCGTGTCGCCGAAAGCGCCGACATGCTCGAACACCTGATTCTGATTTCGCAGATCGAAGAAGTTCGCGGGCGCCATCTCGTTCCGATCGACGCCGGCGCGCAGGCTGTGCTCCCAAACAGAGACGACGCGATCCGGATCGTTCATCGGCAACGGCCGCAGCAGCACCGAATCGACGACGCTGAAGATCGCAGTGTTGACGCCGATGCCGAGCGCAAGCGTCAACAGCGCCGTCAACGTGAATGCCGGGTTTTTGAGCAGGACGCGAAGCGAATAGCGAACGTCTTTCATTACTCTGACCTCAACGCTGCCAGCGGATCGACCTTCGTCGCGCGGCGCGCCGGGAGGTAACAGGCGAGCAGCGCGACGACGGTCAGCAACACCGCGATGATTACGAACGTCGCCGGATCGGTTGCGCCAACGCCGTAAAGCATCGTCCTAATCAACCGCGTCAGTCCGAACGCAGCGACGAGGCCCAGCACCACTCCCATAAGAGTCATCTTCAATCCATGGCCCAATACCAGCGTGAAGATCTGCCGGCGTGATGCACCCAATGCGACGCGAATACCGATCTCGTGAGCACGTTGGCCCACCAGGTAGGAAATGACACCGTAGATCCCGAGACTCGCGAGCAGCAGCGCGGCTGCCGCGAAAGCGCCGAGCACGATCATGGCGAAGCGACGCTGGGCCAACGAGTCGGCGATCACTTCATTCATCGTCTGCATGTCGGCAACTACGTTCTGATTGTTCTGTGCCCGCACCGTGTCGCGGATCGAAGTGATGAACGATGGACCAATGTCACGATCCGCACGCAAGACGACATCCATGCCGCCCGTGCCCTCGACCTGAGCATCGGGCGCTGCACGAAACGGAACGTACAACTGCGCCTGCAACTCCTGGTCGTCGCGATCGAGTCCCCATTGCTTCACGTGCCCGACAACGCCGACGATCTCGTAAGCTCCTTCGTCGTCGAGGTGAAGCCGTTTGCCAACGGCGTCTTCGCTGCCGAAACGTTGTTGCGCCAACATCTCGTCGACGACGATCACGCGCGCCGCTCGTTCGTCATCGTGGTCCGTGAAGAAGCGTCCTTTCTTCAACTCGATTCCCAACGTCGACAGGAATTGCGGCTCGACGACGTAGAACAGCGCCATGTGCATCTCGTTGCCGTTTGTGGGCTTCGGTTGGCCGTCGACCCAGAACGAGCGGTCGTCCTGGCTGACCATCGGCGTGGCTGCGGCAGTCAGTGACGCAGCAGCGACGCCGGGCATCTCGTTCAACCTGTTACTGAGATCGCGCAGGTAAGCGCGGCTCGCATCGGCGGTCGAGCTTCGCATCGACGGTGGGAACGTGACGCCGAAGGTCACCACGTTGTCAGGCTTGAATCCGGGATCGACATTCCACAACGCGTTGAGACTGCGAATCAGCAGTCCGGCGCTGATCAAAAGGACCAGCGCCATAGCCGTCTCGGCGACCACGAACGTTGCGTGTGCGCGTGCGCGAGTCGTGCCCGTGCCGCGGCCGCTCTCTTTCAACGTTTCGTTGAAGCGCCATTGCGAAGTCTTAAACGCGGGCGCCAGTCCGGAGATGATTCCGGTGAGCAATGAAATACCGAGGGTGAACAACAGCACTCGCAGATCGACCGCGATCTCTTCCTGTCGCGGCAACGCTGTCGGCAGCGCTTTGATCGCGGCAGTCGTTCCCCACGCGGCAATGAATAGACCAGCCGCGCCGCCAACGAGCGCGAGCATCGTGCTCTCAACCAGCGATTGACGCAGCAAACGCCAGCGGCCTGCGCCCAACGCGGCGCGAATCGCGAACTCGCGCGTCCGGCCCGTCGCTCGCGCGAGCATGAGATTGCTCACGTTCACGCACGCGATGAGCAACACGAGTCCGACAGCGGCGAACAACATCAGCAACACGGGTTCGACATTGCCGACGAGCCGCTCTTTCAAACTAATGACTTTCGAGCCGTGTCCTTTGTTGACCTGCGGATACGTCTCGGCGAGCGTCGCCATGATGCGATTGAGATCAGCCTGCGCCTGTTCGACCGACACGCCGGGTTTCATCCGGCCGATGCCGTGAATGCCGAGCGCGGCGCCGCGGTTTTGCAGTGCCGGACTGGACCACGCGCCGATCGGCACAAAAACGTCCGCGACGCTTCCTTTGTAACTGCTTGGCAGAACTCCGACGACGCGATAACTGCGATCGTCAAGCGTGATGCTCTTCTCAACGAGATCCGAAGCGGAGTTGAACTTTCGCGCCCACAAGCTCGCGCTGATGATCGTCACCGGATCGGCGCCCTTTCGATCGTCCTCGGTGCTGAAGTTGCGCCCGAGCGCGGGCTTGATGCCGTAGACCGTGAAGAAGTCCGCCGAGACCATTCGCGCGGTCACGCGTTCCGCTTCGCCCACACCGATCAGCGTGAAACCGGCGCCGCGCGAGATGGCCATCGACGAGAACGTCTGGTTGTCACGTTGCAGGTCGACGAAGTTGAGATAGGGAATCGCGCCCGTTTCGAAGTTTGGTTTGCTCTGGTGGAACGTCACCAACTGTTCCGGATCGGGGAACGGCAGCGGATTGAGCAGCACGCCTTTGACGACCGAGAAGATCGCGGCGTTAGCGCCGATACCGAGGGCAAGCGTGAGCACCACCACAAGGGTGAAGCCCGGTTTCTTCAGCAACATTCTGAAGGCATACCGGATGTCTTGAAGCATTCTGGGCTGCTCCTTTCTTTTACTGCCGATCGCGAATTGTTCTCATTCGTATCTGAGCGCGACTAACGGATCGACCTTCGTCGCCCGGCGCGCCGGCAAATAACACGCGAGTAACGCAACTGCGAACAACGTTCCGGAGACGATCGCAAACGTCACGACGTCTGTCGTCTTCACCTGGTAGAGCAACGTGGCCAACAACCTCATCAACCCCAACGCAGCGACAACGCCGATCGCGATGCCTGCGAGCGCCAGGATCATTCCCTGCTTCAACACCATCCGCAGAATGTCGGCTGGACCAGCACCGAGCGCCATGCGAATGCCGATGTAATGAATCTGCTGACTGACCGAGTACGAAACCACTCCATAGATCCCGATCGACGCCAGCAACAATGCGACACCCGCAAAGATGCCGATCACCAGCGCCGGAAAACGCCTGATGAACGACGCCTGCGTCTGCGAGATCATTCCTTCCATCGTGTCGACGTCGAGGACCGCAGCGTCCGGATCGAGGCTACGAACTTCGCCGCGCACTGCGTTTGCGAGCGACGTCGGATCGGTGCTGGTGCGGACTACAAGACTCGAGGAGTAATCGCCGGCCTGGCGGAACGGATAGTAAAGAACCGGCCTGATCTCTTCGTCGAGACCCGTGATCTTCACGTCGCCCACGACGCCGACGATCGTCACCGGATCGGTCTGGATCGACGTGTAGCGCAGTTTTCTTCCTACCGGATCGCGCCCGGCAAACATGCGATCTGCGATCGTCTTGCCGATGATCACAACTGTCGGCGCGCCATCCTGATCGCGCTCGTCGAACAAACGGCCCGCAACCAGCGGAACGCCGAGGGTCTGAAAGTAGTGTTCGTTGACGACGCGCGTGTTCGCTTCAGTTTCTTTGCCCGGCTGCGGAACCGGATCGCCGTCGACGTAGACCCTCGTCGTGTTGCCGCCATTGAGCGGAAGAATGTTGACCGTGCCCGCGCCAACCACGCCCGGCAGATTGCGAACACGTTCCTGTAACTGCGTGTAGTAGTTGAAGACCTGCGGCGCTTCGGGATACTTGGACGGCGGCAGGACGATCCTCATCGTCAGCAGGTTGTCAGTGTTGAAGCCGACGTTTGTCTGCAACAGTCGCAGCAGGCTCTTCATCATCAACCCGGCGCCGACGAGCAGGACCACCGCGAGCGCGATCTCGCCGACGACCATCGCGCTGCGCAAACGTTGCCCGGTTCCGGCAGTCGCATGCCGGCCGCCTTCCTTCAACACTTCATTGAGATCGAGACGCGACGATTGCAGCGAAGGCACGAGGCCGAACACGATTCCCGTCAACAACGAAAGCCCAAACGAGAAACCGAGAATGCCGAGATCGATCTTTAGCGACTTCAAAAACGGCAGCGCGTCGAGTTGGTTCTGCGGCAGCGTTGCAACGAGCGCGGGCACACCCCAGTAAGCGATCACCAAACCAATCGCGCCGCCTGCTAACGAAAGCAGGATCGCTTCGGTCAACAATTGGCGAATGACTCGCCAGCGGCTGGCACCCAACGCGGCACGAATCGCCACTTCCTTTTGCCGGGCCAACGATCGCGTCAACAGCAGACTCGCGACGTTCGCGCACGCGATGAGCAGCACAAAGCCGACGGCCGCGAGCAGGACCAACAGTATCGGCCGCACAGTGCCGACGATCTCTTCCTGCAACGGAACAACGCGCGCGGTCGTGCCCGCATGTGACTCGTTGAACTGCTGTTCGATGCGCCCGGCGATGACGTTCATCTCCGACTGCGCCTGCTCCTGCGTCACGCCCGGCTTCAAACGACCGATCACATTCGTGCCGTGCATGAACCGAAAGCTGAGTTGGTTTCGCGTCGGTTGGTACGGGACCCAGAGGTCCGCGTTCATGAGTGCAAACTGAAACGTCGACGGCAACACTCCGACGACTGTGAAGCTCTGTCCGTTCAGCGTGATGCCGCGTCCGAGCACGCTCGGATCGCCGCCAAATCTTCGCTGCCACAGTCCGTAAGTCAGAACGGCAACGCGTGGTCCATTCGGTACGTCGTCACCGGCTTGAAACGTGCGACCGAGGTACGGTTCAACGCCGAGCACGGAAAAGAAATTCGCGCTGGCGCGTGGCGTATCGATATTTTCCGGATCGCCCATGCCACTGAGAATCGCGCCACCGCCGCTGTATCCGGCGAGTCCTTCGAACACGGTGTTCTGCTGATAGTCCTGGTAGTCGGGATACGAAAACTCACGTTTCGAGAAGTCACTCTTCGGCGTTTTCTCCCACAAGTGCACCAGGCGATCCGGCTCTTTGTAAGGAAGTCCGCGCAGCAGCGCCGCATTGACGACGGTGAAGATCACGGTGCTCGCGCCCATGCCGATTGCGAGCGTCGCGACAGCGACGAGTGAGAATCCCGGTCGCTTCAAAAGAGTTCGAACGCCGTAACGCAGATCTTGTATCAGCTTGTTCATTGGTCCACCTCTTAACTCTATTTCTCTTACTAGCTTTGCCTCAAAAGTCGTCTATCATTCTCACCCGGCTTCAGCCGGGTGTCAGGCAGCAAGCTAATTGAGTAACCGTTTTAACGGTTTCCTCAGCGAATCGAAGAAACGTTGAAACTTCTCTTTCGCTGCGCTTGCACCGGGCTAAAGCCCGGTGAGAATGAGAGGACTTTAAGTCAAAGCCCCTCTTACTCGTATCTCAATGCCTCTAACGGATCGACTTTCGTCGCGCGTCGTGCGGGAACTAAACACGCGATCAACGCCACGGCCGCTAGTGCCAGTGACACGACGACGAACGTCAACGTATCTGTCGGCGTCACTCCGAAGAGCATCGTCGTAAGGAACCGCGTCAACGCCAGCGCTCCGCCAATGCCGATCGCAACGCCCGCCACGACTAACGTCATTCCGTTCTTGAGAACCAATCGCAACACGTCGATGGCGCGCGCGCCGAGCGCCATGCGAATGCCGATCTCCCGCGTCCGCTGACTAACCGCGTACGAAACGATTCCGTAGGTACCAACCGACGCCAACACCAACGCGAGCAGCGCAAAACCTGAAAACAGGAGCATCAGCGATCGCGAAGCAGCAATGGTTTCGATCACGCGTTGATCGAGCGTCTTGACGTCGTAGACGGGTTGATTCTTGTCGATGGCGAGAACTTCAGCCCGCACAGTTCGCGCAAAATCGGCCGGATTGCTGTTGGTGCGGACGAAGAGAGTCATGCCGTTCATCGGCATCTGACTGAACGGCACGTAGATCTCGGGAGCGACGTCCGTCGTAATGCTTTCCTGTTTCACGTTTCCGACGACGCCGACGATCGTCGTGCACAGACCGTCTTCACAACCGAAGCCGACTCGCTTGCCTAAGACATCGCCGGCAGGAAAGTAGCGCTTCGCAAATGCCTGGTTGACGACGGCAACTTTTGGCGAGTCAGCACGATCGCGTTCGTCGTAAACGCGTCCGCTGATGAGCGGTATGTGCAGCGTTCGGAAGTAGTCGGGTGAAACCGAGCCGACGCCGATGGGCAAGTCTTTTTCTCGATCCGGCGGCGGCTGACCTTCAATGCCGGTGAAAACGATCACGCCAAAACCGGAGAGGGGCGTGTGATTGATCGTGCCGGTCGATTCAACACCCGGCAGCGCTTTCACGCGCTCGACCAGTTGACGATGAAAAGCCGCGGTCTGCTCGTCGGTGCGATATACCGAGCGCGGCAGATTGATACGCGCCATCAGCACGTTGTCGTGATTGAACCCGAGATCGATTGCGGTCAATTGGCGGAAACTTCTAACGAGCAGTCCGGCGCCGAGCAGCAGGATGAGAGCGAGCGCGAGTTCCGTCACCACCAGCCAGCCACGCATACTGCGCAAGCCAAAACTCATCAGATTGCGCGCGCTGCTCTCGCGCAGCACTTTCAACAGATCCGGTCGCGATCCGCTGAGCGCGGGAAAAATACCGAACACCAGGGCCATCAACAGCGACAGCGCCAGCGTGAAACCAAACACACGCCAGTCGAGAGCAATCGCGTTCAGATTATGGACCGAGCTCGCGAATCCTTCCGGCACCAGCGACGCAATCGCGCTAACGCCCCAAACCGCAAACATCAATCCCAGCGCACCGCCAACAACGCCGAGGATCAAACTCTCGACGAGTAGTTGTCGAATCAGTTGCCAGCGGCGAGCGCCGACCGCTGCGCGTATCGCCATCTCGCGTTGCCGGGAAACAGTGCGCGACAACATGAGATTCGCGACGTTGGCGCACGCCAACAACATCACCAAACCAACGGCGCCCCACAGGACCAGCAACGTGAGACGAACGCCGACGACGAGTTGTTGATGCAGCGGATGAATCTCCAGAGCCGAGACCGGCGGTGGGTCCTTGAGTTCGGTCGAGGCATGCTGCGAGATGAGATTCAACTCCGTCTGCGCTTGTTGGGCCACTGCGTCCGGCTTCAGGCGGCCGACGACTTCAACGAGACTCAGGAAGTCGCCCTGCGTTTCCTTGATTGGGTCGAGCGCGAGCGGCAGCCAGATCTCGAAGTTACCGGGAAAACGGAAACTCGACGGCATGATGCCGACGACCGTGTAAGTTTTGTCGTTGAGTTGAAGTGGACCACCTACGAGTGCTTCGCTGTTTCCATATCGACGTTGCCAGAAACCTTCGCTGACGACGGCTACGCGATTCTGGCCGGGCCGATCTTCTTCGGGCAGAAACGTGCGGCCTCGAATTGGTTGCACACCAAGCGTCGTAAAGAGACTCGCAGTGACCCTCGCGCACGAGATTCGCTCCGGTTCGCCTTGTCCGATCAAGTTGAAGTTGTCGTCGCTGTAGGCAGCGAGATCCGCAAACGAGCTGCTCTTCTCTTTCCAGGCGAGATATTCGTAACCCGCGAGGCCGGGCAATCCACCGGCGCCTGCCTGCTTGCCGATCGACACGATTTGTTCGGGGTCCTTGAACGGCAGCGCCCGCAGAAGAACCGCGTTAACCAGACTGAAGATCGCGGTGTTGGCGCCGATGCCCAACGCCAACGTGATCACGGCCACCACGGTGAAGCCGGGCTGCCGAAGCAGCGTGCGCAATCCGTGGCGGAGGTCTTTTAGTAGGTTCCTCATTCGTATCTCAACGCTGTTAGTGGATCGACTTTTGTTGCGCGTCGCGCCGGGATGTAACAGGCAAGCAGTCCGGCGGCAATCAGGACCACCGTGATGCCCGCAAACGTAAACGGATCCGTCGCGCTCACGCCGAAGAGCAGACTCTTCATCAGCCGCATCAGAACAAACGCAGCGACGAGTCCGATCGCGATACCGGCGCCGATGACTGCCATTCCCTGGCCCAGGATCATCCGCAGCACGTCGCCGACTTGCGCTCCGAGCGCGATGCGAATGCCGAGCTCGTGTGTTCGCTGCGTAACTGTGTAAGCGGTAACTCCGTAAATGCCGGCCACTGACAACAACAACGCGATGCCGCTGAACAGTCGCCAGCAGAAACAGATTGAACCGCGGCTGCGTGACTGACTCGCTGACGATGTGCTCCATCGTCTTCACTTCAGAAACAGGAACAGTGCGATCGACTTCCGCAACTGCCTGCCGCAGCGCCGATGCGATACTCTCCGGTTCGACTGTCGAGCGGACCACGATCGCCATGTGATTGAATAAATCCTGTTTGCTCGTGAAATAGAGTTCCGGCGACGCTTCTTCACGCAGCTCGAGGCTGCGAACGTTCGCAGTAACGCCGATGATCTCGGACCAACTCGGTTCGACGTTTGGCTGCGGATTTCCGAATGCGATTCGCTTTCCGACGGGGTTCTCGTTCGGAAAATCACGTTGGGCCAACGGCCTGATTGATCATCACTCTGAGCGGGGCGTTGCTGTCGTCCTGTGGAGTAAACGCGCGGCCTTGCAGCACCGGAATGTTCATCGTGCGGAAGTAGTCAGGACTGACACTCCGGAAATTGAGCGTCTCCCACTTGTCGACGGGGACAATCGGGCGTCCTTCAACCCGGAAACCGAGTTGTCGGTCCAGGCGTCAGCGGCAACACATTGATCACGCCTACACTCTGCACGCCCGGAATGGCGGCAGTTCGTTCCAGCACTCGATCGTAAAACGTGGAGTAGTCCTGATCGTTTTGGAACTGTGGACCAGCAGGCGAGAGCTTTGCGGTCAGCACCTGTTGCGGTGTGAAGCCGGCGTCGACCGCTTGCAGGCGCATGAAACTGCGGAACAACAATCCGGCGCCTGCGAGCAACACAACCGACAATGCCACTTCGGTGACGATCAGCGCGTGTCGCAACCGTGTATGACGCGCACTGCCGGCGGTGCCACGCGAACTCTCTTTCATCGCGTCCTGAACGTCGACGCGCGAGAGATGAAGCGCCGGCGCGAATCCGAAAAACAGTCCGGTCAGCAACGACACGCCGAGGGTGAAACCAAAGACGCGCCAGTCCATGCCGATCTCGTTCAGGCGTGGAAAGTCTTGCGGAAGAAGGCGTGTGATCGCGGTGACGCCATAGCTCGACAGCGCCAAACCGAGCGCTCCACCCGCGACCGCCAGCATCGCGCTTTCCGTCAGTAATTGGCGGATCACGCGCAAACGCGACGCACCAAGCGCAGCGCGAATCGCCATCTCCTTGCCGCGTGCGGCGGCACTCGCGAGCAGCAGATTCGCGACGTTTGCACACGCGATTAGCAGCACAAACATCACGGCGCCGAATAACAGCCACAGCATCGTTTCAGACTTGCCGACGAGATGTTCCTGAAGTGAAACGACTCGATTGAAGCGACGGTTGTTTGTCTCGGGATACTGCTGTCGCAGCCGCGCAGGTGATCGTTTCCATCTCACTTGCCGCTTGCGGAACCGACACGCCGGGTCGCATCAGCGCGACGGCGTAGAGATAACCCATGCCGCGCCTCTCGGTAGGCGGAACGCTCGCGTTAAGCTCCGGTGCGAGGTTCAGCGGCGGCAACCATGCCTCCGTCTTCCGCGGGTACTGAAAACCGGCGGGCGCAATACCAACAACCGTGTACGTTGTACCGTCGAGGTTGACTTGTTGGCCCACCAAAGTCGGATCGGCGCCAAACCTTCGCCGCCACAATGTGTCGCCAAGAACGACGACAGGCGCGTGTCCTGCCTGCTCGTCTCCGGCGACAAACAAACGTCCGAGTTGCGGCCGAACGCCAAAGACGTCGAAAAAGTTTGCAGACGTCTGGGCCAGGTCGATCCGTTCCGCCTGATCGGCGAGCGTCAGGTTGACGTTCGTGATCTTGATGGCGGCGAGATGTTCGAAGACAGTGTTCTGCGCCCGCCAGTCGAGGAAGTTTGGTCCAGTTACCTGACCTTGCTTGCCTTCGGCGTTCACCTCCTGGATCGCGACGATCCGGTCAGCAGTCGGATACGGGAGACGCCGCAACATCACGCTGTTCACGACGCTGAAGATCGCGGTGGTCGCGCCGATGCCCAGCGCGAGCGTGACGATCACGATCGCGGTGAAGCCGGGATGCTTGAGCAACCCACGCCAGCCGTAGCGAAGGTCTTTGAAAAATGTGTCGCCCATGTTCGTCGCTCCAATTACTAATTACTCGTAACGCAGTGCAGTCAGTGGATCCACCTTCGTTGCGCGGCGGGCCGGTATGTAACACGCGATCAATGCGACCAGCATCAACGTACCTGCTACCACGACGAACGTGATCGGATCCTTCGACGTCACTCCGAATAACAAACTGTTCATCACTTTCGTCAGCATGAACGCCGCCACCAACCCGATTCCCAAACCAACAACCACCAGCAACATTCCCTGACGCACAACCAAACGCAAAACGTCGCCACGCCGCGCGCCGAGCGCCATTCGTATTCCGATCTCATGCGTCCGTTGCACGACTGAATAAGACATGACGCCGTAGATTCCCGTCGCTGCGAGAATCATCGCCAGCGCAGCGAAGAGTCCGAATAGCGTTGTGCGATAGCGCGGTGTCGCCGTCGACCTGTCGACCCACTCATCCATCGTTCTAACTGCCGCAATGGGTTGCTCCCGATCGATCGCCGTCACTTCTTTTCGCACAGCGGGCACCACACTCAGCGGATCGCCCTGGGTGCGCAACACCACGTTCATCCGCCCGGATTGGACGGTCGGCAGATACATCGTCGCGTACGGTTGAAACTCGAGAGAGCGGTGGCGGATGTCGCCGACAATGCCGACGATCTCGAACGGTTTGTCGCTCAAAACGGTGAGCAAACGCTTCCCGAGCGCTTCTTCGTTCGGAAACACGGTGTTGACCAAGCCTTCACTGACGACCAACACCTTTGCGCTGTCGCGGACTTCCTGCTCAGTGAAATTCCGACCGCGCAACAAAGGAATGCGCAGTGCTTGAAAGTAGTTTTGGTTCACGCGCCTGAAGTCAGCGCCGAACTTTTCGTCAGGAGAAACAGGCGGACGACCTTCGACGGTGAACGGCGCGTCGTTCGGCTGACCCGTCAGTGGCAACTCGGTGATAAATCCGACGCTCTCGACTCCCGGCAGCCCAGCGAGCCGCTGTTCGAGTTGCTGAAAGAAGGCTGACGACTTCTCAGCACTGTCATACTTGCCGCGGGGCAGATCTACGCGCATCGTGAGAACGTTGTTGGCGTCGAATCCGGGATTCGTGTTCTGAAGCGCAATCAAACTTCTGACCAGCAACCCGGCGCCGACCAGGAGAACCACGGCGAGGGCGCTTTCGAACACGACGAGCAAACTACGCGTGCGATTTCTGAATGTCGCTTCACTACTCTTTGCACCTTCTTTAAGAGCATCCGAAAGATTCAGCTTCGCAGTGCGGAAGGCAGGTACAACTCCAAAGAGCAGGCCGGTGACCAGCGATGTCAGGAACGTGAAGCCAAGCACTGTTGCGTCGATCTTGACAATCGCTGTTGGCGGAACGCTGTCGCGGGTGAGTGTCACCAGCAGATCGATTCCCCAGGCCGCCAGCAGTGCACCCAGTGCGCCGCCGACCAAGGCCAGTAATAAACTTTCAGTGATCAGTTGACGAACGATCCGCAAACGGCTCGCGCCGAGTGCGGTGCGCAACGCAACCTCTTTCTGTCTCGCCGTGGCGCGAACCAGCAGCAGGTTAGCGACGTTCGCGCACGCGATGAGCAACACAAACCCGACCGCGCCGAAAAGAATGAACAAGCTCGTTCTGCTGCTGCCGATCAGTCGTTCGCGCAGTGGTTCGAGACGCAAGCTCCAGCTCTTGTTCGAATTCGGAAACTGCTGTGCGAGTTGTGCGGCGATCGCGTCGGTGTCGGCTTGCGCCTGGGCCACAGTCACACCCGGCTTGAGGCGACCAATCGGTCGCAGGAAGTGCGCTGAACGGACCTTCATGTCCGGATCAGCGTCGAAGTTGAGCGGCACCCACAAATCGGCAGTCTGTGGAAACGTGAGGTCCTTCGGCATGACGCCGATGACTTCGAAACTCTTGTTGTCGAGGACGATTCGTTGATTGACGATTGCCGGGTTGCCCCCAAAACGTCTCTGCCACAGCTCGTGACTGATGATCGTAACCTGATCGCTTCCCGACTTTTCGTTGTCGAGTGAAAACCCGCGACCGAGCAACGGCGTTGCGCCGAGTGCCTGGAAGTAGTTGCCGGTGACGACGGAGGCAGTCAGACGTTCCGGTTCACCGCCACCGGTGAGGGTGGCCGGTGCAGTTATTGACATCGTCGCAGCGAATTGTTCGAAAGACTTGTTCTGATTGCGGAAATCGAGATAGTCGGGCGGGGAGACACTCGCGCGATTACCGCCGCTGAAATTGCCCCAACACCAAACGAGTCGATCTGGTTCCGGGTAAGGAAGCGGTCGGAGCACCACTGCGTTGACCAGACTGAAGATGGCCGTATTTGCTCCGATCCCGAGCGCCAGTGCAATCAGCGCGATGACGGTGAAGGCGGGCCGCTTCAACAAGCCACGAAATCCGTAACGTACGTCTCGAAATAGTGTCTCCATCGGGGGTCCTTCCTTTCTACTCGTAACGCAGAGCAGTTAATGGATCGACGCGCGATGCACGACGCGCGGGAATATAGCCGGCGAGCAAAGCAACAACTGTCAAAACCACCGCTGCCGCAACCAGCGTCAACGGATCGGTAGGACTGAGTCCGAATAACTGCGTCGCAATCAAACGAGCCGACAGCAACGCCACGGGCACGCCCAACACCAACCCGGCAGCAACCAGCACGAGCGTTTCGCGCAGCACCATCCACGCGATGTTGCCGCCCTTCGCGCCGAGCGCCATTCGTATCCCGATCTCGTTTGTGCGACGCGCGACGCCGTGGGCCATCACGCCGTACAAACCGATGCAGGCAAGAATCAGCGCGAGGGCGCCAAAGAAACTCACTAACTGTGCGATCAGTCGATCCTGGATCATCCGATCGCGAATCTGTTCGTGCATCGTCGTGACGCCGAAGACCGGGAGCTTGTCGTCGATCTGATTGATCATCTGGCGCACAGGTCCGGCGACAGCCGTGGGATCGCCGTTGGCGCGAACTTGAATGTTGACTGTGTATGCCGACTGGTCCGCGATCTGAAGAATCGGACGGTAAACCGCGGGGATGACAGGTTCTCGTGTGTCCTGCGACTTGACGTCGCCGATTACTCCGACGATCTCGAGCGGCGCGCCGTCATCAGTTTCGTCGTCGAACGTGAACGTGCGGCCGATCGGGTTCTGTCCTTTGAAGTAGCGCTCGACGAACGTCTCGTTCACGAGAGCGACGCGTGGACCAGACGCCGTATCGCGGATCTCGATGTCGCGGCCGCTCACGATGGGAACGCCGAGTGTTTGCGCGTACTTTGGTCCAGTCAGCATGTCTTCGACGACCGGATCCTGTCCCTGTTCGGGAGTGAAACCGGGAACCACGATACTGCTGCTTCTCTGCGAGCCGCTGAACGGCGAGTAGGTTGCGAGCGTGACAGACTGCACGTTCGGCAGGGTGCCGACGCGTTCGACTATCTGTTGATAAAGACCGGGGAGTTCGGCCGGTTTGTATCCGGCGAGCCGCGGGTCGATACCGACGAGCAGCATGTTGGTCCGATCGAAGCCGACGTCTTCGTTTTGTAACTTCAGCAGGCTGCGTGCAAACAGTCCGGCGCCGGTCAACAGCACCATCGACAGTCCGACCTGCATCACGACAAGCGCCGCGGAAAGACTGACGCGCCAGAAACCACGCGCCGTACGAGTCTTTTCTTTCATCGCCGACGAGAGATCGCTTCTGCTGGCCTGAATCGCAGGCACGAGACCAAATAACAATCCGGCGAGGATCGAAACACCGGCGGTGAATGTGAGTATGCCGGCGTCAGCTTGCGTATTGAGCGGCGCTTCGCGGGCGACGAGGTTTACGAGAACGGTCACGCCCCACTGGGCCAACAGCACACCGCAAACGCCGCCGATGAGCGCGAGCAACATGCTTTCCGTCAGCAGTTGTCGAATGATCCGCCAACGCGTCGCGCCTAAAGCCATGCGCAACGAGATCTCCGCTTTACGCGAAGCGGCGCGCGACAACAGCAGACTTCCGACGTTCGCGCACGCGATCAAAAGCACCATGCCGACGATTGCCATCAGCATGTGCAACGGTTTCGAGTAGAGCACGCGGAGTCCGGAGATGCCGCCGCTGCCGTCGACGAGCTGCACGTTCGTGTTCTCAATACCGCGCTGTCGATCCTCCGTGAGCTGGCTGCCGGCCAGGTCGGTCAGGAATTGTCGCAGCTTCAGATTCACACTCACCTGAGCCTGCTCCATCGTGACGCCTGGCTTGAGACGGCCCATCAGCATCAGAAAGTAGGCCTGGTTGTTTTCGAGAAACGAGGGGCGCAATTCGACTTGCGGATGCAACGAGAGTGGCAGCCAGAAATCGGGGGGACGTCGAACGCGTTCGCCGAAAAACTCGCGCGGCATGACGCCGACGACGGTGAAGTTCGTGCCGTTGATGATGAAGCGTTTGCCGACGACGGACGGGTCGCTATTCAACTCCTGCGACCAGTAGCGATAGCTGATCACCGCGGCTGGTTCCGCGCCGGTTTTGTCGTCTTCAGGTGTCAAGACGCGGCCTTGCATGGCACGCACGCCGAGAAGCGAGAAGTAGTTGCCGGAAACGAGATGTCCCGAGGAACGCACGGCCGCATTCGCCTGCGAATCAGGTTGCCGCACGCTCAACCGGCTCACGCCGCTGCGCAAAGCGGCGATGTCCTGGAACGACTCGTTGTGATCGCGAAAGTACTTGTACGACGCGTAAGAGAAACGAGACCACTTGCCGCTGCGTGGGGTGTCTTCGATCGAGGTCCCTTCGCCCGTCATGTCGCTGAACAGGACCAGCTCCTGAGGATTGCTAACCGGAAGCGTCTTCAACAGGACGGCATTGACGAGCGTGAAGATCGCAGTGTTCGCGCCAATACCCAGCGCGAGAGTGAGCACCGCGATAGCGGCGAAAGCTTTTCGTTTCAGCAGTCCACGAAATCCGTAACGTAAATCTTTAAATAAATTTTCCATCATTCATACCTGAGTGCAACCAACGGATCGATCTTCGTCGCGCGGCGCGCAGGCAGATAGCACGCGAGCAACGCGGCCACGAACAAACACGCCGGCACCACTGCGAACGTCAGCAAGTCAGTCGGCGCGACGTCGACCAGGATGCCGGTCATGAAGCGCGTCAGCGCCCATGCGCCTGCCAGTCCGATCACGATCCCCAGCAGCGCGAGCTTCATTCCGTGTTTGACCACCAGCTTCAAAACGTCCGGCGCAGTTGCGCCGAGCGCTATGCGAATCCCAATCTCCTGTGTGCGTTGCGTGACAGCGAAAGCCATCACGCCGTAGATACCGAGCGACGCCAGCAACAACGCGAGCCCCGCAAAGAAAGCGAGTGTTACGGACGAGAACGTGTACATCGTCACCGACATCGACCGCACCTGCTGCATCGTCTGCACGTCGAACACCGGCTGGTCTTTGTCGATGGCCCACACCTGTTGCCTGATCGCTCCGGCGATCGAAGCCGGATCGACGGTGGTGGTCCGTGCCACCACGATCATCGTGCTCCATGGGTCCTGCGCGTGCGGTAGGTAGTATTCAGGCGTAACCAGCTTATCGAGTTCGTGTCTGACGTCTTCGCTGACGCCGACTACTTCCATCCACGGCGCTTTATCGAGTGGTCCAGTGAAACGAATGCGCTTGCCGATCGCACTTTGACCCGGCCAATGCTTGCGCGCGAACATTTCATTTACGATCACGACCGGCGGCGCGCCTGCTTTATCCTGTTCGGTGAAGCTCCGTCCGGCGACGATCGGGATGCGCATCGTTTGGAAGTACTCGGGAGTGGCGACGCGATAACGTCCGACACTTTCCTGACCCGGCGGCGGTTCGGCTTCGCCTTCGACGAGATACGCGTCCGACGCATTCGATCCACCAAGCGGGAGATGGTTGACGACCGCTGCCGATTCCACGCCCGGTATCGTCTTCACGCGTTGGACCAGATCCGTGTAGAACGCTGCACGCTGCGGCTGCTCCTTGTACTTCACTCCCGGCAGCGAGATCTTCGTCGTCATCACGTTGTCGGCATTGAAACCGGGATTGGTTTTCAGCAGCGTTAGAAAAGTACGGAGTGACAGGCCGGCGCCGATCAGCAACATCAACGACAACGCAACTTCAAAAACCACCAGCGAGTTTCGCAACCGGTGCGTACTTCCTGAAACCTGACGTGCGCCTTCCTTGAGTGCATCGTTCAGGTTCGGTCTGGACAGTTGCCACGCTGGAGCGAGACCAAACGCGATTCCGCTGAAGAGTGATAGACCGAGCGTGAAGAGCAGCACGGGAACGTTGACTCCCAGTTGGTCCCAACCGGGCGCAAACTTCGCCGCGTCGCCGGGATTGGAAGCGCGCAACGCATCGATGCCCCACAAACCAACCAGCACTCCCAACGCGCCGCCAATCAACGCAATGATGAGGCTCTCGGTCAGCAACTGACGCATGATGCGCCAGCGACTAGCGCCCAGCGCTGTGCGCAATGCAATCTCTTTCTGCCGTCCACTCGCGCGCACCAGCATGAGGTTCGCGATGTTCGCGCACGCGATCAGGAGCACGAAGCCGACCACTCCCATGATCACCCAGATCGGCGTGTCGTACGCTCGCACTGTGTCGGTGACGATCGGAAAAATATTCGCGCCCAGGCCGGTGTTTGTCTCCGGATACTGTTGCTCCAGACGCGCTGTAATCGTGTCCGTTTCGGCCCGTGCTTGTTCGATCGTGACGCCGGGTTTGAGCCGGCCGATGACGTAGTAAGTATGGAAAGTGCGATTCGCGATCAGCTCGGGCGTCATCACCAGTGGCAGATAAATCTCGGCGCCCTTCGGGTAGTTGAAACGTTCCGGCATCACGCCGATGACTGTTCGCTGAACACTGTTGATGGTGATCGTCTTGTTGACGATGTTGGGATCGCCGGCGAAGCGCCGCTGCCACAAACTGTGTGTGATCAGCGCTACTCTGTCTTTGCCGGGCTGAACTTCTTCCTCCGTGAAGTTGCGGCCGAGGAGCGGTTTGACGCCGGTGACGTCGATGAAACCGGGGCTGACGAGGTAACCCTGAAGACGTTCGGGCTGATCGTTTCCAGTGAGGTTCGCATTCCACCAGCGATAGATGCCGAGTTGTTCGAACGACTGATTTTGCGCGCGCCAGTCGAGGTAGTTGGCCATCGCGACTTCGTTACGGACCAGGCCTTCACTTGGCACCTTGTCCCAGATCGCTACCACTCGATCGAGCTCCGGAAAAGTGAGCGGCTTCAGCAACAGCGAGTGCATCGGCACTGAACATCGCGGTGTTTGCGCCGATACCGATGGCGAGCGTGAGGACGGCGATAAGGGTGAAACCGGGTCGTTTGATCAGGTTGCGAAGTGCGTAACGGATATCGTTCAGGAAGGCGTCCATAACTTCTCCATTACCATTAGAAGGGGGCCGGCAAAACACACTTGTGACGTCAACGATCGCGCATACGATCGCCCGGTCGCGCTTAGTGGATTGCGGTTTTGAGCAACTGCAGGTTAGACGTTACTGGCCGTTAACTATCCAGCCATCTTCGAGCTGCACTATGCGATTGCCGTAAGCAGCATTGGTCTCGGAGTGGGTAACCTGGACAATGGTCGTGCCCTCGTCGTTGAGGCGTTTAAACATGTCCATGATCTCTTTACCCTGGGCTGAATGAAGATTTCCGGTCGGCTCGTCTGCCAGAATTATTCGAGGGCTGGCAACGACAGCTCGCGCAATCCCAACGAGCTGTTGTTGTCCGCCTGAAAGTTGCGTCGGAAACAGATCCTTCTTGCCCACCATCTGAAAACGATCCAGTGTGTCGCAAACAATCGACTGCCGGTCTTTCTTGCTGACGTCGCGATAAGAAAGCGGCAGCTCGAGATTTTCAAACACCGTTTGATCGTCCAGCAGGTGATAACTCTGAAATACAAACCCAATGTTCCGATTGCGCAGCGCCGCGCGTTTCTTTCCATCAAGCGTGTGGACTGGAGCGTCCTCGAAGTAATACTCGCCGGTCCACGACTGGTCGTGCATGCCGAGGATGTGAAGCAGTGTCGACTTCCCTGCCCCCGACGGTCCCATGATGGAAACAAACTCGCCCGGCTTGATGTCGAGATCGATCCGGCGCAGGACGTACGTCTTGGTCGGACCGTGTGGAAAAGCCTTTTCGACGCCACGCAAGCTGATCATGAAATCGCTCCGAAACCGCTCTCGGCCAGTTCGCGTTTCGCTTCCCGGATCTCGCGTCGATCCGCACCCGCCTCTTCTTCAACAATCAAACCGTCGAAGAGATGAACGATGCGGTCGGCGTGTTGGGCGTAGCGCGGATCGTGCGTCACCATGCAGATGGTGGCGCCGCCGCGGTGCAGTTCGCGCATGAGCTCCATCACCGCTTCGCCGTTGGTTGAGTCGAGGTTACCAGTCGGCTCGTCTGCGAGCAGGATGCTCGGCTGGCCGCCAACTGCGCGTGCAACTGCGACGCGTTGTTGTTGACCGCCGGAGAGCTGGCTCGGCAGGTGTTTCGCGCGATGGGCCATGCCGACGCGTTCGAGCGCTTCAGTGGCGCGCTTCTTTCGTTCGCCTGAACTCATGCCGCGATAGGTGAGCGGCAGTTCGACGTTCTCGTAAACCGTGAGATCGCCGATCAAGTTGAAGCTCTGAAAGATGAAACCGACTTCGCGGTTTCTGATTCTCGCGCGCTCGGACAACGACAGGTTCTCAACCGGATGACTGTTGAGGACGTACTGACCGTCCGACGGCGTATCGAGCAGACCGAGAATCGATAAGAGGGTTGACTTGCCGCAGCCCGAGGGTCCGGCAATGGAGACGTACTCGCCTTGTTTGATGTCAAGATGGATACCTGAAAGGGCGTGGGTCTCCACTTCGTCCGTGTAGAAGACTTTCTTGACGTCAGCGAGGTGGATTAGGGTCTCGGATGAACTCATCATTCACTCCTTGATGGATTTTGTACTTGCGACCTTTAAAAGTGAACACCGCAAACCCGTTTTCCATGACAAGCAGCTCTGAAAACGACAAGCGGGTCTGAAAACCTATCGAAAACCAGCCGTTCCGTTCCGCGTTAGCGGATGCGAACACGATCGTAACTGTCGTAACCCGACGTATCCGAGATAATCACCTGTTCGCCTTCGCGCAGGCCCTCGAGGATCTGGATCGTGCTGACGGAGTTGTTGCCGAGTTTCACCGATCGGTGATGCGCTTCAGTGCCGTCCGGAGTCAGAACAAACATCTTGACCGTTTGGAACGCCTGGCCAAATGCCGGCCGGCCGACTTTCAACACGTCCGGAAGCCGTTCGAGTTCGATAGTTCCGTCGACGCTCAAATCGGGACGCGCGCTCGGCGGCAAAGGTCCGGTTAACGAGGCGTCGATCTCGACGGTGCCTTCACGTGCGGCTGGATCGATGCGTGAAACTCTGCCTTGAATGATGCCGTTGCGCGTGTCGACTAGAACGAGCTGTCCGATACGGACGCCGGAGATCTGTGTTTCAGCGACCCTCAGCACTGCTTTCAACGACGTCGGATCGGCGACGCGCGCGATGTTGGCGCCGGGGTCGAGCTGCTGGCCGACCTGGACTAATACCTGTTGCAGTACTCCACCCGTGCCGGCGCGGACTTTCAGGTTCTCGACCTCCTGTTGTCTCAGTACCGCTAACGCTCGCAACTGCTGGAGTCGCGACGAAGCGGCGTTGAGTTGAGCGCGCGTCGATCTCGCGCCAACTGCCAATCGGTCCTGTTCAACTTTGAGCCGGTTAGCAAGATCCTGCACGCTCACGCGGGAGATCTTGATTTCGAGCTCGGCGATTAACTTCTGTTGATAAAGGACTTCGTCGGCGTCGAGTCGTAATTTTGCCTGGCTGTACTGGGAGTTGATTGTGGCGATGTTGGACTTCTGCGTCATCGTTTCGGATTCGAGACGCACGCGGAGGTTCTCTTCGTCAGCCTCGGCTGCTTTTACCTGAAAATTGGCGTCGAGAGCCTGTTGCTCCATCTGCGGGTTCGAGAGTTCGACGAGTACCGTCGACGGGTCGACCTCGACGCCGGCCTGGAGGTTTACTTTTTCAACACGCCCTTGCGCGGGCGCCGGCACCCAGCGAATTACTTCGGGCACCAGCGTTCCGTTGCCACGGACATCACGAATCATCTCACCGCGTTTGACCGTTTCGATCACGGCGGTGGACTTGTCGATCGTTGGCGCGGCCGGTTTAAGTTTCGCGAGTCCGTAGGTTATGCCGCCTACGGCTGCGAGGGCGACGATCACCAGGATCGCCATCCGGATGTTTTTCTTAACCTTCGATTTTGGGGGTCGCTTGATGTCCATGGCGCGCCTCGGGTTTACTTCTCAAAAATTAGTGGAGAGCTGTAATAGCCTGTTTGAGAGAGCGGCGATATGCGCGCGCGAAGCTGACAAAGGATCTAGCTAGATACAAACTTCACACGCCGAATTACAGTTCTCCGCGTCGGCACAATTCAAAGCCCGTGCCAATGGGTTGGATTTGAATTAAATGGGCGTTTTATTGGAGTTACAGCTGTACGGTCGGACAGAAGTTCAAAAAAGTCGTCGCGATCGTTTCGCTTGCGGGACTTCACGAATCCCACTTTCGAAACCGGATTTACGGCGAGACAGGCGTGTGTACGCGATTTTGGACGCAGAAATCAGACCGGCCCATGTCATGGTTGATTCGAAGCTGATTTACTCCCTGGTTCACCCGAGGAGCATTCAATGTTCTTTTACTTGCTGTTGAGCTTCACTCTTCGGAAGTTGGGTCGCATAAAAATAAACGTAGTGCTCGGGCTCCTGGCCCGCCGTCACGTTATTTGGCTCTTCCCAGTCGTAACTGAATTTAACTCGAACTGCTCTACCTTTTGAAAGATATTCCGCCGGAATGCTAAACAACAAAGAACCGCCACTGCGTAGCGAATTTACAGAGCAGACGTGGCATGAACCTCCTATAAGGGTTTCGCCTTCGGAGAGCACGTCATAAATTAACGAAGCATCTCCGTATTCTGGGGACGGCACCCCATTCATGTTAAGTACGATTGACGATTTGATGTTGTTATGTAATCGAAGCCAAATTCCTTTCTCACTTTCGCGATTAGCAAGCGGCTCGCGGTGACCTTGGCGCACGAACTCCATATAGACCGTCGGCTTGTCCTTCCGCAAGTCGGGCATCCAGATGGAGGTTGTGTCGGCTTGACCGGTGCCGAAGCCTTCTGGACAGATGAGGCATAACATTAGAACAATCACAGCTCGTTTCATTAACCAAACTCCTATTATTAGAACTTCGTCGCTCCCTTCGTGTAAGGCTCGCGTCTTATCCTGAGGCGTCAGATTGTACCCATTCACTTCTTTGGCGTCTTTCCAGTAGATCATTAATGTTCTTAGCTCGCATTGTTGCTCGATCAGCTTCTTTCCAGCCAGCGTCCCAAAACGTCACAACTATCGGAATCCACGGGTTTTTCCCAGGCTGTTTATACGAGCCAAATAAAACCATGCTGCGTCTGCCAGCGTTATCAGAGTCAGCTTGTACTTGGATGGCCTGCACCATGAATGCGTCAAACTCCGTTTGGTAATTTGTCGGATTCATATTGTGCCACAAATCCACTGGCAACCCACTCGGCGCCGTCCGCCGCATGTGAGCCTTCGTGACCGATTTCCTGATCGAAGCCTTCGTGTTCAAACATCTCCGCTCTGAATGTAATTCGTATGTCCTGCCCATTTGGATTTTCTGCCGTCGCTGTCCCGGCAACTCCTGCGACCTGAGTTCCTCCATAGGAGGCCTTCGGGTCGTTTGTTGCGCGAATCGTGACTCCGTTTTTGACGCCCTCCCCCCCATAAACACCTAATGCCCTGACAGCTTTCTTGTATTCTGTGGAATTGGATCCTGTGAGCGGCAGCAATCTTCACCAAATCTTCCTTCGCTTTAGCCAAAGCCGCTTTGAATCTCTTTTGCTGCTGCTCGTTGACAGTCGAATCAAAAACATAAAGACCGGACGGATCAGTCAACTTCAGCGGATGGTTGAGAACATACGTATATCGATTCCACGATTGCGGGTTTTCTATCTTCCCAGAAGAGAGCAGTGGATCAGGACTCGTGAATCGACCCTGAGAGCTAGCGTAATACCTTGCCCCGAAGTAATCGAGCCCCGTTTCAAAATCCCGTTCCTCGGAGGTGAACTGCTGCCTTATTCCGTCACCTATCCCGTAACCCAATGAAGCACTGCGTAAGCCTTGCGACAGCAACTCTTCGCCGAATGGCAGGTAGTCGTGACGTTTTACATTGGCGAAAGACCCGGTTTCGTCCAGGATCATTCGCGGCGTACCCAAGTGATCTGCCACGAGCCATTGAACTCCATAGCCAGGTTTCAGGAGAGCCGGTGATGCGCACGTTGTCGATAAAAGCCTGTATGATCCCACCCAACGGGTTCAATCCGAGAAACTTTATGCGTGTGAGCACCGGCACGTCGTGGAGAACGCAAAGGAATACTCTGTGTAAGCCGTGAGGTGCCGGGATGGATACTGCCGATCTGCGTTGAATCGACGATAGACACCGATATCCTGGCCGCCGGTGTTACAACAGTTAGTTCGTTGAATCGCGTTGAAGGTGATCAGGTAATCGACACCCGCCTGAAAACCGGAGATTGATTGAGAGACTTCGCCGGTTGCTTGCAGGAACGCCACCTGTGCGCCTTGCGGAGCTGCGGAGGGAACACCGGTGAAAGGCACTATTCATTCCGGTGATGCCACCACCGTTCGCAAAACTCCAGGTAGCCACCGCTCGGTCGCATATTGCCAGTTTCCATTACCGATAACGGGAGTCTCAAAGCTTCCATTCGGAACAGTCAGTGAAACAGGGATTGGTACTGGAGGTGAGCTTGAAGTTGTCGTACCTGGCTGTACCCGGGCTGCCGTTTCCAGCGCCATACGCGCCGGCTACAAGGTGAAACCGCAAAGAGGCGAGAGAGAATCCTGGCGTGACGGTTTTACGAGTCAGCCAAACACTGCCGTTGGAACTGGTCTCAAAATGGACCAAATTCGCAGCCTGCTCGTGACGAATACGCCAGAATCTGTTTGTCGTCCCATCGAAGGAAATCACAGTCTGATCGTTCACTCCATTCACACGCGAACGAAAGATCATGTTCCCCGCACCGACTTGAATCATCAAATAGTTGTTGGCATTTAGTTCAAGTTGGATGAAGTTCTCACACCAACCCGCCTGGCTCACCGCCTGCGCTGATTCGACTTGGACCATTCTGCCGGTCAAGTCGTAGGTTGAATTGGAGAACACCCCATTGTATGCGGCCGTGTTGGGTGCCAGGGCGATTTGCAGTTGTTGCCCTTGCTCGGTGACCGTCGGCGTACCCGGGAGAATAAGTAGACCAGAAACTCGTGTTGAGAGAGTTGTCGTTGAAATCATCGGCAAGATACCGGAGACGCCAAAGAAATACCTGCGTCGGCGGTAATGAGCAGTCTGTCCGTTGCGATATCCGTACTCCTTCGTCGGGCTGTTTGTAGCACCATCCGCCGGATACTCGGCTAGCAGTTCGCCACCAAAGCCATAGACCAGCCACGTCTCCTGGTTGTTGATCTTTCTTCGTGTTCGCTGCCCGTCAGCGTTGTAGGTGTAGAATTGCCATTGGTTGTCGCCGCCCCAGGCTTTGAGTCATGCGGTTCTCAGCGTCGTACTCGCGTGCTCCAGTGCCGGTGTACGTATCGTTAATGAGATTTCCCGCGCCGTCATAACGCATTCGTTTCTGATTCTCAGGCAGCGGCTGATCGCCGGGAGCCTGAAGACGATTCGTCGACGAAAGTATGGCTCGTGTCGAACTGCGTTTCATTCAGCAACGGATTTGGCGGATTAATTGGATTGCCGATCCACGTGTCTCATCGCATTGATGGTGCGATTACCCCAACGGTCGTAATCAAACTCCTGCTGCCAATCGATTGCCGTGTTGCCGGTGAATTCATGCACGCGCTTCAAGCGGTTCAGCTCGTCGTAATCATATTGCTGGTACCATGAAGTTGCGGGTATTTGTCGGATTTACGTCCGGAATGAAGACTTCCTGTTTGCGCAGGTTGCCGTTGTTATCAGTCGCGTTACAACCCGCGCCTGAACATTGCAGACTGTACTGGTTGAGGATCTTTCCGCGATCCCAGGTGTTTCAGACGGTAGTGCTCACGAGGATCTCGGCGAGTTGTTGCCGCGAGTTATAGAACAGTTTGTTGTAGACCGATGTGGCCGTGCCAAATTGCTCTTGCGTTGAGCTGTCCAGCAGAGCGCATAAGTAATTCCTCGCGAATAGGTACGCGGTTCGCACCATCGCCCAGATTTCCTTTGAAGGCTGGGTTAAGAGCATCCTTGTCTGCAAAGCGACCGGCGGCATCGTAGTTGTACGTCACTGAGTGACTCGAAGGATAGAACTGGGTTCGTAACGCTGCTGGCTAGATTGTAGGCACGGGATGTTTGATACGTTTTCCAATTGTTGTTGGGAAGTTTGAACGACTGTTGCAGCACGAGTGGCCGGCCCAGTTCATCATAACTACATGGTCAGTCACCATCTTTTCGGTACCAGCCTCGCTGGACCAAAGTCTGTCCTATGCCTTCGGTCGCACCATCGTACAGATAGGTGACATCGGGATTGATCGACGCAGTATCGGAATAGTCGATGGTGGTATTGCGATTAAGAGAATCGTAAGCATAAGTTGACACCACCCCACGGGCATCGGTCGTCTGCGTGATGTTGCCGCCTGCATCGTCATACTGATAAGCTCATAGACCAGGCGCTGTTGCCGGTGAGTGGATCGGAGAGATTCAAACTTGGCGTTTGTGGCTTGTTCCGGATTCCTGCGCACGAGATCAGACGTTTTAGCGAATCGTAAAGGAAGAAGCGCTGTTGAGCTTCCCTGCGTTACCTTCACAAGATTGTCCAGCACGTTGTACATATAGGTGGTTTGGATAATTCAGTTCGGTACGGACCACCGGGGACTCTGGATCTTCGTAGACCGTCTACCAAGCGTCCCAGAGCATCAGTTACGCTCTTTCTGCTTTTACCTAGCCTGGTCTACGGCGATTACGGTGTTGCCGCTGTAGCTGGTGTTCACGATCGAACCATCCGGAAGTGGTAACTGAAATCAACGCGCCCGACCGAATCAAACGCCTGAGTGATCCAAACCGCTGTTTCGCTCTGCAAGGGACGAAACGGATTGAGAGTCTTGAAAGCTCGGCCAAGCGCGTCGTATTGAGTCTGAACAGCTTATATAGTTTCCACCGCCCTCAAATGCTTGCGATCTCAGTCGTGCGACCCAGACCGTCATAGATCTGCTTATTAAGCAAAACATTGTCGTTGCACGGTATGCAGATCGCTTTTTGTAAGGACGAAATGGTCGTTGTCATCGTATTCAATCGTAGTTTGATTCTCGACGCCTGTTCCGAGAGCTCGTTTGATTTGGGTTGGGCGGTCGAGAGGATCGTTGTGATAGCTCGCGGCGATGGTCCCATTGAGATCCTGCGTGTTTATCGCTTGCCCGAGATGATAGTCATATTGGGTAGAGCGCTGACTGATTCAGCGCGTTTATCACCACGGTGGGGAAGGCAAAAGTCTTTTGTGAGCCAAGCTCGGTGAAGGAAAAGCGTTCGGCCAGTGAACCGTCGGGACCTCCAAAGTTATCGTCATACGTTAAATTGGTCGCCATGATGTTGCCGGCGGTGCTTCGGGAATCAATTAGCCTTATGACGTTACCGGCTATATCGAACTGGGCGTAAGTCGTGATTGCCGTTCCAGCCGGTAAGAGATATATCGAGGATGGCTGTACGGTTTCCTCTTTTTGCTGTAAGACCCGTTGACCACGCGATGTCATGTCCACTGATGTCGGATCGATGAAAAACGGTTAGCGTGGAAAGAATCTGCAAGCGTAATTGTCGTATTCGAAAGTGGTTCTGGCCTCGCTCAGTTCCACCTGCATCATAAACAGAGATCTGGGAAGGAAGGTTGCGGATGTGAGCTGTCAGAGTAACATTCGGGATTCGTAGAATTGGGCAGCAAAGCGTCATAACCGTTGGTGAAATAGGACATTACGGTGTGACGTACAAAGAGATCCCGGGTGCACCCGGACCGAAATCGTATTCCCACACTTTAGTGGGATTGTTGTACTGATCGAAGCCTACCGGGCCAGTGGGATTATTTGGATCAATCGAGGTTGCTTTCGAAACCTGATTTGTATCGACTAGCGTAGTAATTGTCTCGACAAGCCGCGTATCGTTTGCTGGTGATGCATCGGGGGAGCCTGTCCACCAGGGGATTGTTGCTCGTTGTTGGAAGGTGTGGTTGATTCTACGCAGCACGGTAGTGCCATTCGCAGCAAACGACTCCGTTTGATACTCACGTCCGTCCAGCCATCCGGGATAAAGATTTGCTGCAGCGGGGTTCGTTCACCAGTGAGCCATAAAAATAATGCTTGCTCCTGCTTATAAGCGCATTGCCGTTTTTCGGATCGAGATTATCGACTGTAACGTTGGTCGGAAGATTGATCGGGTTCTGAGTAAGTGGTTCTGGTTTCGTAAGTCGAAGTAGTGGTGTTAAGCGCGGTTCGACGCTCAAGCACGCGTTTGAAGATGCCATAAGACATGATCGGCAAAGCTATAAACTCCTGTCGTCCAGTCGTATTCTATGCGGCCACCACTTGGCAGGATGACCTGCGCCAGGTTTGCATAAGGGTCATAGCGAAACTGGTATTGGCGTCCGTCCGGTAACTCAACGGCACTCATTACGGGTATGTCAAACGTTCCCTGCTGAGGATTTTGTAAACAGAACAGTTGGGCGAATGTTTTTATTGTGTATTCGGTTGAGCCATTGGGATATTTGTCGCAGCGACGGTACTCAGCTGAAGCGAGTGAACTTTGATGGTGCGCGATCGCACCGTTCGCGCCTTTGAAAGAAATAATGGTGGGATTGCCGTATGTTATCGTTACGTGGCGGTTCAAAGAATCGGCAATTCCGACCAGATCGTTGCCGGAATACGTGAAGCTCACTCGATTGCCATTCGTATCCTGTATCCAACTGGCTCTTACCGTTATCGATTCGATAACGAGTTCCATCCTTCATCAGAAAAAGCCGGATGGGGAGAGTACGCTCGGTTGGGTGGGGCTGGCGGTCGTCACTGATGGGCGCATCTGAGATGAAACGTGGTAGCGGAACCATCCGCGGAGACGAAAACTTTTCCTCTTGAAGGCACCGCCAAAACAGCCTACGCCCGGCAGTGGCTGCCCGCCCGTTTGCTGATCGCGCAATTCATGTTCGGTTCCGTCAGGCTCAGTAAACGTAAGGCGAGTAAGAGTCTTGTCATAGACGGTGGTCCGAACAGGCGGTAAAGTGAAAAGGGATCACTTCCCGACTGCCGTCCTTGCAACACGCCCGGGCTGAAACCCAGGCCGCAATCCCGTCCACCAAATCGGATTCGCAATATAACGATAGTTGGATTCGGGATATGTACACCGAGTGAAATCACATGTGGGCACGGCCACAGTTTGAACTTGCCAGTGCTGCTCGATGTTCAACATCATCGTGTATCCAGCACGCCCTCTGCCGCCTATCTTGCATCAACGGCAGGCAAAATTCAGGTGGCCGTTGAAGAGATTTACATTATCGAAACCACTCAGCGGGTACGATCCAACCGGAGCGCCTGGTTGTTCTGCCAGAGGAGTCCAGGCTGCAGACGAAGGTTGAAAAAAGGGAGCCTGTGATCGACCGTGATCACGAACGCAGAAAACAGAGGAGCAACACAAACGACTGGAAGAGAATGGTAACGATGAGTTTTCGATGCGTAGCTGGCGTGTTTGCGTTGATTTGATGATCTCCGGCAGGACATCGAGCCTGGCAAATTAAACTCAGTTGGCGGGTTCAGGCTTTCACTATTTATCGCTCACAAAACTGGACCATGGGCCAGTGTCGGACTAATGAATGGCAGACTTATCCGTTAACGCATGCTGTAAGCAGCGCTCGTCTGCGCACAACACGGCCAAAATCTCGACCGAGAGATACGGATTTATCCAGGTTGAGTGGGCTATTACTTAGAATCGAAAAACCCTGGTTCGATTGCGCGACTCGTGAATGAGTACGGGTGAATGGATATTGGGGAATGCCGCGGCACTTTACTCTTGAGTTGGACCACTGTAATAAAAATTTTTATTACAAATTCATTTCTTTGTTTTCGTGAAGAATTGGGCCATCCGGCGCGAGGCTCTCCCATGCGTAGCGAAGATCTCTGACTAAAGAGCGAAGCGCTGTTGGCTGTGAATAGAATTCTCTTTCTGGTCTAACCGCCCGTGGTGGTTTTTTGACTGATCAGGTGTGTGCAGACTAATGGTCGACTGATCGGCGTGTGCAAGCTCAAACGCGTGCGCATGCGTTGTTGCCACCTGCTGCGTTCGCTCTCGCCCTCTTCGATCTGCGCGAGCGACGCGCTCAGCGGTTCACCACTCAACTGGCGCATCTTGATGTACAACAACGCCGGCACGATCGACATTAACGGCATGATAAAGATCTGATTCAGCGCGAGGAGTTGTTCGAAGATGCGGAAAGACAGACTGTTGCGGTTGACCTTGATACTCGCTCCGACAAACGCGCCCAAAATACCACTGAAGACCATCGGGATCAGAATCTGAAGTATCGTGACGATGATAATCGTTCGCCACGATCGCGACGCCAACTCACGCGCACGCCGCATCGCCGCTTTCTTCTCCAGTCCTTCGATCAGCACGACGGGTGGGTAGAGCGAATAGCGCACCATCACGATGACAGTAGGAATGAACAGCAACGGAATCCCCGCCAGCATTCGCCACGTGACCATGAGCATCGTCTTTAGAAACGGACGCCATCTCCTCCGTAACAGACGAAAAGCAACTCGAAGCTGCACCGGTCGCAAAGGGGCGGCACTCAGTTGCGTGATAATCACCGCAGTTACGCCCGAAATAACACCACCAGCGATGAACAAGGCAACAATCTTCAACACGCCGAATATCGCTCTCCCGCAAGCCAGCACGATCTTTTGAGTCATTCCACCGCCGGCCATCTGGTGACCGGCAATGAATACACCAATCAGCAAAAAGGTCGTCACAATCACCGGGATGTTCGCGAGAAAACTGAGCTTGATAAACTTCGGAAAGTATTCGCTGTACAAGGAAAACGCGCGACGATAGAGCGCACCGATGCCCTCGCTCTCGCCACGCAAGGCGCTCCCGAAAGCAAACGCTGTTTGCGGACGTTCAGCCGGGTTCTTCGCCAATGCCGACATCACCACACGCGCCACGCGCTTCGGAATTTTCTTGTCCGATCGTTCGCGCACGTCGGCCGGCTTCTCCTCGCGATGCGCGCGCATCACGACCGCAGTGTTACCCGCAAACGGCGGTTCACCAGCGAGCATCTGGTAAGCAATCACACCGAGACTGTAGATGTCCGATCGCGTGTCGACATATCCGCCGCCACACTGTTCGGGCGACATGTAAAGCGGCGTACCCATGATCGCGCCGACGCGCGTCAGTGCCGGTCCCTGTGCCTCAGTCGCGGCATGTTGCTGTGTCGACCAGCGGAATGCGTGACGGTATCGAATAGCAACGTCCCATCGTCTTCGGCTTCGGGGTGATCGCCCGGAACGAACGGCTGCGTGAGTTTTTCGTTCTGCAACAGCGTTCCGACTTCACCGCCTATCGGACGCAGCAGCGTTTCGTTTTCGAGGTTCGCGGGCAGGATGCTGGTCGAGGCTTCAGCCGCGCGCTCGGCAGAAACATTGTCGATGATCGTCGCCGTCGACTCGCCGTCAGGAACTGGAACTGTCGTCGCGCCTACTTTCGCGATGCCGAAGTCGAGAACTTTGACGCGATAGCTACCGAGTCGATTCGGTTCCAGCCAGATGTTGTCGGGTTTCAGATCGCGGTGAACGATTCCCTGCTGATGCGCTTCGTGAACCGCGGAGCAGACTTGTTCGAGAATGTCGGCGACCCAGTCGAGCGGCAGACGCTGCTCTTCGGCGAGCACGTCGCCGAGCGTGCAACCGTCGAGATACTCCATCACGAGGTAAGCAACCTCGCCTTGCTTCACGCGCGCGAAACCGAAGTCGGTAACGTCGACGACGTTCGGATGACGCAGCCGTCCCGCTGCGCGCGCTTCACGTTTAAAGCGCTCGACAAACTCGCGATTACGCATGAACTGCGGCGAGATCAGTTTCAGCGCAACGTAGCGTTCGGTGCCGAGGTGGGTGGCAAGATAGACGGCGCCCATACCGCCGCTTCCGAGTAGTTGTTCGAGGCGGTATTTATCGTCAAGTGTTTCGCCGAGGTATTGCTCGGGTCCTTGCATAAAGCACCAATGCTACCGCAAACATGGCAGATACACACAGCCACACTCGTCCATTCCCATCCGCATTCCGATTGGCTGGCCGTCGGGTGGAGCTTGTGGCGGTGTCAGGTTCATTTTCTTCGGATCTTCCTGAAAACGTTTGATTTGTTCGAGCGTGTAGTAGAGAAACGCGCGATGGTTTTCGTCGACTGTGGAAACGGCGTTGACGTGTCACTAGTTCTTCAATTGTTCGAGTTTACACGACGCAATCGCGCGCACTTGATTCGACGCGCGTTCGTTTGCCGCTAACGACATCAGGTCGCTGAGGACGATCGTATTGACGCTGTGTTGGATCTCGCCCGCGTAACCAGTAGCGACAGGCGCTTTCCACGTTGCCGTGAGTATGCTTCTCGATCACTTCGGTAAGACCCGGATTGCGCGCATCACGTGCGTGAAACTGGACCAGCCGCGCTGCGCGTTCGGGATTGAACAGAGAAACCACTGACGTGATCCGCGACTGCTTCAGCCGGCGCGAGCGCGTCGAACACAGGCTGCGTGCGCGTGCGAAACAGTTTCGCGATTGCGCGGATAACCGGCAGGCCGCGGCGGAATCAAACGCAACAACGGTTCGGGTAACGACAGCGCTTCCGGTTTGATCGTATCGAGCACTGCCGCGAGTGCGCGTCGCTGTTCTTCCGGCGCGACGATCTGCGGATTGCGATCTCCTTTTCCTTTCAAACTGAACGTGTAATCCTGACCGCCGATCACTTTCGCCGCCGCTTCCACCTGGTAACGGTGATACATGTAGATCGGCACCAGCACTTCTTCGATCGTCGCCAGCGGCGCGCCTTCGCGAATGTTGTTTTCGCCAAAGCGCCGCAACGCAGCGGCACGCACCTTCATCACGTTGCCGAGCTCGTCGATTGCGTTCGGCCGTTGTCCCAAAGATGGGCCACCGAACTCGAACTGCCCGGCGCACGTGCGTCCTGATCGGTCAAATACATCAGACCGCGCGCGAAACGCTTCTTTGAGCGTTGTGTCGAGTGCCTGCGGTTCGTTAGTGCCCGGGCGGAAAATCCTGATAACCGTAAGCGATCGCGACTTTGTCCCACTCGCCGATGCCTTTCGCATACGCGTCCGAAAGATCGGGCACACCATTCGCATCCGAGCTTCGCCCACGGCGCGGGATAGTCCATCACCGATGCGCGACTGACCGGACTCGCAGCGTAGTTGTGTTGCAGTCCCAACGTGTGGCCCACTTCGTGCGCCGAGAGTTGACGCAAACGCGCGAGCACCATCTCCAGCAGTTTCGGCGATGCCGTGTTCGTGTTGTTGTACGGCGCCAGCAAACCTTCCGCGATCAAGAAGTCCTGCCGATCGCGCAACGATCCGAGCGAAACGCGTCCCTGAATGATCTCGCCGGTGCGCGGATCGACAAGCGAGTTGCCATAGGACCAGCCACGCGTCGATCGATGCACCCACTGGATCACGTTGTAACGCACATCCATCGGATCGACTGTTCGGCGGCATCACTTCAACACGAAACGCATCTTTGTAACCGATCGCTTCGAACGCCTGGTTCCACCAGCGCGCGCCTTCGAGCAACGCCGAACGCACCGGTTCCGGCGCGCCGCGATCGACGTAGTAAACAATCGGCTCCACCGCTTCGCTGACGCGCGCGGCCGGATCTTTCTTCTGCAAACGATGACGCGCGATGAAGCGCTTCGTGATCGGTTCTTCGATCGGCGTCGCGAAATCCATGTAGTCGATGCCGAAATAACCCGCGCGCGGATCGAACACGCGCGGCTTGTAACCGGGCGGTGGCAATTGCACGAACGAATGCCGTTCGCGAACGGTGATCGCTTCCGGCACCGGCACGACTTGCCGCACGAATTGTCCGGTAGGTTCGCCGGTGAACGTCAGCGTTGTTTCGACTTCCGTGTTTTGCGGAAAGTTTTTTGTGTTTGGAAGATAGAACGCGCTGCGAGTCGGCTCGAGTCGATACGTGCCTTGCTGTCCGCGTTGCAGCGTGTTCGTGACCTGATGAACGTCGCGCAGGTAGAAGCTGGTCGCGTCAACGAGCACGCGACCACTTTCTTCAGCCGCGACTTCAAAGCCCCAGAGCGTCGATTCGGCAAACGCATCTTTCACGGCGAGACGTTCGTCGGCGTTGTTGGTAGTACGCGCGAAAAGAGTAGTTCGGCGCGACGAGCAGACACGCGTGGTCCACTGCGATCGAAACGAACGATCGAACTGTTGCCGAGTTGTCCGCGATCGAGGCCGATGTCGTTCGAGCCGATGCCTGCGGGCAACGACTCCGACATAGAGAAACTCAGTGTTCCACTTGTCGATCTCCAGCCAGATCTTTCCGGCTTTCGCGTCCCAGTAGAAGGTGAAGAAGCCGGGAAACTTCTCCATGCCCTTCACCTTCTCCGTGATGGTTTGCGCCTGAAGCCGACGGACACACAACGAAAGCGACGAACACGTAGTAACAAGACTGATGACAGTTTTCATCCAGTCTCTCATTTATTGATCGCGCCACTCGGGAATGCGGCCCGGTGTCCAGGGCGCGCCTGCGGCCTCCAATTGTTTCTCCAGCCGCGTCAGATCGACTTCGATCAGTTGGCGCAACTGGACCAACACAGCTTCGAAGTCCTGCGCGGCAGCGGTGTATTGATTCGTGTTGCGTCTGCGTCGGACGCGACGGTGGACATGCGTTGCGCGCCGACGACGTAACCAACGCGATCGTTGATCGACGGCGGCGTGTTCATGTTGCGTTGTCGGGCTGCAGCTGTCACCACTCAAAGCGCGCAGGATCTCGTTGGTTCGTTTCTCCAACGCCATCGCGTCTTCGTAAAGACGTGTGCGGCAACGACGGCGTTTCCGAAATCGCGCGCTTGATTGCCGTAAGCCGCGGCCGGAGCGCGTTCGCAGCCTGAGTCGCGCCACTCACCGCGCGTTGCAAGCGCACGGCTTTCTGCTGAAACTCAACCAGCGCCGTGCGATCGGCTAACCGACATGTTCTCCTGGCCTTCGACCACCACCTGGAACTCCTGCGGCTGGCCCAAGCGGCGTCATCACTCCATCGACTCGCTTCGCGACCGATGCCTTGTACGTGCCCGGCATGACGAGTGGCCCAGACGGCGGTTCGAAATCGAAATCAGCGTCCGGTGGCGGCGGCGCCGAAAGGTTTGCGGCCGGATAACGCAGATCCCAACGTCAGTCGCTGCATTCCCGCGGTGACTGGACCAGTCAATCGTCGCACGACGCGATCGTGCGGAATCAGTAATCGTGACGACGATTGCCGGCGCTTCCTCTTCTTCTTCCGCGCGCAGTTGGTCGCGCGTGGGCCAACCGACGGGCGCGCCTCTTCTGTCCGCTTCTCGCTCCGCTTCCTGGCGTTTTTCTTTGCGCGTCTTGATCGGGTCTTTCAGATACCACGTCACCGTCGCGCCAAACGGCGGATTGTCGGCCGTGTAGAAACGCTTCGCCCTGAAAACTCTTGCCGCGTCCGCCGAGCGGCTGCGATTGGATGTACATCAACGCATCCTTCACCGGAAACACAGCCGCTTCCTGCCGCAGCGTTTCTGGTTTCAGCAAACGCAGCGGCGTGTAGTTGTCGAGAATGTAAATGCCGCGCCCAAACGTGCCGACGACGAGATCGTTCTCGCGTTTCTGAATGTTGAGATCGCGCACTGCGATCGTCGGCAGGCCGCCTTTGAGTTGAATCCACTTCTGCCCGCCGTCGATCGAGAAAAACAGACCAAACTCAGTGCCTGTAAAAAGCAGATTCGGGTTGACGTGATCTTCGGCGATCGCGAGCACTGGTCCATTCTTCGGCAGGTTTGAACTGAGCGAAGTCCAGGTTCGACCGGCGTCGGTTGTTTTCAGCGAGATAAGGTTTGAAGTCGTTGTTTTGATGATTGTCGAAACTGACGTAGGCGGTGTTCGCGTCGTGATTCGAAGTGATGATGCGGCGTGACGTACGGCATGTCGCCAACGCCGGGAAACTTCTCGATCTTGCGCCAGTTCTTGCCGCCGTCTTCAGTCACCTGGACCAGGCCGTCGTCCGTGCCGACATAGATCAGCCCTTCTTTCTTTGGCGACTCAGCGAGCGCCGAAGCGTTGCCGAAAAATGCGGTGGAAGCATTCTTCGCGACGGCGTCGATGCCCCAGACTTTGCCCATCACCGGCAGCTTGTCGCGATCGAGATCGCGCGAGAGTTGACCGCTGATCAGTTGCCACGTATCGCCACGATCGTCGCTGCGAAAGAGTTTGTCGGACAGCCAAGTAGAGTCGCGTGCGCAAGTGTGGACTGATGATGAACGGCGAGTCCCAGTTCCAACGCAGCGGATCTTCGCTGCGACCGGGTTGCGGTTGAATGCCGATGCGTTCTCCCGTGCGCTTGTCGAAACGCACGAGTCACGCCGTTCTGCAACGTCTGCGTAGATGATGTTCGGATCTTCGGGATCGACCTGCGAACGAAAACCATCGCCGCCGTTGGTAACAAACCAATCGGAGTTGACGATGCCGGAAGCGCTGCGCGTGCGCGATGGACCACCAAAACTGAAGTTGTCCTGCGTGCCGCCGTAAATGTTGTAGAAAGGTTTCGCGTTGTCGGTGGTGATGTCGTAGAACTGCGTCACCGGAAGGTTCTGCTTTGAAGTCCCAGTTTGCGCCGCGATCGAAACTCTCGTAGATGCCGCCATCGCAGCCCATCGAGATAGTGATCGGTGTTGTCCGGATTGATCCAGATGTCGTGATTGTCGACGTGCTTGTTTCGCTCGCCGAGACGACGAATCGTGCGGCCGCCGTCGTCGGAGACCATCGGAAACACGTTCATGATGTAGATGCGATCGACGTCTTTCGGATCGGCAACGATGCGCGAGTAGTACATCGCGGTCGAATCAAACTCGTTGCGCCGTTCCCAACTGCCGCCGCGATCGCTCGAGCGAAAGATTCCGCCTCTGCGGTCCGCGGCTTCGACTGTCGCGTAAATCACATTCGAGTCGACCGGGGAGATGCGCGAGACCGATGCGGCCGAGTTCAACAGTCGGCAAACCTGCTCGCAACTTGTTCCAGGTCGCGCCGGCGTCGGTCGATTTATAGATCGCGCTTTCCGGACCGCCGTTGATGAGCGTCCAAAGGTGACGGCGACGTTGATACGAAGCGCAGTAGATCGTGTTCGGATCGTTCGGATCGATCACGACGTCGGTGACGCCGGTGTTCTCGCTGATGTTGAGAATGTTCTTCCAGGTCTTGCCGCCGTCGGTGGTTTTGAAGAGACCGCGCTCTCCGCCCGGTCCCCACAGCGGTCCCTGCGCTGCGACGTAGACGATGTTTGAGTCTTTCGGATCGATCGCGATGCGGCCGATGTGTTCTGAAGTTCTTCAGACCAACGTTTCGCCAGGTCCGGCCGCCGTCTTCCGACTTGTAAAGACCGTTGCCGTACGAAACGCTTCGCTGGCTGTTGTTCTCGCCGGTGCCGACCCAAACACGTTAACGGGTTCTTCGGATCGAGCGCGATCGCGCCGATCGAGTACGAGGCTTCGTTATCGAAGATGGGCGTCCATGTTGATGCCGGCATTGATCGTCTTCCACACTCCGCCTGATGCAACGGCGACGTAGTAGCGCGACGGGTTGTTCGGATCGACCGCGAAGCCGCTGATGCGTCCGGAAGTGAAAGCTGGTCCAATCGAGCGCAGTCTCAGTCCATTGAATGTCGGCGTCGACATCGGATCGCGCGGCGTGGGCGACGCTTCGGGCGTCGGCGTCGCGCTCGGACTGGCGATGGCGCAACCGGCGGAGATGGCGATGCTTGCGGTCTGCTGGGCTCCTGAGCTAACCGCACGAACGACAACAATGAGCGTCAGGACAAACAAGCGCACGAAGACAGTGGTCATAAACGGGATTTCCTCTTTAGTTGTGTATAGAGATCGAGCTTGCAGAACTCACGAATCAAACAGATCACGTGTTCATTCTAACTCTTACACCAAGATGCTTGCGAAGGAAATCGATTGTGCGCTGCCACGCGTCGGCGGCAGCTTCAGCGTTGTAAACCTCGGGACGCGTATCGTTAAAGAAAGCGTGATCGCTTCCGGATAGATCATGCACTTCGATCGCTTTCCCAGCGCTTTTAACTTGCTCTCCAGTTCACGCACTAAATCAGGCGTAACAAAGCCGTCTTTCTCAGCGTAAAGACCCAGCACGGGCGCGTGCAGGTTCGGCAGATCAGGTTTGACGTTTGGATGCCCGCCGTAAAACACGACGCACGCGCCGATGTGCGGATTCTTCGTCGCCGTGTACAGCGACAACGCGCCGCCCATGCAGAAACCGACCACGCCGATCTTCTCGCTCGTCACTGCGTCGTGGTTGAAAAGATATTCGACGGCGCCGCTCGAGATCTTTTTCAGCCTCGTCGATGCGCAGTGCCATCATCAACTTGCCTGCTTCATCCGGAGACTTTGTCGTTTTGCCGTGATAGAGATCAGGCGCGAGCGCGACAAAACCTTCCGCGGCAAATCTGTCGCAAACGTCTTTGATGTGATCCACAAGTCCCCACCACTCCTGAATCACCACCACGCCCGGACCACTGCCGGCTTCCGGAATCGATAGATATCCATCGGTGTTCCCGCCGTTCGAATGGAAATTCGACCATCTCTCCCATGACTTCTCTCCTACTCCGTTTCTGGCGATCGTTTCGATCCAGCAGCACGCCGTCCCAGCGGTTCATTACGTCGAGATGAATATCAAACTGATCGATCACTCGCATCGCGATGTGATTGATCATGTCGTCGAGATTCTGAGGATTGATTGTAGAAAGCAGGCACGGGCGGAAGAATCACGACGCCCATTCGCGCCAGCTTCAACATGTTTTCGAGATGTATCTCGTTGAACGGCGACTCGCGCACAACGAGCACGAGCTTGCGCCGCTCTTTCAGGATCACGTCGGCGGCGCGATGAATCAGGTTGTCGCCCAGTCCATGCGCGATGGCCGCGAGAGTGCGCATGCTGCATGGCGCGATGACCATTCCGAGCGTCACAAAAGAGCCACTCGAGATCGCTGCGCCCTGCGCGCCGATACCGTAATTCTGCGTTGCGAGGCTTTGTACGTCTTTCAGCGAGTACTGGGTTTCATGCGTGAGCGTGCGCGCCGCCCACTTACTCACGACCAGATGCGTCTCGACCCCCGACCCGTGCAGCATCTGCAGAATCCGCACACCGAAGATCGTTCCGGTCGCGCCGGTGATACCGACGATGAGGCGCGTGGGCCTCGTCTGTTCCATACGTTTGGTCTTTAGTAATACGAACTTATTCTCTATGAACTACCACGATACTTGCAAAGGCAATAGGCGATTCCCTATATAGAGAACTCATCCGCAATCACTTTTCTGAACAAATCAGGAGTCCGCCGAGATCGAACTTTCGATTCAATCGCGGGAAAACCGATGCTCATGAAGTGAGCCAGTGCCTCGGGAAGTTCATTCAGTCGTTCCAACCAGAAAACACCGTGTCTTGAAAGTACGCGTGCATTTTCTTCTTCGTGGCCTGGCATCCCATGCAAAAGAAGCAAAGGTCGACCCAATTGTAAGACTTCAGCGCTACTAAGTCCTCCCGGTTTGGTGATTACTAAATCTGCCTCCGCCATTAGTTCAATTGGGTTTACAAAGCCCATTACTTTCCAACTACTCGGACAGCGTCTCACTTTCAAGAACTGTTCAAGCTCATTCTTTCGCTGCTCACTTCCGCTGATAATTATCAGCTTCGCATTTAGTCGGTGAAGTTGCTGAAGAACAGATTCTAGTTGCCAACCTTTACCACCAGCGATCAAGACGATACATGTCTGACTGTTTGTATTCGCAGAAGAGCATTTTTCTGTTTGCGGTTTCGTGGAATAGTACTTGGGACTTAGCAACATTCCGAGCACGTCAATCTTCCTCTTCGAGATACCGAGTTGCTCAAGAGCGTTTCGTTGCTCCGTCAAGGCGACCAGATAACGGTCAGCCTCGGGAAAAACCCAAAACGGTTGGACATGCCAATCCGAAAACGCGATCCAAAGAGGCGCCTGAACACGATTGTTTCTCTTCAAATCGTTAACAATTCCACTACTAACCGGATGAGTCGAAATTATAAGGTCCCATTTGGACGAACAAAGCAGTTTTCGCGTGCGCTTAAACCGTCTCGGCAGCAGGCGCAACCTAATACTGTTTACCAATGGAAGTTTGGGCCAATGTTGATAACACCAGCGCCAAACGCCAGGCAAAAACTTGAGAACCCAAAAATAAACTGACGCGAATCTGCTGAACGTGGGATAAGAATCAACCTGTAATACGTCGAGCGCAACAGCTTCAATGCCGAACGCGCGAAGGTAAGTTGCGTAGTTTTCCGCGAGAGTCTTGTGCCCGAGCGATCCTGAACAGGCATAAAGGACGATCGCCTTAAGATCCGCTGTAGAAGGAAGATCACTGCGAAATTTTTGCATGCTGTGGCCAAATCCTGCGCCAACGCGTCGGTACCCTCAGCAAATTGAAGTAAATGAGGAATGCCGGTATCAGATGAACCACAGCAACAACCCACAACCAGCGTTTCGCTCGCCAGAAGACATTTCCAACATTCGTCATCTGCTCTTGTGAGAGACTCAGAGTGGATACAGGTGCGGGCGTCGCACCAGAAATCGCAGACGTGTTTAAGGTCTCCGTAGCTTGCGATGTTGACTTTGCGGCTTCCGGCTGTGCAGGTGCCGTTACGGTGCGAAGCGATTTAGCGGTTTCAACTAAGTCCTTGACCGGCGTATAAAGAACCTTATAGGAGCCATACCACAAACCGCCGGATACGACTAAAGGAACCAAGGTTAGGAACGGAGTGTAGAACCATCGCGGTAGTCGAGTCGCGCTCACCCCGCTTCGACGCCACTGCTCCCAACCCACAAACGGGCTGTCCGTTTTGCTCGCGTACAAGATGAACTGGGCGATCTCGTGGATTTCGATGCTCTTGTACAACAGGTAAGTCAAAGAAACCGCGTTCAAGAACACAACGACCAACGGAACGTAAATGTTGTAGCCGCCGTTGCCAAGCATCAGTTCAACTAGAGGTTTGGACTGAGGGCTGACCAGCCAGGCCCCTACGCCGATTAGACCGATTATGTAATATACGCGGAAATAGCTTTGCACCTCTTGATCCGCTTCTCGCAGCTCTTTTCTAAAGGCAATGCCCTCTGATTCCGTTAAAGGACGGGCTAGTATTGGCGGCTCTTTAAACCGATTCCTTTTCCACATAACACGAATTCGGACGTAACGGATTTGCGCTGAGCGCCGTGTTATCGTTGTGCTGTTGAGTGAACGAAGTTTGTGAAACTGTGCTGGAAGAGCGCCAGGACTTATACACCCAAGGACGCAAGGAACACAAGAATGCGGCGGGTTACAGTCGAGTTACCAAGCCTGAAGGCACAAAAAGGCCGGACGTGATCGCCCGGCCTTTGATCGTAATTCTCAGCTGCTAGCTGCGATTGATTCGCGCTACGCGACTGCGGTGGTGTACTTCTCGATCATTCGCGTGATCGATTCTTTGCTCGTCGCGCCGACGACCCGCTCGACTTCTTTACCCTCACGGAAAAGAATCAGCGTCGGGATGCCCTTAATGCCGTAGCGCTGTGCCGTCGACGGGTTGTCGTCAACGTTCAGCTTCACGACGTTAGCCGTCTCGGCATACTGCTGAGCGACAGCTTCAACGGTCGGAGCCAGCATGCGGCAGGGAGTGCACCATTGCGCCCAGAAGTCCACCAGCACCGGCTTGCTGGATCCCAATACGTCCGTTTCAAACGAGCTATCGCTCACTTCCTTAACAAATTCACTCATGTTTCAATCGCTCCTCTGACTTAATATCTCAACAATTAGTTCCTCGAATTAGTTGCCTTCGCCTTCGAGGAAGTTCTTTAACAGCCGCGCTCGCGACGGGTGGCGCAGCTTACGCAACGCCTTCGCTTCGATCTGACGAATGCGCTCGCGCGTCACGTTGAAGTTCTGGCCCACTTCTTCCAGCGTCCTTTCGTGACCGCCGTTGTCGAGACCAAACCGCAAACGAATGACACGCTCTTCGCGCGGACTCAAAGTCTGCAACACGTCGCCGGCGATCTCTCGCAGGTTCGACGTGATCACTCGCGCCGCCGGGCTCTCGCTCGACTTGTCTTCAATCAGATCGCCCAACTGCGAATCGCCGTTTTCGCCAATCGGCGTTTCCAAAGAGATCGGATCCTGCATCAACTTGCGCGCCTTGCGCACCTTGTCGACGGAGGTGTCCATCTTCTTGGCGATCTCTTCAGTCGTAGGCTCGCGTCCGAGTTCACGCACCAGCTCACGCGAGGTGTTCTTGAGTTTGTTGATCACCTCGATCATGTGCACCGGAATGCGAATCGTACGCGCCTGGTCGGCGATCGCGCGCGTGATGGCCTGGCGAATCCACCAGGTCGCATAAGTTGAAAACTTGTAACCGCGTCGCCAATCAAACTTGTCGACGCCCTTCATCAAACCGAGGTTACCTTCCTGAATCAGATCGAGGAACTGCAAGCCGCGGTTTTGATACTTCTTCGCGATTGAAACAACGAGACGAAGGTTAGCTTCGGTCAACTCGTGTTTGGCCTGCGCCGTTTGGGCTTCGCTGACCGCGATCATTTGGTGCGATCGCTTGATCTCCAACGGCATCAGGTGATGTTCGACTTCGATCTCTTTCAGCCGCTTCTTGGCGGTGGCGACATGCTTCCGGAATTCCTTCTGCTTGTCAGCCTTCAATCCTTTTCGTTTGAGCTTCTCGGAATACGCTTCGATCTCGCGTTCGAGCGTGCGGACCTCTTTGTGAACGACGCCGATCGCAGCGATCAAACGCTGACGTGCCGCCTCCTTCATATGTAGTCCGCGGATCTCCTGCGCGATTTCGAGTCGCGTTCGAGCAAGCTTCCGACGGTAACGCAACAACTTCTTCGAGCGCTTGCCGCGCGACACTCTCTGCTCGTCGGCAAAACGCTCAAACTCCTTCAACCCTCGTTTGTAGAGTCCCCGGATGTTCAGAAGACCTTCGATAGTCCACTGCAAATACTCTTCGCTGCGATCCTCGTGTTCCTCGGTCTCCATTTGATCCGAGAACGCAACGACGTCGCGAATGTTGAGCTGTCCTGCCGCCAACTCATCGCCGATTCTGAAAAGTTCGACCACGGCGATCGGCGAACGCGCAATCGCTTTTTCAGCGCGCTTCTGTCCGCGCTCGATTCGCTTCGCAATCGATACTTCCTGTTCGCGGGTGAGCAGCGGCACTACACCCATTTCCCGCATGTAGACGCGGATTGGGTCTGAAGTCTTGTCCATCTCGCCGGCGGAAAGGTCTAGCTCGACCTCTTCGCTCATGGCTTCATCAGATTCGACAACAGACGACGACTCCTCGATCAAAGGCTCCTCGATTTCAGCTTCACTACTGGTCGCTCTTTCGAGGGTTTGTAAAACTTCATCGATATCCTCAATCGACACGGCGTCGTCCGTCAGTTCCTCGCTGAGGTTGACGAACTCGCCTTTGGCCGAACTCATGAGCTCGATACCGCTTTGATCTTTTTCAAGCCTGGACAAATTAAGACATTCCTTTCTCGCGGTTTGTTAGGCAGTTCGGAGTGCTTTCGCTCTCCGGTTCTTTGTTCCGTTGCGCAACTCGGACAAAGCTACCTGCCCTTGGTCATACTGCTTCTTACGGCCATTTCTTGTACCAGTCCCACGGCCATTGCCATTTCGGGCATTCGTTCTCCCGCGGCCATTTCGAGCGTGGGCGACCTGTTTCGTCGTGGCGGCGCCGCATGGTTTCAAGCGCTGCACCACATCGTTGATTGTTATTGTTCCCAGCACCTGCTCGACGGCCGAATCCACCTCCGACAGCACTTCGCCTAACACGGTTTCAATGTTTACTCCCACCGGACAATCGCGGCTCGGTGGCTGTCGATGCAACGAAAAAACGCCGCCGTACTCGAGTGCCCGGTACACATCTAGGAGGGTTGTTTTGGCCGGATCGTTTGCCAGCCTCGAACCTCCGAGTGATCCGGTTTGCGAAACAACCAGGCCGGCATCAGCCAGCTCGAGCAACATGCGGCGAATCACCACCGGATTGGTGTTGACACTTTCCGCAACCTGCTCGGATTTAAGGGGTTCTTCGCCCGACCAGGCCATCAAACTCAACACATGTACGGCTACTGCGAACCTGCTGTTAGTCGACATCTCTCAAATACGTTCCGGAGAATCCGGGGTTTCGTTTTGTAACCATTATAGTTACAGTTTCAATTTTGTCAATCTGATTGATGTTAAAGGGGATCGAGTCCGGTTTTCGGGCAGTTTCGAGGGGTTACTTCGTGGCCGGCGACAGTTGGGGGAGGTTGAGGGCGTGGATGAGATCGAAGAGTTCTTCCACGTCGATGGGTTTGGGAACGAGGGCGTGGTAGCCGGTGCCGAGGGCGCGCTCGCGATCTTCGTCGCTGGCGTAGCCGGAGATGGCGATCGCGGGGACGTCGTTCATTCCCGGAATCACTTTTAGTTGTTCGAGGAGTTGATAGCCGTCGACGTCAGGCATGCCGATGTCGGAAATAACGACGGATGGACGTTTCGACACGACGCTTTCCAGTGCTTCGGCGGCGGACGCAGCGGTCGTGACATTCGCGCCTTCGCGACTGAAACGGCGCTCAAGAGCGTCAGCGTGTCGATCGAGTCTTCGACGATGAGGACGTCGAGACCGAGTAAAGAGCGCGCTTTCTGAATCACCTTTTCCGGAGACGACTCGTTCCGACGCCGCCAGCTCCACATGCAGCGTGAAACACGAGCCCAGCCCAACGCCTTCTGACTCCGCCATGATTCTTCCGCCATGCATTTTCGCCAGCGCGTCGGCGATCGCGAGGCCGAGTCCTAATCCACCATGACGTCGCGACGTCGAACCGTCTGCCTGTCTGAAGCGATCGAACACGTGCGGCAGAAATTCGGGCTCGATCCCGATTCCCGTATCCGTGACGACGAGCCGCGCCTGCGAATCCTCGTGTTTCGTGATGACGGTAACCTTCCCGCCGGGCTCGGTAAACTTGATCGCATTTGAGATCAAGTTCCACGCGATCTGCTGGAGACGAACCGGCTCACCCATCACGACCATAGTCGAAGGCCAAAGGTTGACTGACAAGTCGATGTTGCGCGACGCGGCAGACTCGCGCACCGTATCGATCGCGGCCTTCACAATCGTGTTGAGGTCGGTGGGTTTCGGTTCGAAATGAAGCTTGCCGGTGGCGATGCGCGACGTGTCGAGCAGGTCGTCGATCAACTTCGACTGCAACCACGCGTTTCGCTCGATCGCATCCAGCGCCTGCACGACGCTCTTATCGTCGAGATTGCCGCTGCGCAGCAGTTTGATCCACCCTACAACGGGCGTGAGGGGCGTTCGCAACTCGTGTGAGAGCGTCGCCAGAAAAACGTCTTTCGCGCGATTTGCATCCGCGAGTTCGAGGTTCAATCGCGTCAGTTCCGCGGTGCGTTCGACAATTCTTCGTTCGAGATCGAGATTGAGTTGCTCCAGATCCGTACGCGCCTTCTGTTCGGCAAGCATCAGACGCCGGTGTTCGACGCCGCGCCGGATCGTGTGCTTCATGCTGTCGATGTCGCATGGTTTGACGAGATAGTCGTAGGCGCCTTCCTGCAACGCCGCGATCGCGGATTCGACGGAAGCGAAACCGGTCAGCACGACGGAGATCGTCAACGGCGAGTGCCGGCGGATCTGGTTCAGGACTGAAAGACCGTCGCCGCCCTCCATGTGCAAGTCGGTGAGCACGAGGTCGTAGTCTGTTTGCGCGAGCAGCGAGATCGCTTCGTCGCCACTTGACGCCGTGTCGACGCTGTAACCTTCTTTTTCGAGAATGGCGGCAGTCGTGATGCGCAAGCTCTCTTCGTCGTCGACTACGAGCAGCCGGCCATCACGCACAAACGGCGGGAAGCCATTGCCGTCATCCATTGCTACGTCCGAATGGTCCAATCTGTGGCTCATTTTGCTGTTAACCGGGATTCGGTCTCCTGAGCTTCAAGAATTGGGGATTCAACCTGGAGGATTATCGTGAAAACCGTTCCACGACCTGCTTCGCTCGCAACTTCGATGCGGCCACCATGCTGCCGGACGATGTCCTGCGTCACCCACAGTCCGAGGCCGGTGCCTTTCTTGCCGCTGGAGAAAAACGGCTCGAAGATGCGGTTCACATCGTCTTCGTTGATGCCGACTCCGGTGTCGCTGAGCTGGATCAAAATCGACGGCTGCAACGCCTGTTCGTAACGCGAAGTGCTGATCGTTATCTCACCGCCACCCTGGATCGCTTGCTGCGCGTTGATGATCAGATTCAGTATCACCTGCCGCAACTGGTCGGCGCGCGCGCGCACCTTCGGCAACGACTCGTCGAGATCCCGGATCACCTTAATGCGCAACTGCCGCATCTTCTTTTCGAGCAGCACCAGCGTTTCTTCAATCAACTGGTTGACCTCAACCCAATCGACTTCACCGGAACGACGAGCGAAACCAAGCATCTGCCGGATGATGTGTGAGACGCGTTCAGTCTCTTTACGCGCGATCTCGAGGAAGCGAGAATTCTTATCACCTTCGGAGCCGGATTCCATCAGGTAAAGCGCGTTCTTGATCGCTTCGAGAGGATTGTTGACTTCGTGCGCAATCGACGCCGCGAGCCGGCCGACTGCCGCGAGTTTCTCCGATTCAAACAGTTGCCGCTCGACGCGCCGTCGCTCGAGTTCGCGAATCTCCGTAAGGTCGTGAAGAATCGAAACGACAGCGGTCACCTGGCCTGTGGGATCGAGAACCTCGCGCGCCGTAATCTCCATCGGCAACAGCCGGCTATTCTCGGGATCGATCAACTCGATCTCAGCCTGCCTGCCGGTTTCGGACGCGGACGCCAGACCCGAGATGAACGACGTCAGTTTCACAGCGTTCGTCCGAACAGCGGCAGCCGCAGCCGGTCGAAACGACAGTCCCTCTTCAAACAACAACTCCGCGCGGCGATTGAACAGGATGAAGTTCCCTGCCGAGTCGCAGACGACGATCGGATGGCCCACGTTTTCGATAATCAGGTCGAGGCGATCGCGTTCACGGGTCGAATCGGTTTGGGCCTGTTGCAACTTGACGAAGTTGCGAGCCAGCTCTTCGTTTGCTTCCCGCAGGTCGGTAACGTCGCGGAAGATCGACACGAGACCGAGCGGTTCGCCGCGGGCGTTGGCGGCGGGCGTTGAGATTACTTCAAAGTGGAGGTCGGAGCCCTCGATCGGATCGACGAGCGTGATGTCTCGTTGCACTAGTTCCGACGACGACACCGTCGCGCTCGAAAGATACGCGGAGAACAACAGGTCGTTTAACTTCAGCGCGCGGCGTTTGCCTTCGCCCGCGTTTGCGGATCCGCTGAAGAGTTCTTCAGCGCGCCGGTTTTGCAGCAGGATTTCGTTGTCGAGATCCGTCAGCACGATCGGATCTGCGACAGACTTCATGATCGATTCGATCCACTGTCGTTCGCGCTGTAGTTTCGTGACGGTACTGACGAGCTTTTCCTGGTGAATGGCGAGCGAAGCGATGATTCCCACGCGATCGGCGAAGCGCTTCAACAGATTCAGCGAAAGCGGATCGACTGCATCTTTGCTGGCGCCGACGTAAAGGACGCCGAGTCGGGAACCGGGATCGGAAGTCCAGTAATGTCCGGGAAGCCTCGGACCGTTTCGCGAGTCGCGGCCTCTTGTCGGGGAAATTTCCGAGATCCCGAATAATGGCAGCGCGATGACGTCATGTTCCCACTGCATTTGGTCGAAGAGTGTGCGTGAGGCGACGTCTTCCTTCATCGAGATCCACAACGGGACGGCGTCGTGGATCACGCGAACGCAAGCGGCGCTCGAATCCAATGGCATGTCGGCACGCGCAGGCAGTTCCGTGTCGAACCCGACTGCCGCACGGATGCGTAACTCCGCGTCTCTCTCGTTGATGATGGAAACGGCGGCCTGCCGGTGCCCAAAGATATTTGAAATCCCTTCCAGCGCGAGCAGCAGCCGCTCATTCAGCCGCGGTGTCGCCAGCATCTGCGTCGTGGTTTCCACGAACACGTCATACTGGTGCAGGTAAGAGCCGATCCGGTCGTTATCTGAGATCGGCGGAACAGTGGTAAACGCTATCTCTGTGGGGACTTCACCCATGACTCAAATCTGTGGTTTGCCGCACACATCAAAACACGGATTTTACCGTGCGCTACTTTTTCTCCTCGACAGTGACTCGGCGACGCGTCTCAGTTTCCACGGTTTCTGTTCCGGGGGTGAGCGCGGGGCGCGAAACTGCCGGGGTCAAACCTACGGCTTCAGCGTACTTGAGGTACGTGTCGATTGAAGCAACAACGACACGAGCCTCAATGGTGATCAAGTCGATACCCACGAGGGAGATTCGGACCCAGGCGTCAATTACGATGCCCTTGTCGAGCACACGATCAAGGACGTCGATTAAACTAGTTCCGCCTGGTGCTCTTTCGACAGCCATTTGCTTAGGTTCCTTTTTCTGAGTTGTTAAACCACCGCGAGGAATGACCGCTTTGCTTAATCCTCTTTAAAAACATTATCGAATCAATGCCTACGGTCGTCGGTTTCTGACTTTCGTTTTGCGCGTAGTCGTCACCCGGCGATCGCTCAGCACTTTCTCCTCACGACCAGCCGCACTGGCCCCGAGCTTTCGGATCTCCAGTTCAAGTTCAGACAGCCGTTCTCGTAACTCGACATTCTCGGCTTCGGCACGCTCGGCGCGCGTCGTCAGGTTTGTGTCATAGCGCCACCAGTTAAGTCCGATTTGCTCAGCCTTGTCGATCGAGCACACAAGGAGTCGAATCTGCAAGGTGAGTAGTTCGACGTTGGCGAGCGACACTTTGATGTCGCCGGCAATGACCAACCCTTTGTCAAGAATGCGATCGAGTACATCGACCAAGCCCGGGGGACGGGCCGTTATAAGGGTAGACCGCTCACTGGACACTTTCGTCCTCCACTCTCAGGAGGCGGCTTTACTCAAAAAGCTCAGGTGACCGCCACCGTCGTATGCACTGCCGGGGAAAGACTTACTTCTGCTAAATCAGGCGTCCCACAGGACCGAGATCGAGATTGAGATCTTCATCCGTTAACCCAAATTGTTCTTTTAACTCCTGAAGCTTCGCTTCTAATTGCATAAGCGCTAATCCTAGCTCTTCGATTTGTTCAGGTGAGAGATCCCCGCCTTCCATACGGCGGACCGCCTGCTTTTCGAGCAGACGACGGATGAACTCGATCAAAGTAAGAACCAGCTTCGCGAGACCTTGTTCGACGCTTTGCGCATCGATATTTATTCGCGACGGCAAAGAGTTTGTGACGCAAGTCAATTGCTCCACGAACTCCTCGGCGTGCGAGGTTTCGATCTCCGGCTCAGCCGTAGGGGGTTTTTCGGGGGAAAGCTCCATCAGCTTACTCCGAACCGCGTTTTAAACTCAAGCTCTATGTTGGAAAAAGTATAAGGCGGCCACGGCCCGCTCACCAGGAAATGTAATTCCGGCCGTGTTTTGCGCGCCTCTGCGAGCCGGCCGCGATATTCCGCGACCTGTTCACGGGAGATTAGATGTGCGGCTGCGACTATCAGTTTTTCAGTGGGACAAAGGCTTATTTCTTCTTGTCGCACGTACGTTTCGACCTGCGACTTGAGCCACGCTGCAACCTGTTTCGCGTCTTCGCCGCGACGTTCGCTGCCGAGGATTTCGCGGCGCTTTTCTTTCAGGAACCTGGCGCCGGGGCCCTCTGTCGATTCCGCAGCCACATCCAAATCCGTGTCATCCGTGTCTGAAATGATCTTGACGCTCATCTCAACACAACCGCGTACCTGCGCGAGTTTCGCTTCGAGCGATGACTTGTGAGTGGTCAAGTAACTCCTGAGCTGCTCCTCGGTGACGACGCTTCCGAACCGAAACGGGAGCGGCGTGGTTTCGTTGAGCACGCTGCCTACGACTGCTGCATGAGCCAGCGCGTTTTCGCGTGTGACCGGCGGCGCCGCGTCTCCTTGAAACTCGCTCACCAATAACGAGAAGTCTTCAATTCTGATCAGATCGACTCGCGCGCCGGAAATGCCGCTTAGCGTCGGCAGCTCGTCGATCCTGCCGGCAAGGCAGTAGACATATAACCTCATCCTCGTTTGCGTATCGTTTCGTTGGCAGTCTCGACCGAACTGACAAGGACGTTCAAACCGACAAAGATCAGGTCGATGTCGGCGACGGCGATCGTGATCTCGCCGGCGATCACGATCCCGCGGTTGAGGACGTGATCGAGTGTTTCGAGCAGCGAGAGATCCGCCTGTTCCAACTGCTCGACGTCGCTCTCAATCAGGACTTGGTCGAATGGAGAACTCATTTATGAAATCTGTGTAAAGTTGTATGGGGGCCACGGTCCGGTTAGTTCGAGGCGCACGCCGGCTGATTGATGTTCCTGCGCCAAACGTTCGGCCGCATCACGAAACTGATCAAAATCCGACTTCTTAATCAGAAACGCAAACTTCGCTTTCAATTCGCCGTATTCCGTCGCCTCGACTTTCAGCACTCGCAGACGTTTCGCGTCGTCGCTTTGCGTTGAGAGTGTTTGTTCGATCTCTTCAGTGATGCGGTTCAACGCCGCGCGCGCTTCGTCGACACGCAGGGTGTCGATCTTCTTCTGCATCAGGTACGACTGTCCGGGCGATGCTTGCGCCGCGCGCTCCGCGAGATCGCGCAACACCGGACTGACTGAAGTGATGCTCGCGAGCAGTGTTGATTGATCGCAGAAAACATTCACGCCCCACTCTTCACGCCCGCGCAGGCGTTCAAGTATCTCGCGCAGCTCTGTCCCCTGGTCCGATAACATCCGCTCTATTCCCGCTCGTTCGAGAAAGATCGTCCCGAAACGCAACGGCACAACCCCGACGCGCCTCGCGACGTACTCCGCGATCGTTTCGTGACGCATCGCGCGTGCAGCAGTCCAACTCGCGTCTGACAGGTGCTCGGCGAGACTTTCCTCACTGTAACTCGCCAGCGGAACCTGACTCGTCAACGCCGCCAGATCGCCCGCATCGACCCATTCGAGTTTCGAGTCTTCTTCAATCGCGGCGGGCAGCGAGTCCGCCGGAAGCTCGGCGGCCGCCGCGCTCTCGGCGATACAGTAAACGTAGTAAGCAAGCTCACTCATTATCGTTCGTTATTTCGCCCGCGATTGTACTCGATCCCATGTCTGAAAATGGCCCAGCAACGCGGCAGCGCCTGTGATCTCGTGCGGCTGTTGTTGCGCCGAAAACAATTCGACCGAACGAAAACGTCTTTTAAAATTCGCGACAACCTCGTCCTGCATCTTCCGCCTCGATTTACAAAAACTGCATTCGATTTTGGGTACCATCCCGTTGATCAGCAGTTTCTTCATTGGCACTTCCAGCTTATCGAGCGCCTTTGCCAAGTCCACCGTCTCTTCCAAACTCATTCTTTCCGGTATCGCCACGCCGACAAACTCGCAGCGCTCAGCATCCGTCAGCAGCGCCACCACTCGCTTGATACTCTTCGACAACGCCACCAACTCTTCAGCCACCTGCGTCGCCTTCACCACGTTTTGATACTTCAGCAGCAACTTCATGAACGTTCGTATCCACGACAACGCCACCTGCGGCAACTCCAGAAAGCGAATCAAATGGCCGGTCGGGGCGGTGTCCAGGATGATCGAGTGATAACGATCCTCGTCGAGCAGATCGCTGATCGCGCCCAGGGCTGCGATCTCGTCAATACCCGGCGGCGTCAGCTCGACCAGTTCACGCATCGCTTCACGATCAAACTTGATCTCCATTCGCGAAGCGCCAGTTAACGAATCAAACAGCTCGTCAGTCCACGATCGATACCGCTGCTTCAACTCCTCAAACCACTTTCCCGGATCGATCTCCATCGCATCCAGGTTCTCATTCCCGACAACACCAGTTTTCAACCGCCCGATCTCTTCACCAAAACTGTCAGCCAACGAATGCGCAGGATCCGTCGAAAAGATCAACAACTTCTTCTTGCGATCGGCGCGCGCGAGTGTCAACGCGAAAGCCGCCGCCGCGGTGGTCTTCCCAACACCACCCTTCCCACCAAAGATCACGATCTGTTTTGAAACTAATGGGAATTCGTTTTCCAAAGAATGTTCCCCACGTCTTTCAACGCCTCCAGCCCGCGAACCTCCTGCGCCATCAACGGCACGTGATGCTGCTCCAACCCGCGAAACGCACGCGCGATCTCCCGCAGCCACTTCTTCTGGCCCAGCACACGCGCATGACAGTACTCACACGCGTCATGCTCCTGCTCGACCCGATTCACAATCAGATCGCGCACCGGCACGCCCTGCTCCTTTAACAATTCGAGATATCGCTCCGATTCTCGAACACTCATCGCCTCCGGAATCGTGACGAGCGTAAAACTCGTCTGTTCCGCGTCGAAAAGCAACTTCCGCACGGACGCAATCCGCTCACCCAAATCCCGCAAAAACAACTCGACCTTATCGAGCGGCGCTTTCCGTCGCGCAAACTGCTCGATCATGTAACGATGCTTCTCACCCATTAAATCGAGCGTCCGAACGATCCGTTCAAACACTTCCGGCAATCGCAACAGCCGTGACGTATGTCCCGACGGCGCCGTATCGACGACGATCCGCGTGTACTTCCCCTCGCGATCGACTTCACTCAACTCAAACAGCGACATCACCTCGTCCAATCCCGGCAACGAAAGGTTCAGCAACTGGTTGATGTCTTCCTCGTCCAACAGCGTCCCACGTTCAGCGATCTCCGCCAGCACTTCGCCATGCGCCGCGCGAAACCGTTCGAGCGCCAAACTCGCGTCCATCTCATACGCGAACAACCTTGCCCCGCGAAGTTGTTTCACTTCAACCAGACGATTACCGACTTTTACTTCGAGACTGTCAGATAACGAATGCGCGGGATCAGTTGAGAAGAGAAGAATTGATTCGTTGCGCTTTGAGTTGTGAAGAAGGAATAGCGCGGTTGCTGAGGCAGCAGTAGTCTTTCCGACCCCACCTTTGCCGCCGAAGAAAAGATAACGTGCGTTCACCGCTCGCGCGGCTCATACCCGCCCTGCTGACCAAAGTCGTCGTCGCCGCCGACTTCAATCACGAAACTCGACGAGTCTTTCGTGTGGACCACCTCATGCATCAGGTCGAGCTGTCGCATCTTGATCGCACGCAGCCGGGCAAACAGTTCGGCCTCGCGCTCCTCAAACTCCTCATCGGAGATCTCGTCGAGCTCCTTGCGCATTTGCAGCTCGAGCAACTGCTCCTTGATCACGGTGTCGTCGTTCAACTCCTGATCGGCCATCTTCTGAACCTGGCCCAGGATGAACTTGAAACCGTTGACCGGCGCAAGCAGTAGATCGTCGATAAGAAACATGCTCAGCTCGCGACTGCTTCAGTGGTGCCTTCGCCGCGTTCCAGTTTGAGGCGAATGTGAACGAAATTGTACGGTGGCCACGGACCGCTGTATTTGAACGAGAGTTTGCCTTCGTATTTCGAGGCGATCTCTTTCACTTTCTGGTCGAACTCAGTCTCGCGATCGCGTTCGATCAAAAACGCGGCGTTCATGATCATGCGGTCGCCGATCGGTTTGTTGGCACGCGAGGCGACGGCCACGTCGCGCAGGTGTGAATAGATCTCCCGGATGTAAGCGTCAGCCTGATCGGTCAACGCAGTTTCGATCAGTCGGCCCAGTTGCATGCGCGCGAAGTAGGTCGAACCTGTCGTGCGCGAGGTGATCTGCTCTTTGAGGTGACGGATCTCGTCGTCTTTCTCTTCCAGCTCCGCGGTGACTTTGTCGCGGTCCCAGTTCACCTTGAGTCCAAACTCCACCTTGCCTTCCATCTTCGCCAGCACGTCGCGCAAGGCGTCGTAAGTTCCGCGAATGAGTTCGACGATGTCGTCTTCAGTGCGAAACAACGCGCCGAACGCCATCGGCAACACGGTGAACTCGCGCATCACCGTTTCGTTCACCTGTTCGTGCGCAAAGACGTTTTCGCGAGTGGGGTCGTAAACCACCAGCGGCGTGTTTGAAACCACGGCGGCGAGACCTTTGTGCCTGACCGTATAAATATCGTCGCCGCGTCCGCCCATGCCCATGGGACCGAACGAACGCGGTTCATCCGTTTCAATGATGCAGTAGACGTATTTGCCCTCGGGCACCGGCTCGAGGGAGGTTTGTTCGACTTCACGACTCATTTTGTCTTTTGCTCGGCGTGGGCGCCCGGAAAGATAGGATCAAACTTCGCCCTGATGATAATAAGTTCGAGCCGCTCTAGACAAGCTTTCCTTGCATCACGCGTGTTTTGTGACAACTCCGAACGAATTTCAAACATTACCCGAGGTAGACTCTGAAAACCGAATTGTTGTAATGCACCCGGTTCTGTTGAATTGACGGTTTTGCCAGTGCGTGCGTGCTGGCATGAACGTTGCTCCTTTCAAAAGAAAACAACGGAGGAGATTCGATCATGCTGTGGACAATTCTAGTGATACTACTTGTGTTATGGCTCATCGGTTTGATAGGGAATTTTGGCGGCAGCCTGATTCACCTGCTTTTGGTTGTAGCGGTAATCGTGCTGGTGATCAACCTGGTAACCGGTCGCAGGGCCGTTTAACTCCCTACTTCAATCCAGTTCAGGAAGATCTGTGTTGGCCGGGCCGTTATAGACCCGGCCTTCAGCAGTAAATCGCGAACCGTGACACGGACAGTCCCATGTCCGTTCGCACTCGTTCCAGGAAACAACACAGCCAAGATGCGGGCAGACTGCCGAACGTCTGTGAATCGCGCCGCCATCGTCGCGATACACCGCGACCTTCGACAAACCTTCGCGCATAACTGCGCCGTGTCCGGGTTTCAACTCGTTGACTGACTGGATATCGCCCGCCGTAAGGTAATCCGCAAACTGTCCGGCGACGTTGATGTTCTCGCTCGCGTAGTCTGTCAGCGCCCGCAAAGTAACGCGCGAGGGGCTGTACAGATCTTCCCAGCGGTTCTTGCGTCCCTGGATTAAGTCAGTAAGCAAAATGCCGGCGATCGTTCCGTGCGTCATGCCCTGGCCGGAATCGCCTGTGGCGATGAAGACGTTGTCGGAATCGAGCGGGTTGCGGCCGATGAACGCGAGATAATCAGCCGGTTCCATCACCTGTCCGGACCAGCGAAACTCGACGTCGCCGATCTGCGGGAAACGTTCGCGTGTCCACTGTTCGAGTCGCGCGAAGCGATCGACGCAGTCGTTTGCCTGGCCTGTTTTGTGATCTTCACCGCCGACGATCAGTATGTCGCGATCGTCGTAGGTTTGCAGGCGAATGTAGTGATACGGATCGAGCGTGTCCCAGTACAACGCCCGTGTGATGGAACCTTTTGGTACTTCGGCGCCGATGACGTACGTGACGTACGGCGCCTGCTTCGTGTGAATCGCGACGCGGTCGTTCACGGGCGTGTTGGTCGCGACGACGATCACGTCACAAGTCACGATCGGGCCATGACTCGTCTCGACGTGCGCGTCGTCACCGCCTTCGATCGTCGTCGCGTGCGTCTGATCGAATAGACGACCACCATCGCGGCGGATCGTTCGCGTTAGTCCGTTGAGATAAGTCAGCGGATGAAACTGCGCCTGTCGCGGATAGCGCAGCGCCGGTCCGGTGTCGAACGAATCGATCGGTGCGCGATCGACTTTTTCAACTTCCAGGAGTCCCGCTCGATGCGTGGCGGCCAGTTCGTCGTCGAGCAGTTTCTCCGTGTCGGGTGGTAGTGCGAAAAGAAAGCCGTCGACGCGTTCGAATTCGCACTCGATCTGTTCTTTGCGCACGATCTCTTCGACTTTATCGATTGCCGCAGTGTGACTTCCGGCGGTCAGACGCGCGCCTTCCTCGCCGTGCAGTTTTTCGACCTCAAGGTAGCGATCGTCGAAGGCGTTTGTCAGATGCGCCGTCGTGCGGCCGGTCATGCCGCCGCCGATCGAACCATCGTCGAGAACAACCACCGATCGGCCTTCCTGCGCGAGCAGGTACGCCGTCGTCAAGCCGGCGATACCCGCGCCGATAATGCACACGTCGGTGCGGATGTTTTCCTGAAGGCGAGGCTGTGACGGTGTGTCCGCCGTCGACATCCAGATAGAATTATTCGCTTGCGAATCGTCTTTCATGCGATCCTTAACGCTGAATTGAGATCTTGCGAATGCGATCCTTAACGCCGAAGGCGTTGGCCAATTCCCAGCCCAGGGTTGCTTCAACCCTGGGGAAAAAGTAGTTTTGCAATTAAACCCTGAAAGGGTTCAGCGATGGTCTGTTGAGAAACTCTTTCAGAGTTTGATCCTTGAGGGATTCTCGAACCCAGGGTTGCAACAACCCTGGGCTCGAATTTGCGTACGCCCTCGGCGTAAAAATCAACCGTACGCCTTCAGCGTAAAATCTGCTTGGGACGACGCGGCGTAAAAAAGCTACTTGGATGGAGCTGGAGCTGAAATGTTGACGTCCACTTTCTTTGTGTCGCCACCACGCAGGAACCGGCCGCCAAACACGAACAACGCCGCGACCACGATGATCACGAAGATCACTAAAACCGCCACCACTCCGGTGCTTCCACTACCATTGTCTGCCATCTCTTTTCCTCCAATTTGATGTGATAATTAGTTCAACAATCAGAACCTACCCGGCGGTCGTTTCACCGCCGAGCAGGGTCAAAACCTCCCCGGTCACGTAACTCGAATCGATTGCCCGGTTTGGGCTGATGTTGCGGCGGCATCGGCGACATCGGTTCTTCGAGTTTCCCGAGTTCTGCCATATTTGCGTCCTTGATCTGTCGTTACCGTTTCTTGCTGCCGCCCTTCTTTCCACCTTTGCGAGATGAGGCGTGGCTTTCCTTCTTGCCGCGCCCGCTACCGCTTTTCTTTCCGCCACCGGATTCCTTGTTCACGGTGGCCCAAGCTCGACTCTTCGCTTCTTTCATGGACACGCCGCTGTCTTCGTAACCCTCGGCGATGTGTTCCGCTTTTCGTTTCTGCTTGTCCGTATATTTCGACTTATCACCCCTTGGCATAATTGCTCCCCCTTATTCACGCTCGTTCTGAGCAAATTTCGTCCCACAAGGTTTGTGTCACTAGTCCGACACAGAACAAAAGCAATTCTGACTAGCAATTAGCGTTGGCATCGCGCTTGCGCCTGAGCAGAAACGGGTCGGATTCAGCGTTCCGGATGTTCGGAACTAAACAACCGCGACGGTTGGCTGTACAGGAAACCTACACTCGAGGAGGAATGAGCAATGCCTAAAAAGGCGACGAAGAGTTATCGCGAATTAATTGATACGGGCAGAGACAAACGTTTCGTGAGACGCGATGAGAAGGGTCAATTCAAAGACGTCGTTGACGTGGGTCGTTCGCTTTCAACCGATCGACAGCAACAAGCAAAGACGAAAGTGCCGCCAGGTCAGGGCGACCGCGGCGATATCAAGCGGTAACCGCTATATCTAACGGGAATGATACGAATCTGGTTGAAGGAAATTGTTCAGAAGCGGCGGGAGGCGCGCCTCTCGTCGCTGACTCTTTTCACCTTTTGAAAATAGTCGTTGAGCATTCGCGCATGACAAATCAAACACATCTGCTCTTCATTTTCCTCGGCGTTGGACCTGATCACGGCGCCGCACCACGAGCACACGACGCGACGATTCGGACGCGCATTCAGACCTTCATTAACACGACTCTTGTTACTCAACATCATCTTCCCGACTGTCCCTTAATCAGAGAAATCCACACACAACCAAATGCCTAGACAACTTTCGTTCCGGGGTTTTGGAAAGGGCTCACGCGCATGACTAAACTCGACCGGCTGCAAAGTATCGGCATACGACGGCTCGGTGGCCCGAAACGCGGCTTTCGTTACCAGTCACAGAACGGCCGTCTGACGAAAGCCGATCTCGAGAGGATCGACAAACTCAGAATTCCGCCTGCCTGGGTGGACGTGGCGATAAATCCGGCAGCTAAAGGACCGGTGCAGGCCGTCGGTCGCGATGCGGCCGGACGTTGGCAGTACCTCTATCACGAGAACCATACAAAGCTTCAGGATCTGCGAAAGTTCGAACGCATATCGAAGTTCGCACTGGCGCTGCCGAAGATGCGAGCGACGATCAGGCGTCACTTGCGCCAACCAGGATTGGGGCGCGAACGAGTGCTCGCCGCAGTGTTGCGAATTCTGTCGACGTGTTACATGCGGCCCGGAAGCGAGGTCTACGCCAGCGAACACGGCAGTTACGGCATCGCGACGTTGCGTCGTAAACACGTGACGGTGAAAGGCGATCTGATCGAGTTTGATTTTCCGGGAAAGTCAGGCGTGCGGCAGCAACGTCAACTTCGCGACCGGCAAGTCGCACGCGTGATTCGCGCGACGTTGAAACTGCCGGGTTTCAACGTTTTCAAGTTTCAGAATGAGAGCGGCGACGTCATCCCTGTGACGCGGCAGCATATCAACGATTACATCAAAGAAGTGATGGGCGATAGCTTTAGTGCAAAGGATTTTCGCACCTGGGCCGGAACGCTTGTTTGCGCGTGCGCTCTCGCGCGAAATGGAGATGGCCTGCCAATGCCGACGAGTGTTACCGGAATCAAGAAGAAGATCGTTTCGGCGATCAAAGAGACGGCAGAAGTGCTCGGCAATACACCCGCCGTTTGTCGCAGCTCGTACGTCTGTCCCGAGATCCTTCATTCGTTCGAAAAGGGACGAATCATCGATAGCTGTTCCACGAGTCTTGAAAGCCTCGTTACATTTCGCGGACACGGATTGCACAAAGCTGAACGCGCGCTACTTCGATTCTTGAAACGCAAGTAACGCTCGGATGGCACTCGTATTGCCGAAACAACGAGCGACAAGTTTTGCTGTTCTGATATCGAGCAATGGAGGGTTTTACATGGAAGGTCCACTCAGAGGCATACTCGCCGGCGCCGCGGCGTGGAAGTTTGGCGGCGGATGTATTTCAACCATCCTGATATTCATCATTGTCTTCTGGTTACTCGGCTACGTTAACTGCTGAAATCGCCTGTTTTTGCGCCTATCCTTCCTTGACGCAAGCCGCAGATTCGAATAGTGTGCGCCTTGCGTCAAGCCACTCACACGCTGGCTCCTGATTCTGACGCGCTCAGTCCAGCGCAACGTCCGATTTTATCGGGGCGTAGCACGTCCTCGAACACGTGGGAGAACTTATGAATGCTAGAACCGTCTTCACGCTCCTCGTTGTTTTTCTGATCGCTACACTCGCCGCAACAACCGAACGCGCATCGCCGCTCGCTTTTGTATCTTCAGCTTCCGGCGAAGGCACGTTTCTATTTCAACAAGAGGAGTATGCTTTCTCTTTCACTGCGACCGCGACCAGCAGCTCTTCCACCTCCGGTAAGGGCACCGCACAATTCGACAACTTGACAGCTCAAACGTCCGTAACTGTGAAGTTCAATTGTGTGAAGATTGTTGGTTCCGAAGCGGTTATGTCGGGCAAAGTAGTGGAAACGACCGATTCAGATTTTCCGAAAAACTCTAACGTCGTATTCGGCTTGATCGATGGAGCCCTTTCCCCCATCCCATTCTTCGTCGATCGAATTACGCCGCTCTTCGTGAGGAACCCCGGCATCAATTGCAACGACGGTTTGCCATTGCCGCAGTTGATTCCTGAAGAGGGCGAAGTCGTTATTACCCCCTAACGATAGAACAGCCTTTACCAGCTAACGACAAGCTCTTCTGCTTCCTGCCAAACAGGCAGGTTCTGACGGATCGCGCAACGATGCAGGTGATTGGGCTCGGATAATAGCAGTCCGGCGCCCATCACTACCGTCGTGATCGGATCCTCAGGCATCGTCGCGCGCAACTTCAATTCAGTTTGCAGCCGTTCCTTGATGCCCTTTAACAACGATCCGCCGCCGGTGAGAATCATGCCGGAGTAGTAGATGTCGCCAACCGCTTCCGGTTGGGCCTCTTCGAGCACTCGCTTGATTCCCTCGACTATCTCAGCGAGGACCGGCTCCAAAGCTTCACGCACTTCTTCGGCAGTGATGTCCACAGCGCACGCTGACCCGTCGCTCAATTGCTTGCCGACGATCTGCACCTTTCGTGCGTCGCCGCGAATCTCGTTGTCGCTCAGCGCGCCGAGTTCTTTCTTCAGTGCTTCAGCAGTGTACTCGCCGATCTGCAAGCAGTAGTTTGAACGGACGTAATCGCGAATGCTTTCATCCATCGCGTTTCCCGCTGCCGTCAAACTCACCGACGAAACAACGCCGCCCGAAGCGATGATCGCGATGTTTGTCGTACCGCCGCCGATGTCGACGACCAAATGCGCGCGCTCGTCGTCAATCGATAGACCAGCGCCGAGTCCGGCCGCCAATCCTTCGTCGACGAGATCGATGCGGCGGCCACCGGCGTCTCGAGCTGCATCACGAACCGAACGCTGCTCGACCGCAGTCGCCGAACTGGGAATTCCGACGACGTAATGTCCGCGTCGATAACCCTCGGTAACGCTTCCCACGAACGAACGCAACATTTTCTGCGTGACTTCGAAATTGAAGATCGTACCGCAGCGAATTGGTCTATGTACTTCGATGCCGCGAGGTTCGCGGCCCAGGAGTCGTGCGGCTTTATGCCCCACTGAGACAACTTCGCCATCGTAGCGATCGATTGCCACGACCGACGGTTGATTCACCAGTAAGCCGCGGCTCGGGTGATAGATGAGTGTGTTGACTGTGCCCAGGTCTATAGCGAGACCGTTTCTAAAAAACTTCTCGATAAACTTCATGGCGAACGGCTCCTCCTCCAAAATTGGCAGGGTCCTGGAAGCGAGTAAATGACTTCCAAATGGCAAGTCGTATGCCTCAACGAATTAGTGGATGCACCTGGGGGATGTCCTTTGTATGTAACAAACAATTATTACGGCGTTGTTTCCAGAGCGTATGACTAATGTGCGGAGGAGGTTTGGATCGTACTACTTCGACGCATTCAAGATGACTTCCTCAAGGTGCTCCAACGACGCGAGAAGGTCCTCGCCAAGATCGATCCGGACTACACGACGGCCGCGACTCGTGAGCGCGCGGAAGTCGCCTAGTGCCTGGGCCTGTTTGAGAATGCTGAAGGAGTAAGGCTCGCCGGGAACGGGGAAATCGTTCTTGTCGGGGGCTTCGATTTGAAAGAAGACTCCGGTGTTTGGACCACCTTTGTGAAGCTGTCCGGTCGAATGGAGAAAACGTGGTCCATAGCCGATCGTAGTCGCACACTTCGTACGGTCCCGTACGGCGGTTCTGATCTGCTGAAGCTTGCGATCGATCTCGGGTAGCTCTTCGATGTAGTTGAGGAACGCGACGTAGTCGCCGGGCTCGATCGTCTGCAGTTGCGAACGGACAGCATCGTCGTCCGCGAGTTTTTGATCGCCTGGCAATTTGCCGGAGTTTGAAAACTCGCTCAACAACTCGCGCGTTGCATCTTTTGCTTCCTGCACGTTTGGCTGATCGAACGGATTGATGCCGAGTCGCCAACCGGCACACGCGGTTGCAAACTCCCAAATGAAAAACTCCGCACCGAGATCGTAAATGTCGTTCAGTTGACGATTGACGATCGGATGACCTGCATTGGCCAAATCACCCAGCGCGGCATTCGTCTCCTGGGGAATGACACCGATTGAGACAGCTACGAACACACGATCGTCGCCGTAGACTGAAGCGTCACCCGACGGTTCGCCGGTGATCGGAAGTATCCCTTTCCCTTCCTTGCCCGTGCTCTCGGCGATCAGTTGTTCGATCCATAAACCAAGAGTTTCGATTTGCGGATCGATAATGAGCGTGAGTTTGTCGCGTCCGGCGTTCGCGCAGTCGCCGAGAATCGTTCCGAGTTTCAACGCGACATTCGACTCCGCCGGCATCACGGGCGAGCATGTTTGTTCCGCTTCTTTCGCGCGCTCGAGCAGTTTGCGAATGTCGATTCCCATCAGCGCCGCCGGCACCATACCGAAGTACGAAAGCGCCGAGTAACGTCCACCGATGTCCGATTGATTGAGAAACGTTCGTTGAAAACCGAGTTCGGCGGCAGTGTCGACCAGCGGTGAACCGGGATCGGTGATCGCGATGAAGTTCTCGCCAGGATTCGCGCGCCGTTTGCTGACTTCGTCGTACCAGTATTTATAAAAGACTGTGGGCTCGGTCGTCGTTCCCGATTTTGAAGCAATCACGAAAAGCGTGTGGTCGATGTCGATCTGATCTGCAAAACGAGCAATCACGTCCGGGTCGGTGGAGTCGAGCACGAGTAACTCCGGAAATCCAGCCTGCGGGCCAAAGGTCCGCGCCAGCACTTCCGGACACAACGACGAACCGCCCATGCCGCACACCATCACGTGCCGAAACCCGCGCGCGCGAATCATCTCGGCAAACTCGACGAGTTCGCCTGCGACGCCGATCATGTCGTCGGGAACCGTCAACCAACCGAGCGAATTGCGAATCTGTTTGTGACTCGCGTCGTCTGTTTTCCACAGCGAAGCGTCTTTCCGCCAGATGCGCTTTGCGACGCCGGCTTGTTCAGCCTCGCGAATGGCGTTGTTCAATCTGTCTGCGAGTGGACCGAGATGAAATTCCATGCGCTTCATGATGCCGACCTTGCTTTTAGAGTGGGAGTAAGCAGTGTAACATCGTCTCCGTAAACCAGGGGTCCAAATTCACGATGTCAACACAATCGAAACAAGCATTGATCGTTGTCGATGTGCAAAACGATTTTTGTCCCGGTGGGACGTTGGCCGTGGCCCACGGCGACGAGGTTGTCGCTCCGTTGAACGAGTTGATCGACGAATTTTTGGAGCGCGGCGATCCGGTTTACAAGAGCCGCGACTGGCATCCGCCACAAACCAAACACTTCCAGGCGTACGGCGGCACCTGGCCCGTTCACTGCGTGCAAAACACGCCCGGCGCAGAGTTTCATCCGCAGTTGAAAGACGATCCGCGTATCCGGGTGATCTCGAAAGGCCTCGGCGACACTGACTGTTATTCAGCTTTCGACGAAACGGATCTCGCCGCGCAACTTCACGCGCAAGGTGTTCAGGAACTCGTCGTCGGCGGGCTCGCCACAGATTATTGTGTGAAAGAAACGGTGCTCGCCGGAATCAACGAAGGATTCCGTGTGAAGGCGTTGAAGAATGCGATGCGCGCTGTCGAGTTGAAACCCGGCGACGGCGAACGAGCGATTCAGGAGATGCGCGCGGCAGGCGCCGAAATCGTCAACGGCGATAACTGATGGGGACCCTCAACATCGATCGCTACCACGCCGCCATGGGCGACGCGTCGTTCAAGGACGTGACCCGGCTGCATGACGGACGCCTCAGCGACGCCGAAGCGACGTTCTACGTTACACAGCGAAAACTGCCCTTCGCGCCTTGCCTCGGTCACGAACGTCTCGTTCGTCTGCTAGTCGACAGCCAGATCGATCGTCCGCGTCTACGCTTCCTCGAACAGGACCGCGGCGGGTTGCACAACTTCGCAAAAGCAATTGAAGACATTCAGTTCGTCGGCGCGATCCGCGCGGTGCGTCCGGGCACGATCGTGTTCGCGCAGGAACCGTTCGCCGACATTCGTGGCGCGTTTGGACTGACGCAGGCGCAGGAGATCAAGTTTGAGCACGCGTTCGATCTGCCGATGACGACGGCGAGCACGGCGATGCAGTTTCGCATGGCCGCCGGCGATCATCGCTGGCTTTCAGACTTCTCGCTGCGTCGCAACGGCGACATCGAACGCGCGGTCGACATCGCGGTCTACGCGTTTATCGGCGGCTTCAACGACACGTCAAACATGGAGGCCGCGCATCGTCTCGACATACCCGCCGTCGGCACTGAAGCGCATTACTGGCAACAGGCGTACATCGAGTTCCTGGACCACCCGGAAATCGAACCGCGCACCAGAAAACCAAAACATTTCGAACAGGTCGCTTTTGAACGCTGGCTCGACGCGAATCCAAACGGCACGACGTTGTTGCTCGACACGATCGACGTCTACATGGGCGCGGTGCATGCCGCGATGGCGGCGACTTCAACCGAATCGCGTCGACGTGCATTCAAAGGTTTTCGTGTTGACTCGGGTGATCTGGCGGAGTTGGGCCAATGGTGTCTGCGATTCTTCGAAGCGAATGGTCTGACGGGTTTGCGTCCAAACCTCACGGGCGATCTCGACGTCCCGAAAGTGAAACGAATCGTCGCGGAGTTTCCGGAAGTCGCGGGGTTTGGAATCGGGACGAAGCTGTCCAGCGAAGTGCCGGCGGTTGCGGGTGTGATCTTTAAGCAGAGTTTGATGAAAGATCGCCCGACGCTGAAGGCGTCAAACTCGGAAGACAAGATCACGCTGCCTGGGAAGTTGCAGTTGTTTCGCGGCAGCGACGAGCGTGGCAACTACATCGGCGACGTGATTGGTCTTGACGATGAAGACGTGAAGATACCCGGCGCCGCTCGCGTAGAAAGATTGCTCGTGCCGTTCTGGGAAAACGGACAACACTCGGCGATTCCATCGATCGAGAAACAGAAAATATTTGTCGAGGAGCAGCGGAAACGATTTGCGGATATCAACAATTATCCGCATCGTTTGAGCGACAAGCTGCGACAGTTGAGGAACGATCTGGTAACGCTAATGAAGATTGATGATTCCGGTTGGCGTGAAATCCTGAAACAGCCGGGTTCTTAGTCGCCGGATGTGCTGCGTTCGGCGGGAACTTCTTCCGGCTCCGGTTGGCGACGCGGTTTCTTGAATCTCTCTACAATCGCCTGCGAAATGGTACCGAAAACATCCGCAAGTTTTCGCACACGCGACGTCGCTTTCAAATCGTCAAGCAGTGAATAGACCACCGGCGTTGCGATCAACGTCAGCAACAGCGACAGCGTCTGTCCGCCGATAACGACGATCGCGATCGAGCGACGTTCCTCGGCGCCTGGACCAGTGCCGAGTGCGAGCGGCATCATGCCTGCGACGAGCGCCAGCGTCGTCATCAGAATCGGACGCAAACGATCGCGGTTGCCCTGCATGATCGCTTCGTGGCGTTCCATTCCCTTCGCGCGCAGGTTGTTCATGTGATCGATCTGCAGAATCGCGTTCTTCTTCACCACGCCAAACAAGACGAGCACACCGAGCGCCGAATACAGGTTCAGCGTGTCTCCCGTGCCCCACAGCGACAGCAGCGCAAACGGCACCGACAGCGGCAAGCTCAACAGGATCGTCAGCGGGTGCACAGTGCTCTCAAACTGCGACGCGAGAATCATGTACATGAAGATCACTGACAGGATGAACGCCCAGATAAACTCTGTGAACGTCTTCTCGAGTTCGCGCGCGCGTCCGGAAACGGTGGTCGTGTAAGCGATCGGCAGATTCATCTCGCCGACGGCCCCGCGCAGCGCTTCGAATGCGATCGGCAAGCGCGTAACCCGGTGCAACTGACGCACGCACGGAGACTTGCCGCTCGCGATCGAGTCGATCGATTCGCGACGGGCTCGTGTCGCGCGTGATCTTCACGAGGTTGTCGAGACGGACCAGTGCGGCGCCGCCTCCAGTGCCACCTCGCGAGGAAGGAACCCAAAGCCGGCTAATCGTATCCACGTCGCGTCGATCCGCTTCGGTCAAACGCAACTGCACGTCGTAATCTTCGTTGATCTGTTCGTCTCTATATCGCGACGCCTCTTCTTCACCGCCAACCATCAGACGCAAACTCGTCGCAATGTCGGAAGTATCGACACCGAGATCCGCAGCACGCTCGCGATCGATGCGGACGCGCAATTCAGGCTTGTTGAGTTTCAACGTCGTGTCGGCGTCGACAATGCCGCCGAGCGTTTCGGATCGCTCGACCAGATCATCCGCATAGCCGGCGAGTGCCACGATGTCCGGACCACGAAAGACGAAGTCGATATCAGTACGACCGCCGGCGCCGAAGTTGAATGAACGACCATTGCGCACGCTGGTGCGCATCGGCGCATACTTGCGCAGACGGCGACGAACTTCCTGCATCACGTCCTGTTGCGTGTAGTTTCCACGGAACGCGTTGAACGGATTTCCCTTTTTCGTCTCGTGCCACAGTTTGCTGAACGACAATGTGCGGTCCTCGTGCGGCTCGATGCGGACATACGCGTCGCCCTGGTTCACGCCGCCGAGGAAGCCACCGCCCGCGGAGGACATAATCATCGTCACACCGGGCGTGTCGAGAATGTCTTTCTCGATCGCCGTCATCGTCTCGTTCATGACCGCGAGGTTCGTGCCTTCAGGCCCGTTCACGCCGATTTCAAACTCAGCTTCGTCGACGTTTGTCGGGATGAACTCCTGTTTGACGGCGCGATAAAGCGGAATGCTCGTTAGGACCACTCCGAGTGCGACCAAAGCGACGGCCATGCGGTGGCGCATCGCGAAAGCCAGCATCCAGGCATACCCGCCGTCGATCCAGCGATAGAAACCTTTGCGCGACGCCGGCTCACCGTGCCCGCCCTTCGCGTCGCTGACGCGAATCAACCGCGAGCTCATCATCGGCGTCAGCGTGAACGAAACCAGCAAGCTGACCATGATCGCGACGGCCGCGGTGATGCCAAACTGGTACAGGAACCGTCCGGAGATGGACGACATGAACGACACCGGCAGGAAGATGACTACGAGCGAAAGCGTCGTCGCCAAAACAGCGAGACCGATATCTTTCGTCGCCTCGCGCGCCGCTTCTTTCGCTTCAATTCTCTTTTCCTCAATGAAGCGGAAGATGTTCTCCAGCACGACAATGGCGTCGTCGATCACCACGCCGACCATCAACACGAGCGCCAGCATCGTGACGCTGTTGAGCGTGAAGTCGAGCGCTTTCATCATTCCGAAAGTCGAAATGACGGAGCACGGAATCGCGACTGCGGCGATCAACGTCGAACGCCACGAGCGCATGAACACCAGCACGACGAGACTCGCGAGAATACTGCCGAGGATCAGGTGTGTCTGGATTTCGTGAAGCGCGGCTTCGATGTAACGCGATTGATCGCGGATGACTTCGATCTTGACGTCGTCCGGAAGTTGAGAACTGACGCGCGGCAACGCTGCCTTCAGACCGTTGATGACTTCGACCGTGTTCGCACCAGACTGGCGGCGAATGTCGAGCGTGACTGTCGGAACGCCGTTGAGACGCGAAAACGAGCGCTGTTCCTTGGTGCCGTCTTCAACGCGGCCCACGTCCCGCAGTCTCACCGGCGCGCCGTTTACATTCGCGATAACGAGATCGTCAAACTGTCGGGGATCGGTGAACCTCCCGAGTGTGCGCAGAGTTAATTCTTCTTTGCCGGTGGTGACGTTTCCGCCGGGCACGTCGGTGTTTTGACGTTCGAGCGCCTGACGGATCTGCGAGATCGAGAGTTGATACGCGGCGAGTCGTTCAGCGTCGATCCAGACGTTGATGGCGCGATCGAGACCGCCGACCACACGCACTTCGCCGACGCCGCCGACGCGTTCGAGTTGCGGACGCGCGGTTTTATCTGCGAGTTCGGTTAATTCGCGGAGCGATCGATCGGCGGTTAGAGCGATCGTGAGCACCGGCGTGCTGTCGTTATCAAACTTCTGAACAACAGGAGGCGTCGAGTCTTCAGGAAGACGACGGCCCAGCGTGTTGACGCGATCGCGTACGTCCTGCGCTGCTGATTCGAGATTTCGATCGAGGTTGAAAGTCGCGATCACCATCGACGTGCCCTGGCCCGAAACCGAGCGCAGTTCGCTGATGCCGTCGACGGTGTTGATTACTTCTTCAACTTGTTGCGTGATTAACGATTCGACTTCTTCCGGCGCCGCGCCCGGAAGTCCAACACGAACAGAAACTGTAGGAAGATCGACCGCCGGAAAACGATCGACGCCGAGTCTGAAGAAACCAGCCGCTCCCACCACGACCAGCGACAACACGATCATTGTCGCGAAGACAGGTCGGCGAATACATATTTCAGCTAGTTTTTGCATTCTGTTTGGTCATAGTCAGTGGTCAGTTGCATGGTTTAGCACAGCGACTTAATTCGACTACTTCGACAGCCTGGCCCGATTGCAGGTTGCCCGGATCGACAATGACTTTCTCGCCAACGCTGATCCCGGCAATGATCTCCGTAAATTCCGCATTTCTGCGTCCGGTGGTGATCGGTTTCTCGAGCGCTTTGCCGTTTTGAACGATAATCACTTTCTCGATTCCCGCAAAAGTAACGATCGCACTGTTCGGAACTGTGACGGCCATTTTGGCGTCGTTCGTCACGATCTCGGCGTGCGCAAATGATCCGGGCCGGAGTTTTCCATTGTTCCGAACGTCGGCTTCAACTATCAGCATCCGGTTTTGCTCTGCAATCACGGGACTCAAGCGCATGATCTTGCCGACGTAAACATTCGTGTCGCCTTCAACTGTGACGCGAACGTCCTGACCTGTGCGAATCGTCTGCGACTCGCGTTCAGGCACCTGCGCGCGCAATCGCAACGGATCCATGCGAACGATGTTGACTACCGGCGCGCCGGCAGCGAGATATTCGCCAACGCTGGTACGTTTTTCCTGAACGATGCCGTCGAGCGGCGCGACGACGTTCGTATCTTTCAACTGCTGTCGCGCGAGTGCGAGTTCAGATCTTCGTTGGGCCAACACGCCTTGCCGGTTACGAATCTCTTCGTAAGCGTCCTGGTATCGGCCTTCGGCGACTTTGAATACTGAAACGGCGGAATCGTATTCCGCTTTCGCGATGATGCCTTGCTCGACTAGTCGCGCCGCACGATCGCGATTGAACCGCGCTTCGTCGAGCACTGCACGCGCCTGTCGCACTGTCGCAGTCTGTTCGGGATCGACGCGATCGTCCTCGCCTTCAGGCGACAATCCCAAACGCGCGCGCGCCTGCGCCAGCGATGCTTCCGATTGTTGTACTCGCAGACGGTAATCTTCGGAGTCGACGTTTGCGATGACTTGTCCTCGTGACACTACGGAGCCAAGGTCCACTGAAATCACGCGCACGCGACCGGGAACTTTCACGCTGACTGTGGTCTGATCGTAAGCGGCGAGCGTGCCGTTCGCTGTCACTGTTTCACCGAAAGGTGTTTCCGCAACGGCGGTAGTTCTGACTTGCCGCGCGGCTGCTGCGCCGGGACGGCCCTGGCCCTGACGCTGTTGCGCCTGGTAGTCGCTCTTACAGGAAGTGAAAAAGAGTGCCGCCAGTACGAGAGGCACACCTATGCCGTAAATCTTAGTCCGAGACATCGTGTGGCAGTTTAACACGCACGCGGGCCAACTTGGAGTCCGTCAACCCAACTTTACATTCCTTTACATTTCTATTCCGGAAGTTCAAAAGCTGCGACGAATGAGGTACGAAAACTTGATGAAGATCGTCCGCGAGTTGCGGCGGAAGCCGGGCACGAGTTCCCTCGTGAAAGGATGGAGACTGTCGTAGTTCAGATCGTCGTTGTAACCGGCATAGAAGGCTGTGCCGGGACTCGGCGTCCAGCCAAACAACGCCTGCGCACGCAATCTGGAATTGAGCGTGTTGTAGTCGAGAATCAACCGGGCAAACGTCGCATTAGTGAACTGGTACGTGCCGCGCAGCGTCATGATGTTCACTTTGAATGCGTAACGATCCGTGTCGTGACGCTTAAGCTGTTGGCTGTTGATGCTGAACGACGCGCGCAGCTCGTTTGTCGGTTGATAAGTAACGCTGCCGTTGAACTGAAGCAGGTTGCCGCGCCCGGGATCGAGTGGCGCTGCGGCTGTACACACCGCCGGACGATTCTCATTCTTCGGATCGCAATCGCCGGCGGCTTCGGCGGCTGCCCTTTGCGCGGCTAAATCCAGCGCGAATGGACTGACGCGCGGATACTTATTACTGCCGCTGCCAAAATCCAGATCCATGTGGCCCCAGCGATGGGTCACCTGCCCGTTGAATTGAATCTTCTTGCTGTAGTTCGAACCGGCATAGAACGAGAGGTGCTGCTTGCTTGAAGCGCGTTCATTGCTTGGTCCAAAGAACGTGCACGGCGGACGCCGCTGATCTCTCGGAAGATGAAAGTCCTGACCACCCGGATCGCACGGTCGCGCTTCTCTCGTTGCGCCAAATTCACGATCGAACAAGCGCTCGTAACCCGGTTCCCACCACATACCAACCCAACTGTTCCGCGGCAACTGCAGTTCAACCAGGTTCTCCGATTCCCACGTGTACAACTGTGCCCTGCCAGTCGTATTCGATCTGGGCCAGCGAGTGGTAGTGAAACGAAATGATCTTTTTCTTCGGATTCGGGATCGGAGTTGTAACGAATGAATCCGTAGTTGAAGTTTGAATTGGTGCGTTGAAAGAAACCGACGTCGGCGCGGTAATCCTCGCGTGAATCCCTCGCCGTAAAATTCATAACCCCAGTTACGTCCGGAGACGTTGTAACTTCCCACGTAGCCGAAGCCGTTGCCGGTGCGATAGCGATTGACTCCGTCGTCGGGATCGAAGAAGAAGTTTCGCGAAGTGGTCCCAAGCACCTGGAAGCTCGCGGTGGTTTGCTTGTCGAGACGGAAGCGGCCGTCCAACCCGAAAACCTGATTGTGCTTCTCGATGAAGTTGTAGCTGGTGGCGATCATTCCCAGCGAGTTTTCTTTGCCGACGTCGCGCTTCAAACGCAGCACGCCGATGTAAGCGTTCTTATCGACGAACCGTTCGGCATTGCAGACTTCACTCGGCTTGAGCAACGCACGGCGCTCGATGCACGAAGCCAACGAGCCACGATCGTCGGCGCTCAAGTTTCCTGGTCCATTGTCGCTCGCGACCATCAAGCCAAAAGTGTTGCGCCCGACTTTACCCGTCGTCTTCACCGCGACGTCCGGATCGACGATCGAACGAGTATGGACCGCAGTGATCGGCGTACGAAAGATCTCGATTCCTTCGAGAAAGAACGGACGTTTCTCGGGAAAGAAGATCGGAAAGCGCTGGTTGGCGGTAACGACGAGCTGATCCGCTTCGACCTGCGCGAAGTCAGGATTGATTGCGAGATCGACGGTGACCGCGGAACTCGGAATGAACTTCGCAGTCAAACCGACATCGAATCCGACTGGCTCATTGACGATTCGTCCCGGATCGCCAATCAGCGGTAGCGGTGGAAAGGAACCAACGAAGCGGCTGTTCTGCGAGACAGTAGCACTCGGAATCAGTTCGATTGTGCGTTCGACCGAGATTCCTTCGAGCCCCGTCAAATGTCCCGCCTGACTCAGGTTGCTGTCGATACTGCGCGAGAAAGGCATCCACGAATCGAGCTCGTTTTCCAGGCGCTTGATGCGACGGAAGAAGTGCGCGCCCCACAGCTTGCCTTTACCCGCTTCGAAACGAAGCGACTTGAACGGGATCGCGATCTCGACCGTGAAGCCGTTCTCGTGGACGACGCCTTTCGACTCCATCAACAAGTCGACACTGAAGTCTTCACCGCCGCCTTCGGTCAAAATTCCGTCAGCCTGAATGCCGAGCGGATTGAAGAACGCTTCAAACGCTTTTCGCTTGTCGTTGAAAGTGTCGAGAAAAAAGCCGACGTAATCGTCCTGAAAGATATTGTCGCGCTTAGCGACCGTCGCGCGGATCTTGTCAGGTTCGTCGGTGGCTTTGAAAGCGATATAGAGAAACTTCGGATCGAAACCGAGTAACACTTCGGTCGGTTTCGAGGGAGGCGTGTTGTCGCCCGGTTGGATCTGGTAGAAGTCTTTCAACACAACTGCTTTCTGCCAGACGTCTTCGTTCAGCTTGCCGTCGATAACCGGCGGCTGATCGAATTTTGGGAGTGTAACCGGGCTCGACTTTTCGGGAGGCAGAACAAAACTGCCTTTAGCGGCGGCTGCCGGCGCGGGAGTTGTTAAGTTTTTAGCTTGAGCTGGGCTTGGCGAAGGAGCGGGCGTGGAATTCGCGGCTGGTGCAGGAGTTGAGGCGGTTACGGCATTCGACTTGGCAGGCGTCTGCGCGTTTGCGCAAACGGCGCATGCCAGTACGAGCATCAACCCGCGAAGACACGTGGGAGTTTTCATTTAAAACAGCTTGAGTTTGAGTCGTGTTCCGAGCCGCGAAGGAACACTGAAAATTAGTTTCGGGGGCGAAGAAGAATCTTTCCCTCACCTGTCCTGAGAACGAATATCTGGCCGCCGTTGCCGACCTTCCATCTCTTTAGACGAGGCGAGCGCGTGAGATCTTCCGAGACTGGGAAACCTTCGTTGCTGATCTCATCAGGCAAATTGGTTTCGATCGTGAAGCTGGAACCGGCCGGCACGGTCAACGAAATCTCGCCGTCGCCTGTTTTTGCCGAGAGCGCTTTGAAAATACCGTCGAGAGCAATCGCGCCGTCGCCAGTGCGCGCGTCAACCTGGCCGTCAAACTTCGAAATCTGAATCGTGCCGTCGCCGGTGTTGACTGTTAACTGACCGCCGCTGTTCGAGACCGCAACTGCTCCGTCTCCAGAACGAAGAGTGATTTCTCCGGAGACTCCGTCCAGCGAAACCGCACCATCACCCGACGAAACATGCAACGTCGATTGACGTGGAACGAATACGTCGAAGGAAACACTCGCATTCCGCTCAAATTCATTACGCGCGCTGATCGAGATCGCCTGTCCGTTCTGTTCGGTCAGGATGTCGATCTGTTTGAGTGCTTCGTCACTGTCGGCGCGTGAGGTCGCAGTGTATTGAACTTCGGCCTTGTCCCAACCGCGTACGGTAACCTGACCGTCAAACGTGTTGATGTTCACGCGCGGCGAGCCGCTGACTGGAAACGACTTCGTCTCCTGCACTGATTTTTGATACGCGACACCAACGCTTACGCCACCACTCGCGCCGGCTCCAGCGCCAGCTCCGGCACCGATGCCCTTCAGCGGTTTGACCTTTTCAAGCCGGATTTCTTTCCGGAGCTGTTCCTGCAGTTGCCGTTGCATTTCTCTTTGCGCCTGCTCCATTTCACGCTGCGCGTTACGCAACGCTGCGTCCACCTGACGCTGCGCTTCACGTTGCGCCTGGCGCGTTAGACGCGACGTCTCGATGCTGGCACGGGTCGCCTCCGCTACCGCAGAGGCTTCTTCGACTCGTCGGCCAGCTTCGGCTTCGATTTCCCGGTTCATCTGATCACGGAACGCTTGCCTGTCAATCACAACTGAAGTTGCGGGACTGATTGCGCGTCCATCGTCAGCGTGACTGATCTTGATCGATCCGTTCACGTTTCCGAGTTTGATCTTTGGACCACCGGTGCCGATCTGGCCCTCGAGATTGTGGCCAACGTACTCACCATGATTCACCTGCAAACCAAAATCGTTGGTGATGCCACCATGCACCGTACCCGCGCGAATTGACGCGTTTGCGTCTGACGGAATGATCAACGTGAGGCCGCCATTCACGGAGGCCAGCGAAATCGGTTTCGACTCGTCAAGCTGTGTGAAACTCGCGTGCAGTTGACCGTTGATGGTCGACAGTTTTGCTTCACCCATCAGACCGCGCGCGACAACTTTGCCGTTGATCGACGACGCTTTGACGTTGCCTTCAACCCCGTCGATATCGAGTGAGCCGTTCACGAGTTCGATCGTGTCGAGCCCGGCTTTGCGCGGAACTGTCAGCGTGTATTCGACAATTGCGGGATTGTTGTAGCGTCCTTCACCACTGCGGAAGTTCTGATTGCCGTCGGGATAATCGGTCCTGATTCTGACGTTGTCTTCGGTGGCCGTTACTTCAATCCTGGCCTCGTCCAATCGTTCTTTTCGATAAGCTTTTTTGATCGCGTCGACCTGGACTGCTGCTCGATCCCAAACCTTGATCTGCACTCCGCCGTTGATATTTGAAAGACTGACTCGGCCGGTCGCCGACAGTGGATACGTTTGATGAAATTCTTCGCGTAGATCCTGGGCTGGTTGCACCGGACTGGCCGTGCAATTCTCAGTAGAAGGTACGGACGGTACCGGGCGCTGGTCCTGCCCGAATAAACCGGTCGCGCGTCACAAGCCCGGTTCCGGCACTCACCAGACCGAGCACGAGAATAACTTTGGCGATGAGGCGCTTCGTCAACATTGTTTTCGGTTCCTTGAAGAAGAGTCGCTAGCCTGCGCTGCGTAGATTAAAGGTGCGGTTCAAAGTTTTCAAAATCTCGCGCTGCTCCGGCTTGACGATGATCTGCCGGTCCCACGTTTTCACCTTCGGCACTTTGAACTCGAAATTCGCCGGCACAGCAAAATCGGCCTCGCCGTCACTATCGGCCAAGATCATGACTTTGAGGTCTGCTGCGCGACGCACCTGCTTCCGCAGCTCCATTAATTCAATGTCAGCAGAGCGATGACTTCTTAACGTGGCCACCGCCTGTGCCCCACGCCGCGTCGATCGCTCTGCGACAAAAGTTTTGCCCACTTCCTTGATCTTCACTTCAGCCGGAGCAACGCCGCCCCCCAACTCCACCGGTTCGGCTGGTTCCGCATGACTACTTTCGCAAATCTCAACTGTTTCAGGCACTGGCGGGATTTCAGCGGGAACAACAACCTCCGGCGGCGCTTGCGGTGTAACTGCTCGCGACCAGCTCGCAACCATATCGCTGGTATCGCGAGAGAACTCCCGCAACAGGTTCAACTCCTTCATGGCGCTGGAGAATGCCGTCAGACCGACTACTAACAAAAGGATTACTCGGTAGGACTTTCTTTCGCCGCTTTGACCTACGCCGTTCATTTCCCTGGACCCCTTAAGTTTTAAGGCCGAGAGCAGTCAGTTTCGAAATAACCTCTACCAACCACCCTCGGCCCTTCTGCGTTGCTCTGTAGGAAGAACACCAGACCTCGAAAGCTTGTGACAATAAATTATCCGTGATTTTTTCGGGAGAATCTGCGGGTGGTCACATCTTTTTCAACCGGACGGTGCCGCCGAAGGAAGCGATCATGATCGTCGCATCACCGCTGCCGCAAATCGCCGTCACGCGCCGTAAAGCCCACGGAGCAACGGTCGGCGGCTTCTCGACGGGGATAGGCTGGATGACCGGCCCGCTCTTTTGTGGTGGATGGCCCTTGGCGACGGGTGTTTTGCCGCCCGCTGCTGCCGGTGGTGCGGGAGTTCCGGGTTGCGACACGGGTCCCGGTTTCGAAACGGGTCCGGGTTTCGCGGCCGGTGGTGGCGGAGGAGGCGCCTCCACGTACTTCAGAGCAAAATCTGAAACGATGTCGCGCTTTTCGGAGACTTTCGCATTCAACTGAAACGACGAATCGTGCGGCAACGCGAGTATGACGTCGCCCGTCATGTTAGTGAATGCATAATGGCCTGAGCGCGCCAGTGGACCCGTCATCATCACGTTTCCGTTGACGGTTTTCGCCATCACTTTCGGATTGCTGACGCGATCCAACTGGATGTCGCCGCTTACGGTTCCGACTTCAAACGTGTCTTCACTGGACGACGATTTGACGTTCGCAACTTCGACGATCCCGCCGGCGGAACTCAGATTCACCCGCCCGCTCGAGTCTTTCAATGAAATACTTCCGCCGACGCTTCCTGCTTCGATGATCTTCGTCACTCGCTCGATCGTGATATTGCCGTTTTGCGAACCGGCATACGCTGCTGAAACACCAGCAATACTTATGTCGCCGTCGCGGGTCTGCACCTGGACAGTCGCGCCCACCGGCACCTGCATATCGACATCAGCCAACGCCTGGCAATCGATTTTCGCGTTTGCTCTCGGGCTGGAGTCCGAGACCATGACGTCGATGCGCCACGCGGGTGTCGAAGCATCTTTAACTTTAACTTTATCGAGACGACGAAGTTCGATTTGACCGGCGTCGGTTGACGTGACGCGGAGTTCATTCTTTTCCCAGCCGCGGACTCTCAACGTCCCGGAAGCCACACATAAAGTTACGGTCAGCTCCGGGCTGACAGGGATCGACCGTTCGATCTTTTCACCCGGTTTTGCACTCGGTTGGGGTTCTGTTTTTGCTTCGTGTGCGGGGGTCGTACCTGCGAGGGAGAAGATAAGGCCGGCCAACGCCGAAATTACCAACAACTTCATTGTCAACTTAGGACCGGGCCTTTCAGTGAGACCGACCTCCACTCAGACGGGCATCGGCGATCGTGTTGAGCAGATCGACCTTGCTTTGATAGGCAGCAAACATGAAATCGGCCGCGTCAGCATCGTTTGGGTTGCTCTTCGCTGCATTGCGCGTGGCGGCAATAGCGCGATCGACAACCGCGAGGTTGCGCTCGTATTCAACTTGCAACGACGGTCGCATGGCGTTCTTGTTCGACTTGATTGTCGTATCGAGTCGCGCGATGGCTTTCAAGTAGGAGCGTTCGCCTGGGAGGAGATGTACGGTGTCTTTTGCTGGGATAACTTTGGGAGCGACAGGCCGGGAAGAATTAAAAGAAGCTTTTTGAATGACCGGCACCGCCGGACGCACGTCCCGAACGACAACTTCAGTGCCTTGATTAGAGGCCACTGTGCTTGTGTTATCAGAATTTGAAGGTGGAGGCGCCTGAATCGTTTCGTTGTTATTCGCGATTTGTGGCGTAACTCCAGCCTGCTTGAACTTCACGACTCCGATTACTGCTGCAAAAGCAAGGACGACAACCAGGCTCGCATATCCGAGATTACGTGGAGAGTTGAAACTGAAGACGTTCGCAAGGGAGGCAAAAAGGCCGAGTTTTTCGGTACGTCCGGATTTGGCGACACGCTCGCCGAGGACGGCCGCGTCGATACGCTCACGCAGCGCTTGTGTTGGGACACTTACTTCAAATTCTGACTCCAGCGCGGAGCTCAAGAGCGCAGCTTCTTCAGCCAGCTCTCGTGCCGCCGCCGCACACGTCACGCATGAAGCTAAATGCGAAGACGCTCTCTCCATCAATTGCGGGGAAAGCTCGCCGTCGAAATAGCATTGCAGCGTTGCCTCGTCCAAACACCTTATCATCGTCTGCCTCCGATCTTACCGTACACCCTCGCAAACTCCTTCCGGCCGCGAGCCACCAAACTGCCGATGTTCGTCTCTTTGAGCGACAAACTGGTGGCGATCTCGCGATATGAGAGGCCCTGTTGTTTGAGCAACAGGCAACTTCTCATCGGCTCCTTGATTTTGTCCAAAGCCCGGCGTGCTTCTTCGATCGCCATGCGGCGTTCGTAGTCTTCAGCCGGTGCTTCAGCCGCAACGGAGCCGTCGTCCGTCGTCGTCCTGTGATACTCATTGTCGCGAACCATCGAGCGGCTTTGCCCCCGCAAGGTGTTTCGCGCGACGTTGAGCGTCACACGCAAAAGCCACGCCCTGAGCAGATCCTCGCCCGGGGTAGCATTGAGGTTGCGATACAGTCTCAGAAATACTTCCTGCGTCACGTCTTCGGCGAGGGCTGAGTCGCGAACGACCGCCCTTGCCGTTCTAAAAACGGCGCGGTGATGGAGGGTAAACGCTTCGTCGAAACTGAGCGGAGCAACCGCCTCAGTCCCGATGTCGTTAGGCATGGACTCGATCAAAGCTCTAGCTTGTCCGTTCATCAATCACCGCTCTCTCAACAGTGCAAACACCGCAAGTTACTGACTTGTGACAACTTTGTCAGTACGGACTTTGCTGCAGCGTTCGGGCACGCATTGTAGTACCTAACGCTGTTTTGCACCAAGATTGAAAAACGTCTTCCTGTTACAGATGAGCGGTAAATCGATAGTATGTGTCTCGTAGGGGCGCGACGTTGCGTTGAACGTAAGCTTTAGACGGAAAGTTCGCGATTAAGTTCCCTCGATATATAATCGGCGTCCCTTGACTCAATCACTAGAAAACAGTGTGTTTATGAAGGCGTGCCGGCGTGAGGCCGTACCGTATACGCCGATCTGGCTGATGCGACAGGCGGGGCGGTATATGCGCGAGTATCGGGAGGTGCGCGCGCGCACGACTTTCCTGGAGTTGTGTAAGACGCCGTCGCTGGCCGCGGAGGTGACGGTTACGGCGGCTGAGCGGCTGGCAGTCGATGCGGCGATCATCTTCGCGGACATCCTGCTGATCCTGGAGCCGATGGGGATCGAGCTGGAGTTTGCCGAAGGCGAAGGACCGGTGATTCACAATCCGGTCAGGAGCGCGGGCGATGTGAAGCGGCTGCGGGAGGTCGAAGACGCTGCTTCGTTGAGCTTTGTTTATGAAGCGATCGCGTTGACGCGTCGTGAGTTGAAACCCCACGTTCCGTTGATCGGGTTTTGCGGCGCTCCGTTCACTCTTGCGTCGTACATGATCGAAGGTGGCGGGTCGAAGAATTATGTAAATACGAAGAAGTTGATGTACGACGACGCCGGCGCGTGGCACGAGATGATGTCGCTGATTACGCGGGCGCTGGTGAAGTACTTGAATGCGCAGGTCGATGCGGGTGCACAGGCGGTGCAGTTGTTTGATTCGTGGGTCGGGTGTTTGAGTCCTGATGATTACCGGGAGTTTGTGTTGCCGCATTCGCGAGCTGTGATTGAAGGTGTGAAGCCGGGCGCGCCGGTTATTCATTTTGGGACGGGGACAGGTGCGTTGCTCGAGCTTATGCGAGAAGCCGGCGGCGATGTGATCGGGCTCGACTGGCGCGTGCGGCTGGATGAGGCGTGGCAGCGGGTTGGACATGATGTTGGGGTGATGGGGAATCTGGATCCGGTTGCGTTGTTTGCCGGGACGGAGACGCTGCGTTCGCTGGCGAAGCGAATTTTGGATCAGGCCGGTGGACGGCCGGGGCATGTATTCAATCTCGGTCATGGGATCCTGCCGGAGACGCCGGTTGAGAATGTGATCGCGTTGGTTGAGATGGTCCACGAGATGAGCCAGGGATGAAGTACGATGCGTTACTAATCGTGTCGTTTGGCGGGCCGGAAGGGATGGAGGATGTGATGCCCTTTCTGGAGAACGTCGTGCGCGGACGTAACGTGCCGCGTGAGCGTCTGCTTGGGGTTGCGCATCATTACGAGATGTTTGGCGGCGTCAGTCCGATCAACCAGCAAAATCGGAACCTGATTGCGGCGTTGAAAGAAGAGTTGCGAGCGAATGGGCCGGAGCTTCCGATTTACTGGGGCAATCGCAACTGGCATCCGATGTTGACTGAGACGTTGCGGGAAATGGCGGCGGATGGAGTGAAGAATGCGCTTGCGTTTGTGACGTCGGCGTACAGTTCGTTTTCGAGTTGCCGGCAGTATCGTCAGAACATTGCGGATGCGCAGGCTGAGGTTGGACCAGGGGCTCCGCAGATCGAGAAGCTGCGTGCGTTTTACAATCATCCGTTGTTTATCGAAGCGAACGTCGATCGCATTCGCGAGGCGTTGTCGCAGATCGGTGGTGAGGTGGAGCATTTAGCTTTCACAGCGCACAGCATTCCGGAGACGATGGCTTCAAAATGTGACTACGCGGCACAACTCGAAGAAACCGCGCGGCTGATTGCTGAGACGCTCGGAGTTGAGAATTGGAAAGTTGTTTATCAAAGCCGAAGCGGATCGCCGTCGCAACCGTGGCTCGGTCCCGACATTTGCGATCACGTCAAAGAGCTGCACGCGTGTGGTGTGAGGAGTGTCGTGGTCGCGCCGATCGGTTTTGTTTCGGATCACATGGAAGTCGTTTACGATCTCGACGTCGAGGCGCAGCGCGTCGCTGTCGAGTTGGATATGAAGCTTGTCCGCGCGGCGACGGCCGGCACGCACCCGTCGTTCGTCAAGATGATCCGCGAGCTGATCCTCGAGCGTGTCGATAACGCGGCCCCGCGTTTCCTCGGCTCACGCGGTGTGGCCCACGCCATCTGCCCCGATGATTGCTGTCTTCCAGGTTAAGCAATGCCCGCGAAACGTGTTGTGATTGTTGGCGGCGGTATCTCGGGGTTGGCCGCAGCGCATCGACTCGTCGAACTCGGTCTTCCACAAACGCAAATCACATTGCTCGAAGCGAGCGGGCGGCTGGGTGGAACGCTCGAGACTCGACACCGCGACGGGTTCCTTCTCGAACGCGGTCCGGATTCATTCATCTCGGAAAAACCTGAAGCGGTTTCGCTTGCGAAGCGACTCGGTCTCGAATCACGCCTGATCGAGACCAACGAACAGTATCGCCGCAGTTTCATCGTGCGAAACGGCCGGCTGCGTCCAGTTCCCGAAGGTTTCCAACTGCTCGCGCCCTCTCGTGTGTGGCCTTTCATTACCACCGACATCTTTAGCCTGTCCGGCAAGTTGCGAATGGCGGCCGATTTAGTTTTGCCACGCGAGAACGGAAAAGAAGACGAATCGCTTGCGAGTTTTGTGCGTCGACGCCTGGGCCGTGAGGCGCTCGAACGCATGGCCCAGCCGATGGTCGGGGGCATATATACGGCTGATCCCGAAACGCTGAGTCTGCGCGCAACACTGCCTCGCTTCCTCGACATGGAACGCGACCATCGCAGCTTGATACTGGCGATGATGCGACAAGGTCAAAAGGCCGGAACGAGCGGCGCGCGATACAGCTTGTTTCTATCGTTCGATCGCGGAATGGAAGTTCTCGTAGATGCGCTGGCGGACGTGATCTCGAACGTTCGATTGAAGACACGGATCAAAAACATCGGCTTCGAGTCCGGAACCTGGTTAATACAAAGCGAATCCGGATTAACTCTCGAAGCCGACGCCGTATGTCTTGCGGTCCCGGCTTACACGGCGGCCCGGCTTCTCGAAAACGTCAATTCGCGGCTCGCATCGCAACTCAACGCCATCAAATACGCTTCCACCGCGACGATCAACTTCGCGTATCCCCGTGCAGCAATCAAACATCCGTTAAATGGCTTCGGTTTCGTCGTGCCGTACATCGAGAAGCGATCACTGATCGCGTGTACGTTCAGCAACGTGAAGTTCAATCAGCGTGCGCCGGATGATCATGTGTTGTTGCGTGCGTTTGCCGGAGGCGCGCTGCAGCCGGAAGTGTTCGCCCTCGACGAGTCCGAACTGGTAACACGGATCGAAGCCGACCTGCGTGAGTTGTTGAATATCGATCGGAGTCCGTTGTTTACGGAGGTGGCGAAGTGGGAACAATCGATGCCGCAGTATGAGGTGGGGCATCTCGATCGCGTGCGGTCTATAGAAAATGAACTCGCGGGGTTGTCTGGGTTAACGCTTGCGGGAAACGCGTATCGAGGTGCGGGGATCCCGGATTGTATTCGCAGTGGTGAAGCAGCCGCTGAAATCTTATTCAATTAGGAGGCATAGCGAGCGCCTCGATCCACTGCGCATTCGACTGCATCAACGGACGAAACGCCTCACGCGGCACGGTCGTTTCGATATGCATGTTGTCGTCAGTATTGATCTTCGCGCCCGCAACTGCCGGTCCCAACTTCGTCTCGTCGCATACAAACCACGATCGCACGTCTGCCTCGCTGGCGAGATTCACACGCGCGAGTTCTTTTTGCACTCGCGGGTCTCCTAATCGCTGCTGCAACCGATCGAGATTCAGCGGCTGGTTACTGCCGAACAGCAGCAGGTCCTTCCCCTTATTCAACCCACCAACACGAAACATCAACACATGCGGAAATACCTTCTGGTACGTCGCCAGCACGGAACGCAAGCTCTCCGTCGACAACTGGTAGATCTGCACCCACTGCACAAACACTCCCTGATCGCTTAACTTTTCCTTTCCGAGCTCGAAAAACTCCTGCGTGAAAAGGTTCGCAACGCCCGGCACCCACGGATGACTCGGCTCGCTGACGATGATGTCGTAACGCTCCGGCGTAACACGCAGATACGTCCTCGCATCGTCGATAATCAATCGCGCCCGCGGATCGTTCAGCGGCAGGTTATTTACATGTTCAAAAAACCTCGACCCGTTGACCGTCCCGGGCTCGAGCTCGATACACGTCACCGACTCTATCGGCGATTGCAGCATCGATCCCACGGTGATTCCCGTCGCAAACCCGATAATCAATCCCTTCTCGAGTCGCGGTGCGACAAACAGCGGAAGCTGGCCCAACATCACTTGCGTCGGCATGTCAAACATACTGTCCGACGCGTTGGTCCTGCCGTTGATAGCCATCGAGATCGTCTCGTCGTCCTTGCGCACCGAAACCGTCGCCGTCGGACCTTCTTCGTACATCAACAGTTGATGAACACCCGACGCGGCCGATTGCTCGTTGTTTTGCGACGCAGTTCCCTCGCGTGTTTGCGCCAGTATGCGAACCAGACTGTCGTACGCACCCACCGAAAGATCCACGAGGTTCATGCGCGGCGTGAGCACAATCAGAATCAGCACGACGATCGGAATCGCTCCAATCGCCAGACTCCGCTTTAACGCCGGATCGCTGCCGGTAGCGGACGGTCGATACGCAACACCCGCAACCACAACACAAACGGCAGCCGAAAGCACCAGTGCAAACTTCGTACTCGTCTTCGGAATCAGCACAAACCCGGTCAAAAACGCGCCCGCAATCGCGCCGATCGTGTTGATGGCATACGCACGTCCAACACGCGCCACGGCCCGCGCCGGATCTCCAGCGGCCCACGTGAGTACCAGCGGCATAACCATTCCCATCAACAACGCCGGAACGAGCACCAGCAACATCGCCGACAAAATCTGCAAACCGAGCAACCCCGTCCACGACGAAATGCGGAGGTTCATTCCGAGATTGATCAGCAACCACGGCAACCAGTTCACGACAAACAAACTCGCGTACAAACTGACGGCGGTAACTATCTCGACCACGATCAGCGTCCCGCGCAATTTAGCCGAACGATCCTTTCGCCCGATGAACCACGCGCCGCCGGCAAGTCCGATCAGAAACAACGCAACGACGATGCTGAACGCGTAAGTGCTCGAACCGATCACCATCGTCAGAATGCGCGTCCACGACACCTGCGTGCCGATCGTCACGAATCCTGAAGCGAGCGCAGCGAAGTACCAGAATCGGTTTTTATCCGTGTCGACCACCACCGGTTCAGCCGAGGACGGCGCGATCGGATCGCTCTGTAAACGTATCGCAATTACTCCGACGATGACGTTTATCGCCGCCGCAATGATGATCGTCGTACGAACACCAAACGCCGGCAGCAACACAAACCCCGCCGCCAACGTCCCGACGATCGCGCCAACCAGATTGCATGCATACAATCGCGTCACCGCCGTCGATCCATGTCGCGCGAGCGCCGCCGAAAGCACCGGCAGCGTCGCGCCCATCAGCGTCGTCGGCACCAGCAACATCAGACACGACAACGCGAACCGCCACAAACTAAACGTGAAGAACCCGGGCTGAAACTGTTGCCAGATGAGCGCGTAAAGATTGTCGACCCAGCGAAACAGAAACGGCACCAGCAACGCATAAACCGCGATCCCGATCTCCATCCAACCGTAAATACTCAGCGGCTTCCGAATGCGATGGGCCAACTTTCCCGCCACCGCGCTGCCAAGCGCCAGCCCGCCCATAAACGCCGCCAGCACCGTGCTCACGGCAAGCGTCGTCGCCCCGAACACGAGTCCAAGCATGCGAGCCCAGAGCACTTCGTAAATAAGACCGGTCGCGCCGGAGAAAACGAAGCACACTCCGATTAACAAGATCGTGGATTGTGAGTAACCGCGAGTTGCAGGTTGCATTCAGATCACAAGTAGATCACATGGCTGGTGCGCCAAACGTTCGCCGGGATCGATCCGGGCGCGGCCGCAGTGAGCAAAATCGCATAGTCGTGTTCCACAACGTCGCGGCCGGCGATCTCGAACTCATCTGCGTTCGACTCACCATCGGCAGAAGGCGCCACTAAAGCCAGTCGCCGCAAACACCGATAAAGCTGTTCCATGCCTGAACCAAATGGCCCAGCCTCTTCACCGAGCACCAATCTCACTTCCGCGCGCTCGTCGATGAAATGCTTGAGCAACGACGCCGACTGGACCACACCACGTTCAAAACGCTCCTTCATCTCATCATCCGGCGCCGGCGGCAAACGCGTGTCGAGCATGATCGTGATGCGTCGTTCATCCTCCGACGTAAACTCGCGCACCGTCAACCGGCGCGATCTCGCCGTAGCTTTCCAGTCGATGTACCGCAGATCGTCCTGCGGTTGATAGTCGCGCATCGAGAACAGATCGTGTCCCGCGCCGCGACGCAACGACGGAATCCGGCCCGCATACATCGGCAACAGGTGCAGCTCGTCGCTGATCACTTCCGGCTTCGGATACACGATGATGTCCACGTTGCGCGCACGCAAGCGACGCCGCCGTCGAAAAAAACCAAACGGAAATCGTGTCGACAACTCAAACCCATCGATCAGCACATGCCCGCGTCGCGGAAACAACTGTTCGACGCGCTGCTCAGCCGCCGCACGATGTGGCACATAACTGAAATACGCCAACAACCGTTTCGCATATCTCTTCCGGCGCTTGATCACCTCGCCGGTTGGACCACGCGCCTCGACGAGTATCGAAAACGACGGCAACACTCGCTTCGTGTTTCGCAAAGTGACGATCACCGGCGCCGGTTCTGCTGCAAAGATGTGGTCCGGAAATCGCGCCGAAACAGTCAGGTCCCGCAACGAAGCACGCGCTGCGATCCAGCCGACAAACAACGTCGACACCAGCAACGAGAACACGAGAAACAGCAGATTGTTACCTGTGTTCCACGCAGCAAACCCAACGACGACGATGATCACGATGAACACGCCGCCGCCACTCGTCGGCTCAAACGGAAAATCGAGATTAGCGACTTCGACCTTCGCCGATCGGGCCAGCGGCGGCACGATAAAGATCGTGAGCAGCAGAGCGATCAGGAGTGAAAAGATTGCAGCGGCGCCGGCGATTGCGGCGTCGTTTTGCCGGCGCGCCATCACTGTGACGAGTGCAGCGGCGAGTCCGGCGAGGACCAGCACGGTGCCAAACACAACGCGGAGTAACGAGGACTTTTCGGGAAAGAGATCGGAAAGTCTCACAGCGGGACGCTGACAGTCTTCAGAATTTCATTCAGCACTGCCTCAGCTTCCTCACTGCGACGAAGCGAAGACGAGAACCGCGAACTGACCGCGATGCGGTGTGCAAAAACGGGGACTACGAGACGCTTGATATCGTCCGGGATGCAGTAGGTGCGTTCTTCTCCGAGCGCCAACGCCTGCGAGGCGCGAAACAGCGACAACGTTCCGCGAGGGCTGACGCCGAGGTCGAGCATCTCAGATGCACGCGTCGCAGCCACGATGCGCATCAGGTATTGCACCAGCGCGTCGTCAACTGAAACTCCGGCAACGGCGCGTTGAAGTTCAACGACTTCGTGCGCACCCATCACCGGTTCTAAATCGTCGAGCGGATCCGCATACTCGCGATCGCGCAGAATTCGTTCTTCATCAGCCGGCGCGGGATACCCGATCCGCAAACGCAACATGAAGCGATCCAGTTGCGACTCGGGCAACGGATAGGTCCCGTGATGCTCGATCGGATTCTGAGTCGCGAGGACGATGAACGGCGCAGGCAAAGGATGCGTCGAGCCTTCGACCGTCACATGCCGTTCGGCCATTGCTTCGAGCAACGCAGACTGCGTCTTCGGAGTCGTGCGATTGATCTCGTCGGCCAGTACGACGTTGGCGAATACCGGACCCGGTTTCCATTCGAAAAGACCGCTGTGCTGGTTGTAAACAGACAGCCCAATTACATCTGACGGCAACAAATCAGACGTGAACTGGATGCGTTGAAAACTGCAATGAAGCGCGCGTGCCAAGGCGTGGGCCAGCGTGGTTTTGCCGACGCCGGGAACGTCCTCGACCAGCAAATGGCCGCCCGCAATCAACGTGACGATGGCGAGCCGAATGGCTTCCGGTTTCCCTTTGATGACAGTTTCGACCGCCTGCTGCAACCGCTCAATCTGTTCGGCTGCCCTGGCGCTCGTTAGTTGTCCGGATTCGACTGTTTCGAGGTTTCGCATCAAATTGGCTGCATTCTACATGCTTGGAGCACGCCTCGCACGGAAAAGTTGGCTACGGTCTAAGCAATCCATGTGGCGTTGTGACCTGCGGACGTTCATGTAGTAGACTAAGGCCCGTTTGAGAAACGGGCAGACGCGCGCTCGCGGAAGCAAAAAGCGGAACCCGCAGATTAGCGCTTCGTGTAAGTTGCCCGAGGAGGCTTTATGGAACCCCTACAGAAGAGACAGAAAAACCAGCGCGGCTTCTCGTTGATCGAGTTGATGATCGTTATCGCCATCATCGGCATCCTTATCGCCGTCGGCGTAACCGGATACAAAGCGGCCATGAGAGCGGCAAACGAAGCGGCCGCCATCAAGACGCTCCGCACAATCGCCGAGCAACAGATGCTTTATTTCAACTCGCACCAGCGCAACGCGTTCGGAACGTTTGAGGAGATGAGAAAGGAAAACCTCCTCGACGCTCGTTTCGACGGCGCGACCCCAACCTTCGACGGATACACTTACACGATGAAAGTGATTCCGAAAGCCACGAACTCGCAGGCGGGTTACACCATTAATGCCGATCCACAGGTGGCTGACGGTGTGGGCGCAACCGGCAGGAACCATTACTTCGTTTCGTCAGACACAAACACGATCCACGTCAACGACACGCAGCCCGCGGCCGCAACGGATCCACCAATCGGCCGGCTAAAGAATCTCGCAGCCATAAACAAAGCGCCGGCGATCTCGCAAATCGCCGGCGTTTTTGTTTGTGTTCACAAAATAGGAAACAAATACCAACACACACGCAATCTTATTCCTTCATCTAATAGGACGTGGAGGTTGAGAAATTATGCGCGGAACCGTACTGAAAGCGCTTTTTGTTGGAGTAATTACTCTTGGAGTGTTCGCACAGGCGCCATCCGCCGGAGCCCAGACTAATCCTCGCATCATTCGCGAGGTCCGGCACGAGCTTGTGACGCTGCCGTATTACGGCGTGTTCGACTGGCTGGAGTATGAAGTGCAACCAAACGGCACGGTCGTGTTGAGGGGCCAGGCGGTTAGGCCCACTACGAAGTCGGACGCGGAGGGCCGGGTCAAAGAGATCGACGGTGTGACGAACGTCGTCAATCAAATTGAAACGTTACCGCTTTCTCCGAATGACGATCGTTTACGGCGAGCTCTCTATCGTCAGATTTACGGCTTTAACTCACCGCTGTTTCGTTATGCACATCAGGCGGTGCCGTCGATTCACCTGATCGTCAATCGCGGGCACGCGACGTTGAAAGGTGTGGTTGCGAATCGTGGTGACGCGAATCTCGCCAATATTCGAGCCCGCAGTGTTCCGGGTCTGTTCAGCGTCAAGAATGAGCTGAGGATTGAAAGCGAGCAGCCGCGGTAGTTTTGCTGCATGAAGCAAGCTCCAGTCGTCGGTCCGGCAAGGATCGCGACTGGAGAAAATGCCGATCCACCCAAACGGGCGACCTCACATTCCAATTCTTTTTGTGTAACAACCGTGGTGGAGCGCGACTGAGCAGTTGAGTTATAAGCGAGCCATGCGGGAGACGTTACTCAGTTTTCTTGACGACTGTTTGGCGCGTGGCGGAGACGCGGCGGTCGTGCGCAGACGCGGGTTGCGGCTCGTGACGTGGTCGTCGCAGGAGATTGCAAGGCGGGCATTTCAGTTCGCACGCGAGCTCGAAGCGCGCGGGATCTCGCACGGCGATCGAGTGTTGTTCTGGGGCGAGAACAGCGCCGAATGGATTGCGGCGTTCTTTGGTTGTCTGTTGCGCGGCGTGGTGGTCGTTCCACTCGATCTGAAGTCGGCGCCGGATTTTGCGGCGAGAGTTCAGCAACAGGTTTCGGCGAAGCTGTTGCTTGCGGACGAACGTCAACCGCAGATACTAATTCCGACGCTGTTGTTCAGGGAGTTCGTCGAGATCGTCGGAAAGCATTCCGCTGAGCGCTACGCGCCGGTTGAGGTTAAGCCGGACGATCTGGTCGAGATCGTTTTCACATCCGGAACAACAGCCGAGCCGAAAGGCGTCTGTCTGACGCATCGAAACTTGCTCGCGAACCTCACGCCGATCGAAAAAGAATTCAAGAACTATGCAAAGTGGGAACGGCTGGTCCATCCGCTCCGCTTTCTCTGTTTGCTGCCGCTGAGTCACGTGTTCGGACAGTTGATGGGGATCTTCGTTCCGCAGATCGTGCGCGGCGAAGTTCACTTTTTGGAGTCGTTCAAGCCTTCTGAGATCATCGACGTCTCGCGCAAGCACCGCATCAACGCCATCGTCACAGTGCCGCGCGTGCTGGAAACGCTACGCGAAAAGATCCTGAGTGATTACGGAGATCTCGCGCGCGATCTTGAGGCCGCCGAACACCGTCATTTCGCTGCGCAACTGGTGGACCTTCCGGCGCATTCATCGCAGCTTCGGCTGGCGGCTGTGGGCGTTCATCAGCGGCGGCGCAACGCTGGAAGAAGACGCCGAGACCTTCTGGCGTCGACTCGGTTACGCCGTCATTCAAGGCTACGGCATGACCGAAACGGCTTCGCTTACGTCGGTGTCACATCCCTTTCGTCTCGTGCATGGTTCGATTGGAAAGCCGGTACGCGGGCAGGAACTGAAGCTCAACGAGAACGGCGAGATTCTCGTGCGTGGCGACAGCGTCTCGCCGGGTTACTGGAATGACCACGTGAAACCAATCGCAGACGCTGACGGATGGGTCCATACCGGCGACATCGGCGAGCTCGGACCAAACGGTCACATCTTTTTTCGTGGCCGCAGCAAAGACACGATCGTCACCGCGGCCGGCATGAAAATCTATCCGTCAGATCTCGAAGCGGTGCTCGATCGTCAACCCGAGATCAAAGCGAGCGCGGTGATCCCGCTGGCCGAAACGGAAGCGATGGCGGTGCTGATTCCAAATGATGCGAGCGCCGATCTTGATGCCGCAGTCGCGCGCGCAAACGAGTCGCTTGCCGAGTTTCAGCGTATCCGTCACTGGACCACATGGCCCGAACCCGATTTTCCGCGCACGATCGGCACACGGAAGATCATGAAGACCCAAATCGCCGAAAACGTTGCCCGTCCGTCGCCTTCGATGTTTCTTCCGTCGATCTCGAACCTCGATTCCCTCGGCCGCGTCGAGCTGTTGAGCTCACTGGAAGATCGTTACCAGATCGAACTCGACGAAGCCGCATTCACGGAAGCGACGACGATCGAAGATCTCGAACGGCTCGTGCGCGAAGGCAAGTCGGAGGCGGTTGCTTACCCGTACCCGGCGTGGGCCATGCGCTTCCCGATAACGTGGATTCGCCCCGTGGTCTATCACGTGTTTCTGTTTCCGCTGACGTTGATCATGTGTTGGGTTCGTGTGAACGGCCTCGAACGATTGCGCGGCTTCAAAGGTCCGGCGCTGCTGATTTCGAACCACGTGACCGACGTCGACGCCGCACTGATCTTATCCGCATTGCCCTTCGGCTTGCGCTTGCGTGTAGCGATCGCGATGTCAGGCGAGTTGCTTCGTGAATGGCGCTCGGCGAAAAAACTTCACTACGCACTCGGCGCGGCCCTATTCAACGTCTTCCCACTGCCGAGACAAAGCGGTTTTCGCAAGAGTTTTGCTTACGCCGGCGAAGCGATTGATCGAGGTTTCAGTGTGATGATTTTTCCGGAAGGACACGAAACCACGGATGGAAAGATGCAACCGTTCCGCAGCGGAATTGGACTGCTGGCGTCGCAACTCAACGTGCCAATCATTCCAATCAAACTCGATGGTCTATACGAACTGAAACAGCGGCGCCAGTTTTTCGTCCGGCCCGGAACCGTCTCGGTTACGTTCGGTGACCCGGTCCAATTCCAAGCCGGACAAACAGCCGACGAGATCACACGCGACCTCGAATCGCGTGTCAAAAATCTATGACGACACCGACTCAGGCTCGGCCGGCGGCTCGCTAATCGGCCTTGGCTTTGAACGTCGCGAGCGGAAGAACGACGTGCGGTCCAACACCTTCTCCTGAAACTCTTCGAGATACAGGTAGATCACCGGCGTGATGTACAGCGTGATGAACTGCGAGACGATCAATCCACCGACGACAACCAGACCCAGCGGCTGCCGCGACGATCCGTCAGCTCCGTAACCCAACGCGATCGGCACCGCGCCAAACACCGCCGCGAGCGTCGTCATCAGAATCGGACGAAAGCGGTCCATGCTCGCGTCGTGAATCGCCTGCACCGCCGACTCGCCGTGCTCCACTCGCTGGCGCGCGAAGTCGACGATCATGATGCCGTTCTTCTTCACGATGCCCATCAACATGAACATGCCGACAAACGCATAAAGCGAGGCTTCCATTCCGAACACGACAAGCGTCAACAGCCCACCGACCAACGCCGTCGGCAGCGTCGACAGCACCGTCAACGGATGCACGTAACTCTCGTAAAGTATCGCGAGGATCACGTACATCACGAACACCGCGAGTCCCATCAGGATCGTCAGGCTCGTGACTGTCCGGTTAAACGTTTGCGCCTCGCCCTGCAACTCTCCGCGCACGCCGCGGCGGCACGATCTCCGCCGCCGCGGACTGAATGAAGTTCGTCGCATCGCCAAGCGCCACGCCGGGTTTCAGGTTGAAAAAGAGCGTCATGCTGGTGAACTGGTTCAGGTGGTTCACGACTTGTGGACCAAGCGTCGTCTTCCACGTGACGAGCTCGTTCAGCGGCACGAGATTTCGACCGTCGTCTGACTTGATGTACAGCAGCGACAGGTCTTCCGGTTTCTGGCGCACCGAGTCGTCCATTTCGAGAATGACCTGGTACTGATCTTCCGGCTTCTTGATCAGGTAGAGATAGTTCTGCGAGTAAGCGTTGCGCAGCAGGTTCAGAATGCGCGCTTCGGAGACGCCGTACGTCTTCGCCTGATCGCGACGGATATCGATGTCCAGGTTCGGCGTGTTGTTGTAGAAGTCTGACGAGACTGACAGGAAGCCGTCGTACGTCATCAGCTTCGCCATCAGTTTCTGGCCCACGTCGTACACTTCGGCCGGATTCGCGCCCGACACCGTAAACGCATACTGGCCCTGGTTGTTGATTCGTCACACCCGTGCTGATTTCGAGCACCGGAAACGGCCGCAGAAACGACATGACGCCGGGAATCGTGTTGAGCTTGCCCATCATCTCGCCCGTCACTTCCGCGATCGGCTTTCGCCCTTCCGGCGGGCCGATGAACGTAAACGTGATGCCCTGGTTCGACGCGAGAAAACCGGTCGCGCCCGTCATCGTGAAGTCGGTCACGACGTTCGGATCCTGGTGCAAAATCTGGTCAACGCGATCCTGATACTCGCGCATCTGCTCCGGCGACGATCCTTCGCGCGCGATAAACGCGCCGAAGATCACGCCGCTGTCTCCCGGCGGCAGAAACGTCTTCGGCACGATCATAAACAGCCAGATCGTTCCGGCCAGACAGATGGCCCAGATCACCGGCGAGATCCAACGCTCGCGCAGTAACCACCACCACAGCGACTTTCCGTACACCGCCAGCACGCGTTTCTCGATACTGCCAATAATTCGCTCGACCCAGTTCTGCTTCGAGCCGTGGCCGCGGTCCTTCAGCAGTCGCGCGCACATCAGCGGCGTCAGCGTTAGCGAAACTAAGCCGGACGCGAGAATCGCAATCACGATCGTGATCGCAAACTCGCGGAAGATTCGTCCGACCAGGCCGGTCATGAACACCAGCGGGATGAACACAGCCGCGAGCGAAATCGTCATCGACATGATCGTGAAACTGATTTCCTTCGCGCTGTTGATCGACGCTTCAAACGGCGCCTCGCCGCGTTCCATTCGCCGCACCGTGTTTTCGAGAAATACGATCGCGTCGTCGACAAGAAATCCGATCGCCAGCGTGAGCGCCATCAGCGAAAGGTTGTCGAGACTGTAGCCGAGCCCGCGCATCGCGATGAACGTGATGAGCAACGACAACGGCAGCGCGACAACGGGAATCAGCGTGTCTGTGACACGGCCGAGGAACGCGAAGATCACGATCACGACCAGCACGAACGCGATGATCAGCGTCATCTGCACGTCGGCGACGGAGTGGACGATGCTTTGCGAACGATCGTAAATCGGCGTGATGAAGATCGAACCCGGCAGTTCGTTACTCACCTGCGGCAGCACGCCGTAAATCGACTTCGCCACTTCGACAGCGTTGGCGCCGGCGCGTCGATTCACCGCGACGATCACCGTTGCCGATGGAATCGTTCGGCCGCGCACCCAGAAGCGCATGTTCACGCGCTCGTCCTGCACTGACTCTTTTACGGTCGCAACGTCGCGCAGATAAATCGGCGAGCCGCTCGTGCCGCCGACTATGAGGTTGCCGTACTGTTCGGCGCTCTCGAGTTGACCCTGCGGCCGCAACACTGACGTGCCGGACGAACTGTCCAACTGACCCGCGCCGGTGTAGCTCGTTCCGTTCCTGATCGCATTGCCGAGATCGTCGATCGAAATGCCGCGCGCCCACATCGCCGCCGGATTCGCCTTGATGCGAATCGCCGACTTCGTCCCGTAGACGTTCACCTGCGACACGCCGGGCAGGATGCTGAGGCGCTGGCCCACGTTTGTGCTGGCGTAGTCGTAAAGCTGGCCCGGCGTGACCGAGTCGCTGACCATCGCCAGGTACATGATCGGTTGATCGTTCGGGTTCGTCTTCGAGTACGTCGGCGGCGAAGGAAGATCCGCGGGCAAACTGCCGGTCGCTTGCGAGATCGCAGTCTGAACGTCGGTCGCGGCGGCGTCGATGTTCTTGTCGAGCGAGAACTGAAGCGTGAAAGTCACGACGCCCTGCGTGCTTTGCGACGTCACCACTTCGAGGCCGTTGATCTGCATGAACTGGCGCTCGAGTGGCGTGGCGATGTTGTTGGCGATCGTGTCGGGACTCGCGCCGGGATAGCCAACCGACACCTGGATCACCGGGTAGTCCACCGCCGGAAGATCGTTGACCGGCAGTTGGAAATAACTCAGCAGACCGAACAGGACCACAGACAGCGTCAACACTGCCGTCATTACTGGCCGGCGAATGAATGGCTCAGAAAGATTCATGACTTCGATCCGTTTGTGGCGGCGGCCGGGGTGGTTGCTTCACGCGGTTGTTCGACGAGTACTTTGCCGCCGGGTGTGACGCCGAGTTGTCCGTTCGTCACGATCTGTTCGCCTGCGGCGACGCCTTTTTGGACCACGATCAGGTCGCCCTGTCGTTGGCCCAGTTCGACGGTGCGCTGTTCGGCGGTCGAGTCGGGCTTGACGACGTAAACGTACGATCCGTTCGCAGACATCTGCGGGGCGGACACGGGAACCAGAACGGCGCCCGTTGTCGTGCTCAACACGAGACGAACGTTTACAAAGCGGCCGGGCCAGAAGCGATGGTCGGGATTCGGCAGTGTCGCGCGCAATGTCACCTGGCCCGTTTCGTTCTGCACTGCGTTGTCGACGAATGTCAGTTGCCCCGTGACGGGTTCGTTTGACATGTCGGGCAGACGGACTTCGGTTCGAAGACTTCCCTGCTGCATCTCCTGCTGCACTGCGGAGAGATGGCTTTGCGAGATCGTGAAGTCGGCGTAGATCGGATTCAGTCGTTCGATCTTCAGCAGCGAGTTGTTTTCGTTGTTGCCTGGTCCACCGGGGTTGACGACGTTGCCGATGTCGACGAGACGTTGACCGGCGCGGCCGTCGATCGGCGAGTGAATGAAGCAGTAACTGAGTTCTACTTTCGTGGTTTCGATCGCAGCGTTGTCGACTCTGATCGTTTCGTCGGCACTGCGCACGGCAGCACGCGCGGCTTCGGTGTTGGCGCGCAAGGTGTCGTAATCGGCGCGGAGTCGTTCGTACTCCTCTTTCGCGACGACGCCCTGCTCGACGAGCGTGCGGTATCGTTCAACCTGCGCGTAGCCCCACTTTTCGCGTGCGACTTCGCGTGCGAGGTTTGCTTCGGCTTGTTTCTTCAGCGCTCCATCGCGGGCGAGGTTCGCCTGCGCCTGTTTGAGGTTCGCTTCGAAGGGTCGCGGATCGATCGTGAAAAGGCGTTGTCCTTTTGTGACGTTAGCGCCGTCGGTGAAATGGATCTGGGTGATGCGGCCTGAGACTTGTGGCTGAATGGAAACGGTTTCGCGGGCCACAATTTTGCCGAGCGAGTCGAGATAGTTCGACACGTCTTGCGAGACGGCGGCAGTGACTGTCACTGGGGCTGGTGGCCGTTCAAAGTTTTGTTGCGCCTTGTTTACGCAGCCCGACGATGCGGCTGCGAGTGCTGCGATCAGCAGCAGACTCTTCACACGATTAGACAAGCTGTGCTCGCGGTTCATAATTCCCTGTTAACCCATTGATTAGTTTGACTAATCTTAATTGTCGAGGTTTGACTGGCTTACGACTATCGATGCTGTTTTGTTGCGCTCGAGAGCGACGACTATTGTGCCATCACAACGCCTCTGACGCGAGTTCCCCCTTTTTAGAAAGCGAGATAATACGCCCTGATGGATCGTGCGATGTTAAATGGAAGTAAAAATTTGTTAAGAGTTGTGAAGAGGGAGGTTTCCGGGTGGGTTACCGGAATCTCACTGGCTTACGTGTGAAACAGGGTAGGCGCTAACAAGAATCTCTTCTTCCTCCCAGAGCTTCTCCTTGAGGAACTGTTTCAACATCGCGCAATAGTTAAGGACTTTCGCTCGCTCTGCTGGTTCAGACCAGTCCATGTCGAAATCGCTATAAACCACATTTATTCGATCGGCGATTACTTGCTCGGTTTGTGAAAGAAAGTAACCGCTTACATTCTCTTGGACGGTGCAACCTCTGTGCAGTTGCGTCAATTCCCCGATTAACCACTCGAGGCTGTATTCATAGGCCCGGTCCTCCAATACAGGGACATAAATCTCAACGCGAATCTGCGGCGCGTAATTTGGCTCGTAACTCCGCAAGGCGTTTCTCCCTCCATTCTCCAATAGTTCTCAATCTACGAAGGAATTCCTCCTTCGAGATATGCTGCCTCTTCGGACGGTCCGGCGTGCTGAACAATGGCTTTGGTTTATCCTTCTTCTCTTTTTCTTCCATCTTCTTCTCCCTCCCACTTGGGAGGATTATCGCGGCGGTTAACCACAATGTCAATAGCCCAAAACGGCTATTTACTATCGAAAGTGGCTATTTTTCATTCCCAAGGTCGCGGACGGCGGCCGAAAATGAGGCGGAGCGACGGCGGGAGATGGGGATGCGGGCGCCGCTGCTGAGGATCGCAATCATGGCGCCGGAGCGCGCGCGGACCAATTCTTTCACACCACTAAGACGAACCAGGGCGCGTCGATGAGCGCGAGCGAAGCCGTGTCTGCTGACGCGCTCTTCCAGTGTTTGCAGCGACTCGCGAAGGAAATAGTTGCGTTGACCGATCCAGAGTTGCGCGTAGTTTCCTGCAGCTTCGATCCAGTCGATCTCGCTCAAATGTAAAACTGCGGCGCCGCGCGTGGTTGTGACCACGATACGCTCGTCGCGCCCGTTCCGAGGTGACGAAGATAAGCGCTTTGCAAGACGCTTGATCGTCGCGGCGAAACGCACTTCGCTCACGGGCTTAACCAAATAATCAAGCGCTTCGGCTTCAAACGCCTTGATAGCAAACTGATCGAAGGCGGTCAGAAACACCACCGCCGGCATTCGCTCCACACTGCGCCGTCGAATCACTTCAAACCCGTCGATCCCCGGCATCTGAATGTCGAGAAACACGACATCCGGCGCAGACACGTCGAGCGCGGCGAGCACTTCCGCACCGTTCCGGCATTCTCCCGCGACGGCAAACTCCGGAAACGCCGCGAGCAGTTGACGCACACCGCGACGCGCCGCCGGTTCATCGTCTGCAATTAACGCGCTCCATTTACTCGAACTCATCACGCTCTCCGGTGTTTTCAAGATACGGCACTCGAAGCGTCGCGATTGTACCGCCTTCAGGTCCCGGCACGACCTCCAGCGAGGCATTCTCGCCATACAACCCACGCAATCGCTCACGCGTGTTGTCGATGCCATGACCCGGCGGTATCGGCGCAGCCGCATCGATCCCAACACCATCATCGGTCACAGTGATCTCGAGCACGTCGCCGTCACGTCGCGCAGCAACAATCAAAACACCAGCATCCGGCTCGCGCGCAATCCCATGCCGGATGGCATTCTCAACCAGGTGCTGCAACGCAAAGCTGGGAACCACCGCCGGCAACAACGCATCAGCAACTCTAAACTCCGGCCGCAGCCGATCCGAAAACCGCGCCTGCTCGATCGCCACATACTGCCGCACCAACTCCAACTCTTCCCCGAGCGACACCTGATTCGCGCGATGCCGGCTCAACGTCCGCCGCAACATCTCACTCAAGTGCTCCACGATGCGCACTGCGCCATGACGATCGTCATCACGCACCAGCACCGCAATCGTATTCAACGTGTTGAAAAGGAAGTGCGGATTGACCTGCGCCTGCAACGCAGCAAACCGAGCTCCGGCGAGTTGCTCCGAGAGTCGCGCCAACTGCACCTCACGCTCACGCACCTCGATGAAGTAACGAATTGCATGCTCGATCCCGACAACGCACAGATAAACGGCAACGCCAAACGGCAACGTGATAAAGATCCAACTCAACCACTCGACGCCAAACTGTCGCCAGAACTGATCTCCACCCACCATTTCAGGCGCAAAGATCAGTGCCAGGACCAACCGCAGGATCTGCCCGCAACTGGCCCATGCCACACAAAACAGTATCGAGAAGAGCAAGTGGATCAGCGCGCGTCGAACGAGATGCGGACGCGTCAACGGCCAGCGCTTTGAAACCGCAAACACACCCGGCGTCAGCAACGCGTAGAGAAACCAGTCGCCGCCTTCGAAGAGCACGTCGCGAATGGTCGCCGGTTCCCAACCCTGAAGACGCGCCTGAACGATGCGATTGATCGCCGCAAACACCGCCGGAAGAATCCAGGCGGCAGACACGATCATCCAGGGTCGCAAACGTGGCGCGAATCGCACCGCGTCACAGTATCGCCCGCGCCTCGCCACGCGCAACATCAATAAACAAGCGCCGACCGTTCGCGTCCAAACATAGACCGCTCGCGTATTCTTTATTGTGGCGCGACATCAGCGCGCGTAGGATTCGCACCATGACAACGCCGAAAATCGAGTGCGAGCAACACCACACCGGACTGCTCGTCAGCGACCTCGACGCCGCCATCGACTTTTACACAAACAAGCTCGGCTTCTGGCTGGCGTTCAAGTGGGGCGAGCCGACGACGATGGCGGGCGTCAACCTGGGCCACGTGCAGATATTTCTCGAACACGGCGAGCCGTCACCTAAAGGTTGTTATCTGTATTTCGTCATCAACGACGCAAACGCGTTCTACGAGTTTCACCAAAACAACGGCGTCGATGTCGTTGTACCGATCGCCGATCGCGATTACGGCTTGCGCGACTATCGCGTTCGCGACCTGCATGGATACGAGTTGTCGTTCGGGCATCGCCTGCCGGGCAACTGTGAGGAGGAAGATCACTCATGAAACTGATTCTCATTTCGATCGCGTCGTTCGCTCTCGGCGCCGTGTGTTTCGCGAACGTCAACCAACAGGACCGCAACGCCGATGCAGCAGCCATTCGCGCGCACATCGGCAGCATCTTTCAGGCTTTCATCGACGGCGACGAACAGAAGATCTACGACACGCACTCGGAAGATTGGCGCGGCCTGCTCGGAGGCTACCCGACTCCGATCAAAGGCATCGACGAATACATGAAGGCCAACGGTATCGATTGGCCCAAGCCGGCGAACGCGCCGAAGTCGCACCCTTACTATCCACCCGGCACCGGATACAAGATGAACGACTTCGACGTCTATTTCTACAATCCGGAACTCGCAGTCGCGAACTTCATCGGCGAATTCACGCGCACCGAAGGCAACACGACCACGACGTTGCGCCGTTTCCGCATCATGGACATCTACGCGAAACGAAAGGGTGGGTGGATTCAGGTGGCGTCGCACACGGCTGTCGATCCGGCGTGGCAGGACGAGCAGACGACAAAGCCGCGAGACATCACACCTGACGTACGGCAACGGATTCTTGAAAAGCGCGACGCAGTTTGGAAAGCGTGGTTCGCCAACGATCGCCCAATGCTGGAGAAGCTGATTCCCGAAGAAGCGATCGCAATCAACTCGGGAATGAAAGAATGGTCCAACCGTGCCGCCATCTTTGCAGGCGCAAAAGCGTTCGCAGACAGCGGCTCGAAACTCGTCAAACTCGAGTTTCCAAAAACGGAAATCCAGGCGTACGGGAATACGGTGCTGATCTATACGACTTACGTTTACGAAACCGAGAAGGACGGCCAACGCACCTCGACAAGCGGCCGCGGTACGGAGATGTTCGTCCGTCGAGGTGATGAATTAGTTAACGTCGGCTGGCACCTCGACGACGAGAAATAAAGTAGCTCGAACTCTTCAACTTGAGAACAAGTCGGGAAGGGGGCAAGCGCCCCCCGCTTAGCTACGGCGGGGGCGTTGCCCCCTTCCTGACTTGTTCAACTTTACTGTGCGTCTTAGGACTTGATTGTCACGTCAATCGGCGAGCGCAATCGGTCAGAGAAGTCGTCGACGTATTGGTTCCACGCTTCGGCGGAAGTGATGTGTCCAGCGCGGTCCCATGCAAAACCGGCCCAGTAAGAAATGGGATAAACCGTCTTCGGCTTCAGGATGATGAGATTGTTCCGCGCGTCCTGGTCGAGCCTTTCGACGTCGCCCGCTTTCAACACAACCGCTAGCCCCTGCATGCCGAGGTTTTTCTCCATCGGTTGCCAGAACGTCACCCAGCCCTGTTCGGCGTTGTCCATGCGACGTTCGTCTTTGACTTTCTTCAGCCCGACTGCAACCGCCAGCAACGCATTGTTGTCAGCGCGATACGTAGTCTGAAAGTGGTTCAACTGACTACCCGCATCAAGCGACACGCGCATCACTTGCGACACCTTCACACCATTCACTTCAAACGGCTCGTAAACAAGCTCGAACATCACGCGTATCGGTCCATTCGTCAACACTCGTGATTCGACGAAGTTCGTCGGAACGTAAAGCTGATTGTTCGCCCAGATGCCACTACCACCACAACCACGCGTTGGTCCCGCCGAATACGCGTCGACGCCATCACCCGTATCCGTGTGGTAGTTGTCGACCGTGTACCAGTCGTTGATAACAAGCTTCGACGTTCGCTTCGACCAGATATCGATCGCGCTGCTGGTAAGCGGCTCGCCTTTCCACGTCATCAGCGCTTTGCCGTACGTCCGGTGCGCGATGCGATCGTTCTCCCACGCGAAATCGTCAAAACGTTCGCGCACGAATCGACCATAAGCGCGGAAGTCTTCTTTCTTGTATTCACGTTTACTGCCGGCGGTGACGGTGAACGTCTTCGTCTCTTCCGGCGCGAAGTCGGCCTGAAAGATCAGCGTGTCAGGTTTGTGAAGATCGTCGTAATCGGTGTCGACGGATTGGCTGAGCACCTCCTTGCCGGAACTGTCGCGCACGTGCAGCTTGTTCAGGTCCTTTTCAGCGAGCGCCGCAAGATCTCTTGCCTTCAACTCGATCGTCTCACTCGTTCGCGCGATCTTGAGGCGGTTAACGGCCGTCACGGTCAATTGCCCCTGCGACAATGCCCGCGTGTCTCCAGGAACAAAATCCCAAAACGCAAAAACGCCCACCAGCGCAAACGTCAACCAAACAAACCTCATTCAACTGCTCCTTGTGGGAATCAAAAGTGCGTGGAGCCAACAGTATAATTAAGTTGTGCATCCTATTGGACAATTTTTGCGGCGTGGGCCGAATGACGCTCGTCACAATCAAGGTTCGTTTGGTCCAGGGCCCGCAGATTTTGGAACTTTTTACCACCTCGTGGCGTCGAAGAGACGCAGGTAAGAACAACTCGTCTCTTGCGACTTAGGAACAAGCCGTGTCCCGAATAGTTCTCGCGCTCCTGATCGGTCTCTTCTGCTGTGGCCCAGCATTTAACTCCGCCGCGCAGACGCGGAAGATTGATTCCGACGAAGTGCTGAAATACCTGCTCGCAATGCCTGCGCCGGCGCCTCGTGGATCAGACTTAGAACCCGTCGGAGTCGAGACCCGTCCGGTCGAGTTCTTTAATAAGGATAATCCACCGCCCGATAATGCGTCCGTCGAGGACGTCGTCGCCTACTGGTCACGTTGGACCTCCAGCGACCGCGATCCACCACCCGCACATCAACAACGGCTGCTCGAAGCCTGTATTGCCGATCCGGAACTGCTCACAACGTTTCTGGACTTCCTCCCCGACGCGGATTCGACGGCGACGAAAGTCAAAAACATCTTCGATAAGGCACAGGCCGATAAGGCGTTCGATCAGAGTTGGAACGACAAAGTCAGAAAGTGGCTCCTCTTCAACTCGACCTACTTTCTCGACGAGTTGATCGCGATGGCGCACAAGGCCAAAGACAACCAGCGCGATGGCGACGTCGATAAGGAAGAGGCAGTTTGGGCACTTGCAAACGTAAGTTGGACCAATGCCGAACCGCTATTGCGCGGCCTGATGGCTTCGGGCCAACCGCGCTCTCATGCGCTGGCCCTTTCGATCTTTTACGAACACGCGATCGAGGAAAAGGACATCGGCAGCGAGGAACGCTACCGCCGCGAGTTACAGGCGATAGCGTCCGATCGCAACCAGCCGGGATACGCGCGCTCCGTGGCTATCGAGAGCGTTGCGCTATCTGAGTGGTCCGGTCGTGACGATTGGTATCTCGGCCTTTTTCACGACGAATCATTGCTCGATCTCGGTGAAGCCGGCAACTCAAGCTTTACGCCGCTCGACACTCTGTTCATGTCGGATCCCAAAAAGTGGGTTCCCGATTATCGGACGGTTGGCTGAAAGCAAGGACATCAACGTGCGGAGCGCGGCTGCGGCGTGCCTGATTAGAGACCTCGAAGACGACGAAGTTCAAAAACAGGCCCTGGTGTATCTGTTGCCCTGGCTAACGAATCCCGCGTGGGCTAACGAAACCTCGAATCAAAGGCTGCGTCTGCTTCAAATGCTGGAAAAAACCAAAGTTCCGGAGAGCGTGCCGGGATTGATCGCGGTGGTGGAGAATGAGGATCCCGACTACGCTTACGCACGCGGTTTCGCTGCCTCGGCGCTGTCTCTATACGGAGATGCGCGTGCCGTGCCGGCGTTAAAGAGAGCGCTGGCGAAGGAAAAAGATGAAGGCCTTCGATACCGAGTAATTAAAGGACTGCTGGGTTCCGGCGGACTTTCTGAGAAAGACCAACTCGATGCACTCGAGGAGTACGCCGCAAAGCTCACCTCGCCTGAATCTCGTATGGAGGTGATGCGTTATCACCCGCCGCAGGAAGAACCGCTAAGTGTAACGCTCACCATCGGAAAGTTCCTGGGCCAAAACAGAGAGACGCCTTCCGAGTCGCTGATCAATCTCGTGTTGGCCCGCGCCGAAGAACTCAAGTCTCAAAATCCTGCAGTAGCCGACGGGCTTCTCGAAATCACTCATCAATGGCAGGGCCACCAGGTTGAACTCGACATAATCAGACGCATCGGCAACGGTTCAGCGGATTCAGCCACTATCATCGAGGCCATTCAACGCAGAGACAAGCTGCAGGAAGGTTTGCGCACCGAACTGCAAAGTCTCGCATCGGTTGCGGGCGCTGCACAGGGCGTCGGCGCTGTGTTGCTCAACGATCCGGTGCTGGCCCAGGGCATTCTGAACTCCGAAGATCGGCCCGCCCAGATCGCGTTGATTGCGTGCGCGCGACTTACGCGGATGGAGCTGCCGGTCGAACTGATTGGTCCAATCCTGCGCGATAAAGACTCGCTGTTGACGCAGGCTGCTGAAATGTACCTGCTCGCAGACGACAGTCGTGAGGCGCGAGAACTGCTGTGGCAACGTCATCCAAATGAAGGATTCATCACCGGTTGGCGTGAGAATCTGATCTACATGTACAACAGCTTTGAAGCTCTCGTTAAAGCTGAAGACGACTTGCGCTCTGAACTGTTCAAAGAAAACGGGCCAACCGAAATTGTCGCGTACGTCTCCGGCTACACGGACCAAAGATCCGTTCTTCGCATCTATCCCGATAAGGCCGTCTTCACTGAGTACGAAGACCCGGCGCGGGTTCGCGAACGCACGGTGCCCCAGGGAGAGGTCGCCGCTCTCAAAGATTTTCTTGCGACGGGAAATTTTCTGGATCGTGGTCCAACCATGATGATGTGCCATCACAGTTGTCCGGCGAACGAGTTGCTCGTACTCAAGAAAGATAAAGGCCGCCGAGTTTTCAATCAGGGTGGATATAACGACGATTGGCAGGGGTTGGTCGACCATTTCACGCAATTCGGCACTGGCGAGGGTGCGAAAGTTCATTACAAACTGGCGGATGAGATCAAAGGACTCGAGGTGTTATATGCAGGCGAGTTGACGATCAACGCCGTGTCGCAACAGGCCGGCGAACTGCGTGTCGCCGTTGAGCGGAAGCCGACAAAGGAAGAAGACGAAGAACGCGACGCATCTTATGAAGTTGACGACGAGGATGACGAGGAACTCGCAACGCGACTCATGCGTCGCAGAGTTGAACTCACAAACTCGCGTTTTTCTTGGCGTGTTTTTGCTAACGGCCAACTCGGCGCCGTAACCTCCGCGCCGGATTTCTACTCAGTTGTCGACGAGCTGAAGTTTATTACCGGTGATGAGAACGATGCGGATTGGGAGAGCAATTACGGCTATGAAACAGCAATGCTCGCTCCCGACTCCATTCTCATCGCTAAAAACTCTGACGGCTTGTGGAGACAATTCGCCGGGAGCAAACCGGTCCGCGTCGGGGATGAAGAAGCGTCGTACTCGAATCCGATCGTTACTCGTGACGGTAAGTGGGTGGTCCTAAAGAAGGAAAACCCCGGCGAAAATGAAAAGCCTTACATTGTTCGACTGAACCTGCAAACCGGACGTGAGTTTCGCGTCAATTTGCCGACGGCGAATGATCTGGTTCCAGTCGTTTTTCTTCCGTCGCTCGGTAAGGTCCTGGTGAGACGAGACAAGTCCGAAAACGTTCCTCCCGGTAGCAAGCCTAAAGAGCCAGACAAGCCTGATTACTTTCTTCTCGATCCTGCAACCGGCACGACGCGCCCGGTCACGGGCGACTTCACGCTCCTTTCAGATTTGAGCGATCGTTTCCTGCAGCCCACTGAGAAACCCGATGAGTATTGGGCGACGGTGCGCGATGAGAAAAAACCGCAAACGCAGATCGGTCGCTACAGTCTCAAAGACTTCTCCTTCAAGCCCGTGATCACCGTGCCGCAAATCGTGTTTGGCAGCACGGATATGTGGGTTGATGCAAGCCAGAAGAAAGTCTACGTGGTCTATAAAGGCCAGTTGCTGCGTCTGCCGCTGCAAGTCACTGAGAATCAAACGCCTCCCGCCGGTGTGACTAAAAAATAACTAAGTTATAGTTCGAACGACACACAGGACTGGAAATCTCCGCTTAAAAAGTATGCGGAGGTAGAACAAGGTATGCGTTGGCAAGGTGAGCGTCAGAGTTCGAACATTGAAGACCGGCGTGGAATGTCTGCCGGCAAGGTAGCTGTTGGTGGTGGACTTGGCACAGTACTGTTACTGATCATTGCGTTGATCTTTGGCGCCGATCCACGGCAACTGCTCGAACAATTACCAACCGAGCCGTCGTCTCAAGTGCAAAGCTCGCGTCCACTCAATCCTGAAGAGGAAGAGCTGAAGGAGTTTGTATCGGTGGTGCTTGGGAAGTCGGAAGACGTTTGGCACAACGTGTTTCAGCAAAACGGACGTCAGTATCGAGAACCGACCTTAGTGCTGTTTACCGATCACGTGCATTCTGCGTGCGGCAGGGCGGGCGCTGCGGTTGGTCCGTTTTATTGTCCTGGAGATGAGAAGGTCTATATCGATCTTGTCGTTCTATGAAGAGTTGCGACGGCAGTTCAACGCGCCGGGAGATTTCGCGCAGGCGTATGTGATCGCGCACGAGGTGGGCCATCACGTGCAGAATCTGTTGGGCATTTCCGATCGTGTCGATGCGATGCGTGGCCGGGTAAGCGAGGTCGAAGCTAATCAGTTGTCAGTGCGACTGGAGTTGCAGGCCGATTTCTTTGCGGGCGTGTTTGCGCGTTATGTGAGAGACCAGGGCGTACTCGAAGCGGGTGACATCGAAGAAGCATTAACGGCTGCGAGCGCAATCGGCGACGACAAGATCCAGCGCCGGCAAACCGGCTACGTCGTCCCCGACTCCTTCACCCACGGCACCTCCGAACAACGCCTCCGCTGGTTCAAACGCGGCTACGACACCGGCGACATGCGCCAGGGCGACACCTTCAACGCCCGTGATTTGTGATCGACGATCTGTTCCCCTTTCCTCACTTCAGATCCCCCTTCTTAATTCCACGAAACAAATTGCCAGGCGCGACAGTATAGACCCGCATGACTTCCACCCAGACCGGTGAGCAGGGTCCCCAGAAACTGCTCAGAGTGTGGCCGGGCATAGTTGCCGTCGTGCTGCAATGGATTTTCAGGTTCGGAGTCAAAGCAGTCATTCCCGGAATACAAGGGTTCGGCTACGCGATAATCGGCTCGCTCGCTTCTTCCTCGTGATCATCATCTGGTGGGCGTTTTTCAGTCGCGCGCGCTGGCGTGAACGACTCGGCGCGTTGGGATTGATGGCGGTGCCGTCTTTGCGACGTGGTTTTTGAGGCACGAGTCGATGTGGCTGCCGTGGTTGTTCGCATACGCGGTTCCGGTTTTGTCTCTCGCTTTCGTCACGTGGGCAGTGGCGACGCGACGGCTGCCCGACAGAGTCCGTTACGCAACGATGGCGGCAACGATCCTGATCGCGTGCGGAGCGTGGTTGTTGCTCAGACAGGACGGCATAAACGGCGATCACAACGCGACGTTTGGATGGCGATGGTCGCCGAGTGCTGAAGAACGACTCTTGGCGCAGCAAGTCACCGAACCGACGTCAGCACCTGAGCCAGCTCCACACCGCAACACCAACCAACGCACAAGCGACACCATCAGCATCCCCAACCGAATCTCCAAAAGCACCGGTAGCTCCCGCAACGGAGTCACGCGTCGACTGGCCCGGCTTTCGTGGACCAAGACGCGACGGCATCGTTCGCGGCGTGAAGATCAAAACTGACTGGGCAGCATCACCACCGGTACAAATGTGGCGACGACCGGTTGGACCAGGCTGGTCGTCATTCGCCGTCAATGGCGATCTCGTGTACACGCAGGAACAGCGCGGTGAGAACGAAGTCGTCGCCTGTTACAAAGCATCAACCGGACAACCGGTTTGGACGCACAGCGACAAAGCGCGCTTCTTCGAATCAAACGCCGGCGCCGGTCCACGCGGCACGCCAACGCTCAGCAACGGCCGAGTTTACACTTTCGGCGCAACAGGAATCTTGAACGTGCTCGACGCGAAAAGCGGCGCTGTTGTCTGGTCGCGCAACGTCGCAACCGAGACGAACACAAAGATTCCATTCTGGGGCTTCTCCGGTTCGCCGCTCGTGATCGGCGACATCGTGATCGTCGCTGCCGCCGGACAACTCGTCGCTTACGAAGCCGCGACAGGCAACCAACGCTGGGTTGGACCAAAAGGCGGCGGCAGCTACAGTTCGCCACAACTCGTCACGATCGACGGCGTCGCACAAGTGCTGCTAATTAGCGACGGACGACTCACCAGTGTTTCGCCCGCAGACGGCAAACAGCTGTGGCAACACGAGTGGCCGGCAAACAGCATCGTGCAACCGGCGGTGATCGCCAGACGACAACGTTCTGGTCACAAGTCAGGAAGCAGGCACCCGCCGCATCGCAGTGACAAACAACGCCGGCGGATGGAGCGTCGCGGAACGATGGACGTCAAACGGTTTGAAGCCTTATTTCAACGACTTCGTCGTCCACAAAGGTCACGCTTTCGGCTTCGACGGACGAATTCTCTCGTGCATCGATCTGAGAAACGGCGAGCGCAAGTGGAAAGGCGGACGTTACGGCAACGGTCAGCTCGTCTTGTTGCCCGATCAGGATTTGCTGCTGGTGTTGTCTGAAGAAGGCGAGTTGGCACTCGTTGAGGCGACGCCCGATCAGTTCACGGAGTTGGCGAAGGTTCCGGCGATACAAGGGAAAACGTGGAACCATCCGGTGCTCGTCGGCGGCATGTTGCTGGTGCGCAACGCCGAGGAGATGGCCGCGTTCAGACTGCCGTGAGCGAACGTGTTAACCACCGATTAAACCGCTGGGCCAATGACACATCTTTGTTAATTGACAACCTCAAGCGCGGAGGTGTATATCCTTCCGCGCTATCTCACATTCCAACGAGGTCCCACTCGCCGCTCAGAAAAGGCGAGTCGGTAGTCAAGGAGGTTTGATCCGTGAAAAGAAGATTTAGTTTTCGCACCGTAGTCTGGGCGGCGTTTGCGGCTGTTGCTCTACTGAGTCTCACTGCCGGCGCCGGCGCAGTTCAAGGCGATAAAAAATTCCGCATGTACGACGACTGTGAACCCACCAGTTTTAATGCAGTGCTGGGCGACGGCGCGTGCATCGGCAACGGCAATACAACTTTTGCTGAATTCATCGAGGAACTCGAAGCAACTCAGGACGCACATGAATGGCGCAACGTACCGCTCAATTCGCACCTGAACGTTGGACGGCCGACGGAGATTGAGAATCGTGGCGGTGAAGTGCACACGTTTACCAAGGTGGCTGAATTTGGCGGCGGGTTTATTCCCGACCTGAACGGCATCTCCGGCAACCCGGTACCGGCGCCTGAGTGCCTGAACTTTGGAGCGATGGTTTTCATTCCGGCGGGCGCAACGGAAGAAGGACCGACGGCGGGAAGTTCGGATCTTCCAGTCGGCACCAGCAAGTTCCAATGCTGCATTCACCCGTGGATGCGCACGACGATCGAAGTCGCCGCGCCAGGCGGTGGTGCGCCGGCAAGCCCGACACAGGGTAAGTCATCGCATCACGCTCATCACTGATCGGCGACGCTCTTCAAACACACACAAACGCGGTGAGACGTTTCTTGAAAACTCTCACCGCGTTTTTTCACACGACAAACTAGCGATCGGCTGCTTTTTCACTCAAGGGGATAAACCGCCATTGATACCCTGGCAGATTATCGGGCCCGAGCCGCAGCGACAGGCGGAACAATATGGATCCATTAAATCGTGCAACACAAAAGTGACAACCACTCCTATTGACAGCCGATAGGTCGGAGGACTAGACTGCCGTCCTATCGACTGACTAGAGGACGGACAATGTCCAAGCAAACGGCCGACCTATTCAAACAGGGAACGCTCGAACTCCTGATCCTGCGACTGCTCAGATCCGGCAACCTCAACGGATGGGACATCATGCAGCGTATCCAACTCGTTTCCGGGGAAGTGCTCAGCGTCACGCCCGGCGCACTCTACCCCGCACTCCACCGACTCGAAGCACGCGGCCTGATCTCCGCTCTCTGGCGACAGTCAGACAACAATCGCAAAGCAAAGTTCTATGGCCTGACAGTGCGCGGCCGCAAGCAACTCGATGCTCAGCGCAGAGAGTGGGAGCGGTTTTCCGGCGCCGTCAATTTGATCATGAGAGATGCGTGAGGTTTTGCCGTGGACTTAAGCAATTTTTTACGTCGCTGGCGCGCCTTAACTCACAAACAAGAACTCGAAGACGAGCTCGACGACGAACTCCGTTTCCATCTCGACCGCGACATCGAACAGAACATCAAGAACGGCATGACACCCAAAGACGCGCGCAACGCGGCATTGAAAGCATTCGGCGGCGTGGACCAGTCGAAAGAAGAATGTCGTGACGCACGCGGCGTCGGTCCACTCGAAAACACACTGCGCGACATCTCTTACAGCGTGCGCGTGCTGCTGAAGAGTTACGCCTTCACGATAGTTGTCGTCCTGACTCTCGCACTCGGCATCGGCGCAAATACCGCCATCTTCAGTTTTGCAAACGGCATTCTGCTCCGCCCACTTCCCTACCCTCAATCCGATCGACTCGCCGTCGTCGACGAAACAGCGCTCAAACGCGGTATGGACTCAATGAGCGTTTCGTATCCGAACTTTCTCGACTGGCGCGAACAAAACACAGTCTTCGAAGACATCGGCGATTACATTTCGGAACCAGCCGGTTATGCCTTGAGCGGGCGCCGGTGGAACCCGTCGAGATTCGCGGCTCGCGTATCACCCAAGGTCTCTTTGAAATCCTGCGCGTGGCGCCGCAGCTCGGCCGCACGTTCACAGCCGACGAAGATCGCCCCGATCAAGACGCGGTCGTGATCCTGGGCCACGATCTGTGGCAGAAAAACTTCGGCGGCGATCCCAACATCGTCGGACAGAAGATCGTCCTCAGTAACCGTTCACGAACGATAATCGGCGTGATGCCGCGCGGCTTCAGATTTCCGGAAGTGTCGGAACTTTGGGTGCCGCTTGCACTGACGCCACAGATGTTCACGCGCACGGACCATGGACTGAACGGCGTCGCACGTTTGAAAGACGGAGTGACGTTTGCCGCAGGCGCAGGCGGAGATGGACAACATCGCCGCGCGAATCGAGCAACAGAATCCGGTCACGAATGAAGGTCTCGGCGTGAGGGTGACGAGTCTGCGCGACAACCTCGCCGGCGATTATCGAGAAGCGCTGCTGATCCTGCTTGGCGTTGTCGGATGCGTATTGCTGGTGGCGTGTGTGAACGTCGCGAACCTGATGCTGGCGCGCGCAACCGCGCGGCAGAAAGAGTTCGCACTGCGTGCGGCGCTGGGCGCGAGTCGCTGGCGAATCGTGCGCCAACTATTGGTCGAGAGTTTGTTATTGGCAGTTGTGGGTGGCGCACTTGGCTTCGCTCTCTCGCTCTGGGCACTGCATCTTCTCTTGAACGCGATCCCGATTCAGCTTCCGTTTTGGATGGACTTCGGCATCGATCTTCGCGTTCTCGGTTTCACTCTCGGCATTACGCTGCTCACCGGATTGATCTTCGGCGCTGTTCCCGCGCTTCAGACGTCACGAGTCGATCTAAACGACACATTGAAAGAAGGCAGACGCGGTTCCGGCGGTTTTCGCGGACGATCGCGCAGCGCACTCGTCGTCACGGAGATCGCTATGTCGTTGGTGTTGCTGGTTGGCGCCGGGTTGATGATTCAAAGTTTTCTGCGTTTGCGAAGCGTCAACATCGGGCTCGACACGAACAACGTCTTCACCGCAACAGTGCTCCTGCCGCGGGCGAAATACACCGCACCGGAACAACGGACAGGATTCTTCAAACAGTTGGTGGAGCGGATGCGCAATGTTCCGGGCGTGCAGGCGGCAAGCGCAACCGGTACGCTGCCGTTGGGCGGCAGTAACTGGGGCCGCAGTCTCACAGTCGAGGGTTATCCGGTTATATCGGTCGGGCAGGCGCCGATGATCCAACATACAGTTGTCACTCCCGATTACTTCCGCACGATGGGAATAACGCTGCTCGCCGGTCGCGACTTCACCGACACCGACACCGCAAACGGTCCCAAGGTCACGATCATCGACGAACGACTCGCGCGTCATTACTGGCCAAACGAAAGCGCGGTCGGCAAGCGCGTGCGGTTTGGACCACCCGAAGACAACGAACCGTGGCACACGATCGTCGGCGTCGTCAGATCCGTGCGACATCAACGGATGCAGGAAGACACCAGAGAGAGCGTTTATCTGCCGCACCAGCAGATTCCCGTTGGCGGTTTGACGGTTGTGGCGCGAACGACTCTCGATCCGCATGACGTCACCGCCGCGATACGGAACGAAGTCAAGCAACTCGATCGCGATCAACCTATCAGTGAAATTGCGACGATGGAAGAAGTCGTCGCCGAATCGATCTGGCAGCCGCGTCTCTACGCGACGTTGTTTGCAGTGTTTGCCGGTGGCGCGCTGATCCTGGCGTTGATCGGCATTTACGGCGTGATGGCGTTTCTGGTACAGACGCGCACGCATGAGATCGGCGTACGTATGGCGCTGGGCGCCACGGCGCGAGACGTTTTCAAACTCATCGTCGGGCGCGGAATGAAGTTAACGATTGTCGGCGTCGTGATCGGCATTGCCGGCGCGATTGCATTCACGCGATTGATGCATAGTCTGTTGTTCAATACCAGCGCTACGGATCCCTTCGTCTTCATCGCGATTTCAGTTTTGCTCTCTATCGCTGCGTTCCTTGCCTGTTACATTCCTGCCCGGCGTGCAGCACGAGTGGACCCGCTGATCGCCCTGCGATACGAGTAGGGCACCAAATATCCTCGTAACAATCTGCGTCTCGGCGGTGTTTGATCGTTACAGAGTCTTACGCTGAGAATCCAGGAAACTGCATAAAGTCACGAAACGGAGGAGAAGTATGAAGAAGTCCTTCGCAATCTTGCTCACCGTGCTGATTGCCGTCACCAACGCCCTGTCGCAGAGTTTCACCATCGACTCATTCACCAAAGCAAAAGCTGTTTTAGACCGTTCCGTTGCGGCTTACGGCGGACGCGAGGCGTTGAACTCGATCGGCAACGTTTCGATCCGGCTCGGGGGAGAGACGGTGCACCGAAACCAGAGCCGCCGGCCGGGAGATCTCGATCGAACGCCGTTCGCCGGCGAGCTGGTGATCGACGTGAAGAACTCGCGCGCGCTGCAAACACAGAAAGGTCACTATCCCGGCGGCTTCGATTGGCACAACGGCTTCGTTGTCGACAACAACACCCGCACCAGTTTCGACTTCATTCGAAAAACGTCGAATCCGCCAGGCAACATCACGCCCGCGATCTTCAAAGGCAACATTCGCTGGCTGCCTCAACTTGTGCTGTTAACTGTACTCGAGCGCGCCGACACGCTGCGTTACCTCGGCAAGACCGAATATGAAAAACGCCCGCACGAGGTTATCGACTACGTTGCTCACGATGGACTCAGGCTGGCTTTATATATCGACGAAGCGAGCGGCCAGCTTTCGAAGTACGAGACTGTCGTTCAGAACAGTTATTCGGGCGATTCACTTTTAGAGACTCGCTTTACCGGACAGCGCAAAGTCGGCAACTACATCCTTCCGACCGCGCGAGTCAGCGTGTTGAATGGAGATGTTGTAAACGACTTTCGCTACGGCGACGTCGCATTCAACACGGAACTGCGTCCGGAAACGTTCAAGGTCCCGGAAGGCTTCCGCGCTGTCACGTTCCCGCCGCCAACGCCCGTTACCAAACACGCGGAGAAGATCTACACAACCAGCGCCGGTGGTTACAACGTCCTGTTCGTCGATTTCAACGACTACATCTTCGTGATGGAGACGCCCGGAAATGAGCGTACGTCGTTGCAGGCGATCGAACAGATCAGGAAGACGATCCCGAACAAGCCGATCAAGTACGTTGCCGTGACGCATCATCACGACGATCACGCCGGCGGCATTCGCACGTACATGGCCGAAGGTGCGACGTTGATCGTCGCTCCCGGCGAACAGGCGTTCTTCAAGAAAGTTAGTGCGGCGCGGTTCAAAGCTGATCCCGACGCTTTGACGCGCAACCCGCGCGAGCCGATTTTCGAGCCGTTACAGAACGGCAAACGCGTGCTTACGGATGGAACGACAACCGTCGAGATTTATGACATTGGCGCCGGGCCACATACGCAGGAGATGCTCGTTGCTTACTTCCCGCAGCACAAGCTGATCTACCAGGGCGATCTGCTGAACCGGCCGGGAAACGGCGATCCTGCGATCGCGAACGACACGTCGGTCCATTTCCTGAACTGGATCGATTCGCAGAAGCTCGCGGTTGACGCGACGATTCCGGTGCATGGTCCATTGACGACGATCGCCGACTTTCGTAAAGCCGTCGCGGAGAAGAAAGACAGGGCAAACTAGTTCGGTGTAATCTGGGGCTCGTTCATGGCCCCCGTTTCACAAGACGTAAATTCTGCGCGATTGCCGGCGGCGCTGTTGCGTCGGTCGCATCGAGTAGTGGAGTAGTGGTCCACTTTGAAATATAAGAGATCAGATACGCCGAAGGCGTTAGCTAATTCCAGCCCAGGGTTGCTTCAACCCTGGGGTACATAGATCTTACTTAAACCCTGAAAGGGTTCGACCAAGCCGAACGCTTTCAGCGTTATCTCTTATTTGCATATTGGTTCCCAGGGTTGTCGCTTCGCTCCAACCGCTGGGCTGGAATTAGTCAACGCCTTCGGCGTACTCGTTTGACTCGCCGTCGAACTCGCGAAACGTCACGTCATACCCGCGCGCCTTCAGCGTCGTCGCAATAACGCCGGTTAAGGGCTGGCGGTGATGGTTTGGCCTGATTCCCGCAGCAGTTTCATTCCTTCGACTAAGGGCGGAAATGCGACGAGTTCTTCTTTCTTTACACCCCACGTCGTGAACAGGTAACCGAGCATCTTCGGATTAACCTGCGTGCGGCTGTAGTTGATGAACGCGGTCGTTCCATCGACTTTGTTCCAGCCAGTCGGCAACACGCGAAAACCTTTTTCGATGAACATCGGAATCGACGGATAGCTGTCGCGTGGTTCGTAATGCCAGTCGCAGATGATGATGTCTTTCGGAATCAGATCGATTGCCGGCGCGGTTCCGTTCTTCGCGGCTTCCCACTCGCCGTAGTCGTACTTCGCGGCGTCGATCAGCCGATCGCCCCACATCAACATCTCCACGCGTCGCTTGCGCACGAGATGTCCGTGAAGCTCGTTGACTGCTTTTGCGAAAAGCGCTGCCGGATCCTTTCCCTTGGTCGATGGCGACTTCTCTGAGCCGAGCAGAAACACTTCGTCCATGCCGACGTGAATCGCGTCGGCGTTGAAGCGCATCGATGATCTCGTCCATCAGTTTGAAGGCGATGCGCCAGACTTCCGGGTTCAGCGGGTCCCACTCGCGGCAATAGATCCCGTCGTTGTTCGGAAACGCTCCGGGTGTGAGATCGAACTGCGGATAGACGGTGAGCAGTGGAAACGTCTCAGCTTTCCACGACTGATGGCCCAACGACTGAAACTGCGGGATCAAACGAATGCCGAACTTCTTGCACAACTCCGCGAACCGTTTCGCGCCATCGCGCGTGATCGGCTCCTTCCCATGCCGGAGCTCCGGATGCGACTTGAACGCGAAGTTGTAATCAACTTCGAGAATAATGACATTGATTCCCTGCCTCGCCAGCGCCTCGACATTCTTCCCGAGCGCGTCGAGATCGGCGTCGGTGTCATAGCTCAGCAGGTGGATCGCGCGCCACGGTTTTGACTTAGCTGAGGCGATAAACGGCATGCATAACAACATCAATGCAACGATGCTTTGCTGGATCAATTTTGTTTTCATTTTTGCTCCAGCTTCTTCAGCATCTCGACCGCATTCGTGTTCTTCGGATTCAGTTCGAGCGACTTCTTGTAGTTCGTGATCGCCAGCTCGCGCTGGTTCATGTTCATGTACGCTTCGGCGAGACTGTCGTAGGTGTTGAAACCTTGCGGGTAGGCTTCGACGTTGAGCTTGAAGATCTCGAGCGCCTCTTTCATCTTTCCAGTCTGCATCAACCGGTAGCCGAGTGCGTTCAATTCCGGCTCGGCGAAGTTGTACGTCGCCGCCGATTTCGCTTTCAGATCGCGATACTCGGCGACTGCGGCATCGATTCCCTTTTCGGCCGTCGTCTTTTCGACAACTTCAGCAATCGACATCTTCGGCAGATCGTAAGGCTGGTCGTACATGATCTTCGCGATCTGGTTGCTCAACTGATTGAGGTTCTGACTGCCGGTGTTGTCGAGAATCACGATCAGGTTCTTCTCTTTCGGAAAGCGCACGATCGTCGTGGTGAAACCGTTTATGCCGCCGCCGTGCGTGATGATCGGTACGGGTTGGTCCTTGACCTTGAACGACGCGTTGGTGATGACCCAGCCGTACGCATACTCCTCGAGAAACGGTTTGTACATCAGCTCTTTCGACGCCGGCGTGAGCAGCTTGTCGGTATAGAGCGCCTGGTCCCAGAGGTAGAGATCTTCGACGGTTGAATACATCGAACCCGCGGCGTAAGGGATCGACATGTCGAGGTATGCAGCGTTGATGTAACCAGTGCCCGCCTTCGCGTAGCCCGAAGCGCGTTTCGCAATCAGCGGATCGTGACGATCGTAGCCGGTGTTCTTCATGCCGATTTTGTCGAAGATCATCTCCTTCAACGCCTGCTCGTAAGTTTTTCCTGTGATCTTCTCGACGATGGCGCCGAGCAGGAAGTAACCGGAGTTGTTGTAGGAGTACTTCGTTCCCGGTTCGAATTCGAGATTGCCGCTCGCGTACTGCTTAACGAAGTCGGCGACTTTGTACGGATTGCGACTCACGTTTTGGAAGAAGCCCGGCTGACCCGTGTAACTCGGAATTCCCGACGTGTGCGTGAGCAGATGATGGACCGTCACCTTCTCGCCGATATCTTTTCGATAATCGGGCAGGTAATCCGAAATCTTGCCGTCGAGTTTGATCTTGCCCTGCTCGACGAGCTCGAGCGTGAGCATTGAGGTGAACTGTTTCGTGATCGAGCCCAGGCGAAACTTCGTGTCGGGCGTGTTGGGAATGTTCCACTCCATGTTCGCCAACCCGAACCCGCCTTTGTAGATGACCTTTCCATTCTCCGCGACCAGTGCGGAGCCATTGAACTGGCGGTACTTGTTGGCAAGCGTAAGTACCTCCTGGATCTTCGCCGCATGGTCCTGGGCCAACGCGACTTGTTGCGAGATGAACAGAATGATCGCTGTAAGAAATATTGATTTGCGGGAGGTGGTTTTCATCGTTTCAGGGCAGCCCCTTCGTTAGTATTTGTCTCAACGCAGAAGGTCGAGAAGATCGTTGTGTCCGCCGTGTTCGGCCCAGCCGGCGGCGGTTGAGCCGACTTTCGTGTCCTTTATATTACGATCCGCGCCGTGGGCCAGAAGGAATTCGACCATCGGCGCGGTGTCCGTTTAGAGCCGCGTAGTGCAGGCCAGTGCCGGCGAAGTCGAAGCCGCCGGGAATCACGTTGATCTCAGCGCCTTTTTCCAACAGCAGTTTCGCGGCGTCGATGTGGCCGTGCATACACGCGAAGACGAAAGCGTTGTTGACGATGCCTTGCTGGTCCTGTGGCCACGATCGTCTAACGCCGAAAGGCCAGTCGATTTTTCCTGCTTCCGGTTTCAGTGTTCCATCAGGATTGAAATAACTTTCGATCAGATCTGTGCGACCGAGTCCCGCAGCGGTTCGCAGGTTCTGCACCTTCGCCCCATGTTCGAGCAGCAACGCAATCACGTTCCTGTTGTTCCAATACAACGCCTCTTCCAACGGCGACCACCCACCGGTTCCATCGACCGCCGCGCCGTGTTCGAGTAACAGCTCCGCGCAAGCTCGGTTATCGATACTTGCGCAAGCGGCAAAAGCTCCATTCACGTCGGCGCCGGCGTCGATCAGAATTTGCGCCATCTCGACGTTGTGCGGTTGATCATTGCCGTCAAGCACGACGCATTGCAGCAACGTCGGATGACTTCTCGTGGATCGCGACGTCGCAAGCGTTGGATCGCCCGCGAGCGCGGCTTTGAAACTTTCGAGGTCGCCGGCTTTGACCGCCCTCATTGCCGGGTGAAACTTGGTGTCCATGCCCTAAGATTACACAGATGAACCGATGCTGGCTATAATCGAAGTCCTATGAAAAACAATGATCCTCTTGCCACGTCGGGGCTGCCAAATTTCAATCGCACTGAGTCCCCGACTGAGGGTCAACCAAAAGAGCCGAAATACCTGATTCTCGTCGTCGACGATTCGCCCGACAACCTCGCCGTCATCAGTTTATATCTTCAGCATCAGGGTTATAGAGTCGTCACGGCGAACAACGGCGAAGACGGTGTTGCCGTTGCCACGCAGATGCTGCCGAATATGATTCTGATGGATATCAACTTGCCGACGTTGGACGGCCTGGGTGCGACGCGGCGGATTCGTGAAACGGAAGCGTTGCGTGACACGCCTGTGATTGCGATCACCGCTTTCGGCACTGAAGGTTTTCAGCGGGCGGCTTATGACGTCGGCGTTTCGGGTTATTTAACTAAGCCGATCGATCTGGATCGCATGCACCAACTGATCGCGCGCCTTCTCTCGCCAACGGGCTCCGGTAACTTGACCGGCAGCGGTCCGATTTGACCGCGCGTTTTATTCCTTCTTCAGTTCCATGACAACCAGTCGCATCGTTGTGTTGCCGATGTTCTCGGCCCAGTGCGTCAGCGGATCGCGATAGTAGACTTCACCGGCGCGCAATTCGGCTTCCGTGACGGTCCCATCTCCCGCGTAGTTGCGCATCTTGCCGCCTTCAACCACGTAGATCACCGACGAAGGATGTGAGTGGACCGCTTCTTTGTCTCCCGGTTTCAGCGCGGCCTCGAAAACACGGACGCGAGGATTGTCGAGTTTCACGGTTATAAACTTCGCGTTGACCTTCGCCGGGTCCTGCTCGGGCAAAACGCTCGCGTCACCGCGCATAAATCCTGTTGCGAGTAGAACGAAAACTAAGATATAGATTCGTTTCATATTGATCTCCTATCCACAGATTACACGGAATAAAGCATGCAACCAACGCGTAGACAGTTTGTCACTGCCGCAGCAGTCTTTGCAGTTTCACATGCCTTGCTTCCCCGGATCGGATTGGGCCAGCAGAAGAAGTCGACGCGGGTGATTCTTCTCGGCACCAAGGGTGGACCACGACTCGGCGAGTCGGGCCGCAGTAATCCTTCGACGCTGATCATGATCAACGATGTTCCGTACGTGGTCGACTGCGCGTATGGAACGTCGAAACAACTGATCGCCGCCGGAGTCGCTTTGAACCGAGTACGCTACGTCTTCATTACTCATCACCATTCGGATCACAATCTCGACTTCGGTCCGCTGTTGTATAACGCGTGGATTACAGGACAACCGACGCGAGTCGACGCGTATGGTCCAGCGGGAATGAATCAGTTGGCGCGCGACTTCTTCAACTATCAGAAGTTTGATATCGACACGCGGATGGAGGATGAAGGACGGCCCGATCCGAATAGTTTGATAACCGCTCACGAAGTGACGAAGCCGGGCGTTGTGATGACGAACGACGACGTGAAGGTCAGCGCCTGTCTTGTTCCACATCCGCCGATCAAACAGGCTTACGCATACCGGTTCGACGCGAAAGATCGTTCGGTGGTGATTTCAGGCGACACGGCGTACTCGCCGGAACTGGCGGAGTTCGCGAAAGATGCCGACGTGTTGGTGCACGAAGTGATGTACCTGCCCGGCATCGAAGCGCTGATTAAGCGTCTGCCGAATGCGAAGCGCCTGCGCGAACACCTCATGGCCGCTCACACGTTACCCGAAGACGTCGGCAAAATCGCCGCGCAAGCAAAAGTCAAAACCCTGGTCCTCTCCCACTTCGTCCCCGGCGACGACGCGTCGATCACCGACGAACAGTGGTCCGAAGGCGTGCGCAAGCATTTCAAAGGACGCGTGGTCGTTGGAAAAGATCTGCTGGAGATCTGAGAGTTTTCTTATGCCGTGGGCGTCGATCATGCTCAATCCGCTCAAGAGAACATGACGATAGTGTTCATTGTTAAAGAGTCTGGCGGCGACAGCGGCACTCCGGTCATTATTTCGCCCTACGGTTATCAACCGCCAACCCATTGGTTCCGCAGGAGGATCACTCATGTTTACTGAACGATTCAGCGATCCGCTCGACTATCGATGCTCGTCGGATCGTAGCGCTAGTCTCGAGCGCATCAATGCTTCGTAAGCGCGCAAGGTAGCGAACAAAGCTCCCACTGACGCACGAATCGATGTGGATGATGAAGCGCGTCGGAGCGCCGCTGCCGAGTCCTGACGGGAAATGGGTGGTGTTCTCGCTGGTCGAACCGGCTTACGACGAAAAGGATCAGGTCTCTGATCTGTGGATCACCTCGACAGAGGGAACCACGAAGCCGAGACGATTGACGTTTAGCAAAGGCGGCGAGAGTGGCGTCGCGTGGAGTCCCGACAGCCGGCAGATCGCTTTCTCGGCGCGACGCGAGGGTGACGAGGTCAGTCAGATATATATATTGGACGTAGCGAACGGCGGCGAAGCAGTAAGAGTCACTTCGCTTTCCACTGGCGCACGTTCACCGCAGTGGCGCCCCGACGGCAAAACGCTCGCATTTGTCAGCACCGTCTATCCCGGCGCCGCAGACGATGACGCAAACAAGAAGATCGCCGCCGATCGTAAAGCTCAAAAGTATCGCGCTCGCGTTTACGAAAGGTTTCCCATTCGCAACTGGGACAAGTGGCTTGAAGACACGCAAGTCCACCTGTTCGTTCAGGACGCACAGCCCGGCGCGAAAGCGAAAGATCTTCTCGCCGGAACTAAACTCGTGAATGAACGTGGCTTCGCCGGCCGCACGACAGACTCCGGCGACGAACTCGACGCGGCTTGGACGCCCGAAGGCAACGCGCTCGTCTTCGTCGCCAGCACCACACGCGACAAAGCAGCATACGCGCAAACAAACACATCGCTCTTCAAAGTATCAGCCGGCGGCGGCGAACCTGTCAGAATCACAACCAGCGACGACAGTTTCACCCGCCCCACATTCCGCCCGGACGGCAAAGCGCTCTACGCGCTGATCGAAGTTGAATCAGCGACCAAAACCTACAACCTTGATCGACTCGCAAAGCTCGCATGGCCCAACCCCGGCCAGCCAACAACCATTACCGCCAGGTTCGATCGCTCCGTCGGCAGCTTCGCGTTCACGCCCGACAGCCGCTCGATCTACCTGACCGCGGAAGAAGCAGGAAACGAAAAACTTTTCACCATCCCGGCCGACGGCGGTGACGTCACGCTCGCGATGGACATGACAAAAGGTGTCTACACAAACCTGCGTATCCCGACAAAAGCATCGTCGACGATCCTCGTTGCAAACTGGGAAAGCGCCATCAATCCGCCCGAACTGTTTCGACTCGATCTCAATTCCAAAACACAACAACCACTCACGTCATTCAACGCCGAACAGGTCGCAAAGATCGACTGGCAACCCCTGCGTCATTTCTGGTTCACCAGCAAAGCCGGCAAACGCATTCACAACATGGTCGCGCTGCCGCCGAACTTCGACGAACGAAAGAAGTACCCGCTGCTCGTGCTGATGCACGGTGGACCACACAGTATGTGGCGCGACAACTGGGGATTGCGCTGGAACTACTTCCTGCTCGCCCGTCCCGGTTACGTCGTCCTGCTGACGAACTACTCCGGTTCGACCGGATTCGGCGAAGCGTTCGCGCAAAGTATTCAGGGTGATCCATTCAAAGGACCCGGAAACGAGATCAACGAAGGCGCCGACGAGGCGATCCGCTTGTACTCGTTCATCGACGGATCGCGCCAAGCCGCGGCAGGCGCGAGTTACGGCGGACACCTCGCAAATTGGATGCAGGCAACCACGACGCGATACAAGACGCTGATCAGTCACGCCGGTTTGATCAATCTCGAATCGCAGTGGGGCACAAGTGACGTGATCTATTCGCGTGAGGTGAACAACGGTGGACCAGTTTGGGAACAGGGCCCGGTCTGGCGCGAACAAAACCCGATCAGGTTCGCCGCCAAGTTCCGCACGCCGATCCTGCTTTCAGTCGGCGAGAACGACTTCCGTGTGCCGCTCAATCAGACGCTGGAAAACTGGAGCGTGCTGCAACGGCTGCGCATTCCCAGCCGCCTGATCGTCTGGCCCGATGAGAACCACTGGATCCTGAAAGGTGAAAACAGCCGCTACTTCTACCAGGAAGTTCACGGATGGCTGAAGAAGTACCTGGACGAGCCGGCAAGCATGACGTCCGGTTCGGCGTCGAATAATCAGTAGTAGTCGAGATTTCGGTACGTGATCACGCGGGTTTCGAAGCCGCTCTGGACTGTCCTGACGACTTCGAGACGCTTGATCCAGTTTCGCTGCGCATCGAGGTCGTAGGAATACGACGTGGAGCTGTAGAGATCGCCGCGAAGGTCGCGCGTCGCCGCTTCGATCTCGTTGCCATCGTCGTCGTACTTGTACCAGGTTGGTCCAGCAATGGTCCGGCCTTCGGGATCGAAGCAAGCAGTCTCGACGACGTTTCCCTTCTCGTCGTAAACCGTGCTCCATTTTTCTTCGATCGAGCCGTCATCAGCAAACTTGTAAAGCACTTGCTGCGCAAGCTGCCCAGTCACACTGTATCTATAGATGTACTTACGACTGGGTGTCCCATCTTCAAAGAACCATTCTGCCTCTGCTTTTTTACCCGAGCGATCGTACCGCGGCCTGCACCTTTGCTTGACGATCAGACCGTGGGCTTGCGTGTGCACACATTCGAGGAGTTTTCCGGCTTCGTCGCATTCATAAATCAGCGAGCTGAGCAGTCCACCTTTTGAATTCTGGAAAAGCGTTTCCCTTTTATTGCCGTGCGCGTCGTACTTTTTGGAGCCCACCTGCGAGAGACAGCCGGAGAGGTCGTAGAGCAGCTCCCTCGTCACGTAACCTTCTTCATTGAACAGGATCGTGTTCAGCGGGCGACGGTTTTCCTCACACCACGTTCCGGCGTTGTAAGAGAGGTTGGCGACCTCGCGGTGCGCCGACCTGACGCGTCCTCTTAAATGGTGCTTTTCCCAATGAGTTCCGGTCACCATAAGTCCTCCAAAGGAGTCGAAGGCACCTTAAGACACACAGAGACTGGAGCTGTCGTCGGGGTTTTGAGTGATTGCTAACCGCTTGTTAAGACAATTGCAACCGCAAACTGTGGGAGTGATTTTGTCGGTGATGAAACGATGAAGCGAGCGCAGTTTAGTTTTGTTCAAACATGACTGTCAACGAATTTGTTCTTCTAAATAGATTGCGCAATTGGTCTTACCTCCGCATCGGAAACAATTAAATTAGCTTGACAGGTTTGTTTTGGCTGAGGCAAAATACGCCGCCTACAAAAGCAAATCATCGATGAGGTCGTAACCTCGTCTTTCGCTAGAACAAACACAAGCGAGTGAGTTTGGTGACCTCCGAATCGGATCTCCATAGCCGCGTTGGATTTGAGGCTTAGGCTATGCCATGCACTACTTCCATATCACTCTTGGTCTTACCACTCAACCTTACCAACCCGGCGAACATGCTTTTCAGCCGTCCGACTCATGGAGAATAAAGTTATGTTTACACCGAAAGCCAACAGACGAGTTTTTTGGGCTGGTTTGCTTCTGATTCTCGCTGCTTTTTCTGCAACCGCTCAGGAATTCAGAGGATCGCTCGCCGGGAAGATCCTGGATCCCAACGGCGCAGTCGTTCCCGGCAGCAAAGTCGACATCAAGAACGTTGAAACCGGCATCGTCTCCACCGCCACTACCAGCGAAGACGGCGCTTACAGTTTCCCATTGCTGCCGCCCGGCAAATACCAGCTCACGGTAACGAAGGAAAACTTCAACACCGCTGTCCGTGATGGTATCGAGGTTCGGGTTGCCGACCGTCTGACGCTCGACGTGCAACTGGAAATTGGTGTGACCGCGATGGTCACGACCGTCGCTTCCGGACTGACGCTCGACACAGGCACAGTGAGCACCGGCACCGTCGTCACGGGTAAACAAATAAGCGAACTGCCGCTAACTGAAGGCACCGCTTACCAGTTAGCGACGTTGGCCCCAGGTATTGCTTACACGGGCAATCCTCTCTTTACCGGGCCAACGTCCAACGGCAATCTTGCGGCGTTCCGATCCAACGGCGGGACCGGCGCGAACCAGATCACGCTCGACGGTTCTCCGAACTACGCGTTCGACGGCGGCGTCGGTTTCTCACCACCGTCCGACGCGGTGCAGGAATTCAAAGTTCAAACGAATGCGTTCGACGCGCAGCAGGGTTACTCCGCGGGTGCGACAGTGAACGTTGCGGTGAAGAGTGGCAGCAACGACCTGCACGGATCCGGTTGGTACTTCAATCGCGATCGCAGCCGCACTGCAAACAACTACTTCGGCAACCGCAGCAACCAGGCGCGGCCGATCAGGACATATCACCGCTACGGCGGCGTGTTGAGTGGCCCAGTCGTCTTGCCGGGGTTCAACGGCAAGGACCGCACGTTCTTCCTCGTTTCCTACGAACGATTGAAAGACAACGTCGCCGAGCCGCAGATCTTCACAGTGCCGACTGACGCGATGCGACGCGGCGATTTCTCCGCGCTGATTGTCAACCGCAACAACATCGCAAACGCGGCGAACACCGTGATCTTCAATCCGTTCTCAGGAACGCAAAGCGGCAACAACGTCGTGCGCACGTCGTTTGGTTGTCCGACGTCAGGCGCGTTGCCGTCGAACTCGCAGTGCAACATCATTCCGAGCAACCTGATCAATCCGGTCGCCGCGAACCTGATCAAGTTTTATCCGACGCCGAACATCGCAGGCGTCGGCAACGGCACACAGAACAACTTCTTCTCCAACCAGCTTCGGCACCAGGATTATCGCGGCTGGCTGGCACGCATCGATCACCGCATCAGCTCCAGCCAGTCGATCTTCGGCAAGTACTATCACAGCTTCAATCCCGAGGATCGCCAGGACTGGGCCGGCGTCGTCAACGGTTTTCCCATCACGCAGGGTTTTGAATACCGCACCAACGACGGCGGCAACATCGACTACACCAACGCGATCAACTCGAACTTCGTGTTCGACCTTCGCGTCAGCCTGAACCGCTTCGTGCAGGAACGCCGCCCCGCGCAGCTCTTCGATCCGGCGCAGCTTGGTTTTGCCGCTGCTTCCCTGCAGGCCATGCGCGGATATCAATACTTCCCGCGCATGATGATCAGGAACCTCGACGCCACACGCCCGATCAGATCGACGCTCGGCTCCACGCGATCCGATTGGAACGAAGGCCGCGTCCGTCCGTTCTACATGGGCTCGGTGCAGCCGACGATCACGCACGTCGTCGATAACCACACGATGAAATACGGCTACGACTTCCGCGTCGTCCGCGAGAACTTCAGCACCGACGCTTACAAAGGCGGCCAGTTCTTCTTCGACGGCACGTTCACAACGCCCGCTTCGAATTCTTCGACCGCGCTGCGAAACGTGTTTGGCCGCGACGTCGCCGCGTTTCTGCTCGGCATTCCGACAACCGGATCGGGCGGCAACGCAAGCCAGATCGATAACTCAATCAACTACTCGGTCCAATCGCTGTATCACGGATTCTTCTTCCAGGACGACTGGCGCGTTTCCAAAAACCTGACGCTCAATGTCGGTCTGCGTTACGACCTCGAGCAGGGTTTGACCGAACGTTACAACCGCATTCTTCGCAGCTTCGATCTCGGCACGCCGAGTCCGATCGAAACGCAGGTCCGTGCGGCGTACACGACGGCTTTCAACGCCAACCCGGCAAACTTTCCGAAGTCCACCGAGCGAGTTTCGCGTGCTTGGCGGCTACACGTTCGCCGATGAAAACAATCGCAACGTTTGGGAAGCGGACCGCAGTAACTTCCAACCACGCATCGGCGCTTCTTATAGTCTGAACGACAAGACCGTGCTTCGCGCCGGCTTCGGTGTGTTCATGGCGCCGTTCATGATCGAAACGCCGCAACAGATCGGGTTCGCAGGCACGACGCCGTTTGTGCCGTCGACGAACAACGGTCTGACGTTCGTCGCAAATCTGACGAATCCGTTCCCAACGGGAGTGAGCGGCGTTCAGCCATCGTTCGGATCGAGTCTTGGTCTACTGACCGGAATCGGCGCTGACGTTGCAAGTGAAGCTGCTGCCGATCATCGGTCTCTTGCGAAAGAACTCGAAGTTCGCGCGCCTCGTGTTTGGCATTCAACGCGAGCTGCCGGGCCAGATCGTCGTCGAGGCAAACTACATCAACGCGCACGGTTACGATCTCGCGGTCAGTCGCAACTTGAACTTCGTGCCGCGCGAGTTTCTCGGCACAGATCCAACAACCGACACGGCATCGAACGCTTTCCTGTCGACTAACATTCCGAATCCGTTCCGCAACCTCGTTCCGGGCGGCAGTCCTTTCAACACCGCCGCCAACATCTCGCGGGCGCAGTCGTTGCTCGCGTATCCGCAGTTCACCGCGCTTTGGAATCAGGAGTACAACGGCAGCAACCGTTACAACTCGCTCCAGGTGCAGGTCAACAAGCGTTTCTCGACTGACATGACGCTGACGTCGACTTACACGTATTCGAACCTTCGCGAAAAGGTCGGCTATCTGAATCCGTCCGACACGGTTCTCGAAGATCGCATCTCGCAGTTTGATCGACCGCACCGCTTCACGTTCGCCGGCGTCTATCAACTGCCGGTGGGCCGTGGACGCGCGTTTGGCAACGACATGAACCGCGTGCTCGACTTCGTGATCGGCGGTTGGCAGTTGAATGGAACTTACGAATGGCAGAGCGGCGAGCCGTTTCTTCTGACGGCGGCGAACCTCTACTTCCCGGGCGATCCGGCGACGATGACCAGCCGGCTCGGCGACGGTGACGGTCAGGGCGGCAAGTTTGGCATCGATCAATCCGCATTCGACGCTCCGGGTCTGGTCGGCGCTGTCGGGCTTCGGCATCCGCAACGTTCCGACGACGCTCGACAACTTGCGTAACCAGCCATACTCAGTTGCGAATCTCTCGCTCACGAAGAACTTCAACTTGAAAGAGGGGATGAGGCTGCAGATTCGCGCTGAGGCGTTGAACGCGTTCAATCATCCGTACTTCGGCGCGGGCATCGGTCTCAATCCCGGACCGGTGGGAGCGCCGAACGCTGCGTTCGGTATCGTGACGACGCAACGAAACAATCCGCGAGACATTCAGTTCGGAGCGAAGTTCACGTTTTAGATATCCGTGTCTCTTCTTAACAGGCTCGCGCTGCTCGTTCTGCTCCACGGACTCTTGTCCGTGGCAGCAGACGGGCAGACTTCGAAACGCATCGTCGTAGCCGCTGATGGATCGGGTGATTTCAAATCGATCCAGCAGGCGGTGGACCACGTTCCTGACGGGAACACGCAGCGAGTCGTAATTCAGATCAAACCCGGCGTGTACTACGAGCAAGTACGTGTCGGCCCGCGCAAGAGCTTCATCACTTTCCGCGGTGAAGACGCGAAGAAGACGGTCATCACCTATAAACTCAGCGCACAACAAGCAGGAAATACTCGGCTCGCGTTTGCCGTTTACGTTAATGCAAACGACTTCCGCGCTGAGAACATGACGTTTGAAAACTCGTACGGCACGGGCTCACAAGCCGTCGCGCTGTTTGTCGACGCAGAGCGTGCGACGTTTGAGAATTGTCGCTTTCTTGGCTGGCAGGACACGTTGTTCGTCAATGGCAGTCGACATTTATTTAAGGACTGCTACATCGAGGGCCACGTCGATTTTATTTTCGGCACTGCTTCGGCGGTGTTTGAGAACTGCGCGATTCACAGCAAAGGCGCGGGTTATGTGACCGCGCACTATCGCACCAGCAACGAAGAGAACACGGGGTTCGTTTTTGTTCGTTGTCGTTTGACGGGTGAGAATACGGGCGCCGGCGTTTATCTCGGCAGACCGTGGCGGCCGTACGCGCGCGTTGTCTTTATCGAGTCGTGGCTCGATTCGCACATCAAGGCTGAGGGTTGGGACAACTGGCGAGATCCGGCGCGTGAGAAGACTGCGTGGTTTGGCGAGTACAAGTCGAAAGGTCCGGGCGCGAAACCGGCGGCTCGCGTTGCGTGGTCCAGGCAGTTGACTGCCTCGGAAGCATCGCAGTTTTCACGCGATCGGTTTTTCAGTCACGCCGGCCCGGGACTCACGGGTAAGGCGAATCTGGCGGTCGGAACGATCGCCTGGAACGACGCACAGAATAAGCCGGCTGAGTGGTACGGGAGCGCGGAAGCGTTGCGCATCGCCGGCAATCTTCTGCTGTATCAACGCAACTCCGGCGGTTGGCCCAAGAACATCGACATGGCGAAGCCGCTCGACGAGAAAGACCTCGTTGATCTGCAACGCGCAGCCAGGGAAAACGATGCGACGATCGACAACGGCGCGACTTACACGCAGTTGTCGTTTCTGGCGCGGGTCTACACGGCGTACCCGCACCGCACACCCAGGCCGGGAAAACCCGAGCGCCTTCGCGAATCGTTCTTTAAAGGACTCGATTACCTGCTAAAAGCGCAGTATCCAAACGGCGGCTGGCCGCAGTTCTACCCGCTGCGCGACGGGTATTACAAGCACATCACGTTCAACGACAACGCGATGATCAACGTCATGAAACTGCTTCGTGATGTTGCCGAAGCGAAACCGGCGTACGGGTTTGTCGACGAAACACGGCGTGCGAGTGCGGCGCAGGCGGTTGAAAAAGGGATCGAGTGCATACTGAAGACGCAGATCGTCGTGAATGGCCGTCGCACGGTGTGGTGCGCGCAGCATGACGAAGTCACGCTCGCGCCGGTCGGAGCGAGAACGTTCGAACTCGTTTCGCTAAGCGGCGGTGAGAGCGTCGAGATCGTGCGCTTTTTGATGTCGATAAAGGATCCGTCGCCCGCGGTGGTTGAGGCTGTTGAATCGGCGGTCGCGTGGTTCGAAAAGTCGCAGGTGAAAGATCCGGATGGCAAACTCGTCTGGGCGCGGTTCTATGAGATTGGCAGCAATCGGCCCATCTTTGCCGGTCGTGACGGCGTGGTTAAATACGACATCAGCCAGATCGAGGAAGAGCGGCGCACGGGTTACGCCTGGTACGTCGATGCGGCGGCGAAGTTGTTGAGCAAAGATTATCCCGAGTGGCGGAAGCAAAGATCGACACCAACTAAATGACGACACGACGCGATTTCATTAAGGACCTTGTGCTGGGCGGAGCAGCAGTCGCGCTCGCGCCGCGACTGATTGCCTTCGGCGCAGAGGCCGACCCGTGGCAAACCGTGATGCCTTCGATTCTCGAACGCATCAAACCACCGCGCTTTCCCATCCGCACGTTACATGTGAATCGATTCGGCGCGAAAGGCGACGGCAAAACCGATTGCACCGCTGCATTTCGAGACGCGATCGATCGGTGCGCGAAAGCAGGCGGCGGAAGAGTTGTCGTTCCCGAAGGCACGTACCTGACGGGCGCGATTCATCTGAAGAGCAACGTCAATCTCGAAGTCTCAGAAGGCGCGACGATCAAGTTCAGCACTAACCCGAAAGACTTCTTACCGGTCGTCTTCTCGCGTTGGGAAGGCGTCGAGGTTTTCAACTACTCACCGTTTATCTACGCGTTCGAACAGCGAAATATCGCCATCACCGGCAAAGGCACGCTCGACGGGCAGAGCAACGCCGAACACTGGTGGCCGTGGAACGGCCGTCCGCAATACGGCTGGAAAGAAGGAATGCCGCTACAGCGCCCGGACCGCAACGCGCTGTTGGCGATGGCAGAGAAAGGCGTTCCGGTTCGCGAACGCGTCTTTGGCGAGGGTCATTATTTACGGCCACAGTTCATTCAGCCGTATCGCTGCCAGAACGTGCTGATCGAGGGTGTCACGATCAAAAACTCGCCGATGTGGGAGATTCATCCGGTGCTCTGCCGGAACGTGACTGTTCAAAATGTACACATCAACAGTCATGGACCAAACAACGACGGTTGCAATCCCGAATCGTGCAGCGATGTGTTGATTAAGAATAGTTACTTCGACACCGGCGACGACTGTATCGCGATCAAATCCGGTCGCAACGCTGACGGCCGGCGGCTCAAAGCGCCGACTGAAAACATCATCGTCCAGGATTGCGTCATGAAAGACGGTCATGGCGGGATCACGGTCGGCAGCGAGATCTCGGGCGGCGTGCGAAATCTCTTCGCGCAGAATTGCCGGCTCGACAGTCCAAACCTCGACCACGCGCTGCGTGTGAAGAACAATGCGATGCGCGGCGGCGTGCTCGAGAACCTGCACTTCCGGAACATCGAAGTCGGGCAGGTGGCCCATGCAGTGATCACGATCGATTTCAACTACGAAGAAGGCGCGAAGGGATCTTTCACGCCGGTCGTTCGCGATTACACTGTCGACCGTCTGCACAGCACGAAAAGCAAACACGCGCTCGACGTGCAGGGCCTGCCGGGCGCGCCTATCGTCAATCTGCGTTTGACGAACTGCACGTTCGATAATGTCGCCGAGGGAAGCATCGTAAAGAACGTGAAAGATGCGACGCTCGACAACGTCAAGATCAATGGAAAACCGGTCGACGTGGTTTGAAAGTCGGATCGTCGGCCTTACAATGAGAACAGCTAAATGAGCCAGGCAAACGCCAACATCTTCAAAACTATCGATGCGGACAGGCGCGGGACCACTTTCGAGGAAGTCGTGTCGCAGCTTCGCGAAATGATTCATAAAGGCGAGCTGCGCCCGGGCGATCGGCTCCCGCCGGAAAGAGATTTAGCGAAGCGGCTCGGCGTCAGCCGTCCGACATTGCGCGCGGGAATCAGTTCGCTGGCGGCGGTCGGCGTGTTGCAACCACGTCGCGGCGCGGGAACTTTTGTTGTCGAGTCTGAAGGACCACCGGCGCTCGACAGCAGCCCGTTGCGCTTGATGGCGTCGTTGCAACGGTTTACTCCGGCGGAGATGTTTGAAGCGCGACGTTCGCTCGAGATGGCGATCGCGGCGCTGGCGGCGGAACGTGCGACCGGCGAAGAGATGGCCCAGATGTCGGAAGAGATCGCCGGCATGTTTGCGTCGCTCGACGAGCCGGAACAGTTTCTGGTCCACGACATGCGGTTCCATCAAACAGTCGCCGCCGCGTCGGGCAATCGCATCCTCACCGCGTTGATGAACATGGTCGCGACGATCCTGTTTGAAGTGCGAAAGAAGACTGTGAATCGCGCGCGCGATCTGAAAGAGTCGGCCGAGATGCACCGCACGATCTACCGCGCGATCCGCGATCGCAACCCCGAAGCCGCACGCGACGCGATGCGCGATCACCTGATGCTGGCGCAGAAGGCTCAGGAAGAGGAAGAGCAGCAGAGTTAGCCACAAAGAGGCACAAACCAAGCCCACAAAAGGCACAAACTAAAAAACGAACTGAAGAATGAGCTTCATCCTGTTAAGACTCTTCTTGTGCCTCTTGTGGCTTTTGTGCCTTTTTGTGGCAAACGCTTTTTGCGGCGTCTAACGGCACTTACACCAACCCAATCATCGACGCCGACTACTCGGATCCTGACGTGATCCGCGTCGGCGACGACTTTTATCTCACCGCGTCGAGCTTCAACTGCATTCCCGGTCTGCCGATCCTCCACTCGAAAGATCTCGTCAACTGGAAGATCATCGCACACGCGCTACAGGAACAACGGCCACTTGACGAATTCGACCGGCCGCAGCACGGCAACGGTGTGTGGGCGCCTGCGATCCGTTATCACAACAACGAGTTCTACATCTTCTACGGCGATCCGGATTTCGGCATTTACATGGTGAAGGCGCGCAACGCCGCCGGACCGTGGTCGAAACCTCTATTGATCAGAAAAGCGCGCGGTTGGATCGATCCGGCGCCGTTCTGGGACGACGACGGCAATGCGTATCTGGTCCATGCATGGGCCAACAGCCGCTCCGGCATAAAAAGCATCCTCACGATTAACCGCATGAGCCCCGACGGAACCAAACTGCTCGACGAGGGGAAGATGGTGTTCGACGGCCGCGTTCACCATCCGACGATCGAAGGACCAAAGCTCTACAAACGTAACGGTTACTACTACATCTTCGCGCCCGCGGGCGGTGTCGCTACCGGCTGGCAGACTGTGCTGCGCTCGAAGAACATCTACGGCCCGTACGAAGACCGCATCGTCATGGATCGCGGGACCACTCTCATTAATGGACCACATCAGGGCGGTTGGGTTGAACTCAAGATCGGGCGAGTCGTGGTTCGTGCACTTTCAGGATCGCGGTGCGTACGGGCGAGTGGTCCATTTGCAGCCAATGGAGTGGAAGAACGACTGGCCGGTGATTGGTGTTGATGCTGACGGCGACGGAAAAGGAGAGCCGGTAGCGAAACATCGGAAGCCGAACGTCGGTCGTGAGTATCCGGCGCAATCACCGCAGACGAGTGACGAGTTCGCCTTGAATAAACTCGGTTTGCAATGGCAGTGGCACGCCAACCCGGTTGCTGGTTGGATGCGACTCAGTCAAGGCCGGCTCAGGTTGCAGGCGGTTCCGCAACAATCGGAAAACTTGTGGACAGCTCCGAATTTGCTGCTGCAAAAATTTCCGTCACGGCGTTTTACTGTAACGACATTGATTCATACTTCCGGTTTGCGCGTGGGCCAACGCAGCGGGCTCCTGATAATGGGCCGCGACTACTCGTATATCGCCATTGATGGTCCGCGTCTGGTGCGAATGACTTCGATTGATGCCGCAAAGGGCACGCCCGAAACAGAACACGGATCTGTTCAATTGAAAACCAAATCCGTGTTTCTGCGCGTGTCTGTTAATGACGGTGATGTGCGAGTTTAGTTACAGCACTGACGGGAAAAGATTTGAACCGTTGGGTGAGTCGTTCGCCGCAAAACCAGGCGTCTGGATCGGCGCGAAGGTAGGCTTGTTTGCGGTAGGCGCATCGGGGTACGCCGACTACGATTGGTTCAGGTTCGCGCCTCGCGAACGATCCGCACAAACTCGCGCGCGCGTTCAGTGATCACTTGCGACTGACCTTCGCGAATCGCTTTCACGTCCACGAGATCCGCGCCCACACCCAGGGCACTCGCACCGGCTTTAATAAAATCCGCGGCCGTCTTCAGCGAGACACCTCCGGTTGGAACGAGCTCGATCTGCGGCAGCGGCGCCTTCAAGGATTTGATGTAACTCGCGCCGCCGACCGCGCCTGCCGGAAACACCTTTACGAAGTCCGCGCCTGCGGACCACGCCTGGACCACCTCGGTCGGCGTCAATGCACCCGGCATGACTGCGATGCCGTATCGCCGGCAAACTTCGATCGTTTCGAGGTTCAGCGAAGGACTGACGACAAACCGCGCGCCGGCGAGAATGCAGGCACGCGCCGTTTCACCGTCGAGCACCGTGCCCGCCCCGACGACAGCTTCATTACCATAACGCCTGGACACTTCTTCGATAACTCCAACAGCGCCCGGCACGGTCATCGTGATCTCGAGGATCGAAATACCACCTTCGCGAATCGCGTCGATCGCCTTCATGGCTTCCTCCGCAGACTGTGCCCGCACGACGGGAATGATCCCGATATCGCGAATTGTTTGAATGACTGCGGCTTTATCAGACATTATCGATCGACCCTCGCCGTTCCACCTTTCATCACACGCTCGACCTCCGCGAGCGTCGCCATCGTCGTATCACCCGGCGTCGTCATTGCCAGCGCGCCATGCGCCGCGCCGCATTCAACCGACCACTGCGGGCCGCGTCCAGTCAACAAACCGTAAATAAGCCCGGAAGCGAACGAATCGCCTCCACCGACGCGATCGAGTATCTCGAGATTCTCGCGAACCGGCGCGCGGTAAAGCTCGCCACCGGTGTAACAGACAGCGCCCCAATCGTTGATCGTCGCCGTCTTCGCATTGCGCAACGTCGTGGCCACGAACTTGAAATTCGAAAACTCCGCGCAGGCTTTTTCGATCATGCGGCGGAAGTTTTCGACGGCCAGTTTCGAATGATGTTCGTCGAGCCCCTCAACTTCGAACCCGAGCGCGGCGGTGAAGTCTTCCTCGTTGCCGATCATCACGTCGACCAACGGCGCGAGTTCACGATTGACGGCAATCGCTCGTTCCCGACCACCAATCGAGCGCCACAACGAGTCGCGATAATTCAGATCGTACGAAACGATCGTGCCGTGCTTCTTCGCGACCTGCATCGCTTCACTCGCGACCGCAGGCGTCGTCTCCGACAACGCACAGAAGATCCCGCCGGTGTGAAACCAGCGCGCGCCTTCCTGCCCAAACACCTTCTCCCAATCGATATCACCAGGCTTCAACTGTGACACCGCCGTGTGCCCGCGATCTGAACAACCGGCAGCACCACGCACACCAAAACCGCGCTCCGTAAAGTTCAAACCATTGCGAACAGTGCGCCCAACACCATCAAACTTCACCCACTTGAGATGCGACTGGTCCACACCTCCCTGGTAGATCAAATCCTGGACCAACCGACCGACCGAGTTGTCAGCAAGCGCCGTGACGATCGCGGCGTCCATTCCAAAACAACGCTTCAAACCACGCGCAACATTGTATTCACCGCCACCTTCCCAAACCTGAAACCTGCGCGCAGTGTGAACACGTCCCTCGCCGGGATCGAATCGCAGCATCACCTCGCCCAGCGAAACGACGTCCCAACGACACTGCGCCTTGTCCTTTATTTCCAAACCACTCATTTACGCCCTTTGCGCCTCTCGCTGGCTGTACAACATGCCGGCGATCACGAGGACGCCGATGCCGATCGCGCCCGCGAGCATCATGTAACCAAACAGCGTGGGCCCGTCGACGCGCGTGATCAGCCCGACGACCCAACCAACAAACGAACCTAAAATCAGACCGACGAAGCCAAAGCCAACAATCGTACCCGCTGAGAACGCTCGTATCGGCTCGCGTTCCACGTCTTCAACCTGCTCCATTCGGGGCACCAGCAGGTGAATTATCAACAAAGCCAGGAGATACAACGTTCCGGCGATCGTGAACACGATCGAGTAGTTCTGGCTCGTGCTCTGGAGAATGTAACCGGTGCCAACGGCCATCGTCGCGCCACCCAGCGCGCCCGCCATGCCGCCGATACCGACGACCGAACCGACCGCATTACGCGGAAACATATCGGACGTCGTCGTGAACAGGTTGCACGACCAACCCTGGTGCGCGGCCGCGGCGAACCCGATGATGACTGCCGCAACCCAGATGTTCTTGACCTGCGACGCAAAGATGATCGGCGTCACCGCAATCGCGCAGATCAGCATCGCCGTCTTACGCGCGCGGTTGATGGTCCAACCACGCTTGATGAACGTCGACGATAGCCAGCCACCGCCGATGCTGCCAATGTCGGCAATCACGTAGATGATAATTAACGGTGGACCAACCGCCAACAAGTCAATCTTGTACTCATCGCGGAAAAAGTTCGGAATCCAGTAGAGATAGAACCACCACACCGGATCGGTAAGATACTTCCCGATCGCAAAAGCAGAGGTTTGCCGGTGGGGAATCAGTCGCACCCACGGGACTCTTCGCCGCCGGCGGATCCGGCGGATCGCTTTGGATGTGGGCCAGCTCTGCTCGCGATACTTTCGGATGCTCTTCCGGACGCCGGTAAATCGGCAACCAGAACAACAGCCAGGCGAAACCAATCGCGCCGGTAAGAATAAAGGCCATCTTCCAGCCCCAGGTCGCCGCGATCCAGGGAACCGTCAACGGCGCAACGATCGCGCCGACGTTTGAACCCGCGTTGAAGAGACCCGTCGCAAACGCGCGCTCTTTCTTCGGAAACCACTCGGCCACAGTCTTGATCGCCGCCGGAAAGTTTCCCGCTTCGCCTACGCCGAGTGCGGCGCGTGCGACACCAAAACCAAAAGGCGTGCGCGCCAGTGCATGGCCCATCGCCGCGATGCTCCACCAGATCAGAGCGAGCGCATAACCTGCGCGCGTGCCGATGCGGTCCATCAAACGACCGGCGAGCAAAAGTCCAAACGCATAAGCGGCGTTAAAAGCAGCGACGATGTTTCCGTAATCGACTTCGGTCCAGCCAATGGCAATCTTTAGATCCTTGGACAGGATGCCGAGCACCTGGCGATCGACATAGTTCACAGTGGTCGCGAAGAACAACAGCGCGCAGATGACCCAGCGATAACGGCCGATGCGCTGGCCCACTGTTTCGACGGTCGCCGCAGGTGCAGTTGCGGCTGTTTGATTCACCGCGATCTCGTCCATGTTGTCTCGACTCCTTCGTAGCTGGAAATCTCTCGCGCTCTGCGTATCTCTGCGGTTCTGGCGTCTCTGCGGTTGTCACTTCTTACTGCACTCTTACCGCAAAGACGCCGAGAACCGCAGAGATACGCAGAGTCGAAATCAGGGCACCACCTATTGATTTACGCCACTTGCCAGGAATCCACCGTCGACGGCGATGATCTCGCCCGTAACAAAACTCGCCGCGTCTGACGCTAAGAAGATCGCCGCGCCCGCCAGTTCTTCGACATTGCCGAAGCGACGCATCGGCGTGCGCAGCAGGAACTCGCGGCCTCGGTCCGTTTCGTCCAACAACTTTTGATTGAGCGCGGTGCGAAAAACGCCGGGCGCGATCGCATTGACGCGAACGCCGCGGCTGGCCCACTCGACTGCCAACGATTTCGTGAGCGACCCGACGGCAGCCTTGCTCGCCGAGTACGCCGCAACCTCGAACAACGCCACAAACGTCGAAAGCGAGGCGATGTTGATGATGCTGCCCGACCCGCGTTCGAGCATGTGTTTGCCGAACACCTGACAGGCGCGCAACGTGCCGGTGAGGTTGGTGTCGATGATCGCGTTCCACTCGTCTTCCGGGTAATCGATCGTCGGCGCGCGTTTCGTGCGGCCCGCGGAGTTGACGAGTATGTCGACCTGGCCGAACGCCGCGACGGACTCGCTCAACACACGCTCCAATGACGAGCGATCGGCAACGTCAGAAGTAACGCGCAGCGAACGCTGTCCAAACTCTTCTATCTCGCGCGCCGCGGCGTCGACCTGTTCGGCGCGTCGAGAAGTTGGGACGACGTCAGCGCCGGCCTGGGCAAACCCGTGCGCGATCGCGCGTCCGATACCCGAAGTGCCGCCAACGACCACGGCAACTTTGCCTTTGAGCTCCAGAGGCGAATAAGTCATAGCTTTGGACTTTTTCTTTATCCCGAATGTGACAACAGATCACACGGGTGCTAGCTCGTGCAATCCCTGGGATTGCGTTCGAACCGAATTGGAAAAGGTTAGACCACTTTTAGAAAGAGCGAATACTGTTTATCACCGCCCCTCTCCTGTCGTCAAGCACAAAAAGTCGCGTTCTGATGTACGATTAGGCGGTCTTTCCAGTGTCCGTTTCGAGGGAAAATGTTGCTTGTGTACTCGCGGTCTGCGTGGTAAAGTCTTGCTTCCTTTGTGAAATTGGTATTACCAAATGTCGGCGACCAGTAAACAAATCATTCGGCGTCGTGCGGTAGCGGGAAACATCTGGCTTTCACACGATGCGTCCGAACCCGGATATCTCGCCACGCTCCCGGTTCGCGATCTTCCCTACGAGGTGCAACCGTCGGAAGAGGCGGTGGGCCGCGCGATGCTCGATGAAATCAGATCCGCCGCCGCTGCAAGAGACGGATGCGTGCGTGTCGTGATCGTCGGCGGGCGCGGAGGGCAGGCATTGCACCGCATACTGGGCGAAATGGCGAAGTCCAGCGAGCACGATGAACTCCTCGGCCGCCTTGACGTGTTTACGCAAGACGCGCTCGCGCCTTTGCGAATGGATAACGGGCTTAGCTTCGTCCGCGATTTCGAGCGACTGCTCGGGCCGGACTTCTTTCGCAAAGTTAAAAGTTTTACGTCCATGCGCACGGACGCTGAAGATCTGGAAGCGGAATTGGCAGGCTATGTCGAACATCTCGAATCACTGGGCGGAATCGATATCTTTTTCCTAGGGCTGGGACCGGAAGCTGGTGGAGCGTCACACTTGTGCTACATCAAGCCCGGGTCCGGCGCGACTTACGGCGACGTCGGTGGACTAATTCCTCTCTCCGAATCGATTCTCGAGCATCATATTAAGAAGTTTAAGGCCGGCGGAACCGTGGTCACTGAGGCTGACGAAGTAGAATGCCGCGCTGCCACGCACATTTTGACGCTTGGTCCGGCCGCGATTCTCGGCGCGCGCAGAGTGGTGCAGTCGATCGTCGATGCTGACACGGCGCCCGCGAAGGTCGAGAGTTACGGCAATTTATTACGCACTGAGATTTCTGACGACGCCGATACGCGGCAGCAACAGTTCGATCAGAACCCCGGACTTTGGTTGCGAGTTCATCCAAACGTCCGATCCCTGATACTGCAGAACGTCCTGGAAAACTGAAGCTATGTCGAGCGTTCAAACGCCTTCGTTACTAAGTGAGTTTGCGATCATCGTCGATCCGAACGACAACGTCGCCGTCGTCAAGAAAGCGACGTCTCCCGGTTTGGAACTCCTGCTGACCGACGAATCGCTCATCGAGATTCGCGCGGCAGTCCCGCCGGGTCACCGCTTCTCGACCAAAGATATTCCAGCCGGCGATTTTGTGCTTCAGTTTGGACAACCAATCGGAACGTCGCTCGGAATCAAGCAAGGCGAACAGATCACGCACGACAACATGACGGACGAGGTCCCGATCGTCCGCGACCTTCCGGAAAATCTGCACACACCCGAACCCGATTACTTCCCGATCGACGAACGCGGGACGTTTATGGGCTACCGCCGTCGTGACGGTCGCGTCGGAACGCGCAACTACGTTTTGATTGTGCCGACGAGCATGTGCGCGAGTCACGAGGCGTTGCAGATTTCGATGATTTCCGAGTTCACGATTTACGATCGACAGAAGTATCCAAACGTCGACGGCGTGGTCGCGATTCCGCACAACAAAGGTTGCGGCTGCCAGGACGGATCGACGATCGACGTGATGCTGCGCACGCTTTCAAACTACGCGGACCATCCGAATGTCGGCGGCGTGATCCTGATCGATCTTGGTTGCGAGAAGACGAACCTCTCGCAGGTTGAAAGATATTTGCTCAAACGCGAGAAGGCTTTCGACAAGCCGGTGGCAAAGATCGGCATCCAGGAAGTCGGCGGCACGCAGGCGGCGATACAACAAGGCTTGAAAGAAGTCGAACAGATGTTGCCGCTCGTCAACGAGATCAAACGTGAAGAATGCCCGGTCAGCGAACTGGTGCTCGGCGTGAAATGTGGCGGTTCCGATGGATTTTCCGGGATCTCGGCAAATCCGTCGCTCGGACGCGCTGCGGATCTGCTCGTGCGTTCGGGTGGAACGGTTTTGATTACCGAAGTGCCGGAGTTCTGTGGCGCCGAACATTTGCTCGCCGGACGCGCGAAGGACGTCGAAACCGGACGCGCCGTTTATCGACTCGTCGACTGGTACAAGGAATACGCGTCGAAGTTTGGCGCGGTGCTGAATAACAATCCGAGTCCCGGCAACGTCGCGGGCGGATTGCTTAACATCACGATCAAATCGTTGGGCGCGATTGCGAAGGCCGGCACGACGCGCGTCGAAGGCGTGATTGAATACGCGGAGACGCCGAAGGCTCGTGGCTTGAACCTCATGCAGGGACCGGGATACGACCAGGAGTCGACGCCGGGCCTCGTCGGCTCTGGAGCGACGGTGGTTGTGTTTACAACCGGACGCGGCACGACGATCGGCAACGCAATCACTCCCGTGATCAAGCTGGCTTCGAACACGCCCGTGTTCGAGCGAATGGCGAACGATCTCGATCTGTCCGCCGGCGGTGTGATCGACGGCACCGAGACGATCGACGAAGTGGGCCAACGCGTGTTCGAACGCGTGGTCGAAGTCGCGAGCGGGCTTCAGGCGAAAGCGGAAGAGCACAAGCATCGCGAGTTTCAGTTCTGGGCCGAGCAGACCGTGTCGCTGTAGTTCGCGTTTCCTTCCTGATCGCATATCATCCCCGTCACAAATGACCACAAAACTGCTTGGTATTGACGTTTCGACTACAGGCGTCAAGGCGCTGGTGATCGATCATGACGGCGCGATTGTCGCCAGCTTCACTTCCCCGCTCCAATTGTCTAACCCGCGGCCACTGTGGTCCGAGCAACAACCGCATGACTGGTGGGAGGCCGCAGTCAACAGCATTCAGCATGTTCTCCGCGAGACGAGCGCGAACGACATAGCCGCGATCGGTTTGACGGGCCAGATGCATGGCCTGGTCCTGCTCGACGACAACGGCGACGTGCTGCGTCCCGCAATTCTTTGGAACGATCAGCGTTGTGCCGCCGAGTGTGACGAAATCCGGCGACGCCTGGGAAAAGAACGACTGATCCAGATCTCCGGCAACGACGCGCTCACCGGTTTCACAGCGCCGAAGATTCTTTGGGTCCGCGATCACGAACCTGAAGTTTACGCTCGCGCGCGTCACGTTCTGCTGCCGAAAGACTACCTTCGCTACAAACTCACGCACGAGTACGCGATGGACAAAGCCGACGGATCGGGAACGTTGCTTTTCGATCTCGAACGACGCGATTGGTCCAACGACATTCTCGACGCCTTGGAGATTCCAGCATCGTGGTTACCGCCAACATTCGAAGGACCAGCGATCACGGGTCGCGTCGCACGAGAGGCGGCAGAAGCGACCGGGTTGCGCGAAGGAACGCCAGTCGTGGCGGGTGGTGGCGATCAATCGGCACAGGCGGTCGGCGTCGGCGCGATTCGTCCCGGTGTTCTCGCGGTCACGATGGGAACGTCGGGAGTCGTTTTTGCCGCGACGGAAACTCCACTCATCGAAGCGCAGGGACGACTGCACGCGTTCTGTCACGCAGTACCCCAACGTTGGCACTTGATGGGCGTAATGTTGAGCGCCGCCGGTAGTCTTCAGTGGTATCGCGACGCGCTTTATCCAAACGCCAGTTTCGACGAGCTCGTCACTGAAGCTGCACGCGTGCCCGCAGGCAGCGACGGACTTCTGTTCCTGCCGTATCTCTGCGGCGAGCGCACACCGCATCCCGATCCGCTTGCACGCGGCTCGTGGGTGGGACTCACGACGCGGCACACACGTGCGCATCTCACGCGCGCGGTGCTCGAAGGCGTCGCGTTCGGATTGAAAGACATCTTCTCGCTGATTCAGGAAGTGGGACTGAAGGAGATCGATCAGGTGCGCGTTTCCGGCGGTGGCGCGAAGAGCAATCTGTGGCGTCAGATTCTGGCCGACGTTCTCGAAAGCGAACTTGTGACAGTCAACACGACTGAAGGCGCAGCTTACGGCGCGGCGTTGCTGGCAGGTGTCGCGGCAGGGTCGTGGCCCGACGTCGACACCGCATGTTCACAAACGATCCGCGTCGGCGACCGCGTCTCACCCGACGCAACAAACGTTCGTCGCTACACCGAGTTGTATCGCCACTACCAGTCGCTCTATCCCGCACTCCGCCCCGTCTCTCACGCACTTTCCGCATTTGAAAGCGGATTGTAGTTCTACGGCGCGATCCTGATCGTGCCGATGTTGCTGAGCCGGCCGTGCGACCTGACTAAGATCGTGCACGTACCCGCAGGCAGATTGTTCGGCAGCCTGAATGTTACCTGGCTGAAGTCCGTGTTAGGCACGGGCCTGAAGTCTTCGGCGAACACCTCGACCAACAGACCGTTACTGCCAATCAGCCTCACCACCACCGCGGACGGATTCTCTCCCGGCTCCAATTCCACGTTTCTCACAAACACCATCACGCGCGTGTTTCGATCGAATCCGGCGGCGGCGAACAACTCCGGAACGCTCACCACTCGGAACGGATCTCTGACGAAGAGCAGCGCATCGAGGGCCGCAACCTGGTTGACGATCGAACTCGACTCTTCGAGCAGCAGTTCCAGCGCATCGTCATTTACGATCGTGCCAATGGCCTGGCCGTCGGCGAATGTCGCATTAACCGCCTGCGAAAGATTCAACGCGAAACTCTCGTTTGCTTCGGCATTCTTATCGCCGCAGACCTTCACCGGAATGAAGATCGAGAATGTGCCGGGCTGGAACGTGATCGTGCCGGTTGTCGATTCGTAATCGACACCTTGAGTGCCGCAGGCCGCGCCACCACGCGCGGTGAAGTCTTGCGTGGAGTAGTTGGCGCTGACTGCGCGCCCGGTCGCTGCCGAGAGTCGCACCTCAAACAGCGCTTCTATCGTCGTACCTGGACCACCTTCGGTCACAGTCGAATTGAACTCCAGCAGTGCAGGTACAGTGGTCCGATCCTGAATCGTAATCACCATGCTCACCGGCGAACTCAATGCGTCTAAAGTCGACGGGTTCTTCAACGCGAGCGTGAAGGTTTCGTCCGGTTCGGTTAGGGCGTCATCCGTAATCGGAACCTGAATCGTCTTGCTCGTCTCGCCGTTCGCAAACGTCAACGTTCCGGAGGTCGCTGTGTAATCCTGACCCGCGGTGGCTGTGCCGTTCGACGTCTCATACTCAACACTCAAACTTCCCGAACTGCCACCCGTGCGTTGAACAGTGACGGTGGCCATCACGATGTCTTCGATCACGAAGAATGAATTGAAACTGAACTGCACGCTTCCTGACGCACCTGTCGGATCGGCCGCGGAGAATTCCGAAGTATTGCCGGTCGGATCGGTCGCGGTCGCCGTGATCACTCGGCCACTCGGCAACGCGATCGGGAAAGTCACGTCGATCGTTGCCGTGCCGCTTGCGTTCGTACTCACCGACGTGGTGTTGAAGAACAGCGCGCCTTCGCCGTTTCCTGACGGATCGACTGCGGAGTTCGAGTAGAAGTCGATCTGGTAGGTCGTGTTTGGCTTCGACGTCAGAGTTCCGAGAATCGTAGTGCTGCTCGCGTTCGAGGAGACGGTCGTGATCACAGGGAAGTTCTGAAGCGTGTTTGCGCCTTCGTCTGCGTCATTCGCATCGTTAGCAGTAACGCCACTGGCGCCGAGATCGATTCCCAAACCGCTGTTTGAGAAGATCGAGTTTCCGCGAATGGAACTGCCGGTCGCATTTGAGACCGTGACGCCTGGACCACCATTGAAGGCGATCTTGTTGGCCGCTGCGTTGGTGAGTCCGCCGAGCGTGTTGTTCTGTGCGGTGGCGAAGTGAACACCTTGAACGGTGTTCGGCAGCGGATTTGTGCCCTGCGCGTTTAGTCCGATCAGATTTCCGAAGATGGCGTTTCCGCTAACCGCGCCTGAGAAAACGCCGACCTGGATGCCCGTCATGTTTCCGGAAATCACGTTGCCCGCGCCCGCGGCAGTGCCGCCGATTAAGTGACCGTTGGTGAAGATCGAAATGCCGAATGCTGTGTTGGAAGCGAGCGCTTTGGTGCCCGTCACGTCGGTGCCGATGTAGTTGCCCTGCACCGTCGCGGCGACGCCTGAATTGTTCTCGCCGAGCGCGACGTTTCCGAATCCGCCGTTCGCGGAAATGATGTTTCGTGCTTCCGGCGTAGTCCCGCCGATCACTGCACCGTTTCCGGCAACGACACCGGTGTTGCTGTTACCCAACGGCAGCATGCCGGTGATGTCCGTGCCGATGTAGTTACCCTGCAACTTGCTGCCGGCGCCGCTCAGAAAAACACCGTTGCCGCCGTTGCCGGAGATGATGTTTCGCGCACCGGGCGTTAGACCGCCGACTACAGTGTTCGTTGCCTGGAAGGTCAGAATGCCGGTGCCACTGCCGTTGATTCTCTGCGTTCCGGTGGCGTCTGTTCCGATCAGATTGCCCTGGATAGTTGTTCCCGTGGCGAAAATGGAAATGCCGCGCGCGATGCCGGAGATCACGTTACCAGCCCCGGGTGATGTTCCGCCGATCAGATTATTTGCAGCTCCTACGCCGGAGACCTCGATTCCATTCAGACCGAAACCGACGGCCGCGGTTCCAGCGGCATTGGTACCGATGTAGTTGCCCTGAACGACGTTGTTGCTGCCGAATAGACTGATCCCGTTAGTCGTATTACCGGAAATCACGTTGCGTGCAGCGGATGTCGTTCCGCCAACGAGATTATTTGACGAATTGGATAAGAACAGTCCAACGCTATTGGCTCGCGCAGTAGTGCCTGCTGCATCCAGGCCGAGGTAGTTTGCCTGGAACACGTTGTTGTCGCAGTTGCTGACAAAGATCGCGCTGCCGCTGCTGAAGTTGCCGATGGCCAGGCCACGCACGGTGCTGCCGCCGGCCTTGATAACCAAGACCTCGCGTGCTGCTGATCGCAACTCCATTGATCTCGATGAGCGGTGAACCTGCGTAACCGGGTTGAGTCGTCGCGTCGATCGCGACCGGATCGGTAATGTCGGGAAGTTGGTTGACGAGGTTGATGGTCTTAACGCCGGGTCCCGGGATGTTGAAGGTGATTGTGTCGGTACCGACGGTGGCGTTCGCATTGACGATCGCGTCGCGCAACGATCCGGCGCCGTGGTTGTTGGTGTTCGTCACGACGAAGTTCTGGCGCGTCGCGTTGAAGTTCGCCGTTTGCGGCGCACTCAAGTTGTTGAAAGTCAGGTTGACTGGACCAAACGTGAAACCGAGCAGCGAAGGCGTCAGCGTGTAGTTGCCGCCGGCTGCGAGATCGAGAGAATAGTTGCCGTTGGCGTCGGTCGTCCTTAATCCGGATTGCGAACCACTCAGCGTCACGGTTACGCCCGCCAATCCGGTTCCGTTATTCGTGATCTGACCGCCGATCGTGTGGAACGTTGCATTTGTGGGCGTCGCGGTGAAATTCAACGTCTGACTGCTTGTCAGGTTGTTGAAAGTCTGACTCGGCGGCGCCATGGTGAAGTGCGCCTTGGAGGCTGTGACGGTGTACGTTCCACCTTCACGCAGGCGACTGAATTCGTAAGACCCGTCGCTCTCGGTAACAACTGCCGTGAGCGATGTGCCGTCGTTCAAAACAACATCGGCGCCACTCACCGGCGCGTTGCTTCCATCCAGAACGCGGCCGCTGATGATGTGCGACATCGTCAACTTCATGACGAACGCGTCCGTCAAAGCACGATGCAGCGGTTGGAATGAAGTCGGCGTTGTTGGAAAAGTTAGCGACTGAGAGCCACCGCCAACGTAGGCATTGCCCGCAGTGTCGAGTGCGACAGCGTTAGCGATGGCATTCACTCCGGAGAAGTCTCCGGTTGAAAGCATGCCGCCGAGGAATGTCGAGTAGAGCAGCGCGCTGCCGTTCGCATTGATTTTGGTAACAAACGAATCGCCCTCACCCACGGGCAACGTCGCGAAATAGAGAGTTGAGGGTGTGAGCGGGTCCACCGCCATCGCGGTTGTAACCGGGCCTGCGTAGCCTTTCGCCAGTTGAATCCACGTCGCGCCGCTGTCGATGCTCTTCAAAGGTCCCTCGAAATCCGACAACAGATAGACCGTCGATGGACTGACGGGATCGAACGCGATCGATCCTGATTTGGTTGTGACTTGCGACCAGTTATCGCCGCCGTTCGTGCTCTTGTAGATCCCCTGCGAGGAGACGTGAGCGTAGAGCAAACCTGGCGTGTGGGGACTGACGGCAACAAACCGGCCAAACCCAGGAATTTGACCAGCGCCAATTGGGTTCCACGTTGCGCCGCTGTCTACACTCCGGAAAATCGAAGCGGTATTAAAGAACGAAGCGCCGTAAACAGTCGTGTGGTTGAGAGGATCAACTGCAATCGACCAGAAAGACGGTGGAGGCACAGCTCCCGCCGGCACCCAGTTATCAGCGCCGTCCGTAGTCTTGAAAACTTTGCCTCCGATGTCGCTGCCGGTGGTAGTTCCGAGGTACAGCGTATTCGGCGACACCGGATCGATCGCCAAACTGATCATGTTGTCGGCAGGGCCGATGCCGTTCTTACGCAGGTTCCAGGTGGTCCCACCGTCGATGCTCTTATAAACACCGCGGTTGGCCGTGAAGCCCTGTGTCGCCGCGTAAAAAATCGACGGGTTCGTCGGATCCATCAGCAGCGTAATTACCCGCGTATCGAGGAGACCGTTGTTGATCGCCGTCCAGGTACTGCCGCCGTTGGTACTCTTGAACACGCCCGACATCGTGCCGGCATAGATTGTCGACGGCTGTGTCGGATGAACGATCAGACTTGTGATGCTGGAATTGACTCCGTAATCCAGACCGTAGTTATCGTTGCTCCACGTCGCGCCATTATTGATGCTCTTAAACAGCGTGCTCCTTGTGCGCAATGCGCCAGACACGACCGGGAAATCCCGAGCGCCGGTAAGGCCGACGACGTGCGCGTTTCCCGCCGCATCAACGGCAACACCGCGAGCGGTATCGGTACCCTCTCCGCCGAGAAAGGTTGAATAAACAAGACCCGAGCCCTGACTGTTGAGCTTCGCGACGAAGACGTCCACACCGCCTGGTTCACTAAATCCCTGAAGCGGATTAAGCGTTGGGAAGTTCGCGGAATTCGTGTTGCCCGCAACAACTGCCTCGCCGGAAGCGCTCACGCCAATGCCGCGACCGGATTCGAGTTGGTTACCACCAAGAAAAGTCGAGTACGTCAACGATCCGTTTGTAGTGAGTTTGGTAACAAACGCATCGCCACCGGATGTGTCGCCGAGAGTCGATTGAAATGCATTCGCGAGCGGAAAGTCGGTGGAGCTGGTATTTCCGGTCACATAAATATTCGCGGCGCTGTCGAGAGCCACGGCGAAGGCGTCGTCGCAACTACTGCCCCCGAGATAAGTGGAGAAAACAAGAGCCGGCGCCGCGGGATTGATCTTGGTAACGAATCCGTTGGTACAGATTTCCGTCTCGCTCAGAGCAGATTTAATCGCGTTCACCGTCGGAAAGTTCTTCGAGGTTGTTTCACCGACGACATAGATGTTGCCAGCTGGTGTCGACGGCGATGCCGGTAGCACTGTCGCTGAAACTGCCGCCGAGGTAAGTCGAAAACAGTAACCCTGAGCCGGTTGAATTGAACTTGGTAACAAACGCGTCCTGCGAAAATGGTCCAACTGCGCCCGCGTACATGATGGACGAATTGGCAGGATGGCCCACGAGCGTGGCGACATTGACGTTCCACACGCCGTTGTTCGCGTCGGTCCAGGTGGTTCCGCCGTTGACGGTCTTGACGATACCGCCGCCGGCGGTTGACGCGTAAAGTGTGGAAGCCGCCGACTGGTCCGCAACAAGGCCGGTCACCTGGATATTGGGCACGCCGTTGTGCATCGGCGTCCATAAGCCGCCGCCGTTTGTAGTCTTGTTGATGATGCCGGAACCGCCGATGGTCCCGTGCGCTGAATAGACGGTCGCGGAGTTGAACGGATCGATCACGACGGCGTTGACGAAATTGTTTTCGACAATACCGCTGAGGCCGTTGTTTATCGGCGACCAATTGGCGCCGCCGTTCGTGGTTTTGAAAATACCGCTGCCGAACGTGCCGGCGTAGATCGTGGTCGGCGAAGTTGGATCGATCGCGATTGCACGGACATTCGGCAGGGACGCCAGGCCGAAGTTGTTTATGCGGGTCCACGTGCTTCCGCTGTCGGTGCTCTTGAAGACGCCGTTGCTCGTACCAACGTACATCGTCGAGGGCGTTGTAGGATCGAAGACGATCGTAAACGGCGTCACGCCGGCGATTGGCAGACCCACCGTGGCTCCAGGTGCTGCCGCCATCAACTGACTTGAAAGACACCGTTTGTGAATCCCGCGTACACGACGGCCGAGTTCAGCGGGCTGACGCCATCGCCGTCGTAAAAGCAAACGCCGGCGAGCCTGTCGGCGCGGGCTTGGTCCATGTTGCGCCGCCGTCGTTACTGCGGAACAAACCGATTGCCGTTCCGGCATAGACCATCTGAAACTCGTTGGGAGCGACGCCGATCGCGCGCACGTCACCGGTAAGACCGGTGTTGTTGTTGTTCCAGTTGCCTGCGCGGTCAGTAGTTTTGAAAAGGTTCGACGCAGTCTTGAAACCATTGACGAGGGGAAAGTCAGTTGCGGTCGTGAAGCCCGTGACGTGATGCATTACCGGCCGCGTCAACGGCGATCGCCCTTGCGCTTGTCGTGCTGATGCCGGCGCCGCTCAGGTACGTCGAATAGACGAGAGTGCTGCCCGTCGGATCGAGTTTGGTAACGAATGCGCCGCCGAATTGACTGGTCGATCTTGAACGATCCGGCCGTCGTCGGAAACGTGACTCACGTCTGTGAAACCGGTGACGTATGCGCTTCCCTGCGAGTCGACGGCGATGCCCTGGACCACTTCGCTGCCGGTCGATCCGAGAAAAGTGGAGTACGAAAGAACAGGATCGATCACCAGCGGTTTGTCCGAGTCAAACCCGCGCACTTTGAAACTGATCTCTTTTCCGTTGATCGCATACGCGCCTTTGATTTCGTTGCGGCTGCCGTTGCCGGCGAGTTGATAGATAAACGGCTTGTTCAGCCTGACTTCGCCTTCTTTCAAAGCAAGCAACAGACTGCCGGACTCGTCGAGACGGATCCGTTCCGCTCCTTCGACCCGAAACTTGATGACTTTCGGATTCGCGCCTGGCGCTACGACGAAGTCGTACTCGAGCTCTCGTTGATTTCCGTAATAGACGACGTCGATGCCCGTGATAGACGTCTTTGTAGTAGACCTTGCGATACGTCGGCACATTGCGACGCCATTTTTCCGGATCGTTGCCGGTGAAGTAATTGACTTTGCCCGGTAGTTCGTCCTGACCTTCAACACGCGCGGCGGTGTTTGCGCCGATCATCTTGAGACGCAGTACCGAGCCTTCACGAACGTCAGCGTCGTGTAATTGGCTTTGCGCAGCTCTTTTTCAACAGGACGGGGCTTGCGTAGTAAAGGACAGCTTCGTTGCCCGTAAGAAACAGATCGTAGCCGGACCCGCGGGAGAGAAACTTCACCGCGCCGTCAACCTGACCTTCGTTTTGCTCAAAACTCAGCGGCAGTTTGCCGAAGCGTTCGGCGACTTTCGCTTTGACCGGTTCATTGACGAGCGTGGGATCGGCAGGTTCAGTTTGCGGGTGTTTCGTTCTTGCCGTTACGGGCGGCGACAAAAACCGTCGTCGTGAGAGTTGTTAATAAACAAACAATTGAGATTGCAAACAGAGCACGATTAGCAGCGGGGGAAGCGGGTAAATGAAATCATTTTTTATTAAAGACTTACAGAAAGAGACTTTCGTAAATATGGTGTCGTTGGGAGTCTGGGCGACTTAGTGGCAGGCGAACCGGGGAGATCGTTCGAAGTATGCCGCAGCACCTGCAGCCTAACGCTTGTCATCGTTAAACCGCGTATCTTTTATTACTAACACGGATAAGAAGTCAATCGGCGGATTTATGCAGGGAAAACGGATTGAATAGAGGATTTAGAGTGCGAGAGGGGCGGGTAACTCCCACTGTCCCCGCCCTTATGGTTCACGTGCCTTCACCCCACGCGAAACTCGAGTGCTTCGCTCACTCTAGTGGGCGACGAACCACAATCATGAGACCCGTGCGCGGCTTGCCTCATCAGGCCTCTCAATGATCTCGCATCTCTCGGCCGATTCTAGTTCCGCCCTATACGGGGCGATATCAGGGTTTTCCCTTAGGAAGGTAAAGTTTTGTAAGGCGTTTTAGAGCTATAATTCCCGCACCGCAAAATCTCGACATTCGAGTCAAACTCATGCAGCAGACGGCCACCCTGTATTCGAAACTGGTCAGCTCCCTCGACGGCATCGTCTGGGAGGCTGACGGCGAGACTTTTCAATTCACATTCGTCAGTCCGCAGGCGAAGCGAATCCTTGGCTATCCGATCGAGCGAATGGCTCGAACCGAACTTCTGGCGCGATCACACTCACCCTGAAGACACTGACTGGTGCGCTGCATTCTGTATTGACTGCACGAAGCGACGGCAGGACCACGAATTTGAGTATCGAATGATCGCGGCCGACGGCCGTATCGTGTGGTTACACGACATCGTCTCCGTAAAGATCGAACCGAGTGGCGCAGTTTATCTCAGCGGCATCATGCTCGACATCACGAAGCGCAAAGAGGCGGAGGACGAGCTGCGGCAAAAGACGGAGATTCTGCAAAAGATATTCGACCACATCCCGGTGATGGTCACGTTTCCGCGACGCCGATGGGCGTCTGAAACTTGTCAATCGAGAATGGGAACGGGTTTTCGGTTGGACTGTTACCGAGATACAGGAACGCAACGGCGACATCTTGAACGAAGTCTATCCGGATCCGGTCCATCGTCGCCGGGCGCGCGAATTCATTGCCGCGGCCAACTCGCAGTGGACCAACTTCAGGGCAAAGACCCGCGATGGACGAATGATCGACACATCGTGGGCCGTCGCGCGGCTCTCAGACGGCACCAGCGTAAGCATCGGCCAGGACATAAGCGAGCGAAAGCACGCGGATGAAGAGCGACGCCGCTTGTTGCAACGCCTGATCACCGCGCAGGAGGACGAGCGACGACATCTGTCGCGCGAGTTGCACGACAACTCGGACAATATCTTTCGGCGTTGCTGCTTGGGCTCGAGTCGTTGGCGCGTCTTGCGGATCTTCCGGCCGCAGCCGTTAATCAACTGTCTTACCTGACGGAAACGACGAAGCAGTTTGAGTTGGACGTGCACAGTTTGGCGCTCGACTTGCGGCCGACGACGCTGGACGATCTTGGTTTGGAAGCGGCGTTGTCGAGTTTTGCGCGCGAGTGGGCCAGGCGACACGATCAGCGAATCAAGGTTGTTTTCAATAGCAGCGGGTTTGCAAATCCGGATCAGCGGCTGCCGTTTGACATTGAAGTCGCGATTTATCGCGTTGTGCAGGAGGCGCTCACCAATGCGTCGCGACATTCGAACGCGCAGATCGTTAGCATCATTCTCGAACGAGATAACACGCAGGTGCGAGTGACGATCGAGGATGACGGTGTGGGTTTTGACGTCGAGAAGATGATGAGCAGTCCGGTTGAGAATCGACGGTTGGGATTGATGAGTATGCAGGAGCGTGTGCAGATGGTCGGTGGTGAGTTCAAGATCGATTCCGGCGCGGGGACGACGATCGTTGTCACCATCCCTCTCGTGAGGTCGTGAGGTCCGCAGTATGGAGAAATTGAAGATCCTGCTCGCCGAGGATCATCGAATTCTGCGCGATGGATTGAAACGGCTGATTGACGAACAGCCGAACATGGAAGTCGTGGGTGAAGCTGACAACGGCATCGCCGCGTGGCAACAGGCGCAGGAGCTCGAGCCGGATATCGTACTGATGGATATCACGATGCCACGGCTGAACGGCGCTGAGGCGACGGTGAAGATCCGTGAGCTGTGTCCGAATGTTAAGGTGATCGCGCTGACCGGGCATCGTGCCAGTGCTTACTTGAATGAGGTGTTGAAAGCGGGCGCGTCGGGTTATGTGCTCAAGCAGGCGGCGATTGATGAACTGATCGACGCGATACAGACAGTGGCGCGGGGTGGTACTTACATCGACAGTGCCTCGCGTGAGTCGCTGGTCCATTCACCGCTCGACGACCGGGTCTATAAAGGCGAGTCGCAGGGGAAGCCGTTGTCGCAGCGCGAGATCCAGGTGCTGTCGCTGGTGGCGAACGGGTATACCAACAAAGAGATCGCCAACGAGCTTTCAATCAGCGTCAAAACGGTCGAGACCCACAAAGCGAACTCCATGCAGAAACTCGACCTCAAAAGCCGCGCTGAAGTCGTCGACTACGCCCGCTTCCGCGGCTGGACGTAAAAATCCGCCTTCTCTGCGTCCCCATGTGAACCAAAGACAACAGAACTTCGCGTTATTGATCAGGTTAGGCTGTGAAGGCTAACCAAAAGGAGTCCTCGATGAGGAAGATTAACGCGAAACAAGTCGTCTTTACCGCAATTACACTGGCTACTATTTACGTTCTCTGGCACAACGAACGCTTTGCAGTCCAACCGGACCACCCGGCATGGCAACGATACGAGTCGTTCAAGTGGTGGTTGCTGCCACACGCCGTTTTCGGCAGCATCGTACTTCTATTCGCCCCGTTTCAGTTTTCGGATTGGCTGCGAAACCGATACCCCAAAGCGCACCGCTTCATGGGACGGATGTACGTCCTCGGCGTTTACGTCCTGGCCCCGACCGGCGCTTACATTCAGTACTTTCAGGAGCGCGGAGGCGCCCCGCGTTCGTTCACGATTCTCGCGATTGTCGACGCGGCGCTGCTCATAGGCACAACAACGCTGGCCGGCTTCTTTGCATTCAAACGCAAGATCGCCCTGCATAGACAATGGGCCACGCGCAGTTACGCAGTTGCGCTCGTCTTCATCGGCGGACGCTTTTTCCTGGGAGTTACCGGTGCGGAAACGCTCGGAGTCGAGATCGTGCAGGCCGTGATTTGGACGTGCCTCGTAGCTGCAGTTCCGCTGGCGGACGTAACGCTCCACTGGAGAGACATTCGCTCCTCGTTATCGAAATCGACGAAGCGCGTTGTCGAACCGCAACCGAGCTTGCCAAACCGGTTGCCGCGCGCAGCGTAATCACGAAGGCAGGAACCGATTGGCGGATCGATATCCTTTCCACAAACTCAGCGCCGCCGCCAGACATGCGATCGGACACACCAACATCGAGTATCGCATGTTAAGCGGTGAGGCGGCGGCGCCCAACCAATCACTAAGCTGCCCAATCACGAGTGAACCGATGCCGTAAGCAATAATCACGGCGAAGAAGTAAACGCCGATACCGAGTCCACGCAGTTGCGGACCGGCAATGTCGTGAATGTCAGCCGCCGCTGGTCCAAGCCACACCAAAGACAACGCCAGCAAAACGAGGTTGGCGATCAGCAACAACAAAAGATTTCCCGAGAAGATGAACAGCAACCAGAACGGCACCGCGATTAACGCGGCCAACCGCGCCAAACAACATGCGTCCACCGCGTCCAAATCGACGAAACTTGTCAGCGAAGTAACCGCCGAGAATCGTCCCGGGCACGCCGGCGATCAACGTCAGGACGTCCGCCGTAGAATCCGATCGTCAACAGGTCGAGCTTGTAAACACGCGTGACGAAACGTCGGTCCCCAGAACGACAGGTTATTCGCCGCGAGACCAAAGCAATCCATAACCGAGATAGTGATAGCGCAGCGGCACAGACTTGAAGAGAATCTTCCAGTCGCTCGCGGTGTATCGCGTCGTACGCGACTTCAGTCGTGCCGCGCGGCTCGCTCGCGCAGCAAATAGACCAGCACGGCGATCGCGATCCCCGGAAAACCGAGCGCATAGAACGCAACGCGCCAGCCGTAGTATTGGCCCAACCAACCGCCGAGAAAGAACGCGAGTCCCGCGCCGACGTGCGATGCCGGAAGAGTAGATCGCCTGCACCGTCGCTCGAACGCGCGGCGGAAAGTAGTCGCTCAACAACGACAACGCCGCTGGTCCAAGCGTCGCTTCGCCGACACCAACCATCACGCGGCAGATCAGTAACGACCAGAAGCCGGTGGCAAATCCCGTCAGACCGGAAAACAGACTCCACACCACGAGACCAACGGCGATCATATTCTTTCCGAACAGCGCGATCCGCCAGACGTCCGAACGGAATGCCAAGTACGGTGAAGAAAATGACGAACGACATGCTGCCGAGCATTGCAAGTTGCAAGTCCGTAAACGCCATCTCTTTTTTGATCAGCGGCAGCAGGATGTAAATGATCGTGCGGTCGAGGTAGTTGAAGACGTAAACAAGCGTCAACAACGCGAGCGCGTACCACGAATAACTGCTGACGGGATGCGTCGTCTTTCACCACGGCGGTGGCGTTCTCCATTGATGTTTCCGCGGAGCTCATTTGACGTCACTCACAAGTACCGTTGCTTCGCCGCGAACAACAGTCTCGCCGCGTTGATTCACACAAATCGTTTCGAGCTTGATGATCGGTCTGTTTTCACGAACACTCTGTGACAGTGACGCGCGCCGTCACCGCATCCCCGGGAAACACAGGCGCAACAAATTGAAGCGTCTGTCCGAGATAGATACTTCCCTCACCCGGCAACTGATTTGCCAGCACCGACGAGATCAGTGAAGCCGTCAACATGCCGTGCGCGATGCGTCGACCAAACCGCGTCTGTTGCGCGAAAGTCTCATCGAGGTGAACAGGATTGCGATCGCCGGTCACTTCGGCAAACGCATCGACGTCCGCTTGCTCGATCGTTCGCGTTGTTTCGGCACTGTCGCCGACTTTGAACTTCATTTCTCACCCAGGAACTTGATGACCGCGGTGTTGAACTCCATCGCCTTCTCAATGTTGCGGCACGTGCCCACACTGATCGAACACAACGAACTTCGATCCGACGATGTCTTTATTCAATCGCTCGCCGTCGGACAGCGGGATCAAACCATCTTCGCGTCCCCACACGATCAGCGTTGGTCGCTTAATCGTCTTGACCGGGTCGTCAAGAAAGTCTTCGCCGCGAATGATCGACTCGGTGATGCTGTTGATCGTGTAACCGTCGCCGGCCGCGAGACGCGCAGCGATCGCCTGATCGACAGCGGCATCCGTGTGAAAGATCTTGTTGTAGAAGACCTTCTTGCACCAGCACTTTCATTCCATCTCGCGTCGTCGGATTCAGACCGTAAAAGAGACGCGTGTCGAAGTCTTTCGGCGGCGCGTAACCCACCGGCGTCGGCCAACACCAGCTTGTCGACGCGATCCGGAAACGCAGCCGTGAACAGCGCTGCAATCCAGCCGCCCATCGAGTTGCCGACCAGCGACGCCCGTTCGATCTTCAGTTGTTTACAAAACTGGTCCAGGAAGTCGACGTAAGTACGAATGCGGTAGTTGACCAACGGCTTGTCAGACTTTCCGAAACCGATCTGGTCCGGGACGATGACGTGATACTGCTGTGCGAGCGCGCTGATGTTCAGTTGCCACGCCTGCGACGAACCACCGAGTCCGTGCAAGAGGATCACCGTCGGTCCGGAACCAGCTTCCACGTACTGGATCTTCTGACCGAAAACGAGGACCTCTTTCGCGACCGGCGCGTTTGCCTGTGCGCTTGCGTGTGATGCGAACAGCAGCACGCTCGCGCACAGCAGCACGGCGCCGATGAGCAGTCGCTGCGGGTTTAAGCATAGAGTTCATCAATCACCTCTCGAAAACGGTTGGTAATTACGTCGCGCTTCAATTTTCCGGTGGGCGTGATCTCGTCGCGCTCGATTTCGAAATCACGATCGAGAATCGCAAAGCGACGGATCGATTCAGTCGACGACACGCGTCGATTCACGTCGTCGATTATGGATTGAATGGTTTCACGCGTAGTGGGCGCGTTCACCGTGATCAACGCGACGAGATAACTTCTTCCCTCGCCATAGACCATCGCCTGACTGATCGTGTGATGCTCTCTCAGCATGTTCTCCAGCAGCGCCGGCGAAACCTTCTTTCCGGTCGACGTTACGATCAGTTCCTTCTTCCGGCCAATGATCTTCAGAAATCCGTCTTCGTCGAACTCGCCAAGATCGCCCGTGAGCAGCCAGCCGTCGCGAAAACATTTTCGCCGTCTCGTCCGGCGCTTTGTAGTAGCCGCTGAACATCATTTCACTGCGCACCAGAATCTCTTTGTCCTCCGCGATCCGCACTTCACATCCCGGCATCGGTGGTCCAACAGTGCCAAACTTGTAATTCATAAGGACGATTAAATGCGACGCAAAGGTTTTCAGTCAGACCGTATGCCTGCAAGATCGGCAATCCCGCCGCGGCAAAGAACTCCGCAACTTCCAACGGCAACGGCGCGCCTCCAGATGTCGCCACACGAATGCGGCCGCCAAAGTAATCTTTAACTTTCGTCGCGAGAAAGCGAGGATGCTCTTCCTTCGGCAGACGTTCCATGTCGGCTACAGCACGCGCGTGAATCTTCTCGAAGAATCGCGGCAAACTCGCGAAGACCGTCGGCTTCACTTCGAGCATGTACTCGCCAAGGCGCGTCAGATCGTCGACGAAGTAAGCCGAAGCGCCGGCGTAAAGACGGTTGTAAAGACCTGAGATTCTTTCCGCGACGTGACAGAACGGGAGATACGAAAACGAGACGTCGGTGTCGTAGATCGGAATCGTCTGTCGCAACGACTCGGCGCTGTTGATGATGTAACGATGACTCAGACACGCGCCTTTAGGAGCGCCGGTCGTGCCTGAGGTGTAGACCATGATCGCGACGTCGTCGGGCTTCGCATCTTCGGCGCGTTCTTTTAACAAGCGCGCGAGTAGCTGCGCGATCTACTCGGCCGAGTTCGATGAAATCTCGATAGCTGATCACGCCGCTATGACGACGAATCCGCATCGAGCGCGATCACATGACGTACCTTCGGCAGTTGATCGCGAACGCTGAGCACCTTCTGCAAGCTGCTCGCGCGAATCGACCAGGACAAACTCAGCATCGGAATGATCGATGATGTAAGCGATCTGTTCCGCTGAGCTCGTCGGATACAGACCAACGCCGACGCCGCCCGCGATGATCGTGCCGATGTCGCTGATGGGCCACTCGGGCACGTTCCCCATCAGGATGCAAACCGAACCGCCGCGCTTCAGTCCGTACGACAACAGCGCCGTCGCAAACTCAAACGTCTCCTGTTCGAAGCGCTGCCAAGAGATGCCTTGCCAACGATCGCCCGAACGAAAGTAGAAAACGTCCTTCGGATTTTGTACTCGTCCGCGGCATATTGCTTTATTCGATCCGTGAATAAGCGAACAAAGGGTCGGATAGTATCCGGTCGGAAATTTTTTGTGACGTTCATAAATTTGTGCTCTGTGACTAATACCGAAACGCAACGCAAGCCATATTCAACCCGCCACCCGAGGCACACATGATCACGTTGTCACCGCGATTCAAATTTCCGGCTTGCAGTGCGTCGTGCAAGGACCATCGGTATGCAAGCGGAGCCGGTATATCCCCACTTCTGCATGATCGTGTGCGTGCGTTCCATCGGCAGCTCGAGCTTCGCCATCACTTCCTTGATCGTGCTCAGGTTGACCTGCGTGAAGAGAAACAGTTTCACGTCGCCGACGCGCGAGCTTTGCTTTATCGAGCACGTCCCGGATGATCGCGGGCCAGCCTTCAGTGTTCACTTCCGCGGGATACTTCTTCGCGAAGCGGACCTTGGTCCACATTCCCTCGTCGAGCACTTCTTTCGTGACCGGGAGATGAGTTCCACCGGCGTAGATTCCCATGTGGTCGTGAAAACTACCGTCAGCATGAAGTTTCCCCGCGAGATAACCCGGACGATCGTCAGTCGCCTGAAGCACCACCGAGCCTGCGCCGTCGGCGAAGATCGTCGCCGTCTTCTTGTCGTGTAGATCGAGATACTTGCTGATCGCGTAAGCACCGATAACAAGCACGTTTCGATATGCAGAATCGGCAATGATGAACTTCGACGCCGTGTCCAAAGCCGTTACGAAGCCCGCGCAGGCGCAATTGACGTCGAACGTTCCGGCATTCACAGCGCCAAGGCGGTGCTGGACCACCACGGAAGTTGCCGGGGAAAGTTGTTCGGGAGTGTCCGTCGCGAGGATGATCAGATCCAGATCGCGGGCATCGATTCGAGCAACTTCAAGCGCCTGGCGAGCTGCGTTGGTCGCCAGATCCGCCGTGCTCTCATCATCAGCACAAACGTGCCGCTCGTGAATGCCAAGCACCTGCGTCACAAACTCGTTGATGTCCTCGCCGAGGATCCGGCTCAGGTCATCATTCGTAACGATCTTTTCCGGAACGTAAATCCCCGTGCCGATGATTTTTGCGAACGCCATGTTGATCTTAGATCTTTGTGCTTTGTGCTTGTACAAAGCTCAAGAAAGTAAAAGAAACTCCGTGACTACCTGATTAAACCCCGCCGCCTGCTCGATGAAGAACGTGTGACTGCCGCCCTCGGCAAATACTCAACTCCGCGCCGGCAATCTTCGCCGCAAGGTTGCGCGAGTTTTGCACCGGCACAATCACGTCCGCATCGCCACTCAACACCAACGTCGGACGATCGATCTGCTCCACACGAGACTCAGCGTTGAAACTCATCGCCGCCTGCCACTGGCTCAAGTAGATGTACTCCGGAACATCATTGGCCGCCCGTAACGCAGCGACCTCCTCCACTATCAGCCACCCGCGTGCGCACGTATTCAGGCGAGAACGCGAGCAGCAGATTCGCCCGCATTCGTTCTTCGCTGTCGAGTCCTTTCGTCGACGTCAGCGCCAGCAACGTTTCCGGCGCAGGCGCGACGTGGTTTGGACCACCAAAACTCGTACAGCACAACACCAGCTTCCGCGTCATCGACGGATACTTCAGCGCAAACTCCTGCGCCACAAAACCGCCAAACGACGCCCCAACAACATGCGCGCTCTCGATTCCAATCGTCTGCAACAGATGAGCAACGTCGTCCGCGAGCAAACTAATCGTCTGCGAGCCTTCCGGCTTGTCGGAAGCAGACACGCCTCGCGGATCGAACGTGATCACACGGAAGTGACGCGACAGATCGCCGATTTGCTTGAACCAAATCCAGCGACCTGCCGCAAACCCCGGAATCAGAACCACCGGCTCGCCGTCGCCTTCGATCTCGTAATAAAGCTGTAGACCGTTGACGGAAATTCTGGGATTTTCATTATGTCCTGATTTATATTAAGTTTTTCTAATTAAAATTAAAATTGAAATAGTCAATCGAAAATGCACTTAAAAGTTCACCTTAAACGCAAACTGGATCACACGCGGCCCCGCGCTCGTCGACGTAATCCGCCCAAACGTCGCGGGCACCGCGATGTTGCTGTTCGGATTGGCGAAGTTGGCCCAGTTGAAAATATTGAAAAACTCCGTGCGAAACTCGCCTCTCACGGCTTCGGTGATCGGAATGAACTTCACCACCGAGAAGTCCATGTTCTTCTGGCCTGGACCATAGAGGAAATTGCGCGAAGTGTTTCCAAACGGGTTATTCGGATCGAACGTCGGGTTGTTCGGCGTACCGAGATTGCCGCCGGCGATAATCGGCCGCGACGATACAAACGCCGCCGTGTTGAAGAACCCATTCAGCCGCGACTGCGTGCTGCCGCTCGTCTCGACGCTGCCGCTGAATCCCGACGCCAGGTTTGCGCGCTGGATGATGTTGTTGCCGACGATGTCGACTACGGAATACGGAGTTCCTGTTTGCAGTGTCAGGATGCCGTTCAGTTGCCAGTTATTGAGAATCACTTTCGCCGAGTTCGAATCATCCACCAGACTCGGCAGATCGTAAACGAAGCTGGTGACGAACCGGTGTCGCCGATCGAAATCGGATGGTCCATAGTTAGTCTTCCAGTCAAACTGGTCGCCGGCAACCGCAAACAGCTCGTTTATGGTGCCGCCCGAATAGTAATCGTTCGACTTGCCGTACGTGTAAGCACTCAAGAACTGCAGCCCGCGGCTGAAACGCTTCGTGACGCTAAGCTGAAGCGAGTTGTAATCGGAATTCGAGCTCGACTGCACTTGTTGAATGCCGCCGGCGACGTTCTTCTGCGTCGACAACGCAGTGCCGAGCGGCGCGGTGAACACGTTCGCAGCGCGATTGTAAACCGGCTGATTCAGCGTGATCACCTGCAACAGTTTCGTTCCCTTCGAACCGACGTAACCCGCCTCGAGCAGGAAGTTATTCGCAAACTCCCACTGCAAATTCGCGTTGTACTGGTGAATGTAGGGAGTCCGCAGTTCGGGATCGATGAAGATGCCGCTGATCGGCACGCCGACGATCGGCGATAGCGGCGACAACGGCGACGGAATCGTCGGGTTAATTGGAAACTGGCCCGGCTGCGGCACCGGAATAAACGGATCGGACATCGTCCGCAGGATGCCGGGCAGACCGACCGCCAGCGCCAGGTACGGATAGTTCAACAACTGTGTGTTGGCGTAGCGAGTCGAAAAGCGATCGTAGTAGATGCCGTAACCGCCGCGCGCGACGAGCGTGCCTTCGTTATTCAACTTGTAGGCAAACCCCACGCGCGGAGCGAAGTTGTTTTTGTCGGTTGGAACGAGCGTGTCTTCGACTGTCGGCACGCCCGCGAGCGTTCCGTTGCCTGCCTGCACAAACCCGTTCGGTGGACCAGCAGGCGCCGCCGTCGTTCCCTGGCGAAACTGATCGGGCAGGAAGTTGACCAGGCGTCCGCGAGTATCGACCGGATAGCCGTAGAAGTCGTAACGCAGGCCGAGGTTCAACGTCAGACGCGAGTTGACGTTCCAGTCGTCCTGCACAAACCCGCTCCAATCGTTCACTCGCAGCGCGCGATCGAAAACACCCGAGCCGATGATCGAAACACCGTTGCCGATCAGGAAGTTGTTGAAGCTCGAAAAGATCACCTGCCCGCGCGAGAAGGCGTTGAAGTAAAAGTTGACCTGCGAACGGCGATACTCGCCACCAAAACGCAGACGGTGATCGCCTGCGACGACTGACAACGTGTCGCCGTAGGTGAACGCGTTGATGCGCGACGATTGATCCGCAAACGGCGACGAACCGAGTGTGAACAATCCCGTGACGGTCAGCGTGGGCATTCCCGGAAACAGGTTTCGCAGCGGACTGTTGATGCCAAACTGCTGCGCGGTGAACGGCTCTTCGGCGGATGACGTCACGCGCAAACGGCTGAAACCAAAGCGCGCCTGATTGACGATCTTCGGCGATATCACCCACGTGTGTGTGATCGAGTTGAGATCCTGAATGATATCGAGCGAACCACCGGTGCCGGGCAATTGCGTGACGCCGTTGCCGAGTCCGGCGAAGTTGTAGTTGGCCTGAAATGTCGGGTTGCTGGCGAAGAAGTTTTTCGAACTGATCGTGTGGTTGTCGTTTATGCGCCAGTCGAGATTTGCGTTGAACTGATTCTCACGAAAGCGCGATACGCCGGAAATCGGAGTTAGACCGCTCGGCGTTGCGGCCGACGGAATCGCAAACTGACCGTTCGGCAATTTCGCATTCAGCACGTTGACGATCACGGGATTGATCGCCGCCTGCGGCAAACCGAATGCTGCAGCCAGGCCGGCCGCCGTGCGATTGTCGTCGCGCAACTGCGGCGGAATCGTTGGGAACATAAGGCTGTTATTCAACGATGCGCCGTTCGTTTCGCGCGTTCCCTGATACGAACCGAAGAAGAACAGACGATCGGACATGATTGGACCACCAAGCGTACCGCCAAACTGGTGACGGCTCAGCTCCGGTCGCGGGCGTCTCGCGGCGTTGAGAAAGAAGTCGTTGGCGTTAAGCGCTTTGTTGCGCACGAAGTAATAGGCATTGCCGTGGAATTCGCTGGCGCCCGACTTCGTGATCGCTTCGACGTTGCCGCCCGCGTTGCGTCCCTGCGACGCATCGTACAGACTTGTTTGCACGATAAATTCCTGGATGGAGTCGGTGGCGGGTACGGCGATGTTCGGCGTCGAGTTTGTGCCGATCGAGTTGGCGTCGATGCCGTTGATGCGCACGTTGTTGCTGGTCGTGCGCTGGCCGTTGACCGTGATGATCGCGTCGCCGCGGCCGAGCTCCGTGTTGTTCGCAACGGACGACGACGTGCCGGGAGACAGCGTCAGCAGCTGTTGAAAGTTTCTCGTCGGCAGAGGCAGTTGTCGAATCGTTTGCTCTTCGACGGTGCGGCCCACTTGCGACGACTCCTGCTGCACCAACGGAGCTTCGGCTTTGATCGTCACCATTCCGGAGACGGTGGCTGCGTCAAGACGCACCGGCAACGTCGTCGTTTGCGTGACGTTAATTCGCACCTCGTCGACTACGACCGTGCGAAAACCGCCGGCGGTGATCTCCAGCTTGTAAACGCCGGCGGGGAGCAGCGTGAACACGAAGTCCCCCGAGTCGTTAGTGACGGCTTCGCGTTCCTGACTGGTGACGCCGCTGGTGAGCTTAACGGCAGCGCCGGGTACGACCGCGCCGTTTGCGTCGACGACGTTGCCGCTCAGTTGGCCGGTGCCGCCCTGGGCGAAAGCGCTGATCGTGCAGCACAGGAACATCATAAGAAGAGTGAGAGCTACTCGAGTGGACCTGAACATAATCTGCCTCCTGCAAAAAACAACGAACGTTCGTTTTCTTTTCAGCCGCCTAAAAACTCAAAGCCTGAAGGTTTCTTAAATTAGGCTTTGCTACTCTTGCGACTCTTTTTGGCTTTGGAAGACTTACGCGAGCCACCGTTGTGGCCCTGCAACAAACCCCGGCAATACATGCAGGTCAACTGCTCGATGACCTGCTCGTCGGTCAAACCGAAATGATGATTTCCGCCAAACAACTTCTCCACCAGGAAGTAGTTGAAAAACTGCATGTAGAGGGCGGTGAAACCAACGGCCGGATCCATGTCGTCATGCACTGCGCCGCAACTCTTCAACTCGTCGAATTGCGTGGCGAAGCGCCGGCGCAGGTTGTGGACCAGGCCTTCAAACATCTTGCGAAAGTGACGATTCTCGAATTCGAGGACGTCGATGTACATCAGCAGCCAGAAGTCGTGGTGATCGTTCACCATCTTCTTGATCTGTTCGCCGAAGCGCATGAGCGACTCGGGTTTGAGAGGTTCGTCTATTTCGTCAAAGATCGAACGCAGACGGCTGTCTATGGTCGTTTGATACTTGTTGATGATCGAGCCAAGGATCTCTTCCTTGGTTCGGTAGTAGTTATAGACGTTGCCGAGGGAGGTCCCTCCCCTGGCGGCGATCTTGCGCATCGAAGTCGCGTGAAAACCCTGCTTGATGAAGAGTTTCTTGGCCGCTTCTTCGATACGACTCTTGTTCTTCTCGATCGCGCTGGGACTAAGTTTGGGCATCCGCCTATAAAAACGAACGTCCGTATTTTTATTTAGAAAGCAAAATTCGTGTCAAGGTTGAAACACACTCTGGCGGTAGCTAACATACGAAGCGATGTTAGATCCACATTTAAGTATGGTGCGCTCGGTTACACCAAGTGCTGAAGGTTGTGAAGACTGTCTACGAATCGGTTCGACGTGGGTGCACCTGCGTCTTTGTTTGACGTGCGGTCATGTCGGATGCTGCGACTCGTCGCCGAATCGGCACGCACGAGCGCACTACCACGAAGCACAGCACCCGATCATCCGATCCTTCCAACCCGATGAAAACTGGCGCTGGTGTTACATCGACGAAGCTTTTGTATAGCCTTTCGCTTACGAAGTCACGGTTTGGGCCAGGCGTGGTTCGGCTGCTTTTCGTTCTTCCGCCAGCAGGAAACGATACGCAACACCCGCAAGTGCGGCGCCGATGATGGGCGCCAACCAGAAGAGCCACAGTTGACTGATGGCCCAACCGCCGACAAAAAGCGCCGGACCGGTACTCCGTGCAGGATTCACTGAAGTGTTCGTCACCGGAATCGACACCAGGTGGATCAGCGTCAACGCCAACCCGATCGCCAATCCCGCCAACGGTTGCGGTGAACGCTTGTCGGTCGCCCCGAGAATCACTACGAGGAAGAAGAAAGTCATCACCAGTTCAACGACGACTGCCGCCGTTAACGAATAGCCACCCGGCGAGTGCGTGTCATACCCATTCGCTGCAAAACCAGACGCCGGCGCATTGAACCCGGCTTTACCACTGGCAATCACATAAAGAATCGCGGCGCCGGCAATCGCACCCGCAACCTGCGCGATGATGTAGGGAATGACGTCTCGACCAAGAAAGCGACGCGCGGTGCACAAACCAACCGTCACGGCCGGGTTGAAATGTCCACCAGATACATGGCCCACGGCATACGCCATCGTCACAACCGATAAACCAAAAGCAAACGAAACGCCAACCAGACCGATGCCAACATCGGGGAAAGCGGCAGCCAGAACAGCACTTCCACAGCCGCCAAGTACCAACCAAAGTGTTCCCAAAAACTCAGCCGTCATTCTTTGTGAAAGCGAAAACTCATCCATTTCGTTTGCTCCTTCCTGGTTCCCTTCGTCAGATCAGCGTTTTAGAGAAAGTGGCTGACACCCCGGCTAAAGCCGGGTGAGAATGAGAAAAGGACTCTTAAGGCAAAACATATAGACACAAAAACAACATGGGCCGAAGCTTCCCTTCAGTAGCGCTTCGGCCCGTGCATCTGAGGTAAACGTAGTGCTCCTCCTCCTCCTCTTGAGTAGCGCCGGCCACCTCAGTCTGTTGTGTGTGCGCCCCTTTATCACACACGACGTCCAACCTTTTTACCGTCCCGAGTTCGACAAAACGTCCCGCCCGCCAGTACCTCTTTGATCGCCGGAAGTAATTCTCTGCCCATCCGGGCTTTCGTCACATAACCCTCTGCCACTTCCAGCGCCGCATCTCTGAAATCAGAATCATCATGCAGCGTCAGAAAAACTATCTTCGTCTGCGAGTCGCTGTCTTTAATTCGTTGAGCAGCCTCGATGCCGCTCATTTTCGGCATCGAAATATCAAGCACGCAAAGATCCGGTTTCAATCGATCGACTGCTTCCAGGAATTCGGGTCCGTCACCCACCGCTTCCAGGACCTCGAACTGCCGTCGCAGCAGTTGCACAATCTCGTTCCGAATCTCCTCATGATCGTCCGCAACTAGAATTCGCGCACGCCCCACTCGAGCTCCTTCGGCATCCGACTAATACAGCAGGTTGCCAATAACTGGGGCCATCTTAAGGAGCCTGCACGAAAACGTAACTGGCAAAAGTTACAGGGCGGCAGAAACACGATTTCCTACGCCGCGACGATCGAACTGCGCATCGCATACTCAATCAATTCGGCGTTACTGCGGATGTGGAGGTGCTCCATCATCGTGTACTTGTGAAACGCAACCGTTCGCGGAGAAACGTTGAGCACGAACGCAATCTCCTTCATCGAACGTCCTTCGGCCAACAGTTGCAGCACTTCTTTCTGCCGCAGAGTCAGTGGACTCGGACTCTTCCGCAGTTTGAAGTTCTGAACGTATGAGCCGTGCATTCCTTTCGTCATCAGCGGCGTCACGTAATAGCCTCCGCGCACCACTTCACGAATGGCTTTTTGTAACTCCGTCGCCGCCGAATTCTTCAGCAGGTACGCCGACGCGCCGAGACGAAACGCTTCACCGGCCATGTCGGGATCGTGGTTCATCGTCAGGTAAACGAGCTTGACTCGCGGGATCGCCTGCTTCAGTCGTTGCCCGGCGTTCAAACCGTTCATCGCCGGCATTCCGATGTCGAGGACAATGACGTTGGGGTTGAGAGGGGGGCGCCCTCCATGAGTGCAAGGCCGTCGGCGAACATTCCGACCACCTCAAACTCTGGTTCAAGCATGTTCTTTAATGCTTCAAGGATGAGTGTGTGATCATCTGCCAGTATCACGCGGGGGCGCTTCATAAGTCCTCCAGTTGGTAAACGGTCAGTTAACTACACCGTGGATCCCTGGGGGTTTCGGATCCAGTTTCAAGGGCACGGAAACTTCGAGCCGGGTTCCGTGCAGGGGTCTCGAGTAAACATTCATTTCACCTCCAAGGATGTGGAGGCGTTCTTTCATGCTGAGGAAGCCTAACCCTTTGTCCATCAGCACAGTCTTGGTGTTGAATCCGCAGCCATTGTCAGAAACCAACAGACGAACGGCGTTACGCGTTCGCGTCAACACAACGCGCGCGGATTCTGCTTTGCTGTGCTTCACGCAGTTGCGCAGTCCTTCCTGCGCGATGCGGAACAAACACAGCGTCGTATCGCGATCGAGCGTGAACGGAAATCCGGTCTGATGAAACTCGACGTTCAGTTTTCCGCTCTCGCTTAGTTCATCACAGAGACTATTCACAGCCGCGACGAGTCCCAGGTGGTCTAACTTCGACGGATGAAGCTTGTAGGAAAGCCGGTGGATCTCCGCTGCTATTTCCTGCGCAAGGTCCTGCAAACGCTGCACGCTGCGACGCAAGCCGAGCGGTTTTTGAATTCGCTGTCCGAGCTGTTCCAACTCGATCGACAACACCGCCAGCCGCTGGTTGAAGTCGTCGTGTAATTCGCGCGCGACTCTGCGTCGTTCCTCTTCCTGTGCGGCGATCAACCGTCCGCCCAAAGCTTTCAAAGCCTCTTCAGCGCGCTTTCGTTCAGAGACGTCGATCATGAAGCCGTGAAGTTTCCTGCTGCCGTCGGGATGAAAGCCGACGCTGATCAGGTTCTGCACCCAGACGAGCCCACCGTCACGCGCCCACATGCGAAACGTCAGATCGAAGTGCTCTGAAATGCGAGTTTGTTTTTGAAAGGCGTCGAGCACCCAGTGCCGGTCATCGGCGTGAATGTGCGAAGCGAGAAATTTGGGTTCGTACCAGTCTGAGACCGCGTATCCCAACATTTCCACGGCGTGCTCGCTGACATCGGTAAACCGCTGATCCGCAACCTCGCCTTCCCAAGCCAGGATGCGCGTGCCGAGAAACTCCAGCAGTCGTTCCTTGCTCTCAGTCAAATGCTCGCGAACGGAAGACAGCTCTTCGTGCGTGATCAAAACGCGGAACGTAAGTTCCGGCAGATTCAAACGCGCGGCGTGGATGACGAACGGCTGTGACTCAGGCAACGAGCTGAAGCAATACTTGCGGTGAAACTCCTTTTGCTTCCCAATTAGAATCGATTGAACATCGCCGGCGAGCGTTACGGCCGCGTCGTCGTCCAGATCCGACTGCGTGAATCTTCGACAGCTCTCAAAAAGATTTGCGGCGCCGGTCTTTTCTGCAAAATTACGTTCAAGCAGGTGCCATGCTCTGCTGGCATAGACAATCGCTCCCGACTCATCAAGCACCGCGACGTTTGAAACGCACGCGTCGACCATCGCTCGCAACGAAACGTCTGGCGCGCTCGTGTTGTCGCGACCGACAAGCCTCACCATCTGTTTGGCATTAGCCGAAAGCATCGCCGAATAAATCCTCAGCGGTTGCAGAGACTCGAAGTAACACTCGCTTTCAAGTCGATGCTCCGCAGGGCCAACACTGTTATCGCTCCTCTAAGAACCCGAAAATCTTCGGAGTCGAGGTAGTTGTTTAAATCTGTTTCCGTGTCCCACTCGCTGACCAGCAAGGTCGAATTCTCGTCCGTCGCGTCGAGATAAAAATCGAAAGAGCGACAGCCTGTCGCGCTCTTGCTCGGGTCGATCAAACGCCCGACGGTTTGCAGGAACTCGGTACGCTTCTCCGGTTGTACAGTTATCCTCGTCGTGTTCACGATCATCGCGGCACACTTCACCTGTGGTCGGGTTGAACAACGCGGCCGCACACCGCGAGTTACACCGCTCACATCACTCAAATGGACTGGGCTTCTTATTACAAAATGGGCGGAGGCTACATTCTGATTAGCAAGTGCCGTGCACAACCGCGGGAGGATTTGGTTGTTACATGTATAGCTTGCAGTATGAAGGCTTTAGTACGGTGCGAAACATTGCGAAGCTTCGTGATGCGTGAACGGCGCGCCGTTGTATTTCGCGGGATCTGTGATAATGCGTGGAACCAACCCGCGGAATTTCTCTGCTCTGCAACATGGACCATCCCAACTCTTAGTTGAACGTGGCGCGACGCCGCTGTATTCCGAGCTTGATCATTCTTGTTCGCAACGTACTCGGGTTCAACCCAAGAATTTTCGCGGCGCCGTTAGCCCCCTCGATTCGCCATCCCGTGTTCTCCAAAGTGCGGAGAATGTAGTCACGCTCTACTTCCTCCAAGGTCTCGGTTGGCATCGTCTCGCTCACGGGTTTGAAATGATCGAAGACCTGGAGAACATTGCCCTGACTGTGGACAACTGCGCGTTCAATCACGTTTGCCAACTCTCGGATGTTGCCCGGCCACGCATGCGCCTGTAATTCGTCCATCGTTCGCGGCGAAACCGAGGAGATGCTCTTACCAAACTTCCTTGCATACGTGCTGACAAAATGCTGGACGAGCAGAGGAATGTCTTCCTTCCGCTGGCGTAGCGGCGGCGTGGTGATGGGATAGACGTTCAACCGGTACCAGAGATCCTCGCGGAACGTTCCGCGATCTACTTCCATTTTGAGATTGCGATTGGTGGCCGCGATGATCCGTACGTCGACTTTGATCGTCTTAGTTCCACCAAGCCGCTCAAACTCGCTCTCCTGGATCACCCGCAACAGCTTCACTTGCAATTCCAGCGGCAGTTCGCCGATCTCATCCAGGAAAATGGTGCCGCCGTTTGCCAGTTCAAAGCGGCCGGGTTTCCGCCCAACGGCGCCCGTAAAGGCCCCTTTCTCATGACCGAACAACTCACTCTCGATCAATGAGGGAGACAAAGCGCTACAGTTAACCTTTACTAAAGGCCTGTCTTTGCGGGAACTTGCGCCATGAAGCGCGCGTGCGACGAGTTCTTTTCCCGTACCTGTCTCGCCCATGATGAGCACGGTCGTATCGGTCGGCGCGACCTGTGTGATTTTGAAGAGCACGTACTTGATCGCATCGCTCTGCCCGACGATCTCCCCGGACTTTTCGTCGAGTTGAAGCTCCTGTTGCAGGTAAATGTTCTCCGCCTCCAACTGGTTCTTCAGTTCGTGAAGCTCGTCGTTTGCCTTTTGCAGAGCAACTTCCAATTCCTGACGCTGGCTAAGAGCGGCTGTCAGACGTTTGCACTCGAGCTCCGCGCGTCGTTTGCGGCGTTGTGTGATCAACAGACCGGTGAGGAATGCGATTACAAGAAGAGACAGGACAATAATGATTGCCGGGGAGACCATCATTTCTAGGAGAGCCGGTCAAAATTTCTAACTTCAATAACAAACACAAAAGCGCGGGCCGCAGTCTCTGAGTGTCACGCTCGGTGCGGGACATCTCCCCATGTCGAGTCTGCGGCTCCGCGCATCAGGGAAGTCGCATGCGCTTTGGAATCGCCCCTATGTCCTTAGCGCCTGCGACCGCCACCTCGAAATCCACCACCACCACCTCGGGAGAAACCTCCACCGCCGCGGGAACCACCATAACCACCAACACTCCCGCTGCTGCGGCTTCGGCTATACGACCCAAAGTCACGACTACGCTGTGAACCCGCACTGCGCGCGGCCCGATCGCGCTCGAGCGAGTTCAACGTACCGCGGTCCATCTGACTCGCCCCGGAAGATCGTTGGCTTGCTCGTTCGCCGTCTGCTCGTTGCGTCCGTTCGTTCTGCCGTCCGCGCTCGCTCAACATGTTGTCGCGCACGGAGTCGCTACCTCCGTCGCGCATAGAGTCACCTCTCTGCTCGGGTCGCGACGACGAATTCCAACTTCCGTTCTCCCATTTGCTCCAGTTGCCGCTGCCATCGCGACGATAGACATTTCCATCGCGGCCCGCGTAAACGCTGTCGCCTTTCGTGCCGACAAAGCCGCGGCCGTCCTGTCCGCGACGAGAAATCATCGAGCCGTCGTCGCCGCGTGTGACGCGCGTCGTATTGCCCGAGCTATTGGTGAAACGTTTGGTGTTTACCCAATCGTCACCGCGCTGCACGGAAGTCGATCCCCAACTGCCGTAAACATTCGAGCCCTGTCGTGTCTGAGCGTAGGTTCCGGTGCGCGGGTTGTAGGCTTGTGCTGCGCCACGAGCCCCGTACGGTCCATAAGCGAACGCGCCGCGAGCGTACGTCCCCGTGCTCGGGTTATAGCGAGCGCCGAAACCAGCGCCGCCGTATGGTCCATAGATTCTTCCGGCCGTGCCGTAAACTCCGGTGTACGGGTTGTACCAGGCGCCGTAGCCGTAGGTCCGCCAGTAGGGGTAATAGACCGGGTAGTAACCGCCATACCCGTAATAAGGCGGGTAATACCAGCCGGTGCCCCACATCGCGCAACCCCAGCCGACCATCAATCCGGTGTAGCCGGCATAGGCCGCAAACGTAACCCAATCGTCATCGTCGTTCTCATCTTCCTGGACTGTGACGTACGTGACGCTGTAAGCCGGATCGCTTGGCGGGATGTTGTAAATGTCCTTGGGAACAGATTCGGCGATGGACCATGGGCCTTTCGGAGAATTGGACATGAACCAAACGCCCTGGTAGCACATGTAATAGTTGTCGCCGACCTGGATGATCTGCTTGTCGGTGTTCGCGGCCCGTTGTAGTTCCGTTCCCGAGATCTTTGTGTATTGCGGGTCGCCTTGATATTGGACGTCCGGCGCCGTCAGCTCCTTTTTATTGACGCGCGCAAACTGCGGAATCTCCGCTAGCAGAACGGCCTCTGCCGCCTGCTGTGTTCCCGGCACTGATGCGAGCACACGCGAGCGCGGGTGTTCGACAGAAATCCTGCGAAAGTCTTCCGGCAGGCTTGGAGTGGCGAACGTCCAATGTCCCCCGAGAGCGGGAGCCGTAAACCATCGACCTGCAACGAGGTAGTAAACAGGACCGTTCTCGCCCATGCGGAAGAGATCGGCTTCCGTGTTGCTGATCCACAGCAGTCCGGTATTCGGAACCGGAACGTACTTCGGCTTGTCTTCGATATAGATCAGCTCCGTCGGATCGGTCGTGACGTAGACCTTCGGCAGCGCTTTGGGGGCTGCGCCCGGAAGATTTGCTTTTACGTCTTTCCAGTTTTCGTCGTCAGGCAACTTGTTGAAGCTGTCCGGGAGTTTTGCTGCACGCGACCAATAGCCTTTCAGATCCGTTGCTCTCAGCCATGACGTGTCGTTACGCAGGTAGTAAAGACCTGTGGGCTGGTGCTGGAAGATGTCCCAGTTGGTGTTGACCGCAAACTTCAGCTCGTTGTCTTTAATCGGACTCCAGATCGGATCGCCGTCGAAACTGACGAGGATCGCCGGCGTCTCGCTGATAATAATCCTCGGCGGATCGCTCTTGAGTCCCTGGACGTTCTTGGGATCGATCGTGCTCTTGTCGACGAAAGCGAGTACGCGATCGAGCGCGATGAAACGATCTTCTGCGGGGAAGTTCTTCTCAATCGCGGTGACGATTTCCTGTGTTTGCTCTTTGGAAAGCGTCTGGAAATTGGTTTCCGCGATCTTAAGTTTGTTGAACTTTACCAGCCGCTCGGTCAATGCGACTTCCGTGTCTGCCTCCAGTTTCAATGTGCCCAACGCAGGCTTTTGCTCGCCTTTTGCCACGTAAGAGACGGCGGCAAAGGCCACGAGTTGTTTCTGATCCACCCAGTTTGAAATCTGCGGTTCATAGATCACGATCTGCGCTTCGCTAGGCAAACTGTAGCCGCGAGGCCAACCCCGGTCCGATGCCGTTTGCGAGGGTTGGGCGCGGTTCGCTGCGGTCTGCGCAAACGATCCCGGTACGGTAATTACAAGAGCGACGAGCAGGATGGAGGTAGTGATTAACTTCATGATGGACGAATTTTAGAGACGGCCGGCGCGGCGGATAACTGTCACTTTTGACAGTAACGGGGCCGGTCACTACTTCGACTTGCTGATCACGTCGTCGAGAATCAACTGGTAAGGAGTTGGCGGAATACTGACGTAACCGAAGAAAGGCTTGTCGTTTATGGTGATCATGAAAAGGACCAGCGCCAGAAAGCCGGACATCAAGACGACCAATGCCGCGTGAAGTTTCGCATCTTCAATCCGGTAAAAATACGCAACGCCGATACTGATCGCTGCACCGAGCCAAATTACGGCCCACATTGTGTTTGAAAGGCCGCTATTTACTGCATCGACTCTTAGCCGGCGATATTCGAGCAGAGTGTTGTAGGCGCGCAGCGTCTCGGTATGCAACGCCATCTGGCCTTGAGTCGCGGGTTCGAACGAATAAAGAGAGTGTTGAAAGTTATCCAGGATCGCCGTGCCGCCTTGCGGACTCCGTCCCTTCTTCTGCTCCGGCCAGACGTCGTTAATGACGAAGACCGTGTATCCGCCCAACTTCGTCCGCAGCTCCTCTCGCAGGGGTGATGGATAACCGCTGACGTCGCGATACAACGCGCCAATGGCGCTCGCCTCACTCGAGACCAGCCCGGCGGCGCCTGAATAGGTGTTCCAAACACCAACCGCGATCAGTCCGACAGTAATGCCGTAGAACACGCCGATGGCCTGCACGGTGCCGCTGATCGCATCGTTGATGCCCTCGCCATAGTGGAATTTCGGATTGAGGTAGCGGCGGGCGGCGAACAGACCTAACAACGCAATGAGTTCGACAAACGCAACCAACAGCAGGGCCGCGCGCAAAGATGACATTTCATATAGCCAGATTGGCACGCGAAACCCTCACTGGTTTTTACTTCTTAACAGGAAACTGTTTGAACATCTTCTCGACCGCTTTTTTGATTGGCTTCTCGGCCGTCTTAGCATCCTTCACCTTGTCCGCTGTTGGACCATGCTTCATCGTGTCGGTCGCGGTCCCACGCCAGACTTCATTCTTTTTCTCAGCGTCGGCCATGCTGATTACGAGAGTTCCCTTTGTAACTACCCAGCTTTGGGAATTCACGGCCACACCAGTCGCAATGGAATTCAATGACGGCGACCAACTGGGATTTGAAACCTGCATGTCGCTTTCGGTCCAGGCAAATGCGGAGAGCAGGAGATCCGGATCTGTTTCGACTTTGGTTAAGCCTTTTGCCGCCATTTGTGCATCAACCGCGGCGATGATCAATTGATTGACAACGGGGTTCGCACCCGACGACCCCTGGTCCCACTTATAGGTTTTATAAGTTGTGAGATTGACCGAAGGGTCTGCTCCCACACTCACTTTCTGAGCACTCGCGGACAACGCGCCACTCAAAACAACGACGATCATCAACACCAGACTTCGTGAACTTAAAAGTCGCATGCGGCCTCCGATAAAACTCCGAAATCTCACTCGCATTGTCAGTCAATCGCAGCCTCTGATGAACTGTAAGTTTTGACAGGCACAGTCCGTTGTTGCATGCGTCTCTGAAAAAGCCCGTTGATGACCGCAAAAATGAAGGCCGCCGAGAGTCCGCAGAGAAGCACTCCCGAGATTCCCTCGATGCCGCTCAGTAAACGCCAGCGCTGCGGCAGCACGACGTCGCCGAATCCAATCGTTCCGTAGGTCACCAACGAAAAGTAAAGTGCTGTCTCAAAGTCCTGGAACAGACCGCGGGCGTAGTAGAAGGTCGCCCACAAGGTTGCCTCGGTGAGATGCAGTGTTATCACAACCGCAAAAACAAAAATCAGCGCGAGGACTTGGCGAGGCATCGTGGCGACCCGGTCAAGCTTGGGAAATCTGTCGATTAAGAATTGCCCAAAGAGGACAAGTCCGGCCGTGTGAATGACCACGCAGATCGCGACAATCGACAACGCAATGAGCAGCTCACGAAACATGACCCTCCTTCATTAGAAGACCCTTCTAAGCCTTAGTACTGTCAATTTTGCCAGTGTTGGGCGTTCCCGCGCCGAACCTAGAATGCCGCTCAGGATAAAACCCAATAGTTCTAACTGGAACTCAATCGAAAGAGAGTTGGAGTCTAGGAGTTACCCATGAACATCCTGCCCTTACGAAATTTGTCGCTTGCACTCGGAGCGATGGCTGTGGCCGTCGCCGGTGCTGCATGCTCCGGTAAAAGCGCGAAGCATGAAGCCGCCGCTCCAGCGCCGCCGTCGGTTGTTGTGACCGAAGTGAGTCAAAAGACCGTGCCGATCTACAGCGAGTTTGTCGGCCAGACGCGCGCCGAGGAAACCGTTGAGTTGCGCGCCCGCGTGGAGGGGACTCTCCAGAAGGTCTACTTCCGCGAAGGCATGGCAGTCAGTAAAGGACAGATCCTGTTCACGATCGACAAGCGTCCTTTCGAAGCAGCGCTCCAAATCGCGCAGGCGCTCGCAGTGAAAGCTGCTTCCGATCTGGCGCAGGCACAACAACGAACCGACGTTCTTCAGGCGCAGGCGGAACTGGCGGACGCGCAGGCCGTGTTGACGAAAGCGGATCAGGACGTCTCACGCCTTGCTCCGCTCGCCAAAGAAAAAGCCGTAACCGAACTGGACCTCGACGCTGCACTGGCGACGCAAAAATCGGCGCATGCCTCGGTTGAATCACGAAAGGCAAATCTCACCAATCTCGAAGCGGCGGTGAAGTACACGATCGAACGCGCGAAGGCAGAAGTGTCAGCCGGCCAAGGCGAGAATCCCAGGCCGAACTCGATCTGAGTTATTGCGACATTTACGCGCCCCTCAGCGGCATTATCGGCTTCCTGCAAGTCGACGAAGGAAATCTCGTCGGCCGTGGCGACGCTACGTTGCTCGCAACGGTCTCCGCTTCCGATCCCTTGCTCGTCGATTTCAATGTCAGCGAGATCGAGTACCTGAAGCTCACCGATCCGGAGACGCCGGTCAAAAGGCGCGGAACCTGAGTTTCGATTTGATGCTTTCAGACGAGAGTGTACATCCGCAAAAGGGCCACTTCCAGCGTGTTGGATCGCAGCGTTGATCCGACGACGGGAACAATGAAAGTCGCAGGCGGCATTTCCAAATCCCGGCAGCTATCTGCGACCCGGACAATTTGCCCGTGTCCGCGTCGCGGTGGCGGAACGGGAAAACGCCGTCCTGGTCCCTCAGCGTGCGGTCCAGGAACTTCAGGGCGCAAACACAGTCATGATCGTCGACGCTGAAAACAAAGTGCAGCTGCGCACGGTCAGGCTCGGCGACAAGGCCGACAAAGACGTGGTTGTGCTCGAAGGTCTCAGCAGCGGCGAACGAGTGATCGTGGAAGGCATGCAGAAGGCGCGACCGGGAAGCGAGGTCAAATCCGTCAACAGGTAGCGGGAAGCCGCCTCGAGCACGACATGGAGGGTGACAGCCAGTGTCAAACTTTTTCATCAGCCGGCCGATCGTCGCGATTGTTATCTCGATCCTGACGCTGTTAATCGGCGTCATCGTTATCCGCGGGCTGTCAGTCGAACAATACCCCTTCCTCGCGCCGCCGAACATCCGTGTAACTGCGACTTATCCCGGCGCTTCTGCCGAAGCAGTCGAACAATCAGTCGCCGTTCCGATCGAACAGGAAGTCAATGGCGTCGACAACATGATCTACATGAAGTCGTCGAACACCAGCGACGGCCGCATGTTGCTCGACGTTAACTTCGAGGTCGGAACGGACCAGGACACCGCAAACGTTCTGACTCAGAATCGCGTTTCGACGGCCGCCGCCCGCTTCCCGGCGGAAGTAAACCAACAAGGCGTGACGGTGAAGAAACAGAGTCCGAGCATCCTGATGGTGATTTCTTTGTACTCGCCAAAGGATGCTTACGACGCCAACTTCCTGATCAATTACTGCCGGCATCAATCTTCGCGATCAGATCCTGCGCATTCCCGGCATCGCCCAGGTCGACCTTTTCGGCGGCACTGACTATGGCATGCGCGTCTGGTTCAAGCCCGACCTGATGGCCAAACTGGGCTTGGTTCCGTGCCGACGTTATCGAAGCGATCAAGGAACAGAACATGCAGGCTCCGGCAGGAAAGGTCGGCGGGGCGCCGACACCGAAAGATCAGGAGATGACAGATACCGTCAGCGCTCCCGGCCGCCTCATCACTCCCGAGGAATTTGAAAACATCATCGTCCGTCAAACGGCACCGGCGCAGTCGTGCGCATCAAGGACATCGGCACGGAACTCGGTTCGCAGGATTACAACTCGTTCGGGCGTCTGAACGGCAAACCCGGCGGCGCGATGGCTGTCTATCTGCTTCCCGGCGCGAACCAATTAAAAGCCGCCGAAACGATCTATGAAACGATGGAACATGCGAAGTCGTTGTTTCCACCCGACATGGATTACAAGATCGTTTACGACACAACTCCGGCGGTCGAGGCATCGATCCACGAAATCATGAAGACGTTCGTCGAAGCGCTGATCCTGGTGACACTGGTGGTCTTCATTTTCCTGCAAAATATCCGCGCCACGATCATTCCGCTGCTCACGATTCCGGTGTCGCTGATAGGGACGTTCATCTTCTTTCCCCTACTCGGCTTTTCAATAAACACCCTCTCAATGTTTGGTCTGGTGCTGGCCATCGGCATCGTCGTCGACGACGCGATCGTGGTAGTCGAGGCTGTAATACATCACCTCGAACACGGACTGTCTCCGAAGGAAGCCACTATCCAGGCGATGGAGGAAGTGTCGGCCCCGGTGATCGGCATCGCACTGATCCTGTCCGCCGTGTTCGTTCCGGTTGCGTTGATCGGCGGACTGGTCGGCAGCATGTACAAGCAGTTTGCCTTGACGATTGCGATCTCGGTGCTGTTGTCGGCATTCAACGCATTGACGTTAACGCCGGCGTTGTGCGCGATGTTGCTCAAGCGCACCGAAGCCGATGCGTGGTCCATTGGGCGCGTTCTTCCGCGGCTTCAACAGAGTTTTCGACGATGACGACCAACGGTTATGTGAGCGTCTCGCGACTGCTCGTGCGGCGTGGGATCATGACGATCGGCATCGTCGGCGTGGTCGTGATTGGCGCCGGCTTCTTCGCGCAGCGCGATTCCGGCCGGCTTCATTCCTGAAGAGGACCAGGGCATTCTCGGCGTAAACGTGCAGCTTCCGCCGGGCGCTTCGCTCGCGCGCACAAGCGAAGTGCTCAAGAGGGTTGAAGAGATTCTGAGCCAAGACTGCACGCGATCGAGTCGTATCAAACAGTCGGTGGTTACGGCGTCGTCACCAACACCTACCAGCCAAATTACGGTTCGCTCTTCGCTCGTTTAAAACCGTGGGAGGAACGCCATGGTGAAGCATTGCACGTCAAAGGAATCATGGCCGAGTTGCAGAAGGAGTTCGCCGACGATTCCTGAAGCCATCGATCTTTCCTTTCAACATTCCGACACTTAGCGGATTCGGCGCCGCGTCCGGCTTCAACTTTCTGATTCAGGATCGCAGCGGCACGATGACGGTCGAGCAACTCGGCGACCAAGCAAGAAAGTTCATCGCCGCCGCACGCCAGCGACCCGAGCTCGGCAACGTCTTCACTTCGTTCGACCCGAATTACCCACAAGTCAAAGTCGAACTGGATCGCGAGAAAGCACGCACACTCGGCGTGCCGGTCAATGAGGTCTTCCAGACGATGTCGACGGCGATGGGCGGCGCATTTGTGAACGACTTCAATCGTTTCGGCCGCTTGTATCGTGTCTACGTTCAGGCTGAATCCGAAGACAGATTGAAGTCGAGACGACATCGGAAGGATCTACGTCCGCTCGAAGACCACGAATCAGATGGTCCCGCTTTCGACGCTGGTAACATTAAGGACATCGCCGGCACCGAGCTCACTACCCGTTTCAATCTGTTGCGATCGGTGGAACTTCAAGGCGCGCCGGCGCGCGGCTACACGTCGGGCCAGGCGCTGGCGGCGCTTGAGGAGGTTTTTGCGCGAGACAATGCCGAAGGAGATGAGTTTCGCGTACTCGTCGCTGTCGTATCAGGAGAAGATCGCGCCGCCGCCCGCGCCGACTTTCATTATGGCGATCGTCTGCGTCTTCCTGTTGCTCGCCGCGATGTACGAGAGTTGGCGACTGCCGTGGGCCGTGCTGCTGGGATCGCCGCTGGTTGCGTTGGGCGCGTTAGTTCGGCGTCTGGCTGTTTGGTTACGACAACAACGTCTACGTGCAGATCGGTCTCGTGATGTTGATCGGCCTGGCGGCGAAGAACGCGATTCTGATCGTCGAGTTTGCGAAGGCGAAACACGAGGAGGGCATGTCGCTGGAAGATGCCGCGCTTACTTCGGCGCGACTGCGCTTCCGGCCGATCCTGATGACGGCGTTTGCTTTTATTCTGGGCGTCGTTCCGTTGATGAAAGCGAGCGGCGCGGGCGCGGGCGCACAGAACGTGATGGGCATCGGCGTGTTCTTCGGCATGCTCGTCGCCACTGCTTTCGGCGTGTTCATCATTCCGGGCAATTACACTTTCATTGAAGGACTGGGCCGTCGCAAAGGCAAGCAAAAGGCGGCAGCTCCGCCTCAGGTGCCGGTGACGGCCGATGCAGGAGGTGAACACCGATTGAAACGTCTATTCGTGGTCTTTCTGTTGACGTCGTTGCATCAGTCCTTACGCCTTCGGTCAGACGAATCGAAGACCACAGGTGCAGACTCCGACGGTCTTTCGCGGCGACACTGCGACGCAGCCCGATCCGCAATCCATCGCGGACGTGAAATGGTTCGAGCTCTTCAAGGATGAAAAGCTTCAGAACCTGATTCGCGATGCGCTGACGAACAACTACGACATTGCGCCAGGCAATCGCGCGCATCGATGCGGCGCGCGCGAACGTCGGCATCACGCGTTCGGAACAGTTTCCGCAGATCGGCGCCAGTGGCGACGTCATCAATCAACGACAATCGCGCAGTTCTGCATTCGATTTACCTGAGCCAATCAAACGCGATCGTTCGTTTGGCAGCGTGCTGCTGAACCTGTTCACGTTCGAGCTCGATATCTGGGGACGATTGCGAAAGCAAACAGCCGCAGCACGAGCGGACCTCAGAGCTACTGAAGAAGAACAAAGAGTGGTAATGACGACGTTGATCAGCGACGTGGCGACCGCTTACTTCAGTTTGCGCGAACTTGATTTCGAACTCGATATCTCCCAGCGCACGCTCGCCTCTCGCCAGGAATCGTTGCGGCTCATCAAACTGCGACAGCAACGCGGCGTCGCAACCATGCTCGAGGTACGGCAGGCAGAAGAGCTGGTGTACGACGCAACCGAAGTCATACCGGCACTCGAACGAGGGATTCAACAGACCGAGAACTTTCTTAGTTTTCTCACCGGCAGAAATCCGGGCGATATCGAACGCGGACTCACTTTGACGGAGCATCAGATACCGCCAACAGTTCCGCCCGGTTTACCGTCAGCGATCTGATCGAACGCCGTCCTGACATACGAGCCGCCGAGAACAGTTTGGTGGCCGCCAACTATCGCATCGAAGTGGCGAAGAAGGAGTTTTTCCCGCGCATCTCGCTCACGTCGTTTCTTGGTTATGAAAGCGGTCAGCTTACGACCCTCTTCAGCGGCAGCAGAAATGTTTGGGCGTTGGCGGGACAGGTCACGCAACCGATCTTTACCGGCGGCCGCTTGAAGTCGAACGTTCGCTTAACGCAGGCGCAGCGCGACTTTCTGCTCATCGATTATCAGCAGACGGTCCAGGGTGCGTTTCGTGAAGTGTCCGATTCGTTGATCGGGTTTCGCAAGTCCAGAGAGGTGCGCGAGCAACGCCAACTGCTGGTGACGACGCTGCGAGATCGTTCTCGTCTTTCCTACTTGCGCTACACCGGTGGCGTCGCAACCTTGCTCGACGCGCTCGATGCCGATCGCGAGCTTTTTGAGGCTGAACGAAGTTTGGCCCTTGCCCGCCGTGATGAGCTGTTGACCATCGTTCAAGTTTACAGAGCGCTCGGTGGTGGTTGGCAGTGATGTGAGATCGAATCCATGGCTGCGCACGCCCTCCAGTCAAAAGCATTCGAGCGAGCTTCGCTGAAAAGCGAATCCTACCGCGTGATCGCACTGATCTGCGTGCTGGTGGGCATCACGATCTTTGTCGTCGTGCGCGGCATTGTCGTGGAGAACTACCTGCTGCTGATCGCGCAGTCGGTTGTTCTGGTTTTCGTGATTGCTCACGAAAGCGTGATGTTGCACGCGATCAGAACCGCGATTCGCGACGATACGGACGTGCTGCCCGAGCTCTGGGTCTTCAACGTTTTGATCGAAAGCCAGATATCGACGGTCGCGCTCTTCGTGTTGTTGTTGACGGGCTGGACGACTCCGCATCAGGTACTCGTCGCGCCGACGGTCGGTTTCTACTTCCTGTTCATCATGCTTTCGACCTTGCGGCTGCGACCGAGTTTGACGTTCATCACGGGCTTGCTCTCCGCGCTTGGTTATCTCTTTGTTGCGGGTTTTGTTGAGCTTCGATTCGGAAGCCCGGAACCGGCTGCGGGAACATTTCCCTTTCGAGTCTACGTCGCTTATGCGGGATTGATTTTGGCCGGCGGCATTATCGCTGCACTGGTTGCGCGCCAGGTTCGCGGCTACGTGCGGGCGGCGCTGCGTGAAGCCCGACTCGAAGCCGAGCTCGCGCAGATCAATCACGATCTCGATATCGCGCGTTCGATTCAGCAGGACCTGCTGCCGGCCAAGCCGCCAAAGTTGGACCACTTCGACGTCGCAGGTTGGAACCAACCGGCAAATCAGACCGGCGGCGACTACTTCGACTGGCAACTCTTGCCCAATGGTCAACTTGCCGTCAGCGTTGGAGACGCAACCGGACACGGTATCGGTCCCGCACTCGTCAGTGCACTTTGTCGTGCCTACGCACGCGCAAGTTTTCTCTCAGCCAACGGATACGATCACGTGCTCGAGCGGCTGAATGGTCTGCTCGCCGACGATCTCTCCGACGACCGCTTCGTCACTTTCGCCGTCGTCTTTCTCGATCCGGAGAGCGCGGAAGTCAAAGTGCTTTCAGCCGGTCATGGACCAATCCTCTGGTACCACCACGCCACAAACAACCTCGAAGACTTCGAAGCGCAGGGCATTCCGCTCGGAATGATCGCAGGCATGCCTTACGAAGACTCGCGGCTGAAATCGTTAAGCGCGGGCGACATGCTGGTGCTCGTAACCGATGGCTTCTACGAGTGGCAGAACCCGGAAAAAGAGGAATTCGGAGTTGAAAGACTTAAGAACGTGATTCGCGATTCAAAGGACTCTTCGGCAGAAGAAGTAATTGCCCGGCTTTATAAGGCTGTCAAAGATTTTTCCAAAGGTACGGAGCAGGCAGACGATCTCACAGCCGTCGTCTTGAAACGCAAAAATACGATCGCAGTGCAAAGAGATGAAGCAGCGCAGAATGAACTCGTCGCGGTGCCAGGATAGAGCGCGCTCGTTTCAAAAAGGAGAACTTATGAGTAAAGCAGTTCAACAGTCGAAAGAGAATACGCTGACTACGGTGGCGCGATTGGTCGAAATCGGCGCGCTCGACACACTTTTCAAAGACCTTTATCTGCAACGAGCGCGAGCGCTGCTGTCGACGATCTTCAGTCGCGGAAGTCACGATGCGTTTAAGCAAAACTCCGCTCAGATCCCGTGGCTTGAGCAGCAACTGCGTGCCGGCGTCGAACGCAGCGAGTGGCAACGTGTTACTCAGTTGACGGAGCGTCTGCGTGAGTTGAAAGCCAGCGTCGCGGCCGGATCGCAATCGTCGAAACTCGGCGAGGCGGTTTACGACGACGCTGCCGACGTGGACGATCGACATGTTCGCTTCCGGGTTCAATGTCTTTTCCGGCGCGGACAGTGAGGCACTGAACGACCGTCGCAATGAAGCGGTCAATATTCTCGTTGCACTGCAACGTCTCGATCCGGAAAAGAGCGCGTTCTATTCGCGGCGCGCTGCGGACTTCAAGCGACTATCGTTTAAGGGCACCGCCTCGGGCAAGGGCGAAAAGGACGACCGCATGGATGCTTCGCAAATGCAGCAGGCCGCGCTCAGTGCGCTTGATGCGGGCGACCTTTCGAAGTTGGAAGAGATGCTGGCGAACGTTGCGAAGCTCGGCGAAGCGAAGAAACCGGGCACGCCCGAGGTTGAAGTAACGGAGGCTGCCGAGCTCGGTGACGATCTGGTCTGCAATTGGACAGATGAAACTTTGGCTGCCGCGGCTGAGCTCGGTTTGGCGCCGGTTCGCACTGAATCACGGCGGCACTTTGCGCATCTGGTCCCGCATGGTTGGCAGCCGTCGTTCCGCAAACAGGAAGTGAAGCAGTGGTCCAAGGACAAGATCTCGCGGCTCAGTTTTCCGTCCGTGACAAGCGACAAGGGTCGAGAGGCGATCGAGTTTTACCTGCTCAATCCGTTTATCAATTCGGGTGGAACTCGTTACAGCGTCTGCCTGGTCGCCGAAGACGCGCTGCTCGAAGATTTCGCGGAACCGGAGGCGAAGGAAGAAGTCGACTCGAAACTGTTGGACATCTTGAGACTGAACAGTCGCTGGGGTCTGTCGCGGAGTGAGATCGAACAGGCATTGGTGGAGCATGGACCAGAGGTGCTTGCAGAAGCTCAAGCTCGATCCGGAAGCGTTTCGCGTCGTTGCCATTCCGGCGGACCTCTACACGCATCTCGGACCGCAGTCGAGGTTGGGGCCAGAAGGAGATGTGGACGCACTTCGACGGTTATCGCGTGTTGGAAGGTGGCAAGCTGCAGGCCCTCGCCGGAGGTGACAAACGTTTCGGCGGCGCGCAGCGACGTCGTGAGCTTCAGTCCCGAGTATTCGAGCGCCAAGCTCTTCGCCCGCTTCGCTGTGGTCCAACGAAAACGAATGGCCGACTGGCAGAAGTAACTGATTGAACGAGTAGAACGATTCGCAGCGGCTTCGCCTGTAGAACAATTCGCAGCGGCTTCGCCTGTAGAACGATTCGCAGCGGCTTCGCCGTCTGATGTAGGCGAGGCTACGCCTCGCCGTAAGTTTGGACTGACACTGGGCTAGGCAGGTTCGGGCTCCGCCCTCGCTGGCGCAGCTCCAGAATTTTTTATAGAACGCTACGGCGAGGCGTAGCCTCGCCTCACATCCGGCGGCGAAGCCGCTGCGAGCGGAATTGCGTACTCGCTCCAAGCGAACTATGACGCTGCGAGCAAGAACCATTGAACGCTTGCGAGCGAGAACTCGAAGCGCATGAATTCCCGGCATACGTCTACGTAGTTAGTGGTAGTGTGCGTACGTAAGATCACGGATGTTGACTCCCCGCCATCCACCTATAATTTTCGCGAGCTAAACTTTCCGCCCCGAGAGGTTTCCCTAATGCGCTCGGGTCTCGTCCGAATCCATGTCTTCGGAATCGCCCTCGTTATGAGTGTGCTCACCGCCACCACAACGCAGGCCCAATCAACCGCGTCCATCGAAGGTCGGGTCATAGACCAGCAACGAGCCGTGGTCTCAGGCGTCAGGATCACACTCGCAGACCCAGCGATCGGCGTCGAGCGCGAAACCACATCCGACGAAGACGGCAGATATCAATTCACTGCCCTGCCTGTCGGCGACTACATCATCGGCGCCAGCGCCACCGGATTCAAGAAACAGATCATCGAGAACCTGCGGATCGAGGTCGGCCGCAGAATCACTCAGGATTTCGAACTCGAGATCGGCAACGTCTCAGAACAAGTAACGATCTCCTCGGAAAACGAGGTGATCGAGCGTTCCACTACCTCCGTGGGCCACATCATCGACCGCCGCACGGTCCAGGAGATGCCGCTCAACGGCCGATACTTTCTCGACCTCGGACTGCTCGTCCCCGGATCGGTCACGCCACCGCAAGGCGCATTCTCCGCCTCGCCGATGCGCGGCCTTGGCTCACTCGCGATCAACACCGCCGGCAACCGCGAAGAGACGGTCAACTACATGATCAACGGCATCACACTGAACAACCTCACCTTCAGCTCGATCAGTTTTCAGCCGTCGATCAGCACGATCCAGGAATTCAAAGCCGACAACTCAACCTTCAGTGCCGAATACGGCGAAAGCTCCGGGGCGGTCGTCAACATCGCAACTCGCTCCGGCGCAAACGAATTTCACGGCGAGCTGTTTGAGTTCTTTCGCAACGACGCCCTCGACGCGCGCAACTTCTTCGAATTGACCTCCGACCGAACCCGGCGCCTTTCAAACGTAATCAGTTTGGCGGAAATCTCGGCGGCCCGATCGTTCGCGACAAACTGTTTTTCTTCGTTTCGTACGAAGGACTTCGCCAGCGCCAGGGACTCGATCTGAACAGTCTCGTCCTCAGCGACGCGCAACGAACGGCCACGAACGATCCGGTGATCGCAGACTTGATCGCGCTGATTCCCAGGGCCAATTTGATCGACTCGTCCGGCACGCCGCGTTTCGTCAGCTCGGCCAGCGCGCCGGTGACCGTCGATCAGTGGACCATCGACATCAACTACAACCTCGGCGAAAACGATCGCGTCCACGGCTATTACGCGATCCAGCGATTCCGAGTTGAGCGAACCGAACCGCACTCGGCAACACGATTCCCGGTTTCGGCCACGTCGCTCGCGCGTTGCGGCAGATCTTCACCCTCAACGAAACGCACACGTTCAGCCGGACAGTGGTCAACGAGCTGCGCCTCGGCTTCAATCGCTTCTCTTCGACCAGCACGCCGCTGGCGCAACTCAATCCCGCCGAATTGGGCATCCGCAACGGCATCAACGAGCCCATCGGCATTGCCGCAGATCAACATCGCCGGCGGCAGTCTCAATTTCGGCGGACCGGCGAACCAACCGTCCGGACGCGGCGATACGACGTTTGTCGTTGCGGATACGGTGAGCTGGCTTGTGGGCAAGCACTCGCTGAAATTCGGCGGCGAGTACCGGCAGTTTCTCAACAACAATTTCCGGCAGACGACCGGCTCATTCAATTTCCCGAGCGTCGCTGCATTCCTGGCGGGAACTGCAAACTCGTTCTCGCATCACGCTCGGCAATCAGTCCAGCAGCATCGCTCAGGGCGCGCTCGGATTCTTTGTGCAGGACAGTTACAAAATTCACCCGACGTCTGACACTCGAACTCGGTCTGCGTTACGAATGGAACATGACGCCGAGCCGAGCGTTACGACCGTTTTATCGTCTTCGATCCTGACGCAGTGCCTCACTGCTGCGTGTCGGGACAGACCTCGACAAGGTCTATCAAGAAAACAACAAGAACATCCAGCCGCGAGTCGGTTTTGCCTGGTGCCGTTCGCCGGACGACGACACAGTCATGCGAGGTGCTTACGGCATCTACGTCGATCAACCGATGACCAGCATCGTGACGCGGTCTGAGTGGAAATCCGCCACTCGCAATCCCGCTCACGTTCAGCGGCGCGATTCGTCTCGACGAAGCGATCGACGTGGCCGGTCCAGCGGGCCTTGCGCCACATGTCGATCGACCACGACTTCGAAAATGCGTACGTGCAGTCGTGGAACCTCAACGTGCAACGCGAATTCTTGAAGACTGCGGTGATGGCTCGGTTACCTCGGCTCGAAGGGCACGCACCTCATCACCCGCCGCAACATCAATCAACCAATCAATGGAGTGCGTCCCTTCCCCGCGCTGTCCGCATCGAGCCCGATACTGCCGGACACGCCGCTCGGCAACATCACTGAAGTCGGAAGCTCCGGCAATTCGAGTTACAACGCGCTCTGGGTGACTGCGACGCGCCGCCTGCGAAAGGCTGGCAGTTCAACGCTTCCTACACATGGTCCAAATCGATCGACTACACGTCGTTCAGCACCGGCGGCATCGTCGTGCAGAACAGTCTATGACCTGCCGGACGAGCGCGGACTGTCTGACTTCGATGCCCGGCACCGGTTTGTCCTCAGCTCAATCTACGAATTGCCCTTCGATGGAAACGAATTGGTCGCGCGGCTGGCAACTCGGTGTCATCGTCCAGTCGCAAAGCGGCAACCCGTTCAACGTGGTGACAAGCAACAGCACGGTCAACCGGCGTCGCCAATACGCTTACGACCCGACGTCGATGGCCCGGTTGAGATCATCGGCGACGTGGAGCAATGGTTCGACACAACCGCTTTCGACGCCGTGCCTCGCTTCGGCAATCTCGGCCGCAACGCCATCATCGGTCCCAGATTCAACAACATCGACTTTTCGTTAATGAAGAACACGAATCTCGGCGAAACGCGCGCGCGTTCAGTTTCGTGCCGAGGTCTTTGACCTCTTCAATCACGCGAACTTCGGCCGGCCAGGCAACACTGTCGGCACGCCTTCTTTCGGCCGCATCACAAGCACGCGCTTTCCTACAGGTGAATCAGGTTCGTCACGGCAAATCCAATTTGCCCTCAAGCTGATTTACTGAGGGGAGGAGGGAGAAGAGCGCTTGAGAACAGTTTGTGCCCTGCTCTTGCTCATCTGGGTAATACTGTCTTCACCGACAGATACGTTGGCCCAGCAGACCTCCACGCCAAAACGTGTCGTCGTGTTGTACTGGTACGACAAAAACTATCCCGGTCACGCCAGATGGGACCAGGGCTTTAAGCCGGCCCTCGAACAGGGCGCGGAAGGTTCAATCGAATACTATCCGGAGTACCTGGAAGCGAACCGTTTTCCGGGCGAGAACCAATCGCAGGTCCTTCACGACTATCTCAAAAACAAGTATGCCGATCGCCCGATCGACGTCGTCGTCGCGCAATCAGACGTCTCTCTGAACTTTCTCGCGCGGTATAGAGACGATCTGTTTCCGAACGTCCCGGTGGTCTTTTATTCAGCTACTCGACCGGAACCGCAGACTCTCGCACTCTGGCGCAACATTACAGGCGTAATCGTGTTTGGAGGTTTCGAGAAAACCGTCGAGTCGGCATTGGCGATCCATCCGGAAACCCAGCAGTTATTCGTAATCAGTGGCTCGCTCGAACGCGACAAGCGGTTCGAAACGCTGGCGCGCGCTCAGCTCAAGCAGTTTGAACACCGAATAAAGATCAACTATCTCACCGACGTCGCGCCAGCCGAGCTGCCGGCGACGACGTCGCAGTTGCCGGCGCGCTCGTTGATTCTCTACGTTTGGCAGCAGGCATACGACGAGCGCGGCAAACTGGTGGAGACCGGAGACATCCTCTCGTCAATTGCTCAGGACAGTTCCGTTCCGATCTACGCGGTGTCTTCGCCATTGGTTGGACGCGGTATCGTCGGCGGCTACGTCTACACTCCCGAAGCCAGTGCCGCGCGCATCGCGGAAATGGTCCTGCTCATCGCGCACGGGCGGCCCGCGCGTGAAATTCCGATCGAAAATGTTCACACGATACCGATGTTCGATTGGCGTGAACTGCAACGCTGGCAAATCAGCGAAGCCAAACTGCCACCAGGAAGCATCATCCAGTTCAGACAACCGACGCTCTGGCAGCAATACAAAAGGGCGGTGATAAGCGTGCTCGTAGTGCTGCTGCTGCAAACGTCTTTCATCACCGTCCTGCTGGTCGAACGACGACGCCGTCGTCGCGCGAAAGAAGCTTTGGACCGGCTGAACGCCGAACTCGAAATGCGAATCGAATCGCGCACTGCGGCACTGAACGCCAAGAGTCGAGAGCTCGAATCCTTCGCCTATTCCGTTGCGCACGATCTGAAAGCGCCGTTGCGTGGAATCGACGGCTACAGCCGCATCCTGCTCGACGAATATTCCGAAAAACTCGACGCCAGCGGCCGAACGTTTCTGCAAACAATTCAGGACTCAACCGACGAGATGAACCAGTTGATCGACGACTTGCTCACCTACTCTCGTCTGGAACGCCGCGAGCTGAAGACGGATCGAATCGAACTGGCGCCGATCGTTAATGCCTTGATCGACGAGAAGAAACGCGACGCAACGGCACGTCCGATCGATTTCGTCGTCAATGTCAACGGAGGAACTGTCCTCGCCGAGGCAAATTGTCTTGGACAGTCACTCCGCAACTACCTCGATAACGCAATCAAGTTCACCAGCCGAACGAGCACGCCGCGCATCGAGGTCGGCGCGAAGGAGAGCGAACGCAGTTGTTTGGTCTGGGTCCAGGACAACGGTATCGGCTTCGACATGAAGTATCACGATCACATTTTTGACATCTTTCAACGATTAAATTTGAGCGACGAGTACCCTGGTACCGGCATCGGTCTGGCAATCGTACGCAAAGCAATGGAGCGCATGGGTGGACGAGCATGGGCCGAAAGCACGCCGGGCCACGGCGCGACTTTCTACCTGGAGATTCCCAAATGAGTCAGACTGAGACCGGAACGATCAGGCCGATTCTGTTGGTTGAAGATCGTAATATCGACATCGATCTCACGCGACGTGCATTTGCCAAGAAGAACCTTTTAAACCCGATTGAAGTTGCGCGCGATGGAGAAGAAGCACTCGCGTTTATCAAGCGTTGGGAAGCAGGCGAGCCGGTTCCGATCTGCATTCTGCTCGACCTCAGAATGCCGAAGGTGAGTGGTCTCGAAGTACTGCGCCAACTCAAGAGGCACCCGCGGTTCTCTTCGATACCGGTGATCGTTTTGACAACTTCCACGGAAGATAGTGACGTCGCGGAAGCTTACAAGCTGGGATGCAACTCATACATCGTCAAACCGGTGGAATTCGATAAGTTCATGGAGGTCGCCTCCAGGATCGAACTCTACTGGTGCGCACTAAACGTCCCGTCAACATAGATATGAAGATTCTTTACGTTGAGGACGATCCGAGGGATGCCGCGCTCACTAAACTCAGCTTAGACCGAACGGCGCCTCATCACCAACTCGAGACTGTCCGCACCATTCGAGCAGCACTGGATCGTTTGAGGAACATTGATTCCGAACCGATCGATCTGGTCCTCACTGACATGCACTTGCCGGACGGTGACGGCCTCTCACTGTTGCTTCGCATCCGCGAAACCGGTTTGCCGGTCGCCGTGGTGGTCGTTACAGGAGTCGGCGACGAAGACACAGCCGTTGCCGCGCTCAAAGCGCGCGCCGATGATTATGTGGTCAAACGCAAAGGGTATCTCGACAAGCTTCCGGTAATACTCGAGAGCGCGCTCAATCATTACCAGGGCGACGCTGCACGCCGTTCGAACCCCCTTAGAGTTTTGTTTGCCGCCGACAACCAGGGCGAAATCGAAGCCACGCGAAAGCTCTTCGCGCTACAAGCCGATCACATCTATCTCGACGTTGTGAACACGGGATCCGAAACGCTTTCAACTCTACGTAATGACGCCCTCCGCTATGACGCTGTCCTGCTCGACTTTCAACTGAGGGATCCGTCCGCCCTTCACGTAGTCAGAGAGTTGAGTGTTAAGAACAAGCTGGATACGCCCGTCGTGTTGCTTTGCACCGTATCTAATGAAGAATTCGGCCGACAGGGATTAAAGCTTGGCGCGTCAAGCTGCGTCGTCAAGCGACCGGGTTACCTCTATCAGTTGCCGTGGGAGCTGGAACAGGCAAGTGCGCGCGCCGAATTGGAACGCCGTGAAGCCGCTCTCAATGCCAGCGAAGAACGCAACCGCGCAATCCTCAACGCCATTCCGGACATGATGTATTTGCTGGACCGCGAAGGCACGGTGTTGGACTATCACGTGCGCAATAAAGAACTCTTGATCATGGCGCCTCATGAGTTTATGGGCAAGAAAGTCTCGGAAATCGTGCCGCCGGACGTCGCGGAAAGGTTCGCTCGCTGTTTCGTCGAAGTAATGAAATCGGATCAAACTATCGTCCTGGAGTACGAGCTGCCGTACCAGGAAGCTGCGCGAGCTTATGAGGCGTCGATGGTGAGATGCGACGATGACAAAATCCTCACTATCGTGCGCGACATTACCGAACGCCGAGCGGCGGACCTGTCGTTAAGAAAGGCGCTGGCGGAAGTCCAGCGGCTAACAGATCAGCTCCATCAGGAGAACATTTACTTACGGGAAGAGATTCGCGTCGCCAGCAATTTCGACGAGATCATCGGACGCAGCGAGCCACTCAGGCGAGTGTTGCATCAGGCCGAACAGGTCGCGCCGCTGGACACCACCGTGACGCTCCTTGGCGAAACGGGCACGGGCAAAGAGCTGCTGGCCCACGCCATTCATAAGCTCAGCAGGCGACAGCACCACAGGCTGGTGAAGGTGAATTGCGCCGCGTTGCCCGGGCCACTCATCGAAAGCGAATTGTTTGGTCACGAAAAAGGCGCCTTCACGAGCGCCGATACGAAACACATCGGACGCTTCGAAATCGCTAATCACGGAACAATCTTTCTCGATGAAGTCGGAGAGCTGCCGATCGATCTCCAGGCGAAACTGTTGCGCGTCCTGGAAGAAGGTGAATTTGATCGCGTCGGTGGGACTCACACGGTGAAGGTCGACGTGCGCGTGATCGCCGCCACGAACCGCAACCTCGAGGAAGCGGTGCGTGAGGGAACGTTCCGTTCGGACCTCTACTACCGCCTCAACATCTTTCCCATCACGCTGCCGCCTTTGCGCGATCGCAGAGAAGATATTCCGATGCTCGTGAAGCACCTGGTAAAACAACTGGGCCAGAAGCTCGGGAAGAACATCGAAGCGATCCCGAACCAGACGATGGCGACGCTCCGAAACTATCCCTGGCCGGGCAACATTCGTGAGCTGCGAAACGTGATCGAACGCGCAGTTATCATCAGTCAGGGCGCGATGCTTCGGTTGATCGACGATCTGGACCAGCAGGCGCTGGAATTAGAGGCGCAACATCTTGTGGCAACATCGGAGATTTTCGGCGAGTTGATCCCAACAAGCGAGACGCTCGAACAGCACGAGTACAATATGATACTGCGAACACTGAAGCAGGTGCACTGGAAACTCGAAGGTCCGGGCGGCGCTGCCGAGTTACTCAACATCCATCCCAGCACTCTTCGATCGAAGATGCGAAAGCTCGGAATCGAACGTCCGCGTTACAAAACGACGGGCGCTGATTTCACATAACCTGATCACACCGCGGTCGCTTGTGCCTTTCGTGTGTCTTTGTGACTGCGAATGATCGCGATCGCTTCATCCGAGTTCGCAACACAAATCGGAATACTGACGTCCTCAGGACTGATCAGCGGCGTCTCAAACAAAAGCAGCTCATCACGCACCCAGTCGATCAGTCCGGGCCACATCTTTCCGACCATGATCAGCGGCGTCTGCTCGAGATGACGCACCTGGAGCAACTGCCAGATCATCATCGTCTCCAGCACCGTGCCGATGCCACCCGGCGCCACGATGAACGCGTCTGACGCAAGCACGAAGTGATGCAGCCGCGTGAAGAACGTGCGGTGCTCGAACGCGAGTTCGACAAACGGATTCACTTCCTGCTCGAACGGCAGGTCGACGCGGATTCCCAACGACTCCGATTTGCCCGACAGCTCGACGCCCTCGTTCGCAGCCTGCATCAAACCCGGTCCGCCGCCGGTGATGATGTCGCAGCCCATCTCGGCCAACGCTTTCGAGACTCGCTTCGTCTCGTCGTAAGCGACGGTTCCCGGTTTTGCCCGCGCGGAACCAAAGATCGTCACGCGATAACGATCGCGATGCGAAGGTTTCAGTCGCGTCAGGTTGTTGACGACGTCCCAGAGGCCCAGCACTGAATCGACGAGCACTTTCTTGACCGCTTCCTCGTCGTTCAGGCTCACTGCATTCGTTCTTTGGCCGGCTTCGGTTGTGCTCATAAGTTTTGCTCACTCAGATTTCAATAACGTCATCAAGTGCAGGACACTCGGTCTGCACTCCAAATCGTTGTTGAAGAAGTTCACTGAATGCTTTTCGCGCGCGGTCCTCGCCGTGCGTAATGATCGTGCGCGGCCGCGACGGCGCCATGACGCCATACCAATCGAGCAGCCCATTCTGATCGGCATGTGCGCTGAAGCCGCCCATCGTGTGAATCGACGCACGCACGGGAACTTCTTCTCCAAACATCATCAGCGACTTTTCTCCGTCTACCAGTTTTCGCCCCGTTGTTCCCGGAGATTGAAAGCCGACGATCAAGACCGCCGTCTCCGGAATCGGCAGGTTGTGCCGGAGGTGATGCATGATCCGGCCGCCCGTGCACATGCCGCTGCCGGCCATGATCAGGCACGGTCCTTTAACGTCGTTCAGTGCTCTTGATTCGCCGGGTTTAGCGCACGGCTGTGCAGTTGCCAGGCTGCGTCTCAGCTCGCCTGACTGGACCATCGCCAATGCTTCGGCGTCGAAGAGTTCGGTGTTTCTTCGGTAGATCGTGGTGGCCTCGATGGCCATTGGACTATCGATGTAGATCGGAAACGGCGGCAGCGTCTTTTTCAGGAACGCTCCACCGAGGAGATAAAGAAGTAATTGAGTTCGCCCGATAGCGAAAACCGGCACGAGGATCTTCGCCTTGTTCCGGATCGCGCGTTCGATTATTTCTTTTCCCTCGATCGCGGTGTCGTGCAGCGAACGATGGTTTCGATCGCCGTAAGTTGATTCCATGATCACGGCGTCGGCGTCGGTGAACGGCTCCGGATCGTTGAGCAACGGCGCGCCGCGTGGTCCAAGATCGCCGGAAAAGACGACGACCTTCTTATGCCCGTTCTCTCTGACGGTGAGCTCGACACTGGATGACCCGATCACATGTCCGGCATCGACGAGTCGCGCTTCAATTCCGGGCGCAACTGGAAACCGCTGGTTGTATTTGACAGGCGACGCCAGCGGTCCAAGCTTGCGGACGTCCGACTCTGCAAACAACGGTTCGAGTGGTTCGAGTTTTTTGCGCGCACGCCACTTGTTCTCGCGTCTCAGATCCTGCTTCTGGATCGCATGCGAGTCTTTGAGAACAAGCGTGGCGAGATCGAGTGTTGCCCGCGTGCCGTAGATTGGACCTTTGTAACCGTTATGGGTGAGCAGTGGCAGACGGCCGACGTGATCGAGGTGTCCGTGGGTGATGACCACTGCGTCGAGCTTGCCACCTTCGATCTGCGCCTGGCGACGGTTCTTCGCGCCTTCCTGTCTACGGCCTTGAAAAAAACCGCAATCGATCAGAACGCTCGCGTCTTTAGTCACGATCTGATAAGCGGATCCGGTGACGTCGCCGGCAGCGCCAAGAAAATCGAATCTTCATAACTCTCTCACTCAAAACGGCCAGCGCCAGTCGACTATCTCCGGCATGTCGATCCCATGCGCGTGCGCGTAATGTCGACACGCGATCTGCAGGTTTCTGAACTTCTCTTTCGCATGCGCGCCCGTTGCCTGAAGATTGGGAACGCGATCGATGACGTCGATCGCCAGCGTGTAGCGATCGATCTCGTTGTCGATCGCCAGTTCCATCGGCGTGTTGATGTTGCCGCGCTCCTTGTAGCCGCGCACGTGAATGTTGCGATGATTGGTCCGGTTGTAAGTAAGGCGGTGAATCAGCGACGGATAACCGTGAAAGTTAAAGATGACCGGCTTGTTGACGCTGAACAGACTGTCGAAATCGCGATCGCACAAACCGTGCGGATGCTCGCGCTCCGGCTGCAGCTTGAACAGATCGACGACGTTGATAAAGCGTATCTTCAGATCCGGAAACTCGTCGCGCAGCAACGCCGTCGCCGCGAGTGCTTCCTGCGTCGGAATGTCGCCGGCGCACGCCATCACCACGTCAGGTTCCTACACCCTGATCGTTACTCGCCTGCGCCCAGATGCTGATGCCTTTCGTGCAATGCGTGATCGCCGTTTCGATGTCGAGATACTGCAAGTGTATCTGTTTGTCGCTGACGATGACGTTGATGTAGTTCTCGCTGCGCAAACAGTGGTTCGCCACCGAGAGCAAACTGTTCACGTCCGGCGGCAGATAGATTCGCGTGACTTCGGCTCGTTTGTTGACGACGACATCGAGAAAGCCGGGATCCTGGTGTGTGAAGCCATTGTGGTCCTGTCGCCAAACGGTCGAGGTGATCAGCAGATTGAGCGATGCGATGCTCTGCCGCCACGGAAGTTCGTTGCAGATCGACAACCACTTCGCGTGCTGGTTGAACATCGAATCGATGACGTGCGCGAATGCTTCGTACGTCGAAAGGAAACCGTGGCGGCCGGTGAGCAGATAACCTTCGAGCATCCCTTCCAGCGTGTGTTCGCTGAGCATCTCGACGACGCGTCCGTCGGGCGACAACTCTCCGCCGTCGCTGTCTTCCGGAAAATACTCGGCGAGCCAGAGTTTCTTGCTGACTTCGTAAACGTCGTCGAGCTTGTTCGACGTGTTTTCGTCCGGACCGAAGACCCGGAAAGTATCCATGTTCAGCTTCATCACGTCGCGCAGGAACTTTCCGAGCGGCCGCGTGTTTTCGGCTTCGATCGGCCGGGTTTATCGAATTCGACGGCGTAGTCGCGAAAGTCAGGCAGGCGCAGATGTTTCTTCAAAAGACCACCGTTGGCGTGCGGGTTCGCTCCCATCCGGCGGTTACCGGTCGGAGTCAGATCGCGCAAGTTCCGCAACGGGCGGCCGTCCTCATCAAACAATTCTTCGGGTTTGTAACCGCGCATCCACTGTTCGAGCAGTTTCAGATGCTCCGGGTTCTTCTTCACACCAGGCAGCGGCACCTGATGTGCTCGCCACAAACCTTCGACCTTTCGCCCGTCGACTTCCGCCGGCGCGGTCCAGCCCTTCGGCGTCCGCAGAACGATCATGGGCCAACGCGGACGGCTCGCCGTCCCCGAACTGCGCGCTTCGCTTTGAAGCTCGTCTGATTGATCGAACGCAATGATCCAACGTCGCCGCCATCGCCTGATGCATCGACTCCGCGATCGGAGCCTTCGACGAAACAGCGGCGTGTACCCGTAACCCTTGAACAGGTCTTCCAACTCCTCGTGACTGATGCGCGCGAGCAGCGTCGGATTGTTGATCTTGTAGCCGTTCAGATTGAGGATCGGCAGCACCGCGCCGTCGCGAATCGGATTCAGAAACTTGTTGATGTGCCACGAAGTGGCGAGTGGTCCGGTTTCCGCCTCGCCATCGCCAACAACCGCCGCGACGATCAGATCCGGATTGTCGAAAGCGCGCCGCAGGCGTGTGACAGCACGTAGCCGAGTTCCCCGCCCTCGTGAATCGAGCCCGGCGTCTCCGGCGTGCAGTGACTCCCGATGCCGCCGGGAAACGAAAACTCCTTGAAGAAACGCAGCAGACCTTCTTCGTCCTGGCTCTTATCCGGATAGATTTCCGAGTACGAACCTTCGAGATAGACCGGCCCAGCACGCCCGGCGCGCCATGTCCGGGACCCGCCATGAAGATCATGTCGAGGTCGAACGACTTAATGACGCGGTTCAGATGCGTATAGATAAACGACAATGCCGGGCTTGCGCCCCAGTGTCCGAGCATGCGGTTCTTGATGTGTTCCGGCTTCAGCGGTTCGCGCAGCAGCGCGTTCGCCTGAAGATAGATCATTCCCACTGCCAGGTAGTTGCAGGCACGCCAGAACGCATGCGTCTTCCGCGCCTCTTCTTCATCAAGCGGCGCGCCCTCGATCGTCGAGCGCGCGACACCAAAACTGCTCAATTTGTTAACTGCCGAACCACTCGCAACCATTTGACCCCTCCTCTCGGGTTGTGCTCTCGGGCGAGTCAAGGGGGATAGGGGGTGAGGCCCTTACTTGGAAAAACAGTTAGTGGATCACGATGCCGATACCAAAACGCAGGTTATCCTGCCGCGTGCCCGGTATGAAGAACGGCGATCCCACCGTTTGAAACGGAGTGGGCACGAGCACGATCCCGGTTTCCTGATCGCCGCGATTGATGATGTTCCAGTCGATCTGGACCACCCGCAGATCGAACTTCTCGTTGAGCTTGATGTCGAGCCCGCCACCGAATGCCATCGAGAAGCTCGTCTCGTTAGTGTGAAAGTCGCTGATGCCGAACACTGCCGGGAGATTAGGACTGTCGACGTCGACTTTCTGGACCGCAACGCCAAAGAGCGCATGCCCGAACGGCTTGAGCCGTGGTCCATCATTCATGTTGTTCTTGATCTGAATGCCGCCGAGAAAGTTTTGCAGCGTAGTGTCGAAGGTGCCGCTTCCTGCCGGGCGCGTGAAATTGTCCTCACGCAGATGGAGCGAATAGTCAAACTTTGCACCCACATATTTGTGGAAGTTAAAGCCAGCCGCGAGATTGAAGCCGCGCAGGTTTTGCTTCTCGCCGAGTACGTCGTCCACTGCCGGGCTGCCGGTGTCGCCCGCCAGGTTGTCGAGGTACAGCGCCGAGTAGCCCGCGAAGAACTCATACTTTTTGTAATCGTCCTGCGCGAACGCAGCGGTCGCGGTAATCAGAATCAGCGTTGCCAGTACTGCCAATCGCTTCATAGAAATCTCCCTTTCGTTGGTTCGATTCGTACCGATTGGCAGACTAGCCTTGGGCCGCTAGCGAGGGAACTGTCAGTATTAACAGGTCTTAATTCGCCAGTTCCGGCATCAGGTAGAACATCAGCGCGATGATTGAGTAAATGGTGATCAGTTGCACGCCCTTGTACCAGTTTGACTGGCCGTCGCCGCTTACGAATGCTCCGATCAGCACGGCGATGAACAGCGAACCGATCTCAGCGCGGCCAAAGGCGAGCTCCAACGGTTGCGGTGCGACGAAGTAACTTGCCAGGACCAGTATCGGAGCGACGAACAGAGCGATCTGAATACAGCTTCCCGACGCGATCCCCACTGACAGATCCATTTTGTTCTTGCGCGCCATCGCGATTGCGGATCCGCTTTCCGCCGCGCCGCCGACGATCGCCACGAAGACGATGCCGATGAATAGTTGCGACATTCCCAACGCCTTGCCTGTCTCTTCAGCCGCGCCGACGAGAATCTCGCTCATCCACGCTGCAAACACTGACGCTGCGAGCAAAGTGATCACCGCACGTGGCACGGACCACAGGCCTTCGTGATGCTCTACCTCTTCGACGTCGACGCTTGCGAAAGATGCGGTGTGCGTTCGCAACGAAAACAGGATGTAGAGTGCGTAAGCGATCAATAACATGATCGCGATGCCAATGTTGAGGAACTGTTCCTGGCGTATCACTTCGTTTGGACCAAACACGCGACTGAACGCGCTTGGCACCGTCATGCTCACGGCAGCCAGGAACATCATCGTCGTGTACGCGCGGGCGGCCGTTGGATTGAACCGCTGCTCGTGATAACGAAGACCTCCCAACAAAAACGACACGCCCAGCGCGAGCAACAAGTTGGCGAGTATCGCGCCGACAAGCGACGCTCGGACCATCTCCAGATAACCCGCTTTTAGCGCCACAAAAGCAATGATCAATTCCGGTGCATTGCCGAACGTGGCATTCAACAGTCCACCGACAGCATCACCCGTGCGAACGGCGAGCTGCTCCGTCGCACCCACGATCTGCGCCGCAATCGGAACGATCGCCACCGCCGCCATGAAGAACAACACCGGCGCCGAAACATGGGCCACATGCTCCAGTGCCACCGTTAGCGGAATAAACAACAGCAGCCAATTCATCGGCTTTCGCAAAAACATCCGGAGTGGCGTTCGCGGCGATCCGACTTTTGTTAGATCAGAAACTGCGTGATCTGCTGTCGACATAACTCATCTCTTCTTCAAGCTAAAACCCATAAACAATCGGCGCCAGGAGCAGCACTACGGCGCCGACGATTAACGTGAGGGGGATGCCCACCCTGGCGAAGTCGGAAAAAACGTAGCCGCCGGGTTTTTGGACCATCAGGTTGGTTTGGAAGCCGGCCGGATTGATAAACGCATGCGATGCGGCACTCATCAGCACCATCGCAAAAGGAAGAAAACTAACGCCGAGACTGTTCGACAACGACACCGAAACAGAGAACATCAACACGGCCGCCGCGACGTTCGAGATCACATTCGTCAACAGCACTGTCCCGAGATAGACCGCCGCCAACGCCATCATCGGACTGCCACCACCAATGGCGCCGAATAGAGTCGCAATACTCGCCGCCAATCCACTTCCGGTAACCGCAGCCTCCAGACCAATCGCCGCGCCAAGGATCACGATCGTCTGCCAATCGACGCTTTGCCAGAGACGGTCGATCGTCAAACATCCGCTCAACAACATCGCCATGACCGCCAGTAACGCGGCGTTGACCATCGAGGTGATTCCAGCGGCCGCAAGCACGATCATCGCAACCGTGATCACGATCGCAACGACCGCGCGATCGATCCGCTGCACGCGAAAACCTTCGAGCCTCTTCGTAAGGATGAAATCCGTCTCCCGCCGGTTCTCATAAAAGAAAGCATCGTCGACTTCGACGACACCCGCATCACCTGCTTCCAGTCGAAACTCCGACAACGGCTCATCAGGCGCTCGCCCATGCCGCGAAACTCCCACCAGCATCAATTGAAACGGACTGTCCGGAAGCGGCAGGTCTCCGACCTTGTGCCCGATCGCCGGTGAACGAGCAGACAAGACCACCTCCACAAGCTGGTGCTCGTGCCGCTCACTAAACATCTTCGTTGCGTAAGCCGGCACCAAACCAAGCGTGGTCCATAAACCCGGCAACACATCCGCCGGCGCCGAGAATGCCAACAAGTCTCCGGACTGAAGCAGTCACAGACGGCGCCGGCTGTACCGTCGTCCCGTTCCTCGACAATGATTCGAGTGTGAAACCAACCGGCCGCGCCAACCCAACCTGCTCCAACGTCTTTCCATTCAGCTTCGAATCGTCGACGCGAAACTCAGTGCGATAAGTTCGCTTTTCAGTGCCCGTCTGACCGGCAGCTCTATCCGGCAGCAAACGAGAACCGATCGTCATCATGTATGCGAGACCTGCGATCGTCGCCGGTATTCCGATCAACGCCGGATCGAAAAACTTGATAGGCGTTGCGCCCGGCAACTGACCTTTCGCTATTGCGTCGGAAACCAATCCAGCGACGATGAGATTCACCGACGTTCCGATCATCGTGATCGTGCCGCCGAGCAGCGCGATGTAACTCAGGCCCATGAACAGTTTCGAACCATTCAGACCGGTGCGGCGCGTGATGTCGCGGACAGCCGGAATCATCATCGCGACAAGCGGAGTGTTGTAGAGAAACGCACTCGCGAAGGCGACCGGAACAAAGATCTTCACGCGCGCGACGCCAAGCGTCTTCGGCAAGCCGACGGCCCACTCAGTCAACAGCGAGATCGCGCCAGTGGCATACATTCCGGCCGCGACCGGATAAAGCACTGCCACTGTGACCACTCCGGTGTTGCTGTAGCCTTTGAGCAGATCGGAAGGCGACGCGAGTTGCAGTGTCATTGCGACAGTTATAGCGCCGATAAAGACCAGCCAGATCGGAAGCTTGTTCCAGACGAGGAACCCAATCGTTGCGATCAGAAGGCCCAGTGTTATCCAGGCAGCAGTTGTCACTCAGAAGCCTCCACGTTGAGCCGGGATCATTCCCGCGGATGGCACTCCACGCATTGAAACGCGGAGATATCGCCAAGGTTTATTGGGTGCTTGAACGGTTCGTTAGCTTTGTGGCAGCTCTCGCACTTCCGGTTCGCAAGTCCGCCAAGGTCCACCGGATGTTGGAACGACTCCGATTTCACTGTCGCACGTGGACCAGCCGAATCCGCCAGCACCGTGTGACAAACGTTGCAGTCGTTGCGTATCACCTTGCCGCTGTCACTTACGTGCTCTCCGTCGTGACAGCGGAAACAACCGCTGAAGTAAAGATGGCCGATGTTGTTTGGGTGCGTCTGCCAATCGGTTTTCATTTCAGGAAACGTGTAAGTCTGAAAGATCCGCTGCACCTCGCCAATCGCAGACACGATCGAGGAGTTCTTTTCTGCATACACGGCCCCGTAGTTGGTCCGGTAGAACTGCTCCAGGTGCGACGCGATCGCCTTAACCGCTTCGTCAGTTGTGTTGTACTTCCTGCTCAGAACTTCGACTGACTGGCGCTTCAGATATGGCAATGAAGGATCGAGCTTGCCCGACGCCAGTGCCTGATCGATCGCGACGTCAGGCGGAACGTAGACGTGCGCCGGACGGTTGTGACAGTCAACGCAGTCCATTAGCCGCTTGCTCGAGCTCGCAATTTGATCCGGCGTGAGCGGACGGCTGCGATCGTAGTACTCGGTGACGTTTCCCTGACGGTCCTTGACGCGAATCCACGGGATCACCTGGCGCTGCTCGTCGGTCGAGATAAACGTGACCTCATTCGCGGAATTCATGTGCCAGTGAATGCCGGACACGCGTCCGGTTTTCGGGTTTCCGCCGCCGACGCTGATCAGCATGCGTATCTGACGATGCGTGTTCTGTTCGTCGTAAGCGTAGTGATTGAACGTCTTGAGTTTTGCGCCGTGAAACTTCTCGGCCCAGTGACAGTGGCCGCACGTTTGGTCCGCGGGCCGCAGATTGTGGACCGGAGTTGGAATCGGCCGTGAGAAGCTCCCCGTGACCAGCGCGATCAGTTGACGCGTTCCGGCCAGCTTCGATCGTGCGTACCATTGCGCGCCCGATCCGACGTGGCAATCGACGCACCTCGTTTGCGCATGCGGCGCAACCTGAAACGCGACGAACTCAGGGTTCATTACCGAGTGACAAGTCTGCCCGCAGAACGCTACCGACTCCGTGTACTGGTACGCCTTGTAACTGCCAAAGGCGCTCATCGAGACGAAAAGAAACGTCGAGATCAGCAGCACGGCGGCAACACGACGCTGGCGCGCGTCGTTGAAGTCGATCTTCGGATAGGGACTGAGTTCTGAGTCAGGTGACAAACGCCGTCGTCTGCGTTCGAGAAAGATTCCGACGATGACGACGAACAAACCAAAGATCAAAGCACCGGGAAGTAGAACGTACGTGACGACGCCGAAGTAAGGATTCTCTGTGGGCTGAGTGAGATCGATAACGAACAACAACAGAATGCACGCGAGACTGGTGAACATGATCACCAGCCCCACGTAGCTCACGTAGTTTTGTATCAACCCGCGAACGCCTGGCCCGGGTCTCGCATCCTCACTCATACCTGCGATTGGCTCAGTTCAACTTGAAAGACTTCGGCTCAGTTCAACTTGAAGACTTCGGCTCATTGATACGCCGAAGGCGTTAGTTAATCAGTCAGTACGCCGAAGGCGTTAGTTAATCAGTCAAGTACGCCGAAGGCGTTGGCTAATTCGAGCCCAGGGTTGCTTCAACCCTGGGTACATCATGGGCGCAAAACAAACGCTGAAAGCGTTCGGCCGGGACGAACCCTTTCAGGGTTAAAAGAAACTCGTTTTCTCGCTACCCAGGGTTGTCGCTTCGCTCCAACCACTGGGCTCCAATTGGCCAACGCCTTCGGCGTACTCGATCCGTGTTGGCGCTAAGGAGTTTTCTCGCTACCCAGGGTTGTCGCTTCGCTCCAACCGCTGGGCTCGAATTGGCAACGCCTTCGGCGTACTCGATCCGTGTTGGCGCTAAGGAGTGGCTTTTAGCTGTTTCATGTGGGCGACGAGCGCCTTGGCTTGATCGGCGGTCACGCCTTTTTCCGCGTAGCCCGGCATGTGCGGTGGCTTCGCTGCCTTCTTGCCTTTCAACACGATCTCGACCAGCTGGTCGTCGGTTAAAGTAGCGTCGAACTTCTTCTCCGCTTTCTTGCCGTGACACATGAGGCACTTGCCTTTGTAATACGCGGCAGTGTCTGTGGGTTCCTGGACCGCCGGCGCCGAAGACGCAACAACGATGACTCCAAAGACCAGTGCACTCGCGAATGTCCCAACCGTGATCGCTCTTAGTTTCATAATGAAATCACCTCAACTTGAAGACGCTTACTCGCGCCGCCCGAAGTAAAGACGCAACGACGTGTATGGCAGATGCGCGTGGTAATTCTGCGGCCGTGGTCCAACCAACGCGCTTTCGTTGTAGTTGTAGTATTGATAGCCAACGTTCCAATCGAGTCGCCGGTGCAGCCTGACGGCCAGACGGCTATCCGGAGACTGAAAGCTCATCGGGTACGAAGTCACGAGAAACCCGGGAGTGCCCGTGGGATCGGAGACACGCGATCCCTGGCCGTTGTCTTTATTTATTCGATAGCTGAGGAACAGAGTGGCGCGGCGGGCCAACTGTGTAACAGTGTCCACGTAGAAGAAGTTGTTCCGCATGAAATAGAGACTGCGACCCTGCGGATGACCGACGCCGTTGAAGAAATACTCGACGACGGCATTGCTGTCGACCCAGTTGTAGTTGTAACCAGCGTGGACCGAGAATCGCGGGTTCGCTGTCCAGTCAACAGCCGAAGTGAACACCCTCGACTTGATGCTGACGCCGAAATCTTCCAGCGACACGCCGGCAATCTCTGACGGATTCGCGTTGTTCCTCGTGATCACGGCGAGGTTGATCGAAAGCCGGTTCGTGAGCGCGTACCTCGTCTTTGCGCGAATGTAGGTGTAGTCGTAATTACCGAGACGCGAGAAGACGTTGTCAGCCGTACCATGCTCCATGTCGAAGAAGATGGTCCAATTCGTAGCTGGTCGCGACTTGAATCCCGCCAGAATCGCGTGCGTGTTGTTTTCCTGCTCCGACTGATCTGTCGACGTCGGTGGCGTGGGCAGCGACCCGTTGGAACCGAAATCAAAACCGGTGAAGAAGTTCTCGATGCGACGATGTCCGTAGCGATACCCAAGATGGATCGAATGTCGCGCGTTGAACGCGTAGTCGCCTTCGACGGTGTTCTGGTACTTCCGATAGCCGGTGATGACGTTGACCGGCAGATTGGTGAAACCAACTGTGTCGGTCCTCGTGCCGCCTGTAATCGGACGTGTTATCGAGAAGAAGTCGCTGAGCGCGCCCAAGCCGTTGATCTTGAAATCTTCGATCCGGAAGGTGTTCGAGAGCCGGAGCCGGTCAAAGACTAGCCAGGTTGCGCCGACGTCCCCGATATGGTTGGGCCGTTCGACGTCCTGCCCGATCGTATACGTGCCAAGATTGAGCGTATTCGGCGTCGCATTCGGCGGTGTGGGTGGCCATCCTGAGACTCGCGCATTCCAATTTACCCCCGTAAATCCCTCGCTAAAAACAGAGTTGGATTTCGCATTGCTGTAAATATATCGGGCCGTCAGGTCGAGTCGCTTGGCCACCAGGGTGTGCAAGCTCAAACGGGTGTAGTTGACCTTTCCGCGAGTTGGTTCGTCGCGATGAAAACTAGTCAGGTGCGCTGTTGTCGGGTTGAGATTGATGCCCGGATTGGCTCCTGAATTGACGAAGCTGTCGTCACGAAAATGACGAAAGCCCTGCATGAACGAATAGTCGATTGGTCCAATTGAGCCGTCTGCGCCGAAACGATAGTCGTTCGCGCGCGACCGCAGTTCGGAAAGCAGAATGAACTCGTTTCCGCCGACGTGATAGTTGGTGAACGCCGGTCCGCTGTAACGCTCGGGTGAGAAGCCGACGTTGAACCTGATCAGATCGTTCTTTGGAAGAATCGTGAGATCGAAGTCACCCAACTGCTGACGCGTGTCCATGCCATGTTCGCCGGTCTCAGGATTGGGCGGAACGTTGAACGTCGTCGGATTGAAGATCCAGTTTGGATTTGCGAGCGTGTTCAGGAACCGGAAGTACTTGAAGCGCCGGTACGAAGCATCGAAGCGATACCACTTCGGGTTCTCGGCGCTGAGTCGCATTTGTCCATGCGGATCGGCGCCCCAACCGGTTGAAGTGATGAGAAAAGTATCGAACAGCCCGCCGTTATGGCCGTCTTTCGCCTTCAGATAAAAGCTCGTATCGAATAAGCGCGGGCCGGCGCTGTAGTTCAGATCGCTTCGATACTTATTGTGATCGCCGTCGACGCTGAGACCGCGGTAACCGAGTTCAATACTGGAAACAACTGAATAATCGCCAATCGCGTCTCCATTCCCATTCGTCGAAGTCGGGCTCGGCGATGGAGATGGTTGCTGTGCGCGCAGGTTCGCGACGACGATCAACGCGATCGCAAGACTCCACCACACAATTTGCGACTTCCTCTTCATCTGAAAAACACCGGACTCGTCCGCGAGCCGTGAATCTTTATGTGACAAGCCGTGCAACTCGCATATTGCGCATTTTGATTGTGCGTTGGACCAGCCGGCTCATCTGCTCCCACGCCATGGTCCACGCTGTGACACGTCAAACACAGATGGTTTACGGCACTAAACTTCAACATCCTCGGGTTGGCTGAACCATGAGGCACATGACACGCGACGCACCCGTCCGTCTTTACCGGCGCATGTTCGAAAGTAAATGGGCCTTGCTTATCGGCGTGGCACTTGATGCACGCGGCGTCGGCGCCCACTGCCAGCCGCGTCTGCCTCAGCTCGAAACCTCCGTGCGGATTGTGGCAGTCGCTGCATCGCATGGCGCCTTCAAGGACCTTGTGATGGGACGGCATCGTGAACTGATGTTTGACTTCGCTGTGACAGCTCAAGCAGAGCTGCGGTTCACTGATTTTGAGTAGCTTGATGGTCGAGAAGTCAGGCTTCTCGGCGTTCGCGCGTGTTTTAAAAGTGTTGGAGCTTGCGAGGTTTCTGCCTGTAATCTCGCCGTGGGACGAATGACAGTCAGTGCAACCGATGTCGTTGCGCCAGTGTTCGCCGCGGCGGAAGTTGTTGTGCTCTTCTCTGCCCGCGTGGCAGCCCAAACATGTTTCCGAGATCTGCTTCGACGATTTGTTCTTGAACGAAATGATCTTCGCGGGATCGCCTTCCTCGATGTGCGCCTTGCCTGGTCCATGACACGACTCGCAGCCGGTTACCTTCTCTTTCCAACTCTTCAGGCTTCCCAGTTTGGCGTGCGAGGTCGGGATAAAGTTTTTGAATTGATCCTCGTGGCAGTCTTTGCACGCTTCACTGCCGACGTACTGGTCGTCGGTCGCCGTCGTTTTAGTCGGGAAATAGCTGGAAATCGCCCAAAAACTCAGCGCGAGCAGACTTAGCAACATCGCGACTCGGATGGTTTCGCCGTTGAGCTTCTCTCTCATAACAATACAGGGTTGGGGCGCGAGCGGAGGAATCGTAGCGACTGTTTCCGGCGGTTGTTACTGGCAATTCTGACAGTATTGACAGCTTTGAGGCCTTAGTACGATCGGCGCGCAAAACAAGCGATAAGAGCACAAACAATCATGTCTAAGAACCTCATTACGGTTGACGGTAACGAGGCCGCGGCCTCGGTTGCATTCCGGGTAAGCGAGGTAATCGCGATCTTTCCGATCACTCCGAGCTCGCCGATGGCGGAGTTGTGCGACGAATGGGCGAGCCGCGGAAAGACCAATCTCTGGGGCGTCGTGCCGGAGATCGCCGAGATGCAATCGGAAGGCGGCGCAGCGGGAGCGGTGCATGGCGCGTTGCAGGCAGGCGCGCTCACGACAACCTTCACCGCCTCGCAGGGTCTGCTCCTGATGATCCCCAACATGTACAAGATCGCCGGTGAGCTGACGCCGTTCACGATGCACGTCACGGCGCGAACGCTGGCCACTCACGCGCTGTCGATATTTGGCGATCACTCGGACGTCATGGCGTGCCGCCAAACGGGTTTTGCGCATGCTCTGTTCCAACTCGGTGCAGGAGGCGCACGATTTTGCTGCGATTGCACATGCTGCGACGTTCGAGTCTCGCGTTCCGTTCCTGCATTTCTTCGACGGCTTCCGCACGTCGCACGAGGTCGCCAAGATCGAAGCACTCAGCGACGACGATCTGCGCGGCTCTGATCTCCGAAGACCGCGATCACAGCGCATCGCCAGCGTGCGCTGACGCCGGACCGGCCGGTGCTGCGCGGCACGGCGCAGAATCCGGACGTGTTTCTTCCAGGCGCGCGAGGCGGCCAATCGTTTTTACGACGCCTGTCCCGGCAATCGTCGAAGAGCTGATGGGTAAGTTCGCTGCAGCTGACCGGTCGGCGTTATCGGTCTGTTCGAATACGTCGGCGACCCGGAGGCGGAACGCGTCATCGTGATCATGGGATCCGGCGCGGAAACCGTCCACGAGACCGTCGAGTACCTGGTCGCGCCGCGGTGAAAAGGTCGGCGTGCTCAAGGTCCGGCTTTATCGGCCGTTCTCGCGTCAGGCGTTCATCGCGGCGCTGCCGAAGACGCACGACGCGCATCGCCGTGCTCGATCGCACCAAAGAACCGGGCGCCGTCGGCGATCCGCTCTATCTCGACGTCGTGACCGCGCTCGCCGAAGCGCGCGCAGGAGAGAGCCGAGCATCTCAAGCGACCGCGCGTGGTCGCGCGGGCGTTACGGACTATCGTCGAAGGAGTTCACTCCGGCGATGGTCAAAGCGGTCTTCGACGAACTGGCACAAGAACGAGCCGCGGCAACCACTTCACCATCGGCATTGTCGACGACGTGACCCACACGTCGCTCACCTGGGATCCGATCATTCCGAACCGAAGCTGATGATGTGTCGACCGTCGCTGTTCTACGGTCTGGGCGCGGACGGCACAGTCGGCGCCAACAAGAACTCGATCAAGATCATCGGCCACGAAACCGAACAATTATGTGCAGGGCTACTTCGTTTACGACTCGAAGAAATCCGGCGCGATCACGATTTCGCATCTGCGGTGCGAGTCCGCGGCCGATCCGTTCGGCATACCTGGTCGACGCGCCGGTTTCGTCGCCTGCCACCAGTTCGAATTCATCGACAAGATCGACGTGCTCGAGTACGCCGCTCCCGGCGCGGTGTTCCTGCTGAATGCGCCCGGCGAGGCCGCAGCGGCGTGTGGGATCGGCTGCCGCGCGAGATGCAGCAGCAGATCATCGAGAAGCAGCATTCGTTTCTTCGCCATCGATGCGTACGCGCTGGCGAAGCAGGCCGGCATGGGCGGGCGAATCAACACGATCATGCAAACCTGCTTCTTCGCCATTTCCGGGATGCTGCCGCGCGACGAGGCGATCGCGCAGATCAAGAAGTCGATCGAGAAAACCTATGGCAAGCGGGGACCGGAGGTGGTGCGACGCAACTGTGAAGTCGTGGATCATGCGCGCTGGCGCATCTGCACGAGGTGCCGGTGCCCGCGGTCGGTGAGCGCGCACGCAGACGCGGCCGCCGCTCGTGTCGGAACGCGCGCCCGATTTCGTGCAGAAAGTCACGCGCCGTAATGATGGCCGGAAAAGGCGATCTGCTTGCCGGTCAGCGCGTTCCCGGTGGATGGCACGTGGCCCGTCGCCACGGCGAAGTGGGAGAAAGCGCAACCTCGCGCTCGAGATTCCGGTGTGGGATTCGAAGATCTGCATCCAGTGCAACCAGTGCGCGCTCGGTTTGTCCGCACGCGGCGATTCGCGCCAAAGTGTACGACGAATCGTCACTTGACGGCGCGCCGGCGACTTTCAAGTCGACCGCTTATCAGAGCGGCTGAATACAAGGGCAAGATGTTTACGATTCAGGTGGCGCCGGAAGACTGTACCGGCTGCAATCTCTGCGTGAACGTCTGTCCCGCGAAAGACAGGACCAATCCGAAGCACAAAGCGATCGACATGGAGCCACAGGCGCCATTGCGCGACGCCGAACGGACCAACTACGATTTCTTCCTCGATCTGCCGGAGCTCGATCGCGCCGACGTCGTGCGCCTGGACCACAAAGGCTCGCAGTTTCTCGAGCCGTTGTTTGAGTACTCGGGCGCCTGTGCAGGCTGTGGCGAGACTCCGTATCTCAAGCTGCTGACGCAACTGTTCGGCGACCGGCTGTTGATCGCGAATGCCACCGGCTGTTCGTCGATCTACGGCGGTAATCTTCCGACCACGCCTTACACGACGAATCGCGACGGCACGCGGTCCGGCATGGTCCAATTCGTTATTCGAAGACAACGCGGAGTTCGGTTTCGGGTTCCGTCTCGCTCTGGATGCACACGCAGACGCGCGTGCGTGCGCTGGTCCAGCGTCTCGCATCAAAGCATCGGCGAAACCTGGCGACTGAATTACTGAATGCGAACCAGGACACCGAAGCGGAGATCGCCGCGCAACGCGAACGGGTCCAGCTGTTGCGTGGTAAGCTGGCCGGAATTCAGTCGCCCGAAGCACGACGGCTCGAAACAGCTCGCCGACTATCTCGTCAAAAAGAGCGTTTGGCTCGTGGGCGGTGACGGGTGGGCTTACGACATCGGCTACGGCGGACTCGATCACGTGCTTGCGAACCGGCGCGACGTCAATATTCTCGTACTCGACACGGAAGTTTACTCAAACACCGGCGGCCAACAATCCAAAGCCACGCCACTCGGCGCGGCGGCAAAGTTTGCCGCATGCGGGAAAACCGTTGGCAAGAAAGACCTCGGATTGTTGGCGAACATGTACGGTCACGTTTATGTCGCACGCGTTGCGTTCGGCGCAAAGATGCTGCAGACGGTGCAGGCGTTTCTCGAGGCGGAGGCTTACGCGGACCGTCGTTGATCATCGCGTACAGTCACTGCATCGCGCACGGCTACGACATGGCCCAGGGCGCGGCGCAACAAAAGCTCGCCGTTGAATCGGGAGTTTGGCCGCTCTATCGCTTCGATCCGAATCGCATCCCGAAGGGCGAGCCGCCGCTGAATCTCGACTATGGACCACCAAAGGCGAAAGTCGCGGATTACATGCGCAACGAGTCGCGTTTCCGCATGATCGAACGCGCCGATCCCGCGCGCTTCAAACGCTTTCTCGAAGACGCCCAGGCTGCTGCCGAGCGACGCTATCTCGTTTACCAGCAACTTGCCGGCATCAGCGTGCCCGCCTTCGAGAAGAAGGATGAAAACGGTGGAAATCCGGAGGATGGCCAATGACGACAGCTACAACTTACATGGGCATTCCGCTGCGCAACCCGCTGATCGTCGGTTCGAGTCCGCTGACTGGAGATCTCGATTCAGTGAAGCAGCTTGAAGATGCAGGCGCCGCAGCCCTCGTTCTGCCTTCGCTTTACGAGGAAGAGATCACACGCGAGCAGATGGCCGATTTCTTTTCTTACGACACCTATGGCGACTCGTTTCCCGAGGCAACCAGCTACTCTCCGGATCCCGAGACGGCTCCCGGGAGTGACTATCTCGAACATGTGCGTCGTGTTAAGGAAACCGTCGAGATTCCCGTGATCGCGTCACTCAACGGCAGCACTCCCGGCGGCTGGATTTCGTATGCGCGTCTCATGGAAGAGGCTGGCGCTGATGCGATCGAACTCCATCTCTATCACCCCGCGAGCGATCCTGATAGAAGTTCGAGCGAAGTCGAGCGTCAGATGCTCGAAATCATCGGGGCAGTTAAGGGCGAACTAAAGATTCCGGTGGCCGTTAAGCTGGCCCCTCTCTTTACCGCATTCGCAAACTTTGCCTTGCAGGTAGACGCAGGCGGAGCGAACGCGATCGTGCTTTTTACACGTTTTCACAAGGTAGATTTTGACGTTATCGAGCTTGAAGTCTTGCGACGCCTTGAGTTTTCGACCCCGGCGGAACTGGATCTTCGTCTTCGTGGAACAGCAGTTCTAGCTGGACGCGTTAAAGCGTCGCTCGCGATCACCGGCGGCGTTTACTCCGCGCTCGATGTAATCAAATCAACGATGGCCGGAGCGCATGCAGTGCAAATCGTTTCTGCGTTGATGCGTAACGGCCCGGCCTATTTGCAAAAGTTACAGACTGAAATTGAAGCGTGGTTGATAGCAAACGAATGGAGCTCTCTCAATGAAATGAGAGGCAACCTGAGTTTTCAACGCATTCCCAATCCGGCTGTTTACGAACGCGAGACGTTCCGAAAAATGTTTTCAGTAGGTGTAGGGGCAAGCGGTTGAAAGGAGGATTCTCCCATGGCACAAATCGAACCTGGATCTTCCATCATCGGCAGTGTGCTGCATCCGACAGACCTTTCAGAGAGCAGCCTCGTCGCCTTTCACCATGCGCTCAAGGCCGCGGTCGAAGCGAAAGCAAAACTCACGCTGATGCACGTTTCGACCGACAAAGATCTGAAGTGGTCTGACTTTCCCGGCGTGCGTGAGACGCTCGAACGTTGGGGAGTGCTACCCGAGGGAAGTCCGAAGTCTGCGGTGGCCCAACTCGGCGTTGAGGCGCGCAAGATCGTTGCAAACGAGTCAGAACCGGTCGACGCAGTGATCAACTATTTGGAGGACCATCCCACCGACTTGATCGTGCTGTCGACAAGTCAACGCGACGGCCGTCTTCCCTGGCTCGGGAAGTCTGTGGCGTCTCCTGTTACGCGCAAATCGGGTGAGATGACGCTGTTGATTCCCGGCGACGTTGAAGGGTTTGTGTCGCGCGCGGACGGCTCGGTGAACCTGAAGCGAATTCTGATCCCGATCGCTCGCACACCGCGTCCCGATCCGGCATTGAAAACCGCGGCGAGATTTGTTCGGAAGTTCAACGCGACCGAAGGAACTTTCATGGTGCTGCATGTCGGCACCTCGAATACGATGCCGGCGCTGCGCTTTCCGGAGATCGATGGCTGGACGTGGCAGAAAGAACTGCGCAGCGGTGAGGTTATCGACGGCATCGTCCAGGCCGCAAAAGACTTCGAGGCCGATCTGATCATCATGGCGACCGACGGGCGAAACGGTTTTCTCGACGGCCTGCGCGGGAGTCATAGTGAAAGGATTCTGCGTTACGGCGTCGCGCCATTACTCACGATTCCAGTCGACTCCCGCATTTCACGCCAGCTCACTTGAGCCGCTCAGGCATATCTATCACTAATCAGTAAAAAACTTCCTCCTTCAACCGAAACGTTTTGGTCTCGTTTCTTCATTACAAAGTGAAGACCGAAGGACCACGACATTAGAGGAGGAAGTATGGCTGCTGTCACAAACATCTCGGCCGGCGGCGGAGACCCCCAAGTCACTGTTTCAGGCGGCAACTTGATCAGGTACCGGTGCCAGTTCTTTTTGGTGAAACCCAAGGGCCAAACCTGGCCGGAGACCGATTCGCGCTTGAAGTTAGTCCATGAAGTTACCTTCAACATGGACCACGCTGCGACCGACACGTTCTCACTCGGTCCTGCCGCTGCGTTGGAGACTCTCGGCTTTAGCTGGGTGATTGATATGAAGATTCCCGGCGGGGGAGGACCACTACAGTACAACGCCGAGGTCACTATCGAACAAGACGGAGATGAGGCGATGAACTGGTCTGACACGGGCAAACTCACCAACACGAAATCCATCGGTGACGCAACGAAATTTGTGATCAACGGATGAGGAGAAAAACCATGCTCAAGATTCCGATCCTGCTAGTAGTCATGTTGGCCTCACAGCTTGCCTTCGCACAGTCGCCGGCAGCGAAGCAGGTTGCTGGCGTACGAAGCAAAGACACCCCCAGCGGAACAGTTGTAACAATCACCTCTGATGAACTGCTCTCCCGATATGGGGCTTACCGAGAGGGTGACACCTACCGCGTGTTAATCCCGGATGTCAGCCTGGCGCTGAACAACGTGCACGTTGAAGGCACATCTTTTTCGAACGCAAAGGTGGAAGCTACAGGAACAAACTTAATCTTCTCGTTCCAGTTGAAAAACGGCGTAAACCCCAGCGTCAGCCAAAAAGCCAACCAACTTGAAATCAACTTTGCCAGACTGGAAGTTGCCAGCACCGGAGCGATCTCGACGACGGCGATCGTCCTGCCTCGACGAGAACCCGAAGTGAGCACTCCGATTAACGAACCAGAAGCTGCAAGCGCCTCCGGAAACTCAACGGCAGCAGCTAATCCTGCGGCGGCAACACCGGCGCCACAAGCCATCGGTGACGGCACCATATCTTCCATCAATGCGGACCTCGCTGTTCCGGACTCTCCCGCATTTACCGTACTCGGCGTTACTCCCGAAAACGTCACCCATCCCACGACACCCAGGGAGTTCGCAACGTCTCTACTGAACGGTGTCGATGAAAGAGGCAATTTTCAAACGGGTCTTGCTCTCGACTTTGTTCCCTTTCTGACGTTCTTTGGAAAGGACACGTCATTGAAGAAATATGCTGACCAGCCGTTGACGCGCTTTCTCGCGCGTACTCAGGTGTCATTTGCAACTGCAAAAGGCGTGACCGACGAGGATAGGTCGACGCGTCTCGCTCTGGGCCTCCGCATGACTATCTGGGACAAAGGCGATCCGCGCTCAGATAAAGCTTTGGAAGAGTGTTACGACACCGCGGATGATGATCCCAAGTTCCGCACGGAAGCGTTTGTGCCATTTGACGACGATTCTGAGGATGAAAAGGCGCAAAAACTCGCAGAGGCGCGGGGAATTGTTGGCCGAGTTAACCCAACCTTGTGACGACGAAGCTCGCAAGAAAAACTGGAACGCATCCGGCTGGATCGTCGGGCTGGCGCCGAGCTGGATCAGCAAAACAGGCGAGACGAAAAACTTCGAATGGAACGGCGGCGGATTCTGGTCCACAGTCGCATACGGCTTTGAGGGCGTTGATGCGTTGAAGAACAACTCTCAATTGCTCTTTCACGTTCGTTATCGCAACAACGAACTTGTTCCTGACACGGACGATCCCACGCTCTTCTTCTCGCAGGATAGTCTCTACGTCGGCGGACGCCTGCGCCTCGCACCAGGCGAAGAAGCAAAGTCGATTTTCTCTCTGGAGGGAAACTACATTCGCTCGCGAAAGGACAGCAGCCCCTGGGACAACTCCAGACGATTTTCTTTAGGATTCGAACAGAGAGTCGCCGAGAACATTTGGTTCGCGTTGTCCGTGGGAGGCCAGGGTGGCCGCATCGACGGCGCTAATCACGCGTTTCGTGCTGAGTTCGTTCAAATGGGGATTTCAGCAGAAGAAAACCGGCAGACCCGTAACATCACATACTGCGTCGGTCCTCAGTTCACGATCCGGCTCAGCAACAACGCAAATACGATCGTTGAGATGATCGTTACCAACCCCGGCAGCATGAAGCTGTGATTGAGCAGATACTTTCCGATCTTCGTCGTGCCGGTTTGATCGAATGAAACAGCCGCCAGCACAGTGCCGTACGTCGGCAGGAAGAAGATCCCATTCGCAGCGGGATACAAGGCGGCGAGCGTCACCGCCGGTAGACTCCAACGCAAGCCCGACGGGCATCAGGATCGCAACCGTCGCAGCCTGGCTGAAAAGCAACGTCGAGAGCACGAACATCCCGATCGCAAACGTCCACGGATACGGCTGCAACAGAGTCGCGATACCGCCGACGATCGAGTCGCGATTCCCTTCAAAGAACGACGAACCGAGCCACGAAATCCCGAGAATGCAGATGATCGCGGTGATTCCGCTGCGCATGATCGTTCCCTTCAACGCAGCTTCCGGTGACGCTTTGAACAGGAGCATGATCAAACCCGCAATCGCGATCATCACGATCATGATCGCCATGCCCATGCTCACCTGATCGGTCTCGGTGACGCCGTTCGCTGCGCAACCTCGTACGCCGGTCGCAGAGTCGGAAAGATCCCGATCAGCGACCACGAGCACGATCCCGGCAGGAAGAACATCATCGAACCTCGCGCGTCGAAAGATGGTTCTTGCCGTCGAACGGCGGCACCGGTGCCGGGATCTTCACCGTCCCGTCGCGAGTCGTTTTTGATATTCCGCGATCGTCGTTCAAGGTTCTTCCCGCGCCACGCAACCGACAGCGCATCCAACGACCACGCCCATGAAAGGTCGAGGGGATCGTGATCGCCAGAAGACCCGGCAACGAGATCCCTTGCGTCACGCACGAGACCCAAGCATCGCTACCGTCGCCGCCGAGATTGGCGAAGCAATAACTCCTTGAAATCCGGCGATCACGCTGATCGAGAGCGGCCGCTCGGGACTGACGTTACCTTTGCGCGAGACTTCGGCAATCACCGGCAGCAACGCATAGATCACGTGCGCCGTACCCGACGCAAAGAACCAGCACGTACGTCACGACCGGCGCAACAAACGTGATGTACTGCGGCTTCTTCCGCATGAATTTTTCGGCAACAGAGACCAGATAGTCGAGCCCGCCGGCGGCTTGCATCGTGGCCAACGCGGTGATGACCGCGATGATCATTCCGAACACGCCCTGCGGTGGACCACCGGGCGGCAGTCCGAAGAGGAAGACGAAGACCAGCAGGCCGATCCCGGCCATCGCACCGAGTGCGATCCCGCCGAGACGTGCGCCAATCACGATGCACGCCAGCAGAATGACGAGTTCGATCCAGATCATCATTTAGGCCCATCAATGGATTAGTAAGTAGTGAAAAGGTTCTGGATGTCGGACTTGGATCGCTGTTTCAGCAACGCCAACGATAAGAGCAATACGCGACTTCTGCGGATTGAGCTCGTCCGACGCGATGAAACCCAACTCGTCGTCGTTCACCTCGACGTTCCGTGCCAACCGTGCCCGTCGCGACACGCGAGCTTCTGACGACAATCACGCCTTTCTTCACAGCATTCGCCGCTGCATCGAGCGACGCTTTGTTCATGTTGCCGTTGCCGACGCCGGCGATGACGATGCCTTTCGCGCCATTTGCCACCGAAGCATCGATCAGATCCGGCGGGCATGTCAGCACACGCGAAGATGATGTCGACGCGCGGGAGCTTGGTTACACCGGCGACATCGAATTCGCTCGTGCTGGTGTGTTTCCACGCCGGTGTGTTGTAGAAGTCGTTCTTGCCGTAAGTCGCGACGCCGACAACGCCACGCAGCGGCGACATGAATGTTTGAATCGCGGTCGTGCTTGTCTTCGTGAGCGAGTGGGCGGCGTGAATCCAGTCGTTCATCACGACCAGCACACCACGGCCTTTCGCATTCGGATCGGCAGCTACTCCGACAGCGTTGTACAGATTCAATGGACCATCAGCGCTGACGGCAGTCGAAGGTCGCATCGAACCAACCATGACGACCGGCTTATCGCCCTTTACAACGAGATTCAGAAAGAAAGCCGTCTCCTCCATCGTGTCGGTGCCGTGAGTGATCACAATACCATCGACGTCAGGCTGTTCGGCATCAGTTCGTTGATGCGTTTCGCGAGCTTGCAGCATGATGTCGAACGACATGTCCTGCGATCCGACGTTCGAGATCTGTTCGCCCTTGATGTTGGCCATGTCTTTCGATGCCCGGTACGGCTGCAATCATGGCATCGATGGTTACGGCGCCCGACTTGTAAGCCGCTTGTGTGCCGCTGGCGGCGGCGCCGGCGATGGTCCCGCCGGTGGCAAGGATGATGATATTTGGCTTCTTTTGTGCGAACGCGTAGTGCCAGCTCGAGAGAGTAAGAACCAGGAGCGAATAGAATGTGAATTCGGTGTCGGTGGACTCATCGTCAATCTCCAATCAATATGCTTTCAACCCCGCGGACCGAAACTGCTCGCAAACGCGCTTGACCAGTCCCGGCGCCGGAGGTTCTGTATCGTTGAGGGCGTAATTGATACCGAGCTTCTCCCATTTGTAACGACCCATCTGATGAAACGGCAGCACATCCACGCGTTCGACATTTCCCAGGCCCGCCGCAAACGCAGCGAGGTGATAGATGTCGCTTTCGTCGTCCGTCAAATCCCGGCACTAAAACGTAACGCAACCACATCGGACGGCGGAGTTGCCCGAGCCGGCGCGCGAAGTCGAGTGTTGGACCAACATCTTTCCCGACCAGGTGTTTATGACGCTCCGGGTCCCAGGCTTTGATATCCAGCAGCACGAGGTCGATCTGCGCGAGTTCTCCATCCGTCAAACGCTCGCCCAGGAAACCGTTCGTATCGAGTGCCGTGTGAATGTCCATTCCTTTCGCTGCGGTCAGAAGTCGCGCCGCAAAGCGGTCTTGCATCAGCGGCTCACCGCCGCTCAACGTGAACCCGCCCGCCATGATCTTCAGTCCGTGCCGGTACTTGTTGCAGCTCCGCAATCGCGCGATCGAGTGGCACCGCCATTCCGTTCGTCATGTTCCACGTGTCGGGGTTGTGGCAGTAGAGACAGCGAAACTGGCAGCCCGCGGTCCACGCCACCAGGCGAATCCCCGGACCATCGACGGCCGAACCCGTCGTGAACGAATGCAAAAAACCGACGTCGCCCGTCTCCAACGACTGCTTGACTGTCGACTCCGGAACGTTCTTGCTCAGATCCGTGCGAAGCTCGAAAGGACTCGAGCTTTCCAGCGACACGGTTTCCCCGATTGTTTGTTCAATCATTACTAAACCCTTCCATTGGACTCCCGCGTAGTGCTCGTGCGAGGTCAGTGGAAAGTCCATTTACTACGACCCATGAAACGTTCGGTTAATGACGTCCATCTGCTGCTCGCGCGACAGCCGCACGAAGTTCACCGCGTATCCGGAAACGCGTATCGTCAGGCTCGGATACTTGTCGGGGTGGTCCATCGCGTCGATCAGCGTCTCGCGATTGAGCACGTTCACATTCATGTGGTAACCGGTGCTGCCGAAAAACGCGTCGAGTATGCCCCGCAGGTTGTTGATGCGGTCTTCGTCCACGCGGCCAAGACCTTCAGGCACGAGTGACGCCGTCAACGAGATTCCATCGGCCGCATCGCGATATGGGATCTTGGCCACCGAAGCCGCCGATGCGTGAATGCCGTGCACGTCGCGGCCGTGCATCGGGTTGGCGCCGGGAGCAAACGGTTCGCCCTGCCGACGGCCGTCCGGAGTGTTGCCGGTGTTCTTGCCGTACACGACGTTTGACGTGATCGTCAGGACTGACTGCGTGTGTTGCGCGTGGCGGTAAGTGGGATACTTCCGCAGCTTGCTCATGAACGTGGTCACGACCCACGAAGCAAATTGATCGACGCGGTTGTCGTTGTTGCCAAACTTCGGAAAGTCGCCTTCGATCTCGTAATCGGTGATTAGACCAGTCTCATCGCGAACGGCTTTGACACGAGCGTAACGAATCGCCGAGAGACTATCGGCGACCACCGACAAGCCCGCCACACCAAACGCCATCGTCCGCACCGGCGCGTAATCATGCAGCGCCATCTCGATTCGCTCGTACGCATACTTGTCGTGCATGTAATGGATCACGTTCATCGCATTGACGTACACGCTCGCGAGCCACTCCATCGTCTTTTCAAAACTGCCGAGGACCTCGTCGAAGTTGAGATAATCACCCTGCGCGGGACCGCGTGCTGGTCCAACCTGCTTCCCGGTGATCTCGTCTCGGCCGCCGTTGATGGCGTACAACAAACACTTCGCGAGATTTGCCCGCGCGCCGAAGAACTGCATTTGCTTCCCGACGAGCATCGGCGAAACACAGCACGCGATCGCACCGTCGTCGCCCCAGGCGCTGCGCATGATCTCGTCGCTTTCGAATTGAATGGAGCTGGTCTCGATCGCAACCTTCGACGAGAAATTACGAAATCCCTGCGGCAGACGCGGCGAGTACCAGATCGTAAGGTTCGGTTCCGGCGCTGGTCCAAGGTTGAAAAGCGTTTGCAAAAAACGAAAGCTGGTTTTCGTGACTAGCGGACGGCCATCGTCGCCCATGCCGCCGATCGACTCCGTCACCCACGTCGGATCGCCGGCGAAGAGTTCGTCGTACTCCGGGGTACGCAGGAAACGAACGATGCGCAGTTTGATGACGAAGTCGTCGACGATCTCCTGCGCCTGTTCTTCGGTAATCGTTCCCGCCTTCAGATCGCGCTCGAAGTAGATGTCGAGGAAGGTCGAGGTGCGGCCGAGGGACATCGCTGCGCCGTTCTGCTCCTTCACCGCAGCGAGGTATCCGAAGTAAAGCCACTGCACCGCCTCGCGCGCGGTTTGCGCGGGAACGGAGATGTCGAAACCGTAGTTCGCGGCCATCTGTTGCAGTTCTTTGAGAGCGCGAATCTGTTCGCTGAGCTCTTCGCGATCGCGAATGATCTCGTCCGTCGACATCAGCGCATCGAGCGCCGCTTTCTCTTTCGTCTTGTGTTCGATGAGTTTGGCGACACCGTAAAGCGCGACGCGACGATAGTCGCCGATGATGCGGCCGCGCCCGTACGCGTCGGGTAATCCGGTCAGTATGTGCGAACTCCGACAGCGCCTGACTTCTTCGGTGTATGCATCGAAGACTGCTTCGTTGTGGGTCTTGCGATATTTCGTGAAGGCTTCGACGACGTGCGGGTCGGGTTCGTAGCCGTAAGTCTTCAACGCGTTGAGGACCATGCGAAAGCCGCCGTTCGGCATGATCGCTCGCTTAAGAGGTGCTTCGGTTTGCAGACCGACGATCACCTCGTTGTCGCGATCGATGTAACCCGGAGCATGGGCCAGGATCGAGCTCGGGATCGGCGAGATGTCGAGTACGCCCTTCTTCCGCTCCTCGACGAAGAGCGTGTTCAACTGGTCCCAGATCTTCTTCGTGCGTTCCGTCGCCGGAGCGAGAAACGATTCATTACCTTCGTAAGGGTTGTAGTTCTGTTGAATGAAGTCGCGGACGTTGATCTCGCTTTGCCAGAAACCCGGTTTGAACCCCTGCCACTGTGCGGGGGTTTGGACGCGGGCGATCTCGCGAGGGGCTGTGCTGGCCATTGTAGTTCTCCTTGGTTCGTATTCGCGCGCACGCGCGCGCTTATGCAGCTTTCGCGGCGAGGCCCAGGAGCCTGCCGGTATGTCGAGCAATCATCAACTCTTCGTTCGTCGGAATTACCCAGACGGAGGCTTTGCTGCGCGACGTTGAGATCTTTGAACGACTCGTTGCCGTTCGCATCCGCATCGATGTCGAGTCCCAGCCACGCGGACGCTTCACAGATTCGCTGGCGAATCTCCGGCGAGTTCTCCCCGATTCCCGCGGTGAAGACGAGCGCGTCGATGCCGCCGAGCACAGCAGCCAAGCCACCGATCTCTCTCGCTGCGCGATAGACGAAGTAGTCGACGGCCAGACGCGCCGCGGGTTCGTTGCGTCCGAGCAGATCGCGCATGTCGCTGCTTATTCCCGAGATCCCGAGCAGGCCGGACTTCTTGTAGAGCAGGTTCTCGACTTCTTTCGCCGAGAGATTCAGGCCCTGAAACAAGTGGAGCACAACGCCCGGATCGAGCGAGCCGGGACGCGTTCCCATGCATAGACCATCGAGCGCCGTAAACCCGAGCGTGCTGTCGACGCTCTTCAGGTCGTTCATCGCGCACATACTGGCGCCGCTGCCCAAATGGGCCACGATTACTTTGCCACGAGCGATCCCGGGTGCGGCCAGCGGGAGAACCGAAGCAATAAACTCGTACGACAGTCCATGAAACCCGTATCGTTGCAGCCCCTGTTGCCGAAGCTCGGCGGGCAGCGGAATCAGTTCCGCGACTTCAGGTTGTCCGCAATGAAAGCTGGTATCGAAGCAGGCGACTTGCGGCACTTCCGGCAACCGTTCGAAGACGGCTTCGATCGCCGCGAGATTGTAGGGTTGATGAAGCGGTGCGAGTGGAACCAGTTTATAGAGCTCTTGCATCACGTCGGCATCGAGGATCGTTGGACCAGTGAATCGCGCGCCGCCATGGACCACACGATGACCCACTCCCAACACACGCGAGCCGCCGTACATGGAACGAAGCCACACGGCAAGCGCTTCAATCGCTTCACTCGCGTCCTTCGCCGCCACTTCCTGGTTCGCCAGGCTGGCGCCGATTTCGTCTTTGACCGACAAACGAGGCGACGTGCCGATGCCTTCGATCTGCCCGCGCGACTCCAGATGCCAGCGCTCGCCGGACGGTCTTTCGAAGACACTGAACTTCAAACTCGACGATCCGGCATTGAGCACCAGTGCATAGTCGTCCATCAGTTAGCTCCTAACGGCTTTGCCCGGCGGGCATAGGCCACCAGCTTCGCTACGGCGCAACTCGCAATTCGCGACCGCACGCTGTCCGCGCGGCTCGTCAAAATCACGGGCACTCTCGCGCCGAGCACCATGCCCGCGCTGTCTGCGTTCGCTAGAAACGTCAACTGCTTGGCGAGAATGTTGCCGGCTTCGAGGTCCGGAGCGAGCAGAATGTCGGGGTCTCCGGCTACGGCTGACTTGATGCCTTTCGTCTCGGCAGCCTGCGTGCTGATGGCGTTGTCGAACGCGAGTGGTCCATCGAGAATGCCGCCTTTGATCTGACCGCGTTCGGCCATCTTGCAGAGCGAGGCGGCATCGAGAGTCGCAGGCATCTTCGACGTCACTGTTTCGACGGCCGCGAGAATCGCGACCTTTGGTTTCTCCAGTCCGAGTGAGATCGCGAGATCGATCGCGTTCTGGCAGATGTCGACTTTATCTTCCAGCGTGGGAGCAATGTTGATTGCCCCGTCGGTGACGATCAGAACTTTGTGATACGTCGGCACGTCCATGATGAACACGTGACTGATACGGCGTCCGGTTCGCAACCCGCCTTCACGCGAGACGATCGCCGACATCAACTCGTCCGTATGCAAACTGCCTTTCATCAGGATCTCGGCTTTGCCTTGTTTCACCAGCTCGACGGCTTTCACCGCCGCGCCGTGACTGTGCGGTGCATCGATGATCTCGAACTTACTGAGATCGATCGCGGACGACTCCGCGACGTCCGCGATCCTGGCTGCCGGTCCCACGAGCAACGGCGTTATCAAACCGCGCTGCGCGGCTTCCACTGCTCCCTCCAAAGCCGAAGCTTCGCAGGGATGGGCCACCGCGGTTGGGACCGGCGCCAACCCCTCACACCGCGCCAGTAATCTCTCGTATTTCCCTGTTCCGATCGCTGTTTGCATGTCTATTTCTCCTCGCGGACGCGCGCCACCGCCGGGCCTGTTTCCTTCAACAGCAGCGTCAGCAAGATCGCGAGCGCAACGCCGAAGAGAAGCGGTGAAAAGGTGGTCTGGAAGTGCTGCAACTCGAGTTGCGAACCGTTCGAGACGCCGAGCAGAATCCACCCGAACACTGGACCAAGCAGCGCGCTAAGAGTGAAGTTCAAAAAGTTGACTACGCCGGTGGCGGTGCCTCCAAACTGCGGCGGGTTCGCTTCTTTGATCACGGTGTAAGGCAACATCGCCGCGCCTGAGACGATGCCGGTGAAGAGTCCCAACAGGTACGGCGGCAGGACGCCAGGCGGCCCATAAAGAATCCATGCAAGACACGCGAACAGCGCGATTGCAGATCCGATAATCACCGGTTTGCGACGGCCGATGCGATCCGAAAGAAGACCAAGCAAAGGACAACCGATGATCCAACCGAACGGCACAGTCGCAGATCGCATCACCGCCGTTCCGTAATCCATTCCGTGAGCTTCCTGGAGAAAACGAACGCCCCAGATCATGTCGAAGATCGTCGTCGGGATGAACATCAGGCCCGAGATGACACCACACAAGATCGACTGCGGATTCTTAAATACCGTGCCGAACGCACCCAGAACGGCTTTGAACCCCTCGCCCGATTTTTGCGGCGCTTCACTCGGGATCATGAAAAACAGTGCGACGCCGATCAGCAGACCAGCGATGCCCATACCGATCCAAAAGTGGTTCCACGCGACGCCGCCCGCGATCATTGGTCCAACAACAAACTGTCCGGCCGAACCACCCGCCATGCCGAACATCTGTGTCGCGCCAATGAGTGTGGCTGCTTTCGACGGTGAGAAGTTTTTGGTCGCGATGTAGATCGCGCCGACGAGAGCAAACACGCCACCCGCGCCCTGCAAAAACCTGCCGATACCTGCGAGTTGACTCTGTCCCGTCGCGAACAGCAATGCCCCGATGCCGACAACCGCTGCTGCTCCGGGCAACAGTCGACGTGGTCCAATGCGGTCCATGGCCGCGCCGGCCACGAGACTGAACGGTGAGTAGCCGAAATAGAAGAGAGTTACGAGTGAAGCGACTGCAACCGGAGTGATCCCAAACGCATTGCTCAACTCCGGCATCATCACTGCCGGAGCCGAGCGCAGAGTGTATTGATAGAAGTAGTAAAGCGCGGTGAGGACCCAGGCGGCTACGGCGATCCTGACGCTTTTATCAGTCTCCACTTTTTTAGCGTCGAAATGTGTAGTCGCCTGGGCCATCGCACGGTCGGGAACTCGGTATTACCGGTCGCCCCCTTTCGTCTTCACGTATTTGCTCTTGTCGAGCCCGGTGAGCTTCACCGGATCGAGCAAGTCCTTGATTTGTGCTTCCGACAGGATCTTCTTCTCGCGAATGATTTCGAGGATGCCTTTGCCGGACTTGTACGCTTCGCCCGCGAGCTCAGTGGCCTTCTCGTAGCCGAGCACCGGGTTCAATGCCGTCACGATGCCCACCGTCGTTTCCATGTAACGTGAGAGCACGCGCTCGTTGGTCGTGATTCCGTCGATGCACTTCGAGCGCAGCAGATTGGAGACGTTGTAGAGAAGACTCTGCGATTCCATGATCGCGACGCCCGCCAGCGGCTCGTACGCGTTTAGCTGCAACTGTCCGCTGTGGGCAGCAAGTGTGACGCTGTAATCGTTGCCGATCACCCGAAAGGCGACGATGTTCGTCACTTCCGGCACGACCGGGTTGACCTTGCCCGGCATGATCGACGAACCAGGCTGCAAGGCGGGCAGGTTGATCTCGGCAAGGCCGGCACGCGGGCCTGAGGTCAGCAGAATGAGATCGCTGGAGATCTTCGAGAGCTTGATCGCCACACTCTTCAGCGCCGACGAGTAAACTACGAAGCCCTGCTGGTCCCACGTCGCCGCCAACATGTCAGTCGCCGGTACGATCGGTTTGCCGGTTAGTTTTGCGAGCTGCGCGGCACATTTTTCGGGATAACCTTTTGGCACGTTGATGCCGGTTCCAATCGCCGTTGCGCCCATGTTCACCGCGTACAAGTATTTCTCCGAATCGCGAAGCAGCTTGATCTCGTCTTCAAGACTCGCAGCGAACGCGTGAAACTCCTGGCCCACCGTCATCGGCACAGCGTCCTGCATCTCCGTGCGGCCCATCTTGACGACTTCGATAAACGCATCGCCTTTCAGACGAAACGACGTGACGAGTTTTTCGAGCTCGCCGATCAGGCGATCGTTTCGCAGCAGGAACGCGACCTTCAACGCGGTTGGATACGAGTCGTTGGTCGATTGCGACATGTTGAGGTCGTCGTGAGGTTCGAGAAACTGGTACTCGCCTTTCTTATGTCCGGTTAATTCAAGGCCGACGTTGGCGAGCACTTCGTTGGCGTTCATGTTGGTCGAGGTACCGGCGCCGCCCTGGTACCAATCGACGATGAACTGATCGTGATACTTGCCTTCGCGAATGGCCGCGGTCGCTTTTTCGATCGCAGCCAAACGTTCAGGCTTCATTGCGCCCACCTCGGTGTTGGCGCGTGCGGCGGCGAGTTTCACGATGGCCCAGGCTTCGACGAAACCCGGGTAATGATTGATGAGCACGCCTGAGAGTTTGAAATTCTCGAGCGCGCGGGCCGTTTGCACGCCGTAATACGCGTCGGCAGGGATCTGCTTTTCCCCGAGAAGGTCTTTCTCCGTACGTGTTTGCTGCGCGTTGGGTACGGAAACAAACGCGAAGCAGATGAGCGTGCAAACGGTTAGCAGCTTTTTCATTTCAGTTCTCCAACACCGGCGTCCAGGTCTTGTCGGGATTGAACCGGTCGATTGCCGCGGCCAGATCCGTCGTCTTTGGACCAAGGTCTTTTTGATAGACGACGCCGTCGTGACTCACCATGAACGTCTGCACGCCGGTGACCCGGTATTGCGCAGGAAACGCAATCAACGCGAAGCCGCCGATCATTGCGCCCTTGACGACAAAATCGAGCTCGCCAAGCGGCGCCGCTGGTCCCTGTCCTTTCAGCACGCGGAAGAAGTAACCGTGAAACGGTTCGGTCCTCGACGAGTAACCACGCGCGATCGCGGCGGCTACTTTCTCGCCGATTGGTCCATCCCACTTGCCGTCGCTCGTTTGCCAGGCGAGACCGTCCTGTTTTCCGGGCGTGCTGATGATGCGCTGCGCATACTGGTTCGTACCCGACGTGCCACGCTTGATCAGTGCATACCCGTGTTGGGCCTCGACGTAGCCGCGGCAGATCTCGATCGCAGTCAACTCATTGCTGCCGATTCTGCGGTAGAGAATCTCCAGACGGCCGGCGCGGGCGTCGAACGACCAACCCGACGGGCCTTTCACCAGTGGGACCGGAAACGGCCACTCGTCGTCGCCGACGTTCAGAAACGCACGGCGCGCATTCTTGGATTGCATTGCCACGTGGTTTTTCGCGCGCGCTTGCGCGGCGAATTGTTGGGCCACTTCGCGATCGCGAGCCGGTTCGCCGGTGTGAATGATGTCGTAACTGTCTGGTCCAAGAATGGCCAGCAGCGACTGCTCATCATATTTTTCGGCGGCGTCGATCAGCGCGTTCGCGGCTTCTTCCGCGGTCGGGAACGACTTGCCTTTGGTCGTCACGGTCGTCTGCGCGGATGCGATTGGGGCCACTGCCAACAGCCACACCAGCGACAGACAGGTGAAACCGGTCAGGATTCTGAAAAGACGTGAATGAAAATTCGCAGTTGTCATGATCTTTCTCCCTTTCATTGCTCGTCACCTCCTTCGGCCGCCGCCGCCGCCGCCGCCGCGTCCACCGCCACCGCCGCCGCGTGCACCGCCACCACCGCCACCGCCGCCGCCGAAGCTGCGACTACCGCCGCCGCCACCGCCGCGACTGCCTCCGAAACCTCCCATGCTCGATGAGCCACGGCTGCTGCTCGCGCGAGCACCCGCGCCGCTGCCGCCGTAGTCGCGTCCGAATCCGCCGCCGCTGCTGCGTGAACCGCTACCGGAGACGCTGCGGTTGCCGACGCGCTCGCCACTGGCGCCACCACGGCTGCCGCTGCTGCTGCGATCGCTAACCCCGCCGCGATTGGAACCACCGCGATCGCTGATCCCGCTGCTGCGATCGCTCACACCGGCGCGATTGCTTCGATCACCGGCGCCACCGCGATCGCCAATCCCGCTGCTGCGATCGCTCACACCAGCGCGGTTGCTTCGATCACCGGCGCCACCGCGGTCACCAACACCACCGCGATCACCTACGCCGCCACGATTGCCGCGATCACCAACACCGCCTCGGTCACCAACACCACCTCGGTCGCCAACGCCACCGCGATTGCCTCGATCACCGACGCCGCCACGATCGCCGACGCCGCCTCGGTCTCCAACTCGGTCGTTACTGCGGAGATTTCCTCCCTGCCGGCCGATGTCTCTCTGCGCGGCACGTTGACGGTTGGCGAGCGAGTCGCCGCGCGCAGAGCCGCCGAACCGGTTTGCAGTGTTGCGATCGCCGTACGGAGCACCGCCACGATGCGACGGATTGTGTTGCCACTTGCCGCCGCCAACGTTCGTGCGGTTGCCGCCCTGGATGTTCGTATTGCGATTGAAGTTGTTGTTGACGTTGACGTCGATATCACCGCCACCCCAGCCACAACCCCAACCCCAGCCGCCGCCCCACGCCGCGCCCATCGCCATACCCACGCCGAACGAGATCGCGCTGGCCGCGATCACGGCGCCGGTCGAAGGCGGATAGTAGATAGGCGGGTACGGATACGCCGACGCACCATAAACAACAGTCGGGTTGTAAGAAGGAACGTAAACGACCTGCGGATTCGCCTGTTCGATCACGATCACTTCCTTGCTTTCAATGACCTGCGTCTCCACCTTCTGTTGTTGATTGGACGCCAACGCACCCGCGTCCTCCGCCTTGTTGCGCATACGCTGGATCGCATCCATCACGTCTGTTTGCTGCGCGAGAAAAGCGTTGCCGAGATCGGTGGTCCATTGAACGTCGTCAGACAGACGCTTCACCACGTCAGGCAGCGGGGCCATCGCCTGAATGCTCGGGTCCCAAGGCTGCTTCTTCACTGCCTCGGTCAGCCTCTTCTGGTCCTTGACGAGATCCTGGTTCTTTTCCAGCCACTGCTGTAGCTGAACGATCTCGAGCGGATAAGTTGAAGCCACGAGTGTCTGGCTCAGCAGGTTGTCGGGGTAAAGTGCGATCGGCGCGACCAGCGAGTCGAGCTGTTCCGGCGGAATCTTTACGGCCTGCGTGTTGTCCGGGGCCACTGGTCGAACAAGCGACATTGCATTCCCAGGCAGTATCAGCAGCGCGCCGCCGATCGCGATGAGACAACGTATTAGTTTCAGCGAACCCCTGGTTCGCACTGTTTTAAGGTTCATGAGAAACCTCCCCCTCACTCACGTGAGCCCTGGTCAAACGGTTTTTAGTTGGTCATGCTCGAAGCGCGCGGCGTAAGGTTCGCAGCTTCCCAGTCGCGCACCTTACGTCTCTCCAAATAGCTTCTTCCAGTTCAAAGGGTTAATGTCTATGCAGCGTTCTCCAATCCAAAGGGGCGGAGTTCCAGCGATATCGAGCAATGTAGAGGAGGGCGAAAAGGGTCGAAACTGGCAAAACTTACAGGTGATCGGACCTGCGCGCGCCAGATAGACTCAGCACATAAATTGATGAGTCAAACGAGTACAACCACCTCCGACTACGAACTGACGCAGGCGATCGCGCGAGGCACGATCTCCGGCATCGGCGATCTCTATGAACGACATAGGACAAAAGTCTATTCGTTGTGTTTGCGAATGACCGGGAACGTTAGTGAGGCCGAGGACCTTACGCAGGAGATTTTTCTGCACTTACTAAGAAAGGCCGGATCGTTTCGCGGCGAGAGCCAGTTTTCGACGTGGCTATATCGATTCACTACCAACCACGTGCTCATGCACTTTCGAACGCTGACGCGTCGCAACCAACGCTTCCCTTACCTGCTCGATGAAGTTGAAGCGACGCGCAGCTTGAAGACGTCTTTTGGACCCCAGCTATTGGACCACATCGCTCTCGATGCCGCGCTGGCGCAGTTACCATTCGGCTGTCGTTCAGTGTTCGTGAAGATCGACGTCGAAGGGTATAACCACCGGGAGGTCGCGGGCCTGTTTGGCTGCTCGGTAGGAAACTCCAAGTCGCAACTTCACAAGGCCCGCCGCCGGCTCCGTAAACTACTCAACTCGTCTAAAGTTTGCGCACGCCGAGCAGCTTGATCGGCTCAACGCCATAACTCTCGATCTCGATCTTGTTGTTTTCAAGGACTTTTATCTTCGCTGCGTAAACCAGCGCGCCAACGCCCTCTTCTCTTCCCTTTTTATTCGGCTTTAGATCGAGTTGCATGATCCCAAACGGGTAATCCTGCGATCTGCTGCCGGCGTACATCTCCAGGAAACCCATGGGACGATCGCCGACGGCGTAGATGCGCCTGCCGCCTTGTATCTGATGCGAACGGATCAGCTTGAAGTCGTAAAAACCTGCGCGACCGACGAGCCGGACCTTGCCGCGCGTGTCGGCTTTCTCGAGCGCCTTGAGCAAGTGGTCCGATCCACCTTCGAGCAGGGTGCCGGCCAGCGACTTCGCCTCTGCGTCGCTCGTGTAGCTGTCAACATACAAGTCGACATTGACGCGCGCTCCGGCGCCAACCATTGCTGGTCCAGCGCCGGTCGGCATGTAGGCGAGTGCGGAAAACTTTTCTTTCTGTGGCTTCTGTTCTTCCGGCTTTTTGTCCTGCGCCGTTGAGCGCGGCGAGATAACGAACGCCAGGGCAGCCAACAGACACAACGCAATAAAGAATCGTGCTTTCATCGTTACTCCTTTTTCTAACACCGCGTACCGAGGTTTACGACTTCACCGGCGGAGGATACTTTTTGAAGAGCTTCGCCACTGCTTTGTTCAGGTTCTTGTTGACCTTTTGCGGATCCTTACCCGAACCCAGCGTCTTGCTGGCTGAACCGCGCCAGACTTGTTTCCTGGTGCTCACGTCGTAGAGGTCGACGTTGAGTGTTCCGATATTGATCGTCTGGCTCGTGGTCGTCGTGGTTGACATACCGCCCCATCCACCCCAGCCGCCCCAGCCCCACATATCGCCGCCGGTGCTGTAGGAGTTCCACTGCTTCTCCTGATTAACGGCGACCTGGTAGATGACGTAGAGATCCGGATTGTCTTCAGTCTTCGTCAGACCTTTCGTCGCCAGTTGGGTATCGATCGCTTGCATGATCTGGCTGTCCATAATCGAGCCTGGATACTCGTGATCGGGCAGCTTGACCCATTTGTACGTTTTGTACTTCGAGAAGTCAGTCCCCTGGAGAAAGTTGTACTTGATGTCCTGCGCCGAAGCCGCGACGGACCACGCGAACAGCAATCCCGCGAACATCATTATTTGAGGGATCCTGCTGATCCTTAGCATCATTCACACACCATCCTTCCTGCCGATACTTTGGATTTTGCCCGATTCTAAGCGGCTCGAAATCAGGGAATAACTGTCACTTTTGACAGGCGAGATCAGCGGCTGAAGAGTGCAAAAAATAGCGGCAAACCAGGAGGTTTATCGAATGTCGCTTACTCGTATGCCGCGAAAATTCTGCCGCCCCGGCGTGATCGTTTTGCTCAGCTTGCTCTGCGCCTGTTCTGTGATGGCGAAGAACGTCGACGACGACGTCGTCGTGTTGAAGAATGGAGATCGGCTGACCGGAGAGATCAAAGGACTGCAACGAGGTGAACTGCGAATCAAGGCTGACTACATGGCCGAGGCGGTGCGCCTCGATTGGGCCAGGGTGGAGAGTCTACAGAGCAAGTCGATGTTCATGATCTGGTTGGTCGACGGCAAACTCCTCACGGACGTGATGCGCCTCTTGCCCACAAACTCGAATGAGGTCGCAAACTTCGTCATCGGTTCTTCACGCGAATCAATCCGAGTTCAACAACTCGACGTGATTCGCATCACGCCGATTGAAAGAGGTTTCTGGAAGCGACTCGAAGGCTCGATCGATCTTGGTTTCAGTTTCACGAGCGGCAACGATCAGTATCAAACTCAACTCGCCGCAACGACGACTTATCGCACCGGAGTTCATTCATTCACTGCCGCAATCGATTCTTCATTCAGCGGGCAAACGGAAGGCAGCAGCCAAACGCGCAACCAGTTTACGTTCGACTATCGACGACAACTTGGGGATCGCTGGTACGTCGGCGGACTCTTCGATCTTCTGCGCAGCGATCAGCAGAGTTTGAATCTGCGCACTTCAGTGGGCGGGTTAATCGGCCGCAATGTCAAACAGACAGAACACACGAGACTCTCAGTCTTCGGAGGCGTAGTCGGCACGCGCGAACACTACTCCACGGCGATTGGCGAACCAAGACAGACCAATGCTGACGCGCTCGCCGGCGTGGACTTCATGACGTTTCGCTTCTCCAGGACCGAGATCACGTCTCGTTTCAACTTGTTTCCAAGTCTCAGCACTCCCGGACGAACGCGGCTACAGACCACTTCGAATCTGCGAATCAAGATCGTGAAGGACCTGTGGTGGGGTTTTCACCTCTACGAAAACTACGACAGCAAGCCGCCGGTGAGGGCCGACAAGAACGATCTCGGTGTAAGCACCTCAATTGGTTGGAAGTTTTAGACCGTTCGCCCCTGTCAATTTTGCCAGTACGTCGCGTGCAAACGGGAACATAGAATTCTTATTCGGCTTGCACACTTGCCAACCTGTTCGGAAATCATCGCTGCCGGTGGCCGGCGTGTATTTCAAAGGCACACACAATGAGCATACGGGATGAGTTCACTTCAGGCGACGGATTGGCCGAAGTCTGGGCAAGCTTAGAGGTCGATCTCGGTGCGCTATCGCACCAGGGGCATGTTCGGGAGAATAACGAAGACAGTTACCTCGTGATGAAGTTCGGGCGCTCGCTCGAAAACGTCCTGACCAACCTTGACGGCGGATTGCTCGAGCAGAGTTACGAGATGAACGGGTACGGCATGTTTGTGGCCGACGGGATGGGAGGTCTGGCTGCCGGCGAAGTGGCGAGCCGTCTTGCTCTCACCAAACTCATCGATCTCATCGTCGAAACGTCAGACTGGACCCTTTCCCTGCAACATCACAGAGACGTCACGAAAGTCCTGGAACGAATGACAGAACGCTTCTTTCAGATCGACGAGATCGTCAGAAAAGAAGCCGCGGGCGACGTGACGCTGCAAGGGATGGGGACGACTCTGACAGTCGCGGCCGCGCTCGGAAACGATCTTCTCATCGGCCACGTCGGCGACTCGCGCGCTTATCTACTGCGCGGTGACGAGTTCAAACAATTAACGACGGATCACACGCTCGCGCAGGCATTGATCGACGCGGGCGTCGCTAACCGCGACGATCCGGCGTCGCGATCGATGCGGCATGTCTTGACCGCAGCCGTCGGATCTCTCGGACAGGGCGAGCCGCAAGTGCAACGTTTCAAGTTAAGTGATGACGATCAGTTGTTGCTTTGCACGGACGGTTTGACCGAGACGGTCGAAGACACAACCATCGCCGCCGTCCTGCGCGGCGCAAAATCGTCTCAGAGCGCGTGTGAGGAGTTAGTCGATCTCGCGCTTGCAGGCGGCGGACTGGATAACGTCACAGTAGTTCTCGCCCACTTTACATCTCTCGGTGTCGGTAATGACTTCCGCCGTCAATCATCCCAACAAGCACTGTAAGAATTGACAGTATTAACCGTGCATTCAGAGGCATACGATTTCTCGTATGTTGGTGAAAGGAGCAGACTGATGAGGTTTGGAGAAAAGGTGCAACCAAGGCTACTTACATTCGCTTGCCTTCTCGTTTTAATAGGTACTGGAAACGCGTTAGCTCAGGAGATGCGCAGCGTTCCCGCTGGCGAGGAGGTAAAGAAACTAAAAGGTGTCGTCACGAAACGCGATCCTGATTCATTCAGAATGTCGGATCCGAACGGCGGACCGCAGGTCGTCGTCGTGCTAACGGCGAACACCGAAGTCAAGAGTCACAAGCGCGGAGTATTTCGCGGCTCGAAGGAGTATGGCGCAAGTTATATCCTTCGCGGACTGCGACTCGAAGTCGATGGTGTCGGCAATTCCGACGGCGCAATCGTCGCAGACAAGATTCGGTTTGACGAGCAGGATCTACGATCTGCGCAAGCGCTCAAGTCAACCGTCGATCCGATCGAAGCGGAGTTAAACGACAAACTGAAGCAGCAACAGGCCGAGCAGGAACGACTGGCAGGTCAGATGGCGGAGACTCAGGCGCTGACTGCGCAGGCACAGGCTGCGGCCGACCTTGCTAATAACCGGATCAACGGTCTGGACGATTTCGATTCGCTCAAGACGATCACGGTGCCGTTCGCTACGAACAGCGCAACGCTGGGACCCAAGGCCAAAGCGACAATCGATGAAGCAGCCGCCTGGGTGAAGACGCAGAACACGAAGGGCTGGGTGATGGCGGTGGTCGGCTATGCCGATTCAAGCGGCGGTTCCCAACGCAACATCGATCTGAGTGAACGACGCGCAAACGCCGTGATCTATTACATCGTTTCGAAGTACAAGATGCCGCTGAACCGGCTGGTCCAACCATTCGGTTACGGGCAACTGGAACCGGTCGCGGACAACAAGACCAAGGAAGGCCGCGCCAAGAATCGCCGCGTTGAAATCAGACTGATGGTCAACAAAGGCATTGCCGGAACAGTTGGCAAAGAGTAACTAATGCTTGGAGGGGGCAAGGTGTAGACGAAATTAGGAGGCGCACCTGAACAACTCCAATGGGGCCGGGTCGACGGGGTGACCTGGCCCTTTCGTTTTGTTTGTGACGGACATCCCGTTTGCAAATCTCTCATCAAAGTAGTAGTTGTCACTGCCTGGGTTTAACTTAAAAGTCCTCTCATTCTCACCGGGCTTTAGCCCGGTGCAAGCAGCGAAAGCAACGAGGAACCGTTTCAACGGTTTTTCTCGATTTCGCTGAGGAAACCGGGTTTGCACAAAAACCACTCACGGTCGGCTCGCAGTTCTGACCGGATCGAGTCTTGCCTAAAGAACAAGCATGGTTCCTGTTTCAATACTCGATCTCGTTCCCGTCATTCTTGGTGAAACACCGCGCGAGGCTCTGCCGAAGAGCCTCCAGCTTGCACGCCACGCCGAAGCACTTGGTTACACGCGTTACTGGGTCGCCGAACATCACAACATGACCGGCATTGCGAGTGCCGCGACTTCGGTCGTGATTGGTTATCTTGCGGGTGGCACGTCGACGATTCGCGTCGGTTCGGGCGGCGTCATGCTGCCGAATCACTCGCCGCTCGTTATCGCCGAACAGTTTGGGACGCTCGAATCGCTTTATCCGGGCCGGATCGATCTCGGGGTTGGGACGAGCGCCAGGGACTGATCCGCGGACTGTGCGCGCGCTGCGTCGCGATTCGCGATCGTCGGATAGTTTTCCGGAGGATGTGTTGGAGTTGCAGGCGTTGCTTGCGCCGGCGAAATCGGGGCAGGCTCTCCGAGCAGTTCCGGGTGCTGGGACTGAGGTTCCGATCTGGATTCTCGGGTCGAGCTTGTTCGGCGCTGAGTTGGCAGCGAGCCTTGGTCTGCCTTACGCCTTCGCCTCGCACTTCGCACCCGATGATCTATTCGCGGCGCTCGACGTTTACCGGTCGCGGTTCAAGCCATCGAAACAGTTGGACCAGCCGTATGCGATGGTTGGTGTGAATGTTGTCGCGGCGGATACGGACGAAGAGGCGCGGCGGTTGTTTACGACGGTGCAGCAGTCGTTTACAAATCTCGTGCGTGGGGCGGGTGGGAAGTTGCAGGCGCCGATCGACAATATTGAGGAGTACTGGAGTCCGATCGAGAAGTACCAGGCGTCGCGGATGTTGAAGTACTCATTCAGCGGCTCGCGCGAGACGGTGCGGAGGGAGTTACAGGAGTTTCTGGCATTGACGCGGGCGGACGAGTTGATGATCGTGACGAGTCTCTACGATCATGCGGCGCGAATGAGATCGTACGACATCGTTGCGGAGATCGTTAAGAGTTGACGGATATGCCTCTAAGGGAAAACTTTGGGGCGTAGCTCACATCACGAGTGAACATCCTTCCGTCAGTTACCGTACTCTCCTCGGTTCGGCTAAAATCACTTTCCTTGAAGGCTTATGTACTGTCCTAATTGTGGTCAGCAGCAGATCTCGGGGGAGATGAGGTTCTGTTCGCGGTGCGGGCTCGTGCTCAGTGGGTTGGCGGAGTGGCTCGCCGGTGGAAGACTGCCGCTCAAACGTCAGGATGAAGAACAGGCGAAGGCCCTGTCGCCACGGCGCAGGGGAATCCGGCGCGCGGCGAAACTGATGTTCTTTAGCGGCGTGCTGTTTCCGATTTTTCTGGCGATTAGTATCGGCGTGGAGGAGGGAGGACCGATGGCTATTCCATTCATCCTCTTTTTCGTCTCCCTCGTCATGATGCTTTACGCCCGTCTCTTCAGCGACAAATACGCGCAGCCACCACAGATCAGGCCCGCGGAAACATCCGTCCTTGGCCCGACCCAAACGCGCGGCGCACTACCGCCACCGATCAACGTCCCAGTCCCCGGCGTCGGACGTCCGCCCGTCAGGACAAACGAAATCGCCCAACCACCAAGCGTCACCGACCACACCACGCGACTACTCGACAACGACTAACGCGAAGATTCATTCAAGCACACGGATCTTCGTGATCGGATGAATCTCCCACGCGGTGCCACGCCAGTTCTCGGCATTCCCGGGCGCGACGTTTTCGGATTCCTCATCGTGGGCGACGTCGAAATATAGCCAACCTTCGAATTCACACCAGCGCCCCACCAACTGCTTCTGTAGCGTCTCTTCAGACCAGTCGATTCCCTGTCCCGCAGCCCAGTCTCGCAGATTCGGCGTGACCTCGAGGACGACGTGCTCGCTCTTCGTCGCATCCTTACGCGGCGCAATCAGGATGTGAATATCGCGACGACACGGGTTGAAACAATTCGTCGCCTCCGTACCGGCATACGCGACGTCAACCACCAACCCCTGAACGCGAGCAGCCCGATCGACAGACCAGCGACCACGATCGTCACCTCGCTGAAGTAACGCATCCAGCGTAACGCGCGAATCGAAGTCAGCAGCCTCCGGAAACGCAGTGCGATTCTTCAACCGGTGCAACTCCCGCGCGCGAAGCGTTAGCGCGATGCCGGCACTCGGACAGTTCAACGCAAGCACCAGCCACACCGCCAGGATCACCACGACCACAACCCCAACCAGCAAAAATGTTCGTTTTCGGACCACCATGAACTTTACGACAATAACCCCTCTTGCTTACACTTCACCCCAACACACCATGAACAATCAATTACAATTACTGCACTTCCCTCGACGCGAACACGTCGAACAGGCTGCGTTCAAGGCCTCAGCGTTCTAAGCGAAGCACAAACACGACGATGAAACGCTGCCCTAAATGTAACCGAGTTGAAACTGACGACGCGCTTGGATTCTGTCGCGTAGACGGCGCAACGCTCATCACTGGCCCACTCCCCGACTCCGAAACAACGACCGTTCACCTCGGACCAACATCGCCGAGCGAATCAGAAACCAACATTCTTCCGCATCACACTAACCCCGGCGCGAGCCGCAGCACTGGACCAACGACGACGCTTCCCAGTCAACAACTTGCTTCGACAACGCGCTCGCTAACAAAACGCGCACCGCTAAAACTTCTGCTCGCAATTGGCGGCCTCTTAATCATCAGCCTTGCACTCGCCGGTTATTTCTACTTCGGTACGCGAGGCCCGGCAATCACCTCGGTCGCCGTCTTGCCTTTCGAAGACAGGAGTGGAAACACAGACTTCGAATACATCTCCGACGGGCTCGCCGAATCGCTGATCTATCGACTCTCGCAATTGCCGAACTTGAGAGTCAGTCCGACCAGCTCGGTCATGCGTTACAAGGGAAAGCCGATCGACGCCCAAAAGATCGCCGCAGACTTAGGCGTTGACGCAGTGATGTCAGGCCACGTGGTCCACCGCGGCGACAACCTGACAATCAGCGTCGAACTGATCGACGCGAGAAACAACCACTTGCTCTGGGGTGAACAATTCGAGCGCAAGATGTCGGAGCTGATGACAACGCAACGCGAAATCGCGACTGCCATCAGTCAGAAACTTCAGTTGAAACTTTCCGGCGAAGAATCCACCGGACTGACCAAGCGCTACACAAGCGACAACGAAGCGTATCAGCGTTACCTGAAAGGCCGCTATTACTGGAACAAACGCACCGCCGACAGTCTGCAAAAAGCTATCGAACAGTTTTCAATCGCAGTGGAAAAGGACCCGCGTTTCGCGTTGGCTTATTCCGGACTCGCCGACTGCTACGCCATTCTCGCAACGTATGTCGGAAGGAGTTGGAAAGAGACTCAGCCGCTGGCCCGATCGAACGCGTTAAAAGCGATCGCGTTAGACAGTTCGCTAGCCGAACCACACGCGACGCTCGGAATGCTCAATCACCTCGAATGGCGTCCGTCAGAGGCCGAAGCGGAGTTCAAACGCGCGCTCGAGCTGAACGCAAACTACGCCACAGCCCACCAGTGGTACGCTCGATTCCTTCGCAGCGCGGGACGCAACGACGAGGCCTGGACGCAGATCACACTCGCAAACCAAATCGATCCGTTGTCGCTGGTGATCCTCAACAACATTGCCGAGCACCAGTACGATCGCGGCAACATGGATGAGGCGACCGGCATCTGCCAAAAGATGCTCGACCTCGAACCGAATTTTTGGGCCGGTCATCACACACTGGCGATCGTATTGTTGAAACAGGATCGCAACGACGAAGCGTTGGCCGAAGCAAAACAGAGCGTCGATTTATCGAAGCGCGCGAATGGTTCTCTCGCTTTGCTGGCCCACGTTTACGGCCGCATGGGTAAACGAGCCGATGCCGAAGCGATCATCAAAGAACTCCAGCAGAGGTATGCGAACCGCGACGCAGACGGTCGCGATCTTGCAGTCGCGTATGCCGGTCTTAATGAGAAGAACCAGGTTTTTTCATGGCTCGAGAAAGCTTATGAGGAACGCAGTCATTTTCTCGGAGTGCTGCGCCTCGAGATGGTATTCGATTCTGTGAAGAGTGATCCGCGCTGGAACGCGCTGCTGCAACGTGTGGGTATTTAGTCTTACGGGGAGAAGATGTTGGTCCTCTCCCCGCAAAAACGTCGTGGTTCAGGCTTAGTAGGCGATGAACTGATCGGTCAAGATCACTACCACCGGAATGCCGTCGATCGAATCCGGCAACGGCGGCCTGGTCTGTGAGTCCTTGTTTACGTAGATCACGATACCAGCCTCACCATCTTCGCGTCCTGACACTCCAATGCCCGCGCCCATCACGCCCGGCAGGAACATCAAGTTCGCACGATGTTGTTCGAGCACTCCGAGCGCCCGGTCGGCAGCCTGTTGTGGAAGCATTCCCATCTGCCTTTCCAGTCCTGGAATAAACGGTTGTTGACTATCCTGGCCACGACCGTGGCCCTGCCCCTGACCACCGCCCTGACCGCCAGTCGGCGCCGCAGGACCACCGCCACTAAGATTGAAGCTGAACGTACGGCCCATGGCGGTTCCGAGTCTCGTCAGCACCAAGCCAATCGGGTTAGCAATGGTCGAAGTGCTGCTGCCTGCGAAGAGCAAGCCAACTGGATTGTGTGCGGCATTGTTCGTAACGATCAGCGAGCCGGAATCGCCGCCGGCGCTGAACGTGCTGCTGTTGATCACGATCTGATTCGTAAAGGAAACCGTGAACTTCTTTCCTTTGCCGCAGCCCTGCTGATACTGCACGCTCACGCTCGTGTTGATTGAAGAGATCGTGCCGGTCGTGAAGCCCGTAGTGCGACCACTCTTCGCGACGCCCAGACCGACGGTAGGAAGAGCGATCGTGCTGCTCGGTACGCCGATGTCTTCGATGAAGCCAGTCGCATCCATTTGACCGGCCCTCAACGTGGCCACCGCGGCATCGACGTTTGAAGAACCGAGAAGAGCACCGCCGGCGTAATCACCGACGACTGTTGTTACCTGGCAGTTGCTGTCGATCAGGCCGGGCTGACTGACGTCGTCGCCGACGTTTGCTCCACCGCTGATACCAAGCACGTGATTGTTGCTGAGGATGTAGCGTGTGCTTCCGTCTGAAATCAACGCGCCCAACGTACCGCTACAACAGAAGGCATTGCTTCTGTCGTTCACGTTTCCGCCGGAGACGCCGAAGCGCATGTTTCTCACCCGGTGATTCGGGCCGTTATCCGCCAAGCCGGCCGGCAGCATTGCGGCGATAATCAGAAACGAACAAACAATTGCACAAACGAGGAACGCTTTGCGCTTGAACATCTTTACTGTTCTCCTTTCAAAACTATAAGTGTGGGTTGTCCGCACAAAATGCTGCACGCTTCCGGGTGCGTTATTCACTTGTGGGTAAAGCCATTCGAGCGAACTGGAGGGCGTCATTCTTGCTCGCGGCGAAATGAAATGTCAACGGAATTTTGAACGATCAGCTACTACCGGGATCCGTTTTTAGCGACTCCGAGTGTTTAGGCTTTGTAAGCGCGGCCGGCTAGGCTGGCGACGACGGTTACTAATTCCGCGGAGTCGACGGGTTTGGGAAGATGGAATTGAAAGCCCGAACGAAGAACGCGCATTCGATCTTCAGCTCGCGCATACGCGGTGAGTGCGGCCGCTGGAATGTGTCCGCCGCGCTCGGGGGGAAGCGCGCGAATTTTAGAGATCAACGAGTAACCATCCTCATCAGGCATTCCCAGATCGCTGATCAGAATGTCGGGCTTGTGTTCCTCGAGCGCGATTAAAGCCTCTTCAACGGAGCCGCTGGTGATCACTTCCGAGCCGCACTCTTTAAGCACTTCGAGGATCAACTCGCGCGTGTCGGCTTCATCGTCGACCACCAGCACCTTGAGTCCTTCGAGTGAAGGCAAGCCTTCGAGAGGAATAACTTCGTCGTGTGCTTGAGCAGGTTCGGCTTCCTGCTGGTTATTAACCACGCCAACAAACGGCAGACTGATCGTAAACGTCGCGCCCTTCCCTTCTCCTTCGCTCTGCACAGCGACAGTGCCGCCGTGCAGATCCACGAGTTGATGGACGATGGAAAGACCAAGCCCAAGACCGCCATGTATTCGCGTCGAACTCGCATCCGCCTGCCGGAAACGATCGAACACATGCGGCAGAAACTCTTTATTGATACCAATACCTGAGTCGCTGACGACGATCTCCACGTGCGAGTCCACGCGCTGCAGCTTGACCTGTATGCGGCCGCCTTTCGGCGTGAACTTAACCGCGTTCGTCAACAGGTTCCAGACGATCTGTTGCAATCGATCGGCGTCGCCGGAGATTGGACCAGCCGCCGGATCGAGCATCGTTTGCAGCCGAATGCTCTTCGCGTCTGCCGCCGGACGAATCGAATCGATCGCCGCGTTGATGATGTAGATCAGGTCGACTGTCCGCACATCAAGCCGCAGCTTTCCTGAAATGATGCGCGACACATCGAGAAGATCGGCAACAAGCTGACTCTGCGACTTCGCATTGCGATAGATCGTCTCGACGGCGCGCTCGACGTTCGCCGGCGTGAGTTTGCCGAGGCGCATCATGTGCGCCCAGCCCATGATGGCATTCAACGGATTGCGCAGCTCGTGCGAGATCGTCGCGAGAAACTCGTCTTTCAAACGATTCGCGCGCTCAGCTTCGTTTCGCGCGAGTTTTTCATTCGATAAGAGACGCGATCGATCTTCGAGTTGCGCTTGCAGTTCCGCTTCACGGGCGACGCGTTCCGTCACGTCTTCGATGATCGTCAGCGTTCCGATCACCTTACCTTCGTGACTCAGCGGCGAGATTCGCACTGCTTGCCGCATCTGCTTGTAGCCGTGTTGGCCGGACACCGGTGACATCGCGATCAGATAACCGTGCAGCGCCTGCGACAACACTCTGACCTGTCCCTCGAGCGCCCACTTGTAATGCCTATCCAGCCGGCGTTCGGTTAGTTCAGGAAACAGATCCAGCAAACTACGTCCAATTACGTCGTTGGCGCGCTCGCCAGTGTGCTCCTCCATCCAATGGTTCCACTCGACGACCTTCAACTCACTGTCGGTCGTGACAATCCCCTGCGCCGCCAGGTCGTGCATCCAGTGCAGGACGGCGGCGTTGAGCAATCTCTCCTTGGAACTTGTTTCTGACTGCGAACTCATCTACCCTGCTGCGCCTCCCAGGCATCGACCTCCTGAATCAAGCGATCGAGCGACTCCACACTCAACACGATCACCAAAAACCCTTTTACTGAACTGTCGCGAATCTGAAATGCCGTGTAGATCACAAGCGCAAAATGCATATCGCTTTTGCCTGTCGTTATCGACCCGATCAACTCGTCGAGTGTTTCGAGATGCAACCGCGGCACTGAAAACGTGACGTGCACGTTGAGCAAGTTTCCAAACATTCCCAGGCACGCATTCAAGAGAATGTTGCCGACCTCAGTCAAAACTTCCCGCGCCGATTCGTCGAGAAAGTTTGAAGCTTTGTTCTCGTCGGTCAGCAAGTCGGTGAGATGCACCGCGCCCTCGTAGTTCAACAACAACAACGCATCCCCGGCAACCGGCCCGGCAAACACCTGATGAATCGAGGCCACTTCTCCCGGAACAAACTTCGCCAGCGCAGGACGCAACTCTTCAGTTCGATAAACAGCAACGGCCGGCGGATTGAGTACGACGCGATGCCCGGTCAGTTCTGACAGAGCAGCTCCGGTACGCGCGAACGCGATGTTGATGAGCTCGGAAAGCGCGTCGCTCTGTCGCTCAGTTAGTTTCACTCGGGGCTCCTTCCGCGAGAGCTGCCTCGACCGCCGCAATCACCTGTTCCGACGTAAACGGTTTATTTATGAACGCAAGCGCACCCTCTTCATCAACCATCTTACGCGTCGAACTTTGGATATCAGCGCTCGCAACTACAACCAGCGCATTCGGATCCATTTCCCGCAACTTCACTAAAACATCAAGTCCGTACATGCCTTTCATCACCAAATCGAGTAATACCAGGTTCGGCTTTTCGAGAAAGTAGACTTCAAGCGCCGTCATTCCGTCCTCGGCTTCCACGACCTCGTAACCGGCGGTTTCGAGGATACGCCGCAAGGTCCTGCGTGAAAGCGCTGAATCATCGACGATCATAATCTTCGCGGTCATACAACCTCCCTGATCGCGTGAGCCATGTCTTCCAGAGCGACACTTCGGTCACTCAGTCCGGCTTCCATCACGACCGACGGCATGCCGTACACGACGCAACTGCTCTCCGCTTCCGTGAAAATGAGTCCACCCTGCGACTTGATCCACGCCGAACCTTCTTTTCCATCCGAACCCATGCCCGTCATGACTACGCCCAGCAGACGATTGCCGTAAACTTCTGCCGCCGATTGAAACAGCACATCAACCGACGGTCGATGCAGCGTATTAAAAGGCTTGGCATCGAGACGCGCGACGACCTTGCCGTCTGACTCGCGCGACAATTTCAGATGACGACCCGCCGGCGCAAGAAACACGCGACCTGTTTTGATCTCGTCACCTTCGGCTGCCTCTCGCACTTCAAGCGCCGACAGTTCGTTCAGTTTCGCGGCGTACATTTCGGTGTAACCGACCGGCATGTGCATCACCATCACGATCGGCACCGGAAAGTCTTGCGGCAACTGCGGTATCAACCGTTTCAGCGCCTGTGGTCCACCAGTCGAGATCCCAAGCGCCACCATGTCCACCGAGTGACTGCCCGCTATCTTTTCCAGCGGTTCACTCTTCGGAACTTGCACCCGCGTTGCAGTCGAAATCCTGTTGAGCGCGACGTGTCCGGCCGCTTTGACCTTCTCGATCAGCTCCGAGCTGACTTCGAATATCTTTTCACTCGCGAGCGCCGTCGGCTTTTGTACAAAGTCGATCGCGCCGGCATCGAGTGCAGTCAGTGCAGCTTCGGCCGTTTCGTTCGCGATGCTCATGATGATGATCGGCACCGGTCGTCGTTGCATCTGTTCACGCACGAACCCCACACCATCCAACTCAGGCATTATTAAATCGCACGTCACCACATCAGGTTCGAGACGTTCTACGAGATCGAGTGCTTCTCGACCATCCCGCGCCGTGCCGACAACTTCGACGAACGGACTGCGCGAGAGGATCTCTCGGACCACCTTCCGCACATAGGCAGAATCGTCGATCACTACAACTCTTAACACTCGATCCATCAACAATGCTCCGTTCGTCAGATCACTTTCTCACGCTTCACATACACGAAGGCGTCGCCGATTTCCGTCAGGTTAAAATCCGTCGTCAATCTTATTAACGACTCGGCAGCGCCTACAAAAAGATAGCCGGGAGACCGGATAAACTTTCCAAAGGAACGAACCGCCCGGCGAATCGCGTTTTCTGAAAAGTAGATAAAAACGTTACGGCAAAAAATAAAATCGGCTGACGCATACGGGGCAATCTGATCTTCGTCCATCAGGTTTGCAAGGCCCCACTTGATCCGTCGATGCATGTCCTTTCTGACGCGCCAACCGGATCCGTCTTTTTCGAAATAACGTTCGCGCAAGCCGGCCGGCAGATTGCGAAAAGCGCGGTCGCGATAAACACCTTCACGCGCGCGATCGATCGCTTTCGAGCTCGCATCGCTGGCCATGATCTCGATTGACGCCCGTTCAAACCACCCAGCTTCGTTCAAAGCCATGGCAATCGTCAACGGCTCCTCGCCTGTGGCGCAGGCTGCGCTCCAGATTCGCACAGTCGAACGGTTATTACGAGCTTGCCACTCCGGCATCAGCGTGTTGACGAGGGTCCGAATCTGATCGATCTCGCGCCAAAAGTACGTCTCCTGTACTGACAGCGCGTTCATCACGTTCTGCCATTCGAGATGGGCCGCGGTGTCGTACTTCAGCAGGTAGTAATAGTCGAGATACGAACTAAAACCTCGCTCGATTACCAGCGGCGAGAGTTTGTCGATCAGCAGATCGCGCCTGCCGTTATCGAAAAACATTCCGGTGCGTTCATTGATCAAACTCTGGATCAGGGCGCCGGCGCCCTGCGGTAAAAATAAATGCTGTGAAAGAGACCCCATTTGTTATTCGCTTTGACCACTTTTCTCGACGGCCGTCTGCGCAGCGTGCGCCACGTCCGGATCGTCATCTTTAACAAACCCCGTAACAATCCCGGCGATGCGTTCACCGCCGATCTGCCCGAGTGAATCGAGCGCTGCAATCCGAACGTGATTGAACTTCTCTTTCTCGAGCACAGTCTCCAAAGCCGCAACGCTCTCTTCCGACCTTCGCCGGCCCAGAGCTCGCGCGCTGAAATACCGCACCCAAACGTCTTCGTCCTCAAGTCCTTTAATTAAATGCTCGACAACCCGCGGTGCGTCCATGTTGCCGAGTGCACGGGCCGCAGCGGCGCGGACCTTCGGAGTGTCTTCTTTGATTGCGTGAAAGAGGACGTCGGAAGCGTTTTCGTCTTCAACGTACGGCAGGTGTTCGATGGCCGCGCATCTGACTGCTTCGTCCGGGTCGCGACTGAGCCGCAGCAACTCGGCGGTCGCGTCCGGATAACCAAAATAACCGGCGATCTTCGCTGCCGATTCACGAACGTTCGAATCCGGATCGTGCAGCAGCGGAACAACACGTTGCGCTATGGACGGAACGGCAAGCGAGTTGAGCGCGCTGATCGCGGCCTGCCGGATCGATGCATCGCTGTTGCCGATCAAATTCAGCAGTCCGTCGGCTGCTGTTGGATCGCCGATTTGGCCGAGTGCATTTGCCGCATCGATCGTGAGCGACTCGTCGTTCAGCGTGTTGATTAGCGCTGAGGTCGCACCAGCGTCCCCGATGCGGCCGAGTGCGACAACCGCCGACCGTCTCACTTCGAGGTCTTCAGATGACAACTGCGCGATTAGCAGATCGACAGTCGTAGAACCATGACGAACAAGTGCTTCGACAATGTCGTCGCGCAGATCGACGCGTCCCATCAATCTTGTGAGCGCGCGGTCGACGCCGGATCGTTTGAGCCAGCCAAGGACCAGGGCGATCGAGCGCAAGTTTTCTTTGCCCGGCGTCTCCAGCGCGTCCAGCAGGTTCTGAACGCCAGTGGGCGAGATCTCGCGACTCGTCAGATCCGCGATATACGCGCCTTCGCGATACTGTTCCTCAAAACGATCGGAGAGTGTCGCGAGCGCGCCGGCGATCAGATCCGTGGGCGCAGTCGGAGTATTTAGCAATGCTGTCAGAGGCGCTACGGCTGTGTCGTCGCCGAGTTGGCCCAACAGGCTGACCGCGGGATCACGCAGGAGTTCGTGCTCCAGCAGCGGGACGATTCGCGGCGCAACACGCGCATCGCCGATCGTCGCGAGCGCGTCGAGTGCCGGAAACGCAAGAAAGAAGTCTTTTGATTCGGCGATCTCGGCGAGTGCGTCTACGGCGTCCGTTGATTTCAGCTTGCCGAGAGCCTCGATCGCGTGATAGCGAACGTTGCTGTTGTCGTCCTTGAGTGCTTCGATTAACGCTGGCACAGCGCGAGGATTGCGTTGTTCACCCAGAGCCAACGCCGCCTGCATGCGCAGATCCGCATCGGGCCCTTTCAGCAGGTCCTGCAACGGCGAAAGAGTATCGACGTCACTGGAGCTCAACACCTGAAGCGCGCTGTTCAATAGCGAAGGATTTTGATGATTCTCGACGACCGAGTTTAAGAGCGCCGCAATCGCCTCGGGCGCTGCACGCTGCGAGATCCCTTTGACTGCCGCACGACGAACCTGCCAACTCTCATCACCCAGCGCTCCGAGCAACGACGTTGCGTCGTACGACTGATCGTCACTAAGCGTTTCCGCGGCAGTCAATCGCGTCGTCTCATCGCCCTGGGTCAGACGCGCCGACAGTTCACGCTCGCGTTCGAGTCGCTCGGTAACGTCTTCGATAGTGACGATGAGTCCCGCGATCGACTCCTCGTCACGCAACGGCGCAATAGTCACGCGTTGCTGCATCTTCTCGAAGTGTTTGGAAGGTGTAACCGGCGCGCAGGGAATAAGGTAGTGGTGAAACGCAGTTGCCAGCACTTCGACGACGCCGTCGTTCAGCGATCGCTGGAAACGCTTCAACAAGCCACGCTGCTCGAGATCTGGCAGCAGTGCAGTTAAAGTCTGACCGCAGGCAGACTCGTCGCTGATACCGGTGAGTCGCGCCAGTGTGGCGTCCCATACTTGAATCACCAGGTGGTTATCGGTTGTGAAAACGCCGACTGGCGGTTGCGTACTAGTCACAAAATACCTGGGCTACTCCGAAGGGTTTGTATCCGGGGCTGATTTGCTCGGGCGCTTGCGTTTGGGTTTCGCAGGCGCTTGCGGCTGCTGGTTGCCATTGCCCGCAACCATGCTGTCCATGATCTCGCCAAGTTGACGCGCGCGATCGGCGAGTCCCGACGTCCTCGTCAACGTTGCTTTCACACCGTTCGCATTGCGGTTCGTGATCTCGCGGAGTTCGCTAACGGCTTCGCGAACCTTCTCTGCCGATTCGAGATGGTTGCGATTGGTGTTGGTAATCCGCATCGCTTCTTTCGAAACAGTGCCGACGCCGATAGTCATCTCGTGTGCGGTTCGCGCCTGTTCGCGCATTGCCTTGGCGACCTGATCGGATTGCAGGCGCATGCTCTGAGTCGCAGTTGTGATCTCAGCAGACGCTTTCGCCTGCTCGCTCACAGCTTTGCTGATCTCGTTTATCTGTCGCACCAGTTGGACCGCTTCTTTGGAAACCTGATCTCCGGCAACTGCGTGCTCGCCCAACGCTCGCGCGGTGGAGATCGCGCCGCGGCGCATCGATTCGACCGCCGTAGTGATCTCTTTGGCAGCGGCCGCTTGTTCGTTCGAAGCTTTACGAACATGTTTGGCGGCGCCACTGGTGCTCTGCGCTGCTTTGATGATCTCTCTCGCAGCGCGGCCCTGCTCGTTTACGGCTTTGGCGACTTCCTTCGCCGTGTTCCGCATCTGCGCCGACGCTTTGACGATCTGCTGCGAACCCTGGGCCTGCTCGATCGCCGCACCGGAAACTTGTTTCGTTTGCATAGCGGTCGTATCGATCGCGGAAACGACGTGTTGACTGGCCGTCAGTTGCTCTTCTGTTGCATCGGCAATCTGCGCCACGAGCTGCGCGGTTTGATTGATGCCGCCCAGTATTTTCTTGAGTCCTGCTGCGCCTTCTTCCGCGAGTTGTCCGCCTTCGTCCGCCATGCGCACGCCTTCACTCGCGGCAGTCACGGCTTCTCTGACGGCTTCCTGAAGCGACCTGATGATCACTGCGATATCCGACGTGGCCTGGGCAGATCGATCTGCAAGGTTTCTGATCTCCTCCGCAACAACAGCGAATCCTCGCCCGGCATCACCGGCGCGCGCCGCCTCGATGGAAGCGTTCAGCGAAAGCATGTTCGTGCGTTCGGCGATGATGTTGATGGTGTTGATGATGCCGCCAATCTCTTCCGAACGTTTTCCCATTTCGCGGATCACGCCGGCTGATTGCTCCATCGCGGAACGTACGCGCAACATGCCCTGCATCGACTTCTGCACGGCGCTTCCGCCTTCTTCGGCTTGTTTGCTGAGTTGAGTCGTCGATTCCTCTGCACGCTTCGTCAAAGCGACGACGGAATGTAACGAACGGTCCATCTGCGTAGCACTGGTCGCAGCGCCCGTCGCGGCTTCAGTGATGCGCTCGGCGTTCTGCGCCACACCCTGCACCGAACGCGCCATCTCTTCCATCGACGTCGACACTTCTTCAACTGACGACGCGAGGCTCTCGGTCATCGCCGCGACCTCTTCGATCGACGCAGCCATCTCGTTGATCGCCGATGATGTTTCTTCCGCTGACACCGTCAAGTCGTCGGCGTTGCTGGAAAGACTCGCGATCGACGCTGACACCTCTTCAATGCTCGCTGCGGTTTCGTTTACCGAAGCGGAGAGCGTTTCCGTGTCGTCGCTCACAGCTCTGACGGAAGCGGCAATCTGCGTCATTGCGGCTGTCACTTCTTCAGCGGACGTCGCCATGCCCTGCACCGTGCCGTTGACGCCTTCGATCGAACGTGCGCTCTGTTCCGCGGCAGCCGTTATCTGCGCGATCGAGGACGCAAGCGATTCCGCATTCTTCCCGACCTCTTCGATAGATGCTGCGCTCTCGTTAACGGACGACGCGAGTTCTTCGGATGAGGTCGCTATCGATTCGAGTTGTGTCGTGGTATCGCTTAAGGACGCTGTCATCGCATCCGCGATCGCCACCGTTCTTTCGAGAACGCGTAACTGAACTTCCGCTCCCTCCGCGACTTCGTTAGCCGTTGTCGTGATTTGCGTGGCCGATTCAGCAACCTCCACCGCTTGCTGGCGAACCAGTCCAATGTCTCTTTGAATATTGCTGCTATTTGTTTCGAGTGCCTGGGCCATAGTCTTGTCTCCAATATTCAGGTTGTTTCCAATGCCTCTTCGATCTCGTAATCCAAGTCAAGCACGACATCCAGATTCAAAACTAAAATCATCCGTTCATTGATCGTTGCAATCCCCTCCAGATACTGGCCACTTAATCCCGTAAGCGCTTCCGGCGGCGGCTCGATCGACTCCGGCGCGATCTTGATAAACTCGCGCGCCGTATCGACGATGAGTCCGACGACCCTGCCGCCCGTATTAATCACAACCAAACGCGAACGAAGGTTTCGTTCAATTGTGTCGAAACCAAATCGCGCGCGCAGGTTCAAAGCCGGAATCACCTGACCGCGAACCAGGACCACGCCTTCCACGGCAGGATGAGCATTCGGCACTGACGCAACGTCTTCGATCATTTCGATCTGTTGCACGAAGCGGCTGCGCACGCCGTAAGTCGTGCCCGCCAGTTCGAAAAGTATGAATGGTTCCATGTCTGATACCTGTTTTAATGCTGCGACTTCACTGCCAACTGCCGTAACGCACTGATATCGAGAATCAGCACAACACGCTGATCGCCCAGTTCAGTCGCGCCGGCGATGCCTTTGCTTTGCGCCAGCGGATCTTTAATCGCGCGCACGACGATCTCGCGCTGTCCGAGTATTCGATCGACTGCCAAACCGACCGCATTCGACTCCTCGCCAATGACCAGCACATGAAACTTGTCGCCACGCTGATGGTCCATTTCAAAGACGCGAGCGAGACGAAGCAGCGGCAGGACTCTTCCGCGGTAAGAAATGATCTCGTTGTTCTCCAGCACATTCGTCGAAGCCGACTCGACTTCCAGAACTTCCCTCACGGCCGACTGCGGCACCGCGAACCTTTGCCCGTCGACACTGACGATCAACGCCTCCGCAATCGCGAGCGTCAGAGGCAACTCGATCGTAAACGTCGTGCCTTCGCCCATCTTCGTCGTGAGCCGGATATGCCCGCCGAGTTCTTCGATCGCGTTCTTGACGACGTCCATTCCCACGCCGCGGCCGCTTTCCCGATCCGCTTCGTCTCGTGTGGAGAGTCCGGGAGTAGAGATCAGTTGCAACAAACTAACGTCGTCAAGTTGTGCCTGCCCGTGGTCAAGACCGCCCGCTTTCGCGCGTTCGAGTACAAGATCGCGATCGATTCCGCGTCCGTCGTCGGCAATCTTGATGACGATCCGCTCGCCGGCGGTAATCGCACTCAGCGACAACAAACCTTCCGCTTGCTTTCCTCGCGCTTCGCGTTCGGCAACAGTTTCGATCCCGTGACTGACGGCGTTCCGCACGAGGTGCAGCAGCGGATCCATCATCCGCTCGACGAGAAACTTGTCGATCTCCGTTTCGCCGCCGCTGAGCTGCACGATGATCTTCTTCCCGTTCTCTCGCGCCAGATCTCTCACCACGAACGTCATGCGTTCGAAGACTTCGCCGATTGGAACCATGCGCACGCGCATCACGCTCTCGCGCAAATCTCTCAACTGCCGCGCGATGCCGAGACTTGTCTCCTGAAGTGGACGCCACACCATCGCCGGCGTCACACGTTTCAACTCCGTCAGTTGATCTTCGAGTCGCGTCCGGCTGATCACCAGTTCGCCGATGATGCGCATCAGTTCGTCGAGCCGATCGAGATCGACGCGCACCACCGTCGACGGAGCGATAGTCGCAACCGGCTGCCGGCCTTTTTGAACGGCCGCGTCTTCTTCTTCCACTGGTTCAAAGACCAAACCATCCGCCTCAAGACTCTTCAACGTGGTCTGGCTGGCGTTCGTCGCCAGGAGGAACTGAAACGCGATCTCACCGGCGCCTTTAACGATCGGCTTTGCTTGTCGTAACTCGCCGATCTCCTGCAGTCGCTCTCGCACGCTGTTCACATTGACGCCACGAGCAGCAAGATCGGCGCTGGGTGTAAACTCGATCTGCCAGCGCCTGAGGACAGACTCCTCTTCCGATTTCTCAGGCTTTACAGGAACGCCACGTAGACGATCTGCAAATCCCTCAATCAAAGGAATCGGCTGATCGTTACGCCGCGCATTGATCACGTTTTCGAGTAACGAAACGCCTGCTGCGAGCGCTTCGAATCCCGACGCGCTCAACGCCACACTTCCCTGACGCAGCTCACGAAGATAGCTTTCGAGATGATGCGCGAGTTGTTCCGCAGCGGTGAGCCCGACCATCCCGGAGATTCCCTTGAGCGTGTGGAAACTGCGGAAGAGATTGTCGAGCGTCGCGCGATCGATCGCGGGTGCGTCGACCTCGTCTTCGAGCGCTACCAACGCGCGACGGATCAAGACGAGATGTTCGTCACACTCGGCGTAGTAATCGTCGAGGAACTGATCGAAAAACTCACCACTGTTGTCGGGTTTGTCCATCAAGTCGCTTTCAGCAATGAGTCCACAACGTCAGCCAAGTGCCGCGGATCGAACGGTTTCGTTAAGTAACTCGTCGCTCCTGCGGCCATCGCCTGTGTGCGGCTGGCTTCTTCGCCTTTGGTCGTGAGCACCACGATGGGAATGTTTCTATAAGACTGGTGACGTCGTACGAAGTCGATGACTTCCATGCCGTGCATGTCCGGCATGTTTAGATCCAGCACCATGAGGTCGACGGGTTCGATTGCCAATCGTTCGATGGCTTCGAGGCCACTGCCCGCCTGGGTCGACTTGACCGCCCGCAGCGAACCCAGCGAGGTGATCACCATGCGTCTCATCGTGGGAGAGTCGTCAACGACCAGGATGTTGTTCATCTTAAGTTCGTCGGGCATTTATCTCTAAAGACACTTCGGCGTGGATTTCACACGTACACGCAGGGGGTTTTGTAACCAGGGGATTGGGTATGGGGGAGGCCTATTCTACGGGAAGATCGCAAATTAACCAAAACCTACGTTTTTTCGGGAATAAAACCCGACGGGCGGCGGTATTTATGGTAGGTCGCGTTCCCCAAGCAGGTTCCGTGATAGCGAAATGCGGCCGACTCCCAAGTTTTTAACTCTAAAAATTCGGCAGTAAGCGGGGTGCGGCAAACTCCGGAGGCACGTTATGTCTCGTCCGACACGAGAACCTCGTGATCAACTTACATTGAGTTCAGTTATCAGGAACAAGTCGCTCTATTATCGGCCGCCGTCTGACTTGCGGGACCGCATTCGTTCGTCTCTGCGAGAAGAACTTGAACGAGACGCTTCCGAGCACGAGCCAAGCGCGACATCACCGTTCCGCAGGGAATCTGAACTATCTCTGCGATCTGCTTGTATGAGAGTTCTTCGAATTCTCTTAGTACGATGACTTCGAGAAACTCCTTGGGCAACTGGTGCAGCGCGTTTCTTAATAGCTGACGGTCGGTTTCGCGCAAAAGCAGGATCTCGGGATCGGAGGTTTCGTCCGCGAGTGGATGCTTGTCTTCCTCGAGGGTCTCCTCTTCCGTTGATCGGTTGGATTTTCGCCAGGTGTAATAGGTATTCCGCACGATTGCCAACAGCCACGGCCTCGCGTCGCCGCCTTTGAACGTGCGGAAATGGCGGAGAGCACGCAGGAACGCCTCCTGGACCACGTCTTCCGCGTCTCGTTCGTCGCGCGTCAGCCAACGAGCGAGGTTGTATGCTGCGTCGAGATGGGGGAGAACCGTTTCCTCAAACACCGGAACTAAGGCTTGCATTGGCAGTCTCCATTGCTCGCACTAGCTTGGCCATCCTTGGACGTGACGATGTTTCCGCCGCCTTGTTACGCCGAAGGCGTTGGCCGCCTTGTTGCACCGAAGCGTTGGCCGCCTTGTTACGCCGAAGGCGTTGGCCGTCTTGTTACGCCGAAGGCGTTGGCCGTCTTGTTACGCCGAAGGCGTTGGCTACTTGGAGCCCAGGGTTGCCTCAACCCTGGGTTAAGTGGCGCGCAAAACTTGAACTCTGAAGGAGTTCCAACTGCAAACCGAACACTTTCAGTGTTCTGCGTTTGTGGTTTCGGTATCCCAGGGTTGAAGCAACCCTGGGCTCCAAGTAGCCAACGCCTTCGGCGTACCTCAAACTGCGTTACCGTCACCGTCCTTCGGCGTACCTCAAACTGCGTTACCGTCACCGTCCTTGCACTTCTTGATTTGCTCAGTCACAAACAGGGGAGCGTTTACGGGAGCCGCGCCGCGTTCGATCAGACGTTTCAACAGCGCGACTCCCGCGCAGTCGACGAAAGAGATGTTCTTCAAATCGATCGTGACCTTTAGACCTTCCGTCAATGCGGAGTCAGCCGAGTCGCTGAGTAACCCCACCCACTGTCCTGCGACTCGGCCGTCCAACCGCAACGTAGTTTCCTCTTTTGACAGAACAACTCTTGTGATCTTCAACATGCGCGTCTCTCGTTAACCTGTTTCGCGACTTCTTCAGTACAAGTTACGGAAGCTTGTGTGGTTCGCCGTAAATGAAATCGTCCATCATCACGACGTCGTTAGCCGGGTCGTCATTCGGACCTGGAGCCACATTGCCTGCGATAATTCGCACGCTCGCGATCCGCGGGTCGTTGAACTTGATCCCGAGAAAAGAAAAACCACCGTTACCCGGCGACGCCGGCGCGAAACTACTGAACAACAACTGTCCATTCGCATCGAAATACTGGAGCAGCGTGCTTGAGTGGCGATTGCCGCGTTTTGTTCCTGGTCCACTGCCGTCCGGTTGATCGACGTCGGTGAAGATCGCTCCGAAGCCAGTCACAGCGGCGCGAACAGTTCCATTCGAACCGGCAACGAAAAACGCTGTGTCCGTGACGTTGCTTCCAACCGGAGTAAACAAACGCGGTGAACTAAACGCGCGAAACTCGGTGGCATAACTCGCGTTGCCAAAGAGCGTCACGAGACCGCCTTGTGGTCCACCTGACGGCGGCGCTTGCGAAAGTCCGATTCCAGGCGTGGTGAACTGCGCGCCACGCGTGTTCAGAAATGTGTTGAATGGATTGACCGGAGGCGTCGTGACGTCGGTCGGAACAGCTCCGTCCCAGTTGATTTCACGTCGACCGAGGGCCAGTTCGGTAGTCGCGTTGAGGTTGTTTGGCTCTCCCAACGCAGCGCGGAAGTCGGCGATGGCACTCTGGATCGAAGCGATGTTCGGTCCCGCCGCCTGGAACACGGCCGGCGCGACAAAGTCAGCGAGCGAACTTTGATCGGCTGCGAGGTCCGATGAAGTTGGAGCTAGCTCCTGTCCCTCAACGTGCGCCGCCAGAAACGAGAAAATGATGACAAGACTAAAACCTGCCACCGAAAGAAAACTCTTGAACTTACTCATCCTTGATTCTCCTCTATCGTATTAAGCGATTTCATCTAACAAACGGGGCGCAGGGTGCGCTGTGCAGGCTGCGTGCCGCTGGCAGTGACGTTGCAGGAGTCGACGCAAGTGTTTGAAATAAGACGATTTAAGAGAAAGGCAGATCAGTCTATCGAAGGTCAACTACCATATTTGGTGGGCGAACAAATCGGCGGTTGCAGGCGAGCTACGAAATGCGGTGGGCACTCCGTTTGATCCCGAGTTTTTCCATGCGGTGCCTTAACGTGTTCGGATGCATCCCGAGGGCTTTCGCGGCGCCGCTGGCGCCTTCTATGACGCCGTGAGTTTGGTCGAGCACCGCAACGATGTGTTCACGTTCGACTTCCTGCAACGTCTTAGGCTGCGGCTCGTCCGCGCGAGTGACAACGGGCGCGAGATCAGTAAGACGGAACGCGCCGGACATCGTCGTGAGGTTCTCTTCCAGTTCGAGAACCGGACCGGTGCAAAGAATCAGCGCACGCTCGATGAGGTTTTGCAGCTCTCGAATGTTTCCCGGCCACGAATAGTTTGTGAGTTTTTGTGTGGCGGCTGCAGAGATGCCGTCGATCCTCTTACCGAGGTTTCGCGCGTATCGCGACAGGAAAAACATCGCCAACTGAGAAATATCCGAGCGTCGCTCTCGTAGCGGCGGTACGTGTAGTGGAAAGACATTCAAACGATAGTAAAGATCGGAACGAAACTTCCCTTCTTTGATCGAGTCGTGAAGATTTCGATTCGTCGCACAAATTATCCGCACGTCGACACGGATCGACTTGTTACTGCCGACCGGTTCAAACTCGCGCTCCTGAAGCACTCGCAGCAACTTTACCTGCGTGTCTAACGGCAGCTCGCCAACTTCGTCGAGGAAGATCGTTCCACCATCCGCGAGCTCAAATCGGCCGATGCGTCTCTCGAATGCGCCGGTAAAAGCCCCTTTCACGTGACCGAACAACTCGCTCTCGACCAACCCCGCGGAGATCGCGCTACAGTTTACTTTTACTAACGGACGATTCTTACGATCGCTTCGATCGTGAATCGCGCGCGCGATCAACTCTTTGCCGGTTCCGGTTTCGCCGTAGATAAGGACGCTCGAATCCGTCGGCGCGACTTGATCGACCTTCCGCAGCAGACTGAGCAATGCGGGACTGCTGCCAACTATCTCTTCGAAGTTGTGTACATTGCGAATCTCTTCCTGGAGATAAACATTCTCCTTCTCGAGCCGCCCCTTCAACGCCTTGATCTCTTCGTACGACTTCATATTTGAGATAGCGATCGCGATCTGGTTGGCCACCTCGCGCAACAACTCCGCATCGGCTTGCGTGTAGCGATCTCTCGACTCACTCCATAGCGTGAAGGTGCCGATACTTTCTCCCATCGAAACCAGCGGCACGACGCAATACGATTGAATGCCTTCTTCGACCAGTCGTTGTTCACCCACCGTGCGCGGCTCATGTTCGAGGTTGCCACGCGTCATCACTTCCTGATGGTCCAGCACCCAGGCTGAAATCTGGCTCTCTTCCAACCGGTATTCTTTGCCGACGCGGAAGAACTCGGATTCAGCATCACTCTTCATCGACAGAAGCTTCAGCGATCTCGATTCGGGCTGATAAAACAGGAAAGCGGCGCGATCGAACGCGACCACGCGTCGAATGGCTTCATAGGCCGAGGCAAACAGTGCGTCCTGCGTGAGATTGTTGATGATGGCATTGTTGACTTCGAGCAACGTGCGTTTCCGCTCTTCGCTCTTGCGCAGTTCGTCGTTTGCGCGACAGCGCTCGCTGATGTCGAAAAACGTGACGACGGCGCCAACGGTCTTCCCGTCTCTCACCAGCAGTTGAGACCAGTACTCGACCGGAAAATTGGTGCCGTCTTTTCTCCAGAAAATGTCGTCGGTGATATGGACGCCGCGGTTGTTCAGGAAGCCTACATAAATAGGACACTCCTCTATCGGAAACGATGTGCCGTCTTTGCGAGTGTGGTGCTCGAGCCGGTGCATGTTCTTGCCCAATAGCTCGTCTGTACTTTCATAGCCGAGCAATCGAGCTGCCGCCGCGTTGCAGAAAAGGCAGGTACCTTCCGAGTCACAGCCGAAGATTCCTTCCGCAGCAGAGTTGAGCACGAGGCGCGCACGCTCCTCGCTTAACTCGAGCTCTTCTTCCGCTCGTTTGCGTTCCGTGATCTCTTCTGAGAGCGCGAGGACGAGACGAGGCGCCTTTTCAGTGCCGGGTGCGATCGAGACGCTGTTTCTCACCCAAACGAGAGTGCCGTCTTTGCGCCGGTACTGCTTCTCGATCTGATACTGCTCGCGTTTTCCTTCGATCAGTTCCGTGAAAAGGGCCAGGTTGTAATCGCGGTAGTCTTCGTGCGTGATTTCGAGCAGCGATACTGTCTCGAATTCACTTTCCGAGTAGCCGAGCATCCGCTGGTAAGCGGCGTTGGTCGCCAGCACGTGGCCTTCGGTATCGAGCAGCACAACGCCGATCGGTGAGTTATCAAAAAGAGATCGCCACCGCAAAGCCTCGGTTCTCTCTCGCTGCTTAGCGTCGTTCGAAGGAGAAGGGGTTTCGTTGGTTCCCGCAGATGGTCCAGGCTGGTGCATACTACTCGTGGAACAGACTCTAACGGTGAAAGGAGTTTGTTGCACGCTGAGTTGGAAGTCAAGACGCGAGTAATGGACCAGCAAACCTGAACGATCGGATGAGGAGAACGAGTTTTCGCACTTCGCTGGTCATTGGTGACTTCCTCAGATGAATTAAGAGGCAAGCGCACTGTTGCTCGTCTGCCACCTCCCGAAGTGAAAGCCTCAGTGCGCTTACCTTTGAAGCTGGCTGCGCCCGCTTGCCAGCTTCGGACAACCCCTGTCCGTCTAATGTCTATACTGGATTCGCCGCCCGGTTATTCCCGCCGCGCAAGGCTCTGCTCAAAAGTCCTCTCATTTTCTCACCGGGCTTTCCTCTCATTCTCACCGGGCTTTAGCCCGGTGCAAGATCAGCGAAAGCAACGAGGAACCGTTTCAACGGTTTTTCCGGATTTCGCCGAGGAAACCGTTAAAACGGTTCCTCAATTAGCTCGCTGCCTGACACCCGGCTGAAGCCGGGTGAGAATGAGAAGGAGTTTTAAGCAAAGCTACCGCGCAGACAAAAAGCGCAAATGAATTCGTGTGAACTCATTTGCGCCTTATGCTTGTCTGGCGACTGAGCTTAGAACGTTACTGCCCGGCGGCGGCGACGATTATTGTTTCAAACTTCTCTTTCTGCGCTACCTTGCGTGTCGACGGATTGCTCGTCAGTTGTCTTTGCACGTTGCGCTCAGATTTCGACTCAGGAAACTCCCTTCCGACCGCTGCGCCCGCAGGCCAGACCTGGACGAGGAAATACTGCTCGCCGTAGCGATGGAAAACCAGCGAGGCCTTCGTCTTTGTGCGTGACCTCGTTGCCGGGTGCGACAACATCACCGCTTTCGAGTGGCCGTTGTCATCGAGTATCGACAGCATAGTGTCGCCGGAGCTTGGCAATGTGCGACCGACCGAATACTGACCCGCGGAAAGTTGCTTTTCGCCAAAGGTGAAGTCGAACGGTACGTTGAACCGCACCCTGTCTGCCAGCGATTGTGCATGTGCTGAAGCAACTGACGTGAAAATCATCATTGCGCTCAGTAGAGTTAATTTTATGAGTTGTGTCTTCATACTTCTCCCTTTCGGTAAACCTTGATGGCCTACTGCCTCTGGTTATACATACCGCGGGAGAGTTTCTTTTATTCCGAAGGTGGTGAGGTTGTTTGGTGGTCCAAGAGCTATGGTCTTGTAACGCGCGCGCCGCTTAGGCAGCGCGCGGTGTGAGCGCTGCCTGGATTCGCGCAAGATGGTGAATGCTGTGTCGCACAGCGTGATCTTCGAGAACGAACTGGCACGTCAGTCGAGCATTGCCGTAAAGCGGAACTGGAGCAGCACTATCGAGTTCTTCGTCTGTGAGAGATCTGATGGCTGCGGCGGCGGCGGCGCTGTTGGTCGCAAGGAGCTTGAGCGCGTCTTCTTTCGTGATCGCGTCATACTCTTTTGCATGCCCGGCGTTCATGTTGTTTACTGCGTCAACGGTGATGCCATCCGGTGTCCCCGCGGCAACGCTGCGTGCGAACATGATCTCGAGCGGATAAACAATCGCGACGTGGTGCACGACCACGCCGGCTTTACGTCCATCATGCGGTAAAGGCGTTTGCCACTCAGTATCCGTCAGGTTGCTTGCAAACGCGGCGAGCGCGCTTGCGCCTTCTTCAAGTGACTTCGCCAGGGCTTCAGTTCGTCGGGTCATTTTTTTTCATCTCCGTTGTTAATACTTTCTTTGACCATAGGATATTCCGTCTTAGTATGCCCCTTTACTTTTAAAACGGGAATAAAAGGACAACTAGATGACGAATCACGCAGTATCCCTGTTGGGGTTCCTGATCTTTGCCGGTGTGGCCTGGTTACTCTCCAGTAATCGACGGCGGGTTGCGTGGAAGACGATCGCGTGGGGTGTCGCGCTGCAACTGCTGATCGGTCTAATCATCTTTCGCCTGCCTGTTTCGCACCGGATCCTGCTTTGGTTGAACGACGCGGTGCTGGCGCTGCTCAATGCGTCGAAGAGTGGTTCGGTTTTTCTGTTTGGACCACTGGCGGCCAGCCCGGGAGAGTCGGGGTCTGTTGGTTTTATTCTCGTGTTTCAGGTTCTGCCGGTGGTGATCTTCTTCGCGGCGTTTACGGCGATGCTGTATCACTTGCGATTGTTGCAGGTGTTCGTGCGTCTCTTCGCGAAACTCTTTCATCGGACGATGAAGATCAGCGGTGCGGAATCGCTTTCGAGTGCGGCGAACATCTTTGTCGGTATTGAGTCGGCGCTCGTGATCCGGCCGTACCTGGCACGAATGACGCGCTCGGAGTTGTTATTAATATTGACTACGGGCATGGCGACGGTGGCGTCGAGCGTGCTCGGAGTTTATGTTGCGTTTCTGAGCCCCGTGTTTCCGGAGATCGCCGGCCATTTGATATCGGCGTCGATACTGGCGATACCGGCGTGCGTTGTCGTATCGAAGTTGCTGATACCCGAGATGGAGACGCCCGAGACGCTTGCGGCTGTTCCGGCGGAAGATGAGTCGACGAGATCGAAGAGTTTGATCGGCGCGATCATCGAAGGCGCGATGGATGGGTTGAAGCTCGCGGCCGGTATCTCGGCGCTGATCATTGCGATCCTTGGGATCGTCGCGCTGATCGATAAGATACTCGGCGTCGTGAGTTCGTGGTTTGGAATGAGTGAGCCGTTATCGATCGTGCGGCTGTTAGGCTGGGTCTTTTATCCGTTTGCGTTTCTGCTTGGAATACAGACTAGCGACGTCCCGATCGCCGCGCGTTTGTTGGGTGAGCGAGTGATACTGACCGAGGTCTTCTCCTACAACCATCTCGCGCAACTGATCTCGAGCGGTCAGGTCAGCGATCCGCGCACCGTTGTGATCCTGAGTTACGCGCTTTGCGGTTTTGCACACGTCGCAGCGATGGCGATCTTCGTCGGCGGCACGGCCGCCTTCGCGCCTACGCGACGCGACGACCTCGCGAGTCTCGGCTTACGCGCGTTGCTGGCCGCTACGCTCGCCACGCTGATGACCGGCTGCGTCGCGGGAATTTTTAGTAGTGGCGAAGGTGTGCTGCTGGTTAAACCGTTATGACGGCAGTTTCAGACGGAAGTCAACGACTCATTGCGTTCTGGTACGAGACGTAAAGTTGGGTTAAGCGATCGGCGGCGGCGGGATCGCTTCTTGCCAGGAGCGTGATCAGTTCGTCGCGCTGGTCCAATGCCGGTCGGAAAGTTTCACACTGGGCCCGCGTTAGATCCGATGGCTCAACTGACGTGTCGCATTGGTCTCGCAGTGAATTGAAAAACCTGCTGGTCGCCTGACGCGCCGGCTCATATTCGCCTCGGCGAGAGTTGATCACGGCGGAACCGATATCGTTTTCGAGTTTACTCAAACGCAACTCGCGCCTCGCCTCGTCACGTTCCCTGGCCCGACTTCTCGCAGACAGCCACATCGGAACAAGACCGAGCAAGAACACCACCACCAGTATCAGCGCATATATCCCCACACGTCGCCACGGACTGACACGAGCGACTACGTCCCGTTCATCACTACTCATAACGTCCTCCCTTGTGCGTTAGTGAATCAGATCCGTGCTGTTTTTACCACGGAAACATATATCTGGGATCCTGCTAGCGCGGTGCTCGAAAAGTCACTCTCAGAAACGAGACGTCAGCCGTTCTGGATCACGTTTCGAGTGATATACAGCAAACACGACGATCTCACTCTCATTCGACTCATAAAAGATCGCAAAAGGAAACTTCCTCAATACTGCGCGCCGCAGATTCCGATAAACAATCGGGTATGACCGAGGAGCCGCAAGTATGGCCCTTAGTGTTTGGTCAATGCGCTGCATCAAGGCCGCGTCAAGGCCCTCGCGTTGAAGTGAATACCAGAGACGAGCTTCGGCGAGTTAAGCCTCAGCCTCCGGCTGAAAACGAATCTGCATGAGGACTACTTGGAGTTGAATTCAGACCTAATCTCTTCCCACGTCCTGCCTCGTGAGGGGTTTGCGCGGAAAGATTCGAGGCGACGATCGAGTTCTTCCTTTTGGGCGTCGCTCAGTTCAAAACATCCATTCTCTTCCGCAATGCTATCCCAGATCTCCTCGACCAGATTGATCCGTTCGGCAATGCTGAGCTTCTTGGCCGCTTCAGTTAAGTTTGACGACATATTTCAAGTCCCTACCGGCCAATGATTATACAACACGCCAGAGCGTGCACTCTTGTATTATTGCCGTCGGTTTACAGCGGTCAATCTCGTACAGCTCACGAGTTGACCGACACGAAGCTCACCCGTGTGAACCGCCGTAGTGTAAACGCCGGCACAATTTTCATTCAGACGAACCACAGTCTTCATCACTACCGGAATCTCGTTCGGCGGTGTGGGGGTCGAGATTGACCATGACACATCGTTCGTCCCGCATCGTAACCTTCACCGCCGCTCCGCTGTTCCCTTCACCAAACAACAACGTGCGGCCCACCCATCGGTCTTCCTCAAACGCTTCACCACTATTCGTTTCGATCACAACGTTTGGTCGAAACCTGAGAAGGTCAACGTCTCTGCCTGATTCGCGCTCGATACAATCCACCGTGCCGAGGCTGATTACCGAGACAGCGCCTTCGTCAAAGATGCCATGTTTGAGATTCATCAATTCGACATCGCTGCCATACCGGCTCGAAATCTCCTGCACTAGTTCGTTGCTTCGGAGTTCGTACTCCTTTCCGTCCGGCGTACGAACGTGCGTCGGGAGTAACTCCGCACCACTGCCATCACGACTAAACGGTTTATAGAGGAGCAACTGCGGTAACTTGCTCGCGCTCAGCCATGGAAAACCACTCTGGTCGTCGAGTCGCCGAAAAGCCAACCTTCGATCACCCTCAACGCCATGCCAACCCAATCTCGCAACATCCAGTAATTCACCGGCCATTGACTTAACCGGGTAACGAAAAATAGCGCGAATTCGTCCTACTTCCATATGCCTCCATGACAACTCTATACTGTGACCTCCGATTGAGAAAAGCTTGAATACAATACCGAATAAGGACGGTTGGTTTGAAAAAAATGTGGTTGCGTCGCGGTTTGTTGTTCCTGTTGATATCGATCTGTTCCTGTACTGCTGCCACACAGACGGAGAACCCGTTAACGTCGAGCAGCCCAACACCCTCTCCACAAACAAAACCGACTCCCGAGCAAAACACTGAGCTGCGAAACCAGATTGAACGCATCGCGTCTGCGGCGAAGGGACGCGTCGGCGTGGCGGCGGAGGTGCTGGAGACGGGAGAATGGGTCGCGCTTAATGCTCGCGAGCATTTTCCAATGCAGAGCGTTTACAAGCTGCCGATCGGAATGGCGGTACTGGCCCAGGTCGACGATGGCAAACTCCGTCTTGAACAACAGGTGCGCGTTGAGAAAAGTGACTTTGTACGTAGCGGGCAACACAGCCCGATTCGAGATAGAAATCCAAACGGCGTCGAGTTAACGCTCCGAGAGGTGTTGCGTTTTGCGGTCTCAGAAAGCGACGGTACGGCTTCGGATGTGCTGCTAAAAGTCGTCGGCGTTGACGCCGTCACGAAATACCTGAATGAGCTTGGTATTAATGAGTTAGTAGTCGCAAACACCGAAAAGGAAATCGGGAGCGATTGGGAGACACAGTATCGCAACTGGGCTTCCCCTGACGGAGCGGTTCAATTGCTGAAGCGACTACACGAGCGGCGTGGGATCTCGGCACAAAGCCAGGAGCTCCTGTTTAAGTTCATGACGGAAACACCAACTGGTCCAAGGCGACTAAAAGGACTTTTGCCGAAAACCGCCGTCGTCGCACACAAAACCGGAACCTCCGGCGCTTCTAACGGCGTCTTTGCCGCAACCAACGATATCGGACTCATAACCCTGCCAAACGGACAACACCTGGCCGTCGCTGTTTTCGTTTCAGACTCTCCGGCAGACCTCGTAACGCGCGAAAGAGTAATCGCACAAATCGCTAAAACCATGTGGGACAAGTGGAGTTCAAAACCATGACGCAGCGCAACTTCGGCTGCCGGTGAAGTAAGCAACTATCGATATGGCGCTGGAAATTGTTCAGACTGGTAATCCGGTGTTGAGAACGGTCGCAAGGATGCTCTCGATCGATGAGATCAGGAGTGCCGCGATCCAGGAATTGATTGTTCAGATGCGCGACACCATGCGTGCAGCGCCGGGTGTCGGCCTTGCAGCTCCACAAATCGGCGAGTCGATCCAACTCGCAGTCATAGAGGATCGCGCCGATTACCTTAAAGACGTGCCTCCGGAGAAGCTAACAGCGCTTCAGAGGTCGCCTGTCGATTTCCACGTCATCATAAATCCGAAGCTTACGGTGATCGGCGAGACGGGGCTTGCCTTTTATGAAGGTTGCCTTAGTGTCGCAGGCTTTGTGGCAGTAGTCCCTCGCGCTCAAAGCGTGCGCGTTGATTGCTTAAACGAGCGCGCCGAACCGATCACGATAACCGCACACGGCTGGTACGCACGTATCCTGCAGCACGAGATCGATCATCTGAACGGAACGCTCTACATCGATCGAATGCAAACGCGTACCTTTTCCACCGTCGAAAACTGAAGTCAGCCGCCCGCGATCGCGCCGATGATGAAGAATGGTTCGGCGCCGGAGGCGATCGCTTGCGGTAGTGGCGTGTCGGCTGGTTCGTGGGTGACGTCCTCGCCGCAGGCGAAGAAGCGCAGCAATGGGCGGCGCTCGCCTGCGCCGTGATCGCGGATGGTCCCGCGCAGCATTGGAAAACGCGCTTCGAGGGCATCGAGGATCGCATGTCGAGTCACTGGACCATCGACCTCGAGTTCAATATCTCCGGTGACGCCCGCGAGCGAACGCAAATGCGCCGGCAAAACAACCACAATCATTTCAGCGTCTGGACCTCCACTGAAAGCACCGGCGGAAGATCGCGAACGATCGGCGTCCACGTGTCACCAGCATCGGCCGATGCATAAACCTGACCGCCAGTCGTGCCGAAGTACACACCACACGAATCAAGCGAGTCGACGGCCATTGCGTCGCGCAGCACGTTGACGTAACAGTTGCTCTGCGGCAAGCCGTTCGTCAGCGCTTCCCATTCGTTGCCGCCGGTTCGACTGCGATAGACGCGCAACTTTCCATCCGGCGGATAGTGTTCGCCGTCGCTCTTGATCGGCACAACGTAGATCGTCTCCGGCTCGTGCGCGTGAACGTCAATCACAAACCCGAAATCGGTCGGTAAGTTCCCGCTGACTTCATGCCACGAGTCGCCTGCATCGTCGCTGCGCATCACGTCCCAGTGCTTCTGCATGAACAGCACATCAGGACGCGACGGATTCATCGCGATGTGATGGACGCAATGGCCCACCTCTGCGTTCGGATCGGGAATGTACTCCGAGCGCAAGCCGCGATTGATCGCTTTCCAGGTCGCGCCGCCGTCGTCGGTTCGAAACGCACCCGCCGAGGAGATTGCTATAAAGATTCTGTCGCGATTCGCGGGATCCAAAATGATAGTGTGCAGACACATGCCACCGGCGCCTGGTTGCCACTGCGATCCGGTGCCGTGTCCGCGCAAGCCCGGCAGCTCGTCCCACGTCTGACCGCCGTTCGTCGAGCGAAACAACGCCGCATCTTCAACGCCCGCATAGACCAACTCCGGATCGTCGAGCGAAGGTTCGAGATGCCAGACTCGCTTGAACTCCCATGGGTGCGGAGTTCCGTCGTACCACTGATGCGTCAAGAGCGGCTTGCCGGTTTCGGCGGACGTGTCGTAGACAAACTTATTACTCTCGCCCATCGGCATGCCTTCAGGCGATGTAGTCTGCTCGCCGACAGGTGTTCCCGGTTGAAACCACGTCTTGCCGCCGTCGTCGGAGCGTTGAATGATCTGTCCGAACCAACCGCTATTTTGCGACGCATAGAGGCGGTTGGGATCGGCGGACGAACCCTTGAGGTGATAAATCTCCCAGCCGGCGAAGTGCGGCCCGCTCACGTCCCACTTCTCGCGTTTTCCATCAGAATTCAGAATAAATGCACCCTTCCGGGTACCTACGAGTACGCGTACATTGCTCATGTTTTCGTTTCCTTTTTCATAATTGGCCCGCAAAAACTGAGTCCTTTTATTAATAGTCGAACGGCGACCAGAGAAATCGACATGTTTCGCAAAGTTTTCTACTCACAGTTTGCGGCGCTTGTCGTAAAACTCGCCGTAGCGTGCTTTCAATGACGGGTTGAGTCGGAAGGCGGTTTCGAAATCCGCGGCTGCGTCAGGTTTGTTCAGTAGCATTTTAACCACGCCGCGGTTTGCATACGCTGAGGCATGCGTGCGGTCGATTTCGATGGTCTTTGTGTAGTCAGCGAGAGCGCCGTCCAGATCCTTCTTCTTCTGCCGCGCGATACCTCGTTCGTAATAAACCGAGGCATCCTTCTCCTCAAACTCCAGCGCGCGTGTGTAGTCGGCGATAGCGCCATCCACGTCTCCCGTTTCCAACAATGAAACGGCCCTGCTTATGTTCGCTCTAAAGAATTCAGGATTTATTTTCAGCGCATCGGAGAAGTCTTTGATAGCAGACTCGTGTTGCCGCAGGTTTTGCAGAGCAGTTCCGCGGTTGTAATAGAACGACGGAGTCTTTGGCGCTAATGCGATCGCTTTTGAGTAATCTGCAAGCGCTCCTTCGACGTCACCTTTATCGCTGCGCACATTCCCGCGTTCGCTGTACGCCATCGCCAGCTTCGGCTCGAGCTCGATCGTTTTGCTGAAGTCGGCAAGGGCGGCGTCGAGGTCTCGCTTGTTGTATAGCGCAACGCCGCGGTTGTAATAGTTTTCGAAATTCGTGGGCTGCAGCTCGATAGCACAGCCATAATCGTCAATCGCCGCCGGGAGGTTGTTCTTGGCCATAAAGGCGTTCGCGCGATTGTTATAAACGGTCGCGCGGGTTACAGGTTTGGACTTCAAAGATAGTGCGCTCGTGTAGTCGGCGATCGCACCGTCAAGATCGCCGCTGTTCTGTCGATCGAGCCCACGGTTGTTGAAATCCTCGGCTGTCTTGGGCGTCTGGCAGTGTGTCAGCGCGCTGGTCCAATGGAGGAAGACAGCCAGCATTGCGAGAGTCAGGAGAGTGTGTATTTTGTGATTACTCAGGGGCATCATCCAATCTGTGAATCTGTGAAGCAAGATTTGATTTGGAGGTTAATCGTAACTCATTGTTCTTGACAGCGGCAGTCGGAAGGTCAATTATTCACGCATGAGCCTTACTTCCATTCAAGAGGAGATCTCTCGACTCAGTTCCGCTGAACGGGCGATGTTAATCGATATCCTTTGGGAAAGTCTCGACGAAGTGCGCGTTCGAGAAATCGAGTCCAAATGGGCTGCTGAATCAGAAGAACGAATCGACGCCGTCGACCGAGGCGAGTTGCAGACAATCGATGGACCTTCCGCCCTCCGCGACCTTCGCTCCACGCTCGGGAAATGAAGCAATACCGCTTTACTTCCGTTGCTCTGACCGAGTTACGGGAGACAACCGTTTATTACGAACAACGCGAAAACGGGCTCGGAACAGCCTTCCTGGACGAAATCGAGGCCACCGTCAAGCGAATTCTTCAACACCCAACTGCCTGGCACCAACTGTCTCCACGAACAAGACGCTGCCGCACTCATCGTTTTCCGTTCGGAGTGATCTATCAGATCCGTAAAGATGAGATTCTCATCACTTCCGTGATGGACTTACGTCGCGATCCCGCGAGATGGAAGGACTTGCTGTAGCGGTAAGCGGTAGTTGTCGAGATTGCGAGCCTGGCCGATTCCAAGCAGTTCCTGAGTCGCTAAGAAGAGTTCATGCGAACAGGCTCGGCAGAGTCATTTCTCACAAAGCTAAACAAAGAGGTCGAATCTTTGTGATCACAATCTGTGATCAAGCCTTGTTTTGAGGTTGCAATTTGCAACCTCAACCACGGGACGTGTAACCGGGCAACACGAGGTTCGCTACTCTGCAGTTCCCATAACTTCTCTCACCGGCACCTTCACAACCCACGCAAGTAGCGCCAGGACCAGGACCACTACCGTCAGCAGGTAAAAGATCGAGGCATAGGAGCCGGTGCGGCTGACGGTTTCGGCGAGGACCAGAGGGCCGAGGGCGGAGGCGATGACGGTTAGGGACTGGGCGGCGCCCTGGATTTTGCCGAGATGTTTGCGGCCGTAAGCGGCGCTCCAGAAACTAAAGAAGATGACGATTACGAAGCCGCCCGCAAGTCCCATGACTGCCGCGTAGATTGCGACGTGCGTTTGAGTCGAGACGTGCGGGAGCGCCACCAGCGAGCCTGCGAGTAGGACCATCGACAGCGCAAGCAAACGGTTCATCTTCCATTTCGACGCTATCCACCCACCTAGAAAATTCCCGACAAGCGAAGTAAGCGCAACGATGACGAGGCTGCGGTGGTAAGTCGACGCGTCGAAGCGGCGCTCCGCGAGAATCGACTCATTGAAAAGCGCGATACCGGAAGCGATCAGCCCGTAGATCGCACTCGAAATTCCAAACACCCAGAAGCTCGGCGTTAATAAGGCCTGTCGAAGGGTGTAATCGTTAGCAGCGTCGGCGTCGAGAGTATTGGGCTGTGACTCGCCGTCAGGATCGATTGCTAAAGACTCAGGCGATCGGCGCACGAGTAATAACGCGAGCGGCGTAAGTCCGATCAGCAGAGCCAATCCGAGGATCCACCACGCCGTGCGCCAGTCTCTCGACAACACGATCGCGCCGATCAACGGAAACGCCAGCATGAACCCGATGCTCAACGCAATCGTATAAACCGCCATCGCAAGATTAAGCCGCCGCACGAACCACTGCCCGACCATCGTAATGCTGACGACGGACAGCGCGCTCTGCCCGAGTCCACGCGTGAGCGTGATCAGAATCGCAATCGCAACGACACTGCTCGCCACACTCATTCCAAGAACCACACACGCGAGCAAGACGGCGACGACAGTCAGCACGATCCGGCTTCCAAAACGATCGATCAGCCTTCCGACGCCGATAGAAAACAGTGCGCCGATCAACGTGGCCCACAGATTTATCCGCGCGAAGTGGACGCGGTCGATCTGCAAGTCTCTGAGGAGCGGTTCTGTTATCAGTCCGAGTCCCTGCGTGCGACCGGGCAGAGTTCCAACCATCGCGAGCGCCGCGACAAACACGTGCACCCAGCCGTAGTAAAACGGAAGCGCAATCGGAGGTTGACGTATTTCAGTAGCCATAAGAACGTTGGCGGCGAATTAACAACCAGCTCAAACACAAGCTCACCGAAACGACCAACCCAATCCACCGCACGATTCCATCTTTAAAAACAACAGTCGCATTGAAGATGATGAAAAGCAGGAATCCATGCCAAAGCAGTGTTAATAGCCACGGTCGACGGCGATAAGAACTCAGACCTGCCAGCCACCACCACACAACATCGGCAAACCATAACGTCGCAACCGCGTAGTTTATGAAAATACCCCCGCCCCAGTTGACGGCAAACACCTCCGCCGTTTGTCGAGCGGTGTCGAGGTAGGCCGATTCATGACTCCACGAATGATAAAAATGGAAGGCGACGGCGAAATGCGCCAAAAGAGCCGCGCAGCCGATGGTCCAGGCGAGACGCACCCAGCGATCGACTTCCAGTTGTCGCCAGCGAGTCGCGAACAACACGCATCCGATCGTGTAAGCCACAATCGAAATCCAGATCGTGCCGCGAGTTAACAACTCTCCTGAAATCATCCTGTATAATGTGCCGCCCAAAAAACCGAGCCTGCGTTGCGGAAATGAGTCTTCAGAAATATGGATCGTCTAACAATTTCACTTCTACTGTTTTCAATTCTTAGTCTCTCATCGATAACAACCAACGCGCAAAACTGGCCGTCGTTCCGTGGACCGAACGCGTCCGGCATCGCCGAAGGATCGAAACCGCCGATCACGTGGGACGTCGAGAAGTCGAGCAACGTGCTCTGGAAGACCAACATTCCCGGCCTGTCACACGCGAGTCCCATCGTCTGGGACAACAACATCTACGTGATCACTGCCATCAGCAGCGATGCAAAGCCGACATTCGTCGCAAAGGACCGCGGTATCGGACTCGCAACCGACGACGTCAAGCACACGTGGATGATCTACGCCCTCGACAAACGTGACGGCAAGGTGCTGTGGTCCAACACAGCTTACGAAGGCGTACCGCGAGCAAAACGTCACGTCAAAGCAACGCAAGCGAACTCGACGCCGGTAACCGACGGCCGTTACGTCGTTGCGCTGTTCGGCTCGGAAGGCCTCGCTTGTTACGACACGAAAGGCAAGCTGCTGTGGAAACAGGATCTCGGGATCCTGAATCCCGGACTCTGGGACGACAAGGAATCGTCGTGGGGACACTCCAGCAGTCCGATCATCTATCGCGACCTCGTGATCGTACAGGCAGACGGACACAAGCAGTCGTTCATCGCAGCTTTCAATGTGAAAGACGGCAAGCAGGCGTGGCGCGTCGAACGCAACGAGATCACTTCATGGTCCACGCCGACAATTTACCAGGGCGCGAAGCGCACTGAGATCATCGCCAACGGGGGACGCTACATTCGCGGCTACGATCCGCTGACAGGCAAGGAACTGTGGCGCTTCGCCGACAGCGACACGCAAGTAAAAATGCAGGCGCCGCTCATTGCGAACGATCTGATTTACATCACCGGCGGATATCCACCTGGCCGCACGATGTACGCGTTTCGTCCCGGCGCAGTCGGCGACATCTCGCTCAAGTCAGGCGAAGAGAAAAACGAGTTCATCGTATGGCGATCGAGCAAAGGCAGTCCTTACACGCCGACGCCCGTCATCTACGGCGACGTAATGTACGCGCTTGCCGACAACGGCGTGCTCAGCACATACGACGCGAAGACCGGCGAGTTGATTTATCAACAGCGACTGCCGAGTTCGTTCAGTGCGTCGCCCGTTGCGGCCGATGGCAGGTTATATCTATCGAGTGAAGACGGCGATGTTTTTGTCGTGAAGGCAGGCCGGCAGTATGAGCTGCTGTCGCGGAATACGATGGGCCAGCCGCTCATGGCGACGCCGGCCCTCTCGCAGGGTATGCTGATCGTGCGCGCCGAGAATGTGATCTACGCCCTCGGCGAACGCAAGTCTGCAAAGAACTAACCTTATTTATCAGACTTCGTGTCGGCAGGCGCAGGCGCGGCTGCCGGCAAGTCTGTATTGAACATGTCGGCCACGCATTTCCAACTGCCGTCAGCCTGTTTCTTCCACACCGCTAAATACTTGCCTTTGTCAGTCTTCGGTTTGCCGCTCGCATCGGTCTCGTTGATCTCGTAAGTGCCCGACGTGTAGGCGAGATCGCCGGAGCGAGCTACGTCGACTTTCGTCGCCTGCCAGCCGCCACCAAAACCCGGCATATTGAACATTCCCTGCCACATCGCGCGTGCTGCTGCTTTGCCCTGTAACACCGGACTGTTCGACGGCATCACGAGAGCATCATCGGAGTAATAGGAGACAGTCTTATCGATATCTTTTGCGCCGGCAGCCTTGGACCACTCGGCGTCGAGGTTTCGGAGGGTGGTTTCGTCGGCGGCACGCGTGTCCGGCGCTGCCTGCGGTTGGCACGCGGCCGACAAGGACAATGCCGCAAGAACAACAAGCAAGCCGATCTGTGTGGTCAGAGAAGAAGACGATCTACGCATTGCGGATAACCTCGTTTCGGGAGTAAACAAAGCCCCGACACCCTATTCGTGCTGACTCAGATTGTCAAACTACGATCACTCGGATGGAAGATACAGTGCGTGCGCAGTTTCCAGACCGGAAAGCCTAATGAGGTGTTTGCAGATCTCGGCGAACTGCTCATCCGGGACGCGCCGGTGGACCATGTGATGCCGTTTGTCACGGACACCTTCGACTACCCACACCGCTCCTTCCTCAGGTGCTACAAGCTTCGTCGACAGGCTTTGACTTAAAAGTCCTCTCATTCTCACCGGGCTTTTAGCCCGGTGCAAGAGCAGCGAAAGCGAACGAGGAACCGTTTCAACGGTTTTTCTCGGTTTCGCTGAGAGAAACCGTTAAAACGGTTACTCAATTAGCTCCCTGCCTGACACCCGGCTGAAGCCGGGTGAGAATGATAGAGGACTCTTGAGGCAAAGCTTCGTCAGTACACAATCGGGTAACTCTCTGCTGCCGGTCGAACGACATACCGGGCTCAAATTACGAGCCAACTTGCGAAAAACGCAAGAAAATGACAGGCGAATCACGATCTCATGAAGTCGAAAACGTCGCCGCCTTCACCGCCACCAAACTCGTCATAGTTTTCCTTTGAAGCGGCTTTTCCACCGGCAACTTTGCCGTAGTACGGTTTGGTCGCCGCCAGGATTACGTGAAAAGTGACTTTAGCACCCACACCATGCTTCTTGAGACCATGGTCTCGAAGATGTGCAAGCCTCTGGAGACAGCCGGGCTGACCATCGTCACGCGTTTTCGGCTTCCCCTCCGATGAACAGGGACTCTTCGAGATTTGAAAATAAACGACGTAATGCGGAGAACCAGCCTGAGGCGTCAGCGTGCCGTCGTTAACCCATCCCTGAAGGGTAATAAGCGCCTTCTCTTCCGCATGATATTTGTCTTTGCCACCGCTCGAAAATGTGCGTTCGGGGACAACGGGGGCTATTCCATTAGGCCGCCACACGATCATCGCGCAGGTTGTTCCATCCTTCGACTCTTCGAATTCAAGCTTTTCCGGCGCGGGCTCCTCGAGATCTCTACCGAATTTCGCCGCTGCTCTCTGAATCACCGGTCTGACTTGTTTCGAATGATAGGCCGGAGGAGCAGCTTTGCGGGGAGTCGCGATCGCCTTCGGTTGTACGATCGGTCTTACTTCGCGACGCGCAGCGGGTGGTCCAACAACTCGAGCGGATGGCTGAACTGGTTTTCGACTTTGCCCGGGGGCAGCCTTGGTCTGCAAGACTTTAGGCACCGGTTGAGGACGGTAAACCGGAGGCGCCACGGGACGATTCATGCTCTGCACCGGCGCATGAGTCTTTGCCTGCGCGGCTGCGATCGTTCGTTGCGCGACCTTGGGCTGCGACTGATGCTTATGTGCGACCGGCGGAAAGGGCCGCTTCGCATTCATGGGCGCACCGATCTTTCCTTGTGGGGGCTGTTTCTTTATTGAGTTCATAACTAAGCGGTCCTAACTGACTTCCTCACACATGTTGAAGATTCAACGCACTGCGCGCGAAGGGTTTTCGCTTCGGCGAAACGGGGAGCCATATGAAGTGCTCGATCGCAATAGACGATCGCTTGTTCGACCGCGCCGAGGTTGTAGTAACACACTGCCATGTTGTAAGCGGTACCCGGCGCTTCGCCATACAGTTCAACGGAATGTTGCAGAAACTCGAGCGCCGCCGAAAACAGATCCATTTCGAGAAGCAGTGTGCCCATCTCGAACGCCAAATCGTTGACCTCACCGATCGGCAGGTACGAGTCCCACACGTTCAGGATTGCATCGTGTAACTGCTGCTTCTGGCTGTCGGTGATCTCGGCGAGATGCTTTTTGAAGACCGGCAGGCATCCCCAAAATCGTTTGAAGTCCCATCCGGACAATCTCAGGTAGGCGAGCAAGTGGTCCATTCCGAGATCGTGGTGGACCTGCTCGATGCCTTCCTTGAGTATGAAGAAATCGTCTGGTCCAAATCTGCCGATCGCTTCTCCGTACGCCGCTCGTGTCTCGACGAAATGATCCGCTGAACTACCAAACATGAAAGCCGAGACGCTCAGACTGTCGTGACTGTGCTGCGGGTGCATCACCTGCCCGCCAAGAAGACGGCAGTACTCTCCGATGATCTGATAATCAACCATCATCGAAAACGATCCGTGCATTGCAATCGTTGGCATGCCCTCACCTCGCAGCAGCGCCTCATCACTCGTGTAACCGCGGTCAGCCGACAACAAGAGCATGCGTCGATTCGAGATGCGATGAAGGTTTCGAATGCATCGCAGCGCGGCCGTGGGGAAAAGGAAATCGATCGAGGTGAAGCGTTGCTTGTAATCGAGTAGGATGCGATTCCAGGACGGATCCTCATAGTAGTCTGCCGTAATCGGATTACGCCCAAACTCCATCTCCACTCGGGAGAGTACGTCCGGATCAGTCGGATCGGATTCTGCATCCGGGATCGTCAGAGTCAGCAAGTTCTCGAAAAGCTGACCTTCGACAATTGAGAACGCATCCTGCGGAATGCTGTCGAAGAGATAGTTGGCGATCACGACCAACGGATTGCGCAGCGTTTCCGACGAAAGCACTTCGCCCGAATGAATTAGGTGTAGTTGCTCGTCACGTTCGACGTCGAACCGCGCAAAATCAAGCACGCCTGCTTCAACAAACGGTCGCAGCCACTTGTGTGTGCGCCAGTATTCCAGATTCTGCTCTGTGAAATCCGTCATCACGAACCTGAAAGGAAGATCCTTCAGGACGGAGTTTCGATGCAGACTCACAAATCGCTTAAGAAAAAGATATGCGAAACGGCCCGACCCGGAACCAAGTTCGACGATGTGCAACGGCTGGCTCGAATCGTGCTGACACGCGTACCAGTCGCGAAAGAAACCAAAGACAACTCTCGCGTAAGCTTCGGCGGTGAAGGCGCTACTGGTGATGTGATGAGGAACCGTGCCGCTGCGCCACGCTTCGATGCCACAGCGATCGAAGTAGTTCAGTTGTAGCTGCCACAGGAGCGAGTGCGAGAGACGCGTTGTCTCCAGCGGCGAGTGTTCGTGATGACGTGTTTCCATGATCTGTTTGCGAGCGCAATCGTTCAGAGTCTTAGAGTGATGTGGAATGTCGGCTTTTTACCGCCGGATATCTTCTCTGTGAGGCGTGAGATGATCTTAAGTTGATCCTTGGCCTCATAATCGCCGGTTCCTTCGCCTCGACGTACTTTGAACTTTGGCACTCCGCCTACCGTGACTTCTGCCAGGGCCCATGCTGTGAGGTCGTCAATTTGCTTCTCAGTTAGCGTGGCCTTCATGCCAGCATGCGCGTGCCGACCCCAGTCATTTATTCTTTGCTTTATGCCCTGAAGCGGATCGGGCGGCGCTTGTACCAGTGCGATGGATCCGGTAGCTCCTCCCACAGTTGGCGAGCGGACGGCGGAACAAAAGACGGAGGCGGCGCTGCTGCGGCCGCAGCTTGTCGCCCGGCAGCCACCGCCGGTCCGCCCCACGCGCCTCCGCCGCCACCCGCGCCTCTTCCCGCGCCTCGGCGGCGGCTCCGCGACCAGCACCCGCTCCGCCGCGACCGGCACCCACAGGCGTGGCGGATGATGGTGGTGGTGCGCCCCACCGCCTCCGCCAGCAGCAGCCCCTGGTCCTGGCCGAGACCGCCCGCCTCGCTCCTCTGGTGTCTTGGCCGCGTCCGGGTTTCCTTCTGTAAAAAAGAAGCCCGCCCTGCTTCTGCCAGGCAGCTGACGGACCCACTTGGCACGCTGTACTGGCCAGGAGAGACGGCCGCGATCTTGGGAGAACCAGGATCACGGATGTTAAAGCTTAGATTGAAAACGGGACAGACCGTCGCTTGCGCTTATCGAAGCGACGATATTTGTGTAGAGGGCCGCGAGTCTACGCCCGAACTTTTCGGCTGTCAATAATTCGAATTGACTCACTGAAAATCTACTCCAAAGGGCATTCGTTGCCTCATATAAGAATCTACTCGAAAAAGTAGACACTGCCGCCGCCCGAAGGGGCTGGAGGCAGAGATGAGGTTGACGATGAAGCAACGACAAGCAGTCACGGCGGTGACGGCCAGCTCCGCGGCGGCGGTGACATGTTTCGATTGTTCTGCGAGACCGGATCGTCGTGTTCGGCTGAACTGCACGGACCGCGGTAGCGACGTGGGACGATGGCGGTGGGCGATTTGCACAAACTGCATCGCCGGGTGAAGCCGAGGATATGACGAGCGGTGCTGAGGGAGTTAAGCAAATTGTGGCAGCTGTTGAATTACAGTTGTGGCAAACGGCTGGTGGCCATCCTGCCGGAGTTGATTTAAGCTTGAGCAGTTTGGCGAGCTGCGACTCGCTGCGCTCACCAAAGAGAAACTGCTGCGCATTAGTGCGGCGACCGTCGATCGCCTGCTGCAAGCCTGAACGGCGCAAGCAGCAGTTACGCCGGCGTTCGCACACCAAGCCGGGCACCTTACTGAAACATCAGATCCCGATTCGCACCTTCGCCGAGTGGGACGAGCAACAGCCGGGGTTTGCCGAGATTGATCTGGTGGCCCACGATGGCGGGCTGGCGCTCGGCGACTATTGTCAAACACTTGATCTGACGGATGTTTGCACTGGCTGGACCGAGACTGAGGCGGTGCCCAATAAAGCTCAAGTGTGGGTCTTTGAAGCGATTCAGAAGATCCGTGAGCGGCTGCCGTTTCCCTTGCGCGGTCTGGACTCGGATAACGGTTCAGAGTTCGTGAACACTGAATTACTCAGGTACTGTAAACAACAGCGCATCACCTTTACGCGCAGCTCGACCCTACCGCAAAAATGACAACTGTTATGTCGAGCAAAAGAACTATTCGGTAGTGCGGCAAGCAGTCGGTTATCAACGCTTCGACACGGCGAAGGAGTTGATGGTGCTGCAGAAGTTTATGCGACCTTGCGGTTATAAACGAACTGCTTTCAACCGACGATGAAGCTCAAAACCAAGGAACGTTCGGCAATCTGGTGAAGAGGAGTTACCATGCGCCGCAAACTCCTTATCAACGAGTGCTGGCTTCGGCTGAAGTGACGATGGCTGACAAAAAGAAGTTGCAGCGTCAATATCGACTGCTCAATCCCGCGGCCCTGAAACGAGAGCTTGACAAACAGCGCCAGGAACTGTTTCGGCTGGCTAGCGAGAAAGCGGCCGCCCAAACTAAAGCGTCACTGGAATCAGAAAGTCGCTACAAATCAAACCCCACTTGTGGACATGAACACACATTCTGTTTCGAGTAGATATTTAGATGGGGCAACGAATCAGCGTTGGAGTAGTTCTTTACATGAGGCAACAGGTAATTTACTGCGGTGGGGTACTGGGTCAGTCTGGTTTAAAACGAAGTACGCCGAAGGCGTTCGCTAATTCCAGCCCAGCGGTTGGAGCGGCAGCGACAACCCTGGTAACGGAAAAGATTTCTGTTGTAACCCTGAAAGGGTTCGTCCCCCCAGAACGCTTTCAGCGTTTTCTCAACTTGCCATACAGACCAGGGTTGAAGCAACCGCTGGGCTGGAATTAGCCAACGCCTTCGGCGTATAGAACCCGTACCCACTTCGCGACCGGCGGCGGCACACTCGTTCACGAGTTAAACTGACCCAGTACCTGCGAGGGATGTTAACGCGTTACTTGAAACTCTCCCGCCAACAACTGCGTAAACACCTATTCATTCAGCAGTGGAAAACCCGTCAAAAATCCACACAACGAAAGAGGTGTTATGCGTTTAACCGGTCAATCTCGCCGTCCCTTAGTCCGTTCGCTCATAATCTCAACTCTATTGCTCGTCACACTCGCGGCGCCGGTCTGGGCGCAGACTCCCCCGGTAATCGACCGCGAGATTTTCTTCGGCGATCCCGAAATCGCAGGCGCCCAGATCTCGCCTGATGGAGCGTTCATCGCGTTTATGAAACCGCTTAAAGGCACACGAAACATTTGGGTGAAGAAGACGGCTGAGCCGTTCAACAGCGCGAAACCCGTCACGGCCGACACCAAACGACCGATTTCCGCTTATTTCTGGTCTCGCGACGGCAAGTACGTTCTCTTCGTGCAAGATAAAGCCGGCGATGAGAATTACAACGTATACGCCGTGAACCCTGCGGACGCTCCCGCTTCAGGACAAGAAGTGCCGGCAGCCCGCAATCTCACGGATGTGAAAGGCATGCGCGCCAGTGATCTATTCCGTTCCTAGCACAGAGCCCGACGCGATGTACATCGGTCTGAACGATCGCGACGCGGCATGGCATGACCTCTACAAAGTCAAAATCTCAACCGGCGAACGCACGCTGATTCGCAAGAACAGCGAACGCATCACTGCCTACTTCTTCGATCTTAAGGACCAGTTACGACTGGCAACGCGATCCGCCGAGAACGGCGACACCGAAGTGTTACGCGTTGACGCTGACAAGTTTACGAAGGTTTACAGTTGCAATGTGTTTGAGTCGTGTGGACCAGTTCGCTATCACAAAGATGGGGAACGCGTTTACTTCCAGACGAACAAGGGCAACAACGACTTGGTTGGCCTCGTTTTACTCAACCCCACCACCGGCAAAGAAGAGCTCGTCGAATCGGATCCACTGAAACACGTCGACTTTGGCAATGCGGTGTTCTCGGAAGTTTCTGACGACGTTAATTGCCACGATCTACGATGATGAGCGCGAACGAATCTACTTCAAAGACAAAGTCTTCGAAGCTGATTACAAGAACGTGCAGAAACAACTTCCCGGTAAGGACATAGGTTTCACTTCTTCAACTAAAGACGAAAGGCTATTCATCCTTGCGGCAAATGCGGATACAGATCCCGGCTCGGTCTATCTGTTCGATCGCAACACCAAAAAGCTGACGCTTCAATACCAGGTCCGCGAGAAGTTGAATCGCGCCTATCTGGCGTCGATGAAAGCCGTCAAGTATCCATCGTCTGACGGGTTGGAAGTTCCGGCGTATCTGACGTTACCCAAAGGCGTCGAAGCTAAGAACCTTCCGGCGATGATCGTTCCGCATGGTGGTCCATGGTATCGCGACAGTTGGGGCTACAACGCCTTCGCGCAGTTTCTCGCGAACCGCGGCTATGCAGTCCTGCAACCGAATTTCCGCGGCTCGACTGGCTACGGCAAGAAGTTTATCGACGCCGGAAACAAGCAGTGGGGCGACAAGATGCAGGATGACGTGACCTGGGGCGCGAAGTATCTCATCTCGCAGGGCATCGCGGATCCGAAGCGCGTCGGAATCATGGGAGGGTCGTACGGCGGCTACGCTACGCTGGCGGGTGTCGCGTTTACGCCTGACGTTTACGCCGCGGGCGTCTCGATTGTTGGTCCATCAAACCTGATGACGCTGCTCGAATCGATTCCGCCGTACTGGGAACAGATTCGAAAGCTTTTCTACGAGCGCATGGGCGATCCAAACACGCCGGAAGGCAAGGCGCAGTTGATGCGTCAATCGCCGTTGACCGCGGCTGCAAAGATCAAAACTCCGCTGCTCGTGATCCAGGGCGCTAACGATCCACGCGTCACCAAACGCGAATCGGATCAGATCGTAGTCGCACTGCGAGATCGAGGATTTCCGGTTGAGTACATGGTCGCGCCGGATGAAGGCCACGGATTTGCTCGTCCGGTAAACAACATGGCGATGTTTGCGCTGGCTGAGAAGTTTCTCGCGAAGTATCTCGGCGGCCGTTACCAGGAAAGTATGACTGACGAGGTGACGCAGCGTCTGAAGGAGATCACGGTCGACGTCAAGACGGTGACGCTGCCGAAGATGATGACGTCGACGTCCGACATTCCGAAGCCTGCTGTCGATCTGCGACCGGGAACTCACAACTATAAAGCGTCGCTCGCGTTTGGCGGCCAGGAGATTCCACTCACTTTGAAGACAGACATCAAAGAGGAGAATGGAGCATGGACCGTGCTGGATACGGCCCAGACTCCGCAAGGCGAAATCACTGACCTCAGCACCATCGAAAAGGGCACCCTGCTGTTGAAGCGCCGCCTGATCAAGCAGGGTCCGGCGACGGTTGAGATCAACGTTGCGCCGAACAAGGTGACCGGCTCCACGATGATGAACGGGCAAACCACACCGATCGACACCGATCCCGGCGGTGCGTTGTTCGCCGACGGCGCCGGTGCGTTCGAGGTGCTCGCTTCGCTTCCGCTGGCCGATGGTTACAGTCTGAGTTTTCGCAACTTCGACGTGCAGAAACAGAAGCCTCAGATCAAACAGATGAAGGTGGTGGGCACGGAGAGTATTACCGTTCCCGCAGGCAAGTTCGACGCCTACAAACTGGAGATAGTGGCCGCCGACAACGAGGCCGACAAACAGACTGTTTGGATCGATAAGGCGAGCCGGAGAGTGGTGAAGATCTCGGCTGTGCTTCCGAGTCTTAACGGCGCAATCCTGACGTCAGAACTCACGCCGTAAACCGTGTTGCTCAGGTAGACGTTTCCGCGGCTTCGATTTGTGAAAGATCGAAGCCGCGTTTGTTTAAAACGGAATCGGCGTTTCGTCTGGACCCAGGCAGGTGGTGTCTTAGCTTCCTCTGCGTACCTCGGCGGTCCTCCGCGTCTCCGCGGTTTATGTTTTTTTCCGGTTCTTTTACCGCAGAGTCGCAGAGGACCTCAGAGGTACGCAGAGAATGCCGGCAAACCAAGACACTACTCCTCGGCAGGACCTCTGGTGGTGATACATGTTTTGCCTCGAAGTTATTGCGGCGTGCTCGCGAGTGCTTGCAGCCTTCCCTCGATACCCGGAAGTGACCGAATCTGAAACTCGGGCTCGATTGTTTTCGCGAGCTCCAGCGCTTTTTCATAATTCGCGCGCGCCTGTTGCGGTTGGCCCATCGCGAGAAGAACATCGCCCAACGCGAGTTGCGTTTGTATCGAGTCTGGCGCGAGCGCGACTGCTGCCTGAGCCTCCTGCAATGCCTGGTCCACTTGTTTTTGCTCGACGAGATTCCGGGCCTTCTGTACTTTGCTGATCGCCGCGCCTAACGGCAGATCAAACGTACCGTCGAACACAAACACGCCTCGATCGATCACGGCTGTCGGTTTGAGCGACTTGAACTGGCCGTACGGATCGAGAGAGCCCGGACCGAATTCCACGCCAGACAAGTTGCTTGCGCTGACCAGCACCGGTCCATTTATCGTGGTTGGAACATCGAACGGCAAGTTCAGCCACAACGTGTTGATTGTGGGCAAAGGCTTACATGGAATTCCGTAGTAACTCGGCTCCGCTACACCCGCCGCGAAGTACACGAACCAACACTCTGTCACTCCACGCTCGTCGAGGTATCGCTTGACGCTCTTCAGTTGCTGGCCCCAATCAGAGTTCGAGTCGGTTAGATATTTGTGCGTTTGCGACGGTCCTCCCCAAAGCTCGTTTGAGTATGGAATATAGTTTGGAAACGCGACGCACGGACGACGCCACATGGACCAGGAGAAGCACGCCAACAGCATAGGCCCACTTCCGGCTCTTCGCGATCAGCGCCCACGTAGCGCCGCCGATCAGTACATACAGAAAAACGTAAACGACGAGAATGTGTCTCACGCCGATGTTCATTCCGACGGTCAATGCAACCAGCAGGTAGAAGATCACCGGAACGATCAGATAAAGGGTTTCTCGTCCACGATTCAGTCGATGAGCGGCAATGACACCGAGCGTCAGCAGAAACAGCGCGAGGACGCCGACCGTCGATTTGACCAGAAAAGCGATCGGAAAGTAGAACCAGACGCCGTGCGCATACACTTTTCCGAGCACGTAGCTCGTGTAGTAATTCGCAGTGAGTCTGACGTCAGCCAAGCCGTAGAGGTACGACTCAGGCAATAGCCGAAATCGAGCGGCTGTCGAGATGGGCCATGCTTCTGTCGGTTCCAGGCCTTTGACGTACTCGACCAACGGCGGATTCAGTTGCAGACCATTCGGCCGCGCGTCGTAGCGAAATCTATAGAAGGACCACAGGACCACCCAGCCAATCAGCGCGATCACGGCCAACGAAGCCAATATCTTCACCGCATGACGGCCGGACTTTTGGCGATTCCGTGCGAAGCGGTTGAGGACGATCTCGGAAAGCGTAAGCAGGAACAGAATCGGGAGGACGAGGAGACCCGTGTGTTTTACTGCGAGTACAAGCCCAACCGCTACGCCGGCTGCAATCAACCGCAAAGCCGACGGCGACTTCACGAAGCGATAGAACATGTAAATGCGAGAAACATGAAGCACGCGAGTCCCACGTCGGTTGTGATCAGTGCGCCGTGGGCCAGGAGGTTTGGATCGAAAGCAAGCAGCGTGAGCGCAATTAGCGCAGCGCCTCTGCCAAACATCTCCCTCGCGCCGAAGAACACAACGACAGCGGCTAGCAGTGTCAGAATTGCTGCCGCGGTGCGCGTGCGCGAGAGAATCTTGTCGGCGTCGTTTTGGTAGAGGAATTCTTTGCCGCGAAGAAATGCGTCCTCTTTGAAGAAGCGATCCTCGAGTTCGGGAGACTTCGGGTGCGACCACAAGAGGGGCACAGTCGCGAGCTGTTTGAGTAGCGGTGGATGTTCGGGATTTAGTCCGAAGTCGCCGTGAGTCCACGAACGATATCCGGTGTAGATGTGGTTTCCTTCATCCCACGTTTGCGATTCTCGTCGTACCGAAAAGAACAACTGGAGGCTGATAACAACCAGCAACAAACAGACGGCAGCAATTTCGTAGACCGCAAGTTCGTTTTCGGATCGGGGTTTCATTCCAGCAGAATAACTCATCTGTTACAATTGCGGCTGCGTAACAGGCCGCAACCCGTCCGCGGAAAGGGCTGAGCCCACCTGCGATTTTTCTTCAACAAACTCGATCTTCTTTTGGCCCGCTTGCGGACACGGGCACTAACGAAAGGAGATCAACATGTCTGATTCCACGCCTCGTCTGCCCGAACGTCCTTCCCTGGACCAACTTCGCAAACAAGCGAAGGAGTTGCTGAAACAATTACGCAGCGGTGATGCGAGTGCTGCTGAACGCCTGCGCAAACACAAACCGAACGTCTCCGATCCAATCCTGGCAGATGCGCAGTTCGTACTCGCGCGGGAGCACGGTTTCGAAAGTTGGCCCAGGCTCTTTCATTACATTCAGGCCGCTCAACCGGCAGAACTCGAACAGCACCGCCGCATTGCGGAGGATCTTGTCAGGGTCTACAACTCAGGTGATTCCGAAGCCGCCCACGCGCCTCAACGTTCTCTTCCACAGCGCGCTGAGCATCGATCAGATTCGCGACTTCATTCGCGACAAGCTTTTCAACGTTCCCGACACGCAACAACGAATCGACAACTTCACGCCGGCCGACGCGCAACTCGTCGTCGCACAACTCTACGGCTTCAAAGACTGGGACGATTTGGTCCAGTCAAGCAGCGAACCAGCGAGCGATCCACACTCGGCGCCGTTCGTCCTCAGCTCCAAACCTCCGTTTTATCGCATCGATTGGACCAACAACAGCATCGAACCGCGCCAACCGATGTCCAGCCAGGATTGGGAGAAGGTCTGTGCGGTGATCGAAGAGCTGGGACTGACGGGCGTCAACTCCGCGGGCCTTATCGGCGACGACGATCTGCAAATCATTTCGAAACTGGATCAGATCACGTCGCTGAACCTCGACGGTGCTAAGCGTCTGACAGATAAAGGCTTGGCGCATCTGGCTCGCATGCCGCAATTGCGAGAACTGGTACTCGGCGGTCAGATCACGGATCGTGGTCTCGAATCGCTGACCCATCTGCGCGAACTGCGAGTGTTCCAGATGTATTGGCAGGCCAACGTTACTGATCACGGAATCGCAGAATCTCAGATCTTGTGATCATTTGGAGGAGGTCGATCTGTTGGGTTGCAACTTAGGCGACGGAGCCATTGCCGCGCTGGCAGGAAAACCCAATCTCCGTCGCTTCAAGACCGGCCGAAACGTGACGGACGACGGTCTCGCGCTGCTGCACGAGTTCCCCGCTTTTAAAACGTGGCAGGGAGAAGAGCCGAAGTTCGGACTGATGTCGTTTAGCGCCGAACCGACCAATCTTCTGATCGACGGGCCATTCACGCGGAAAGGACTCGACAACTTGCGGTGGACTCGACGGCGTTACGGGCTTGAGTTTCTTCTGGCACACGTCGCGTTTGCGCGGTGACGACCTGCAAGCTCTCGACGGGCTATCGAATCTGGCTTACCTGGGTTGTCAGGACAAACTCTGCGACGACTCCGCGATGCAACACATTGCCGCACTGCCGAAGCTTCGCATGCTGATGGGCCAGGGGACCGTCGCGAGTGAAGAGGGTTTCAGGTCGCTTAGTCGATCGAAAACGATTGAGTATTTCTGGGGACGCGAGTGTCCGAACTTAAACGGCCGAGGATTTGCGGCTCTGTCGCGAATGCCGGCGTTGAAAGGCCTCGCTGTGAGTTGCAAGTTCGTCGACGACGCGGCGCTCGCGAGTTTGCCCGACTTCCCTTCACTCAAAGAGTTGATGCCGATGGACGTCAGCGACGACGGCTTTCGTCACATTGGCTGCAGCGAACGTTTGGAATCATTGATCCTGATGTATTGCCGCGACACGACAGACGTCGCGACGAGTCATTTGGTAGGGATGCCGAACCTGAAGAAGTATCATGCCGGTTACACGTTGATCACCGACGCAAGCCTGGAGATGTTGGCCCAAATCAAGTCGCTCGAAGAGATCTCGTTCGAAGGTTGCAAGTTCATCACGGACGCAGGCGTTCCCTTCCTGACAACTCTTCCTCGCTTGAGAGAGATCTCAATAGGCGGTTGTCCAAAGGTGACGCGGTCGGGAGTGACGGGATTTACTAGCGGCGTGCGAGTGAACTACGACCCACGTTAAGACGCGCGTGAGGTACAGTCATGCTTCGCGAACAACTTCAACACGTCTACTGGATCGGCGGCGGGAGTTGTGCAGGCAAATCGACCATCGCTCGGCGGCTGGCGGCTCAACACGGTTTACGTGTTTACGCGACCGACGACGTGATGGCGGACCACGCGCGCCGCAGCACACCCGAAGAGGCGCCGTTGCTGCACCGCTTCATGGCAATGGATATGGATGAGCGATGGGTTAACCGGTCTCCGAGAACTTTGCTCGAGACGTTCCATTGGTTTAAGGGCGAGTGCTTCAACATGATCGTCGAAGACGTACTCGCCCTTCCACCTGGGCCCGGCGTCATCGTAGAGGGATTTCGTTTGTTGCCACACCTCGTGAAGCCGATGCTGTCCGTACCTGGTCATGCCGTTTGGCTGCTTCCGACGTCCCAATTTCGTGAATCAGTGGTCGAGAGTCGCGGTGGACCGACGTGGGGATTTCTCGCCAAAACCTCTGAACCCGAACGCGCCTTGCGCAACCTGCTTGAGCGCGATCGGATGTTCACGGACATCCTGCGCGAGGAAACGTCGCGTCTGGAATTGCCGTTCATTGAAGTCGATCCGGGGATCGCGGAAGACGATCTAGTGAAGCGAGTTTCGGAAATGTTCGGGCTGTGAGTTGCTACGATGCTGATTGATCGTCCGCATCATCGGACCAAAATGAGGACAATGCCTGGTCGCGCGCTCGTAACAAGTTACCGCCTAACTCAAGCAGCGTGTCGGCCAGCGCCACAATGCGGCGGTTCGGTATCGCGAAGGGACGCTGGGCGATGACGCGTTGCATCGCCTCGTCCTCGCGGCCCTGGCCCAACCAGCACGCATACATGATCAGCGCGGTGGCAGTCGAGCGACTCACGCCGGCTTCGCAGTGGATCAGCAAAGTGCCGCTTTCTGATCGAAGCTGCTCGGCCAGTTGGATTATTTGTCGCACGTCGTCAACGGTTGCGCCTTCTTCTGTGACGACGTCGGCGATCCGTAGTCGCGATTTACGCTTCGCATTCTCGTAACCTTGCGGCAGAGGATCATCACCATCGCCGATGGATATGAGGTAAGTGATCTCGGCGCAACGGCCCGGCGAACACAGGATTTGCCCCGCTTCAATTCGGCTTACAACTTCGATGCTGATGGCGATCTGGCTCATACGAAACGACGGGTACACGGAAGATCGTGACGAGATAGAATAACCCACCTCATGTTCAATTGAGCTCATTGCCAATCCTTAAAAAAATTTACAGCTATTTGCGTGCGGCTGCACCATTACACTGGGCAGACAAGTTTCGCAACGGCTCATGGCTGTTGCTTCGTTACGCTGAGGTGATGACCGGCCTGCGCGATTCACGCCTGTATGGTCAACGCAGCCATACACTCACGGCCGCACTTCCGAGCGAAGTACAAAGCGAGTTCGCCGTTCAACCGGATCTTGTCGGGTAGATGCTGTTTCCGTGCACCGGAGAAGAGATGGCTTCGCAAACTCCTGAATCAAGAGTTTACGCCAAACATGATTCAACGGATGCGGTCGCGGATTAGCACGTTGTCGATACACTCCGAGATGATGTGGAGGGAAAGTCTGAAATGGAGTTCATGACTGAGTTTGCCAACCCGCTGCTGGTCAGAGCCATTGCGGAGATGCTTGGTATACCGAGAGGACCAGAGTTTCCAGAGTCTCGTTAATGACCTTGCCGATTTTTTCGGCAAGGCGGCAGCGGCTGTGGAGACCGCACGGGGTGCGTTAAAGTCTGTTGCTTCGCCTGGAGGAAGTTGCCCGCACTTTTTCTTCCACCCAATATTCATTAAGCTGGTGAGTCTCTCTAATGACTCACCACTTCAGGGGACGACAGGTCGTGTTACTACTTGGTAAGCCATATATGCGCATGGTGGCTCTTAAACTCTGGTTCCCTTTGCCGCGAACCATGTTAAAATCCGCATCGACTTTAATCGATTCTGTGATACGCCGCAGCTTCAATCGTCTCACTAACCGCCAATGGCGAAAAAACTCATAATTGAAAACCCAAAAAGAATGCGAAGTCGGAACGGAAGAGCCGCTTGGTATCCGTACTACGCAGGGTTCTCATATGATTTCGCTTACCAATTAATCAAATCGGCAAAGTTATCCAGCAATGCAGTCGTAATGGATAACTGGAATGGAAGCGGAACAACAACAGCGGCTGCGGCGGCACTGAATCTTCACTCATATGGATTCGATCTGAACCCCGTAATGTCCGTGGTAGCAAAAGCACGGCTCTTGAGTACGGGCGAATACCCCAGCATTGAGCCTTTGTGCACCGACATTATTCAGAAGGCCAAAGCGGATATCACCCGTTCAAATCTAGACGATCCTCTGCATCTTTGGCTCGGAAAGAGTGCGGTAAATGACGTGCGAAAACTCGAGCGTGGTATTCAGCATCTGTTGGTGGATCACCATCACTATGAGCCTCCCGCAACTCGGGAGAATTTCGACGGATTGTCTGGTATCGGAGCATTTTTCTATCTTGCGCTTTTCAGAACCGTTCGAACCTTGTTGAAGGATTTCGTGCCTACGAATCCAACTTGGGTAAAGAAACCAAGGAGTCCACACGCTCGCCTGCGACCAGCTACTGAAACAATATTCCACTCATTTCTTTCAGAAGTGCTATCGATGGTCGATGTACAGGTGTTATTTGAACGTCAACCGAAGGGTCTGACCAGAATTCGTGTGAGTAGTTCTGAATCATTGCCGCTGCCAAACGAATCAATAAGTCTAGTCCTAGGGTCTCCACCATACTGCACACGGATCGATTATGCGGTGGCTACAAAACCGGAGTTGGGAATATTGGGTTATACAAGACAACATTTCCGAGCATTGCGCGAGAGGTTAATGGGCACTTCAACTGTACCCAAGGTCGGACCTAAGGAGCGTCGCGAATGGGGAAAGACCTGTCTGCAGTTTATCAATGGTGTTAGGCGTCACAACTCACACGCATCCGACACCTACTACTACAAGAATCACCTCCAATACTTTAATAGCCTGCATCAGTCTGTAGGTGAACTTCGAAGGGTAATGAGCAAGAACGCACAGTGTGTCCTAGTTGTCCAAGATTCGTACTACAAGAATATTCGAAATGACCTCGCTCAAATCGTAACTGAAATGGGTGCCGCACATAACTTGGAACTAATTCAAAGAGAAGATTTTTCGCACTCGCAAACAATGGCAGCGCTGAATCGGTCCTCACGGCCGTACCGTAATATTTTTGCAGCAACGGAGAGTGTTCTGGTCTTCGAACGCGCCGACTGAGGCCCAACGCACTGCGACGAGATCGAAACCTGCGCACTCTCTGTAAACCGGCTAATAATCGGGCCCAATAATGTTGAATAGTGGGGCAGAGTACAACAATCATCGTTTGCCGAGGCATTAAGACAAGGATTCAAATGCAGCTCAAAGAGATCGCATCGAAGAGTTCATTCTGGCTTTATCGCACACGAATTTTCCTATAACACCGTGCGTAAAAACGTAGGGCGAAATTTCAGAAAACGTGTACGCTCTCATCCAACACGTGTGGTTTATCTGGTAGGAGCAGGCGCTACACAGGCAGAAGTCAATTACTTGGCTGCGGCTAAGATCAATCTATTGATGCAGGACAACAGTTGGGGCGAAGGGGTCTCACGAGGAGTTCTTAATCGCGTCGGTAAAAAAGGACAGCGTTATTCTGCTGATCAGGGTATCGACATTGAAAAACTTATCAGCCTTTTGACTGGGAGTGGGGTAAACAAACATCTACTGTTAGCGGAGGACCTGCGAAAAGGTTACTTTGACGAGGATCTTGTGACCGTTTGAAACGCGCTCAGGTGATGGACAATCCGTTGCTTGCCACTGCTCTGTTCCAGATGCACAAGAACACACAGTTTCGAAAGATTGAAACACTAAGCGCAATTATTACCACTAACCACGATGGATTGCTACAAAGGGCCGCACATACGGCATATGGAGGAATCAACATTGGATTCCGGTTTTCATCCGCCGAGTATCGCCCTTGGCGTATAGTGCCAATGATCTTACAAATACATGGTTCACTTACGTGGGCCTTTTCGACGCCCTTGCAGGTCACCGCGTTGGGAACGGCCTCTGAGTACTCGTCTGACACGACCTGGATTCCTCCTACCGTCAGTAAGGAAGCAAAGGCATATCCATTCAATAAACTAATGGGTCTAGCATACGAGGCGTTATCAAAAAGATGCGACGTTCTCAGGATTATCGGTTCTTCGCTTACCCAAAATGATTGGAATATTCTTGGTCTAATATTTAACGCACAACGCCATCGAGAGTATTTGGGAGAAGCTGCGTTTAGAATTGAGTTGATAATGCCACAGCGTATCGGTAAAAGACTTGAGTTTGATTGTTCGTTTCTCGCAAATCTTTCACCTATAGGGTCTCTTACGGATGGAGACTTCGCAGAGTACAAAGACTTGGGCGACACGGACAATCCCACCCAAGATTCGAATCTTAGTAATCCTTTTTTCTTTTGGTTACGCGAAAAGGTTCACCATCATGTGCGGAGCAACGACTTTGGACCAGATGAGCTTCCCAGTGCGATGCGTGATGTGCTAGGAGATAGGCAATGAAGAGAACTGTTCAGAGCTGGCGTCTAGAAGACTTAGATAAACAGCGAGGGCGAATCACTTTTCCCGAATTCCAACGCGAAAAGCAGCTCTGGTCCGTCGAAAAAAAGCGACTACTGATCGACTCGATCATGCGCGATATCGACATTCCTAAATTGTATTTCTATCTGAATGACAAGAACGAATTCGAAGTCATAGATGGCCAGCAGCGGCTCTGGGCAATTTGGGATTATTTTGGGGATCAATACGCTTACGAAATCAATGAGAAGCCTCGTACGTTCTCACAACTGAATGGCGAGCAGGATACTCTGAAGAACTATAAACTTCAAATTACCGTCATCGAGGAGGCAGACGAGGAGTACTTGCGGGAGATGTTTCTACGGTTACAGTTTGGATTGTTGCTAAATACTGGTGAAAAGCTTCATGCGCTTTCCGGCGCGATGAAAGACTACGTCTTCAATGAACTTGCGCAAGAACCTTTCATAACAAATCTTTCAATTCCGAATCGACGTTATGCGCGTGAAACTCTATGCGCGCAGATTTGCATCAATTCTTTTAGGCGCGCCAAGGTGGAATTATTCGCACGGACTCGATACGAGGATTTGCGAGATTTCTTCATCGAATACGAACATCCGACTGGCAAGAACCTAACATTCTTTCGCTCTCAGTCTAAAAGGATTACGGCGGCGCTTCATGGTCTCTGGTCATGCTTTCAGGAAACAACTGCCGGTCTTCGAAGTAGAGCATACATTCTGTGCGATATATCTCTTGTACGAAGAAATCGCCGGCCCCGAAGGAGAGTTGTCATCAAAAGAGCGAACAGCGTTTTCCACGTTCATATTGAAATTGTGGGAACGGCTGAGGCGGGAGATCGGCGCTGGTTTTGCCAGAACAAATCAAGAACTTTATACGTTCGAGACGTATCTCAGCAGTGCGTCCGGGGAACGATATCAAATAGAACGGCGACATCAGAAACTCAAACAGTATTTCAATCATTTTAAGGCAACAAATAAAATCATGGGTGATTGAGCGCTACGTTTCGGAATCTTATCCGTGGGACAACTCGCGGGAACGTGAAGAGTTTGAATAACCGCGGCGTCAGTTCCCGTAAAGAGCGGCTGAAGTAAAATTGGTATTGCTTCATTCCCTAAGAGACGAGCGAAGATCCCCGAGGGCAGGCAGTCCGTCTATTGTCGACAATTCTCCTCAGTCAACGGCCTTGATCCGTGCTTCCGATTCAGCAGCCCACTTTGCCTCAATATCTTTGACACGCTCTTCATCAAGGCTTTCCCAAGAATATCGATTAACATCGCGCGCTCAGTCGAATTGAGTCGCCAATCTCTTCTTGAATGGATGTAAGTCTCATGCGTGAATAATTGACTGGACGCCTGCGTCTGTCAGGACGTTGCTCATATGAGGCACAATGCGCATGAGGCGAGGAGAGAAGCATGCCGGTGAAGTGTCTAACCTGTGTTGTATACGCCGAGTCTGGCAAGGACTGGCATTTCGAGAAGACGTTCAACCCAACCTGGGATGAGATCGTCGCATCAATCGATCGACTCGATAAGTTTCGTTATCCTTGGGTGTGGCTGTTTACGGGCGATGAGACTGAAGATGCGTCCAGTCGATTGCCTTACGATCATGGGTGGCGAGGGTGTTTTCTGGATCGGCTTGAGCGCGGGAAAGTACGAGCAACTGCGGTTGTTCGAGTTGGCAAACGGCACTCACGAGGTTCAAGTGTGGACCAGCGATCAAGGATTCGCCGATCAGGAACAACATGTAACCTATGACAGTGAACTGGTGCTGCTAAGCACTTCGCTGAAACCGGTCAACCATTACCGGACGCAGTCTGGGAGTCTGTATGAGCCGACGAGCACGTTTGCGTTCAAATAACAAGCACGTTTGTTTTACCTATCTATTCAGATAGCGCGTGTCACACGTAGTTGACTCTTCCTCGTCACCGATCTAACTCGCGCTGACGTAACTGCGTCTTCTTTACATTCCCCGTCTCTGGCACGTCAATCGCAATCAAAGCTGACAAGGCTCAAAAAGGTGTTAAGGACACCTGGCCCAGATGTTGGAGTAGTCGGACCATCACTCAAACAACCGTGGAGCCCGTGGTTGCCCGATTCCGCTCCTTTGCCTCAAGCAGAAAGGTAGGAAACATGAAAAAGCAAACGTTATGGATTTCGTTAATCCTCGTCGCTATGTTTGCTGCGGCGGCCGTGTCCACTCGCGCCCAAGCTTCGTATGGTCTTCGCGCAGACGTTCCATTTGATTTCGTCGTCGGAGACAAGACCATCCCTGCGGGTCGCATCTCTGCTCATGGAGCGTCTGAAGCGGGTCGAGGTTCTCTCGCAATCAGAAACCTCAATCAGGGTGAGCTAGCGTTGCGCGCCGGCCGTAGAGTGTTAGGCTCTGAGAGAACAAATCAGGGCAAACTCGTTTTTCACAAATACGGTGAATCGTTACTTTCTCGCGCAGATTTGTATACCCGGCAACCAGACCTGGGAAGTCATGAAGTCAAAGGAAGAAAGATCACTCTACCGCGACATGCGTTTAGTGAAGAGCTTCACGCCTGAACGTGTGATCGTGGCCGCCACGATAGATTAAGCCGTCGGGTAACTCCCACACCCGAGTTGCGGATGCCCTGAAGACGCGAGCGCGAATTCAGGGCATTCGCATTTTTACTTCAACTTCTGAAACTCCCTCTTCGCCTCAATCAAGAGCGGAATGTCATCGTCGGCGTCTTTCCAGAGCGTAAAGAAATCCTGATAAGACTTGCGTGCCTGGGCGGTGTTGCGTTGCATCGCCGAGGCTCGCGCGAGCGTCAGGTGCGCCAGCGGCCACAGCGACGAAAGCGGACTTTGACCACGATGGTCCAGGATCTTGCGTGCTTCCGCCGCGGCATGCGCTCCCTGGCCCAGTTTCAGATAGACCATGCTGCGCAACGTTTGTGACGAAAACGCCGGCAGCAGATTCGTAGCGTTTCGTCGGTTCCAACAGATCGAGCGCCGCCTGCGCATTGTTCTTGCGAAACTCAATGGCCGCTTTGATCTCCGGCAGCCAGACCTGATTCACCATCGTGTCTTTAGGATGCTTCTGCTCGAGCTCCTGAATCAGTGGCTGCGCTTTCGCTGCGTCACCGGCGAGCGCGAAAGCGAGTGCGGCGCGCGTGAGAACGTTGCGATTACGTTCGATCTTCAGCGCCGATTGGGCCAACGTTAACGATTGCGCGAATTGGCCCAGCCACGCGGCACGAAGTGCCTGGTCCGCGGTATAACCGGCTACGACCTCTTTCGCTTCAGCACGAAGAGCGAGTTCCGTCGCGCGGCGTAAGTGTTCGTTCGACTCGCGCCACTTGCCACTAAACGACGACGACTGTGCCAGCCAGTACACCGCTCGATATTCATCGGTTCTTCCCCGCCGCCCAAGTGATCTGCTCCTGCATCGCCTGCTCATCGCCACTAACAAACGCGACGGCATAAAGTCGTTCGCGAATACTCGTGCTATCCAACTTTTGCGACAAAGCGCGCCGGCAAACATCTCGCGCTTCGTCGAAACGATTCAGTCCGATCAATGCCTCGGCCAGATTTCCGGGCCAGATAGTCGTGTTTGGATTGAGTTGCAGTGCGTGACTGGTGGCGGCTACTGCTTTATCGAATTGACCGGTGATCGAATAGAGGTTTCCCAGATTGCCCGGCCCACGAGCTTCACGAGGATAATTGCGCACATACGCTTCCTGAGCCTCGATCGCCTTCTCCAGTTCGCCGGTGACGATCTGGTAGTAGAAATAGGTGATGCGCGCGCGCTCGTCTTCACTAACGCGATCACTCAACTCGAATGCCTTAGACAAACACTCCGCGGCCAGTCCCGGCTGGCTCGTGTTGGAGTACTGGAGTGCAAGTCCCAGCCAGGCTACAGCGAAGTTCGGATCCATTTCAGTCGCGCGTTTATAAAACTCGATCGCTTTGAAGAATTGTCCTCTGTCTTGTTCAGCTCTTCCGAGCGCGTACTCTTTCAACGCTTCGAGCGATGAAGTGGTAACTTCCAACTTCGCGTCAAACTTCTGGATCGAACTCAACGACTCGCCGAGTTTCTCGCGTAACTCTGTGGCCGCACGCGAGAGAGCTTTGAGCACTTGGTCCTTGCCTTCAGCTTCCACCTGGACCAGCGCCAGTTGATCGCCGGTTTGCCCGTTGAGCGCTTCGAGCGTGATCGAATAATTTCGCTCAAACTTGACGATCGTGCCGGCGATGAACGCTTTCAATCCCTGCCGCTGACAGATCTCGCGCGCCCGCTCGCGAGTGACACGCTCGTCAGGCGAAAGACTCATGAGTTGCAAAGTTGCGCGCGTGCGCGTTTCGGGAAAGATGTCGAGAAACGGCGACTGCTGTAACTGCACGACCAGACCCTGCCGCAGCGTGCGATCAAAGACTTCTTCGCCGGTTTTGTTCTCGAATTCGCTGAGGAGAATGGTGTCTTTGTCGGTCAGGAGCGCAACGCGCTTGTGTCTTGAAATACCAAAACAACGCCGCGCTAGCGCGGCAAGCAGCCAACACTCCCGCAATCATTAACGCACCGCGCTTATGCAGCTTGACTTGATTGACGATGTACTCTGCGCTCGAAACCGGATAGGTGCCCGCTTTGTTCGGTGGTGGCAGTCGCTCCCGATATCCGTCGCGGCACGTTTTGACCGTCTCCCTGTCCGATCATGGCGTTGATCGAAAATGCGCGGTGCGATCGTGCTCGGCCTGCGTTCTCCAGTTGACGCTTGAGGTTTCGCATGTCGACCAACATGTCGGTCGCCGTTTGATACCGTTCGTTCGGATTCTTTGCCAGCGCCTTGTCGATGATGCGTTCCAACTGCTTGCGGTACGTGCTCAACCACCTTTGAAAGCGGCGTGTGAGGTTCCTCTTGAATGGCGACTATCTGCGTCCAACAGATCTCTTGCCTTCAAAAGGTACGCGCCCGGCGACCATTTCATAGAGCACCACACCCAAACTCCAGATGTCAGTGCGATAGTCGAGAGTCTTCAGCGCGAGCGATTGCTCGGGAGACATGTAACTCACAGTCCCCATCACAATGCCTGTCTCTGTGTGAAGCAGCGAGCCGTCCGGCGGAATCTCCTCCTGCTTGACGGGCTTCGCCAAACCGAAGTCGAGCACCTTAACGATGCCGTCGCGCCGGCGCAGCATGATGTTTTCAGGCTTGATGTCGCGATGGATGACGTGCGCTTCGTGCGCTGCATTCAGGGCCGCGGCGACCTGCATCGCCGATCTCCAGCACTTCGTGAAGATTCAAACGGGTCGCGTTCAAGTGCTCGCGCAGCGTGACGCCGTCAACATATTCCATCGCCATGAAACGTGTTGATTCGTGCACTCCAAACTCGTAGATCGTCAGAACGTTCGGATGATTGAGACCGGAGACTGTTCTTGCTTCACGGATGAAGCGCTGCATCCACTTCGGATCGGCGGCGACTGCGGCAGGCAAGAGTTTGATCGCCACAGTGCGGTCCAACTCGCTCGTGTCCTGCGCGAGGTACACCTGGCCCATTCCACCCGTGCCGATGTGTGCGCGGATTTCGTAACGCCCCAGTTTTATACCTTCACTAAGTGGCATTCCGAGAAAGGACGCTTGAGATTCCTATTAAGTTTTGAAAGGCGAGTTTGTATCCCTGGGCAACATCTACGAGCATCTATAGAGCAGGATCATCTTACCTGAGAATGAATCCGTTTGAATACGGATCTTCGGGATCGAAATAGAACTCGTTGCGACCGGTAATCGAAGCGGTGCCGCTGACCTCCGGTATCACCGCGTCATACTGTCCAAACTTCGTGACCTCCACAACCTCAACCGACATCGTACTGCCGATGATGCTCTCGATCGTGACACGTTCATTGAGACCCAACTCTCCCTTCGCGAAGTGCAACGCCGCGCGTGCACTCACGCCACTGCCCGTCGACGATCGATCAAGCTCGCCGTCAGCGAAAATGCAGACGTTACGGCTGTGGAGTGTTGGATCCCGCGCTGGTCCAGTGAAGATCGTGCCGTAGAGAAAACTCAGATCCGGTTCGACCGGATGCGTAATCGAGAACTCAGACATCACCGCATTCTTGATTCTGCGGCCGCAATCAATGAGACGAGACGCGTTTTCCGAACCGAGTTCCAGCCCAACTTCTTCAGCAGTGACGAACGCATAGAACGCACCGCCGTATGCGACATCAAATTGCACTCGACCAATCCCGTCCACGTCGACGTGCTGATCGCGAAGGTAAAGAAAGGACGGGACGTTGCGAAACGACGTTTCCAAAACATGGCCTTCGGAAACGACAGCGCGGGCCAGAATCCGACCAGCAGGAACATTGATGGCTACTTCATTTTTATCGACGAGATTCGTCTCGATCGCGAGTTTTGTGAGCGCGATGATCGCGTGGCCGCACATCGTGCTGTAGCCTTCATTGTGAAGAAAGAAGACATCAAAGTCAGCGTCGGCGGATGGAGTGATGACGGCTCCATACATATCGGCGTGGCCGCGTGGTTCCCACATCAAACCGCGTCGCAGATGGTCGTAGTGTTCGCGGAAGTAACGCCGCTTTTCCAACACGGTCTGCCCCTCAATTGGCGGTAGACCATCGACGATGACGCGCAGCGGTTCACCACCGGTATGCATTTCGATGGCGGTAATTCGAGGCCAGTGGTGGGGAGGACACCACTCAGACAGTTTTTTCATACGACGAAGCGACGAAGCGATATTCGGTGCCTACATGTCTACAATGTTGATATTCAGGTTCGCAGCTTTTTGGTTTACCACCGAAGCGTTAAAAAGTCGAATGTCGTCGGTCGAAAAGTTCCCGACATAAATCGCGAACCGCGCGATCACATTCCCTGCATCTCCTGCCTCTCTCTCAAAACTGTCTGCATTCATTGACACGTGTTCCATCGCGAATTCGTTGTCGGTTCCGAGGAATTCGTTGTCACTGATAAACGATCTCTGGTAGAGGTTTTCAAGTGGAATGGCGCCACCCGCGCCGGCGGCTATATTCCGCAGTTTGTCCTTCACGGGCGCCGACAGAGCGATGCGATAGAGCCTGTTGTTACTGACATGCAACTCCGACTGCGACGACACAAAGGTCACTCTACCTGCCTTCAACGCTGTGCCGATGAGCTTCATATTGTCTGGCGGTAAATTTTGCAGGTCCGGGATCGCCGTACAGGCCCACGATGCCGTTGATTTCGTTATTCGAAATCCACGTGTTGGCCTCAGCGTCCGCGATCACCAAAGCAACGCCCGGCGACACTTGAAACGCGGCCCGAATGTCGAGCAGATTCGCCTGAACGAGACCCGGGTTGGGCGGAATTAAGGTCAAACTGCGCGTAAGACTTTGAATGGATCTGACTTTATCGGCGGAAAGTCCTGCCGAAGTAATTACTCCCTGAATCTGAGCAATCGTCTGCACTAGAACCGGTTGCGGTAGACTGACCAGTCTGGTAGCCGTCGCCAAAGATCTCGCCTGAAACTCCGTGTCCGGCGCATTAAACAAGGCAGCAAGCTCGGGGGAGTTCGCGAATATCCGGCCCGGCGTTGGGCCGACCGGACTGAGTGTCCGCGCGTTCACGGTGTTTCCCGAAAACCGGATCGAGTCGGCGTTTTGAATATTGATGAAAGAAGTACTTTGATTCGTCTGCGTCAGGTGACAACCCTCAACTGCAACGGTGTCGCAATCGACGATTTCGATCCGCAGGTTGTCTCCGAACACTTCGACGTCTCGCAGGACAAAAGAAGTGAAAGACGACATGCTGAACCTGGTTATAGCCGGAGTGGCCTGAAAAATCAGTCGTGTTCCACGCCCGCATCCCACGATTTTCACTCGCTGCCTCGCAGTGGCTTTGGCCACTATCGTAGGCAGTTGATGGTCCCCGGCCAGCAAACAGATGCAGATGTCGATTCGATCAGTTGAGAGGAGCGACTTGAGCGCCTCATCCAGTCTTTCAAACTGTCCGCCCTTGCCGACCGTTATGTCACAACCTCCGCCATGCTCCTGGCAAAGGTGATCGATGGCGTCCTGCACGTTGTTGACATTGTCACCCTGCAGCGCGGGGCACTTGGCTGGATCGTAAAAGACACGCTTCGCAGTGATCAGCGTGCAGGTGAACAGCACAGCCATCGGCTGTGTTGACGGCGGCGACGTGTCCGGCACCAGGGTAGCCCGCACTTCCTGATAGAGATCGTCCGGCGCCGGTTTGTCGTTGGCATTCGGAGGATCGGGCTTCCAAACAACCGATGCCAATCCCTGAGCGTTGGTAGGTACTGTCGCCGTAGCAGCGCCGTTCACCGTACCTCCTCCAGACACAACCTCGAACCGAACTTGTTGACCGGCAACAGGGCCGCAGCGATTCGCCGCGCGTACCACGAGATCCTTCAGTGTTTCGCCCGGCATCACCACCTGATTATTTCCACTGACTTCGTAGAGGCTAATCAGGCTGGTCAAACGTTCGAGCGCGCTTTGAACTGTTTTGTCTGCATTGAACGGAGCACACGGAGGCTTGTACGCGACCTGACTGGCGACGCTGAGATTCGCCGTGAAAGTAACCGGCAGATGCACCGGCTTGTCCGTGATATCGGCGAGGTCTGTAACAGCTTGCAGCGTCGCTCTCATCTGCTGCGTCTGCGTCGCCGAGTCGATTTGCCAGTTACATATCGCGAGACCGTTTTGATCGGTCAACACGTAAAGAATCTTTGGACTGACCTGATTGAATGTTCCGACTGGTCCAACAGGCACAAGTTGTCCGTTGCCGATCGTTATCTCGAAGCGAACCTCGGCGTTCGGTACCGGAATTTCTCCGTTTGCGACTCCGACAGCCAACGGTCGCGGTAACGGGAGGAGAGTCGCCGGCGGTAGCAGCAGATCAGGCATTGCTTCCTGGTTCTCGCCGCTCAGGTAAAACAGACTCGTCAGTTCTGTGATAGGCGGGAACAGATTGCGGCAATCCTGAATGGCGTCGAACTTCGTGCCGTCCCAGTGCAGGACCGCCAAACGGCAAAAGTGATGCTTGATTCCGAATGGCAACTGCGGAACAGCTTTGTTCGCAAGGCGCGGCCATTCGATATTTCCCGATTGCGTGTCGGCGGTCGCCGTGCGCGCGGGAAAGTTCCAATAGTCGCCGTTTTTAAACGTGCCCTTGAAGAAGCGAACCTGAACGCCGCTCTCGAGATCGACAAAGTGGTCCACCGCGTTGTCGGGGTGAAACTTGACCGCGCCGATGCCTTCCCAACGTCGCAGCTTCGGATGAAGATTCGCGTTGACCACCAGCGACGGCGTGGCGTTCAGAGTGATCTTATTGATGGCCGTATCGATGAAGGCGATCTGGGCCAACTGTCCCGGCAGGCCGGTGAGCTCCAGTCGATCGTCGCTGATTTCAACCCACTGACCCGGTTTGAATCCCAGAACGTCGTCGCGCCCGAGATCGTGAACGGTTACGTCCTTTCCCGTGATGCTCAGAATCGACGTGACGATCGATCCGTTATCACGCGACCATTTGTAAGTTGCCTTGGCAGGACGCACGCGTAACTCGTCGAGCGTGATCTGTGAAACGTCGATATCCAGCGTCAGGATCTTATTGCCGCCGTCCGCGACGGGATTCTCAGTGATATAGGCGAGCGTACCGTTCATCGGATCGTCGCCGGCTTTGTTTGAAAAGATCTCGATCGCCTGCCCTTTTGTCCAAGTGCCTGTAACGCTGATCTGATCGTTGTGATTGGGCACGCGCGTGGCAAGCGTCACGCCGACCGCGCTCGTCACATCGATGGCGTCACCGCCGTCATGAATCTCGACTCGATAAAACTGGTTTTCGAGCCCCGTGTATCCCGCGCCGGGAGGTACGATGCAGGGGTCTTGAGGTATTTGCGCTGGCTTGGTCTGCGCACTCATCTGGCCGTCACTCGGCGCAATCAGTTTCTTGAGCGCGTCGAGTTCCGTCCCGCAATTGATCGGGTTGGTCCCCGCGAACCAGTATTTAACTTGCCAGATCGTTTTTTCGCGTGTGGCAGTGTCTGGACCACCGAGAGCGACTTCACGAATTGAAGGATCGTCAAGCGCCGTTAACAGTCGCAGCCAAACATCGAGATAGACCACGTACCAACCCACGTCTTGTAGCGCAGTGGCGCCAGGCAAATCCGGCTGGTTCAAATAAGAGGTCAGACGGTCGTTCTCGCACAGGATCCCATCGACGTAGTAACGTCCAGCGCTGATCAAAAAGTCCGGAACCTTAAACCCGGCCGGCAGCACCTTGTTTTCCGGCAGGTTTCGCTCTTCCTCCGACAGGTGGCTAATCTTCGGATCGGGTCCGGGATTGAGATCGGCGACGATGTGAAAAGCCGGGAAATGCATCGGCGCGCCGCACACGCCAATGACGTCAATGGCTTCCACTTCGACGCGATGATTTATGATGTCAATCTCTTCGTTTGAATCAGCATCAACCTGGACGCGGCCTTGCTGCATGCGCACGCTGCTGAAGTGCTTGCGAGGATCGAAGGTAGTACGACTGTAATCGCTCTTCATTTGAGGGGGAGCTCCTTTTCCCTTTTCTAGGTGACGTAAAAGATTCCGGCTTCCAGGCCGAAGCGAAGATATTCGTTGAGGCGCGCGCGCAAATGCGTCTCGCGCTGAGGTTCATAGAGATCGTGAAAAGCACCCATCTCCGCCTCGTCGTCGGCGCCCTTGCGGATTTCGCATGGACCAAACGCGTTGAGTTGGCAATAGGCCGGATCGTTGAAATGAGTTGAGCTGAACTGTGGCCGGATCAGTGAAGCATCTGACTCAGGCTGACAATGATAACGAACGGGTACCTTCGCTTCGGGTGACACATAAGAAAAGCGAACGCAACCTTCCTGACGCCGCTCCGCGAGGATGGGAGCGGTCAGGCTCGCTTTATCCGCTTTGTCCGCAAACGCAGCCAGGAAGATCGTGTTCGACGCGAGGTGCAGAATGCGCGTGCGGACCTGACCAATCACGGTGCTGTTTATGATCCGCAGCGGCGCGCCGAAACTGACGAGTTTCTGAAGACCTCGATACGCCGAGTTAGTTTTGTCTGTGGCGTCGACGATGCTATCGGTGATGGTTACTTCCGCATCCGGCGACGCTTGAATCGCGCCGATGATCGAATGATCGATCTCGACTCGCGCGTTTGACGACTTGATTATCAGCGCCGGTGATTTCGGCTTCTGCGGTTTGCCGTTCTCGTTCAACGTCAGGCCGGGAACAACAGTGCAGTGACGAATAATCAGCCGGCCCAACTGACCTGAAACTCTAATCGTTCCGTTGACGATCAAGAGTCCGTCGAGAATCACTTCATCATTCTTGCCGCCTGTGATCTCGAGATTCGTGGTCTGCAAGACAACGGTCGGGCGAGACTTGTCCGCAGCGCGAACGACAACGCGCCGGCCAGTAGCGTCGATCGACACGTCTTCCTCGTAGCGGCCGCTGTTCAGAATCTCGACGGCGCCGCCTCTCACAGTCAGGTCCGCCAGCGCGTCGGTAATGTTCGTCTTGAGGTTCGGCGGGGCGTCCTGGACAAAGGCGTTAGCAACCTGTTTCACGATCGGGACGCCGTGTTCGTCGAGCACTTCGGTGCGACGCGTTGCGAATGATCCGAGCCGGTTGTACTCGCCGCCTCCGACCGGCGCGCTGAGGCCGTAATAAAAAGTCGCGAGTGGCGGCTCGGTTTGAGCGTCGGCGAAGGCAATCCTGCCGAGCACCGGATCGATTGCTACTTTGCCGTTCTTCGGCAGGTTGGCCCAATCAGTCAGATCGCAAACGATGACGTCGCTGATAGGAACTTCGGTTGGCGGTATGGTGGTGTTCGCGCCGGGCAGTTCGAGCAGGATGCTCTTGCCGTCGCCGTAATAACTCTCGAGATCTGATCTGAGTACGCGCCGTCGAATGCGATCCGAGACGTTTATCGGTTCGGCGAGATGCGTCACCTGCTCTTCCGTCACCGGCAAATTGAACAGCGGCATATCGCAGCCAAGCGGATTAAAAAAGAAAAGCCGCTGCGGATCTTTTGCCGCGGGAACCACCGGAGTGCGAGTGAGCGGAAACTCGCGCAGCCGCCAGAGGAAGATGCCGATATTCGGAATGTTGTAACGACCGCGGCGTGGCTCAATGCGCCGCACGTCGGCGAAATGCGTTAGGTCCGGCGCACCTGTCGCCGTATGTTCGAACGCGCCGTTGACATACTCGAGTCGTTCGGCGCCGCGAATGCTGATGAAGCTTTGGTTTTCGGGGCGCACGTGATTCATGTATTGCGTCGTCGCCAGCAGTTGAAAGAACTCAACTGCGCGCGCGGGCCAGTTCGTCACTTCGCGCGCTAACTGCTCGAGCATCGCCGCGGTGCCTTTGCGACGGCGATAACCAATCGTGTGTCCGACTTCGGCGCGCGGATTGAGCGCTTCCAAACCCGTGCTTGGCAAACCTGTGATTCCGATCAGATCGCCGAGATATGGCAGCACCCACGGCGCGCAAGTTTCGACAAACTGATCGTCGTAAAGTTGGGCCAGGTTCTCTTCAACCACTCGCGCTTGCTGAGAAATGATCGTGAGCAAAGCCTGGAGAGGCGGCACATCTGCCGGATCCGACACGCGCTCGGCATCGCGAATGCGATAGATCGCCGGCAACAACTCATAAAGTTTTTTAGCGTCGAAGGTCACGGCATGTCTCCCAGTTGCAGCGGCGCGCGATCCAACGTCAACAACTCCGCACTCAGTACGCTTGCATCGTCACCCGGCCGCGGTGCAGCAGCCGGCAATAGTGCATTCAAGGTCTCGAGGTCACCGGTTCGAAACAGCTTGTTGACGTCGACGGCGACCACTCCATCGACGTTCTGCATCGCCGAAACGACTTCACTCAACGTCACCGGTTGTCCAAACGTGCGCGCCGCGAAAGAGAAATTCGTGCGCAAAGCGCTCTCGACCGCGGCCAGGACTTTTTCCTTCTTATAAGCCGCGTCGATCTTCAGGTCGGCGGTAACTTTGAAAGTCACAGGACGGTACGACTGGATCGTTACCGGAACGTATGGCCCTGCGAATTTCAGAACGGCGGAAAGCAGCGTGTCGTGAAGTTTCTGATCGACGTCTGCGCCGTCAATGCCGGCGACCGTGATGTAGACGCCGCGCGTGTGCTGGTTCCAGGTCCACGTCGCCAGCGCTTTGGCAATGCCTGAGAAGGTGCGCGCGAAGTCCTGGTAGTCGGTCAGCGATACGATTCGATCGAGCGTCAGGACTGTCAGCGGTGAGTTGGTTCGCGCGTCTGCCAAAACCTGCGGATCCTGCGCGCCGGTGGCGGCCAGCGGATTAAGCACGCCTTTCAGGCCGAGAGGTCTGGTCATGAGCAGGCTGAGTTGAGCCGCCTTCACCAACCCTTCCAATCCGATGCCTTTGCGATACGTTGCTTTCACGTTCTCGCGGCCCATCGGCAGGCGCGCACCGGTAGTTCCGTCGCCGAACTTGACCGTCGTCTTCTGATCGTCGTCGGTTTGCGTTATGTAGATTCGTTCGCGTGGTCCACGACCGAACAACGTCGGCACTTCCTCCCACTTCAGGTCGTTGACGCGGACTTCGAGCGTGCTCTCGCCACCGCTCGGCGTGTCGGCGCTGGTGTAGGTCAACTGCGGGTTTCGCAACGCGAAGCGTTGATACGATTGACCGGCATCACCGCTGCCGAGCACTTCGTCCGCGACCGTTTCACCATGAGTTGCGAGGGCCACGTTGGCGTTGATTGTGACTGTTGGTCGATCGAATACGTTCGTGAGGTTGGTGGTCAGGATCAGGCGCGAATGAGTTAAGTCTTCCGCTTGCTCCGTGCTTTTGATCGTCGCAACTTCGCTCACTTTGTCGTCTTTTTCATTCGACGAGACGAGAGTGACTTTTCCGTTGGGCGCATCGACGTGACCTTCCAGTCCGTCCTGGTCCATCAGGTGCCAACGCGTCTTGTTGGATCCTTGCGGAGAAACGGCGGGCAGTCCGAGAACGATCAGTTCACTGCCCGGCTCGAGCACGCGCGGGGATATGAGATCGTCGAGCGGAACGAGCGAAACCTTGTTGGCCATTTTTTCGATGCGCACGCGCAAGCGACGACCGGTGACGATGATGTTTCGATCCGCAGCCAATGGTGTGATGAGGTTGTTTAGCTCGATGCTGTCTTTCCATACCGGTTCGGTGATTGGCGTCTCAGCCAACGGCAGCTCTTCGCTCTCGCCGTTAACGGTCGTGTCGCGCGGCGCGAACTTCTCGATGTTCTCGCCGGAGATCTCAACGCGTGTGGTTTTGGCGCTGATGTTGAAGTCGGCTTTGGCTTCCTCGCCCACTTTCTTTACGCGATAGAGTTCGGCGTAAGCTGGAAACGTGGTCTTGGCGTCGTCGGATGTGGTTGACGGTTTCGTTAGCACGATCCAACTGTTCAGTATGATCTGGTTGTAGACCGAATCAAGGTTGATCGCCTTTGTCCCGGCGGTGAACCGAAGGTCGGCCCATTTGTTTTCGCGGCCGGCGTACGCACCAGCTTCAAAAGTGCCAGTGGTCGACGGTACCGTGCGGAGGAATAACTTCACCGACACGCAGCCCGGCCGGCAATTGTTTCCAAAGCGGTGCATTGAATCCGAAGATCGAAGTGCGCGTTCGCAGCGCAAAAAACGTTGGTCCATCTTTTGGCGGATCTACGTGAGGGATGTCGCTGCCTAAAGGTTCGGACCAGCGCACCAGCGTGCGATTGTTGTCCGCGTCAGCCACGACCGCTGCGACGCGGCGGATCTCCCAGTTCTCGTTATTGATGTTTGCAGCGCGCTCAGCGCCCACGACCAACAAAGGATCGCCGGGCTTGAGTTTTGTGGTAACACCCTGAAGATACGCCTGAGTGTCGCCGAAATGCAGGAAAGATCAGCTTCGTCAAACGCGGTCGGATCTCGTTCCATTCGCCGCGCGTTTCGATCGTCTCGATCGTCTCGAACGTCTGCGGTTTTTCGCCTGGTCCGGGAACACTCTGAACCTTGGCGCGCTTATCGAGCGTCACGGATGGCGGCGAGCCGGCGCCTGTTTCGAGCGTGAACGCGAGCCAGGTGCTGGCCGCCACGCCGGGCCGCAACTTGTATCCAATCAAGCGCGCGAGATTGATGATCGAACGGCGCTCGGTCGCGGTCAGGAGGTAAGATTCGTTTGCGATGCGTTCCTGGTAGAACGTCAGCACGTCGCAAACCAGCGCCCAGGAGTCCAGCAACGCGATCGTGAAGTCATCATCATCGCGTGTTCGCAGTTTGCGCAGTTCCGGCAGACCTGCGGCTGACAGTTGCGCGATCATGCTGGCCTTGAATCGCGAGTGCGTGCCGACTCGATAAGCGATCGCCGACAGACCGGGACGATTGGCAATCGCCATCGGAGTTTCAACTGCGATGCCTTCGCAACAACCGCAATTGCTGAGCGTCACCAGGGGTTGGGCCGGCGCCGTCATTTGCCACCCTCCATCGTCAACCGAAACACACCTCGTTCGGCGAAATTCGGATTGTTGTCCAGCCTGGCGACTTCGAGCCGCCCGAGATTCAACACGCCTTCGTCGAGCTCTTTCTTGCTCTTCGTGCCCAGCCGGCGAAACGTCGTGATGGTCACGAAACGCACGCCCTCAACCTTCTGCGCCGCGGCGTAAAGAGTGCTGAGGTAAACCGGTTGTCCAAAACTGAAGTTGTCGGGGTGGAAGACCCCGCGACGGCCGTCGGGCTGCGTCTGATTGCTGAAGACGCGCAACAACTCGGCCTCGACGTCAGCGCGAAAATATTCAGGTTTGACGCAAACGTTTATCTCAATTTCCAACGCGACGAACCGCGGACTATCGATCTCCACGTCGTGTCCCGCCATGCGATATCGCTCGAGATGACGACGCATGTCCTGCTCGAAATCGGCATCGACTGGACGCCCCCCGAGTCTGTCGATCGTCAGAAAGATGGTTCGCCAACTGCCGGTCCAACGCACGGTAGCGGCTGCGTTCTGCACCTCGCGATGCCGGCGCGCGACTTCGACATAATCTTCCGGAGTTACCGCCCGCTCCTGGATACGAAACGCGTCTGGCGCGACACGGCGGACATGCTCGATCGTTTCTGCGTCGGCGCCACCACGCGCCGCGATCGGATTGCGCAAGGCGATGATGCCGGCGATCGGAACATCGGCGATCAAATGGACCAGCGACTCAGCGCCCACGTTCCCGCTCTTGCCGTTGCCGACGCGATAAATCGCAGCGATGCCCACGTTCGGATCCGGGCGTAAGCCGTGATGATCGTCGCCGAAGCGCAGGGTTGCGAAACCGTCGTCATCAACTTCAGCGACAAACTCCTTTGCGAAGTCGTCGCTCGAAAGCAGATCGCGTTGCGGATGCCAGGGCCGGCCGTCGTCGTCCAACAGCGTGATCGCGGGAAGCACGTCGCGCATTTCCCACCGGTACACCGCTGAGGCTGACGCATCAGAATCGCGATTGAGCTGTGTTTTCGAGCTGGTCACCGGTTTCAGACGCAGCGGCGCTGCTTGCGTCACCGGTTGTTGTGAAAGGCGGGGCTGAAAGCGCGGCGGCACCGCTGTGCCGTGATCCGGTTCGCAGCAATCGCCGGGCGTGCCGGTTACGGTCGCCAATGATTCGTCCGGCGGCAGTGGCGCTCCTAATTCTTCGGTGACTTTGCGTCCGTGGTCGGCGAGCACGATGTTGCCGCGCGCCACGCTGACGCCGTCTCGATAGCCCGCGTCGGTGAGGGCCGAGATGCAAAACGGGAACGGAAGCGCATCGTCGTTGTGCCACTCGATCTCAACCAGCGGCTCTTTAGTCAATGGATCAGTCAGCGGTTGGGCCGGGCCGGCCTTGACCTTCACCTCGCGATTTATTTTTGTGAGCCGAACGGCGTGACGATGAGCGGGATCCGCGTCTGCACTGTCGCCGGTCTCCGGTCCGATTAGCTCTTCAAAGACCAGGACGTCGCCGACGTTTAAATTTGGAAGATTGCCCTTGAGCGTCGCCATGGTCGCGCCCGCGGGCAAACAACATCGCTCTTCGGCCCAGGTGTAAAAGTCGATCCGATTGTGGTCCTTGAACAAGACCGCGTCGTGCATCGTTTCGAAGCTTTCAGTGCGCGTGCTCTCAACCCGGCGCATTTGTTCGGTATCGACCTGCGTGTTGATAACCGGCGTTAGTCCGGCGACACGCGTAATGACGCGCGTTCCCTTCTTCACCTTGACATTGTCGGCGTTAACGTCGAAGTGCATCCACGTGCGCGCGTTGCACCCGTCGTGCATGAAGTAGTCGACCAGCAACGCGTGACGTCGAACCGACACGCGGCGACGCGCCGTGTCGAGATAAGCTTCGGTGGCGATCGCGTCCTGCTGATAACTGAGGTGATCGCCGACGTACGCCAGCAGCTCAACCAACGCGATGCCTTGATCCGCGGCGTTACGCTCTCTCCACTCCGGCATCACCACCGACATGCGGTCGAGCATCAACTGGCGAAAGCTGTTGTAGTCCTTTGCGAGGTAATCGATTTCGGGCTCGGCGATTTCTTCCGGCGGGCAAACGCGTTCGGGCGCGCAATCAAAATCGCTGGGACACTCAATCTTGAAGGAAAACTCGACCAGCGACAGTACGGGGTCCATGCCGGGCGGTGGTTCTCCGGCGATGCCCGTTCCACCCGCGTGCTGAGCGTCCTGGACCAGGCGCAAACGATAGATCGAATAGTCACCCGTTTGATTGACCTCCACGGTCAGCACGTTGTCGGGTTGGACCACGCCGTCAGGTTGATTGCCGCCGATGAATGTCTGGATGGCTTTGATACCGCGGATGCGCTCGCCGCCTTCGATCAGAATATTGTTTTCGTTGAGTTGATTCGGCGTCAGGTCTTTCAGGAAATGCACGAATAGCCAGCGCTGCCGGTCAGCGTGGTTCTGCGCTTCCGTGTCGAGGACTTCGAGAAAGTCGATGCCGTTAAGCTGACTCGCGGGGTCGCTTACCAACTGCCGGCGTCTTTCATCGCAGCAAAAGTAGATCATTGAATCAGTCCCTGGCGCGTGAATTGGGCCACCTGGCGTTTCTGATTGAGGCGCACGGTGTATTGCACGACTACTTGAAGTTTTGCGTCGTCACTTTGCACGTCGACGGCTTCAACCTGGATCAAGTCGCCGAGCCATTGTTGCAGCGCACCTTGCACGGTCATTTGGGTCGCGGACGCGAGAGCTTCGCTATTCGGCGCAAAGATCAACTGAAGCACGCCGCTGCCAAACGTCGGTCGATTCACGCGCTCGCCGGGTGTCGTGAAGAGCACCTGTTCGATCAAGTCGCGGATGTGCTCGTCGTCGGTCGTATCGGCAGTGCGACCTCTGGTGTCGAAGTCGAATGGATAATCAACCTGCATGACTTCACTGTCCCTTCACTCGCACTTGCGTCACTGCGATCGTCAGCGGCGTGCCGGTGGGCACACAGGTCGCTTGACTGTCCTGCAGCAGGACTGGTTGACCTCCGACTCGCACGCGAGTGGCGCTCGTCATGAATTGCGCAGTAACGCATGGACCATTGCCCGCCGGCGGCGGCGGCATCGTGCAACCCGCAACCGTGTAAACGGTCGGTAACGTGACGACCGGCTGGCCGCCGACTTTCACGCGCGGATTCGGCGCAGTCGGTTGCGCCTGTCCGGCGTGCGCACAGAGAACTGTGGCTCCCATGTGTAAAAGAAATCCCGGCATCTTCAAATCACCTCCAGCGCGCCGTCGTTAACAGAAACCTGTGGTCCAGTCATCTTGATCTTCCCGCCCATACCGTTATCGATCTCGATTCCGGTCGCATTCATCACGATCTTCTGTCCACCCGAAGTTTGCAGCGTGATGCCTCCGATTCCCGGAGTGTCGTCGACGATGATGCTGTGCCCGCCTTCGGTCTTTAGCATGACCTTTTTATATGGCGGCGCGAGCAGATCGCTCGGCATCTCAGCCACCGATCCAAACCAGCAACCGGTCCAAATCGGATAATCCGGATCGCCGTGCTCGAATTCGATCCAAACACCGGCGCCGACTTTCGGCAGCGCAAAGAAACCCATGCCGCTGCCGCCGAACGGAGCGCACGCCATGGCCCACCCACTTTCCTGGTCGCCCATCACGTCCGGCACTTTCGCTTTAATCCGTCCGGTCATCAGCGGATCCTGTATGTCGGTAACTGTGCCTCGATACTTTCCGAAGAACTGGGTGCTCATGGTGCGACGACGGGCAATAACGAGCCCGTTCCCTCTCTGCTCACTGAGAAGCTCTGTTTGTAGCTGCCGCGCGTAATCGTGTGCGTGACGCTTTTGACGTAAAAAGTCCCGTCATACGAAAGACCGGCACCGCGGATGTTGACCAGCTTGCGAGCGCGCAGCACGTTACCGTAACGAACGCTGTCGATCTCGCCTGTGCCCTGGACCGCGTCGGGTGCATTTGTGGCCTGGGCCAATGCTGACGTCGCAGCCGTCGCCGGATTCTGGTTTGAAGTGTCGCGCATCAGCACCGTGCGCATCGCCTGCACCGGCGACATCGCCAGCGGCGGTATGCGCAGAGACGGCAATGGCGGAATCGGAATTGCGGTCTTGGTGATCGGCTCGACGAAAGTTCCCCGCGTACCTACGGGCGCCAACGCGTCCTGCGTGAAGTGCAACGACTTCAGATTTCCCGAAGCACCCTGGCCCATCGTCAGTTTCGGTTGTGGTATACCGAGGCGATTCTCCGGTCCCCAGTAGGCTTTGTTGAGGCCAAACGTGATCGGCTCGACGTAAAAGACGAAACCGTTGCGTTGGGCCATGCGCTGAATGAATCTCAGATCGGTTTCGTTCTGACGCGGAATGCGTTGCAGCATGATCGGTACGTCGGTGGTCGGCGTGATCGTGGGCACCAAACCGTATTGCGCGTATCTCGCAATTAACTGCGTTGCGATCAGGAAATCGGGTTGGTTTTGATACTGCTCATTCTTCTCTTCGAGATCGAGCATTACACTCACGTCTTTACCGGTGACTGTCAGCGTGCTTTGGGAGGGATCGTCGCTCGGCGCATGCTGGTGATGAGTAATGATGCCGTCGATCAACACCTCCGGAGTCACACCCAACAGCACTCCGATGATCACTCGCGTCGAAGGAGCGAGCACGCCGCTTTGCAGCAGGCTGTAATCCGTCGGCTGCGTTCTGCTGAGCATGAAGGTGATCTGAAAACCGTCGCCGCTCTGTGAATCGTTCGTGACCTGCACGTTGGTCAGCGACTCCAGTACTTCACGGGGCGCCGGCAGCGGCACTGCCTGGCCCAGGAGGAGAATCATTCGAATTCCGAGTTGGCTCGTAAGCATCTTGTTTAAATGTTCGGCATCGCGATCTTGATTGGACGATTCACTTCTTCCAGTTCCTCGGGTTCCATCACGTTGTTCGCGTCACAAACGCGCCAGAACTGCGTCGGGTCGCCCAGGTATCTCGCCGTGATCATGTCCAGCCGCTCACCTTCGACGAACGTGTGTTCGAGCAGCGTGGTCATACTCTCGCCGGCGGGAATGATGCGCCGTTTGATATAACGCAGTTCGCGCGTGCCGCCGTCGGGATCGGGCACGGCGATCGTGGTAGTCGCGATCGAAAAGTATCTGCTGGTGGTATCGAACATGATTCTTCCTCTAACCGACTTTGAAAGAAGCGGAAACCGACGTGGAGATCGAGCCGACGCCGCCGACTGTCGCCATCACTTCTTTCATCACCTGATGGACCATAAACAACGCGCCGCCGGGACTCAGCAGCCCGAGATCCTGGTAGTTGAGCACGCGCAATCCGAGATTGACCTTGGCGCGAATCGGGTTCAGGTTGGGATCGAATGCTTCTTCCGTGATGCTGAACGTCGTCAACCGGACCGGCACGACGCGCTTGATTCCCCAGACAAAAAGCGTCAGCGGCGCTTCGGGTGGAATGATTTCGATAACGCCGACGTTCGCCAACACTTCGTTCGCGATGACCAGCGCCGACTTCGGATAAAGCAACATCTCCAGCGACGAGAGAGTTGGATACAGCCCCATCGACGTCGCGATCCCGTCTGCTCTTTCGAGTTGATCGGCGGCGTCGATCTCGACGTTGACTGTGATGGTCTCCTGTGGTGGTCCTTTCAACCTCAACGCCTCACCTTGGGCCGCATTTCCGCCTGCGGTCTGCGCCGTGAGCGTGCGCGTGAGCGTGTCGGGGTTGTACTGAAACACGATCACGCTGGCGAGCGGATTAAAAGGATCGAGCCCGACGATCGCGCCCTTTTGTGTTTTTGGTGATCCGGGAAATGTGCTCATAGATTGAAACTCGCAGTTGCTATTTACTTAAGGCGTCCTTCAAGTCGCCGGGCCAGCGGAGCGTGCGCGGATCGCACTCGGACATCTCTACGCCCATGAGGCCGTGGGCCATACACGTATTGCCCTTGATGTAACCTGATTTCTTCTCGCCGAAAAAGATTCGTCCGATCTGGGCCACATACTTGCGGCCGACTTCCCCTTTCGCGACGTCACATCCTTCGAGATAGATAGTTGCGCCATCGGCCATGTACAGCGAATTGAGGCCGGTCGGGATCTCTCGTAGGTTGTCGCTGGAGTAGTAGTATTTGCCAAAGCCGAAATTGTCCTCAGTGCCATGGCCCATCAAGTGCAGTTCTCTGACAAAATCCGTGGCGCCGCCGCTCTGCTGGTGAAGCTCTTCGAGATAGGCCTGAATGTCGGCAAAGTCCGCCATCGGAAAAATCGCGTCTGTTTGTCCGGATCGCTTCTGATTTTGGGCTATGTTTTCCAGTAGAGACTCCGCTACGTCCTCGCCCTCGTACGACGTGTACATCGTGAGATCCGCGTTCTTTCCCTGTTTCTCGAGATGGTCCAGCGCCGCCATGCGTTCCTGTTCTACTTCACGCTGCGGTCCAGCCTTGACGATCTTGTCGACACGGAACCTTTGCGAATGCCGTTCGGGAAGAAACTTGACCATGGTGGTTAGAAACACGCGCCCGTTCTCGCGCAACGCGAACGCCTCGATGAACGAATCGTCGCCAAGCTGCTTGAAGAACGCTTCAACTACCTCTACCTGGTCGTCGGCATCGAGAAGGCTGATAACTTCCAACACAAACGGATAATGATCTGCCGACTGCCAGGCGAGATCGTATAGATCCGAAGCCAGGCTTATTTCGAGCAGGTTTGCGCCAAGCATGTTTGTATGTTGCGAGATGTATTCTTGCGCTGTCGGCTTTGGTGGTTCGTGGGTCTCACTCGGATCGGCAAATTGAGGCGACTGTGCCGGCGCGACTCCGGGAGATACCTCAGGCACTTGTCCTGAGGCGATCGACTTCGCGGCGACGTCGGCTTCACGTTCGAGCTGATTTTCCCCGCGGCCGGTCGTTGGCCCACCATGCTGTTGGACCACGTGGGCCAGTTCATGCGCGATTAAACTCAATCCTGTTGTCGTCTGCGGCGCGTACTGCTGCCTTGCGAAGACGACGTCAGTCCCAACCGTGTATGCCAGTGCGTTGGCTGACTGGGCCGACTGTGCGGCGCGGCTATCGGTATGCACGCGCACGTTACTGAAGTCATGTCCGAACCGGCCCTCGAAAAAGACTTGCGTTGGCTGATCGAGTGGCTGGCCTCGTGATAGCCGGTTTGCGTCGATTACGGGAGATGAAGCGAATGCCGGCGAGCTAACAGACGCGGACTTACGTTGCACCGCGGGCAACGGAGCTTGGCGAAGGTTTTAGCCGATGGTGCAGTCGTCCTCTCATCTCAATTTCTCGTTACGGCTTTCGGTTAGCGGGACAATCATTTCCCCTATTCGGAACCCAGTATCGGTTATAGATTTCCCAGCCGAGATCATTGAAGGGAACAACATCGTTCTGGTAATGCGACAATGCCGCGCCAAGACCCGGCGCCCAGGAATGAAAGTCCCTATTATCGCCGCGCCTGTTCCCGCAGGCGCCTGCACGATGTCCGGCGTACCAGCCCCCGCTCCTTCAGTGATTAGTAACCCGGCGGGGTCATAACAACACTGCTGCCCGTGATTAGTGTCAGGCACCGACGCATAGCCGCGCGCCGACCGATATCCGGTTGCAGCGCCTATGTGGTACGGAGGCTGGCACGCGCCAGGGCCCGACCAATCAGACGATGCCCGCGCTGCAGCGTCTGTACATGGGCAATCTGGCAACCGACTGAGCCATCCCGGGTAGAGCGTCGACAGCGAGCGAGCAAAGACCAATGAATCGGACGGTGCTTGCGGTGGGTTTCGGCACTGGTCGTCGCTCGGCGTGACGTCCGGACCGGTGTAGCCCGTCTCTCGCCGGCAACTGACGTTGTAGTTTGCAATCTCTTCGGGCGTCGGTATGCCGGCGGGTCTTGATGACGCGCAGCCTCCCAGTCGACTAACGCAGAGGATCTGCGTAACGTTTTCCGCCGGTTCGTCCGGAGGGTACCGTGCGAGCGAAAGCGTCGACTGTCTCGAGAGCGTCTTTAATGGCTGACCGCCGGTGACCGCAGAAGCGATCTGATCTGCCTCGGCCTCTGCTGAAGCCGGCGCGGCATCAAGCCTTGGGCCAGCGACGGCATCGCGCTGCTGAACAACATGGGCCATCTCATGCGCAAGGAGAAACTGCCCCGTGGAGGTAGCCGGTGCATACCGTCCACTGGCGAAACCGATGTCGTTGCCGACAGTGAATGCGGCCGCATTCGTTGCTTTCGCGGCTCGGTCGGCGTCGGGAGTCGCATGAATCCTCACGTTACTGAAGTCATGACCAAAGCGCGGTTCAAAGAAGGCACGCGTTCCCGTATCGAGCGGTTGACCGGTTGATTGCAACACCTGGTTCACGATTGCCGGAACACCATCGTCCGCACTTCGCACGTCGGAATCTTCGCTCGATCGCTGAACCGTCAATTTCTGCTTGCTACATTCATCGCACTCACCTGAAACTGCGGCAGTTCCGCCACCACACGCACACTTTCTCTGGAACATACTCCCATGTGGTATGAAGGACGTTGACGTTGCTCGCGCCTGAACGTGAGTTCTTGCTTCCATAATTCATTCACTTCTGCTTCGGTGGCACAGGCGATTTCACGCCGCTGCCGATCTTCTTGTCGGTGACCGTGATCGTGTTCACCGGGTCGATCTGGTAGAAAGAAGTTTTCGAAATCTCCACGTGATACGAGATGCTGGCCAGAACCTTCATATCCAACGGATCGAAGGCATAGAGACCAAAGTCTGCACTGTACGTAACTGGAAAATCGCCTTCGCTGGCCCGCGAGCAAAAGCCGGGAGCGTCGGCAATCACCAACTTGTCTTTGGTGGTGAGAATTTCGTGCTCCGGCGGGCCGTCCCACCCGACTTTGGGGTCATTTTGTTTTTTGGCCGTCGAAGCGGTGCGGTTTATCTGTCGATTCACTCGCACATCGCCCGGCCAGCCTTGCGACAAATGGAAATGGACTTGTTGAACGTTCGCGACCGATCCCTTCCACCAGTGATCGTTATAAGGACCAGGGTGGTCCAGGCTGGCGTCGCACGATATCGCCGGGAACCCGCCGACTGCGCCGGTCGACGAATCAATCAACTCAACTGAGTCGATGACCGGCGAGCCTTTCGGGATATTACTTTCCGTCTCGAGCGTTGTTGTCGGTTCCATGATCGAACTCTGTGGTATGTCGCCCATCAAGTCTTCGCCGAGTCCGCCCGACTGCGTTGGCGTCTGGTCCTGCACTACAAGCCCCGCATGGTCATCCGCAAACACACCGACTCTTGCGAAGCTGTGACCAAGGTCTGCTTGCGATGAGTGAGACAGATCGGTCGTGTCCTTACATTTCGCACAGCTTCCTCCGCACGAGCACTTGCCGGACGCTGGCGCCTGCCACGAGGTTTGCGACCGGGGACGTGATGCATTTGTCACGCTGCGGGTGAAATGTTTCACGGCTTATCAGGGACTCCGTAAGTGTCACTGTCTTAGCCATCACCTTCCTCTCCCGCCCTCGTCATCCGACTTAAGAAATCCGAGGTTGAAGAACATTCGATTAGGGTGTGGCCGTTTCGACGTTAACGCTGCCTAGAGCAATCTCGTTGGCATCACCACTCGGTGTATTGGCTAAAGACCAAACACCGCCAACGGACGCCACTGAATGAATTGAATGCCAAAAGGTGAAAGTTGGACTGGATATTGCCGTCCAATCCACGCCCAGATCGCGATTGCGAGCGATGACCCACTCCGCCATGCTGAACTTTCTTACAAAGCCGGTGGCTGCGGCTGATACAACCGAGCCGCGAACGAGCGTGACGCCGCGAGGATCCAGAGAACCAAATCCCGGCGTGTCAACCACAAAAAGGCGTCTGCTTCTGGGAGTCAGGCACTCGTCGTCATTAGTGTGATCATCATTAGTTCCGGCCGGATCTCCTTCCAGCACTGACCACGTACCGGCCGCATCACTTTGCCAGGCCCTGGACCGTCGCGTTCGCAAAATATCAAACTCGGTGCGGGGGGGAATCGTACCGTCTATTCGATAGATCATTTCCATGTTATGTCGGGCGGTCCCACCTACTCCGACTCCAAGAGCTGCTGGTTGGAGCACTGCACAATTGTCGGCATTCGGTGCACCAGCAGTATTGAAAGCCACTCGAACGGCGGTCAGGGAGAAGGCAGGCGCAGCCGGCGGAGCCCCCGGCCCTCCAGGCCCTCCGGCGGGTGCACCGGCCGCAGGTCCTGCAGCGGGCGGGGCGCCTGCATCTCCGGTTCCAGCATCCGGAGCGGGTGCACCGGCATCTCCGGCGCCGGCATCCTGCCGCTGGACCGTATTTGCGACTGCTGAGAGAGCCGGTAACGGCTTGTTCGAGATGATCGCTTCTTCTGCGAGAGACGCCTCCGTCTCAAAAGAGTCGTCAGGACTTGAGATCTTGTAGGGTTGCATTACGGAAGTAGCGCCGCCCTGTTGTACGACGTGGGCCAACTCGTGGGCCAATACTCGCTTGCCTGCGATCGTGTGCGGGGCGTACTGTCCTGCGGCAAAGACCAAATCGCGGCCTACGGTATACGCCAGTGAATTAACCGCCCGTGCTGATTCTGCAGCGCGTGCGTCCGAGTGCACGCGCACATTGCCAAAATCCCAACCGAAACGCGGTTCCATGAATGTACGGGTTTCTTCATCGAGCCGCTGACCCGGCGAACGCACTACGTCGTGCACGATTGCCGGCACGCCTTCGGAGTTTCGGGTTCGGTGCTGCGCGTCTCCAGTCTGGCTTTTGTCAGCTTCAGCCGAGCGTTGGAGCGAAAGTTTCTTGTTACTACACTGTTCGCATTCCCCAGCGACACCAGGCGATCCACCGCAAGCGCACATGCGTTGGAGCAGTGCGGCGTGATTGGACTGGCAAGATGAAGTGGTCGATGCCTTAGTCTTAGCTTGGTTTTGGACCGTAGCATTCATTTCTCACAACCTCGATAAATCGCTTGCGCCAAACTAGCACCTGTAGTGTCCGCGTTGGCACCCGACCTTACATCATTTGCGCTGGCAGTTAAGGTTTCAAACTCCACATTCCGCGTCAGCGCCGACGGTACGCCTTGCTCCACAAGGAGTCGTGCCAACTCGCGTTGGACGGCATCGCCGATCGCCTGCCCGTCGGCGGCGGCGAAACCGTTAAGTACCAATTCATCGATTTGCAGATCGATTGAGCGTGATTCGTCGTCGTTCATACCCACCCTCGGATTTCCCCGTCGCTCAAAGATTTCTCCAGCTTCATGTACTCGTTTTCGGCGGCGCGCAGGAGATGCTTCATGCGCACGGGCTCGTTTGCATCGGCCGCGAGGAACGCTGCATTTAAAGCGATGTTTCGGATGTTGCCGCCGGCAACGTTGAGTTGGGCCAACTTGACGGCGTCGAGATTCTCCGTCGGAGTTTCGCGCGGGAAGATTCGTCGCCAGATTTCCGCGCGCAGGCTCGCATCCGGAAATGGAAAGTCGACGATGAAGCGCAAACGCCGCAGAAACGCTGTGTCCAACGCGCTCTTCAAGTTGGTCGTGAGAATCGCCAACCCGCGATACGCCTCCATCCGCTGCAACAGGTAACTGACCTCGATATTCGCGTAGCGATCGTGACTATCTCTGACTTCGCTGCGTTTACCGAAGAGCGCGTCAGCTTCGTCAAACAACAGAATCGCTCCGCCTTCTTCAGCGGCGTCGAACACGCGTCGCAGGTTTTTCTCCGTCTCGCCGATGTACTTGCTGACGACGGCGCTGAGGTCGATGCGATACAGATCGAGCCGCAGTTCGCTCGCCAGAACTTCCGCCGCCATCGTCTTGCCGGTGCCGCTCACGCCTGAGAACAAAGCGCTGATTCCTAACCCGCGCAGTCCCTTCGTCGCAAAACCCCACGTTTGGTAAACAGTCATTCGCCGGCGCACGTGCACGGCAATCTCACGCAACGTCTGAAAGCCGGTGTCGGACAGCACCAGATCGTTCCACGCTGCCGCAGGTTCGATTCGTTGGGCCAAATCCTCAAGCTTCGGCCGCGCCTGGATGCGGCAGGCGTCCCACAGCGATGAGCCGAAGTCGAACGACGTCTCGTTATCGCCGCTTTCGCTCAACAGCTTCTGGCCCATAACCTGTGTGAAGGCTGACTGGATTTTTGAAAGATTCAGATCGAATTGTGAGACAAACTGATCGACCTCACCATTGAGGTTGATCTCGTTCGAACTGAATGCTCGCCGCCAAAGATCTCTTTGTTCCACGGCGGTGGGGTTACGCACGTAGTAGGTGAGCGACGCGCGCCGTGGACTGCGCCGGACTTCTGTGCTGCTGACGAACAACGGGGCCCTCAGCCCCTCGATCACTTTGTTGATTGCCGCCGTTCTCGGCGCATCGTTCGCTTCTACTTCCTGACACTCGACCAGCAATGCCGCACCAGTCAACATTGCTTCCCGCTCCCACAGCCGCATCAGCCCGTCGAGTTCACTTGGACCAACAGGAAGAAACTGTGCGGCCAGCGCGCACACCCGCAGTCCGAGATGCGAGCAGGCGCCAAGTGCGACGGTGCGCAAGTCGCCGATATGACTGCCGCAAAGCTGGACTGCCGGCAACCGATCTTGTTGACCGTTTCTGGACCAGGAGGACGCGATGCGTTCCGCCAGCTCGGCATGTGAAGCGACGATTTCGGAGTTGGGCGACAATTGTTCGACCAATCCCGCGAGCCGATCGTCGGGATGTTGTACGCCGGCGAGGAAGTGAAGAATGCGCTCGTCGATACGCAACGAACCCTGCGTCAAGATTGGACCATTGCCGACTTCGATCAAGCGCCAGCTTCTGAGTGGAGCGGCTGGTGTCAAAGCACTCCAATGCGCGTCGGGTAATGCGGCCAGGGCCAAACTTAAGGTGGGTTGCGCGCGCGACGCGTCGCCATGTGCACGGGCGCAGAGCGCCGCAAAACTTGAATCGAGTTCGACTCCCGCGCAGAGCAATAACAAATCACGCTCAAACGGCGTCAGGTTGAAGATCTTGCACAACGTTTCGAGCGCCGACGGTGAAGGCATCGATGAAGCCGCTTCGTCTAACGCCTTTTGTGCCTGATCGACATCGGTTTCAGCCGCGTCATTCTTTGAGCTGGACACTGATTGCGCAGAGTAGTGCTGAAGCCTGGCGCCGACGAGGTTAACCGCGGCCATCAAGTATCGCTGATTTGCGTGTGTCCAGTTATGGCTCAAGTATTCCTCACGGGATCGTCATCTTTGGCCCAACGTAAGCCGGATTGTTCGGATCGACAGACTGTTCGAGTGGACTGCCGGCGCCGTCAACCTGCATCCGCGCGAGATAGTCGCCGTCGCGGACACCTTTGATTGGAAACACCAGCGTGTCGGTTTCGTCCGGATCCGCGGGTTTGTTATGCGGCGCCGACTCGAAGCTGTAGGCGCGCGCCGCACGATTGCTCGGCGGGTTAAGCTCGTTCATAAACAACACCGCACGCTGGTTCTTGGTGATCATCGGATCGATCTTGATCGTGACGTCCGCCGCACGCGTGCCGTCAGGCGCGATAGCCGGCGGCGGAATCGTGATATCGGGAATGTTCCCCGGCTTCCTCTTGATCATTGGCAGAAGCACGAACGCGGCGAGATTCGATTCCACTCCGCGATGCGGTGTGGGCGGACTTCCCATCAGTGACGGTTGAACGATTTGCAAACCCTGCACACCTGCGTGCAGTCCCGCCGGGAGAGTGAGATCGATTTGCGTGTCGGTCACCGACGTGATCTGCGCGGTCGCGTCAACTCCGCTCACGAACACCTGTGTGATGGTGCTCCGCAGACGCTGGCCCGTAACCACGATCGCCGATCCCGCAATAATCGGCTGACCAAGTCCCGCCGCGGATCGCACCTGCTCGATTAATGGTTGTCGAAACGGCGCGACATAAATGTTTCGCGCAGACACCGGCAAGGCAGCCTGGGTAGAGTCTTCGCTTTCGATCAGCACGACCGTCGCTTGATACGCGATCGAGAGGTTGTACGGAGTTTGAAAGTAGACGGACCAGAGCTTCGACAATTCCTCAAGCGAGAGACCGAGTGGTGTGAACTTCACCAACTCAACGGCGTCGGCGAGATTCGAGTTGGCGAGAAACGAAAAGAGCGCGGTCGCCATTGTTTTCTTGATACGGTCTCGCGTCAACACCGGTCGCGCGTGCAACGTGCGCACGACGCTGCCCAACAGTCGCTGCGGTTCAAGCTGTGCTTCAGCGCCAAAGAACGTGATCAGGTAATTCAGCTCGAGAGCCGCCACCGGTCGCTGCACTAATTGCCCATCGGAGCGCCGGGCGGGCAGATCGGCATTGCTGAGTGCCGCGCTTGGCGTGACCTGGTAGAGGTAAATGTTGACTTTCGTTCCCGTCACGGTCCCGTTCGGACGGACGGTGGTGACGTCCGAGCCGGGGACATCAACCTTTATCGCGTCGAGCAATATCTGACTCAGCGCGGCTGTAACCGTCGCGACTGCCAAAAAGTTACTCATCGCGCCTCCTGTTGTGTTGGCGCAGAAAATCAGCCAACGACAATTTCGGGCCAGGTGGAGCGGGCGGCTCGACAGGTGTAACCGGCGCAGGCGCATGAACTTCAACTCGCCCGATCTTTACTTGAATGTTTTTCTCGCGACGCTCCGGGCGATCGGCGGGACGACGGTCGCTTGTGGCAGTTGGCGGGGCGACGATTGGTGAAACTGCGGCGCGGGTCGGTTGTTGATGTTCGCGCGGTCGAGTGACTGTCCGCAGGCGCTGACGTTTTCAGCAACGACTTCGAGTGGCGGAGGCGACGAAGATTCGACAGACGTCTGCGATCTCGTTTGATTCATCAACAATCCGCTCTACGATTTTTAGTGGGCGGGTTTGTGGCTGAACCTCACGTTTGTTGTTTGCAGACGAAGCAGCACGAACAGGAAAAGAATCGTTTCGGGGAGCAGGAATGTCGGGTGCTTCAATTTCATCCGAAACATGATCGCTGCTCGGCGCGTCACGAGAAAATGCCGGCGTGGGACGACCTTCAGTTTCGTGGTTGCGACGCCGTCACTACAAACGACGGCCTGGCAACTCTTTCAGGAGTGAATTCGGGTTCAGGTTCGAGCTCATTTACTGGAGGTGTCCGTGCCGAAACCAAAGGAGATTGATCGAATCTTGCGCGGCTGCTCCGGTACGTTGATTCTTTCTTCAGCTTCACGCGTGGGTTCGAGATTTGGAGCTATCACCTTTTTCGGTAACTCGTGTTCGCGATCGATTTGACGAGCGCGCGACGCCAGCGGTGAGGCCGGCATTTCGGCCCGAGGCGAATGCGATTCGGGCAGCGGCAATCGCGCAGGCGCGTACCGCGAGGTTGCCTGCGGATCGATACGTGGCGCCGTCCCCAACGCCCGTTCAGCCACACGCGTGAGAAAATCTTTCACTGGTCCAACATGTCCAAATAAAACTGGCGCCGCGGCGCAGCCATTTCAAGAATGTCTGCTTCGCGCCATCCATAACCGAGCGCCAGCGCATGTACTTCGCGCAACAGCCGTTGAGCTTCTGCATCCATCTCCACGCAGAAAAACGCGCTGATGTCGAAAGGCAGCTCAAACTCGAACCCACACGACGGACACGCGAGATCGAGTAACAACTCAGCTTCCGGATCGCATTCCGTCAGTCGCGCAGCCAGCGCCGAAATCACCTGCTCCGGCAACTCGTCGGCGCTGACGCTCTGCTTCGCATGCGCAGCTTTCAAAACACAGCGCTTGATCAGCCGCTGCCGCGCGGAGTTGATGCTGCCTACCTCGTTGGCGAAGTTCAGATCGTCGAGATTGAGCAAGCGAAACTGCACGCGATAGCTATCGCTGGTGAAATCGAACTCAGACTCGAACCCGCGATCCTCATTCGTCTGACGAAATAGATCAGCACTCAAGTCAAACTCGAAACGAGTTCCGCAGTTGCCACATGTCGACGATGCATTCAGGTGAGAACCAAAGATTTGCTCGCGGAGATCGAGCAAACGTCGATTAGCCTGGCCCAACGTAAGCTGCGCCAGTTCGTCTCTGCTCTCATCGGGAGACGCGGCAGCCAGAACTGAGATTATCTTTTCCCCAGGCGGCTGCCCGTGTGATGACTCCCAAATCCGAATCGCATCCTTGGCGGTTAACAAACGCATGGTTAAGCCGGTTCAGTGAAAGTTGGTTCGCTCGGTTCCGGCACCTCGTAGTCACGTTCCCAACCTTCATTCTCCAGCTTGATGTGCTGGATCGCGACGGCATTCGCATTCGCATCCAGATCCGGCAACGCCTGGTACTCCGAAACCCAACAACGAAAGATTTTGTAAGCGAGCGCGAGTTGGCCGGCTTCGTTATAGACCTCGAGGATTATGTCTTTGCGAAAATCCTTGAGCGAGACTTCACTGCCGAGTCCCGAACCGAAGTTCCAGACTTTGTTGGCCCACTTCTCGAATTCCGTATCGTGAGTCACGCCACGATCGAGCGAAATGGCGTCGTACTCTGTGCGGCCGGGTGATTTGCGACTGCTGCTCGGATCGCCACCTTCGCGATGTTTGACCACTTCGGTCGTCTTTTTCAGACCCCCCACCTTGCTGATGCCGGCGACGTAGCGCCCGTCCCATTTAACGCGGAACTTGAAATTCTTGTAAGGATCGAAACGTTGTGCGTTAACGCTAAATTGGGCCATGGTCTCCTCCTTTAGGTTTGAATCTGGCCGGCCATTTGTTGAATCTTGATGATGACGAACTCGGCAGGCTTCAGCGGCGCGAATCCGACGAGGATGTTCACGACGCCGCGATTAATGTCGTTCTGCGTCGTTGTCTCTTTATCGCATTTGACGAAGTAGGCGTCCTTCGGTGTGCTGCCTTGAAACGCGCCCTGCCGAAACAGGTCGTGCATGAAAGCACCAAAGTTCAGGCGAATCTGCGCCCAGAGCGGCTCGTCGTTCGGCTCGAAGACGATCCACTTCGAACCGCGATAGAGACTCTCCTCGATGTACAACGCGAGTCGTCGTATCGGAATGTATTTGTATTCGGAGGCCATCTGGTCGGCGCCCTGTAAGGTACGCGCGCCCCACGCAATTGCTCCAAACACCGGGAAAATGCGCAGGCAGTTGACTCCGAGAGGATTGAGCGTGCCGTTCTCGAGATCGGTGAGCTTGTATTCCATTCCCTGCGCGCCGACGAGTGTCGCTTCAGTGCCCGCCGGTGCTTTCCAAACACCGCGCGTGCTGTCGATGCGCGCATAGAGGCCGGCGATCGTTCCGCTCGGAGCAGTCGATCGCAGTTGTCCGTTCTTGAGAGGATCGGCGATCTTCAACCACGGATAGTAAACGGCGCCGTAGTTGGTCTTCGGCAGAGCAGTGCCGGAGATCGTTTGGACCATCTCATCCGGTTTCGTCTTGTCAAACGGGGAATCGGCGATCAGAAACGAGCGTCGTTCCTGGCAATACGATGACGCGTCCATCAGGATGCCGCTGTCGGTCACGCCGGGGAGACAAAGCAGATTGAAGATGTCCACTGCTTCGAGCGCGTAAATACCCTTGCGCTGCGATCGATCCGCGATAAACAAGTTGTACTGATCCGCAGGGGTGAACGGGTTCTCGTTTCCACCCTGAAGCACCGTGTTGATTGGCAGGACGGCGGTAGTTCCGGCGAGCAAGTGCAAACTTCCGGCGATGTCGTTGCTGCCGGCGTTAGTCACGCCTACTGATGAACCGGCGCCGCGCGTGCCCGACGAGAGGACCAGCTTTTTACCCACTATGTCTGCGGTGCAGGTGAAATCCTTGTAAGCGGCGTTCGCCGGTTTGATCGCGCGTACGGCCGTCTGAATTCTTGAAGCGACGTCGCCGAGCTTCGCATCGAGGTTCGCGCCTACTGCGACAGCAGGTGCCAGACTAACCGTGTCCGGTCCATAGCCATCTATGCTGATTTGAAAACTGGTATGCGTTGCGTCGGGAATCGTATCGAGATCAGTTGCAGCAAACGCGCCGCTTGTCAGCGAGCCGCGATCGGGTCCCTCGGCCGGTCGAATCGTCGAAACAGCATCGACCTCGACGCCGCCGTTCAATGGGCCCAGCTTTAAGCGATTGGCGGCATCATTTCGTTCTCCCGGTAAAACACGGACGCTCGAGAGTTCGCCTGCGACACCTGATTGAATCAGGATCGTGCTGCCGGATCGGGTACACGTCAGGCCGCTCAAAGCAGGATTACCCGCCGCTGCAGTGGTCACCTTACTTGCAATTGCTGCGCATAACGTGTCGAGTCTCGCGTTGGGATTTGCCCCGTTGACGTCGGCCGGCAACGCGAAGGTGACAGTCACCGGCGCTGAGCCGTTTGCAGAGATGCGAATCTGGTTGTGGGTTGCGTCCAGCAGCGTGGCGACGTCTGCCAACGTGCCGCTCTGGCTTGTGCCGCTGCCCAATGCAGCCATCGTCGGCGCCGGGACCACGCGCTCGGCTTTGACGAGATCCGATGACGCATTAATTACGTCGACCGCGTACAGTGCATCTTTGCTGTTCATCGAGAGGTTGTTGAAAACCTCGGAAAAACTGTCCGACGGGTTGTCAGCAGAAATGAAATTCAGAGTCAGGTTAAAAGTGCTCGCCGGATTCGAAGTCTTGTGACTAACGCGGACCTCAATGTCGTTTCCGGTTTTTCCCTCTTCCAGCGCAGTGAGTTTCAGCACATCGACCGGCGTGGTGGTGTTTTGCAATGTGCGTGTGGCGGCGATCGCATCCTTCGCGAGCCTCACGACCCACGCGTCGCTGCCGCCGTTCAGAAAGAACTGGCGAACGGCGTAACTCATTTCCGAATCGCTGTGCAAACCGCCAAAACGGCGCTCGAAATCGCTGAAGCTGAGAATGTGCACCGCCTTATTGATCGAGCCGCGCTTTGCCGATCCCACAAACGCAGTCACTGACGTGCTGACGCCGGTGATTGTGTGCACGCCGCTGGGAATCTCTTCGATGTAAACGCCTGGATAGGTAGGATTCGTAGGCATTGTTTCTCCTCCGGCTAGCTATGTCGGGCCTGGTCAGACGATCAGGGAGCCGATGTGTAGTTGCGAAACGCAGGACATTCTTATTTCCGAGAGTCCGGATCGAACCCCGACAGCTTCGCGATGATCTTTAACGAGAGTTGTACAGGAGCAAGGTTTTTACATGTTCGGAAGTTAGTTGTTCTAGCGAGGGGTCCTAGTAAATATGGTCCAGTAAATTCTGAGCCGCCACGGAAGACTGTTTTATCAGATCCGAAGCAAATTTCTCGTGGTGTGGACTGAGGCCACGAGCCAAATTGTGTGTACGCGGAGCATTATTATCAAAGCGCGAATAGATATCAAGCTTTATTTTTGCGACAGGTGTTTGAGAGGAACTGTGTGGGCCACTCGTCAGCTATGTTCTGACGAAGCGGAGGTTTCGTACGCGGCCCGTGGTCAACAGAAAACCGTTTACATGGTTTTTATTGTCGCGCGTGAAGCGAATGCTACCCGTACCGACTGCGGAGAAGGCGTCTGCGAATTGGCCCACCAGCGGCGTTTCGCCGTCGACGTTCTTTCTTCGCAGCACCAGCTTGTCGTCTTTCAGACTGATGTTATACGTCGATTCGATCTCTTCGCTGTGAAACGTGCCGCTGAATTCTTTAAGTTGCGGCGACGTGTAAGTGGCCGCTTTGACGGCGTCGTGGACGAAAAAGATTTTGCCGTTCGCTGCGGTGAACATTTGCAACGGCGCGCCGGGGCGTGGCGACTTGAAGCTGAGTTCAATCCGATCGGGAACACCCAGCATGAGAAAGCGGTTGTTGCCGAGCGGAGCTAATTCACTTTCGCTGCCGCCGCGGGAGTAAAACAGTTTGCCGTTCTTTACGTACAGCCGCCTGAAATTGTTATTCGCGAAGTTGAAATAGGAGCCCGCGACGGCTGCGAGTTCCTGCTCGGAGACTTGGACGACCTTCGGTTCCGGCAAGCCGTTCGCGTTGGTCTCTGATTTGAATTCGTTGGCGAGATAGATGTCGGCAACCTGTCTTGTAAGCCTTCCCGATTCGGAGTTTGAGAGATTGCAAAGACAAAAGACGGTGAAACGCTGATCGGGAAATCGGATCATGTCGGCGTTGAAGCCGTTGAAGGCGCCGCCGTGGCCGACGATGTTTAGGCCGCGATAATTATCGATGTCGAGGCCGAAGCCATAATCGATTTTCTCGCCGCTGTTGAGCGTTCCGCGGGTTAGAGCTTCACGGATCAGGTCTTGACGATCCCAAAGAATCAAGTCGTCGATCGACGTAAACAGACCTCCGTCACCGACAGACTCGAAAGTGGTTGATTCAACTGCGAACGTGCCGTCTGTTCGTGAAGAATACCCTGTCGCGCGGTTTCTTATGACTTCCGACCGGTCGTCATGAAAGCGGGTGGCACTCATCCCCAATGGTTTGAAAATGTTTTCATCTGCAAACCGTCTTAGCGATTTGCCGCTCGCTCTTTGCACGATTCGAGCTAACAGGAAGTATCCGGAGTTGCTATAGAGGTATTCGTCACCTGGTTTGAAGTTGAGTTCCTTCTGGCGCGCGATGATCTTGTAGATGTCGTCGTCCGTCGCGTCCTGAAATCTGATTCCCGCCAACTGCATCAGATGTGAATACTCGCGAATGCCGCTCGTGTGATAAATGAGCTGACGAATCGTGACTGGAGTGGCGTACTGCGGCATCTCCGGCAAGTATTTACGGATGTCGTCATCGAGCGACACCTTGCCTTGTCGCGCCAGGAGAGCGACGCTGAACGCGGTGAACTGCTTGGACATCGATGCGATATTGAAAACGGTTTTTGACGAGATCGGAATGTCGTAATCGAGATTGGCAACCCCGTAGCCGCGCTTGTAAACAACCTGACCGTCTTTGATCACGGCGAGGGCACAACCTGGTGAGTTGGGTTTGTTCCATTGAGCGAATAACGCGTCGACTTTTTCGTTGTTTGATTGCGCAACTGCGGCTGACGCCGCGCGCGAACGTGATGAGGACGGCGAGAGCGAGTCGTATTAGTATTCGTGGTTTCATTTGTATACTTCTTCTCGCACGCCTTTGCGCGAATAGGGTTCCGCTTTGTAGCGATATGAATTTGATGGCATCACGATTAATCGCATTAGCTTTGCTCGTTCTCTTTGTCTGCACGCTGCAGGGTCAAACGCCGACGAAAACAACGGAGCCTCAGGGCGGCGTCTCAACGGGCGCGGCACGAGACTACAAGACGAAACGCACAGTTGACGTCACGGATCCTAGCGCTCCCGTTGTCTTTACTGACGTCACAGACAAAACGCCCCTGCGAACTTTCGTTCATCGCTCGGGTACACCGCAGAAGAATTACATCTTCGAGACGCCGTCCGGCGCGGTTGCGCTGCTTGATTACGATGGCGACGAACTGCTCGATATTTACCTCTTGAACGGCTCGACGGTACCTGCGCTTCAAGGTAAGGAAAAGCCCCCGCGATCCGGCGCTCTATCGCAATCTCGGTGGTTGGAAGTTTGAAGACGTTACGACCAAGGCCGGTGTAGCAAACGAACGCTGGGGAATGGGAGTCGCCGTCGCCGATTACGATAACGACGGCAAACCCGATCTATTCGTCAGCAATCTCGGCGTGTCGCGTCTCTATCACAACAACGGCAATGGAACGTTCACCGACGTCGCCGAAAAACTCAACGTCGCACGTAAAGGATGGAGCACCGGAGCGACGTGGGGTGATTACGATGCCGACGGCCGTCTCGATTTGTTTGTTCCCGGTTACGTCGAGATCGATTTCGCCAAGTTGCCGCCAAGCCCGGCTGAAGCCGGCAAACCAGGAGCAGTCGGCCAGAATTTCTGCCAATTTCGCGGTGTTGCGGTGATGTGTGGACCACGTGGTCTAACCGGTGAAGGCGACACTCTCTACCGTCAAAAACCGGACGGCACCTTCGAAGACGTTTCAAAAAAGGCAGGCGTCGACGATCCACAACGCTATTACGGTTTCACCTCTTCGTTCGTGCAAGCAAATGAAGATGGTTTGTTGGACCTGATCGTCGTCAACGACTCCACACCGAATCAGCTCTATATAAATAAAGGTAACGGCACATTCGAAGACACAAGTTATGCATCAGGCGTCGCCCTGAATGAGAACGGCCGCGAGCAGGCGGGGATGGGGTTAGCCATCGGAGATTACGACAACGACGGTAAAGTCGATTTTCACATCACGAATTTTTCCGACGACTCAAACGTGCTGTATCGCAACGAGGGAGAAGGCAACTTCACCGATGTTACTTTTCAAACCGGGCTCGGCGAGCCTTCGATTCCCTTCCTCGGATGGGGGACAAGTTTTCTCGACTACGACAACGATGGCTGGGAGGACCTGATCGTCGCTAATGGTCACGTCTATCCAGCGGTTGACGATCATCAGTGGGGAACGAGTTACGCGCAGCAAACGCTGCTATTTCGAAATCTGAAGAATGGCAAATTCGAACGCGTTGGAGCAGCGCCGGGAAGCGGACTGGCGCGCGCCCTCACGGCACGCGGCCTGGCGGTTGGCGATCTCGATGGCGATGGTCGCCTCGACGTCGTGATAAACAACATCGATTCCAAACCCACACTTTTGCATAACGTCACATCATCGGCGGGAAACTGGTTATCGGTTCGTCTGGTCGGCGATACTTCGGAGAAGACGTCGCGCGACGCGATCGGCGCTCGTGTTTTTGTGACAACGGGAAAAACCCGACAGCGCAGAGATGTAATCAGTGGCACCAGTTATGCTTCGCAAAACGATCTCGCAGTGCACTTCGGTCTGGGAACTGCGACGCAGGTCGAGAAGCTCGAGATCAAATGGCCGGATGGATCATTCGAATGGGTTCGCGTGCCGGGCGTAAACCGTAGACTTACCATCGTGCAGAACAAAGGTATTGTCGGAGTTGAACAAAAGTCGAAATAGGAGCGCTCGAGTCATTGCCGTCGTCGTGTTGCTGTTTGCGGCCACTCGGATCATGCAGGCCCAAACGGCAACGGGTGACATCAATCTCGAGCGGCTTGCACAAGCTGTCAACGCGATTAGCGAGAACCGGTTGTTACAGGCGGAAGAGCTTCTCAACTCTGTGCTGGCGGCATTGCCCAACGACGCCGACGCGCTAAATCTTCTCGGTGTCGTGCGAGCCAAACAGGATCGTACTGCAGAGGCAGAAAGACTTTTCAAGCGTGCTCTCGCACGTTCGCCCTCGCACGTTGGCGCCCACATCAATCTCGGCGAGCTTTTGTTGACCACCAATCGACCGTCGGAAGCGATGGCGATTCTGCTTCGCGCCCATAAGCTCGCGCCCAATCGTCCTGAGATCAATCTGAATCTCGCCAGACTTTACGCGGAGAAAAAGAATTACCAGGAAACTTATAAATTCCTGCGTCTCGTGCCGCGCGAAGCGTTGAATGACGAGAGCAAGGCTGAGTTTGCGTTGCTGCTGTCGAAAGGAGGTTTCAACGAGGAGGCTCTTAGTATTCTCGCCGAAGCGGGCACGTCAACGTCATTTCCCGTGCTCTACGCGCTCGGTGTCGTAGAGGCTGCTCAGAAACAGTTTACGCAGGCCGAAGAACATCTCAACGCAGCACTGACGCTTAAACCGGACGACGTCGTGACGTTGCGTGCGCTCGCAAGAGTCGCACGCTTGAGCGGCAATCTCGAAAAGGCGCTCGCTCATCTCGTGAAAGCCCGGCGTCTCGCGCCAAACTCTCCTGCCGTTCTTTACGACTTCGGCATAACGACGTTTCAGATGGACTTATTCCTCGATGCTCTGCCGGTCTTCGAGCAGTTGCATCGCGATCATCCACGCGAGCCGGCATATCTCTACGCCCTCGCCGCAGTGCGCTGGAGAAAAGGTGAACACGCCGAAACCGCGCGCCTGATGAACACCTACATCGCGCTGCAGCCTAACGACCCTGCCGGCTTCTATCTGCTCGGCGCGGCCCTGCTGCAACAGGATTTGTCCGCAAAGGCGCGCGCCGCACTTGAGCGCAGCCTCAGCCTTAAAGCCGATCCGCAAACCGAATACCTGCTCGGCGTAACTCTCGAAAAACTGGGCCAACGGACTGCAGCAATCGAAACATTCCAACGCGTGATTCGCACACAGCCGAATCATGCAGCAGCCTTCTCTGCACTCGGCTCCGCGTATCGCGAAGCGGGCAACTACAAAGAAGCACGCGCCGCACTCGAACGCGCAGTCGAACTCGATCCGAATGATCTTCGCGCCAACTACCAGCTCGGGTTGGTCCATGCAAAGCTCGGCGACCAGGAAGCCGCAAAACGACTCTTCGCTCGCGCCGACGATCTGCGGGCACAGCAACGCAACCAGGAAAGCGTCGTCTTGAAGTTGACCGATCCTCCGCAGCTTTGACTCAAAGTCCTCTCATTCTCACCGGGCTTTAGCCCGGTGCAAGCGCAGCAAAGCAACGAGGAACCGTTTCAACGGTTTTTCTCGGTTTCGTTGAGGAAACCGTTAAAACGGTTCCACAATTAGCTCGCTGCCTGACACCCGGCTAAAGCCGGGTGAGAATGAGAAAGGACTTTTCAGGCAAAGTTATCTCCACGGAGTAGTCGACTCATGCACGCTCCGACTCACGTTGACGTGGCTGAAACGAGCCAATAAGATGCGGATCTGTAGGGAGGACTCCCCCGCTGCGACTCTTGGACGACGAAGCCTCAACCACTGAACGACGCGCTCAACTCATCCTTCAGCAACTGCTGCGATCGGAAAAGATTTCAGTAGCGAGTTTGGCCAAGCGTCTGAAGGTCTCACCGACCACCATCCGTCGAGATCTTGCCGACCTCGAGCAACGTGGATTACTGCGGCGAAGTCACGGCGGCGCCGTGCCTCTTCAACCACTGCTCTACGAACCGTTTCGCCATAAGTCTTCTTTTCACGAGCAGGAACAACAACAAGGCGCGCAGAAAAGACGCATCGGTCTACTGGCGGCCGAACTTGTGAGCGATGGCGACATTCTCGCCATCGGCGCCGGAACGACAACGACGCAAGTCGCGCGCAGCGTTTGTCTGCATAAAGGACTAACCGTGCTGACGAACGCGGTGAATGTCGCGATGGAGCTGAGCCAACGCGACGATATGACGGTCTTCGTAACCGGCGGGTCGCTCAGCGGTGACTGGTTTGCGTTGGTTGGTAATGCCGCGATTCAAGCCGCCGGCGAGATGTTCGTGGACAAAGTTTTTATCGGCGTCGATGGGATACATGTCGAGCGAGGTCTCACCACAAACTATCCGGAGCAGGCAGCGATCCACCGCGCGATGATGCGTCAGGCGCGTCAGCGAATCGTCGTCGCAGATAATCGCAAGATCGGGAAAATCGGTACCGCTTTGATCTGGCCCATCGAGGACATCGACGTTTTGATAACTGACGAAGGAGCTTCTGATGAGGACATCGCTCCGTTCGTCGCCAAGGGTATCGACGTTCGAAGAGGTTAACTCCGAGAAACTTGCTCACCTCGGCTGCCTGAGAAACTTCGCGCCTACGACTTTGCCGGATCAAGGAGGCTTTCGACCCGACCAACGACAAGTTGGGCTGGACGTTGTACCTTCGACCTAACAGGGACATAGGAAATTAACGAGCCACCAATTCTCGTGCGGTGCGACAGAGTGGTCTCACATAGGTGGAACTGAGGAGAACTAACTAGCCCACTGCACTTTAAAGGGTAGCGCGATAACCTCGGCGTGGATTCGACGCTCTCAAGGCGTACTGATCCGCACTGAAACGGTGGGCCAATCTGCTTCCCACGAGATCGGCGTGATTCTCAGCGTGGAAGCGCCGCGAGCGTCGGCGTCGTACGCGTGATAGACGAGCTTGTCTCCAGCCTGGTCGCGCAAAATCGCACAGTGTCCCGGTCCACGCCAACGCTTTCCGCCGCTGAGCACCAGTGTGCCGCCACCGTCCATCATGTCTTTGTTCTCGCGGTCGAGGTATGGTCCAGTTACCTGCTTCGAGCGCCCAACGCGGATGTTGTAAGTACTATTCACACCACGACAACAGAAATCGAACGAGACAAACAGATAGTAGTACCCTCCTCTTCTCACAATCGCCGGAGCTTCAATTGCGCCCGGCAACTCCGCTGACCGAGGGCGGCTCGCCAGTGAATACAATTTAGTGTCGATGGTCGAGAGTTTACCCGTCGCCCCATCGATCTTCCGCATCTTGATCCCACTCCAGAAGCTGCCAAACGACATCCACGGCTCGCCCTGCTCATCGATGACGATGTTTGGATCGATCGCATTCCAGTCATCCGTGTTGTAAGACGAGATGACTTTCCCCTGGTCCTCCCACCGGTACTTGTCGCTGGTTGGGTCGAGCGTTTGATTCGTTGCGAGACCAATGCTGGACCGATTCTTTCCAAACGTGGATGCGGAATAGTAAAGGTGGTACCGGCCGTTGAAGTAAGAGATGTCCGGCGCCCAGATCCCGCGCAGGCCCGGAACGTCGCTCACCGCCCAAGCCGGAAGATGCGCAAAAACATCGCCGCACAAACGCCATGCGACGAGGTCTTTCGAACACCTGACGGCTATCCCCGCCCTCGTCGAAAACAGATAGAAGGTATCGCCGTCCTTAATAATAGTCGGATCGTGGACCTGCCGGACGTCACCCTGTAACTCCAGCGTCTGCCGGGAAGGCGCGCGTTGAAGGCCAGCCACCAGCGGTATCAGCAAAACCAGGAGACAGAAAAGGATCTTCACAGGTTAATTTATTGTGTCAACGAGAAATTTTTCTTGACTCATGCTCATTTCTGCGGTAAATGAGCAACACTCGTGGCGACATTCTAGGTCATTTAATCACTATTGGTAAGCAGATTCTTCCGCGGCCTCAACACGGACGATGGTGAGTTGAGCAAGGTCGTCGAATACCGATTCCACATTTTGTTCCGGAGGTGGCAAATGAAAACCCGTCGTTTAGGCATTCCTGGCGTTCTCGTTTTCTTCGTGTTGTGCGTTTCGCCCGTAGTCGCGCAAAGCGACCGCGGATCCATAACCGGCAGCGTGAAGGATCCGGCTGGCGCGGTCGTCGCCAAAGCCAAGGTGACTGCCGTAAACGTTACGACGAATGAAGCGCGCGAGGCCACCACGAACGATGAGGGAAGCTTTACGATTCCTCAGTTACAGGCATCAGTTTACCGGCTGAAGGCTGAGGCGCCCGGGTTCAAGACCGCCATCGTCGAAGGCGTCAAAGTCGCGGTCCAGGTTGCGACCAACGTTGAGCTGACACTGCAAGTCGGCGAGGTCAGCGACACCGTAACCGTCTCGTCGCAAGACGTAAACGTCATACAGACCGACACGCCGGTGCAGCAGCTCAACGTTACGGAAAAGCAGATGCGTGAGTTGCCGCTGCAAATCGGCGGCGAGACCGCGGGACGTTCACCACTCGCCTTCATCTTCCTCGATAGCAGCGTTGTTTCCGGCGGTGGCGTAAACGACCAGAACGCGGCGGCGCGAGCCAGTGGCACGCTCGGAAATAACTTCAGAATCAACGGCGGTCAGGGTCTCGGTACTGAAATACTGATCGACGGCGCCGGCACAAGACGCGCTGAAAACGGCACGTTCTTTACGGAAGTCGCGCCTGGTCCAAATGCTTTTCAGGAGTTCACCGTCAGCACGGCGCAATTCTCGGCGGAGTTCGGCAACTCCTCAGGCGGCGTCGTCAACTTCACGATCAAAACCGGCGGTAACGATTTTCACGGCGAAGGGTATGAGTTCCTGCGCAACGAAGCGCTGAACGCGAATATCGACTTCAACCGTTTGAATGGCGGAGCACCGTGTCCAGCGGGACAGCCCGGTTGTGAGATCCCGCGCCCGCTCGATCGCCAACACGATTATGGCTTCTCGATTGGTGGTCCAATTTATCTCCCACACTTCGGCGAAGGTGGACCAATACTCAAGAGTCTAAAGAACCGCGCATTCTTCTTCTTCAATTACGGCCACTACCAGTTGGACCAGACGGAAACAGTGAATGTCGGCGTGCCAACGCTCAGAATGCGTTCGGGTGATTTCTCCGAACTGCTGACCGATCCGACCGTGCTGCAGTTCTTTGGTGGTCCGGTGCAGATCTTCGACAACACTGTTCCCTGCTGTAACCGGCCCGCGATACCGGGCAATCGACTCGACCTGTACACAAACGCTCAGGGACGTTCGATCATCGATCCCGTTGGCTTCAACATCATCAACTCATTGTTTCCGTTGCCGACGCAGTCAGGCGTTTTTCGCAACTACACTGCGATTAGCGGTAGACCGACAACGACCGACTATTACGCGGCAAAGATCACGATCACGCTTTCGGACAAGCAGCAACTGAACTTCAGTTCCACCTATCGCAGTCAGACAAAAATTCAGGGCGCCTTCCCACGCTTCGCTGAACCGTGGGTGGGCCAGGGTTCGTTCCGGCAGGTTTTTCACACGCAGTACTATCGCCTGCAACACGACTACACGCTCAGCCCGCGCATTCTGAATCATTTCAACGCCGGCTTCACTCGATCGTTCGTTCAAAACAGAAATTTCACTCGCGGGATTAGCCCCACTACGTTGGGAATGCCCGCGAACGCCACGCAGAATCTGGCGTTGCCGCTGATCGGATTCCCGCTCGTCGGCGATCCGGTGACGTCACCCGACCCGCGTGCGTACCAGCCGGGCGGTTCCACATTCTTCGACAATCAGGACGGCGACAACGCAGTCCAGATCAGCGACTTTGTGACGTTCATCAAGGGACGCCACTCCATGAAGTTCGGAGGTGAAGCTCGTTGGCAGCAGTTGAACGATTCGAATCACTTCGACCTCGGCGGCAACTTCAATTTCATCAGCAACCAAACGGCAAACGGCAACGGATTCAACCAGGGTTGGCCCATCGCCAGCTTGATTACGGGCGCTCCGGAATTCTCGTTTGCGACGGTGCAATCGATCGATCCGGGTTTCCGGTTCTTCGAACCAACGGTCTTCTTTCAGGACGACATTAAAATCACTGAGCGTCTGACTGTTAATCTCGGCGTTCGCTACGACATTCCGTACCCGCGCGTCGAGCATCTCGACAAATATCGCGGCTTCGACCGGCTCGTGCCGAACCCTGACGCTGGTGGTCGCCTGGGTGCGCTCACTGGACCACCGGGAACAGACTTTGGACCAACCTCTCCGTATCGCGGCTTGATCAAACCTGACTATTCCAATTTCTCGCCGCGGTTTGGATTCGCTTACAGCATCGACAACAAGACGGTGGTTCGAGGCGGTTATGGTCTGTATTACGCGCCGCTTCTTTACAACGATTTCGGTCGCGGCGGACAGGCTGGTTTCTCAGTGCAAGGCGGCGCAAACATCAATTTCGGTTTCGATGCGCTGATCAGGTTTAGTAACTACCCGGTCTTGCCGACGCCGGATCCGACGAGTCAGTTCATCGGCGCGGACGTGGAAGGTTTCGACAGGAACTTCAAGATCGGACGCACGGCGCAATACAGTCTCGATATCCAGCGAGAGTTGCCGGCGAGGTTTGTGGCCCAGGTTTCTTACGTCGGCAGCAAGGGCACTCGTTTACGTTCAAACTTCAGTCCGCCAAACGCGCTGCCGTTCGAAGCGCTGAAGTTGGGCCAGGCATTCCTGCAAACGCCGTTGAGCGACGCGCTGGCAAATCCAAACCTCGTTAACTTCGCACAAAGCGTCGGCGTGAGGTTGCCGGCATCGAACAATGCTGTCTTCCCGGGTTTCAACGGCAACGTCGCGCAGGCACTGAGGCCGTTCCCGCAATACGGTCGCATCACGCGAGCACATGGAGAGTCAGGGACAGAGTTTTTATAACGCCCTGAAACTCAATCTCCAGCGCCGGTTTTCTCAGGGGACGCAGTTCGGAGTCTCGTACACGTTCGCGAAGATGCTGACGGATGCCGCAGAGGATCTGTTTGGCGAGACTCCAATCGGCGGCGTAATTCAGAACCCGTACGATCGTCGTGCGCTGCGAACGCCTTCGCCAAACGTGGTGCCGCATTCGCTTGTCATCAACTTTCTTGCGGAACTACCGTTTGGCAAAGATAAGCGATACCTGAACCGGCCGGGTTTTGTGGATAAAGCTGGTAGGCGGCTGGCAGGTATCTGCCGTTCAGCGTTATCGCAGTGGTCCAATGCTGGTGCCGTTCATCGCGGGCGGAGCGAGAGACTTCCTCGATCTCGTCGGCTTTACCGGTAACCTGAGGCCGAACGTGACGGGACAACCGTTCTACACCGGCAATCCTGCTGCTGGTATCAATTACCTGTATCTGAATCCGGCCGCGTTCTCGCGACCGCCGAGTTCAATGCAGCGCCGGCGTTTCTTACTTGGCAATGGAACGGTAAACCCAGCTTACGCGGCATATCTATGCAGATCCGTTGCGGTTCTTCGGCAACGCCGCGCCGACGTACAGCGATCTGCGAGCGCAGGCGTTCTACGGTGAAGACTTCAACATCTTGAAGAAGACGCGACTATCGGAGACTATGACGATTGAATTCCGCGTCGACTTCTTCAATGCATTTAATCGTGGAAGATTCACGCTCCCGAATTTGGACTTTAACAACTTGGGGATCTTCGGCATTTCGAGTCGCGGAAACGATCCCGAACAGCCGCGTCGCATACAACTCGGCGCGCGTTTCATCTTCTAGCGTGAAACGCGTGATCAGTGCTTTGTTCAGCATGACCGTCACGACGCTAAAACATGTCCGTTACTTTCTCATTCTTGCGGTCGTGTACTGGGGCGGCGATTAACGGGAGTGACGTTTGGTCATGCAAAGCACAGACTGCCGCACAACGTAACGAGGCAAACGAAGTTGCTCGCTTAATCTCAGAAGGCGCGGCGGCGCTGGAGCGTAACGACTCCAGTTCCGCCGCGAAGCTTTTCCAACAAGCGCTCTCTCTCAGTCCCAATAATCCGGCGGCGCACACGTATCTTGGCGTGCTCGCCGACCGCGGCGGAAATTTGACGGAAGCTCAACGTCACTTCGAAGCTGCTGCTGCAGCCGAGCCGTCTTCAGCGTCTGCGAGAAACAATCTCGGCGCGATTTTACTGAAGCGCGGTTTGACGAAGCAGGCGGCCGAGCAGTTTGAGGCGTCTCTCAAGACTCAATAAAAACCAGCCGAGCGCTCTGATCAACCTGGCCCAGCTTCGTTTCGCGAGTGGTACACCGGCAGACCTGCGCACCGCTCGCGAACTGTTCGAACAAGCTCAAACTCTTGCACCCGATGTCGAAATCGCGCGCGCTCTCGTCGTGATCTCGCTCAAGCTCGTCGACCGCGATGCTGCAACCAAATACTTTCGTGACTACAGTGCGCTGCAAAGCAACTCTGCTGTTAACACCAACGCCAAGTCTCGCAGCGAACTCGGAGCGGCACTGTTGGAAGCCGGACTGCTTAAAGAAGCGGAGATCGAGTTGTCCGCTGTCACTGAAACTCGCGCCGATGGACCAGGATTCAGTGCTGCGGCTGGCGCGCGTCTACATCGCGCGTAAGGATCTTCCCGCTGCGGGACGAACACTCGAAGGAGCAGTTGCGCGCGGCATGGACGCTGCTCCGGTTTACTGCGTTGCTGGCGACTGTCTACGAACAGAGCGGCCACATCGAAAACGCGATTCCCGCAATGCGACTCGCGATTCAACGCGATACGAAATCGGAAGTTTATCGATTTCAATATGGCATGCTGCTGGTCAACGCGATGGCGCCGAAAGCCGCCGTGATTCGACTCACGGAAGCCATCGATCTCTATCCCGATTCACCGCGCCTGTGGCTTGGACTCGGAATTGCAAACTTCAAGGCCGGCAATAATCCCGAAGCCGTCAAGGCTTTCACACACTGCCTCAAACTCGATCCTGATTACGCTCCAGCGTATGCGTACCTCGGCATGGCAAACGTCGAGGTCGGAAACTACAAGGAAGCCATCAACGCCTACGAGCGCGCCTTAACCATCAACAACAAACTCGGTGTGGTGAATTACCTGCTGGGCGAGGCGCTGCAAAATGCCGGTGAACCAAATGCAGAACGCGTGGAGACAAACTTGAAGCGCGCCGTCGAGTTGGAGCCGTCGTTTGCGGCGGCCCGTCTCGCGTTGGGGAAGTTTTATTTTCGCAGCGGACGTTTGGAACAGGCGCAGAGCGAGCTCGAACAAGTCATCAAGCTGAATCCGGAACTGACCGGCGCCTACTATCAGCTCGGGCTTGTCTACACGCGTCTCAAACGCACGGCAGAAGCGCAGGCCACGATGGCTACGTTCAAACGAATGAATGAATCCCGCAGAACACAGGAACGCGAAGACGTGCGCGAAATCGTGCGCCGCCTCGCCGACGTGGTCTTCTGAAATGACGTCACAAGGGTTGAGAACAGATATTATTGTTTTTGCCAGCTGCGGTGTGCTCTTCCTCTTCTTTTTGCTTTTCTGCGGCGGCGGCGAGCTTCGCGCTCAACAACCGCAGCAGGCGGCCCAACCTCCCGTTGAAGAATGGCGCGACGATTTCGACGGAGAGAAGCTCGACGACGCAAAGTGGGAACACTTCACGTTCGAGGGCGGAAGCGGCGGCAAGATCGAAGTTAAAGACCAGCAGTTGCGGATGAGAGGCGCAGGTGATTCGCGCTCGGGCGTACGAACCAGGCGATCGTTTCAAGGCGAACGTTTCTACGTTGAAGGCGCAGTGGCAAAACTTGGACCACGTGCGCCGCGACCCGGCGAAGGTTCCTTTCCTGCAGGCTACGCGATCGTAACTGTTCTCTTCGACGGCAATCCTGCGAATCGTCTCGAATGGCTGCTTCGAAGCGACGGCATTCTCGAAGCGTGGCAGAGCATCGACGGCAAACTGACTCGTCTCGACAAAGGCAACCTCGCGACGAAGGAGAAGACACCGGCGCTCGGCATCGCTCGTCGCGGAGAAAAAGTTTACTTCATGCTCAACCGCGAAGTCGGACTCGAAAGCACACTTCGCGGTCTATCGTTGAATTTCAGAGTCATGCTTTATGGTTTTGGTTCGTCGGAGAACAACTGGGAATCGGTCGCAGTGCAGACATTGAAACAATGACATCGAAAGGCGCCTGGAATTGAAACGACGTGAATTCTTACAAGGCGCGGCTGCGGTCAGCGCCGCGCTGTTGATGAAACGCGCGGGTGGTCTCGCCCATTCATCGCGCGCTGCCGATTCGCGTATCGAAGTTTTGATCGGCGAGGAGATCGGCACGATCAGTCCAAACATCTATGGCCATTTCGCCGAACATCTTGGCGGCGTGGTCTACGACGGGATCTGGGTTGGACCAAACTCGAAAGTGCCAAACACGAGCGGTATTCGCACGGCCCTCGTTGACGCGCTGAAACGGATCAAAGCGCCGGTCATCCGCTGGCCCGGCGGCTGCTTCGCTGATAGTTACGACTGGCGCGACGGAACTGGACCACGCGCACGCCGTCCCAAGCGCACAAACTTCTGGCTCGACGCACCCGAATGGCCCAAGAACGCGCCGAATGGTCCATGGAAGTTTGAAACGAACCACTTCGGCACTAACGAGTTTCTGCGCTTCTGTCAATTGTCCGGCGCTGAAGGATACCTCGCTGCGAACGTCCGCGGACTTAGCGCGCACGATTTCTACGAGTGGATCGAGTACTGCAATTCGCCCGCGGGTTCGACAGCCGGCGCGGAACTGCGCGCCGGCGGCGACATGCCGAGTCAGGATCCATTTCGCGTGCGCTACTGGGGCGTCGGTAACGAATCCTGGGGCTGCGGCGGAAATTTCACGCCCGAAGAGTACGCCGCTGAATACAGGCGCTTTACCGCTGCCGTTCCTCGTTATGGTGTGCCTCTGAGCTTCATCGCTTCCGGTGCAAATGTCGACGACTTCAACTGGACGCGCGGATTTTTTTCCAAGACCGCCGAGAAGAATCGAGGCCTGTTTGGCCAGATCTACGGCTGGGGACTGCATCATTACGCGTGGAATCTAGGACTGGGTAAAACTAACGATTGGTTCGCTGCAAAAGGAGATGCGGTAAAGTTCAACGAGGCGGAACACTACGAATTGCTCCGCGAAGCTGACCGCATGGAGTCGCTCATCAACCAGCATTGGACCATCATGGGCGAGTACGATCGGCAACACCGGGTTAAACTTGTCGTCGACGAGTGGGGCGCGTGGTACAAACCGGGTTCGGAAGTAAGTCCAACTCACCTGCTGGGCCAACAGTCAACGATGCGCGACGCGATTCTTGCAGGTCTCACTTTGGACACGTTCAACCGGCACGCAGAGAAAGTCGCGATGGCGAACGTTGCGCAGCTCATCAATTGTCTGCACTCGCTGTTCCTGGCCCATGAAGATAAATTCATCTTCACGCCGACGTTCCACGTCTTCGAAATGTTCGTGCCACACATGGGCGGCCGGGCAGTGCGGACCATCTTCAGCGCGCCCGAAGTGCAGTACACGCGCGTCGATAAACCAGCAGAGTTCTGGGGGCTGTCTGGTTCGGCATCTATTAAAGACAAACAACTGACGCTGACGGTTACGAACCCGCATCTCAGCGAACCGCGCGAAACGGAGATCGCGGTGCGCGGTGCTCGTGCCGGACGAGTTCAAGCGCAGGTATTGTCGATGCCTGATATTCATGCGCACAACACGTTCGAAAATCCGACCGTGGTGCAGCCCCGCACTGAACAGGTCGCCGTTGCCGGTGGCGTGATTTCGTTTCGCTTTCCGCCGGCTTCGGTCACTCGCCTGCAGATCGCCTACGACTGAGAAGAGTATGTTCTGGGAAGAACGATGGCATCCGTTACGTGAGGAGTGGGTAATCATTGCCGCTCACCGGCAAAACCGTCCGTGGAGCGGCGAGACGATCGAACACAACGATGAACCAGCTGCCTGAATACGTCCCCGACTGCTATCTCTGTCCCGGCAACCTTCGCATCAACGGAGCGCGCAACGACAATTACACCGACACGTTCGTCTTTGATAACGATCATCCCTGTGTCGGGTTTGATGCGCCGCAAACGCTGCAACCACCGCCGGGCATTTATCGCAACCAGCCGGCGACAGGCATCGCGCGAGTTGTTTGTTATAGCCCCAATCACAGTCTGGCGCTCGCCGAGCTCGAGCCGCACGCGATCAAAGGACTGCTGGAAGTTTGGCAGAATCAGTATCGAGAGCTTAGCGCTCGCCCGGAGATCGAGCCACGTGCTGATCTTTGAGAATAAAGGCGAAGCGGTGGGCGTATCGAACCCGCATCCGCATTGCCAGATTTATGCCACCAACTTCGTCTTCAAGACTATTCAGACCGAAGCGCAGCGCCAGCCAACGACATTTCGCCGAAACGGGACGCGTTCTATTTCAGGATGTGATTCGCGCGGAAAAAGAGGACGGCCGTCGCATCATCTGCGAGAACGAATCGGCGATTGCATTCATTCCCTACTTTGCACGTTACGCTTATGAAGTGTTTGTCGCTCCCAAACGGACGCACGCCAGCCTGGCCACAATCGCGGATGACGAATTGCGCGATTTCGCCACGTTGCTCAAGCAGGTACTGGTGAAGTTTGACAATCTTTGGCAGATGCCTTTTCCCTACGTGATGCCGCTGCACCAGGCGCCAACGGACGGCGGCGACTATTCGAGTTTCCATTTCCATATCGAATTTCATCCCCCGCTGCGTCGTCCGAACCTTCTGAAATATCTTGCGGGACCGGAAATCGGCGGCGGCAATTTTCTCTCAGACACTGCTCCCGAAGAGAAGGCTGCAGAACTGCGCGCACAACCGGACCAACACTACAAGCACCGATCGCAGGAGCAGCTATGAGCGACGGCCGTCCCGACGTGACGGATCTGCTTGGTCCGATTCGGCGGATTCATGAACGAGTGCGCGACGCTGTCGTGAGCGCGTCCGAGCAGACGCACGTGGACCAGCTCGCCGAGATCTCTGACGACGAATCGGAAGGCGACACGATTTATGCGATCGATCGCGTAAGCGAGGAACTGCTCGTTCAACTCTTCGCGGAAGAGTTGGCACAAACTGCGCCGCTTGTGCTCATTGCGGAGGGAATCGAGGGCGGCAAGTTGGTTTTGCCGGTTGGCGCAAGTGAACGCGATGCCGTCTGGCGCGTGATCGTCGATCCGATCGATGGCACACGCGGTTTGATGTATCAGAAAAGAAGTGCGTGGGTGTTAACCGGAGTCGCTCCGAATCGCGGCGCCGAAACAAACCTGCAAGACATCGAGCTCGCGGTTCAGACTGAGATACCGCTGGTAAAGCAACATCTTTGTGATGGGCTATGGGCCATCCGCGGCCACGGCGCACAAGCGGAAAGGTTCAATCGTTTGACACAGCAGCGTCAGCCGCTCGCGCTGCGGCCGTCTCGCGCAACGAGTATTCGACATGGGTTCGCGATGGTGGCGCGGTTCTTTCCAGGTGCGCGTGACGAACTCGCCGCGATCGACGAAGCGATCATTCGCGACGTGCTCGGACCTGTCGAGCGAGGTAAGGCTCATTGTTTTGAGGACCAGTATCTCTCGTCCGGCGGTCAACTTTACGAGTTGATGATGGGCCACGATCGTTTTGTCGCAGACCTGCGTCCGTTGGTTGAGAAGGTGCTGAACGCGGCGGGGCTCGTGTTGGGCATCTGCTGTCATCCGTACGATCTCTGCACGGAGCTGATCGCGCGTGAAGCAGGTGTCGTTGTCACCGATGAGCGTGGGGAAGCTTTGCGTGCTCCACTGAATGTCGAAGCCGATATTGCGTGGGTTGGTTACGCCAACGACTCGATTCGTCGTGAGATCGAACCAGTGCTGCGCCGCGTGTTGAAAGAACGTGGTCTAAGTAGTGGTTAAGTGCGATTGTGGCATGGTTTGACTCAAAGAGCTCTCATTCTCACCGCGGCTTCAGCCCGGTGCAAGAGCAGCGAAAGCAACGCAGGAACTGTTTCAACGGTTTTCTCGATTTCGCCTGGGGAAACCGTTAAAACGGTTCCTCAAACAGCTTGCCGCCTGACACCCGGCTAAAGCCGGGTGAGAATGAGAAAGGACTCTTCCCGACACCCGGCTGAAGCCGGGTGAAATGAGACGACTGTTTAAGTACAAAGTTGGTTGTGGCATGGGTGTGAAAACGGGTTACGAAATCATTCGCGGTGATACGCAGGGTCTGGCGGACGTGGCGGAGTTTCTCGAAATGCTGAGCACGCTTCGGGATCATACGACTCCCGAGCTGAGGGCGTTTTTCGATCCGCAGCATGAACTCACGATCGCGCGCGCCCCGGGGCGGCTCGACGTGATGGGAGGAATCGCAGACTACTCCGGTTCTCTTGTACTCGAGTTGCCAATTGCGGAAGCCACGCTGGTTGCCCTGCAAAAACAGGACGCGCGGCAATTGAGCATTGTCAGTCTGTTGGAGAACGAAGGACGTGTACTCAGTTTCGACATGCCGCTAGCCGACTTCGAGCGTGAAGATGAGCCGGTTGAATACGATGAAGCGCGAACATATTTCAAACGTGACACAACTCGGCAGTGGGCCGCGTACGTAGCCGGCGCATTCCTGGTGCTGATGCGCCAACTCGGCGTTCGCTTCGATCGGGGCGCACGAGTTCTGATTTCATCACGCGTGCCTGAGGGGAAAGGTGTCAGTTCGTCGGCGGCGTTGGAAGTCGCGACCATGAGTGCCGTGGCGGCTGCCTTTAGGGTCCCGATTGACGCACGAGAGATCGCATTGCTCTGTCAGCAAGTTGAGAACCTTGTCGTCGGAGCGCCATGTGGCGTGATGGACCAGATGACGTCGGCGTGTGGTGAGACAGATCAACTACTCGCGCTGGTCTGTCAGCCGGCTGAATTGCTGGGAACTATTGAGTTACCTGAAGAACTGGCGGTGTGGGGTCTCGATTCGGGAATGCGTCATTCGGTTGGCGGAGGCGATTATGGTTCAGTGCGAGCAGGGGCATTCATGGGTTACCGGATCATCGCGGAACTCGCTGGGCTGATCGTAGAGCAGGTAGGCAATCGTGTTGTGATTAAAGATCCGCGCTGGGGCGGGTATCTTGCGAATCTGTCGCCGGCTGAATTTGAACAACAGTTTGCAGCCAGGCTGCCTGTGAGCATGCCTGGAGAAGAGTTCCTGTCGCGTTACGGAGGAACTGTCGATCCGGTAACAACGGTTGCACCCGCGCGCACGTACCCGGTTGGTGCTCCTACCGCGCATGCTGTCAACGAGAGTTTCCGAGTGCAGAGGTTTGCTGAGTTGTTACGCCGGCAACACGATCGGCCGGACCACGAAGAAAAGGTGGCGATGGGCCAGTTGATGTACGAGTCGCACGCAAGCTACTCAGCGTGTGGTTTGGGCTCGTCGGGCACCGATCTGCTTGTCGAGTTAGTTAGATCGGCGGGCGTGGACCAGGGACTCTTCGGCGCGAAGATCACCGGCGGTGGAAGTGGCGGTACGGTTGCGGTGCTTGGTAATCGGAACGCCGAGAAGGCGTTGCACGAAGTGGCAGCGAGCTACGCCACACTAACCAGACACCAGCCACACATCTTCAGCGGTTCGTCACCGGGCAGTGCGGCTTTCGGACATCTTTCAATACGACTGGGCTAAACAGAACAACGACATGGCTATTCTCATTACAGGCGGAGCAGGTTACATCGGGAGCGTTACCACTGAGTTGCTGCGCGCACGTGGCGAGCGAGTTGTCGTTCTCGACAACTTGTCGCGCGGGCACCGCGACGCGGTTGCGCCTGAAGTGCCTTTTTACGAAGGCGACGTCGGCAATCGCGAATTGATCGCGCGCGTGGTCCAGGAGCACGACGTCGGCGCGTGCATTCACTTCGCCGCGTTCGCTTACGTCGGCGAATCAGTCAACTCGCCCGGGCTTTATTACGAAAACAACGTCGAGCAGGGCATACGCTTGCTCGGCGCGCTCGTACAGGCGAATGTTCGCCACGTCGTATTCTCTTCGACGTGCGCGACCTACGGCGAACCACAACGCATTCCAATCGACGAACAACATCCACAACTGCCGACAAACCCATATGGCTGGTCGAAACTGTTCATTGAACGGATCATGTCCGACTACGATCGCAGTGACGGTCTGAAGTTTGTTGCTTTGCGTTACTTCAACGCCGCCGGCGCAACTCCCGAACGAGGCGAACGCCACGATCCGGAAACGCACTTGATTCCGCTCGTGCTCAAAGCTGCGCAAGGTGAAATCGATCGCGTCGCTGTCTTTGGCAACGACTATCCGACGAACGATGGAACGTGCGTGCGCGACTACATACACGTTACCGACCTTGCCCAGGCGCACGCACTGTCACTCGATTACCTGCGCGCGGGGAATTCTTCAACAGCAATCAATTTAGGCAACGGGCAAGGCTACTCGGTTTTGGAAGTCGTCGAAGCGGCGCGCGAAGTGACGGGACGCGACATCGCGATTGAGATGCAGGCGCGACGCGCGGGCGATCCATCGCACCTCGTTGCCGACGCTTCGAAAGCCGGTGCAGTGCTCGGTTGGAGACCGCAGCATCCGGAGCTTGCGGACATTATCGGTTCAGCATGGAAGTGGCACACAAAGCGACGCTCTGCTGAGGCATAAGAGCTTGATGTTTTTATAGAAAGAGGCCCAGACATGACAAAGGGGAATTACACGCCACGCCCGGAACACAGGTTTACGTTCGGGCTGTGGACGGTTGGAAATCGCGGACGCGATCCATTCGGCGACGCCGTTCGCCCAACGCTCACGCCCGTTGACGCTGTGCGGATGCTCGCCGAAGTCGGCGCTTACGGCGTCAACTTTCACGACAACGATCTCGTTCCGATCGATGCGACACAACAGGATCGCGATCGAATCGTGAGCGAGTTTCGCCATGCCTGTGAGGAGAACGGGATCAAGGTGCCGATGGCGACCGTCAATCTTTTTTACGATCCCGTGTTCCGCGACGGGGCGTTTACGGCGAATGACAAGTCGGTCCGCAATTACGCCCTGCAAAAGACGCTGCGGGCGATGGATCTCGGCGCGGAGTGCGGCGCAAAGATCTTCGTTTTATGGGGTGGGCGCGAAGGTGTCGAGACTGACGGCTGTCGTCGTGCGGATGAGGCAGTGAAACGATTGCGAGAGGCGCTCAACTACCTCTGCGAATACTCGTTGGACCGCAAGTACGACTACCGGCTCGCGCTCGAGGCGAAGCCCAACGAACCGCGCGCCGACATCTACATGCCGACTACCGGAGCTTACCTGGCGCTGATCGCCACGTTGGACCATCCCGAGCTGGTCGGTGTCAACCCGGAGGTCGCGCACGAGCACATGGCGGGGCTCAACATGACCCATTCGGTGGCGCAGGCGTGGGAAGCGGGCAAGCTCTTCCACATCGACCTCAACGATCAGATTCCCGGCCGCTACGATCAGGATTTGCGTTTCGGTTCCGCTAATCCGAAAGCTGCGTTCTGGCTGGTGAAGTTTTTGGAGGACGTCGGCTACGCAGGATCGCGGCACTTCGATGCGCACGCGTACCGCACGGAAGATTACGACGGTGTGAAAGAATTTGCGCGCGGCTGCATGCGGACTTACCTGGTTCTGAAGGAAAAAGGCGAGCAGTGGAACAACGATCCCGAGATCAAAGCCTTGCTCGCAGAGATGGCGGAAACGAGTGGCGACGGGCGTGGAGCGAAGTTTTCGCCACAGCATGTAAGCGAATTGTTGTCCGCCAATTTCGATCGGGCTGGATTGGCTTCGCGCGGCTTGAAATATGAACGGCTCGATCAACTGACGATCGATATCCTGCTCGGTGTTCGATGAAAAATCTTGTCACTATCTGTTGTTTGCTTGTGTTTGCGTCAATACCGGCGCAGGCGCAAAGGCCGGTGCGAGATCGCGTGCAACCGGAGGCGCGCGCGTTTCGCCTCGAGGATGTGCGGCTACTGGATGGACCATTCAAGCACGCGATGACGCGCGATGCGGAGTATCTACTGCTGCTCGAACCGGATCGATTACTAAGCGGGTTCAGAAAGGAAGCAGGTCTCACACCGAAGGCCGAAGTCTACGGCGGCTGGGAATCGATGACGATCGCCGGCCACTCGCTCGGCCACTATCTGTCGGCGTGCGCGTTCATGTTTGCCTCGACGGGCGATACTCGATTTCGTGAACGAGTGAATTACATCGTCGGCGAACTGGAGACCTGCCAACGCGCCAACGGGAACGGCTACGTCGCCGCGATTCCCAATGGGAAAAAGATATTTCAGGAGGTCTCCACGGGAGATCTTCGCGTGCAACCGTTCGATCTAAATGGTGGATGGGTCCCGTGGTACACGCTGCATAAACTCTTCGCCGGACTGTTGGACGTGCACCAATACGTTCACAACGCCAAAGCGCTGACTGTCGCCGTGAAGCTCGCCGACTGGGCCGATCTAACATTGGCAAAGCTAACTGAAGAACAATTTCAGCGCATGCTCGATTGTGAACACGGGGGCATGAACGAAGTGCTCGCCGAACTCTATGCCCGCACCGGTAACGAAAAGTATCTACGACTCTCGCGACGGTTCCATCACAAAGCGGTGCTTGAACCTTTAGCGCGCCGTGAGGATCGTTTGCAGGGACTACATGCGAACACGCAGATACCAAAACTGATCGGACTCGCGCGTCGTTACGAGTTGACGGCTGATGCGGCAGACAAAATCGCCGCGGAGTTCTTCTGGCGCCGCGTGGTCTATCGCCACTCGTATGTCAATGGCGGCAACAGCGACGGCGAACGCTTTGGTCCACCAGACAAACTCAGTAACCGCCTTAGCGAGAACACCTCCGAAACTTGTAACACCTACAACATGCTCAAGCTGACGCGCCATCTTTTCGAATGGCATGCGTCAGCCGAATACGCCGACTACTACGAGCGGGCGCTTTATAACCACATACTCGCATCGCAGAATCCTGACGACGGCATGGTCTGTTACTACGTTCCAATGAACGCCGGCGCACGAAAGGTGTACTCAAAACCCTTCGACAGTTTTTGGTGTTGTGTTGGCTCAGGTATGGAGAACCATGCGAAGTATGGAGAGGCTGTCTATTTTCATGACAACGCCGGAGTTTGGGTCAACCTCTTCATTCCTTCTGAACTAACCTGGCGCGATAAAGGATTCACGTTACGACAAGAGACGCTTTATCCCGAGTCAGACAAAGTGAGTTTCGCGGTCAAGACTCGGAGACCAGTCAATCTTGCGTTGCGACTTCGCTATCCAGCCTGGGCCAACGACGGTTTCACGGTAACCGTGAACGGCAGGCCGCAAACGATTGATGCCACGCCCGGCAGCTTCATCGAGATTAAGAGAATCTGGAAAAGCGGCGATCGGATCGAGTTGACGATTCCAATGTCGCTCCGTTTGGAAACCATGCCTGACAACCGGCGTCGCGTCGCGATCCTTTATGGTCCAACCGTACTCGCGGGAGAACTCGATCCGGAAGAGCAACCCGGCGGTGTGAATCTGATACCAGCACTCGTAACTGAAGCCAACGGGATTTCAAACTGGATCGAGCCCGCCGTGTCAGGGCCACTCGCGTTTCGCACAACCGGCTCAGGAAAACCACACGACGTCACGCTGTACCCGTTTTACCGGATGCACAATAAACGATACGCGGTCTACTGGGACCTGCTTAACGATCAGCAGTGGCTCGAACGTGTGACGAAGTACAAGAACGAACTCGAAGTTGCACGCCGGCTCGAATCGTTAACCGTCGACTTCGTACAACCAGGCGAACCGGAGCTCGAACGCGCGCACAACATGCAGGGCGATCGCATGGACACGGGTGAACATTCGGGTCGCAAGTGGCGACACGCACGCGACGGTGGATGGCTGTCGTTCGATCTGAAAGTACTGCCCGATCAGCCGGTGTCTCTCGTTTGTTCCTACTGGGGAAGCGAAAGTGGACCACGAACGTTCGATATTCTGGTTGATGGGACCAAGATCGGGACGCAGTCACTCGGTAATGACAAGCCTGGCGAGTTCTTCAATGTGACTTATGTCGTCCCCGAGAATCTGACTCGCGGCAAGAGCAAGATCACAGTTCGATTCCAACCGCACGCGGGCAACACGGCCGGCGGGTTCTATGGCGTCAGAGTGATTAAAAACCAGTAACGAAAGGTCTTTTCATGAGGGTATTGCGAAAACCTGTTCAAGTAATCGTCTGGATCCTGCTCGCCGTCACTGCGCTCGCCGCGCAGAGCGAGAAGTGGTCGGAGCAGAAGGCGCGCGATTGGTACGCACGGCAACCATGGCTGGTCGGCAGCAACTACAATCCCGCGAGCGCCATTAACCAGCTCGAGATGTGGCAGGCAGACTCGTTCGATCCGAAGCGGATCGATCTGGAACTTGGCTGGGCAGCGAGTCTCGGCATGAACACAATGCGCGTTTACCTGCACGACCTGTTGTGGGAGCAGGACGCTGAGGGTTTCAAACGCCGCCTGGACCAGTTTCTAACGATCAGCGCGAGGCACGGGATCAAGCCGGTGTTTGTACTCTTCGATTCGGTTTGGGATCCCGATCCGAAGCTTGGCAAACAGCGCGCACCGAAACCCGGCGTACACAACTCGGGTTGGGTGCAGAGTCCGAGTCGAACGCGTTTGCAAAACGCGTCGGAGTATCCGCGACTGAAAGAATATGTGAAGGGCGTCGTCGGCGCGTTTGCTCGCGATCAGCGAATCCTCGCATGGGACGTCTGGAATGAACCCGACAATGAAAATCATGGCAGCTACAACCAGCTCGAACCAAAGAACAAGGTCGAGCTTGTGTTGGCGCTGTTACCGCAGGCATTTGCCTGGGCGCGTGAAGTCCAACCCGAACAACCGCTGACTTCCGCTCCCTGGAAAGGCGATTGGTCCACTCCTGAAAAGATGACGGCGATGGACCGTCTCCAGATCGACCTGTCAGACGTCATCACGTTTCATAACTACGACTCGCCGACGGAACTGGAGAAGCGGATCAACTGGCTCAAGCGCTACAACCGTCCGATGATCTGCACCGAATACATGGCTCGCGGCAATGGCAGCTTCTTCTTCGGTGGGCTGCTGGTCGGCAAGGTCCACAACGTCGGCATGATCAATTGGGGATTGGTCCAGGGTAAAACGCAGACGCACCTGCCGTGGGATTCATGGCAGCGTCCGTACGTCGATCGCGAACCGTCGGTGTGGTTTCACGAAGTGTTTCGCAACGACGGAACGCCATACATTCCGGAAGAAGTCGAATTCATTAAACGGATGACCGGCAAGGCGAAACCGCAAGTCAAACGCGCAGCAAACTAAACCACAAACCACCATGAAGCTCTCGCATACAAACAAAGCTCGTCGGATTAGCTTAATAGCGCTCAGTTCCCTGCTCATCCTTGCGCTTCTCCAGGTGCAAGTCGCTTTCGCTCAAACGCGAAACATCACGGTCGAGGTCAACAAGCCGGGCGCGCGGATTCCCAAAACACTCTTCGGTCTCTTTTTCGAAGACATCAACTTCGGCGCTGATGGCGGCCTCTATCCGGAGCGTGTAAAAAACCGATCGTTCGAGTTTCCGAATCCGATGATGGGTTGGAAACCGTTGGACCCGCGCGATACCAGCGGACAGCTCCAGATCTTCGATGCGGGTTCGATCAAAGACACGCCAAACTCTCATTACCTTCGCATCAAAGCGCCGGCCGGCAACAAGCGCTTCGGGATCGTGAACGAGGGTTTTCGCGGGATAGGCATTCAGCAGGGTACCGAGTACCGGTTCTCTGTGAAGGCACGCCGGATCGACGGTTCACCAACTTTGCGCGTTGAAGTAGTTGACGGCGGACGCGTGATCGGTGAAACACAAGTCTCTGGTTTTACTAATCTCTGGAAAACTTACACCACTGCACTGCGGACCAACGCGACCAGCAGTAAGGCCCAACTCAATCTCATACTTGAGGGCGGCGGCGCGGTCGACGTCGACCTCGTGTCTCTTTATCCGAAAGACACGTGGCAGAACCGTCCCAACGGATTGCGCACCGATCTGGTGAAGCTGCTGAAAGAATTGAAACCGGGTTTTCTGCGATTTCCCGGCGGGTGCATCGTCGAAGGAAGAACGTTGGACCAACGTTACCAGTGGAAGACGACGATTGGAGATTTAGACGAGCGCCGTTTGATCATTAATCGTTGGAACACCGAATTCAATTGGCGCTTGACACCCGACTATTTTCAATCCTTCGGCCTGGGTTACTACGAGTACTTCCTGCTCAGCGAAGACATCGGCGCGGAGCCGCTGCCAATTCTCAACTGCGGCATGGCGTGCCAGTTCAACTCCAGTGAATTGGCGCCGATCGAAGATCTCGATCATTACATTCAGGATGCGATCGATCTGATCGAGTTTGCGAACGCTCCAGTCACGACCCGGTGGGGACGAAAGCGCGCGGAGATGGGCCATCCCAAGCCTTTCAATCTGAAGATGATTGGAATCGGGAATGAGCAATGGGGACCGCAATACGTCGAACGATACGAAGTGTTTGCAAAGGTGTTGAAGCAGAAGTATCCGAACATCGCTTTGGTCTCCAGCGTGGGACCGGCGCCGGACGGCGAACGGTTCGACTATCTCTGGCAGCAGTTGCGCGCGCTAAAAGCCGATCTCGTAGACGAACATTACTACTCGGCGCCGAAATGGTTTCGCGAAAATGCCGGGCGCTACGATAGTTATCCGCGCACTGGTCCGAAGGTTTTCGCCGGTGAATACGCCGCGCAGAGTGTTGGGATTGCAAGTCCGGATAACCGCAACAACTGGGAATGTGCGCTGTCGGAAGCGGCATTCATTACTGGTCTTGAACGTAATTCTGACGTCGTGCAGATGTCGTCGTACGCGCCGCTGTTCGGGCACGTCGATGCGTGGCAATGGACGCCGAATCTGATCTGGTTCGACAACCTGCGTTCCTTTGGCACGCCGAATTACCAGGTGCAGAAAATGTTCAGCACGAACCAGGGGACACGACAATTGCCTTTGTTGCTGGACGGCTCCACGAAGAACGGAGTACAATGATCTTTATACGAGCGCGTCAGTTGACGAACAGAGTGGAGAGCTGATCCTGAAGGTGGTCAATACGGGTTCCGCATCGAGCGAGGTGCGCATCAAGTTGACCGGAACAACTGCCGCAAACAAAACGGGTACGGCGTTGATATTGCAAAGCTCAGATTTGAAGGCTGAGAATAGTTTGGACCATCCGACGAGGGTTGCGCCGTTCGTAAAACAGTTGCGAATCGCGGGCGGTGAGTTTGACTACACGTTTATGCCGCATTCGATGACAGTGTTGCGCATTCCATCCAGGTGAGCCACAAAAAGGCACAAAAGAAACTTTTAGGGGTCTTGTGTCTGGTAGTCGCTGTTGTCGCGCAGCCTCACCTCGTAACAGCACAAGCCATTCAAAAAGCATCGATAACAATCGATGCGCGCAAGGTTGAAAACCGCATCAATCCCCTGCTCTACGGCCAGTTTCTCGAATTCATGTACGAGGGCATTAAGGGAGGATTGCACGCGGAGTTGATCCGCAACCGCAGCTTCGAAGAACCGCCGAACGTCATCGGGCTCTCACGCAACTGGGACCGTTATCCTGACGATCGAAACGATGATTACGCACTCGCCTTTCATTGGGACGATCAGTTTGCCTATCCGCCGCAAAGGAAGGAACATTCTCTACGCGTCCAGGCCGGCGACGGTGTGATTCGACGTCACGGAATCTATCAGCCGCGCATCCCTGTCAGGGCCGGTGTTGAGTATCGTGGTTACCTTTGGCTTAGGACCACTGATTACAACGGCCCAATCACGATCGCCTTGGAATCCGATTCGGATCGCAGTCAGGTTTACGCTTCCGCCAACGTCGATCCAACCGGCAGCAGCGAGTGGCGCAAGTATCAATTCTCGCTAAAGCCCACTCAAAACGATCCGCTCGCGCGACTCGCGATCCTCTTTCCCGGAAAAGGGACGGTGTGGATCGATCAGGTGTCGTTGATGCCGGGAGATGCCGCGGCTGGTGGAGTGCGCCGCGACGTATTTGAAAAGATCAGCCTACTAAAACCCGCCTTCATTCGGTGGCCCGGCGGCAACGTGGCCCAGGATTATCGCTGGATGTGGGGTATCGGACCGCGCGACGAGCGCGTCACATGGTCCAACCTTTCCTGGAAAAACGAGCCGGAGCCTGGCGACTTCGGCACCGATGAGTTCGTCGCGTTTGCACGCGGGGTCGGTGCTGAACCTTCGATTACGGTGAACGTCGAGGGACGCGGTGCGACTGTTGAAGAAGCCGCGGCGTGGGTTGAGTACTGCAATGGACCAGCAACTTCGAAGTACGGCGCGATGCGTGCCGCGAACGGGCATCCGGCTCCATTCGGCGTGAAGCTTTGGGAAGTTGGAAATGAGATCTGGGGCAACTGGGTGCGTGGCCACTCGGATGCCGAGACTTACGCGCGCAACTACAACCGGTATGCGAAGGCGATGCGCGCCGTCGATCCCTCGATCAAACTGATCGCCGTCGGCGATAACGACATGAAGTGGAACCGGACCGTGCTGCGCGCAGCCGGATCCAATATCGACTACCTCGCGATCCATCACTATTACGGCCGGCGTGAGATTGGAAACGATCCGTTGAACCTGATGGCGCGTCCGCTGTTCTTCGAACGTTTCTATCGACAGGTGCAAGATCTATTACGCGAGCTCGCGCTAGAGGGCCGCATAAAGTTGGCGATTAATGAATGGGGACTCGATCTGCCGGCTGAACGGCAGTACTCGATGGAGTCGGCGCTGTATGGCGCACGTCTGATGAATGTGTTCGAACGAACGGGCGACCTCGTCGAGATGAGTGCGGTTTCTGATCTGGTTAACGGCTGGCCCGGCGGGATTATCCAAGCTGGCCGACACAACGTTTTCGTTTCGCCTATCTTTCTGGTGAACCAGCTTTATAGTGCGCATCGTGGCGACGTGCGCCTCGCAACTATCGTAAGCGGTCCAACCTTCAATACCTCTGCTGAAGGCGCTAACATTCCTACGCTTGACGCTACTGCAAGCCGCACCTCTGACGGCAAAATGATTGTTATCAAAGCTGTGAACACCGATCCGAAGAGCTCACTTGTCACAACGATCAATCTTCAGGGCGCGACACCAGCACGCGCGGAACTGCATACCATCACTGCGCCATCACTCACTGTGGCAAATAGCTTTTCACAACCTGACGCGGTGTCGATTAAGACGACAACGATTGCGAGCGGAAGAAGTTTTGTCGTGAACCTGCCGAAGCATTCAGTAAGCGTCATCGTGCTCAGAACGCGCTAGACAATATCACTGTGGTTCGGCGATGCGGAGGTATCGATCGATCTGAGGATTAGTCAGCGTCTGCACGCGGCCGCTGGGCCATCGCACTTCAACCGATCGAACCCCGCGTGCACTTCCCAGGCCGACCACTATTCGCGGATCGTTTGACGATAGATAACTGCCGCCAGTGCTCGCGTCGAAAATCTGTTTCTGCCCCGCGAGGCTGGTGACAGTCACGCGCGTGCCCGCCGCACTCCGATTCGATTTGGATCCGGTGAGCGATATTCCCAGCCAGTGATTTGCCGTTCCCATGTTGCGCAAAACCAGCGGCGCTTCGTCCAGCACAGCAATCACGGCGTCGAGATGGCCGTCGTTATTTAGATCGCCGAACGCTGCGCCGCGTGCCGCCAAGGGTGAGTTGAACGGCGTTCCGGCAGTTGCCGTGATGTTCACGAATCCTTTGCCGGTGTTACGCATCAACAACGGCGTCTGCTTGTATTTCAAATACGTTGTCGACTTCTCGATCGTGTCGAGCACGTGACTCTGCGCCACAAACAGATCGCGCAGACCGTCGTTATCTAAGTCGACAAAGCGCGTGCCCCACCCGGAGTAGAGCAACGTTATCTGTCCAACGCCGGAAGTGTTCGTCGCGTAAGTAAAACTAAGATCGCCGTTGTTTCGATACAGCGCGTACTTCTCGTTTGACAGCGTAGTGATGAAGACGTCCATGTAACCATCGTTATCGTAATCGGCGCAGTCGATTCCCATGCCGGCAAACGTGCGCCCGTCTTCGTCGTACGCTGCGCCGGATATGACGGCGATGTCTTCAAACGTTCCATTGCCTTTGTTTCGATAAAGTGACTGGCGCACGCTGTCGTTCGCCACGAACACGTCGGTCCAACCATCGTTATCAAAATCCGCAAAGGCAACGCCGAGACCTTTGCCGGACGAATCGACGATGCCCGCAGATTTGCTTACGTCTTCAAACGATCCATCGGCGCGCTGATGAAGCAGCAGGTTCGCGGCGCCTTTGAAATTGTCCGGATGGCAATACGCTCGTAACGCTGAAGTCGGGCCGCCGCAAAACATCGAACCGCTTTCAAAATCCCAGTCCATGTAACGCACGACAAACAGATCGAGACGCCCGTCGCGGTCGTAATCGAACCAACCGGCGCTGGTGGACCATCCGTTGTTATCGTACGGCAGTTTCTGCGTGGCGTCGGTAAATGTTCCGTCGCCGTTATTGCGATACAGGCGATCCGCTTTGTAGCCGGTAACAAACAGATCGACGTATCCATCGTTGTCGTAGTCTGCGGCGGCGACGCCCATGCTATAACCCGAACCCTTGAGTCCGGCGCGTTCAGTAACGTCCGTGAAAGTTCCGTCGGTCTTCTGACGGTAAAGACGATTCCAATACTTCGGCTGGCTCTTGTCCGCGACTTCGTCTTTCGACATCGAATCCTTCAATGCAGCGCCGTTGGTGAAGAAGAGGTCCATGCGGCCGTCGTTGTCAAAATCGAAGATGGCTACGCCTCCGCCCATGGTCTCGAGCAGATACTTGAATGATGTTTTCGAAGCAGCGTGTCGAAAGTTGATTCCGCTCTGCGCGGTAACGTCGGTGAATACGAGTGGCGAACGAGCTTGCGGACCAGGTGGCGGTGGATTCTTCGGCAGATCAGGCGTGGAGTAAGACCGCCCGGTGCGTTCGGGAACCGGTGTTGGTGACGGTTGTTGTGCACGACCGATCACCGTCACGAAAAGAAGAATGAGCGTGAACGAAGTAAGTTGGCTAACGCGATGCATTCGCGCCAATTAAGCCACAAACAGAAGCGAAAAGCACAACAGCGATAATGGCGAGGGGCGTCGAATGATCGACGCCCATCGATTAAGTTTGTCCAACCGACTATCGACACCGTTTTAGGTTGGAAACGGCATCCAGTTCTTGTTAATCCAGTTCGGGTATCCGGGATCAATTCCGTCGTCAACTTTCGAATAGCGCACGTACTTACGACCACGGAAAAAGTAGATCTTGCTCGTGTCTATACGCATCAGTGCCGCATCGATTCCGGAGTTGAAATCGCTCGGCAGACCGGGCCAATTGCCGTCGATCAGTTTTGGATATCCAGCGTCTACTTCGGTGTCGGTGAGACGCACGTACTGGTTTCCCTTGAACATGTAAATCTTGCCGTTAGACTCGCGGAGAAAAGCGGCGTCGATTCCTTGTTCGAAACTCGCCGGCAATCCATGCCAGTTACCGGCAATCGTCTTCGGGTAACCATCGTCCACAGTCGACTCGGTTAGCCGCACATACTTGTTGCCCTTGAAGAAGTAGAGCTTGTTGTTGGAGTTCCGGTACAACGCGGCGTCGATACCTGACTGCGAAGTCATCCGGAAGTCCATGCCAGTTGCCGGCGAGTTTTTGCGGATACCCGTCATCGATACCGTTATCGATGTTGGAATAACGCACGTACCAGTCCTTGCTGAAGAGATAAGCCTTGTTGTTATCACCTCTCCAGACTGCGGCATCGATCTTGGTCATGAAGGCGCCCCAACTCCAGTGGAGCGGCGTGTAGTCGCATAACTCAGCGCTGTTCGAAGACATCAGGCATGGTACGCCTTCACTCATGCGTGCGTACTCGGTGGTGTCGAAGAGATACAACGCCGCCCGGTCACGATGCATAAGCGCCGCGCCGATACCGTTGGTGAACGAGGACGGCAGACCCTTCCAGTGCCCGGCGATCGGTTTCGGATAACCGTCATCCATCGTCGTATCGGTTAGCCGCACATACTCGCTTCCCTTGAACAGGTAGATCTTGTCGTTGGTCTCACGCCAGACTGCCGCCTCGATTCCGTTAGTAAACGAAGCCGGCAACCCATTCCAGTTTCCCGAAATGGATTTCGGATAACCATCGTCGACGGTGGAGCCTGTAAGTCGCACGTACTGGCTTCCCTTGAACATGTAGATGCGATTGTTTGCTTTCCTCCAGACGGCGGCGTCGATGCCGCTGGCGAAACTCGCAGGCATGTTGTTCCAGTTTCCGGCAATCGGTTTGGGAAAGCCGGAGTCCATGGTGGTGTCGGTGAGGCGGGCGTACTGATCTCCCTTGAAGAAGTAGACTTTCTTGTTGTCGTCGCGCCAGAGGGTCGCATCGATGTTGCTCTGGAAGCTGGCCGGCAGATTATGCCAACTGCTTGCGATCGACCTCGGATAACCGTCGTCCATCGAGATCGAAGCCGCGCAGAGTTTGCAGTTACCATTCTTGGCATTGAGAAATCGGCCACTCACGGTCTCGCACGAGCAGTTACTCGACGCGTATTCATCGGGCGCGCCGAAGGTGTGTCCGGTCTCGTGTGCAAACACGCGGTCGAAACTATCCGAATCGCTCCACGCCATCACAATCCTCGGCGTGCCTGCGTAAGCGAACCAGCCGACAGGATACTTCGTGACAAAAGCGACGATTCCCCATTCGGTTCCCAGGTCCTGACGGAGTTGGGCCACGTAATCGTTGTACCCTTGTTCGCCTGGACCAAACCCGAGCAGGGATTGAGCCGGATCTCGCCAGAGGGCTTCGGCGCCCGCTTTGTCGAGTCCGCCGACATATTTCGGATATCCGGCGTCGACGGGTTGCGTGATGTCGCTGAAGCGAACGTAGTCGGTCAAGGTTCGGCGAGAGTGTTTGGCGAAAAAGTAGACCTTGTCGTTGTCTCCTCGCCAAAACGCGGACTGAATTCCCTCCTCCATGTGTTCGGGCACACCCTTGAAGTTTCCCTTGATCGGATTGGGATAGCCGGCGTCCATGGTCGAGTCAGTGAGCCGGATGTACTGATCGCCTTTGAACATGTAGATCTTATTCGTGCCGTGATGCATGAACACCGCATCGATCCCTTGTTCAAACGAGCTCGGTATGTCGTGCCAGTTGCCGGCAATTGGTTTCGGGTAGCCGGCATCCACGGTCGTATCGGTGAGCCGGACGTACTGGTCGCCCTTGAACATGTAGATCTTGTCGTTGGTCTTTCGCCAGAACGCCGCATCGATTCCCGCCGTGAACTCGGCAGGAAGGCCGTGCCAGTTACCGGCGATGGGTTTAGGGTAACTCGCGTCGACGGTCGAGCCGGTGAGCCTGACGTACTGGTCGGCGTGGAACATGTAGATCTTGTTGTTGGATTGACGCCACAAAGCGGCGTCGACGGACTTCTGGTAGAACTCGCGTGGCAGTCCGACCCACGGAGCGCCCTGCCACGGTTCGGCGTTGAGCCAAACGGTTCTAAAGCTCTTCACATCGTCGAAGATAAACGAGACCTTTGCGTCCGGTTCGAGGGTTGCCATCCAGTTGAGACCTTCTTGTACCTCGGCGCTTATTGCAACCCGCTCCGTCGAGGTCATTTGAAGGTCGGATGTGGGTCCCTGAACGAAGACGACTGCGACTGCCACTTCGTTGATGAGTCTTTGATTGAGTGTAGTCATGAGAATTTCTCCTGTAAGGATTCATTGGTGGGGGCGCTGCTACCAGCGCTCGAAAACCTTGTCCCATTCTTCGCCTTCGGTCGCGCGGTTGCGCTTGGATCGGCGGAACGCTTCGGTCTGACGATGACGAACCGCCAGCAGTCCGATCTCCTCGTCGGCGATTTTCGCCGGGACTGCGGCGAGTGGTTCGACGGGTGCAGTCTGAACGACTTTGGAGACTTCGGCCGCGACTTTTGGAGTTAACTCGCCTTCGATGATCACTCGATTGCCGACTCGCTGGAGGACTCGGACGCCCTTCTCCTTGAGCGTTGCGATAGCGGCAGCAGGATCTCCTTCGACGATTCGTAAAAGCTGCTCTTTCATGTTGTTACTTTCCTTTCAGAGGTTCTTGAGTTGTGAAGGATCTGTTGACTCTATTAAGTAAGGCGTAAGGAAGGCAGGAAAACTATCATTCGATCAGGCTTTGACTTAAGAGTCCTCTCATTCTCACCGGGCTTTAGCCCGGTGCAAGAGAGCGAAAGCAACGAGGAAACCGTTTCAACGGTTTTTCTTGGTTTCGCTGAGGAAACCGTTAAAACGGTTACTCAATTAGCTCCCTGCCTGACACCCGGCTGAAGCCGGGTGAGAATGATAGAGGACTTTTGAGGCAAAGCTATTCGATCAACTCACTCTATTTCCAACTCTTAGCCGGCGTTGAGTGAGTGTGACAAAAATCTCCTCGCGGCGATTCAACAGGAACTTTATTCCGGCGGGACGAAGCAGATAATGCGTGAGACTTCGCGGACTCAGGCGCTTTTCCATCAATGAACAAGCCAATAAGACTCGGCGGATAGGCTGTATCGATTTGCTCACTACCTCAAAATGCCCTCCGATGAAGAAACTGTCTGCACCGTAAGGCTTCACAAACCACTGACTTAACGCGCTTGAATGGGCTTGGATGTGGGCGTCTCCAGTTCCGCCGGTATCTTCAGCAAACACCTGGTTATTTACATCGAACCGGATGACTTTATCGTAATCCTCAACTCTGATGCGCAACTCTGGAATCCAGAATGTCAGTCCTAATAAGGATCGCTTCAGACGTGTGCCAAAGTCTTTGGCTGCGTGTAGAACTTCATCAAATGGGACGCTTTCTATTTCTGACTTGGTGTCTTTAGGGTTTAGGGCGATGTTTGCTGACGACGGCGATAACGTTGGCTGCAGACGCTCGTCGAATGTCGCCTCACTGCCGATTCTTAACGGTAAGATTCGCGAGTCCAGTTCGGCTAAGTCTTCGCTCTGTAGCAAGGAGTTGTTCTGCCAGAGTGTGTGCGGCGTGCGGTAGTAATGCGCTGAGGCAAAGGGAATGGCCCACCTGGGACTGATAGCATCCATCACTTTTTTATAGTTAGTTTTAAGTTCCTGCCGAATCTCCTCGTCGCTCCTGCGCGGATTATCGATGAACTTAATCGCGTGGTTAAAGCTATTGAGCAAAACATCAACCTTGCCGATTTTGCTCGTCAGTAATTTAAGGGCGTCGATCGGGAGATGGCAATCGTTGTAATTCAGGATTGTGCCTTCGGGTGTCTCGATCAAAAGCATGTTATCGATACCGGCCGTCGGAAATCGCGTGACAGTGAGGTTGGTTGTCAGTGGCAGTTTGCGGCGCTCGTACAGCGGCACGATGTTTCTAAAGCCTGAGCGTTGAAGCGCTTCACTAAGTTGAAAATTCGCTGACTCGTTGGCGAGTGCGGTGATGTCGGGCGCGACGGCGGCGAGGTGCTTCAACGTCGGCATGTGCAGGTGGTCGGGGTGAAAGTGCGAGATCCAAAGATGTGTGCACGACCTGGCTTTGTCTAGAGCATGCGGGTTGTCATACTGCAGTCCCCATCCGCCTCCGAAGGCCGTACCTGAAAACCACGGATCACAAAGAAGCGAATGTTCGCCGCTTTTTATTATTACGGACGCATGGTTCAGGTAATCGATTCTCACAAGGTTCGGCGAAGCCTAAACCGAGGAGTGAGCGTTAGTCCTTAAGGTGTGGGCGGCGAATTGCTAAAGATTGCTAAAGGTTGCTAAGCACGCGGTGGGCCCAATAATCCGTCTTCCCCTTTTAATTGACGCCTCAATAAAGTGACTCCTATTATCACGTCATGATCCTACGTTCCTTCACCTTCCTCTTATGTTCTGCGGTGATGCTCGCGTTTGCGTCATCGTGTGTTGCGCAAACACGTCCCACGCCTGTTGACCAGGCGAGCCTTACGAAAATCCTTGCCTTTGAGACTGAGCATCCCGGCGCCAAACCAAGTGGCTGGTTTGCCAATCCGCCCGGGACGGTTTTCGACGACGACCAGATCATCCATGGCGGCAAGTGGTCGGTGCGCATAGAACGCAACGCCCAAAGCGCGGGTGATTTTTCGGTGATTGGCAGACCGATCTCCTGGGAGTACTCGGGCAAAACCATTGAGATGCGCGGCTTCCTGCGAACTGAGAATGTCACGGGCTACGCCGGACTATGGATGCGCCAGGACAATGGCTCCGAGATGCTTTCGCTCGAGAACATGCAGGGCCAACAGTTGAAAGGCACGAACGATTGGGCCGAGTATAAGATCACTTTGCCGGTTCACGCGGAAACGCGATCTCTGGTTTTCGGATTCTTAATGGCCGGAACCGGAAAAGCGTGGGCGGACGATTTACAGATCCTCGTAGACGGCCGGCCGATTTGGGACACGCCAAAAGCTCCAAAATTCGAGACAGTTCTCGATCGCGATCACGAATACGACGGTGGTTCCCGCATCGCGCTCACCGAACTCTCGAACGTTCAAATTCAAAACCTGGCGACACTCGGCAAGGTGTGGGGTTTTCTGAAGTATCACCATCCTCGATTAACTCAAGGCGAGCGCCATTGGGACTACGACTTATTGCGTATATTGCCTTCGCTCCTATCTGCACCCGATCAGAACACCGCCAACGCCGTACTTGCCAAATGGATTGCAGGGCTTGGCGATATCAAACCCTGCGCCTGCGTAAAATTGGAAGAGAACGGGATCCATCTCCGTCCCAGACTCGCGTGGCTCGCCGACACCAAACTGCTCGGCAATGAGTTGAGCGCGAGCTTGCAATCGATCTACGCCAACCGTGTGGTTAATACGAAGCAGTTCTACGTCTCTAAAATGCCGTCCGTCGGAAACGCGTCGTTCGACCACGAACTGAGTTACCAGAATATCAAGTTGCCCGATGCCGGATTTCAAATTCTGGCGCTTTACCGATTCTGGAACATCATCGAATACTGGTTTCCATATCGCGACCAACTGTCCGAAGACTGGGACAAAGTACTGATCGACTCGCTGCCCAAAGTCGCGCTTGCCAATAACGCAGAAGCTTATCAACTTGCCCTAATAGAGTTGATTGCAAGGGTCAACGACAGTCACGCAAACCTATGGAGCTCGCTCAAAGTCCGGCCGCCTACCGGCAATTGCCAACTTCCCGTGAATGTCCGCTTCATCGAAGGTCGTCCGGTGATTTTGGGCTACGCCGGGAAGGCCGGCGAAACTAGCGGAATGAAACCGGGCGACATAATCACCGACCTTGATGGCGTGGCGATCGCGAAGCTGATGGAACGTTGGACGCGGTATTACGCTGCCTCGAACGACGCCGCGCGGCTGCGGGATATCGCTTTGCAGATGACGCGCGGAGAATGCGGCAAAGCCACGATACGCGTCAGCCGGAATAATGCCGCGGTAGAAATCAGCGCCGACCGGGTACCTCCCGAAGAACTCAAGGGCATTGCATACTTTCATGATCTTCCGGGTGAGACTTTCCGCCTGTTGTCGAAAGATGTGGCCTATCTGAAGCTTTCTACAGTGAAGTCGGACCAGGCTGCGAAGTACGTCCAATCGGCGGCAGGCACGAAAGGTTTGATTATTGACATTCGCAACTACCCGTCAGAGTTTATGGTCTTTGCCCTGGGGTCGCTCCTTGTTGACAAGCAAACTGATTTTGTCCGGTTTACTCAGGGAGACTTGTCAAATCCGGGCGCCTTTCATTGGGGAACTCCGCTATCCCTGAAGCCAGAGCTGCCGCATTATCCAGGCAAGGTAGTGATTCTCGTGGACGAAGTCACCCAAAGTTCTGCGGAATACACCACGATGGCGTTCCGTTCCTCGCCGCGAGCCACGGTTATCGGCAGTACGACCGCCGGCGCCGATGGCAACGTTTCGGCGATTCCTTTGCCGGGCGGCTTTCGCTCGATGATTAGCGGAATCAGCGTTTTCTATCCTGACAAGAGACCAACTCAGCGCATCGGGATAGTTCCGGACCGCGAAGTAAGGCCGACCATCGCCGGCATCCGCGCCGGCCGCGATGAAGTGCTGGAGGCTGCGATTCGCGAGATTGTTGGGAAGGACGTCCCGGCTGCGCAGATCGAACAGATGATCAAACGTTGAGCGGAGTGTTTATTCCCAGCGAAGTTGAGGCGATTATTCAGGCAGGAATTCTTCTATTGAGGAGCCAATGGACTCCGATACCGAGTGCTCCACCTATGATCGTCGCTGTCAGTCCACAACCAACGAGGTGGAATCCAAAGGTGAATCTAAGTCCCAGGAAGAACCAGGCGGCGAACACGAGGGAGTAGATAGCGCTTGAGGCAACCTTGGCGTTAAATATTCTTTCTGTCATGGATGTGGCTGCCTGGTCATGCTGGTCAGAACAGACGGTGAACTGTCCTTTAACCTCAAGGGACTCCTCCAATTTCGCACCGCGCTTGATGAGATGATGACAACGGATAATGCCGCGTATCTCAAAGAGAAATAATGCAAGCGTAAATGCCGCCGCAAAGAAACTGGCGAATCCAATAAGTCTCTGAGAGGAGATGTCACCTTGAAATAGATTGTCTTTACCCAGGAGCAGTATTCCGGCGAGCGATGCAATGGGAAGAATACCGAGGAGTTTAGTGCGGAAGTCGTCGATCGCGTGATAACTATTACAAACCTCCCCATACGCCGCCAGCAGGATGTCAATGCGCTCTCGGGTCAGGTCCCCCACCGATGTGCCTGAGGTTGAGCTGCCACCATTGTCAGCTGCTAAATCGCTCATGAGGAAAGTATAAACCTTGTTACCCGATAAAAAACCGAACCGGAGCGGAGACGTTGAAACGCCTCCGCTCTCGATTTGCATTCCATTCAAAACGCGTTACTGCAGCGACACGTCGTCAACTCTGAATATCGTTGTCAACGTGATGTCATTCGTGCCGCGGAATTGAATCCGCACTGTCTGCCCGGCGAACGAGCTGAGATTGAACGGTCCTCTTAGAACATACGCTCCCGCCGTGCCGCTATTCTGATTACTAAACGTCGCAAGCGTTGCGAGCAACGTCCCCGACGTACTTCGTACTTCAATGAAGAGACGATCGAAAACTGCTGCTCCCGCCGCCTCATTCGTCGTTATGTTTAGCCAGAACGAAAGATTCGTACAGCCATTACTCGGAACAGTTACCGTTTGGAACAGAGTCCCAGTTGAACTATTCACCCCGTTAAGGATCGCGTAGGCAGTTCCACTGTGTGGGAACGCTCCCGTGCTGCGGGTAACCTGACCACTGAATGTCCAAGGCGTCGTACCGGTTTCGAATCCCGGGTTAACGATCGCATTTGTACACGCGCCTCCAGTGCCGGCCTGAGATACGCTGAACGTCAAACCCGCGATCGTCATTGAACCGTTTCTCGAAAGCGACGAAGTGTTTGCAGCAACAGAGTAGTTCACTGTGCCATTACCGGAACCACTCGCGCCGGACGTGATCGTGATGAACGAGTTGTTGCTCACAGCGGTCCAGTTGCAACCGGCTGTCGTAGTTACCGAGACACTTGCCGATCCACCCGCTGCCGCAAAGCTCGCGCTGGTTGGATTGATTGAGAAGGAACACGTGCCTCCGCAATCTGCGGGTACGTTAGTTGCCGCAGTATGAGTTGTGCCGTCGTTACCCACCGCCGACACGCCCATGCCGTGACGTGCAAACACCGTCCAGATTGCGCAGCGATTTGCTCCTCCATTCAGGTTCTGATCGGCCTGAAGGATGCCGTCGCGTGCATTCAGGAATGAGGGACGAGTGGGTGTGAACTTCATTCCGTTGAGCACGAGACGGTCTGTTGTTGCGGCGCCAAGCTGCGTTCGCAGATCCCAAAGAGTTGCGGCCCAGACTTCGCCGTCGTTGTGAACTGAGGAGCTTTGGAGGTCGGCGTACGAGTCATGCACGGCCGCGGCGGGAACAGAATAAGCGGCGCGCCGAATGCCGTTCGGATTGTTGGTGACGTACTCGCCGACGGCACCATCGTTGTTGATTGTGATGGCCCAATAGTCAGACCACCCTTCACCCATTGCGCCTGACTGTATACCGCTCAAGCCGCCACTGCCGTTGCCAATTAGACGGTTTGAGATGCCATGACCGTATTCATGGAACACAACATCGCCATCAACCGAACTATCGCGGTCAGGATTCGGCGAGGTAAACAAATACTGTTGCATGCGTGGACGCGAACCGTCTGGCGGCGTCGCGAAGTTGGCATTGTTTGTTCCCGAGCCATCCTGAGCTTCCGCTCGAACGGAATCGTTTCCGGTACCGCCACGGCCGAAGTTGTTTACCTGGAAGTTGCGCGACGTCTCGGTAAAGCCAAGGTTGTACGAGAAGTCGTGCATGATGTTGTTGTAGTAAAAAAGATTCGTCACAACAGCGGCCTGCTGTGTTCTCGGATCGACTGTTGTGGAGAAAGGAAAGGTGAAATCCTGGTTCGCTGCTGATGCGTGACCAACGGAGAGGCCGGTGCCGTTGTTGTTATCGGGCGCATTGTTGGCATCTGCATCGAGGTATGCTTCGACGTTGTTACCAGTGGTTACGGTCGAAGTTCCCATCCAACCGGCCGCCGTGTTGATGACGGTGTCGCCGACGAATGACACGAGTTGGCGCGCGCCTTTGTCAGGCGCTTCGGTGTAAACGTTGCCCTGCGCTTCAAACACATAAAGGTTGTGACGAAGAAGGAGATCGCCTGTGTAAGCGTCGAGTAGAATTTCATACCACTCTTCCGGTCCGACTTCCGCAACGATGTGCCACGCCAGGCGACTCTCACCGCCGATTCTCACTACATTCTGTTCTGACAATACTTCCTCGAGATTTACATCCACTGGATTGGCGAAGCGAGACATTTCCGTCGTTGACGCTCGAGAATAATTCTCCACAAAAGACGGGAAGACGGTTCTGCCCGCGTGTTCAAACGCTTTCGCGATGGCTTTAGCCTCGCTCATCGCTCCCTTACGTTTGAGTGGTGGGCCATCGACCAGAAACCCCTGGCGCACGTTGAGTACTTCGCCGTTGTTATTAACGACGACTTGAACCTGTCCTTCAAATACCTTTAGACCATCGACGGTCTGCGTGTAGTTGAGGAAAGTAGTTCCCTGGTCGTTGTCTTCGTTCTCGAGTCTTAACTCTTCGGTGCCGGCGCCGGCGAAGAGTGAACGATGTCGCTCAAGAAAGTTGCGAGCGACGTTATCGGCGGTGTCTGATCGTGGTTCTGAAAGAGCGGCGCCGTCGATGAAGAAGTTCTTCATTGCGCCGGCTTCGTTCACTACTGCGCGAAGATTCCTGGCGTGCTCAGGTCTGAGAGACGAACGGAATTGTTCAACTGCGGAAGCTCGAGAGCGAGCGTTCTGCATCGCAGCTTGCTTGCCGGAGGGTGAGCTAAGGTCCATGTCATTAAACTCGCCGCGGTTACTCAGGCGAATGTCAAAGTTTGACAGGGCGCGGCCGGATGCTCTTGGGGATGCTGTTGACGTTTGCTGTTGGGCAGCGTCTGACTTCCATGACGGTAAGAGGGTGGCAGCCGCAACGGCCACGGCGACGACTGTGAAGATCAAAATCTTACGAATCATTTGTGCCTCCTTTGGCTTTGGTTGAGGTAAGGCAGCACTCGCCCGTTTCTTGTACAAGGTGGAGCTTCCCCTGGCTTCGATCAGGTGAGAAATGCCATAGCTTGTCTATTAACTGCTACTGGTGAACGTTCGATCTGACTTGCACGGGCTGGTGAAAAACGACGGGAGAATTATGGGCCTTACTGGAGCGGAGGACGCACAGAGTAGCAGAGTGCTTTGAGAGTGTAAATGTTTTGTGGCTATGTGCAGGAGTGTGTTTGTTCCGTTCCGTAGGTCGTGATCAGCGCGACCGAACCGACGATGATCGCGGCGGCGATCAGTAATCGCGAAGTCAGTGGCTCACCTGCAAACAACCAGCCTAGCAGCACTGCGACAACAGGATTCACGTACGCGTAAGTTGCTGCACGCGCAGTCGTGACGTTGCGCAGCAACCAACCATACGCCGTGAAAGCGACGAGCGAGCCAAACAGCGTGAGGTAAATAAAAGCACACCCACGACCGCCATGATGCACTCGCGAGATTCAGTCGTTGGAAGTCCCCGGCACTGAACGCAAGCAGTAACAACAAACTTCCGCCCGCGAGCATCTGCATTCCCGACGCCATCGATGTCGATGCTTTGATCGGTCTGCGGTTTGAGTAAACAGAGCCTCCAGCCCAAGCCAACGACGAAAGGAGCACCACGGCGGCGCCCATCAAACTCATCGAAGACGCATCCGCTTGCCGCAATCCATCACCGATCAGCAACGCCACACCCGCGAGTCCAATCAACACGCCTAATATAACTTTCGTATTTGGGCGTTTGTGCGTGATGATCCAGTTGAACATCACTACCCACAGCGGCTCACTTGCGATCAGCAACGCGGCCAGTCCTGACGCAATATATTTCTCGGCCCACGTGACACCACCGTTACCGCACAACAGCAACAACGCGCCGATCACGAATGCGCGTGGCCACTGTGAAAGCGAGGCGCGAATACTCTCGCCGCTCGCGGTGGCCCAAACAAACAGAATCAATCCGGCGGTGAGGAATCGCGAAGCAGCCATCAGGAATGGAGGTAATGTCTCGATCGCATAGCGAATGGCGAGATACGTCGAACCCCAAATCAAATACACGGCGGCGAATGCGAGCAGGGTGAGTATGCGGGATCGAGTCATGGTGCAGGTGATTTTGCTTAGAACGACACTCGTTACTCCCGGAACTCCAGCCGCCCGATAGCGCCGTTCGCGCCGGCTCCCCAGCCTATCGACTTACGAGGAACAAAGCTGAATGTGTCGAAGCCGGGACCATCGATCGGTTTCCATGTTCGTCCATCGTCCGTCGAGTAATCACCGCCGGATGGACCAATGGCAACGAGCGTCTTCGTGTTGGGAACGTAGGCCACAACGGATCTAAAACCCGACAAGCCCTTTGCGAGCGTCCAGGTGATCCCACCATCGTTTGTAACGGCAAGATTGTCGACCGCTTCCTGTTCCTTGCGATAATCACCACCTGCGATCACTCCATGCTTTGCATCGCGAAAGGCGATTGAAAAGATGCCGGAAGACGGTCCGGCGGATAAAGGAGTATTAGCCACTTGCCAAGTGCGTCCACGATCCGCGGTGTGCAACACGCGAGCTTTGGAGGCTGCACCGGTGCCGATCCATGCGTGTGATTTTCCAAACACGGCGATGTTCGTGCCGCTGGCGGCAAACGCGCCTTCGTTTTCGAGAGCCGGCGGCAGGTTCCTCGTTTCCACGCGCGACCAAACCCGTCCGCCATCGTTAGTCGTCAATATATATAGCTGACCATCGACTGAATCCCCGAAGACGATGCCGTTGTTTGCGTCCCAGAACGACATCGCATCGAGGAACGCTTTCGGATCTTCGTTTTTGAACTGGAGTGTCCAGGTTTTTCCGGCGTCGGTAGTTTTGTAAATGCGCGAAGCTGCACCACTCCCGATTGCCAGGACGTACGCTGTTTGAGCATCGACTGCATCGATGTCGCGGAAATCCAACGTATCGCTGGTCACGGTGAGCTTTTGCCACGTCGTTCCACCATCAGCCGTCCGCAACACCGTCGACCCTGCGCCACTGGCCCACGCCACGCGCTCACTCACTGCGCTCACACCACGCAACCGCACATTTACCCCACTCGTCTGCACGGTCCAATGCGGCGCCACGAACAGCGTCAACGTTATTAACATTGAAAGTTTCTTTGTCATCTCAGTGGGCCACCTCGACCTCGCACTCACGCAGCAAGTCTTCGTCCGATTCAGGCAGTATAATCATCCGGCCTCATTCATAAGGAGCATAACAAAGTTAGGAGGTTAAATTGAACGTCCCGCTTCCCTTCGTCAAAGGAGTTGGTCCAAGCTGCCAGTGGCTCCCCGCAGGTCAATGGAAAACTGTCATGGAGTTTTTCAAAGACCAATATCCGCACGTTGACGCCACGACTTGGAAGGCACGGATGGCGAAGGGTCAGGTGCTGGATGAAACCGGACGCCGCATAGATTCAGAGACTGCCTTTCGAGTTGGCGCCTGCATTTTCTATTATCGCGAGTTGGAGAATGAAAAAAGCATACCGTTTCTGGAGCAGGTGCTTTACCGGGACGAACACATCCTGGTTGCAGATAAACCGCATTTCCTGCCGGTCATTCCCTCGGGAAAGTTTCTACATGAAACGCTGCTGGTCAGACTGCGAAAACAATGCGCGACGGAATCTCTCGCACCTATACATCGTCTCGATCGCGAAACTGCCGGACTGGTATTGTTTTCTCTGAACCCAAAAACAAGAGGCCACTATGCTGCGCTGTTTCGGGATCACAGAGTGAGAAAGGAATACGAGGCGCTGGCGCCAACTTCGGAAGACTTGAGCTTCCCCACTACTCGGCGAAGTCGCATAGTGCCGGGAGAACCATTCTTTCGCATGAAAGAGGTTTCGGGCGAAGCAAACTCGGAGACCCACATCAGGTCCTACAAAAATCTAGGACGTCTCACTCTGTATCAGTTGCTTCCACGCACAGGCAAGAAACACCAGCTGCGTCTCCACCTCGCGGCCTTGGGAATTCCGATCGTCAACGACAGATTCTATCCCGCGTTGGCCCCTTTGGATGATGACGATTTTTCCAGGCCATTGAAACTGCTGGCAAAATCGATTTCGTTTCAGGATCCGTTGACTGGGCGGCAACACTATTTTGAAAGTGGCACAAGACTATGAGCACACCTCTTAATATGCATGCGGCGCGTATGGCACTCAACCGCGAGCCGGAACTCCGTCAGTGGGTAGAACAATGGTTAAAGAGTAAAGAGCGAGCCGTAACTGCAACCATGACCGATGAGGAGTTTGAAAAGCATTGGCTCTACGTTCGGCCTGAGCGAATGCACGACGGCGCTCTCGAGGGAGTGAGCGCTTACCGACAGGACCACGAAGGTTAGTTCGCCGCTCTGTTGTTAAGTATGAAAAAAGCAGGTAGTCCAGGAGACCACCTGCTTACTTATATCGATCATTGCCTGGTCACTACTCGCACTTCACAGGAGTGACCGTGGTGACGAACGCATCCCCGAAACCGCCCGAAGCTAGCTGGAATCCATTCACTACTGGAAAGTTCGAGGAATAGGTAACCCCTGTGACATGGGCCGTGCCCACAGCGTCGACAGCGATCGCGTGGAGGTGATCGATGCTGTTACCGCCAAGGTGCGTTGAAAAAAGAATGGCTGACCCGTCCCACTCCAACACCGTGACGAAGCCATCCCATGAGGGAGCGTTTGCAAGGCCGCAATGCACCGGAAAATCGTTTGACTCCGTGGCTCCCGCAACAAAGACCCGGCCCCAACTGTCCACGACGATATCATTGCCATAATCCCCGTGCGAGCCGCCCAGAAAAGTGGAGTAGAGGAGCGATGGGTCGTCTGCCTGCGAAGTATCAATTTTTGTGACGAAGACGTCAGAACCGCCGAGCGTATTATCCAACTCATTTCTTAATGGAAAGTTAACTGAGCTGGTTGTTCCAGTCACATAGACCTGATCTTTATTAAAGGGATCGAGTGCAAGACCACCGAGATGAACGACTGCGTTTTCACTGTTGTTGCCACCCAGGTAGGTCGAGTAAACAAGCGATGCGGATCCGATCGCAGTCGTATCTATCCTTGACAGAAAAGCGTCGTCGCCGCCGCCGTTGATCGATTGGTATGCGCTAACGACGGGGAAACCATCGTATTGCGGAGTCCCGAGCAAGTCTCGCGATTGTGTCGCACCTGTGAGGTAAACATTTTCCGCTGCATCGACGGCGATGTTGCTCGCGCTGTCACTCGCAACGCCGCCGAGGTATGTCGAGTACCGCATAGAATAATATGTGTCACCCCTTGGGTGCAGCTTCATCACAAACGCATCCCAACTGCCGGCGTGGTACTTTTGATACGCGCTCTAGTGTAATTGGGAAGTTAGTGGAACCGGTCCGGCCGCTAATGTACACGATGTCTTCAGTGCCAACCGCAAGGTCAAGAGCTTCATCAGAGTTGCTGCCCATGATGTACGTGGAATAAAGAAGAGCACCTGCCGCCAGATCAAACTTCGAAAAGAAGCCATTAACTCCGCTGCCGGGTTGAAACGCCGGTTGCAGGGAATTGGGTGTAGTTGGAAAGTTGTGCGCGGTAGTAACACCTGTCACCAGTACGTGGTTCTGGGAATTAATCGCGATTGCGCGGCCTTCGGTATTGCCAAAGCCGGCACCCTGGCCCCAGTAAGTAGAAGACACCAGCGAGTTGGCGCCCAACAGTGGATTGATCACCGTGATGAATGCGTCAACCGTTCCCGTTATAGTGCCCTTGATTGCATTGGCTACAGGGAAGTTCACCGACGAGGTCCAGCCAGTGACGTAGGTGAGACCGTTAGCGACGGCGATGTCGTTGCCTTCGTCCTGCCCGCTTCCGCCGAGATAGGTTGAGTAGTCGATTACCGGATCAATCACCAGCGTCTTCGACGGATCATAATCTGCCTACCTTAAAACTAACTTCTCGCTGTTTCTTTAACACGTAGGCGGCTTCCACGGGCTGGCGCCGGCCATCGATCTCCTGGTAAGCGACTGGCGGCGCCTGTCGAATTTCTCCGGCAGCAGTCTCGAGCACAAGCGCTCCGGTCTTGTCGATCGACAGACCTCGTACGCCTGAAAAACCAAGACGGATCTTTCGGGGATCTCGATTCGGCGCAACGATGAAGTCGTATTCGAGTTGCTGTTGTTTTCCGTAATAGGCCAGGTCTATGCCCGGGTAAACTTCGCTATAGTTAACTCTGGCGTAAGTTGGGACCTGGCTGGTCCAGTTGGCGCGATCGCTGCCGTTGAAGTAGTTGACCTTGCCACGCATTTCATCCTCGCCGGCAACTTCCGGATTTCTGTTAGCGCCGATCATCTTCATGCGCACAATGGCCGGCTTTTGGTCCTGTTTCTGGCGAAGGTTTAGGACGGCCTCAGTCGGTGTTAAAAAGAGCGTGTAACCCTGGCCGCGCGAAAGGAACTTCACGCGTTCATCCGTCTGGCCGCGGTTAACTTCAAAGCTGAGAGCTCGTTGAGAAAGATTGATGTTTTCCGAAGCAGGCTGTTCGCCTGGAAGAGTGTTGTTACTGGTTTCGATCCTCGCGTTTGCGCTCTTGTGTGAGATCGCGAGCGAACTAATCAGACCGCCCAGCATTAAGATCAGCGCAAGCAGGCGCCGAGTGAGAGTATATTCCCGTCGATACATTGTCATTTCTCCTTCATTTACTTTTGTTGTTGAATGCCGGCGGCGCGTGGTGGGCGCGCGCGCCGGCGCGATAGCATTAGGGCACGCGGCAGTCGCCGGGGCACTTCTGATTGTCTTCACCCAGGTCGCAGACTTTGTTGCCGCAAAGTGGACCACAGTCCAGTGGAGCAGTAACGCTCGTTTCGCCACGACTCACTTCGCAAACACCGTCGGTTTCGTTCGGTTCCGGTAGTGGCGGAGAGTTGGGCCAAAGCGATGGTTGCCCATGGTCGCCGAGAACAAAGGGGAACCACACGGTCAAGACCCACTGCGTACGATCAAATGTCTTGGTCCAATCCGCCGGAGGGTTCAGACTCGAGCCGAGTGAGTCGGCTGACTCCAAAGCGCCAAGACTCACAAAGTCAGGGATAAACGGATGTGGAGGGACGATGCGATCGGCAAAGTAGACGATCTGCACGAGTCGTTCTTCCCTGTTGTAGAGCAACCACGCGCCCGTTAGACCACGCCCTGCAGCGGCGGCCATCATGTTTGGCCAACTTCGTTTCAGGTTGTCCAGTTGATTTGTATCCGGAACGCTCCAACGCTCGGTCCGCAACACGACCTGGTGCTGCACGTCCTTGAAGTTGTGCCCGCCGATCAGGCGCCACGCGTGGCAGTCAGGGTTGAGAAAATAAGAGCGATCGAAGAAGAGAGTGCCATCGAGGACAAACTCATTCTGGATCCAGACTTTGTATTGCTCAGCTTGTTGCCGCGACTCAAAAAGGTAGCGGCCACCGCTCAGCAAATCGCCGTTGGCAGCGAAGGCTAAGGGAATCTGCTTGCGCTGCATGCCGGGGCGCTCCGCCATGAACATGCGGTCACGCTCGATGTCGGGGGCTACGTTGAGCGGGGAACCGGCGGGGATTGTAAAGTCGCAGGTAAAGCAGCCTCTGGCTTGAATGTTACCTGGACGTGGTTCGTTGTTGTCATCGTTGTCATCCAGCGATGCAGCCTTGACGGTTGAGAAGGCGAGGAAAGTCGACTGTAAAAGCAGCAGCATGAGGACCATGCAAATGCTCTTGCTCAGGTTGAATGTGTTGAGGGAAAGTTTGTGCTTGATCATGACGTCTCCTTATTGGTTGTCTTCCATTGCTAAAGGCGGGAATTGCGATCGAAAGTGCTAACGCAACGAAGTTTTTTGATATCTCCGCGATCAATGGAAGGCACGCGGTCTAAACGTGCTAAATTGGCCGTACACAGTGCAGAGGAGCGTTACAGATGTCATCCGCCCCCCGGGATATCACCCGTCTACTACTAGCCTGGAACGATGGCGATGAGGCAGCGTTGGAGGAATTGACGCCGCTGGTTTACCAGGAGTTACACAGGCTCGCTCGTCGCTACATGGGCCGTGAGCGCTCCGGCCACACCCTGCAAACTTCTGCGCTCGTCAATGAAGCATATCTGCGCCTGATCGACTGGAAGAACGTTCGGTGGCAGAACCGCGCCCACTTTTTTGCCGTTTCCGCCCAGTTGATGCGTCGTATTCTGGTGGATTTCGCGCGCGCAAACGGCTACGCGAAGAGAGGTGGCGGCGCGCCTCATCTCGACCTTGAAGAAGTCGCTGTTGTTTCACCGGATCGCGGAACTGACATTGTTGCTCTTGATGAGGCGCTGACTTCCCTGGCGGCGTTATCACCACGACAGAGTCAGGTGGTGGAACTACGTTTCTTCGGTGGCTTAAGTCTTGAAGAGACTGCGGAGGTACTCAAGGTTTCGATTGGCACCGTCAGACGGGATTGGAGTCTGGCCCGCGCCTGGCTCCACAGAGCAGTTACGAGTAATTAGTGTTGTCACGTCTAAGCTCATCCTCTTATGACTCCTGAGCGTTACCAACAGATCGGCGAGATATATCACTCGGCGCTGGAGCTAGGGCCAAAACAGCGCGTGGCCTTTCTTGCTCAGGCTTGCGCTGGTGATGAGGACCTGCTTCGAGAAGTGGAATCTCTCATTGCGTCTAACGAACTGGCTGGCGAGTTCATTCAGGCCCCGGCATTGGAAGTCGCGGCCGAGCTGCTCGCGACGGATCAGCTCGACTTGTTGCCGGGTAAGTCTCTTGGTCCATACACGATTCTCGAACTTCTCGGCAGCGGTGGAATGGGTGAAATCTACCTGGCCCAGGACTCAAGACTGGGCCGCCGCGTGGCGCTCAAACTGCTGCCTGATCACTTCGTTACAAATGAAGACCGGCTGCGCCGTTTTCGACAGGAAGCTCGCGCGGCCTCAGCGCTGAATCATCCGAATATCATCACTATCCATGAGATCGGAGAAGCGAAGACTACTCATTACATCGTCACCGAGTTCATCGAGGGAGAAACGCTGCGCGCTCTACTGATCCGCAACCGCATCGAGATGGTGAAAGCGCTCGATATTGCCACGCAAACCGCCAGCGCTTTAGCGGCCGCACATGTGGCGGGCATCGTCCACAGAGACATCAAACCGGAAAACATAATGATCAGGCGCGATGGCTACGTGAAGGTGCTGGACTTTGGAATTGCCAAGCTTATGCCCGAAGGCTTCGCGCCTTCAATGGGCATGTCGTTTGAGACGAGCCCCGGTTTGATAGTAGGGACGGCCCACTACATGTCGCCAGAGCAGGCGCAAGGTTTGAGAGTTGACGAGCGCTCGGATATTTGGAGTTTGGGCGTAGTGCTTTACGAGATGCTTACCGGGCAGTTGCCGTTCAAAGGAAAAACGCTGAGTCATACAGTTGTATCGATAGTAGAACAGCAGGTTCCGCTGCCCGTGCCTGGACCAGAAGTTCCCGTTGAACTCGAGTGGATATTGATGAAGGCCCTTAACAAGCGTCCTGAGGAACGATATCAGACGATAAAAGAGATGCTCGTTGATCTGAGAATGCTCCAGCGGGATTTGGATTCGGGACTGAAGGCCAACACTACACAAGAGATTGCCAAGGCGCACACGTCGAGCGTCCAAAGTTTCGGTAGAGTCGTCAAACCTCATTGGCTGACTGCGATGGTGGCTCTGACAGTGCTGCTCGTGACGATCGCCGGCATTGCCTACTTCACAAGAAGCAATAAGAAAAGCATCAACTCGCTCGCTATCTTGCCATTCGTAAATGCCACGTCTGATCCGAACACCGAACACTTGAGCGAGGGGATCACGGAAAGTTTGATCAATAACTTGTCACAAGTTCCCCGACTGCGCGTGATGGCGCGTAGTACAGTATTTAGTTTCAACGGGCAAGATCTGGACTCGCAAAAAGTTGGGAGCGACCTGGGCGTTGATGCCGTTGTCACAGGTAGAGTGACGCAGTTGGCTGATACGCTGGTTATCCAGGTAGATCTCGTGGACGTATCAAGCGGCGCGCAAATTTGGGGAGAGCGATTCAACCGAAAGCTCACCGATGTCGTGACGATGCAGGAGGATATCTCACGCGAGATCTCTGAAAAACTGCATTTGCGGATGACAGATGAGGAGCGCAGTCGTGTATCTAAGCGTCATACGATTAACGCCGAAGCTTATCAGTCGTATTTGAAGGGGCGTTACCACTGGAACAAGCGGACACAAGAGGGACTCAGGAAAAGCATCGAGTATTTCACCGAGGCTTTAGACAAGGACCCGACATACGCACAGGCTTATGCCGGAATGGCTGATTCGTATAACACGCTCGCGCGTTTTAATTTTCTTCGACCTCAGGAGGCCTACCCCAAAGCGAGAGCGGCAGCGACAAAAGCGCTGGAGATTGATGAGACGTTGGCCGAAGCTCACTCGTCGCTGGCCGTCGTTAAAATGGATTACGAGTGGGACTTGCCGGGGGCGGAGCGAGAATTCAAGCGCGCCATTGAACTCAACCCGAGCTACCCCGGCGCCCATCAGTGGTATGGGTTGTTGCTCATGTCGCGAGGGCAGACGGAAGAAGCTCTCGCGGAGACAAAACGTGCACAACAGCTCGACCCGCTTTCGTTGATCGTCGACATGGGCCTGGGAGGGTTGTACATCTACGCGCGGCGATTCGATGAAGCGATCGCGCACTTTGAGAAGATACGCGATCTGCACCCGGAAGCGTTTCAGCCCGACTCGAATCTTTCCTACATTTATGAGATCAAGGGAATGAAGGATGAGGCCGTCGCATCGTATCTGAAGAGTAGAACTCTTGCTGGTGATACCGCAGAAAGAATAGCGGCAGTCAAAGCGGCTTACGTGGTGTCGGGTTGGAAGGGCTACTTGCAGAGGCGCGTCGACGAGATGAAGGAACACGCAAGACAAAAGAGGTACATCTCACCATTTTCCGTCGCCCTGCTATACGCGCAGATGGGTGAGAAGAATCAGGCCCTTGCGTGGCTTGAAAAGACTTACGAGGAGCGCAACTATCGTTTACTCTTCATCAAGGTAGACGCGCGGCTCGACGGTCTTCGCTCGGAGCCGCGGTTTTTGGAGTTGGTTAGACGCATCGACGAGGCGTGTCAGTTAGCGCAGCGGTCGTAAGTGCCTTCACAATATGACCGCCGCCGACCATATTCGCTGGAAACAACTGAGACTGCCGGCATATCTAATGATGCGCAGTGACCAGGTCGCTACTGCTCTATGTTCCGCAGTTGAGTGCGTTTTGTGCGATGTGGTCTTCTCGTCGAAGTAAACTGGCAAGATCGACGGCTTCCTGGATCGTCAGCAGATCACTATCGTCTCCACCTCGAAACTTGACGCCGCTCGCTCGTAGTTCCCAATCCTCATGACCCTCATATTTCCGCTCATTGAGCATCTCCACTGCTTCATAGGCACTGATCGTGGTGAATGAGAGCAGAAGTACTTGAGTTCTATTCCGCTCGCGTGTTGTGATCTCTATCGCCTCGCGAATGGCCTCCCTATCCAGTGCCCCTTCAGGCAATGCAGGAGGCGCTGTTTGTTGAGGCGCCCGAAGCACTTCCTGTAGTTCGTAAAGCTTGCATCGGTATTCGGCGAGAAGTCCAAGATAGTGTTTGGAACGGTCGAAAATGTTTTCGCTGTTGGCTCTGTTAAAGCATGACTTTGACTCTTGTAGCTTTTTTTCTAGTTCAGGGTACAACATGACTTCGGTTCCTAATTAGTGGCCAACGGGGATCCTTTGAAACTGAGTTTTTCCCTCCGCATCCTCCCATGAGATATCAAGCACATAAGGCTTGACGGCGCCGGCGATAATTTCAAGCCGGCCGAGCTGATCTTGCTCCTCTGTTGCCGGCTTGCCATTAATCCATGTTCTATGGGAGAGGACTGCCTTTTCCTTTGGTAGAACAGACTTTACTCGGTCGAAACGAATATGTGCTTGTGAAGGGCCTCCACCTGAAGTCTCCTCATCTTTAAGGAACACCGTCAGTATTTCAATGGACTTCAGTGTCATCTCCGACTTGTTCGTCAGCTCGAGGAGGACTCGTTGTTTAGTATCCACGAATCTAAAGTCAAAAGGTGTTCCGTTCGTAATAGTCATAATAGTCTCAATCCCGTATTGGTGGTTTGTATTCTCAAGCTCAATCAACGATGAGTTCTCACTCAGAAGTCTTGCCAGAAGACCTCTCAATTGATTGAAGTTATCCGGCCGCGTTACATAAACACTTCGATCTATCGCCACTTCCTCGCCTTCAGCGACAGTTTCACTGCTAAAGACGACCACGGGGATCTGGTCTCCTCCTGGGCGCGTTCTCGGATGCGGCGTGCGGAAAGAACAACTTCGTCTGTTGATCCGGCCAGGCTCACGAGAATCAGGTCTGGATCGTTTCTTGAGACTCTGTCGATAGCGTTTCGTTCGTCTTCCGCCAGAGCTACCCGATAGCCGTCGGCCTGAAGCAATTTTTCAATTCCATCTAGTGTTTCACGGACATCCTCAACTACCAGGATCATTCGAGTTTGTGCACATTCGCTAGACATCGTTGCTAATCCTTGAACGCTTTCTGGTGTCTGGCTGTCCCTTCACGAAAACAGGACTCAGATGTTCGCTAAATTGGTCCACTGGTTCTCACCCGTCGACGATCAGATCCTTTATCAAAGTACTACTGAAAGAGGATTTCGTCCGTGCGACAACACACATACGTCAGCAAACTCTATCGATAAGAACCAACCTCCAGCTATAAGCGGCCTGTCGCACAGACCACCCTCTTGTTTTCGCCTACAGTTCTATTACGCCAAGCGCGGTCAGCTGTTGGCACGCGAGCAGCTTGCTTCGTTGATAAGTGGTAACCAGGGCGTCTAAGAAATTAACTCGACAGGTTCCACAAGGACTAAAGTAGTCCTGGTTTGACGCTCAAGATAGCCGTGCCTGGTTTGGAGGAAAATGTTTTCGGGGGCGAGAGAAAAAGTATCGATTTGAGAATGCATTGTCATCATTGCGGCGGGAGGGTATTCGTGTGGGAAATAAGATGTCCCTACTGCCATCGATCGACTTTGAGCTGGCTTCACTTGACGGCCATCGTCGCACTCGCAATAAGCGTCGCCGTTTTGGTTTTCAGGACCCTTTAGTAACCCCGAGTCAGATGAGAGCTTCTTCAAGCTGCGCTTTTCACTCGAAGTAAAAGCCGGATGGTTGCCCCAACTCAAGCGGTATAGCTACTGAACCAGCGCATCGAAAGCGTTGGCCTATTCTTGGCCTCTTTTGCCCGAATGAAAGGAATAGCGGCAACAACGGGAACGGTGAACGACAAGGGTAAGTCTTTGGAAAAGCAGAAGATTGCGGTATCATAGCGGCCCGATAAAGAAGATTGCCCGCTTGGCTCAGTAAACGTTGACGGGATCTTGACGGCTCAGGGTGTCGTTGAGAGCGTTCGGAGCGTTGGGAGCGGCGAAGAGTAAGCCGCTAAACCGTTGCAAAATAAGCAAGTGGCGTTGTAGCATACGTTTAACAAAAACATGCTGCCCGCTTGGCTCAGCGGTAGAGCACTCGCTTCACACGCGAGGGGTCAGTAGTTCGAATCTACTAGCGGGCACCATCACTTTTAGAACGGGCGACATCAGTCGCCCGTTTCCTTCATTACCCGTTCACCTCAAATTCAGATTGACGATGATCGTTCCGTTTGGTTAATAATTCCCGCCGTGCCTACGAATAAAGTACGTCGATCCAACCCTAAACGCCCGACGAAAATCATGTTGATCCGGCATGCTGAGAAGCCGGCCAAAGACTCTACCCCATATGGCGTAACGGCCAAGGGCGAACGCAGTAAGGAGTCACTCGAGGTGCGCGGGTGGCAACGAGCAGGCGCCTTGGCGAACCTTCTGGCGCCTACCAACGGTCATCTTCAACACATCTCGCTTGCAAAGCCACAGTTCCTGTTCGCATCAAAACTAATGCGGCGCAGAGGCAGCAGGCGCCCTTTGAAACGCTCGTGCCTTTAGCTCAGAAACTCGGGATTAGAATCAACTCGAATTTCCCGCGAGGTGATTTCGACAGCATGATCGAGCAAGTCATGTCGTGTAAGGGAGTCGTACTTATTTGCTGGCAGCGCGAGTACATTCCGGAGATAGCGGCACTCATCCTCGGCAACAACGCCGCGCCGATCAGTTGGCCCGAAGATTGTTACGACATGATCTGGGTGTTCGATCTGCTTACCTCGGGAACGAAGTATTCGTTCAAACAAGTTCCGCAAAAACTCCTGGCAGGCGATCTGACCACGCCCATTAAGTAACGAAGCATCAGCACATGACGGTTGAGAAACAGGAGACAGAATCGCTCTTCTCATACGGCACGCTTCAATCCGAAGCGGTCCAACTCGCAACGTTCCATAGAAAACTCGACGCACGCCCCGACGCCCTTGTCGGCTACAGCGTAGTCATGATCGAAATCCTGGACCCGGAATTCGTCGCCTCGAGCGGCACGGCCCATCATCGCAACCTCCAGTTCACCGGCCTCCCATCCGACATCGTCGAAGGCACTGCGCTCTCCTTAACTAAGAACGAACTCGCCCTCGCCGACTCCTACGAACCATCCGGTTACAACCGAACTCAAGTCCAACTGCGATCCGGCGCCACCGCATGGGTTTACATCCATACCAACTCCCGCTAATAATTCATCGCAAAAATTTTTCCCAACCCTGTCGATTTTGGTGGTTCTCATTCGACCTTGTATTAGAAACGCACCTCTGCGAGGAACGATATGAAGACTTTCAAGAGCGTTGCCCTGGCGTTCGCCGTGCTGATGGCCGCATTGATGGGCACAAATTCTCCGAATGGGAGCGCGAAATCCGTGACACAAGATCAAACCGCCAAAACCATGACCCTGACGCGCACCTTCGACGCGCCGGTCGCGGAAGTCTGGAAACACTGGTCCGACTCGGAAAAGGTGATGAAATGGTGGGGCCCAACCGGTTTCACTTCCCCGCTCGCCAAGATGGATTTTCGCGAAGGCGGCGTGTCGCTCGTCTGCATGCGCGCACCGAAAGAGTTCGGCGGTTTCGACATGTACAACACCTGGACCTACAAGAAAATCGTCCCGCACGAGCGCATCGAGTTCACGCTCAACTTCACGGATAAAGACGGCAACAAACTCGATCCTTCCAAGATGGGCCTGCCGCCCGGTATCCCGATGGATGTGCCGCACGTTATCACCTTCAAGGTCGCTTGCCGAAAAGAAAACCGAGATGACAGTTACCGAATCCGGTTACACGACGGACCAGGCAGTCGAAACATCAAAAGCCGGTCTCGAACAATGCCTCGACAAGATGGCGGCAAGTTTGAAAGGTTAATCCCTGAACCCCGATGCCAAACCAAATCGTCACCGCAAAGCAGTTTATCCAGCGTCTCAAACCGCACAGTTCACCGGAAGAACGCGAAAAGATCCTCCGCTACTTCAAAAACACCGACGGCGATCAGTTCATCGGCGTGCGCATGGGCCAACTCTTCTCGTTAGCCAAAGAGTTCATCGACATGGCGCCGGACGAGATCGAAAAACTACTCGAAAGCAAGATCCACGAAGTGCGCGCCGGCGGTTGCAGCATCATGGACAAACAAGCGCGTCTCAAGAAGACCTCGCCCGAACGTCGAAAAGAACTCTACGACCTCTACCTCCGCCGCCACGATCGAATCAACAACTGGGACCTCGTCGACGTTTGCGCCATTCACGTGATCGGCGGGTATCTCTCCGACAAGCCGCGAAAGATTCTCTACAAGCTGGCACGCTCGAAAAACATGTGGGAACGTCGTACCGCGATCGTAAGCACCGCGTATTTCATCCGGCAGCGCGACCTCGACGACACATTCGCCATCTCTGAAATTCTAATGAAGGACAAGGAAGACCTGGTCCATAAAGCGACCGGTTGGATGTTGCGCTTCGCGGGCGACAAAGATAAAGCACGGCTGCTGAGCTTCCTCGACACGCATGCGGCCACCATGCCGCGCGTCGCGCTTCGCTACGCCATCGAAAAGCTCGACCGGAAACAGCGAGATCATTATTTGGGCCTGAAGAAACGCGCGTAGCGCAAAGGAGAAACGATGCAACGAATCACACCGTTCTTATGGTTCGATAATAACGCCGAAGAGGCGATGAACTTTTATGTCTCAATTTTCAAGAACTCGAAGATAAAGAAAGTCACGCGCTACGGCGAAGCAGGTCCTGGTCCAGCCGGAACAGTTATGACCGCGGAATTCGAACTCGACGGGCAGGAGTTTGTAGGTCTGAACGGCGGGCCACGATTCAAGTTCACCGAAGCCGTGTCGTTTGTCGTGAACTGCGAGACGCAGGATGAAGTGGACCACTACTGGGAAAGACTCTCCGAAGGCGGCGAGAAATCGCGTTGCGGCTGGCTCAAGGACAAATTTGGTTTATCGTGGCAGGTAGTTCCAAGCCTGCTCGCCGAGTTGATGGACGACGAGGATCCGGCAAAGGCACAGCGCGTAATGCAAGCTATGCTGAAAATGGACAAGATCGACATCGAACCTTTGCAACGCGCATACGACGGAAACACGGATTAGTCGGATTCCCGAAGCTTTCGCAAACGTTCTATGGGCAGTCGCAACGATCGCTTACGGCGCAGCATGTCGGCCCACAGATCGCCCACATCGCCAACACGTTGCGCCATCGTTCGCAACGTAAAACTCTTTGGTCCAACCTCATCTCGCTCCAATTCTTCCCACAAACACGGAGCAGACACCGGCGCGCCAGGCTTTGCGCGCACCGTGTAAGCCGCCGCAAACGTCGCGCTGTATCCGTTGCGACCAGTGTCGACAAGAATGCGTCCGCCTCGATCGACCTTACTGAACTCCTGCGTGAGATGATCCGGATCGCGCTTCACCATTATCTGTCCGACGACGTGCGCGAAACGCGCAACCGTTCCGAAGTCCGACTTACCATCAAGCGGCACGGCAATGTGAAAACCTTTCGAACCCGACGTCTTGATCCAACTTGGCAAACCGAGCTCGGCAAGTAGGTCGCGCAAACCCAACGCGGCCGCACGCAACGGCTCCGGATCATCCGTGTTCGACGGATCGAGATCGAAGACGCAAATATCCGGCTGATAAAGGTTCGGCGCACGCGACGGCCATACGTGAATCGTGATGCTGTTTTGGTTCGCAAGCCAGAGCAGTCCTTCAGTGTTGGTGACGATCGGATGATGAACGGTACCGCCATGCTTCGGCACTTCAACGCGTTCGAGCCACTCGGGAAATCCCTTCGACACGTCCTTCTGAAAGAACCCGGGCGCGTCAATGCCGCGATGAAATCGCTCCATCGTGACGGGCCGCCCGCGAAGATGCGGCAACATCACCGGCGCGATCATTTCGTAATAGGACGCCAGCTCGCCTTTCGTGATCCCGTCAGCGGGGAACATGATCTTTTCAGGATGCGTGATGATCACTTCACTACGCTCAATAGCCGCGGGTGACGCAATTTCCCATGGTTGGTCCATTCAATGAACCCGACGCGAACGACGACCTCCGGCCGCACCCAGTGCGCACGCAAACGCGGTAGACCAACGGCTTTCGTGAACGGCGTCTTTTCGATCTCGAGTTTGTCGAGTCGCTCACGCAGTTCCAACAGCATCGCGTTATCAAATCCGGTCCCGATCTTTCCGGCGAACACGAAGTCATTGTCTTTGAACTGACCGACCAGCAGCGCGCCGAGTCCAACACGCTTGCCCTGCGGATCGGTAAACCCGCCGACGACGAACTCGTCCGACAACTCGCACTTCATCTTCAACCACTGTTTCGACCGTCGATGCTCGTATACCGAATCTCGGCGCTTCGCGATGACGCCTTCCCAACCTTCTCTTTGCGCCAGTTCCCACGGCGACTCATCGTCTACCACTTCGACACGATGCAGCGGCGGTTTCAATGGTAGTTGGGCCAACAACGCGCGACGCTCCTCGAGCGACAACGACGTAACGCTGCGCCCATCGAGCCACATAACGTCAAACACGTGGTACGCCACCTCTCCGCGCGGCCACGTAACTTCACCGTCAAAAATCGCGTCTTTTACCGGAAGGTTCTTGACGGCTTCGACAACTGAAGGTATGAGTTGCGGGAGTTGATTGCGCGAAAACAGCTCGACCGTTTCGTCGTTCTTATAAGCGAGCAGCCGGATGCCGTCGAACTTTCGTTCGAAGATCCATTCCGGCCCGGTGAACCGCTCCTGCGTCAATGTCGCGGCCATCGGCACGAGCCATTTCGGGAATGAAACCATGCAGCCAAAGATTACAACATCAGCCTTCCGGCGACGCGATTTTCTGCGCGGCGCGATTCTAACGGGCGCGAGCAGCGTAGCGCTGATTGCGTCGCGCCGTGGCCTCGCGTTCGACACGAAACGTCATTTCGCGCCGGTTAAAGTCGCGCGCAATCGCGTCATTCGCGAGGTCGTCGGACTCAGGCCGTATCGCCCGGCCGGCTTCGTGGTCGAGGCGCAACGATTCGGAAGCAAGCTTCTCGTGCACAACTACGGTCACGGCGGCGCCGGCGTCACGCTCTCGTGGGGCACCGCGTCACTCGCAGTCGATCTCGTCAGAGACTTTCTCACCGCGCGCAGATCGGCAACACCGGCGCGCTTCGCCGTACTCGGTTGCGGCGTCAGCGGTCTCACGACCGCCCTTCTGTTGCAACGTCAATATCAGAATGGACCAGGAACGGTAACCATCTACGCGAAAGACCTGCCGCCGAACACGACGTCGAACGTCGCGGGCGCGTGGTGGTCGCCGACATCCGTGTACGAAGAACCGGAAACGACAAGCCGATTCAACGAACAGTTTCGCGCAGCGTGCAAGATTTCGAACCGAGCTTTTCAGTTGCTCGTCGGGACGCAGTACGGTGTGAGTTGGATCGACACGCTGGAGCTGATGCGCCACGAGGCGTCACTCCAACGCGAGCTTACCGGTGGAAACGATCTCTATTACGAAGCGGAGGTCCATCGCGATCCGGATACCTATTTCGGCTTTCCGTTTGTCCGGGAGTACAAGTCGATGCTGATCGAACCGTCGATCTATTTGGGCGCGCTCTTGCGCGACTTCTACATCGCGGGCGGCAGAGTTGTCGTGAAGGAATTCAAGAGCCGTGCGGAACTCGCGCGTCTGCGCGAACCCGTAATCTTTAACTGCACCGGACTCGGTTCGCGCGCACTGTTCGACGACAAAGATCTCATTCCGGTGCGCGGTCAGATCGAGGTGCTCCTGCCGCAGCCTGAGATCGACTACTGCTACTTAAGCAGCGGTTACATGTTTCCACGCCGCGACGGCATCGTCCTCGGCGGAACGTGGGACCACGACGACTGGTCGTTAACGCCCAATCCGGAACAAGCCACCGGCATCCTCGAATCGCACATCGAGATCATGAAAGGACTGAAGCCGGTAAGTACAGGTTGAGTTTGAAGATTGCCACTTAGCAAGAACAAGTCAGGAAGGGGGCAACGCCCCCGCTGGCGCTACAGCGGGGGCGCGCTTCGCTTGCCCCCTTCCTGACCTGTTCTTGAGTGCGTCAGATCCTTATAGCGCAGCCTTGAGTTGTTAGTAGCGCCAACTCTTCACGTCGGCGCCCGGCGGCGCGCTCTTCAAAATTCGCTCGACGATCTTCGGCGCGTAAAACTGGTGGTAGCGTAAACGTGAGAAGCCATTAGGCCGCGTGTGATCGCCGTTCCAGCAATGCTCCGCGCGCGGCTCGTAATCGACGACGCCGCCATAGCTCGGATTCTTCGTCGTCTTCAGAAAATCTTCGACAAGATAGACCGCGTTGTTCAGATAATAGTTGTCAGCTTCGCCGACGTAGATATGCAGCTTGCCTTCGAGCTTTGGTCCAATCTTGGCCCAGTCGCGTTTGAGGATGTAACCGAGATCGTAATTCTCACGCCAGTATTCGGCGACCGAACGATCGATCTTCCCGGTCAACTTGTCCCAGATCGGCTTCGGATAACCGTTGCTTCCGACCGGCGAATACACCGCTTCCCAGATATCAAACTGCCCGCCCGAGCGGCTGTTGGTTCCGAGCGCGAGCTCCATGTGATTCATGTCTTCGACCGTCGCCGACAACTCGCCAAGATAGTTTCGTTTCCCCGGACGCGCGCATGCGTTTCCACTTCGAATCGGCGTAGTAAGCATTCTCATGCTCGTAAATATTGACGACCGTGTACGCGCGAAAGTCGATCGGATCGGGACACGCGGCCCAACTCCCGTTGTACTCGTCGGGATAGAACATCTGGACCGCCATTGCTTCCCAACCACCCGTCGATCCACCGTAAAGAAAGCGCGCCCACCCTTTGCCAATCCCGCGAAACCGCTTCTCGATTTCGGGAATCAGCTCGTAGGTGATCGCGTCGCCGTATGGACCAAGGTTCGCCGAGTTCACCGCATATGAATCGTCGTAATAAGGATTTGCGTGCTGGATCTCGATGATGATGAAGCGCGGGAAGTTTGGTCCGGTCCATTCTTTATAAAACTGATGCGCGTGCTCCTGCTGAATGCGGTTGTAGCCGGCGAGTTTAAAGCGTTCGCTGTAATCGGGCTTCAGGTTCGGATCCGGTGGAGCTTCGCGAAAGCCACCGAAGTCGGACGGAAAGTGTCCGTGGAAAATGACCAGCGGATAACGAGCTTCGGGATGCGAGTCGAAACCTTCGGGCAACAACACGTGCGCGCCAAGATGCATCGGACGTCCCCAGAATTTCGTCAGACGTTCGCTCTGAATCTTGATGTGTTTGACGTACTTCGTGTCCTTCGGCGGCTCGATTGGTGGAATTACTTTGTCGAGCGTGATCGTGATCGGCGTTTGTGACGCGGCATCGATGCGTATCTTCTGCGGTGTGCTGTACAGATTTCCGGGCGCGCGACTCCACTGCTGACCTTCACCACGGTCCATCGGCAGTTTAACGGTGTGACCGTCGGAACGACGAAATGTTTCGTAACGATGGAGCAGCCCTTGCACCCAATATTCACCGGCGGGAACGTCCGTCAAACTACGGCGCGGGTAACCAAACGCGCCCTGGTCCACAACCATCGCCTGACCTGGCTTCCAGCCATCGACGTTGACGCCAAACACTTGTTGCGTCGTAAGGTCTTCGCTGATCTGGAATCGCGGCTCCTGCTTGTCGTCGGTTGAAATGAGGAGGAGCAACCGGCCATCCAGCGCATCTTTGCTCGCGCTCGCAGGAAAGGAGATTTCGAACCTCGGATTTGCGGTGTTTGTCGACTTCAACTGTGCGTCGGTTGAGAAGAGAAACAGGATCAGCAATCCGAAACCGAATTTGTTGAGTGTGTGGTTTTTCATAGTCGTTTCCTTTACGCATCCACCGGCAGACCTTCGAGACGCATGATAGTCAAAGCGTTGGTCGTTGGACATGGTCCAGAGCGCAAGCGGTAGTCAAAGACCATTCGGCCGTTGTTTACCTCCTCGCGGAAGTGGAAGTTCACAACGCCGTCGATCTGGTCGGCCAATTTGATGAGCTCGAGATCGTGAGTCGCAACTAAACCGACTGCATTGCTTTCCGACAACGCATGAATGTACGAACGGCTCCCAATCAATCGTTCGCGACTGTTTGTACCGCGAAAGATCTCGTCGATCAAAAACAACACGGGCAGCGAATCGTCCGCTTTCGCCGCGCCCAGCAACGCCGTCAATCGTTTCACTTCAGCATAGAAATAAGAGAGTCCATCCTGTACTGAGTCGCTCACCTTGATGCAAGTGAATGGTCGAAAGAGCGACGTTTGAAGATGCCGTGCATTGACAGGCGATCCGGCGTACGCCAGCGAAAGACTAACGCCGATCGTCCGTAGAAACGTGCTCTTCCCTGCCATGTTCGAACCCGTCAAAATCACGATTCGCTGCTCCTGGTCTAACTCGAAATCGTTGCACACTTTCGCATTGGGATTCAGCAGCGGGTGGCCCAGATTCTGCGCCACGAACCGATTCGGTTCTGACGAGATCGCCGGAAACGTGTAATGCGGGTTCAGGTAAGCGAAGTTGGCTAACGAGTTCAGCGTCTCGAGCTCGTACCACGCGTCGAGCCACCGCGGCAGCAAGTGCGCAAGCTCGTTTCTTAACAAGTTGAGCCGATGCGTGAAGATGAAGTCCCACGGCACGGCGAGATGGACCAAAAACCAGAGCAGCGGGTTCGTGCGAACGCCGAGTGCCGCCGCCAACCGTCCGAGACGTCGAATTTCAACTGAAGGTCGCTTGTTTCGATCCGCAAACGGAGCACAAATCTCAGCGACACCAGGCGTGTTCTTATACGAGCGCGATTCGAGGTAGCGAAAGACGAGGTTGAAATGCGTCAACGCTTTTTCGAGCTCGTGTAGTTCGCCCCAAGCCGACTCAATCCGCTGCCGCATCAGATACATCGCGCCCATGTAGATCAAAAACGTGAGCGGCCAAATCGACGGTATCACGTTGAGCGCGCTGAGTATGATGACGGCGATATTGAGAGCCGACAGCGCCAGTAAAACGAGGATCGTCGTCAACAGCGACGAATGCGGCGTGGCCTTTTCGATCCATTCGACGAGTATTCGCGAATTCCAGTGACGCGCGCGGTCTCGCGCTTGTGCTGGTCCAACCGTGCTGATACGCGCAACCGCCGAAAGCAATTGCAACTTATCGCGGAACAACGAATGGTTCTTTAGCTCGCGTACCAACGCCTGACGGCGTTCGATTACCGGCGCGCTGGGCCGAACTTCGAGTAACCACGATTTCAATCGTTCGCTTCCTTCGCTCGTGACAGCGGAGTCGAGCAAGCGATGCAGCGATCGTTCGCCGACGATATCCAAATCGCTGGCAAACGGATGTCCGGCGAACGCAACCAACGACGGTTCGACGGGCGGAAGTTGGTCCCAATCCAAGTGAATGCGGGCAATCTGAACTCGTTTTATATCGATCAGGAGTGAAACGCGATTGAGGCTCTCGCGCACGCGATTGTGAAAAACCGTGACGACACAGAACACGATCGTCAAAAGTCCGGCGACAAACCATCCCGACCTCGTGCCGCTGAAGTTACAAAACGTTAACGCCAGTAGTGCTCCCGCGATGAAGATGATTCTTCGTGCGTTCCAGTACTTCCGGCTTATTTGGTTAAGGAATTCGGTCAGGCGCTGAAGTCGGGCGATCTGTTTCTGGAGCTGGTGCAAACGAGTCATGCGCTGTCGAACATATCACGAGAGCGAGCATTACCGCCTACCCGGACGCGATGTGCTAAACTCCGCTGGCACGTAGCGAGATTTAGCGCGTTTAAGTAGTCGCGCGGACAAGGGCAGACTCAGTGGACGCAGAAAAACTTACCCATTTTCGCAACCTTCTCATCCAACAGCTTCGCCAGGAAACCGAACAGGTCCGCACCGATCAGGCGGCGGCCCTCGAACTTTACGACGACGGCGTGAAAGACAGCGTCGATCTCTCAGTGCAGGACTTGAACAAAGAGATCGCGCTGCGGCTCGGAGAACGCAGCTCCAAAGTCGTCGCCGATATCGATCAGGCGTTGTTGCGAATCAAGGAAGGAAGCTACGGCATCTGCGCCCGTTGCGGTCAACCGATCGACGAGCGACGCCTCGAAGCTCTGCCCACTGCGCGATACGACGCCCAATGCCAGGCGCTCATCGAAAGCGCAAACGGCGACGACGACCTGCCAACGTTGTAACCACAAAAGGCACAAGAGACACAAAAGGCACAAGACAGAAAAAACAAGAGAGTGAGGCCAGTACACGCCAAGCTTGTCTGTCTTTTTTTGTGCCTTTTTGCGTCTTGGTTTGTGCCTTTTGTGATCACGCTTTTGGATGAGCTTTGTCGTAAACAGCGACAAGCTTTTCCATCGAAACGTGTGTGTAGACCTGCGTCGTTGAGAGACGCGCGTGGCCCAACAGTTCCTGGATATCGCGGAGGTCGGCGCCGCTGTCGAGCAGGTGCGTGGCGAACGAATGTCGCAGCGCGTGCGGGCTGATGTTGTGCATGCCGGCGCAGATACGAATGTACTTCTCAACCATCCTGCCGACGGATCTCGTCGTGATCCTCGTTCCCTGGTAATTCAGAAACAGCACCTCGTCGTCACGCTTCGATATCGGCGCATTGAAGAGAAACTTGTCGCGCACAGTCAGGTAATTCCGAATCGCCTCAGCCGCTGGATCGCCAAACGGAACGATACGTTGCTTACGCCGCTTTCCGGTAACGCGAATCAATTGATTGCGAAAGTCGACGTCGGCGAGGTTCAGCGTCGTCAACTCCGCCACGCGCACTCCAGTGGCATACATCAATTCCAGTATCGCGCGATCTCGCTTACCGAGATCGGTTTCGAGATCCGGCGTTTCTATAAACCGTATCGCCTCTTCGATCGACAGATGCTTCGGAAGCTTCTTTTCCTGACGCGGCGTGGAGACGAGCTTCGCCGGATTCAATTCGATCGATCCTTCGCGAACCAGGAACTGGAAAAACGTTCGCAGCGCGGCGAGCTTGCGTGCGATTGAAGACTTTGTCTTTTGCGCGTTGTGGAGTTCGCCCATCCACTCGCGAATCGTAAGGTGATCGATTTCGGAAACTTCAGGAAGCGTTCGTCTCTTTCCGGCTGCGTCGACCGGCGCGAGGAAGTCGACGAATTGTTGAAGGTCACTGGCGTAGTTACGTAAGGTGTGGGCGCTGACGTTGCGTTCGTACCGCAGATGTTCGAGAAACTGCTCGATCAGCTTTTCCATAGGCGCAGCTACCACTCGCCGGAACCACCCGGCTTCTTCGGCGCATAATATCCTCTTCGCGCACGAACGCGCACATCATTTCTCGCTTTCACCGTCAGCTCGAGCATGTGCAAACGGCCGTCGCGATAGTCCGTGCTCGGGTAATAACTAAGGACGTACTGCTGGGCCAGGTCGGCGGCGATCTGATCGAACGCGACGTCGAGTTCAGCCGTCGTTTTGGGAAGATAAACTGCGCCGCCGCTTTGTGACGTCAACTGTTCCATCCGGCGCTCAGCCGCCAGCGCGCGAACATTCGCGCCCTCGTACAAACCGGTCTGGACCACATAGATTTGGCAATCATCCGTGAGCACGTGTTTTACGACAGCATCAAATTCGCTGTTACGACTCGTTGTCTCGATGCCGTCTGACACGATGACCAGCACACGGCGTCCGGGATACGGCTTCAGATAATCGGCGGATTCGATAATCGCGTCGAACAGCGACGTGCCGCCTTCAGGTTTGCCAAACATCGCGATCGTCTGTTCGAGACGCACGATGTCTTTCGTCAACGGTTGGGCCAGGTAGCTATCGGTTTCGATCGAATAGATCGCGGCTTCGTCTTTCGGACGCAGCACCTTGCGAAAGAAACGTACCGCTGCCTGTTTTTCAAAGTCGCGCGCCGCGTCGAGACTGCCGCTGTTGTCGAAGAGCAGCGCGAGTCGCACGCTCGTTTCGGATCGCGTTAAGTCGGTAAGCGGGCGCACTGTTCCGTCGACACGCAATTCGAAGTCGTCCAACTTCAAATTCACGACTGCCCTGCCCCGATTGTCGACAACAGATACTGGAATGGGAACGAGGTTCGAACTGATGCGAACGATATCGTTTTCGTCGACTTCGTCAGTCGGAGTTGGTCGTGGGATCGAAGTGCCGCTGCTGGGTCGATTCGGATCGGCGATTGGACCGGGCGGATTTTTGACTCCCTTGCCGGGTTCGTTGCGCCGGCCTGATTGACTCCAAACGGGCAACGAGACGCACAACGTGAGGATGACGAGCAGACACCAGCGCACGGCGTTCATCCTGCTGAAATCTGCGCGGCCTGTTTGTGATTGCGATCGAGCCAATCTGCCCATTCCTTCAACGCTATTTCGACCTGGAGTTTCCGGCGTTCATGCTTCTTACGTACGCTTCGTCTGGCAGTTTCATCAAGCGGCGGTAACAGTGCGAACGTGATGTTTACCGGTTGAAACTTTTTCGCGTCAGCCTGCGACACGTAACGCGCCAGTGCGCCGGTTGCGGTCGCCGACGGAGCTTCGATCAGGTCGCGACCGAAAGTTCGTCGCGCGGCGTTCACGCCGGCGATCCAACCCATCGCGACCGACTCAACATAACCCTCGACTCCCGTGATCTGTCCGGCAAAAAAGACGTTTGGACGTTCGCGCATCTGCATCGTCGCGTCAAGCACGCGCGGTGAACAGATGTAGGTGTTGCGATGAATCTGGCCAAACTGGAGGAACTCGGCGTTTTGCAGTCCCGGGATGAGTCGCAACACTCGCGCTTGTTCGCCGTATCGTAGATGATTCTGGAAGCCCACCAGGCTGTATGCGTCCGCCATTAAATTTTCCTGCCGCAACTGCACGGCGGCGTAAGGCTCGCGGCCGGTTTGCGGATCGCGCAGGCCGACCGGCTTCATCGGCCCAAAACGCAGCGTGTCGACTCCGCGGCGCGCCAGCTCTTCGATCGGCAGACACGCTTCAAACCAGCGCGTCTCTTCGAAGCGTTGCAACGGGACGCTGTTCGCTTCGAGTAACGCCTGGTAGAAACGCGCGTATTGGTCTTCGTCGAACGGGCAGTTGAGATAATCGTCGCCGCCTTTGTCGTATCTCGCGGCGCGAAAAGCGATCGAAGTGTCGATCGAGTCGGCTGAGACGATCGGAGCGATCGCGTCGTAAAAGTACATTTGATCGCTGCCGGTCAGCTTCATTATTTCGTTTGTGAGCGCGTCGGACGAGAGCGGGCCGGTCGCGATAATCGTGGGGCGATCTTCCGGAATGTGCGTGACTTCTTCTCGAATCAAACGAATGCGAGGTTCGCGTTCGATGCGCTCGGTGATCAGTTCCGCAAACTTGTGTCGATCGACGGCGAGCGCCGCGCCTGCGGGCACGCGCGTTTCGGCAGCGGCTGACATCACGAGCGAATCGCCCTGGCGCAGCTCCTCCTTTAATAAATAGGACGCGGTTCCGGGTTCGTCGGATTTCAGGGAGTTGGAGCAGACGATCTCGGCGAGTTTTTCAGTGCGATGCGCAGGCGTTTGTTTGAGTGGGCGCATTTCGTAGAGGTTCACCTGCGCGCCGAGCCGCGCCGCCTGCCACGCCGCCTCGACACCCGCGAGGCCGCCACCGATTACATTTACTTCGTTCATTGCGGTTTCGCGATCGGAGTCGCGTTGACTTTGTAATCTTTCACGTCGCCGGAGAAATGTTTGTAGTCGCTCCATTCGACGGTCTGGTTGTAATCGCCGCCCGCGAATAACAGCACTTTAACCGAGAGGTTTATGTGCGCGAAGCGCGGCAACCAAACGCCCTGGGCCATCCGCGTTTGCTCGACGACGAGAGCAGCGCCGGGTTTTAGTGACGCGACCAGACCGCCGGCGACTTTGAAACCCTCAGCCAACCGCGCTTCCAGGCGAATGATTTGTTTGTCGACCGGATCGATCCACACGACGCCAACTAACTTCGCGATCAAACTCTCCCGACGATTCTGCGGACGAAAACCGGGTTTCGGTCGGAACTCGAAGACGATCGTCTCGCGACCTTCCCACTGTTCGCGACGCGGTGAAACAAAGTCGCAGACCTTTAAGAACGGAGAGATCTCGGCGCCTTCCTCCTCTTTCTTGTCGCGCTCGGCGCGGCGTTGGGCCACCTTCTTCTCGTCCTTCTCGCGATCGCGTTCAGCCTTCGTGAACTCTTCCTGCACGCGTCGATCTTCTTTCGCGGCGCGTTCGGGAGAAAGCGGCACGCCGTTTTCGCTGATCAGTTTTTTGACGGGTTCGCGATTTAGTAGCGGATAGACTTCGTAGACTTTTACCGTCTGCTTTTTTGAGTTGGCCTTTGCTGTCGAGCGTGCGATCGGTTTCGGTTTGTGTGAAGGCGTATTCAGAGACGCGCTTGTCGATCTCGTCCTGGTTGCGATGGACCTCGCGCCACAGTTCGGCGACGTCGAATTGTTCGGTTGCTGCGGGTGGATCGAAAACGCTGTCGTCGATGCCGGTGTCGTATTTGACTGAGTTGAGGATGAGTGTCAGTTCGCCTGAGCCGTCGAGCGTCATGCGCAGTCGATGCGGTTCGAGGATGCGCGTATTGGTGTCGTTTCGATAGTCGTCAAAGAGGATGCGCGTCTTTTTTGCGTCCGCGTTGGCGGTGCCTGTTACTTCGCTGGTGACTTTGGTTATCAGTCCTGACTTGACGCTGAAGTAGTACTGCGCGCGAGCGCCGCTGCGCATCGAGAACTCGACGATGTATGCGGGTTCGGAACCGAGATCGCCGAGCGACACGACACGGGCAAGGATGTTTGCTTTCTTGAAATCGATCAGGTGCGTGGCGTCGAGCGATGCACGAAGTTTGGCGGTTGCGGCTTCGAGTGTTGTTAGTGTGCGGAGTTTGTTGTCGAGTCCGATTTCCCAGGCGGAGCGCGCGTTAGTCGCGGTGACGACTTGGCCGTTACCGAATGTCAGGTCCCAACGTTCCGACGCCGGCGCCTTGCGTTGTGTGCGTGCGGTGCCGATCGGTTGATCGTTGAGTTGGATGGTCCAGTCGTAGCTAGCGTCCTTGATTGCGCGCGCCGCTTTCTTGCCGCCGATGGCTTTTAAATAGTTATCGACAATCTTCTCGACCGACGGGAGTTTCTTCGGCTGCGCCACCGCCGCGTGAGGGAGCGCGGCGAAAGTGAGCGCGAGCAGGAGTAGAAATCGGCGAAACGTGGTTGGGGGAACAAACATTCGACTTGTGTTCAACGAGTGGTTTCTTAGCTGCCTACTTCTTCGCTGACCTCTTGGCTGACTTCTTCCCGGCCGACTTCTTCGTTGCGGACTTCTTAGCAGCCGCCTTCTTCGTACCGGACTTCTTCGCACTAAGCGCTCTTCTTCGCCGCCGACTTCTTCGTACCGGCTTTCTTAGCTGCCGACTTGTTCGCACGCGTCTTCTTCGCGGCTACCCTGTTCGCAGCAGACTTCTTAGCAACCGCCTGCTTGGCGCCGGACTGCTTCGCACCGGACTGCTGCGCAGTCGCTCCTTTGAGTGGTTTAGCTGGTTCCTCGTTGCCCATGGCCTGCCCCGGGGCTGTCGGCCAACCTGGCATCGTAGACTCTTTCACGAGCGCCTGATTTTGACGAAACTCATACTCGTTGAGCTCGCCGCCACGAATCTTGTATCGGTCTATGTTCTTCTTGGCATCCTTCGGCATTCAATTCCCTCCTCCTGTTCGTTCACTTCTGCTATGTTCCTAAAGCCCTTCGCTTGACACTACAAACAGCGCATTCGTATAGTTCAATCGCGCTTTCGCACCGTTATTTCACACCTTCAGCCGGCTTAGCTCAGTTGGTAGAGCGTCTGATTCGTAATTAGAAGGTCGCCGGTTCAACTCCGGCAGCCGGCTCCAGATAACTTTCAGTTTGTACAACAATTTAGCGCAATAATGAAAGGCGGCTACTTGCTGCCTTGATGGTTGTTGCGGCCTCCTGCTTTTGGCGTCTTAGTCTTCGTTAAGCCAATGTCCGGTTCTGTTAGCAGCGGCTCCGCGATGGTGGCGCATGGCGAAGCCGCCGGTTACTCGTATCGCGGTGCTCGCAAGCGATAGACCTCGGAGCCATGCAATCAAACCAAGGAGCGCACTCAACGAAGTGATTACTCGAGAGATGTGTGGCACTGAAAAGACGAGGAAGGTTGTGTGAACCAGAGCGAGTATAGTGCCAAAGAACATGAGCAAAGTGATCAACGTGAACCAGGAGTAGGAAAACTTAGACGGCCGCGTGGGCTCCAAGAGCCGCTCGATGCTGGAAAACGTAGGAGGTGCAAGAAAACAGTCAAGTCCGCGCTCCCAAGCGGACGGAAGCGTGTGGCGAACACTGTTTGAAACGGCCTCCCAGAGGATAGCCGCTGCCGCCATCGAGGATAGAAGTAAGTACGTCAGTACGCCAACTAAGAAGGGCGAGATCATGAGCATCCTCGGACTGATCGGGATTCCGAACAAGGTGCTCGCCCCGATTCTTTCTGTCGCAAGGGCGAACGTTAAGATCCAGGCAAGCTGAACAAGAACGAAATACTTTGTTGTCGCTCGAATGGACTCATCGTATTTTTCGCTTATCCGTTCAAAGAACTTCCTCAGTTCGTCTTCGTGTCCTGTCGACTCTGTGATGATCAGCGCATCGATCGCAGCGGCAACGCGGTTTGGTGCCTGGCTTAAGGTAGACATGGAATGTGAGTCTCCGTACTTATGACTACAGTCAGAAAGCTCTCTTCTTAATCGGGCGCTCCCCTGTGACCGTAGTGGTGAGTTGAATTAGTTACAGCAACTACGCAACTACTTGAGGCTAGTGGTTCTCACTGCCTAACCATCAAAAACATTGTCTCGCTTCGGTGGGTCCACAGCGCGAACCGAAATGGTAGCTGAGCTTGCGGTCCTCACCAAAGGTGAATTACTAGCCGACGATAATTTAACCGGAGATCAGTGGAAAAAACTCCGAGCCATTGCCACCGAACGAGCTTCCGAACTCACCGACAACGCGCTCGCGCTGCGAGCCCAAAGGAGCCGCGAACGTACTCGATAATGTGTGCGTGAGCGCCCCAGCGTATAGGTCTAATATCATGCCACGAATTGGATATACAGGACGTATGCTACAGCCCCGAAAATGATGCTCTAGACGTTTAGCCAGAACGGGCTTTGATACAATTCCAACATGGCTCTAAGCTTTGACGAAATCATCAAATCAATTGAACAACTGCCGGCGCCAGAGCAGGAAAGATTCATCGATGGCTGGAACAGAAGGAGCGATGAACGGAGAAGAACACGGCTCACACGCACACCCTAACCGTTCGGCAAAGTCGCTCAGATGGTTGCACGAAAACCGAGAAAAATACTCTGGGCAATGGGTCGCACTGGATGGCGACCGTTTGATTGCCAGCGGACCGACGGCCAAAGAAGTGTATTCCAAAGCGAAGGCTGAAGGCGTTGAGGTTCCGTTCGTTGAACTCGTCACGAGAGCGAGAGCCAATGCCGTCTACCGGAGGGTGGCTTTCGTGAGCTAAACAGTGTGCTAAACTAAGCGAGTCGGTATTTGGTAAACTATGCAAAGCCTGGTTGTTAAAATAAGCAATCCTGATACAGTTCACGCCATTGCAGAGGCAGCGAAGCGCCAAGGAACCACTCCTGAGGCCGCCGCTTTGGAACTGCTTGAAACGGCGGTTCTCGCTCAGAAACCGTTTGAGCAAATCGTCGAGCCGATCGCGCAAAGCTTCGATGAAAGTGGGATGTCAGAAGAAGAACTCGACGACCTCGTAAAGCAAACCCAAAAGGCCATCCGCGAGGAGAGACGCCGGAACAAATAGGCGATGCCCGAACTTACTCCTCGCGTCGTCTTTGACTGCAATCTCTTCGTTCAAGGAATCGCCAACCGTAACAGCCCAGCGCGCAAAGCACTGCGGCTGTTTTTCAATGGAGACATATCGCTCTTTGTGAGCGAGCCGATTATTCGCGAAGTTCGGGACGTATTAAATCGTGCGGAGCTTCGTCGCAAACTGCCAGGCATCAATGACCGCATCGTCAATGCCTTTCTAACGAAGCTGGAAGCAAAGGCGATTCTCCTCGCTAACGTCCCCGAAGAATTTCATTACGAACGCGACCCCGATGACGAGATGTATATCAATCTCGCCATCGTTGCCAATGCCGCATATCTCGTAAGCCGGGACAAGGATCTTCTTGACCTAATGACCACATCGACAGACATAGCCCGACAGTTCCGTTCACGCTATCCATTCCTGCGAATAATGACGGCTGCCGAGCTTTATCACAGCCATTGAATCAGCGAATGCCGCCCGGTGATGATGATCGGGAGTAATTAGCAGGACTAACAGTCGTCTTCCGAATTGATCGTATTAAATAACCGTCCGTGATTATGCATCCGGACGCCTTACCAGGCAGGCGCGGCAACTGACTGCTGTCATAGTCGCCCGTAAACCCCTAGTTTTCAATGGCAGTGTTTTAAGGGAGGCTTACATCCGACGGACGAAAACTCCGTGAGCTTGGAATAAAGTTATAATGTGCCGACAACTCGTCGAGACATTGAACGATTCATTTCAACTTATTCGTCGCCAGTGTTAGTCTAGCCCGCGAATTCACGTACTTGTCCGATATCGAGGCCAGTCTCAGGCTCAATTCACAACTCGAGGAGTAGCGCCAGTGCCTGACTTTCTCTCCAACATTACTCCACTAATCGTCTTTCTCAGCATTGCTGCGGTTGGTTTCGTCTTCCTGCTCATCTCTTTGGTGGTTGGAGATCTCTTCGATAGCCTCGGGCTTGAGACAGGACTCGACGGGGCCGCCGACGGCCATGCTTTACTCGACAGCCGCGTTATCAGTGTGTTTGTCACCTCCTTTGGTGGCTTTGGTGCGATTGGAATACAGGCGGGACTCTCGATCACGGCGAGTTCTCTCGTGGGCCTCGGTGGAGGAATTGTACTGGGTGGTCTTGTCTCACTCTTCGCGCGTTTTCTCTACAAGCAGCAGTCTTCGAGCTCGGTTAGCACGGCCCAACTAGTCGGCCGTACCGCCCAGGTCGTAGTTTCGATTGCGCCGGGAAGCCTGGGTCAGGTAAGTTGCCGCGTTGGTGAAGAGCGCGTGGAGAAATTGGCTCGCGCAAGAGACAACCGTGAAATAAAAGCAGGCTCTACCGTTCGTGTGGAAGAGGTTGCTGGAGATTCTCTCATCGTCAGTCCGGAAACTGACTCTTACACGCGTTCCAAATAATCAATTTGAGGTAAACAAGGAAATGCTCGACCTTCAGAATTTACTTGTCCCGGTTGTGATTTTAGTTGTAGTGCTCGGCTTCATTATCGCACTGATGTTGCTGAGCCGAAACTACGTCAAAGTTTCCCCAAACCAGGCTGCCGTCATTTCGGGACGCTCTCGAAAACTCCAGGACGGGACCAAAGTTGGCTACCGTCTTGTGCGAGGCGGCGCGACTTTGATCGTTCCCTTTCTCGAGAAGGTCGAATATCTCAGCCTGAACGTACTCACCGTACCTCTGGCTACCACGCGTGCTTACACCGTACAGGGCGTTCCTGTCTCAGTGAAAGCCGTGGCCAATGTGAAGATCAAAGGTGACGATGATTCCATGCGCGCTGCGGCAGAGCGCTTTCTGGGTATGAAACCGGAGGAGTTTCATAAGCTCGTTTTTCAAACTCTCGAAGGCCACTTGCGCGCGATTCTTGGCACACTCACTGTCGAAGAGATCAATAACGACAGGCAGAGCTTTGCGCAGAAGTTAACGACAGAGGCCGCCGGCGATCTGGAAAAGATGGGCATCGGACTTGACGCTCTGACAATTCAAGAGATTTCAGATGAAGAAGGCTATCTCGATGCCTTGGGTCAGAGGCGCACAGCCGAAGTTCAGCGCGATGCCGAGATCGGCAAAGCCGAGGCGCTGCGTGACTCCAAAATCAAAGCGGCGCTGGCGATGCAGGAAGGTGAAAAGGTCCGACTCGCTTCCGAAGCCGATATCGCAGCATCAACCAGGGAAACTGAAGTTAAGCGCGCTCAATTTCAGGCCGAGATCAAGCGTGAGCAAGCAACTTCAGCGCAGGCTGGCCCATTATCTGAAGCAAAAGCGCGGCAGGAGGTAGTTGCGCAGGAGGTTCGTGTAGAAAGAATTCGCACGCAGGAGCAGATTGCGGTTCAAGAGCAAGAGGTCCTGCGACGTGAGAAAGAGCTGGAAGCGACCGTTGTCAAGAAGGCAGAAGCTGAACGAAAAGCGGCGGTGCTGCTTGCGCAGGGCCAACAGGAAGCCGCGATTCTCGAGGCGGAGGGGCGCAAGCTGGCATTGATTGCGACTGCGGAAGCTGAAAGTCAGAAGCTTCAGAGAGAGGGAGCTGGCCGTGCGTCGGCGATCGAGGCAGAAGGCCGCGCTGAGGCTGAAAAAATCCGGGCGCTAGGCCTTGCGGAAGCAGCGAAGATTGAAGCCCAAGGTTTGGCCCAAGCGAAAGCAGTTGAGGCGCAGGGGTTAGCGGAAGCGACAGCAATTAAAGAGAAAGCCGCCGCGTGGCGTGAATTCAACGACGCGGCCCGACTCCAGACAATACTCGAGAGGTTGCCGGGGATCATCGAAGCGACAGCGCCGGCGCTGAAGGCGATTTCCGAACCGCTTGGGAACATCGAAAAGGTTGTAATGATTGATCACGGCGGTGGGCCAAACGGGGGCCCCGGTGGTCTAAACCGGTTTGCTCAGACTGGACCAACCATGATTTACGCACTCTTGCAACAGTTGCAAGCACTGGGAATCAACCTACCGGATTTGCTGAAACAGTTGGGAACGAGCAACGACGTGGATGGCCCAAAGGTCGCAACAGAGACAAAAACAAAGGAGAAAGAGAAAAACGTTTAACCGGCTCCAGATAACTTTCAGTTTGTGCAACAATTTAGCGCAATAATGAAGGCGGCCATATGAGCCGCCTTTCATTCTTGTGATCCCTCTCTCACCGCACCAATTTCAAAAAGTGTCCCAAAATTCCCTATTGACCAGCGCCATCAATAGGTATAGCCTGCGACTTCTAAACAGAACAGCATAAGTTCCTCTAACTGGCGTTCTAAAATTCTCAACCTCTGAGGTATCGCTATGACCAAGTTTCCTCTACCTCTCAAGCATCGACGCTTTGCTTTCTCTCTAACCATCGTTTTGCTACTCGGAATAACTGCCGGAGTTCTTGTGGGAACGTCTGGGAAAGTACCTGATTCCGCGGCGGCTCAGGATGGTCTACCGTTGATAACCAGTGCATCATCGGCTATTCGCGTAGTCGGAGTGCAGCGAACGACCATCGGAGACAGTCCTATCCTTAACGTTTCCTTGCAAAACATCTCTTCCAAAAACATCAGCGCCTACAGTGTGGGTAGCGGCAAGGCGTGGGTGACCAGAAACTACTTCTTCGCAGAAAGCGCATTCTCGCCTAATGCGATAGAGACTCAAACCATTCCTCTCAACACCAAAGGCTTCAACACGCAGATTCGTGAATTTACCGTTACCGGAGTTCTCTTTGACGACGGCTCAACCGACGGCCAGGCGATTCCTGTTTTTCGACTCAGAGAGATCCGGGCCGGATTGCGCGATCATGCTCGACTTCTCGTGCCATGTTTGCGGCGCACGCCCGAAACGTTGACAGCTCAACATGCAGTCGAACTAAACGCCTGCGAGAGTGAAGCGGCAAAACAATACGCCAACGGACGCTCCTCGGATTACCAGGATGGTTTTCAACATGCGCAACGGGAGTTTCTGTCGCAGGCAGGTGAGGTTAAATCCAAACTGAATTCGGGAGATTTTTCTGGAGCTGCGAAACAAAGAGACAAGCTCATCAAGAGTTTCGAAACTTTCCAGGATCAATAATAAAACTCACAAATCCGCCTTTTCTAAATAGGAGGTTCCTCATGTCCAGACTACTCACACTCACGTTGGAAGTCTCACTTCTGGCTGCCTGTTTTCTACTCTCGGCCGCGATCACCGCGTACGCCTGCTCAGTAACGAACAGGACGATCATCGAATCAACGCTGAACGATTGTAAGGAAGACCCATTCTTTCCGGTCGTCTATAAGGCAGAAGTTAACCGAATAACGTTCAGCGACGGTGATTTCGATAACGTCCAGGTTTATGGCTTTGGTTCCTGCGGCAGCCCTTCAATCAGCGGTAGCTGGACCAAGTGTTATCCCCAATTCAACACTCCTGTCGAAGGTTCATGCACGCCAAGCAAATGCAACTGCGTCCGTTGGAGTCAGTTCGTTAAGAGCATGACGGTGAGTTGCGGTTTGTTTTCGTGTAGTTGCAAGAGCGGCAGTTCGGAAACGCATTACCTCGAAGAGGAGTGCTGGGATGAGAGTTGTGGCGGCGGTGGCGGTGGAGGCGGCGGTAGCGAAAGCTCCTGTAGCAGTGACTTTGACTGTAACTTGCTTGGGTGCAGCGAATGCAATTGCGTGTTTGGAATTTGCTCGGACAATACGCCGATCTTAATCGACATCAACGGAGACGGCCTCGACCTCACCGATTCCGCGCGCGGCGTGAATTTCGACCTGAATGGCGATCAACGTGCGGGAAGAATCGCATGGACCACAATGGGATCCGATGACGCCTGGCTCGTCCTGGACCGAAACGGCAACGGCCAGGTAGACAGCGGTACCGAATTGTTTGGCAACAATACTCCTCAACCTTCATCCGCTTCACCCAATGGCTTCATAGCACTCGCTGAATTCGATAAGCCTTCAAACGGCGGAAACAGCGACGGCCGACTAGGCCAGGAAGATTCAATCTTCAACTCGCTTCAGTTGTGGCAGGACGCCAATCAAAACGGCGTCTCTGAACCGAGCGAACTCAAAGCGCCGGCGGCGACCGGACTTGTGGCGATCGATCTCGATTACAAAGAAGCCGGCAGACGCGATCAGGCCGGCAACTCGTTCCGCTATCGAGCGAAGGTAACAGACACGCACGGCAAGCAACTCGGCCGTTGGGCGTGGGACGTGATTCTCGTCAGCGGGCCGTGACTACCAGCAGCAACGTAAAACCTAGGTAGTGATGCAGTTTGACTACGCCGAAGGCGTTCGCTAATGCCAGCCCAGGGTTGGTTCAACCCTGGGACATAGGCCAGACACAATGAGCAACACTGAAGGTGTTCGGTTTGCAATTGGAACTCCTTCAGAGTTCAAGAGCTCTGCATGACCTAAACCCGGGGTTGGTTCAACCCTGGGACATGGGCCAGACACAATGAGCAACACTGAAGGTGTTCGGTTTGCAATTGGAACTCCTTCAGAGTTCAAGAGCTCTGCATGACCTAAACCCGGGGTTGGTTCAACCCCGGGCTGGCATTAGCCAACGCCTTCGGCGTATAGAACCCGTACCAACTTTAAACTGCATCAGAACGTAAAACCTAAAACACCTTGATTTTACGGTTGCTTTGAAATATGGTTCGTCTTCCTTAAGGGCCAACTTCGTCGCTTGGTATAGGACCAACTCTCCAAGCTGTCACTCACATCGGAAAGGAAGTGGGTCACCCTGGATGAACAGAATCACCTCGATCATTTACCTGGCCCTGGGCATTGGAGCGATAGCCTACGGCATAACGGCATTACTGTTTCCAAGCACGTTTGAAGCGAGCGCCGCTGAATCACTTCCGCTACAACACATCCTCAGAGAGGGAGGCGCCGCCAGCATCTTCGTGGGCCTGGTAGCGCTCTGGGGCATGTTCGACTCCGAACGTAGATGGGGAGTGCACCACTTGCTCACGGTGTTGACCTTTCTGCTTGCCGCGATTCATTGGGTTGACTACTTCGGAGGAAATCGAGGCAAGATCAGTCCGATACTCAACAGCATTCCTTTTCTCGCCCTGCTAACTCTCACACTCCTGCACAAGCGACTTCCAGTCACCACATCACCAACTCCAGTCACCTATCCGCCCGCTGTGGATTTGCTGACGGCCAGACAAGTTGAAAAGTTGGAGTTGGAGATCGCCAGCCTAAGCACGAAGAGTTCCTGGGACAATGTGACCCAACTGATGCCCATTATCGCAACGCTTATGGGAGTCCTCGGGTTTGCTTTCACCGTTTTCGTTTTTGCGAGTCAGTATCGCATGCAGCAGGAGAAGGATCGGACCGGCCGCGAACTCGAGTACAAGACAAAACTGCAAAACCAGATTCGTGCCGATGCAGACGAGCTGTTGCGGTTCACGGGTGACCAAAAACTAACCGTAGCCCGAGCGGCTTTTCTGCTGCGCGACATGGACACTGTGTTGAATACAACTTTAAGCAACGGGCAAACGATGGATAGGGAGTTTCAAGGTTATCAGCGCAGTCTGACAGTGAGCTTGATGATACTGGTTCGGGACGACTGCGATTTTAATAACAACCCTAAAGATGTGGGACTCGCCAATCAGATCGCAACCACGTGGACCGACTATTCCACTTTTCTTCGAACGGAGAAGGACCTTAACCAACTCGATCACATATTGTTCAAGTATATAGAGGCACTGAAACGATATCGCAGAACTCATCCCGGGTACCTGGAGAGCATAACTCCGACAAAAGACTCATATGACGTCGGTCCCAGGTTCCGCCAACAAGACGAGGAACAGCCTCGATATACACACTTCATCGATCTTCGCGATGGCATCGTGAAACATCTCGGTTTTCTGAACGATGTGGACCAAAAGGAAAAAGACAAGGCGGAGTCGATGAAAACAGATTACGTCAAAGAATTTGTGGGTGCGCTTTGTAATACGGCGCTCGCACAAGATGTTCTTGGCAAAGACTATGTCGCGCAACCATGCCAATAAGCTCAGAAAGGAGCAAAGCTATGGCCACCAAGAAAGGATCGTCGAAAGGTACGAAGAAGTCAGGAGGAAAGAAGGGTGCGAAATACGGTCGTGGTCCGAAAGGCCCAAAGTCGTCGAAGAAACGATGACGTCTAAATGGAGAATGGCGGCCGCGGGGCCGCCATTCTGTTAACCACCATCTCTCAACGAAGGTGGAAGTTGTTATTTCGCCGATCCTACTTGCCAGTTAGCTTCGGTACTGAGAAGTTGCCGCCTGACAACTGAATCGGATCGAACGTTAGATCGACCAACACGACACCCGACGGGTTCGTGACTCGCAGACCAAATCGATCTGTGAGTCCCGGTTCGCCGTTGTCGATGATCCGGCCGATGAAGCTGTGATTACCGGCTCCGTTAAGTGTTGCCTTACCGGTCGGTATCGCTTCGTTGCCAACGATCGCCATAGTGCCGATGGCGTTGCTCTTCACCTTCATGTCGCCAGTCGGTCTGTGTTCGATGTAAAGCAGCGACCCTTGAGCGTTACCGCTCTTCAGGTACTTGATGTTCACACCGACAGTCGCTCGATAGCCGTTGTGGATAAGCTGACCTCCGCCGGCTACAAACCCGAGCGACGGATCATAGACGGTGAACACAGTGCTGCCTGAGCCCTGATAGAAGTTCCCATTGATCGTCAGAGTTACATCGTAGACGTTCACAGGAACATTATTCAGAGTCACGCAGGCCGTGCGCGTCGCTCCCACTCCACCACCACTGAGCACTGGAACCACAGCGATCGGCGAACCACTGCCAATCGGAGTGACGGTGACCGTCACGCTCGTGATGTTCGTGGTGTCTCCCGGACTGCCGTCGCTCACTTCATTCATATCGAAGCAAAGCGTGACTGGACCACCAGTGCCGCCAGGCGAATTCACCTTGAGCGCGAACGCATTGGCAGCGGCTGGAGTGACCTCAGCATCCTCCTTCGACACGGTTAGCGTTCCGGTGTTGCTGCTATTCAGGAACGCCGCATTCGTGCTCGTGAATGCTGCCGTAATGGTGTGTGGACCAGCCGGTACGTTGACCGTGTACGAAGTTGTAGCTTCGCCACTTGAATTCACAGCTACCGCAGCGCCCACCGGATTTCCATCAACCGAGAACTGAACGTTACCGGAGATAGTTTGATCCAGATAAGTCGCCGGGCTGACCGTTGCCTTCAACGTGGTCGAATCACTATAGACCCCAGAGGCAGCATCCACCGTGACTGTCGTCGCGGTTGGTTCCTGCAAGCTGAGGATTTGATCGTGGTCTCCGACTCCGTTGTGATGGTGCAACAACAGCAATCCGAGAGCGCCGTTAGCCGTTAGGTTTGCCTTGTTGTAGTTGACGGGAACAGATCCGCCGTTCAGGTCGAGATATATCGGCAGACCTGTGACTCCACCGGTTACGTCAAAACCAGGGTTAGCCGCATCATACGTGCGCGTCGTAAGAGTATCGATGGTGCCACCGAACCCGCGACTCGTCGTCGTGATGCGATAGTTGAATTTAGCATTGGCGGTAGTCAAACCGAGGGCCGAAGCGGTCACCGGAATAACCATCATGTTGGTGTTGTAAACGACAGTGTTAAGGCTCGAAGGAGCGATGTTGTTGAGGAAACTATCCAGGGTGAAACCGCCCGTGAATGGCGCGGGACGACGTGCAGACACGAAGACGTCAAATGCATTGCCCTGTGCGTCGGCAGTGGCCGTGTTGATGATCTGAAAATCGTCGGTGCCGTTCCTGTCTCTATCAATGAAGATATTGACCTGGATGTCGCTTGGCGTGGACCATTTGCCGTGCATCGCGACACCGAAGAAAATCTTGGTGGCATTAGCGACAACCGAGTTTGTGGCTTTGAAGTCGCTCGTCACGCCCACAGACTTCAAGTCAGCGTTACTCGCCAAACTCGTAGCCGGTATGGTAGCGGGACTGGTTCCCTGTAACTCGAAGGCGCTAACGACTGAGAGCTCATCCACCGGGGGAGCACCACCAGTGAAAACGTCTTGTCCTGTCAAACCGACGTTGGTCGAACCTGTCGGCCCGGTTAACAGCACATAATTATGTTCGGTCGTCATGTCTGACGCCGGACGCGGGGCCGCATACACAGGTAAACGCAGCGAAGTGCCGGAGGTCGGCGTCAACGTGACGTAGCCCGACTCCTCACTCATGTAGTAACGAGGATTGGCGCCCTGCACGGCCGCCATCGTCAGATCGCGCACATGCTTCATCGTTGCGGCATTTGCCGTCAACTCGATGGTAAACGTCGTCGAGCCACCGGCAGGCACGGTGATGTTTGGTCCATCCGGGAATGAATAGCTCACGCCGGGCACGTCCGAGAGAGCTATGTAAGAAAGATCGTAGCTCACATCAACCGGGCCTTTGTTTGCGACGCGAGCTGTCCTGGTCAGATTCGCAGTGCCGACCACTTCCGGCGCGCCAAAGGAGACGCTAACACCACCGGAAGAATCATCGCTGTAAGCGATAGTTTCACTGCCGCTGGCGTCCTGAAGGTCGAGACGGCCGGCGCCGGTTCGGGCTGTGGCAAACTTCGAACCCGTTCCGTTCGTGCCGGTAAACAAATCGTGATTGGCAGTGTTCATCACCAGCGCTTTCAACTCTTCAACAGACCACGTCGGATGGAGTTGACGAAGCAGGGCCATCGCACCTGCCACATGCGGCGACGCCATCGAGGTCCCGCTTATCGTGAGGGACAGGTTGCCGGTGCTGAAACCAGTCGAAATGATGTTAGTGCCCGGCGCGGCAATATCAGGCTTAACGCCCAGGTTGTCGCGTCGCACTCCGCGTGAAGTACTGCCACTCACAGTGTCGCCCTGAGGTGTAAAGGTCAAAGTTGCCGTAACACCGGTTGCAAGTTGCCCCTTGATCGCATTGGCATCAACTAGCTGGATCGACAGCGACAGGATCGTGATCGTTGGATCGGTGCCGCCCATCGAAACCGTGCCGGCCACGTTGTTGCCAACGATTACGGCAATCGCGCCGGCGTCCTGAGCGTTCTTCACTTTAAAAGTAAAGCCGCAGCCACCACCTCGATCGACTAGCGCGATCAGTCCAGTGAAAAATCCAGGCGCGAATGCCTGGCATCCGTCGCTAGTGGTACCGACTGTGCCGACAGGCGATCCTGGGAACGGATCCGTGGAACCGTCGTTGGCAAGCTTGACGCTGCCGGGGATCGATGCCGGTGCATTTAGCAACGGATTAAACGCCGCTGGGAGTGACGCCTTATTGCCGGCAATGGCAGCAGGTGAGTTGACCGTCGTCGTTGCCGACGTCAAACCGGAATCGAGGATGTTGGCCACGCTGATGGCGCGAGTTGAAGTTCCGGGACTTGAGGTAATGAAGTGCGTGTCACCAGAGTTACCTGCTGAAGTTACGACTATTACGCCTGCGAGGGCTGCGTTGCTGCTGGCGGCGGCACTAGCATCGGTGGAAGTACCGAAGTTGGAGCCGAGCGACATGTTGATTACGTCGACGTGATCCGAAGGATCTCCGTCGCCGTTCGGATCGACGGCCCAGTTGATCGCCTGGGTCGTAAGACCGGTGCTGCCAGCACAGCCAAACACTTTCAGTGCGTAAAGTTGGGCCCGCGGTGCGACGCCTGGTCCAATGGCAAACGAAGAGAACACCGTGCTGCCGTCCCATGGACCAAGGAAGGTCGTGCCATCCGCATTGACACCCATGCCGGTAGCAGTTCCGGCAACGTGTGAGCCGTGACTATTACAGTCGAGCGGATCGGGATCGGGCACTGGTACGTTGGCGCCGGTGTATGCGTCGCCGGCGAAGTCCATGCCGCCGACAACCTTCGCTGTCGGGAACGTGCCCGGTTCGAGAATGGCGCGGTTGTTGGCCGCGTAGGCTGCGGCGGTTCCTGGTCCATTGAAGTTGGCGTGCAAATAGTCAACGCCAGTATCGATGACCGCGATTCTCACGCCATCACCAGAGGCGCCGCTCGTCGCGCTCCACGCGCTGGCGGCTTTAATAAAGGGCAAACTAGATGAGTTCTCGATGGTGTGGACGGGAAGCGCGTAGACGCCTTTGACATCGGCGTCAGCTCTGAGTTGCGCGACGAGGCTTGCATCGATTCGGGCAGCGATGCCGTTGTAAGCAGTCTGCACGCTATAAAGCACTCTCGCGCTTTGAGCGGAGCCCGCGAGTTTGGCGAGCACGCGCTGCTGTGCGCCTCTGATTCGCGTCTGTTGTGCACGAGCGGCGGCTCGAGCTGCGTTGCGTTCCTGCGCAGTGGCAGCCTTGTCGCTCTTGTTGCCGAGCGTTTGTGCATAGACTCTTGCAGTTGGGAGATCGACCAGTTCGATCATGACGTTGATTTCGCCAGTTTCCGGGAGTGCATCCTGTTGGAGATCACCCTCGGGCCTATCGGCTGCGAATCGGGTTCTGTCGAAGCCCGTTTGGGCACGACTAACTTGATTATCGGATTGCGTGAGGTAGTACGTGAGTAGACCAAGAGCGAATAGTAGTGAGAGGACTTTTAGCGGAATTGTTCGAGACATTCGTTCTTACCTTTCGATCGATGGTTTGGGGACGACGGACCTTCTGTTGCCGCACGGACGGAAGGTTAAGTTGAAGCACACACACTCACGAGGACTAATCGTTCGGGAGCTGGGAGCTGAATTTAGTTAATGTGCGTAAAAGACTAACCCGACAGGCCGCTTACTATAAAAGGCTTCGATCGCTCGCGCAAGCCGGAAGAGGTATGTGGACGGCGTAGTGTTTAAACGGTGAGAACAGCCGTCAACGATATTCCGAAGATGACCAGGAGGACCGTCGCTCTGAGAGACTGGAGTCCGCGATCGAGGTGAGTGAAATACTTATGCATTTCATACGCGGTGGTAAAGTCGTACTGCCTGTTTTTTAGAAACCCGATCAAGGGAAGAGCCAGGATCGGTATAGCGCGCGTCGCACCGAACGTTCCCATCAACACTGCTGCCTTTATCGGATCGCGACTCAACACGCAGATGACAAGCAGCACGTGATAACCAACAAACCGAATTATGGTGAAGAACCCTGCGCCGAGGAAGAGCCCAAACAGAATGTCGAAAACAGGAGATCCCCAGCGTCCCCAGCGCCGCGGAATCAACCACTCGCGACTCGGAACCCACCAACGTGCGCCGCACAGTTCGGCTAGTCCATAAGCAGCGGCACAAACACCGACGGACAACCACAACGCTGTCGAGAGGCTGGATACGATCCCACTCACTAACGAGCCCAGATAAGCACACGCAACTCCGACCACCGCTGCGCTCAACGCCGCCGCCAATGCAAACAGAAGCAGTCTGACTACATTCCTGATGCCATCAAATCGACGTGCTCCTCCGACCGGAGGAGTGATCACAAGGATCGAATTGAGACCTCAAGGAGTAGAAAAGGAGGACAACCCGGCGATGGCTGCGAGTAGTAAGTAGACCGGAAAACCGAGCGAAGTCGAACCGGCCACGACCCCAGCAAATACACAAACGCCTATAGTTGAAAATGTCAGAAATGCTCGACGCACGCCTGTCACCTCAATCACTTAAGCAGCAAACATATCGACTTTGCAGTAACAGTATCCGACCCCGCAGAAACAGTCACAGCAGTGATAGCCCTCATCGCTATACCAACAAGCGCTGCTAGGGGCCTCACAAAAACCCTGTACAGCTTCACAGCCGCTCCCGCAACCTGAGCCCGGCGAGCTGCATTTTCCCGCACCGCATGAGCCGGAACCAAAAGGACCAGTACAACCGGCAAAACTCATCGACGTGGTAATTGTTCTTGCGGAGCCGGGTTTGAATGCTGCCACGGCAGCGAAGACAGAGAAACCCGCAACTGTAAACGCGCGCAGATTGGCGCGCCGTGAAGGATTGGTGAGTAACGCAGCGTCGGCAAGGCGACGTTTGAAGAAGTCTGTCATCATCTGGGTTCTCTCCTTAGAGGCTTTGCCTCGCGTGGCCGAGTGAGACCGGCGTCGTTCGGCGATCGCGTTCTTCGTATCTGTGAACTTGATCCAAAAACCACTCAAACCCTTCCCGATCGGCTGGCATACCCTTGGCTCTGACAATCTTTTGCTCATCCAGGATAAAAGCGAAGGGCGTAGTGGACACTCGGAGGTTTGTACCGATGGTCCACTTAGGATCGGCAACAACTCTTATTTGGGAAGTAAGCACTTTCGTAAAGTTAGCGACTTCCCTGCTGCTCCCTCGGCACACGATCGTCGTTTGCATCTGCGCCTGATGAGCTTTGGCAAATGCATCGAGTGCCGGCAGCGCCTCCGAACATGGACCACACTTTACGGACGCAAAAAACACGAACTGCTTAGCGTTCGTTATGCCGCCCAAAACAAGTTCTTCACCTTTGAGGTCTTTAACGTTGTGCGGAGTAATCGAGCGCTGGAGTGCGGGTCCCTGATTCGAACGTCCTTCCGCGCTGTTTAGAAATAGTTGTCCGTGGTATCGATAAAGGAAGAAGACAGCCGCAAGCAGCGTCAGTGTCAAAACCCACAAGCCAAAATACGAAACCCAGAATAACGCGTCAGTCATTCTGATTCTCCGCTCCTACTTTGGACTACGATTATTGATGTTATGCGCGACTGCGTAAGCTTTGGATTTCCAATACGCCTCGGTACGCCAACGAGCTAACACCTAAAATAATGACGACCATCAAAATCACTTCAATCGGAACGTCTACGATTCCCGTGTCCCTGCATCCGCGCGCGTTTTGCAAGAGTGCAAATACGGCGGCTATCAGAAGCAATCCGTTACGTATGAAATGCGCAGGACCGATTGGAAAGTTATCGGAAGAGCCGAAGCACGCGCATCCATGTGAGTAACCGCGGCGGGTCAACATGAAAAGGAATGCTGAAAACCCAGCCAGTAAGAGAATCGCAACGCTCAACGATAGATCTGAAAAGGCGCCTGCCAACAACCACACGCCAAGCAGGCTCTCGCCGAAGGGCAACACTGCCAAGCCAATTCCGATCGCGCGGCTCTCGCCCGTTGGCAACGCTGCTCTCAACTGACGATAGTCCGGCTTGTGTAGCGCCTTGAGTAAACCAGCTACCAGGAACACCGAACCGAGTGCTAAGCGAGCAACGATGCCGGCCATAGCAACGCCGTCACAGTCGAGCAAATCAGAGCACCTCCGCGTCTAAAAAGAACTGGCGATCGCAATCAACTCGTCGGCGTTGATTCCAACCATTCTCGCTCCGCGAATGCCGATCGAATACTGGCCAAGTTCGAACACAAGCGAATGCACGTTACGCGTGCTCCAGGCGAACTCGCCATTGTGTGATGCGTTCCGCATTCCACCTTGATACTGCGCGACGACGCTGGCGCCTGAACGGACCGCGATTGGCAGCATGTTCGATCGAGCATCGTCAGATCCTGCAAAAGGTCGCTTCGGATTCGGTGTGATGAAGATCGCTAGTGGATTGTTGAATCCGAGCGGATGGTTCTCGTTGCGATACCAGAGTGCGATCTCAGTTTGATCGTCTCCAAATCCATCCGCAGATCTTCGCAATCCGCTGATCGCCGTTACCTCAGCAAAGCCCTTCGGGATATAAGAAGGCCGCGGGTAATCGCTGAAGGATTGTTTTGTAGTGGAGGCGAGTGCCGAAGAGTGAAGCCCGGTTTTCCAGAACGCTGCGGTGCTGAGGGCCGTTACCAGACGTTGAACGAATCTTCTTCTGAGCATCGATCAGACCTCATTTGAAGCATGGGAGTAAAACGATCAATATCACCGGACGGCGTGGTGATGTTCTTTGCGACCTAAGGTATGCATTCGAACCTTATTCAGCAGAACTATAAGGAACAGGACAAGTGATGGGACGCCGATGAAGGTGAGCCACATCGAATTCTGTGAGTTAACCTTAGTAATAAGTCGAGTTTCAGGCCGGAGGGGTATACCGTGTTGAGTCAGCACTCGAACACCCTCTGGTCCAACATACCGCGGAGCTTTTCCCTCGAAGACCAGGACCGGCGGAGAATCACCACGGGCGAGGTAAAGCCGAGCCTTCTGGTTCGCTTGTTCATGAGTCAGTGCGTTAACCGCGCCACCGTTAGTCTTGTAGTCAAACCACTTCGGCCCCCAGAAAAGTGCGACGTCAATGTACTGCCGATCCTTCAGTACTTCATCCTTGGCGGTGCCCTCCTCGCTCAACGACCCCATGACAGTATGGTTCTCCTGCCAATCAGACATAGCAATGGGATGGTCGAGAAGCGAGCCCTGAAATAGCATTATGTGAGGCGCTGCCGCACTCACAGTTGTAGCGCTGATTGCCAGAATAAGGATTGCCAACAGTGGGCCGCAAGGTCGCCGCATTGGATCAAATGTCCCGTTGGTTAACCAGGTTCGAAGCGCTAAGGTATACGGAGGTAATATAAAGCGCCCCGTGAGAAATCGTCGCGACAATACTCCCGAACTTTGAGGCTGTCAACGATAAATTTTTTTCGCTTGCAAAAAAATCGCCCGCGATATTTCGCGGTTGGACCATCGAGTGTCCCAATGCTCCCCGTTGAGAACCCACGGGTCAGCGCCTCTCAAACATATATGTGAATTACAATCAAAACATTACGGCCGCGGGCCCTACTGAGGTTGGAAGGAAAGTCTGATGTCAGACATTTGTCATGCTTACTACCGATAGACTTCAAGAGTACGAGACGAACGGCTTCCTGATCGTGGAAGGCTTTGCGCAGGCGCGCGAGTGTGATGCGTTACGAGCGCGGGCGGAGGAGTTAGTGCGCGAGTTTGAGCCCGCGGAGCTGGTCTCGATCTTCTCGACGAACGAGCAGAGCCGGATCGCGGATGACTACTTCATGACCTCCGGCGACAAGATCCGGTTCTTCTTTGAGGAGAATGCTTTCCTGCCTGATGGAAGCCTCAGACAGCCGAAAGAGAGATCTATCAACAAGATCGGCCATGCGCTGCACGACCTCGATCCGGTGTTCGACCGCTTTTCACGGAGCGGGAAGGTGAAGGAGATCGCAAAGGCGATCGGGTTTGAGGAGTCGTATCTGGTGCAGTCAATGTACATCTTCAAGCAGCCAAACATCGGCGGCGAGGTCTCGTGTCACCAGGACAGTACCTTCATTTACACCGAACCGACCGATATCGTCGGTCTTTGGTTTGCACTCGAAGATGCGACGATCGAGAACGGCTGTCTGTGGGCGATACCGGGTGGACACAAGCGCGGATTGAAGTCACGTTGGGTGCGTTCGCCGATCGAAGGACGGATGGCGTTTGAGATCTACGACCCGGAACCGTGGCCGGAAAACCAGTTGGCGCCGCTCGAGGTCGCGAAAGGAAGTTTGATTCTACTCAACGGACTGTTGCCTCATCGCAGTTTCGAAAACCTATCTCCGCGATCGCGACACGCGTACACGCTGCATCTCATTCATGCTGACGCAGAGTATCCTGCGGATAACTGGCTTCAGCGATCCGCAGGATTACCCTTCAGAAGTTTTTAAAAATCGCTCACTTCAACTGCACAATTGCGGTCGCAACACCTCCCAAACTGCTGCGCACCGTTATGTTCTGCGGATTCGTCGATACACTCAGCTCAGCTCGATACTGCCCGCCGCCATTATTCGATAGCGTTCCCAGCAGTTCACCAGTCGAACTGACGAACACGCGCAAAGTCGCACTACTACTCGTGCTCGTCGCTTCAACGCGCAACACGCGCTTCGAACTCTCATACTCGGCACGCGTGATCCGCACCGTATCGACGACCGGAGTAGGCGTCGGAGTGGGAGTAGGTGTCGGTGTTGGTGTTGGTGTTGGTGTTGGTGTTGGCGTTGGAGTTGGCGTTGGTGTTGGCGTTGGTGTTGGAGTTGGTGTTGGCGTTGGCGTTGGAGTCGCCGGAGTAATCCTGACAGTAACGTCACGGCGGCCGAGTTGGTTATTGCGAATGCGAATCCTGACGTCCTGAGTCGACGTGACATTTCTCGCCGTCGCACTGAACCGAACGCTCGACGCACCCGCCGGCATGAAGACACTCGACGGCACCGGCAGCACGGTCGAATTGCTGCTGGATAACGAGAACGACAACCCGCCGGAAGGCGCGACTGCTCCCGTTGTCAAAGTAATTCGTACTTCCGTCGAAGAACCCGATGCGATGGTCGAAGGTGTAGCGGTCACACTGCCGTACGCCGGTGCTACAACAACGGATCCGGTCGAGTTCACCAATCCCGCCAGACCAGGACTCGCGCCAGTGATCGGCAACGCGATATCCGGCCGGCCATCGCGATTGAAATCGCCGGTGACGAGTGGTCCACCACCTAGACTAGAGTTCGGCGGCGGCGCAAAGAACAACTGCGGTGCACCAAACGTCCCGTCGCCAAGGCCCCGACGGATCTCAAGCAGTCCTTCCGTTCCGTTTGCCAACGACAGCGCCAGATCTACGAAACCGTCGCGGTTGAAATCGGCAATGACCTGATACTGCGGCACACGCAACCGTGGCTCAGTAATGATCTGTGCAGGTTGGAACGTGCCGTCGTTGTTGCCAAGCATGATCGCCGTTCTGCTGCCGTTGAGCGCGATGGCGACAACTAAGTCCTGAATCGTATCGCCATTAAGATCGGCGACGTCGATGTCGGTCCCATCAACTCCGATCGTGCCGGACGTTAGCAGATGTATCGTTGGTTGTTTCAGAAACGATCCATTACCAATGCCGAGAAGAACGTAGACCTGCGCCTGATCGCCGGCGATGCCGAGGTCTTTGATTCCGTCGCTGTTGAAGTCGCCGACGGCGATGCGTGACATTCCTGTGCCGACGTCGATCTCAAACGGAGTCTGAAATGTGCCGTCGCCGAAGCCGAGCATCACAGTGATGGTCCTGGCCGCGACGCAGGGACTGACAAAACACGAGAGCATGTGGGCCAACACGACGTCGAGCCGACCGTCGTTGTCGAGATCGGTGGCGACGATCGCAGGCGAGTCGTCCTGGGCCGCGGTGTTATCAAACGTGACCGGCGCGTTGAACGTGCCGTCGCCGTTTCCCGTAAGCAGAGCAAGACTGAACTCAGGACTGATCAGCGAGACAACAACGTCCATTCGTCCGTCGCTGTTGAAATCGCCAACCGCAAGATCCTGCGACTGAGCGCCAGCCGTGTAGTTAACTCTCGGCCGAAACGTTCCGTCGCCATTGCCTAACATCACACCTATTCCGACAGAGCCAGTCGCAGCAAGATCGAGAATGCCGTCGCCGTTCAAGTCGGCGGTAATGTGATTATTACCGAGGATTGGGTAATCAGTTCGTGAGAAAGTTTGGGCCGACGCCGTGAGCTGCAATGAAAGCACTGCAAATGAAAAGATGATGAACAGAAAAGCCTTGCGATTGGACCAGATAGAATTCCTTGACACCATTACAGATCCTCCTCGTACGCTCGAACACAGTTTTACAAACAAGCAGAGAACTACCGGGGGATCGATCAGTCGGGGAGATTGGAGATGTTTGGTCGGAGATTAACTGCGAAGTACCGACTTATACGAGAAGCGAAGTGCGAACAATATACGAGAGCGCGGTTTTAGGGGCAATAGTGGTTTTCACTGAGCACGAAATTGCAAGAATTCCAACAAGATTAGAGGCTGGGTCGTAAAAGACCGCGAAAGATGCCCTGAACGCGGACCTGGCTGGCGGGGACCGTGAATGGTTGAAGCTGAGAATTAGCGGGTTGCAACTCGATATTCGTGCCGCGACGGTAGAGCCGTTTGAGCGTCGCCTGGTTCTCTTCGATCAATAGCGCGACGACGATCTCACCATCACGAGCATCAGTGCGATTCTCGATCAGTGCGATGTCGCCGTCGCAAATATGCTCGTCGATCATCGAGTCGCCTTTTACTCGCAACGCATAAACACGATCAGGCCTGACTCGGCCCAACAAGAATTTGGGCACTGGAATGCGTTCCTCGTAGTCAACCACTTCGAGAGGCGCGCCGGCAGCGATTCGTCCGAGCAGTTTCACTTCACACAGCGAGTCGCTGCTCTTGTCTTCAACTTTTACGTTCAGCGCAAACGAACCGTCTTCATGTTCACGGACCAACAAGCCGCGTCGCTCGAGCGCTGCAATATGCTTTGCAATCGTGGCGCGTGACTTCACTCCAAACTGTCGAGCGATCTGTGCGTAAGACGGAATGTAGCCGTGACGTTCGAGGAACCGAGTGATGTAATCGAGAATCTCTTTTTGTCGCTGCGTTCGTGGGAGCATATCTCTCAGCAGTTCCCCGATTGGTGATCCCGCTTGTGGTGGTAAGAACGATCGCGTCAGCGTTAAGGGTGACGAGGCATTCTAGGGCGCGCGCACAAAAGCGTCAAGCGTTTGTTGTAATCAGTCGTTAACGAATCGAATAACGCACGAGCGTGCGCGGGAAAATACGAACTGAAGGAGGCATCTGCGCAAATGGCACAGCCTCTTCCTTGAGTACTCCACCGGCCTTCTTCCCGTAGATCGCTTCGTTGAGATCGTTGTCAGGACTGATCACTGCTCCTTTCAAAGCAGCGCCGAGGAACACGCCTTTGCTGCGCGAGTAGGAGAGAATGCCGGCGTCGAGTCGCGGATTGGTTGAAGCTGCCGCTTCACGACCGATTGGACCAGCAGCGATGCTCGCTTCACCGCCGAGTTCAAACTTGTCTTTCAATAGGCCATTCAAACCACTCTCATTCATGATGAGTAGTATGTAATCAGTTTTCTGTGCGCCGATCTGCGGTCCAAAACTGCCGCCGCTGAGATTGAAGAATGCGGGAGCACTCCATCCGCCTTTGACGCGCCTGCTGATGACGCCTTGTCCACCGCGTCCGCCGAAAACAAACGCCGCCTTAAGAACATCGGGAAACACTGCGATCGCCTCTGCCGTGTCGAGTAACTCTTTCGGAATCGCTTTGTCTTTGACGTTCATAATCTCAGTAAACGTCTTAGCCGCGTCGCTCGCGTGTCGCGCTGCATCTTTCGTGCGCGAATCCTTTTGTGCGGGAGTTAAGACAGCCGTCGAAAGCAACAGTCCAACAGAATCAGCGCGAATGAAGAGCAAAGGCATGAAAATGAACCCTCCTGAGTTTTACGATGACATGCGAATAAGTTTCCTGCTCACTGAAATAGTGGCTTTGACTTGAAAGTCCTCTCATTCTCACCGGGCTTTAGCCCGGTCAAAGCAGCGAAAGCAACAGGAACCGTTTCAACGGTTTTTCTCGATTGCGAGGAAACCGTTAAAACGGTTACTCAATTAGCTCCCTGCCTGACACCCGGCTGAAGCCGGAGAATAATACATTGCTCATGTACGCTTCACGATAGTATTAGCAATGCGCCACAAATTTCTCCTTGACTTAGATTGGAAGAGTAATACATTGCGCGCACTTCGCAGAATGCTTATTCGAACTCATGTGGCTCCCCCGCGCTACATCAATGGGTCTCCACTCACAGGTCGTTGCACTTACTGACTGCTCAAAGAAGTCGGCTGAGTCCGTTCGCTCGCCAGCAAGTAAGACTCGCTCTCGTTCAAGGCGTTTTCAATCAAGCTACCTGGTCGCAGTCCAAACGCGCCCGGTAAAACCGTATCAACTTAACAAGCGGATGTTGAGTCGTTCGTGGGCGACGAAGTATCTGCCGAAGTCTCAACCCACACAACGGAGCAAAACGGCGCGCGGCAAGGTCAGCGTGCGCCTTCAATAGGAGGACTTTCCCGATGGCGTATATCTCCAAACGGAATAGACGAAAAGAAAAGGAAAAGCAGACGGCAGCGAATAATCGCGCCGAGCTGATCGCGGCCGGATTTAAACGTCGCGACCTGTTAAAGATGGGATTGCTTACGAGTGCCGGTATGCTGATCCCGAAGAAAGGTTTGAGTGCACACCCTCTAAACACACGTGGTTCGTTCGATGACGACGAACCCAACAGCCCAAATACAACCCCATTCCAGGAAAACATGCCGCGACTGCCGGTATTGCAACCGGTACCGCTCGCCTCGTTGAACCCGCAACCGACTGCGGCGCCGCAGCCCGACTTCGGCGAAGCGCGCACTGTCGCGCACCAGGCGTTCGCTCAGTTTCCACCCCAACGATACTACGAACTGTCTGAGCAATTGGCCTTGTGAACATGGCTCTGCCAAACGAACTCCCGGCTGCAACCGATCTGGGGATTCAACGGCATCACCCCTGGCCCACTATTCGTGGAACGATACGGCAACCTTGGAAATCCCGGCGCCGGCTCGGTGTTACTGCGAATCCGCAATAATCTGCCGGCAAACAATGGTGGCTTCGGTCTTCCATCCACGACCACCCACTTGCATAACGGCCACACGCCGCTCGAGAGCGATGGTTTTCCCTGCTTCTTCAAGGAACGAGGCCAGTTCTACGATCACCATTATCCAAACGTCTTAGCCGGCGTTAACTCTACTCATCCCGGTACGCGGCGACATCAAAGAAGCGATGCACTCGCTGTGGTATCACGACCACCGCATCGATCACACCGCCGAAAACACATACAAGGGCCTCGCCGGTTCTTACATTCTCTTCAACGAGTTCGATACTGGTGATGAGAACACCGGTTTCCGTCTGCCAAGCTTCGGCGACGGACAAAATCCGTTAACCAGTTTCGACATCTACATGGTTTTCAACGACAAGGTCTTTGATAACCAGACCGGTCTGTTGAAGTTCGATCTGTTCAATACTGACGGAATCCTGGGCGATAAGTTCCTGGTCAACGGCAAGATCAACCCTGTCTTGCACGTAAGCCCACGGCGTTATCGCTTCCGCTGGCTGAATACCGGACCGTCCCGCTTCTACCAGATGTTCCTGTTGGGACCGAACAACAGCACCAAGTCGTTCTGGCAGATCTCGACGGACGGCAACCTGTTGGAACGTCCGGTCCAGGTCAACAGCTCGCGCTTCTCGGTGGCCGAAAGAGTTGACGTCATCGTCGATTTCACGAACGATGCCGGCAAGACGTTCTACATCGAAAATCGTCTGGAACAGGACGATGGACGCGGTCCGACGGGTGACGTTCTCGGCGCTGGTCAGGGCAACAAGATCCTCAAGATCGTCGTCGACGGTCCGCAGGTGACCGACAACAGCGTCAACCCGGCGAACATTCCGGCGGGAACGTACTTCTACGGGTTCCCGAACACCAACGACGCGGCGCGCATCATTCGCACCTTCCGGTTCGAGCGTGGCAACGGTCAATGGCAGGTCAATGGTCAGCTTGTCGGCGGTTGCAATCAGGCGCCGCGATTCAGGATTAAACGAAACTCCGTTGAAAAGTGGATCTTCCAGAACAACTCTGGCGGTTGGCAACACCCGATCCACATGCACTTCGAAGAGTTCCAAACCCTTTCGATCAACGGCAATGCGCCGTCAAGCACGGGATTGATCACGAAAGGCCGCAAAGATGTTTTCAGGTTAGAGCACAACATGGAAGCGACGGTCTACTTCCGGTTCCGCGATTTCGTCGGAAGAATCCCGCTGCACTGCCACAACGTGGTCCACGAAGACCACGCGATGATGGTGCTCGGCGAGATCGACGACGTCGGCGATAACAGGACGCAACCCTAGCCGCTGTGTGGGTATTCCCCGCGCAACTTACTGCGTGCGTTGGGAAAACCTGAACTCTTAGCCTGAAGAAAGGAATTTTATGACTGACTTAAAACGCAGAAGTTTGGTAGCGGCGCTGGGTGCGGCCCCAATCGCTGTACCGCTGCTGGCCCAAGCGCAAACAGTCGGCTTCAACAATAAGTTCAAAGAAATATCGTCGCGGGAGAGAATCCAGCAACGATATTTTCCGAACCTTGTGTTGACCGACCAAAATGGCCGCAAGTTGAAGTTCTACGATGACATCATCAAAGATAAAATCGTGGTCCTCAACATGTTCTACGCGCAATGCGAGGGCATTTGCACTCCAATCACCAGAAACCTGGTGCGACTTCAAAAACTGCTTGGCAATCGAGTCGGCAAAGACATCTTCATGTACTCGTTTTCGCTCAAGCCTAAAGACGACACGGTTACAGCTCTGAAACATTACGCCCAGATGCACAAAGTCAAACCGGGCTGGCTGTTTCTAACTGGATCCGCAGACGACATGGAGACGATACGCCGGAAACTCGGCTATGTAGATCCCGATCCCGAAGTGGACAAAGATCTTTCGAATCACATCGGGCTGGTCAAGTATGGCAACGAACCACTCGAAAGATGGGGCGGCTGCCCGGGAATGTCATCGCCGGAATGGATTGCAGAAACGCTGAGCTGGGTCTACCCGCAAGAACCGAAAGGCACAGCGAAAGCTAAAGCGACCGCAAAAGGAGGTGCCAAATGAATCTTCTCAGTTGGAGAGTTTTCAGTATGGCGTTGTTATTGGCATTGACACTGGCGATGCCAACGATAGTCAGAGCTCAGGACGCACAACCGATGACTGAGATCCGGATCGGTTCGTCAACTTCAACTGGTGGCGCAACTCAGATGACGAATGGCGGCGCCACGAGTCTGGAAGGCGACATGGGCGGTGGCGGCCTTGCCGCTGTGAGCTCAACCGGGCCCGAAGCTGCTGCTTTTGACGGCACCTACGTATGGGTGGCAACTCAATTCAGCAACTCGATAACCCGAATCAGAGTGAAAGACAACACCGTTGCCGGAACGTTCGCGGTTGGGAAACGTCCGGTAGCGTTACTCTTCGCAGCTTCCTACCTCTGGGTGGCGAACCTGCAAAGCAACAACGTGATGAAGATTACGCCTTCAACCGGCGCAATCGCAGCAACTTACGCAACCGGCGACGGTCCAGGCGGTCTTGCCTATGACGGCACGAACATCTGGGTCGCAAACCGCAACGCCAACACCGTGACAAAGCTCAGGGCAAGCACGGGCGCCAACCTCGGAACGTTTGCCGTCGGCAAGCGCCCGATCGCTGTGGCGTTCTTTGCGAATGCCATCTGGGTTACAAACAACTTCAGTAACTCGGTTACCAGGTTGAGCACGGCCGGAGCTGTTCTCGGCACTTACGCTGTGGGCCGCGGCGCGTTCGGCGTTGCCGGGGCAGGCGACAGTGTGTATGTCTCGAACTTTTTCGGCAAAAGCATCACCAAACTGCGGGCGGCTGACGGCGTGAGTCTCGGCACGTATCCAGTTTGCGATGGTGCATCCGGAATGCTCTACGATGGCAGCACGCTGTGGGTGGCATGTCACGGCGACGACTCGATGGTCCGACTGAGTCCGGCTAACGGCTCAATCATCAGCACTTACGCAACCGGCAACGGTCCCTTTTCGATCGCCTTTGACGGCGTGAAGGTCTGGGTTCCGAACTCCGGAAGCGATTCCGTTTCGGTGACGGCAGCGAACTAACACCTGCGGAATGAAGAACATGGACCAACATAAAAGTTGGACCAGACGGCAAAAAACGGCAAGCGCTCATGCTTGCCGTTTTTGCTCACGATTTCCGGTCCGTGACTCTCAACGTAAAGCGAGCTTACAAAGTAGTCACAAATTTGTGTCTCGGTTGACAGACTTTATCCCGTGTAGTATTAAATCGCGCACCTTCGAGTTCGACACCTCCCAACGTTGTCTTGCCAGGAAGGTTCTTTTCGCATCGTCAGGGCGAATAGAGCAGTAAAACTTTTTTGCCCGACTCAGTTTTGCCACAGCAAGTTCTGCCCAGAAACCTGATTACCTCACCGGAGCTCAATAGCAACGAGCATGCGTGTCGTGTGAGGGATCCGTCTTACCCGATTATGAAGTAAAAGCCGTGAACGTCTGTTCATAAACCACAATGACGATGTCCTGAAAGCCGCGTGGGATCAGAATGAATCGTCCGCAGTCTGTCTTCTGGAACCCCGTCGCTTTGCCGGACACCACATATCTCCCCGGGTGTTTAGACCTTGGATAAAAGAGTAGAAAAAATCATCGACATGATGCGAGAGGATGTTCGTGGCGAACTCTCTCTCAGCGAATTTGCACAATCCGTCAACCTGTCCGTATGGCGACTCTGCCATATTTTCAAATCAGACGTCGGCATGCCTCCGATGAGGTTCTTGAGACTGCTGCGCATGGAACGGGCCAAAGATCTCCTCGAGTCGAGTTTTCTCAGCGTGAAGGAGATTGGCTATCGAGTCGGATTGAACGACGAGAGTCACTTTGTACGTGACTTCAAGTCGGTCTACGGCTCGTCGCCGGCCTGCTATCGCACTCAGTTCAGAAACAATGGCGCCGTATCGCACAATGGCGACTCACATAATGCCGATTCAACCAATGGCAACTCGAAGTCGGCCCACGTAGAGTCACGCAACGGCGACGCGCTTCACGGCACGCCGCCGGTACCGTTGGCCCAAAAGGCGGTCCGAGTCGCCAAGCAGTCGATACTGCCGACCTTGCAGTTGTTCGTCTGCGTGATGTCCACAATGTGAGTTGTCAGTACTTTTTTCGAGGCGCTTCAGCAAGGAAATTTGCACGAAGCAAAATCCGCTAATGAACAACAAGATGCGCCAAGCAACAGGACTTGTTGGATGAAAACCAAGATCGTAAAGTGGCGCCTGATTCAGCACAAGCGCACGAGGTTCACCGTCAGTTACTTTCGCAACCAAACTAACTAAAGTTACTCAACTGTTTCAGCAAAGCCCTCGCCTTTCAAACTGATCGTCTTTGCCGAGAAGTTGGACCAAGACTGGGAGCTTAGGGTCTCGGTCATCACTTAGAAGCAAAGGCCATCTGGATTTGAGGCCACACCGAACGGCTGAAAGGAGATTCTATGCCTAAAAACGAGGCAAACAACCGGCCGGAAGACATCGAAGAACAAACTGAAGGCACAATCAGTAGACGAAGTGTGCTCAAGATAGGTGCAGCTGCCGGGGCCGCTGGTGTTTTGGCCCCCAGCATCCTGAACCCTAGTGAGGCACTTGGCTTTCAGGCAGTCGCAGAGCCGGTGATTTGCGTTACTCCAGTAAACAGTCCGCCACATCATCCTTTCGTGGATGAGTTCAGGGCTCCGTTCCCGGCGGATGACCATCCGCTGAGCCCGCAGCCACAGGAAACTGCGAACACCGGAGCGGGTGAAGCTGCGCGCGCTCCACACCAACGCTGGTCACAATTTGCACCGGCCCACTTTACGTACGAGCTCATCGCCAGGGCGGGACTGCACACGTTCCACCCGGACTATTCGCCGACGTACATCTGGGGTTTCAACGGTCAATACCCAGCCCCGACGTGCCTGAACAAATACGGCAAGTCAACCGTTGTCCGCTTCCGCAATAACCTACCTACAACCACGACGACCTTCGGCAGGAATGAGATCACGATCCACTTGCACAACGGTCACCATGGTTCAGAGAGCGACGGTTTCGCGGGCGATTTCTTCGGCACCGGGTTCTGGAAAGACAATTTCTACCCGGTCATCTACGCCGGTCTCGACGCCTTTGGCGGGAACGGCGACCAGAAAGAAGGACAGCGATCACAGTGGTTCCACGATCACCGTGCAGAGTTCACGCTCAACAACAACGTGTTGGGTCTGAACGGCATGTTCTTTATCTATGACGAAATAGATCCGGGCCATGAGCACCCGAGCGCTGACTCGCTGCAACTGCCGGGATACTACGGCGTCACTGACTTTCCGGTGATTCTTGTCGACCACAGGTTCTGTCCCACCTCCGGTGGACGCACTGAAATGGTCAACGCCGCCGGCGGCGACAAGTGGTGCGTCAACGGACAGATTCAGCCGACGATGACCGTGAGAAGGCGGAAATATCGATTCCGATTCCTCAATACCGGACCGACACAGACTTACGACATCAGCCTGATCAAACCAGATGGTTCAGTCGGAACAATGGTCGTTACTGCAACTGACGGCAATTTGCTCGAGCATCCGCTTCCGGTGGACGCGGGCGCCAATGCCGGCAATAGCAACAGCACCACGGCCCCGATCGTTCCGGGCGCGATCCGAGTGAGCGTCGCCGAGCGCTACGACGTCGTCATCGACTTCGCAGAGTTCGCGGCCGGCTCGAAACTCTACCTCAAGGAAAACAGGACGATGTTTGTCGGTAACCCGTCCCCGGATCCGCTGCCGGCAGGATTGGCGATCGGCAACGTGCTGATACAGTTCAAGGTGGTGAACAGGGAACCATGGTTCCCGAAGGACACCCCGCCGATTCCGGCAACGCTTACCACGTATCCGGACGAGCCAGCAGTCGACAATACCTGGGAATGGCAGTTCGTACGCGATCCAGCGTGTCCGGCCGGCACTACACCAGTGCCACCGCGCCTGTTCAGAGTCCGGAGACCGTTCGATGGACCTCTGGGATGCGTGTTCGATGCGGAAGCGCCCGCCCACTGCATTCTTCAGGGCACCACTGAAGAGTGGCTCCTTAACAATAACGTTGGCGGTTCCGCATGGGTGCACCCGGTTCACATCCACTTCGAAGAGTTTCGCACTCACAAGCGGTTTGCGAACGGCGTCGAAATCCCGGTACCTCCATTGATGTCCGGACGTAAAGACGTAAGCCGTCTCGAAGCCGGGCAAGGCACACTGCTCAGGATGCAGTTCCGTGACTATGTCGGCAGGTATCTGATCCACTGCCATAACATGGCCCACGAAGATGCGTTCATGATGGTGCGCTGGGATATCACCACGGACCTGGCAGCTTGCGAAGCGATTCAGCAAGTTTGCAACGACGTACAAATCTGTGTGCCCAACTAAAGGAGGTGCCTAATGGAAAGAAGAAAGCTGTTAAGCAGAATATTTGAACCGCATCCGGCATCACCTGGCGTTGCGCGCTACACAAACGCCGTGCTCCGGACGCAAGACAACAGAGAAGTCAAGTTCTATGACGATCTGATCAGAGGCCGCCAAGTGATGGTCCAATTCATGTACGCCGAGTGTAAGGGCGCTTGCTCCCAAACCACTCAGCGAATGAAGAGGATCTACGGTGAGCTGAAGGATCGGATGGGCAAGGACCTCTTCTTTTACTCCATCACCATCAAGCCCGAAGAAGATACACCGGCTGCGATGAAACACTACGCAGAGATGAACAAGGTGAATCTGCCTGGCTGGTATTTCCTGACCGGAGATCCCTCCGAAATCCAGACCATCCGCTTCAGGCTGTTCGGCATGGCCCACCCGGGCTTCGATCTCGACGATGCGATGCACGCAGGAATGCTGCGCGTTATCAACGACAATCGAAATTCCTGGGGCATGGCCCAGGCGTTCGCTTCCGACAAGCACATCCTCAAACGGATCATCGTGGCACGACCCGCAGAAATCATATGCGGAAAGAGTCATCGACAACCGTAATCTTCAGGTCGCGATCATGAAGGACGTGAAGAAGTACGGCTACCGCCGGGATGTCTAAGTTAGCGGCAACGGCCGTCGGGACGGAAGTGCCGACAGCCGGATTCGAAACCGGGAATAGAGGTCGCGGCAGCGGCTTCTATTCCTGGTCCAAACTAAAATCGGCGCGTAGTGCTGAATCCACACGGGCCATCGAGGCAAAAGCAAATGAAATTAACTGCCAAAATCTCGCTCTTGGCTCTCCTGGTTTTGGGCTCAATCCTTCCGGGTATCGCCCAACAACCCAAAAAATGTCAGTTCAACATCGTCGGGACCTGGAAAGCGCAAATCTCGCCTACTGAATCACGTCTTTATACGTTTGACGCTAACGGCGTGCTCAAGGTGCTGAACGCCTCCGGTACCGAGAAACCTACAGAGATCGCCACTGCAAAATACGAGCTCCTGGACGACCCGAAAGCTCCCGAGGAGATCTCCATCACGGCCAGCGGCAAAAACCGAGTTTTCGGCCGGCAGCAAACCACTATGAAAGTGGTGAGCTTCAACGACTCATCCATAACTTGCCAGATTCCTGGCGTTGGAGAAACCAGATGGACCAGAGTCGACCCGGACCATTACTACATCGTTTTAGTCGCGCGCCAGGATGAGTTCTACGACAAGAGCGGCTCGGCGTTTCCAGTGGTTATCAGAACGGCGGGAGGTGTTTCCAAAATCGACGCTGCCGGAGTCTATTCCGACAAAGGAACTGCCGCTTTCGGCGCTGTTCCTATGGATACTTACAAAGAGTACATGAGAGACGGACGCGGCGATTCGGAAGTCGTACTGAGGCTTGAAATCAACTCGCGACAGTATGAAAGAGCATTGAACGTGGTGAAGGAATGGCAGCGACGCGCTCGCGAAAACACACTCCTTTACACCATCGACAATACTCACAGCACTCCTATGCCGCTCAATAACATCCTGCTCGTGAAGGCTGTTACTGAGACGCTTAATCTGTGCCAGGACGATCTTGATCTTTACAAGCTCGACTACGCTTATCCCAGCGACTGGATCACCGATCAATACGGCCCCGAATTCGTTCCGTTCATGTACTTCAAAGAGCTACGACGACGGAATGAAGCCAGACACATCGAATACAAGAAGTTTCAGGAACTGGTGCCGTTGGCCAACGTGGCTATCCGGTAACTTTGAAAAAAGAAAGACCGGGGGAAACAGTCCATGAAAAAGATTTCTTTATTGATTGTCTCAGCAGCGTTGATGATCGGGTTTGGTTGTGCGCAGTTGGTCCGTGCGCAAACTCCTGATGATAAGGGAGCGCAGGCGCGGAAACGCAGTGGTGTTTTCACCATGTACGCGTTGGATCCTCTCGCCCGTTCGTTCTGCTTTAACGACGGGAAAGAGGGGATGGCAATTGCGAACAACCAGTTTGGAAACCGTTGCAGTGATCTGAGCTACAGCCTGGCAGGTAGCGGCGTTTTCGTTGCCGGTATTGAGGTCAACAGAGTGGCAGCTATTGTCGACCTCGGCACCAGCAACCAGCTTCGCGAACGGTACGGCTTCGAGGATGCAGATAACGGTGGCGTAGGTTTCGCATCGTTGCGGCTCGAAGGCAACAAGATCACGATCCTCCAGGAAGACAACACCAGCCCTGTCTGGCAGCCGTTGAAGGAGGGTCCGCAACTTTTCAACGACGTCAAGGCATCCGCCAATGCGCCGATTAAGTTGGGACACATCTATCTCGTGCGTATTGCGGATACCAAAGACAAGGCCTTTCAACAGATCGTCAAACTGATGGTGATCTCTTATCGTCCTGAGGAATCGGTAACGCTGCGATGGGAGTTGATGACGAAGTAACAGTGGCAACTGCCCCAAGCGGCTCGGCAATAAATTCATTACTGCTTCCCCCGATTTAAGGAAGCAAAGTCAAACGAACTTCCACCTGAAGGAGAACAGGTATGCCACAACAAGAAGCAACTGCTCAAGAACTAACAATCGGCGGCGGCGGGATCAACGGCGGCAACACCAGCGGCAGTTTCCTGACGGGCACTACATGCACTGCAAGCGGCACTTTCGTGGGCGAAAACAAGTACCTACGCCACGTTATTGCCCTGGCCGCGGGCGAAGCGTTTCCGCCTTTCGTCGATGGCAAGAAGATCTACTGGACGGCACTAACGACAGCTATTGCGGCTGCGAGGACTTCAGACGGCGGTTTTACCTCCGTCAAGGTCGAAGCAGGCGCAGCTTAAAGCTCGTCTCACACGCTATCCCGTCCGGGCACTATCTTCCAAACGACTCTCCTGCTCGCGTCTAGCAAGACGCGGGCAGGAAGAGTCTGATCAATTTTCAGGGGGGTAAAGAAATGAACTTCAGACGTCTCCTCCTAATCGCATTCATCGTCTCCGCCGGTTTCCTTTTTACGACTCAAGGCTTGTACAATGCTCCCGTCGCAAGGGCACACCAGGATACGAAAACAGGTACCACCACCGGTTTTCCTACCGGAACTATCTGCAAGAAAAGCGGTGTCTACCGAGCGGCAAATAAATATCTCGAGAACGTCATAGTCGTCGCGGAAGGCGAAGAGTTTCCTCCCTTCTCCGACGGTACGAAAACAATCTGGTACCTTCGCAGTCAGAAGAATTAAGTAAGTAAAACCCGTGTTGGCAGACACGGACCGAGCAAGGGTCAATATGAAGTCTTTACGTCTTTTTATCGCGCCGTTGTTTGCGCTTTCATTGCTTGTGGCTGAGGGCAGCCTGTGTCCTCTTCCCGTCGCCCACGCACACATCGATACGCAGCAGGGCCAAACACAGCAGGGTGAGCAGGAAGCAGAGCCTGAAAAACCCGCGTATCACTACGTTTGCCCGATGCACGCGGACGTCACCTCGAAAAAGCCGGGGAAATGCTACAAGTGCAAAATGAAGCTCGAGAAGAAAAGGGTTAAGGTCAACAAACCTTCCGATCAATGAAGCTGTTCTTGCAAAGGCGCCGTCTCCGCTCCTTCACGATTTCATTCGTGAGCCGGTTCCTTGCTGTCTTCATCCTCAGCTCGTTTGCCGTCACGCTACTTCCGATCGCCAACAGCTCGGCGGAATCGTCGATGCCGTGCTGTGCCGGCAAATCATCCGAGCATTGCGACTCCGGACTCGCTGCGCCAAAGCCGCGACCGGTTATAACGGAACCGATGTGCGGGCTGGACTGGACTCCGCCGCCCTCGAACGACATCCACAAGACTCACTCTCACGATTCCTCTCTCCCTAATGCTGAAACAAACAGCGCTGAAACAGTCTCACACAATGCGAATGCTGAATCGCATCCCTCACTGGCTACTGCTGAATCAATTAGCCAACCATGTCGAATGGAGTGTGCGTCCTGCGCGACCATCACATCGCGGCACCAGCGCCACAAGAGCATTGTTCTGGCGCGAACCGTTGAGGTGGCTCCGCCGACAAACGCAACCCAATTCGAAACTCGTAAACCACTCTTCTTATCAAACCAGTTTTGGGTCCGAATCAATCCCAGGGGCCCGCCCTCCGAACTTCTCTAATCCAATCACGCGTCGTCGCTAACAGGGATTAACCTTCTTCCGGAGAAGTTCGATGAAGACTCGTGTCTATTTGTGTATTGCATTGATCTTTCTATTTTCTGGTCTCGCTCCGGGCCAACAGAACGTGACGTCCGCCACGCTGACCGGCAGCATCCAGGATGCAAGCGGTGCAGTTGTGAGCGGCGCAAACGTCAGCGCCAGAAACACCGAGACCAATCAACAAACTACAACGACCAGCGACCACGAAGGGCGTTTTCGCTTCCCTTACCTGCGCACCGGCGTTTACGACTTGACCATCGAGGCGCCGGGTTTCGCGAACCTGACCAGACAGTTGACGCTGCTCGTCGGTCAGTCGCTCGATTTTCCCGCACGACTCGAAGTAGCCGGCGTTGCGGCCCAGGTGAACATCGACAGCGGTATGCCGATGGTCGAAACAGTCCGCACGCAGATCACTGAGAATATCCAGCCGCGCGAGATCATGGAATTGCCGCACAACGGCCGTAACTATCTCGACCTCGCGCTCCTGGTGCCTGGAGTTTCTCCGACGAACACCGGCAGCAACCAGCGCTTCGCCGAGACGTCAGCCGTCCCCGGCCAGGGGATCTCCATCGCCGGCCAACGCAATCTGTACAACAGCTTCATCCTCGACGGCGTTTCCGCCAACGACGATGCGGCCGATCTGACGGGCAGCTATTACAGCGAAGAAGTAATCGATCAGTTTCAGGTTGTAACTTCGGGCGGCATTGCTGAGTTTGGACGGGCTTCCGGAGGCGTGGTCAATATTCTTACCAAGTCTGGCGCCAACGACTTCCGCGGCAGCATGTACGGATTCTTCCGCAACCAGCGACTGGATGCGCGTAACCCGCTCGCACCGACGAAAGATCTGTTGACGCAGGCGCAATACGGCGCGACGTTCAGCGGTCCAATCCGCAGCGACCAAACGTTCTTCTTCACGAACTTCGAACAGACACGCCGTAATTATTCGGCGGTGTTGACGATCGCGCCGAACGCCGTCGCCTCGATCAACAATCGTCTGCGGGCGGTCAACTATGCCGGTCCGCTCATCAGCACGGGGGTGGTGCCGGCGAGTTTCGATACGACGAACTTCTTCGGCCGCATCGATCACAAGATCAACGCTCGCAACGATCTCAGCGCGCGATACAGCCTGTATCACATCAACGCCGTCAACTCGCGCACAGTCGGCGGACTGAATGCCGTCAGCCGCGGCACGGGGTTGGACGACACGGACCAAACGGTCCAGGCCAGCAACGTCACCACGCTCAGCAGTCGCACGTTGAATGAAGCGCGGTTTCAGTTCACGAACAGCCGGTTGAATGCTCCGGTAAACGACACGACCGGACCTGCGGTCAATATCGCGGGGGTCGCAAGCTTCGGCACGGCAACGTTCTCGCCGCTCGGACGCGACATCAACCTGTTTGAAGCAGTGGATAACGTGTCGACGCAACGCGGCAATCATTCGCTGAAAGCGGGCGCCAACTTTCTCTACAACCGCGTCAACATTTTCTTCCCGGGCGCGGTCCAGGGCGTTTACACCTTCAGCTCGATCAACAACTTCCTCAACGGAAACTACGTCAATTACCAGCAGGCCTTCGGTGTTCCGGAACAGTCACAGTCGAACCCAAACTTCGGACTGTTCGTGCAGGACGAATGGCGGCTGCGACCCGATCTGACAATCAACGGGGGCTTGCGATACGACGCACAGTTCCTGCCGGATCCGATCCAAACCGACACCGATAACTTCTCACCGCGACTCGGAATCGTTTACGCGCCCGGCGACAGAAAAACCGCCATTCGCGCCAGCTACGGACTCTATTACGATCGCATTCCGCTGCGCGCGACTTCCAACGCCTTGCAACGCGACGGCTCGAAGTTCATCGTCGCGCAACTCTCGCCGACGCAACCCGGCGCTCCGGTGTTTCCAAACGTGCTCTCGGTCCAACCTGCAAGTTTGACGACGCGGCCAAACATCACGCGCATCGATCCAAACATCGAGGCAAGTTACAGCCAGCAGGCAAACCTGCAGGTCGAACGCGAACTGCCGTACAGCACGGTCGTTTCAGTTGGCTATCTGCACCTGCGCGCGCGTCACCTGATCCTCTCGCGAAACGTGAACGTGCCGACCGTTCCCGCGTCCGCCGGGATTCCGAATCTCGGACGACCGGATCCGAACTGGGGCAACATCTCACGTTTTGAAAGTTCCGGAAACTCTGCGTACGACGGGCTGGTTGTTTCGGTGAACCAGCGCGCCACAAGTTGGTCCAGCCTGCGTCTTTCGTACACCTTCTCGAAAACGATCGACGACGCCGGAAACTTCTTCTTCTCCAGCGTGCAGGACAACTTCAACATTCGCGGCGATCGCGGACGGTCCGACAACGATCAGCGCCATCGTTTCGTGATCAGCGGCTCACTCGAGGTTCCCGACCACAAGAAGCCGACCTCGCTGCAGCGAATCTTCTGCGGTTTTCAGTTGGGTTATATCTTCACCTACGCGTCCGCTTTGCCGTTCAACGTGCTGCTCGGAAGCGATCGTAATCTCGACACGAACAACAACGATCGTCCGCTCGGCGTTGGTCGAAACACCGGGGAAGGTTTTGATTTTGCTTCGCTCGATTTGCGTTTGAGCCGGCGCTTCAGGCTTACTGAACGCGTCGATCTCCACTTGCTCGCCGAAGGGTTCAACGTCTTGAATCGTTCGAACTTCGGCGTGCCGAACAACACTTTCGGATCGGGCGCGACGCCGCTGCCGACCTTTGGACAACCGACGCAGGCGTTCGATCCGCGACAGTTTCAATTTGGAATGAGGTTGAGTTTTTAAGAGATGTTTCAGAACAACAAACTAACCATCGGGGTTCTTTGCTTCGTCTTCTGCGCGTTGCTTTGCTCCTGCAATCGTTCGAAGGCGAACCGGATTACAACGAACGTGTTGACTTCGCCGTTGGTGCTGGTTTCCGCGGAAGGTGTCGACGCCGCGGAACCAGCCACCGGTGTCGCGCCGGACGGAAGTTTTTACGTCGCGTGGGTGAATCACGAACCAAACAATCGCGCCGATGTGATGATCGGCCGTTATGAACCTGGCAAAACGCCGGCCGCCGCCGTACGCGTGAATCCGGAAGCAGGAACTGCGACCGCGTGGCGCGGCGATCAGCCAAGCGTTGCCGTGGGAAAGAACGGCAATGTCTACGTGGTATGGACCACGCGTGTCGAGTCGAACGGGAAGAAAGGGACTGATCTCTACCTGTCCGTTTCGTCTGACATGGGCCAAACATTCGGCACGCCCGTCAAAGTCAACGACGACAAAGTCCCCGCGGCTCATGGCATGCACTCGTTGGGTGTTGCCGATGACGGCCGCATCTACGTGAGCTGGCTCGACGAACGTAACGTCGCCGCGCCGAAACCTTCGACCAAAGCGGACGGACATCACATGGAAAGCAATCGCGAGCTTTTCATCGCCGATTCGACCGACGGCGGACGCACCTTCTCGCGCAATCGCAAGATCGCGTCTGATGCATGTCCGTGTTGCAAGACGGCACTGGCTGTCGCGCCGGACGGCACGATCTACATCGGCTGGCGACACGTTTTGCCCGGAAACTATCGTCATATCGCAATCACCACTTCAACAGATGCAGGCGCGACTTTCTCGAAACCCGTGATCGTCAGCGACGACAAGTGGGTGCTTCATGGCTGTCCCGTCTCTGGTCCATCTCTCTCGGTCGCTAATAACGGCACGCTCAAAGTGTTATGGTATGCAGCAGGCGAAGCTAACACGCCGGGACTTTACGTTGCCGAGTCGAACGACAAGGGCCGCAGTTTCTCCGGTAGACAACTGCTCGCGCAAGGAGGCGTTCGCGGCACGCCGGTGTTGGCGACTGGCACTAACTCAGACGTTGCTGTTTGGGAGATGACCGGCGAAAGCGGCGCTGAAGGCAAGTTCCGCACGGTCGGACACGACGGTGCGGCGGCAAGCATCGGATCGAACGTCGAACTACCTGCGGCGGCGTTTAGTAAAGATGGATTGTTTGTTGCATACGTTTCGAAGGTGAAGGAGAAGCGAAGCGTATGGCTGATAAAAGCTGATCACAAATGAGACTGAATCTGCTACGACTTTCACCCTGCCTGGTGCTGGTCTTCTTAGTTTCGTGCGGCGGTGGTAATCAATCGACTAATAATGCCGCAACTCCGTCACCATCTGCTGCAAGCGGACCCGATGCTGCCGTTGCTACGAGAAGCTATGCGGCGGTCGGAACGGTAAAGGCGCTGAATCCAAAGGCGCCTTCGATCGAGATCAATCACGGAGACATCGAGGGACTCATGCCTGCGATGCAGATGGAGTTTGAGGTCTCTGACGCGGCGTTGCTTAATGGATTGCAGGTCAACGATCAGATTGACTTCACGGTCGAGGACCGCACGGGCGCGATGAGAGTTACGGCAATCAAGAAGCGTTAAGCCACAAAAAGCACAAAAGGAGCGAAGTTGACTTCCCTTTATGCCTTTTGTGGCTTCCTTTGTGCCTTTTGTGATTACTTCTTTTGCAACTCCGCCAGCGATGCGAGCACTTCCTCACTGTGCGCTTGCACTTTCACTTTCTCAAACACTTTCGCGATCTTCCCGGTCGGGTCGATGATGAAGGTATTTCGCGCTGAGAGTTTGTTCCCCTGATACTCCATCACTGAACCATACTCCGCGGAAGTCTTTGCCTCGGTATCCGCGAGAAGCTTGAAGTTCAGTCCTTCTTTCGCGCAGAACTCCTTGTGCGAGTCTGCGGTGTCAACGCTGACGCCGAGAATCACCGCATTCACCGCTTCATACTTCGCGATGTCGCGTTGAAAATTGCGCGCTTCGATCGTGCATCCCTGCGTGAAGTCCTTCGGGTAGAAATAAAGGACCACCCACTTCCCTTTGAAATCACTCAGGCTAACCTGCTTGCCTTCGTTGTTGGTTAAAGTGAACGCCGGGGCAGCCGATCCCACCGTCGGCAGTTCGTTTACGGCGCTCACCGGGCTGCAAGCGAGAATCGCAACCATGGCGAACACCAGAAGAAACGCGTACTTAGTCATCATTACTCCTCCCAGTTCTTCATTCGAAATCTGCTTCTCTCTAATTCCCGATTTGTCCAAATGTCTCGTTGATACGCTCGCGGATCTGCGCGACGGACTTGCCTTCCTTCTCGAGTTTCTGAGCGAGCAGCGCTTCGTTCACACAGACTGCGCAATGCGACGCGTGATCGTCTTCGAAACAACTGTAGAGACTCTTGTGGCCCATGCCGCGGTCGCAGTAGCAGTAGCACGGCATCTGCGCGAGCGTTACCGGAATCTCGCGCGCTGCCCGATAGGCGTCGCGAGTCAGACCTTCAAACTTCTCCGGCGCGAGCGTTGGACCAAGACTCGCGCGACTCGGAGCTGTTTCGTAAAAAGCCGGCACGACCTTCGTCCCCGGCGATGCCGGCGCGGCGGCGTGATCGGCCGCAGTGTGGTTCGCCGCGTGGCTGTCGGTCTTCGTCGTTTGATTTGTCTTCTTCTGATTAACGACGAGGACCGCCGCGATAAGCAACACGATAATTCCGCCAATAAGTATCCAGGTTTTACTCATGCAAATCTCCCAAAAACTCAGTGTGTCCCGTGCCCTCCGCTCATAGTCATCTTTTGCGGACGCAGTCTAAAAAAGATTTTCCAGGACACGGGATTTGTACCATAAATGGAGTCGAGAATCGACGGCTTGGAATAGAACGTGACGTCGCTGCCGATCGCCAGCGAATGCTTTTCGGAATTCCAAATCTCGCGCGAGCCGCCGAACGTGTACGCGCCGATGCGAAACGACGGATGATGTTCGGTGATTCCCAATTGCGCGCGATCGTCGTCGCGCAGAAGCTGGTTTTTGTCGGCGAGTTCAAGCCGCGTGTAGAGGTAATTCCGATCGAGAAAGTTAACGGTGGATTCGGCGACGTAGCCGTTCAGGTTGAAGATCTCGTCGCCGTGGCCTTCGTGGTTTCGACCCCAGATCAAACTCGACGCCCAGTTCCCTCTTTCAAACCGACGGTTGTAACTGATCGATGCCGTTGTTCGTCGAACGTCGCCTGGTTCCAACGCTTCCGGATTGCGCAGGAAGCCGTGACTCACCTGCATGGACCAATTGTCGTTCGGCGCAAACCACAGCCGCGCCGATCGCGACGTCCATGGGTTTGCTTCGAAGTTGTAACGATTTTCGCCTGGTTCGCGGCCGTTGAAGATCGATCCTTCGAGTTTGAACCAGCGATACGTAACGCCGGTCGTGACTACACCGAAACTGATGTGCGTCGAGTCCTGCAGGTGATGCGATAACGGCGCCGACGTGTTTTCCGATGCAGACGTGCGATGCATGAACGCGACCGGACCGAGTGCGGGTTCGCCGGGATAGCCGCCGTAAACGAACCACGTGCCACGCTCGCCAAGCGGCAACGTGTAGGTGGCGCTCAGCTCCATGAACAGGTCGTGCGGATGCTGGCGATCGATGATCAGCTCGCCCTTGTACGTTTCGCCTGTTTGAAACAGCAGCGGCGAGCCGCCCGGCGGAAATGTGAAAGGTTCGAGACTGAACATGCCGCGCAGTTCGAGCGTGCCCTTGCCGACGCGACGCATCGCCTGCGGCATGAACCAGTTTGCCGACTCGAACTTCGTGACGCCTCTTGGACCACCTTGCGCATTCACGCCGGCGACGAAGTTGTAATGAAACATCAACAACCAGTCGTCGGTCTGTTTGTGCATCATCGGCATCGTGCTCGACGCCGGTTGCCACGACGTGCCGGAGCCCATGCGGCCCATCGGCATCAGGTTCGCGTGACTGTTGCCGACACGAACGAACATGTCATCGTCTTCGACCACGACGAGACCATGCTCCATGCCGGCGTGCATCGACTCTTCTTCCGCAGCCGGACTCGGCGATGCTTTTGGAGAAGCGGCGGGTTTAGCAGGGGGTTGCTGATGACCTTCATGCTGCGCAAATACATAGTGCGCCGCAAACAACAATACAACGACGCACAATATCGCGCGTTTAAAAAGAATCATTCGCAACCCCCTGAAAAACGGATAACACGTATTTAAGAACGCCACGGATTACTCAGTTTTCGTCTTGGTCTTAGCGGCGTCCTTGTTCTTGGCCTTGCAGCACTCACCATGCTTCTTCGGATCGTGCTTGCCCTTCGCGTCATGCTTGGCGTTGGCATCCATCTCGCACGAATCACCACAGCAGTCAGCGTGATCCTTGTCCGCATGCTTCTTGCAGCACTCGGCGCCTTCCTTGCAGCATTCAGCGCCTTCTTTGCAACAACTATTGGCCTCGTGCTTGCACGAACCTTCCGCGCAACACTTCGCGCCTTCGGCGCAACATGATTCGGCTTTCTTCTGATCGGTTTGCGTTCCGCCCTGCGTACCCTGGGCCATCGCGATCGCGAAGGCAGCCAACAAGAAGGCGAGCAGCACGACGAGTACAGTGCTCTTTCGGGGTTTCATTTTAGTTCTCCTATTCAGATGATGATTACGGGTCGGACACCAGCGCACACACTTGTCTTGCGTGTGAGACTCTGGCGAGTTAATCCGGAGGTTGGAGGAAATTCTTTAAATCAGGAAAACGCAGCAGCGAAGGTATGTTGGACCACGGTTCGGCACCAGCGGAGCGATGACGTGTTTCTGAGGAAGTGCGCCATTGCCGGTTGTAAACGGCAGCTCGGTGTTAGTGCCTTGCGTCGATTCAGGTGAACTGGTGTTCGCCTTCGAAGCAATCGCCGTCCCATTCATCGCGAGCGGACAATCCCGCATCATATCGCGCGGAACTGAAGTAAGAGCAAGAAACGACTTCGTCAGTTTCAGATCGATCGTGCTCGTGCTCTGTTTCGCCGGCTTTGGTTTGGAACAGCAGTGGTGTTTCTGAGCGCGGTGACAACTCTCACCTTCGGCGGCGGCCTGACTCGTCGAGTCATCGCTTTTTTGTGCAGCCATTGCCATGCTGCCGCACCCCAGCAGACAACCGCCTGCCAGCCACACAGAAACCGAAACGGCCAGCAGCAGTCGGACCACTTTTAGGGAGATGAGAAAGCTCATTGGCAACCCGAGTCTACCTTCCATCGATGTTTTTGTCGAGAAAAGCAGGGCTGTGATTCAGATCACAATCGTCACCAAAATCCAGCAATTCTGTAACCGTTGAATTGCTAGCCTACATCAGGAGAATAAACAGGACGATGAGTATCGACAAAAACAAGATAACAACACAGGATGAACTAAACGAACCCGCGCCCATCGATCAGGCCGACGCGCGCGTGGAAGCGGAAATGAAAGAGTTGGAAAAGAAGGCTAAAAGAGACGTTCGCGAAGGATTAGACGAGCAAACTATAGACGACGCGGACAATGAGTCCGGCAAAAACTAACCTCCGACGAGCGCATCGTCGAGTGCTTTTCTTAACTCGGGAGGCGTGCGCCTGGGGTGGAAACCATCGATCTTTCTGAACAGTCGCCCGTCCCGCGTGATGATGAAACTCTGCGGGATGGTCGTCTTGCCTTGCATCAACGTCAGCGCCACTTCGCGCGTCGCCCAGCCAATCGGATAATCGACGCCGTATTGCGTAACGAAGTCGCGCACTTTCTGTGCTGACGAGTTCGGATCTTCAGTCGAGAGGCCGACAAACTCCACGCCCTTGGCTTTATACTCCTGGTGAAGACGCACCAGCTCAGGAGTCTCCATCCGGCATGGACCACACCACGTGGCCCACAAGTTCACGAACAAAACTTTGCCGGAGTAGTTTGAAAGCTTGATCGGATTGCCGTTTGCGGCCGTCATTTCGGTGTCGAAAACGACGGCGGGGACGATCGGAAGATGAGCAGTACTGCTGCTGCCGCCCGAGTTACAACTGGAAATGCCGAACGCCGCCAGCAACACCAGCACGATTAAGGTCGTTACAACGCGTAGCGGCGTCCAAAACTTTATCGCCGCGGTATCTTTCTTTTTAATTGCCATTACTACTTCTTGCCAAATCTGAACGAGTCGAGAATCACCGGGGCTTCACCCTTTTGCCCGATGTCTTCAGCAGACGTCAACCCCGGAGCAAGTGATGTGGAAAGCATGACGATTGTTGCCCCCGCTGTATCACCCTCTTTACCCGTCGGGAGGAAAACCACACGTCCCCATAAATTGATGTCGCGGTTATCGCTTTTTGAAAGACCTTCCCAGCGAAATTCATAAGCATCCATCGAGTTGACCTTCGTCGGCCCCTCTGAAACCTTCCGGTACTCGGGATACGCTTTGGCCAGCGCCGCACTGACTTCCTGAACTCGTTGCGGGAAGTTACTCAAATCTCCGGCGAACGTGCCGGTGCTTTTGTACCAACCGACCGCAAAATCCTCCTGCGGAGAATCAGGTGACAGACGTCGCTCAACTTTTACAAAGTTCCGCGCGCCGGGAACGCCGGCGTTCGGATCGCGCTGCCATGACTGCGGGTAGTAGAACGAGAAGTCGAAATAGTGTTCCGCCAACTTGCCGTCCAGGTTTGCATTCGAATTCTCAAACTGGACCGTATTCGGCGGCGGCACAAACGAATCCTCCGGACTCGGCGACGGTTGTTCGACCGCAGGCGATGGCTTCGTTTCGACTGTTGGCTGAACAACGGGTTCAGTCTCAGGCCGGCGTTCAGAGACCTGGTCCAATCGCGGTTTGATGATAAAGAAAAACGCGCCCGCAAGAACACCACCGCTGAGCAGCAGGAACACAAGCACGCCGGCGATGATCCACGGCATCTTCGATTTCTTCTTCGCAACCGGCGGAGGCGGCAACGGCGCGGACGTAACTCCCGCCTGTGGTGGCGGAGGCAACGGCGCGGACGTTGGCAACGGCGCAGACGTTTGCTGCGGAGGCGGAGCTTGCGGCGGTGGTAACGGTTGCGACGTCTGTTGCGGTGGTGGCGGCGGCACTGGCGGAGGCGGCGGTGGTGGAGGTGGCGCCGGTTGTGAAATGTCGGCGGTGTTAGGCGCGCCTGTTGGTCCTGTTGGACCAGTATTTCGCGGCAGTGCGACTGTCGCCGGGTAGCTCTCGATAATCGTCGCGTTGGGATCCGGTAAGTCTCTGCTCGTCGGTCTTTCTGAGGCAGCGTTCAGGTCAATGGACGTAGCGCGCATCGTCGCATTCGGATCGAAGGTCTGCGGAGCAATCAACAGTCCGCCGTCAAACGTGCAGAACTTTTGACCTTCGTCGGGAAACGTACGATTACACTTGGGGCAACTCTTCATCAGACAGACCTCTTGAACGAAATCGAATTTGTTTCCTGGAGCTCAAATCAGTTTGCTTTGGCTTTCGCCAACTTCTGCGCGGCGCCACTGTTCGCCGGATCGAGTGCGAGCGCGCGTTGATAGGCGCGAACGGCGTTATCTTTCTGCCGTGCTTTCAGGTAGCCGTCGCCGACGCCTTCAAACCCAAACATACCCGCGAGCTGTTTTCGCTCACCGTCGCCGGCAAGTGTCGAGGCGCGCTCGTAAGTGGCTTCGGCATCGCTGAACCGATCCATTCCGAGATACGCACGGCCCAGCAAATTGAACGGAAGGAAAGCACGCGAACTTATTTCCGTCGCCGATTTCAAATACGGCTCCGCTTCCTGGTAACGTCTGTACGCCAGCAGAAATCGGCCCATCAGCAACAACGACGTCGGATTCCGCGAATCGAGTTCGAGCGCGCGCTTCAACACCGGCTCCGAACTGGGCCATAGTTGCTCGTCCTGTAACGACTGCGCGATCAGATTCAGCGTCGCCGGATCTTTTGCGAGTTCGATTGCCTTGTTGTACAGCGGGTTCGCCTCGGACGCTTTGCCCATCTTGTTCAGCGTGCGCGCCAGGTGGGCGTACGCAACGGCAAACTGCGGATCGAGCTCGATTGCGCGGCGATACGAATGTTCAGTCTCGCTGTTGAAAATTCCTCTCGTCTGCAACGCGACTCCCAGACGATCCCAACCGACCGCATTCTTCGGATCGATTTGTACGGCCCTTCGCGCAAACATCTCAGCGTCGGCGAATCGCTTCGCGTTGTCGCCGCCGGTACGCGGTTGCACGAGCACGACACTCAACGCAACGTGAGCATCGGCGTCAGTCGGCGCCCACGCGACGGAGTTGCGATACGCAGCTTCCGCGTCTTCCCAACGTTGCTGGTCGGCGTAAATGTTACCCAAACCATACGCCCCGCGAGCGTCGCGTGCCTTCAGCTTCAACACCTCTTTGTAAGCATTTTCCGCGTCGGCGAACTGTCGTGAGTCGCGTGCCACGTTGCCCTTCTCGAGCAACTCTTCGATCCGCTCCGCTACCGCCGGCTTCACACGAGTGCTGCCGGTGGCCCTGTTACCTGGTCTCGTTGTTGTTCCTGTTGTCGTACCCGGCTTGGCCGTCGTTTTCTTCTTGGTTTCAGGGTTCTTTGCTCTGAAGACCGATCCGCCAACATCCACGCCGACGTCCTGCGCGAGCGCCATGGGAGCGCTGCCTGTCATACCGAAACAGAGGGCGGCCACAACCAATCCGGCCCTGCGCAGTATTGCGTTAGCTCTCATCATTACTCTCCTAATGCTGTTTGGATTGCGAATATCGAGACTAACCTCGGTCACAAGTTCGAAATTCGAATTCCGAATTCCGAATTTTCCTTATGGATTACTGAAGAACTACTGGTGTGGATTGTAGATCACCTTTGCCGGATGAGCTAATTGGAAGTTGACCCACGCTCAAAACTGTCACTTCACGACCCGCTCCTGACCAGTCGAAAACCCAAAAGCGTCGTTTTCGTAGACGGCGCAACAAACTGGCGCAGCGCTCCCGTCACCGGCGTCTCGGGATTGGCGGGATCGCTCGCGTAACAACCGCCCCGAATCGTTACCAATTCCTGTTGATTGCTGGGAATCACGGTCGTGTTTCCCGGATAGACGGAAACCTTTGACGAGGTCCACTCCCAGACATTTCCTATCAAATCGGTAACGCCCCACTGGTTCGCTCCGCCGGGACGCGAACCAACAGCAGCAGGCGTCGCTTCTTTCAACACCGCGAGACCGGCGACCCAGTCGGAACCCCACGGATAGAGATCGGCGCGTTGACCATTCCGTGCCGCATATTCCCACTCTTCTTCGGTCGGCAAGCGATATGTGACGTAGTCGCGTTTGGACCGCCAAGCCGCGAACGCAATCGCATCATCCAACGACACGTTTACGACAGGCCACAGCTCCTGGCCGAACACCGGTTTGTTGCTCACCCAGTGAGACGGCGCCGGACGGTTTGTAGCCGCGACGAAATCTGCGTATTCGTTATTCGTGACCTCCGTGCGGTCCATCATGAACGGCTGCACAGTCACGGCGTGTGCGGGATTCTCTTCGGCTGGACCATCGTTGCGGCCCATCATGAAAGTCCCGCCGGCGATTGCCGACAGCTCGGCTTTCCGCGGCGTTGGCGATGGAGTCGGGCCTGGATCGTTCGTGCCGCGCATCGATTTCAATGCGACGTAACCACCGATACCGATTGCCGCTAGTAACAACACACAAGCCACGGCCGCGATCAAGAACAGCCGTGGGCCTTTGCTCCGGCGACCAAGATCGACAGTGATCGGTCTTCCCTGGACCACCGACGGTCGCGCCACAGTGTTCGGTGCAGCACCCGGCGAAGTGGCGCTTTGTCGGACTCGCGTCGTTTCCGGATCTGCATGCGGCGGCGCCATGCTGCCCGAAAGTCGTTCGAGTCGATCTTCCAGCTCCTTGGCCTGCTTGGCCATGCGGTCAAACTTTTCCTGTTGCTCTTTGTCTCGGCGTTCTCGCTCCTGCTCTGCCTGTTTGTTTAATTCAGGAGAACTGGCGCCGCTGATGATCGAATCCAACGAACCGCCGACGCTCGTGTTGTTCGAGATCGGCGCCTGCGTCTGCAACGGAATCGCATTTGGTGGAATGCTGGTGGGTGGCGTCGTCGAAGTCATCGTGCGAAGCGGATCCAGCGTCACCGTTTCGCGCAACGCGGCGGGTACCGGTGTCGCATCGATCGCCGCACGCAGTTCCTTTAAAAAGTTTTCGACGGTATCGATGCGCGATCCGATTTCCTTCTCCAGCGAATGGCGAACAACCGCCTCGATCGCGGGCGGCACTGACACACCCATCGACTGAAAACTCGGCGGCGGCATCGTGAGGTGCTTCTTCATGATCGACGGAATCGAAGAACCTTTGAAAGGAACTTCACCCGCGAGCATTTGATAAAGAATCACGCCAATACTGTAGATGTCTGCATGCGCGTCGGGCTCTTCGTCGCCCCACTGTTCCGGCGCCATATAAAAAGGAGAGCCCATCAACCCGCTCGTCTGCGCCTGCACGAACGAACCGAGCAAATCGCCTGATTTGATCTTCGCGAGTCCGAAGTCGAGGATCTTCACGCCTTCCGCGGCCGGCATATCATCCTGGACCATGATGTTCAGCGGCTTCAGATCGCGATGCACGATGTTTTGCCTGTGCGCCGCTGCAACTCCGGCAGCGATCGCGCTGATAAACTCCCACGCGCGTTGGACCGGCATCGCTCCTTCGTTCTGCATGATCTCCTGGAGCGATCGTCCTTTGACGAATTCCATCACGAGAAACGGCATCGTTCCTCGCGCGACGCCGAAGTCAGTTACAGTGATGATGTTCGGATGACGGATCGCGGCCGCCGCCAGTGCTTCCTGGCGAAAGCGCGTCGTGAGCATCGGATCGTTTCCAACCAGATCCGGAAGAATGACTTTTATTGCGTGAGAGGTTTTGAGAAAGATGTGTCGAGCTTGAAAGACGACGCCCATGCCTCCCTGCCCGAGACGACGCTCGAGCAGGTAGCGGGCATCGAGTGTTGGCTCACCCAGAAGAGACTGCGTAGTTTCATCACCATCCTGCGGACAGTGATTCGTCTCATCCGGATAACAGCGCCTGCAGGAGGGACACTCTTTCACGCGGCAAAGTATACACAGATCATGCGGATTTGATGACGATATTCACCAAGCGCCGCGGCACGACGATCACCTTCACCACTTCATGACCGTCGATCAACGACCGCACTCGATCGTCAGCCAACGCCGCCGCCCGAAGATCGTCTTCCGAAACATCCGGCGCGGCAATCACGCGCGAGCGCAGTTTACCGTTCACCTGCACCGGGATCTCCAGCTCTTCTCGACGAGCGAGCTCGGGATCCGCGATCGGCCAGCGTGCGGCTTCAGTCAACAACCCGCCCGCATGTCCCAATGTTTCCCACATCTCTTCTGCGATATGGGGCGAAAAGGGCGTCAACATCACGACCAAAGCCTCCAACGCTTCACGAACTGCAAAAACATCTTCGTCGGATGCACGCGCCGGATCTGCGTTGAAGTCGCTCAACTGATTGAACAACTCCATCAACGCAGCGACGCTCGTGTTCAAGTGCAACTGTTCGAAGTCGCTCGTGATCTTCGCGATCGTCTGATGTGTCTTGCGTCGCAACGTTCGCGCTTCGGGGCTGAACTCCGTCGCCGGCGCTTCACCGCCGTGAGTAGCCAGCCGTTCGTGCCACTTAAAGACCATCGTGTAAACACGTCTCAGGAAGCGCACGGCGCCTTCGATGCCCGTGTCAGACCAGCGCAGTTCGTTCTCGACCGGAGCGGCAAACAACACGAACAGCCTCGTCGCATCGGCGCCAAACGCAGCGATCATCTCGTCAGGATCGACACCGTTGCCGAGACTCTTCGACATCGCTTTCCACTCGTCGGTGTCGCCGACGCGGTTCGTCACCATGCCCTGGGTCAACAAACGCTTCACCGGTTCGTCGAACGTGACCATTCCGATGTCGCGCATGAACTTGTTCCAGAAGCGCGTGTAGATCAAGTGCATCACTGCATGCGAATCGCCGCCGATGTACTGGTCCACCGGCGTCCAATGCTTCGCGATCTCCGGATCGAACGGCGCGTTGTTGTTCTGCGGATCGAGGTAACGGAAGAAGTACCACGACGAATCGACAAACGTATCCATCGTGTCGGTCTCGCGTCGCGCTGGACCATCACAGTTCGGACAAGTCGTGTTTACAAACTCCGCCACACCCGCGAGCGGCGACTCGCCTGTTCCCGTGAACGCTGCAGTTTGCGGCAACACCACCGGCAACTGATCGTAAGGCACCGGGACCATGTCGCACTTGTCGCAATAGATCACCGGCACCGGCGCGCCCCAGAAACGCTGACGCGACACGCCCCAATCGCGAATGCGATACGTGACCGCGGCTTCGCCGAATCCTTTCTCCTGCGCGTACGCCGCCATCTCTTTGATCGCGACGTCGGACGGTTTTCCACCCCATTCGCCGCTATTGATCAAAACGCCGTAGTCGGTGAACGAGTGTTTCATCTCCGCGGAACTGTCGCCCGCAGTCGTCGCGACCGGTTCAGACCGGAGCTGTTCGTGAGTGACTGGAGCAATCACCTGGCGAATCGGCAACGAGTACTTCTGCGCAAACTCAAAGTCACGCTCGTCGTGACCTGGAACACTCATCACCGCGCCCGTGCCGTATTCGATCAGCACGTAGTTCGCCACCCACACCGGCAGCGTCTCGCCGCTGAACGGATTGATCGCGAGTACGCCCGTGTTCAGACCTTCCTTGTCGCCTTCTTCAGCGAGATCGGTGCGAATCGCTTTCTGGTTTCTTACTTTCTCCGCGAACGCTTCGACGTCGCTCTTCAAAGCAGAGTCTTTCAGCAACTCGGGCAACAACGGATGTTCCGCCGAGAGCACGACCGCGGTCGCGCCGTAGATAGTGTCGATGCGAGTGGTGAACACACGTATCTTCTTGTCACTGTCTTTGACGGCGAAATCGATAAACGCGCCTTCACTGCGTCCGACCCAGTCGCTCTGACGCTTCAAAACTTTGTCGGGCCAACCGGCTTCGATCTGTTTCATGTCGGCGACGAGCTGTTCGGCGTAATCCGTGATGCGCAGGAACCACTGTTCCAAGTCTCGCTTCTCGACCGGCGTGCCGCAGCGCCAGCAGATCCCGCCTGACGACTGTTCGTTCGACAGTACGGTCTGTTCTTTCGGGCACCAGTTCACCTGCGAGGCTTTCTTGTACGCGAGTCCGCGCTCCAACATCTTCAGGAAGAACCACTGGTCCCATTTGTAATACTCCGGACGATGAGCGGCGATCTCGCGTGTCCAGTCGTAGCTGATGCCGAGCCGCTTCAACTGCCCGCGCATGTGCGCGATGTTTTCTTCGGTCCAGTCGCGGGGATTTACGCCGCGCTTGATCGCGGCCTGTTCCGCGGGTTGGCCGAAGCTGTCCCAGCCGATGGGATGCATGACGTTGAAGCCCTGCAAGCGTTTGAACCACGCGAGTGCGTCGCCGATGGCGTAGTTGCGCACGTGGCCCATGTGCAGGAAACCTGACGGGTAGGGCAACATTTCGAGCGCAGTAGAACCTCTGGCGCCGATCGTTTTCGCGGGCCTCAAACGCGCCGCCGTGGTTCCAGCGTTGCTGCCATTTGTTTTCTATTTGTTCAGGAAAGTATTTTTCGTCCATAACGTTATCCAATCTTACTTAACACGATTTGCGCAGACCGCACAAAACGTTCACTGGTTTATCGAGATTTCGTTAGAAGTAAGGAATCGCCGCTCCGCGAATCACGCTATCTCGCGCGACGCAGAAGCGGCACCGTTAGGACGAGGGTTGTGTTCGTCTTCGAAAACATTTGGCTGGGATTCTATCAGCCGCTCACAAATGAACGCAACATCGACAGGTTTTTCAGGTCGGCGCGAGGGTCGTCGTAGGGAGTTTCGAGGATGAAGGCCGCGTGTTTCAGTTTCGGATGGCGGGCGACGCGGCGCAGGGCTTCGGCGCCAATGTGCCCTTCGCCGATGTGCCAGTGGCGATCGACGCGGGAGTTGTAGACGGCGCGCGAGTCGTTGAAGTGAATGGCGCGGACGTTCTTGATTCCCACCGTCTTCTGCATCCGCTGAATCAACGCGTCCAGACCGTCTTCTTCACGAATGTCGTAACCCGCCGTGAACGCGTGCGCCGTGTCGAAACAGACGCCGAGCGGAATCTTCGGACACAACTCCATGATCAGCGCGAGATGTTCGAAACGATGACCGATGCAGTCGCCTTGTCCGGCGGTGTTTTCGAGCAAAATGCGAAGCGTTCCGAACTTCAAACCTTTGCAAGCGATCTTGAGACTCTCGGCACAAAGCGCGATGCCGTCAGCCTCACACGCTCCGCGCGAACTTCCCGGATGGACGACGAGATAATCGACGCCGAGCAGCAACGCCCGCTCAACCTCTTCACGAAACGACTCGCGCGACTTTTGCAGAAACACATCGTCAACAGCCGCGAGGTTAACGAGGTAATTGCAATGAATAAGGACGGGCGTGATCTTTGTTTGCTTCCGGACCTTGCGGAACAGGAGGACGTCTTCGAGTGTGAGCGGTTTCGCCATCCAACCGCGCGGATTGCGCGAGAACAACTGTACGGTATCGCATCCCGTATCTTTCGCAACGATCAGCGCGTTGTGAACTCCCCCTTTGATCGGAGCATGGAAACCTATTCGCGGCGTTTTCATTTCTTCACTGCATCCAGCACGCGCAACATGTTCCCACCGAGAATCTTGTTCACGTCGTCTGCGGAATAACCTCGAGTCAACAACTCCTTCGTTAAGTTCGGCAACTCCGCCACGGTCGCCAATCCCGTCGTCGTGATCTGCACGCCGTCGAAATCCGATCCGATCCCGACATGATCGACGCCCACCAACTTCACGATGTGATCGATATGATCCACGATCCGCGCAACATTAACCGGCGGCAAACGCTGCGCGTACTCGCGTGATCGCACACGATCGCGCGCCATCTTCTTGTGCACCGCATCACCGGGCTCCGCCGCCGATGCTTCCTGGACCATCGCCGCGATCTCCGCATCGACCTGTTTCTTCTTCTGACTCCAACCAGGCTCGAGATGCTCCGGATAGAAGATCACGTTTACCACACCGCCTGTGTTCGCTAGCGCACGGATCATGTCGTCCGTGAGGTTTCGCGGAACGTCCGCAATCGCACGACACGCCGAGTGCGTCGCGACAACCGGCGACGTCGAAGTATTAACAATGTCCCAGAACGTCTGATCGGAAACGTGCGAAACGTCGACGATCATTCCCAACCGGTTCATCTCGCGCACAACATTCTTTCCGAACTCATTCAGTCCGCGCGTCCGGCCCACGTCGTCGCCTGACGATCCGGCCCAACTGGTACTAACGCTCCACGCCGGCGACATGTAACGCACGCCCATGTCGTAGTAACGCTGAACATTTTCCAGCCGCTCGTCGATCGCGTAACCGCCTTCCAACCCCATCAGCGCCGCGATTTTCCCGTCTGTAACCGCGGCGCGAATATCGGCGGCGGAAGTCGCTAAAGCCCAAGTTTCCGGGTGTTTTTCGGCCAAAGCGCGCACGGCCGCGATTTGATCGTCGGCGCGTTTCATGGCGCGGGCGCCGGTTGCGCCAAACAACTGCGGTTCGACCCAGATCGAGAAAAACTGCGCGTCCAAACCTCCGGCCTTCGCGCGGACAGCGTCGAAATGGCCGTCGCTGAGTTCCTGCTGAAGGTCGACGTTTTCGTCCAAAAGCCTTTGCGCGGTGTCGGCGTGCATGTCGATCGCGATCGCGCTCTGGTGAATTGAAATCGGGTTGTTATTGGTTGTTTCAGTCGATGAAGAGCTTTGATTATTTTGATTCATCTTTTGATCAGACTTACAGGATGGAAACATTAAAATCAAAAGCATAAACACGAAGCAAGCGTTCTTGCCAAGCGAACTGTAACTACTGTATTGTGCGATGTCTGGCATCCACTTAGCGCATTAAAATAGGACCGAGTCCTAGCGTTGATGTTCTGCAACACGTGAGGGGCCCGCCTCCGATCCGGCATTTTCCCTGAGGAGTAAACAACATGTTCTCAAAAGAAGGCAAAGTAAAAGACGTAAAGACACCACGCGTTTGCGACGTCGTTTGGCATGATGGCGAATTCATCAATTGGAACGACGCGCGCGTGCACGTGATGTCGCACGTGCTTCATTACGGCTCCAGCATTTTTGAGGGCATCAGATGTTATTCGACTAAGCAAGGTCCGGCTGTGTTTCGTCTGCGCGAACACATGCAACGTTTTCTCAACTCGGCAAAGATTTACCGCATGGACCATCAGTGGACGCTGGATCAACTTTGTGACGCTGCCGTCGGAATCGTGAAGCGCAGCGGAATGGACCAGTGCTACCTGCGCCCGATCCTGTTTCGCAGTCTCGACGAAGAGCATCCCGCGTTCGGCGTGAATCCGTTTCCGAATCCGGTCGCGTGCTACATCGGCGCGTGGGATTGGGGCAAATACCTCGGCGACGAAGCGATCGAACAAGGCGTGGACGTGTGCGTTTCCACCTGGAACCGTCTGACTCCGAACTCGATGCCGCCGATGGCGAAGAGCGGCGCAAACTACATGAATTCGCAGCTCATCAAGATGGAAGCGCTGCTGAACGGTTTCGCCGAAGGAATCGCGCTTGACGATCGCGGTTACGTTTCCGAAGGTTCCGGCGAGAACATCTTCCTCGTCTCCGGCGACGTCGTTTTGACTCCGCCGCTTTCGTCCTCGATTCTGCCGGGCATCACTCGCGATAGCGTGATCCAGATTTGTCTGGAACTCGGCATTACTATTAAGGAGCGCACAATTCAACGCGCCGCGCTTTACGTCGCCGACGAACTCTTCTTCACTGGCACCGCCGCGGAAGTCACGCCGATTCGTTCGGTCGACCGAATTACGGTCGGCAGCGGCGGACGCGGCCCGATCACCGCGAAAATCCAGAAGCTTTTCTTCGAGATGACCAAAGGCGAGCGGCCCGCACCCGGCGACTGGCTGACCTACGTCAACCAGAAAAAAGACGCCTCTTCGACGCCCGAGGGCTTCGCCCGTCGTAGTCTCGAAACCTCGACTGAGGACACAGCACCGATTCTGTTCCAAGCCGCCCCCCGCGACTAAGCCGCCACCGCGGCCATTGTTTATCGCTGAAAAACCACAGATTGCGCGACCCTGCGTAGTCTGTGGTATATTCAGGTCGGCGCTGTTCCAACGCGCTAGTTCTTAGCTCCAGCGCTCCTTCCCGCGCAAAGTTTTCCCAAAAACCACCTCTTGCAAAAGCCCCGAAAGGTTTTCACTACGCCTAATGGCCGTAAAAATTGACGATCTACTGCGAATTGCGTGTGGTCATGCCGCTTCCGATCTCCATTTGAAGGTCGGCGCCTTCCCCGTTATGCGCATCGGAGGCGAACTTCATCCCGTCGAAAATGCGGCGCGTTTGAAGCCCGAGGACACGCTGGACATGGCGTTTTCGATCATGTCCAACCGGCAGAAGCAGCGGTTCAAAGAGATTTCGGAGGTCGACATCGGCTACGGCGTTTCGGGTTTGGGACGTTTTCGCGCCAACATTTTTCAGCAACGCGGCACCGTCAGCATCGTGCTGCGCGTCATTCCAGACCACACGAAGAGCACTGCCCAACTCGGCCTGCCGCCCGTTATCGACAAGATTGCCGAGGAGCGCCGTGGTTTGATCCTGGTCACCGGCGCGACCGGTTCAGGCAAGTCGACGACGCTGGCGGCGATGATCGACACGATCAACTCCACGCGCAGCGGGCACATCGTCACGATTGAAGACCCAATCGAGTTTCTGCATCGCGACAAGCAGTCGTTTGTGACGCAACGCGAGGTGGACGTCGATACCCATTCGTTTGCGCACGCGCTGCGTGGCGCCCTGCGCCAGGATCCGGACGTGATCCTCGTCGGCGAAATGCGCGACCACGAAACGATTGAAACGGCGCTAACGGCCGCGGAAACGGGCCATCTCGTTCTTTCAACGCTGCACACGTTAGACGCCACGGAAACAATCACGCGTATCGTTTCGTCGTTTCCGTCGCACCAGCAGAAGTCAGTACGTCTTCAGTTGGCGGGCATTCTGAAGGCTGTGATATCGATGCGACTCGTGCGCGCGGCGAAAGGTCCAGGACGCGTGCCGGCGATCGAAGTGCTGGTATCGACGGCGTTCATTCGCGATCACATCATCAACGAAGAAAAGACGTACATGATTCGCGAAGCCATCGCCGCGGGCACGTCGCAATACAGCATGCAGACGTTCGATCAATCGCTGTTTCACCTGCTGCAGTCGCGACTCATCACGCAGGAAGAAGCCCTGCACAACGCGACGAATCCAGACGAATTCAAGATGCGCGTCTCCGGCATCTATGCCAAAGACGACATGCTGAGTCACATGACGACCCCCGTCAGCACCCCCGCGCCTCCTCCGCCGCCCAAAGAACCCGAGAGCATCTTCGTCAAACACTAATTCACGCGCATGCGGCGCATGACGCGCACGCCGGAGCGCCAGTCTTCGTTGATGTCGAAGCGATAGATCTCGATGTCGTTCGAGATGCAGCGTGCGAGTGTGTTGAAGGACGGATGCACGCGCAGCGTTGGGGCGACGAGATAGACCAGCGGCGGTTCGTCTTTAATCTTTTTGTCGCCGAAGAGTTTTGCTTTCGCGATGTGACCGCGGCGGCGATGGGCTTCGACGCGTCGCCAGTAGTCGGCGCCTTGCAGTACGTGCTCGCGGTCTTCGGAAGCTTTTAGTTCGATCACGACGAGACGGCCGTCTTGTCTCAAAGCCAACAGGTCGATCGGTCTGATGCCGAGCTTTCCGCTATGCGCCGTGCGGAACTGAGCGTGCAGAGGCGCGATGATCAGGCCGGGATCGAGTTTGGTTATGTCGCGGCGAAGCAACGATTCGAGCCACGCTTCAGCGGCCGTGCGATAGAACGCGTGACGATGATCGAGTGTGTCGGCGGTACGATGTTCGCGCAGGTCGCGAAGCAGGTTCTGCCAGTCGCGCCGTGATGTTTCGTCAAGCACGCGGCGATGCGAACTGTCGATCCCAAACCACACTCGTTCGACGCCGAGCAATGAGCGGACGCGGGCGAATGGAAGTCCGAAGTATCGCAGCGTCTCGCCGTGACGGGAATGCACGACGTCGATGGCTTCCGGTGCTTCGTCGAGGATCGCGCGTGTTTGATCGGAGATCATTGCGGCAGGTATTGAAGGAAAACGGGCGAGCTTTTTGGTCCACAGTTCGTTTCGATCTGGACAACTCACCGGCGACAAAGCATTCAGATCATCGTCGACGACAAAAATCTTGATTACGTTTCTCAGACTCTCACGCAATAGCGCAACGCGATAGCACGCCGGCTTTGCGAGATCTTCAGAAACGATCAACCAGAGTTGCTCGACAAACGAACCCCGCGCGCGATCACGCGTGCGCGTAAACCACAGCAGCGTCGACGACAAGAACGCGTCGACCGACGACGGTTGGCTTGAAATGACCGGTCCACTGACCGCGATTCGTTCGCCTCTCCAGCGCAGCAGAATTCGTGCGTAGCGGCCGGGCTGTCCGGGACGTGTGCCTGGACTCAAAGCGCAACGCTCGACTGATGTTTTCGGTTGCCAATTGCAAACGAGTTGAGCGAGACGTTCGCAACGTGCCAGCCGTGCAACACGAATCGTGGCGGCGATGGTTTTAGCTGGAGTGCGAGGAATCAGTTCAAGACGCGAACGCGTGGCGCCCATTCTGCGCGAAGCGTTCAGCACCAGCGACCGGCCATCCCAATGCCAATCTAGAATGCGCCACGTGCGGCTCCCTTTTTCCGTCCAACAAGACAGCAGCAAGCGATGATGTAAAACGGCGACGTCGATCTCCGTACGTCGCAGCGACAGTGCTTCGCCCTCGCTCGACACGAAGAGCCATTCGGCATGTTGTTGAAGGATCTGTTGCAGCATGGCGTGAGGAACCACGGATATGACCGATACTTCTACCCTGTGCTACCATTTTTGGCAAATATGAAGAACGTATATCTCGCAGGAGCAGTACGAACTCCGATCGGCAAATTTGGCGGAACACTCGCGTCGTGGTCGGCAGCAGATCTCGGCGTTGCGGTCGCGAAGGAAAGCTTACGCCGTGCGGGATTAAATCCCGATCAGATCGCGGAATCGATCTGGGGTTGCGCACGTCAAGCCGGTGGTGGTCCAAACGTTGCGCGCCAGATCACATATCGCGCCGGAGTGCCGGAAACAGTACCCGCGTTCACGATCAACCAGGCGTGCGGCTCAGGACTGAAAGCAATCATTCTCGCCGCGCAGGAAATAATGCTCGGCCGCGCCGGCGCAGTGCTCGCAGGCGGGACCGAGAGCATGTCGCGCGTTCCGTATTTCGCGGAAGGCGCGCGTTGGGGCATGCGAATGGGCAACATGCAACTCGTCGACGGCATGTATCGTGACGGCTTCAGCGATCCGTTGTCCGGACTGGTGATGGGAGAGACCGCGGAGAACCTCGCGCGACAATACGAGATCCCGCGTACCGAACAGGACGAGTTCGCGTTGCGATCGCAACAGAAGGCGCAGGCGGCAATCGAATCTGGCCGGTTCGACGACGAAGTGACGCCACTCGAAGTCGAAGGTAAAAAAGGCAAGACGACCTTCGCTCGCGACGAACACTACCGCGCGGGAACAACGCTTCAGGATATCGCCAAACTTCCACCCGTCTTCTCGAAAGACGGCACAGTCACTGCCGGAAACTCTTCCGGCATCACTGACGGTGCGGCCGCGCTCGTCGTTCTCAGCGAAGACGGATTGAAACAATCAGGCACGACACCACAAGCTCGCATCGTCGATTACGAAATCACCGGCGTCGCGCCTGAGATCATGGGAATTGGACCAGTGCCCGCAATCCGCGCCCTGCTCAAACGACAGCAACTCACGATGGACCAGATCGACTTGATCGAGCTGAACGAAGCGTTTGCCGCGCAAGTCATCGCCTGCGATCGCGAACTGCACTTCCACGCCGATCGCTTGAACGTCAACGGCGGCGCGATCGCGTTGGGCCATCCGATCGGTTGCACTGGAGTTCGCATCACCACGACGCTGCTTCACGAAATGCAAAAGCGACAGGCGAAACTCGGACTCGCGACACTCTGCGTGAGCGGCGGCATGGGTCTGGCACTGTTGCTGGAACGAGTATGAGTTGCGTGCGCGCACACCGTAGCGCGTCGCTTCTCTTCCTGCCGGCGCTTCTCTGTCTCACGATCGCTTCGTGCCGGACTGCCAGCGACACCACAGTCCAGCGAACCGACAAAGACCGACACCGTCGTCTCAACCGCTCCTCCTTTTCAAACAAAGGAACCCGAACGTTACTCGGCAACACGCACCATCACCACCTCCGGCCCGAACGGCGAGAAATACTTCTTCAGCACGCTGATCGGGAGAGATGGTCCAACGCGTCGTGACGAATCTGCGTCGGAGCAGACAAGGGTTGTCTATCTTGATTCGCCCGAAGGCCGGCTCATCTTGTGGCCCGAACAGAAAGTTTACGCGGTTCTCTCCGGCAATTATGGCGGCCCGCCGCCTCCCGAACCGGAAGACGACTCACCCGATAGCCTGTTGCACGCCGATCCAATGGCTACGACTTTTCAACGCCTCGGCGTCGAAACCATTGCCGGACGTTCCGCCGACAAGTTTCGCGTAGTTGTTAACAGTCCGGTTAGGGAATACGTCAAGCCTAGTGAGACTCTGATCTGGATCGACACTGAACTGAAAATGCCCATCAAGTCAGAAATGAGATCGCCCGACGGTGTCGTGATCGTGACGGAGTTGTCCGACATAACTTTGCAGCCCGATAAACAACTTTTTCAGATACCTGCCGAGTATGAAAAGATTGGTTTCAACGTGCTTCAGAAGCAACTCAAGGCCCGCGGTTTGAATCCCTGAGTTCGATTGGTGGAAAGGCTTTTTAGAATGACAAACAGATTTTTTTACTTCGCATTTGTATTTGTCGCCGTTTTCGCGCTCGTGCAGATAGACGGTGTCGCGCAGACTCGCACCCGCAACACCGCGCCCGCTGCGGCCACTCTCATGTCGTCACTGCCGAAATCGGACGCAGTGGCCCAGGTCAAGATGAAGCAGCTCTTCAACGAGGCGATGCCGCGCATCCTCGCCAACAATCCGTCGAGACTCGCTCAGATGAATGCTTCGGTTGAAAATTTCAAAACGCGAACGGGACTCGATCCGCGGATGTTCGACGAGGTCGCCGTCGGTATTCGTTTCACATTCCCTGGCGAAGGGACAGCGCAAGCACAGACAGTGGCGCTCGCGAAAGGCGCATATAGCTCGACGGCGCTGGTTACGGCCGGCAGTCTCGCTGCGAGCGGCAAGTATCGTCAGGAGAAGTACCAGGGCAAAACGATCTACATCTTCACGCTCGATGAAAGCATCAGCGTCCTTGGCGTCTTTGATTTCAGAATCAACGAGCTCGCCGTGTTGCCACTCGACGCAAACACGATTGCGCTCGGCGATCCGGCAAGCGTTCGCTCCGTGATTGACGTCACCCGTGCTTCACAGCGCGCGAATGCGGAACTGATCGCTTTGGCGAGCCGCGATCCGAACGCCGTGATCGGTTTCGGCGCGAACATGTCGCAACAGTTGATCAGCAGTGTCGACATTATCGGCAACGCGCCCATCGGTGAAGACTTTGCCAAGCTGAAGCAGGTTTACGGTTCGGTCGCAACCACCGAAAAAGATCTCCAGTTGTTTCTCGGAGGACGGGCGCCGAATGCGGAAGTGGCAAACAGTCTTAGCCTGACTCTGAACGACTTGAAGAATGTTGCCTCAATTTTCGTGGGCCGATTGTCAGGTGCGCGAGGAGTTTTGGCGAAGAGCGCGTTGACGAATCTTAAGATCGTCGCCGTCACAAACGAGCTGCAAATCCGCACGGCAGTCCCATCAGCAGACATTGGTCCACTAATGGGAAACTGAGAATGTGGTCAGATTGGTACAGTTGTTCATGAACCGGTCATCTAACGAACTACTGACCACTGACCAAGTAATTACTCGACGGGGAAAGTTAGGGAAGTTCAATCCACCGGGTAACGGCTGGGCCGCGGGCTCAGCCGCATCCAACCGCGCCAGCACCTTGTCGTAGATCGTGATCTTGCCTTCGCGCTTCATGCGCTCCTCGACGCCGGTGATGTAATCCTGAAACACCTGATTCTGACGATCGCGTAACATCGTTTGCTTGATGCGATCGCGTTCGGCGCTGAACGTCGCCATGTTCGCGTTGTCGCGCTTCACGAGACCGAGGATCACCCACTTGTCGTCGACTCTGATCGGCGTCCTCGAGACTTCGCCTTCCTTCAGGTTGTAGATCGCGTCGTCGAGCACTTCGCTCGCGCCGGCTTTACCAAGCGTCGACTCGCGCCGGTATCCTTCTTCAAGACCCGAATCGAAACCTTCGCGTTCGCCGAGGGCCTTGAGGTCGCCTGGTCCAGCCACACCCGCGGCCAAGTCTTTCGCCTTTTGCTCGATTTGCTCTTTCGCGCGCTGCTGTTTTAGTGTTTCCGCGACTTTCGTCTTTACTTCGTCGAATTCAGGAGTTCGCGGCTCCTTCTTATCGACGAGCATCGGGATCGCAAAACCGTCTTTGATACCGGTGACTTCGCCAATGTCGTTCGGATTATTGAGCGTCGTCAACGCCGATTCAAACTGCTGGTTGACACCGACGTTCGGAACGTCGTCGCCGGGTTTGACGTAAGCGGTTTCACGGACCATCTCCGCCGCCGACATGTTTGCCTCCGCGGCGAACTCCTGGGCCACCTTTTGCGGATCCTTAACTTCCTTTAACCGGGTTGAGACCTTCTGCGCGAGCTGAAATGCCACGCCATACCCGCGACGGTTGCGTAATGAGACGAGCAATTCCGGTTTCGCTTCGGCAAACGTCTTCGGCACAACATCGCCGCGACGCAGGATCCAGTAGTTGTTATCGTAACGAATCGGAATGTCCGTGACTTCACCCGGCTGCATGTCGGCGACGCGATCGTAAAGACCGTGGACCTTGTTCGGGTTCTTCTTGAATGGCTTCGCGACGTACCCATTGTTCCGGGCCGTCGCCGGGTCTTCAGAATTACCGCGCGCAGCTTCTGCAAAGGCGGATTCGGATCCAGTCCCGTCTTTTCCGCGCAACTTGGCGATCAGGTCCTTGGCCTTCTGGTCCACCTGCGGATCCAGATCCTTTCGCGCAACTTTCAGGAGGATCTGTTGAATCTTGACGCCCGCTTCTTTGTACTGCGGCTTCAATTCGTCGTACTCGGCTTTCAGATCAGCATCGGAGATCTCGAGTTTGGATCCCGCTTTTTCGGTGTTGATGAAGATGTAACGAACTTTCCGCTGCGGCTCGGCAAACTTATATTCGTCCTTGTGGCTGTCGAAGTAGCTGCGCATCTCGTCGTCGGTTGGTTGAATCTTCGCGGCCAGTTTGTCTGCCGTCAGCGAGATGTAGCCGACGTCGAACGACGTATTGCGGCGCTTGTACTCTTCTTCGATTTCCTCGTCGGACACATTCACGCTCGCACTCAGAAACGCGCGAAGCTTTTGCTGTGAAATGGCTGCGCGCGTGTCGTTCTCAAACTTCTCGATGTCGCCGTAAGAGTCCTGGATCTGCTGCTTGTATTTTTCGAGATCGAACTTGCCCGTCGCGTCCTTATAGTCTTCGCGAATCTTCTCGGCGACTTCAGCGTCGCTCGCAGAGAGTCCCAACCTCTCAGCTTCGGCGAGCATTACGAACTTGCTGATCAAGCCTTCGAGGACCATGCGATTGCCAAACATTGCCGCCTGGCCAAACCGCGCGTAGTTTTGTCGCACGCGCGCGATGTCGGCAACGCTGATCTCATTCGACCCGACTTTTGCCACCGTCTCTGTGTTTCTGGTGGGGTCGATATTGCCGGCAGAGCGTCCGGGAGCGTAGAAGAAGATCAAGCTTACGGCCATCAGAATGGCGAAGCCGAGAATGACAATGTTACGGGTTCGTTGGAATCGTCCGAGTTGTTTGAGCATTGTTTAGTACCTTTCAGGCGAAGGGCGGATTGTAAGGGAGACACACGGTGGCCTGCAACTCTCAGGCGTTTGTCCTATTAGAAACCAGATGCTATTTTAAGCCCCCGAATGACTGGAATTAGCGCGGCAACATGGCTCTGGGTAGGGTTTAGTCTGTTTGTTTTGACCATGCTGAGCCTGGATCTCGGGCTCTTCAACCGCAAAGCCCACACAATCAAATACCGGGAAGCGTGGATCTGGAGCGGCGTTTGGGTCACTTTGGCCTCAATCTTCGCCGGACTCGTCTTCTATTATCGGGGCCGTGCGACCGGATACGATTTCGTAACCGGTTACCTCATCGAGTTGTCGCTGTCGGTCGACAATTTATTCGTCTTCCTGCTGATCTTTTCTTATTTCAAAGTACCGGCGAAGTTTCAGCATCGCGTGCTGTTCTGGGGCGTGATGGGTGCTCTCGTCATGCGCCTGACCATGATCTTCATCGGCGCCGCTCTGATCCAGCGGTTCCACTGGATCATTTACATCTTCGGGGCGTTTCTCGTTTACACCGGCCTGAAGATGTTCAAGCAGGAAGAACTGGAAATCCACCCGGAACAGAATCCCGTGGTGCGGCTGGTGACGCGGTTTCTTCCGATCTCGCGCGAGTATGACGGCGAGAAGTTCTTTACCAGCCTCAACGGCAAACGAACCGGAACGCTGCTGTTGCTGGTGCTGATCGTGGTGGAAATCACTGACCTCGTGTTTGCCGTGGATTCGATACCCGCGATTTTTGTCATCACGCGCGACACGTTCATCGTCTACACGTCAAACGTCTTCGCCATTCTCGGTCTGCGGTCGATGTATTTTCTGCTGGCCGGCGTCGTCGACAAATTCCGCTATTTGCGGTTTGGACTGGCGCTTGTTCTCACGTTTATTGGGATAAAAATGCTGGTCACGGCTTTCGGCGTGCACATTCCCACCAAGTTTTCGCTCGTGTTCGTCGCCCTGGTGCTGGTGGGCTCTGTGGTCGCATCGTTCCTCTTCCCTGGCGACGCGGAGCATAAAATCGAGGTCGATTTGCCTCCAGATTTCGATTCCACCAAAGAATAGCCGTAAAAACTAACGTAATACATTGATAAACATGCTTGAACCGCGGTTCAGACGTGTGTTAAATTCCAAGCCGGTAGTGTTGCTACCTGAAACCGGTGGGTTTTCGCCCCACTGACGCCATTTCGGACTCACACCCATAGAACGTGCGGCCCAGAGTCGTGCCTTAAAACCGCACACGGTCTCAGTTCAAGGCCTTTTCTTCCTAACGATCAGCAATGGTTGCCAACAAAACCAGTCGTTTCGCCTTTGATTGGTGGATTATCGAGAAGCGCTTTCTCTACTTGGTAATCGCCATCTTTCTGCTCTTAGCCACGGTCGTAGGAGCCGCGATCTACGTCAAGATTTACGGAAATCCGTTCCGGAACCTTGCCGATCTCAAGCAGCCTTCGGGAGCCCGGTTCGTGTCGTTTGAGGGAGACGTCCGGGTGATCCGCGCGGCGACCCGCGAAACGATTGCCGCCAGTGCTGAAACCGAGCTCTACCCCGGCGACACTGTACAGACGCAGGCGAACGGGCGCGCCCGTATCGGACTGGCCGATGGCTCGACGCTGCTGATCAAACCCAACAGCACCATCATCGTCCGCGACAACGCCAAGGCCGACGACGGCAAGCGCACGAACGTTCACGTCAAGGTCGACAGCGGTCAGTTGTCCGTTCGAACCGAGCAGCAGATTGATGGCGCTACGAACGTAGTCGAAACGCCCAAGACGAAGAACACGGTCGGCGAACAGACTAACGCCAGCTTCGGTGTGAACGCGGAAGGTACTGAAGAAATTCGCGTCGCGACTGGTCAGATCGAGACGACCAACGGCGCCGGGGACAAAGCTTCGATCCGCGGCGGCGAGTACGTTGCAGTCAACAACTCCGGACGCCTTGCGCCTGCGCAGAAGTTGCTGGACGTTCCCCAACCCGCGCAGCCGCACGATCTCGAAAAAGTTTTTGTAGGACCAAACGGCGCGGCCAACGTTGCTTTGAAATGGCAGCGTCCGCAGTCTGGAACTCCGTCTTACTACCGCGTTGAAGTAGCGACTTCACCGTTCTTCGTTACCGATGGAAAAGTTATCGAGCGCGATCAGTTGGTGGCGACGGAGTTTGGCGCGAGCGATTTGCGTCCCGGTGTTTACTTCTGGCGCGTGAGGGCAACGGCGTCGAGTGGTCAGGCGAGCGACTGGAGCGATCCGCTCAAGTTCATCGTCACGACGCGAGGCACCGGCTCGCAGGTGTCGGTATCGAATCTTACTACCGAACTATTGGGCGGAAATCTTTACCTTGTCCGCGGACGTGCAGAGCCTGGGACGACGATCCGCGCCGGCGGACGCGAAACGATCGTCACTCCGGACGGAACGTTCCAGGTCCAGATCAGCGCTGCGCGCGGAGCGCGAGAAATCGCCGTCGAAGCGCAAGACGCAAGGGGTAACAGTAGCCACTACAAAGTCGCACTTTCGAGCCGCAGCGCACGCGGCTAACGAGGAACCAGCAGAGCGTGTCGAGTCACGTAATTCTATTGACGGATGCTCACGAAGCACCTGCCTACGAGTTGATCGAGGCGTTGCGAGCTGCTGGCGTGAAAACGCTGATCGAAGGTCTGCGTGAGGTTGAAGTCGAGGTTGCGCTAGCTCAACAGAAGAAGAACCAGACCGCTGCGGATTCGAAATCCCGCCACCGCTGGCTGTGCTTTACGAAGTTGTGCCCGGTGCTGACATGGTCGAACTGCACACGGCGATCGATCACGCTCGCGCATTCTGGCCCGGGGCGCCGCTGGTCGCGTGTCGCCGGCATACGAACGGTTATCAAAGTCTGAACCTCCGCAGTCTTGATAGTCCGACGTTGAAACGTCTCGGCTTTCTCGCCGTCGCGGACAAGTCGGCCCACCTGCCTGCGTTGCTTCGCGAGATTGAAGCCAATGGCACCGCCGACATCGCGATCGACGAGCCGGAAGACACGCCAGCCGAAACCGGATCCTCGTCACTGCCGTCGAAGATCAAAGCGAGCCAGTTGCGCGCCGCGTTCGATCTCGTCGCTTCGTTGCACTTCATCGGCGATCAGAACGGCGCCGCGAACAGCGCGCTCGCCGGACTCGAACGACTCGTTCGCGCCGACCGTTGGGCCATCTATCTCTTCTCCGAATCGAAAGGTGTTGAAACCTCGCGACTCGAAGCGGTCGCCGTCAGAAAACCAGGACAGCCGAGCAGTGTTAAGACGGAAGAAGAATGGCGACGTCGATTGACCGGCGAATCGGATCTGCCGCTGGGCTCCGAAACCAGATCGGCGAAACGCGCGGCTGCCGGAATGGGAATCATCAAGAAGAAAGAGCGCGGACAGTTTGTCGTCGCGGTGCCGCTGATCTGCGGCGAGCGAATACTCGGCGTGCTCGAAGGCATTCGTGAAGGCTCGGGTTCGCGTGCGTTCAAGAAACCGGAAGTTGCACTACTCGATTCACTGTCGCTTCCGATAGCGTCCGCCTTGGCGAACGCTGTGCGCATCGCCGAAGCCGAACGTCTGTCGCAAACCGACGACCTCACGAAACTACACAACGCCCGTTACCTGCGACAGTTCCTGCTGAACGAGATCAGGCGCGCACGTCGTTACGGCACAAGCGTCGCGGCGCTGTTCATCGACCTCGACGATTTCAAACACGTCAACGACGAATACGGCCACCTGGTCGGATCGCACGTGCTGATGGAAATGGCCGCGGTGATTCTCTCTTCGATTCGCGACACGGACGCCGTCGCTCGTTACGGCGGAGACGAGTTTGTCATCGTCCTGCCTGACACGGGAACTGAGCTGGCGGGCCAGGTCGCGGAACGCATTCGACAAAAGATCCTCAGACACAGGTTTACGGGCGGACGCCGTTTGCAGCTCTCGATGACGGCGAGCTTCGGCGTCGCTGCGTTTCCGAAACATGCATCCTCGCCGCAGCAACTCATCGCCTGCGCTGACACCGCGATGTACGAAGCCAAGGCCGCCAACAAGAACTGCGTTCGATTCGCAGCCGACCTCGCGACCTCGCGCGAGCCGATGGTCCCTGATTTCCTCATGGTCGACAGCGACATTGAAAACCTCACTCCAGTTTAGAACTCGGGTTTTAAAAATAAGTTCAGGTCACAACTAGCTACACTCGCGGTAAGTAGTGTAAAGTTTATCGTTTACGGTTCGCACCGTAGAGTGTATTGTACAGAGGTCGGACGTGTTCGTGCGTTGTTGCCGCCGATCCCACCCGAAGTTCCAAACTACAACCACGGGAAGTGAATAAGTCTAGTGGCTTTTAAATCTATCTTCAGTCTGTTTTCCAGCGATTTGGCTATCGATCTGGGGACGGCAAATACCCTGGTGTATGCGAAGGGACGCGGCATTGTCGTTTCAGAACCCTCAATCGTCGCCATTAACAAAGTAACCAACCAGGTTGAGGCTGTCGGCCGCGACGCCAAAGACATGTTGGGCCGAACCCCCGGAAACATCGTCGCGATACGTCCGATGAAAGACGGTGTGATCGCAAACTTTGAAGTGACTGAAAAGATGTTGCAGCACTTCATCCGCAAGGCCCATAACGGCAAAACGTGGGTCAGCCCGCGGGTCGTGATCGGCATTCCTTCGGAGATCACACAAGTCGAACGGCGCGCCGTTGAAGACTCTGCTTACCGGGCCAAGGCTTCCGAGGTCTACCTCGTCGAAGAAGCGATGGCTGCAGCGATCGGCGCTGGTCTTCCGATCACCGAACCGCATGGCAACATGGTCGTCGACATCGGCGGCGGCACGACGGACATCGCCGTCATTAGTTTGAGCGGTATTGTCTACTCGCGCGCGGTGCGAGTTGCCGGCAACGAGATGGACGAGGCGATCATTCAGTACATCAAGCGGAAGTACAACCTGCTGATCGGCGAACGGACCGCCGAGGCGATCAAGATCGAACTCGGTTCCGCTTACCCACTCGACGAACCGCTCTCCTATGAAGTAAGAGGCCGCAATCTGATCGAAGGTATTCCGAAGACGATCACGATCACCGACGAAGAGGTGCGCGAGGCACTCGCGGATTCGATCTCGACGATCATCAACGCCGTTCGCGTCGCACTTGAACGGACGCCACCCGAACTCTCCGCGGACATTGTAGAACGCGGCATTGTTCTAACCGGCGGCGGCGCGCTGTTGAAGAACCTCGACAAGAGACTATCGATTGAAACCGGGCTGCCGGTGTCGCTCGCCGACGATCCGCTGGCCTCGGTCGTATTGGGAACCGGAAAAATGCTCTCCGACTTCGACCTGCTCAAGCGCGTCAAGTGGGAGAATACGATGACAAGTGGAATGTAAAAGCCACGGATGTAAGTAATGGCTTCGGTTCGCACACAAAAAGAGATACGCCAGCGCGCTCCCCTCTGGCTTGTCTCGCTTCTCATCATCAACATGGTGGCAATGGCCGTCGACGCCCGAGATGCCAACGGACAGCAGAAACTGCTGCGCATCTGGACGCAGACGTTCGCTTCGCCTCTGCAGAACGCCTCTTCGAAAGCCAGCGGCGCAACTTCCAATTTCTTCCAGCAAATCTGGAATTTCCGCAGTACTGCCCAGGAAAACGAACAACTAAAAGAACGTGTGACGGTGCTGGAAGCGGAGTTGAACAACACGCGTCAGGCCGAGTCTGAAAACGAGCGGCTCAAACAGCTTCTCCAGCTCAACGAACAAAACGACATCCAATCGGTTCCGGCGCGCGTCATCGCCCGCGACCCGTCGGTGTGGTTCAACACGATTACTATCAACCGCGGCAGCACGTCAGGCGTCGCAGTGAACATGCCGGTCGTGACCGGCGGCGGCATCGTCGGTCGCGTGATCACCGTGAGTCCGTTTGCAGCACAGGTCATGCTGATCACAGACGAGAAAGCCGGCGCGGGAGGGGTGGTCGGTCAGTTGGGCCAGTCAGGCGCACTCGGTTCGGTGCGTGGACGCGCGGATCTCGGAGTCGGCCTTATCGAAATGCGTTATGTCTCCGGTCTTGAGAAAGTAGAGGTAAACGACACCGTAATGACGACCGGGCAGGATGGAATCTACCCGCCCGGTTTGAACGTGGGACGAGTTGTCGAAGTAAAGAATGGTACGGCGACGCAGGCCCACCAGATTTTGATTCAACCCGGCGCTCAGCTCGACCACTTAGAGGAAGTCGCGGTGCTTCTCTATCGCGCTCCCCAACGTTCCGCCCCCCAAGAGACCCTGCCCAATGTTGAAAAGTCCGGGAAGTAGTAGCGATTGCCAATTGGCAATGTATCTATGCCTCCGCTGAAGTTAGCCGCAATTCTGATCATCTCCATTGCGTTGCAGCTATCGTTGCGCATGGTGTGGCCGCCACTCGTCTATATTGACTTCCCGCTGGTGGTGGTTGTTTACATCGCGCTGCAACGGGAGGCTTGGCAGGCGCTGGTCGTGGCGACGCTGGCGGGACTGATCGTCGACGCCCAAAGCGGCGCGCTTATCGGCGCCGGCGGTTTTTCGAAGACGATGACCGCCTACATCATTTACTTCGCAGCGACTAAGGTAAACCTGGAAAACCCGCTGCTCCGGATACCGGTCCTGGCCGCTGCCACCATCCTCGACTCGGCAGTTTACGTACTCTGGCACCGGCTGCTCGGCTATCCACCGACGGCGCCCGTCGTGCAGACGGTCTCCTACAAGCTTATCGCCACGACGGTGGTCGGTACGCTGCTCCTTTACCTCATCGATTCGATCGTCGCGGAACGCTCCTCCCAGCGGCGACAGTTCGCGACGCGACGCCGCGTCGCACGCCGTTCAACAGGGTCATTGCGCAGAAGATAAATCCGTGGTATTCCGTAACTTGGAGTTAAGTCAATGAAGTTCGAAGACTCATCTCAAAACTTACGCGCCCGGCTCAGGTTCGTTCAGGCCCTGGTTGTGCTCATGCTCGGCCTGCTCACCGTGCGACTCTACGTGTTGCAGGTGGTCCGTCACGAAAAGTACGCGGAGATTGCCGAAAATCAGCGGCGCAGACGTCTGCCGATTCCGGCGCCGCGCGGCGTCATCTTCGATCGCGAACGAAGAGTGATCGTCGACTCGCGTCCGATTTACAACGTGATCATGTCGCGTGAGGATGCAATGAAGGGCAAAGACGTCAACACCGTTAACGCCCTGATCGAGCCACTCTCCGCGGGCCTCGGTGTTGAAAAGGAGATCCTGAAAGAACGCTTCGAACTGGTGAAGTCCATGCCGGCGTTCGAGTCGCTGAAGATCAAAGAGGGTGCGACTCCCGGCGACATAGCGTGGGTTGAAGCGCACACTCTCGAATATCCGGAGCTGCGCGTCGAGCAACAACCGCAACGGCGTTATCCCGCGAACGGTTCGTTGGCCCACGTGCTTGGTTACGTCGGCGAGATCAGTCCCGAACAGCTCAAGCAACAAGCTACAAAAGACAAAGGACTCAAACCCGGCGACATCATCGGTCTGAGTGGTATCGAGCAGATCTACGACGATTATCTCCGCGGCACTGACGGTTATCGTGAAGTAATGGTCGATAGTCGCGGACGTATTCAGGCGGAGATCGAAACCGTCGATCCGATACCCGGCCGCGATCTGATAACGACGATCGATCTCGATCTCCAGAACGCCGCCGAAGAGCAACTCAGGATTTCCGCTACTCAACGCGGCGTGATCATCGCGATGGATCCGAACAACGGCGAGATCTTCGCGCTGGCTTCGGCGCCGACGTTCGATCCGAACCTGTTTTCACAGCGAATCACGACCAAGGAAGGTCGCGCTGAATACAAAGCGCTGCTCGACGATCCGCAGAAGCCATTGCTCAACCGCGCGATCCAAAGTCGTTATCCTCCGGGCTCGACCTGGAAGATTCCGATGGCCATCGCCGGACTGCAGCAGAAAGCAATCACGTTGGACCACTCGAACCTGGTTTGCGGCGGCGGTATCACGATCGGAAACAAGTTCACCCGCTGCATGGGCAATCACGGTTCGCCGGACGTCAAAGCAGCGATCACCCACTCCTGCGACGGTTACTTTTATCGTCTCGGATTGAAGATGGGTATCGACGGCATCGTCTCGATGGTCGATGAGTTTGATTTAAACAAGCGCACCGGGATCGATATACCGAACGAACTGGTGAGTTGGACGCCGTCGCGCGAGTTCAAGCGACGAATGCAGCCACGCGATCCTGAATGGCGCGACATCGACACTGTTTATTCGTCGTTCGGACAGGTGTACGACATCATCACGCCCATTTCACTGATTAGAGCTATCTCGGCTGTCAGTCAAAGCGGACGCATGTACATTCCTCACGTTTTGAAGGAAGTTGAGCCTATCGGGACGCCGAACACGGCTGATTACAAAGGTCCGGTTGGATTCCAGCCGCTGGACCCGGCGCGTCCGAATCCCAAGGTCATTCCGATTCCGCAGGACATTCACGAGGCAGTGGTAGATGGCATGTGGAGCGTCGTAAATGCGGGCGGCACCGGGAAAGGCATCAAGATGGAAGGCTTCGACATCGCGGGTAAGACTGGAACGGCGCAGGTCGTCGCCCTCGGTAAGGATACAGGTAAGAACAAGGACCACTCGTGGTTCGTCACGTACGCGCCGGCTTTCAAACCGGAGATCGCGATGGTCGCCCTGATCGAGAATTCAGGTTTCGGCGGACATCATGCGGCGCCCGCGATTCGCGGCGTTTACGACGTTTACTATCGCAAGACGCGACATCAGGAGCCTCCCGGCACTCTTCCTAAGCCCCAGATCGCGAAGACAGAAACTCCTAAAACAAACAAGCCAGCCACTGCCACCGGGCAGCAACAGGCAATCGTGAGTAATCAGTAGGTAGCGGCAATCGGCGTTTTTAATGGTTGCAATTATTCACAAACGTAGTTGGCGTGACTTCGACTGGATTCTCGCCTTCCTCGCCATCGGCATCGTGCTGTTTGGCACGATCCAGATCCGCAACGCGCAACCAAACGACACCTATTGGGTGAAACAACTCATCGGTCTCGGCATTGGTCTGATCGCGATGCTTGCGATCGCGTTCACTGACTACCGCAAGCTTTTGAACCTCGCGCCCGCGTTCTACATCTTCGGACTGCTCCTGCTGGTGATCGTCCTGATTCCCGGCATCGGTTTAAAGATCAACGGACAACGCGCGTGGATCAAAGTGTATGGTATCGGACAGTTTCAACCGTCGGAGTTTGTGAAAGTGACGACGGCGATGATGCTGGCACGTTACTTCGGAAAGAACCGCGTCCAGCCGCTCGCGTTGACAGAGATGATTGTTGGCGGGTTGATTCTCGCTCTACCTATCGGACTGATCATGCTCGAGCCGGACGCCGGATCGGTCCTGACTTACATGCCGATTCTCGCGGTGGTCCTGTTTCTTTCCGCGATTAAATTACGGCTGGTCTTCGCCAGCGTTCTGATTGCTGTTGTGATGATTCCAGCGGCTTATGTGGTCGGAGTCAAGACCGGGTTCGTCAAGGACTATCAGCAACAACGGATCAATGTGATTTGGGAACCGGAGAAGGCCGACCGCAAGGGCATTGGTTATCACACGTGGCAGTCGATTCTGACTGTCGGCGAGGGTGGTCTGGTGGGTTCACGCTCGTCGGTCGCGCATTCGCAAAGCGGCTTGAAGTTTCTTCCCGAGCCGCATACCGACTTCATCTACGCGGTCACAGCAGAAAACACCGGCTTTGTGGGTTGCGTGCTCGTGTTGCTTGCTTACATGGTGCTGTTATCGCGTCTGATCACGTGCGCTCGGCGCGCCTCCGACCGGTCGGGCATGCTCTTCATCATGGCGTTCGTAGGCGGACTAACGTTTCAGATCTTCATCAACATAGGCATGGCACTCGGCATCGCGCCGGTTATCGGTGTGCCTTTGCCGCTCATGAGCGCCGGACTGGCATCGCTAGTCGCAACTTTTATCGCGATTGGGTTTGCTATGAGCGTGCAGTTGCGGAGGTTTGTGAACTAGCCTCCGCGGGCGCCGATCTAATCACGCCCAACGCCTGACGAATCCCGCCCAAGTGATACGCCGTGTGCGCGACGATCGACATCGCCCCACCGATATCGAACGGACCATCCCAGTTCTCAAACGAATTGATCGTCGCCATCACTCGATCGTGACTCTCGTGTAACCGCCGTTTCAGATCTTCCCACTGTTCGGGCGTTACTTCGCGCACGGTCTCCCAAATCTCTCGCCAGTTGTACTTCTTTTCGTAATTGCCGGTGCGGACGATCTCGTCGAGTACGTCGAGATAGAACCGGACGTGTTCGACTTGCGCGGCGACCGTCGCCGTCTGCGACGAGGCCGAACGTGACGCCTCTTCGGCAGTGACGCCGTCGAGTGTTTCGTAAAGCGTCGTACCTTTGTCGAGGTACATGCCGTGAACTTGCGAAAACGTTTCGTCAATCAACTCAAGCAACGTCGGCTTCAACCGCTCCAACGGAATCTGAACAGACATCCCTACCTCCCAGGATTAGACAAAAACTTTCTGACCTCAGCTTTCGAACCCCAACCACGAACTTACAATGACCACGGAATCGCGCTTTCATCCGTGAACGCGAGTGATCCTGCCGATGCGCCGATCGCCGTTAAGCATCAGTTCGCACGCCTTGTACGCATACTCTTCGAAGTGCTCCAGCCGCGAAGCGAGAATTATCCAGGCGTTCTTTCCTGACCGCCAATGATATCGTCGCGATAAGTCGGGAAACTCGCGGCCGAGACTATCGATGTGCTCTGTTGTTGTGAACAACCATACGCCGTTCGACCCTGGTTGTTTCACACTATTTCGCAGCGCACACAACAGCATCTCGTCAAGATAAACGTAGGTGAAACCAAACATCCGCTTGATCGTGGGGCGGATCGGTCCCAGCTCGTCGATAACAAAAGGAAACGGATATTCGGTGCGCGAAGATTTCACTGCGGGGCCTTCATTACCACTCGAAATCCGATGAAGTCGCGTCGTCCCTGTGGCGCGAATCCGAAACGCTTTGCGGATCGCTGAAGATCGGGAGCGTCAAACCACGAGCCGCCGCGCATCACGCGACCTGAACCATTTTCAACTGCCGATTCGTCAGAACCGTCAGGCGGATACTCGCGAACGAATTGATCCTGGCACCACTCCTGGACGTTGCCAACCATGTCGCGCAAGCGCCACGGGTTTGGCTTGTAACTGCCGACGACATTAACAAACGTACTGCCGTCGTCAAACGGAAACGACTGCACCCATCTAACGAAACGCTTCTTACTCGCGGCGTCCTTGATATTTCCGTAGCCTTTGCCGCCGGCTTCGTCATCGCCCCAGAAGTATTTCGTCGTCGTCCCGGCGCGCATCGCATATTCCCACTGTGCTTCGGTCGGCAATTGAAGTCCGTAATGTTCGACGAACCGGCGCGCGTCGTTCCAACTCACCTGGACCACGGGATGATCGTCGCGCAGCTTGTATTCTTTGAAGTTGGGAAACGGATTTTGCCAACTCGCAACCTCGGACCAATCTCGTTCGCCGTCGGCGACAGTCGCGAACGCGCCTTTGTGATGTCCGCCTTCCTCGGTGCCGCGTTCCGCATCGGTCAAGTACTTCGTCGCGTTCACAAAGCGTCGAAACTGTGCGACGGTCACTTCAGTCTCGCCCATGTAAAACGGTTGGCGAATTATGCGCAGGTGTTGGCGTTCTCCTCTGCCGCGATCGGGTTCGGTTTCCGGCGAGCCCATCTGAAACTTGCCCGCGGGGATCAGGACCAGCACGATACCGCTCTCGCGGTGAACGATGCGCGTTTGCAGTCCGGTTTGCGGATCGATGGTCGAACCCGGGGCGGGAAGCCAGGCGCTTAGAAACGTAAGTAGTAGAAGTTTCAACATGCAACTTAGACCCGCATTGGCTCCAATTTCTTCCGTATCTGAATCGTGATTTAATCTGTGTTACCGAAAGGAACCACACCTATGGCCCCAACACTCTACCGAATCATTCTTCAGGTCGACAATCTCGACCGGGCTGAAGAGTTCTACGGCAAGTTGCTCGGCGATCGCGGACGCAGGATTCCGCGCGCCTCGCGTCATTACATCGATTGCGGTCCGGTGATCCTGGCGCTCGTCGACGTCAACGGAGAAAACATTCCCGATCTTAAGCCGCAACCACTTCCCGACTACATTTACTTTGCCGTAAACGACGTGGATGCCGTGCACGAGCGAGCGCGTGAGCTGAACTGTCTCTCGACGGAAGACGTTCACGGCGAGTCGGCGGGCGACGTCGTTAAACGTCCGTGGGGTGAGAGATCTTTCTACGTCCACGATCCGTGGGGCAACGGTCTTTGCTTCGTTGACGAGACCACACTTTTCACCGGCAAGTAATCCATGCAAGAGAACCCAACATATCAAGCGGCCAACATTGCGGGGCCAATCGTCGAAGAGCACTTCGCGCGTCATCTCGAAGAAGCGCGCAAGAAGGGCGAAACGGATCTGGCGCCGAAGCCTGACGCGCGCGCCGTCGCCGGCATCATCAACGCCACGTTTTGGGCCAGTTTTCGACCGGAGGAAGGGCGGTTTCCGAAGATCTCGCTCGCCTATCTGCCGCCGGAAATGGCCGGGCAGCCGTTGGTCTTCGAACATTCGCTTCCGCTCAACGCGGGTGTTTTGACAAAGCTCGCGCCCGCGGTTGAGCGACCGGAAATACATCTCGGCGTGTGGACGTTCGGCGAAGAGTTGCGCGTTTGGGGAGCGACACGTGTGATTCCGAGTTTCTGTTTCGTGCTCGAGGACGTCGAACCGGGGTTGCTCGTCGTGAAGCATCGCCGGCTCGACGGGTTCGGGAAGTATGCGAATGTCGTCGTGCTCAAAGGCGAGCAGGTGAAAGTCATCGACGAAGCAGGGACGAGTCTGCCGGATTGTCCGGCGTTGCTGCGAGCGTTGCTTGCTTTCACTGCTGCGGCGACGAATGGACCAACTCATTCGTTGAACGTGCTGGTCCAACTGTCCGCGTCGATGCGCGCGCAGGGACACGGTGGCAGTTTGCTTGTCGTACCTGCCGGCACCGAGCACTGGCGGGAGTCGATTGCGCAGCCGGTGCTGTATTCAGTTACGCCGCAGTTCTCCGGCACTCGCCGATCTCCTGCGTCAAAAGGTCGACTATGAAGATCGGCGCCAATGGGAGATCGATCTGCGTCGCGCTGTTGACATGATTGGCGGGCTGACGGCTGTCGATGGCGCGACTGTGATCAACGACAAGTATGAGGTGCTTGCGTTCGGCGCGAAGATCGCGCGGCCTGACGGCATGCCGCCGGTCGATAAGTGGGTGATTACAGAGCCGATCGTGGGCAATGTTCCGATAGTTGGCCGTTCGACGGAGCATGGTGGGACGAGGCATTTGTCGGCGGCGCAGTTTGTGCACGATCAGCACGACTCGCTTTCGCTCGTAGCGTCGCAGGATGGACGGTTTACGGTGTTTGCGTGGTCGCCGTGCGAGGGGATGGTCCATGCGCATCGTGTTGAGACGCTGTTGATGTAGAATTTGCTCTCTTCTACCTTCTGTTGTGCCTTTGTGCCTTTTGTGCCTCTTTGTGACTAAATGACGTTACTCTTCCTGCTTCTATCGCTTTTAGCGCCTTCTGACGACTGGCCTCAATTTCGCGGGTCCGACGGGTCAAGGTGTTTCCGAAGAGCGAGGACTTCCGCTGACGTGGAGTGAAAACAAGAACGTCCGTTGGAAGGTGGCGATTCCCGGACGCGGATGGTCTTCACCCGTCATCGCCGGCGATCGCATCTGGCTCACGACCGCGACTGAAGAAGGAAAATCGTTGCGTGCAATCGCGATCGATCGCAACACGGGTGCGATTGTTCAGAACGTCGAAGTGTTTCGGCTTAAGTCGGCGAAGTTGGTGAATTCGAAAAACAGTTTTGCGTCGCCGACACCTGTTGTCGAAGGCGATCGGATCTATGTTCACTTTGGCGCGTTTGGGACAGCGTGTATCACGCAAACCGGCGAGATCGTTTGGAAGACGCGGCTCGAGTATGACAACGGGCAACACGGCACGGGTGGATCGCCGATCGTTTATCAGGATCTGCTGATCGTGAGTTGTGATGGCAACGATGTGCAGTTTGTCGCCGCGCTCGACAAGGCGACGGGGAAAGTTCGTTGGAAGAAGACGCGCGAGGGTTATCAGGCATACACGACGCCGCTTGTCGTGTCGTTACCGGAAGGCGATCAGGTGATCAGTCCGGGTGCGTTTCGCGCGATTGCGTATGAGCCGCGCACCGGGAAAGAGATCTGGCAAGTCAAATACGGTGAAGGCTTTTCCAACGTCCCCCGTCCTGTGTTTGGTCACGGATTAGTCTTCATCTGCACCGGCTTTCAACAAGCCTCGCTGCTTGCCATCAAACCCGACGGACGTGGTGACGTCACTAAATCGAAAATCGTGTGGCGATTGGATCGCGGTGTGCCGTTGACGCCGTCGCCATTGCTTGTCGGCGACGAGCTGTACATGGTGACTGACAACGGCATCGCCACATGTGTCGATGCAAAGACTGGCGAAGAACTCTGGCGTGCACGTCTTGGCGGCAACCACTCCGCCTCGCCGGTTTATGCCGACGGCAAAATCTATTTCCTGAGCGAAGAAGGCGAATCGGTCGTCATCGCCCCTGGGCGCCAACTAAAACACCTCGCCACCAACCAACTCGACGGCCCCACCCTCGCCTCCATCGCCATCTCCGACCACTCCCTCTTCATCCGCAGCCGACACACCTCTACCGCATCAGCGATAGCTGTAACACGCTATGCCGCATAGTTCACGGCGTGAACATGCGGCGGAAGAGGATGCCGGAGAAGTTTAGGCGCATGGCGCGGCCGTCGATGATGGATTCGAAGGCGATCCAGTCCGGGGCTTCGGGGTCGCCGATGCCGAATTTGCCGTCACCACGCGCGACGAGCGGTTGGAGACCATCGAGATATAAACGGCCTTTGCGATAGACGACACGCGCGTCGCCGTACCAGGGGCTGTCGTTGAAGTAGTGGCCCACGTAACCTTCCCAGTCTTTGCGTCTTTCAAACGCACCACGCGGACCCGTGTAGCGTTCACCCGCGTACCAGTCCGGCCCCCAATACGCCTCAGTAACCACACGATTGTCTCGCACAAACCCGAGCATGAACGTTTCGAAGTCCGGATGCTTCACGATGAACCGATCGCCCGCGGCCGCGGTGCGTTCGAGCGGTATGCGACGTCCCGCATGCGACAAAATCAACTTCTCCCCCTCAGCAACGAACACCAGCTTCTTCCCATTCGACGACGTGTACTCACCCGCATAATCCGCGGCATTCTTCACCTCATCCGCCGCCGGCGCTGCAGCGGGCGCATCAGGCAGCTTCTTCCGATCAAGCGACGCATTGAAGAGCTCGACCGCATATTTCGTCACTGCCACCGGCCGGTACCCACGCAAGTTCGCATTCACCGAGGCAAACGCGCCAACACCCGACGTCACATCAGCATCGATCGAAGAACTAAACGCAACCATCCCACCCGTATGTCGCAAACGCTTGTGCCCATCAATATCGCTCACCCACAAACCGTACCCATAAAAAGCAGGCTCGCCACGATACGGAGAATTGATCGCTCGCTGCGTAAACAGTTTGAATCCTTCCTCAGAAATCAGCCGCCCTTTCGGCAGCGCACCGCGATTGAGCAGCATGCGAATGTACTTCGCCATGTCAGCCGGCGTTGACGCGACACTCCCAGCCGCGATATCAACCTCGATCCACTGCGCTTCCGCCAACGTGCCATGCAACGGAAACGGCTTGCCTTCATTCAGCGGCTCATACCCAACCGCCATTCGCTTGCGAATGTCATTCGTGATCGTCGAACTACTCGAAGTCATTCCCATCGGCGCCAGCAAACGTTCGCGCATCGCATCCGCAAACGGACGCTTGTCGAGAGCTTCGATCAGAAACCCGAGAATGTTGTAACCGGTGTTCGAGTACAGAAACCGTTTCCCCGGCTCGTACGCGGTCCATAAATCGCCGAGCAGCGCATCCAGCAGCAACGGCGCACCCGGCAGACCGGCAGTATGACTCAGCAGATGATGCGTCGTAACCGGTTCAAACTTCGAATTGATCTTCAACCACGGCAGGTATTCGACAACCGGCTTGTTAAGATCGAGCTTCCCTTCTTCCTGCAACTGGAACAGCGCGAGTCCGACAAACGACTTCGACACCGATCCGATCTCAAACATCGTCTCGTTTTCAACTTTCGATCCGGCTTTCGTATCCGCAAATCCATAAGTCGACGCCCTGATCAGACCATCGCGATTCGCGAGCGCGAGCGTCATTCCCGGCGCGCCCGTTTCGCGCATGTGCCGCGCGACATATTCGTCGAGCCTCGTAAACAGAGGTTGCACCGCGGCCGACTGTGCACTCGCCGAAGCCGGCGCAAACGAATTAACCAACACCGGCCCGCCCTTCGCCTCGATCACCCCGACGCTGCAACAACCAGCGCCGACTTCGCACTATTCGACAGAAACCTACGCCGCGAAAGATTCATGGACATTCGTATGTTTTTCCTTAGTTTGTGTTTAGACCAAGCGACTTCGACAATTCGACAAACCGCGCTTCCGATCGCAAATTCTTGAACACCGGATCAACCTTAATGAAAGGCAACCAGTTGAACCGTTCTTCCTGCGACTTCTCGAGCCAGTCGAGCGCGAGCTTGCGATTGTTCAGGCCCGCGTAAATCACCGCCGTTTGATATGGGGAGACATACTGTTGTTTCGAGAGCTCCTGCAACCGCGCGATCACTTTCTCCGCCTCGCTTCTTTTCCCGGCGAGCGCTTGCGCATGGCCCAACGCAGTCAACACTGTAACGTTATCAGGCGAATTCTTCAACGCGTTGCGAAATTCGCCGATCGCTTCGTCCAGCTTTCCCTGCTCTTCGAGCACCAGCCCGGCTTCGTAATACGCCCGCGCAAAAGTTTGGATCCATTTCCCGCAGCTTCAACGACTTCTTGCTGCGCTTCGTCGAACGGCCCGGCATAATAGAGATTGCGAATGTAATCTGAGTAGATCGTCAACGAAAACGGCTCGAGCTCGTGCGCCGTCTTCGCCTGGACAACCGATTCCTTCAACCGCCCCGCCGCCGCCAGATAACTGCCGTACCATTGATGCGCCGTAGCATAATTCGGATTGAGCGCGATCGCCTTCTTGAAATGTTGCTCCGCTTCGGTCCACTTCAGGTGATAACGATACGTCACAAACGCGAGCGCGTTGTGCGCCTCGGCAAGGTTCGCGTTGATCGACAACGCGCGGTTCGCCGCGGCTTCAGCCTTGGGAAACGAATCGTCTGCGGACGTGACGTTGTAAACGTTCAGCAGCAGATAACAATCGGCAAGACCCGCGTACGCCAGGCCATAATCCTGGTCGCGCACGATCGCCTGACCGAAGTAATCGATGCCTTTTCGCAAACCTTCGACTGTTCGCTTGTTCCAGTTGTAACGGCCCAGCAGATAAAGCCGATACGCTTCGGAATCAGGCGAGTAGTTGCGCGTCATCTGCGAATGGTCCAGACACCGTCCGCTCGCGTGCGCAATCGCTGCGAAACGTCGCGCGAGATCTGTTGCGGCAAAGCGACTACTTCCGAAACCTTGCGTCCGTAACGCTCACCCCAGATGTGACTGTCGTCGCGCACGTCGATCAGTTCAACGCTGACCGCAAGGTCATCGCCGCGTTGGACCACCGTCCCGGAAAGCAACGCATGCACGCCGAGCTCGCGCCCGATGGTCTTCGGATCCGTCTCGCGTCCCTTGTAGTGAAAGACGGTGTTTCGCGATTTCACTTTCAGATTCGGCATTCGCGAAAGATTGTCGATCAGACTCTCGGTGATGCCGTCGGACAGGTATTCGGTATTCGGATCGCTGTTCGTAAACGGCAAAACAGCAAGCGAGTTGATCGTCGTCGTGCCGGCGTTGGTATCGGACGGAGAATAAACTGCGCGCAAGCGCGACGAACGAAAGCGCCAACAGCAAAATCACAGCTGCGAGAGCGGCGATCCGGCTCGGCCTGGACCAAAGGCTGCCCGGCTTGGCCCAACGAACAGGCGAGGCGGTGAGAGTCGTCGCGTCAGTCAGCGTGGTGCCGACACTCGTATCGACGTCGATCTCGCGCAGCACCTCCTGTAGATCGTTTCCAAGATCCTCGATCTTCTGGTAACGGTCGTCAGGATTTTTCGCGAGTGCCTTGTCGAGAATCTCCTGAAGTCGCGGCAGCCACGGCGAATCTTCGCCGCGCGCTTCGGCGATCGGCTTCGGCAGGTGATAGACGACGGCGTAACGCACGTCCAGCGCGGTCTTGCCGCGAAACGGCCACGTACCCGCGAGCATCTCGTAAAGCAACACACCGGTCGACAAGATGTCTGCGCGATGATCCACCGGCAATCCCTGCGCCTGTTCGGGGGCGGCGTACGTCGAGGTGCCGTAAGGCACGCCGAGTTCAGTGAGTTGCGGATCGTGGTGTCCGCTGCGTCGACGGTTCGATCAGTTTGGCGAGTCCGAAGTCGAGCACCTTGACGTGGCCGTTACGCGTCACCATCACGTTGCGTGCTTTGATGTCGCGATGGACGATGCCGCGCGCATGCGCCGCGGCGAGCGCGTTTGTGACCTGAATCGCGATCCACAGCGCGTGGCGCAGATCGAGCGGACGCCCGGCGACGAGCTCGCGCACGTTGCGCCCCTCAACGAACTGCATCGCGATGAAATGAATGTCGTCGACTTTGTGTAAACCAAAGATGGTGCAGATGTTCGGGTGGTCCAGCGACGACGCCAGTTTCGCTTCGCGTTCAAAACGGACCAGGTTCGACGGGCGGTCCGTCAAATCCGGCGGCAGGACTTTGATTACTGCCGGACGGTCCAGTGAGGTGTCGATGACCTTGTAAACAGTGCCCTGACCGCCTTCGCCAATCTTTTCCATGATACGATAATGGAGGAGGAGTTGCCCTAGCATAGGATTGGGAAGACGAACTTACGATTTGGCAGCGGGCGTATTATAGCGGAGAGGCCACACATTGCCGATTGCCAATCTGCAAATTCTGTGTAATCTGTCGGCAGGGGGAACACAACCATGATCTTTCGCGTCCTGATCCTCGCACTTTTCCTCGGTGTGCCCGTCGTCAACACCGCCGCGCCCGACGTTGTCCAAATCAGCGGCACGTCGAGTTTCTATTCCATCCGCCGCGACCTGCGTCGTTGCGCGTCCCCGATGTGCGGCGGTTACTTCGTCAAACTCGTCAATCAGTCGCGGACGCGTTGCGCCGACGGCCGCTACAAGAGTGAGTGCTACGTCGCGAGAATCGAGTGGAACGCCCAGCCGGAACCGCAAGACGATCGAGCACTTGTCCGCGGTTCCGTCACTCGCGCTGACCGCCGCGACAGGTTTGGTCTGTTGCTGGCCAGGGAGGTCTGGCTACCGGCCGGTAACAACCAGGCATCGGGCACTTTCTTCCGCGTGCGCGATCGTGGCATACGCTGTATCGCCGCTCCGTGTGAAACGCATGAAGAAGCAAAACTCAACACGCTCGTGAGGCGCAACATCGCCGGAGTTGATCTGTCAGGCGCAGGCGCACCGGAGAACGTCGTCAGCGATGCCAACCAGGCGATGACTGACCCCGTGGCAGTCATCGTCGCCGGCGTGCACGCTCGCGTCACTGGTCCAGCCGGCAGATCTCAAATGCTGAAGGCCACGCAGTTTTACTTGCGCGCCAAACCCGGCGGCGGAACTTCATCCGGGAACGACAACCAGAACAAGCCATGTTTCAAGACCGGCTGCTCCGGCCAGGTGTGCGCAGACGAAGAAGTGATAACAACCTGCGAATACCGCACCGAATATGACTGCTACAAAACCGCCAAATGTGAACGACAAGCCACCGGCAAGTGCGGCTTCACCGACACCCCCGAGTTGCGACGATGTCTCAGACGGAACTAACACTCGACCCCCCGATCGAAGCGTGCGCAAACTGCACCGCCATGTTAGTCGGCGCCCACTGTCATGAGTGCGGACAGAAGAAGATCAATCCAAATGAGCTCGCGCTCAAACGATTTGTCACCCGCGCGGTCGGCGACATCACAGACATCGAGTCGAGCAAGATCTTCAAGACGTTGCGCGCGATGTTCACGCGCCCTGGTCTACTCACGACGGAATACGTCGCCGGCCGCCGCGGCAATTACATTGGACCAATCAAGCTTTATCTGATCTTCAGCGCGCTCTACTTTGTCTTCGCATGGGGTGTGTTGGCGGAAGTTCGCGGCGGCGCAACCGATCGAACCGCCAGAACGCCGATGGTCGTAAACATCGCGCGCAAAAGAGGTGTCGATCCTGCCGTGCTGGCGGACAAAATCCATCAGAAGGCGGAAAAGTATGCGACAGCGTTCAGGTTTTTCAGCGTGCTGATTTCAGGAACGTTCCTGGCGGCGTTTTACTTTCGGACGAAGAAATACTACGTCGAACACCTCGTGTTCTCGCTCTATTACTACTCGTTCGACTTCTTCTGCAAGTGTGCTTTCGCGCTCATCTTTGTCGCCGTCGCGGCAGTTGGTTGGAAGTTACCCGAGCAAGTGTTGAACTTGTTCTATCCCATCGCGTTTACCTATCTCTTGTTCGCACTGAAACGAGTTTACAAACAGAAGTGGCTCATCACGACGGTCAAGGCCGTGCCTTTATTTATACTTGAGTGGCTGCTGTTCGTTGGCTCGATGATGGCGGGATTCATCATCTCCTTCGCAACGATCTGAGACGCATCGTTACTGCGATTCGGTGCTCTTCGCAATTACCTTGATCTGCTTCCGGATCTCATTGTCGAGACTCGCCGCGCGCGACCACGACATACCAACACTGCGGTGCCTCACGATCCCTTCGTGATCGATGATCACGTAAGTTGGAAACGATCGGATATCGAAGGCGCGCAAAATGCGCCGATCCTTATCGCGATACTGCGGCCACACCATCTTGTTCTCCGCCGTGAACTCGCGCCACACCTGGTCATCGCGGTCTGAGCTGATGCCAATCAACACGAACGACGGATCTTTCGAGTACTTCTTGTGCAGGTTGCGCAAGTCGGGAACCGACTGCACGCATGGACCACACCACGTCCCCCAGAAGTCGATCAGTACCACTTTGCCCCGAAGGTCCTCCAGCGAAACCTTCTCACCGCTCAGCGACGTGAACGAAAAATCCGGCGCGTAGTTTTCTCGCGCGCGTCGCGGATTGGCCACTAACTTCTTCGCGTCTTCAGCCGTGCCGCTTTTCGATTCCGACTCGATGTACTGCTGAAGTTCCCTGATACCTTCCGGATCGCGATTCAACTGCAACAGCGTGACGCCAAGGTTGTAGTGGAGCACAGGCGACGCGCCGTCGATCGTGAGTCCCTGCCGGAACGCTGCCTCCGCCGCCTGCAATTTCTTTTGGTCCTTCCGCTCGGCCCACATTTGCAGCGCCGATCCCTTGTCGTTGTAAGCCTTCCACGTGAGTTGCTTGTCGTCACCGGCTAATTCGATGACTTTGTCGGAAGACTCGACCGCATTTTTGTAAGACTTCGAGTGCGATATATGCCTCGGCCATCAGACTAAGACACGGCGCGCACTTCTTACCGCGCATTTCATTAGCGCGCTTGAAATTCTTCAATGCGTCTTCGGCCAAACCGCGGCGAAGCAGGTCGCGTCCCTTGGTGAGCTCTGCCTCGTAACCATCACCGCTCTGACTGGTGACGACCGGCGCCGGTCCAAACAGGACCAGAAGACAAAGAATTGGAATTACATTCCGCATTTGTGGGGTTCCTCCGCAAGGGCCGAATCATATCACCAGACGCTCTTCGCTGTAGCAACGTTTAGGCGTATCATTGGCCCCGTTCACCTAAACAAGCGGCCGATCTGGTAAATCCACCGACTCTCACAAAGGAGATTACTGTATGAAGATCCCGACCAAACAGATCTCGGTCATCGTGGTCCTGTTGCTTTCGTTCCTCGTGTCACCCGTCACTCTGGTGGCCCAAACCGGAACGAACGACTGGTCGCGGCTCAGTGCTGCGACAAGTGGGACCAGGCTTTCAGTCAAAACTAAAGACGGCAAGAAAGTGGAAGGGACGTTGACGAGTGTTTCCGACACGTCGCTTTCGTTGACAGTTAAGAACGCTGCGAAGGAGATTCGACGCGAGGACATTGCCAGCATTCATGAGGTCTCAAAGAAAGGCGCCGGCAAAGCAACTCTAATCGGAGCGGGAATCGGCGCCGGCGTGGGAGCGGCGCTCGGCGTCGCGAGCGAAGTGAACGACAACGATACGTTCTTCGAAACGAAGGACAGCATCACGGCTGGAGTAGTTGTCGTAGCAGCCGGTATCGGAGCACTCACTGGTTTCCTCATCGGTAGAAGTGGAAAGAAGCGAGTGCTCCTCTACGAATCGAAGTAACGAACGAGCGGTTTATTCGGTCTTCGATTTCATCGAATTCAACTCTTTCTCCAACCTATCGATTTCACCCTGGACGCGAGGTTTGAGGTCTGGGGTAACTCTGTCTAACTGCTTCTTGAGTGCCATGACGCGGGCTACGTGCAATGCCTGGTCTGCGGGCACTGCGACGTCGGGAGTCACACCGGTGCCTTCCCAATTGGTTTTCGTGATCGGGCTGATGGCGCGTCCGGTCGGCACAAACATGCCGAAGTGCTCGCTGATACGGAAACCGCCACCGGGATGTGCGCCGCCGCCGGTGGTCTCGCCGACGATCGTCGCGCGTTTGAGGTTCTTCAGGTTGTACGTGAATTCCTCAGCGCCTGAGAACGTGCGTTTGCTCGTCAACACGTAAACGTCTTTGTTGAGATAACGCTTGCCCGCGACTTCCTTCTTCGTCCAAAACTCGTCGGTGCGATTGCCTTCACGCCAGTAAAGATCGTTCAGGTGTACCGGCTCAGACCCAAAGAGGTACGAACAAACCAGCGCTACCATTGCTGGATTACCTCCGCCGTTCTGGCGCATGTCTATAATCAACGCGTCAGTGCCGTTGATAAAATTCATCGCGGCGGCAACCGTGTCGGCGCCTAACTCTTCATCCATGAAGTTCAGGAATTCGAGGTAACCGAGGTTGCCGGGCAACCGCTCGACCTTCGAGAAACCGTGATTCATCCAGGTCAAGTCGCGTTTCCGTTGCTCCCTTTCTTCAGCGGTAGGTTCGCGGCGTTCGCCACGTTCGGGAATCGCCTCGTGCGAATAGCGCACGCGAAGGTGCTTGTCCTTACTGACGGCTTGCAGATCGTTCGTTAATTTGGTCGCGAATTCCTTCGAGCTGGTGATCTGATCGTATTCCTTCTTGTCCACTCGTTCGCGAATCGACTGCTCCATCTTCTTCGCGACGTCGGGAAAAACGTACGAATCGTTGAGCCGCTTCAGAACCATGTCAATCACTTTCGTGCGCGTCGCGGCGTCGATCGTGAGATCCGGTTGATCCATTGGGCCGGGTTGCGCGCCGGCGATGTTTGCGAACGTGAAAGTGAGAAGCAACAGGATGGCAAACCGGATAAGGAAAACCCGGAAGGAAGTTGGTCTAAACATCAGTATTTCTCCTTTTGTAAATCGTAGTCAGTGGTCTCATTTGCGACACAGTAAGCCGCGAAGTATCAAGTCGGCGACGTCGGCGGTCCGTTGTTCCACTTCCTGACGTTCACCAAGTTCTGTTGTGCTGAGACTGTATGGCAGCAGGCCGTTTGTGGCTTGCAGCATTGCGTGCGCGGTGGTTTGCGCGTCGTCGAATTCAAACTCGTCGGAATTGCGCCCATTGATCAGCACCTCGGCAAAGATCTGTGCTTCGGCGTCGAAGTAAGTGGCGCGCCGCGAGAGCAGACCGGGACGCAACGCGGCGAGAAGATCGTTGAGACTCTGCGTGTAGTGCTGGATGCTGTCGAAACGAAACATGACGCGCGCGAGCAGCATTTGGCGCAGGCGTTCGGCGGCCGGCGCGTCGGAGTTTCCAATCTCGCGCAGCCGATCCTTGAGCCGCTCGACGATTCGATCGACATGCGAGAGGACGACTTCTTCCTTGCTGGTGAAATGTAGATAGATGGTTCCCTTGCCGATACCCGCCTCGTGAGCGATGTCTTCGACGGTCATTTTCCGGTATCCGTAACGTGCGAGGAGCCGGTCGGTCGCGTCGAGAATCGCGTCCTTTACCGTCTCTTTCGGTGCAATTGCTGCCATTTTTGCGTGTTTGACTGCTGACCAAATTCGAATTTCAGTCAGTATAGACGTTTCGGGCGGGAAAAAGTTCCCCGGATTTTAAAATTTAATTCCGGAATTCCTGCGAGACCATGAGGCCGCGCATGCCGCCGTCCATGATGCCGATGCCGACCCGGCCGAACTGCGGACGCAGGATATTGGCGCGGTGGCCGGGTGAGTTCATGAGGCCGTTATGGGCGATTGAGACGGTTGGAGCGAGGGCGAGGTTTTCGCCGGCGGTGAGGAAACGAACGTTCGCGTCCCGCATGCGATCGAACGGCGTGAGTCCTTCCGGTGTGTCGTGTGCGAAGTAGCCGCGCGCAAACATGTCCGTCGAATGAGCTCGCGCGACTTCCGTCAGCTCAGGATCCGGCGCCAGCGGTTGAAGTCCGTTCGCAACTCTTTCCCGATTCACGAGATCGAGCATCTGTTTTTCCAGATCGGGACGCGGGCGTGTTGAGGTAACGGTGAACGGCAGCGTGACGCGTTCGTGCGAGTCAGGCTTGACGGTCAGCAGGTTCAACGAGCGAGCGATCGCGTCGCCGAACACCGGCCGCAGTCTTCCTTCGAGCGATTGCGCGTAACCAGCGAGGCGATTCGCCACAGCGCTCTCGCGCGTGCGTTCACTCAGGCCTTCACTCAGCGGAATCGCCATCAACAACGCTGAGATAATCGCCGCGGTGATGAGACCGTTCGCGAGTCCCGGTAGTAAACCCAGCGCCTGGTTAGCCGGTCGTTCGTGCACTTCGGGCGACAGCCGTCGCAGCAACGCGTAACCGAGAAGGTGAACCAACACTCCTATAATCAACGCAACGAGAATGAAAGCAATCGGCTGGTCCCACATTTCAGACCACAACTCAATGCGCGGTCCCAACCATCGCGCAACTGGTTCGTAATAACGCAGACCAGCAAGCAGACTCAGCACCCAACCCGCGAGATCGAGCACGCCGAGAATGAACCCGCGGCGATAACCGTTAAGCAGGTTCAATCCAACCAGTACCACGAGCAAAACATCGATCAAATTGAAGGGCATTTGATTTTCCGTACCAACAATTCAAGCATTCGTAGTTCAAAATCGGCAATGTTCATGAGTTTTTGGACTCGTTTACGTCTCATCGATCCACCAGCCTCACCGATCGATGCAAATTCCTAAGTAGAAATCACTCTACTCAAATTGGAACACTTTCTGCGTCGCAAAAGTTGCATCTTTTGTCTCCCCCAATCTCTTCAAAACAAATCACGGAGAAGTGTTTATGAAAATCAGAAGTTTTCTCCAACTCACTTCACTGCTTTCTCTGATGCTCGCTGCCACGATCACGTACGGTCAGTCGGGCGGCTCCACGGTGCGCGGGACCGTGAAGGATCCGAATGGCAATCTCGTCTCAGGCGCGAATGTCACCCTCACGAATCCGGACAAAAACTTTACGCGCACGCAAACTACCAATGAGGACGGCATCTACGTTTTCACCGCCATTCCTCCTGGTACCTACAAACTCGAAGTATCGGCGCAGGGTTTTAAAACAGCCGCAGCGTCGGGCCTCGAGGCACTTGTCGACACCCCGATAGTTCGCGACGTTCAACTCGAAATAGGCGCTGTATCAGAAACAGTTGACGTTACTTCGGCAGCCGAAGCCGCAATAAATACCAGCGATGCGAGCCTGGGAAATTCGTTTGAGCGCAGGCGCATTACCGAGCTGCCACTCAACGCCAACAACGTTGTCGGACTGCTGTCGCTGCAACCGGGTGTCACTCGCGCCGGCGCCGTGAACGGTGGACGCGCCGACCAGTCGAACATCACACTCGACGGAGTCGACGTCAACGAACAACAGGACGGTCTCGACGTTATTACAGACGAAGCGTTTGCGAGCGTTTTGCGAGTGACCCGCGACTCCTTACAGGAGTTTCGCGTCACGACAACCAATCCAAACGCCGAACAGGGACGCTCCTCGGGCGCGCAGGTTTCACTCGTTACGCGCTCCGGATCGAACCAGTGGCATGGATCATTGTTCGAGATCCATCGCAACACCGTCACGACCGCGAACGACTTCTTCAACAATGCCGCCGGCGTCGAACGACCGCAGTTGCTGCGCAACATCTTCGGCGGTTCGGTTGGCGGACCAATCAAGAACGATCGCGCGTTCTTCTTTTTCACTTACGAAGGATTCCGCGAAGCGACGGCGACGTCCGTCGTTCGTGAAGTTCCCTTACCCACGCTCGGACAGGGCATCGTTCGCTATCGCACTGATAGCGGATTCAGCGATCCCGACTGTCCGGCGGGAACACCGTCAGGCGTGAACTGTTTGACAACTGCGGAAATCAACGCGACCTACGCATCGGTCGGCGCTAACCCCGGAATCAACCAGGACGCGCTGAATTTCCTCGCCGCTGCGGCTGCTCGCTACCCGGTAAATGACACGACCACCGGCGACGGCTTGAACACGGGCGGTTTTCGTTTCAACGCTCGCACGCCGACGGAATTGAACACCTACATCGCGAGGCTCGATTTCAACCTCACCGATAGGCAAACGCTCTTCGTGCGCGGGAACTACCAGAACGACCTCGTCACGAGGGCGGTCTATTTCTCGCCCGATTGCAGTGTCCCGGGTGACAACATTCAGTGTCTCCCCGACTCGCCTGCGTTGACGTCGTGGAACCATCCGAAAGGCATCGCGTTCGGTCACATCTGGACCGCGACGAACTCGGTCGTCAACCGTTTCAACTACGGCTTCACCCGCGCGTCGTTTACCCAGGGCGGCGATTCGAATGAAAACCGTGTCAACTTCCGCTTCATCTTCTCGCCGTCCGGCTTCCACCGCACGCTGCGACGAACAACGCCGGTCCACAACTTCGTCGACGACGTTTCGTGGATCAAAGGCAATCACACGTTCGGATTCGGCGGCAATATCCGTCTGATCCAGAACAACCGCAATTCGCTGGGTGCGTCATTTGACGAGGCGATCATCAATCCGTCGTTCTACGACGCCTCAGGCGCGGTGATCACCGAGGGTTTCACCGATTTCATCAATGAGAATGACCTGCGTGATGCGTTGGCTTCCGTCATCGGCCGCTATTCGCAATACAGTGCGAATCTCGTCTACGACGGCAGCGGTCAACTCCAGCAAGTCGGCGTACCTACGGATCGATCATTCGCCACCCAGGAGTACGAAGGCTACTTCCAGGATTCCTGGCGTATGCGTCCAAACCTGACGTTGAACTACGGCATCCGCTGGTCCACTTCGACTCCGGTCTACGAACGGAACGGACTCCAGGTCATTCCGAACATGAACCTGACCGATTATTTCAACCAGCGAGTGGAGAGCTCGTTCAACGGCTCATCCTTCAACGATCCGATCACGTTCATTCTCGGCGGCAAGGCGAACAACGCGCCGGGTTACTACGAACAGGATTGGAACAACTGGGCGCCGGCCGTTTCCGTTGCCTGGTCGCCGGATTTTGGCGACAACACGTTTGGCCGGATTTTCGGTCGCGAAGGCAAGAGCGTGATTCGCGGCGGCTTCCGTATGTCGTACGATCGCATCGGCAGCGCGCTGGCAGTCAACTTCGACCTGAACAACCTCGCCGGCTTCACCTCCGCGCGTAACATCAACGCGAATACGTTCGACGTGACCGGTTCGCTTGGTCCACTCTTCGGCGGTCTCAATCCCGACGTTCGAGCAACTGGACTTCCCCGGTGCGTCCGGTCCGATTCCGACGACGTTACAGTTCCCGCTGACGGTTGCGTCTGATGAAGATCAACGCATCGAGACGTCGCTGGACCAGGGCATCACGACGCCGTACAACTACAGCTTGAACCTCTCCTACGGCCGCGAGATCGGCAAAGGTTTGTCGTTTGAAGTCAGCTACGTTGGCCGCTTTGCACGAAGCCTGCTCGCCTCGCGCGACATCATGCAGTTGAATAACATTCGCGATCCTCAATCGGGAACGACCTACTATCAGGCAATAAATCAGTTGGTCGATTTCCGTTATGCGAATGCTGAGATCACCTCTATTCCTGACATTCCGTTCTTCAACAACTTCTTCCCGTTCATGCCTGAATGGTGGGGAGACACTTCGTTGACGCCAACACAGGCAGCCTACGCGTTTATCGCGCCGGGAGCTTTGGGTGGCGGCGATCTGATCGACTACACGTTCCTGCAATTGCTCTGGGACGACAGTCCGTCATGCACCACGTGCCCATTCGGCGGTGGGCCGGCACGCTTCAACAACGTGTTCTATCAACCGCAGTTTGCGGCACTATCGGCGTTCTCGACGGTCGCGAGGTCAAACTACAACTCGTTGCAAGTCAGCTTCCGAGAAAGACTCCGCGACGACATCACGTTTGACTTCAACTACACCTACGGTCATTCGCTCGACAATGCGTCGGGACTTCAGAACTCCACGAGCTACGGAACCGCGTTCATCGTTAATGCTTTGGACCCGGATCTGAACTACGCTTCGTCGGATTTCGACGCCCGTCACATCATCAACGCGAACTGGGTCGTCGGAATTCCCTTCGGCCGCGGCAAGCGCTTTTTCAACAGCTCGAACGGCTTCGTCAACCAGGTAATCGGTGGTTGGCAAACTACGGGCATTTTCCGTTGGAACACTGGACTGCCGATTCAAACGCCGTTCGATTGCTGCGTCTGGGCCACTAACTGGAACGTTCAGTCGAACGGTCAGCGGGTGAATCCGGTGCAGTCGTCGCCGACGAGGGAAGGTTCGCCGAACATCTTCAGCGATCCCGACTGCGGTGTATCGCAGCTTCCGTCCGGCTCGTCCGGGCGAAGTTGGCGATCGCAACGTACTGCGGGCGCCGAGCTACATCTCGCTCGACATGGGACTGTACAAGACGTTCAACATGCCGTGGGAAGGTCAGCAACTACAATTCCGGTGGGAGGTCTTCAACGTTACCAACACTCAACGGTTTGATGGCTTGACCATTTCCGACTTGAGTTTGGGAACGGATCCCTTCGTACCCGGATCGAGTAGCCCGACTTCGGACTTCGGCAAGTTCACCTCTACTCAAACCCCTTTGGGTGAAACCAAAGCGGGACGCGTAATGCAGTTCGCCTTGCGTTACAGCTTCTAACCAGCCCCGGCGCGCGGGTTACGCAGAATATACAGATTGCCAATCTGTGTATATCTGCGTAATCTGTGCGCCGGAATGCTTCAATTCCTCAATATCTCCAACATCGCGCTGATCGACGAGCTTCAAGTTGAGTTTGAACCTGGTCTTAATCTGCTTACGGGCGAGACTGGGTCGGGCAAGTCGATCATCGTCGACGCGCTTGGTGTGCTGATTGGCGGACGCTTTACGAGCGACCTGTTGAAGTCGGGCGCTGAGCGTGGATCGATCGAGGGCTTGTTTCTGCTTGGTCCAAATCCTGGTCTCGAACGGCTGCTCGAGAATGCGGGTGTGGCCGACGCTTCGTCTGAAGAGCTCATCATCCGACGCGAGCTCTCAGCAACTGGCCGCAACAAGATCTTCATCAACAATCAACTCGCGACGAATTCGCTGCTGCGCGAGTTGCGAGAGTTTCTGGTCGACATTCACGGCCAGGGCGACCAGCAAACGCTTTTCAATCCGCACACGCATCTGGAGTTGCTCGATTCGTTTGCGATCGGCAATGGACTACGCGATGAAGTGGCCGAGGCGCACAGTTCGTGGACAGCGGTGCAGCGGGAACTCGATGCGTTGCGACGTGATGATTCCGAGAAGTTTCAGTTGGTCGACACGCTGAAGTTTCAGATCGATGAGCTCGAACGCGCGCAGTTGGTGATCGGCGAGGATGAGCGTTTGGAAGAAGAGCGGCGGAGGCTGGGGAACGTCGAGAAGCTGACGGCGCTTTCTCAGTCGAGTTACGGGCGGATTTACGAGGATGATGACGCCGCGTTGGCGCGTGTCCGGCAAACGTTGAAAGACGTCGACAGAGTTGGCGGAGTACGAATCCAGTTTCAGCGATTACCTGGAGGGCTTGGAAAGTGCGCGTGCAGTGTTGGAGGACCTTTCGTTCTCGCTGCGCGACTTTGCCGACAAGCTGGAGTTCTCACCGGTGCGTCTGGCGGAGGTTGAAGATCGACTGGCGGAGCTTTCGCGGCTGAAACGCAAGTACGGCGGATCGATCCAGGCGGCACTCGAACATCTCGCACGCTCGGAAGATCGTTTGCGGCAGATCGAGACGTCGGATGAACGCGAGCAGGAGTTAAGCGCTGAGGTGGAGGCGGCACGGAGTCGTTATCTCGATCGCGCGGGGAAGTTACATCGTGAACGCGTGCGCGCTGCGAAACGATTCGAGAAGACGGTGGAGAGTTGTGTCGCCGAGTTGGCGATGGAACGCGCGCGTTTCCAGGTGCAGGTATCGGAAACGAGCGATTCTGCAGGCCCGAAAGGAATCGATCAGATCGAGTTCTATTTTTCAGCGAATGTCGGTGAGGATCTGAAACCGCTCGCTCGCGTCGCATCAGGCGGCGAAGCATCGCGTTTGATGCTGGTGCTGAAAACAGTCGCGAACGCCACCGAGTTTCCTCGCACGATCGTCTTCGACGAGATCGACTCCGGAATTGGCGGACGCGTCAGCGAAGCGGTCGGCATCAAGCTCCGCAAGTTGGCGGAAACTAACCAGGTCTTGTGCGTGACTCATCAACCTCAGATCGCCCGTTTCGCCGACAGCCATCTTGCAGTTCAAAAAGCCGTCGTCGACGGCCGCACGCAAGTCGATATTTCAAAACTCAACCGCGCGGGCCGCGTCGAAGAGCTTGCGCGCATGTTGACGGGCGCCGAAATCACCGAGACCGCGCGCCGTCATGCGCGCCAGTTGCTGAAGATCAATTCTGATTCTTGAGTCCCGGAATTGTGTCGCGCCGATCGGGCACCGGACGTCGCTCATAACCCCAGATTCCGTCAATCCGCTCGGTCCCCGTTGTCTTGTCGAGTCCTTCGGAAACCATTCGAAACGCTTCAACCGCACCGGGAAGAACGATGATGTGTCCATGCTCGTCTCGCGGCATTTGCCAGCGCGACTCGTGAAACGTTCCCAACTCGAGCATGCCCTCGCGTAGAAAACGGTAAAGACCGCGAAGTCGAAACAGGATCGCGAGCAGGCCGCACGTTGTGAAGTACGTGTATGGAGTGATCTCTGCCAGGCACCTGCGCAGATCGTCTTCGTCATGGACACAACGAACTCGCGCCTCTAAGTCCTCATCAGCGCGCCGCGCACTCGACACGATTGCGTGTGGCCGCAAATCGATGAATCCACGATCGCAAATATGGAAGTCGCGAAATGTTTCGAGGGAGCACCGCGTTCTACACTCATGGTGCTGGTCGTGAAACCAGTTATCAACCGTGACGCTCTCGGTCATGAGCAGATTGAGCGGCGCAACAAAATACCCGCTGCGCATGAACGATTCTGTGCCGCGATCAAAAACGATTGGGGAACCCAGCGACGGAATCGACCAAACTGCTGAAAGCGCCGTTTTTAATACCATGCGCACTGCCTGATCTTTTTTCTCGAATAAACTTCGCCGCATTAACGGACGCAGTTTGAGCAAGTCTTCAGGGCTGTCCGCAGAAACCAGGATGGCGAGATCCTCCGCCGTGCTCTTCAGATTCCAGCTCTCGATGTCCTCGAAAGTCAATGCGCGTGATCGTTCGACAAAGAACCGCGCGGCATCGAAATTGTTGGGATCGACGTAAGGATCCAACGCATCCAGGTCGACCGTACGCAGTCGGTGCAGAAGAATCAGGAGAGCAAGCGTGTGAAGTTCGCCCTGATGTTTTGACGAACCCAGATCCTGAAGCGCCATGGGTTCGAGTCCCGTCAACTGCATTTCCATCAGTGAGGGTTGCGCTAGAAAGTCGAACACCTGACGGGAGTTGTCGGTTTCTGTGTAGTAGCAGATGCCGTCTTTGAACCATGGCGAGCCCGGGTCATCGCCAAACAATCCGACGCTTGCGAGCACGTGGCCCAACTCGCTCGCCGACGCTACTCGCATCGTACGATACAGAGCTTCGGCATTCGCGACACTGAAGAATCCGTTCTCTCCGCTACGCAGTATGTACCGCGGCCTAAATTCCTCACCCTTGTCGAAGTCCAGAAGCTTATGACTAGGATGGGTTAACCGCACGGTAACCGGTTTATGGACCATCACAAACTGTCGAGCCGGCAGTGGACCGCCCGCGCGCTTACTGGCTTTGGCTTCGCGTGGGAGAGTCTTTTTTGAATCGGGAAACAATTCTCGCTTCTCGTTAAAGAGCATGCGGGAGAGTTGGCCGTGTAGCGGCACCTTTTCCCTGATTCGAATCTCATCGATACCGATTGCCGCCGCGGTAACCATCGTCTTGATGTCACTGCCGGCATACAGGGTTGTTAACTTGTCGGCGAACCGATGCTTCTCGAGTAATGCCTGATCCTGGGCGGCGTGTGCGAAACCCAGGCGAATGAATTTTTCGACTCCATCGACGTCGTACATGCCTCCGACACCGGTGGTGTGAGCAATCATGACATTGTCTGCCAGCGTGTCCTGCACGTGTTTGAAATCGTCGCGCAGCGCGATCACGAATGCATCTATTAACGTTTCGAGATCGGCCTGCTTGATAGCTGCGACGTGCTCCACAAGCGCGTCGAGGGCGTCGTGGTGATAGGCGATAAGACTCGGGATCGGTATGCCGATGAGCACCGACCGGTAAGGTTTTTCGACTCCAGGCCGATACTTTTCCGCATAACGCTTCAGGAACCGGCTAATCGGAAGTGACTCCTTCAACACCTTCGAGAGAACGTCGAGTACGCTTTCGGTCGGCATTTCCAAACGGGCCCGAAACTCTCCTATTGCCTTCTCAATTGCTGCTGCCCGTTCCTCGGGTTTCAATCTGAGCGAGGCGCTGATCTCTTCCAACAAGGCGACGTTGAAACGTTCCATTGCCACGAACGCGCCGTAGTGCGTCATGTAACCGGAGCGGATTCGCTCCGGCTTGTTCTCAGAACCGTACGCCGATTCGAGCGCGCGATACAGCCGTTTTGTGAACCAGTGAATTTCATCGTCGCTTCGACCGGTAGCCAAAAGGATGGGCACTTCATCCGGGTGTGGGCTCGTTATCGAAAACATCTCTGCATACATCGACAACATTTGCAGCAGAGATGCACCGCCGACAGCGCCTGTTCCACCTATGAACGCATGCACCGCGTTGTAATGGTCGTGCGCCTTCGCGGCTCCGAGCAGAACTGGTCCAAGTCGTCTCTTCTTATACATGGGTTTGAAAGAGTCGGGAGCAACGATCGAGACGAGGAAGTGTCATAGCTACGTGATTATGAGGCTCAGCGGTGAAAAGGGCGGTGTAAACCTAGCCCTTGGACTGGATTCTGTCAAGGAGAATCCCGGCTTCCTGATTAGCGTTCGCTGTTTTATCATTCGAAATCTATCCATGAGCACAGAACCAAACAAAGTCATCTATTCGATGGTCGGCGTCAGCAAGTTTTACGACAAGAAGCCGGTCCTTAAAGACATTTATCTCTCTTACTTCTACGGCGCGAAGATCGGCGTCATCGGTTTGAACGGATCGGGGAAGTCGTCGCTGCTGCGCATACTCGCGGGCGTCGACAAGGACTTCAACGGCGAGACGGTGATCTCGCCCGGCTTCACCGTCGGCTATCTCGAACAGGAGCCGCTGCTCGACGACGCGCGCACCGTGCGCGAGGTCGTGGAAGAAGCGGTGCAGGAAACAGTCGACCTGCTGAAAGAGTTCGAAGAGATCAACGCGAAGTTCGGCGAAGAGATGAGTGACGACGAGATGTCGGCGCTGCTCGAACGCCAGGGCGAGGTGCAGGAAAAACTGGACGCGCAGGACGCGTGGGATCTCGACTCGCGTCTCGAAATGGCGATGGACGCACTGCGCTGTCCGCCGCCAGAGACGTCCGTCAAAGTTCTCTCGGGCGGCGAACGTCGACGTGTCGCGCTCTGCCGGCTGCTCCTGCAAAAGCCTGACATCCTGTTGCTCGACGAACCGACGAACCATCTCGACGCAGAATCAGTCGCGTGGCTCGAACATCACTTGCAGAGTTACGCCGGAACGATCATCGCCGTCACTCACGATCGTTATTTTCTCGACAACGTCGCCGGCTGGATTCTCGAACTCGATCGCGGCCAGGGCATTCCGTGGAAAGGCAACTACACGTCGTGGCTCGAACAAAAGCAGGAGCGATTGCGACGCGAAGAAAAGTCGGAAAGTGAACGACAGAAAACACTGCAGCGCGAGCTGGAATGGATTCGGATGTCGCCGAAAGCGCGGCACGCGAAAGGCAAAGCGCGAATCAACTCGTACGAAGATCTGCTGCGCCAGGAAACTGAAAAGCGTCGCGAAGATCTCGAGATTCACATTCCCGCCGGGCCACGTCTCGGCAACGTCGTGATCGAAGCAGACGACGTAAGCAAGGCTTATGGCCAGAACCTTGCTGGTTGAAGACATGACGTTCGCGCTGCCGCCGGGCGGCATCGTCGGCGTGATTGGTCCAAACGGCGCGGGCAAGACGACGTTGTTTCGCATGATCACCGGACAGGAAGAACCGGACGAAGGTACGATTCGCAAAGGCGACACAGTCGTGCTCGCCTATGTCGATCAGAGCCGCACACTCGATCCGCAGAAATCAATTTGGGAGGAGATCTCCGGCGGCGACGACATGTTGAAACTGGGCAATCGCGAGGTCAACTCACGCGCTTACGTCGCGCGCTTCAATTTTTCCGGATCGGATCAGCAGAAGAAAGTCGGGATGCTTTCGGGCGGCGAACGCAATCGCGTGCACCTGGCGAAGATGCTGAAGGAAGGCGCGAACGTTTTACTCCTCGACGAACCGACGAATGATCTCGACGTCAACACGCTGCGCGCGCTCGAAGAAGCACTCGAAAACTTTGCCGGTTGCGCAGTGGTGATCTCGCACGATCGCTGGTTTCTCGATCGCATCGCCACACACATTCTCGCTTTCGAAGGCGACAGCAAAGTTTTCTGGTTTGAAGGGAACTACTCGGATTACGAAGCCGACAGAAAAGAACGCCTTGGAACGGCAGCGGAAATACCACACCGCATTAAGTACCGTCAGTTGACCCGATAAACGCGTGGCGATGCAGTTCCGTTCAAGGGCGATACAGCTAAGGCGAGCCGTTCAAGGGCTGCATTCCGCAGGGTATGCGTTCCGTTCAAGGGCGATGCAGTTGTTCCTTTCAGGTACGCCGAAGGCGTTGGCTAATGCGAGCCCAGGGTTGCTTCAACCCTGGGTAGGTTGTAACAAAAACTCTTGAACTCTGAAGGAGTTCCCATCGCGTCGAACACTTTCAGTGTTATCACTGTTGCTGGAATGGTACCCAGGGTTGAAGCAACCCTGGGCTGGAATTAGCTAACGCCTTCGGCGTTCGAAGTTCAGACTACAATACTACCGTTCGAAGTTCAGACTACGATACTACCGTTCGAGGTTCAGACTACAATACTACCGTTCGCGGTCCAGACTACGACACTACCCGATAAACCGGATGAAGCGCCCCGACCTGCGTTACGCTCTCGCCAATCTGTTCAGTGAATCAAATCGAGGGTTGCTGTTGGACCTCGTGGTCTTCGTAGCAAACCTCTTTCTGATGCGAAAGCTGACGGGATTGTTCATCGATCTCTTCAGCTACGTTTCCGCCGAACAACCTCTCGCGAAACTCGCGCTTTCCCTGATAGCCCTCGGCATGTTGGTCCTCCCCGCCGCCGGCGCCGTCCTCAAACGATGGCATTTTCATCAACGGTGGAAACAAGCGAACAAAAGTTTCGACACCGAGTACGACGGAGGGTACGGTTGTCTCTTCAATCCGATCTTTTATTTCTGTCTGAACATCGTGCTGATGTCGGCAGTCGTCGCCGGGCTCGGCGACCTTCTCTTCGGCCGCGCATTGATGGAAAACGGCGCGTACTTCCTGCCGCTCCTATTCGGCGGACTGTTCCTGACAATCTTCCAAACCTACCTGATCTATCGCTACTTCTCTCCACCCCAGAGGCCGCCGAAAAGCGAATTCCTGCAACGGCCGGAAAGCGAGCTTCTCGGCGACATCTGCATCTTCGTAAACATGCTCCTGTTCCAGGTTGCGTGGAACCTGCTGACGGATTTGCCACTTGGACCACCATCCGGAGTCGCAGAACTCATTGGCCGGATCGGCTTTCTGACTTTCATCGCGTTCCTGGTCTACTTTCCGCCACGCATGCTGTACCTGGCGGAAGATCTGCACCGCAAAAGCACCTGGTTGACGATGCTACTCGCAAACTCGCCAGTGATTGCGCGCGTCGTGCTCGGCCTATAATATTCCGCAGCAGGAGATAACGGATGAAAAACCTAATTACCGTCGTGTCGATCGCCCTGTTCTGCATGTCAGTGGCGAAGGCGCAGGACGATCCCGGTCAGATAAGAAACTTCATGCGCGTCAATGAGCAGTTCTGCACGGGCGGACAGCCGCGCCTCGAACATCTCGAGAAACTCAAGTCGGAAGGTGTGAAGGCGATTATCAACCTGCGTCAACCCACCGAACACCGCGCCGAGGAAGAGGAAGCAAAGGCAAAGGAACTCGGACTCCGCTACTTCAACATTCCGGTCGTATACCGCGATCCTAAAGATGAACAGGTGACGGAGTTTCTGAAGATCACCGACGACCCGGCGAATCGCCCGGCGTTCATCCATTGCACCGCGGCGATTCGCGTTGCCGGATTCTGGTTGATTAGACGTGTTCTGCGCGACGGTTGGAAGTTTGAAGACGCCGAAGCCGAGGCAAACAAGATCGGCAACCTGCGCGAAGGCGCACACCTCGTCGAGTTTGCGAAGAAGTACATCGAGAAGCACCAGAAGAAAGCGGCTGCTTCCGATCTGCCTTCGGATCCCATGAAGTTTGGCGCGTTCAACGCGCGTTTCGATCCCGGCGGCACGTTTACGCTCGAAGGCCAGGGATGGCCCAAACTCAACGGTACCTGGAAGAAGACCGGGGATGAAATGGAACTCGCGACGAGCGGTGGTCCAGGTGGTTGCGATCGCGCCGGAAAGTACCGCGTGAACCTGCAGGGCAAAGGCATGTCGTTCGATGTGATTGCCGACGAGTGCAGACCGCGAAAGATGATTATCGATCGCAGCGTGTGGCGGCCCGCAAGCGAGACCGTCGTCATCCCGCCACGACAAATAAAGCTCACGGCCGGCGAGCGTGCGTCGTCGCGACTGAAAGCGGCGCCGGTGAAAGGAAGCTGGCCATCGTTTCGTGGACCGCAAGCGTCGGGTGTTGCCGAAGGACAGAACCTGCCTGATCAGTGGAACGGCAAGACCGGCGAAAACATTCTCTGGCACACGAAGATTCCCGGTCTCGCACACTCGAGCCCGATTGTCTGGGGCAAACGCGTCTACGTCACCAGCGCAGTCAGCAGCGATCCGAAAGCGACGTTTAAACCGGGACTCTACGGCGACGGTGATGCGTCGAAAGATCAGTCGCAGCAGCGATGGATGATCTACGCGCTCGACAAGCAGACGGGAAAGATCGTTTGGGAACGAGTCGCGTTTCAGGGCGAGCCGCGCGAGAAGCGTCACATCAAAGCCACGTACGCGAATTCGACGCCCGCGACTGACGGTCGCATCGTCGTCGCGTGGTTCGGATCGCAAGGACTTTACACGTACGACGTTAACGGCCGTTTCCTTTGGAAAGTCGATCTCGGACGGCTCGACGCGGGCGCTTACGACATTCCGACTTACGAATGGGGCACCGCCAGTTCGCCGATCATCTGGAAAGACCTCGTCATCCTCCAGTGCGACACGCAAGCCGATTCGTTCATGATCGCGCTTGAATGCAAAGACCGGCGAGACGGTTTGGAAAACTGATCGCGATGAGATTCCTTCGTGGGGCTCGCCCACCGTCGTCAGTACCTCAAAAGGCGAGGAGCTTGTAACAAACGCGTCGAACTTCATTCGTGGTTACGATCCGCGCACCGGCAAAGAGCTGTGGCGACTCGGTCGCAGCTCGAAGATCACTGCGCCGACTCCGATCTTCGCCGACGACGTGCTCGTGGTTGTGAGTGGACGTGGACCAGAACGGCCGATCTTCGTTTTGAAACCAGGCGCGCGTGGCGACATTACACTTCCCGACGGCAAAACGAGTAGCGACACGGTCATCTGGAGTCGCACCGGACGCGGTTCGTACATGCCGACGCCGTTGATCTACGACGGCATCCTTTATGTGCTCGCGAACAACGGCACGTTCGACGCTTACAACTTAAAGACTGGTGACGAGGTGTATCGCCAGCGTCTGCCGGTGATCGGCAGCGGTTTCAGCGCGTCGCCTGTTGCTGCTGACGGAAAGATCTATTTGTCGAATGAAGACGGAGAGATCGTGGTGGTTGCGGCCGGTCAGAAGTTCTCCCATATCGCAACGAATACGATGGGAGAACTTTTGATGGCTACGCCGGCGTTGTCTGATGGCGTGATGTACGTGCGATCAGCGGAGAGTCTGTTCGCGGTCGGAAAAGAAGAAGGGAATTTCGAAATGCGAATTGCGAATTGCGAATTGAAAGAATCCCGCATTTCGCAATCCGCAATCCGCATTTCCCTTAGGGCTGCACTTGAACGTTGCCGCCGCCGTGTTTGATATCGACGAACGAGTACGACGAAAGCGGAAAACTCTGGCAGCCAATCGTCTTGCTCTGATTTGACGGCACGCCGACGTCGTCATCACGCTCGGCGTCCTTCGCGATCCACGTCAGGCTGGCGCCGTTGTCGTCCTCGCGTTCAGCGTCTTTCGGTATCCAGCTTTGCGCTGAAGTTTGGTAAACGCCCCACGTGAGCTTGTCGAGCGTCGGGATGTTCACGCCCTCACCGTTGTCCTCAACCACAAGCAACACGCGCGATCCGAGCGCGGCGGCAATGTTTGATTCGGAGATGAGTCCGCTCATCACGGCGCGATTCCCCGTTATCTGCAAACAGTCGAATTTTGCCGTTACGACGACGCCCGGACTAATAATGGTCGGCGGGTTGTCCGGATCGGGAACGGGCGTTGCCGCCTGATCGCTGAACGTCATCTGGCCGACGGTGTTACCGTTGTTCTGAACGCGGGCGTTGAATTCAAGATTTCGGATCGGTCCATCTTCAAGCGTGAACTGAAACGAACCAGTGGCTGATGGACCATCTTTGTATGCGCGAGTCAGGCCTGGGAATGCGAGACTCACTAGCAGCAAGGCAGCAATCGAAGCGCATGCAATGCTTTTCATGGGGGTAACTCCTTTTTTCAACTGGGCTAAGTGTCAGGCTTATATCCCCTGGCCCTTCGGATGTCAACCACCGTTACGCCGAACCTGTTACGCCGAACATCACTTGTTACGCGAACCTGTTACGCCGAAGGCGTTCGCTAATTAGAGCCCAGGGTTGCCGCAACCCTGGGTGACAGTAAACCACGTGAAACGAACGCTGAAAGCGTTTTGTTTGCAATTCGAACTCCTTCAGAGTTAAGACTCAATGGATCGTTTACCCAGGGTTGAAGCAACCCTGGGCTCTAATTCGCGAACGCCTTCGGCGTATTTGAGGCACGTCTGCAGAGTGGACTACCACCACTTTTAATCCGTGTTACCCTATCGCCGATGTTACAAGGAATTACGGGAACCCTCGCAGCACTCATTACCTTCTTTATTGTTGCCGCCGCTCCGATGCAGGGCGGCAGTATCAAAGGCAAAATCGTTGCCGACATACCCGATCAACGGAGAGCACTTCCGGGCGTCGTCGTGAATCTCAGCGGTGACAGACTCGGAGACAAAAAACTCCAGACCGTCACCGACTTCGAAGGCGCTTACAGTTTCACCGGTCTACTCGCAGGCGAGTACGTGCTGTCAGTCGAGTTTCAGGGCTTCAAAAAATACGAACACAAGATCAGCATTCAGATCGACGCGACCGTCGAACACGACGCGCTGTTACAACCGCTGCCGCTTACCGAAACAGTCACCGTCACCGACGATCGAACTGAAGCCAGTCGAACAGAATCGACGACACCTTCAGTCATCACTCAGCAATCGCTGCGTGACGCGCCGCTCATCGATCAGAAGTTTCAGGACGCGCTGCCGTTGTTGCCCGGAGTCGTGCGTGGTCCAGACGGCAACCTGAACATCAAAGGCACACGACCGAGTCAGAGCGGCATTCTCGTGTCGAGTCTGAACGTTACAGATCCATGGACCGGCACACCGGCGATCGAACTGCCACTCGAAGCAGTCGAGACCGTTCAGGTCCACTCGAATCCATATTCGGCCGAGTACGGTAAGTTCACCGGCGCAGTGACGACGATCGAAACTCGCTCCGGAAGTAACGATTTGCGCTATCTCTTCACCGGCGTGCTTCCACGTCCCCGCTGGCGCGACGGTTCGATCTTCGGCATCGGCGCCGCGACGCCGCGCATCGCCGTCGGCGGTGCCAATCAAGAAAGACAAACTGTTCTTCTTTCAAAGCCTTGAATACCGCTTCGTGCGCACGAACGTTCCGAGCCTTGAAGATCTCAACGAACGTCAGCGCGACATCCAGCGCGAAAGCTTCGATTCGTTTTCGCGTCTCGATTACGTCATCAATTCAAACAACCGTCTGACGGCGAGTTTCTCGATCTTTCCGCAGAAGCAGGCCTACTTCAATCTCAACACTTTCAATCCGTCAGATACGACGGCGAACTTTCACCAGCGCGGCTGGTTCCTCGCGTTCAACGAACAGGCGACGTTTAAATCCGGCGGACTGCTGCAGTCGAGTTTCAGCGTCAAGCAGTTTGACGGCGACATCTTCGGCAACAGTGGCGCGCCTTATCAGATCGCGCCGGACAGAAACTTCGGCGGCTGGTTCGACCGCCAGCATCGTGAAAGCCGTCGCTACGAGCTGCTCGAAATCTACAATCTCGCACCGGTCAATTGGCGCGGTTCACACGCGCTCAAAGTCGGCGTGAACTACAGTTACACGTCATTCGACGGCAGCGATCGCAGCACGCCCGTCAGCATCATTCGCGCAGATGGAACACGGTATCAGCAGATCAACTTTGCGGGCACGGGAGATCTTTCGCGACACCAGAACGAGATCTCAGCGTTCGTGCAGAACAAGTGGATCGTGAACCAGCGCGTCGTGTTCGATCTCGGTCTGCGGTACGACCGCGATCTGATCGGCGCCAACAACAATTTCGCACCTCGTCTCGGCCTCGTACTTATTCCCGCCGCAAACGGCCGCACGATCGTTCGCGGCGGCATCGGTCTGTTCTACGACAAGATTCCACTCAACGTCGGGTCGTTCGAACAGTACCAGGACTTCGTCGTCACTACTTTTGCAAATAACGGCGCAACCGTCATCGATGGTCCACGCCTCTTTCTCAACACCGCGCCATCTGATTTGAAAAACCCTTACAGCCTCGCATGGAACGCCCAGGTCGATCACGAAGTGAATCAACGACTCATGCTGCGCTTTGGTTACGAAGAACGCAGCACGCGCCGCGATTTCGTCCTCGAACCCGTTGCAGACGCGGCGACACTGAACACCGGACGGCTATTGCTGCTAAACTCTGGACGGTCACGCTATCGAGAGTTGCAGGCCGTCGCCCGCTTCCGTTTTCAGGAAGGTCGCAACATCTTTCTTTCGTACGTGCGATCACAAGCGCGCGGCAACCTGAACGACTTCAACCACTACTTCGGCAATCTGAAACAAGCGGTCATTCGTCCGGACGAGTTCGCGAAACAACCGTTTGACGTGCCCAACCGGATGCTCTTCTGGGGTGAGTTTGTATTGCCGTTCGACGTGGTTGCGACACCGGTGGTCGACTGGCGCAGCGGTTTTCCTTTTTCATTGGTGAACGAGCAGCAGGACTTCGTCGGGCCACGCAACGAAGGCGGCCGCTTCCCTTCGCTGATGTCGTTCGACTTGCTCGTCACGAAAGGACTCACGATTCCGTTTCGCGGCAAGAAGTATCGCGGGCGCGCCGGTATGACGATCTTCAACATCACGAACCACTGGAACCCGCGCGACGTTCAGAACAACCTCGACAGCCGGCAGTTCGGAACGTTCTTCAACAGCCAGGGGCTGAGCGTCCGGCTGAAGTTTGAATTCGTCAAATACTGAAGTAGTGAGTGAGTATCGTTGAACAGATACGCTGAAGGCGTTTGCTAATTGCAGCCCAGGGTTGCTTCAACCCTGGGGCTAAGACAATAACACTTCATTAAAACCCTGAAAGGGTTCGTCCCGGTCTAACGCTTTCAGCGTTTAATGCTTACCTAAGATTGTGACCCAGGGTTGAAGCAACCCTGGGCTGGAATTAGTTAACGCCTTCGGCGTAGCCTCTTGTCCAAACTGACTCAATTACCAAACACTGAGGACAGTCGAATATGAAATCGTTTCTGATACTGCTGCTGTTAGTCACACCGGTAGCAGCGCAAGTTAAAACTCTGCCCAGTGAAACACCCGACAAGGTCAATCCGACGAACGCGGGTTTCAACTACGTGCGCCGCACCGTGATGATCCCGATGCGCGACGGCGTCAAGTTGCACACCGTCATCCTCGTTCCGAAAGGCGCTCGCAACGCGCCGATGCTGCTCACGCGCACGCCATACGACGCCGCCGGTCTGACCAGTCACAGCAACAGTTCCAATCTCGCTTCGGTCCTTCAGGGTTACGACAACGCCACCGACGTAATCGTCGAAGGCGGATACATTCGCGTGGTCCAGGACGTGCGCGGCAAGTACGGCTCCGAAGGCGACTACGTCATGAACCGCCCGCTTCATGGACCACAGAACCCGACCAACGTCGATCACGCCACTGACACTTACGACACGATCGACTGGCTCGTGAAGAACGTCCCGGAAAGCAACGGACGCGTCGGCATTCTCGGTATTTCGTACGACGGCTTTCTGCCGCTGATGGCCTTAATTAATCCGCATCCGGCGTTGAAAGTCTCAGTGCCGATGAACCCGATGGTCGACGGTTGGATGGGCGACGACTGGTTTCACTATGGCGCGTTTCGCCAGCAGGGCATGAGTTACATCTACGACCAGGAACTAACGCGGGCCAACGAGGTCACGTGGTGGACCAGTCACTTCGACGATTACGACATGTTCATGGAAGCGGGATCGGCAGGCGAACTCGGACGCCGCCGCGGACTCGAACAAGTCGGCTTCTGGCGCAAGATCCTCGAACATCCCGCGTACGATGCGTACTGGCGCGATCAGGCAGTCGACAAGATCCTCGCCGCGCAACCGCTGAAAGTTCCCGTCATGCTGGTGCACAGTCTGTGGGACCAGGAAGACATCTACGGCGACATCGCGGTCTACAAAGCGATCGAGCCGAAAGACACAAACAACGACAAGGTCTTTCTCGTGCTTGGTCCATGGCATCACGGGCAGATGATCCGCGACGGCAGTGCGCTCGGCGCGATCAAGTTCAACAGCGATACGTCGTTGACGTTTCGTCGCGACATCCTGCGGCCGTTTCTCGATCAGTATCTGAAAGAAGGCGCGGCAAAGGCGGACGTCGCGCCGGTGGTGGCGTTTGAAACCGGAACGAACACGTGGCACCGGCTATCGAATTGGCCCGCCGGCTGCCCGCGCGGCTGTTCGGTGAAACCAACGCCGCTTTATCTCAACACGAGCTTGGGGCGGCTTTACGCCTAAGTTCGCGGCGCCGGGTTACGAGGAGTACGTGTCGGATCCTGCGAAGCCAGTGCCGTTTCGCGCGCGTCCGATCGATGCGACAGTTGGTCTCGGTGGCTGGTCGACGATCAGCGCGAGGCGTCAGGACGTCCGGACGTGCTCGTATTTACGTCGGAAGTCTTGACGGCGCCGGTGAAGATCAGCGGCGAACCAATCGCGAACCTGTTTGCTTCCACGAGCGGCACCGACTCCGATTGGGTTGTGAAACTGATCGACGTCTATCCCGATCAGGTCGCGGGTCAACCGAACATGGGCGGGTATCAGTTGATGATCTCGGCTGATGTGTTTCGCGGACGTTATCGCGAGAGTTTTGAGTTTCCCAAAGCGATCGCCGCGAACACTCCCCTGCTCTATCGATTCGCGTTGCCGACGGCGAACCACGTGTTTCTGCCGGGCCACCGCATCATGGTGCAGATCCAGTCGAGCTGGTTTCCGCTTTACGATCGCAATCCGCAGACGTTTGTGAAGAGTATCTTCTGGGCCAAGCCCGAAGATTATCGGAAGGCTACTCAACGGATCTACAACGTGCCGGGTCGTCCAAGTTTCGTCGAGTTGCCGCTTGTCACAAAGCCTTAGTTAAGGAGTTGACCATGAATACGCGAATCCCACTCGCAATTGCGTTGCTGCTCGCCGCAGTCTCCTCCTCCTTCGCGAAAGACGACATCACGAAAGAGTTGATCAAATCGAAGGGAAAAGATCGCGCCTACTACCTCTACGTGCCGTCGACGGTCAAAGAACCCGCGCCGCTGATCGTCATGCTTCACGGATCGAATCGCACGGGCGTGACGCTGGTTGAAAAATGGAAAGACTACGCGAAGAAGGAAAACATCATCATCGTCGGACCTGACGCGGCGAACCTGCGCGGTTGGGGATCGCCGCAGGATGGTCCGGAGTACCTGCACGAGCTCGTCGAAGAGCTAAAAACGAAGTATCCAATCAACCCGCGACGGGTGTATCTTTTCGGGCATTCGGCAGGCGCTTCGTTTTCGCTGCACATGGGACTGATGGAGTCGCAGTACTTCGCGGCCGTCGCCATTCACGCCGGAGCTTTGAGAAGCGGCGACATGCGAGTCATCGAGCTGGCGAAACGGAAGATTCCGATCTCGATGCAGATCGGCGACAGCGATCAGCTTGTCCCGCTGAACATCGTCCGCGCGACGCGCGACGCTTTGAAAGAAGCAGGTTTCACCGTTGATTTGATCGAGATCGCGAACCACGATCATTGGTATTACGATAAGGCGTCGAAGTTCAATCAAACCGCGTGGGAGTTTTTGAAGAAGTACGAGCTCGACGCCGATCCGAAGTATCAGAAGTACAACTGGAATTAAATTCGAATCCGTGTTCAATAAGGAGCCCGCATGACCAAACTTCTCGTGACGATCTGTGTTCTCGTTCTGTTATTGAATGGACCAGCCACTGCTACCAACGATCACAAAGCGCAGGTCGTCAAAGACATCGGCGCCATGTCGAAGCAAGCGCAGGTCATGGTCGACATGGTCTTCAGCTTCGCGGAGCTGGGGTTTCAGGAGGTCGAAACGTCGAAGTATCTGACCGGCGTTCTCGAGAAGGAAGGCTTCAAGATTGAACGCGGCATCGCGGGGATTCCGACGGCGTGGATCGCGACGTATGGTTCCGGCAAACCCGTCATCGCCCTCGGATCAGACGTCGACTGCATCCCGCAGGCGTCGCAGAAACCCGGCGTCGCTTATCACGACCCAATGATCGACGGCGCGCCCGGACACGGCGAAGGTCACAACTCCGGCGTGCCTCTGAACATCACTCGCCGCCATCGCCGTCAAACGGCAGATGGAACGCGCCAAACTTCCCGGCACGATCAAGGTGTGGCCCGGCGTCGCCGAAGAGCTCGTCGCGGGTAAGGCGTATTTTGTACGCGAGGGAGTTTTCAAGGACGTCGACGTCGTGATCTTCACGCACGTCGGAAACAATCTCAACACGTCCTGGGGCCAGGCGTCGGCGACTGGTTTAGTGTCGGTTGAGTACACGTTCAAAGGCGAAAGCGCGCATTCGGCAGGCGCGCCGTGGCAGGGACGCAGCGCACTCGATGCCGTCGAGTTGATGGACATCGGCTGGAACTTCCGTCGCGAACATCTCCGCACTCAACAACGCTCGCATTACGTGATCACCAACGGCGGCGATCAACCGAACGTGGTGCCGCGCAACGCGAGCGTTTGGTATTACTTCCGCGAGCTCGATTACGAACACATCACACGCATGCGCGAAATCGGCGACCAGATCGCGCAAGGCGCCGCGATGATGACCGACACGACCGTCACGTCGCGCGTCCTGGGATCCGCATGGCCGCAACACTTCAACCGTCCGGTTGCGGAAGCGGCTTACGAGAACATCAAGCAAGTCGGACTGCCGCAGTGGAGCGAAGACGATCAGCGGCTGGCGAAAGCGCTACAAAAAGAGTTGAAGTCGCGCGAGCAGGGTCTGGCCACGCAACTCGACGATCTCGCTGGGCCAGTTCCCGACGAACAACGAAACCGCGGCGGTTCGGACGACATCGGCGACGTGTCGTGGAACGTCCCGACGATCTCGCTCCGTTACCCTTCGAACATTCCGGGACTGCCGGGTCACAACTGGGCCAACGCCGTAACCATGGCCACGCCGATCGCGCACAAAGGCGTCGTTGCCGGCGCGAAAGTCGTCGGCATGACGATGATCGATCTGTTGACGAAACCGGAGCTGGTGGACCAGGCGTGGAAATATTTCCGCGAGGTGCAAACTAAAGACACGAAGTATCAGCCGCTCATCTCGCCAACCGACAAACCGCCGACGTATCTCAACAAGCGGATCATGGACGCGTATCGCGAGCAGATGCGAAAGTTTTACTACGATCCTTCGAAGTACGACACGTACCTCGAACAACTCGGCATCAAGTATCCGACGACGCGACCTTAAAGGAGTCAACAGATGGCAGAACTCAAGACCAAACCGACGAAGGCAAGTGTCGAAAAGTTTCTCAACCAGGTTACCGATGAAACGCGGCGCGAAGACTGTTTTAAAGTCGCGAAGATGATGGAAGAGATCACTGGCTGCAAGCCGCAAATGTGGGGACCGAGCATCGTCGGGTTTGGCAGCTACCACTACAAGTATGCGAGCGGACAGGAAGGCGATTGGCCCATCGCCGCCTTCTCGCCGCGCAAACAGGATCTGACCCTCTACATCCTGCCGGGCTTCCAAGAGAACGCGGATCTAATGGAGCAGTTGGGCAAACATCGCGCCGCCAAGTCGTGTCTCTACATCAAGCGCCTGTCGGACGTTCACGTGCCGACGCTCAAGAAACTGATCCGCGATTCAGTAAAACGGATGCGCAAAATCACGAAGCAGCGGGCTAGTTCGCATTTTTGAGATTGCCTGTCTTCAGATCGATATTCGTTTCATCGCAACGCGCCATGTCACCTTCGACCTCACACGGCATGGTTGCGGGCGTGCGCCAGCGGATCTGTTTTGATTCCTGGTTCATCCTTGCAAGATAAACCTTGCCGTCACTCACCTGGTACAGCAGCAGAAGATCGCGCTCGTACTCGCGGAAGTAGATGTGCCGAAGACGCCCGACCAATCCAATCTTTGTATTTAGATAGAAGAGACGGCGCTTGCCATTGAACCCGAGTTCGCCCACGCCGTCGTTGCCGATGGTGTAGTTGCCGAATGACGTTGTGAACCGAAAGAACATCGGCTTACTCGCATTTGGGACTGCTCGTGCCTGCTCAAAACCACCGTCCTCAACGCCTGCGCCGGTCACTGAACCCGCCAGTATCAGCACACAGACCAATACCCCGATTTTCATGCTGGTCTCCTTTTTAGACGGGGCGGTGAGGTACCCGCATTTTACTACAGACCAGCGCGACTAACGATTGTTTCTTTCAAACCATGCAATTATCTGGGGGTACAGGTCGGCGATGGTGGTGCCGGCGGGGCGGGTGCGATAGAGATTCACCAGAAACTTGTCGAACTCGGTAAACATCGGGAAGCCCCGTCGAACGGTCATCATGTGATCGACGGCAGCCATCATCCTGGCTTGTTCGTCTTTCGGCGCATAGTCGATCAGACGCAGACTCACGAGGCCCCAGTTCATGTACTCGTTAAACGTTCCGATGCCCGCGTAATAACCCGGGGGGCGTGAACTCGACACCCAGCGATCGCGGTTGCTGATCGCTTTCATAATCCGATCGGCATACTTGTCGGCTTCGGGATTGATGTAGCCGTGATTGATCTCGGTGAAGACGATGTTGCCGCGAAAGACGTTCTGGCCCACTTCCGATCCGGGTTCGTACGAGCGCTTCACATCCTGCGGGTACGGAAAGTTGACGTGCGGTTGCAGCTCACGAAAACCGTTGCTCTCAAACCACGTCGTCGACTGGTTGTAAGCGACGAGCGGAGAAAAGATGATCTTGTAGCAATCGTAACCGCTCGAAGCCGGGAAATTCTTATCGAGCCACTTCTTCATCTCGGCGATGTTAGCCGTGTCGTGATAGAAAGCGATCTGTTCCTTATAGGTCGCGGCGTTCTGTTTGTAGAACTCGCGAAAGTTTGTCTCGTCGGAGAACGACTGCAACTGCGGCAGGAACGGTCGCAGCGTGTTTCTCGCGTCGCCTCTGAATCCGGTGCGGTCGTAGACCTTGCTCTGCACGATGCTGGCCGCCTGCGTCGAACTCAAACGAGTAGCCATTCATCTTCATCGAAAAGTAGCGGCCGATGTCCTGTCGCAGCTCTGATTCGAGCGCGGGAGCAGCGGGTGATCTTTGTATTTGTCGAACCACTCGCGCATCCGCTTGTAGTAATCAGAGTCTTTGTAGACCAGGTTTCGATCTTCGATACCGATCGGCGTCATCGCGATCGCGATGTTCACCAACTCGTAAACTTCCGGTATCTCGACGATCATCTTCCCGCGATACATCGATCTGATACTTCTGATCGAAAACGGCGGCGGGGGTGTACTTCACGCCGAGGATCTGCGTGTAGCAAAGGTCGTCGCCGCGTTGGATGATGAAGTCGTACTTTTTCCCGAGCTCGACCCAGAAACTGATCGACTCGAGATCGGTGATGAACGTCACTCGGTGCGGTTTGCCGTCTTTGAGTTGGGCTTCGTAAACGTCGGGCTTGATTTCGGGGACGAGCCTCCAGATGTTGGCCCTGTATTGCTCACCGTCCTGGATACTGACTATCGAACTCGTAGATTTGATGACCGGCAGTTTTTCCTGGGCGCTTGCTACTGAAACCGCGAAAACCGCCAGAATAAGTGCAATTACTAATCTCATGTGCCTCGCTAACCGAAAACCCACTCCCGCAGGTTTCCCATTCCGAGATCAAGACACCGAGAACCCATTGGATATGACACCGAAGATTTGGATGTGGGAGGTGCCTATGATGCCTAAAGACCCCGCTCCTGCACAAGGGAGACAAAACAAGAACGCCATTGATCATGTTTACTTGCAGGCGCATAATCATCCGGAAACATCGCCACGGTCAGGGGGAAGCATGGACAAGCACAGGTTGCAGCAGATCGAGGAATACATCCTTGGCTTCTTTCAACGCCGGCAGCAGAGCCGGATCCTGGCAAAGGACCTGTTCGACAGCACCAGCGAGTATGCGAATGCGGATCTGGTGAGGGCGTTCGAAGACCTGGAAAAGAAACACCGGTTGCTGGTCCGTTACACGCATGAAGGCAACGACTACGTTTCGTTGACACCGCAGGGCGCGATCTACGTCGGACTGGAACCTTCGGATCTCGAAAACGAACCGTCGGCCATGCCGCATCCGCCAAGGAGCGCGACGAGGAGCGTTTGACGAGTTGACGGTTTTTGAGCACTGCTGATGTTCTCCACGCTTCACAAACCGTTCTTAGTTCTCATCGTCTTACTTGCGTGTGTCGGCGGCGTGATGGCCCAACCGTCGGAAGCGTCAGTCGAAAGCCGGAACAATCACGTCGGAACAATCCTGGAGCTACGTGACAAGCAGCGGGCGTTGCTCGTCGTGTACAAGTCGCGAGTCATCGACGTGAGTAATCGCGAGCGTGCGATTATCGAAGACGTCTTCAAAGCCGATAGGCCACCGCAAGGTCGTTACCGTTTTGTCTACAACGATCTCGCCCGGAAGCTCAACAAGTACATCCGCAAGTACAACAGTCTGACTTCTGCACGGGACTTAGCCGACGCGGAGTATGTGATTTACTTCAACGTGGTCGAGTTTCGCCGCATTCTCAACGCGGTCTATCCGTACGGAGAACTGTTTGTTATCGTGAAAGGGTCGCCGCAGGAGGCGAAGCCGCCGCGCATCGTGTGGCGAGCGAAGAGGATGATGGTCGGCACCGATGCCATCGGCGACCTCGTCAAAGACCTCAAAGCGCTCCGCGGCGAGGGCTAAAACACAACCATCTGCGTTCCGCGACAGGGTGGCAAACGCTGCGGACTTAAAATCCTCATTCCGGCTTCTTACCTAGTGCGACGAAACGATACTAAGCAGTATTTATCGACGTTTCAGCCGTCAAAGCAAGCTTACGTCTGCTTGGTATCACTAGGTGATCCCCGCATCTTCCACGCATCTTTGGACCAAAGAAAAGAAATGATTCTCTAAAATCCGTTCTAATAAGGATTGTTGCATTGACAGAGTTCTTCAAAAGGTTCTTACACCGTAGTGCGTTTTGTTGTCACGTTCTGATTTGCCTGCACAGCGCTTTTACAGTGATGATAGGTTTTGCCCGGCAAACGAAAAACACGAGAAGTTGCTGCGGCTGCAAACGTAGATCGCGGCGGTTACTACATGCGCGTCTGCCTCGATAAGACGTTGTCGATCACGTCCTCACGCGTTGGCGATAGGTAATAAATGTTCAACCAGTCGCCGGATTATTGCCGTCTGCGGATAGATGCTCTTTCATTAACTGCGTCAACAATCGAAGCTGCTCTTGCTGCATAGTGATCAGTTCGGACCATTTCATCTCGCGTAATTCGTCTAGCTTTTCATGCAGGCTCAGAATCTCAAGCTCCGCCTTCAAATTCACCTCATAATCGTGAGCCGCATCTAGCCGGTCTTTTACTCCCTGACGATTCTGCGACATCAAAATTACCGGCGCTTGGGCGGCAGCGAGCATGGAAAGAAAGAGGTTCAGCAAAATATAGGGGTAAGGATCAAATGAAGCGCTATAGCGCGCGAGAATGAGAGTGTTGAGCAGCACCCAGGAAAGCAAAATGGCGGCGAAGATAATGATGAAGGTCCACGAGCCTCCAAAAGCAGCAACCCTATCGGCGAGTCGTTGGCCAAGTGTTAGCTTCTTCTCAAACTCTAAGTTGATGTCGCGACTGATATGCCGGCGTTCGCCGAGATGCTGAACAACCCGATGTTCAACTTCAGGAAGGTCATCAAGGCTGACCTTAAATCGCTTCTTCACAAAATCTGGCAGGTGATTCTTCATATGAAAGGCTCATGCTAAGCCGCTGTGTCGTTCGGTAAGAAAAATCGCAGCGCTGATTAACTCGGCGGCAACGAATGGCTTCGGAATGTGCATTTCGTATCCAGCGGCCAGCGCGCGCTTTCGATCGTCGATTCCAGCATAGGCCGTTAATGCCATAGCAGGAGTTCTTCCGCCATGCTCTTCGCCGAGCTGACGTATTCTGCTGATCAGATCATAACCGTTCATCTCCGGCATTCCGATGTCTGAGATCAGCAGATCGAATCGTTGTCGCTCCATTTGATCCAGCGCTTCAGTGGCAGAACCTACTGAGACCACTTCGGCTCCGCACGTCGTCAGCACCGCGGCGACAAGCTCACGAGTGTCCCGTTCATCATCGACGACGAGGACGCGCAGACCACTGAGCGAGTGTTGCGCTGTGGTCGGACTATTCCGTTCATTCTTTGGTTCTGTTTTTTCTGCTGCGTTGGGGACTTCATGAAGACTCGGCAGCGGAAGCATGACTCTGAAGGTGGTACCCGCATTTTCACCGGAACTTTCAGCCGTTACCGTCCCTCGATGAAGTTCAACCAACTGACGCACAATTGAGAGCCCTAGTCCAAGCCCACCATTGCTGCGTGTGTTCGAGGAATCGGCTTGGCGAAAGCGCTCGAAGACGTGCGGCAGCAGCTCGGTGGCGATGCCTTGCCCGCTATCGTTAACAGTGATCAGAACGTGCGAGTCATTTCGCTCCAGGCGTACCTGCACGTCGCCTCCCTTAGGTGTGAACTTGATCGCGTTGGTTAATAGGTTCCAGACAATTTGCTGAAGACGGTCGGGGTCGCCCAAAATGGGTCCGATGTCTGAGTTGAATGCGGCCTTCAGATTAATGCTTCTGGCATCTGCCGCGGGGCGCACGTCGTCAACGACAGCCTGAATCAACGGCGCGAGTTTGACCGCGCGTAGGTCGAGGCAGAGTTTGCCGGTCATGATGCGCGAGATGTCGAGCAATTCATCGATGAGTCGCCCTTGAGCTCGAGCGTTGCGAGCGATGGTTTCGATCGCACGAGCAGTCTGCTGTTTATCGAGCTTACCGTCGGTGAGCAGATGTGACCAGCCGAGGATCGAGGTAAGAGGAGTCCGCAATTCATGCGACAAGGTGGCAAGAAACTCATCCTTGACGCCGTTAGCCGAATCAGCTTCTGCGCGTGCTGATTGTGCCGCTGCCAGGAGTAGCGTCCGTTCTTTCTCCGCTCGCTTTCGATCAGTGATGTCGCGGATGTTGCACTGTATAACTTGATGACTATCTTCTTCATACACGTTGCTGACAAACTCCACATCCCTGAGCTTTCCGTTTGTGGCTTGAAGCGGCAAGTCTTCGTAGCGGAGATAGCCTGTTCTCTGCAATTCTTTGAAGGCCGCCTGGCTCGCCTCCTTATCACTGAAGAGACCGATTTCCCAAAGCTCCTTTCCTAAAAACTCGGCGTGTGAGTAGCCCAACAACTCAGTCATGAATGGATTCACGTCGGTGATTTTTAGAGTGACCGCATCGAGAATGAGTATTCCGTCGCGTGCAGCTTCAAAGAGACGCCGGTAGCGGAGTTCTGAAATGCGCAGTCGTGATTGCGTCTGGTCTCGGGCGGGTGACTCATCGTCGTTCACAACATTTGAATCACTGTTCTTAACCCGCAAAAGTTTCGTTGATGATGACATCGGGACTCTAGTCTCGTTGAATCATGAGAATCGAGACGGCACCTTCACTGCTGACGTAGGCGTCGTTTCATCGGCTGATCGCTTGCAAATAGAGGCGATCGACTGATCGGGACTCTCGATAACTATGTTGTTTTGTTCGACGAATTTGGTTTGGCCTCAGACCATGAATGTTTTACATTGCCTGGGGAGATCCGTCTGTGTGCTAACCCACATAGAAGGTTGAGTCTGTTACGTGTTAGCCAGGGTCAATAACCGATTCCCATAGGTTCTTAGGAGAACTTCCTACTCGAGAAAGCCTGCCATTTAGATAGTCAAAACTGTGTCTTTCATATGTGTGTTTGCGCACAGATGAAGAACATCATGGTGGTCCAAGATAGCAATCCGTTCCTACAACCCCTGAATCAGAAGGCAATTAAATGCCCTACAACTGCCGAGCGCGAGTTTTGTACGTAGATGACGATGAAGACTCTCGGTATAGACCAGCTGGCTGAACTGACACCGGTCTCTTCGCAGTTTAAAAGAAAATGCCGCGACGATTAATCGCGGCATCTTCGGGTCGGTTAGATGTTTGTGTTCTGTAGCTGGCTCAAGGTCGGCCGAAGATTTCGCCGAAGATGTTGCCGAGGCCGTTACCATTATCGCTCCTGCGGTAGTCGCCGTTGTTGTTGTAACCACCATACTGCCGAAATCCTGCCCTATAGCCCTGCACGAAGCCATTTCTAAACTGCTGCGACCGGGCGTCCTTGTAGTAGTGTGAACGCTGAGGGTTGTAGCTCTGTCCGCGGCGAGCGTCACTGGATCCAGTGCCCAAGCCGGCCTGATATCCCTGGTTCAGAGCTATCTGAGCGCCGTTATTGTTGCTGCCGTTGCCATAACGGTCATTACGACCGTAACGATCATCACGGCGTTCGCGATTCTGATCCTGGTTCCGATTCCGTCGCCAATCTCGATCCTGCCGATCATTGCGATTGCGATCATTGCGCTGCCATTGACCGTTATTGCGATCCTGCGCTTGAGCAGTCGTGCTAGCCATGATTCCGATTCCAAGCACTAAAGATAAAGCTAAGATTGCTCCCGCAACTTTGTCCCTGTAGTCGATTGTTCTCATCTGTGTTGTCTCCTCGGAGTGTTGAAGGTGGCAAGGTGCATGCCGTCGACTTGAAAAGATGAATCAGGTTGTTCTAAAGCAGTTAACAGGGTGTGGGAGAAAATCAAACCCTCAATTGGTGCAGAGGCAGCTCAGATGAGTTCAAGTAGAAGATAAAATTTGTGGCAGGTTGGCAACAAACCCGACGAAAAAGAGGGCGGATGTCCACCCTCTCTGATTAAAAATACGTCTGTTTTACGCTGTTTTCGCAGCTGCGAGCTTGTGAAGCGTTGAAGTGGCAAGCTCAGCTACTCCAACTCTGGGCGTTCCCTCCACCAGACTAGTGAGGGTCTTCAATACCTCAGGATATCCTGAGACATTGTAGGCCTCCGCCTCCTCTTTAGTGTCCCAGAAGCTGATAGCTATAGCTTCCGAGCGGTCTGGGGCGACGAAAGTGATCTCATCGCGGAATCCCTTTTGTTTACGCAGGAGTGGCAAAATCTTGCTCTCAACAACGTTGGTAAACTCGGTGGTGGCGTTCGGCTTCAGTTCCATTATGACATGGCGTGTAAACATGGTTAGCTCCTTTAGGTTGTTGGCTATGGACTTCAGGTGATCTGGGTGATTCCAGAGGAGCTGAGAAGGGAGTAAGCTTGAACTCGGTTCGCCGCGCACCTTATCACGCACCTGCGCGTTTACCTAATCAGGTCTATTCGAAGTGTCATGAATATCGAATCGAGTTCTGGACGCAGCCTTCGCACGAGCCAACTCTGGCTCGCCGACCAATTGCTCAAAAAGCGACCGGTATTGAATCATTGACTGGCGCAAGTCTTCTGCATTGGCCTGGCAACATATGCGCGCCTTGTTGAAGGGCGTTGCTGGCCGATGAGACTCTCTGCCCGATAGGATGAGCTACTCACAACAAGGCTTGGAGGAACTTCGATTCCCCACAGGCAGGAACCACGCATCCGCTTTGCGAATGTTTTCCATTTCCTTTAACTGACCAATAGTGGCTCCAACTCGGAATGCTTAGAGACGGGAATTACTCACTTAACGCGGAACATTCCCGAGCGCAACTCGCGGGTGTTCGGATCAACGATCTGAAACTCTTCTTCAATCCCAAGGGTGAATTGCTCGAATAGCCTCGAGTCGGTTCTCAATGTCTCTTTCCTAACTAATTACTGAATGGTTTAAGCAGGTGGGCCAATGACGGTGATGATTACTAGTCGTGCCTTGCTTGCGACCATTTTTGTGCCCGGTTGCAGATTTCGCCAAAAGCTCACGCGCATTTCGAATACCGCCCCCCTTCATCTTCCCAAGCCGCTGTTGCATTGCTGTTGCTGTGGGGAGGCAGGCTCAGACTCGGAGTTTCACCGCTAGTTGCATTACCTGAGACCGGTTTTAGTTTGATGCGACTGCCCATTAGGGATGCAAGTTGTGCGGGTTGTACTAGCCGACCACGGTTGAGATTGATTAAGGGATCGTTCACTAGCCAAAAGTCGACTTCGGCTGCACCTCCTACCGGGACCAGTTGCTTGAGCAAGCCGGCATCAAGCTGCACTGGTTTGAAAAGCAGCATTCCGAAGTTACGTAAACGGGCGAGGATAGCGTCGCTGCTACTGTTAAATAGTGGCACACGAAAGCGTCCGTGATCGTCAAGCGCGAACACATCGCCGTTTGCACGTTGCATGACATAGATATCGCTCATAACAACCTTTCTTAACTCCCAACAGACCCCAAGGAAACTTCTATCCGGCGGCGCGGCTTTAGCAACTCTTCTATTCAAGCGATGATCCACGATTCAAGAGACGCGCGAATTCGTTGCTCAACTCCTGTGCATGTTCGACCGTGTCTGGGCTGATGGCTTCATCTTTACGTCTCCTTTTGGTCAATACCAACAAGGAACAGGAGATCGCAGACATCAAATCCGGAGCTCTGTCGTTCGAGTCGCTCTCTACCGGCGACATCAAGGTGAAGTCTATGGAAGCACCGCTGTGATGGCTGGGCGCCTGACGATGAAAGGACGCTACAAAGATCGAGACATCAGCGGTCAATACAGCTATACCAAATGTATTGGGAAGGCAACAGCCGGAGTGCTGGAGGATAGTGGCTTCACACGCCGCTCACATTGATGGAACCAATTCATGTACTGACAACTGCGTTTGAGGGCTTAACCGGTAGGTATCAATTGACCATGAATACTCCATCCTCCCGCCTGCTACCGCCAGCCGTCACCAGTTCAATCTTCTTGAGCGCGTCTTTAGGAAAGCTCTCCTCGTGCACCTCGTTGCCTTCAAACCACTGACAAACAACGTCGCCATCTGAAACCAGACCGTGGACCGTCATTTTCGGTCCACCAGACCTAAGCTGAACAACATCGCCAATTTCGAAATCTTCCATTGCAGATTGTTTGATGCGAGCTAATAATTTTCTAAATGCATTATGAACTTTTCGCGCTCAGTGGCCGAAACAGAGGAGCTATTCCTCAGTTTCATCCTTTTCATCCTGAGCGTTTCCCTTATTACCTTCTGGACTATCACTCATAAAAAGCGGAATCGAGGATTCCTTTAAAAGGCTCTTAGTCACCGGCTGGTCATCCTCAACTTCCTCTTTCAGTTCCAGGCCCAATTCATTACCGGCTTTCCAGTTCTTCATGTCCTTTCCAGTGTTTAGTCCGGCTTCTACTCCTTGTTTGAACTCGGGAGAATTCGTGTCTACGTGTTGTTCTATGTCTCCGCTCATCGCTGGCTCCTTATAGATTGCATAGTCTTGGTCTAGTGCAGAACTCTTAACACAAGCGAGGAAATGCATCCGTGCGCTAACACACACATATATACGACTGTTTTGGTTTGATATGTGTGCTACTGCACATACAAGTCCTCCCAAATACCCTTTAATGATGATCCGTCCCCGAAAACTACTGCGACAAGCAATTTCAGGCAGACTCGGCTTCAGATGGGTTGCATTTGAGTGCGCTCTGATGCCGGTAGCCGCTGCGACACACAGGAGCGAGGGAAGAGCCGGTTTCAGCGAGATCAGGAACCCGGTCTTCGTAAAGCTGCTGTTACCGGGGCCATCTTGAAAAGGGAGTGACTGATGAAAACAGATCAATCGCAAAGCAGAATCGGAAACGCCTTCCTGGTGTTCTCAATGTTGTTTGGAATTGGGATCGCCTTGAGCATGACTGCTCAGGCGCAGAATCCAGACGATCGTTACACGCAAGACCGTAACCGCAACGACAACGGAGATCAAAACCGACGTGGTCGCGACTGGGATCGTTACGGTAACTATGGCGGCTCTTCGGAGCTGCGTCGAACCGCTCTGAACGCCGGCTATGACGAAGGCGTCAAGGAAGGCCGCAAAGATCGCGGCAACGGCAGCCGCACAGAACACCGCAACCTGAGCAGCTATCAGAAAGCCACGAAAGACTACAGCCGGCGTCTCGGCGACCGCGAACTCTACCGCCGTTACTTCCGTGAAGCGTTCGAAGACGGATATAACGCCGAAAGTTATGCTCGGGGCAATAGAAATCGTGAGGACCGCAACGGTAACCGTGACCGCCACGACAACGGTAACCAGGATCGCCTGGGCCGCAACGAGGACGGCTACGGCAACTTCGGGGGCTCGTTCCATTTGCGTCAAACCGCTCTGAACGCTGGTTTCGGCGAGGGCGTTAAACAAGGCCGCAAAGATCGCAGCGCACGCAACGCCAATGGATTCCAGCGCCAGAGTACCTACCAGAAAGCCACGAAGGACTATAGTTCCGGTCTCGGAGACCGCGAAGTGTTTCAGCGCTACTTCCGTGAGGCATACGAACACGGCTACGCCGACGGTTACGCCGGCTACTAGACTTCATCATGGTGAGTCAGACATAGCGAACTCGAACACAATGCGAGCAATCAAACTCATCAAGCACGCGGAACGGAAGGTTCCAGAGACTCGATCCAGGATCAAAGCTGCCACCAGACGAAACAGATCGTCTCAAGGGGTTCGGTCCTGGGTAGTCGAGTTTAAGAAAAACCGTCGAGGCGAATCTCTCATCGCCTTCAACAGTTTGTTCAAGGACGCACTCTTGCCGTCAGGACAGACAGATTAAGAACCCCTTTCACAGATGTGAAGAAGAACCGTTGACTCGTTGGACCACCTGGGCCAGGCGGGCGCAGTGTATTTCCCTCAAACCGCTGTCAATTCACGCGTCCTCTAAACGTCCAATACGATTCCGTAGAGTCGTTAGGGAACAGGACGGGGAATCCAAAGTCGCGCGACAGTTCATAACGACTGAGGGAGATTGCGGCGCCATGAAAATAGTCATTTGATCGCTTAGGTCGCATGGTTCGCGAGGGTTGCGAGTGTTTCCGAGAGGCCGCCATGGCTGAGAGTCTATGTTAGCCCGCCTAACACGTCAAAAGAGATATGTTAAAAATCAAGAGATTTTTTAACACGTTTCGGGAATATGTCGCCGGCTTTAACAGGTCGGCCAGTGTTCAGTTTGATCCTTGGTGTTCTTGCCGTTGAACCATATATTTATCGCGATCGCTGAGTAGGTTTCGATCACCCGTTGAGTAACAGATGCCGCTGTTATTCGGCATTTCTAATTGGACTCTTCGCCGGGTTGCGCTCGCTTACACCTCCGGCGGCGGTCGCGTGGGCCGTGCACCTGAGTTGGCTCAAACTTGCGCGGCCACAGATATTATTTAGTTCGATGGCTTCCTCGTAGGATCATTCTCCTGTGTTAGAGTCAATCACCAGAATTCTCATTGCTGTCGTGGTCATCTTCTTCGTTTCAGTCTTGCTTAGTAGAAAATGGAGCTATGGCATCGCGCTATGTCTGAGTGGTTATCTGATTGGAGATCTCATTTATCGATTTTGGCTGTACGACTTAAGCGTAATAGAAAACATAAGACAGTTTTCTAGCCCCCATCAGGAACGTTTCGCATCGGCCGCGGTGGTTTTGTTATTGCTGATCCTGGCAACTGCATCACACTCAACCGCGTCGCCCCAGTCTTCGCTCTTGCTTGAAATTGTTCATAAGAGTAGCCATCCGAGTATCCCAATCTCTGAAACATACCGCGTTTACAGGGACGGTCGTTGTGTGACTGAAGGTGTGTTTATTGAGAAGGCAAAATCCGGTCGACAGCGGAAAGTGTTCATTAAGTCGGAGAAGCAGCTTGAGTCGGAGGAGATTGCTGAGCTAGTGAGTTGGACTGAGCAAGCAGACTTCCGTAATGCGCAGCCGGAGTATGCGGTCACAACGGTTGTCGACTATCCGGATTGGTTTGTCGTTACTCGCTATGGCGAGGATAAAGAGAAGAGTATTAAAGTAATCAACTTCAGTAGTGGTAATGAGGCGCAACGATCTAAAGTTCCTCCTTCTGTTTTCAATTTGCTGAAATGGGCCAAGCCTCAGAATTAGCTTGTGGATGTCTAACAGGCGCTTGGAGCGGACTCGCCGGTGAGTAGTTTTTATTCGTAGTTGCGTAGGCGAGCCGCTGAAGCAACATCAGGCCTCGTTTCACGTCGTTGTTAAAAAGAACTCGGAGAACGTATGACCAACGAAAAGCAAACCGCCTCAATGCCGCCAAAGTTTGCATGGCATTGTCTTAACGCAGCAATATGTTCTGGTCTTTGGTATCTTGCATTTGCTCTTAGCCTGGCAGTAATTATCGGGCTTAGTCCAGAGGGGCTACGGCAGTCGAAAGTGTTTGGTCTCGTGCCACTTTTCTTAATTGTCGTACTTAACGTTGGAGCGATGTTAGTGGCCAGCATTCGTGCATCTCGAAAAGTAATGGGGCATCGTGCCGAAGCACAAGAAGCCATTGAAACCTGAGAGAAGGTAGGCTTACACGAATTCATTTTGTGAAAATGAGAAATACGCACCTCTGCATCAAAAATACTCCATTAGGCAAAAAACATCGCCATTCATCACCTGGAATTAAGACCTCCTTGACCTCCCTGCCGCGCCAACCTCAACCATAAGCCACCCGCAAGAAAACAATCATGTGGCCGCGAGATTGCAAAGAGTAGTGAAGAGTTCGCGTTCGTGAGGTCCAAAAAACAGTGCCGATCAAACTACTGGCCTGTCTCGGGATGCCAGCGTTGTGAAATCAACCTCGTCAACCAAACTTACTCGCAGCTTGCCAGTCGTGCGGTTCTCAGCCAGATGCACGCTCCTGGGCCACAAAGTCGATCACACGCGAATTACCCGGAAACCCTGCACCCCTTGCGCTCGATGCGGTGCAGCAATTCTCGATCAGGGTCCGAGGGTCTCCCGAGTCGCTCATACGCTTTCCTGCTTTTTCGGCTGGCACCACTACGTCGCCCTTGGGCAGCGTGCAGAACACAATGAGTACGTCTGTGAAAAATGCGGCCACCCGTTGCTTTTCGAGTTAGGTTCCGACCCTTATTCCAGCCATAACAAATTCAAGAAGAAAGTTAACTACGTCTGCGGGCTCCTGGGTCATCGCGTTCACGTCGTCAAAAAAGACTCGAAGGCAACTGAATACGCATGCCGATGCGGGCACCCGTTCCTTAAAGCACAAGCAGCTCTCGAGGTGATCCGACATCCCATGAGATGTGTGGTGCTTGGTCACTACGTCACGGTTAACGACACCCGCGGTGAGTGGGCGGAATACGTTTGCCTTCGCTGCGGTCATCCCTTCTGCTTCAGGCTCACCGCCTACGAGCTCGAACCCGACCTCGAATCTAATTTGGAGCAACCACTGCATGTATGAGTACGCAACCACTCAGGTTGGAACGCGCAACCTTCCCCCATTGCGAAGTTACATTTCCCTGCTCCGGTTTCATTATCACAGTAGCTTCATCGGAATCCTGCTCGGTGCTCTTGTCGTCACCCGCCACTGGCAGTGGCCGTTGCTGTGGAGCATCTTCCTCCTCTACCTCTCGCAGAATGTACTGCTATACGGTGGTCTTTATTCGCTCAACGCGATCACTGATGCTGAGGGCGACAGTCGACACCCGTGGAAGAAAAATCGCCCGGTCGCCTCAGGTGAAATTTCACGAAAGGCTGCAGGGGTGTTTGGTGCGGGTCTGATCGTCGGCGGTTTCGTGACGGGTTGGGCGTGGTTTGGATTGGAGAGTACGCCGGTTTACTTTCTGTTCCTTGTGCTGAACGTGTCGTATTCCCTGTGCTTCAGAAACCTCTTCGCGTTCGACCTGATCTTCAACAGCGCCACACATCCGCCGCGTTTTTGGTTGGGGGTGTGGCTCGCAGGCGGCCAATCAAGTTGGCAATGGCTCGTTCTCGTCTTCTTGTTTGCGATCGGCATGTCGGCCAGCCGGCGATCGGTAGACCTAATTCACTGTTCATGGAAATCACGCCGATCACTGGCAAGCTATTCCAGACTCAATTTGTTGGTAATCAAGATTGCGGTCTTCGGGATGATTGTAGTGCTATGGATCGTGAGTAGACCCACTTTCCAGATTCCGTACATTTTGACTGTGTGCGCGTATGTCGTGTGCGTCGGTGGAATCGAAGCCGTACCGCGGATTCGATCGCTGTTCGAGAGGTTATGGCTGCGATGAGGCGCGATGTTGCTTTCGCAACGTCAGCGTTCATGCTCGTGACTTGCATCTTCTTTCTCTGGATGTTCTTCGCGGCAGCAACGCTTGAACGTACGGCAGATCTGGGTTGGATTTCTGCGTCTGCCGGTCGGGACGCACGCCCAATTGCTTACGAATTTGCTGCCAGGTGGCGGCACGGCATGTCCGGGAATTCGCCTCTTTACATGCCTGGTTTCTTCGCTGTCGCCATCGCCAGTTGGTTTTGGTGCAATAAGAAAAGCCTGCTGCGAATACTTTCGGAGGGCTTCACTCTCCTTGCTGTGGCTGCCGTGTGCGCTGCCGTGCTCGCCCCCTATGGTGCTGCACGGATCGTTTCAGACTTCAGCGAACAGGCAGGTGTGAGCATTTCCCAATTCTCTACAGCGGGGACATGGATTGCCTGGGCCCAGGGCGTCTATAGTTTACTGACCTGGACCACCGTCATCATTGCTTCGCGATGGTCCATCAAGCTTAGATCTCCAAAGCCGCTGCTGATCCCTTTAGTGCTTAATTTCGTTCTCGCTTTCGTCCGCCCCTGGACGGTCGCGGATTTTACTTCTCAGTGGCTAAAGGAAGCTCTGGACGGCGAACCTACGGCAGTAATTTCTTTCCTGCTTGTGCCGACACTTTCTGCCTTCCTCGCGTGGGTCGAACTACGGCGCGCCCAAAACAGAAGACTGCGAACGTTCGGAATCGAATGTCATATCAAAAGCGAGGGCCAAAAGGATGCAGGCACATTCGGTGAACATGCGAGTAAGTAGAAACCCTGTGATTGTTGTTTCAGGTAGCTAACAGATAGCGTCTTGAAATCGTCATAGTGCTTCGTGGTCTTTGCAAATCCTTTCAAGCCCGGCAAAGATCATGCTTGGAATTGGCGGTGAGCAGGTTAGATCTTGATTAATCCCGTCTGGCTCACGGCAGATCCTGTTCTTGAAATCGCTGGGTTCATGATGCATTCCCACGAATCCAAGTCGGCTTTCTCGCAAGAGTCACTTACTATTTGGCAACTCTTAAATTGGATTCGCAATCGGCTTGATTCTATTTCTCGCCTGCATGCAAGGCTTTGTGTACGGCAGCCGGTGGTGGGTGCCCGGCTACCATGAACACGACGGAGTTACGACACAATCACGTTGCTCGTGAACAGCTTATTCTCGAGCATTGCGATCTGAGCGTCGACCATGCCGTGCACATTCAACTCACCGCAGTGAGTGAAGGCAAGATGTTTCACAGCGTGTACGAGTGTCTCTGGATCGTCGGCGTTTTCAAGCGTCGCCATAAGGACCAGCAGCGCCGCCGCTGATTCGTCACCAGCGCCGCAGATCATCTCTGCCAGTGACTCGACCTTACTGTTGAGATTTAGAGTGTTTCTGTTGGAACCGTTTTCGTGAGGTGTTTCTTCGCGCGTGGTTGCGCTACCATGATTAGCCATGATCTTCATCCTTTCTATTGAAGGTTGAGGGTACAGGGTCGGCTTTGTGTTCCTGCACAAAGTCGGCCCGCTTCTTTTTTGATGGGTTCACCGCACTATACGCCGTAAATTTTTGCTTGTCATCAGTAGAATTCCAGAAGATAGTACGGAACAGACTTACCGGGCCGACGTGTAAGACTCCGTTGTACCCGCGGTGAGCTTTGAAACCTTTCGCCGCCCAGACTCACTAACGTGAGAAAGGAATCACCCCGATGCTGCGTTGCTTGCTGCTCATCTTCCTCCTGACCTCTGCCCTTGCGGCCCAACAGAACCACCGGCTCGCTCAAAGGCACCGTGACCGATCCGATGGGAAGTCTCGTCGTCGGCGCTAAGGTCACGATCAAAAACTCCCGCGGCGTTACCACCAGTGCCACTTCCGACTCGTCCGGTGTTTACCAGTTCCGGCGTGTTGAACCCGGCACTTACGAACTCCACGTAACCGCTCCCGGCTTCAACATGTTCGAAGAAAAAGAGGTGGAAGTTTCCGCGCGCGAGACCACGACTCTGAACGCGCAACTAACGATCGCGGTCGAAGATCAGCAGGTCACCGTCGACGACTCAAACATCAGCACCGACTCCGATAACAACGCCAGCGCCATTGTTCTGCGCGGCAAAGAACTGGAAGCTTTACCGAACGATCCACAAGCGCTCGCGATGGCGCTCCAGGCGCTCGCCGGTCCAAGCGATCCTGAAAACCCGTCGCAGATGAAAGTCGACGGCTTCTCAAACGGCCAGCTCCCGCCGAAAGAAGCAATTCGCGAAGTGCGCATTAATAACAATCCGTTTTCCGCGGAGAACGAGTTTCCGGGATTTGGCGGCATCGAGATCTTTACCCAACCCGGCGCAGACAAGTGGCATGGCGGATTCAGTTTCGACTTCAACGACGAAGCCCTCAACTCGCGCAATCCGTTTACAACTACGCGCGCGCCATATCAACAGCGCGCGTACGGCGCGAATTTAAGTGGTCCCATAATTCCGAAACGCGCCTCCTTCTCGGCTTACTTCGGACGTTGGGTCAGCGACGCGAATTCAGTCGTGAACGCAACCACGCTCGATCCGATCACGTTGAAACCGGTCGTGGTGAACGACACGTTCATTACGCCCGACACGAATAGCTACGGCAACGCACGCGTCGACTTCAAGATCAACAAGGCGCACACGCTGGTCGCAAGGTTCAACTACAGTGAGAACAAACAGGACCTGCAAGGCATCGGCGGATTCTCGTTGCCGTCGCGCGCGTACAGCGGCAAGCGCAGCAACTTCATAATGCAGATAACGGAAACCGCGCTGCTCAACGAGAAGACTGTCAACGAAACTCGCTTCCAGTACATCCGCAATCGCTTCCGTCAGGCGAGCGTGCTCGATGCGTTTGCGTTGAATGTGAGCGAATCGTTCTTCGGCGGTGGCGCGCAGGTGGGCGCGTCGTCAAATGCACAGAACCGGATGGAGTTGCAGAACTTTACTTCGTGGACACACGGGAATCACTTTTTGAAGGCGGGCGTGCGGATCAGGCACGTCGACCTTCTGAGCGTCTCTCCCGGCAACTTCGGCGGCACGTACACGTTCGCCGGCGGACTTGGTCCGGCACTCGACGCCAACGATCAGATCATCCCGGGGCAGGTGCCGGTGCAGGTCAGCAGTCTGGAACGTTATCGCCGCACGCTGGCGTTTTCACGCGCGGGGTTGGGCGGCGCCGCGATTCGTTTGCTCGGCGGCGGTCCCGACACAGTTTTCAATCGCGGGTGGCGATCCGGAAGCAGACGTGAAACAAACCGACGTGTCGGTCTACCTTCAGGACGAATGGAAGATCCGGCCCAACTTCACGCTATCTCCCGGACTGCGTTACGAGAACCAAACCAACATCGACAGCAACTTCAACTTCGCGCCACGCATCGCTTTCGCTTGGTCGCCTGTTTTCGGCGGCGGCAAGAAAGCGGAACCGGCGAAACCCGCTGCGCCTGCTGGTCCAACTACGGCTACGCCCGCGGGAGCTGCAGCAACACCGGCCCCGGCTGCTCCTGCGGCTGCGCCTGCTGGTCCACCAAAGATGGTGATTCGCGGCGGCGTCGGCATCTTCTATAGCCGAATCTCCGAAGACGTCACACTAAACGCGACGCGTTTCGACGGCGAGCGACAACAACAGTTTCTCGTCACCGATCCGGCAGTGCTCGATCTGTTTCCGATCGTTCCACCGATCGAGATCCTCGACGCGTTTTCGCAGCCGCAAGTTCGGCGCGTGATCGACGACGACCTCGCCACGTTCCGCTCATTCCGAACGACGTTCACAGTCGAACGCGTGATAACAAAGAACGTGCGGGTCACTTTCAGTTATGCGCATTCGCGCTTTCAACGACTGATGCGCGTCGTGAACATCAATGCGCCACTCGGCGGCACGTTCATTCCGGGCTTCCCGAACTCCGGTGTCCGCCCGCTCGGCAATGACGCGGGAAACGTTTTCCAATATCAGTCGACGGGAAGATCGGTTGCGAATAGTTTCAATGTGAACCTCAACGGAACGGTCAAGAAGGTCAACTTCTTTGGCGGATACAGTCTTGGCAAGACCCGGGGTACAGACCAGGGCGCCAGTGGTTCGCCGTTTGACGCTTACGACTTCTCCAGTGAATTCGCGCGCTCACCATTTAGCTCGTTGAACTTCGCGCACTTCGGGGGGAATTACACGTTACCGATGGGATTCAGCTTGAAGCATGTTCGGCATCGCGAATTCAGGCCAGCCCTTCAACATCACCACCGGCCGCGACACAAACGGCGACACGCTCTTCACTGAACGTCCGGCATTCGCCACCGATCCCAACGAACCGGGCGTGATCATGACGCCGTTCGGCGCGCTCGATCCGACTCCATCGCCCGGCCAGAAGATCATTCCGAGAAATATCGGACGTGCGCCGGGTATGGTTTCCGTCAGCATGAGCCTGGGTAAATCGTTCAAGTTTGGACCAGCAATCGAACCAAAAGCGCCGCCACCGGGCGCGCCGCGCACGACCGACGCCGGCTCATCTCAACCACCACCAAAACCGGCTCCGATACAAAGACCCTACACACTTCAGTTCTCGGTTAACGCCAGCAACGTCTTCAATCGAACAAATGAAGGCCCGCCCGTCGGGAACATGGCCTCGCCCTACTTCTTGAAATCTCCATCCGGTTCTTCTACCTTCTTCTTCGGTCCGGGCGGAGGTCAAGGCGGTAATCGCATGATTTATATGCGGGTAAGGTTCAGTTTCTAATTACTAAGAAGAAGTTAATAATTCTCATCGTCTTTGTCGTTCTGCTGCTGTCGCAGACGCCGTTCGTCTATCGTCGCTACAAGCTCGGCCGGTTGAACGCCGCGATTCGACAACTCAACTCTCAACGCACTCCGTCACAACAAAATGCTCGCTTCACTGAATACAAAGGCGTGATGCACGTGCATTCGTTTCTCGGCGGGCACAGCTCGGGAACGTTTTCAGAGATCATCTCTGCTGCAAAAGCAAACCAGTTGCGGTTTGTAATCATGACCGAGCACCTCGAGGAGGAGTTTGACACCGCTTCGATGACGTTGCGCGGCGAGCACGCCGGTACGCTCTTCGTGAATGGCAGCGAAGTGAGTGCTGACAACGGAGATCGAACGCTGGAGTTGCCGGGGCGGGTACGGCTCTCTCCGGAGGAAGCTGCAATCGCAGCGCAGCGTTCACAGATTGATTTTCCGGTCACGATTGTCGCTTACCCGGAAGAGTTCAAAGACTGGCAACAGTTTGGTTTGACTGGCGTCGAGGTTTTTAACGTCTACACAAACGCGCGGCGCATCAATCCCGTTGTCGCCTTCTTCGACGTCGTATGGTCCAGGCGCAGCTATCCTGATTTGCTCTTTGCCCTCTACTACGAACGTCCAAACGAGAGTCTGAAACTCTGGGACCAGGCATTGACGCGTTCTCGTCTGACTGCCACCGCCGGCAATGACGCGCATGCGAACATCGGCGTCAGCCTGCGCGACAGTTCAGGTAAGACGCTCGCCGGCATCCAGCTCGATCCCTATGAGGTCAGCTTCCAACTCGTGCGGATGCACGTCCTGATCGAGCAAGACAAACGGCTGAATCAGGAGAACCTGTTGGCGGCACTACAAGCTGGGCATTGTTTCATCGGTTTCGACTTTCTGGGTGACCCGTCGGGTTTTTCTTTCACAGCGGAAAGCCAGGGCGAACAGAAGATCCAGGGTGACGAGATAACCCTCGGCGCAGACACGCGACTCCTGATCAAACACCTGTTCCAAGCCGGATTAAATTGTTTAAAGATGGAAACGTGGTGTTGGATGAGAGCTGGTGTGACCGCCAAGGCGTTCCCGTGACCGAGCGAGGCGTTTACCGCGTCGAGGTCTATCTGCCGCAACTCGGCAGTCTGGTTGCGGACAAACCCTGGATTATTTCCAATCCGATTTACGTGAGATAGTTTTTCGTGGGCTTAGATACGGTATCGCCCCACCGGGTGCCCTGCTAAGCTGCCCTGTGGGGCGACGAACCTCGCCGGAAAGCTCCGGCTTCACTTGTTTTCGGAAGCGGTGCGTACGTTCACCGAATTACTGTTGGAGGTCACGTGTTTGACCCCTCGCTCCAGAGTCCTCGAGTGTAGTTGAGGATCGAGAGTACAGCCTTCCACACACTGTTTTTTCAAGTCCGATCAGTCTAGGCTTGGACCGTAAAACTGTCAACAGGCAGCTTGACCGAACGTGAACAATACAACTCCAAATTCGTTAGAATGCCCAGACCAATCAATCCAATAAACCGTATGGAAATCACAATACCAACACCCCGGAATTTCAGCTTTCAACGAACCGTCATCAGCCACGGCTGGTGCGAACTCCTGCCGTTTTCACTCGACCAAACCAAGTGGGAACTGACGCGCGTTATCGACCTCGACAATAAGCCGCCAGTGACCATAACGATGCGCGGCGCGAAGGGCCACGTCACCGTCACAACGTCACGCCGGCTCAATAAAACCGAGGCCGCCCGCGTGCTCCGCGACGCCCGTCACATCCTCCGCCTCGACGACGATCTCGCGCCGTTTTACCAGGCCACCGGCGCCGTTCCGGAGTTCGCCTGGATCGGCAAGCAGGGGGCCGGACGAATGCTGCGCTCGCCGACCGTCTTCGAGGATCTCGTGAAGATGATCTGCACTACAAACTGCTCCTGGTCGCTCACGGAAAAGATGGTTACCGGGCTGGTTAAGAGTCTCGGTCGCGAGAGTGACGACGGGAGGAAATCGTTTCCGACGCCGGAGGACATGGCCGCGATGCCGGTCCAGTTTTACGTTGATGAAGTGCGGTCGGGTTATCGGGCGCCGTACTTGAAGGAACTTGCAGACCGGGTCGCATCAGGAGAGTTGGATGTTGAGTCGTGGCTCTCGAGCGGCCTCTCCACGCCCGACCTCGTGAAGCAGATCAAAGGCGTGAAAGGCGCCGGCAATTACGCGGCTGAAAACCTGTTGAAGCTGTTGGGAAGATACGACGGGCTGGCGCTCGACTCGTGGACGCGAGCAAAGTTTTTTAAAGTGCGCAACAACGGCCGGAAGGCAAACGACAAGAAGATCGAGCGCTACTACTCACGCTTCAAAGAATGGCGCGGCCTCGCGCTCTGGTGCGACGTCACTCAGGACTGGCTCTAGTACGTTCGCGGCGGAGGACGCGCGAACGCAAGTACGCGGCAGAAGCGCGACGCAAGGAAAGAACGTCGGTGAAAGGGAGACGCGGCGAACGCAGCCGCTCCGTAGCATGCGGGGACGCCGGTGCGGTTTGCCGCCTTCCCAACTTGTTCCCCGTCAACAACCGCGTGTCCCGTCGCACTTATTGTTTATTCAACACCCACGTCGAATCTTGCGGTCCGCGCGGGCTTTCACTGTGACGCGCCACCGTCAGGACCTTGCCGTCCGCCGACAGTTCGAGCTTGTCGTTAGATGTTACGGTGACTTCTCCTTCAGGTCCTTGGAACGTCGACTTCTGTGACAACTCGAGCGTCTTGCCGTCGCTGGACCATGTGGCCTTTCTCACGAACTTGCCGCGTCCCGTCTCGCCGCTGACTTCGTACCGTCGAGATTAAAGTTCGCGGTCCACCCATGCCGCCGCCCATACCACGGCCCTGACCGCCGCCTTGTCCACCACCTTGCCCACCCGCAGGAGCACCGCCTGCCGGAGGCGCACCGCTCGGGGAGCAGCACCGACACCGCTACCACCGCCGGGCCGCCACCACCAGTCATCTTCTCTTCGATGGTGATCGTCTTGTCGGTCTGCGTGACCGTCCAGGTGATGCTTTCGACATTCTGAAAGCGTTGACTGAGGCCCTGGCTCTTGCTCTTATCAAGCGTCCAGGTTCCTGCGAAGCTGGTCGGCGCAGCAGCATGCACGGCCAGAGAGAATACAAGCGCGCTGACTAGACTAAGAGCGCAAAGCAACTTTCTCATTCACGGATCTCCTTAAGAAAATGTTGGTTGAGAGAGCCCGAAGTCTACCAAAACAACCTCTATAAAACTGTAAACAACTGTAAAGATTTGTATAGTCTTGGTAAAGCCACCCACCTTGTTAATCCCACGGGAACCTTTGACGTTATAGATGCGTAACAGGGCGGGAGTTCGATGAGCTCTTTGATTGGAACACGCGCTTTTCGTACGAGAATACGCACGTTTCATCGATTAATGTGAAGTTCCAATCACCGCAATGATTTTTTGTCATAACCATAATGCGAGCGGTGTTTGTTCGCAGAGGAACATCAGCATTAATGGTTCCATGAAGGAAGCTGAACTAGATAGCAAGGAGATACGTGATGAAGTCAATCGTGAATCGGATAGTGGTGGTTGTTATGATCGGCGCGCTGGCTAGCGTTGCTGCGTTCGCCAAAACTCATAAGCACAGAGTTACTTTTGAGAACGACATCAAGGTGAACGGGACCGTCGTGAAGAAGGGTAACTACGAGGTCAAGTTTGATGATGCGACCGGTCAGTTGTCGATCAACAAGAACGGCAAGACTGTTGCGCAGACCATGGCGAAGCTCGAAGATCGCGCTAAGAAAGCCAATGGTTTTCAGTTGCGCTCGGTCGGCGAGGGTGAGGCCGCGGAGTTGATCGGAATGACGTTCAGTGGATCGGACAAAGACGTCGTGATCACTGGCGGCGGCGCAGTCACCACCGGCAACAACTAACGCTAAAGTTTTTCAAGTAAGCGTTCCCCTACATACGCCTCGGGACTACGGGTTCCGAGGCGTCGTTGTTTTTGCGCATTCGTTGGATCCGTGTTGCGTGAGTTACTATCGCGCCAAACAACAACACGGAGAACAGAGATGAAATACAGACGCTTCGGTCGTACTGGCTGGGAAGTTAGTGAGATGGGCTATGGTATGTGGGGCATGGCCAGTTGGTCCGACTCGAGTGATGAGGAATCGCTTCGTTCACTTCAGGCTGCTGTCGATCATGGCGTCAACTTTTTCGATACTGCATATGCGTATGGTCAGGGGCATAGCGAAGGCTTGTTGGGCCAGACCGTCAGGGCCAATCCCGGAAAGAGACTCTACACCGCGAGCAAGATCCCGCCGAAGACGTTGCAATGGCCCGCGCCTGCTGATTCGACGTTGGCGCAGTCGTTTCCACCGGACCATGTTGAAGAGTATGTGCATCGCAGTCTCGAGAATGCGGGTTTGCAACAGTTCGATCTGATGCAGTTTCACACGTGGAATGATGAGTGGATGCGTGACGATCGATGGTTTTACAAGCTTGATGATCTGCGAAGTCAGAAACTGATCAATGCGCTCGGGATCAGTATCAATCGTTGGGAGCCGTGGAATGGGTTGCGTGCGGTGAGAAGCGGGCAGATCGATGCGGTGCAGGTGATCTATAACATCTTCGATCAGAATCCTGAGGATGAGTTGTTTCCCGCGTGTCGCGAGAAGGACGTTGCGGTGATCGCGCGAGTGCCGTTTGATGAAGGGACGCTGACTGGGACGTTGACGAAGGACAGCAAGTGGCCGGAAGGCGATTGGCGGAATACTTATTTCGTTCCTGAGAATTTGATTCCGGCGGTTGAGAAGAGCAGAGGAGATCAAGAAGCTGCTTGATAAGTGGAACAGAGAACGCGAGACGCGCATCACGATGCCGGAGCTTGCGCTGCGTTTCATCCTGTCGAATCCGGACGTCAGCACGATCATCCCGGGGATGCGCAAACTGCATCACGTGGAAGCAAACGTCGCCGCCAGCGACGCCGGTCCCTTGCCGCGCGAACTCCACGAAAAACTTCGCCCCTTCCGCTGGGTCCGCAAACCCGCCCCCTGGTCGCAGTGACCGCCGAACAGGGGCTCAGTCCCAATGAGTTGCTTCAGGAGCCGGTTGCGACCTTCATGTTTAGGGTCTTGACCAGGAAGGCCCAGCGGTCGGCGATCTCTTCGATTGTCTTGGAGGTTGGTTTGCCGGCGCCGTGACCGGCTTTCGTCTCGATCCGAATAAGGATCGGCGCATCACCTGCCTGCGCGGCCTGCAGCGCAGCAGCATATTTGAAACTGTGCCCCGGCCAGACGCGATCGTCATGATCCGCGGTCGTGATCATCGTCGGCGGATACTTCGTCCCCGGCTTGATGTTGTGCAACGGCGAATACGCGTACAGCGCCTTGAACTCGTCCGCATTGTCCGATGAACCGTAATCCGAAACCCACGCCCAACCAATCGTGAACTTCTGAAACCGCAGCATATCCATCACGCCAACCGCCGGCAGCGCCGCACCAAACAGATCCGGACGCTGCGTCATCGCCGCCCCAACCAGCAACCCGCCATTGCTGCCACCACCAATCGCAAGCTTCGGCGTCGACGTGTACTTGTTCGCGATCAACCACTCAGCCGCCCCGATGAAATCGTCAAACACATTCTGCTTCTTCAACTTCATCCCGCCCTGGTGCCAGTCTTCGCCATACTCACCACCGCCACGCAAGCTCGGCTGCGCATAGACGCCACCCATCTCCATCCAAACCATGTTCGCAACAGAGAACCCGGGCGTCATCGAGATATTGAAACCACCGTAACCGTACAGGTACGTCGGATTGTTGCCGTCGAGCTTCAGACCTTTCTTGTGCGTGATGAACATCGGCACCTTCGTGCCGTCTTTGCTGTTGTAAAAGACCTGCTTCGTCTCGTAATTAGCAGGATTGAACTCGACCTTCGGCTGGCGAAAGACTGTGCTCTTGCCCGTCGTCATGTCGTAACGATAGATCGTGGTCGGCGTCGTAAAGCTGGTGTAGTAGTAGAACGTCTCCTTGTCTTTTGCTTTGCCGCCGAATCCGCCTGCAGAACCGATCCCCGGAAACGCAACCTCACTCAACAGCTTGCCCGCGGTGTTGTGAATCCTGACCTGCGTGTACGCGTCCTTCAGATAGTTGAGAATCAACTTGTGATCGACAAGCGTCGCGCTCTGCAACGCATCCTTCGCTTCGGGCACGATCAGTTTCCAATTGTCACGCGCCGGTTTAGTAACGTCGATCTCGACGATCTTCCCGCGCGACGCGTTCAAGTCAGTTTGAAACCAGAAGCGCGTACCTTCATTGCCGATGAAGTTGTAAGCAGCGTCAAAGTCGTCGAGTAGTTTGACGACTTGCGCGTCGTCGGATTTCAGATCCTTGTAGTAGACGCGGTTCTTGACGTCCGTGCCCTGGAAGACGGTGATGACCAGGTAGTTTCCGTCTTCAGTGACCGTGCCGCCGAACAGCCAGTCTTTTTGATCGGGACGTTCATAAACCAGAACGTCATCAGTTTGCGTCGTGCCGAGTTTGTGGAAATAAACCTTCTGGAAATAGTTTGTCGCTTTGAGAGAGTCGCCTTTCGGTTCGTCGTAACGGCTGTAGAAGAATCCTTTGCCGTCGTTCGTCCACGAGACACCCGAAAACTTCACCCACTTCAGATGATCCGAAAGGTCCTTACCCGTTTCGACGTCGCGGACTTTCCACTCCTGCCAATCCGATCCTGAAGCCGAAATGCTATAAGCCAGCAGCTTACCGTCAGAACTCACCTGCGTTCCCGAAACAGCGACCGTCCCGTCAGACGACAACGTGTTCGGATCGAGAATCATCTTCGGCGGCGCATCGAGCCCGGTGACCGTGTAAAGCACCGACTGGTTCTGCAGACCGCTGTTGCGGAAATAGAAATAGCGATTCCCTTCCTTGAACGGAACGCCATACTTCTCGTAATTCCAAAGCTTGGTGATGCGATCTTTCAGCGTGTTGCGCGCCGGAATGGCGGCGAGATAGTCGAAACTCAGTTTGTTCTGGGCTTCGACCCAGGCTTTTGTCTCTTCCGAATCGAGATCTTCGAGCCAACGATACGGATCGGCCACTTTCATGCCGTGATAATCGTCGACCTGATCGCTCTTACGCGTTGGGGGATATTTGTTTGCTGTAATCATTGGCTGAGTGATAAGGGCTGCCAAAAGGCATAGAACTCCTGAAAAACGGGTCAGTGGGTAAAATGGCATAACAACCGCTCCTTTTGATTTGTCGGAGAAGCAACGCGGATGGTGATTATGATCGATGAAAATGTGATTGACAACTCGCAGCGGTATGCGCGAATCTAAGCCAACGCTTGCCGCCCCTCGGCCGACGTGTTGCGGACATCATCATCTGTATTGCTCCCCGGAAAGACATTATGAGAATAAATTCCCCTGTCGCTGTTTTGATCGCCGCTGTTGTATTTTCTGCCGTAAACGCCCAGACGACACAGAAGACGCCGCAAACAGACGCCGAGAAAATGGTGCGCCCGCGTACGGTCACGCCGCCGGTGGAGCAACCGGCCGCGCCACAAATTCCGTCGAAAGCCGCTGCGGTTCCGAGCACGGCCGCTGCCGCTGCTGAGGCGCCACACAAATTAACGCCGGGACCGATTCAACACCTGACTCCGTCCGTGATTCAGGCGCGAATCTCGGAAGCGAAACGAATGCTTCGCACGCGACCCGTCGCAACCGCGATGACGACGACGCCGTCGATCGAATTCGTCACCGTCGCCGCGCTCGATCGCGAAACGTCGAAAACGCATTTCGTTACGATGTCGAAGGAGACGTTTCTGAAGAAAGGCGCAGAACTCAACACCGTCACGTCGTTGGGAACAAACGTCAACGTCAAAATCATTCGCGCAAACGGCGTCAACACCGCGCTCACGATCGTCACGCCCGAGGGCAAATCGCTTGCGCCGCTGATCGTCGAATATCCGATTGAAAAAGGCGGCACGTTCAAAGAGCTGGCTTACTACACCTCCGCCCATCCCGAGCTGCTTTCCAGAGATCTCGTGCGATCGGGTCAATCTTACGTGCGCAACATGCTCGATCTCGCCGCGAAACGCTTGAGCGAGAAAGGCGTCGCGATCTCGCCTGACCTGATCGACATCGCCGAACGTCTCTGCGTCGTCGAACACGTCGATCACGACCGCTTCCGCAACGAAAACCGTATCGCGCTTTACGATGAGATCTATTCGTTGTTTGCGCTCAACGAACTGGACACGTACCGGTTCGCCGTGAGTTCGGCAGGCGCGGGCGGCATGGTGCAGATGATTCCGTGGGCTTACAACCTTCAGCGAACGCGCTATCCGGGCATCGGCTTGACGCCTGACTTCGTTTCCGCCATGCGCAATCACGGCAACGCACTGCAAGCGATGCTGCTTTACATGAAGGACGTGTGGGCGGATCTCGAGGCTAACGATGAAGTGCAGTACGCGTTGAGCACGAAGCTCGCAACGAAGACGGAACTGATGGCCGCGGGTTACAACTCAAACGCCGCCAAGCTGCCCGGCTATATCAAACGCGGCCGCGACAACTGGAAAAACCTGATCCCGCGCGAGACGCAGATGTATTTGGCGATCTACAAATCGTTTGACAGTCTTGTGCCGCTGCCGAATCGCGCCTCAAACGTCCGTCGTTAACACGGGCTTATTCAGATCCGCGTATTGCAGCTTGTACAACTTCCAATAGAGTCCGCGGTGCGCAAGTAGTTCCTGGTGCGTTCCCTGCTCACGGATCTCGCCGTGATGCAGCACGATGATCCGGTCGGCGTTCTGAATCGTCGACAAACGATGCGCGACGACGATTGACGTACGATCCCGCATCACGCGTTCGATAGCGCGTTGGATTAGTTGCTCTGTTTCGGTGTCGATCGAGCTGGTCGCTTCGTCGAGAATCAGCAGTGCCGGATCGAACGCCAGTGCACGCGCGAACGAGATCAACTGCTTTTGTCCGACTGACAGTCCCGCCCCACGCTCGCGTACTTCCGCCTGATAATCGTCTTTCAAACGACGAATAAAGCTGTCGGCGTGTACCTCCTGCGCAGCCCAGCGCACGCGTTCTGCCGGGATCTCCTGCCGTCCGAGACGAATGTTGCCTTCGATCGTTCCGCTGAACAGAAACACTTCCTGCAACACGACGGCAAAGTTTTGTCGCAACGCTTTGAGGTCCCAGTCGCGCAGATCGACTCCATCGAGCAGTATTCGTCCGCGCTGGATGTCGTAGAAACGCATCAAGAGGTTTGTGATCGTCGTCTTGCCTGAACCCGTGTGACCGACGAGCGCGATCGACTGTCCCGGTTCGACGGTGAACGACACGTCTTTCAGCACCCAGTCTTCGTCGTTATACGCGAACCACACGTTCTGAAACTCGATGCGTCCGCGTGCGCGTTCCGACTTGAGTGGCTTGTCGGGTGTGGTGATCGCAACCGGCAGATCGAGTGTTTTGAAGAGTCGATGCGAGGAGACGATGGCCGCCTGAAGCACGTTGTACTTGTCCGAGAGATCGCGAATCGGTTGAAACAGTGCCTGCGAATACTGGATGAACGCCACGAGCGCGCCGAGCGACAGCGCGCCCTGCATCACGCGATAACCTCCATACCAGATGATCAACGCAACACCGATCGCGCCAATCAGATCGACGAGCGGAAAGAAGACTGCGTAGTAAAAGATCGTGTCGATGTTGGCGCGGCGATACTCCTCGTTGATGCGATCGAACGTGCGCAGCGACTTTGTCTCCGCGTTGAAGATCTGCACCGTCTGCGCGCCGGCGAAGTGCTCCTGAAGGAACGCGTTGATGCGGGCGATGCGCGTGCGCACCATGTCGTAACCGCGTCGCGCGCCCTTGCGAAACCACGTCGTCGCCGCGAAAAGCAGCGGCACTGTCAGCAGCGAGATGAGCGTGAGCCGCACGTCCATCCAAAGCATCACGACGACGATCGTCACAATGATCACGAGGTCGCCGAGTAGATCCGTTACGCCTTCGGTGAATAACTGGTTGAGCGCGTCGACGTCGTTCGTGAGCCGCGTCATGATGCGTCCGACGGGATTGCGATCGTAGTACGCGACTTCCTGATGCTGCAGCTTCGCGTAGAGTTCCCGCCGCAGGTCGAACATCGTGTACTGGCCGACCGTGTTGACGAGAATCGATTGAAAGTACGAGAGTACGAGTCGCAGCACCTGCGTGCCGAGAAACAAACCGACCAGCAGGCCGAGGCCTTCAGTCGTTCCCGGCAGGATGTACCAGTCGATCGCCCACTGCGTGAATTTTGGTTGCAACGTGAGCAGCCAGTTCACGAGGAGCGTGAGCACGAGCGCGCCGACGAGAAAGCGCATGTATGGCCGCAGGTAGCGGAGCAGCCTGCGGGCGACCTGGAAGTCGTACGTCTTCCCGATTGCCTCTTCTTCGTGAAACTGTTTTACCGCCGTCGACATAAAAATTCGAATTTCGAATTTCGAATTTCGAAATTCTCAAGTAGCTGCAAGTTCTTCTTCGAGTAGTTGGCGCTCGTAGAGATCCGCATACGCGCCGTCGAGCGCGATTAGTTCCTGCGTGAGTTCCCTGCTCGATGATGCGGCCTTCGTCGAGCACGCAGATGATGTCTGCATCGCGCACGGTCGAGATGCGATGCGAAATGATCAAACTGGTGCGATCGCTCATCACGCCGCGAAGTTGGCCCAGGATCTTCTCTTCCGTGTAAGTGTCAACAGACGACAGCGCATCGTCGAGAATCAGAATTCGCGGTTCGCGCAATACAGCACGCGCGATCGCCGTCCGTTGCTTTTGCCCGCCCGAAAGCGTGATGCCGCGTTCGCCGACCAGCGCTTCATAACGATCGGGAAACGCTGTGATGTCGCCGGACAGTCCAGCAATCTCGGCCGCCGACTCGACCTCCGCCAGCTCCGCATCTTCAACACCGAACGCGATGTTTTCTTTCACCGAATCGCTGAACAAAAACGTCTCCTGCGGCACGTATCCGATGCTCGATCTCAACTGCGCCAGCGGATAGTTGTGAATCTCAACACCGTCGATGAAAACGGTTCCCTCAGGCGCGTCGAGCAAACGCGGGATCAGATTCGCGATCGTCGACTTTCCACTGCCGGTCCGTCCCACAAAAGCCACCGTTCCGCCCGCTGGAATCTTCAGGTTGATGTCTTTCAGCACCGGCTCGTCGTTCGGGCGATAGCGAAACGTCAGATCGCGAAACTCGATCGCGCCTTTGATCGGCGGCTGTTCGACGACAGTGGGTTCGTCGGCAATCGACGGTTTGATTCGGAGTATCGCGTTCAGTCGTTTCAGGCTCGCAGTGCCGCGTTGATAAAGATTCACGACGTAACCGAGCGCGATCAGCGGCCAGATCAAGCGCCCCAGATACAAGTTGAACATCGTGAACTCGCCGACGGAGATCTCGCCGCGCACCGCCAGCGGCACGCCCTGCCAGATGATCAGCACATAACCAAACCCGATCAGAAACGTCATCAACGGACGCATCAACGCCTCGACGCGCACCAGCGCGAGGTTGCGTTCCGCGTACTGCCAGTTGAGCGAGTTGAACGCCTCCATCTCGGCGTCTTCCTGCGCATACGCGCGCACGACGCGCACGCCGGTGAAGTTCTCCTGCGCGCGGGCCATGATCTCGCCAAAGAATTCCTGGATCTTTTCGAAACGGCTGTGGACCTGCTGTCCGAAAAACTTTACCGTCAACGAAACGAGCGGCATCGTCACAAACAGCAACAACGTCAGCCACCAGTTGAGGACAATCATCAACGGCAGCACAAGGATGACGACGAACACGGTCTGCAACGTGTACATGATCATCGGCCCGGCGAGTTGTCTCACGGCCGAGAGATCGTTTGTAGCACGCGCCATCAGATCGCCGGTTCGATGATCGTGAAAGAACGACAGCGGTTGGCCTACGAGGTGCTCGTAAAGTTCCTTCCGCATGTCGTACTCGACGTTGCGCGAGACGCCGATCAGAATCCGTCGTTGCAGGAACAGAAATAAGCCGCTGATGATGCTGGCGGCGAGGACTTTCGCGGCCGCGATGGTGAGTCCGGCCCAGGTGACTTTAGTCCAGTTGGCGTCAATGGCTCGGCCGACAAAGAGAGGGATGAAAAGCCCGGCAGAGGTGCTGGCGAAAATGCAGGCAATGCCTATCGCGAGTTGAGTGAAGTTTGTATGAACGGAAATACCGCGCAAACTTCCTTAAATCTATCCACGTCGGGGCCAGAACCTGGTAATAGTGAGTTTGAACATTGAAAGGTACTCCGAACGTCAGGAAGGGGGCAACGCCCCCGCTTTCGTTTGCGGGGGCGCGCTACGCTTTGCCCCCTTCCTGACTTGTTCTTGATTTCGTCGGAGTCTCAATCTGAAGCACTGAGCCGCAGGTAAGTGCTCAGGGCGGTTGCGACGAGTCGATCGTTGTGATCCAGCACTTCCGCCGAAACTACGATCACTCTGCGGCCCGCGCGGACGACTCGCGCCGACGATTTTGCGACGCCCTCAGTCAACGGACGCAGGTAATGGATCGTGAGGTCAACTGTCGTCGTTCGCTCCTTTTCAGCAAGCAGCGGGATGATTGCAAACGCCATCGCCGAGTCGATCAGCGACGCGATCGCGCCGCCGTGAACAACGCCGTGGTTCTGTTTGAGATCGTCGCGGATCGGCAGCGTCATTACGGCGAGCCCGGTTCCACGGATTCGACTTGCAGTCCGAGCAGCTTCGCAAAAGGAACGGACGCGAGCGCCCGCTCGATTCGTTGGCGTTGTGCTTCCGTAAGTTCCGACATCGAAGTCATCTCATTCTCGCCCGGCTTCAGCCGGGCTTGCTCTGCTCTATATCGAGAAACCGTTTAACGGTTTCCTATTTGTCTAACCCTGTAAAGCGGTGAGATAGACTCCTTCGATCAGCGGTAATCTCACCCGGTTCGGTTCCACGATCACAGCCGTGCCGTACGCGAGCACTTCAGTGACACCTTGCGAGATCTCAGTCGTGTCGTAACGTGCGCCGATCACGGCGTTGGCGCCGATCTCGGTCGCGTGCTGAATCATGATCTCGAAAGCGTCGGCGCGCGTTTGTTCACAGAGCGTGGTCCAAACGGTGATGTTGCCGCCGACGATCGTCTGTAAGCCTGCGCCGATCGTGGCGAAGATGTTTCGCGATCGCACGACAATGCCGCGCACAACGCCGAGGTTCTGCACGACACGAAAGTTTGGTAACTCAAACGCCGTGGTCACCATCTGATGCGAGACCGAATAGCGCGGCGGACTCACAGCGTAAGGAGCGCGGGGTACGGGCTCAGTACTCATCGTTTTAGTCCTCGGGCGGAAGATTTTGATTTATACAAACTCGCTTCTTCTGACTTCTTTGACGACCTGGTTTTCGGAATATGCAGGTACGTTTGCAAATCGCAGCGCGCGTTTTTGTCAAACACGATGCCTTCCTGTTCCAGCATCCGTTGCTGTTTGTCGTGCGGCAACACGATGCGTCCGGTCGAGCACTTGCCCTGCGCATTCAACACGCGATGCCATGGCGTACCGTCGGGCGAAGCGTGCATGCAGAAGCCAACGGTGCGTGGCGTGTAACCTTCGCCGAGCAGTTCCGCAATCTGGCCGTAAGTCATGACCCGGCCCGGCGGAATGCGCCGCACGATTGAATAAACGCGCTCGCGGTACTTTGGGTTTTCTCGATTACTCAAAGCTTTTCAGTACGACCCGAGCCGGAGCACCGTCGCCAAGCTGGCTGCGGAGCCGCAATGGCAAGCACATCAATTCATATTTTCCGGCTGGAACATCAGTTAGATTCAACCCTTCCACGATCACGACGCCTTTCGTGAGCAGTGCGAGATGCGTTGGATGTCCGGGCGATTTGAATTTTTCAATCGAGAGGTAATCGATGCCGACCAGTTTCGCGCCTTGTGCTGCAAGCCAAGTCGCTGCTTCTGTGTTCAGATGAGTAAAATCGCTGTGAAACTGCGGTTGAGGCTCGTTCCAAAAAGCGGAATTGCGGGTTTTGAAAAGGACGCGTTCAGTTCCGGCGGCGACGTTCGCGCTCACGAATGCTTCATCGATGACGAGGCAATCGTTCGGCGCTTCAACCACCAGCGCCTCGCCAATTAATGCATCGAGCGGCAGCGTTTCAATCTTTCCCGCGCCGTCGATGAAATGCGCCGGAGCGTCGACGTGCGTACCCGTATGCGCGCCGAAGTTCACGACCGAAACGTTGGCGCTGTCGCCCTTCGCCAAACTGCGCCAGTCGCCGATCTGAATGCCCGGATCGCCGGGATAAGTCGGCAACTCGTTGGACAAAGGGACCGTTACGTCGTAATAAGTAGGCATCGGCCGCATAGTATACTCGCACTTAAATGATAACCAATCCGCGGTTCCGTATTGCCGCTTCCACCTACTTAAATTCAGCGCCACTGATTTGGAGTTTTCTTCACGGATCGAAAAGCGGGACAGTCGATTTTATCGACGCCGTTCCCGCGCGATGCGCCCAACTGCTGTCGCAAAATGAAGTCGACGCGGCGCTCGTTCCCGTGATCGAATATCAGCGCATTCCCGGCGGCGCTCTGGTTCCGGACGTATGTGTCGGTTCACAAAACGAAGTGCTCAGCGTCGTGCTCGTTTCGAAGAACATGCAACTGGAGAACATTCGCACCGTTGCTCTCGACGAATCGTCGCGCACGTCGGCAACGCTTGTGAAAGTCATATTCCGCGAGTTTCTCGGACAGGAGCCGGAGTGGACCACGCGTTCGCCAAACCTCGACGAGATGCTCGACCGCAACGATGCGGCGCTGATCATCGGCGATCCCGGCATGACCTTCCCGCGAACCGGTCTGAAAGTGTGGGACATGGCCACTCTTTGGCGCAACTACACCGGATTCGGATTCGTTTTTGCTATGTGGATGGTCCGCGAGGACGCCGGAGACGTCGATTTCGCCGGTGCTCGCGACGAGGGCGTCACACGGATTGAAGAGATAGTCGACGCTTACAAAGATAAGATTCCGCAGATGGATTTATACAAGTACCTGACGGAAAACATCGTCTACCGCATCGACGAGTCGATGCAGCGCGGACTGCAACTTTATTTCGAACTCGCGTCCAAGCATGGACTGATTGAACGAGTAAAGCCGTTACGGTACATTTAGTGGTGATTCCATGAACAGTATTCAACCGATTCTCGATCGAGTGCTCGCAGGCGAGCGCATGTCTGTCGAAGAATGCCAGACGCTGCTCGAGTCGCATGACATCGCCCGCATGGGCGCCGCCGCAGATGAGATTCGCGCGCGCCGTCATTCCGATAACGTCGTCACTTACATCATCGATCGAAACATTAACTACACGAACGTCTGCAACGTAGTCTGCACCTTTTGCGCGTTCTATCGTCGACCCGGCGCGCCCGACACTTACGTCCGCACCTTCGACGAGATCTGTCAGAAGATCGACGAAACGATCGCGCTCGGCGGCACCGGCGTGCTGATGCAGGGCGGACTTCATCCTGACTTCGGCCTCGAGTGGTACGAAGATCTCCTGCGCTCGCTCCGCGCGAAGTATCCCGGCTTCCAGTTGCACTGCTTTTCACCGCCGGAGATACACAACCTCCATCTCATCTCGAAACTCGACTACGAAACGATCATGGCGCGTTTGAAAGCGGCAGGTCTCTACAGTCTGCCCGGCGGCGGCGGGGAGATTCTCGACGACGAAGTGCGCAAACGCGTTTCGACCAAATGCACGACTGACGAATGGCTCGACGTGATGCGCGCGGTCCATCACGTCGGACTGCGATCGACGGCGACGATGATGTTCGGCATCGGCGATCGCATCGAACACCGCGTCAGGCACTTGCAGCGTATTCGCGATCTACAGGACGAGACCGGCGGATTCACTGCTTTCATTCCGTGGACTTTCCAACGCGAGAACACGGCGCTCGGCCGCAGGATCAAAGATGAGCCGACGGGTGTCGATTATCTGAAGATGCTCGCAGTTTCACGACTCTTCCTCGACAACATCGAAAACTTCCAGTCGTCGTGGTTGACGCAGGGGTTGCGTCTCGGGCAGGTCGCGTTGCGCTTCGGCGCAAACGACATGGGTTCCATCATGATCGAGGAGAACGTTGTGTCGGCGGCCGGCGCTCACAATCGCGCCGACGAACAGATGCTGCAGTTTCTGATTCGTGAGGCGGGATTCACTCCGCAGCAACGCGATATTTTGTACAGCCGAGTTTATCGGAACGGGGACGGGGAGACACGGGGACGGGGAGACGCGGGGAAGACTGAGAGCTCCGCATCGCCGCGTCTCCCCGTCGCCGCGTCCTAAGCATGCGCGGCGCGCGCCTGAAACGACTCACGCACGAGCGCATTGAACTGCTCCGGGTGTTCCTGTTCTGGCATCACGCGGCAGAAGTCGAAAACCTCCAGCCGCGCACGCGGATTCAGCTCCATCAACTCCACTACTTTCGAGACGGGCGTACTGACGTCCTGCTTACCCCACATCAGGACCATCGGTTGGACCAGTCGCGCAAACGAGCCGCTCATGTCGCAGTTCAGATAGCCTGACATGAACGCAGCGATCGCATGCTGCGCTCCGGGTTGATGACTCGTGGCGTAAAGATGTGCGACGAGTCGATCGGTAACGCGGCGATAGTCGTAGAAGAGCGTGCGGCGCGCGTAGTCGCGAATGCTTCGTTCACTCGCCATCACGTTGTAGAACGACGTACCCAACACCGGCGATTGCAGCAAGCCGTAGAAGGCCGCGCCGGCCATGCCGGGACGAGTGTTCATCGTGTCGTATCCGGCGGGCGCGTTGAGGATCAGCGCGTTGATCAGTTCCGGATGTTCGTCTGCAACGCGCACGGCATACGACGCGCCGAGTGAGCTCGCGACGACGTTGGCGCGTCCGCCTGCCACCTCGCGAATGAAATCGGAGATCAGTTCGACGTACAGATCGGCGGAGTAGGGCGCGGCCGGCGGTTTTGCAGAAAAACCAAAGCCGAGCAGATCGAATGCAAGGACGCGGAAGTCCTTCGCCAGTTCGTCGAAGTTTTTGCGCCACATGAAGCTCGACGTGCCCGCGCCGATGCCATGAATGAAGACGATCGGAAGGCCGGGATTGTTGAGGCCGGCTTCCTTGTAGAAGATCTCGCCGTACTTCCAAGCGAAAAGTCTTGCTTCGCCGCCGAGCGCGCTGTCGTCGGGTTCGAGCGCGCGTCGCTGGATGGAGGCGTTGACGGCTGCGAGCGCCGCAACGCCTGCGCCACCGGCGAGAAGCGTCTTCCACCGATTTCCTAACTTACCCATTCAGATCCGTGAAACCGGATTTCGCATCTCTTAAATCCGCAAAATCATACTGCTCCTGGTGGATCGTCTCGTCGCTCGTGATGTCGATTGGACCAAGATAGTCTTCGATCTCCACCATCACGTCGCGCTCGCTCGAACGCAGCACTTTCGCGACCTCAGGATTGATGCGCAGCGTCACTTGCTTGTTCTCGCTGTCGCCGTTCATGCCCTTCGCAAGTCGTCGCGCCTCTTCGAGCAGCTCGTAACAGATCGTCTGCGGCGACTTCACCAACCCCGCGCCCTGGCAATACTGGCACGTCGAGCAAAGCGTTCGCTCCAGCGACTGCTTCACGCGCTTGCGAGTCATGATCACGAGTCCGAAGTCGTTGAACGAAAGCACCTTCGTCGGCGATTTATCGTTGCGCAGCGCTTCCTGCAACGCCTGCATCACCTTCTGCCGGTTGCGACGCTCTTCCATGTCGATCAAGTCGAGCACGATGATGCCGCCGAGGTCGCGCAGACGAATCTGCCGCACGATCTCGTCGACCGCTTCCAGATTGGTGCGCGTGATCGTGTCTTCCAAACGACCGCTGCCGCGACCAACAAACTTACCGGTGTTGACGTCGATCGCCACCAGCGCTTCCGTCTGGTTGATCACGAGATAGCCGCCAGACTTCAGCCAAACGCGCGGCTTGATCGCTTTATCGATCTCTGCCTGGACGCCGTAAGCTTCAAGAATCGGCTGGTCCTTCGTGTAGAGCTTCACGCGTCGCACCAGCCGCGGCTGAATGCGGTTCACAAACTCGACGATCGCCTGGTACTCCTCTTCGGAGTCCACGCGTATCGACTCAAAATCTTCTGACAACTGATCGCGCAAGAGTCGTTGCACCAGATCGAGATCGCGATGGACCAGCGACGGCGCTTTCGACTTCTCTGCCGCGGCTCTGATGTCGAGCCACGTACGGACCAAATACCTCACGTCCTCGCGCAGATCTTTCTCGCTGATCCCGACGCCCGCCGTGCGCACGATAAAACCGCCGGACGGGATGTCTTCCTCAGCTCGAAGCGTTTGAATCAACTTCCGCAAACGATGTCGCTCGTTGTCTGACTCGATCTTTCGCGAAACGCCGACGTGTTCGACAGTCGGCATGTAGACCAGAAACCGTCCCGGCAGCGCGATGTGCGACGTGATGCGCGCGCCTTTCTTGGCAATCGGCTCCTTCGCGATCTGGACCAGAATCTCCTGACCTTCACTCAACAGATCGGTGATTGCCGGTTGATGGCGTTCACGCCGCGACTGGCCGCGATGTCCACGTTGCTCGCGCCGCTGATCGCGATTGTCGCGCGGCCGGCGTTCCGGTTTTGCGACAACGACCTCTTCCTGCGTCTCGACGATCTGCGGTTGATCGACTTCGTCGTCCTGACCATCGGCTGGCGAAGCCTCTGTCTCGACTGCCCCCGGGGCAGCTTTGTTCTTGCTCGGACGGCGACGGCGTCGTCCGCCACGGCGAGTCGCAAACTCGCCACGCGACGAGTTCTCGCTCACACTCGCTTCCGAGTCTGCGTAAAGCTCCGTCTGCGCTTCATCTTCAGTCGTGCTCGCTCGCTTCTTGGAGGCTTTCTTGCTCGACGCTTTCTTCTTCGAAGCGGCTTTCGTCGTGGCTGTTGACCGCGGGCGTTTCTTAGTCGCGGCCTTGCGCGATCGCTTACCGGCTTGCGGTTCCGCTTCTACAGGTTGGGCCATCGCTTCTTCTTCGTCGTCGCTGATCCGTTCGAAGCCGCCGCCGCTCAACGGCGCTGCCGAAACATCGTCGACGAAACTCGAGACGTGCGCCTCGCGCGGACGTTGTCCTTCGCGCACCACCGGCTCACCGTCGGTCTCGCCGTCGTCGATTCGCTCGAAAGTGTCGCTGCCGAATCCGCTCGAAAGCAGTGAACCAACTTCAGCCGAGCTGAAGTCGTCCTCCATGTTGAACTCGACTGCGTGAATCTGATCGAAGATGCGTTCCTGGAGTCGCGCGTCCTTGAACATCTCGCCGTTCACGGCTGCTGTCTCTTCTTCGTCGACGATGCGTTCGATCGAAGGATCGGCCGCGACAAACGGTGTGTCCGGAACTTCGAACTGCGGCGACTGCTGAGGGGATGTACCGGGTTCGTCGGTTCGTTCCCAACGGCCACGACGGCGGCCACGACGGCCGCGACGCCGTCCGGCGTCAGTCGCGTCAAGTGCTTCAGTCGCTTCCGGTGCTTCTTCCGTGAGTCCGGCTTCGCCTTGCTCCGCTTCGATTCGTTCTTGAGTCGCTTCGATTTGTTGCTCGCGCTCGACGCGATTCAGTGCGACCTCTTCAGCCGCAGCATGCTCGGGCTCCTGTGCGCCCTTCTTCGACTTGTCGATGACGATCCGTTCAAACTCTTCTTCTTCGTCGAAGAAGTCGGAGACGTAAAGGAACGCATCGCGTTCGAGTCCGATGTCGACGAAAGCCGACTGCATGCCGGGTAGAACGCGCATGACGCGTCCTTTGTAAATGTTGCCGACGATTCCCTGATGTTGTTCTCCACGTTCGATGTAGAACTCAGAGACCTTGTCGTCCTCAATGATCGCTATCTTCTTTTCGCGTCCGTTGACGCTTACGATTAATTGTTTTGCCATTACCAGCCTTTTCTCAGAATTGTTTGTGGGCAGAGCTGGCCTTCAAGCCGGCGGCGCGTGGGCGCGACGGCGAGGCGGTTGCCCTGCACGGGAACGGCGACACGAATAACTGAGTCGCCACGAAATGAATGAAAGGGAATCCGGCCGAGGAAGGAATAGCTCACAACCGGCCTGATGTGTGTAGTGATGTAGTTAGTCTTGGAACGGCGCGCCGACCGGCGCACAATTCTCGTCGGCGGCGGATCAAGTGCGTCCGCAGCGCGACGGCAAATTCTTTCTGTCAACAGAAAACCTGACTAGCCGCAGGGCGCTCAGGGCCGGAGATGGATCGCAGGGAGCATTGGCAGCGAATCGCAGTGGACTAAGTGTCGACTGGCTTGCTGCTGTCTGCTCTGAACCTGGTTAGATCTCGCGGAGCCGCTCGGGATTTTGAGGTCCTTTACGCGCCTAGTTGAGCATGGCCAAAGGCCAGGTCAGCGGCTGCAACCGAAGTTAATCTAAACCGTCTTACAGACGATTATAAAACCGGGCCTCGCCAGTTAAGTGTGATGAGCACTTCAGCTTCCCTGCACTCTTCGAGTCTCTTTTTTGACCTAAGCGCCTGAAAAAGCGGGGCGGGGCTGCGGGGAGTATAGCAGACACGGCAGATCCGCGAAACATGTGCGGGAAATTGTAATCGGTGTTTCAGTTCTGGTTTCGGTATTGGCGATACTTCGGAAGCTTCTCGACGAGGTAGTCGAAACCAAGCCAGAACGCCCAACTGTGATGGTAAAACCCGACTGGGAAGAGCAGCGCGACGATGAAGAGCAGCACGAGTACGCTCTCGTATTCAGCGCCGATCACCAGCAGACTGAAGAAGCACACGACGAGGATCACGAGCTCCGTTGTGACGACGTTCGCCAGGATCGCACCCACGAAAAAGCCGTCCTCGCGTTTGAACAGCGACAGGCAAACGGGGCAGTGATGGCGGATGTGGAAGGGACGTTCTGCGATTGAGCTCTCGCCGCACGCAGGACAACGCAGCTTGAGGCAGCGTTTCAATACCCGAATCCCTTGTTCCTTATCGAATTTCACAGCAGTGGCGGCATTTTACGCCCATGATGGTCCGATCTGGAAGCCTCGGAAGGCGTCCCGGTATCCAGCCCGACGACAAATGTCGCCAAGTCGTGACTCTTGACAGACGCAAATGGGTTTAGTAAATGAATGGCGCGAGTCCTCGACTAACTCAAACCCAAGAACTATAAGGATTAGCGAAACCATGTCCTGGCAACGAATCGTGCTTCCATTCACCACTGAGATCAACCCCGATATGGTTGAGATCGGCAAACGAGCCTGGGAGGTTTTCCGGCAGCAACAACAGCCGGAAGGCTTTGCAATGTTTCACGCGACGTCAGGTCCGGGAAAAGGCGATCACGAGGATCGCTGGATCGTCTATTTTTCGCCCATAGCAGCCGCCGCGTGCAGTGAAGCTGTGTCAGACTACACCCTCGAACCATGCGAGGCGCCACACCACAACGAACCAAATATCGCTTACGTCTTCGGCGATCCGAAAGTCATGGGCGATCTACGGCGATAGCAACTTGCTCCACCTCTGGCCGGCAGTGGATTCCGGCCAGTTGAAACGATTTTTCCGACTATCTGCATTTCTATTTGGACCAAATGCTCGAAGTGTAAGGTCTGCCTAAATCATTCGAGGTGGCAAAAGTGCTTGTCTCTCTCGGCGCCATCGGCTTTGGCCTCGTATTCGGATGGCTACTCGGTCTGTACGACGTTCGGCCTGAAAAACTGCCGGCGGCGATAGCTTCGTTGTCCGCCGCCTCCGCCGTTGGCGTCGGCGTAACGGCGTGGCTGGGTGGTTTCTCAGCAACCGCGCCGTTTTCCGTGGCCGCACTCGTTGCTCTGTGGGTACACACTCAATGGCGTAGCGAACTCCGCAAACGCTATCCGAAGTCAAACAACACTTGAAAAATCCAAGGAGAAACTCATGCTGCAAGCTGAACCAGAAATAGCTGCCAAGACGGTCCAACTCATTGGCGCTGGAGCTTTCGGAGCGGTGGTCGGCTGGTACGTTTACTACATCAATCGGTGGCGCAAGGACGACGTGCAGTTGAGTGATATCGTGACGCTGGTCGGCGCGATTGGCGGCGCGGCAGTGCTGGCGCTGTTTCCGGCGAAGACGGATCTGTTTGGCGCTTATGGAATCGGGCTGGCCACAGGGTTCTTCCTGTACTTCTTTATCCTTGTGATCCTGGTGAACAAAGCGCCGGGCTTCAGTTCCGCCTGGTTCCTCGACGGCCGCGCGCCGAAGCTTACTGATTCGGAAGCCACAACGGTGGGCCACGGCATGAGCCGCCGCGATCAGATCGAGAGCTAACAGTTCCTCATGAGGTTGTAAGAGATGCCGCAAGATCCACTTGAGCGGATGCAGAGTCTTTTGCTTGACGCTCGAGTTAACCCGCACGCATTGCTTCTGTCTCTGGTGACATTGTTACCGGAGAGTATGCTTCCGTGGGCAACGCGCGTCGCGATGTACGCGAGGGACGACACGCTGAGAGCGTTCCTTCTCGACGCGCTCGCAAAACGTCTCCCTGACCGGAGCGAGCGCACCGAGTTGACGAAAGACGATCCGATTCCGCCAGGGGCTGTGATCAGTGAGGTCTCGATTCCTGAGGGCAAAGAAGCAAAGCAGTGGATTGCGCCGCTCTCGGAGGACGAGCGTTCCTCCGTTTTTGCTCTACTGCTGTCAGCGAGTGAACTGAATTTGGGGATGGTCCAGGAGCCGTCACGTGCCGGCGGCGGTGTCCAGTCCGCAGGTCCGCCGGATAGCGCGGGCGGGGGCGGCGGAGGGTTTGGATTTGCCGGCGGATTTGAATCCGCAGGTGGCGGCGAACCCGGATCTGATGATGACTGACGATGGATCTGACGATGACGATGGTTTCGAGGCGATGCCTTCATCGATTCGACCGCCGCCGGCACCAGCACCGTCACCTCAACCGCCAACCTCCTCGGTAACCGAAGAAACGTCCGATCGACCCGACGTCGTGAACCTCGGCTTCTCACAAAAGCACTCCGCCGACACGAAGCTGAAGAAACAGGAACCACTACAACGCGGACAGTCCTATTACTTCTGGCTCCGGATCGGTAAGGACGTCGACGAAGCCGCGATCGGCACGCCGTCGCCGATCGATCTCAAGAAACTTCCCGAAGAAGCCGTCCTGACCGTCGCCGTCTTCGGTTTTGAAAACGAACTCGCGATCACGCCCGGTCACGATCTCGGTGAGTTAAAAATTCACAAGGACGGTAAGGTCAAGGTACTGCGTCAGCCGGTCGACGAGAAATCGATCTCGTTGTCGTCCGGCGCCCCCGCCAAGTACCTGGACGATTACCTGCTCTTCCCGATCAGTGTGCCAGACAACGAAGCAACGCACCGTCTGCGCTGCAATATCTACTGCGCGCAGGTGCTGGTCCAATCCTACGTCGTCTCCGCGAACGTCAAGAGCAGCGCGGCTCCGGTGCCGGAGGCGTGCACGCAGAGACTCGACTACGTTTTGTCGCAGTCGCTTCGCGCGAGTCATCTCGCCGCCATGACAAAGGAGCCACACCTCCTGAGCTTGATGGTCAACAACAACGGCGACGGTTCGCATAGTTTTCGTTTCTTCGGCACTGATGGTTCGGATCGTTTCAAAGACGACGCGCGAATCGACGGTCAACAACTCGCCGGGTTTCTCAAACAAGCCCGCCGCGCGATGCACAAGGTTTCGTGGGGAAACGAAGAGGAGTGGGACGAAACGAAAGGTCTCGCCTATCGCTACCAGACCAAGACTTTCGATCGCAAAAAACTCGCGAAGGACCTCGCCTACCTCGCTCGCGCCGGATGGCGCATCTACACAGGCTTCATCTCCCACTTGAGCACCACGGCTGCCGAACTCGAAACGTTGATGGCCAATCCCGGCTTGCTTCAGATCGCACTGAAGCTTTCGCCGCGTGCGGTCGTGCCGGCGGCAGTCATTTACGACTACGCCTGGATGCCGGATAACTTCGACTTCGAGAAAACCGAGTTTGAACTGTGTCCGACTTTCTCCGACGCCATCGACAAAGCACGCAACGATGGACCACCGCTCGAAGATTGCGATTGTTTCAAAGGCGGTTGCGCACTGAAGAAGATGATCGCCGAAGTCAGAGATCCGGATTCGGACAAAACGCTTGGCGATCTTCCGCCGATGATCTGTCCGAGCGGGTTCTGGGGTTATCGTCACTTTCTCGGCCTGCCGCTCACGCTCGATGGGACCAACAAAGACGTTCCACCCGTGATCAACTTCAAAGACGACGTCCAAGTCGTCGCCTGCGTTTCGACCGATCCACTGTTTGTCGAGCGCGATCCACACCTGGGCAGGCTGCAGGCGTTGAAGAGCGACGAGGTAAAGTTTGAACGCGACGAAGGTTACAAAGCCATCGTCAGACGTCTCAAAAAGACGACGCCGCACTTGCTCTACTTCTATTGCCACGGCGGCATTCGGGCCAACACCGACCTTCCGTATCTCGAGATCGGCGCGAAGGATCGGTTTGGACCAGAGGCGTTGATCGGCGAGGGTATTTCGTGGAAAGGACCGAATCCGCTCGTCTTTATAAACGGCTGTCACACGACGTCGCTAAACCCTGAGATCACGCTCGACTTCGTCAGCTCGTTTGTCCAGCAAAGCGGAGCGGCGGGTGTCGTCGGCACGGAGATCACAATCTTCGAACCGTTGGCAGCGAAGTTCGCTGAAGAGTGTTTGGCGCGCTTCGTCGGCGCACCGCCGCACACCGAGAGCATGCCGATCGGAAAAGCAGTCCGCTTCGCGCGCCTGGAACTGTTACGCGAGGGAAATCCCCTCGGCCTCGTCTACATTCCTTACGCCGTCGCGACGTTGCGCTTACAGGAAGCACCGGCGAACTGATCTTTCTCTGTCAGTCTTTCCTGATGAGTCCCGTGAAACCGGCAACTCCCAACGTAATCAGGGCCCATCCGAGACAGATGTGAAGCCAGTAATAGGCTTGCAACCAGCGCCCGCCGCCGTAACCAGCAGGCATCCAGAACTCCTCCTGGTGCAGATTGATTATCGGCAGAAACGTATCTAGAGAATATGCGATCGAGCTGAATTCAGGCAGGCTCGCGGACGCGGCTTTAACTGAAACAAGATAGCCCGCATGGTAACCCGCGCGGAAGAAAAGAGCTCCCACTATTACGAAGAACAAGGACCAGCCGAAAGCCCAGTGTGAACGATAACCGAAACCGATGGTCCCTTGAAGGATCCAACTCCAAACCCAGCCGAAGCGGCTGAATCCGCCTTGTTCACGTCGCGCCTTATGCATGTCAATGAGCACTGATCTCGCGTTATCTTCATAGCCGCTTTGTCTCAATATTTCCGCAAGTTTTCTATGCGGCTGAAGACTGAACTCAGTTCTTCCCTGGCGACGCAAGTAGTCCAACCGATTTCTGAGCCAAAGCTTGCGTTCCTCGCTGTTCAGAGGAACACCGACGATCGCATCGTAAGACAATCCGTCGAGCACGAGTTTTCCCGCGGCTGGCCAACTGTTGTAGTCATCATCCAGTTGGCCCACGCGTGCATGCGAAAGATTGAGCGTGGTACCCGCGGTTAATGCGATTTGCTTCCACTCTAATGCTCCACCAACAACGGCATTCTGCAGTCCCACACCACTTTCCGTTTCCAGGAACTGAGCGCCCGTAAAACTCAGCGAGCCTTCGATTTTCGCGCCAAAGAAGTTGACTGTTCCGTTCGTTTGAAACCGTCGTCGTCCTTGGACTGTATTGCGGAATAGCGCGGAGCCGCGTACGTGTGTGAACTGACATGACAGTGCGTCTGCGTTTGAACTGGGGCTATAGAAGCGCCCTCCATTGCAGATAAGATTCGCGCCGATATTTACTCCATTGGCGGTTACTCTTCCTCGCGCATGAAACCCTTCGCCCAGAAAGAGATAACCGCCGATTGAACTGCTATTCAGAACTAACGCTGCCGCGGGAAGGGGCCCAAAACTTTTTTCGGCGCTCTTGCGGATCTCAGGATCCGGACTTAAGGCACCGAAATGGCTGCGATTACAGTCCAAGTCGCCGCTGATAGAGCAATTCAGCAGTACGACCGTTCCTTCCGAACGAAAACCATTGCGCAGAAAAACACTTCCCTTTACTTGGATTCGATCCGCAACCAGGTAGGGGCAGCGTGTGCCACGGAAAATTATCGAACGCGATTGTGCGTCGCGCATGTTGATACCAATAGTTATTTTGGAAGCAAGGCACTCAAGTGAGCCATTTATGCTTACACCGACGAGATAAATGATTCCAAACGCTTTCGTCCGATCAAGATGGATTCGACCTGCGATGTTTGCACGATCAAGCACCAGAACAACGTTCGGTGCCACGCCAAACTTCTCCTCGAGTGCTGGATTTGAGTTGAAATGTGCGTCGACGCATTCCAGGTCACCGCTTATCAACGCACCGTTCAACATCACTGGTCCATTCGCTATAAACCCGGAACGAAGATACAAACTGCCCTTGAGATTTAGCCGCCATGCTCGTAGGTAGCTACAAACTGATCCTTCAAGGTCAAGATTTCTAAGACTTGCGTCCTGCACAGAGATGCCTTCCGGCATTCCGCACCCTTGCAGCCGCAATGAAAAAGGAATGGCCATTGCCGCGAGATTAAGTTCTCCAACCAACCGCGCGTGGGCCACCGCGATGCCCGATGAGTCAATCAGTGGCAGGACATCTTTGTTGTTACATAGCCAACGGATGATCGAACTTCTGATCGTCCGCGCATCGGGCCACTCCGCAGCTTTACTTGGATCATTGTCTTCTTCAGTTGGACCACCGCACTCAGCGACGCTGCCTGTAGTCACCGCTTCCAGCAACTTGATTTCAGCAGCCGTCAATTCTCCGAAGTGAGGGGCAGCCAATTCTTTGAGGTTTTCCATAGTGCGAGGCTCTATACGCTTACGTCGATCGAGAGTCAAGGACTGTTCCGTTCACAACTTCACCTCACGTACCGATCGAACCACGAGAGCGTGCGCTCCAAAGCGTCGATGCGATGCTTTGGTTCGCGGAAGCTGTGGCCCTCGCGAGGGTAGCGAATGAAGACCGTTTCGACGCCGCGACGCTTCAATCCCATGTACATCTCTTCCGCTTGTGTGATGTGCACGTCGTTGTCCAGCTCGCCGTGAATGAACATCGTCGGCGTCTGGACCTGCCGCACGTAACGCAACGGTGAGTACTGCCACAACACGTCGAAGTTGTCCCACGGAAATCCGCCAAACTCAGCGTGAATCAGATCCTGATACAGCGAAGTCGAATAAAAGCTGATCAGGTTACTAACACTCGCCACCGCCACACCTGCTCGAAAGCGCGGCGTTTGCGTGACAATCCAGTTCGTCATAAACCCGCCATAACTTCCGCCCGTAACTCCCAAACGCCCGCCGTCGATCCACCCATTGCGTTTCAGCGCTTCGTCAACTCCGAACATCAAGTCGCGATAATCGCCGCCACCCCACTCGTTCAACGTCCCATCGGAAAACTTCTGCCCGTAACCACTCGATCCGCGAGGGTTCACATACAACACGCCGTAACCACGCGCCGCGTACACCTGAAACGACGCATTGAACCCCCAGCCAAACATCCCATGTGGTCCACCGTGAACGCTCAGTATCAACGGGCACTTGCGATCGCTCGTGCATCCGGGAGGTTTCATCAACCAGCCCTGGATCTGCGTGCCATCAAAACTCGGGTATACGAACTCGTCGGGAACCACGAGCCGCATCGATCGAACCAACGAATCGTTATGCGCACTCACGCGGCGCATGGGGAACATGCCGATTCCGTAACCGGCCCAGACTTCCACCGGCCGCAGCGGCGTGCCGACGGTCACAACAAACGGAAACGCGACGTAGCGTCCCAAACTTTGCGAACGATTACTCAAACTGAAACTGGTGATCTGAAACGGGAAGGATTGCATGATTGGCGTACCGGCAGTGTTAGACAGTGCCGGATCGATATCTGAAAAAGCGCCGAAAAAATCGCCGTCTCGCGAGGTGTATAGCGAAAATTTGTATACCTTGCCGCCGTCGGCCGGCGATGCGGAATATCGTCGTGTAGCCCTGATCGGCTGCGAGGTACATGATCGATTGCCCGTCCGCGGACCAGCGTGGATCGCGCACACGCCGATCGTGATCGGACGTCAGTTCCTTGCCGTTGCCGCCGGTGGCTGGCACAACCCAGAGATGCGCGTCTTCGGCAACGCTGTCGATCGTCGTGACTTCGCGCTTCGTTGCAACGTAGGCAATGGTCCGTCCGTCAGGCGACCAGACCGGATCGTATTCGCAACCTTTCGTCTGCGTGATCTGTCGCGTCTGTCCACCGAGATCGACGGCAAAGATGTCAGAGTTGTTGAGTGCGTCAGGATCCTGCTCGTGATTTGAGAGAAACAGGACTTCATCACCACGCGGACTGAAGCTCACCGCGTGATCGTAAAACGCGCCCGCATGTGAGTTGCAGCGGCATTGGGCGCTCGACGTCGACCACCCACACATGCGTGCGACGATTGTCGGAGAACGAAGTGCGCGACTTGTACTGGATGCGATCGATCACCCGCGGATCGTCGCCGCGTCGGCCTCGATCGGGCATTTCCGGCGTTTCTGCGCGAGCGGAGATGTACGCGATGCGCTTCGAGTCGGACGACCACGAAAACGGTTCGCCTGCGTAGGTTATGAAGAAGTTTGTCGACGTTATTGGGGCGATGAAGCGCGGCTCGGGTTTGTCGAGTTTGACGACCCAGAGTCCGTCCTGTTCATCCTGCTGCGAGAGAAAAGCGATCGAGTTGCCGTCCGGCGACCAGCGAGGATTCGAAGCAGAGAAACCGGGCGGCAATAACGTTCGCGGCGTCGTGCGAAGTTCGGGCCACTCGAGATACGGAACACCGCGAGATGACGGCGAACGCGGCGTCGGTTGCGCCGTTGGTTGAACCGGCTGCGCTTCGAACGACAAACGCGCGATCCAGAGCGTGCTGATCGTCTTGTCATCAGCAACCGACGAGACGGTATAAACAACAAGCTGCCCATTCGGAGAGATCTGCGCATCAGTCACATTCGCCACGCGCACGATATCCGCCGGCCTCATCAACCCGCGCGGCTGCGCACACGTGACCACGCTCGCAGTCATGATGAAGACTGCGACCACGAATAATTTCATCGTCGTCATATTGCCCTGCCTGAGTTTGACTTTAAGTCTTCTACGGTTTCGGTGAAGGAGACGCTGCTGGTGTTGGTTCGTCGATTTTTATACTCGTGCGAAACAGATCCCACTCCGATGTGAACTTTTTGATCTCCCTATCGGGACCAAACAATGTCAGGACCACGACACGCCGGCCGATCAAGGCCCAGTAGATCTTCGCGGCGCCGGACTCACCGCCCAGCGACGCGGTTATGTTCACGCCATCTGCCGGAATGCCGGCGATTTCGGTGGTGTCGGCCTTCTCCGCCGGCGTCGCGCCCATCGATCGAAACTGGTTAGAAACCGCTTTCACATAAGGTTCGATGAACGACTTTTTCGCCTCGGGCAATTTCTCCTGCGAGATGCGTCCCTTGTGTGCAAACACTCGCATCTGAAGATCGCTGTTGGCGCGCGCGACCGTAAATTGCTGCGCGTCGTCGTCGCTGATGTCGCTGACGGCCCAGCCGTTTGGATAGTCAAACGAGACCCCGCCTTTGCTGAATTTCTGCGACTCCGGCGCGGTTTGCGCGGAGGCAAACACGCAACTGAGAACGACGACGACGAATAACCTGATTGTGAGTTTCATGTTCATCCCCCGATCTAAAAACTAAGGCGCCGGTGTACAGCCGGGTCGCGCCGTACCCGCGGTGTCCTGATTTCCAGCCGCGATCTGCTTCACCGTACTTCCGGCGCGCAATTCAACTGTTCCCTTCTTCACCGACACAAACGTATTGCCGCAACTCGTGTCGACGATGTACTCGTTTCGCTGATTTCCAACGGTCTTAATCTCGCCGTCGTTCGTCGTCGTCGATGCGGTCACGTTTGAAGACGACGAGATGCGAACTCGTCCCTGGTCCAACATCGCCACAGCCACATTCGGATCCGCAAACGTCAGCTTCATTGTCGTCGAAGGAAGGACTTCGACGCGGCCGAGTTTGCCAAGGCTCACAACGGCACTGGAACGAGCGGCAGTCGTAATCGAGCTGTCAGAATTTACGATCGCGCCGGAAATCGCGGTGGCGCCGTTAACCGTCACCACACCCGCAACCGTCAGAAACTTTCCGGAGCTCGACTTCGTCGTTTGCGTTACGACAATCGCCGTCACTCCAAGGCCCATGATGATCGAAACAACAGCTAACAAGCGCACGTGAGTTAAGTGAGTCATCGTCTCTCCGTTTTTATTTTTTTGATGTCAACGATCGTAATTGTTCGTTCAACAACTCCCACACCTGGCGTACATGTTTTTCCGTGGTACGGATGTTCCCGACCGAGAGCCGCAGCGTGAGCTTGTCGTTCAGGCGCGTGTGCGACAGAAGCGCGCGCCCGGTCGCGTTCACGCCATGCATGATCGACTCGTTCAACGCATCGAGTCCCGCCGCATCAAAACCTTCAGGACGAGCGCGGAAACAAACGAGTCCCAGCGGCACCGGCGCCAGCAACTCCCAATCGCTCGATTCGTCGATCCACGATGCAAACACTCGAGCCAGCCGGCAGTGTTCGCGAATTCGCGCCGCCAACCCGTCGCGCCCGAAGTAACGAATCACCATCCAAAGCTTCAGCGCGCGGAAACGTCGCCCGAGTTGAATGCCGTAGTCCGATCCACTTCGCACCTTCTCCTGTTCAGGCGTGCGCAGGTACTCCGGCACCAGCGAAAACGCGCGGCGCAGCAGATCCATGTGACGGCAGTACAACACCGAAAGATCAAAAGGCGTGAACAGCCACTTGTGCGGATTCACAACCAGCGAATCCGCGCGCTCACAACCCGCGAGAATATGTTGCAACTCCGGCACGACCGCCGCCGAACCCGCGTAAGCAGCATCGACGTGCAACCACATCGCGTGCTCTTCGCCGATCGGGATGATCTCCTTCACCGGATCGATACTCGACGTCGAGGTCGTTCCCACCGTCGCGACGATGCAGAACGGCAGATAACCGTCACGCTTATCTTCCTCGATCGCTTTCGCGAGCGCTTTCGCGTCCATGCGAAAGTCTTTGTCAGTCGGAATCTTTCGCAAGCCGCGTTGGCCGAGACCGAGCGTGATCACAGCTTTCTCGATTGAAGAGTGCGACTGTTCCGAAGTGTAAACGCGCAACAGCGGCAGGTCTGGTCGTCCGCTCATGCCTTCTTCGCGAACGCGCTGCTCCACGCCCTCGCGCGCTGCGGCGATCGCGTGCATGCTGGAAACCGATGCGGTGTCGTAAATGATGCCGATCATTCCGGGATCGAGGCCCATCATCTGACGCAGCCATTCGAGTGTGACCTCTTCGAGTTCAGTTGACGCGGGCGACGTGCGCCACAGCATCGCCTTGTTATCGAAAGCGGCGGCGAGTAGTTCGCCGAAAATGCCGGGCGCGGAAGTGGAGGTGGCGAAGTAGGCGAAGAAAGAAGGATGACTCCAGTGCGTCAACGCCGGAACGATGAGTCGATCGAGGTCGCCGAGGATTCGATCCATCGGTTCGCCTTGCTGCGGCGGCGTGTTGGGAAGTTGGGCCTTCAGATCGCCCGGCTCGATCGCTGCCAGCACCGGCAAGTCTTCGATGCGTTCGAAATAATCGGCAATCCAGTCGACAAACTCATGACCGAAGCGACGAAAGTCTTCCTTATTCATGTCGCCGAAGTCAGGGGCGAAGCCGCTTTTGGCGGGTGTTGAGTGGCTCACGGCGCCCTATCTTACAGGCATAACCCGATGATCTGCACGGATTACAGCGCGTGCGCACTCGACAGTTCGGTCGAAATCGCTATAATTCGTCGCTGAACCTAAGTCACAGAGTGACCAGAGCCCGCTCGTCAAATCCAAATCGCCGTCTGTGAGGACCACATGAAACGCACGATACTCGCGCTTTTGTTGATTACTACTCTATTCGCCAGTTTTGCCTGTGAACGCCGCAATGGCAGTGGAACCAATGCCACGGATGGCGCCGGTGAAATCGTGGTCGGCTACTACGGCGACCTGACTGGACGCACCGCCAGCTTCGGCACGTCCACCAGGAACGGCGTCGAAATGGCGGCCGAGGAACTCAACAAGGCCGGCGGCATTATGGGCCGCAAGGTTCGCGTCATCGTCGAGGACGATCAGGGCGAACCAAACAAAGCGGCAACAGTCGTCAGCAAGCTGGTCAACCAGGACAAGGTTCACGCAGTGCTTGGCGAAGTAGCTTCGTCAAACAGTCTGGCCGCGGCGCCGAAAGCGCAGGAAGCCGGAGTGCCGATGATTTCGCCTTCGTCTACGAATCCGAACGTGACTCAGGTGGGCGACTACATCTTCCGCGTCTGTTTCATCGATCCATTCCAGGGCGACGTGATGGCCAAGTTCGCTGCCAAGAATCTGAACGCGAAAAGAGCCGCGATCCTCTACGACTTCAACGCCGACTACAGCCGCGGGCTCCGCGAGTTTTTTACACGTAGTTTCAAGGCAAGCGGCGGCGAGATCGTGGCCGAGCAGTCGTACACGCAGGGCGACCGCGATTTCAGTGGACAGCTAACAGCCATTCGCTCCGCCAATCCTGACGTGATTTACGTGCCCGGCTATTACGGAGAAGTCGGCGTCATCTCCAATCAAAGCAAGCAGCTCGGAATCAAAGCGCCATTGCTCGGCGGAGATGGTTGGGACTCGCCGCAACTGTGGGAACTCGGCGGCGCCTCTTTGAACGGCAATTACATCTCGAACCACTACTCGGTCGACGATCCATCACCCGCGATTCAAAAGTTCGTCGGCGATTACCGAGCCAAGTACAAGATCCTGCCCGACGCGCTGGCCGCTCTCGGTTACGATTCAATGAAAGTTCTCGCCGACGCGATCACACGCGCAGGCGGCACAAACGGCGCGAAGTTGCGCGATGCAATTGCGCAAACAAAGAACTTCGCCGGCGTAACTGGATCGATCTCGATCGACAAGGACCGAAACGCCGTGAAACCCGCGGTCGTGCTGAGACTTCAGGATGGGAAGTTTAATTACGATACGACGATCTACCCCGAAGGCATGACGCCGCCGGCGACGTCTGCTGCACCACCGGCAACCGGCGCCACGTCACCCGCGACTTCTCCGGCCACTGGTGCACCAGCACCGCCGCCGCCAACGAAAGCCGCCAGTCCTTCGTCAGGAACAAACAGGTAGCACCTATCGATGGATACCTTCGTTCAGCAACTAATTAACGGTCTCAATGTCGGCGCCATCTACGCCCTGATCGCTCTGGGCTACACGATGGTGTACGGCATTCTGCGTCTCATCAATTTCGCGCACGGCGACGTGTACATGGTGGGTGCGTTCGCTGGTTTTTATATCGCACTCTATGCGGGTTTCGCTGCCGGACCATCACTGCTCACGTTGGGCGTGGTGCTGTTAGGCGCGATGATCATCGCGGCGGTGGTGGGAATGATCATCGAACGGTTCGCGTACCGCCCCGTTCGCAAATACTCGCGCATGACGACGCTGATCATGGCCATCGGCGTCTCGCTGTTGATCGAGAACATATTCGTCGCGCAGATTGGCGCTACTCCGCGAGCGTTCCCTGATTTTCTCGGATCGCAAAGCCAGGTGCCTTATCGGCTGTTCGGTAACGCCGCTATCTCGAAGGCGCAGATCGTCATCTTTCTTGTATCCATCGCGTTGATGTTGGTGTTGCAGTGGATCGTGTTCAAGACGAAAGTCGGCACGGCGATGCGCGCGGTCTCGTTTAACCTCAACTCGGCGAAGCTGATGGGCATCAACACCGACGCCATCATCAGCCTGACATTCGCGATCGGTTCGGCGCTGGCGGCAGCAGGCGGCGTTTTGACCGCGCAGTACAATCCAAACATCGATCCCTTGATGGGAATTCTGACGGGATTGAAAGCTTTTGTGGCCGCGGTACTCGGCGGCATCGGAAACATACCCGGCGCGGTGCTCGGCGGGCTGCTCATCGGCGCCGCGGAAACCTTCGTCGTGGGTTACGGACAACACATCGGTATCGCTTCCACTTACCGTGATGCAGTCGCTTTTGCGATCTTGATTCTGGTTCTTTTGCTTCGTCCCTCAGGTCTACTCGGATCAACCGTACAGGAGAAAGTCTGAAGGATCGCAGATCGACTTCCACTGAATGCCAACCTTCATTAAACGGATTCTGGGTTTTGTCATCATCGTCGCACTGCTCGTCGGCGTAAACGGGTGGATGAGCAGGGACGGACTCTTCGGTTTTGGACTGCCCTACTACTACGCCGAACTTCTCAGCTTAACGGGCATCAGCATCATCCTCGCCGTCTCGCTTAACCTGATCACCGGATTCACCGGACAGTTTTCTATCGGACACGCGGGGTTCATGGCGGTTGGCGCCTACTCGTCTGTGTTCATGACGGTCTACTGTTCACAGGCGGCGGAGCGGTGGTTGACGGGTTTGGTGGGTACGACCGTTGCGCAGGCGGTGGTGTTTCTCTTCATCATTTTGTTCGGCGCGTTGATAGCGGCGCTGGCGGGACTGGTGGTGGGAATTCCGAGTTTGCGACTTCGCGGTGATTATCTCGCGATCGTTACGCTTGGGTTCGCCGAGATCATCCGCATCATCATCCTGAACATCGATCGCGTCGGCGGCGCGACGGGTTTTCGCGGTGCGGTTTCGCCGTGGGAAGGCCGTGCGCTCATTCCGCAGTACGCAAACTTCGTCTGGATCGGCGGTTTTGCAGTCATCACGATCGTCGTCGTCTATAACATCGTCCGTTCCGACGTCGGACGCGCGTTGATCTCGATTCGCGAAGACGAACTCGCCGCCGAAGCAATGGGTATTAATACGACCCGCTACAAGGTGCTGTCGTTCGTCATCAGTTCCGCATTCGCAGGCATCGCGGGCGCGCTGTTCGGTCACTACCGGCAGTTTCTGCACACCAACGACTTCCAGTTCATCCGCTCGATCGAGATCATCATCATGATCGTGCTGGGCGGAATGGGATCGATCACCGGCGCAGTGCTCGGCGCGATTGTGATCACGATCCTGCCCGAGTTGCTGCGGCAACTGCCCGGCAATCTGATCCACTATCGCCTCGTCATCTATTCAGCGTTGCTGATCGTGATCATGTTGACGCGGCCGCAGGGCGTGATGGGCGCGCGCGAGATTGGCATTCCGTGGTTGAAGCGATCGCAGAAGAGACCCGAAGGCGATAAACCGGCCGGCGAAAAAGGCGTTCCGATTACACAAGAGGCACAAAAGTAGAACGCAAAAAGGCACGGAAGTAAAAGAACATGGCGGAAACGACAACCAGCGGCGATCATCCACTGACGACTAACAAGTGCACGATCCGTTTCGGCGGCTTAGTCGCCGTGAACGAGCTCGACATGAACGTCCGGGAAGGTGAGATCTACGGGCTGATTGGTCCAAACGGCGCCGGCAAGACCACGATCTTCAATCTGCTGACGGGCGTTTACACGCCGACTTCCGGCGAGCTGTACTTCAAAGGCCAGCTCATCAACGGCTTAAGACCGTACGAGATCTCACGCCGCGGCGTGTCGCGAACTTTCCAGAACATCCGACTGTTTCCCAGCATGTCGGTGCTGGAAAACGTCATGACCGCCTGCCATCGACACGCGAAGCAGAACCTGCTCGACGCCGTCCTGCGATTGCCGCGATTCGAACGCGACGAACGCGAGCATCGCGAATTTGCGATGGAGTTGCTGGAAATATTCGACCTTGCGCGTTTTAAAGATGAAGGCGGAACGAGTTTGCCGTACGGTTCGCAACGCCGGCTCGAGATCGTGCGCGCGCTCGCGACACGGCCGACGCTGCTGTTGCTCGACGAACCCGCCGCGGGCATGAATCCGTCGGAGCAGGAAGATCTGATGAACTTAATCAAGCAGATCCGCGATCGCTTCGGACTGACGATCCTGCTCGTCGAACACAACATGAAGGTCGTGATGGGCGTGTGCGAGCGCATCCAGGTGGTCGACTACGGCAAGTCGATCGCGCTCGGCCTGCCCGAAGAGATTAAGAACGATCCGAAGGTGATTGAAGCCTACCTCGGTGACTAAAACATGCTTTCACTCGAAAACGTCTCTGTAAACTACGGCGCGATTGAAGCTCTAACCGGCGTGTCCATGCACGTCGAGAAAGGCGAAGTCGTGACGTTGATCGGCGCGAACGGGGCCGGCAAGACAACCACGCTGCGCACGATCACCGGTCTGCTTCAACCGCGACAAGGCCGCGTCGTTTTCGAAGGCGAAGACATCAGCGCGAAACCAACGCATAAACTGGTCGCACGCGGAATCTCGATGTCGCCTGAAGGACGCGGCGTGTTCGCGAACCTGTCCGTCCGCGAAAACCTCCAGATGGGCGCCTACTTGAAGAAAGACAAGACGCAGATCGCCGCCGACATGGACCACGCGTTCAGGATGTTTCCGCGTTTGAAAGAACGTGAGGCGCAAAAAGCCGGAACGCTTTCGGGCGGCGAACAACAGATGCTCGCGATCGGGCGCGCGTTGATGTCGAACCCGCGGCTGTTGCTGCTCGACGAACCGTCGTTGGGACTCGCGCCGCTGGTCGTGCACACCATCTTCGAAGCGATCGACGAGATCAAAAGCAAGGGCACCACGATTCTGCTGGTCGAGCAGAACGCGCACGCCGCGCTGGGCCATTCCGATCGCGCTTACGTACTGGAAACGGGAAGAATAGTTATGGAAGGTCCATCGAAGGACCTGGCCAACGACCCACGGATAAAAGAAGCTTACCTTGGCGAGTAGATCACGCGTTAGTAGTCAGTCCATTTCGACAGCCCCCCGGCCGCACCAGACGAATCTCCACCTGCAAAAGGTAATTCTCCCTTGCGTGCTTGTCGTGCTGGCACTCGCGTTCTCATGCTCGCGACACCCCGGCGAAAACACAATCCCGCCAGACCGTAGCACGATCAAGATCGGCTACTTCGGCGATCTCAGTGGTCCCACTTTCAACTTCGGACAATCAGCCATGAACGGCGTGCTCATGGCCACCGATCAGATCAACCAGGGCGGCGGGATCAACGGCCGTCGCATCGACGTCGTCATCACTGACGACAAAGGCAGTCCGGAAGAAGCGGCGCGACTCACCGCTAAGCTGATCGATCACGACAAGGTCGTCGCGATCATCGGCGGCGGCACATCGGGGAACAGCCGAGCGGCCGCGCCACGCGCGCAATCGTCGCACGTGCCTTTGATCTCACCGTCAGCGACCGACCCGGCGGTGACGCTGGTTGGCGATTACATCTTTCGCGCGTGTTTCGTGGATGAGTTTCAGGGCGAGGTGATGGCGAGTTTCGCTTTCAACACGCTGAAAGCTCAGAAGGCCGCGATACTTTTCGATTTCAACTCGCCGTACGGCCGCGGTTTGACGCGCTTCTTCCAGGACAGTTTCAAGCGACTCGGCGGACGAATCGTGAACGAACAGTCGTACACGCAGGGCGACGCCGATTTCAAAGGCCAGTTGAGCTCGATTCGCGCGGCTGAGCCGGACGTGATCTACATTCCCGGTTACTACGGCGACGTGACGGAGATTGCGAAACAAGCACGTCAGCTTGGTCTGATGCAGCCGTTGCTTGGAGGCGATGGTTGGGACGCGCCGGAGTTGTGGCAGTTGGGCGGCGATGCTCTGAACGGGTCGTACATCTCGACGCACTATTCAGTCGACGATCCATCGCCGGGAATCCGCTCTTTCGTGGATGAGTACATGCGGCGTTACGGCATGTTGACGCCTGACGCGCATGCTGCGTTGGCCTACGATGGCGCGCGAATTCTCTTCGATGCGATCGTCCGGGCGGGAACTACTGACGGCCCAAAGCTGCGTGACTCGCTCGCGCAAACGAAAGACTTCAACGGCGTGACCGGCATGATCAGCATGGATGCAAACCGCAACGCAGTGAAACCTGCTGTAGTTTTGAAGTTGATGGACGTGAGGTTTATTTACCAGGAGACGATTCAGCCAACTCGCGCCGAGCCCTCGCCAGCGACTCCTTCACCGACGCCCTCGCCGTCCCGCCGGTCTGCGACTTCGAAGCAATAGTCTGTTCTAAAGACAACGCCTCGTAGACATCAGCCTCGATCAGCCGGGAAAATTTCTGTAACTCCTCAATATTCATTTCTTCGATCTGTGTTTCCAACTCGATCGCTCGCATTACGATCTTGCCGACGATCTCGTGCGCGTCGCGAAACGGCATTCCCTTTCGCACTAAGTAGTCGGCAAGTTCAGTGGCATTCATGTAACCGCCTAACGCCACCTTGTTGACGCTGATGTTCGCCAAAACCGTGCTCGTCACTTGCAGAGAAGACGTAACCGTATCGAACGCATCAAACACCGCTTCCTTGTCTTCCTGCATGTCCTTGTTATAAGCGAGTGGCAGGCCTTTCAGCATCGTCAGCAACCCGAGCAGGTCACCAAACACGCGGCCCGCCTTCCCCCGAACGAGTTCCATCGAATCGGGATTCTTCTTCTGCGGCATCAGACTCGATCCGGTCGCGATCGCATCACCTAACTCGAAAAACCCAAACTCGGTTGTCGCATAAACAATGATGTCTTCCGCCAGACGCGACAGGTGGACCATGATCAACGAACAGGCACTCAGAAACTCGACACAGAAATCGCGATCGCTGACCGCGTCGAGACTGTTTCGCGAGACGCCTTCGAAATCAAGCAACTTCGCGACCAACTCGCGATCGATCGGAAACGACGTGCCCGCCAGTGCCGCGGATCCCAACGGCATGATGTTCACGCGCCGTCGCGTGTCGGCGAGCCGTTCGCGATCGCGCGCGAGCATTTCGAAGTACGCGAGAGACCAGTGCGCCAGCAGCACCGGCTGCGCGCGTTGCAGATGCGTGTATCCGGGAATGACGACTTCGCTGTTCGCTTCGGCAAAATCGAGCAGCGCTGCTTGAGTGATGCGAAGTGTGGCGTCGAGATTGTCGATCGCCTGACGAAGCCAAAGCCGGAAGTCTGTCGCAACCTGATCGTTGCGACTGCGGCCCGTGTGCAGCTTGCGGCCCGCGTCGCCGATCAACTCGACGAGTCGCGCTTCGACAAACGAGTGGACGTCCTCCGCCTGCGCGTCATCGCTACAGCCGGCTTTGAGAATCGTCTCCAAGCCATCTCGAATCCGCGTTCCTTCTTCCGCAGTGATCACCTTCGCGTTTTCGAGCGCCTGGCTGTACGCGATGCTTGCCGCCACGTCGGCTGCAAACAGCCGCCGGTCGAAGCGAAATGAATTATTAAAGGCCGCAAAGCCGGGATCAGTTTTGCCGGTGAATCGCCCACCCCACATAAATCACAGGTCTCCTTGACCACATCCAACTCGCGTGCTAGTTTATGCATCTATGCAGCGATTATGCAAGTACACTGCATAAGAGTTCTATGAATAAGCGCGAGCGGCAGCAGAAGATTTTGAGCTTGATTCAAGCGCGGCCCATCGGCACGCAGGAAGATTTGCGTGCGTTGCTCGAACGGGCCGGTGTGCCGGCGACGCAGTCGAGCGTGTCGCGCGACCTGGAAGAACTGGGCGTCGTCAAGCATCACGGCCATTACACGTTGCCGCGAACGAATGGCTCTGCTGCGCGTGGCCTGCTGAGTTTAGACCACGCGGGTGACACATTGGTAATCGCGCGCACGGTGCCGGGACTCGCGTCGGCGGTTGCAGTGGAGATCGACGCCGCGGCGATGCCGGAGATCGTCGGCACGATTGCCGGTGAGGACACGATATTCATTGCTGCACGCGACCAGAGGGCGGTGATCAAGAAAGTCTGGAAATTGTTCGGAAACACGGATGACCAAAATTAACAAGATCGTTCTTGCCTACTCCGGCGGACTCGACACTTCGGTGATGCTCCGCTGGCTCAAAGAGCACTACGGGTGCGAAGTCGTTTGCTATTGCGCCGACGTCGGCCAGGGCGCCGAACTGTCGGGTCTTGAAGAAAAGGCGCACGCCACCGGCGCGTCAAAACTCTACGTCGAGGATCTGCGCGAGGAGTTTGTGCGCGATTACGTTTGGACCGCGGTGAAAGCGAACGCGGTTTACGAAGGTGTTTATCTGATGGGTACTTCCCTCGCCCGTCCGGTGATCGCGAAACGGCAGATCGAGATCGCGCGAAAGGAAGGCGCCGACGCCGTGGCGCATGGCGCGACCGGCAAGGGAAACGATCAGGTCCGATTTGAACTGACGTACTACGCGCTGCAACCGGACATCAAGGTGATCGCTCCGTGGCGCGAGTGGGAATACAAGGGACGGGCAGATTTAATCGCGTACGCAAAAGAGCACGACATCCCGGTCACCGCGACTGCCGAGAAGCCGTATTCGACCGATGCGAACTTGATGCACATCTCGTACGAGGGCGGCATTCTCGAAGACCCGTGGGCCGAGCCGCCGGAGAACATCTTCCAACTGACGCGCTCCCCGGAAAACGCGAGCGCCGAGGCGCAGTACGTCGAGATCACTTTTGAGAAAGGCGAACCGGTGGCGTCGATGGACGCCGGCTTGATCCGGTTGCGCTGCTTGAAACGTTGAATGGATTCGGCGGCGACGCACGGCATCGGCCGTGTCGATCTCGTCGAGAACCGTTTTGTCGGAATGAAGTCGCGCGGCGTTTACGAAACGCCCGGCGTCACGATCCTGCACGCCGCGCATCGCGCGCTCGAATCGATCACACTCGATCGCGAAGTAATGCACTTGCGCGATTCGCTCGGTGTGAAGTTCGCCGAGAGCGTCTACTACGGTTTCTGGTTCGCGCCGGAGTTCAAGCTGATGCGCAAGATGATCGACGAGACGCAGTCAACGTAAGCGGCGATGTGCGTCTGAAGCTCTATCGCGGCAACACGATCGTCGTCGGACGCCGTTCGCCGAACTCGCTCTACGACGAGAACGTCGCGACGTTTGAGGCGGACACGGTTTACAACCAGCGCGACGCGGAAGGATTTATCAAGCTCAACGCGTTGCGGCTGAGATTAGGAGGACAACGGGATTGACGAAACAAATCACTGTTATTGACGTCGACAAGATCGGTTCGGCTACATCGCCGCTCGGTTTGTCGAAAACTGTCGGAATCGTGAGCTCATCGTCGTCGCCAAGAGCGGGCGACGTAGTCGTCGTGCGCGCGCTGACTGACAGTGCGACTTACAACATGCTCGAGTTGCCGACCGGACGCCTCGCGAAGATCAATCCGGGCGACTTGTTGCTCGGCGTGTTGGGCCGGCGACGCGCGTTGAAAGGATTTGTCGGGGACGTTCCTGCTACCGTGAAAGCCGGCGATCGAGCTTCATCTGCTCAACATGGGCGGCGTGATTGGTCGTTGCACCGGACATCATTCGAGTCTTGGCGACGCGATCAAGTTGGAAGTGATCGGATTGGTGTGCGATGAAGACGGTCGCGTGCTGAACATCGCGAATGCTGCGCTGCCGTTGCGTTCACGGCTCGGCGAGACGGCGCCGATCGTAATGATCGCCGGCACGAGTATGAACAGCGGCAAGACGTACGCCGCGACTGAGTTGATCAAACAGGCGACGCGCGCAGGGCTGAAGGTCGCGGCGGCAAAGCTGTCAGGTGTGGCTTGTCTGCGCGACACGTTGAACATGGCGGACCACGGTGCGATCTGCGACGGCGAGTTTTCTTGACTGTGGTTTGCCGTCAACTGTCGACGTGGAGGATCTCGCGCCGATGGCGAAAGCGATCATCGCGAAGCTGAACGAAATCTCGCCGGATCTGATCGTGATTGAGTTGGGTGATGGGATTCTCGGCGGATATTCGGTCGATACGATCTTCGCGGATGCAGAGTTGCTTGAAGCGACGGCGGCGATCGTGTTCTGTGCGTCTGATTACGTCGGCGCGTGGGGCGGCATTGAATTGTTGCGGCGGCGCGGCGTGGAGGTTGACGTGATTTCCGGTTCGGTGACTGATTCGCACATGGGCGAGGATTACATCAAGGCGCAGTTCAACGTGCCGGCGGCGAACGCGCGACGTGAAGGCGCGGCGTTGTTTCGAGTTGGTGATGAAGAATCAGTTCAGCGCGACTGATAGCCGATTGCAATTATCGCAACGTAAAATCAGTGCAGCAATCTTCGGTGGCTCAGGTTACGGCGGCTCGGAGCTGCTGCGTATTCTGCTGTTTCATCCGAACGTCGAAGTGGTGTTCGTCACAGCGAACGAGCACGCGGGCAAGCCTGTCGGCGAAGTGCACCGAAATCTGCACGGGCTGACTGATCTGAGCTTTGTCACGGCGCCGGAAAGCATCGATAACCTCGATTGCGTTTTCTTCGCGCTGCCGCACGGGCAGGCGATGGACATCGTCCCGCGCCTGCCCGGTGAAATAAAAGCGATCGATCTGTCGGGCGACTTTCGCTTGCGCGACCAAGCGGTGTTTGAAAAGCACTACAAACAACCGCACACCGCGATGGATGCGCAGGCCGGTTTCGTCTACGGCTTGACCGAAACGAATCGCGAGGCGATCCGGAACGCGCGATTGATTGCGAATCCCGGATGCTTTGCGACAGCGACACTGCTCGGTCTGGCGCCGCTGGTCGCGACTGGCGTGCTGACCGGACGCGTGTCGTCGATGCGAAGACGGGCTCGTCGGGATCGGGCGCGAAAGCGGCGGCGAACACGCATCATCCGCAGCGGATGAATTCGTTCTACGCGTACAAACCGTTCACGCATCAGCACGTGCCGGAGATCGAGCAGGAACTCGAACATGTTGGCGATTGGACCAACGAGCTGGTCTTCATGACGCACTCGTTGCCGGTGTCGCGCGGGATCTTTGCCTCGATTTACGTTGAGACCAAGCGGGAACTGACGGAAGACGAGATGCGGACGATCTTCGCCGACTACTATCGCGATTCTTTCTTCGTTCGTTTGGTGAACGGTTCGCCGGACATCAACTGGGTGAAGACGACAAACTTTTGCGACTCGGATTCGCAGTGCGCGGAAAGCAGATGGTGGTCTTCTCCGCGATCGACAATCTCGTCAAAGGCGCTGCCGGACAAGCAGTGCAGAACATGAACCTGATGTTTGGTCTCGATGAAAAGACCGGCTTGATGCTGGTAGGAACAAATCCGTGAACTCTGTCGTGCTCAGCGAGGACCAGTTTCAACTGGCGACGTACAAGAAAATGCCGATCGTCGCTGAACGCGGCGAGGGCGTCTGGATCTACACAAGGGAGGCGACAAGTATCTCGATCTTTACGGCGGTCACGCTGTCGCCGGCACCGGCCATTGTCATCCGCATGTGGTCAAGGCGATCCGCGAGCAAGCCGAGAAATTGTTGTTCTATTCGAATCTCGTTTACTCGGACGCGCGCGCACGCGCGGCTGAAAAGCTCGTCTCGATCGCTCCCGCGGCACTGACGAAAGCGTTCTTCTGCAACTCCGGCACGGAAGCAAACGAGAACGCGATGCGCATGGCGCGGATGGCGACCGGACGCGAGAAAGTCATCACGTTTCCGGCGGTTTTCACGGCCGCACTGCCGATGCGATCAGCGCCACGTTTCCTCGGCAAGTATCGCGAAATCGGAAAACCAAACGTGCCCGGCCATCTGGAAGCGGAGTTTGGCGACATCGAATCGGTGCGCGCGGTCGCGGATGACAACGGTCGCGGCGATCATGCTCGAGCCGATTCAGTCGATGGCGGGCGTGCGCATGGCCGAGCCAGGCTTTTATCGTGAGTTGCGCGAGCTGTGTGACGAGCGCGGCATCATGTTGATCTACGACGAAGTGCAAACGGGCGTCGGCCGCACGGGTGAGTGGTTCTTCGCCGGCAGCGCCGCGGGTGACGGCGTCGTGCCTGACATCGTGACACTGGCGAAAGCGCTCGGCAGCGGCGTTCCTGTCGGCGCGTGTCTGGTAACTGACGCGATCGCGTCACACATCAAAGAGAACGATCTCGGCACGACGTTTGGCGGCGGCATGTTGGCGATGGCGGCTGTTACTGCGACACTCGAAGCGATCGAAAACGATCGCATGCTGGAGAACGTCAAAACAGTTGAAGCGTATTTGCGAGAGCGACTGCGGGAGGTCGAACAGGTCGTCGCGGTTCACGGACGCGGGTTTTTGCTTGGGAATCGAGTTCGCGGAGAAAGCCGCGCCGGTTCATCAAGACATTGCTCGATCGAAAGATCATCACCGGCACGTCGAGCGATCGCGAACGTGTTGCGGTTGTTGCCGCCGTTGTGTCTTGCAAACAGAGCAGGTCGATCTGTTCGTGAGCGCAATTACAAGAGATATGCATTTTCTAAACACGAAAGACATCGACCTGAACGCGCTGATCGACTCGGCGTTGCGCTTCAAGCGCGGCGACGATCAGTCGAAGCCGTTGGCCGGAAAGTCCGTGGCGCTGGTGTTCTTCAATCCGAGCCTGCGTACGCGCGCGTCGATGCAGGTCGGGATTTACGAACTCGGCGGAAACGCGGTCGTGCTCGAACCCGGCGGCACGAGCTGGACACTCGAGCATCGCGAAGGCGCGGTGATGGACGGCGACAAGACCGAACACGTCGCGGAGTTTGTGCGCGTGCTCGAACGATACTGCGTCGCGATCGGCGTGCGGACGTTTGCCGCGTTGAAAGACTGGCAGGAAGAACGGACCGATCCGGTGCTCAATGCGTTTGCGAAGTATGCGTCAGTGCCGATCATCAATCTCGAATCGGCGATGCATCATCCGTGTCAGTCACTGGCTGACATGATGACGATTCGCGAGAAGCTCGGCGCGGGACGCAAGCGCGTCGTGTTGACGTGGGCGTGGCATCCGAAGCCGTTGCCGATGGCTGTGCCGAACAGTTTCGCGCTGGCGGCGGCGCAGATGGGCCACGATCTCGTGATCGCGCATCCGCCGGGTTACGAACTCGACGAAGAGTTGGTTCGAAACCTCCCGGCAACTGGCTGCGGATGCCGGCGGCAGTGTGGAAGTGACGAACGACATCGACGCGGCTTTCGCCGGCGCGGAAGTGATTTACGCGAAGAGCTGGGGTGCGAAACAGTTTTACGGCCGCGACGAACAGGACACGATCACGCGCGCGCAGTATCGCAGACAAGTGGATCGTCAACGAAGACAAGATGGCCCGAACGGACAATGCGATCTTCATGCACTGTTTGCCCGTGCGGCGCAACGTGATCGTCACGGACGGCGTGATCGATTCGCGCGCATCGGTGGTGATCGACGAGGCAGAGAACCGCTTCACGTGCAGAAAGCAGTGATGAGACTTTGTGCTCAGTACTTGCTGCTATGAGTCACAAAGTCAAGACAAACCGATTCGACGATCAACATCAGCTCCGTCTCGATCTCCTGCGCGAAGCGCTGCCCTACATTCAGCGCTTCCAGGGGCAGACGTTTGTCGTCAAACTCTCCGGCAAAGTCACGGAAAACCACGAGAACCTGACTTCGCTCGCCGAAGAGCTTGCGCTGCTGCATCAGGTCGGCATTCGCATCTGCGTCGTCCACGGCGGCGGCAAACAACTCAGCGAACTCGCCACGAAACTCGGAATCGAACAGACGATCATCGAAGGCCGCCGCGTCACTGACGACGCGACGCTGGAAATGGCGAAGATGATCTTCGCCGGCAAGATCAACACCGACATTCTCGCGGCGCTGCGCCAGCGCAGCATCGAAGCCGTCGGTTTGTCAGGCGTTGACGGCAACATCGTTCACGCCGAACGTCGTCCGCCAAAGGAGATCCTGAACCGCGAAACCGGCGTGCGCGACAAAGTCGATTTCGGTCACGTCGGCGACGTCGTGCAGATCAACTCCCGACTGCTCACCGTCTTGTTGGACCACGGCTACCTGCCGGTGATCTCGTCGCTCGGCGCTGACGATGAAGGCATGGTTTTCAACATCAACGCCGACACGATCGCCGCGGAGATCGCCGTCCAGTTGCAGGCCGAGAAGTTGATCCTGCTCAGCGACGTTGACGGCATTTATCTAAAACCCGGCGATCCGTCAGACCAAACTCTCGCGCCTCACTGCCGCTGAAGCCGACGAACTGATCAGCAGCGGCGCCGCAACTGGCGGAATGATTCCCAAACTGCAAAGCATCACTGCGCTCCTGCGTCGTGGCGTTCACAGCGCCCACATCATCAGCGGCACAAATCGCAATGCCCTGCTCTCCGAAATTTTCACTGACAAAGGCACCGGCACGATGATCGTCGCCTGAGCCATTTGCTCATCCAATCGGCGACTGCGGCAAAAACCGATCGCGATCGAACGGCGGATCTTCGTGCTCCGGCATAGGATCGTCCGGCCAGTCCTGCGCCCAACGCTTCCGGTGCTCTTCGTCGGCGTAGTACTTCAGATAAAGTCTGATTGTCTTCTCGCTGCCGCTGCCGGTGAGATCGATCATGTACGCGTAGCTCGGGTTCTCGGGAAAAAGCACCGCCTCCTCGCGCAAACCGTCGTGTAAAGATACTCGTAGAGTTCGCGATCGGAGAGATGATTCGTGTGCAGCAGGTACGCTCCGAGCGACGCCATGCGCTCGATGATCTCTTTCAGTTTGACCGCTGAGGTTTCGTCGTCGAGTTGATCCGGCGCCGGAATTTCCAGGCCGGAGTTTTCGAGCAGACGAAACAGACTGATCGGTTCAGCAGTTTCATATTCGAGCACGTGCCGGAGAAATTCCTCTTCCATGTCGGCCGGCATCGATTCGAGCGACATCGTGCTGCCGCCAAGTTTCTCCAGTTCCTGGCGCAGTTTGGCGATGCGTTCTTCCTGATCGGGTTCGTCGGCGAATTGTATGTACGTCATTTTGGCTCCTTAAGAATTGAGAGGTTTAAGGTTTGAGGCGCCTGGGAGGCGTGAGGCCCTCCGTCCGAATTATTGTTTGTGTCGGTGAGCGCGCATTGTCGTACTTGCGCGCAAAAAAGTAAATGCGCCTTTATTCGGAAGGTCTTGTTGGCGGCGGTGCGGGCGCGGTAAACATGTCGAGATTTGTCAGACCAAGACTCGCTTCGATCTCCTCCATCCGCTCGAGCGCGGCGTCGAAACCGGATCGTCGCCAAAGTGCTCCGCTTCGATCTCTTCAAACTTCGCGCCGAGCTCGTCGAGTTCTGTTCGCCAAGTGACGCCTTCCACGCCGGAAACACGACCGTGTCTTCGATAGCCGCGTGATGCTCGTACATCCGCACGAACGATTCCAAGGCAGTGACTAACGAAGTCGCCGCTGTTTGACGGAATGCGATCGCCTTTGGTAACCGACAACAAGTAATCCGTGATCTCACGGCCTCGCGCATGTTGGGCCAGCAACACGTCGACATATGCGTCCGGCTGGATCACGAGACTTCTTGATGAGCGGAAGTATGAAGGCCTCTTCCAGTTTTTTCTCGTGATAGTCTTCGCCGAAAACGCGAAACAGTTGCGCCGTCTTTTCCAGCGCGTCCGGCGGGACTGACGCCGCATCCTGACGCAGTCGCGTCGCAGCCTCCTGATAGACCAGCAAAGCACGACGCAAAATTCCGTGTTCGCGCATCAGATCTTCCGTGGCTGTCACTTCAGCGGGCCCGACTTCGCCCGGCGCGGTTCGTTTCCGTCGTCGTTCGTGCGCTGCCCTGAATCGGATCCGCTGGTGCGGCAACCGATCAGCAAAGCGCCCGCGCCGGCAAGCGAAATGCCGGCCAGTAACTGCTCTCGCTCGTTTTCGTTCAAATGTGCTCTCCTCGGAGTGAAGCTCGAACCGGCTTTGATATTACTCTGCTCGCGACGTTAGACTAAGCAAAATCTCCAACTGCCGAATCGGAATCCATGAATAACGAAGAGATCGCCCGCCGATTCTATCGTCTCGCCGCTTTGATGGAGATTCGCGGCGACGATCCGTTTCGCTGCGCTCGTATCGCAACGCCGCGGAGGCGATCGAAGTCTGGCCCACGCCGTTGAAAGAGATTGCAGAAAAGGAAGGCGTTGCTGGATTGCAGGAGATTCCCGGCGTCGGCAAAGCGATCGCCGGGAAAGTGATCGAACTGCTCGACGCGGGGAACTTTCGACGCGTGGGAGCGGCTCATCGCCGAAACGCCCGAGAGCGTACTCGACCTGACGGAAATCCCCGGCATTGGACCAAAGACCGCGCGCTGCTGCATCAACGTTTCAAGGTCTCCTCGATCGCCGAATCTGAAAACCTTCGTCGCCGGCGGCGGTCTCGACATGGTCGACGGCATCGGCCCCAAGACCGCCGAAAAGATCAAAGAAGCATTGCAGTAACACAAGACGCACAAAAGTTTTACTAAACTGGTACTCGTGACCTATATTAAAACCTAGACGGGGCCACCATGACTAAAAAAATGAAACGCCGTGATTTCATGCGCACGGTGCAGTCGCCGGTTTAACTTTGGCCGCCACCAAAGACGAGGTCGCCGGGTTCCCGATGATCCTCAAACAGAGCACCGTCAAACCGCTCGTCATCTCGTCAGCCAACGGCAATCGGTTCAAGAACGGCGGCAACATCACCGCGGTGCAGAAGGCGTTCACAATGATGACGGGCGGCTCCGACGTGCTCGACTCGGTGATCGCGGGCGTCAACATCGTCGAACTCGATCCGCTCGACGACAGCGTCGGATACGGCGGTCTGCCAAATGCTGACGGCGTGGTGCAGCTCGACTCTTCAGTGATGCATGGTCCAAAGAAACGCGCGGGCGCGGTCGGCGCGCTTGAAGGTGTGCGCACGCCTTCGCTCGTTGCGAAAGCAGTGATGGAGAACACGGACCATCATCTGATCGTCGGCAAAGGCGCACAGGATTTCGCGCGCAACATGGGGTTCAAGATCGAAGACGATCTGAACACGGAAAACTCACGCCGCAAGTGGCTGGAGTGGAAGCGAAGAATCAGATCCCGAACACTATCTCGATCCAAAGAAGCGCGCCGTGGCGGGCCATAAAGCGGCTTCGCAGATGCTGGCTGCCGGGTTGCTTCGCGAAGAGAACATGCACGGCACGATCAACTGCGACGCCATCAACTCTAAAGGCGAGATCTGCGGCGTCACCACCACCAGCGGTCTCGCCTGGAAAATCCCGGGACGCATCGGCGATTCGCCGATACTCGGCGCGGGTCTTTACGTCGATGGCGGCGTTGGCGCTGCCGGTTCAACCGGTCGCGGTGAAGCGAATCTTTTCAATCTCTGCTCGTTTGTGATCGTCGAGGAGATGCGACGCGGCGCTCATCCGAAAGATGCGGGCATGGAAGTGTTGAATCGAATCAAGAACAACACGATCGAGAAGCGGCTGCTGAACAGTCGCGGCCTGCCAAGCTTCGGCATCACTTTTTACATCCTCAATGCGAAAGGTGAGTACGCGAGCGTGACGATGTACGAAGGTGGCTCTTTTGCGATCTGCAACGAGAATGGCCCGCAAACGTTGAAATGCGATGCGTTGTTAACGGGCCGTCCCAGTGACTAACCACAAGAGGCACAAGAGACAAGAGACAGGAATTTAAGGCAATGAGCCGTTTATCCTCTTTATCTTTGTGCCTTTTGTGTCTCTTGTGCCTCTTGTGTTACTACTACTGCGCGTTCGGATCGCCCTGCATCATGCCGAAGATATTACCTTCGGTGTCTTTGCAATAGACCAACCATCCCACTCCGGGAATCGGCATCTTCGGCACGACAACCTGCGCGCCGTTAGCCGTCGCTGTGTTCGTTGACGCGTCAACGTCCGCAACGTCAACAGTACAGACGTAAGCAATCACAGCCTGACCATCGATCTCGCCCTGGCGTCGCATCAGTCCGCCGTTGATGCCCGGCTGACCGTCTGGTCCGGTTATGACCATCCAGTACTCCATCGGGCCTTCCCATTTCTGAAACTGCCAGTCAAAGAGTGTTTTGTAAAAGTTGACGGCGCGCTCCGGGTCCGCCGCGTGAATCTCAAAATGTACAACTCGAGGCATGTATCCATCTCTCCTTTAAGAAATTGTTGGACCAGAAAAAGAATTAACTACTCGCGGGCGACGGCGACTTGCCGTATTTCTGCGTCGCAAACCCGACGATCAGTCCGACCAGTGTGCCGGGCAGGACGATCTCGAAGTAATAACCACCCTGCATTAAAGCGATCAGAAACGCGAGGAACGCGCCGACAAGCAGACCGAAGACAATTCCGAGCGGCAGCGACTGAAACTTTTTCGCAAAGAACCCGATCGCGATGCCGGCGATGATTCCCTTCACCGTCGAGCCGATCACGATGCCGCCGAGTTGATCGCGGACGGCCGGCGTGAACCACGCGGTCAGGCCGTCGATCGCGCCGAGAACGGCGCCGAGTATCACTCCAATAAGCGGTTTCGACATGTGTATCTCTCCTTTGGGGGTTGTTTCTATCCTTCTATTAAACGTCGTGGGCGATTTCTTTAACTGCGCGAGGTGAAAATGAAAAAAATTCTCATCAGGAGGTACGCGAGCACCAAAAGCACGAGAAAACGGTTCTTGCTGACCCAACGGCTTACCTTCTCGTAAGCGTTCTCGCGATAAGCTGACACGGGTTCCGCGTCGAGCAGCCGGCTCACGTCCGTAGACAGCTCGGCGGCGCCGGCGTAGCGGTTGGAGCGGTCACGCGACATCGCTTTCAGACAGATTGCTTCAGCGGGTTTGCTTACTTTCGGGTTCACCGTTCGTGGTTTTTCGTCGGTCGGAGCGTGATCGGTCAGCAAAAAATAGAACACCGCGCCGAGCGAGTAAATGTCAGATCGTTCGTCGAGCTGATCGATCTCGCCACGTGCCTGTTCGGGTGACATGTACTGGCGCGTTCCGATTACCGTTCCGTGTGCAGTGTCGATCTCTTTCTTACTATTGTCTGCCGGCGGTAGTATCAATGTGTCTGCTTCCGATTCGACCACGCCGCGTTCGTCGCGCAGAATCTTCGCGACGCCCCAATCGAGCACGAGCACTTCGCCGAACGATCCGATCATGATGTTCTGCGGTTTCAAGTCGCGATGGATCACGCCGTGCGCGTGAGCGAACGCAACCGCGTCGCATACTGCCTGAAACTTCCGCAGCCGCTCTCTCGTCGAACTTGTGCTCGCCGCATACTCGTCCAGGCGCACGCCACGCACAAACTTCATCGCGTAGAACACGCGTCCGTCGGGCAGCACGCCGACGTCGTGAACGGGAACGATTCCGGGATGTTCGAGTCGCGCGATGATCTGCGCTTCCCGAATCATTCGCCGGCGCAGGTCCTCGGTCAGTTCCGGCGTGCTGAGTACTTTGATTGCGACCTGGCGATTGAGTTCCGCGTCTTCGGCGAGATAGACCGTGCCCATGCCGCCGCGTGCGAGTTCTTTGACGAACGTGTATTTGGTGCCGCTGAAGTCGGGATCGCTGACGACGGCGCGCAGGTGGCTCACTTTGCTGTCTGACAGCCAGTTCATTTCACGTCCACTCCGAGTAGTGAGCGTGCTTCGGTGCGAAACTCTTCGTCGGTCGCGGTGATCTCGCGCAGCTTGTCGAGGACGATGCGGCGGAAGTCGCGGCGTGTGGCGGCGAGGTAGTTGTTGACTGTCGCTGGATCGAGATCGAATGTTTTTGCGAGTGAGGCGTAGGAAACTGTGCTCTCGCCTTCGTCTCTGAGATCGTACGCTTCGAATAGTTTGAAGTGGACCATGCGGCCCGAGGCTTCGCATCGTTCACGCAACGCGTCGAGCGACATCGTGAACATCCAGCGCACCCACTCGCGATGAAAATAGTCTTCGGGATTCAGATCGCTCGCTTGCAGCGCCTGCATTGCGATCTCGTCTTCGGCGCTGAGGAAGTCGAGTTGGAAGTGGTTGAGGTCGCCGCCGCGCTTCAGCCGTTTGCCGGCTTTTCTTTCGTTGCTGACGAAGCCGTCGAGACACGTGCGCAGAAAAGTTTGAAAGCTGGCCTTGCGTGCGTCGTAGTTGGCAAAATGGTTCTTTTCGAAAGCGTTCGCGAAGAAGCCTTGCGTCAGGTCTTTTGCGTCTTCGTTGTTTGCCTGCCACTTCAGGCGGACGTACTTGTAAGCGGGTTTCCAGTAGCTCGTGAGGATCGTGTCAAACGCGCGCTGCCGCACGATGTGGTCTTCGCTGCGCGCGGCCGCGATGGCTGACTGATTGGTGACGGGGAACCGCTGCTGCGCGCCGCCGATGTCGGTATCCGGGTCCATCTTTGCGCCGGGAATTATCCCACGAAGCCGCGAATAAAGCGTATCATCCGTGGGCGATTCAATGGCAAAAGATTCCGCAATCAAGTTTCATCCGGCGACGCCTTCGCGCTGGCCCGACGTCGAAAAATTGTTCGGCGAGCGGGGTGCGTGTGGCGGCTGTTGGTGTATGTTTTGGCGTTGCGACTCGCGCAAAGAGTTTGACGCAAACAAGGGCGCCGGAAATAAGCGCGCCTTTCAGAACGTCGTCGCCTCCGGGGCGAAACCGGGAGTGCTTGCTTATCGCGGGAAGGAAGCTATCGGCTGGTGTGCAGTCGCGCCGCGTTCTGAGTATGTCGCACTCGAGCGCTCACGTGTACTCAAGCCTGTCGACGATCAGCCGGTGTGGTCCATCTCGTGTCTATTTGTGCGACGACAAGATCGTCGCCAGGGTGTGAGCACGCTCTTGCTTCGCGCGGCGGTTGAGTTCGCGGCGAGCAAGGGAGCGGCGGTTGTTGAAGGTTATCCTGTCGAGCCGACGATGGAGAAGATGCCTGACGCGTTTATCTGGAACGGAGTACCGGCGGCGTTTGTTGCGGCTGGATTCACGGAAGTCGCGCGGCGATCAGCGTCGCGCCCGATCATGCGCTTTACGATCTCGCACTAACCTTTCTAGTTTCACCTATGAAGCGCTTCCATCTCATTTTCGGAGTGATCATCCTCGTGGTCTTCCTACTAACGGGCCAGTACATGGATCGGTTTCATCACCATCTCATGTACATGACTGATGGACCACGACTGCTCTACCGCACGCGGCACATCTTTATTCTCATGTCGGGCTTGCTCCACGTTGGCATCGGCGCCTACTTCACCCTTCGCCCGACCCCGGCGCGCCGCACCTTGCAATTGATCGGCTCGATCCTAATCACCGTGGCCACGCTCTTATTCATCATCGCCTTCTTCTACGAACCCCGCCTCGAAGATCTCCACACACCCCTTTCGCTCGCCGGAACCATCACGATCGCCGTCGGCACGCTACTACATCTATTCAGTGGAGTCGGCCGGGGTGAAAAATCCTCCGTTTGACTGAGCATTCCACCAGCGTTATATTCCTTCTGTGGAATGGGCAGTTGAGTACACCGACGAATTTGAGAACTGGTGGGACAGCCTTGATGAAGATGAACAGGAGTCAGTAACGACTTGCGTTCTGCTCCTGGAAGCACGAGGCCCAATGCTCGCGTTCCCGTTCAGTTCCGGTATCGAGCAGTCGCGATACTCTCATATGCGGGAGTTGCGCATACAGCATTGCGGACGCCCATACCGCGTGCTTTATGCGTTCGATCCGCGGCGCGTCGCGATCTTGCTTATTGGAGGCGATAAGACAGGGGACGACCGTTGGTATGAGAAGTATGTCCCACTTGCCTATAAGATTTATGACACCCACATCAAGGGCTTGAAGAAAGAGAGTAGTCATGGCTAAGCCATTCAAGAACCTGAAACAGAAAATGTCCCCAGCCGCTCTAGAACGCGCCGAAAAACGCGCCAAGAAAACGCTCGCGGAGATGCCTTTAAACGAGTTGAGAGCAGCGCGGCAACTTACGCAGGAGAGTCTCGCTAAGTCACTGGGAATCAATCAAGCTGCAGTTTCCAAGATGGAGCGGCGCACTGACATGTATATCAGCACCCTACGGCAGTTCGTCGCGGCGATGGGCGGTGAGCTTGAGATTACAGCGCGTTTCCCCGACGGCGCTATAAGAATCCTGCAGTTCGAGGACGCGGAAGCAAGTTAAAGTGCAGAACTGCATCACCTCTGCAGAAGCATAGCCTCAAAGCTGCCGCTTGACGATCACGAGCGTGATGTCGTCGGCGGCGCTGGTGCCTTGGGCGAATTTGGTGAGGGAGGATTCGATGCGGTCGCGGATGCCCGCGGCCGAGGCTTCGACGTTGCGGGACACCACCTCATAGAGACGCGTGGGGCCGAATTCTTCGCCTGTCGGACTGACAGCCTCAGTTACACCGTCGGAATAGATCACCAGCACGTCTCCCGGCTGCATCTGCGTCCGGCCCTCGCGATACTCGGCATCGCGCTTGATACCCAACGGCAAACCGCCCGAGGAAAGCTGTTCGACCGTCCCCGCGTTATGGACGATCAGCGGCGGATTATGCCCCGCATTTAGAAACGCCAACGACCCTGATTCGGGGTCCAGCTCCGCATAAAACAACGTCACAAAACGATTCGCCGGAATGTTGTCCGCCAGATAACGATTAACCGCCGAGATCGTCGCCACCAACGAATCGTGCGACGCAGACTGCGCGTGAATCGCAGCATGCAACGACGACATCAACAACGCCGCCGCAGTCCCCTTACCCGAAACATCACCCAGCGCAATCACCAAACGTCCATCTTCACGCTCGATGAAGTCGTAGTAGTCGCCACCAATCTCGTAACAGGGAAAACTGATCCCCTGCAATTCGTAACCGTTAATGTGCGGCGGCGCAGTCGGTTGAAAACGTTGCTGAATCTCACTCGCCAACGCCAACTCCCGCTCCAGACGCTCACGCTCCAGCCGCGCTTCAACCAGCCGCGCATTCTCAACACGAATCGCCGCGACCGAGGCAAGCGTAGTCAGCACCTTCAGATGGTCTTCCGTAAACCGTCCTTCAGAGATCGGCGAATCCGCGTAGATGATCCCAAAAACTTTTTCCGAAACACCGAGCGGCACTGCCAACACCGCACGCACGCCCTGCAACACCATCGTCCCGCTGGCGAATCGCGGATCGTGTTGCGCATCAGACGTCAACACCGACTTCCCGCGAATCACAACTTCATCCAGCACGTTGCGACTGACGCGAATCTCACCGACTTCACCAACACGATCTCTCAACCTCGCAACCGCAACCCGCAGTTCCTCACTTCCCTCGTCGCGCATCATAATCACGCAACGATCGGCAGGGACTGCTTCAAACACCAGCGTCACAATCTGTTCGAGCGTCTCGTTCAACGTTGCCGAAGCAAGCAACGTGATGCCCACTTTACTGATCAGCGCCAGCAAATCGCCCTGCTTCGCTTTCGGCGCGACACGCGTCGACACAGCAGCGATCTCTTCCGGCTTGGTCCGTGCGCCTTCGATCGCTTCGAGCAGTCCCGACGTCGTGCGATCGCCTGAAGCAAGCGCAATCGTCGCCTCGGGAAGCGAAGTGCCCGAGTTGTCGGTGATCATCGTGGCGCCCATACCGGAGTTGTAGGTGCCGTCGTCAAAAATGATCTCCGTTTCGCCGATCTGAATGCGACCACCGGCCCGCAGATGAATCACGCCCTCGACCGTCGCGCCGTTGTAAAGCGTGCCATTCGCCGAACCAAGATCCTGCAACACATACTCGTCGCCCTCACGACGCACTTCCGCGTGCACACGCGACGCGAACGGATCGGGGATACAGAGGTCGTTCCGCGCGGAGCGGCCGATAGTCATGCGTAAACGGCCCAACGGGAAATGGTCGGGGGTGCGATCGGGGTACTTAACTATGAGCTCTGACATTGTTTAGCGATTATTGGGCGGCCACGAGCAGCATCAAGAAACCTACAGAGAACCTTCACGAACGACGATGGTGCCGGCAATGATATCGTGCAAACCCCTGCCGTGCACGGACACAGCCGCCATTAAAAAACCGAGGCCCAGCAGCGCAAACGACAACGGATAACCGACGAAGTGACGCAGAAACGCGCGTCCGATCCCGAGATTTCCGCCGTCATTCCTTTCAATGCGCAAACCGGTGGCCCATTTTCCCAGCGTCAGTCCGGTCAGACCCGGAAGTATGCCAAGGTTCAGCACGGTCATCGTGATCGTGATCAGAATGCCTGCAGTTTCGGCGGAAGAACCGGCCTCACGCGCCCCACCGCCCAGCATGCGGGAGATCAGTGTACTCACGACGAGAAACGATATGAGCACGATGTAATCGATCAGAATCGCGCCACAGCGAAGTGGAAATGGAGCTCTGAGCCTTTTGCCAGCCTGTCTGGCGGCACGGCTTCGTGATTGGGAGCGGGGCAAACCCTGGGCAGCAGTCATCGTTTGGAACTTTGTGCTTTGTGCTTAGAACTTTGTCAGTGGTCAGTGGTCAGTTGCTAGCGATTGCTAGCAACGGACCACTGACTACTGACCACTGACAAGATCAAAGCACAAATCACCCGACTAAAAAGTGCAGCGTCGTCTCTCCTACTCGCAATTTATCCCCACTATCCAATACGCGTGGTTGGCGAGGCGCAAGTCTCACCGAATCATTAATCACCGTACCATTAACCGATCCCAGGTCCTCGACGAGATACGTCTCGCCTTCGAGCCAGATGCGCGCGTGACGCCGCGACACTTTCGTCTCGGGATCGAATCGCGAGAGATCGATCTCGGGAAAGATGTTTGAATGCGGGTCGGTGCGTCCAAGCAAGTTACTATCTTTCTGCAGGATGAACGACGCATCGAGTTCCGTGGTTCCGGCGACGACGAGTTTCGCCGTTGGTCGCGCGGCGTGCAACGTGGCACTCGCACCGACGGCGGCGAGCGGTTGTCGAGCACCGCAGTGTGCGCAGAAGACGTCGTCCGCAGCGATTCGTCCGCCGCAAAAACCACAATAGACAGTCGCGACCTGAACAGTCTCCTGACCCAGCACCGGCGCCGGCATACCGTAGCTCACGCGCCCTAACATCAGGTTTTCCACATGCACTGCGAGCTCGCTTCTCAGATCACCTGCCGAACGAAAACGATCGTCCGGCCGGTACTCGACACAGCGCATCAGAATGCGCTCCATTTCGGTCGAGATTGACGGCGCGATCTGTCGCGGCCGCGGGTTCTTCGCGAAGTCGAAAATCAGCAGCGGATTGTCCTGCGGATCGGATCCCGTCAGCAGGTGAAACATCGTCGCGCCGAGGCTGTAAACGTCGGAAGCGGGTTGGACGCGCCCGCTGAACAACTCCGGCGGCGCATATCCCATCGTGCCGACAGCAGTGACGCCCTTCTCCTGTTGCGTGACCCAGCGCGCGATACCGAAGTCGATCAACATCACGCGTCCGCTGTTGCCGTCGATCATGAGGTTCGCGGGTTTCAAGTCGCGATAGATGATCGGCTTGGGACGCGAGTGGAGATAGTCGAGCACGTCGGCGACCTGCATTCCCCAATCGGCGACGGTTTTCTCGTCGAGACGTCCACCGATCGCGGCGCGCATCCGCGACGCGAGATCGCCGCCCGAGATGTACTTCATCACGAGATAGAAACGGCTGCGGTCGCTGTCGTAGAAATAGTCGTAGATCGTCGGAATCGACGGGTGCTCGAGCGACGTGAGCAGCAGCGACTCGCGTTTGAAATCGCCGATCGCCTTCTCGTGTTGCGCCGGATCGATATGCGACTCCATCATCTCTTTCACCGCGCGCGGTGCGTCGCCAAGGTTGCGGTCCTTCGCGAGATAAACGGCGCCCATTCCACCGCCGCCGATTCGGCGCACGATCTCGTAGCGTCCGTTCAGTACGGTATTCGAGGGAAGTTGCTTGACTGATGAGGGCTGATGTCCACCGGTCGTGCCGCGGTGATGCGAAGTGGCGTTCGCGGGTGCGGCGGGGATGTTATCGGTGTATGAACCACCGAGCGACTCGGACGAGATCGGCTTTGGTTCCTCTTCTTCGACGGCCTCTGCAACTGCTGCGGCTGCTTCGTGAAAACTGTCAGACTTCGCCGCCGCGTGTTCTTCGACCTCAGCCGCGGGTTCTTCGACCTCAGCCGCGGGTTCTTCAACCTCAGCCGCGTGTTCTTCAATCTCAACCGGTTCTTCAACCTCAACCAGCGTTTCACGAGGTTCTTCGTCAACCGGGGTTTCACGCGTTTCCGCATCTTCCAGAGTGATCGCCAACTGGGCAGACGTCATCGGCGGAGCGTCGACCTCGTCGCCGAGAGTCGCCGACATGGTCCGCAGTTCTGGAGAATTGGGAGTTAGCTGGGTGCCGCAATTACCGCAGAAGTGTTCACCAGGGGAGTAGCGGGCACCGCATGCACTACACTCAGCCATCTTGATCCGTACTGTCGTCTTTCTTTCCGGAGTTGCCGCGGCTTCTCTGGACGAAGACGCTCGGGGTAGACATCTATTTAACGATGTGGAAGCGCAAAAACGTTTTGCCGACGATGATCTCATCGCCATCGCATAGCGCGTGACGCTGTCCGGGAGGCAATCTCTTGCCGCGGTTGATGAACGTACCGTTCGTCGAGCCGAGATCCTCGAGAAAATACTGGCCGTTACTTAGAGTGATGCGCGCGTGACGGCGAGAGACTTTGGCCTCCGGATCGTCTGTGTCGAGATCGATGTCCGGAAAGATTCCGCCGTCTGCGTCCCATCTTCCGATCTGAGCTTCCACTTCACTTAGCATGAACTGCTTGCCGCTCGATCGGCCGCGTTCGATGACTAACCTGGCGTGTGGTTTGGCTCCCGCGTGCAGTGACGAGAGACTCAATCCCGCCGACACGCGGTTCGTGCCGCCGGCGAGCTCCGGATGCGCGCTGGGTGACGCCGCGTGCGACCCGTTCTGGCCCGGTTGCTGTCCGAACATGGGTTTTGCGGACACGGGGTTTCGGCTCGCACGCCCAGTTTTGCGATCCTCGAGGTTCTCTGTTTTGCACCTGTCGCAGGTAATCATCGCCCACCCAATCACATTCTAACGCGAAAGCCTTCAATGCGCCAACATATCAGGATCCGTGTGTGATGCCGTTCGTGCAGGAAGACGCCGGGCGTTCGCCTGCCGCCACTCAATCGCGGTATTGCGAGCCGTCGAGGTTCTCTGTTTTGCACCTGTCGCAGGTAATCTCGCCACACCCAAAAAAGCATCACATTCTAACGCGAAAGCCGTTCAATGCGCCAACATATCGGCGATCCGTCGATTCCGCAGGCGAGCAGATTTAACAAGCCCAACTGTTAAGGCTGAGGGCCTCTCAAACGTCCTAATACTTTGCGAACCTTTTCGCAGGAATTGGTGTCTAAATGTGGTTGCGTTGGTTGCTCTTAAATGAAACAGTTTGTAAAGTTTTCACGTAGAAGCTACCGGTTTGGCGCAAGCGGTCCCGATTAGAGCCACCACCTTGTTTTCATTCAACAGTTTTTACCCCTAATCGAAGGAACTGAAAGATGGCATTGAGTCGCAAAAAGAAGATAATTATCGGCGTTGTTGTGGTTGCCGTGGTGTCGATCGTCGTGATCGTCAGCGTTCTCGCCACTCGCAGAGAAGAGCCTGAAGTAATCACGATCAAGATCACCTCGCGCCCGGAATTGAAGCAAACCGTAACCGCCTCGGGTGAGGTCCGTCCTATTCGTTACATCAAGCTGACGAGTGAGGTGCCTGGACGAATCGAAGAGATTTACGTGACCGCCGGCGATCTGGTCAACAAAGGTAAGCCGCTGGTCCGAATTGATCCAACCGAGCTACAGTCGAGCCAGGAGGCCCAATGGGCCGCGACTCAAGCTTCGCTAAACGACGTTCAGAACGCGCGCAACGCGGTCAACTCGGCGCAACAGGCGCTGGTCGTCGCCGAATCTTCAGTGGCCGCGGCACGACAGCAGGTCGTCGCCATGCAGACCAACGTCGATAAAGCGCAGGTTGAACTAAACACAGCGCAACGCGAGCTGAAGCGCTACACCGAATTGATCGAAGCCGGCGTTTCGTCTCGACTCGAATACGACCAGGCTCGCGACCGTTTCGACACCGCCAAAATCTCACTCGAAACCGCCAGGGCGAACCTCGAATCGCAGAGGATCGCGGTGAAAGAAGCGAACGAACGCGCCAATCAACAACGCATTGCCGTCAAGGATGCACAAACCAGCATCAAGTCGTCTGAAATGCGCGCCAGTCAGCAAGCGGCCATGCTCCGCGGCCAAACGATTCGACGCGACAAAGCAACGCAATTGTCGCCACTGAATGGCGTCGTAGCCGATATCCCGACCCGCGTTGGAGAGTTCGCCGTTGCCGGTCTGTCGACCACGCCGCTGATGACTATCGCCGACATGTCGTTGATCAATGTCGAAGTAAACGTCGACGAAACTGAGATCAACAACGTCAAGGTGGGCCAGGACGCCAAGGTAAAAGTCGACGCTCTCGGCGACAAAGAGATCAAGGCAGTCGTCATACAGAAGAACCCGCTGGCCATCTCGAAGTCAGACACGACCGGCGGTCTTTCGAACCGCGTCAACGTGCAGGAAGCAAAAGAGTTCAAAGTAACGTTGGAACTGAAAGAGCTGCCGGAGGACATTAAAACCTCGCTGCGTCCCGGCATGAGCTCCACCGCAACGATCACGACCGACACCAAGAACAACGTTCTCGCCGTGCCGCTCGAATCGATCGTCGAGAAACAAGCGACGCCATCCGCGTCTCCGTCAGCAACAGTCGCAGGCAGCGTTCCAACCGCGTCGCCCGAGAAGCCGAAAGCTCAGAAGGGCGTGTATCTGATCGAGAACAACAAGGTGCGCTTCGTCGAAGTCACCACGGGCATCACCGGTGAAGCCGACATCGAAATCACCAGCGGATTGTCGCCCGATAAGGAGATCGTGCGTGGACCAAGTCGAGTCCTGAAGACGCTCAAGGACGGAATGAGCGTTAAACGACAGGAGCGCAAACCCGGCAACGTGAATGGAAACGAGGGCAGCTAAATGAGCGACGCGACTCTCACGCTTTCTCCTCCGGAGATCGAGATCAAACCGCAGACCAGCGTCGACGGGCACGACCCGTCGATGCTCATCTCCATGCGCAACATCTGGAAGACCTACCAGATGGGAACGGAGTCGGTTCACGCATTGCATGGCGTCTCGTTTGATATTCCGCGTGGCGAGTACATTGCGATTATCGGCCCGTCAGGTTCAGGCAAGTCGACGTTGATGAACCTGATCGGCTGTCTCGACACGCCCACGCAGGGCGAGTACTGGCTCAACGGCAAAAACGTTTCCGAAATGGACGACGACGAACTGGCTCGCATTCGAAACCAGGAAGTCGGCTTCGTCTTTCAAACGTTCAACCTGCTGGCCCGTGCGACTGCGTTGCACAACGTCGAGTTGCCGTTGATTTACGGCGGCATCGGCTCTTCGCAGCGGCATGAAATGGCGAAAAAGGCACTGGCGGCCGTCGAGCTCACCGACCGCATGACGCACCGCCCCAACGAACTGTCGGGCGGTCAACGACAACGCGTCGCCATTGCGCGCGCGCTCGTCAACCGCCCGTCGATCCTGCTGGCTGACGAACCAACCGGAGCACTCGACTCCCATACCAGCATGGAGATCATGGATCTCTTTGAAAGACTGCACTCCGAGGGAAACACGATCATCGTCGTTACCCACGAGCATGACATCGCGGCGCGTGCTCACCGCGTTGTCTCCATTCGTGACGGCCTCATCGAGAAGGACGAACGAATCAAATAGGAGACATTAGCCATGCAGCGAGGTGGCGATGAAGGAGTCCAGCCACAACGCTCAATTTACGCTCGCGCAGACCTCCCCGCGCGCATCACTTCGTTCCCACTATTCCGTCTCGCAGCAGTTTGGGAATCGTTTCGTGTCGCTACCTCGAGTCTGCGCGCAAACAAACTCCGCACGGGCCTGACGTTGATCGGGATCGTCGTCGGCGTCACCGCGGTGATCGCCGTCATGACGATCATCAACGGTCTGAATGAAACGGTGGCCCAAACGTTTTCGTCACAGGGTTCTACTGTCTTCTCCATTTCTAAAAACCCGCAGATCATCACGTCGCGCGAAGACTTCGTAAAGTTCAATCGACGCAAGGACGTGACGCACGAAGACGCCGACGCGATCGCGCGTTTGTGCACGTCATGCTGGCGTGTCGGCGTCGCTGCTAATGCGATCGAGACGGTCAAGTACGCGAACCAGAAGGCCGAGAACGTGCGCATTCGCGGCGTCCAGCCGCTCACGATGTTTGACATCGACGGTGTCGATATCGACGTCGGACGAATATGGACCGAGAGTGAAGGTGACTCGGGACGCGAGATCTGCGTGATCGGTGCGGACATGCTGAAGAACCTCTTTTCCGACGCGCCTGCCGATCAGGCTATCGGCAAAGAGATCCGGATCGACGGCCGTCCCTACCTGGTGCTTGGCGTGCTCCAACCCTTGGGTTCGATCTTCGGCTTCTCGCGAGACAACGTCGTTTACATTCCTTACTCGACGTATCAGAAGATGTACGGCGCTCGTCGTTCGCTCGTCGTCTTCATCCAGGTGCCTGCTGCGGAACAACTCGAAGTCGCCCAAGATCAGGTACGGACCATCATGCGCAATCGCCGCGGACATTCGATGGACGATCCGAACGATGAAGGTTTTTCACTCGAGACACAGGACGTATTTCTGAATCTCTACGGCCAGGCAACGTCGAACATTTATTACGTGACGTTTGGCGTCGCTTTCATCTCGCTGATCGTCGGCGGGATCGTAGTGATGAACATCATGCTCGTGTCGGTGACGGAACGGACGAAGGAGATCGGCATTCGCAAGGCGATCGGCGCGCGCCGCAAAGACATTCTGAGCCAGTTTTTGATCGAAGCAGTGACGGTGACGGCGCTGGGCGGCGCGATTGGTGTCGGCACAGGATACGGACTGGCCTATGTCATCTCCGCGTTAATCGGTTTTCCATTGCTGATCAGCTCCGTGTCGGCAGTGCTGGGCGTTGGCGTTTCTTCGCTTGTTGGAATCATCAGTGGACTGTGGCCCGCATGGCGCGCGGCGAAACTCGATCCGATCGAAGCCCTGCGAGCTGAGTAAAACGGCTTGTGTGGCTTTTGTGCCTTTTGTGATATGCGACTCGACGACATTAAAGAATCCGCGTTGATGGCGATCGACACGCTGCGCACGAACAAGCTGCGCTCAGCGTTGACGATCCTCGGCGTCAGCGTCGGCGTGCTCACGGTGATCTTCATGGTGGCGATCATCCAGGGTCTCAACAAGGCTTTCGCCGACCAGATCGAGTCGCTTGGTTCGAATACGATCTTCGTTTCGAAGTTTGAGCCGAGTTTCGGGCGGCCGCCCGGTCCTGACGAGATTCATCGCAAAGACTTGACGATGGACGACGTCGAAGCGCTGCGCAAAGAAGCGTCTTCGATCGTCGGCGTGTCGCCGATTCATCGAATGCTGTCCGCGACTATGCGGTACCAGGACAAGCAAACGGACACGCCGATCCTCCTGGGTGTCACGCCTTATTACGAATTCGTCCAATCGCAGTACGTCGCGAGCGGCCGGTTTGTAAGCGACATCGACATGCAGGACCGATCGAATGTCGTGATTCTCGGCGTCGATGTGAAACAGGCGCTGTTTCCCTACGAAGACGCGATCGACAAGGAGGTCCGCATCGAGGGCAACCCGTATCGCGTCATCGGCGTGATGGAGCCGCTCGGCAACTTCTTTGGCCAGTCGCGCGACAACTCGATCTTCATTCCCCTCACCACGTTCGACAAATACTACCCGGATCGCCCGTTTCCGGAAGTCGTCTTCTTCGTCATCGTACGGCCGCGCTCGCGCGCGTTTGTAAAACCCGCGATGGACGAGATCACCGACATCCTGCGTCGACGGCGCCGGATTCCGGCAGGCGAACCGAACAACTTCGGAATCTCATCTCAGGATTCTCTCCTCGACGTTTACAACCAGTTGACGGGAGCAACGGCGCTCGTTTTGACTTCGATTTCATTCGTGGCGCTGATGATCGGCGGGATTGGCGTGATGAACATCATGCTCGTCTCCGTCACCGAACGCACGAAGGAGATTGGCGTCCGCAAGGCCGTCGGCGCGACGAAGTTGAACATCCTGTCGCAGTTTTTAATCGAGGCCGTGGTGTTGACAGCCATCGGCGGCGTGACGGGACTGCTGGCGGGCGAGCTTCTGAGCCTTTTGATGAATGCGTACTCTCCATTGCCGGCATACGTGCCTTTGTGGGCCATCGGCCTCGGCGTCGGCATCTCGGGCGCGGTCGGAATCGTGTTTGGACTATGGCCCGCGTGGAAGGCGGCCCGGCTGAATCCGATTGATGCTTTGCGTTGGGAGTGAGCATTGATAAGATGCCCGTGCAACCCTAACCCGGATCAACCCGTAATAACGTCGCAACGCTGTGAAATTCGTCGAAACGTTAAAACTAGCTATCGCCGCGATCTGGGCGCATAAACTGCGCTCCGCATTGACGCTGCTCGGCATGATCGTCGGCGTTACCGCCTTCGTCGTGGTGGTTTCTCTTATCGCCGGGTTCAATCGCTACGTCGACGAGAAAATTGCCGGCATCGGCGCCAAGTCGTTCACCGTTCAACGGTTCAATCCGCTCGAAGATTTCAAAGACACTGACACGATCGCCGCCGCCCAGCGACGCAACAAAGAGCTCACGCTCGACGACTACGACTACCTGAGAGAACGCGCCACGCTCGTCGACAAGATCGGCGCACGCGCGCGCGTCACGCCGTCGGAAGTGAAGCGTGGCGACCAGGTATTGGAAGACGTGTTTGTCTCCGGCGCGACTGCCAACTGCGTCGATATCGAAAACCGCGACGTCCTCGACGGTCGCTTCATCGCGCAGCCGGAGAACGATAACGGCGCGCGCGTCGCGTATCTGGGTTACGACATCGCAGACAAGCTGTTCAGCGGCAGTGCTGTCGGACAGGAAATCACGATTCGAGGTTTGCCGTATCGCGTGATCGGCGTCGAGGCCGCCAAGGGAACGGTCTTCGGGATGCCGCAGGACAACTTCATCATCATCCCGTTGAAGACTTACTCGGTTAACTACGGCGGACTGATCCGGCAACGTTCGCTTTACTTCGTCGCCACTGCCAGGTCAGACGACTTGTTCAATGACGCCGTCGAAGAGTCGCGCTACCTGATGCGCGCAAGACGCAAGCTCGGTCCAAACGAGAAAGACAACTTCGGCATCGTTACGCCTGACGCGATTACGGGCTTGCGCGATCGGCTGTTCGGGACGATCTTCATCGTCGCGATTGCCGTTCCCGGTATCGCGCTGTTGGTCGGCGCAATCGTGATCATGAACATCATGCTGGTCGCGGTGACCGAACGCACGAAGGAGATTGGGATTAGAAAATCTCTCGGCGCGCGGCAGATGGACATCCTGAAACAGTTTCTGGTCGAGGCGGCGACGCTGGCCCTGATTGGCGGCGCGGTCGGAGTTTTGCTTGCGTGGATCATCGGTTTTGTAGTGTCGGCCTGGATTTTCCCGACTTACCTGTCGATCGTTGCGATTGCCAGTGCTTTGGCAGTTTCCGGCGGCGCGGGTGTCGCTTCCGGTATTTTTCCGGCATGGAAAGCGGCGAGGCTCGATCCAATTGAAGCCTTAAGGGCGGACTAACGACATGCGAATCATCAGAAGCGACATTTACGAAAACCTCAAGATGGCCCTCGTCAACTTTGCGCGCCAACAAGCTGCGTTCGTTTCTGACTGTCTTCGGCGTCGTGATCGGCATCATCACGGTGATGTTGATAGCGTCGATCATCAGCGGCATCGACGTTTCAGTGAAGAATGAAGTGGAGTCGTTCGGCACACGCTCGATCTACATCAGCAAGTACGATCCCGGCATTCAAATCGGCCGCCGGTCGCGCGAAGAGCGCATGCGCAAAGAGCTGACTTATGACGACGCCATCGCGTTGCAAAGCACTTGCCCGCTGTCGAGTTGTCAGTTCCCTTCCTCGACATCACCAATAATTGGTTTGGCGGCAAATTGATGGTTTCGGGTGGCGGCAAGACGTCGGCGCAAGTCGCGCTTCAGGGCACATTGCCGGAGTTTGAAAAAGCCGGCACGCAGGTGATCTCCGAAGGCCGCTTTTTCACCCAGACGGAAAACGACACGAACCAGGAAGTTTGCGTGGTCGGGTCAAAAGTTGCCGACGACTTTTTCAAGATCGGATCGCCGATGGGTCAAACGATCAAGATCGGCACGCAGGAGTTTCGCGTCGTCGGCATCCTCGAGAAGCGCGAACAGTTTCTGATCGGCGGCGGCAGTGACGATCAGAACAACGTCATCTACGTGCCTTTCACCGTCGCCCAGAAACTGAAGCCCAACGCTGACGACATTTACATTCTCGCGGTCGCGCGGCCGGGCATGATGGAGGAAGCAAAGGACCAGGTGCGCGACATGCTGCGCGTGCGCCGCCAGGTGGCGTTTGCTGAGAACGACAACTTCGGCCTGCAGACCTCTGAAAGCATTCTCGACAACTTCCGATCGATCACGGCGATGACTGGCGATCGCGATGGTCGTGATCTCGTCGGTCGGTCTGATGGTGGGCGGGATCGGCGTAATGAACATCATGCTGGTGTCGGTCACCGAGCGAACACGCGAGATCGGCGTGCGCAAAGCGATCGGCGCGAAGCGCAGCGACATCATGTGGCAGTTTCTAATCGAAGCCGCGACGCTGACCGGATTCGGAGGGATCGTTGGTCTATCGGTTGGTTGGGGACTGACGCTGCTGCTGCGGCTACTACTTCCTTCTTACGTTCCGCTCTGGGCGCCTATCGGCGGCCTCGTCGCCAGCATCGGGATCGGGCTCATCTTCGGCCTGTGGCCGGCGTGGAAAGCCGCGCGCCTCGATCCCATCGAATCACTCAGATACGAGTAGCTGTTCGAACTAGCTCGCGATAGAAGCCGGGAACAACGACGTAAGAATCACTACCAGGATCAGTAACAACACCCACAGCGTGATGGCCACACCCCATCCTGTCCCGCTGCTGGCGCGCGTCGCGCCCAAATGCAATCCCTTCGCGCGCAACCACAGTGCGTAAAAAGACGTGAGCCCGATAAAACTCGCCATCACAAACAACACCGGATGATCCGCTGGTGAGAAAAGAATCCCGAGGTTGTCTTGAAGCGTCGTGTCGCGGTTGAGAGTGGGATGCAGATCGTCAGGATTCTTTAAGTAAAGGATGACGATGCCCAGTATTTTCTGAATCACAACTACCGGGAGCGTGGTGTACACCGTTACCGCCAGCGCTTGCCAGAAATTAATCCGGCCGCCAAAAGCGAGAACGCCGAGCAGGCTCAGACCCGCCCCGATGAGCCATCAGCACAAAAAGGAATGGGAACGTGGCGAGAGTTCCGATCGCCAGCCGGACGGGATTCTTCATGCTTTCGAGCTGATCCGCCAACCGCGGTTCGCGCAGTTCCGGCGGCCGCGCCCAACGTCCCCATAGCATCCATCTGCCGTCTCGTATGGTCGACGATGCGTTCGGGCGTTATTCGTTTCACAAACAAAACCTGATAGCTGAATGTGAGTACACCCATGATCAGAAACGCTCCGATCCAAAGCGGGTACTCGCGGAGATTACGGAACACTCGACTCGGCTCGAAGAAAATGCCGGTCACCTTTTGGAGCAACGAAAGCGGTGCGTCTCTGTTTTCTTGGGAACTGAGGGCAGGCGAATAAAGCTCAGACCGAAGAGCAGCACGCCAAGAAAACAGAACGCAGCGCCTGTGGCCCAAGCGCCCGGAGTTAACTTCACGATCCAGCCCACAAAAAAGATCAACCCAATCACAAAGGCGCCGATCGCGAAGGGCCACAAGTAGGTCGCTCGCGGGGCTTTTAGTTCTTCTGGTGGTCGTGGCGGCGGCGGAGGCGCCTGGAAAGCTGGTTCGCTGACAGAGCTCATCGGTTTCAAGTCCGCTTTTCTTTTAGATTTTGTTCAAAAAGTCGCTTGCTTGATACGGCAATACGAACGGCAAAGTTTCACTCCGCCGGCTTCGCTTCAGACCAGCCGGGAACACGGATACACGCCACGGAATGACCCGGTGACACTTCGCGCAGCTCCGGATCGATGTGCGCGCAGTCTTCGATAGCGATGGGGCAGCGAGTGCGGAAACGGCAGCCGGACGGCGGATTGATCGGCGTCGGCACGTCGCCTTGCAGAATGATTCGCTTTCGCTTCTGGCGCGGATCCGGAATCGGAATCGCCGACAGCAACGCCTGCGTGTACGGATGAAGCGGCTGCGCGTAAAGTTCGGCCGCTCGGAGCGATCTCGACGATCCGGCCGAGATACATCACCGCGACGCGCGTCGAGATGTGCTCGACGACCGCGAGTCCGTGAGAAATGAACAGGTACGTCAGTTTGAATTCCTGCTGAAGTTCCTGCAACAGGTTGACGACCTGCGCCTGCACGGACACGTCCAACGCGGAGACGGGCTCGTCAGCGACGATCAGTTTCGGATTCAGCGCGAGCGTCCGCGCGACGCCGATGCGCTGGCGTTGACCGCCCGAGAACTCGTGCGCGTAGCGGTTCATGTAATCGGGATCCAACCCGACACGCCGCAGCAGTTGGGCCACGCGATCGCGACGTTCGCTCTTCGTGCCTTCGTTGTGAATCACGAGCGGTTCGGCAACGATGTCGCCGATCTTCATGCGCGGGTTCAGTGACGCGTACGGGTCCTGGAAGATGATCTGCATCTCGCGACGGATCTGTCGTAGCTCTTTTTTGTCGAGCGCGAGTATGTCCCGTCCCTGGAAGTTGACCTGACCGGCAGTCGGTTCGATCAAGCGCAACAGGCAACGGCCGACGGTCGACTTGCCGCAACCCGATTCGCCGACAAGCCCCAACGTCTCGCCTGCGAAGATCTGAAACGTCACGCCGTCGACCGCGCGCACGACGTCGTCCGATCCTTCGACCGGAAAATGTTTGACGAGGCCACGCACACCCACGAGCGTGTTGGTAAACACGGAGGTGGAAATCATTTCCTCAACTGCTCTGCATCGTGATCGGCTGCGACCGCCGCTGCCAGATCGTAAAGCACGCAACGCACTTTCACGCCGCCGTCGAGCTCGTAAAGCGGAATGTCTTCCTGCGTGCAACGCGGCATGCGATGCGGACAGCGCGGCGCGAAGTGACAACCCGGCGGCAAGTCTGTCGGACGCGGCACAATGCCTTCGATCGTCTCCAGATCGTTCTTTTCGGATGACGTGTTCGCTGGTCAGTTTCGGCACCGAACGAAGCAGACCTTCGGTGTACGGATGTTTCGGACGGGCGAACAGTTCGTCAACCGGCGACTGTTCGACGATCCGTCCGGTGTACATCACCGCCACACGATCCGCGACTTCGGCGACGACGCCGAGGTCGTGCGTGATCAGCAGCACCGCCAGCTCGCGCTGCTTTCTGAGTTCGTCCAGTAACTCCAGAATCTGCGCCTGAATCGTGACGTCGAGTGCGGTGGTCGGCTCGTCGGCGATCAGCAGTTTCGGATTACACGCCAACGCCATCGCGATCATCACGCGCTGTCGCATGCCGCCGGAAAGCTGGTGCGGATAGTCTTTGAAACGACGTGCGGGATCGGGAATCGCGACTTCGCGCATCGCTTCGATCGTCGCCTGCCGCGCCTCTCGAACGGACAACTTCCGGTGCAGGCGAAGCGCTTCGGCGATCTGTTCGCCGACAGTGAAGACCGGATTGAGCGACGTCATCGGATCCTGAAAGATCATCGCGATGTCGTCGCCACGCATCTGCCGCATTTCGGCGTCGGAGAGTTTGAGGAGATCTTTACCGTCGAAGAGTATTTCGCCGTTTACGATCTTTCCCGGCGGCGAGATCAGGCGCATCACCGAAAGTGCCGTGATCGACTTCCCACAGCCCGATTCACCCACCAATCCCAGTAATTCGCCGCGGTCGAGGTGAAAACTGACACCATCCACCGCCCGCACGAGTCCGCTGCGAGTTGGGAAGTGCGTTTGTAGATCGTTGACTTCGAGAAGATGCGCCGCGCTCATCAGTAGAGATTGAAATTATACTCGTAGCTGCATCCACATCGATGCGAACTTGCCGCCTTTGACCGCCGGAACGTATTTGATCTTTTTCGCGGCCGCGATCGCTTGCTCTGTCAGCCCCTGAGGCAGACCATCAACGATGCGAATGTCGACGACGCTTCCATTGCAGGAGAAAACCGCTTTCATAACAACCGTGCCCACCACTTGGTTTTCGCGAGCGGCTTCCGTGTAAGTAGGTTCGGGCTTCATCACCAGCCGGACCTTGCGGTCTACTTTTGATCCGGACACCGGCTCGTCGCACGTGGGATTGTCAAAAGGAACTCCGGCGCCATCCTGAACTTCAATGCCCTCCGCGTTCCTGCTGAACACGATCGAGGAGAAGAAATGCTTCACTGCGTCTTCATCGAAGTAACCAGTGGCGCTGAATTCATAATACCGTTCGTCGGCTGAAAAGAACTGCACCGTTTCACGCAGCGCCCCATCCTCGTTCGAGTACTGCCTACCTTGAAACTCGCCGACTACGACGGAGGTTTCGCTCGCATTGTCCCACCGTTTATACCTGATCCGCTCACGGATGAAATCGTTCAGCGACTGGCCAACGTTCTCGGAAGTAAAGATGGAGTAAACGGTGCCGTCAGCGTATACGCCGATGCTTCTTTGGCGACGAGTCTTACGCTGCTCCCTAATGAGCGTTCTGAGCGTCGTCATCGCGGGGACGGTCGGAAGACTAGCGGAAAACCGCTCGCCTTCGACCTTGTATCTCTTCCAGGTGCTGAGTTCGGCTTGCTTCCCCGGCGAAACCGGCGCCACGCTCTGCGTCTGGGCCATCGCGGCGGTCGCGGCCCACACCAGGCATACGAGTAAGGACAGTTGCTTCTTCATGGTGAGAATCTCCTTCAGAGCATGATCGGAGAACTTAAAGCCCCAGCTTGTCCATCCGCTTGTTTTCGTACTGCGAGTCTTCCGCGGGGTAGCGCAAGGTCTTGGCGATGGTTCCCTTCTCTTTCGCCATGGACCAGATGATGCTCTCGCCGGCGGGGACGACTTTCGGTTGGGCCAGGAAAACTGAATCGCTGCTGAACGCTCGCTCGGCGTCGATCGGTTCCCAACCTTTTCGTTTGAACATTTCGATCACGTCGTTCAGGAACAGACCGTTCAGCAGGTTGAAGTGCGTCAGGATCGTGTGCTTCACGGCGCGACCGGCGACGCGACGCGCGAGTGAATCGTAGTACTCGGCGCGCGCCCACATGTGTTCGAGATAGAAGTCGCGATAGGGTTTTAGATCGGCGTTTGGATCTTTCTTCAGTCGCGCGGTGAGACGCTGGTCGATGGCCCAATCGGAGTTGTCGATCGTCACGTGACCGTTGCGATATCCATTCTGCGACATGAACTCGCGCATTGCATCGCGTTTCGCGGGAGTTTCGCCTTCTTTCAGCATCGGGAAACGGAGGTACTTGCGAAAGCCAGGAAAATCTTTGAGCAAGGCTTCGGCGCGCAGGACGTCGGCCTGGTAGGCTTTCACGTCTGTTTCCGGAGCGCTGAATTCGCGATGCGAATACGTATGGTTCGCGATCAGGTGGCCCGCTTTGTCCCACGCGGCGACGAGGTCCTTCCCTTCCTGGTCCTCGACGTTACGACCGACGACGAACGCAGCGGCTTTGATCGAATGTTTGTTGAACGTGTCGAGGATCGACGCGTTTCGCTCCTGGGCCGTTTGCTTCACTGCGTTGCGCCACCAGAAATCGTCCATCGTGATCGAAAAATAACTCGTGGTTTTACACGCCAGCGCGGGCACGCCGCCGAAGCCGATTGCGGCGGCGGTTATGGCCATCGATTTGGTGAATGTTCTTCGATTCATGATTTACACCGTGGATGTTTCTCGATACTCGCCCCAGACACGTCGGAGCGTGTTGCTGATCTCGCCGACAGTCGCATACGACTCGACGCATGCCAGAATTCGCGGCAACAGGTTTTCGGATGTTGCGGCGGCGCCTTCGAGTTGTTTCAGCGTGTCTTCAACCGCCTGCGAATCGCGGCGCTCACGTAATGCTCTCACGCGCTCGACCTGCGCTTGTTCCAAAGCCGGATCGATCCGTAGCACCTCGAACGGCGGCTCCGACTCGAGTTGAAAACGATTGACGCCGACGACAATCTCGTCTTGCGACTCGATCGCGCGTTGGTAACGATAAGCCGACTCCTGAATCTCTCGCTGCACGTAGCCAGTCTCAATGGCCCGCAACATTCCGCCCATCGCGTCAATCTTCTGCAGGTACTCTTGCGCGCGCTCTTCGACCTCGTTCGTCAACTCTTCAATCGCATACGAACCCGCCAACGGATCGACCGTATCCGCGACGCCTGATTCGTGTGCAATCACCTGCTGCGTTCGCAGTGCAACGCGCGCTGCTCCTTCGGTCGGCAACGCGAGCGCTTCGTCCATCGAGTTTGTGTGCAACGACTGCGTGCCGCCAAGCACCGCAGCAAGCGCCTGAATCGTCGTGCGTACCACATTCACTTCCGGCTGCTGTGCAGTCAACGACGAACCCGCCGTCTGCGTGTGGAACCGCAGCATCAACGAACGCGGATCGCGCGCGTCGAAACGATCGCGCATGATGCGCGCCCACAGCCTTCGCGCCGCGCGGAACTTCGCGATCTCCTCGAGCAGGTTGTTGTGCGAGTTGAAGAAGAACGAAATTCGGGGCGCAAACTCATCAACCGAAAGACCCGCGGCGAGCGCCGCTTCTACGTACGTGATGCCGTCGGCGAGCGTGAACGCGACTTCCTGCACTGCTGTCGATCCTGCTTCGCGAATGTGATAGCCGCTGATCGAGATCGTGTTCCAGTTCGGCACTTCGCGAGCGCAGTAAGCGAAGATGTCGGTGACGAGACGCAGCGACGGCGCGGGCGGATAGATGTACGTGCCGCGCGCGATGTACTCCTTCAAAATGTCGTTCTGCAGCGTGCCGCGGAGTTTGTCGAAAGAGACGTTATGCTTGCGGGCGACGGCGAGATAGAGCGACAACAATATCGCCGCGGTCGCGTTGATCGTCATCGACGTCGAGACTTCGTCGAGTGGAATGTCTGCAAACAATCGTTCCATGTCGTCGAGCGAGTCGATCGCGACGCCGACTTTTCCTACTTCGCCTACCGCCAGCGGATCGTCTGAGTCCAATCCGATCTGCGTCGGCAGGTCAAAGGCAACAGAGAGCCCGGTTGTGCCGTGGGCCAGGAGATACTTGTAGCGCGCGTTCGATTCCTCGGCTGTCGCGTATCCGGCATACTGCCGCATGGTCCAAAGACGGCCGCGATACATTGTCGGGTAGATTCCGCGCGTATACGGGAACTCGCCGGGCGCGCCCAGGTCCGTGGCGTAATCCGTCTGGTCAGTGTTCTGGGGATTGAAGTCGACGGGAAGTTCGATACCGGATGGCGTGGCGAAACGTTCGCGTCGTTCGTCTTTGGTCTTCGTCGCCATTGCTGGAGCGTAGCATAACGCAATTGACATGATTACACGATTGACACGAGAGTATCCGGGATGAAGACGGTTCGAGTGAATAAAAAGGGCGCCGATCGCGTGCGTCACGGGCATCTGTGGATCTATCGCAGCGACGTAATCGAGATTGATGCGGACGGCGGTTCGGTCGTTGTCAGTCAAGGACGAGCGCGGGAACTCTATCGGCCAGGCGTTATTCAGCAACGCGTCGCAAATCGCGCTGCGGTTTCTGACGCAAGGCACTGAAGCGATCGATCGCGAGTGGTGGCGGCAGAAGATTCGAGAGGCTGCAGGGCGGCGACATATTCCGTCCAACACTGATGCGTATCGCGTGGTCTATTCCGAGGGTGATCTGCTGCCGTCGTTGATTGTCGATCGCTATGCGGACGTGCTCGTGCTGCAAACGCTCTCGCAGGGAACGGACGCGCTGAAGTCGATGCTTGTGGAAGTATTGGTTGAGGAGTTCGAACCGATCGCGATTGTCGAACGCAACGACGCGCGTGTGCGTGAGCTCGAAGGACTGCCGCTGACGAGCGGGACGATTTACGGCGAGGCGCCGGAAGAACTAGAGACACTGCAAGATGGTCTGCGGTTCCTCGTCGCTCCCTCGGGCGGACAAAAGACGGGATCGTTTCTCGATCAACGCGAGAACCGCATCGCTGCACGCAACGCCGCTGAAACAACCAACCGCGGACGTGCACTCGACTGCTTCACGTTCAACGGCGCGTTCGCAATTCATCTCGCCGGCGTCTGCGAACACGTTACGGGCATCGATATCTCAGGCGAAGCAGTCACGGCTGCTCGGCGTAACGCTGAACTCAACAAGTTGAGCAACGTCGAGTTTCGCGAAGCGAACGTCTTCGACGCGCTGCGTGAGATGGAAGCGAGCGGCGAACGTTTCGACACGATCGTCCTTGACCCGCCGGCCTTCGCGAAGAATCGAGCGAGTCTGAAAGCAGCGTTGCGTGGTTACAAGGAAATAAACTTGAGGGCGCTGAAGCTGCTGAATCGCGGCGGCGTGCTCGTCACGTGTACTTGCTCGTATCACGTTTCCGAAGAGCTGTTCGTCGAGGTCCTGACCCAGGCTGCCATCGACGCACGCCGCCGCGTTCAGATTATCGAGAAGCGAATGCAGGCGACGGACCATCCGGTACTCGTCGCCATGCCCGAGACTTACTACTTGAAGTGTCTCATCGCCCGTGTCGTGTAAACACGGATTAATTAATTCCAGGATCGTTTTCGATGACGACCTTCGTGGTGTAGTCCTTACCACCAACTGACATCTTCACGACGTAAGTGCCGGCTTCGAGCGGCAGTCCCTGGGCGAACCCGCCTCCGAAACCACCACCGCCGCCGCCACCGCCACCGCCGCCGCCACCGCCGCCACCTCCACCGCCTGGGCCACCACCAGCCGGACGCGGAGGCGGATCGCCACGAAGGTTCCACTGAATCCTGTTCAATCCAACATCCTTCGTACCGTTGATGTTGCGGACCACTTTCCCCGTGTAGTCGGCGATCGTGATCTTCACGTCGCCGCCTGGCGCAGACTTCAGGTAGTAGCTAATCGCCGTACCCGGTAGCGGGTTGCTGCCGCGGAAGAGTTTGGCGGCGCCCCAGTATCGCGCGAGACGAATGTCGTTCATCCAGATCGTTCCCGGCCGGACTTCAAACAGATGCGCGTCCGAATCCGTCACCTTCTGCGTCATCTGCTGCAACGCCGTGAGGTCGTCGAGAATGTAAATCCCGCGGCCGTGCGTACCAACGACCAGATCGTTGTCACGCGGATGGACCAGGATGTCGTCGATGCGCATGGTAGGCATGCCCGACATAAACGGCTTCCATTCCTTGCCGCCGTTCATCGAGATGAACAAACCAAACTCGGTCCCGACGTAAAGCAGATTCTGGTTCTTCGGATCTTCCGTGATGACGTTGACGTTACCCCATTTCGGAAGATTGTTAACGATCGAAGTCCAGGTCGCGCCGTAGTCTTTGGTAACGAACAAGTACGGCTTCATATCGTTGAGACGATGACCGTCGACGGCGAGGTAACAAGTTCCCGCGTCATAATGCGACGGCTCGACGCGCGAGATATGGTACGTCTCGCCGATTCCCGGAACGTTCTTGCTGACGTTGGTCCAAGTCGCACCGCCGTCGCGACTGACTTGAATGTTGCCGTCGTCAGTTCCGATCCACAGTATCCCCGGCTGCTTCGGCGACTCGGCGATGGTCACGATGTAGCCGTATCCCGAATAACCGTCGTGCTTCGACGCCATCGGATCTTTTCCGGCCACGCCCATGATCGGCAGCGTGTTGCGATCGATCTGTTTCGTAAGATCGGGAGTGGCGGTCCACGTGTCGCCGCGGTCCATCGATCGGAACAGACGGTTGCCGCCGAAATAAACAACGCGCGGGTTATGTGGCGAAAGATGAATCGGCGAACTCCAGTAGAAACGGTAAACCTCACCGACCGGCGGTGTCGGCACCACGTTCGACTGAAGACCTGCACCACCGAATCCGCCGAACCCCTGCGCGGCTGCGAATGCCGCGAGTTGGGCCTGTGTGTCCGGAGTCGGCGAAGCTTCAGGTGAAGGGCTGGCGGTTGGCGCGGAACCAGCGGGGCCACCTCCGCCTCCTCCCTGACGTCCTTGTCCGCTTCCACGACGCTGCGGCAGGCCTCGCGGACGAATGCTGACGCTGCGTCCCGTACGCAGATCCAAACGCTGCACCGCGCCGCCCTGTGATTCTACGTAGACGATGTTGTGATCGGTCGGATCGACCTGGGTATAAAAACCATCGCCGCCGCCGACACGATACCAATCGGCGTTAGTGATGCCGTTGTTACCTCGCGTTTGGCTTGGACCACCCCACGAGCCGTTGTCCTGCAACCCGCCGTAAACGTAATAAGGCTTACGCATGTCGACGCCGATTGCATAGAACTGCGCTGCAGGAATCGTGTTGACGAATTCCCACGTCGCGCCCTGGTCGTAACTGACGTTCAAACCGCCGTCGTTGCCGACGAGCAGATGATCGCTGTTCGCAGGATTGATCCAGATCGCGTGGTTGTCGCTGTGCGCGATGCCCTGTTGGAGCGATCTGAACGTCTTGCCGCCGTCTGTCGATTTGCTGAAGTTCAAGCCGCCGACATAGACCGTCTCCGAATTTCGCGGATCGACGCGAATCTGGCTGTAGTACATCGGGCGATTGTTTTCATTGCTGACGACGCGCCACGTTTTGCCTTTGTCGTCAGAACGCCAAACTCCGGATCGCTTTGGATCGGGCGGCCGCGGTGTTGGCGACGCAGCCGGACTTGCAGCCGGCGCAGCGCTCGGCGAAGGCGAAGCGGATGGCGAAGGACTCGGACTCGGCGCAACCTGTCCGCCGAACGTGTTTTCTTCGCCGCCGGTACCAGTGCTCGCGCCTACTTCGATCTGCGCGTAAATGACGTTGGGGTTCGATCGCGAAACGTCGAGACCGATACGTCCGAGAAGTCCTTCCGGCAAACCGGCGCCTTCGAGTTTCTTCCACGTTTTGCCGGCGTCGATCGTTTTCCAGATGCCGCTGTTTGGTCCACCACCGTTGAAACCAAAGTTGGTGCGGCGGCGCTGGTAAGAAGCGGCGTAGAGGGTCTTGCTATCGGAAGCGTCGATCACGATGTCGGTGAAACCGGTGTCTTCGTCGATGAACTTGACGTTCGTCCAGGTCTTACCGCCGTCCGTAGTTTTGTAGATGCCGCGTTCCTTATTTGGTCCAAACAGGTGGCCGAGCACGGCGACGTAAACGGTGTTCGGATCTCTCGGATCGATGACGATGCGAGCGATCGTCTGCGAGTCTTCGAGACCCATCTTCGTGAACGTCTTGCCGGAGTCGACAGACTTGTAAATGCCGTCGCCGTAACTCGAGCTCTGTCGATTGTTTGGCTCGCCGGTCCCCACCCAAACGGTGTTCGGATCAGATGGTGCGAGCGCGATGTCGCCGATTGAATGCGTGCCGTACGTGTCGAAGATCGGCGTGAACGTCGTGCCGTTGTTGGTCGACTTCCAAACGCCATTGGTCGCGAAGGCGACGTAGATGAGGAACGGATTCTGTTCCGACACGGCGAAATCGTCGATACGCCCGCCCATGCTGGCCGGACCGATGCTGCGAAACACAAAACGTTTGAGCGTCGGATCGGTCGACCAGTTGATCGGCGTCGGCGTAGGACTGGGGCTTGGCGCCTGGGCCTGGGCCGGGGCCGGGTTCTGCGGTGTGGCGGCGTTTTGCGAATACACCGTCACCGTCGCCAGGGTCACGGCGATAGCGATCACGATCAGGAGCCCGAAATCGTAAACGGAGCGGGACCGGTCTTTCATGCGAAAGTGTCCTTTCACTTATTTGGTTTCTAAACTTCAGCGGGATAGAACTATTGCCTTAGAAAAAGGCCAGAACGGTAGCAACGCAACCCGATTTTTCGTAGGTTGAATTGCGGAATATAAATAAGTAGCGGCGCGAATGCAAGATTGAGGGTATCGGCGACTGCTTTACGCGTTGTTCTATCAAACAAGTCTTCGAGATAATCTCGAAAGACTTTTACATTGCTGCGAGCGTAGAATCCGTCAGCCGTCGTAGGAATCTTGGGAAACAAGGAATAATGATGACGCGTGCGCGGTTAGCCGTTAGTTTCTGGTTTGCGGTTGCTGTTTGTCTGCTTGCTCCTCACTCATCTTCGGCCCAGGAACGTCTTTGCGATCCATCGTGGGAATACTGTTACGGACAGATACTGGAGCAGGTGCGATCGGAAACTGTCGGCATCGACATGGCCTTCTACATGATCGAACTGCCGGTGCTGGTTGACGACATTATCGCTCGCCACAAGGCCGGCGTCCGCGTCCGCATCATCGTCGAGCCGCGCGCGAACCTGAAGTTTCCGCAAAATCAACCGCTGATCGACAAGCTGAGCGCTGCCGGGATTCCGTTGCGATACAAGCTGGGCGACGGCATCGTCCACGTGAAGCTCGCGCTCTTTGCCGGGCAGAACAAGGTGTTGTTTACCGGTTCAAACTTCGGCGATGCTGACGTTGCGCCGTACGTGCCTTTTGACCACTACGTCGACGGCGCGTGGTATTTCACGGACGATCCGCCGGTCGTCAATAGTTTCAAAACCAGATTCGACGACATCTGGACGGATACGACCCTGTATGGAAATTACGCGAACATCACCGGCCCGCTCACGCGCAGGTATCCGACGCTGCCGATCGATCCGGCTGTCAACTTCGTGCCGAACACGAACACTGCCGAAGACTACGGCGCGCGGATGATTGCGGAGATCGATCGCGAGAACCAGAAGATCGATCTGACGATGTATCGCATCACGGAGGTGGGTATCGTCGATGCTTTACTGCGGGCGAAAGCGCGTGGTGTGCCGGTACGGCTGCTCGCGGAGCCTCATGAATACCGCTTCGATGCAGGCAGACTGGGCGCGGAATTCACCGGGCCCTACAACATGGATCGAATGCTTGCGGCGGGTGTTCAGATCAAGATGCGAAAGCATCGCGGGCTGAACCATCAGAAGTCGGTGACGCTTTACGGGCGCGGATTGACGGTGTTCGGTTCGTCGAATTGGAGTTGGCAGTCGTTCAACTACCAGGAAGAGCACAACTACTTCACGAACAAGAGTTGGTTCTTTCAGTGGTTCGTCGATCAGTTCAATCGGAAGTGGAATTCGGCGACGGAGTATGAGCCGTTTGTGCCGCTGCCGCCGGAGGTGCCGATCAATCGTGCGCCGGGGAATGGGACAACGGCGAGTGTGTCGGTGATGCTGACGTGGGAAGGAGGACGTTGGGCGCACAAGTACGACGTTTATTTGGGGACGAATCCGAGTAGTTTGACGCGTATTGCGACTGATGTGGTGACGGGGACGCTCGGGCCTGACGGTGCGGAGACGTATCTCGTTTCGGGTCTGCCGAGTGGAGTGACGCATTATTGGAAAGTTGTTGGAAAGACGATGGCGAATTTGACGGCTGAGGGTCCGGTGTGGAGCTTCACGACGTCCAGTTCAGTGCCGACGCCCACCCCGACGCCAACGCCATCACCCACGCCGACTCCGACGCCTACACCAACTCCGACGCCGACTACCTACGCCGACTCCGACTCCTACGCCGACTCCCACTCCAACGCCTACGCCTACGCCAAGCGGTGAGTCGCCGAATAACACTCGCGTTCCGCCGGCGAGTCAGATCGTCGATAGCAACGGCGCTATCTGGACGCGTACGGCTAACGGAACCATCTTGCGCAACGGTGCGAGCACAGGTGGGTCAGGTCCGGTGATTCTTTACTGCAATCACATCGTGTACGCGTTCGGCACTGACTCGCAGTGGTGGCGCTGGACGGGTAGTTCCTGGACGCCCGCAGGGACGGTGGATCCGTGTGCCGGACCAACTCCAACGCCCACACCAACACCGACGCCAACTCCGACGCCGACTGGCGAGTCGCCGAATAACACTCGCGTTCCGCCGGGAACTCAGATCGTCGATAGCAACGGCGCTATCTGGACGCGTACGGCTAACGGAACCATCTTGCGCAACGGTGCGAGCACAGGTGGGTCAGGTCCGGTGATTCTTTACTGCAATCACATCGTGTATGCGTTCGGCACAGACTCGCAGTGGTGGCGCTGGACGGGTAGTTCCTGGACGCCCGCAGGAACCGTGGATCCGTGTGGCGGAGCGACACCGACTCCTACGCCCACGCCGACTCCTACGCCAACTCCTACGCCCACACCGACGCCAGTCCCCGGTGAGACCGTCTTGCTCGAAGATAACTTCAACGATAATGCGGTCGACGTCGTGAAGTGGCAGGCAAATAGTTTGTTCAGCGGGTTCACCGACGCTACTGTGACCGCGATCGAAACGAATCAGCGTTTCCGTATTGGTCCGCTCTTCGGCGGCGTTTCAGGTTCGCATTACAACGGAATTCGATCGACCAACACACACAACTTCACCGGAGCTTACAGCTACGTCGAGTTGGTCCAGGGGCCGAATCCTGCGACCAAAGCTAACGCAATGTTCACGGTAGGAATCGATCCGAACAACTACTATCGCATCTACGTCGAGGAGGGGCTCTTTATCTGCCAGGCGAAGATCGGTGGCACAAAACAAAACTTCGTTACGGCGGCCTTTAACTCGGTCACAGACCGTTACTGGCGCATTCGGCACGATGCAACAAGTGGAAACGTTGTGTTTGAAACCGCGAGTGATAACGGCGGCGTGCCCGGAACTTGGACACTGCGTTACAGCGGGCAATGGAACACAGCAGCGGTCACATTGGCGGCACTAAGATTCGAACTCAAGGGCGGCACCTGGCAATCCGAAGCACCCGACCCCGGACTCGTCATCTTCGACAACTTCCGCGCCGCCCGTCCATGAGTCGCCCGTCAGAGCGAAAGGGCACAATACAGAAGGCCTCTGAATCGGTCAGCGTGCCGTCTTCTATACCGTGGCTAACCCTGCCACACGCCGTTCCGAGCGTTGTCGGCGAGGCGTTTGGCGTCGGGGAGGGCTTCGAGGGCGCGCAGCACTTGCGAGTCGCTGTCGAGCAACACGCGAGCGCCGGCGTCGTTGGAGAATGACGCGGTTATGATTTCCTGGCGAAGCCGCAGCTTCGTAAACTCCAGCTCTTCGTCAATCTGTGCAGGCAGTACGTGAAAGTCCGGCTGCGCGCGAACGAAGTTGCGAAATGTTTCGAGCACGCGATCCGTGATCGGCAAATCACCCGCCTTCGCATTCTTCCCGTACTGCACCTTCTCGACCTTGTACGACTCCAACCCGGGCAGCAACCCCGCTGCCAATTGTCTCGTGAAATGGAACGACGCTTCCGCAATGCGCACTCGCACCGGCGAGTTCGGCAGCTCTTTCACTTCGATGTCCGGTGTGATTCCACCACCACCATAAAACACACGCCCAACAGCCGTCTGCACTCCCGGCCCGGTATGCGGCGTAGGCGAAGCCAACGGCAGCGGCGACTCCAGGTTGCGTGGTCCATTCTGTACCGGTGGAGGCGGCGGTGTCTCATCCGGATTGTGACGCGTGTAGTAATCGTAAAGCGAGCCACTCGAATAATCGCGCTGCAACGAACGACCGTACGGCGTGTAGTAACGCGCGGTCGTCAACGTCAAACCGGTATTGAACGGCAACTGGAATATCCGTTGGACCAACCCTTTGCCAAAACTAGTCTCGCCGACAATCAACCCACGCCCATGATCCTGAATCGCCCCGGCAACGATCTCCGAAGCTGACGCGCTGTTGCGATTAATGAGAATAACAAGCGGCAAAGTCGCCGGATTTGATCCCGTCGACTTGTAAACGGTCGGCTCCGTGTACTCCGTGCGTCCTTTAACCGAAACAATGGTCTCACCCCGTGGCAGAAACTCGCTCGCCACGTCGATCGCCTGCTCGAGAAGCCCACCAGGATTGCCGCGCAGATCGAGAATGAGCTGTCGCATTCCCTGTTCCTGAAGACGCTTCATCGCCTTCGCCAACTCATCGTCACTCGAACGCTGAAACCCGCCGGTCAAACCGATGTAGCCCGTGCCCGGCCGAATCATGTAGTAGTTGCGAATCGACGGCAGAGGAACGGCATCGCGAACGATCGTGAAATAGAGCGGCGCCGGATGTCCTGCTCGCTCGACTTTGATCTGGACCGGTTCGCCAAGCCCGCCGCGCACGTTCTTCGAAACTGTCTCGCTGGACCACTCGCTCGAGTCTTTCCCATCAACTTCGACGATCTTATCTCCGTAGCGCAACCCGAGTTTCGCCGCGGGCGCACCTTCAACGGCCGATTGAATGTAAACGCCGTCGCGATGCTGAACGATCGTGACGCCGATGCCGAAGAAGCGCGAGTCCTGATCTTCTTTCAGTTTCTTAAACTCGCTGTACGGCAAGTAAGAGGAGTGCGGATCGAGCGTCGAAAGCATGCCCTGAATCGCGGCCTGCGTGGCTTTTTCGTAATCGATGTCGCCGGAGTAGTTGGAGCTGATGGCGTCTAACGCCTCGTTGTAATCCCCTTCGATCGCCTGGACGACTGGGTTAGACGTATTCGTGCTCCCGGAAGTGAGTCCGCTGAACTCTTGCGTGGTGCCGATAGTCCCGCCGAACAGGGCCGCAATGACGATCACAACAGCCGCCGTCACCGTGAACTTCTTAGTGACCCATCCTTGGTAGTCTGGCGAAGATGGTTCTAATTGGCGGGCAACTTCCATTGCCAGAATATAACACAGGCCTCCGTGGAGCTCCGAAGGTGCGAATCGGCGACGTAAACGGTGTGATATATTGCGTCGAGCACCGAATGTCCCAGTTTCTCTCGATCATAATTCCTGCTTATAACGAAGCGGTCCGCTTGAGTAATACCCTCGACGGCGTCCTGGACTACATGCGTCAGAATTACCCGGAGGGCGAGGTGATCGTGGTCGACGACGGCTCCGCCGACGAAACCGCCACACTTGCACGCCGCGCCCTGGCGGGTCGCGGAACGCTTCGCACGTCAGTCATCAGTTACAAATCGAACCTTGGAAAAGGACGCGCGGTGCGGCTCGGATTGCTCGCTGCGCGTGGCGACGTCGCACTCTTTTCCGACGCCGATCTCTCAACGCCGATTACAGAAACGCCGAAACTGATCGATCCGATTCTGAACAACCAGTCGGACGTGACGTTTGGATCGCGCGCGTTGAACCGAAAACTGATCGGCGTCCATCAATCATGGCGGCGCGAACAAGGCGGCAGAGTTTTCAATCTCGCGGTCCGGGTCGCGACCGGAATGCCGTTCTGGGACACGCAGTGTGGTTTCAAAGCATTCAAGATGTCTGTGTGCCGGCCGCTGGTCGAAGCTGCGACTATCGATCGATTCGGGTTCGACGTCGAACTGCTCTATCTCGCGTACCGCGCGGGACTGCGACTTCGCGAAGTTCCCGTTCGTTGGGACCATAACGAGGGCAGCAAGATCAGCCTGTTCAGTGACAGTTTCAAGATGCTCGGCGAAGTCGGACTGATTCGCCGGCAAGCGCGACGCGGCGTCTACGACGCGGCCATTCGCGCCGTGCACGATCGGACTACGCCGTGAGCTTTGTACTTTGAGCTTTGTCCTTGGTATTTTTCTCTTACGAGCGAGCCAGGATCCGTCAACGAAGAACAAAGCACTATGACCGTGCGCCTTAACATCAACATCGATCACGTCGCGACGGTAAGACAGGCGAGACGCGCGCCGGAGCCGAGTGTGCTTGCCGCGGCGATGGCTTGTGAGCAGGCGGGCGCCGATGGAATCACCGTCCATCTGCGTGGCGATCGCCGTCACATCCAGGACAACGACATTCGACTGCTGCGCGATTCAGTCACCACGTATCTGAATCTCGAAATGGCTGCGACTGAAGAGATGCTGGATATCGCGCGCGATGTTCGACCTGATGCAGTCACGCTGGTGGCGGAGCGGCCGAATGAAATTACGACCGAAGGCGGACTCGACGTAAAGTCGAATAAAGAGTCTGTTAGTTACGCGGTCGATGCGTTGAGAGAGATCGGCATACTTGCGAGTCTGTTTATCGATCCTGATCCGAAGCAGATCGAAGTCGCGCACGAGGTTGGGGCACAGCAAGTGGAGTTGTGCACCGCAGCTTATGCGGATGCGATGTTAGGCGCGCGTGGAATTCACGGCGAAGGTGCGGTGCGCGCAAACCAGGAGTTACGAAGATTGCGAGAAGCGGCTGAACTGGCGGCGCAGTATGGATTGCTTGTGGCGGCGGGTCACGGCTTGACGTATCGAAACGTGGGTGCCGTCGGCGCGATCGAACAGATCATCGAATTCAATATCGGCCACAACATCGTGGCGCGCGCGATATTCGTGGGATTGGAAAACGCAGTGAAGGAAATGCGCGCCGCGATCGAAGCTAAAAGATAATTAACGGGAAGAAGCGATTTGTAAGCGAACGACGGAACGTTCCAGTTTCACTCGCGCCACCTCGAAGTCCTCTTCAGTACCACTCCACTGATTCAACTGTTTCTCGAGACGCTCGCGAGACTGCTTCGCGCGCGCGGCGTCGATCTCGTCCGGACGCTCTGCGACTTCCGCGAGCACCGAAACGAGATCGTCACGAACCTCGACAAACCCGCCCGACACGTGCAACGAAAAACTCTTCCCATCCTGCGTATAGGTCAACACACCGGTTTGCAGTTGTGAGATTAGCGGCGTGTGGCCCGGAAGAATTCCTAACTCACCGCCAAGCCCCGGGACGGTAACCATGTCCACGGACTCGGCCAGCACACGCCGCTCAGGAGTAACAACTTCGAGTTGTATCTTGTCTGCCATAAGTCGTTTGTCAGTGGTCCTTTGTCCGTGGTCCGTAGTCAGCGTCAGATGTGCAACTGACTACTGACCACTGACTACTGACCATTCCTATTGCGCGATCGATTTCGCTTTATGAATTGCTTCTTCAATCGTGCCGACCATGTAAAACGCCTGTTCCGGCAGATCGTCATGCTTGCCGTCGACGAGCTCGCGGAAGCCGCGCACGGTGTCTTCAAGTTTGACGTACTTCCCTTCCAGACCCGTGAACTGCGCCGCAACGAAGAACGGCTGCGAGAAGAACCTTTGAATCTTGCGCGCGCGCGAAACGATCAGCTTGTCATCATCCGACAACTCGTCGAGACCGAGAATCGCGATGATGTCCTGCAAGTCTTTGTAACGCTGCAATACGCGTTTCACGTCCTGCGCCGTGTCGTAGTGTTCCTTACCGATGATGCGCGGATCGAGAATGCGCGACGACGAAGAGAGCGGATCCACGGCCGGGTAAATACCGAGTTCGACGATCTGTCGCGACAACGCAGTGACCGCGTCGAGGTGCGCGAATGTCGTCGCCGGCGCCGGATCGGTGTAGTCGTCCGCGGGAACGTAAACCGCCTGGATCGACGTGACCGATCCGGTCTTCGTCGACGTGATGCGTTCCTGCATTTCGCCCATCTCGGTCGCGAGGTTCGGCTGATAACCCACCGCGGAAGGCATACGTCCGAGCAGTGCGGACACTTCAGAACCCGCTTGCGTGAAGCGGAAGATGTTGTCAATGAAGAGCAGCACGTCGAGTCCCTGATCGCGGAAGTACTCGGCGACCGTGAGTCCCGAAAGCGCAACGCGCAGACGCGCGCCTGGCGGTTCCGTCATCTGACCGTAAATCAACGCCACCTTCGATTGTCCGATCGTATTCATGTCGACCTTCGTAAGATCGAACGCGCCGGTGTCGTGGAAGTTCTTGTTGAACTGCTCGCCAAACTGAATAACCTGCGACTCGACCATTTCACGCAGCAGGTCGTTTCCTTCGCGCGTTCGCTCGCCGACGCCGGCGAACACCGAGAAACCTGAACGCGCTTTCGCGATGTTGTTGATCAACTCCATCACGATAACCGTCTTGCCGACGCCCGCGCCGCCGAACAGACCGATCTTGCCGCCGCGCAAGAACGGCTGAATCAGGTCGATGACCTTGATGCCGGTCTCGAACATCTGGAGTTCGGTTGACTGCTCTTCGAATGTCGGTGCGTGACGGTGGATCGGAGAGCGCTTGTCGTGCTTCACCGGGCCGAGTGTGTCCACGGGTTCGCCGATCACGTTGAGCACACGGCCGAGTGTTCCCTCGCCGACAGGCATCGTGATCGGACCGCCGGTGTCGATCGCCATCATGCCGCGGACCATGCCGTCGGTGGGCGTCATCGAGATGGTTCGCACGCGTCCTTCGCCAAGGTGCTGCTGCACTTCCGCGATGACGTCGATCGGAGTGGGCACGTCGAAACCTTCGGAGGTAACTCGCAGCGCCTGGTAAATCGGAGGCAGGTAACCTCCCTTAAACTCGACGTCGAGCACCGGGCCGATAATCTGCACGACTTTGCCGACTTTGCCGTCGGCACTCACGTTTCCATTAGGCGTAGACATACTGTCGCTGAACTCCTCTTTCGACCTATAAAGGCGAACAAAATGGGCAGGTTTAAAAGCCAGACAAGATAACACAGCCGCTAAATTGCGACAAATCCGTGTGGAAGTAACTTTGGAGATGCGACTATGGCGCGGGAAAGCGAACGAGCGCAATGCGAATCACTTCAACTTCTTCCGGCGCGCTGCGCTTTTCAAGCCGCACCAGCGCTGGTCGCACTAGTTCATAACGTGAACTTGACGAATCATTCTTTTCAAGAAGTGAGATGAGAAAGCGGACGGCCTCTTTATCACCGATCCTTTCGATCGCCGGGATGACGATCGAGTCCATCATAGGATTCGCTTCCAGCGCCTTTATCAAAAACGGAACGGCGAGGCGATTGTCGATTCTGGCAAGAACATTTGCAGCATCGGCAGCCTTCGCATAGTCGTTCTTGTTCTCTTTGATAGTTTCGAGCAGTTCGCTGGAGACATCGCTCAACCACTCGGCATCCATCGGCATTACTTTGAACTCAAAATTCAGTCCCAAACAACGTCGCGACTTCCCGATCGCGAGGGAAACAACATACTCTCCCGGTTCACTGAACTTGTACCAATCGTCGAGAATGATCTGCTGCGAGTAGCTCTCCTGCGGCGATATGGTGACTTTCCCAACTCGAGATATCCCTTCCCGTTCTTTCTTTTGCGGCAGCGCAATCCACTCACCTTCGTCTCGCTTAAGTTTGAGCTCAAGAGCGCCTTCTCGATCGTAGCCAAGGTCGACGACCTCCGGTTCGGTCGAGTCATTCCCAAGAGTGAATCTCACAACAATTGGCTGGCCTTGCGTGTAATAACCCCTCATTTCGATAGCGCATGAGGGCCTTTCCTGTGCGCGGTTGATCGGCGCGGACGGGTTTCCGGCCGCCAACGACACGCCAAGCGTTAGCAAAACGAGCAGGATCATCGTGAGTTCTCGAGTCATTTTTCCCTCGCGAGACGCATTCTTCCGCAAAAACACGCGTCCGTAAATGGCTGAAACCTGACTTGTACTAGCATCGTAGTACAACTACGGAAATGGACGCACTGTTCTCACTCAGCCCTTCGCACCCGATGCCGCTTTACGCGCAATTAACGCGGGCGATTCGATTCGCGATCGCCACCGGCCGGCTGCGGATCGGAGAACAACTCCCGACAGTCAGACAGTTGGCCGTCGAGCTGCGCGTGAACGCCAACACCGTTGCCAAAGTCTACGCCGAGTTGGAACGTTCGGGAGTACTCGAAACACGAAGAGGAGTGGGAACTTTCGTAAGCGCCCGCCATTTCGCCGCAAGTCATCGCGAAGAGCACGAAAAACACCTGACCGAATTGGTCGACCGGTTTCTCGAAGAAGCCGGAGCGATGGGCTTTTCGCTCGACGACGTGCTGGATCAACTTCAAAGCCGGCGCAAAAAGGAGACTATGAAAAATGTCTAGCTCTACCAGCCTGATTGAAACCAGGGGTAACTTACCGTCAGTCGATGCCTCTCGCGTCAACGTCGTGTCTGCTGTTGTTTTTCTCGCTCCGCTGCTTATCGGCGCGCTCGCCACGTGGGTCACGTTCAATCCCGTAAGCGTGATCGTTGGTCTGTTGCTGGGATTGCTGTTGGCCCAATCGCCAAAGATCGCGCGCCAGTGGGAACGCGCTGTCGTGCTGCGTCTCGGACGCTACGTTGGTCTGCGTGGTCCGGGACTCTTCTGGATCATTCCGTTTGTCGACACTGTTTCCGCGTGGGTGGACCAGCGAGTGATCACGACGAGCTTCGCCGCCGAAGAGACGCTTACGTCAGACACTGTTCCCGTGAACGTCGACGCGGTGCTCTTCTGGATGGTCTACGATCCCGAGAAGGCCGCACTCGAAGTGCAGAACTATCCGCAAGCCGTGAGTTGGGCCGCGCAAACTGCGTTGCGCGACATCATCGGACGAACTTCGCTGACCGATCTTCTGCGCGGACGCGAAAGGATCGAAGAAGAGTTGCAGCAGTTGATCGACGAACGGTCCAATCCGTGGGGCGTGACGGTGCAATCGGTAGAGATGCGCGACGTAATCATTCCGGCGGCGCTTCAGGACGCGATGTCACGCGAGGCACAGGCCGCGCGTGAGAAACAGGCGCGAATCATCCTTGGCCAGGCGGAAGTCGAGATCGCGCATTCGTTCGCAACTGCCGCGCAGTCGTATCGAGACAATCCGACGGCGCTGCATCTGCGCGCGATGAACATGTTGTATGAAGGGTTGAAGGAAAAAGGCGCGTTGATGCTCGTGCCGAGTAGTGCAGTTGAATCGATGGGAATGGGAGGACTGCTTGGGGCAGCCGCGCTTCGTCAACAAAGGTTAACAGGGAGTGATGAGGTGCCGGAGTAAAATTCGAATTTCGAAATTTATCTTTCGGGGTCGATGCGGATTTTCATCCGTTGCAGGACCTGTAGATCTTCTTCGGTGAGATCGAGGGTGGTGCTATCATTCTCGGTCTCATCGTCGCCGGCGTGAGGTCTAAGACCAATCTCGAGACGCAGCGTCAATTCCATCTCGTATCCGGCTTCACGTAATCGTTCGATTGCTTCTGCAACCTTCGTCGAATTCTCGACCGATTCGTTGATCGCGCTGCCGATCTCGCGAACTATCTCTTTTGCGTCGTCATCGATTTCCATTTTGCTGGTATGCTACGACAGTAACTGAAGATTGCCAACTACCAATTACAACTTATAGACTGTCGCAGTCCCGTTATGATTGGAACGATAGGAATTCTGACCGGCGGTGGTGATGCGCCGGCTCTGAATGCGGTGATTCGCGCCGTGGTGAAGACCGCTACGTGCGAGTACGGCATGCGCGTCATCGGCATCGAAGACGGTTTCGAAGGATTGCTCGGCGCGAGTAAAACGCGCTCGCTAAATGCTTCGGACGTGCGGGGACTTTTGCCCCGCGGTGGAACGATTCTCGGTACGCGCAATCGCGGTTGTTTTGTCGAACGCGATAAAGACGGCGTCAAGATGAGCGTCGAGGCCGTTTACCAGGAAGCCATCGCGAATATGAAGATCCTCGGCGTCGATGCGCTGGTGGTGCTCGGCGGCGAAGGCACGCTGACGATCGCGAACGAGTTTCACAAACGTGGCGTTCCGATCTGCGGCGTTCCGAAGACGATCGACAACGATCTCGCCTGCACGGAACTGACGTTCGGCTTTGTCACCGCGTTGGATATCGCGACGGAAGCGCTCGATCGTTTGCACACGACGGCGGAGTCGCACGATCGGGTGATGATTCTGGAAGTGATGGGCCGGCACGCCGGCTGGATCGCGCTCCATTCGGGAATCGCCGGGGGCGCGGACGTGATCCTGATTCCGGAGATCCCGTTTACGCTCGACTCAGTTGTTGAGAAAGTGCGTGCACGCGACGCTACGGGATCAAACTTTAGTATTATCGTGGTCGCGGAAGGCGCGATCGAGATCGGGCACGAGCTGGTTTATCAAGACAAGGGTGATAGTTCTCGTGCACCCCGGCTCGGTGGCATCGGTCAGCACTTGCAGCGAGATCTCGAGCAGGTCACGGGGCGGGAGACACGTTGCGTGGTCCTGGGGCATCTTCAGCGCGGCGGGCGTCCGAACGCGTTCGATCGCATGTTGGCGACGAACTTCGGATCGTGCGCGGTGCGGGCGTTGGCTAATGGAGAAAGCGGCGTAATGGTGGCGCTTCAGGCGGGTGACGTGGTTTCAGTTCCGCTGGCCGAGGCGATCAAGGGTATAAAGACTGTGCCGCCGGACGGTCAGCTTGTGCGGACAGCGCGTGACACTGGCGTTTCTTTTGGCGCGGCGAACGAGGCCAGTTATCATAGAAAACTTTGAAATTGCACCCGCTTTGGCATTAGAGTTGCCAAGATTCTGGGCCGATAGAGAAGGTGGTTGAGTTGTTGTCGTCACAGGAAGCTATCAAAGAAAAGCTTCAGGGTGAACTCGACGAGCTCGAGACGGAGCTGCGTATTCATCTGCCGAAAGAGATCAAGCGTGCGCTTGAGTTTGGCGATCTACGTGAGAATTCCGAGTATCGGGCCGCCCTCGATCGGCAAAACGTCGTAAAGGCGCGGATTGTCGAGCTCCGGCAGCGGATCAGCGAGATTGCCTCGATCGATCCGAACAAAGTGCCGCGGGACAGGGCGTCGTATGGATCGACGCTGGTCCTGTACGACGCCGAGAAGGATGAAGAGGTCACGTATCGTCTGGTGACTCCCGAGGAAAGCGATCCGGCCCAGGGACTGATTTCAACCACTTCGCCCGTCGGCAGAAGCCTGATGGGCAAGCAGGAAGGGGACGAAGTGGTGGTGCGAACGCCCGCCGGCGCCCGTAACTTTGAAATCCGGCAACTCAAGACATTGCACGACCAGATGTAGTGTCCGCCGGCGTACTGTCGCCGGTACCCTAAGCGAGTAAGAAACACGGGATTAGTCGAGGAGCAACTAAGCTAGAGCATGTTTGGCGCAAGTATCGGACGGGCCGCCCAGCGGATCATTGATGCCATTGTGCGGTGGCTGGCCAGCGGGCGAATCAATCCCAATGTTCTGACCGTGATCGGCGTTGGCATCAATGTCGGCTGCGGTCTTCTTTTTGGTTACGGCCTGTTTTTCGCAGCCGGAATCGCGCTGATAGTCGCCAACCTTTTCGACATGCTCGACGGGCAGGTGGCCCGCCTGTCCGGCAGAGTCACCAGATTTGGCGGGTTTTTGGACTCTTCGCTGGACCGGATGTCGGATATGGTCGTTTTTGTGGGCCTTATGGTCTTTTACGCCCGCGACACTCCGCTTCACTCGACTCTTAACGTTTTTCTCGCGGGCGCCGGACTAATGGGCTCGGTTATGGTAAGCTACGCCAGCGCGCGGGCAGAGAGCCTGATTCCCAAATGCGATGTAGGCTTCCTGCGGCGCCCAGAACGCGTTGTACTCTTTATTATCGGCGCGCTCAGTACTCATCCTGGATCTAGTAACTTCTTTGCCAATCGGATGCCGGCTGTCTTGTGGGTGCTTGCAGTTGGCTCCTATTGGACCTTCGCGCACCGCATGTATCACACGTGGCGCGAACTGACGAAGGTAGAGGCACAAAAAAGCGAGAACGTGCCGGCTCAGGAAATACGTATACAGAATCCGATATCGTTCGTTAAGTCGGCGTTTCCGGAAAAACAGGGATAACGCAATCGTTCTTTTGAGGTAGAAACGTGACTATCTGTCCGTGCTGCGGCTTCAAGTTTGTTGGGGCCTTGAGCAATGGTTGTAGACAATGTGGGGCGCGCGCTGTAGGTGAGCCCCTTCCAAGACCGGCCCACGAACTTCCGTCGTACGGACGCTCCCTCCTATTGTCGGTGGCGGGTTCGTTGATGGTCCTTCTTTTCCTCGCGCAAACAGTCATTGCGATGTTTTCGAAGAAGCTGGATCCGTTTGGCGTCTGGTCCTGGGTCGCAGCGGGCCAAACGGCAGCATGGCGGTTGAAGTGGGTCTCGATTCCGCTGCTGATCATCACCGTCTGGTTGGGCCGAAAGCTCTATCGATCGATCAAGCTGAATCCGGAGAAGTTTTGCGGACTGAAGCACGCGCGACGCGGTCTGGTTGCGTCGTCGTTCGTGATCTTCATGATTGCACTTCTGATCGGAGTGACAGTTCCCGAACGCTTACATCAACGAGAGCTCGCAAAAGAAGCTGCGTACCAAGCCTACTGGTATACCTTTGAACGCGCCGCTTTCGAATACCAGGTGCGTTACAAGACTTACCCGGCCGACACGGCAGATCTCAGAAAGAGGATTCCGGATCCTGACGGCAGTCTCGCCGAAGCGCTCAGACACATCGATCCCATCGGCTACCGGCCCAGCGCCGACTTCGCCGCGAATGCCGCTGCAAAACCGCAGTCACTGCGCGGCGCAGCTATCCGCAGAGCTTCACTCTCTTCCGCAACCGACGACATGCCGTCTGGAGGACTCGCCTTCACCACTTACGAACTGCAACTTCCCGGTGAAGACAAGATCCTCGGCACCGACGACGACTGGATCGGAAGCAACGGCGTCCTCAAACGCGTAACCGAAGTCTCCAAAGGTGGAGTCGGTCGCTCTGTCTCGGCAGGTATCCTTCAACCTTAGCGACGTATGTCGTTTCTGGATCGTTTCCGTAAAAAAGTTGAAGACGAAGCCTCACGAATTGCACGTCTGTCGAAAACCGGACGGATGACCGACGGAAACATCATCGATGCCGTCTCCGACAACAACGGTCTGATCCTTCAAGTGACTTACACGTACATGCTTGCGGGCGTCCTTTATGAATCCTCACAAACGCTCGACCACCTGCAACAGCAGCGTTCTTTCGACTACGCCCCCGGCAAACAAATCATCGTCCGATACGATCCACGTCAACCTGCGAACTCGATTGTCGTGTAGAGCTTGGTTCTTTGTACTTTGTACTTTGACTCCGTAGACTGTCGCTCTAAACTCCCGCGCGAGGATCGAACAAATACAAAGTTCTAAGCACAAAGCTCAAACAAGAATGTTTCGCAAAGTACTGATTGCCAATCGTGGGGAGATCGCCGTCCGCATCATTCGCGGCTGTCGCGAGCTGGGCATCAAGTCGGTTGCGATCTATTCCGAAGCGGACGCCGAGAGTTTGCACGTGCGCGCCGCGGATGAAGCTGTGTGCGTCGGTCCAGCGTCGTCGAGCCAGAGTTACTTGAACATCGACGCCATAATCGCGGCGGCTGTGGCGGTTCAGGCTGAGGCGATCCATCCGGGTTACGGCTTTCTCGCCGAGAACGCCGACTTCGCGCGCGCTGTGACAGCAGCGGGTTTGACGTTCATCGGTCCGAGTGCTGAAGCAATGGAGTTGATGGGTTCGAAGACGAGTGCGCGTCGCGTTGCGGTTGAATCGGGCGTGCCGATCGTGCCGGGGACAGTTGATGCGCTCTCGTCGTTCGAAGAAGCACGCGAGACGGCTGAAAAGTTTGGTTATCCGGTGATGTTGAAAGCCGCTGCAGGCGGTGGCGGAAAAGGCATGCGGCTTGTGACCAGCAGCGATGAGCTTCGTTCGGCGTTTGAGACTGCGCAGACGGAAGCCGCGGCTGCGTTTGGTGATTCGGCACTGTATCTGGAGAAAGCAGTTGAGCGTCCGCGACACATCGAGATACAGATCTTCGCGGACACGCATGGCAACGTGGTCCATCTCGGCGAACGCGAATGCTCGATTCAACGCCGGCATCAGAAAGTCATCGAGGAGTGTCCGTCGCCGATCAACGATGCGGACTTGCGCCGCCGAATGGGCGAGGCTGCTGTGAAGATCGGGCAGACAACGAACTACACCGGCGCAGGCACGATCGAGTTCCTGCTTTCGGATGCGACCCGAGAGTTTTATTTCCTGGAGATGAACACACGTCTTCAAGTGGAGCATCCGGTAACCGAACTCGTCACGGGTTTCGATCTCGTGCGCGAACAGTTTCGCGTTGCCGCAGGCGAGGCGTTGTCGTTCACGCAGCAGGACGTGCGCTGGGTGGGCCACGCGATTGAATGCCGTATCTACGCCGAGGATCCCGCGAACAACTTCTTCCCTTCACCGGGAACGATTACGTACCTGCGCGAACCTGCGGGCCCGGGGATCAGAGTCGACAGCGGCGTCGCAAGCATGTCGGAGGTTTCGATTCATTACGATCCGATGATTGCGAAGCTCGCCGTGTGGGGCCGCACGCGCGACGAGGCGATTGAACGTTTGAGAAGAGCGCTCGACGAGTATCAGGTCGTCGGAATCACGACGACGCTGCCGTTCTTTCGCGAGGTCGCGCAGGACGAAGAGTTCGTCGCGGGCAAACTCGACACCGGGTTCATCGCGCGATTCAACGAGCGACGAACGGAAGTTGAGCCGTCGCAGGAGCATGTCGATCTCGCGATGATCGCCGCGGCCATCGACTATTCGCGTCACCAGCACCCGGTATTTGCGCAGAATGGGACGCAAGTCTCCGAAGGAAAGTGGAAGATGGCTGGACGGGCGGCTGGTCTGAGAAGGTGGAAAAGATCGTGAAACTCAAAGCCTTCATCGACGATCGAGAGCAGGAGTTGACCGTACGGATCGACGGCGGACGAGTGACGGCCGAGATCGACGGACGTGTTTACGATCTCGAACTGCGCGAACCGGAGCCGGGCAGTTATCTGTTTCTTCGCGGCGCGGAAGTGCACGAGTGTCGTGTGAACAAGTCGCACGAGGTTTTTGACGTAAGCCTGCATGGGCGCAATTACGCGGTCACGATCGTCGATCCGAAACGGTTGCGCAGTGGACCGGATTCCGACCGGCATCATCACGGACTCGCGGAGATCATCGCGCCGATGCCGGGCAAAGTGGTACGCGTGCATATCGACGCTGGAGCGAGTGTTGAAAAAGGATCGGGCATCGTAGTCGTCGAAGCGATGAAGATGCAGAACGAGATGAAGTCGCCGCGTGCGGGTGTCGTAGTTTCAATTAATGTGAAACCTGGCGACACCGTAAACGCCGGGGACGTACTCGCGGTAGTCGAATAAAAGCTATCTACCTGTGGTTTTTCTTTTTGTGCCTTTTGTGCCTCTTTGTGGTTAAAAGAACATGCGAATATTGCTTTGGGACATTGATGGGACGTTGATTCGATCGACTCGGCCGGGTGGGTACAAGGAGTACACAATTCCCGTGCTCGAGGAGTTGTTTGGCACCGCGGGCCAGCTCGCCGACATGCATGTTTCGGGCATGACGGACATGCAGATTTTTATCGAGGCGCTTGGCAATCATGGCGTCACCCACGATCACTTGCGCGAGCGCATCGCCGTGCTGAGTGAGCGTCTCACAGCGGAGGCGCGGAAAGTCACCGGCAACGGCGTTACATTCTTCGAATTGCTCCCCGGCGTGCGCGAAACACTCGAAGCCCTCGACCGTCATCCGCGTTATCGCTCGGCGCTTCTGACAGGCAACATCGAACCGATGGCGCAGTTGAAGATGGAACTGGTCGGACTCGAACAGTTCTTCACGCTGCCCGGCGCTTTTGGCGACGAGTCGCACATGCGTCGCGATCTTCCCGCACTCGCCGCCGAGCGCATTCGCAAACACCTGCAACTCAATCTCGCGCCCGAACAATTCATCGTGATTGGCGACACGCCCAACGACATCGACTGCGCCCGCCATTTCGGCGCTCGCGCCCTCGCCGTCGGAACGGGGCGTTTCTACTCAAACGAAGAGATTCTCCAGCACGCGCCCGACAAGTTTCTGCCCGATTTGACCGACGTCGACGCGGTGATAAGAACGCTCGACGAGTTATGAAGCACCCATTCGGATAGCAAACTGTCTACGCTCGAAGACAGGTCGCCTCACACAATCGCGAAAAGCCAATAAAAACCTCCGGCATGCTCATTGCTGCTTGGTCTGGGCCTCATAAGGAGTACCAAAATGAGCTTTCCCAAAGTTTTATTACTCATTTTCTTGGGCATCCTCGCTGCCACCGCAGCGGGAACTGCAACCAACGTCGTGGATTCAGGCTCCGTTCCCCAACGCCTGCGCGTTCGTGTTGAAAACCAACGCCTGCGCACCGGACAAGCTACGAAGGTCGTCGTCGAGTTTCTCGACCGCAACTACGGCCAGGTCGCGAATGACGCAACGCGCACGATCGAGCTCGGCCAGGCTTCCTCGAATTCAAATAAGGGATCATCCGGCGCAGGCCACTTCGATCGGCAGAAGGTCGTAGTGAAACCCGGCGCGTGGTCTGGAGAAGCGTCGTTTACTTCGAGGGGCGCGGGCCGGCTTTTCATCACCGCGAACTCTGAAGGACTGGAACCCGGCCAGGCGCTGGTTTTGATCACGTCGAACAAGTCAGTGTCGCTGTTGAATAAGTTCGCCAGTATGTTTGAGACAGTCGCGCATGCGCAGGATGACGATCTCGGTTTCGAGATCTTTCCGAAGGTTGTGAGTGCAACCGCGGATGGACGCCATCGCGCGACGTTCAACGTATCGTTCCTCGAAAGCCCTGCCACAGGAACGACTGTCAGGATCACCACCGATCTCACGAACGGCGGAATCCTGTACCGAGGCGAACGCGTTGGCGGAAATGTCGCGGACATTAAATTGAATGACGGCGAAGCCATCTCCGGCGACATTTCCGTCTACTCGGCTCAGAACGGCAAGTTCAACATCACTGCTTCCGTGCGTCCGAATGGTCCAGCCGATCGGGCGAGCGCGGAGTTCACGCCGCCACATCCGACGCAGATCATCTTCGACGCCGATCCGATTGCAATCGGATCCGATGCCGCCGACATACCGCTCACCGTTCGACTCGCCGATGACGGCGGATTTCCGATCGAACCGGATCGCGAACGTCGCATTCACTTCAGTCGCGCGACGGCGTCGGATCAAGTCAGCTTCGAACCGTCGTCGGTGGTTGTGGCGCCGGGCCAGCCGTACGCGCAGGTTGTGTTTCGACTTCAGCAACTGCCGCTCGGGAATGAACTCAGGCTGCTCGCAACGAGCGATCAGGGAATCCGTGCGGGGCAGAAGAGTCTCGTCATCAAGAGTGCGATCGAGAAGCTCGTGATTGCCGGCCCGAATGAGATTTACTGCGGCGGCGATGAATGCGAGTACACGGTATATCTCACGGACAAAGACGGGAAGCATTGCGCTGCTGATTGGGACCGGCAGATCGATCTCAACGTCAGCGGCGGCGTGCTCAACACTGCTCAGCTTGTGATTCCGAAAGGTGCGCGCAAGGCTGTCGTTAAGTACCTGTCGGCACGCGATGCTGGAAAGTATGTACTTACGGCTTCGAGTGCGGGTATTGCGGAGGGGAGTTACACGATCGGCACGGTCCATCCGGGTTACTGGTTGACGATGTTTGCGTTGCTCGGTGGAGTGGTGGGCGGTATTGCTCGTCAGATCCACAAGGACAAGAAGTTTGGTCGCATTCGTCCGCGTTGGACCGGGAAGCATTGGGACATGGGGTTTGCCGGACGGCTCGTCGGGAGTTTGGCGAGCGCGTTGTTTTTCTACTGGACGTTCAAGCTCGGACTTTCGCACGCGCTCGGATCGCCGGTAATGCCGGTTGCGCTGGATCTGGGAACGAAGACAGTGGCGTTCTTCCTTGGCGGGATCGGTGGGTTCGCGGGAACGGTCGTTCTCGACAGGCTGACGAAGTGGTTCCTGCCTGATGGAGCGAAGCGCCAGACGGTGCCGGCGCAGTAAACACAAATTTAAATCCGGTGGAAGCCTTTGAGAATGTCGCGGCGTGTTAAGCGAAGAATTACGGGACGGCCGTGCGGGCATGTCGTTGGCGACGAGGTTTGTAGCAGGCGATCGATGAGCCAGCGCATCTTCTCCGGCGCCAACGGCATGTTTACTTTGATCGCTGCGTGACACGCGAGTGACGCAGCGATCTCGTCGCGCAGAGTCTCACGCGCCGAGTCTTTGTTTTCCGCGTCAACAGTATCCAACAATTCAGAAAGCATGTTGCGCGCTTCGCCGGCGGGAAGGTCTGCCGGCGTTGCTTTGATCGCGACAGTGCGTCCGGAGAGTCGCATCAACTCGAAGCCGTAGTTTTCGAGTTCCGGGGCGAGGTTGTCGAAGACGGCGGTCTGCGCGGGCGTCAGGTCGAACGTTTCGGGGACAAGCAGTTGTTGCGAATCGGTCTGTCGAGCAGCCTCCAGCGCACGGTACTTGTCGAACAGAACCCGTTCGTGTGCGACGTGCTGATCGATCAGCAGCAAACCTTGTTCGTCGGTGGCGATAATGAAGCTCTCGTCGAGTTGGCCCAACGGACGGATGTTTGACGACAGCTTTTCAGGTTCTACTTCACGCGTGAACTTCTCCGCCGACGGTACTGGTGGAACCACGGATTGAACCACCGATGGTTTTTCCTGGATCATCGCGGCCACATCGCGCGCAATCTCATCACCTGTTGGTGGTTGGTATTGGTATTCAATTCGTGGTTGTGGCTGTGAAACAAAAGGAGCACTGGCGAATGCAGGCATTGCCCGTTCTTCGGGCCGCGAATACGCCGCACTCGCCAACGCGTTCTTCACAGCCTCTCGCACCGCATCGGCCACAGCCGCCTGTCGTCGAAACCGCACCTCCGTCTTCGCCGGATGCACATTCACGTCAACTTCGTCCAACGGCGTCTCGATGAACAACAGCGCCGCCGGATAAACCCCATGCGGCAGTATCGAACGATACCCCTCCGACAGAGACCGCCCAATCATCCGATCCCGCACAAACCGCCGATTCACAAACAAATACTGCGAATCGCGCGAGGTGCGTCGATCACGCGGCGCGGACACAAAACCCGTCACCCGCGCGACGTCTCCATGTCCACCATTCACTTCCAACAGGTTCTCGAGAAAATCGCCGCCAAAGATCTGATACGCCCGCTCACGCAAGTCTTTCGCCGGCGCCGCACGAACCACTTCCCTGCCGTTATTTACAAACGTGAACGCGATCTCCGGATGGGCCAACGCGTAATGCGTCACAAGGTTCGTCAGATGAAACGTCTCAGTCGCTTCCGCGCGCAGAAATTTACGCCGCGCCGGTACGTTGAAAAACAGATCGCGCACGGCGATGGTCGTCCCACGCGGGTGCGCCGCGTCTTTCACGTCGCGCATGCGTCCGCCATCGATTGTGACGCGCGTCGCAGAGGCAGCGCCTTCCGTGCTCGTCGTCAACTCCACCTTCGCAACGGACGCGATCGAGGCCAGCGCCTCACCACGAAAACCAAGCGTCCCGATCGCGGCGAGATCTTCGGAGGCGCGAATCTTCGACGTCGCATGCCGCTCGAACGCGAGCACCGCATCGTCGCGCACCATGCCCTCACCGTCGTCAGATATCTTCAACAAACGACGTCCGCCCGCTTCGATCTCGATCGTGATGCGCGTCGCTCCGGCGTCGATCGAATTCTCGACCAACTCTTTGGCCACGGAAGCCGGACGTTCGACGACTTCGCCCGCTGCAATCTGATTGGCGACGTGATCTGCGAGGACGCGAATTTTAGACATTACAAGTAGACAACCTCGTGATCGTTGCTGCCAAGATTGATGGCGTTGAAGATCCACTCGATCACGTACGTGCCGTGGCGGGCCAGCAGCGACGTGACGTTGATGTGCCGTTCCTGCAGGTCTTTGTTGGGGTAGAGCTGATCGGCGGCACGCTGTAGTTGCCGGTGAGCGGCTTCGTCGCGCGTCATCTGCGCGCGCACGAATCGCGTGCGCAGCCCGTCGAGCTGATACTGGATCTTCTTGCGGCCCGTTTCGAGGGCGTCGGCCAGCGTCGGGTCGATCGCGTGTAGTTCGCGTTTGAGTCGATCGAGATCCTCGTTAACGTTCTGCTCTGTGTCGTCGAACGCACGCGCGGTGGTCGCGCCGAGATGTTCTTCGACTACGCGCTTCGTCACGGGCTCGAGACCCTCGAAGAAATCGGCGAGCGTCAGTCCATATCGTTCGAGCACGCGGCCGGTGTGACGTTCGATCATTGTCAGACTCGAACGCGGCAGAATCGGCGTCGCCGGACGCTCCAGCACGCGATAGACCTCGGCGGTCTGCGCGAAGTAAGCGATCTCAGCGGCGCCGCCGTAGTAAGCGATCGTCGGCAGGAGATAATCCTGGACCACGGCGCGCAGCGTCACATTTGGACTGAACCGCTGCGGCTCGTTAAGCGCCAACTCCGCGAGCTCTTCGACTGAATACTGTTGCTCCGTGTCTTTCGCCTGGTACTTTCCGTTTTCGACTCGCAACAGCGCGCGTCGCGCGCCAACTTCGTCATGTAGAAACAGCGGAAACGAATTGGACGTCGCCAATACCTGCGCGTGATATCCGGTGGTTTCCAACTCGCGGCTTCGTTCTTCGATCGCAACGGCAATCTCGGGCGCCTGACGTACTGCGGCGGAGTAAAGCGGCGCGGCGAGTTTCTTCATTGCCGGATCGAGCGGATCGAGGAAGATTAGTCCATAGCGTCCGAGTAACGTCGTCATCATCGTCGCAAAACTGTCGACGTAACCGCGTCCGGGTTGCCACGCTTGTTGAACCAGCGCCTTCATGTCGTCGGCGAACTCGGAATTCGGCAACAACTCGAACAGTTGATTCACGACGGCGGTGATCGAATCGTCGAGCACGACGCGACCGACCGGGTGTCCCTCACGATGCAGATCGGTGGAGACGTCCACTTGCTTGAGCTGGCAATCGCGTCCGATGATTTCGGCTTTTGCGACTTCGGCGAAGTCGTGATCCTCGGCGGCGATCCAAAAGACTGGCACGGCTTTCGTATTCCGCTGTCGCAAACATCCGGCGAGTTTCACGGCCGAGAGCGCTTTGTAGATCGTGAAGAGTGGACCAGTGAAGAGTCCCGCCTGCTGCCCTGAAACGACTGCCACCGTATCGGCATCACGGAGCAAGTTGATGTTGTTGAGTGTTTCCTCAGGCGCGCCCCAGCGCTGGTTCATCGCGGCCAGAGCGTCGGCGACTTTGTTGCGATCGACCCGGTGCGCGGCGAGCACGTCCGGCACTCGCTGTTGCAGCTCGTGGTGAAAGCGAACGGCGCCCGGATAGAACTTCCGCAACGCCAGCGGATCTTTCAAGTAGTCGAGAAACAGTCGTGACTGATGCGGAATGCGTTCGAAGGGAAGGGTTTCGACCCGCAAGCCTGATTCTTCAGGGGTGCTATAACAAGCGGCTTCGGCGGTGCTCAAATCGGTTCAGCTCCTGCGCAACATTCTAGGCCACAGATGAAACGGACACAACGACGCCTTCCATAAGAACAAGTTAGGAACCAAGAACAAGGTGACTCAGCAAGAACAGGTCAGGAAGGGGGCAACGCCCCCGCTCTCGAGACCGCGGGGGCGTTGCCCCCTTCCTAACTTGTTCTTTTTCCTGACCTGTTCTTGCTGAGTCAACTTTGTTTCTTCCTGGACCTCACGCCATGTTGGAGACTAACCCTACGGCCTCCAGCAACGCCGCGATCTCCTTGCGGGCGCCGTCGTCCGGCATCTGCAACGGCGCTCGCACCGCGCCGCCGTGATAACCAGCTATGTCGAGCGCGGTTTTCAAACCACCGATACCAAACCTCGTCGTGACTGCGGCCGCCAATGGCGTGACCTTCGATTGCAGCGCGCTCGCACGCTCGTCATCTCCTGCTTCAAACGCGCGAAAGATCTCAACACATGCCTCGGGAACGACGCACCCGACGGCGAGAATTCCGCCAGTTGCTCCGGCACGCAACGCGTCGAGCAACACGGTGCCGTTTCCGGTCATGACCGCGAAATCATCAGGACAAAGCCGCACAGTTTCACTAAAACCGGCGACGTCGTTGGAACTGTCTTTCACGCCGGCGATGTTCGGATGTTCGCTGAGACGCGCGATCGTGTCCGCTTCGATTTTAATGCCCGTCAGCGCGGGCATGCTGTAAAGCAACACGGGAACCGGCGAAGCATCGGCTACGGCAGTGTAGTAATCGACAAGCGTCGTTTGGTTGATCGCGGAACGATAGTAATGCGGCGTGATCACCAGCACTGCGTCCGCACCTGCGTCAGCGGCTTTGCGGATCTCTTTGACCGTGCCGGTCGTGCTCTGTTGTCCGGCGCCGACGATGAACGCCATGTCTGCCGGAACAGCGTCGCGCGCCGTTTCGATCACCTGAAGATACTCACGCTCGTCGAGATGGACGCGCTCGCCCGTCGACCCGAGCATCACGTAACCGCGAACGCCAGTCCTATTCCACGCCGCTATGTTCTCGCGAAGCTTCGCGGTGTCGATCTCATCGCCGGCAGTGAAAACGGTAGTGAGCGGCAGAAGTATGCCGTGCAGTTGTTCAAGCTGTGGATTCAAGGCGGGAGATTATATTCCGAAACAAATCCTTTAACGAAACAGGTCGCTGATCGTCATCGACAACAGCACCGCGCCGCGGGGCTCCGTGGGTTGGCGATTGAGATTGAAGGAATACCCTGCGGTGAAGTCGAGCGTGACGATGCTGAAACGCACGCCGGCGCCAAGTCCATAATGCGTCTTGCCAAACCCCGGCGTCACAGCCGGACCGATTCGCGCGGCATCGAACGTCACAACCGGCGCGATCTCGATCAGATTCATTTCGCGGAAGATCACGTCCAACGACCTTGCCGCAAAAGCGATGTCGCGATCGGCTTGTTGCTCCATCGAATTGAGCGGCATCTTATTGAAAGCCTGGCGGGCTTGTTTCTGAAGTGAACTCAGTTTTGCGCTTTCCGAGAGCAAAGTCTGTGCTTCGGTCGCGAATCCGCCACTGGTGAGGGCCGGCTGAAGTTTCTTTATCTGATTGCTGATGCTGGCTGTCACCGGAGGTGCGAGATCGCCGAAGCCAACCACCAGTTGATGGACCACAACGCGCACCTGATCGGCGTCGGCCGATTCGAAATCGGCGAGCGCGTCGAGTGCACTCTTCGCATCGTCGATAAATCCATCGAGCGGGTCGAGCGTGTCGTCGATTTGGCTCCGCGATATCAGATTCGGATAAGCTTCCGCGAGCAGCGATCGATTCAACGCGAGCAGCGCCGGGCCCTGCGGATTACTACCGGCCAATTCCTCAGTCTCATCGCTGAGGTCGACGTCGCCGAAACGATCATCGGTGAATAGAGACGGACCAGAAATCAACCGATTCAACTCGCTAACGAGCGCGCGGACCAGTTGGTCAGACGGTTCCTGCGTTTCTTTGTATGCTGTCAGAAGTGCGCGTGTGTCAGCACTGAATTGAGAATTTAAAAATGCGGAGACAGGCTCCTGCGCGTCGCGAAGACTTACCGCCAACTTCTTCGGCACTTGGATGTCCGCGGGCTGAAGTATCGCAGCCCTGCCGGGAGCGGGCATCGCGTTGGCAGCGCGTCTTTATTCCGGCGACGGTCGCGGCTATCTGTTTGACCACGTCGTCCACGTCGTCAGACGAAGCGTCGTTCTTCACCACAGCCATCACGGGTTTGAACACGTCGACTTTTACTTCGCCAACCTGAATCAGCGTCGTAACCTGCGGCTCCATCCGCGTGTTGATCTGTTTCAAAGTAGCGACGCTGTCGTCTAACTGCCCGGCAGGGACCGGCAATGACGCGCGACGCAGCGTGCCTACAACTTTCTCCAATCCCGTTACGAGTCGGGGGATCAAGCCTCCCATGCCTTTTGCGCCGATGATCAATTGCCTGACGTTTGCCCTGAATGAGCCCGAGTCAGTTCGCGCAGTCTCGATGGCGTCCTTTGAGTCTGCTACCAGATCGGCGCCGAAATCCGGATCGTTTCCGATCTCGCCAATTGCATCCGAAACTTCCGACGGCGGGTTTTGTGAAGTCAACGTCGTGAGTTGTTGATCGACCTGATTGATCGCCTGTTCGAGTGCAGTCAAATCTCCGCCAAGCAAATCTTTCTGAATAGCGACGTACTGCGGGTCCTCTTCCAAATAACTCTTCACCGTAGCGGTTCGTGCCGTGCGCAACGCGCCCCCAAGGCCCTCCCGGACGATCGACTCTTGAGAGATCTCATTCGGCACCGCGGGAAAGTTCCAAACCGGCTGCGACAGTGTCAGGTTCGCCGAGAAAAAATGTTCGCCACCGAAGGGAGCATTCAGACCGACGAGGTTGAAAGTCGTTTGCGGAAAACTGCGAATGAACGGAGCGCTGTTTATGATCCAATCATCGCCATCGATGAACGGACGGATCTTGTTGCCGCCGAAAAAGCGTTCGGCGACAGGAACAGGTCCTCCGTGGGTTTGGATTACACCTGCGGAGAACTGCGCCTCGACTCGGAACGGAAAATGTTCGCGCCAGAGATACCGCAGTCGATAAGAGGCGTCGAAAAGATGTTTCGTGTAGTCGAGGCTGGCATCCGAACCGTCGTTACTGAGTTGCACGGCGTAAGACGCGGACCACGATCGCCGCCCACGGTTCGCTGTTGCTCCGACGTACGCCTTGAGTGCTCCGTAACCCAACAACTGGGCCAACTCGGGATCGTTTACAGGCAGTTCAGACTGGCGATTACCGCCTTCAAGAGACGCGCCAAATCGGAATACGAGATCCGTGCGGCCGAGCGGTTTGCTGGCGCCGAAGATTTGAGCGAGACCGGTGCCGGCTTTGATTCTGTTCTGATCTGACGGCAAATTGAAATAGTTGTAACCAACCCGCCAATCCACATGACTCAGGAAGCTACGCGTAAACTCCCGGCTGCCGGCGAGGTTGAAGTCGGCGGTCGCGCTGTTGGCTGAACCTGTGCCCTCGACCGCCATTTGATTGATGATTGAATTATCCGACTGGAGCTGGGCGCTACCGCCCGCGAACAGCTCGCGCTCCCGGTCGTAACCGACGATTGGTTGCGGCAACAGTTTGCCGTTTACGTTCACAAGCGAATTGGCATTCGCGAGTTTGCCCGGCGCAAGTGAACGCGTGAATCGATCGTTCGGTTTCTCGAAGATGCGAGATGCGTGATAAAGGAACTCCGAACTGTAGACCAGGTAAGTCAGACCGACGGTGAGAGCGGCGTCGTCGCAGTTCTCCAAACGAAAAGTCACGAATGCGATTCGGATACGTTCGGCGGGAGTAACAACAGCCTCTTCATAACGGTTGTGCAGGAACTCGATCGCCTTGTTGTGAGCGCCGCGATCAAACACGTCGCCCTTCTTTAACGACAGTTGCGCCAGCACCGCGGCAAACTCGTCCTCGAACTTCTTCTGCGAACCGAAGAGAAAACTGAGCGGCGTTTTGATAGCCAGAGGCGTCACGAGTCGCACGTCGCTTAGCTTGTATCCGACGTACGAATCGACAGAGTCGCGGCAGGGCTTAGCTGCAGAGCTGTCGCCCGCCGCGAAGCAGGACGCGGCGAGCATCAGCACACAGCAGACGGCCAACAAATAACGTTTGCAGCCGCGAAGTATTCCCCAGCCCTGGATCTCTACTGCCTCATCTGTAAGCAGGTTCATTGTTGCAGCAACTGCGTACCCAGTTGGTTCATCCGCGGATCCTGAACTTCGCTCTGATTCGGCGGCAACCTGTTGATGCGGCTCGTCAATGGGCCCTGCAGAAAATCGAGTTGCGCAGAGGTCAGGCCGCGCTTCATCAGATTTTCGGCTTTGTCGTTGAACGTTGGACCGAGTGTGACTCTTACTTTCACACGATCCTGAAACTCGCCGTTGATCAGATCGCGCAGCACGAAGACCATCGCGTAAAGCGGGGTGTTGTCGTCGATGCAGCCCCGCATCATGCCAAACGAGAACTGTCGCTTGTTGCTGGGGGCGAGGACGGCAAGGTTGATCGAGAATTCTTTACACTTTCCCATAAACTCTCCTTTTCGTTTGCTATTGGCTGGTTAACATATCGGTGGCTCTTTTCGGCTGGCCGGCGCCACGTGGCGTTTCGATGGTTCGAGGACTACTGAAGCAATTTTGAGCGGGGCTTACAATATTCGATCTCTGTTCATTCTTCAATATTCTTTAATCTGCATTCTGTTCTCCATGCGCAAAACTCGCCGAAACGTTTCATGAAGTCTGGAGGTCGTGTGTACTATTGGTCTCGACACCATGACAACCTATCGTTTCTTACAACTCGACGTGTTCACCGACCACGCGTTCTCGGGTAATCCGCTTGCTGTGTTTCCGGAGGCTGAGGGACTCAGCGACGAAGTGATGCTGCAGATCGCTCGCGAGATGAATCTCTCGGAGACGGTCTTCGTGCTCAACTCCGAAAATCCCGACGTCCTGCGGCGCCTGCGCATCTTCACACCCACGCGCGAGATCCCGTTTGCGGGCCATCCGGTGGTCGGAACGTGGAACGCTCTGGCGCGCGAAGGTGTGGTTCCGGTGCCCGAAGGCGGCACTGGTTGGCAACGGATTCATCATGAAGTTGGAATCGGAGTGTTGCCGGTTGATATTGAGTTCAGGGACGGGCAGCCGCTCCAGGTGGTGATGACTCAGGGCAAGTTCGAAATACTCGACGAGATTGACGACGGTCACGATCAGGCGGAGATCGCGCGTGCGTTGGGACTCGCTCGGGAAGACCTCGACGAGGGTCTTCCCATTCAGGTGATTACGACGGGACTTTCATGCATGGCCGTGCCGATTCGTTCACTGGCGGATCTGCGATCGTGCCGCGTAAATGCGGCGCTGTTAGCTGAGATCTACACACGCCGAGGCGCCACGGGTTGTCACGCGTTCACACGCGAGACGATCGAAATCGGCGCGTCGCGTGCTCACGCGCGTTTCTTCGCACCGGCTGACAACATCGCCGAGGATCCGGCGACCGGCAGCGCGTGTGGCGCGCTCGGTGCGTATCTGATCCATCATGACGCATTGTCGTTGGAACCGGAGGACGGACGTTACAAGTTCGTCATCGAACAAGGCGACTTCATTCACCGTCCGAGCCGGATCAACCTCGACGTGAAAGGCGGTGCGCAAGCGGTTGAGGAAGTGAAAGTTGGCGGTCCATCGGTGCTCGTTGCGAAAGGTGAAGTGGTCTTTTAGAGAATGGAACTGTTCGGACCTGATCATCATTGGAGCTGGACCGGCGGGTCTTTCGGCGGCGGAAGCTGCGTCGCGCGAACACCTGAGCTATCTCGTCATCGAAAAAGGCACGATCGCGAACACGATTCGGCAGTACCCGCTGGGTCGCACGATGTTTTCGACGCCAAATGAAGTCGAGATGTTTGAAGGCACGCTCAAGCCGGTGCGTGAGAAACCGTCGCGCGAAGAGTTGTTGTCACATTACGTTCATTTCGTTCTCGATCACGATCTGAATATCAACACGGGCGAGCGAGTTGTTTCGATCGAGGGCGATGTCGAGAATGGATTCGTCGTCCGCACTGACTGCAACGAGTATCACTCGCGGCGTGTGCTCATTGCGATCGGCGCGATGGACAACCCGCGGCACTTGAATGTGCCCGGTGAAGACCTGCCGAAAGTGCATCATCGTTTCGTCGATCCGTATCCTTACGTTCGAAGAGAAGCGCTCGTCGTCGGTGGTGGGAACAGTGCGGCCGAGGCTGCGTTGTACCTGGCTGAAGAAGGTTCGCGAACAACGATGGCGATCTGGCGTGAAGACTGGGAGAACCGCGATCCGAAAGCGGGCGCGATGAAGCACTGGGTCCGCACGCCGCTCGAAGAACAAATCGCACTCGGACATCTCAACGTCGTCCTTTACAAACAGATCGACGAGATTCGTGAATCCGAAGTCGTGCTGACAACGGACGGCGGCGAGCCGATGACGCTGCCGAACGACGTTGTCTTCGTGCTCACCGGCAGCGACGCGGATCTCATGTTGCTGAAAAACCTGGGAGTCAAGACGGAGGCAGGCAAACTGACGGAAGTTCCCGTCTATCATCCTGAAACTTTCGAAACGAACGTGCGTGGAGTTTATGTCGCCGGACACTTTACGCACGCGCGTCACATCAAGGCCGCGATCGACGTCCCGCGCCGCATCGTGCCACTCATTGCCAAACAACTACGGGAGGGATCCTGATGGTCCGCGTCGCCCTACTTGTCACGCGGATTATGTCTGATTACTTTCGTGACGACACTAATCTGTTTTTTCATGGACCTTTGATCGCGCAACGCCGGTCTGATACGCAGCCGCCTCGACCTCACGCGCCACAGCTTCTGCAACTCGCTTATCGAAAACTGACGGGACAATGTATTCGGGATGTAACTCGGCGTCGGTGATAGTGCCGGCGATGGCCTTTGCGGCCGCGAGTTTCATCTCTTCGTTGATGCGGCGTGCGCGGCAGGCGAGCGCGCCGCGAAAGATGCCAGGAAAACAGAGGACGTTGTTGATTTGGTTGGGATAGTCGGAACGTCCGGTTGCCATCACGGCAACGTAAGGCGCTGCATCTTCGGGCATGATCTCCGGCGTCGGGTTGGCCATCGCAAAGACGATCGGCTTCTCGGCCATGTTCTTAACGTCGTTCTCGTCGATCACGCCGGGCACTGACAGACCCAGAAACACATCCGCGCCTTTGATCACGTCGTGGACCGAACCTTTTTCAAGATTCGGGTTCGTGTTTTGCGCGTACCAGTCTTTCACCCAGTTCATGTTCTCGACGCGGCCGCGGTAGATCGCTCCCATCTGATCGCAACCGATAATGTTCTGCACGCCCGCGGCCATGATGATCTTCGAACACGCAACACCCGCAGCGCCGACGCCGTTCACCACCACCTTGATCTCGCTCATCTGCTTCCCGACGATCTTCAGCGCGTTAATGAGCGCGGCGAGTACAACCACAGCGGTGCCATGCTGATCGTCGTGAAAGACAGGAATGTCGAGTTCTTCCTTTAGTCGTTCTTCGATCTGAAAACAACGCGGCGCGGAGATGTCTTCGAGATTGATACCGCCGAACGTCGTAGAGATCGCTTTCACTGTGCGGACGATCTCGTCCGGATCTTTCGTGTCGAGACAGATCGGAAACGCGTCAACGCCGGCGAACTCTTTGAACAACATCGCCTTGCCTTCCATCACCGGCATCGCGGCGGCTGGTCCAATGTCGCCCAGACCGAGAACCGCAGTGCCGTCGGTGACAACAGCGACGGTGTTCTTCTTGATCGTCAGCGTGTAGGCCTTATCCGGATCTTTATGAATCGCATCGCAGATGCGCGCGACGCCGGGAGTGTAGGCCATCGAGAGATCGGAGCGCGTTTTCAGCGGCACTTTCGAGACGACCTCGATCTTGCCGCCAAGATGCATCAGGAACGTCGGATCGGAAACCTGTTGGAGCTCAACGCCGTCGATGTCTTTGACGGCCTGGACGATCTGTTCGCCGTGTGCGCTTGAAACGGAACTGACGGTGATGTCGCGGATGATGTAGTTGTTGCCGACGGTGACGATGTCGATGGCGCCAATGTCGCCGCCGGCGCGGCCGATGGCCGTCGTCAACTCGCCGAGCGAACCGGCGCGCGACGAGAGACGGACGCGTAGAGTCAAACTGTAGCTCGCGGTCGGCGTTGGCTGCATCTGCTTTATCCTATCAATCCTTTGATTCGTTTCACTACCGCAGGGTCGAGTCGCGACGCCGCGAGGTCCAGCGACCTCAGGCCGAGCAACCGGTACATCTCGAGCGCGAACTTATTCTTTTTCAGAACTTCAAGATGGCGCTTCACGGTTTCGATATCGCCACGAGCGAACGTTCCCGTTAACGCGCGAGACGGATCGAGTTCCTCCAGATTCCGCACCGCGCTGACCAGCAACGGCGTAAGAGCGTCCTGCGACTGCTTACGATTCAACCCACACTCGCTCAGCATCTCGATCGCGAGATCGAACAGCGCCGTGACGTTTCCCGAAGCCATCACTGCCGCAGCGTGATAAAGCGGTTTTTTTTCGGAGCTGATCGAAAAACTCTTCCCGTCGAGGTCGGCGACGATCTTTCGGCCTAAACGCACGGCCCGTTTGTCACCTTCAACACACCAGAACGCACCTCGCAGCAGTCGCGCGCCGGCCTTCGGCTCGCTGACTGACGCCAGCGGATGAAGTGAACCGGTGCTCCAGTTCTTCTCGCGCAGCGGAGCGAGGACGGCAGACGACAAAGCGCCGCTGGTGTGCAGCACGGTCGATCGGCGCGGAGTGTCCCAGTCGAGTTTTGCCAGCGATTCTGCGACTTTTGCGATCTGATCGTCGGGCGTGGCGATCAGTAAAACTTCCGGCGCGGGCACTTCGACGAGTTCTTTTACAGCCATCACGCGACTCGGCCCGTCTAAGAAAGGGCGTAATAAAGCGGCGGCGCGCTTAGCACTCTCGCGACGGCGAGCGACGAGAGCGCCGATTGAATAACCTTGTTGGACGAGCGCAATCGCGAGGGCGGTGCCGAGCCGGCCAGTCCCGATGATCGAGACCTGCGGCTTGGACTTAGTGGCTTTGGGCATCAGATCCGTGGTTCCGTTTTTGTTTACTCTCCCGCGGGATGGGCGTATATTTGGAGCGTCAAAACGCTAAGAAACTTTGCCGACTTGCCGCGCAACCTGTCCGCTGAGCCCGAGCATCATAACTGCGCGCCAAATAAGCGTAAATGACATCAATCCCCTGGCCTCAGGTTCTTATCGATTTTTGGAGGTTTCCGAGATGAATAACTTCTCCCGAGCCACGAGTGCTTTCGTGTTAATGGCATCTATGTTGGCCGGTTCTATCGCTGCGGTCGGGCAAACAACGACGCCGAAACAGGCTCAACCTGAAGCAAAGACCACGGATCAGAAGAAGACCACCACCGCTTCTACTGCCGCACAAGGCAAGAGAGTCCTGGCTACCAACGAAGACCCCGCGATGATCGGCAAACGGAATATCAATTCCGGCATCATCGCCAAAATGAGCGGCTCGACGGAGAAGGAAGTGCGGATGGGACGCGAGGCGGCCGCCGAAGTCGATCGCCAGGCGAAGTTCGTCGACGACCCGATCATCACCGAGTACGTGAATCGCGTTGGTCAGAACATCGTTCTGCACTCCGACGCGAAGGTGCCGTTTACGATCAAGGTCATCGACTCCGATGAGGTCAACGCGTTCGCGCTTCCGGGTGGTTTCTTCTACGTGAACAAGGGATTGCTACTCGCGGCCGATAACGAAGCTGAACTCGCGGGTGTGATGGCGCATGAGATTGCGCACGTCGCAGCCCGTCACGCGGTTGAGAACCAGACCAAGGCCAGCTTGCTTGAATACGCCGCGCTTGGCGGATCGATTTTCCTGGGTGGTATTCCGGGATTGATTTACCAGAACACGGCTGGCATCGGTTTGCTGGGTATCTTCATGAAGTTCAGCCGCGGTGCTGAGGAAGAAGCTGACAAACTGGGCGTCCAGTACATGTATGCCGCGGGTTACGATCCGGGCGCAATGGCGACGATGTTTGAGAAGCTCGAAGCCAAGAACAAGAAAAAACCGGGCTTTATTTCGCGCGCTTTCGCATCGCATCCGGCGCCGCCAGACCGTCGCGCCTCCTCGCTGGCACTGGCTGCACGGTTCCCCGAGCATGAGGAATATGTGATCAGCAGCTCGGAATTTCAGAGAGTTAAGAGCCGGTTATTGAGGCTCTCCAACGCGCGTGCGGCGACGAGCGGTGCGATCGCGGCTGGAGAAGAGGGTGGCGCGCCGGGACGTCCGACGTTGAAACGACGTCAGCCGACGCCTGACGACACCACTACAACTACTACAACACCGGACGGCGAACAGAAACCGGCCGAGTCGCAAGCGCCTCCGAAATTAAAGCGTAACGACGTGCCGAAGAATCCCGATCCCGACAAGCCGTAAGATCGGTTACAATCCGAGTCAACCAAAGGCCCTCGGGCAAGCAGCTCGAGGGCCTTTCAATGTGTGATTCGCCGAGGTGCTAGTTTCCTCTGCGTACCTCGGCGGTCCTCTGCGTCTCTGCGGTTTATGTGTTTTTGCGGTTCTTTACCGCAGAGACGCAGAGGACCGCCGAGGTACGCAGAGAATGCCGGCCGGAGAGACTCCTCGCGAGGCTCGTGCCTTGACAACTTTTTGAGGCCGAAGGTATTCTAGCCGTTCGCGTTTTATTCGCTGAAAACAGAGATAGTTAACTATGTCGACATACTTCCCCAGCGGTAAGGAACTCGCTGGAAGACGAAAATGGTACGTGGTTGATGCGAGCGGCCAGACGCTTGGCCATCTCGCTTCTGAGGTTGCTTCGATCCTGACCGGCAAGCGCAGTCCCGAATGGACCCCCTTTCTCGACACCGGCGATCACGTCGTTGTGATCAATGCTCGCAAGGCAGTATTGAAGGGTAATAAGGTCGAACAGAAACTCTATCGCCATCACACTTCGTATCCCGGAGGTCTCAGACAGACCACCGCAAAGGAGATGATTGCCAAGAAACCCGAGAGGGTTATCGAGCTGGCTGTTAGGGGCATGCTTCCTAAGAACAAGCTCGGCAAAGCGATGGCGAAGAAGCTTAAGGTTTACGCCGATGCCGAGCACCCGCACTCAGCCCAGCGCCCGCAACCACTCGACCTTACTCACAAAGCAAATTCAAAGTAAACAGACCCGAAGATTAAGAAGGAAAGATTACTGTGGCTGAAATTCAGTATTACGGAACGGGACGGCGGAAGTCGGCAACCGCGCGGGTCTATTTGCGACCAGGCGGCGGCGAGGTCAAGGTCAATCACAAACCTTTTGACCGGTATTTCCCGAACGAAACGCTCCGCATGATCATTCGTCAACCATTGCAGTTGACTGAAACGTCGAACAAGTTTGACCTGGTTGTTAACGTGAGCGGCGGTGGCCCGGCGGGCCAGGCCGGCGCGATTCGTCACGGCATCACTCGCGCGCTGCTCGAGTTTAATGCCGACCTGCGGCCGACACTCAAACATGCCGGTCTGATCACTCGCGATCCCCGAATCAAGGAACGCAAGAAGTACGGACAAAAGGGCGCTAGAAAACGGTTCCAGTTTTCGAAGCGGTAACGCAGAATTGCGAAATTCGAATTGCGAAGTTCGCAATTTCATAATCCATTGTCGCAGCACGATTGGTTGCTTTACAAGAAGTCGAGACTGCGGCGAGTACATTAAACCAATTAACGAGAAGGAGAGTTCAGTTTGGTTTCGGTAACCATGAAAGAGCTGCTGGAGGCCGGTGTTCACTTCGGCCACCAGGTACGGCGCTGGAACCCAAAGATGAAGGAATACATCTTTGGCGAGCGCAATGGCATTTACATCATCGACCTGCAAAAAACGCAGCGTATGTTTCGCGAAGCGATCGGCTTCGTCACCAACCTCATCGCTGAAGACAAAGGCAAGACGGTTCTCTTCGTAGGCACCAAGCGCCAGGCCCAGGACGCGATTCGTGAAGAGTCGGAGAAGTGCGGCCAGTACTACGTCAACCAGAGATGGCTCGGCGGTTTGCTCACCAACTTTCAAACGGTCCAGAAGTCGATCAAGCGGCTGAAAGACCTCGAAAGCATGCAGACCGACGGCCGTTACGAGAAGCTCACGAAGAAAGAGCGCATCAAGCTCGATCGCGAACGCGAGAGCTTGAATAAGAACTTGTCGGGCATCAAGGCAATGAATCGTCTTCCCGACGCCATTTTCATCATCGACGTTAAGAAGGAAGAGATCGCAGTCGCGGAAGCTAATCGGCTCGGCATTCCGATCGTCGCCGTCGTCGATACGAACTGTTCCCCCGAAGGCATCGATTACGTGATTCCCGGCAACGACGACGCGCTGCGCGCTGTTCGCCTGTTTGCCTCGCGAATTGCCGACGCGATTGTCGAGGGTAATCAGATCGCCACAGAAGGCGGCGTCGTCACTGACGGCGGCGAAGAGGGCGCTGAAGGTGAAAGCGCTGGTGGTCTGGGAGAAACGGCTGCTGGCAGCTTGGCATCAGACGGTGACAATGCTGACAGCGGCGGCGTAAACAGCGGGGAGGCGCAATCCGAATCCACGACAGCGCCGGGCGCAAATGGAACTCAAGCAGCGCCCGATGAAAGCACAGAATCAGTCGTGGCAGCGAGCTAAGCGATATTCTTACTCATCGGGAAGCGCAGCCTTTAAGCGGACCATCCGCTCGGCTGCGTTTTTCGTTGAACAATAACATTCTGACAGTCGGAGACATTCGTAATCATGGCGGAAATTACAGCAGCGGCAGTAAAACAGCTTCGGGAAAAGACCGGGGCCGGAATGATGGAGTGCAAGAACGCGCTCAAAGAAGCGGACGGAAACGAAGAGAAAGCGATCGACATCCTGCGCGCGCGCGGACTCGCGTCGGCGAAAAAGCGTGAAGGCCGCATCGCGGCGGAAGGTATTGTTGGTTCCTACATCCACATGGGTGGAAAGGTCGGCGTGCTCGTCGAGTTGAACTGCGAGACCGATTTCGTTGCGCGCGGCGAAGAGTTTCAACAACTCGTGAAAGACATTGCGATGCACGTCGCTGCGGCCGAACCGCGCTACGTTACGCGAGAGGAAGTACCGGCCAGCGTGCTAAACCATGAACGCGAGATCTTAACAGCCAAGGCCAAAAACGATCCGAAGAATGCCAGCAAGCCCGACCAGGTGATCGAAAAGATTGTCGACGGAATGCTCAACAAGTTTTACGAAGAAACCGTGCTTAGCGACCAGCCATTCGTCAAAGATCCGGCGAAGACTGTCGGCGAGCTGGTGACCGAGAAAGTCGCCAAAACCGGCGAGCGCATCGCGATCCGCAGATTCACGCGTTACAAGATGGGTGAAGGACTCGAGCGTCGCGCCGACGATTTTGGCGGCGAAGTGGCTTCCCTGGTTGGTTAATTTCGCTGGTTAAAATTCGATGACTACGACGTCTACAGAAACGGGTCTCTCCTATCGCCGAGTCTTGTTGAAGATCTCGGGCGAGGCGTTGATGGGCGAGCAGAATTACGGCATCGACGTCAACGTCGCTCGCAGTGTCGCCGAGGAATTGAAAGCCGTTCACCAGATGGGTGTGCAGGTGGCGGTCGTTGTGGGCGGCGGCAACATTTTTCGCGGCGTGTCGAAGAGCGCAGGCAACATGGACCGCTCGTCGGCTGATTACATCGGCATGCTGGCGACGGTGATGAACGCCGTCGTACTGCAAGACGCGCTCGAAAAGATCAACGTCGATACGCGCGTGCTGTCCGCAGTCGACATACCGCAACTTGCGGAGTCGTTCATACGGCGCCGCGCCGTCCGGCACCTCGAAAAAGGTCGCGTCGTGATCTTCGCAGCCGGCACCGGCAATCCCTACTTCACGACTGACTCGGCCGCTGCGTTGCGTGCCCTGGAAATCAAGGCCGACATCATTCTCAAAGCGACGAAGGTCGACGGAGTTTATTCGGCGGATCCGGTGCTCGACGCAACCGCGGAGCTTTTCAGCGCCATCACCTACCGGCAGGTGCTCGAAAAAGAGCTCAAGGTGATGGACGCTTCGGCCATCTCGTTGTGCATGGACAACAACCTGCCGATCATCGTCTTCAACATGCGGGAAGAGGGTAACATCAGGCGTGTGGTTTTGGGTGAAGCCGGCGTAGGCACGAAAGTCGGCTAGCGAATCTTTCAGCGGAGTTCAGCAGATGAACGAAAAGGACGTAATCAAAGAAACTCGCGTGCGAATGGATGGTGTCATCGACGACTTCAAGCGGAAGATTGCCGCCGTCCGAACCGGACGCGCCGCCGTGAGCATACTGGACAACGTGATAGTTGAATACTACGGCACGCCGACGCCGCTGAACCAGTTGGCGTCTGTCCACGTGCCCGAACCGCAATTACTAACGGTCCAGCCATGGGATCAAACGCAGATTGCAGCGATTGAAAAAGCGATTCGCGCCGCCGATCTCGGACTCAATCCGTCAAACGACGGCAAACTGGTGCGCGTTCCGATTCCTCCGCTCACCGAGGAACGCCGCAGGCAACTTGCAAAACAACTCCACGACGTCGCCGAAGACCACCGCACCGCCTGTAGGAATATCCGGCGCGACGCCAATGACCGGCTGAAGAGGATGCTCAAGGACAAGCAAATCTCCGAAGACGCCGAACGCGACTCGCTGCAGGAAATCCAGAAGCTCACCGACACTTGCATCAAAAAAATCGACGATCTGCTGAAGATCAAAGAGCAAGAAGTCACGAACGTTTAGACGCTCAGTCGACTCGACGTAATATTTATTATTCTAAGGTCGAGGTGTCTCATGAAATTCGAGCTGGACAACGCTAAAGAAGTCTTACGGCGCACGCCGTTGACTCTGAATGCGCTTCTCAGCGAACTGCCCAACGACTGGGTGCTCGCGAATGAAGGCCCGGAGACGTTTAGTCCCTACGACGTCATCGGGCATTTGATTGAGGGTGAGGAGAATGATTGGATTCCTCGCGCCCGGATCATCATCGAACACGGCGAGACAAGGCCTTTCGAAAAGTTCGATCGCTTTGCGATGTATGAGAAGTCGAAGGGTAGGTCGCTACTGGAGTTGCTCGCGAGGTTCGAACAACTCCGCGGTGAGAGTCTTCGTCAGTTGGACGAGATGAACCTGACTCCGGAGCTGCTGCAGAAGCAAGGAACGCATCCGGCACTCGGCCTCGTCACACTCAGCCAACTGCTTTCAGCGTGGGTCGTACACGACTTGGGCCATATCCGTCAGATCGTGCGAACAATGGCGAAGCAGTATAGCGACGCAGTCGGGCCGTGGACGGCTTACCTTACGATCTTGAATAAGTGATCACGGAGACGCGGTGACGGGGAGACGCGGTGACAGGCTCTGCGGAATCGCGAATGCGTCGTCAGCAAGCGGCTGATTGATCTTCACTTCCTTCGCGTTGAACTCCGCAAAGAACGCCCCCATCGGCATCTCGAACTTCTGCGAGAAACTCAACGGCACGAGCACGCCTTCGATCTCCTTGAACTTGCTGTGCTCAGTACCGAGTGTGAACCCACCGTAGTACAGCAGAAAACTCATCACTCTTCCATTCGTCGGATCGATGAAGAAGTCGGTTGTATAGCCGTCCGGATCGACGATGCGAAACGCACGCTGCTTCTTCTTGTTCGGCAGCGCCGTGACTTGAAATCCCGCCTGATCGTATCGAGCTAGTGCACCCAATCCAAACTTCGTCAGCGGCGGCATCTCGACATTCGGCATCGAGCTATACGATTGCTCGCCGTCGAAGATCTGCTTGAAGACGATCGCCGGTCGCGCGTCGATCTCCATGCGCAACTTTGGTCCGGCAGTCACCAGCGTGAACGCACCGGGGATCGATTGCACGCTGTTCGGCGGATACAGTTGGACCGATCCGCGCATCACGACGTTTTGCACACTGCGAAACTTCTCACCGCCCTGGGCCAGGAATGCAGCGCGGGCGAGTTCAGCCGGCGTGCTCTTGTCGGTGATCGTTACCGCCGGAGCCGCCGGTGCTTCACCATTAGCAGGCGCGGCAGTTTTTTGTTCCTGAGCAGCGACCGGTATTAAAAGTAACAAGCCGAGCGAAAGAACGGCGATAAAACTCTTCATTCCCAAAAACCTTTCTCGTTAGAAATTCAAACGAAGCTGCGCATAAATGCGTCGATTTCCCGCGCCCGCGCTGCCGCCGCCGCCGCCCGGACCACCGAATTGCGTGGCAGTAGTGCTCAGCCCCAGTGACTCGCCAAAATTCGGCGACGAGAGATTTCCCTCAGGCCGGCCGAGATTGACGTGATTGAAAACATTCTGCACGTACAACGAGACGTTCAGGTTGAATCGCTTTTCAGACGGTGCACCGCCGCCGGGGCCTTGTGGACCTCCTGGTCCTATCGCTCTCGGTCCGCCACCTCCGGCCGCAACCGCCACCGGAGCAGCGCCGCCACCTGGACCACCTGCCGCAGGCCTTGCCGCAGCAGCATTGCCGCCGCGATTGATTGTGCCGAACGCGAACGTACGACCGATGCGCAGATTTACCACGACCGAACTCGGCGAGTTCCCGAAGTTTCGCGGAACAATCTCCTCACCCGCAAGCGGAACGAGATTGAAGTTGCCATACTTCGTACACCTGATCGTCGAAAGCGCGCAGTTTGCGTTTGGACCAGCAAAGCTGGGGCGTTCGTTCACCTGGCGATCGAGATTCAGATCCTGACCCGTGATGATGTTGAACGGTTGACCAGTATTCGCCACCACGAACGGATTCACCACAATCTTCTTCCACGGCAGATTGATCGTGCCGAAGATCGTGAACCGGTGACGAATGTCGAACGATCCGCGACCAAACTCGCCTGACGTGTCATACGAATTCATCGGGAATAGCGTGCTTCCCTGACCGTCGGTATCGTTCGTGGTCTTGCTGAGCGAATAGTTGCCGTTGAGTTGGAACATCCTGCTGAGCCTGGAGTTAAAGCCCACGAAGAACTGTCGCTGGTTGAACTGCCCGCTGGCTTCGAAACGATAGACCTCGCCGCGCGCCGGATCGGGCCGGATGCCGGTTGGCGTCAGCGGCGTGATGCTGGCCGGAAACGGCGCGTTGACGTCGCGCGCGCGGATCACATGCACGATGCGAATGTTGTAAAAACCGGCAAACATCGTGATGTTGCGCGGCAACTGGCGTTCGACCTGGATTCCCGCCGCCCAAACCGTGGGGTTCTGGATGTTTGGATCCTTATCCCAAACGATCTGCTGGTTTAGCGGAACAGCGGAAACGTCAGGAACGCTCGTCGGACTCCACTGGTTTAGGATCGCATACGCGCCGGCAACATTCGGCGCCTGCTGTTGGGCCACAGTCGGAGGAAGAATCCGCCGCGCCTCTTCCGTAATGAAAACCTGCTGCAAGTTGACTCCGTTGTTGCGATTGACCGTCAACGTGGAACCCTCGCTGAAGCGGTTGTAAAAGAAACCAGTACCGACGCGAATCACCATCTTCGGCGGACGCGCGCTGTTCGCGGCGCCCGGAGACCACGCAACCGCCACACGCGGTGCGAAGTCGTACTTGCTGTGCGTGTTCGTTTGGATCTCGTAGCGCAAGCCGTAACTCAACGTGATGTTCGGCCGCACGCGCCAGTCGTCCTGCAAATACACCGCGAGGTCGGTTTGGCTCACGTCGGCAAACGGATTTCCGGAGCTGATGCTGAACGTTGCAGCGCCGCCGCCTGCCGCCCGAATCTCCGCGGGCGTCAGGCCTTGCTCCTGCAAACGCAGCGTCAACTGATAGCGCTCGATGCTGCTCAAACCGAAGCCGCCGGTGAAGGTCCAACTGCCGCCGAAGTTGCCTTCGTTGTTGTCGTCAACATGCACGTTCCTGACGCGCGCGCCGAACTTGATCGCGTGCGTTCCCATCTGTTTGGCGGTGAAGTTGTTCAGTTCCCAACTACGGCGTTCGTTGAATGAATGTCCAACTTGCGAGCCGCCGGAGTTGAACGAACCGCTGACGTTCAGTGCCGGCACCTCGAGGCTGCCGGTGTTCTCGTTACGTCCAAACGAGATCTGGAAGCGTGTCTCGTTGATCGTCGTGGGATTCAGGATCGCGGTTTCGGTCAACTGCACATGTGTGGTTGGTCGAAACTGTGTTGAAGCCGCGTTCGGGCAGGTTGAATCCGCCGACGCCCTGGTTATCGAAGGTGAATCGATTGAAGTTGTAACGGGCGACGAGCGTGTTGTTGTGGTTAATCGCGTAATCAAATCGCGGGCTGAGAAATGTATTCCGCCTGGGAGTCAGAAACGCGTTACCAAACTCGACGGTGTTGAAGTCGTCGTCGAGCACGGTGGCGCGAATCAGTTCGTTGTCGTCAGTTTCGGTGCGGCCGAAGCTGAAGAAGAAAGAAGCCTTTCCCTTGACGACGGGACCGCTGAGGTTCATGTCGTACTGGCGAATCTGCCACGGTGTTCGCTTGGAGGACGTGACCGCAAACGGATTGCGCGAGTTCAAGCTTTCGTCGCTGAAGTTGAGCGACGTGCCGCCGCGGAACTTGTCGGTGCCGGGTCGCGTCAGGATGTCGATGCGGCCTGACGGTTGATCGTTCTCAGCGGCAAACGGGTTTTGGTTGATGCGAATCTCGCGGATGGAATCTTTCGACGGAAGATTGCCGCCGGTGAAACCGTCGATGAAAATCTGACCGCCGTTTGGTCCAACTGATGGTCCAGCCAACGCCTGCAATGCCGCTGCGAGCTCATCCGGATCGTCGGGCAACGCATCGAGATCTTTACCCGAGATCACTGTCTGGTTTGCGTTGTTCGTTGCTTCAGTGCTGACGGGTGTCTGCTCGACAGTGACCTTCTCCTCGATCGTCACTTTCAACGTGACGTCAACCGACTGCCGTCCGGCAGTGACGTCGATATCTCTAATGTCCGACGGTGAAAAACCAGGTGCGATGGCGATGAGCGAATACTTCCCGGGCGCGAGTCCAGCGTAGTTATAAACACCTTCCTCGTTAGTTGTAGTCTTCTTCTGCACACCACCGGCATCCGTGAGCGTGACGTTAGCGCCGACGATCACAGCGCCGAGTTCGTCGGTGATCACACCGCGCAGTGTGCCCGTATTCTGTTGCGCCGCAACGAGCACGGACGCGATCAGAACGATCAGACCAGTGATGAGAAGCTTTCGGGGGAGCAGACGGGTCGCATTCATTGCAGAAACCTTTGGGAGAAAGGCGTAAGCCTTGGTTGGGGATAAACCAGGCTTTCGACACTCACCTAGAGAGCGAAAGCCTGGAGCTTTCGAGTTATGGCAAGCCGATGCCGAATGTGATACCGCTGCTGCCGAGGCCGGCAGCGGGATTTGGCGTCTGTCCCTGTTGGGGACGCGGCGCGAGCATCGCGAGCAGAGTGTCAGCGCCCGCGACCAGCGAAATTGCGGTCAGGCGGTGCGGGTCGACGCCCTGCGTACTGGAAACGATAATGGTGTCGCCGACCTTAACATCAGCAACTGAAATAATGGGCAAGCGCTCGAGCATGTCGTTGATGTTGAAGCCGCCGCGACCGCCGGGTCCACCGGGTCCACCACCGCCCGGACCGCCGCCAGGAGCACCCGCTCCCTGCGGCCTGGCGCCTGGTTGACCTTGTCCACCCCCCTGCGCCGGTTGACCAGCGGCCGGAGCGCCGCCGGGACCACCTGGCCCGCCGGCACCTCGATTGAAACCACCCATCATCGCGCCCATCTCAGAGCCGGGAAACCGTCGCAACACCGCGTCCTGCTTGACGACGATCGTTAGCGGCGTCTTCTTCTCGAGTTCGTTGATCTTGATCTCGCCCGTCGCAGGATCGACGGCGGTCACAACGCCGCCGACAGTGCGGAAACTTCCGGTTACAACCTTCTGCGGATTGAAACGCAGCGGGTCTTCTGTCCGATCGCCCAGCGCGCGCAACTGATCGCCAACTTTCAACTCACCGAACGTGCTCGGTTTCGCATCGCCAAACTTGATCGAATCCGGAGCGTAGCGCTGCATTTCCGTCTTATCGCTCACGGGGATAACCACCGACTGCGTCCCGGCCATCGTGCGATTACTGATCGTGATCTCATGCGTGTCAGGCTTCAGCGCGGTGATCACGCCAAGAATTCCGCGGCGCCGCCATTCGAGTCGTTCAGCTTCCTGCTTCTTCGCGAGGTCGCCCTTGGTCATGACAATGATCTGCATGGCAGGCACCGATTTGCGGTCTTCGGAGACGGTCCCGCGGGCCATCATGCGGTCGCCTTCGGCGATGTCGGTAAACGTGATGTCGGTCGCGTTCGTCAGCGACTGTTCGCCGGGGGCGAGATTCTTGTACGTGGTCTTGTCGCTGACTGAAACAGTGACGACCGAGCCGGCATCGGTCTTGATCGTCAACTGTTTGGTCGGCGGCGTCGATGCTTTTGACTTCGCCAATCGCGTGTTTTGCGGCGATCGACGGGTCAGTCGCCTGCGCTGTGACGACTGAAGTGGCAACGGAGAGTGTAATCAGTGAAATGGCAGTAAAAACGAGCGTCCTCATCATTTGTCCTTTCCTTTTTGTAAAACACCACCGGATACGAGTTTATGGAGGTTTTATTCAAAACACAGATTACACGGACTTCCAGCCAACCCGATAACGCGCGGTAAGAGCGAAACCGAAACTGATGATCAGAATGAAAGCTGCCATGAAGGGCCAAACGTACGGGAGCGACGTCAGCAACACCCAAAAACTGGTTCCCAGCAACAATGCGACCGCTTCGGAGTTTTTGCCAACGGGCACGTATTTCCGTTGTAGCCATCTTCCGGTGGCGGCGTACAGAACTACCCTGCCAAACACACTCGCGATCACCAGCAGCAACAGCGCCAACAGACCAACCAACACTCGAATCGTCTCGGGCATGATCCAAAGGCACAGACCCACACCGACAAACAGCACAACCACTCCAATCAGGCCGATCGTCGCAACGCGCAAACTCGTCAACTGCAATCTCGCCACGCCGCGACTGATCGTGCCGGGCATAACCGCCGTCAACGCAAGCGAGACAATGAACCAAAAGAGCACGACCAGCAGCCGCGTTCCGAGATAAGTCGGCGTCCATCGCGGGCTGAACAGACCAGTCGGATCGCGCATCATGTCGCGCAGTTCCTGCTGGTATCCCGCGTACATGATCGTCTTCGCATCAGCATTTCGTTGCGCGGACGCGTCGGCGCGGTAAGTCCCGCCGAGAACGATCACGTCGCCGCCGATGCTCGATCCCGCTCGTTGAATCACGTCGCCGCCGATCGCCGCAACGTCACCTTCAACCACGCCTTCGACAATCACGTCGCCGCCGAACGCCATCGCGCCCTGTTTCACGGTGCCGGTGATACGCGACCGAATTACCTACTCCAAAGACGGTGCTATCGGTGACTCCATTAACGAGCACCACGTTTTCTTCGCCGCGGTCGTCGTGGAGTTTGCGCGTAAACGGCGCTCATCAACACCAGCAGCCAAACCGCGAGCGCAAGAGACGGGTAATACCAAACTTCCTGAAAACGGCAGGGATTTGTGGGAGGGGAGTTTGAAAGTTGGCTTGTGCGCGACTGATTACCATTGCCAACAGGCGCCCCCTTTACTCGGTTGCGCCCGTGCGATGGTAGTTTGAGATCAAGCGCGAGAGAATCAGAACGGCGACGACGAGCAGGACCACGAGCGGTACCAACGAACCACTTTCGACAATGAGCTTTTGGCTCAACACGCCGGAAACCACGGCGAGCGTCGCGCCGGCGTCATAAACGACACTCGACAAGAAACCGCCAACGCCGATCGCGGTAGCGACGACTTGTTCGCCGATTGCGAATATGGCATCGCGTGCAGCCGCGCCGACCAATGCAAATCCGGCGAGTGCGAGCGACCAGACAAATGCCCAACGCCTTGCGATGTTCGGGAGACGTGCGCACGCCTCGCATGTCGCTCGTTGCGCGCGTCGCAACCATCTTTGAAAAACCGGCGGGTACGGGAATCTCAACATTGTCAGTCATCGCCGCATCGAGCTCGCACACGAACAAGCGATGAGCTTGCAGGTCCGCGCGGCAACGCGCACAGCTTTCGACATGCTCTTCGAAAAGCAGCGTCAGATCCGCGTCGAGTTCGCCGTCGACGTACGCGGGTGACAGATCTCTTTCGCAGATTCCCATTTGATCGCCGGTTGGCATTTTAGATTCCGGTGATTCCCTTCTCGACAAACTGCTGCCGCATCATTTCGCGCGCGCGAAACAGACGGTTTTTGACGGTGCCCAGCGGGAGTCCGGTTACTTCCACGATCTCTTCGTAGCTGAGGTCTTGCGAGTGACGGAGGACGATCAGTTCGCGATAGTTCGCCGGCAGTGCGCGCACGACTGTCTCGATCTCCACTCGCCGTTCGCTTCGTTCGCTCTCCTGTTCGGGACTCAAGCGGCCCGACTCGATCGGCAGATCGAACTGGTCGCCTTCAGTACCCACGACCAGCGACTGTTCGCGGGTGGATGTGCGACGAAGGTGATCGATGGCGGCGTTATGAGCGATTTTGTAGATCCAGGTGGAGAACTTGAATTCGGCGCGGTAGCGTTCGAGCGAGCTGTAGACCTTGATGAAGATCTCCTGGGTCAGGTCGAGAGCCGACTCGTAGTTACCGACCATGCGGTAGACGTACGCGGCGATCGGGCGCTGGTAGCGGCGGACGAGCTCTTCAAAGCTACCCTCGACGCCACTGACGGCGGTGGCAACCAGGTCGCGGTCGGCTACCGAGGCAAGATCGCGGGAAAAAATCGTGGAAACGGAGGAGGCGGCAACACTCATGATACCGGGGTGTTACGCTTGAGTAACACGGATTGTTTCAATGGGTTACCGAAATTTACCAGGATAAAGTGGCCAAACCTGCAGGGGCCGCGATGGAGTCGAAATTGAAGTCACGGCTGGGTAGCTGAAGACCAAGATCGTGGGCTTCGAGGGGGCGTAAATCGCCGCCCGTGGTCTCGTTTACGATCTCGCCCGCGCGTTGCCGCGTGATGCCGTCGCCGAGGACCATGAGTCGCGCCAGTCTCGACCCGCCTTCGACGCCCTCGGGCGTGCTGCGGTCGCGGTAATAGAGCAGAAAACGGTAGAACTCGTCCTCGAATTCGTCCGGGGCACAGTTCACGGTGCGCACGATCAGCGGATGCTTGTCGCGAAAGATCACGCCAGTAAATCCCTGGCTGAAAACACTCAACAGGAGCGAATCGCCGGCGGCGCCGTTTCGTACGAGCCACTGGGCTTCACCGAGATGACGCGGCAGAATCAAGCCGGTCCGCCATCCCAATGAGTCCAGCACCGATTCGTACTCGGCGAGAACGCTCTTCTTCACGGCGATCGCGAGGTAGCGTTCGCGTCCCTGCGGATCTTTTTGCAGGCGCTCTTTCGAAACTGAAAGCTCGTCGAGTGGGGCGCCGAAGCCGCGTTCGATCTTCCAGTTCAAAACTTCCTGCGTTTCCCCGCCAGACTGGGAGGCGCCGTCTGAGGTCACGACGAGCGTGCGAGCCGTCGCTTCCGGCAAACTCAACGACCAGCGCTTCTGGCGCAACAGTCCGGCGGTCGCGGCGAGATCGTTCAGCACGGTCGCGAGCTGCGCGCGGTCTTCGATGTTTGGTTCGTCAAAGCCTGGTCGGACGAGAGATTCGGCGATGTCGAAAGTCGCGGCGCGACGAAGCCGGGACGTGCCGTCTCTGCCGCGTTCGACATGGACCACGGAAGCGACGCCCTGTTCGAGACCGATAGCGGTCGCCGGGTACCACGGGTTTATGAGTCTGGAAACGAGTTTGGGCATTAGTCTATCGGGGGCTCGCTACCATTCGCTGTAGGTGTTTCCCTCGCTTGATGTCTCGGCGGAGCTGCTGTGAACGTCGGTCAAACCGGAACCACCGTCGACCGAATTCGGATCCTCACCCATAGTCGGCGCCCAGTCTTTTTGTCCGGTGATCGGATCGACCGGAACTTCGCGCATGTAACCTTCGCTGACGAGCTCGTCGAGCGACTGCGGCAGCCGTCCTTTGTCTGCGCCGAACTGATCGATCAGCGAACGCATTTTGAAAAGGTTGTCGCGCAGCACCGTCTCACGCGTGTGCATGATCGTCTCTGGTACTGCGGCAACGTGATCGATGCAAGAATGATGACGATCGAAATGACGATCATCAACTCCAGCAACGTGAATCCGGCTGCGGCCAACGAACGGCCCGCGCTCTGTCGGCTTTAAAACCTTACCAATCACTGTACAGCTCTCCATTCAATGCTTTTTCTTTCGACTTCGATCGCACATCAAACACGTTCTCGCCACCCCACGAAGTCGAATCTGCCGGGTCGTAACGACGATCGCAGGTCCCACTCCGCTTTGCCGGTGATGGGATCGACCGGAATCGAACGCAGATAAACCTTCTGCTTGGTTGATAACTGCTGCTGGCTCATCGGTGTACTTCCGCTTAAGCCGGCGCCGCCCGTCGCGCCTGGACCGACACCCGCGGAATCACGTTTACGCCTTCCACGAGCGTGTCCAGATCCGGCGGGTAATGATCGGGATTATCGACACCAAAGATCGTGCAGTCGCTGATGACCACTTTGCTGCGCGGATCGATGAAGCCACCGCCGGCGCCCGGTACCGGTTGTCCTCCTGCTCCGGGTTGGGCACCTGGACCAGCGCAAACCATGCCGATCGTGTCGCGATGAAACTCGTCGATCGCGATGCGGAGCTGCCGCAACGTTTCTCGCAGCCGTTGTTCCCTCTGGCGCTGCACCGAAACTTTCACGAGCGGCATCACGCCGAGCGTCAGGATGGTCATCACCGTGATCGTGATCACCAACTCGATCAGCGAGAAATCCTTGCTCGCCTCGTCGAGGCGTGGCGCTTCAAAGGAACGCGGCGACCAGTAGCATTAACTCCGTTCACCCAGTCGCCGCGTTTTTGGGCTGCGTACTGCCTGTTCCCGTCAACATTTATTGTTTCACTGTTGCTGTTCCCTGAACAATCTCCGATACGACGTCTTGCGAGCGTCGGTGGCCACCAGATGCAACGTCTCCTTGTCGAAGACGAGCGATCCATTGCCCGCGCCGATTGCTTCGATGTCGATGAAGATCAGTGGTCCAGACCCCCTGAACGACATCTTCCCGTTCAGAGAAGAGATCGAGATCATGCACACGCCACTCGCGTCGATCGACGGTGTGAAGAGCGGCGCTGCATCAGCCGGCGAGCCACCAGCTTGCCCGCCGTAACTGCGTGGACTTTCACGACCTTCGGATCAAACTTCAACGTCAGCAACGCAAGACTCAGCGGAATGTCTGAGTTCAACTGAATCGCGTAACGACGCTTCTCGCCGACTTTCATCACATCATCCGCCGGCTGGAGAGCTGAGTTGCGCCACACGACCCGTGCCCAACTTCGTATCCAGCGACTTGTCGGTGGCGCTGTCTGGTCGCTTCGACGTAAGTCAACACTGCGTTCTGATTGCACCAGCGGCGCTCGGGATTCACAGTCAGCCACATCTGCTGCTGCATTTTCGCTCATCAGCGACTTCGGCGCCGGAACGAACGACGGCAACTCTTCCATTGTCGCAGGCTTGTTGTTCTGGGCTTGCGTCTGCGTCGTGGTTGTTGCCGGCGCTGCCGGTTGAGTTGTTGCCGGCGGTGTCGTCACCGCGGGCGCTGCGGCTGTGTTGCGCGTTGTTGTTGTTGTTGGAAATTGGCCTCGGCGCATTCAGCGTCGGCTCGACGGCCTTTGCAACTTCCACCGGCGCATCCGGCAGTTGAATCGTCGGCGTTGCGCGGAAGCGATCGCGCGGCGGCGATCTGTTCTTCGCGATCGGTTTCGCGAATCATGTCGGCGAGCAACCAGTAGTCGGCGACTGCAACGTGCCGCTCGGACGCATCTCTTCGTCACGCGGCGTCACATTCGGCGCACGCAGCACGCGCGGCGTCACGCTGATCACGATGTCGACCTGCCGCATGTCGCGCGTCGGCGATGTAAACAAGACGGCCGATGATCGGGAGTCCGCCGATGAAAGCGATACCGCTGGCGGCCACGCGCTTCGATGTCCGTCGAGATACTCGCGAGCATCATCGTGCGATTGTTCTGAATACGCGCCGTGCCGGTCATCGTGCGTTCAGTAAACGTCGGCGTCAAAGTGCTCGCTCCGAGCACGTCCTTCTGCTCGATGTTCATCTTCACCTGCACGTCGAGGTTCGGAAACACCTGCGGCGTGAACTTCAGAGTCAAACCAGTCGGTTCGTAGTTGATTACCGGGAAACCACCGCTCGGGAATGATTGCCGATGACCGGGCGCCGGAGTTCCGGTCTGAACACCGAACGGATAAGCCTGCGCGGTTTGCACCGGCACGCGTTGTCCGATACGGGCTGTCGACTCTTCACCGTTGAAAGCGTGGACCTGAGTCGAAGCAATCAGCTTCGTGTTGTCCTTGCTGCGGAACGCGCGCAGCACTGAAGGCGGAATCACGAGCGCCGCGGCGAGTGCCGTCGGGATACCGCTCACCTGACCCGCCAAGTTGACACCACGGGCAGCGGAACTGAGCATGCCGTTGTCGGTCAACAGCGAGAAGCCCGGCGATCCGCCAAGACCAGTCTCGAGCGTCGTACTGATCTGGTTGCCGAAAGTGAGCAGATCGTTCTTCGACACTTCATAGATGTTGACGTCCATGACCACTTCGGCGCGGTCCTTATCGATACTCTGAAGCAAGTCGCCGATGAGCCGCACGTTCTCTGCCGTGTCGCGCACTGTCAAACTGTTCGTCGCTTCGTCAGGAACAACGATCGTCTGCGGACGGCCGACTGACGGCGGAATCGCCTGTTGGACGAGCGTGCGCGCGTCGTTCGGTTTCATGTTCGAAAGGAAGAACGTTCGCAGCACGAGTTGTTGATACTGCGGCCGGCGCGCCTGATCGGCGACGAGGATCGTTCGGCGGCTGAGTTTCTGGAAGAACAGTCCTTCCTGAAGGAAGACGTAATCGAGCGCTTGTGCGGTTGTGACGTCTTTCAGGTTGATGTCGATCGGACGTGATTGCGTAAACGATTGCCGGTCGAAAATGACGTTGAGACTCAGTTGATCGGCGAGACTGCGAATCAGTGCCTTGAGATCGCCGTTGTAGTTGATGATTCGCAGTTGCTGTTCGCGTGGCGTAAAGTCCTGCGCCTGACGCGCTTGCGCCGGTCGGTGTCACATCAGACTCTCCACTCTTCCCGTGACTACCATTACCGTTGCCGTTGCCATTTCCACTTCCCGGGGTCCTGCCTTCTTTGACGGCCTGCAGACGAAGCATGCGTTCCATCTCTGACACAGCGAGCTCGTTCACCGGGTCGTAACCATACGCCTGTCGAAACGCGTTATATGCCCCGACGAAATCGCCTCGCTCGGCCAACGACCGGCCCTGCTGCATGTACGTTTGCGAAGCATTGAAACTCGCGCGCCGGAAGTGGAGCTGATACTCCATATTCGCCGGGTCGGCAGCCACCGCGAGGGTGAACTCCTGGGCCGCTTTGTCCCACTGCTGCGCCCGCTCGTATTGCATGCCGCGCTTGAAGTTTTTCTCGCCCTTCTTCGCGAACGCCGTAACCGGTAAGGCGAGCAAGCAAGCAGCCAGAGCGAAGGAGATTAGTGTTCTAATTCGAGTGTTGTTTCTCATGACTTTATCGTCCGGGAGGTGGAAAGTTTAGCGACCCTAAAATTGGCGACCCTAATAATGCTGCCGAGACGGCTAAGATGCAAGATCCGCGCTGTCGATTTCCTTACACGCGAAGCCTAATTTTTTGTTCCCTCAAACCCGCTAATTTTACTGTTACGTCGGGGGTTGTATTCCCGGAGCGGGTGAAACTCCGAAAAACTCACTTCGAGGCGCTCAGTTCTTCTACGAAGGTCACGCGGTTGATCTCGTGCAAGGTTGAAATCCCGCTGAAAACCTTCTGCAACGCCGACTCTCGCAGGCTCGTCAAGCCCTCGGCCACGGCTGCCCGACGCACCTCTGAACCAGGCCGTCGTTCGACAATCATTTCGCGGATATTATCCGACAAATCCAGCAATTCGTGAATAGCAGTACGGCCTCGATAACCGGTGTGGTTACACGCGTCGCAACCGACGTTCATATAAAAGGTCCGCCCACTGTGCGCTTCCGGCCGCAGTCCTGACTCCGATAGTTCGTCGTCGTTGGGATGATATGGCCGCTTGCAGTACTGACACAGCATGCGAATCAGCCGCTGCGCCAGCACGCAGTTGAGCGAAGAGACGAAGTTGTACGGCTCGACGCCCATGTTCAGGAATCGTCCGATCACGTCGATCACGTTGTTGGCGTGGACCGTAGTAAATACGAGGTGACCGGTCAACGCGGATTGGATCGCGATCTGAGCTGTTTCCGTGTCGCGGATCTCCCCGACCATGATCTTGTCAGGGTCGTGACGAAGGATTGAACGAAGACCGCGATCGAAAGTCAGTCCTTTCTTTTCGTTGACCGGAATCTGCGTGATGCCGTGCAACTGATACTCAACCGGGTCTTCGATCGTGACGATCTTGTCTTCTTCGTTTCTGATCTCGTTGAGCGCGGCGTAGAGCGTTGTCGTTTTTCCGGAACCGGTTGGACCAGTCACGAGCACCATGCCGTACGGCTCTGCGATGTAGCGACGAAACTTGCGCAGATCGTCTTCGGCGAATCCGACGACGTGCAGGTTTAGATTGCGAAACTCTTCGTTGATCTGTTCTTTGTCGAGAATACGAATGACAGCGTCTTCGCCGTGGATCGTCGGCATGATCGAAACGCGGAAGTCGACGTTGCGTCCTTTATAACGCACGCGGAAACGACCGTCCTGCGGCACGCGGCGTTCGGCGATGTCCAGTTCAGACATGACCTTGATACGCGAGATCAGCGTTTGGTGATACGCCAGATCGATCGGATCGACTTTCGCGTAAAGCGCGCCGTCGATGCGGTACTTGACCTGCACTTCAGTGTCGCGGGTTTCGATGTGAATGTCGGATGCGCGCGACTCCATCGCGTTGTAGATGATCGTGTCGACGAGTTTGATGATCGGCGACATCTCGGAGTCAGTCGCGAGACGATCGAGGTCGAGCACTTCCTCGCCGTGTTCGGTTTCTCTGACGAGCGAGATGCGGAATCCGGAAGCTGCTTCCTGCAACACGCGCTGCGTCGTGTCGCCTTTTCGCAAAACAACTTCAACTGCGCCCGCCGTTGCGACGTACGGAATGACGCGAGTGCGAAGCGTGCCTGAAACTTCGTCGAGTCGCTCGAGATCGGTCGGGTCTGCCATCGCGATGTGCAGTCCCTTGGGGTCGCGCTTGAGCGGAACAAACTGGTGACGGACCATCAAATCAACCGGCACTTCGGTAAACAGTTGATAATCGATGGGCGACTCTCGATCGGGCGGAAGTAGATCGACGAACGGCAAACGATAACGGCGCGCGAGTTCCTTCGCGGCCTTCATTTCAGGCGGCTCGTGGTCGCCGTTCTGCCCGCCGTTTTCGGACGGAAGAACAACCGGAGTCACGACGGGGTTTTCGTTTTCAGACACTTCCTTCATAAAAACATGTTACGTATGGGCCATCAACGTGGGGCCGCGCCAGTTACTCCCGCTCCACTCGATATCGATTGAATAATCGGCAGGTAGATTGCGAGGAGAATCGTCACTACTACACCGCCCATGACGATAAGAATCGCAGGCTCAAGCGTGGTCGTCAACTGCTCCAGCCGCACTTCCGATTCAGCATCATAAAAGACCGCAACCTCATCCAGCATCTCGCGCAAACTGCCTGAGCGCTCACCGATTCCAATCATGTCGATGGCCAGCGCCGGCATCCATCCCGCTGACTCCAAACTCTCCGTAAACGAGCGTCCCTCGCGAATCATCGGCAAGATCGACTCGCTTCGACGCCGCAACTCCAGGTTCGTTATCGATTCAGACGCGATCTCCCACGACTCGACGAGTGTGATACCGCCCGCCAACAGCGTCGCCAGCGATCTCGTCGCCTGTGCCACTGACAACTGCACGGACAGGCTACCAGCCAAAGGTATCTTTAGAATCAATGCGCTGATCTGGAGTTTACCGGCCGGTGTGCGAGACCACAGAAAAAGAAGAATCGAGCCGCCGATTACGAGTGGCGCAAACCAGAAGACATTACTTGATAACCAGCGCGAGAGTCCGACGACAATCTGCGTCACCGTCGGCAGTTCGTTGCCGAAGTTGGTGAAGAGATCGGACATTTTCGGCACGACGTAGATCGTGAGAAAGATGACCATACACGCCGACGCAAACAACAGGAACAGCGGGTACGCGAGCGCGCCGCGAATCTTCCGGCGCAGCGCGACGTTGCGTCGCATGTAGTTCACGTAGCGGCTCAACACTTCATCGAGCGCGCCGGATCGTTCACCTGCGAGAATTGACGCGGTGTAAATGCGCGGGAAGATTCCGCCCTGCGCAGCGAACGCTTCCGAAAGCGCCGCGCCGCCGCGAATCTGCTCTTCAACATCCGCCAAAACCGCGCGCAGCCGCGACGACGTCGCACGTTTGCGCAGCATCGAGATCGCCTGAAGTATCGGAATACCGGCGCGAACAAGAGCAGCAAGCTGTTGGTTGAAGATGAGAAAATCGTTTGCCTTAACGCGCGGGTGGCCACCGCTGCGGCCGATTCGCGTCAACGCTGCGACGCCGGAAGACTTCGGAGGAGTGACATTGAAGACGCGAAAACCCTCACGCTCGAGACGCGTTCGCGCTTCGTGAATGCCTGCGGCCTCGACGGTGCGCGTCACCACCTCGCCTCCAGGCGTCCCTAATCGACAAATAAACTCAGCCATAAGTAGGAATAACCGAATCCGAAATGAGCCGGGAGTATATCACGCAGGTCCCCGCCGGAAGTTGCAGTGCGTCGACAATCAATTTGCTTTGCTACTTTTTCACACCGCTTCTCGCGTTCTTATATGGACAAAATGACGATGAATGCCCTTGGAGATTTACCGGTGACCGCAACAGCAATGCAAGAGAACCAAACCCAGGCGCCTGCCCAGATGCTCCAGATAATCACTAACTTCTGGACGACCCGCGCGGTGTATGTCATCGCGAAACTCGGCATCGCCGATTTGCTGAAGTCAGGTCCGAAGTCCGCGCAGGAACTCGCCGAATCGACCGGTACGCACGCGCCTTCACTTTATCGATTACTGCGGGCTCTGGCGACCACCGGCATGCTTGCTTCGCAAAAAGACGGTCGCTTTGGGTTGACGCCACTGTCTGAACTCCTCGTGACGGACGCTCCGGGCTCGATGCGCTGGTTTGTCGTTTCCGAACTGGGCCAGGAACACTACCCGGCCTGGGGAAACCTGATGCATAGCGTCAAAACCGGCGAGATTGCCTTCGACAATCATTTTGGCATGGACCTCTGGAAGTACTTTCAACGGAACCCCGATGACGCTGCAGTCTTCTACGACTCGATGAGCGTCATGACCGCCGTCGTCAACGAACAAATCACCTCGCTCTACGACTTCTCGCGGTTCAATAAGATCGTCGACATTGGCGGCGGTCATGGTGGACTGATCACTTCGATACTGCGAGCCAATCCGCAGGCTTTCGGCGTGCTTTTCGATGCGGTAGAAGTGATCTCCGGCGCGCGCCATACGATTGAAGCTAGCTGGTTTGGCAGACCGGTGCGCAGCCATGGCCGGCGACTTCTTCAAATCCGTTCCCGCAGGTGGTGACCTCTACATCATGAAGTGGATCATCCACGACTGGGACGACGAACGTGCAATTCGCATCCTCAGGAACATCCGCACCCAGATTCCGCAGGACGGGCGAGTAATCATCGTCGATAGCGTCGTGCCTGAGGGCGACGAACCTGACTTCTCGAAGTTCTTCGATCTGAACATGCTGGTAATGACCGGCGGGAAAGAGAGGACCGCCAGGGAATTCGACCAGCTTTTAGCCGCAGCCGGCTTCCGATTCCTCCGTGTAACCCCCACCGAAACGCCGACCAGCATGGTCGAGGCAGAACCCGCCTAAATCGCCCCCCAAACAAGTTGAAATCCGTGTTCCCTTAATCGTTTACAAAGGGAACACGGATGTCCTAGAATGGCCGGGCCAACACCGATTAAATGAAACGCGCGCGGCCGTCTCCCCGCAAACATTTCACGCCCCGATCGTAGTCTCGGGCATCACTCGTTCCCTAGCGAGCATCTGTGTTGACGAGTTCCCTTACTACGACCCTGACCGGTATTAAAAATTGAATCGACGCATGTAACCGGGGGTGACATGTATTTTCCGACTCGTTACGCCACCAAGATGGCCGCAGCTTCCCTGTCGCTGGTCGCGGTGACGTTTGTTTTCACGCTGGTTGTCAGCAGTCAGGAACCTGCTAAACAACAGAAGCCGGTAAATGGAGACGAAAAGCCGGCCGCAGCCACGCCGACCCAACCGCCGCCTACAGCATCGCCGACCCCATTGCTTGGCACTGAGCTCGACGACAGAGTCCTTCGCACCAGCACCGACCTGATTACCCTGACCGTTACCGTAACCGACACCTACGGACGATACGTGTCCGGCTTGAGCAAATCCGCGTTCGCCGTCTACGACAATAAGCAACAACAGGAAATCACGTTCTTCAGCGACGACGACTCGCCGGTTTCCGTTGGCGTCATCTTCGACGTCTCGGGCTCGATGAGCGGCGAAAAAGTGAGACGTGCTCGCGACGCGCTGGCCAAGTTTATTCAAACCAGCCACGACTCTGACGAATACTTCCTGATCGCTTTCAATTCCCGCGCTCAGCTTCTACTCGACAGAACGCGCGACGGCGATTCAATTCTCAACAAGCTGACGTTCGTCGAGACCAAGAGCCAAACCGCCCTGTACGACGCCTGCTATCTGGGCGTCGAAAAAGTGCAGCGCGGCGCACATCCGAAGCGCGCGCTCCTTTTAATCAGCGACGGACAGGACAACGACTCCCGCTACACCTTCAACGAGTTGCGGAAGCTCCTGAAAGAGTCGGACGTGACGCTCTACGCCATCGGCATCCTGAGCGGCAGCGACGCCGGTAGCTCTCTGGGAATGGAAGGACAGGGAATTCTGGACGAGTTATCCGGAGTATCGGGCGGTAAGGCGTTCTTCCCGCGTTCCGCGGCGGAAATGGACGATATCTTCGAACAAATCGCCCTGGAGTTGCGACATCAATACTCCATCGGCTACAAGCCCGACACGTTTGTCAACGATGGCAAGTGGCACCGGGTGAAAGTGAAAGTCACGGCGCCGCGCGGTTTGCCGAAACTGTTTGTTCGTTCTAAAGAAGGATATTACGCCACCTCGGGAGCCCGTTGAGTCTGTGCGCAGAAACTGCGGCAACGCGGAATTGGCTCCCCTGCATCTGTTCACGTGTGCGTCTAGTGGCCCGCATATCAATTGCGACGCTGGTTGCCCCAGTATCGCCCGCTTGTCGGCGTGAAACGCTCTATTTGACGCTCCCGTCCCGATTCCGGGTCCGAGGAGCGTTTTGTGTGCATAGGAATTGGAGAGACCTCTCCCGGTCGGTTATTCTCAGCGTGTGATGAGGAACTTGGGTTTGCCCGGTAAATGGAGTCTGAGACGTACGGCGATCTTCGCAGCGTGCGTTTTGATCATTTCTGCATTCGTGTTCGGCCCGGCTGCCGAGGGGCAGGATCGCCCTCGCACGCAGACGGCGGGTCCGAGCCCGACTCCAACACCGCAGACTCCGAAATCCGGCAGAAGCCTGCCAACACTCGGTGAAGCACCGCCGGTTCCAAAACTAAAACCAACACCAACGCCGACGCCGCCCGAAGAGATTGAAGAAGGCGACAAGATCCGAATCAATGCCGATCTGGTCCAACTTCACGTGCGCGTGATCGACCGCAACAATCGTCCGATCAACAACGTGCCGCAAAGCGACTTCCACGTGTTCGAGGACGGCGTGGCGCAACCGATTGAAGCTTTCAGCCGTGAGGAAGTGCCGATCAGTTACGGTCTCGCGGTGGACACGTCCGGTTCGCTGCGCGCGCAACTCGCGACCGTAATCGACGCGGGTAAGGCGATCATCAACAGTAACAGAGTCGGCGATGAAACATTTCTCGTGCGGTTCGTCGGTCGCGATAACACGGAAACCGTTCAGGATTTCACTCCCAACAAAGAAGCGCTGATAGACGCTCTCGACAACATGTACATCGAAGGCGGTCAATCTGCGGTCGTCGATGCCGTGTATTTGTCCGCCGAGCATGTGGCTGAATACCAAAAGGGGACCCTGAATGATCGGCGGCGGCGAGCGCTGATCGTGATCACGGACGGCGAAGACCGCAATAGTTTCTACAATCAGGAACAACTCTTTGCGCGGCTGCGCGAGGAAGACGTGCAGATCTTCGTGATCGGCTTCGTCAACGAGTTGGACAAAGAGGCGGGATTCATTCGCAAGAGTCCGCGCGAGAAAGCAGTCAACCTGATCAACAAGCTAGCCTCAGAGACCGGCGGTCGAGCGTTCTTTCCCGAGTCACTTTCCGAACTGCCGAGTATCGCCAACGAGATCATTCGCGATCTCCGCACGCAGTACGTGATCGCCTACAACCCGACGAACAAAACGCCGGACGGCACGTATCGCGCAATCAAGGTCACGGTCGACCAGTCGAGCTCGGACAAGCGGATCGCGTTAACTCGCACCGGTCGTCTCGCTCGCAAAGAAGGCGCCACGGCAGGTCCGAAGGCGCCGCCAGTGCGGCTTCCCGGAACCGGCGTCAAGAAACCGTAAACCCGGGTGGTGTCTTAGTTTCCTCTGCGTAACTCGGCGGTTCTCCGCGTCTCTGCGGTTTATGTGTTTTGCGGTTCTTTTACCGCAGAGTCGCAGAGGACCTCAGAGGTACGCAGAGAATGCCGGCAAACTATGACACTACTTAAGCCGCCAGCGTTACGATGCTTTCTTCTTGTACTTCCTGCCGTGACTTGATCTGGCTTCTTCGATCGAGTGGGTCATGGTGAGGTTCTCGTCTTTTCTCGCCAGTTGGATCAGTTCCTTGTAGTAGTTTCGCAGCGCCGCGATATCAGCCTCACTCAAATCCTCGACGTCGATCAGCCGGTTGCTGGCGCCCTCCATAGCGGCGACGATCTCGTTCAACTTCAGATGTATGGCAACGGCGTCTTTGTTCTGCGCACGTTGGATCAGGAACACCATGAGAAAGGTAACGATCGTCGTGCCGGTGTTGATAACAAGCTGCCACGTGTTCGAAAAACCAAAGAGTGGTCCAGTAATGGCCCAGATCACGATCGCCGCCACGGCGAGTAGAAAAGCGTAGGAAGTGCCCGTGGCCCTGGTGGCCTCATGGGAAAACCTCTCGAGCAAATTAGGTCTTTTCTTTGACGCCATCCATCCCCTCCTGCAACCGTGATTGTTAGCCCCGGGGTCTTACTGATCCGCTGATCTTTTTTCGGGTCGTTTCACCGGTGTGCAGGACTGGGAGTCCCTCGTCCACGTCTGAGTGAGGTTGGGGAATGACATGCGTAGCAACAACTTCGCCGACTCTCTTCCCTGCCGCCGCGCCGGCGTCAACAGCAGCACGGACCGCACGCGACGTCGCCGCGAACGATCGCCGTAACCAGACCAGCGTCGATCTTTTCCCAACCGACGAGACGAACGTTCGCGGCTTTGACCATCGCATCAGCCGCTTCAATCATCGCGACCAGTCCACGACATTCAACCAATCCCAGTGCTTCTGGCATGACAAGCGTCCTCCGTTAATCACTCATCACTATAACTCAGTTGCGCAGCGAATGAATCGGCGCCGGAATCCTGCCGCCGCGACGTATGAACACGTCAGACGAGAAAGCGTTGACCGCCATGATCGGTGCGGTTCCTAACAAACCGCCGAAGTCGACCACGTCGCCGACGTCACGGCCCGGGACCGGAATGATTCGCACCGCCGTGGTCTTGTTGTTCATCACGCCAATCGCCATTTCGTCGGCGATGATCGCTGCGATAGTTTCGGCCGAAGTCGAACCAGGCACGGCAACCATATCGATCCCGACCGAACAAACGCTGGTCCATGCTTCCAGTTTATCGAGCGATAATGCGCCGACCTGTGCGGCTTCGATCATTCCTGCGTCTTCCGAGACGGGAATAAATGCTCCGCTCATACCGCCGACTGAACCGCTCGCCATCGCGCCGCCTTTCTTCACGGCGTCCGTGAGCAACGCCAGCGCCGCGGTGGTTCCGTGCGTGCCCGCACGTTCGAATCCCATCGCTTCGATGATGTTGGCGACCGAGTCGCCCGGAACGGGCGTCGGCGCGAGCGAGAGATCGATGATGCCGAACGGAATGCCTAAACGACGCGCAGCTTCACGGCCAACGAGTTCACCGGCGCGCGCAAGTTTGAACGAGAGTTTTTTGATCGTCTCGGCGAGATCCTGCAACGGCAGATTTCGATCCGCGTGCCTGACGGCATGATGGACCACACCCGGACCGGAAACGCCGACATTGATCACCGCGCCCGCTTCACTCACGCCGTGAAACGCACCCGCCATGAATGGATTGTCCTCCACGGCGTTTGCGAAACAGACAAACTTCGCGCAGGCGAGCCCGCCCTGTTCTCGCGTTCGCTCGGCGGCGTCTTTGATGATCCTGCCAATGTGGCCCACGACGTCCATATTGATTCCCGCGCGTGTCGTGGCCGCATTCACGGACGAACACAAACGTTTCGTGTTCGAGAGCGCTTCCGGTATCGAATCGAGGAACCGTCGCTCGGATTGCGTCGTGCCTTTTTGGACCAAGGCCGAATAACCGCCGATGAAGTCGACGCCGACGGTTCCAGCCGCATCGTCGATTGCCCGCGCAAGCTCAACCGGGTCACCTTTCGCGCCTTCTGTAAGCAGAGCGAGTGGCGTTACCGAGATGCGCTTGTTTGCGACCCTAATACCGAACTCGTCGCCGATCTCGTCGACAGTCGGCACGAGTCGCGCAGCCACCGCGCGGATCTTGTCGCCTGCTTTTTGCGCGATGGCAGGGATTGAGTCGCTGCTGCAATCGAGCAGATTGAGACCGAGCGTGACGGTGCGCACGTCGAGGTGCTCCATCTCGGTCATTGCGACGGTTTGAAGTATTTCGGCCTGCGTATATTCCATCGTCTACCCGAGGACTTTGCTGAAAATCACCAGCACGATGAACAGCAGAAACAACACGGCAGCAACCAGAAGAAAGCGCAGACTCGGATCGTACGCTGCCTGATCGATAACCACGCTGGAGACATGACGGATCTTCTCGACGCGCTCCCGCACGTTCTCGACGACGCCAGAGTGTGCGGCATGAGCGGGAGCCGGATGGATCGCTTGAGTGGGAGCGGTTTGCGCGGGTTCCGCCGAATCGTCAACCGTCGTGACCTTGTGCAGCGCCTGCGTTTGAGCGGTCGGTACGTCGGCTGTCGCCTGGTGCTGGACGATCGGATTGCCACACTGCGGACAGAACATCGCCGCCTTGCGCACTGAAACTCCACAGGAGGTACAACGACGGAGGATTTCAGGTTCAGACATGGACACAGATCTTAAACCCGATGCATGGCATTGAATAGGTCTTCGCGCTGCGCGTAGATGCGCACGCCGAGCTGTTCGCCGGCGCGGCGCAGTCGTTCTTTCAACTCGGCCGTGTTTTCACGCGCACGCGAAGTGTCGCCGATGATCACCATGGCAAACTTTCCCTGCACGACTGTTTGATTGATGTCGATGATGCTGCAACCAGCGTCGGCCAGGATTTGAGAAACGCCGGCGACGATTCCCGGATGGTCCAAACCAAACACCGAGATGATCATCCGCGCCGACGATCCTTCCGCCGCTGAAGCCGGCGAAGCGGCTGCTGCGTTCGATGAGTTGACCTCGCGGTAGATGTCCGTAACCAACTGCTCGACCATCTGTTCATCAGCGCCGGCGCCGAGACGCTCGTAAACCGCGCGAGTGATGCGATAAATCAAATCTTCATTGGCCATTGGGAGATCAGTGTTTGCGGTTGGCGATGAGTAGTCAGCTAGGGGCGTCCATTCTCCTGCGCGAGCCGCAGCGCCGCCTCACGCATTTCATCCGACGTCGTATCGTTGATGTCCACACGATCGACGATGCCCACCACCGCGGCTTCGATCGACATGTCCTGGTTGCCGATCGCGGTTCGCGCGGCTTTGCCGTAGGCGCACATGACCATCTCGCCCGTCCCGGCGCCCAGTCGATCGGCGACGACGACGATGTTTCGCGTTGGTTCTTTGTCGAGATCGTAAGGATGGACGATCAGAAACCTGACGCCTTCGAGATCGGGCGTCTTCTTGGTGGACCAGACAGTGCCTACTACTTTTCCGAGAAACATTGACTTTGAAGCACATAAACTTTCGCGAATACCTCCGCCGGCTCGCCGAGGTCGCGAGCGGCAGGGGTGATTATGGTTTTCGCATTGATGTAGATCTTCTCACCCTTCTGGATCGCGCGGCGCACGTCGTCTTCACTGACGAAGTCTATTGCCGCCTTGTTGCCATTCGTCGACGGCTGCGGCTTGGGTTTATTTACCGGCTCAGCAGCAACCGGTGGAGGTGGTGCGGGTGCGGTGTACATGCTTCCCGCCTCGCCTTCGATCTCCGGTTTCGGTAACGGCGATGGCGCTGCCGGCGCTTCGACGCGTTTGCCGGCGAGGAATCTATCGACGATCGCAGCGATCTCCTGTCGATCGATCTTGCCACCTGCGATTGCGGGTTCCGCTGCTCGCGCCGGTTGCGGCGATGCAGTGGTCGCGGTTTGAACGCCGACCGCCGGACGAGCACTCTTCACCGGACGAGTTTCAAAAGCCACGCGCTTGATATCCATCAAGTGCAATGGCGAGACGTTATCAGAAGTAACGTTTCCACCCCACGAACCACAACCCAACGTCATCGACGGCGGCAATGCAGTTGAGAAACCGATCGCGCCGTGCGTCGTCGGCGTGTTGACGGTAATGCGCGACGCTGGCATTTCAGAACCAAACTTCACCGCCGCTTCACGCGAACGCGTGTGGACGCCGGCCGTGTGGCCCATGCCGCCATACCCAAGCACCTGCTGACTAAGCTGTGCACAGGCAGTCAACCCATCGGCCACGTAGAACGCCAGAATCGGAGACAGTTTCTCCATCGACAACGGATAATCGCGTCCGACGCCGCCGACGTCAGCCAGCAAACATCGCGTTCCCGGTGGAACAGTTAAACCGGCCATCTTCGCGATCACTTCTACGGACTTGCCGACGATCGCAGGATTCAAGGAACGTTGCGGAGTAGCAACGACTTTCGCGAGTTGATCCGCTTCTGACGCAGAAAGAAAGTGGGCGCCCTGAAGTCTGAACTGTTCGCGCACAGCTTGTTCCAGCGGCGCGTCGCAAACTACAGCCTGCTCCGAAGCGCAGATCGTTCCATTATCAAAACACTTGCCGGTCAAAATATCCTGGACCGCTTTCGGCACGTCCGCAGTTCGCTCGATGCAAACCGGTACGTTGCCTGGTCCAACGCCAAAAGCAGGTTTACCTGATGAATACGCAGCACGAACGAGTCCGATTCCGCCGGTAGCGAGAATCACTGCCGTCTGCTTGTGCTTCATCAGCGTTTCGGTGCCTTCGATCGTGGCGGACGTCATGCAGCCGATCGCGTCGGCCGGCAAACCTTCTTTCACACCCGCTTCGCGCATCACGCGCGCCGTCTCGTTGATGCACTTCGCCGCCGAAGGATGTGGCGACAGCACCACCGTGTTTCTCGACTTGATTGCGATCAGAATTTTGAAAATTGCGGTCGAGGTGGGATTGGTGGAAGGTATGATGCCCGCTACGACACCGCGTGGACTCGCGATCTCCACTACGTCTTTCGACTCGGAAACAACGCCTTTCGTTCGCAGGCCGCGAAAGTAGTTCCAGACGTCTTCGGCTGCGAACCGGTTCTTCTCCTGTTTATCGGCGGGAACACCGTAACCGGTTTCCTCAACAGCCATCGCGCCGAGCCGCGCTGCCTCGCGCAACGCAGCCTTCGCCATCGCCTCGCAAATACGATCGATCTTGCCCTGATCGAATTGGGCCACTTCTGCCTGCGCGCGATGCGCTGCCTCAACCAGGTCGCGCGCCTGCTGGACGGATACGAGATCTTTGTCGACAGACATAACAACTCCAACATGTCCGTTGTCAGTGGTCAGTAGTCAGTGGAATACAGGTACAACGGACAACTGACTACCTGGTGCGTTCTTTATTCGCGTCGCGAGTGCCGGCACCCAGTGATCGTCCTTGATCACCCTGACCGAGTTGACCGCGTGCGCCGCCACCCTGCAGAGGCTGTTCATCGGGGCTCAAACCGGTGCGACCATTCACGGGAAGCACGCGCTCGACTTCAGCATGCGGACGCGGAATAACGTGCACGCTGATCAGTTCGCCAACTCGCCTGGCTGCGGCCGCGCCTGCATCCGTCGCTGCTTTCACTGCACCGACGTCGCCGCGCACGAAGATCGTCACATAACCTGCTCCGATATACTCTTTGCCGAGCAGTTGTACATTCGCTGCTTTGACCATCGCATCGGCGGCTTCAACTGCACCCACGAATCCTTTGGTCTCAACCATTCCGAGTGCTTCCAGGGGCATCTCTATGTCCTCACTTTGTAATTGTAGAAATTAAAAGCGACTATTACCGGGTCACTGATGGCCTCAACCTACCACCGCAGGCGACAAAGAGCAAGAGAAGCAGATCCGGATCTTTGTAATCTCTCTCACGTGTTCTGACGAAGGGTATGTAGAAGTTTGACACCGTTTAGCAGCGCAGGCTATAGTGCGGAAAAAGTGGGAGTTGTACGCATTCATACGAGCGGCGGTCCAACCTAACCAGCGCCAGGAACGAGCGATTGGAGATGGCAGCAAGTATAGGCGAACAATTGCGACTCGCCCGCGAGGAGCGAGGCATCGGCCTGCGCGAGATCTGCGATCAAACTCGAATCTCCGTCCATTATTTAGAAGCCATCGAAGCCAACGATTACAAACGCCTGCCCGGAGGTGTTTTCAATCGCAGCTTTATCAAGGCCTACGCCAAATACGTCGGATACGACGAACGCGAGGCGATTGAAGGTTACACGCGGTATCTGCGCGAACACGGCGAATCGTCTGACGACGTCAACACCACGCCGATGCATTCCAAGGTCTACACCGACACGCCCGCGACCCGTTCTCCTTTATTAACAGTGTTCCTCGCGATCGTGATTTTGGGTCTGTTGACCGCGGCCGCGCTCGCCGCGCTTTACTGGTTTCAAAAGCGAGCTGAAATCCGCGTTGCTCCGAAGGACGAACATCACGCCTCTATGTATAATGGGCGTTCATCGACAACAAATAATCTAAATTTACTGGCAACTAACCAGGAAGTGTTACCCATACATGATTACATCAGATATCTACGAAGGACTGACCTTCGACGACGTACTACTAATCCCCGATCGTTCTGACGTTCTCCCTCACGAGACTGACACCGCCACACAATTCACGCGCAACATCCGTTTGCAGATTCCGCTGTGTTCGGCGGCGATGGACACCGTGACCGAAGCGTCGCTCGCGATCGCGCTCGCTCAGCAAGGCGGCATCGGCGTCATTCATAAGAACCTCAGCGTCGAACGGCAGGCCGAGGAAGTCGACAAAGTGAAACGATCGGAATCGGGAATGATCGTCGACCCGGTCACGATCCGGCCCGATCGACCCGTGCGCGAAGCGCTTCAGGTGATGGAGCGGTTTCACATCAGCGGCGTTCCGGTTGTAGACGAAACCGGACATCTGGTCGGCATCATCACCAATCGCGATCTTCGTTTTGAGACGCGGTTCGACATTCCGGTGGCCGACGTCATGACGAAACAGCCGCTCGTGACGGTTCCCGTCGGCACGACGTTGGACCAGGCGAAGGCTGTTCTACAAAAACACCGGATCGAAAAGCTTCTCGTCGTCGACGACGACAAACGTATAAAAGGACTGATCACCGTCAAAGACATTCAGAAGGCGATCAAGTATCCGTCGGCTGCTAAGGACAATCTGGGACGATTGCGCGTCGCTGCTGCGATCGGTGCGACCGGCGATTACCAGGAACGCGCGGACGAGTTGGTTAAAGCTCGCGTCGATTGTCTCGTCATCGACACTGCACACGGACACTCTTCACGCGTGATCGACGCCGTCAAAGACATCAAACGCCGTCACCCCGAAACGGATCTGATCGCGGGCAACGTCGGCACAACTGCCGGGGCACAGGAGTTGATCGATGCTGGCGTGGACGCGATCAAAGTCGGCATCGGACCCGGATCGATCTGCACGACGCGCGTGGTGACCGGCGCAGGGGTGCCGCAAATAACCGCCATTTCAAGTTGTGTTCAGGCAGCACGCGGCGCAGGTGTGCCAGTAATCTCCGACGGCGGTGTGAAGTTTTCCGGCGACGTTGCTAAGGCGATCGCTGCCGGCGCCGACGTGGTAATGATTGGATCGTTGTTTGCCGGAACAGAAGAAGCGCCTGGCGAAGTGATCTTGTTTCAGGGTCGTTCGTTCAAGAGCTACCGTGGAATGGGATCGATTGGCGCTATGCGTGAAGGCTCCCGCGACCGGTACGCCCAGGACATGACCGCGAGTGAATCGAAACTCGTTCCGGAAGGGATCGAAGGACGAGTTCCTTATAAAGGAACGCTTGCGGACATGGTGACGCAACTGGTGGGAGGCTTGCGATCCGGCATGGGTTATACGGGCTGCCACACGATCCGCGAATTCCAGGAGAAGACTCGCTTCCTGCGCATCACGTCAGCCGGCTTGAAAGAGTCGCACGTTCACGACGTGATCATCACGAAAGAGGCGCCAAATTATCGGTTGGAGTAATTGCGAAGATCCCGTGGGAGTACTGATTGCAAATCCGAAGACGGGTCGTTATGCATCGCGTCGATTTCGTCCCATTGAACAGACTGTCTCACAGTTGAAGTCGCTTGGAGTCAACGTCGAGTTAAAACTCACAACGCGTCCTCACGAAGCAACTGAGATCGCAACTCGCGCCGCTCGCAATGGATCGTCTGACGTGTTCGTCGCCGGCGGGGATGGGACCATCAACGAAGTCATCCAGGGGTTGGCGGGAACTAAAGCACGCCTCGGAATCATTCCCCGCGGAACCGCGAACGTGCTTGCGCGCGAGCTTGGTTTGCCACTCGACGAACAGGAAGCAGCGGCAGTTGCCGCACGAGGGAAGTCGCGACGCATTCATCTCGGTCTCGCGATCGACGAAACAAACAACGTGCAGCGGCATTTTGCGTTGATGGCCGGCATCGGTCTGGATGCGTCGATCGTGCGTCATGTGCGGCCGAGGTTGAAGAAACGGATCGGCAAGGGTGCGTTCTGGATTTCGGGGTTGAGCCATCTCGCGTCGTGGAGTCCACACCCGTTCAATTTGGAGATCGATGGACGTGAGTACACCGCAACGTTTGCGGCGATCGGAAAAGCACCGCGATACGGAGGTGATCTTGCGATCACGCCGGGCGCGCGGCTCGACGAGCCTGAATTCGAAGTTTGTATGATTCAGACGTCGAACCGGTTTCGTTATTTGCGACTGTTGTCGCAGGCGATGCGCGCGGGCATGCCGCGCGACAATCCGGCGGTGACGTTCGTCAAAACCGATCGCGTCAAAGCATACGGCGACGCGCCGGTGCAGATTGATGGTGAGTTGATTGGCAGTTTGCCGATGCGGTTTGAGATCGCACCGCATTCACTCGAAGTAATCGTGCCTTAATTCCGCGTTCCTTTTAACCACGCGTTTTTTAGCGCCTTCTGCTCTGGAGTCGCTCTCGTATCTTCTTCGATTCGATACTCAAATCGCTCCGGTGCCTTCAGCACGATGTTCGTCTTGATCGTTCGTCGATCGCGCTTGACCGTGATCGGGATCGAATCGCCAGTTTTGTAACCAGCTAGCGTTTTTAACCAGGCTTTCGTGAGGTCGCGGCCTGCGAGTGAAATGATTTCGTCATTCGCTTGCAAGCCGGCATCTTCCGCGGGCGAATCGTTGCGAACGTTCTCGATCATCGCCACGCGATCTTCAAACTCGAGCGACAGTCCGGCGTCGAACGGTTCCCTTGCCTGCGTCTTCACCAAACGCAAACCGGCATAACCGAATGCTTCTTCGTACGGCAACACCTCGGCGCTGCGAATGTAACGCTTGAAGAAATCGGTGAAGTCGGTTCCTGAAACCTGCGAGACGACGCGTTCGAGATCTTCAGTTTGATAGCCTCGCCCGCGCAGGTAGTAACTGCTGTTCGAACTCTTCAGATAAAACTCCTCGTACATCTGGCGCATCACGTCGTCGAGCGACGTCTTTCCTTTTGTGCGGCCACGGACCAGCAGGTCCATCACCATGCCGATGAGTTCGCCTTTCGGGTAATAGCTGATCGAGGTGTTGTTGAGATTGGTCAACTGCACGTGCGCCGCGTCGTCGAGAAACGGCGCCGACAACGACGATTCTTCAGCGCTCATCAACTTGCTGCCCTGCGCGCTCTCGATGCGTGCGATCGTTTGCGCTTCGCGATCGAGGAACTTCTTGTCGGTCCAGACGCCGGCGCGTCGCAACATCAGGTGGCCGTAATAGTTTGTAAAACCCTCGGCGATCCAGAGTCCGCGCGTGTTCAGCGGACGCGTGAAGTCCCATGGACCAAGCTCTGCCGGGCGCAGACGTTTGACGTTCCAGACGTGGAAGAACTCGTGCGAGACGGTGCCCAGTGTGGCTTCGTAGATACCAGGTTCGCCGAGCGCGCCAGGTTCGATGATCTGCGTCGACGTCAGGTGTTCCATTCCGTCGCCTGAGTGATCGTCGGCGGCGTAGTGAATCAGGAACGTGTATTCGCTGAACTCCGGCGGCCCCCACATTCCGACTTCAGCGCGAACGATCTTTTCGATGTCTTTCACGAGCGCCGGGCGCTTGCCGCCTTCCGGTCCGAACGAATGGACCACGACGTGATACTTCTTCCCGTCGACTTCGAAAGTGTCCTGCGTCCAATCGGGCGCGATCTCGGTTGGCGTGTCGATTAGTACGTCCCAGTTTGGAAAGCTCCATTCAGTTTGGCCTGCGCGGTCCATGCGGCCGTTGACGATCTTCCAACCCGAAGGCGGCTGGATTGAGAGTTTCACTGGATCCGGTTTGTGGTCCACAACGTACATGAAGATCGAGGCGCCGTTGTAATTTGCGTGACGCTCGTCGAGTTGCGAGAAGGTTCCGGAGAGATCGTTTCCGAAGACCTTGTACGAGACGGTGACCGTTGACGTGGAGGGCTCGACGCTCCACGTTTGATCGTCAACGCGTTTGACGCGGCCGTTTGCGCGAAACTCCTGAACGTTCTTTGCGAAGTCGAACACGCCGTAGCGGCCCGGCGACCATTTCGCCATTTGAAAATGTAGCGGTTTGTCTCTTAACTGGTCCGGCACTTCGACCGTGATGCCGACTTCGAACAGGTGCGACGTGGGACGCGACATCGACAGCGAGTATGTTATGGATCTCAGCGGCGATTCTTGTGCAGCGACGACGCCGCTCAAGATGGTGATAACCGCTAATGCGAAGATGATTTTGCGTGGACAAGCAGTCATGCGCGGATTATCTTACAAACATTCTGAAAAATCGTGTGGATTAAATGCCGGTAACCGAACGCCTCTATTATTCAGACTCACATCTGATCGAGTTTGAAGCTCGTGTTGTAGATGTCACTGAGCGTGTCAGTGGTTGGACCGCGATCGTTTTGAACCGCACGGCCTTCTATCCGACGGGCGGCGGGCAGCCGAGCGACACCGGAACGCTCGACGGAATGCGCGTCGTGGAGTGTATTGACGATGGTGAGCGCGGCGTGCTTCACGTCGTGCAGGGCGACGACGCCTGCGCGCGATGCGATTTTGCGCGGTCGAGTCGATTGGCCGCGGCGGTTGGACCACATGCAGCAGCACACTGGGCAGCACATTCTGTCGCAGGCGTTTGTCACGCTTTTCAATGCGCCGACTCGCGGGTTTCGCGTGTTGGATTCGTCGTGCGAGATCGACGTCGACTTGCAGGAGCCGACGAGTGAGAAGATCGAGCGAGCGGTCGAGCTCGCGAACAACGTTATCTGGGAAGATCGAGCGATCACGATTCGCAACGTTTCGTCGGAAGAGGCCTCTGAGATGTCGCTGCGTAAGGAGCCGTCGCGAGAGGGTGAGTTGCGGTTGATCGAGATCGAAGGGTTTGACCTTACGCCGTGTGGTGGTACGCACGCCGTTCGGACGGGCGAAGTCGGTGTGATCGTGGTGAGATCCTGGGAACGTGCGAAAGGTCTGACGCGGATCGACTTCGTGGCGGGCACCCGTGCGCTTGCTGATTATCGAAAGGCGAATCGTAGCGCTCGTGACGTTGCCGCGTTGTTCAGTTCCGGCCGCGACGACATCGCTCACTTGGCTGCGCAAGTTGTAGAAGAAAACAAGGACCTTAACCGGCGAGTTCGTGTTCTTGAAGAGATCGCAGCGGAGGTCGAAGCGCAAAAACTGCTCGCGTCCGCCGAGATGCGCGCCGACGGCACTCGACTCGTAACGCATATCTTCGACGCTCGCGACGCCGAGTCGTTAAAGAAACTGGCCCAAGCCCTTATCGCGAATAGCGCAACGATCGCCCTGCTCGCCTCCCGCGACAAAGACACCGCGCGCCTTGTCTTCGCCCGCTCCACCGACGCCCCCGGCGACATGAACGCCTGATGCGCGAGGCGTGTGGAATGCTCGACGGCCGCGGCGGCGGCAAACCCGAACTAGCGCAGGGTGGCGGTAAACGAGTCGACCGACTCGAAGAGGTCATTACGCTTATCCGGTCAAAACTAACCGCAGGTGATCCGGCCGATGCGCATCCTTGACACCATCACGCACGCTTCCTAATATGACACTCCGCGTGGGGCAGTAGCTCAGTTTGGCAGAGCGCCGCGTTCGCAATGCGGAGGTCAGGGGTTCGATCCCCCTCTGCTCCACCAGTAACTCACGTCATCTCACCAAGTTACAGTCACATACTCAACTTGGTCCAACTTACCAACTGGCCAATACGTGGCCAAAAATAACCGCATACAACATCAAAGAACCGTAAGCGATGGCAACGCATGTAAAAGGCGCTGTTGAGGTTACACCTGTAAGTATCTACAAATCTGAGCGTTATCACCGTCATGTGTAATGCGGAGGGCTCCTCTCGAAGGACTGCTTCGCAAAACCCCGCAATAATATCGCCTCAGCACTCTCATCAGAAACGGGAACCGCGGACCAGAGCCGTTCTCTGATCGAGTGACTCGCGTATACACCTGTTTGTTGTATTTTGATCGGTTCAGACAAGCGTGGTGTTTTGCGTTTTCTTGACTTTAAGTGGCCCAACCGCGAGCCTAATCGCCAACAGCCTCTGATAAGAACCATCTTCGGCGCTCGGCCTCGTCTAACCATGTTTCGATCAAACTCGCCGTGGCGACATCAACGGAAGTATTGGCGTGCGCGTAACCGAAATTCATGAGGGGAATCCCTGCTGTGTCGACCGAGGTCCTCTTTGCGACCGACGTGCGCGGATCCAATTTTTTCATGCGAGTGATGGTCAAGGGTTGTGCGAGATCGAACCGTCGGATCGCGGAAACAATGTTATCCCGTGCGCCGAGAAGATCGGAGTCAGTGTGATTGGAGTTAGGGCAATCAACACACAAGAAGGATTGGTGTTCGACGTCCGCTGTTGAACTTACGCTGCCGAACAAGCGCTTGGAGCTGAAGGCATGAGCGGGCTTTTTTGTTAAGTTGCGTGGGCGAGCCGCTGAAGATCGGCGTTAAATGATCGCGATTAGTTGCGGCAGGAGAGTGCGATGGTCGGAGATATTATTAGCTAACATATTGATAGTGATCGCAGTCACCTTGCTCCTCGGCTATTTCTGGCTCACAAAATGTTTGATTGACCGCTATGAGCGGTTATCTATTGTTGGAATGCTTTTTTGCCCGTCTGCTAGTGTCGGAAGAAGGGATCACAAGCCTTTCGCTGTGGAGCTCACAGCGGAATTCCGATGGGGCGAGATAAACTCGATCAGCTACTCGAAAATATCAAAGTACTACGAGATCATCAGCGGAACAGCAGAGAGTTTTTCCGACCAACCGCCCATGAACTGGCTTGCTTAATTCACAAAATTCCTGGAGCGCGCGCTTTTACTAGAACTGACGAGCGAGAGACGGTTTTGGCCGTCTGTTGAATCGAGGATCGTCTCTGGGGTAGCTTATTTTAATCGTGTCGAGAGGTACTAGCGGATGCTGGAGGAAGTCTAAACGGAGGGTCAGACGTCGTTTTGTGCGACGTAGTCTTTCCGTCGAAGCAGGCTGGCAAGGTCGACGGCTTCCTGGATCGTCATCAGATCGCTGTTGTCTCCGCCGTGGAACCTAACTCCGCTGGCGCGAAGTTCCCAGTCGTCATGTCCTTCGTAACTCCGCTGGTTGAGTATCTCCACAGCCTCATAACCACTAACTGTAGTGAACGAGAGCAGAAGGACCTGAGTTCTATTTCGCTCATGCGTCGTTGTCTCTATCGCTGCTCGAATGGCTTCCCGATCTGGGACTTCCCCAGACAGAGAAGGTGTTGACTGTTGACGTACTCCTGGGAGGTCCTGCAGTTTGTAGAGTTGGATTCTGTATTCGGCGAGAAGTGCAAGATGCTGTTTGCACTGCTCGATGATGTTTTCACTGGTTGCTGTGTTCAGCGCCTGCTTTGATGCTTGCAGCTTTTCTTCCAATTGCGGAAACAACATGTATCACTTCCTCACTAGGGCGACGCTCATCGTATCTCACGCCATGCTTTGAGCCTCTTCAACTGCGACTGGTTTGAAGAGTATTAGACCTCTCTTCAATTCCTCAAGCGCGATGCTCGTATTCCTTCGTTTCAGTCGGTCGGCTACGATCCGCGGCTGTGCACCTAGTAAGAGTTGCTTGTTTCTGTGGGCTGCCAGGATGACCAACTGAAATCTGGACACGATACCCGGCCACTCTGCCGGTGTGGTGTCGTTAGCAACGTTACTGCTCACTTCTACTATTCCAGTCATATTTTTATATCCCGCCTTTAACGGGCTGTGAATTGAACCCAGCGCTTTGCCTGGTCTACTTTTTGATTTTAGAGTTTTGGCTTCACCGATTGCTCTTCGGAACGACAATGTAGTGCCATTCGTTTCAGTTTCGAAGTTGAAAAAAGAGCAGCACCGCCAACGATCCCAGAAACACACTGAAGAATATCGCGTATGCATTCCTCTTGAACGCTTTCTCTCCGGCGATTGCTACTCGCTCAAGCGCACCCGACTCAAAGGCCTGTCCGCACCACGGACACATAGCCGCATCGCTAAAGCAAAGGTGATGACAACAAGGACTTCGTGTGAGATTCATGTTTCATTTCCTCCTAATACTCAGTCTGACTCATGCTCATAGCGATGGAGCAGTTCGTCGATAAACTGAGAGCAATCAAAGTTAGGATGTCCATTTATCTCAAGAAGACGACCCACTCCCATCTGGTAAGCCGAAACTGTTTGCGGCGAGCCATAGTTCTCGGTGCTATTTGCCGGCAAAGCTGCTAAGTTACGGAGTCGCCAATATACCGCTCGCACCAGAGCTCCCTCTCCACTTAATAAGCCGCGCCCAGTCAGCACTGCTGACCGATCAAGCCAGACCTTGCTGCAAATCTCTGCGAATCTTTCCGAGTTTATTGTTGTCATTACTTACCGTGGGTCAGATGTCATGGCTGTGACCCGATTGATTAGGGAGCGACCGTTGCGAGTAGTCGCCAGGCGGCAATACGAGCTTAGCCTGCGCCTGCTCTGTAATAGACACGTGCGGGCGACGAAGAACTAAAGCGCGTTTTCCTGACTGGCTACGTCTGTAGTAGAAATACATAATCGCCAACATGACAGCTAAACTTTCAATGACGGTGATTAGAATGACTATTTTCATAGCGCCGCAATCTCCCTCAGTCGTCATGAAACTGTCGCGCGATTTTGGATTCCCCGTCCTGTTCCCTAACGACCTCTATGTCTCACAGAATGAACCTTTTAAACTGCACTGTCTGTGCGCTATCTCACATACGAATATACTGTCCCCCAGCATAGCGCTGTTCGGGTCGCCGAAAGACTCTGCGGAATCGGTATTGGACGTTTAGAGGACGCGTGAATTGACAGCGGTTTGAGGGAATACACTGCGCCCGCCTGGCCCAGGTGGTCCAACGAGGTCAACGGTTCTTCTTCACATGTCTGTGAAAGGGGTTTTTAATCTGTCTGTCCTGACGGCAAGAGTGCGTCCTTGAACAAACTGTCGAAGGCGATGAGAGATTCGCCTCGACGGGTTTTCTTAAACTCGACTACCCAGGACCGAACCCCTTGGAACGATCTGTCTGGCCTCGCTGGCAGCTCTAATCCTGGATCGAGTCTCTGGAACCTTCCGTTCCGCGTGCTTGATGAGTTTGATTGCTCGCATTGTGTTCGTGTTCGCTATGTCTGACTCACCATGATGAAGACTAGTAGCCGGCGTAACCGTCGGCGTAGCCGTGTTCGTATGCCTCACGGAAGTAGCGCTGAAACACTTCGCGGTCTCCGAGACCGGAACTGTAGTCCTTCGTGGCTTTCTGGTAGGTACTCTGGCGCTGGTAGCCATTGCCGTTGCGTGCGCTGCGATCTTTGCGGCCTTGTTTAACGCCCTCGCCGAAACCAGCGTTCAGAGCGGTTTGACGCAACTGGAACGAGCCCCCGAAGTTGCCGTAACCATCCTCGTTGCGGCCGAGGCGATCCTGGTTACCGTTGTCGTTGCGGTCACGGTTTCCGTTGCGATCCTCACGATTTCTATTGCCCCGAGCATAACTTTCGGCGTTATATCCGTCTTCGAACGCTTCACGGAAGTAGCGGCGGTAGAGTTCGCGGTCGCCGAGACGCCGGCTGTAGTCTTTCGTGGCTTTCTGATAGCTGCTCAGGTTGCGGTGTTCTGTGCGGCTGCCGTTCCCGCGATCTTTGCGGCCTTCCTTGACGCCTTCGTCATAGCCGGCGTTCAGAGCGGTTCGACGCAGCTCCGAAGAGCCGCCATAGTTACCGTAACGATCCCAGTCGCGACCACGTCGGTTTTGATCTCCGTTGTCGCTGCGGTTACGGTCTTGAGTGTAACGATCGTCTGGATTCTGCGCCTGAGCAGTCATGCTCAAGGCGATCCCTATTCCAAACAGCATTGAGAACACCAGGAAGGCGTTTCCGATTCTGCTTTGCGATTGATCTGTTTTCATAAGTCACTCCCTTTTCAAGATGGCCCCGGTAACAGCAGCTTCAAGAAGACCGGTTGCTGATCTCGATGAAACCGGCTGTTCTCTCGCTCCTGTGTATCTCTGTCGCAGCGGCTACCGGCATCAGAGCGCACTCAAATGCAACCCATCTGAAGCCGAAACTGCCTGATATGCTTATCGCAGTAGATTTCCGGGACGGATCATCATTAAAGGCTATTTGGGAGGACTTGTATGTGCAGTAGCACACATATCAAACCAAAACAGTCGTATATATATGTGTGTGTTAGCGCACGGATGCATTTCCTCGCTTGTGTTAAGAGTTCTGCACTAGACACCAAGATTATGCAACCTATAAGGAGCCAGCGATGAGCGGAGACATAGAACAACACGTAGACACGAATTCTCCCGAGTTCAAACAAGGAGTAGAAGCCGGACTAAACGCTGGAAAGGACATGAAGAACTGGAAAGCCGGTAATGAATTGGGCCTGGAACTGAAAGAGGAAGTTGAGGATGACGAGCCGGTGTCTAAAAGCCTTTTAAAGGAATCCTCGACTCCGCTTTTTATGAGTGATAGTCCAGAAGGTAATAAGGGAAACGCTCAGGATGAAAAGGATGAAACTGAGGAATAGCTCCTGTGTTTCGGCTACTGAGCGCGAAAAGTTCATAATGCATTTAGAAAATTATTAGCTCGCATCAAACAATCTGCAATGGAAGATTTCGAAATTGGCGATGTAGTTCAGCTTCGGTCTGGCGGACCCAAGATGACTGTCCACGGTCTGGTTTCAGATGGCGACGTTGTTTGTCAGTGGTTTGAAGGCAACGAGGTGCACGAGGAGAGCTTTCCTAAAGACGCGCTCAAGAAGATTGAACTGGTGACGGATGGCGGTAGCAGGCGGGAGGATGGAGTATTCATGGTCAATTGATACCTACCAGTTAAGCCCCCAAACGCAGTTGTCGGTACATGAATTGGTTGCCGCTAATGTGAGCGGCGTGTGAAGCCACTATCCGCCAGCACTCCGGCTGTTGCCTTCCCAATACATTGGTATAGCTGTATTGACCGCTGATGTCTCGATCTTTGTAGCGTCCTTTCATCGTCAGGCGGCCAGCCATCACAGCGGTGCTTCCATAGACTTCCACCTTGATGTCGCCGGTAGAGAGCGACTCGAACGACAGAGCTCCGGATTTGATGTCTGCGATCTCCTGTTCCTTGTTGGTAAATTGACCAAAAGGAGACGTAAAGATGAAGCCATCAGCCCAGACACGGTCGAACAGGTCCGTAGTACCCTGCAGGTAAGCCGCAACCCATCCACGATCCAGGTCTTTGAACTCTTGCTCGATCCTGCCATGCAAAGTTGCTTTCTGATCCATTGCTCTACCTTTCTGATCTCAATCGAAGCGCGGCGTTAGATCGCCGCGCTTCGATCCGCCATCGGTCCGACCTACCTCGGACCACTCGCACGAATTGTTAGTTCTGTGCCGACCGGCAGCTCGAGGTTGTCTTTACCCTGAATAAAAACTGTACCGGCTCCGCCTGCAGCGCCAATGATTCCACCGATCGCTGCGCCTTTCCCACCGCCGGCAATGGCGCCGATGACGGCGCCGACAGCCGTAGCCAATGCCCGCGCGTTGGATCGTTTGCGTGGTCTGGTTGCTGCCTTGCGCGCTTCCTTCGTTGTCAACCTTGACTGTGTCGCCATTCAGCAATCGCACATTCCCGAGAACTCCGGAGAATTTATAGGTCTGACCGTTCCTTAACCGAATCCTCTCGAAGTTGAGCGACATCCCTGACCGGCCAGTTAAACGTCCTCCCTGGTCAACACTGCCCACCGCGCCTTCGATAACTGCCCCCTCGAATTGACTGGGGTCGCGCACGGTCATGGTGAACAGGTCACCCTGCTGCGACAGCTTTGTGGTCAGATCATTGTTCAGGATGGCCACTAAAGTCTCACCATCTCGCACGATGAATTCACCGCTGGTCGCACTGGCATTACCCAGAACCGGCCGCGAATCGTTATAGATGCTCCACTGCGCTACATCGGCGGTCCGGTCATAAACACTATCAACGACTACCGGTTGAGTTAGTCGGTCGGAATAGATCTGCCGCCGCACTCGTAGACTGCGGTCGTTTTCACTTGCATCGAAAGTGACATTAAAATCATTCTCTTTGTAGCCGTTCGAACTCACTACTAACTGCTCCCCACGAAGCGTCACTGTTACCTTGGTCGATCTGCCGTTGGAAAGTTGTTCCTGACGCTCGCGGCCGTCTGCCTCAAAGGTTGATTTTGGCGCTAGCGAAGAAGCAATAGTCATCGTTGTACCGCGGCGCTCGATCATCAGCATCTCAGGAGATTCAAGTCGCGCCAGAATTTGGTCGGCGACAGCCTGCCGTTCGTCGGTACGTAAATTCTGAGTCGCGCGCTGCGCTTTGTCGCGCGGGTTGTCACTGCGAGACGAATCCAATCTAAAAGTTCCGGTTAGGCGATTAGTACTCTTGTTTCCAGATGATGAAATTGGGCTGTTTCCCCAACTCGGCGCTACGTCATACGCGCTGGCCAGGACGCTTAGATCCCCGCGCAATGTCGACCAATCGCTTTTGACGCGGTCTGTAAGCGGGTTGTCGCGCATGAAAATATCGAGGGGCGTGGCCTGGTCGAGCAGGCGTCGGACGTCGTCCGTCACCAACTGCCTGGCATCGAAGCGAATGCGCAATTGATCGGTCGCCTTTTTGAAGCCTCGAAGAGCATCATTCATGTTGCCCTCGCTTCTGGTCCGATCGTAAGGTCGCTGGAAAAAAGCATCGGTAAGACTTACACGAAACGTGTCGCCGCCGTTCTCGACCCGCTGAATTAGCTGATTGAGTTCGCTCTCGGACAGTCGGAACGATCCATTTGCGTCAACCTTCATCGGAGTTAGTTGGTTCCACTGCCAATTGACGCCATAGGCACTCGCCAGCGTGTTCAGATCTGTTCGAACCGATGTCCAGTCATTCTTGACCCGAGGGTTTAGGGTATTTTGAGTTATGAAGCTATTGATGGGCGACGCCTTTTGTAGGATGCTCTCAACGTCGGCCGCAACCGCAAGCCGGCGAGTGAACTGATCCCTGAACTGCTTAATAGCGAGCTCAAAGCCGGATTCGAACGTGCTGACATCATTTTGAGGCCGGGTTTGATCGACGCTCCCCTGGACCAGTGCCACATTGAGACTGTTGCGGAACCTGCTCGAGCTTCGTTCAAGGCGTTGAAGTATGTTGCCGACCTGACGGGTGTTATTACGGTTAGTTTGTTGCTGCGCCTGTATGCTCAGGCCGATGACGATTGAAAACGCTAACAGGATGAACACGGAAACAATGCTTTTTAAGATCGACATTTTTCTTCCTTCAGTTTCTAGAGCTTGGTACCAAGGTTTTCCAAGCACACGTCGGAATACATAAATTGCACCTGAGAATCCTACAGCCTGATAGATGGAACGGCTGCGGACGCTGAGAGAACAACTTCGTCGGCCTCTCTGGAGAATTACAAGGCGGCTCAAGAAGAAGGTTGCTGGCCCGATCCCGGATGTCGAAACGTAATTTCGAAAGGAAGCTAACGACTTATAGCACTCGAAGGAGGAAGGTCTGTGCGCTAACACACATACCCAATGCGGATGAGGCTCTGCAGGTGGTCCATCTAAGCCAATCGTTATAGCGACTTCATCTTACCTCGAACTTCGCAAACACAACGACACGGACCGACATTCGTAATGAAAAAGATCTCAGGTCTTTTGAAAACCCGAGATCCTTCACTCCTCGCGAGTGTGCTATTAATAAAAGCCGACGCGATTTTCGCGCGGCTTGGCCTCATTGACCTTCAAGAAGCGTCCGCCCAGCTCCGGGCCATTGAACTGCTCGATAGCCGCTGCGCCTTCTTCCTTCGTTGACATCTCGACGAAGCCAAAGCCGCGTGAGCGACCAGTTTCGCGATCTTCAATCAAGGATACGTTTTCGACTGTGCCCGCTTGCGCGAAAGTGTTTGTAGTTCATTGCTCGACGTTTCAAACGAGAGATTACCGACATAAAGTTTCGTAGACATAAGTTTCTTACCTTTTCCCTGTGTAGGGTTCTCACTCCAGAAGACTTCTCTCCTTTGCGATTAACAGAAGCCGCATGGCGAACATGGTGGCTTCCCAATTTGCCACCGAATTACATATCCATGCCGCCGGGCATTGCCCGTGGCTTTCCATCTTCCTGTAGCTCAGAAATGAGGGCTTCAGTTGTCAGCATCAGCCCGCGATTGATGCGGCGTTTTGCAATGCGCAACGCGTGACTTTCGCGGGATCAATAATCCCCGCAGCCACAAGGTCTTCAAAAGTTTCAGTCACTGCGTTGTAGCCGAAGTTGGGGTCTTTGCTAGCACGAACTTTCTCGACTATGACCGCGCCTTCTTTGCCGGCGTTCTGATACAATCTGGCGCAACGGCTCTTCAAGCGCGCGCTTGACGATGTTGACGCCAATTTGCTCGTCTGCGTCGCCGGTGGTTCGCCATCCTCGTTAGTCCTCGAAGATTTTGAACTTGTCCAGCGCTTTCGCGGCACGAATCAGTGCGACACCGCCGCCCGCCACAATGCCTTCTTCAACTGCCGCGCGAGTCGCGTTCATCGCGTCTTCAACGCGCGCTTTCTTCTCTTTCAATTCAGTTTCAGTGGCCGCGCCGACGCGAATTACCGCAACACCGCCAACCAGTTTCGCCAGTCGCTCCTGCAGTTTCTCGCGGTCATAGTCTGAGGAAGTAGTCTTCAATTTGGGCCTTTAGCGTTTTCACGCGACCCTTCAGATCTCTGGTATCGCCGGCGCCATCGATGATGATCGTGTTTTCTTTGTCGATCGTCACCTTCTTGCCCGTCCCAGATCTTCGACCTTGACATTTTCCAGTTTGATGCCGAGGTCTTCGCTGATGACTTTGCCGCCGGTAAGAATCGCGATGTCCTGCAGCAGCTCCTTGCGACGATCACCGAAGCCTGGCGCTTTAACTGCCGCCACGTTGATCGTGCCGCGCAATTTGTTGACCACCAGAGTCGCCAGCGCTTCGCCTTCCACATCTTCCGCGATAATCAGGATCGGTTTGCCCAGCTTGGCGACCTGCTCCAGAATGGGCAGCAAATCTCTCATCGCAGAAATTTTCTTCTCGCTGAGCAGAATGACTGGATTCTCGAGCACGGCTTTCATCTTTTCGGCGTCGGTGACGAAGTAAGGCGACAGGTAGCCGCGATCAAACTGCATCCCTTCGACAAATTCCAGATCCGTCTCCATCGTCTTCGCGTCTTCAACGGTAATCACGCCGTCTTTGCCAACCTTCGTCATCGCTTCGGCAATCAACTCGCCAATCGTCTGCGTCGCCATTTGCCGAGATCGTACCGACCTGCGCAATCATCTCGCCCGCAACCGGCTTGGCCAATTTCTTGATTGCCGCAGTCGCGCGCTCAACTGCTTTGTCGATGCCACGCTTCAGGGCCATCGGGTTTGCACCCGCGGCGACGGTTTTCACGCCTTCGCGGTAAATCGCCTGCGCCAGCACGGTGGCGGTGGTTGTACCATCACCGGCAACGTCGCTGGTCTTCGACGCTACCTCGCGCACCATTTGTGCGCCCATATTTTCGAGTCGAGTCTTTGAGGTCAATCTCTTTCGCGACGGTCACACCGTCTTTGGTGATTGTCGGGCTGCCGTATGCTTTACCGAGGATGACGTTGCGTCCCTTTGGACCAAGCGTGATTTTCACCGCGTCGGCGAGTTGATTGACGCCACGCAGGATTGCCGCTCGAGACTCTTCACCATGAACTATTTGCTTTGCCATAACTTTATCTTTTCT
>CAVVHR010000011.1:0-432500 GCA_963748145.1 uncultured Acidobacteriota bacterium
AGCCAGCGCTTTGTTGTATTGCAGATCGCTTCGTCAAACCAACCGGTCTTCAAGAGCAGTTCCGCGTATGAGTCATACGGATCCGGATCGTTGGGAATCAGGTCGATGTATTTCTTGAACGCAGTCTCAGCGTCGGCGTACTGCTCGTTCTGACGATAGGCGTAACCGAGAATGTTGAACGCCGTCGAGTAGGTTGGCGCCAGTTCGGTGGCCTTCTTGTAGTGGTTGATCGCCTGCGCGTAATCCTGCTGGCCGAAGTAGTAACCGCCGAGCGTGAAATGCGCGCGCTCGTCGTTGGGATACGCCGCGACGAGCTTGTCGAGAATCTCTTTCTGCTTCGTCGGGTTTCCGTTGGCGCCGGCTTCGGCGGCTTGGATTAGCATTCGTTCGCCGTCTGACGCCTGTGCCGCATGGTCAAGCGCATGTTTCAGGTGATCGAAAAACTCTTTCGCCGTCGGCGAAGCGTTGGCGCGATTCAGGTGGGCCAGCGCGAAGTTCGGATCGAGTGCAATGGCCTTGTCGTAATGTTCAATCGAATCGGTGATGCGAAGTTTTTCAGAAAGATCGCGTCCGGCCAGAAACTCTTTGCGCGCTTCTTCGGACTTGGTGCTGATCGCGATCTTGCCTTCAGTGCTGGCGTTACCAGCGCTCGACGATGCCGGTGGAGTTTTGTTTGGTTCGACCTGGCATCCTGTAATCACGAGTAAGACTAGTATCAGGCTGAGTGATGTGACACGTAACATCGTGGGCTCCTTCGTGCACTGCTGAGAGGTGGTGGAAGGTTTGCTGTCGTGGCGAACAACAAGCCTTAAAGTTGGGGAGATCTTCAGGCTAACGTCGGATGCTCGTGAGAGAGAAGCGTCGTGAAGACGAGTCAAGAAGTTTTAGTTGTGTGTCGGCCCAAGTCTACCGATTCGTGGATCTTCTCCATTCGCACGGAGGTTTCAGCGCAATGATGAGGCACTCACCTGTTGACAATCAACATGAACCGGAGCTAGGCTTCTGTTGATTATCAACAGGAGCCGCAACCGTCTATGGTCAAAGACAGCAAGCAGGAAGTTTTACCTGGAACTCTGAACCTTCTCATCCTCAAGACGCTCGCAACGCTTGGACCATTGCACGGCTACGGAATTGCCCGTCGCATCGAACAAGTTAGCGGGGATCTGCTCGAACTCAATCAAGGCACGACCGTATCCGGTTTTGTTGAACTCGAGCAGATGCGCTGGATCTGCATGAAATGGAGCACCTCGGAAAATAATCGCCGCGCTAAGTATTACTCGCTGACTGCCGCCGGAAAAAAACAACTGGTCGAGGAAGAAGAAGAATGGCGCCGAACGTCAGCAATCGTGACTCGTTTCCTGACCACCTCGGAGGAATAAGACAATGAACAGCTTCTCGACCTCCTGTCGAGACTGCGCGGATTGTTCCAAAAAAGGAAACTGGAAGACGATCTGGCCGATGAGATTCGAGTCGCATCTCGAGATGCAGATTGAGGAGCATCTGCGCCAGGGAATGACCCAGGAAGAGGCGCGTTACCTGGCACTGCGAAAATTCGGCGGCGTGGACCAGGTCAAGGAGGTTTACCGTGAACGACGCACGCTTCGCTGGGTCGAAACAATCTTCCAGGACGTTCGTTACGGGTTCCGCATGCTGCGACACAGTCCAGGCATGACTGCGGTGGCAGTGCTTTCGTTGGCACTGGGTATCGGCGCGAACACTGCTTTGTTCAGCGTTGTCGATGCGGTCCTGTTAAAGACGTTGCCGGTCGAAGAACCGGAACAGTTGGTCCTGTTTGAATGGCAGGCCGGACGCCAGTTCAGAGTCAGTGGCGCAAGCGGCACTTCCAATGTCGATGTACCCAAAGGACAAAGAGGTCTCTCTCTGTTTCGGCATGACGTCTTTGAGCAGATGCGACAGGCACAAGTCGCCGCGACCGAAGGTCCACTGAGCGAGCTATTTGCCTTTGGTCCAATCGCGCAGATAACAGCTAAGGTCGGCGATCAGCCGGAGGTCATCGACGGACAAGCCGTGTCCGGAAACTACTTCACGAGTTTGCGAGTGCAGCCTCGTTTGGGACGTGCGATCGCTGTTGATGACGACCGCCCGGGCGCTGAACCTGTGGTAGTGCTCAGTTACGACTTCTGGCAAGAGCGTTTTGGCGCCAATCCCAGCGTCATCGGCCAACAACTCAAACTTAATCAACAATCGTTTACGATCATCGGCGTTACGCCACCGGAATTTAACGGCACGCTCCAGGTGGGTTATTCGCCCGCCGTCACGATCGCGCTGGCGCTTGAGCCACAGATGAAAGGCGAGCGGAGCTTGCTCGGGTCAACCACCGAACCAGGCGTGTGGTGGTTGAACTTGATGGGCCGGCTCAAACGGGGAGCGACGCGCGAACAGGCGCGCGAAAGCCTGAACCCGGCTTTTCAAGCCGCGGCGTTGGCCGTGATGCCACCACCGCGCAAAGCTAACGATCCGGCCCAACTCGACGCCAAGGACTATCCGCGTTTATTCAGCTACGCCGGGAGTCGGGGAATGCTGGACTTGCGCAAACTGTATGCTCCCACCATCTATGGACTTTTTATCGTCGTCGCACTCGTGCTGTTAATTGCCTGTGTGAACCTTGCGAACTTACTGCTGGCCAGAGCCGCCTTGCGTGGTCCGGAGATCAACGTACGGCTTGCGATTGGGGCTGGGCGTTGGCGCCTCGTTCGGCAACTGCTTACTGAAAGCTTACTACTCGCTACACTCGGCGGCGTTGCGGGAGTAGTTTTCGCTTTTTGGGCCAAGGATGCACTGGGCGCACTCACTAACGACGAGGTTGGACTTCTGCCAAGTGGAGTTGAGCTCAGTCTGAACTGGCGTGTGCTGGCGTTTACTTTAGTTGTATCGCTCGTGACCGGCGTGCTGTTTGGATTAGCGCCAGCCTGGCGGGCGACCAATCTGGATCTGAGTACAACGCTCAAACGAAGCGGCCGGACGACGCGAGGTATGTCGCGTTTGAGCAAAGGATTACTGGTCGCGCAAGTTGCTGTTTCAGGCTTACTACTGGTCGGAGCGGGATTGTTTATACGCACGCTCTACAATCTCCAACGGGTCGACCTTGGCTTCAATCCGGAAAACCTGTTGGTCTTTCGACTGCAGCCTGAGCAAGCAGGCTACAAAGATGAACGACTCGTGCGTTTCTACCACCAGCTATCTGATCGATTGGACCACCTCAGCGGTGTGCGTGCGGCCACGTTCGCACGCGTCGAACTCATCGCCGATTACAATTGGTTTGACGAGTTCCTGCTGCCAGGGGAAACAGTAGCAACAGCCAGCCAACACGACACCATGTTGCAGATGGTGCGGGAGAATTACTTTGCGACGATGGAGATTCCCATCTTGCGTGGCCGTGGGTTCACCGTACAAGACGACGCACGCGCGCCAGCGGTAGCAATCGTAAACCAAACCTTCGCACGCAAGTTCTTTCCCGGTGAAGACATCCTCGGCAAACGTGTCAGTTTCACCGACAATCGCGAACTCGACATTGTGGGTGTGGTTGCCGACACAAATACGGAACCCAGCGCGAAGAAACACAACCGCTGCTCTACACATCGTGGCAGCAACAGCCATCCGCGCTTGGAGACATGCATTTCGCATTGCGCACAACGAGCGACCCTTCGAGTCTTGCCGCTCAGGTGCGAGAAGTTGTCCGTGACATCGACGACAATTTACCCGTCACTCAACTCGGCACGCAGACCGCCCGCGCAGAAACCACACTCGGCCGGGAACGACTCTACGCACGGCTGTTTAGCTTCTTCGGCGCAATTGCCCTCGCTCTCGCTGGCATCGGACTCTTTGGCGTCCTGGCGTATTCAGTCAGCCAACGCACAAAAGAGATTGGCGTTCGCATGGCATTCGGTGCGCAAGTGAGCAACGTGATCCGGATGGTCGTGTGGCAGGGTATGAAGCTTGTTCTTCTGGGCCTGGCAGTGAGTTCGTTGATTGGTTATGCAGTGGTGCGTTTGTTGAACACTCAATACTTCGGACCGGATTCGTGGCAGCGACAAATGAAAGAACAGCTTTACGGCGTGACGTTGAGCGATCCTTTGACGTTGATCGTTATCTCTTCGTTGTTGACGCTCGTCGCACTGATTGCCTGCTGGCTGCCGGCGCGCCGAGCCGCGAAGGTCGATCCGCTCGTTGCCTTGCGCTATGAATAGCTTGGGCTTGTGTAATTCAAAATCCTCTCATTCTCACCGGGCTTTAGCCCGGTGTGACAGGAGCGAAGACACTGAGAAACCGTTTTAACGGTTCTCGCTTTCGCCGGGGAAACCGTTAAAACGGTTCCTCAATCATCTCGCTGCCGTACACCCGGCTAAAGCCGGGTGAGAATGAGAAGGACTTTCAGGCAAAGCTGTTCGGGCTACGCCTTAAAGAGATAACGAGTTATTTCAAAACGAAACCGCGGCGCCGGATGTTCTTCGCGCATGCAGTGTCGAGGCCTTTCGTAGTGCCACGTTCGACGAATTCGGTGGTCAGGCGATCGACGCAGTCCATACCTTCGAGACCACCGAGACCGTGCGCTCCATGTGGGACCACGACGTGAACACTGTTTGAAAACGTGCGCGCAACGAAGTCGCCGTTCGCAGGCGGCGTCACGGGATCCCATTCGCCGGTCAGGATCAGAACAGGCACGTCTGAACGGACTGGCTTGAAGTAATTATGAATCGACTGTCGCGCGCGGCCACAGCGCACATGCTTCTCGCTGCTGTTGCAAACGATAGTCGCCGAGAAAAGTCGTCTGCGCGAAGCGTTCGCTTTCGCCCTCGCTCCGTTTCACCCACGGAATATCTTCAGCGCATGTGATCGTCAAATACATACCGTTACTACCCGTACCGACGAGCGTTCTGCGAAAGCGGAGTGCGGTTTGGGCCAACGGCGCAAAGTTTCCTTCCGCGGCCTGATGCAGGAACAGCGGAACGCGAGACGCGCCGCCTGGGTTGTACAACATGTAACGAACCGCTTCCGCCGCCAGATCTCGTGATAGCTTAACTTTGATCGGAGTTGGAGTCCGGTTGCATCTGGAACTCGACGTCCACGGGTCCCTTGATGAGCTGGTCGAGCACCGCCTTCGCTTCGTTCCTGATATTTGGAAACGCCTTGTTACAAGCCTCGTCTGCGGCGCATTCGGCCAGCACGCCCTGGAGCGCGCGTTCAGTTTGCTGCGGGTAGTCGTTTGGCAGGTGCATGTTTGTCGGCGACAACGCCCTGAAGCGTCGCCGTGCGCACGTGTTTCGGATGCTGCCTCAAATAGATCATCGCTGCGCGTGTTCCATAGGAGCCGCCGAACAGGTTGATCTTGTCGTAACCGAGCGCTGCGCTGACTTCGTCGATATCGTCCATCGCGATCGTCGTCGTGTAGAGCTTTAGATCCGCTTTGGGTTCGAGTTCTGCGCGGCACTTGCGAACCTCTTCGAGAGGGAAGAAGTAACCAAGATAACTTTGCGGATCGTCGGGTCGTAAAAATTGCAGTCGAGCGGATGCGAGTGGCCCGTGCCGCGCTGGTCCACAAACACCAGATCGCGATGCTCGCGGATTTTCGCGAATGCTTGCGCGATGCCCGGCGCATCTTCAGTGGCGGCTGAACCTGGTCCACCGGCAAAGTAGAACAAGCGGATCGGGTTCGCGTTGTCGCCAGTTGCCGGGCAGACGACGATATTCAGACTGATCGTCCGTCCTGTTTTGAGTGGCGCGGTTCTCGAAGACTTCAAACGTGCCGCACTTTGCTTTTCCCTGGATGCCCTGAGACCTCGCAGCCTTAAGCGATCGTCTTTGTAGGTCCTTTCTGGTGCACGCACTGCTGCTGTGGAGACTGAGCGAAGCAGTCCAAGACAAGATTATTTTGTTCATTGATTTCACAGAAGTAACTCCGTGGCCACAGCATCCCTCGTAAGTTAATTTGGGTGGCCGGTGCACCCATCGGTCAATTTACCGTCGAGGCCCAGCGCCACACGGGAATATCGAGCGATCCGCGCCGACGATCTTTAGTCTCGCCAAAATCCTTTTCCAATCTTATTGAGTTGCAGTCGTCGCTGCTCTTCGAGACTCGCGATCAATTTCGGTGCGTGTGTTACGACCAACACCTGCGACCGTTCCGCAGCGTTTGCAATCAACCGGCCCAACGCGGGCAGCAGATCCGGATGCAAACTCGTTTCAGGTTCATTCAATACGAGCAACTCCGGCGGTCGCGGCGTCAGCAGCGCAGCGATCCAGAGCAGATAACGCAGAGTTCCGTCAGATAGTTCAGTCGCTCTCAACGGACGCAACAGTCCGTGCTGGTGCATCGCGATTTCGAAACGGCCTTCGACATTCAACACTGAGATAGAAGATCCGGGAAAGGCGTCTGCACAGCTTCGGCCAGTGCGTCGGGATCTCCGATTTCCTGGATCGTTTGCAGCGCCGCGGCCATGTCTGCGCCGTCGTTGCTGAGTATCGGCGTGTGCGTGCCGATCTGCGGCAGACGAGCCGGCGCTTAACATCGGTGCGGAAGTGATCGTAGAAACGCCACGAGCGGATTTGTTCTCGCAGACTCAGCATCTCCGGCGCGTTTCGCGGATCGGCAAACTGCGTCATCATGCTGTCGAAACTCGACAGTTCATAGGCGAGCACATGCCAGTCACCATCTTCATCCTTGGAACGCACCACAGGTCCATGTCGCTCGATGAGCAACGCCGCCGGACGCAGTATTGGTCCAGCCCAGATAGTTTCTGTTTTGATTTCGGGATCGAGTGCGAATGCGGAGGTGCTTGGTTCGGCAAACCGAGATCGATCGCGTAGCCGAAGTCGTCGCCGGCGAAACCGAGCCGGAGGTTTGTGCGTTCCTTGCGCACCGTGCCTTCGACTTTGTGTTGCCCGCGTTTAACCGCGCGGCCGATGTTTTCGGGTCCGGCCCAGAGCGTCGATTGCAGTCCACCTTCGCGCGCGAGTGAGGGAATCACGCCGCCTTGCGCAGTTTCTGCCAGTAATCGAAGGGCGCGATAGACATTCGATTTGCCGCTTCCGTTTGGTCCAATAATCAGGTTCAGCCGCTGAAGCGGAACGATGACGTTGCGCAGCGAGCGGTAGTTGGCGATAGCGAGGGTCGTCAGCATTGGCGGCGATCACTGCCACTTAAAGATCTTCAGTGCAATGATAAAACTCACAACACACCACGCAAGCAGAATGCTGATTGGGATCCAGTTGGACGTCAGCGCCGCGCCTTCGTTCATCAACGCCCGGAGCACATTGTTCAGCGCCGTCAGCGGCAGTGCTTTGATGAACGGTTGCAGCACTTGAGGAAATCGTTCTGACGAGAAGAACGTGCCTGACAGCAACCACATTGGAAGCATGATGAAGTTCATCAGGCCCGATACGCCTTCGATCGTCGTTGGTCGCGCGGCGACGAGCAATCCGATGCCTGAGAAAGTAAAGCCGCCCAAGCATCGTCACCAAGATCAGACTCAGCCATGAGCCGCGCACTGTAAAACCAAACGCAAGCCACGCGAAGACAACGACTGCCGCCACTTCAAGCACGAGAAACACCAGGCGCGACAGCATGAATGAAAACAGATAATGCGAACGACGCATCGGCGTCGCTGCGAAACGCTTGAGGATCTTTCGCGAGCGCGCGATCACGACCGTAAATCCCAGTCCCCACAACCCGCTGCCCATCAGGTTCATTCCGATCAAACCGGGAACGAGAAAATCGACGTAGCGAGCGCCTGGTTCGGTGATCTTCTCTTCACCGATTTTCACGACGTCGGTTCGCCCCTTGCCACGCTGCAAGACGTCGTCGACGATGAGTCGCGCTGTGCGGCTTTCGGGCCGCGTCGGATCGAAACGATAATCGAATGAGTCGTTCTGCGGTTTGACTACGATCGAAACCTTTCCGCTTCGCAGGGCTTGTGCTGCTTCTGTAGGGCTCATCACTGTCGCCGTAATGTCGGGAGACGCAGAGAGCAGTTGGCCACATCGTTCGCCCTCGCATCCGTTGTCGCTTCGACTGCCACGGGAGTTTTATCGGGAGCCGTATTGCGAAACGCGATTCCGAGTGCAAACGTCATCAACACTGGAAAGATAAAGACCCAGAACACCGCCTCTTTTTCGCGCAGGAACTCGCGTACGCGCATCGTTGTTAGTTCGATCAGCGGATGAAGTGATTCTGACTTTGCGGCGCCGGATTGATTTCGATTCGCAGTGACGTTCTTGTCTACGAGTGTTTCGTTTGCTTCAGCCATCGCGCAGCATTCTCCCCGTCAAACTGACAAATACGTCTTCGAGCGTCGCCTGGTGTGTCGTAAGGGTGACGACTTCTGATTGTTGTCGTTTGATTTCGGCGAGCAAGGCAGGTAAAGCGACGCCGATCTCGGAAACGGTCAGAGCATAGACTTCGCCGCGTTTGTGTAAATGATTCACGGCGGGAAGAGTTGTTAACGCGTCATCGTTTGCGAGGGCTGTCGCTACGCTTAATTCGATGACCTGGTCTGCGCCGAGTGATTCGATCAGTTCCGCTGGTGTGCCGAGCGCGATCATTTTGCCGTGGTCCATGATCGCGACGCGATCGCACAGGCGCGCGGCTTCTTCCATGTAGTGTGTCGTCAGGAGAATGGTGCCGCCGCCGTCGCGAAACTTCTCGACGATGTCCCACAGCGAGAGACGTGCTTGTGGATCGAGGCCGGTGGTCGGCTCGTCGAGAAACAGGAGTTCCGGATCGCTAACGAGCGCGCAGGCGACGGCGAGTCGTTGTTTCTGTCCGCCGGAGAGTTTGCCTACTCGTGCGTTTCGTTTCTCTTCCAGCGCTACAGTGCTGATAACTTCGTCCACGCTGTGACCGCGTTTGTAGAAACTTCTAAACAGCCTCAGGGTTTCGACGACGGTAACCTTTTCCGCGAGTTGTGTTTCCTGTAACTGGACGCCGATGCGTTCGCGCAGCGCTCGATCGTCGCCGCGCTTCCACTGTTGGCCCAGCAGTTCTACCGCTCCCTCATCCGGCGCCGTGAGTCCTTCGAGTATCTCGACGGTGGTCGTCTTCCCGGCCCCATTCGGCCCAAGCAACCCAAAACACTCCCCAGCAAACACTTCCAAGTCGAGCCCATCAACCGCCGTCACATCCGCGAACCTCTTCACCAACCCCACGCAGCGCAACGCCACCCGCTGCGCCGGCAGCACCTTTGCCGGCGCACCCGGTGATACTTGTGTTGACATGACCGGAGAGTATCACCGCTTTATCCAGTTGGGACAAGATGCCGAGCTATACCAAAAACAAAAATCCACCCACGCGAGTGGGTGGATTCAGTTTGACCACGGAAGGTTAAGGAACTAAAACTCGCGAATGCCCGACACGTTCATGGCGGAGCCGTTGGCGCCGCGGACGGAGGCGGAGTCGTATTGGACGTTTGAGTTGCCGCCGCCGTTCGTAGTGAACGTTGGCGCGAGGAAGTTGCCGGAGGTGCGGTCGAATTTCGCAATGGTGATACCGCCGAGGATGTCGCCGTTACCGCCACCATCCCGCTCCAACACACCTTCGCCGAGCACCAGGATGATGCCTTTGAAATCCGTGTTACCTCTCATCGTCAACTTGCCCGTCACTACAAGGAAACCCGAGCCTTTCGTCAGCGTCGCATTCCCGTCGACGAACGTAAACTGCGGCGCGTCGAGCGAATCGTCGATCGTCGTCGCGGAACCAGTGCCGGGGCTGAAGTAACGCCCGAGCGTCTGCGCTTTGCTTTGCAACGCGTTCAAATAGACGCGAGCTTTCGCAGCGGTGTCGAGGAACGACGGCTGTTCAACTTCACCACTCGCGGCGTCATCCTTCAGTAGACCAATCTCAGGATCGGCGACAGTGTCGTGCTTAATGATGCCGGCGTCAGCATCTGACTCATCGCACGGCGAAACTGCGAACGTAGGTTTCTGCGGGTCGACACCCGAATGGTCCACGCCTGAGTACCACTTCGTACCGCTGCTTCCAGTGTCGAGGTTCAGCGGCGAACAATCATCAGAGCCGCGCAGCAGCACGCCAGCCGGCATTTCGAAGTCGAGATGCTCGCGATTCACCATCAACTCGAGCCGCTTCTCGGATTTTTGTGGTCCAAAGCCATACGACTTGATCAACAACCGCTTCGGATCCGGCGACGTAACTTTCAGCGGAATCGAAGTGGTCGCGGGCGAGGCCGCATACGTTAGATCGAGAACCTGCGTGCCGCCAAGATTAAGCGCATACGTCGTCCCGTCAGCCTTCACGTAAGCCTTGTCAAACGTGACCTTCAAGGTCGTTCCAACGACGTCAACTTCACCCTGAAGCGATCCTTCAATCGTCGTCACTGCGGCCCACGGCAAACTCTGCGTGATCGTCAATTCGAAATCGGTCTCGGGAATCGCGACGTCATTATCCGTGCTGGCAACCGGCCGTTCGATAACAAAACTTCCCAACGTCGAATCGAGCGTCAAGGGAAACGTATGCGGATCGGGCGTCAGAGTTGTCGACCCCAGAGCGTCGTAACGGATCGTCACTTCCTTCGTACCGCCGCTGTTGAAAGTTCGCGAATAAGGGGTGGCGGAATCGCTTCCTTCAATCTGTCCGGAAGTCTCAAACGCGACAATGTGACTTTCCGGATCGAGATTCTCTACGGTTACGCGATATCCGCCGGCAACTGTTCCAATCGTGACCGGCACCAGGCTATTCGGATCGAGCCGGTTGTTATAAGGAAGCCAACCCGCAAGACGAAGACTGCCGGTGTTGTCCGGACCATTCGATATCTCAGGAATGATCGCAGTGCGAAAACTCATGCGGTCCGACTCAGTGACGAGCGGCTTCACGTTTCCGCGGAGCACGTTCAGCGCCGACTGCATTCCCGACTCGGCCACGTAGTACGCCTGCATTTCGGCAGTTGAACCAATCGCGGTCGTCGACGACATCGACGTCGTCAGAATCAGCGCGCCACCAGCACCCAATAACAAAACCGTGGCGAGCAACATCGTTACCAGGGCAGCGCCTCGTTCGCTTTTTCTATCCGAGCGGCGGCTTGTTTCCATTTTCGATTCGCGTTTCATGACTTGTTATCAGGCTCCTTAGTAAACGATTGAGTTGCGCAGAACTACGTCCGAGGTGAGTTGCATTTGGGAGGGGGGCTGATAACCATCTGTATTCGCAGTGCCGACTGCCGGCAGCGTTACGCCGACGGCAATCACGATAAACTTCGCGGCACTTGGAGAGACTTCTGCTTCCGTGTTACCGGCTGCATTGCGCACGTTGGTGATGTCGCTAACACCGTCGACGACGGTCGTGTCATACGTCACCTTCTCGTCGTAGTAACGAAAGACCAACGAGTCGATGCGGTTCGCAAGCACGGTCGTTTGATTGGATCCGTTCTTCTCATAACGCACGATGTAGCGCTGGCCCAGATCGGCGTCGACGTACATCAGAAACTTCACATCTTCATCGGCGTCGGTTACGTCAGTGTCTTCGACAAACGCGTTGGCCGTGTCAGGCATTCCGTTCAAGTTGGAGACGATGCGCAGCTCGTCGTTGTCGGTGTCGGAGGTGACGATGCCGTTGCCGGCGATCGCCGCGAGACCCGACGGCAGTTTCAAACCGGAGTTACTGATTTCGCGCGTCATGATGTTGAGCGCGCGCTGCACGTCGGCGATCGCGTCTGACTTTCGATCTTCGCGGGAGCGCATCCTGAAGCCCGCGGCGAGCAGGCTGCACGAAAGCGTCATGATCGTGAGCGTGATGCCCATCGCGATGATTAACTCGAAAAGCGAGAAGCCGGACTGGTTTTGTGAACGGTTGGTCTGCATGACTGTGCCTTTAATAGTTATTGGACTGCGTAACTGCCGGAAGCGAGGCTGGAGCGGTAGGAGACAAGAGTGACGGAAGAGCGTGTCCAGGAAGGTGCGCCGTCGGTCGGCGTCACGACGATCGTGATCGTCTTGAGCTTCTTGGAGGAGTCGTCGTCGTTAAGTTGTTCGGCAATGGTCTTGACGACGGTATAACCTCGTTCGCCGTTGCTCACCGTTGACGTGGTGGTACCGACAGTCAGCGTCGTGTCTTCGTAGGCGACGCTTCTGAGTTGTTCCAACTGCTGTTGGCCCACGGCCAGCGCGAGCGCGCGGTCGCCGCCGCCCACGTTGTTCTGCAACGAGAAGACGAAGAGCGAAGATACTGCGAGTCCCGCAACCATCATCACGACCATCGAGATGCTGGTTTCGATCAGGGTGAACCCGCGCTCGCCCTGTTTGTCGTTCCGTGCTGTTTTCTTTCGGTTCGTTTTCATTTACGGCCTCTTCTTCGTTTCACCTTAGAGCAGGACGATCACAGGCACCGTTTTCGAACCGCAACCGGCACTGAACGTGACGCTGTAAACTCCGAGTGATCTCTTTGACTTGAGAGTGAATGTTGCTGCACCGCCGGCGCTGACCGTCTGAGAACCACCCGGCGTTACTTGAAGGTCGGAAGGCTTGCTCGAACGTTGCGCTGATGCTGACGCTGCTGTTGCCATTGTGACTGACTTTGATCGTCGTCGTACCGTCGAGGCTCAGACTCAGGTTCGCCGGATCCGTTGTGATCGTGCACGGCACGGGCGTAGGCGTTGGACTCGGAGTCGCGGTTGGCGTTGGTGTTGGAGTCGGTGTCGATGTTGGCGTCGGCGTTGGATTCGGCATCGGGATCGTCACTGACGATCGGAGATGGAGTCGGCTCTGCTGCTGTTCCGTCGGTGAGCGGCGGTGTCGGATCTGCGCCGGGCAGCGTATCACCACCTTCGGGCGTTGGCGCCGGCACCGTCTCGCCGTTCGGGGTTGGCGTCGGTGTTGCGCCCGACGAGAGATCGGCGACTCGCAGGTTCACATTCGGTACTGAGTCGTCAAACACGCGACTGTCGATCGTGATGTCGCCTGAACCGGTGACGTCGACCGACACGGAGTCGGAACTGTTCTTCAATCTGATCGAGACCTGGGCGTTCGTTGTAGTGACGCCGTCGACGATGCTCACGGTGCGGCCGCGCCAGTCGAAACCGATCGTTTCGACAGTTTCGAAGCTCACGCCGTCGGGAAGGCCGATGGTCCTGATGTCCATGTCGCCGTCGCCGTCGACATCCATCGTCACGTCGTACGAAGTCTTGGCGTCCTTGATTGCGACGTTGGCGCGGTTGCTGTCGTCGTCGGCGTGGTTGCGAATCGAGTGCATGCGCGCCTTCTCAATGTAGGTCGCATACTCGCGCGCGGCGCCGGAGAGCCGGACAGAAGCGCGAGCGCGAGTGATACCCATGAGTCCGAACGCGGTAACGATCGAAAGGATCGCCGCCATGATCAGGATCTCGACCATGGAGAACCCGTTGCGCTTGCGCGTCTTCAAAGTAGCTTTTGTGTTTTGCACGTCCATCGTTGTGGTCCAATCAGAATCGCGGTGGTCAAATCTCACTGACCATCGCGGCCCCTTGAGCAAGAGTGGTGCCACAAAGGTTCCCTTTAAATAATTCAAACGATTATTGAGGCAAATGGGGACAGCGTGACTGAAGATCAATCAGATTGGTCCAACGTGACTGATCGTGAAGTCAAAATGAGTTGATGCGGTAGAACCGACTGAAACCTCGTCACTTTGGTAACAGCAATCATCGCGTTCATCAGCCTGACCGGTGTTTGAACGACCGCTCGCGAGCGCGGATTTTCCGGCGGAAATCTATAAACAAAAGCTACGTAAGGAGTTTCGCGAAAGGCCCGTTTTTAGGGCCACGACGGCATGTTGCTTGCTGTGTGAAGGGTAGGGTGCACTCCCTGTGGAGCGCGCCCAAGTCTCACAAGTTTCCGCGCCCCGAGGTTGAAACTATGAAGAAGAATGATTTGTCAGAAGCTACTTCAAACGTGCTGATCTTTTCGTCGGTCTCGGTGGCGCTGACGCCTTTCCTGCTCGGCGATCGTTTGATTCCGATTGTGACCGGGTTGATGAGAGATGGCGGTTCGATGATTAACCACGTGAGCAACTACGTGTGGTGGCTGTTGTCGTAATTCGCTAATCGTCTTTCAGCAGGCCGTTGCCAAACAGCGATTGGCCTCCGAGTGAAGTGTAGAAGCCATACACAGCTAACCCCACCGCCACCGCCAGCGCGAAAACCATCGGCGGCGCAAACCAGGCTGAAAAGTCAGTCGTCAGCGGATACATGATGGCCATGAAGAAGAAGAGTTGATGGGCCATCGTCGCCAGTAGTCCAAACCGCGCCACCACCGTCACAACCGTCAGCGCGATCAGCGTTGACGCGATCCAGAAAAGCCGCGGCCCCGCAGCGGCAAACGCCGACAACTCAATCAGCAGCACGATGAGAAACATCGCCGCGGCCGCGAGCCATTGTCGTCGCAGGACGATGTAGAGCAGTAACAGGAAGAACAGTAATCCAAAGCCTGAGAAGATGCTCATTACGACGTGCGAGTTGAGAAACACGCCGAACAACGTTCGTACGCTGCCCAGCGTGAGGAGGTTGCCGATGACGACTGGTGGAGAGTCGACGCCGAAGATACGAGGCAGCAGTGTTCCGATCGCGATGCATGCGCCATGTAGCAGGCCGAGCAGTCCGCCGATCAATAGGTCGCGGCCGACCATCGGATCGCGAAAATTGCCGGCCATCAAACGGCTCCACGAGATGATCAGCCTGGGCCAGCGGCGGCGAATGTGTGGTTCGAGGGCGATGTAGAGCAGCCACGTTAAGGCAGCAGACGTGATCGAGTAAGCGACGATCAGAAAGATGATGTCGAGCTCTTCGCCGAGTATCGGAACGTGATGCGCACCGATTAGACCACCTGCCGCCGACAGCAGAAAAATGAACATCGCGAGTCGTGATGCGCCACGCCTGTCGCCGCGGCCAGCCTTCAGGTTGTTGCGGCCCATCAATCCCGCACCGATAAAGATCGCGCAAAACACGAGGAACAAAAGGATGGTTGCGAGGCGTTGACCGGCGCCCGATGTTTGCTCTTCCTGACGCAGCGGCGGGTCCCAGGGAAAGATGACTTCGAAGTGCACGACTTGTCCCTTGAACGACGCGGCCTCGATCCGGATCGGAATGTCAGGATGGTCCACGTGTGGACCTTCCCACGCGGCGCGTTGATCGGCGTACATCGACGGCGTCCATCTGGGTTCGGTAACCAGATACTTTATCGAGCGGCAGTCCCGCGGCGGCAAACAACGGCGCCCATTCCGTTGACCTGCGAATCGTCTCCGGCGTGTCGACTTGCGGCGGAACACGATCGAACCTAACGAGTCGTCCTTTCGGATCGAGCGCGATGTTTGTCATGCCGGCGACGTTGAGCGACGGATTATCGGTATGTCACGAGCACGGAACCGTCTGCGATCAGATAGCGCGGTGCTTGCCGGTACCAGAAGTAGACCGTGAGTGGTTGTCCTGCCCGCGCGAGTTTCCATTGCGTGTATCCGGTCGTTTGCAGATGACGGTAGAAGCTCTCGTCGAGAGTAAAGCCGTACGCCTGGTCCACCGGTCGGTTTTCGTAACCCAAACTGGAGATGATCTCGCGTGAGCGTTCGGCAAGGACCTCGGGCGGCTTTTCGAGCGGCACGTTCCGTTCGGCGCGCCAGTAAATCGACGTGACCAGACAGAAACGCCAGAGACGCGAACACTGCTGCGAGACTCCCGACTGCAACCACCGGCCGCAACGCGCCTGCTTTCGGCGCCGCTGCGACCATCTCCGGCGATGGTGTTTCGCCGGCTGCGAGGGCTGCGGCGATCGGATCGCCACCCGGAAGCGCGGCCGCAACCTGCAACGCCGACGCAGGTCGAGACGACGGATCCTTTTGCAAACAACGTTCGATCACGCGCTCGACTACGGGATCGAGATCTTTGACGATTGCTGTTGGATTGGTCGGCGTCGAATCGCTGCGGCGAAGTCTGATCAGTTCGGCGAGCGTTGCAGCTTCGTACGCGCGTTTGCCGGTGAAGAGTTCGTAGAGAACGACTCCGAGCGAAAAGATGTCGCTGCGGATAGTCGGCGTGTCGCCCTCGAACTGTTCCGGCGCCATGTACGCGGGAGTTCCTGCCTGCATCTCGTCTTCGCGAATCTCCTCGGCGAGTCCGGCGAGACCGAAGTCGGTGATGCGCGCGTTGCCCTCGGCGTCGATCATTATGTTCGCCGGTTTCAGATCGCGATGCAGGATGCCGCTGTCGTGCGCGGCGCTTAAACCAGCGCAGATCTGACGTGCGATTTGTAGTGCCTTGTCGCTGGGAAGACGGCCGATGCGGCGGAGCAGGGAAGAGAGCTCCTCGCCTTTGATGAACTCCATCGACAGAAAGTGCCGTCCGTCGATCTCGCCGATGTCGTAAACGCGGCAGACGTTCTTGTGCGAAACCTGACGTGCGACGCGCACTTCGCGATGAAAGCGCGCGAGCGCTGCGCCGTCGCTGAGATGACGGTCCGGCAGAAACTTCAGCGCCACCGGTTGGCTGAGCTTGAGATCGTCGGCGCGATAGACCTCACCCATCCCGCCCTTTCCGAGTAGACCAACGATTCGATAACGGTCGGCGAGGATGGTTCCCGAAACAAAACGCGCATCGTCGATTGAATCGAACGATGCGCGTGACGTCGTGGACTTTGGCGTATCGAGCTTGCGAGTGACGTCGTCGTCGCGCATTAGCCCGAGAGATTACACAGATCTGCTCAATCTGTGGAGGTTAATTTAACAACATTGCCCTCGGAGTCGTAGATGGTCACCTCGCCGAACGGGGTCACCTGGTCCTTCACCTTCTCCCAATCGCCGACGATAACGATTGCGGCGCGATACGTATCGAAGTACTTCGCCGCCGCTCTTTGAATGTCGGCCGTGGTCAAGGCGTCGATCCTGGGCCGGAAGTCGTTGATAAAACTCTTGTCGAGATCGTACGTGTAGACCGTGTTGATGCGTCCGGCGAGACCAAACTGGCTCGCAAGCTCCACCGAGAAGTTGCCGGTGCTGTATTCCTTCGCGGCGCTTAGTTCTTCGTCGGTGACCGGAAGCACGCGCATGCGATCGAGCTCGTAGAAGATCTCCAGCAGCGTTGGACCAGTCACTTCGTTACGCACAAACGCACCGGCCATAAACGCGCCAGTCCTCGCGCGGGTATTCGAGTTGCTGAACGGCGAATAGGTGTAACCCTTCGACTCTCGAATGTTGCGTGTCAATCGCGAGTAGAACGAGCTGCCGTAGATCGTATCGGCAGTGCGCAGCGCGAAGTAGTCTTTGTCTTTGCGTGGAATGCTGACGTTGCCGATGTAGATCGCCGACTGGATCGAGCCGGGACGATTCACGAAATAGATCTGACGCTTGTCACGCTTCGGCACCGGTGGATTTTCGTCCGGCGGTGCGGCGCCGCTTTTCCAACTACCGAATGCTTTTTCGATCTCCGCGAACGTCTTGTCGACGTCGATGTCGCCGACGACGATCAAGTGCGACGTGTTTGGGATGTAGTACTTCGCAACAAACGCGCGCAGGTCTGCTCGCGTCAATGCGTTGATCGACTTCTCATCGGCAACGACGAAGCCGTACGGATGATCGCCGTAGATCGCTTTTTGAAAACGTTCGTTTACGAGGAATCCCGGATCCGCGCGGCCGGCACGAATCTGCTGGATCGTATTTTCCTGGGCCAACTTCACTTCGGTCTCGGGGAATGAAGGATGTTGGGCCACGTCGCTCATCAGTTCAAACAGCTTCGTCGAGAACTCGGAGAGTGACGAAGCCTCCATCGTCGTCGAATCCGCGTCGCTGCCAAGCGAGAGGCCGCCGCCGATAGAGCGGAGCTCTTCCTTTAGTTGCTTGCTGGTGCGCGTGTCGGTGCCTTCGTTTGCGACGCCGGCGGCGATCTGCGCGATGCCGGGATGTGCTTGTCGATCGCTCGCCGTTGTTGCCGAGCGAAACGTCAGGACCGAGGAGATCTTCGGCACGTTCGGCAGCGGCGCGAGCACGACTGTTAGTCCGTTCGGAAGTTTCTTTTCAGTGATCTTGGGCAGGTTCAACGGTCGCGCCGGACCTGGCGCTGGCGGAGTTTTTTGTTGCGCGAGTGTGGGAGATAAAAACAACGTCAGCGAAATTATGGCGAGTATGGTTTTCATTAGTTTGTGCCTTTCTTCTCAGGGACGCGATCGATCACCGTGCGATTTGCCGGCACGAGATACTTCGCAGCAGCCGCTTTGATTTGCGCGGCGGTGACGTTTTCAAACGGCGTCAACAGCGAGTTGATCTGCTGCGGGTCGTCGCGGAAGAGAGCGAGTGCGGAGAGTAGATGCGCCTTGCCCATGCTGCCCTCGATCTGGCTGTAGAAGTTTGAACGATACCCCACTTTGGCGCTCGCCACTTCTTTGTCGGTTACGCCTTTGGTCGTAATGTCGGCGATCACTGCGTCCATCTCACGCAGAACTTCGTCTCCCGTGTGACCGGGTTTGTAAGTGGTTCGCGTCGTCATGATCATCGGCCCGGTGTAGTCAAACTCGTTGCCGAAGTAGTTGAGGCCGCCACTGAGATCGAGTGTCAACTCTTTCTCTTTCACCAGCCGTTGATACCAGCGCGAGCTTTCGCCGGTTTGAAGGATTCGTACCAGCAGGGCCATCGCCGGGAAGTCGGGTGAGCTCTGCGGCGGCAGGTGATAGCCGGTTGCGAGTGCCGGAAGATTCGCGAGTTTGTCTGTTTGCGCAACGCGTTTCTCTTTGGTCTGCGGCGGTTCGGTAAGGTCTGCGCGCTTCGGCGCCGGTTGAATGGGGATGCTCGCGAAGTATTTCTCGACCATCTTCTTCACGTCGTTCACGTCGACGTCGCCGACGACCGTTAGCACCGCGTTGTTCGGCGCGTAATAAGTTTTGAAAAAGCTGCGCACGTCTTCGATCGTTGCGGCGTTGATCTCTGCGAGTTCGCCGTAACCGTTGTGCGAGTTGTTCCAGTTAGTGAACGCGTTCTCCCAGAGACTGATCCATTCGAACAACTGGTACGGTTGGTTGAGCACGTTGACGCGTACCTCTTCGCTCACGACGTTCTGCTGGTTCTTCAGGTTCTCATCGCTGATGTCGAGTGAACGCATGCGATCCGATTCGAGCCACAGGCCGAGTTCGACGCGGTTGCTGGGAAGCGTTTGGTAGTAGTTTGTGTAGTCGAAGTCGGTGTGGCCGTTGAGACTGCCGCCGTTTGCTTCGACAAACTTCGCGTGTTCGAACTTCTTCACGTTCGCCGAGCCTTGAAACATCATGTGCTCGAAGAGGTGCGCGAAGCCGGTGCGGCCTTTCGGTTCGAGACGGAAGCCGACGTTGTAATAGACGGCGACCGTTACAACCGGCGCCATGTGATCTTCTGAGATGACCACTTTGAGGCCGTTCGGGAGTTTGTAATAGACGACGGGCACGTTGAGCGGTTTGGGAGTTGTGTCGGCGAACGCCGCGGTTGCCAACAGCACCACGGCAATGGATGTAGCTACAAATCGTCGCATGTTTTTGGGCGTCCTCACTTTGAAAGAGTCGTTGTCTTGAGGTTTGAGCGGCGCAGAAGAGCGTGATACGCCGTGATTATAGAGAAAGTTTCGGTTTGGGCTACAATGCGACGCAATGTTATGGAGCGGCATCCGAGTTCTTGTTGTTATCTTCCTGATTTCGTGTGCGAGCGCGACTGATATGCAAAGGATTCCGACCGGCGTGTGGGGTGGTGAGCATATCAATATCGAGGTCGGATCGAAGTCGGCGTCGATCGAATACGACTGCGCGCATGGCGTGATTGAAGGTCCGCTGGTTGTTGATGCTGGTGGGCGGTTTAACTTGCGCGGGACGCACACGCCCGAGCGTGGTGGACCGATACACGCCGACGAGCAACCGCAATCGCATCCGGCGAAGTATGCCGGATCGATTAGTGGCAACAAGATGAAGCTGACGCTGAAGCTTGAAGGTTTTGATGACGAGACCTTTACGCTGGAGAAGGACAAGCAGGGAGAGCTTTTTAAGTGCAAGTAGCGCGAAAGTTTTTGATACGAGGCGAAGTTCAGGGAGTTGGATATCGCTTCTTCGCGCAACGCGCTGCCGCGCGACACCAGGTTGTTGGTTACGTTCGCAACTGTCCTGATGGAACAGTAGAGGCGTTGGCTGAAGGACCGGCGACTAGTGTGGAAGCGTTTAAGCAGGATCTGGCTACCGGACCGCAATGGTCCGTGGTGGATCAACTCGAAGAAATAAACCTGGATCCGACCGGCTTGTATTCTGCGTTTCGAATTGAAAGATAGGAATCCGTATTTTCAAATAACTCAAACATGGACCATCTCAAATCCCTAATCCGCGAAGTGCCGGACTTTCCGAAGCCCGGCATCAATTTTTACGACATCACCACGCTTTTGAAGCATCCCGAAGGCTTGCGCAACACGGTCGACGCGCTGGCGAAGGAGTTTGAAGGTGAAAAGATCGACTCGGTGATCGGCGTCGAAGCGCGTGGCTTCATCTTCGCGCCCGCGCTCGCGTATCACCTTGGCGCCGGGTTCGTGCCGGTGCGCAAGCCGCGCAAACTTCCGGCCGAATGCGCTGAGATCTCTTACGATCTCGAGTACGGGCAAGACACGCTTCAGATCCATCGCGACGCAGTCGGCGACGGTCATCGCGTGATCATCGCCGACGATCTGCTCGCCACCGGCGGCACCGCGCGGGCTGTTGTCGATCTGGTTGAGCAACTGGGCGGGACAGTTGTCGGGTTGGTCTTCGTCGTTGAACTCGAATTCCTGCCGGGTCGTGAGAAGTTGACTGGCTACGACGTAAGATCGCTAATCAAATATCAATCGTGATTAGTCTTTGAGCTTGCTTGAACGCGAAGTGCCATCACCGGCGATTCGCGTTCTAAAGCGAGGCGAACTTCGTCACCCAATGGCTCTCCGTCTGTCAGCAGTTGTTCTACAAACGCACAGAAGCGCTGACATTCAAGTAAGAAATGGGAGTCGCCGTAGCGGTACGTGGCCCAATAGCGTGTGAGAGTGTCAGGTAGTTTCTTCCCAAGTGCCTTACACAATTCGGGAAGATTAAGGGCCAGCGGCACCAGTCGATTTGCTCTGTAGAGCATACAATTGCATTCCATTCCGGGATGGTTCACGACGGCCACCAACTGCCGGAACTCCTGTGGCGATAATTGATATCGCTCCTGCAGCAACTCAGGATTCACCCGCACGCTTACGCAAAGTTCAGGCGAGGCAACGAGATCGGCGAACGCTTGTTGGAATTCAACTAACATGACTGTTCTGCACGTGCGTGCTGTCCGGCAGTTGCCGCCAACTCGTGGAGTTTCTCCAGTTCTTTCGCAATGCCTTGCAGGCCCAACCGTTCGAAATATGATTCATGAAATTCGAAGATGATTGCGCGCAAGTTCGGAAAGCGAGGAACGAACTCAAATGCGAGAGACCACACTTCCTCGGGCGTGAATCGCGAGTGTGAATCGGTGTAGAAGCCGAGCAGTTCATCGCCGCCTGCCATGTGAATCTCACCGACGACAGTTGGATCCAACCGGCTCAAATACTCATGAGGTTCGACGCTGCCGTTGCGCGACGAGACGTATAGATTGTGCAGGTCCAGGAGCATCCCGCAATCGGCTTCCTTATATAGACGACTGAAGAATTCCATTTCGGTCATCTCCATTTCTGGTATCGGCGTGAAGATGCTTCCGTTCTCCAGCAGCACGGGGCAGTTGAGGGCGCTGCTGATCTGTTGCAGTTTGGTTTTGAGTATCGCGAGAGTTTCTTCGTTGTAGAGCACCGGTAGACCAAGACCGGCTTGCGCGTTTGGAACACTTCCATGCGGCGTTAGAAACATGCTGAGATGTTCGCTATACCAGGGGAAGTCGAAGGCGTTTGCCGCACTGACAACTTCATTCAGGAGATCCTGATCGAGTGGCATCGCGCTGGGAAGTGAAAGACCGATGCCATGTCCCGCGACAGTGCGTCCCTCCGCGTAACGTTTGAGAGTGTCGACAGCGCCTTGCACCTGGTTGAAGCGGTTGTGGCGGGCCTCCGCGCGACCAAAATCGTACCAAAGACGATCCGGGATTATTTCGAGGTAACTGACGAGTTCGCCTGCGTAATCGAGGACGCCTGGTACGGCAGGGTTATAGAGAAGACCCACCACCGGCTTGATGAGTGTGTTGTTACTCACCTGATTCAAGGTTTGAGTTGTTGGTAAAGATTTCTATCCGAGTTTTCCGGTCGCGAGATCGATCTTGATTGAGTCGACCAGATCGTCCTTCAGAATCACGTCAGCGAGGCCTGACATACAGGGACAACCGGTAAGGTCTTTAATAACCTTGTCGACGAGGAATTTGTTCAGGTTATCGAGTTCGGCTGCGCGTGGTTTTGGCGGAACAAAAACGGTGATCACTGAGCGTTTGTTGACGGTCTGTACCTGCACTTGAGCAGTACGTGCTCTGGTAGTTGAGGTAGCCATGTTTTCTCCTTTAGGCGGGGTTTTGGAATGGGGGTTTGCGCAATAGCGGCGGGAGCGTACTCCCGTGGACCACCTTTGTCAATAATTTCGGGGAGGAGGAGTGTTAGTGTTGGTCCAAGTGAGGGCGCTTTACCATTCCCGCTTTACCATTTAGGATGAGGAGCCAGTGCTCCCGTAGCTCAGCTGCATAGAGCGTCCGCCTCCTAAGCGGAAGGTCGCGCGTTGGAATCGCGCCGGGGGCACCAGTTTTCCCGCTCCGCACACGCATTCGCACACATGTTGGCGTCAAGATCGGCAATTAAGAATACAGGTTCCGCTATTAGTAGAAGAATTCACCTGGCGCCCATCGAATTAATCTTCGGACTTCTGAATTCTCGTCTTCCAGTATCCGGGTTCTCGGCTGCAGTGCATAACGGCAACAACGAGTATCGAGTTGGCTTCTAGTGTGTAGAGAATTGCGTAAGGGAAAACGCGTGTGAGGCAGCGGCGAATGTCCTCATCTATCACGCGCCATCGTTGTGGAGCATCAACAACCCGCTTAATAGCTTCTTCGATTGAGGCGACGAAGTTCAGTGCAGCTCGTTGGTCCCGCCTGGCGTACCAAAGCGTTGCTTGGCGATATTCCTCTAAAGCCTCAGGATGAAACGCATATTTCATCCCTGGAGCAAGTCACGGACTGCGCGCAAACCTTCCTCACCGTCAACTGGTTCAACTGTTCCGGTACGCATTTCATCGCGCCGCCGTTTTGCCTCAGTGATCCATAGTCGCTCGATTTCACCGAGGTCTTCGCCGTTAAGGCTTTCTACTAGAAGATCAGCGAGTCGTGCTCGCGACTCGCTCGGCAAAGACATTGCTTGTTTAGCTAGTTGTTCTACACTGGTTGACATAGCTATTTGTTTCTCAACATATCGACAGTCTAGCATCGCGTCCAAGTGCTGCACCAGTACTTGGTGAAATAGAGCGTTCCCGGCGCGTCATGGTTTCGTAACGAACTACTGTCAACAAAAAAACTTTCCGATTCTTAGATGTCTTCGAGCTTCTTAACCAACTCACTCACGAGCGATGCTTGCACATCACCCTCAACATGAAATCCGGCACGCGCGGCACGTCCAACATGAAATTCGCGAATGTTCGTCTCGCGTCCAATCTTCAAAAGCGCATCACCGTCTATACCCCCGCCGGCAAGAATCGTTAGTTCGGGTGACGCCGCTTTCGCGTACTGGCCCAGCCGCTGCACTCGCAACTCCAAATCATCTGCGCCTCCGCTACTGAGAACTCGGTCGACTTGCGGCAACGTCTTGATTAGACGTAATGCACTGAACTTATCGCTCGCATTTTCGAACGCGTGGTGAAATGTTGCTCGCACCCGCGGAGCACACGCCAGCACGCGTTGCGTTCGTTCCACATCCACTCGACCGTCTTTCAAAAACCCAAGCACAAAACCATCGACGTCAAGCGACGCAAATTGCAGTGCAGCGGCACACAAACGATCGATCTCGTCAGCGCTGCTCGTCTCGAAGCCATCACTTTCACGCAGCATTACTCGCAGCGGCAACTTGACGGCCCGCTTAATCTCCGCAACGAGTTCGAGTGGCGGCGTCAGTCCGCCTCGCCGAAGATCTCTTACGATCTCGAGCCGGCTTGCTCCGCCTTTCTCGGCTTCGACAGCGTCCGCGACCGAACACGCGATTACTTCCAATAACGGTGTCATGGCGGGCAGCCGGTTAACGGATTAAATAAAAAGCCGTCTGTCGCGGACGAAACCATTTCATTCCGTCTTTGGTCAGATACGCATCGTCTTCCATCATGATCGTTACTTTCTGACCGCCCCATTCCGGAACCGGTGTACTGGTGTTCAACTCAATTGCCGTGTACGAACCTTCGCGGAACGGCGGCTCCAGCGAAGAGGCGGCAGACGGACGACGGAAATCGATGCTCGCGCCTAGTGCGTGTCCCTGAGTACCAACTGAATGTGAATAGATCATCGCTTCGATCCCGAGCTTTTTCATGTCGGCCATCGTCGCGTCGTAGACCTCAAAGCCTTTGGCTCCGGGTTTAATGTGAGCGAACAATGCATCCTGAAGTCGATTAGTATTCGCCAAAGCTTTCTTAAGTCCCTCCGGAACGTCCTGCTCATCCTGTCGCAGTACATATCCCATCTTTTGCCAGTCCGTACTGAGTCCCATGTAATTCACTCCACAATCGATGTGAATGACATCACCGCGCTGGATGACGGCGGACTCATCGGCCACACTAAGAAAATCGAGCGTCTTCCGAGCTTCTCTATTGTGTCGTTGAATACGCAAATCAGGCTGAAACCAAATATCCAATCCCAGGTTGTTCACTTGTTGCATAAACCACCAGCGAACATCGCCGACAGTAGTCTTGCCCGGTGTAATCACCTCGTTTGAAAACGCGCGCTGCGTCAGGATGTCAGTAACCGCCACTGCCGTGCGGTAGTGTTCAAGCTCTTCCGGCAAACGCGTGTCCATGTATTCGACGATCAGCGGAGCGGCAGAGACAAATCGTGAGGCATAGGTTGGACCAAGAGTTTGTGTCAAAAAATTGTGTAACTCATGAGTGAGACCGTCGGTTGCTCCACGCATTCCTCCGATGTTGAGAGCTATTGTTTTGGGGTTTCGTTCTTCGACAACACGACGCAGTGTTGCGGCGATCTCTTTGCCGGGAGGATTCAAGACCTCGAAGAAAAGGCGCAAGTGTTCTTCGGGATAGCGGATGATAGCGATCCGATCGAGCTTGTTTCCTCCGCGATCCGCAAAAATGAAAAAGTCACGCCGGCCAACGTAAGGAAGAGGAGGCGCGATGTGGGCCGTTACGGGGTCGGCGTGAAACTCCTCGTTGGTTACGATCCACATCGCGATGTTCTGTCGACGCATCATCGGCAGCAGCATCGTATCGAGCCGCTTTTTGAGCCAGCCCTCCCGCACGGCCACCTGCTCGCGCAGCGAAAGCAGTTTGGGAAGTGAGTTCGGGGCCTCGGGTGTTTGCGCAAAGACGGACAGTGATAAAACAAACAGCAGCACTCCGCTGTTTCGTAGGGCAGTTCTGGTTTGACTCATGGTATTTGCCGGCGACGCCTCTTCCTGGTTATCAATCTACCGAAGTTCTTCGCCAAACTGACTTGACGATTCTTCATTTTGAAGCAGATTATGCCTCGTCGTCGATGCACATGACGAGATAAATATCCCTGCCGTAAGTAAACAAGAATGAAGAAGGTAACTGATCTTTGGGCGCGTTAAAGTTAAGAATTCGTCAGAGATAACGCTACTCGCGCGGCTGGCCGGCGCCGCTCTGGGCTTCGATGTTTTGCGTCGCGCTCTTTTGGCGCAGGAGATTCTTGATGCCAAAGAGCGATTCCAGAGTGTCCTGCCAGAACGGCGCGCCGACGCTGAGCAACATTGTCATGATGGCCCAGCCGAAAATCGTGAAAATGTCCGCTCGACGACTTGCCCGCCATTCCGAACTCGTCTGATCTCGCCAAGCCGGCGTGCAGGAGTTCTGGGCCATAACATCGTCTGCGTCGTTCTCACATCCACGCGGGATCGGTTTTCCGGCGGCGTTCAGAATATCACCGCCGGCATTTCTCACTTGCGTCTGGCTGCCAAGAAAGCCCTTGTAGGACGTAACAACTTGTTTCCAGGTTAGCGGACTAAACCCGAACCCCTCGTAAGTGCGGGTAAGTTCGTCGATGTCCTTCTGCGTTTCTTGAATCACGGCTACCACGTCCACAGACGGGCTCGGACTCGGCGACGGTGACGCCGACGCTGAAGCCGTAGACACGCCCGCCGCAGTTGACCGCGTGGCCCCAGGCGCCGAGGCGGCCGGAGACGGCGATGGTGACGGTAGATGGAGAGGGTGTTGGAACGGATCTGCGCGCGAGTTCCAATACTCCAGTACCACTCTCGGCAATCAGATTCCGCTGTACTTCGTTCGTGGAAATGTTTTTGTAAACGCGAAAGAAGTTTGCATTGAGCAGGATGACGACGACGATACTGATCAGGATCGACACCGTTCTCATGTGCCGCGTGTAACGCTCGTCGAAGCTTTGCGTGATCGTGTCGAACCAGAGTTCCACTTGTTCGCGCTTGTTACGCAACGGCATTACTGCATCGTCGAACTTCTTAGTGAGCCCGCCGACAAGAGTCGTGGCAGAGTTCAGGAGTTCAGAGAGTTCCATGAGTTTATCAACCATTTCCCGGTCGCGGGAGTTGACGGCGGAGCTTTTCTCCTCTGTTAGCGCAGTCTGCGCTTGTTCAAGCAATTCGAGTAATTGGCGGATATCGAGTTTTTTGAGACGCAGCAGGTCGGCGAACAGGGTTCTTGACCTAACCTCATCGCCGTTTTCCGTCTCGACCTTCGCGATCGATTCGATGTCGTTAGAGACGGGATCGAGCACGGCGTGGAGTTCCGCCACCTTGGTGCTGACCGCACCGCGCAACGCTTCGTTTTCGCTAATGCGTCGAATTGCTTCGCCAAGATTGGTTATGTGTGTTCGAAGCTCATCGAATTTGGCGATGTACTTAGGGAAGAAACGCTCGAGCTCGAGCTTTCCCATTACCTTCAAAAGATCTTCTTTGGAAAGCGAGTCGAGAACAGGTCTTCCGAAGACCGTAACTCGGCCGATAGCCTTGAATTCGTTCAGGATGCCTTCGCTGAATCGTTCCGCATTGGACTTTTCCACGGAGCCGCGCTTAAACGGCTTTCGCAGTTTGGTCATCAGACGTGTCAAAAATGAGGGAGTCGGCGTGTCGGTGCGCTCAATGGCCTGTTCGTACAGGTCCTCCAACGACGCTTTGATCTGACCAGACTTCAGCTTCAGTAGTTTCTTAATTAACGTCTGCACCGATTGCACCAGCAGACTTAGAACCAGCAGCACGACGACGAGTGCGATAACGGTGTTCAAGATGCCAAGGGTCATGAGGGCTCCTTTAGGAATGGCGGCCGATTAGTGGTCGGGAGTTCAGTTCCTGCGACTGACTCTGCTCATCCGTAATGTTAGAAAATGAAAAAACGTTTCGGGCCGATTCTAATGAGGCGGGTTCTAAGGAATGGAGCGAATGCCGGCTATTGACGTTGGCGAGGTCCCTAAAATATTGTGCGCATCACCATTAGCATGAAACGTCACATCATCATTCTTGCTTGCTCGATGCTGATCTTCGCCGCGTGTTCGTCGATGGCTTCGCTTGCGCCGATCAAGGTTGTCGGGGTGGCGATGGCGCCGGCGCTAAATGATGGCGACCGCATTATTATCGAGAGAAATCCTCAGAATCTTGAACGCGGCGATATCGTCGTCTTCTACGTTCCGTTCGATCAGGATTTCAGTTACATCAAACGCATTATCGGTTTGCCGTATGAAACCGTCGAGGTTCGCGAAGGTAAGTTCTTTGTGAATGGAAAACCTCTCGACGAGCCGTACATCGATCCCAAACTTGACGAGTCGAAGCGGAGTTCGGTACCGGTGACACTCGCCGAGGATCGTTATTACGTCGCCGGCGACAACCGCGACAACTCGAGCGACTCCCGAATCTGGGGACCACTCGACCGAAAGCTGATCTACGGCAAGTACCTGAAGAAGTACTATGACGCCGGGCCGTAATCTCCAGGAGAGTCAAAAATGCGAGTAATGATTGTTGTTTATTCTTCCTGGGACGCAGTAGTAATAAGCTGATCGGTTCAGCAACTTCTTCCTTTGGTATCGATCTTCACCACTGGAAGGGTTGTTATGAAAGACGACAAGCTGGTTTTATATGAATCCTTAATACGCGCCTCACTGATACTCATCTTCATAGTCGCATTGAGTATGGGAACGTTCGGTTTGGTCGCGATCTCGCAAATATTGATGCGGCAGGCCCTGGCGAACTCACCGTTCGCAGGCAATGCCGCGATTGCCGCCGAGACCGGCTATTAAGAAGCGTCAGATTTCAACATCACGATCGTTGCGCCGAGGCCACCGGCGCCGGGCGGGGCGTCAGTCCAATCTGAGACAAAAGACGTGCGCGCGAGGATCGAACGCACCATTTCGCGTTGCACGCCAATGCCTTTTCCGTGAATGATGCGCACGCATCTGAAACCCTTCTCGTGCGCGATCTCCAGATACTCCTCGACGACACGTTTCACGTCCCGCGGCTGGATCGTGTGAAGATCGAACACGTCGGTGATCTCGATCTCGACTGGTTCGGGAAACGGGTTGTCGTCGTCGATGTCCATAACTAAAACAGAGCTGATTTGACACTCTCTTCGACCGCTTTGTAAACTCGCCCTCTTCAAATCCTACATTCTTAATCGAAGGAATAAAGCGAATGGGTGCGCGAAAGAAGATTACTGTGGTCGGCGCAGGTAACGTCGGCGCAACTGCGGCACACTGGCTGGCCGCAAAGGAACTGGGCGACGTAGTGCTCGTCGACATCGTCGAGGGTGTGCCGCAAGGCAAGGCTTTGGACCTCGCTCAAGCCGCACCGGTCGAAGGTTTCGACGTGCGGATGACCGGCGCCAACACTTACGACGATACGGCGGACTCCGACGTCGTGATCATTACCGCCGGACTCGCGCGTAAACCGGGAATGAGCCGCGACGATCTGTTGAAGACCAACGCCGGAATCGTTTCGCAAGTGGTCGACGAATGCGTCAGACGCTCGCCCAATTCGATCCTGATCATCGTCTCGAACCCGCTCGACGCAATGTGCCAGGTGGCGCTCAAACGATCCGGTTTGCCGAAACATCGCGTGATCGGAATGGCCGGCGTGCTCGACTCGGCGCGCATGCGTTGCTTCCTTGCTGAAGCGCTGAACGTCTCGGTCGAAAACGTCACGGCGTTCGTACTGGGCGGACATGGCGACACGATGGTGCCGCTGCCGCGCTACTCGACTTGCGCGGGTATCCCGATTACGGAGTTGCTGCCGAAAGATCAGATCGACGCGATCGTCAAGAGGACCGCGGGTGGTGGCGCTGAGATCGTGAGTTTGTTGAAGACTGGTTCGGCGTACTACGCGCCTTCAGCAGCGGCTGTTGAGATGACGGAGTCGATCCTCAAGGACAAGCGAAAGATTCTTCCGTGCGCTGCGTATCTCGAAGGTGAGTATGGGATCAACGGTCTCTACGTCGGCGTGCCGTGCAAACTCGGCGCACGCGGGTTGGAACAGATCATCGAGATCAACCTGACGGCGGAAGAGAGAATCGCGTTGCAGAAGAGTGCGTCCGCTGTGCAGGAACTGGTGGACGTGTTAGGTATTTAGCCACAAAAGGCACAAAAAACACAAAAGGCACAAAGACAGAGAGAGAAAGTTGACTTCGTTCTCTACCTCTCTTTCTCTTGTGCCTTTTGTGCTTTTTTGTGCCTTTTGTGGTTACCCTTTAAGCCATCCAAGTAGACCATGGATCACGGTTTCGCGGTTCTCTTCGTAGATCGCGCGCGTCAGCGGGATGTTCATCGGACACGCCCTCACGCAGTTCTGCGCGTTGCCGCAATTCGTGATGCCGTCTTCACCCATGATCGCTTCGAGACGTTCGCTTTTCGTCATCTTTCCCGACGGATGCATGTTCATCAGACGGACCTGCGCGATCGCCTGTGGCCCAATGTAGTTGTCGCCCTCGTACTGCGGACACGCTTCCAAACAACACCCGCAAGTCATGCAACGTGAGTAAGCGTATCGCTCCTGCACCTCGTCCTGGTCCATCCGCGGTCCAGGCCCGAGATCGTGAGTGCCGTCCAACTCGATCCACGCATGAACCCGACGCAAGTGATCGAACATCTGTCCGCGATCGACGACGAGGTCCCGGATATTCGGAAACTTCGACATCGGTTCCAGCTTGATCGGCTGTTCGAGATTGTCGATCAGCGCTGAACACGACTGCCGCGCACGCCCGTTGATGATCATCGTGCAGATGCCGCACACCTGTTCGAGACAATTCATCGACCAGACAGGCGGCGTCGTCCGCTCGCCCGATTTGTTCACCGGGTTCTTCTGAATCTCCATCAAGCACGAAATGATGTTGAGATTCGGACGATACGGAATCTCAAACTGTTCCCAGTACGGCGACGCGTCGGGATTCGCGCGACGGCGAATGTGGATCTCGACTGTTTGCAGAGTTGTTTGCCACGGGTAGTTAGACCTTTGCTGCTTCTTTCTTTCCTTTGCTGTAGTCGCGCTTGCGAGGTTGAATCAACGAGACGTCCACCTGTTCCCACGAAAACACCGGTCCCTCGCCGGAATACTCGGCAATCGTGGTCTTCAGGAAGTTTTCGTCATCGCGGTCCGGAAACTCCGGTTTGTAGTGCGCGCCGCGCGACTCGTTGCGGTTCAAAGCGCCGACGGTGATGACGCGCGCGAGTTCGAGCATGTTTGCGAGATGGCGCGCGTGCGGCAACGCCATCGTGGCCCATAGATTCGAGTCGTTGATCGAGATTCGCTTGTAGCGTTCCATCAGCTCGAGCAGTTTGTTGTCGGTCGCCTTGAGCTTCTCGTTGTAACGGACCACGGTAACGTTGTCAGTCATCCACTTGCCCATCTCCTGGTGCAGCAAATACTGGTTCTCGTTACCGCTTTGCTTGATCAGCCGGTCGTTGATCTCCTGCTGAAGCTTGAGCTCCTGATCGTAGATCAGCGAGCCGTCGGCGCCGTTTCGTTCGACGTTCTTCGCGTATTCGATCGCCGCGGGCGCCGCGACGAAACCACCGAACACACAACTCACGAGCGAGTTTGCGCCGAGACGATTCGCGCCGTGAATCGAGTAATCGCATTCGCCGGCGGCGAGCAGTCCGGGAACATTTGTGCGCTGGTTGAAGTCGACCCAAAGCCCGCCCATCGAATAATGCACGCCGGGGAAGATGCGCATCGGCACGTGACGCGGATCGTCGCCGACGAACATCTCGTAAATCTCGAGAATCGCGCCGAGTTTGCGATCCAGAACGTCGGCGGGAATGTGCGTCAGGTCGAGATAAACCTGGTTCTCGCCGCCCACGCCCATGCCTTCAATGCACACCTGGAAGATCTCGCGCGTGGCGATATCGCGCGGAACGAGATTGCCGTAAGCGGGATACTTCTCTTCGAGGAAGTACAACCGTTCACCCTCGGGAATTGACGACGGCGAACGCACATCGCCCTGTTTCCGTGGGACCCAAACACGTCCGCCTTCACCACGCGCCGATTCAGACATCAGACGCAACTTGTCTTCGCCTGGAATCGACGTCGGATGGACCTGGATAAACTCGCCGTTCGCGTATCTCGCGCCTTGTTGATAAGCCGCGGAAACCGCGCTGCCCGTGCAGACCATCGAGTTGGTCGACTTGCCGAAGATCAAACCCGGACCGCCGGTCGCGACGATCACAGCATCCGCGGGAAACGCTTTGAGTTCGAGTGTCTGCAAGTTCATCGCGACCAGTCCGCGACAAACCTGGTGACCGTCGAGCACCAGCGACAGCATCTCCCAATGTTCAAACTTTCTGACCTTCCCGTTCACTTCATAACGGCGCACTTGTTCGTCGAGGGCGTAGAGCAACTGTTGTCCGGTCGATGCGCCGGCAAACGCGGTGCGATGGTGCTTGGTCCCACCGAAGCGACGAAAGTCAAGCAAACCTTCGTTCGTGCGCGAGAAGGGAACGCCCATGCGATCGAACAGGTAGATGATCGCCGGCGCCATTTCGCACATTTGTTTCGCGGGAGGTTGATTGGCGAGGAAGTCGCCGCCGTAAACTGTGTCGTCGAAATGTTCCCAGGTCGAATCGCCTTCGCCTTTGGTGTTGACTGCGCCGTTGATGCCGCCTTGAGCGCACACTGAGTGAGACCGCTTCACGGGCACGACTGAAAAGAGATCGACCGCGTGGCCGGCTTCGGCGATCTTCATTGCCGCCGCGAGGCCCGCAAGCCCGCCGCCGACAACCGCGATCTTCATGCCGTTACTCGACATTAATGAATAATTCCTCCTATCAATCCGCCCGGACGAATGAAAGCGACGGCCGCGTTGATGCCGACCAGCAGCAGAATCACGCCAAAAGCGATGCACGCGTAACCCGTCAACCGTTGTGCGCGTTCTCCGATCGTGATGCCCCAATCGACGAGAAACAGCCAGATGCCATTAGCCAGGTGCCAAACAGTGGCTGTGACGCCGATCATGTAGATCGCGAATATCCACCACATCTGAAACTCGCCGGCGACGATGCTGAAAGCCAGTTCGGGATGTTCCGCAACAGAGACCCGGTTCAGCCCGGGAACCATTCCGAACCTGAAATTCAGCACGTGGAAAAAGATGAAGAAAAACAGGATGACGCCGGTGATTCGTTGAATCAGATAGAACCAATTGCGAGGATACGGATACGCGAGATTGTTGGGCCGCGCCTCCATCGTGATCACCAAACCATAGACGGCGTGATAGATGAGCGGTATAAAGATGCCGCCGATCTCGATCAGGAGGATGTACGGAATCGCCTGGAGATCGTCGACCGCCTTATTGAAGTGCTCTGCGCCGTCGAGCGCCTTCGAGTTGGTGTAAAAGTGTTCTAAAAGAAAAATACCGAGTGGAAAAATACCGGAAAGCTGGTGGAGCTTGCGCAGGATGAAGGTCCTGCTCAAACGGATAGCCAAGAATACGCTCCTTTGCCTGAGGGCCTGGTGGACATCGATGTCAGTATAGATCAACTAACCACGGATCTGAGAATGAGCCCAACGTTAACGGACATAGTTGCAGCGATCAGGGACGGCAAAGTTTCGCCGGTTGAAGTGGCGCAAAAGTGTTTGGACCGGATCGAACAGTTGAATCCGTCGTTGAATGCTGTTGTGACTATCGCGCCTGATCTGATGGAGCGGGCGAAGGCTGCGGAGCAGGTGTTAATGCGCGGCGAGGCGGTTGGACCGCTGCACGGCGTGCCGGTGACGATCAAAGACACGATCGAAACAGCAGGACTGCGAACGACGAGTGGGTCGACGATTCGCCAGGATTATGTTCCATCGGTTGATGCGCCGGCGGTTGCGCGTTTAAGGGCTGCGGGAGCGATCATCCTCGGCAAAACGAATGCGGCCGAGATGGCGATGGATTACAACGCCGACAATCCGGTGTTCGGTCGAACGAACCATCCGCACGATGCGAAGTTGACGCCGGGAGGATCGAGTGGCGGAGAAGCGGTTGCGATCGCGACCGGAATGTCGCCGGGTGGGCTTGGCAGCGATCTGGCGGGATCGGTCCGCATTCCGGCGCACTTCTGTGGGATTGCGGGATTGAAGCCGACGACGGGACGCGTGCCGGGTGAGTTACAGTTTCCGCCGAGCAGTGGACCATACTCGTTAGGTGCGGTGATTGGGCCAATGGCGCGCAGCGTTGGCGACTTGCGTTTGTTGTTTCGGGTGTTAAGTGGGGACGGCGGATCTGAAATCCAATTAAAAGGAATTCGCGTCGCGTGGTATGGCGATGATGGCGTTGTTCCGGTGACTGAAGAGACTTCGCGTGCGGTTGCGGCCGCCGCGCGCTCGCTGGCAGACGCTGGACTCGTTGTCGAGGAATGCCGTCCGCCGCACGTCGAACGCGGCAACGATTTGTGGTTGAAATTGTTTTCGCGCGCGTCTGTGGTCCAACTGCGAAATGTGTATGCCGGTCGCGAAAAAGAAGGCGGCTCGTTCGTGCGCTGGCGCCTTTCGACTGCGGACCAAACACCGGCGCCGACGCTCGACGAGTACATCGCGAGTTGGATGGAACGCGATCGCCTGCGCGAGGAGTTGCTGCGCTGGATGGAGACGACGCCCATCATCGTCGCTCCCGTCGGGTCCACGCCTGCCTACGAACACGACACGCTGAAGGTCACGGTTCGTGGTGAAACCTTCGGGACGTTTCGTGCGTTCAGCTACGCGCAAACGTTCAACCTTTTCGATCTGCCCGTGGTGACGGTGCCCGCGGGTCGTTCGCCCGAGGGATTGCCGATTGGCGTGCAGATCGTGGGCCGTCCGAATGCGGAGGAGATGGTTTTAGCGGCAGCCGAGATTGTCGAAGAAGCGCTTTCCAGCGTAATCTCTCATTACGACTAGGAGTGACTATGGATCCATTTAGTTCCGCTCTTGCTTTTCTGTTCTTCGGTTTCATCGCGATCGTGTTGCTGGTGATCGCAGTGAAGACGATCCGGATCGTGCCGCAGGCCACGGTGATGCTGGTCGAGCGTCTCGGAAAGTTCGACAAGGTCGCCTCCAGCGGCCTGAACATTCTCGTGCCGTTCCTCGACAAGCCGCGCGCGGTGTATTGGACCAACATGCGTCCGGGCCTGACGTCGATCGATCTGCGCGAACAGTACATCGATCTGCCACCGCAGCCAGTGATCACGCGCGACAACGTCACGATTCATGTTGATTCCGTCGTTTACTGGCAGATCACTGATCCGGTGAAAGCTGTCTACGAGATGAACGATCTCGTGGGTGGCATCGTGCAGTTGACGATTACCGGCATGCGTGCCGTGATGGGTGACATGGACCTGGACCACACGCTTTCGCAACGCGATCAGATCAACTCGAAACTTCGACTGATCCTCGACGAAGCAACCGACAAGTGGGGCGTCAAAGTCACGCGCGTCGACGTGAAGAACATCAATCCGCCGGAAGACGTGCGCATCACGATGGAGAAACAGATGACGGCCGAACGCAATCGCCGCGCGCTGGTGTTGCAGGCGGAAGGCGATCGCCAGGCGGCGATCACGCGTGCCGAGGGCGAGAAGCAGGCGGCGGTTACGCGTGCCGAAGGTGAGAAGCAGTCGGCGATCCTGGCGGCCGAAGGCGCGGCACAGGCGCGGTTGCGTAATGCGGAAGCGGAAATGGAGGCGTTGAATCGAATCGCGCAGGCTGTTCCCAATGGCGATCCGAGTCAATACTTGATCACGGTGCGCTACATCGAAAGTTTGCGCGACATGACGCGAACGAATAACTCGAAGGTGATCTTCATGCCGATTGAGACTTCGGCGATGCTCTCGAGTATTGGCGCGATCAAGGAAGTGCTGTCACAGACCGGCGAGCAGAGTGGTGGCGACAAGGAGACTCCACCGCCGCCGCGTCCCGCGCGAATTGCCGCGCTAAAATTCGTGTTTTGAAATGACCGTGTAAATGGATCCTGTTGGGGATAACTGACTCCGAAACAGCACGAACTCGTTTACCGGGACCTCGATAAAACTAAACTTCGTTTGAATATGAGCTTCGGCGAGCGGTCGAGCGTCTTCCGGTCTGCGAAGACGCGCGATCGTGAGGTGTGGTCGATATCCGCGGTCTTCTTTCGGAAAACCTTCGCGAGCGAATTCGTCTTCCAATCGCTGTTGCAAATCTGACAAGCGGCCCGACGAATCTTCGACTCCGATCCACAGGATCTGGGGTCGACTACGCCTCGGAAACACGCCAGTGCCGCCGATTCTGATCTGAAATGACGAGAATTCCTTCGCTACGCGCGAAGCAGCAGTGGAAATCTTCGACAGGTTTTGCGTGGGGACGTTGCCGAAGAACTTCAGCGTGAGATGAACGTTCTCCGGATTGCTCCAACTGGCGCTTGCTTCCGGAACCGCTTCACGCAATCGCCGCACGTGATCCCGCAGTTGGGCGCGAACGTCAGCGGTCAGTTCGACGGCACAGAACGTTCGCCACTCTTCACTCATTTCGCCGGTTCCAGGACCAACGTTCCCTTCGTCGCCTTTGCCACCGCCGCTGCCGTAAACGGAAACTCACGCGGCGTAACGGCGCGCCAGTCTGCCAGTTGATCGGTCCAGTGCGGGCTCTTGTTCAAACCCGATTCGCCAAGTGCGATGCCCATCTGCGTCTTGTCCCAGTCACCCGGATCGGCGATCAATCTCATCGACACAGAAGCGCCGACGTTGACCGTCGCGCCGACCCATCCACCCGTTCCGTTTTGTGGAAACGGCGGAATGCTGAACGCCACGCCGATCAGCGGCGCCCCTGAAAGCGGATGCGGAAACCGCGCCTTGATCAACTCGCCCCACGTCCATTTCGATTCATCCGCGCCGAGATTTCGCGTCAACGTCTGTCGCGCATCCTCGTACGATGCACGCATCAGATCGGCATAGCTCGCGTATTCCTTCGGCAGCCAATCGGCGGGCTGTTCCTTGATGATGCGATCGAGTGTCGTATCGAAGTTACTCCACTGAAAGTTCCGCACGAGATCCGGTCCAAGTGCGCCGTTGAGAATCTTCGATCTAAACGCCAGACGCATCTGGGCCATGATCGGCGCGACCGTCGACTCGGCGTTGACTCTTCCGTCCCATTTTTCAAACGCATCGAGACTGGCGCGCAGCTTTTCGTCTGCCGGCGTCAACTTCGGCCGCAGCGTTTTGACTGCTTCCTGCGCGAACAGCACGCCGGCGATCGAGTAGACGTCGCCGATGATCCGGCGAAAGTCTTCTGCTGTGTGTTTCGGTTTCTCACTCAGCATGTCGAATATGCGACGCGCGCGATACGGTTGCGCCCAGAGATGCGTCAGGTGGTACGGGTAGTCGGTGCCGACGATGCGCTGGTTCGCAGTGACGATCATGCCTGACGGCGGATCGTAGACGTTCGGCAGCTTCGAGAGCGGTATGTAATCGGTCCACTCGCCCGCGTCTGTCGAACCGTCGTAAGGCACACTGCCGTCGCCGGATTTGCGAATCGGCACGATGCCGGAAGCGTGGTAGCCGATGTGACCGTTGACGTCGGCGTAAACGACGTTCTGCGTCGGCGCGACGAATGATTGCAGCGCGACCTTGAACTCGTCCCAGTTGCGCGCGCGGTTGAGCGAGTAGTTGAGGTCGCCAGTGAGGCGTTTGGTGTCGAATGCGGTCCAACGAAGAGCGTAACGCTTGCCGTCGCCTTCGAAGATGATCGGACCATGACGCGTGACGGTGACGTCGTGAGTCACGATGTCGTGTTCAGGGCTGGCGAGGCCTTTTCTGACTTTGATCTGTTCACTGCGGATGACTGCGTCCTGCCAACCGGACGTCGTCTGGTACCGCTTCGGATTCGCCGGATCGAACTTCTCGAGATAAAGATCCTGAACGTCTGGTCCAACGTTGGTGAATCCCCACGCGATGTGTTCGTTGTGCCCGATGACCACGCCGGGTAGTCCGGCTGACGAAACGCCGGCGATGCGAACGCCGGGCGCGCTGAGATGGACCATGTGCCAGATCGACGGCGCGGAGGGACGCAGATGCGGATCGTTGGCAAGCAGGGGTTTCCCGGAAACTGTTCGTTTGCCGCTGATCACCCAGTTGTTACTCGCGGCGAGTTCATCGGCGTAGAGTCCGACACGTGCCAAAGCGCCGGCAGCGATCGACGCGTTGTAGGCGAGCGCTTTTTGTGATTCAGGAGACAGCGGAGTGGTGATCGCACCGGTAGTTCGTCCGCGCCCGGCTTTGCCCGGATCATCCTTGCCAACCACGAGCACGTCGATCGGCGAAACCACAGGCATCAATGCAGCTTGTTTTTCCGCCGGCAGGGAAGCGAGACTCTGCCGCATCAGATCGACCCGCCATGTGTCCGAAAGCGCTTCGAAGAACAGCTTGACGACTACGAGTGAATCCTGCGGTATCCACGGACGAAAGTCATAGTTCAGGATCTGAAACTCGGGTGGACGCGACTTCGCATCGAGCGAAGAAGCGTAGGCATTCACGCCGCGTGCGTAGGCTTCCAGGAACGCGCGCGATCGTGGCGACAAGTTGGCGTATTCAGCATCTGCCGCCTGAATAAAACCGTAAGTGCGGTGCAGCTTGTCCTGGTCCAGGGCGACGTTGCCCGGTCCTGCACCCAGAACCTCCGCGAGTTCGCCGCGTGCGGTACGACGAAACAGATCCATTTGCCACAGTCGATCGGCGGCCGTCGCGTAGCCTTGTCCAAAATAGAGGTCTTCGTCGTTGTTCGCTTCGACGTAAGGAATGCCGCGTTCGTCACGCCTGATCGTGACGCGGTCCTTGATTCCTTTTATCTGGACTGTCTGTGGTTCCTGGACTTGAGCGGAGATCGAAAAACAGATGAAGAGAATGATTAGGATGGATCTCATGGTGCGCGAAATACTAGCACATTGACGCTTCATGGGGCTGCGACTTAGAATCGCCAGCCGATGGTTCGTTTTGCCTGCATCCTTATTTTGCTTTCGTGCACGTTGGCCAGTGCGCAGCAACGGCCGTTGATCACGGAAGACGTCGATATTATCCCGCCCGGCACGATGCGGATCGAAGCGGGCATCGATTTCATGCAGGGTGCGAAGTATTCGGTTTCCGGTTTAAACGGCGACCTGACGCGCGTTGGCGTCATTGGTATCAACTTCGGCATGGGGCCGAATGTCGAGTTTCAGATCGAGGGAGTCGCCCAGAACTACCTAAGCATCAACTCGCGCGGATTTTCAGCGATTCCGCTCGAACTCCTTCCCGGCGCCAATTCGACGAACGACACAGGTGATTTCACTCTCGCGGCCAAGTTCAAACTGCGAAACGAAACACGACGAGGCCCATCGCTCGGCTTTCGCTTCGGCGTGCAACTGCCCAATTCAAGCCAGGGGACTGGCATCGGACTAAACCAGACGAACGCCTTCGGCTCGATCCTCGTCGGGAAGAAGTTTGGTCACGATGGCCGGTTCAACACTTTCGGCAATCTCGGCATGGCGATTCTTACCGCGCCCACCGAACTGTTTTCGCAGAACGACGTGATTACCTACGGGCTCGCCGGAATCTTTCGCATCAACAAGCAGTTCAGCGTTGCGGGCGAGGTCAACGGCCGCGCCAACACGCGTCCCGGTAATGGTCCACTCGGAACCGAGTCGATGGCGGAAGCGCGGCTCGGCATGCAGATTCGCGCCTCCGGATTACGTTTCGATTTCGCGGGCATCAAGGGTCTCACCAGCTTTAGTCCAAACTCAGGATTCACGGTTGGAGTTACTTACGACACACCGGCTGTCTTCGCGCCCGTCAAGTAACCAGGAATTATATGGTCGACTGGTTATGGCGGGTGGCACAATGGCTGGAAGTAAACGTCATCAGTATGCCTTTGTACATCGCGGCGCCCGCGATGGTGATCATCGGCGCACTCGATTCGTCACTCCTTTCGCTGCCTGAAATCAACGACTATCTCGTCGTCGGACGTTGTTACAAATACCCAACCGCCGCTTTTTACTTTCCGTTGTTCGCCGCCGCCGGGTCGGTGATCGGTTGCAATCTGCTCTACTCGATCGTGCGTCGCGGTGGACAGGCCGTGTTGCGCAAGCGCTTCAAACTGGAACAGATCAAACGCGTCGAGCGGGCATACGAAAAGTTTGGATTTCTCGCGATCGGTATTCCGGCGATACTGCCGCCGCCGTTGCCGTTCAAGATATTCGTCGCGACGGCGGGCGCGCTCGAGTATCCGCGTTGGAAGTTTTTGTTGACGGTGATGATCGCGCGATCGTTCCGTTACTACGTTGAGGGCATACTCGCGGTGTTCTACGGACGGCGAGTGTTGCTGTTTTTGAAAGATAACGGGCTGGTGATCGTCAGTATCGTCGGGTCGCTCGTGCTTGTCGGCGCCATTATTTATCTGATAGTTAATCGTCGTAATCGCAATTTGGTGCGAGCCGCGGATGATGTCGGTGATGAACAGCCCGTTGATTCCTCCGAAAGGGTTGGTTGATTGAAATCTTTTCTTAGTCCCGTAACAAAAGGCCTCACGCGCTTGTCCGAATACCTAATCACCTTCGGAGCGTTTGGCCTGTTTATTGTCGCCTTGCTCGACTCGACGTTTGTGCCGTTGCCGAGCAGTGCCGACGCGCTGATGCTTTTGCTGACTACTGCGCACCCGCGCTGGATGGTGTTTTACGCGTTCATGGCGACGGCCGGATCGACGCTCGGTTGCTGGATCCTTTATCTAGTTTCGCGTCGTGCGGGAGCGCGTGCGCTGCGCCGGTTTTCCGACGCGAAACAGAAGCGCGTGAAGGAACTGATCGAGAAATACGACATGGCGGCGGTGTTGGTGGCGACGCTGTTGCCGCCGCCGTTTCCGTTCAAGTTGTTCGTGGTGACCGCGGGCGTGTTTCGTTTCAGTCTGGTGCGATTCATGATCGCCATCGTTGTCGGACGCGCTTTTCGTTTTCTGTTGGAAGGATATTTCGCGGTGCGTTACGGCGCGGAAGCGAAAGCGATTCTCGCGCAGTACTACCCGTGGATCGGATTGGGACTGGCGTTTGCGATATTGATCTGGGTGTCGGCGAGGTCGTTAAGAAAACAGAGGTCAGCCAGATCTTTGACGCCGTGAAACTCTTCGAGTCTGGGCATTAATTGGATGAAAATCTCGGCGGTGGCGAGTGCGTCGCAACCGGCGCGATGTCTGCTGGCGATCGGGATCGAGAAGTGTTCGGCGATTGTGTCCAGCCTGTGGTTCAGCAGTTCCGGCAACACGCGTCGTGAGAGTTTCACCGTGCAGAGGTGCGGGTTTACCATGCGGTGTCCGGGATAGACGCGCGAGATCTCGTGGTTCAGGAAGTTGGCGTCGAAGTTTGAGTTGTGAGCGATCAGGACCGAGTCGCTGACGAAGTCGAGCCATTGCGGTGCGAGTTCAGCAAAAACCGGCGCGCGTTTCACCATCTCGTTTGAAATGCCTGTGAGCGACGCTACGAAGCGCGGAATCGGAATTTCCGGATTGACGAGTGACAGAAACTTATCGACTATGCCTCCGTTGCGAATGCGATAAGCGCCGAGCTCGATGAGTCGATTTGGCGGCGTCTTGGCGCCGGTCGCTTCGACGTCGACGACGACGAAATCAAGGTCCTTCAAGAGCCGCGACAGGCGATCGTCCTGCAAAAGTTCGACTGTGTGATTCTCGATTTTGAAACGGCGATCGTTGCGGATGAGATCGGCGACGAGTAGACCAGCCAGTTCGTCGTCGACGTGGGAGAGTTTGAAGACGGCGTCAACAATCTCGGTGGCGGCGGCGCGTCCGCCGGAGCCGGTGAGAAGATCGATTGTGTCCTGAACGAGCGTCGAGTCAGAAACTAAATTGGGATAAGGCGGCATTCGGGCTCGGATTGTAGCACGAGGGCCTGTTTTATCGAGGGTGAGAACGTGAACGCTGACGAAGTGATTAACCAGTTTCGAGAGACCGGGGCGCTGCTCGAGGGCCATTTCCAACTGACGAGCGGGTTGCACAGCACGGTTTATTTGCAGTGCGCGCGCGTGCTTCAGTTTCCGGAAAAAGCGGCGGCGTTTGGCGAAGCGATCGCGCGGCAGTTTGCGGGGCAGGGGATTCGGTTGGTGGCGTCGCCGGCGATTGGCGGGATCGTGATCGGGCACGAAGTGGCGCGCGCGTTGGGCGCGCGGTTCATCTGGACCGAACGCGAAGCCGGGCAGATGACGTTGCGCCGCGGGTTTAGTGTTTCGCCGGGTGAGAAGACGCTGGTCGTCGAAGATGTGATCACGACGGGTGGCTCGACGCGCGAGACGATCGACGCGCTTGTTGCGGCTGGAGCGGACGTGGTTGCGGCTGCGTCGATCATCGATCGATCGGGCGGCGTTGTGGAAGTTGGTGTGCCGAGGACGGCGTTGGCGTCGTTGAAAGTTGCGTCAGTTGAGGCTGCCGATTGTGATGCGTGCAAGTTGGGAGAACCGGTAGTGAAACCGGGGAGTCGTCCTAAAACTCAATGAACTACAAGTTGTTACTACAGTACGACGGCACGGATTTTCACGGGTGGCAGGTGCAGGAAAATCTGAGAACGGTTCAGGGGGAGTTGACGGCAGCGCTGAGTTTGATCGACGGGCGCAGCGTGAGTGTTCATGGTTCGGGTCGAACCGATGCCGGCGTTCATGCTGAAGGACAGGTCGCGAGTGTCGAGATTCAGCGTGAGATCACCGCGGAGAAGTTGCGGGCGGCGATCAATGCGAATGTCGGGAAAGACGTGCGCTTGCTGAACGTGGAAGTCGTCGAGCCGGAGTTTCATGCTCGTTATTCGGCCGTTGAAAAGACGTACGTTTACCGGATCGTGAATGCGCAGGTAGTCTCGCCGTTCTGGTCGCGTTATGTGCATCAGGAGGCGCGGAAACTCGATCTGGATCGCATGCGTTCGGCGGCGCAGTTATTCCTGGGCTGTCACGACTGGACCGCCTTTTCCGCCGCACAATCCGACGTCGAAGATCGCGTGCGAACGATAACGGGCCTCGATGTCCGTGAAAATCACGACGCGCGTGGCGCCGCTCCCATTATCGAAATACGTGCCACTGCCGATGGCTTTCTGCGCTACATGGTTCGCACAATCGCCGGAACGCTGATGTCCATCGCGCGCAACGAACTCGACAACGACGCCCTTCACGAAGCAATCGAAACCGGCCAACGCCCGCTCGCCGCAACCACCGCTCCGGCCTGTGGATTAACGTTGGTTTCAGTTCGTTATTCGTAGGGTACAATGAACGCATGCTGGCTGATTTCGCAGGTGTCATACAAAAAGGAACGCGCGAGGAAGCGCTACTAGCTTCGGTGGACTGGGACCGGCTGCCGCGACACGTCGCCATCATCATGGACGGCAACGGCCGCTGGGCCGCACAACGCGGACAGCCGCGCATCGCTGGTCATAAGGCGGGCGTCGAAGCAGTTCGTGCTGCGGTCGACACCGGCGCGCGACTCGGCATCGGCGCGCTCACACTATTCGCTTTCTCCACTGAAAACTGGAAACGTCCTCGTTTCGAAGTCGACGCCCTGATGCGCATGCTGCGCCGCTACCTGCGAATCGAACTCGACGAGATCGACCGGCAGAACATCAGGTTTCAAACCATCGGCCGCATCGGCGCCCTCAACGACAACGTGCGCAAAGAAATCCAGCGCGCGACGGAACGCACCGCACGTAACAAAGGCATGGTGTTGACAGTAGCGCTGAACTACGGCGGACGCGCTGAGATCGTCGACGCTACTCGCGCCGCCGTTCGCAGATTGCTCGACGAAGGCAGCCGTCCTGACGAGATCACAGAAGAACGCATCGCCAGCGAGCTTTACACGAGAAACCTGCCCGAGCTCGATCTGTTGGTGCGGACCAGCGGCGAGTTGCGCATCTCGAATTTCCTGCTGTGGCAGAGCGCGTATGCCGAGATCTATGTCACGGAGACGCTATGGCCCGACTTCCGGCGCCTGCATCTGCTCGAAGCGGTGGTGGATTATCAAGGAAGAGACCGGCGATTTGGTGGACTAAAATTAGTGGTTAACAGGGACCACGGATGAAGAGACTCTTAACGGCGGTCATCGTCCTTCCTTTTCTGATCGCGTCAATTCTCATTTCCTGGTTATGGTGGTTATTCGTTCTGCTCGCAGCCGCCTCGATGGTGCTGGCGCTCTGGGAGTTTTACCTCCTCGCCAAACGACTCCAACTCAAACCTGATCCGGTCGCGGGTCTCGTCGCCGGCGCGGCGCTGATAACGATCTCGATCCAAAACAAGGAACCGGCGCTCAACTTCGTTCTATTCCTGTTAGTCATAATCGTACTCGTCATCGCGACGCTGATCGGCGCGATGCTGCGCGGCGCTCCGTTCGACAAGATGATCGCATCGACGGGCGCGACAATCCTGGGCGTACTCTACGTCGCGCTGCTCGGCACGCATCTCGTCCTGATTCGCACTGGATTCGAACCACAGTTATCCGCGCACTTGTTGAGCTTCTTCTTCCTCGTGTTGATGGGTTCGGATGCCGGCGCTTACTACATCGGACGCGCACTAGGAAAACACAAACTGGCGCCGAAGATCAGTCCCGGCAAGACGTGGGAAGGCGCGATCGGCGGAGTCGTCGCTGCACTGGCGATGGCGACCCTGGCGCATTTCTGGTTTTTCCGCGAACTGCCGCTGAAACTGGCGCTGCCGCTGGCGCTGGCGATGAGCATCGTCGGCATTCTCGGCGACCTCGTCGAGAGCGCGCTTAAACGCAGCGCATCGGCGAAAGATGCTGCTAACATCCTGCCCGGACACGGTGGTTTACTCGACCGGTTGGATAGCTTGCTCTTCAATGCACCGCTCATCTACTATTTCGCCGTCTTTTACTTCCGAGTCTTGAACGGCTAACGCTGAGAGCCGATGACCACGAAAAAGATCCTTCTGACAGTTGGCTGCGTGGTTATCGTGCTTGTCGTCGTGGTCGCTCTGTTCGTCGGCGGAATCGTTGGTATCGCGCTTTACCAGGTCGGAAACAGCGAAGCGGCCGCCAAAGCTAAAGACTACCTCCGCAAGAGCGAGAAGCTCAAAGCGGACATCGGCGAAGTAAACGACTTTGGCAGCATTATTACAGGCAGCATCAACGTCGCGAATGGTGAGGGTCAGGCGACGCTGAATTTGAAAGTTATCGGCGCTAATGAGACCGTGAACGCAATGGTCCACCTCGTTTACGTGAATCGTGGTGACTGGCGCGTTAGCGCAGCGTCGTACGTAAATAAAGACGGCCAAACGATCGATCTTCTCGACCCCTACGATTCGAAAGTACTCGTCCCCCTCCTGATCGCGTAACAGTCGCATGCAAAACACAGGCGTCGCCATACTCGGCTCAACCGGTTCCATCGGGTGCAACAGTCTGCGCGTCATCGAATCGTTAACTTCGCGACAAATGCGCGTCGTCGGACTCGCCGCGGGAAGCAATGTCGAACGACTTGCAGACCAGATCGCGACGCACCTTCCGGAGCTTGTTTCTGTCGACAGCGAAACGGCGGCGCACGATCTTCGGGCGCTGCTGTTTGAACGAGACATCGATCTGCCGCGGATCGTCACCGGCGAAGCGGGACTCGTCGAAGTCGCCACGCATCCGCAGGCGGACTGTGTGATCTCGGCGACGGTCGGCGCGGTTGGTTTTGTGCCGACGTTGAGAGCGCTCGAAGCAGGTAAACGCGTCGCGCTCGCGAATAAAGAAACGCTGGTGATGGCGGGTGAGTTGATGACGCGTGCGGCGAGAAAGTCGGGCGCAGAGCTGCTGCCTGTCGACTCCGAACACAACGCGTTGCACCAGTGCTTGCGAGGCGAGCGATCGGACGAGGTGCGACGAATCGTTCTCACCGCTTCCGGTGGACCGTTCCGGACGAAGAACAAAGCCGAGATGAAACAGGCGACCGTCGCCGAAGCGATGCGCCATCCAACCTGGAGCATGGGCGCGAAGATCACGATCGATTCCGCGACGCTCATGAACAAAGGTTTGGAAGTGATCGAAGCGCATTGGCTGTTTGGTTTCGGTCCCGATCAGATCGACATCGTCGTGCATCCGGAATCGGTAGTGCACTCGATGATCGAGATGATCGACGGATCGGTGATCGCGCAGATGGGCGTGACTGACATGCGGCACGCGATTCAGTACGCGCTCACCTATCCCGAGCGGCACGAATGCCAGTTGCCGCCACTCGATCTGACGTCGATTTCGGGTTTGCACTTTGAGGCGCCCGATCTGGATCGTTTTCCGTGCATCGCGCTCGCTTATCGCGCGTTGCGTGAGGGCGGCACGTTGCCCGCCGCGATGAACGCCGCGAACGAAGAGGCCGTCGGCGCTTTCATCGACGAACGTATTTGTTTGACGGAAATTCCGCTCATTATTGAGTCCGTTATGGATGCCCACACGAACCAACCGGCCCGCGACATCGATACGATTCTCGAAGCAGACCGCGCAGCGCGTCTCCTTGCGCTAACAGAAATCGAAAAGCGCGTAAAAGCCACGGTTTAACTCTGGCACAATTGTTTGACGGACGACTTACGCGACGCGTAAACTCGCGGTGCAACCCGACTCGATGAGGTCGAGTCTAAAAGTGGTTGATTTTGGGGCTCAACTCAAGCGAAAAGGTCTTTAATGGATTATTTACTCTATATAGCAGCATTCATCTTCATCCTTGGATCCGCGGTTGTTCTTCACGAATTCGGCCACTTTATCGTCGCGAAGTTGTTCGGGATCCGAGTCGAGACCTTTTCCGTTGGTTTTGGTCCGCGTTTGTTCGGCCGGAAGTGGGGCCACACTGATTATCGCGTCTCCGCGATCCCGCTCGGCGGGTATGTGAAACTCGGCGGCGACGAGTCAAACGCGCCGCTGGAAGGCCAGAGCGCGTCGGACATTCCTCCCGAGGAGATGTTCAATCTGCGCCCACGCTGGCAAAGGATCATGGTCGCCCTTGCGGGCCCGATCATGAACATTCTGACGGCCCTTGCGATCCCGTTTGCAGGCGCGATGATGTACGGAGTTCCCGTCGCACCGGCGCCCGTTGTCTATGACATTCGACCAGGCGGCGCTGCCCAGCAGGCCGGTCTTCAGTTGGGCGATCGAATCGTTGAGTTCAACGGTACGGAACACCCGTCGTGGGATCGTATTAATGGCGACGCGCTGCTCTCGCCAGGCCAACCAATACCGATCGTCGTGAATCGCAACGGCGGCGAGGTCCCGTTAACAATCACGCCCACCATTCGTACAGAAAACGGCGAGCAGGCGGGTTTTCTGGATTTTCTTCCTGACTACGGCGGGTTGCCGGTTGTGGTGGGCAAAGTGTATCCCGGCACTCCTGCCGAAGAGACAGGTCTGAAACCCGGTGACCGGCTGGTTAAGATTGGCGATGAAGACGTCAGGAGCTCCGCGCAGGTGACCGAGTACATTCGCAGTCACGGCGCACAGAAGATCCCGATCACTCTTCAGCGCGGCGGGCAATTGACGCAGGTCACAACCCCTGAACGCCGCATTGAAGAAGGCAAGTTGGGCTTTGGTCTCGGTGAAGTATTCCCGCTACATGAGGCTACTGTCCCATTGGCGCTTAAGTATGCTTACGACACAAATCTTCAGATTCTTCGTTTGACAGGTAAGGCGCTGGGACAGGTCTTCACCGGCCAACGATCGGTGCGAAACACAGTTTCCGGTCCGATCGGAATCTTCCAGGCTGCAAAAACTTCAGTCGAGCGACTCGGTTGGGACGGTGTGTTCGGCATGCTCGGTTTCCTGAGCCTGAACCTGGGCATCTTCAACCTCTTGCCGATTCCGGTGCTTGATGGCGGCGCGATCTTCCTGCTGCTTATCGAAGGTCTGCTCAGTATCGTAGGTTTATCGATCTCGGCGGCCATTCGCGATCGTATACAGCAGGTGGGCTTCGTAATGGTCCTGCTGTTGATGGTTTTTGTGATCGGCAACGACGTCGTGAAGCTGATTCGGAGGCAGGGACCCGGATAAACCACCGCCGGCGGCGTCGTCGCCGGCGCCCGCGCCCACTAAGTAACGGCAATCGCGATGCGCCAGTCTCGTCCAGTTCAGGTTAAGCACGTTCAAATCGGCGGTGGTGCGCCCGTCTCGATTCAGTCGATGACGAAGACGGACACCGCCGACGTCGGCGCCACCGTCGCGCAGATCGAGGAGATGGTGCGTGCCGGTTGCGAGATCGTGCGGCTCGCGGTCCCCGATAACGATGCGGCCATCGCGCTTAAAGAGATCCGCAAGCGCGTACCCGACGTTCCTCTCGTCGCCGATATTCATTTCCACTACAAACTCGCGTTGATAGCGTTGGAAGCCGGTATCGACAAGCTGCGACTAAATCCAGGCAATATCGGCGCGCACGATCGGATTCGACAGGTGGTGCGTGCGGCGCAAGCGCAGAAAGTTCCGATTCGCATCGGTGTGAATGGAGGTTCGCTCGAGAAAGATCTGCTGAAGAAGTACGGGACTGCGACGCCGGAAGCGATGGTCGAATCAGCGTTGCGTCACATTCGCATCCTCGAAGATCTCGATTTCACTGACATCATCATTTCGTTGAAAGCCTCCGACGTGCATCGGACGGTCGGGGCGTATCGTCTGCTGGCCGAAAAGGTGGACTATCCGTTTCATCTTGGCGTGACTGAAGCGGGCACTTCGTTCAGTGGGACCGTGAAGTCTTCGATCGGACTCGGCATTCTGCTGCACGAAGGAATTGGCGACACGATTCGCGTTTCGCTTGCAGCGGAACCGCAGGAAGAGGTGCGAGTCGCGTGGGAGATCGTGAAGTCACTCGGTTTGCGAACGCGCGGCGTGACTGTTGTTGCGTGTCCGACTTGCGGGCGTCTCGACGTCGATAACTTCGTCGAGATCGTGACCGAGATCGAACGCCGGCTCGCTCATATTGAAGAGCCGTTGCATCTTTCGATCATGGGTTGCGCCGTGAATGGTCCAGGCGAGGCGCACGATTCTCAACTCGGAATCACGTTCGGACGCGGCGTGGGAATGATCTTCAAAGACGGTGTGCCGATGCGCAAAGTGGCAGGTGAGAACATCGTCGAAGCTTTCGTGATGGAAACTGAAAAGCTGCTCGCGGAGGGCGCCTCAGCCAAGCGCCCCAGACCGAACCGTCACGAACACAGAACTCGTCTACGCATCAGCACGCGTAGCAGCTCTCTGCAGTGAACGTGAACTCTGTGCTCTTATCTAACAGTAACTGCTCCTTAGCGGATCTTCGGACGTTTCTGTGCGGCGACGTCGCCTGCCATCGTTAGGAAAAGCGCGTCAGTTGTGACTTTGCGGTTGATGTTGACGATTAGCTGTTCGCGCATGTCTTCGATTTGCAGAATCCAGTCGCCTGCGCGAGCGGAATCGAGTTTGTCGCTGATCGGTTGAAGCTCCGATAACAGATCCTCATTCACCAACTGCGACGGCTTCACGCCAAGCGACAACATCCACGCGTCGCGAATCAGCGTCTCCAAAACATCGAGCCGCTCTTCAAACTCGTCCTTGTACTGCGCCTCGTTGAGTTGTTCCGCCGATCGCAGCAGTTCAGCGCGATTCTGACTGAGCACGAGCGCGTTAAGCACCTTGAGCATCGCTTTTCGCTGCGACGTGAACGTCACGAGATCGCCTGACAGCGCACGGCCCATGCTTCCGCCCGCGGCGCGTGCTCGAATCCGTGCGGTCTTGTTGTCGACGAGCTTGTTTTTCGTCAGGTGAGTCTCGATCTCGTCGGGTGCCAGCGGCGCGAAGCGGATCATCTGGCAGCGCGAGAGTATCGTCGGCAACAACATCGCCGGACGCGCGGTGATCAGGATCAGGTACGAAGTACGCGGTGGTTCTTCGAGCACTTTCAACAGCGCGTTCGCGGACGCGTCGTTCAGCTTGTCGGCTTCGTCGATCAGAAACACACGCGCCTTGCCTTCGAACGGACGGAAGTTCGCTTCCTTTTCAATCTGTCGCATCTGCTCGACGCGCAGCACGCGCTTCGGCGCGACGACGAGTCCGACGTCAGGATGGTCCGTCCAGATGATCTGGTTCCATTCGTCTGCGTCTTCGCGTTCGGGATAGTTGATCTTGCGGATGCGCACGCAGGCCGAGCATTCGCCGCAGGCTTCGTTGTTTCGCGGTGTGCGGCAGTTCAAGGCGCGCGCGATTTCGAGCGCGAACAGTTTCTTGCCGACGCCTTCTTCACCAGCGAACAGCAATGCGCCCGGAAGCCTGCCCGATTCCAGCATGCGCTTCAATACTTCTTTGACTCGTGCGTTTCCCGAGATTTGATCGAACATCACTTGATCCGGCTGTGCAAAAAAGAGACGACGACGTCCTTGACGCGCTCATGCGTCTGTTCCACTGGACCACTCGCATCGACGACTTTAATTCGCTCAGGTTCGGCGTTCGCAATCACGAGATACGCGTCGCGCACGCGCGTGTGGAATGCGGCGTCTTCGATGTCGAGACGATCGCGTCCTGCTTTGTTCGCGGAGTTCTTGCCTGTCGAGCGTCGTGTAGTGCGATGGGTTGATTCTTCGATACTCACGTCGAAGAGGACCGTTAGGTCTGGTTTCAGACCTTCGGTTGCGAGATAAACGATCTCCGAAATCAGTTCCGGTGGGAAACCGCGTCCACCGCCCTGGTAAGCGATCGTGGCGTCGGCGTAGCGGTCTGAGATCACGACCTGGCCCGCTTCGAGCGCCGGACGGATCACTCGTCGCACGTGCTGGGCGCGATCGGCGGCGAAGACCAGCAGCTCGGTGAGTGGATCAACTTCTTCAGTCGCGTCGAGCAGTGCCGCGCGAAGTCGCAGACCGACGGGCGTGCCGCCGGGTTCGCGAGTTACGAGCGGGTTCCAACCGTTGGCTCGCAGGAAGTTGTGGAGTAACCGCAGTTGTGTAGATTTCCCACTGCCGTCAATACCTTCGAAGGTAATGAAAGTTCCAGGCACAAAACCCCTTTGTTGTTTATTAATGAATTACAGATTAAAGCGGAAGAGTTTAAACGAATGTCACGCCTCAGGCGAGTTGGCATCGCGGACCTCTCGCGGATGGGCTTCCGCGCCGGTCTGCGAATGCAGATCCCCGGTGGCCCGTCGCGACTGAGAGATCGTTGAAATGGCGTGTTTGAAGATGAGTTGTTCCTGCGGCCCGGATTCCAGCAGCACCGAAAACTTGTCAAAACTCCGTATTCTTCCGGTTAGCTTTGCCCCGTTCAGCAGGTAGACGACGACGGCAGTCTTCTCGCGACGGACGGTGTTTAGAAAGGCGTCCTGAATGTTCTGCGGTGCCTGTTTGCCATCAGACATGGTATTTGAAACCCGGTATGAAAGCGCGCGATTGCAATCAGATTACAACACCGATCAGTGACTGACAAGACTTAGTCGCAGATGTGACGGAAAGATGATTATTTGGGCCGTGGTCCAGACCCGAGGCGCCGCTAAGACCGATTCCAAAATGTCGTTTTCCTCACCAAAACCGTCGAACCATTCCACCCCGGCTTCATGGCGAAACCATGTCAACTGGCGTTTGGCGTAATGCCGCACGTCCAGCTTGGTCTGTTCGATAGCGCTTGGCAGGTCGCGTTGGCCCTGTAGATACTCGACCACACGCCGGTAACCATGCGCGCCGAGCGCATTCGAACGGGGCGAGAACCCTCGATCCAGAAGGTGTTGCACTTCGGCCACAAGTCCGGCCTCGAAGTGTGCTTCGGTGCGCTCGTTGATGCGGCGGTAAAGTTCGGATCGGGGCGGATTCAGCGCCAGAATACGCAAGCGGCGAGAGCTTTCGTGTGGATCCGGGCGTTCGTCTTTTTGGTCCATGATGGAGCGGCCGGTTTGCAGATAGACCTCGATTGCTCGTTGGACCCGTGGCCAGTCACGCGGGTAGAAGTGGTTGGCGGCCTTTGGATCGAGGCGGCGCAGGAGTCGATGAACATGTTCGGCGCCGTGGCGGTCGCGGATCGAGTTGAGCCGGCGCCGGAGTGTCTCGTCTGTTTGCGGGCTGACGAAGAACGGGTGTCGCAACGCGCGCAAGTAAAAGCCTGTGCCCCCGACGAGCAAAGGCACACGACCGCGACTCTCGATCTCTTCGATCTTGCGGGCCGCTTCCTGGGCCCACTCGACGGCGGTGTAGTTGACTGACGGCGATACGAAGTCGATCAAATGGTGCGGCACGCCTTTGCGTTCTTCGAACGGCACCTTTGCAGTGGCGATCTGGATCTCCTGGTAGACCTGGACGGAGTCGCAGTTGATGATTTCGCCGTCGAGCGCGAGCGCGACTTCGATCCCGAGCGTGCTTTTTCCTGACGCCGTTGGACCAACGATTGCGACGACAGGATTCAGAGTTTCATTCGCGCTCACACGCGAGAGGATAGCACGCGGAAAAGTGCTACCACCCAGATGAGAAAGAGCAGTAGCAATCCGCCGATGATCTGATTACGTGAGAACCGCAAAAACTTAAAAGTAGTCGGCCAGGGTAAATCTGCCGATGATCACCAGTATCGATCCGACGATGTCGAAGATGCCGAGGACCTTCAGTGCCACAGCCATACTGCGTCGCTCAGTCAAAACTCCATAGATGTCGATCGTCTCAATCGCGTCATTGGCGCGCCGAAACGAAAAATAGCCAAGAATAAATCCACAACAAAACAGGCCCAGGAGGCCGAGAATCAATGACGTACGCATGTCGTCACGGACCTGTTGTGCCTTTTGCTGGAGAACGTGGGGCGGGTAGAGCGGGTCGCCGATTGGAGGCTGCGGTGGTGGTGGCGGAGGTATAAACGGATCCTGGTTTTGTTCGAATGACAAGGTTAGTGTTCCTCTCTAGCTGGGGTTCAAAGAGAACGAAAGTATTCGCTTAATACAAGCGCGTGAGTTCAATACCCGAGTAGTACGCCTTGAGAATTTGTTCGGCTGACCAGCCTTGTTTTGCAAGACCGTACGCGCCGACCTGGCACATGCCGACGCCGTGGCCCCAACCACGGCCAACGAAAGTGAATTCAGTGACGCGTCCTGCTTCGTCGTACTCGCGATCGATGACGAAGAGTTGTTCGCGCAAACCGAGTGCGGAACGGATGCGGCCGCCGCGCACGTGAGCAGTGCCGTTCGCGCCGACGATCTCGAGATCGGTGGCGCGATGCGAGGAGCCGCGAGATACGACGCGCAGATCGACGATGGGTCCAATGCCTCGCGCTGGACGCGCCAAACGCGCCTGCACCTGGCCGACGGTCATGGTCCTGGTCCAATTTGAAAACGGCGAGAAACGATCGGCGGCGGCGCCGTTTGGCGCGGGCCTAACTTCCAGGTAATCGATCTGGCCGTTGAGCGCGAGGTGATACATAACCGGTTCGCCGCCGACCAGCGTTACGGATGAAACCGCGTAGGCGCGCTCGCCGAGTTGCCGAAACAGAAACGCGTCGGAGTTCACGCGCAACGGCTGGTCCTTGCCTTTTGCTGAGCGAAGAATTACCTGGCCATCGGCCGAAGGTCGTGCGTTTGCTTTTTGAAGTTGCAGCAGATTGCGTGCTTCGAGCAACCGCGCGATGGCGTGCAGCACGCGTGCGCGTGACAAAGGTTCGCGCGGGCGCAACGTGGCGTCAGGATAGAGGGACAGATGACCTTCACGCACGAGCATCGCGAGATCGGCGCGGTTTTCAGGCGGGGACTGCTTGTGCGTCGCTAACGCCGAGCAGGTAATCGGCGTCGGCGTTGTTCAAGAGCGTGCTGGTGCGGCTTTCGCCGAGGACGGCGGTGGAGACTGCGGTTGCAAACGCTGGTGGACGATTCACGTCGTCGCTCGTGATCGGCGGCGTTTGGCGTGCGATACGCGCGGTGTGTGTCAGCCAAACGCGAACGTCTGCTGTGGAGGCTTCGCCCGCGAGCCAGGCATCGGTTACGCGGCCTGGTAACGATCCGAAATTCTGGGTTTGGAGCAATGCGACGTCGCGCACGACTGTGACGTTGCTGTCGTCGCGCAAGTCAGCCGGATCGCGAGTCGTCTTCACGATGTAGCGTTCGAAAGCTGCGAGTCCTTCAGCCGCGCACTCACGGCCACGCAAGTACGGCACTGCTTCGTTGAAAATGTTCTCGGCATCTTCAGTGCGGCCGCCGCAGGTGGACGTGTAAAGCGCGTTGATTGGCTCGCCGGCGTAAGTCGCGATGATGCCGCGTGTTTCGTCGACGGCGCGCGTCGAGAGCGGATTTTCTGAAGTCAGACCGCGGTAGACCTGCGAACGTGTAGTGGGCAGGATGTCGAAACCCTGCGACATGAATTGTCCGCGGTTCTTCAGCGCGTACGTGCGGGCGGCGATCGCTTGCGCTTTCAGTGCCTCGATTGCGGGATAACCACCCGGCGAAAGTTCGTTCGCGACGACGCCGCGTACGTAATCTTCGAGACCGAGTTCATTGACGACCGTTAAGGAGCCACGCAAGTTTGTGAAGACTTCGATTCGTCCGCGATACGGTTTGTCGTTGAAACGCACGGGCGACTTCGCTTCGTCGTCAGAAGCAAACGCCACCGGCGCGCCGGAGCTGAAGCTTGGACCATTCGCAGACGTCGCGACAACTTCGCGCGACGGCATTCGCGGCGATGATGTGAGCCGCACGTTGCTGCCGCCGGAAGCCGGCTTTGCTGCGGCGATCGGGGCGTTCTTGTCGGAATCCGGAGCCGGCGGACCTTCGATCATCGCATCTATACCCGCGCCTGCGAGTCGCGCGACCATCTCTTCCGCCTCTTCACGCGGACGTTTGTCTTCGAGAACGAGTGCCCACGTCTTTGTTTGGGTGTCGAAAGTAGTGTCGGTGTCTTCGCCGGTCAGCTTGCGGATCTCTTTGTCGTTCTCCTCCGCCTCTTCGCGTGAGGCAGCGCCGGCGATTACCACGCGATACAACGCGTCGTCGTTGTTTGCAGGCAACGGCGACAGCAGGCGCGGATCGACGCGCACGCGCGACGTGTCGAGCGCGAGCAGTTTCGAACCACCGCCGCTCGCGTTCATCAGATGACCGGTCGTGGAGATCACAGCGGAACGAGCGCTCGTCGTCAGCGCGACACGAATCGTCGGTTCTGGTCCAGTGACAACAGCCAGATTTGGCGTGGGTACGACGGGAGTAGAGGCCGTAGGCGCCGGCCACGCAGGCTGTGTTCGCCGTGGCCGTGTTTCTTGCTGAGCGGCCGTGACGCTAGCGAACAACGATTGCGCGAGCACTAAACTGATTGCTCTCCGCACGAGGGAACTACGCATTGCCGCAGCATAGTACTACGAAAACGGCACCCGGATAACACCGAAATATCGTGTTGTCCGAAGAACATGTTTCTTCCCACGAACGCCACAGTTGTGGTATAGACGAGCAACCCCCCGGTAGCTAACTGTTAACGCGGCAGCGGATTTGGGCTGTCAAACGAGTGAGGAGGATCCCGAGAGTCCTCATGAGGAAGACTACATCCCAAAACGTGGCGTTCGTTACTACAGCTTGTTTGTGTGTAGCGCTCGTGGCGGCGAGTTGTCTGCCCAAACCCCCGGCTGAAGGCGGCGACATCACGATCACGCTCTACGGCTTCTCCATCATGAAGGAGTCGCTGGAGAAAGCGATCTTTCCCGGCTTCACGGCGCGGTGGAAACAACTTCACGGCCAGGAAGTGCGGTTTCAGTCTTCTTTCGCCGGATCGGAAACAGTCACCAACCAGATTTTGCAGGGCGCGCCTGCCGAGGTGGCAATACTTTCGATCGAGCGTGATGCGCAGCGGTTGAAGAACGGCGGTTTTGCCACCAGCGACTGGCATTCGTTCCCGAGCCGCGGCATCGTCAACAAAACCCCCTTCATAATCATCGTACGGAAGGGAAATCCAAAAGGGATTCTCGACTTCTCCGATCTTGGTAAACCGGGAATTAAGTTGATTCATCCCGATCCGGTAAGCTCGGGCGGCGCGCAGTGGTCGATTCTGGCGATTTACGGATCGGAGTTGAAAAAGAGTGAAGTCGAATCGAAGGAGCAGGACAAAGCACGCGCGTTGCAAACGTTGCGAGCCATGTGGCGCAACGTGATCTCGACGCCGGGTTCAGCACGTGAAGCACGGACGACGTTCGAGCTTGGTAACGGCGACGCGTTGATCACTTACGAGATCGAAGGGTTGTTGATGAAGGAGGCAAACGCGCCGATCGAGATCGTCGTGCCGCGCTCGACGATGTTCAGCGAGCATCCGGCGGTGGTGATCGATAAAAACGTTTCGAGTGACAAACGTCAGATCATCGATGCGTTTATCCAGTACTTGTGGAGCGATGAAGCGCAACAGGCGTTTGTGAAGTTTCATTTTTATTCGACGACGAACGATGCGTTTAATCAGGCGAACACGGGGTTCGGGAAGATCGAGTTGCCGCTCACGATTGAATATTTTGGCGGTTGGGACCGGGCGTATCCGGAAGTGATCGAACACATCTTTCGCGACCAGGTGCAGAAGAAATGAGCTACTGACCACGGACTACTGACTACGGACTAACAATGAGCACACTAGTACCAGCCATGCGCCATGTTCGAGGCTTCGACGTTGTTCGGCCTCTGAGTATCGGCATGCTCGTGTTCATGATGCTGCCGCTCGTGTTTCTTCCGCTCGCGTCGATCTTTATCTTCGGCACGCGCACCGGCCTCGACAAATTTTGGGCGGCGCTGATGGCGCCGGAAGCCGTGTTCGCACTCAAGCTGTCGATGGCGACGAGCTTCTGGGCCACCGTCTTCAACGTAATCTTCGGACTGTTCGCCGCTTACGTCCTGTCGCGTTACAACTTCTGGGGCCGCAACGCGCTCATCGTCACGATCTCATTGCCCACAGCGATTCCGACCGCCGTCGCGGGCTTCGCGCTGCTCCTGCTCTGGGGACCGTACGGCACGCTCGGACGTTTTCTGACGCCGAACTTCGAGATCATGTTCACCGCGGGCGCGATCATCCTGGCGAACATCTTCGTCACGTTCCCGCTCGCATTCGGCGTCATCAAACCCGTCTTCGACACGATGAGCCGCTCGCTCGAAGAAGCATCAGCAACGATCGGCGCCACGCGCTGGCAAACGTTCTGGCACGTCACATTGCCGTCATTGCGCGGCGCGATCGTGTCCGGCGCACTGCTGACTTTCGCGCGTGCAGTCGGCGAGTTTGGTTCGACGATTCTCGTTTCCGGAAATCTGGCCGGACGCACACAAACAGCCCCTCTCTACATCTTTGCAAAGTTCAACGAAGGACAGATCGAAGCCGCGAACGCGATTGCGATCGTGCTCGCGTTGTTTTCGTTTCTGATCTTCAGCGTCTTGTTCTTTGCCCGCGATTGGCTCGACGTCGATTGAGATTGCGAAATTCGCAATTCGAAGAGAGAGAAGATGGTGAAAGCAAGGGAGACATTGATCCCGAAGCCTGTGGAAGCAACTCCGGCGCTTGTTGATCCGCCGCCGGCCGCTGCCAGTGTGGTCGGCATCAGCAAACGCTTCGGCAAGACGAGCGTCCTGGAGAACATCAGTTTCGACGTCGCCGAAGGCGAAGTGCTGGTGTTACTCGGCGCGTCAGGCAGCGGCAAGACGACGATCCTTAGAATCATCGCCGGATTGGAGATGCCTTACACCGGCAAGGTGATTCTTCACGGCAAGGACGTGACGGAACTGCCGGCTCGCGAGCGGGGCGTGGGCGTTATCTTCCAGGCGTACGCGCTGTTTCCGAAGATGACGGTCGAGAAGAACATCGGCTACGGCCTGCGCATCAGAAAGCGGAAGCGCAAAGAGATCAGGGAGAAGGTGAACGAGCTGCTGAAGCTGGTCCAACTCGAAGAGCACCGCAAAAAATATCCGTCGCAACTCTCGGGCGGGCAGCAACAGCGCGTCGCCATCGCGAGAACACTCGCGTACAACCCCGAAGTGCTGCTGTTCGACGAGCCTTTCGGCGCGCTCGACACGCAAACGCGCGTTCACCTGCGACGCGAGATTCGCGCGCTGCTGAGAAAAGTAAACGTGCCGTCGATCTTCATCACGCACGATCAGGAAGAGGCGTTGGAACTCGGCGATCGCATCGCGGTTTTGTACCAGGGCCACGTCGAACAACTCGGAACGCCGTTCGAGATTTACAATCATCCGGCGACTGAGTACGTCGCGACTTTCCTCGGCGCTGCAAACATCCTCGAAGCGACGGTGAAGAATGGAGGGCTGGAAGTCGGCTCGGCCCATCTGACCGCTGTGTTGGACCACGAGCAGTTTAAAAACGGCGACTGCGTCAAGATCGTCTTTCGCCCTGAAGACGTCGTGTTGAGCAAGAGCGACTTCGTTCGATCGGACGCTTCAAAGATTTCGGCGGCCCGGATTGAAGAGATCAGTTTTGTCGGCGCGTACGAACGGTTGCGCCTGCAGTTGGATCGCGGCGCCGATGAGTGTCGCACCGACGAGGATCCTTATTACCTGACCACAGAGACGCCTGAAAGGCAGTCGACGAAGTCGATAATCGCGACGCGGCCCAAGCCGGACGCGGCAGCAACAAAACTTCAGATCGGAGATCGGGTCGTGGTGGCCATCACTTCGTTCACCGTCCTGCCCGCGCCGAAACGATGACAGTCATTCGTGTGATCTTCGTCTTGCTGCTGCTTCTCGCGCCGGTTTCGGCGCAATCGCTTTTGGACCAGACGGACAATCAGCAGTGGACCGACGTGCAGCTTTTCTTTCCGGTCACAAAGCAGATCGACTTCACACTTGGCGGCACTCTGCGAATCGGCCGCGATTTCAGTCATCCGGTTGACGAACGAGTCGGCGCGGGTTTCTCGTTCAGATTCGGGAAGTACATCACCGTTTCACCGAATTATCAGCACATCGCGATGCAGCCGTTTGCCGGCCGGCGTGTTTGGGAAAACCGGTTGTCGTTGCCGGTGCAGGTTCGGTTTGACGTTGGCAGGTTCAGATTTACTGATCGAAACCTGATTGAACGCCGTTTGCGAAACTCCGGGCTGAAAACGACGCGGTACCGGCAACGGCTTCAGGTCGAGCATCCGGTTGGACCAGACGGTCTGGCGTTATCGCTGTTCGTCGCGGATGAAGTGTTTTACGACTGGAGTGTGGATCGTTGGGTGCGGAACCGTTTTTCGGTGGGCGGAATCAAGGTCTTCAATAAACATTTCACGCAGGACTTCTATTACCTCCGGCAGAACGACGGCGTCAGCGTGCCTGGCGACCTCAACGTCATCGGCACCACGTTACGTGTCCGACTTTAGCCACAAATAGCCACAAAAGGCACAAAAGAGCACAAAAGGCACAAAAAGGAAGAACCAGGTGAGAAGGAAGAACCCGCTAAACCAAAGCCGCGACAGCAAGACTATTGAACCGACGGCGCACACTGTTGATGTTTGCGAACGGTAGTTGTCGCGCGTGTGTTCGGTTGGTGAGCAGGACGAAGATGCGTTGCTGATCGGGATCGATCCAGAGCGACGTTCCGGTGAAGCCGTTGTGACCAAAACTATCGCGCGGCAGATCGAGTCCGGCGGTTGATTCGCTCGTTTCCGCGAGTTGCCACGCGAGCGAACGTGATTCTTCGAGTCCCGGAGTCATGTTGGTGCGAAACAGCGTGCACGTTTGCGGCGTCAACAGTTTGCTCGAATCAGGAAGAAACTGTTGGGCCAGGACGAACGTGTCCGGCGCGCTCGAAAACAACCCGGCATGTCCTGCGGCGCCGCCGAGAAAATAAGCGTTGCCGTCGTGGACCTCGCCCCAGATAAGCCGCTGACGCGAGTTTGAATACGGACCTGCGCCGCTTTGCTCGATCATGTCGCGTTCGTAGGCGTTGCCGGTTTCACAAGCGGCAATGCCCGTTTGCAATGCTTCTTCTGGATTGAAAAACGTTTGCCGCAATCCGAGCGGTTCGAAAATCTCGCTCTGCGCGATCTCCGTAAGCGGATGTCCAATCATTCGCGTCAACAGGATTCCTAACGCGATGAATCCAAGATCGCTGTAAATGACGCGCGTTCCCGGTTTGTATTCGAGATCGAGACTCGCGATCGCACCGGCCGCGCGTTCGGGCTCGTCTTCCGCGAGCAGATAGAGCGGCCTCCACGCCGGCAGTCCCGCGCTGTGCGTCAACAGCTCGCGGATCGTGATCATCGACTTGTCCGTGCGATCGAACTCCGGCAGGTAATGAGAAACGGAACTGTCGAGCGTCAACTCGCCGAGCTCAATTCGTCGTGCGCAAAGCAGCCCGGTGACGAGTGGCTTCGTCAAAGACGCGAGGTCGTAAATCGTGTCGAGCTTGTTGGTGACGCGATAGGGTTCGACTGCGGAATGGCCGAGCGCGTCCGTGAAAACTACTCGTTCTTTTTCGCCGATGAGATAAACGGCAGAAGGGAAGTCGCCTGCCTTGATGTGCTCATCAAGCAGGTTTGTAATGTCGGGATTTCGACGTATGTCATGTGCGGCTGACATTCAACTGCTCAGAATGTGCTTTGATTCTCTCCAAAGTCCGCAACGCCAAGCTTAACGCATTTCGCCCATCGGAGCCTGAGATGGCCACCGGCGATCCACCACTCGCCGCGTCGAGAAACGAAACGATCTCCGCGCGCAACGGTTCGACGTCCACGATCTCCAATCGATTCGCATTCACGACCGGCCACGATCCGCGGCGCGCGCGGCGGCGCGAGACTGCTAACCGACGCATGCTTCGTCGTGTAATCGATCGCGACGTAGTCGTGCGGTTGAAAGAAACGCATCTTCCGGATCTTCTCCGTGCCGACGCGCGATGCTGTGATGTTCGCAACCGCGCCCGACGCAAACTCCAGCCGCGCGTTCGCAGCGTCGACTTTGTCCGTCAGGATCGGAATTCCGACTGCGTGAATCTCCGTCACTTCGACGTCTTCGCCGACGAGCCACTGCACGATGTCGAGATCGTGAATCATCAGATCGAGCACGACGTCGATGTCGAGCGAGCGCGCGGTGAACTCGCCGATCCGGTGAATCTCAAAGTAAACCGGATTGCGGACGTGCGGCCGCAGCGCGACCATCGCGGGATTGAAACGTTCGAGATGTCCGACCTGAAGCACGGCGTTACCACGCGTTGCCGCTTCGATCATGCGATCGGCTTCTTCGAGCGTGCGGGAGATCGGTTTCTCGACCAGCACGTGAATGCCTGCTTCGAGCAGCCCGCAGGCGATCTCGCAGTGGACTTCAGTCGGCGCCGCAAGGCTGACCGCATCGACGTTGCCGATCAACTCGCGCCAGTCGGTGGTCCAATCGCTGTTTCGCTCTGCGCTGACCGACCGCGCGGTCTCCTCGTTGATATCGCAAACCGAGACAAACTGCGACGCGCCTTCCGCCGCAAGTGCGCTGTGAATGCGCGCGTGTTGGCGGCCAAGACTGCCCGCGCCGATGACTGCTGTACGTAACGACATGAATTTTTGCTACTTTAGCCACGATAAATTGAATCGGAGCCGAATATACTTGGATCCTTTAAAGCTTGCCAAGCGACTCTACATCATCACTTTTCTGATCGTCGTTGCTGTTTTATCTGTTCGGACTCGGCTACTTGCCGCTGCTCGGTCCGGACGAGCCGCGCTACGCCCAGGTTGCGCGCGAAATGTTCATGCGCGGCGATCTCATCACGCCCACGCTCGGCGGTCACACCTGGTTTGAAAAGCCTGCGTTGCTTTACTGGTTGATGATCGCGTCGGCGAAAGTGTTTGGCATGAGCGAGTGGTCGTTGCGGCTCGGCCCGGCGATTTGTGGTCTCTTGACGATCGCGGCGTGTTGGCTTGTTGGCCGTGAACTGGAGCGTGAGCGTGGTGTTCAGGGCTTTCAACTGGAAGCGATGCAGGTCGCGGCGAGTTGTTTGGGATTGATCGTGTTTTCGCGTGCGGCGAGTTTCGACGTCGTGATTACGATGACGACGACGTGGTCGCTGGCGTTTTTCCTGATGCACGAAATCGCCGGCAGTAGCAGGCGACGCAAGATCGGGTTTCTGATCGGGTTTTATGCGTTCGTTGGGATGTCGCTGCTGGCGAAGGGACTGGTTGGGATCGTCATTCCGTTTGGCGTTGTCGGTTTTTACTTCGTTTTGAGACGCAGGTGGCCCGCGCGGCATGTGTTCGTGAGTCTCGTTTGGGGCCTTCCGCTGGCGCTGGCAATCGCCGCAACCTGGTATGGACCAGTGATCGCGAAGCATGGATGGACTTTCATCGACGAGTTTTTCATTCAACACCATTTCGCGCGCTACGTGTCGAACAAATACAAGCATCCGCAGCCGATCTGGTTCTTTCCGGCAATCGTTCTGTTACTTACTCTGCCCTGGACTGGTGTGCTGATCGATGCGCTGGCGAGGCTTAGAAGCTGGAATTGGCGCGGCGACGACGTCACGAGCATCGTGCGCGTGTTTTCGTTGGCGTGGTTGGTGTTGCCGATCGTGTTCTTTTCGTTTTCCGGATCGAAGTTGCCGGGTTACATCCTGCCGGCGTTGCCCGCGGCCGCGTTGCTGATCGCCGAGAGGTCGCTTTCGCTCCCGAAATGGACGGCGCGAGTAACAGGAATAATCGGTCTGATATTGGGAGCAGGCGGGATCGTGTACGCGGCGCAAACCGGTTTCGTGTCGATGAGCTGCGCTCTGCTCGCCGCAATACCGATGGTTACGACCGTCTTTGGTACTTTTATGTATCCTCCGACCAAAATCGTGCAGCACGTGTATGCCGGCATCGTCTTCATGGTTGTGGTTCTGGTCACTTGTGCAGCGCCATCCATCGCTCATCGCGAATCCGTTCGAGATCTGCTTGCTTTTGCAGATGCCCGTGGGTACGGGAACGTGCCGGTGCTCGCGCAGCGCAGCGACGATCGTTCAGCGCAGTTCTACGCGCACGATCGCGTGGTCTATGACGAGCACGGCGAGGTTGTTACGTTCGACCAGGTTACCGTTGATAGAGCGCGCGCGTTGGGCGCGAAGTTGTTGGTGTTGATTCCGGTGGAATACGTCGATCACTTCCGAAACGCGCGTGGCATTGAGGTGATCGCCGATAACGGCAAGACCGCGCTTCTTGGCTGGCAACCACAAAAGGCACAAGAATAGTTAACGTTTAACGCAGATAGGTATCGAAAAACTCAATCACAACGCGATCGTACGCCTCACCTTGTTCGCCGGTCGCAGACGGTAAGCTGAAACCACTCAACGGCAGATCGACTCGCGCCTGTACATTACCCTGGTTCGGGAAACAGCTTTGCATCGAAGCCGTCGTGTCGCGGAGGCGTCCTGCTTCCGCGCCGGAAAGCAGCAGCACGCGCTGATCCTGAATAGACTTCGCCAGATCGCACGCGAGCGTGCTCGTCGATAACGTCCCAGCATGTAGACCCTCATTGCGGTGCGTGAAAGCGAATGGACCAAACTGTTATCGATCGCGACACAGTCCGACACGGCGGTATTCAAGAGATCATCGGGCGATCTGACGATCGAGTCGAGCACGAGCACCTTGATCTGGTTGTCCTGCGACGCTGCTTTCAACGCGCTGTACGCGCCGAGTTCCACACCATAAAGACCGAAACTCTCGCCGACCAACTGCTTCTGGTTTTCAGATTTCAGCGTCTTGAGAAACTCGATCGCCGCCAGCACGTCGTCACTTTCGCGAGCGCCGAGCGACGTCCACGAGATCGGCGGGTCCTCGCCGTGACCGCGCAGCTCGGGCCACAGAATCGTGTGGTTGGTTGTTTCGTTGATCTTGACGCCGAGGTTGAACAACCACGAACGATCGCCGCCATAACGATGCAGCAACACGACCGCGGGCGCGCCTTCCGCGCCTTTGAGCAGCCACCCACGCGCACGGCCGTCCGTCGCGGTTGGTCCATGTTTCGTCTGTGACCTTCATCGCGCGTCCGCTGATGCGTGCAAACGCTTCGGGTGTGACGACGTACGGCCGTCGCGCAGGACGCGTGACGCAGTAGACGATGAACGAGAGTGAGCCGATGAGTGCCACCACGATCACAAAAACTATTGGCAGCAAAGACTTGATTAGCCTTTTACCAAATCTTCTTTTGGGTGGCATGAGAACAAGTGGTCACGATCCGTGTTTAGACCACGGACGATGTCATAATAATCTTCCGGCGTGTTGATGTTAACAAAAAACCTTTCCGCTTGAGCGAGATTTGAGATTTCGGCGAAGTCGACCCAGCGCGTCCTGACGCTTTGCAGAAGGTCCAACGGTCGTCGACGGCCTGTTTCGATCAACTCCGTCGCGCGTTGTGCGCAGGGATCGATGCGGTAGAGAGCAGCGAGGGGTTGAGGACGTCCGTCGGGTTGAACCGGAACAACAGCGTCGTGTTCTGCCCGCAACGATGCGAGAGTCCGAAAGAGTTCGGAAGTGACAAAAGGCAGGTCGCAGGCGACGACGATGGCCCACTCGCGGCGACACGCGGAGAGCGCCGCGTGCAATCCGCCGAGCGCGCCCCATTGCGGGTAAACGTCGGCCACGACGGGCAATTTTAAATTATCGGAACCACCGACCAACCTAATCGTGTCTGTGACCGTCAGAAGTGTGGCCCCAATGCGTTCCACAAAGGTTTGGTTTTCGAGCAGCAGTCGAGACTTGTCGCTGCCCATTCTGCTCGACGCTCCGCCCGCGAGGATAAACGCTTCAATTTGTCCGATTGGTGTTTGCAACCTGCTAACCATCTTAATCTTGACCGCCTTCTCAGGCGAAGTTTATAGTCCTAACCAATGAATAGATTTGCCTCCATTTTTAGCGCACTACTGATTGTCGCACTCGCGAGCGTGGCATTTGGTCAACAGCCGGTCGCGGCGTCGAAGTTGAACGGTCCGGAGATCTTTCCTCTGGAAGACGTTCGTCCGGGCATGAAAGGGACTGCGAGAACAGTCTTTAGCGGCTCGGACACACAGGAATTCAACGTCGAGATTCTCGGGGTGTTGCCTGGTTTCCCGGGGCCACGCCAGTCGGCCATTATCGGCAAACTGAGCGGGTCAAACGTGGAAAAGACCGGCGTCTTCGCCGGAATGTCGGGCTCGCCGGTTTACATCGACGGCAAGATCGTCGGCGCCATCGCGTTCAGCTTTCCGTTTTCGAAGGAGCCGATCGCGGGGATCACGCCGATCAAGCAGATGATCGACATCTTCAACCAGGGCGTTGAAAACGAGAGGTCCAAACCCAAGGAACCGCGCCCGGTTTCGTTCGCCCAGCTCGCAGGCACTGACTGGAAACCGAACCTGCCGAAGCCGGCGATTTCTTCAGTTTCACTTTTGGCGCCGGTAACGGCGGGCTCGCCGTTGATGCCGTTGATCGGGTCAACAGATGACGCCGATTGCGACGCCGCTCGTGTTCAGCGGTATCAGTCAGGAATCGTTATCGATGTTTGCGCCGCAGTTGGTGGCTAATGGAATGTTGCCGGTTTCGGGCGTCGGTGGATCGGCAGCGATCACGCCGATGGCGGAAGTGAATGGAAACACGTTCCCGCCGGGCAGCTCGATCAGCGTGCAGCTCGTGCGCGGCGATTATTCGCTGGCGGCGGCGGGCACAGTCACGATGCGCGATGGCGATCGAATTTATGCTTTTGGTCACCCGTTTTTGAGTCTCGGCGCGTCGGACATGCCGATGACCGAGTCGTCCGTTGTGACGGTCATCGCGAACATGAACAACTCGTTCAAGCTTGCCGTGCCCGGACAGATGGTTGGATCGATCTCGCAGGATCGCGCGACTGGCATTTATGGTTTGTTGCGTAAGGCGCCGAAGATGATTCCGGTGAAGGTGAATCTTCACACCAGCCGCGATCGCACTGAAACGTTCACGTATGAAGTCGTCAGCGACTCGTTTTTGACTCCGATCCTGCTGAATATCACGGTTTTCAACACGATCACGTCGAGCGAGCGTGTGCTCGGCGAGTCGACGATCACAATGACCGGCGAGATCAAAGTGAAAGGGCAGGAAGCGATCAAGATCGATCGGCGCTTCTCCGCTAACAATTCACCGGTTCAGGCCGCTGGTTCGGTTGCTGCGCCCGTGGCGTCGTTGTTGGCGAGCGGTTTCGACGATGTGCAGCTCGACGGCATCACGCTCGATATCTCGTCGTCGGAAACGAAGTACGCCGGAACGCTCGAGCGGATCACGCTCGACCGCACCGAAGTGCGTCGCGGCGAGAAGGTAGAAGTTCAGGCTTACGTGCGAACTGAATCAGGAAAACAGTTTGTGCAACGGATTCCGGTGCAGATTCCTGAAGACGCGGCGTTGGGCCAGTTGCTCGTGTTTGTCGGCGATGGTGGAGCGTTGCAGGAAGGATCGCCGGCGAAGTCGTTTGTGCCGCAGGATCTGAGCCAGTTGGTGCGCGCTATCAACACGGTGAAGAAGAGCGATCGGCTGTATGTGAAGCTGTTTCGCATCACGCCCGGCGCGGTGATCGGGACGAGTGAACTGCCGAGTCTTCCGCCGTCGATGGTCGCCACGCTGAACAGCGACCGCACCTCCGGCGGTTATACGCCGACTGTTCTGTCTCCTGTGTATGAAATGGAATTGCCGCCCGCGGAATTCGTGATTGCCGGGCAGCAACTCATCGCGATCGACGTGGTGAGGTGAATTGCGAAATTCGAATTTTGAAATTCGAAATTTCGCAATTCCCTAGTTACTTCCTTTCGCGACCGCGCCTGCCGGATCCGCCAACGCTGCGATGCGTATCTTGAGTGCCGCAGTCAACGTATCAACTTCCTCCGGCGTGTAATTCGCCGATCGAAACGCGTCCTTTATCTGCTCGTCACTCAAACCCTTGAAGCGATCGCTGAGCCAGCGAGCGTCCGCGACGGTGATTCCCGAGAACAGCTTCTGGTTCTTACCGCCGTAGTTGAAATCGATCACGTCACCTTTCACGGCTTTGATGAACTCGGCTTTGACGTAATCCTTGGGCTCGTTGCGGCTGCGCGAGAAGAAGCCGCCGGTCTTTCCAAACGAGCCACCCAGATCGCTGATTATGTAGCGCAACTCTGCCTCCCCGGTGGTCGGGTTACGCGTCGCGAGGATTTCGTTGTTGTCGTCTTTCATGTCCCAGTTGTTGATCATCACCATGAGGATCTTCAGACCACGAAACTCGGGCGTGTTTTGAAACTGATTGTTCTCCCACATCCAATTTCCGACACGATCGACGTCCTTGGGCCGTGCTTCGAAACGAACGTTCTCGAATTCGCCTTTGCCTTCGATCTTGGCTTTCGGAACGAGGTAAGCGATTTCGGTCGGATAACCCAGCGCCCACAGCAGACGATTCGCGGCCGTGTCAGGTTGAGCTTCCTTTCCGAGCTTCGCGATCCACTCGTTGCCTTTGGCGTCGCGGACGCGATACTTCGTCGAATAACCGCCAGTTTTTTGTTCGATGAAAGTGAGTTTGCTGATGTCGGGCTTCATTTCCTCGCCGCCCGCGCCGAGCAGCAGATTCAGTGAGGAGACATCGGACGGTTCAGCCCAAAAGACCGGCGTGCCGGTCGGAGTTTTCTTCTCTTTTTTAGCTTTATCGTCCTGTGCCTGCGCCGAAAGCGGCAGGGCCAACATCATCACCAGCAAAAAGACGCGCCAATATTCGAATCTGGTACGAAACATGTTTTTCTCCACGCTGTAAGTTTCTGGTACAAGACTGAAACAGTCTCCGTCTTGTTAACGCGCACAACACGGCAGAAATGTGTCAGTCACCCCAGTAGAAGGCAACACAGATACCGTCAGAATGTGGAGAAAATATTGCCGTTACGGATTTGGCGGAGTCGCGCCCTGTGGAGTCACCCACAATTCGACGAACAACTCGTTCCGCGCACTCCCGACGAGCGTCACGATGCGGTGCTGGTCGATGCCACGCGAGTTGACCATGTACTCGACGATGCGACTCGCATGATGCTGCACCTCACCGCGCTTGCTGCCGCGACCCGGATAGATCACGACGTAGGCCGTCGCGGTCGGATCGTTTTGCAACTCGATCACGAAATTATCGAGCCGGGCTTTTTCGTCATTGCGCTGGATGTCGGGAAACTCGTCAAATTTGCGGCTGACGATCCTCGGCAACGGAATCGAAACACCGCAATCGGCTGAACAACTCAAGGAACCGTATCCGGGCATCGAGAGGTACGCACGGACGGTTTGACCCGCCAGACCAGTGGTGTTGACCTTGATCGTGTTCGTCCCCTGGCCTTCGATAATCGTTCCCGCGGAGACGGTCCAGTCGTATTTGGGTTCAATTGCCGGCGTGCCGCCGTTGTAACGCGAAGTGAAAGTGAGAGGTTGATCGATTCCGATGTTGGTCGGACAGACGATCTCGATAGTCGGACAAACCGGGGGAATTACCGGACATGGATTGACGAGCACGCCAACGGATGCGAATGCATGACACTCGCCTTCATTACCGTTCGTCAGAATGTCCAGAGACGCTTTGTGGTAACCGGGTTTAAGACCGGTCAGGTCCCAGGTGACGGTTGGGCCGTCGCCCGTGATCGCGCCGCCGGAAGTCGTCCAGCGGTATTTGATCGGATTGCCGCCGGGAGAAACGGCATTTGCGTTGAGCGTAACTTTTGGACCTCCCGCCTCCATGCACGCGCTCACAGCCGGCGTGCTTGACGACAGCTTGAGCGTCAGTGGCGGGTTGACCGAACTGACAACAGTTGGTTTTTGCGCAAACGTTGGTTGCGCGAGAAGCATGGCTGCCAGGGCAATTGGCGCCATGAACAGGAACATTCGGGGGCGTAGGTTTTTCGACATGGGCACTCCTAAAGAAATAAACAACGAATCCTGTTTTCCAATTCGAGGGGTGGTGCGCTACCTGGTTGACTCGACGTCGAAATTGGCGTTAGATAATTGCGCTTCTTTCCCCAACCCGAAGGGCTATTCAACGAGCGGCTGAGTTTCCTCGAAGATGAGACTAATTCTCTTATTCTGCTCCGTGTGTTTACTGGTGTTTGCACTTGGTTGCAATCGGAGCGGTCAGCAGTCGACGAATAATAGTGCCGGAACGGCAGACGTGTCCAACGGTTTAAACGCGGACCGTTCACAGGCGAAGGTGCTCCTTGAGAAGGGCAAGCAGTTATACCGCGACGACCAGGACACGGAAGCGGTCGCGGCTTTTGAACAGGCAGTGAAGCTCGATCCGGAACTCGCGGAAGCGCATTTTCGACTCGCGCTTAGTTACGAGGCGGTTGGCAAAAGCGAAAACGCCGAGTCAGAGTACAAGAAGTCGGTAGAAACCTATAAGAAGCATCTCGAAGCCAATCCTGACGACGCTGAGGCGCACTACAATCTCGGTCAAACCTACGCGAATCTCGCGAATTACAGTGAAGCGATCCGCGAATACCGGCAGGCGACCAAGCTGAAAGAGGACGACCCGGACATTTATTACGACCTGGGAGTAGCGCACACAAAACTGGCGCAATACGATGCTGCCGCTGCCGCGTTTACAAAGTCGCTCGACATCGATCCCGACTACTACCGCGCCCAGGACGCGCTTACAGAGGCGCGCGAGGGTATCAAGCGGATTCGCGCCGGTAAGAAGCACCAGGTAGACTTGTTGAAGAAACAGAAGGAAGAGGAGTTGAAAAAGGCGGGGCTGACCGTCCCGACGCCAACTCCGAAGGGTTAAGCATGGCCACGTACACACCACCACCGTATTTCCCGCAGACTTCGTTAGCACCGCCCGACAAGAACAGGTACCGGAAGTTTAAGCTGATGATGGTTGGTTTGAGCCTCGCGCTGGTCCTGGTTCTTGGCGCTGCTGGATACGGGATATGGCTGTTGTTGAAGTGGCTCTTCTAAACAGGGTTAACATCGCGGCCGCGCTTGACATAACGGGTTTACGTCCGTATAGTCTGCCGTTTCGGACACGGGGGTCTGAAGTAAAATAAGCAACGTCCTGATTGGTTCTGTCGGTGTGGAGGCGTTGCTCGGCCGGTAATACTCGGCCGTTGACAATTATTGTGGCGTAAATGGTACGCGCAGCGACCTGCCTCCGGCCTGTCGTCCCCTCGCGTGCTCGCGCGAAGTTCAAACTTCTCGCCATATCAAGCGACGCCACAGAAAAGTTTCGGCTTAAGGGAAGCCACGATCCACGCCCACCGCATTTAGCGAAAGTCAGAACATCCCTAACAAATAATTCTTAACAGGGCAGCAGCCTGCGCTGACTGCCGGACTGGTTCCGGAAAGAGGCAGGCACGGCCCCTTTTTGCGCGTTTGCAGCGCTAAAGCTATCGAAGAGGGAAACAGTGCCGACGATTAATCAGCTCGTTCGAAAAGGCCGCCAGCAGGTCAAATACAAGACGGCCAGTCCCGCGCTTCAGAGTTCGCCTCAGAAGCGTGGTGTTTGTACTCGCGTTTACACCCAGACGCCGAAGAAACCCAACTCGGCGCTCCGAAAAGTGGCGCGCGTGCGACTTACCAACGGCATCGAGGTCACGACCTACATTCCGGGCGTCGGCCACAACCTCCAGGAGCACTCGATCGTGCTTATCAGAGGCGGCCGCGTTAAGGACCTGCCGGGTGTTCGCTATCACGTGATTCGCGGCACGCTGGATTCGGTCGGCGTTGCCGATCGTAAGCAGGGACGTTCGAAGTACGGCGCGAAGCGGCCGAAAGCGAGTGCCAAATAGCCGAGGTTAGCAACCGAGCGAGATAAAGACTTATGCCAAGACGACGAGTAGCCGAACGACGCGAAGTGCTTCCGGATCCTGTCTACAACAGCCCGCTCGTGACCAAGTTCATCAGCGGCGTGATGTGGGAAGGAAAGAAGTCGGTAGCAGAGAGTATTTTTTACGATGCGATGCGCCAGATTGGCGACAAGACCGGCGAAGAGCCGCTCAAAGTCTTCAAGCGCGCCATCGACAACGTGAAGCCCACGGTGGAAGTGAAATCGCGGCGCGTCGGCGGATCCACGTATCAGGTTCCGATTGAAGTACACCAGGAGCGGCGCGGTGCCCTGGCAATTCGCTGGATAGTTTCGTACGCGCGCGGCCGCGGCGAAAAAACGATGACAGACCGTCTGGCGGCCGAGATTCTCGATGCTGCCAACAATCGCGGCAACGCAGTGAAGAAGAAAGAAGATACGCACCGCATGGCGGATGCGAACAAAGCGTTTGCGCATTACAAGTGGTAACGGAGTGAGCTTTGTACTTTGTGCTTTGTTCTTGGTCGAAGTACTAAGTTCAAAGTACGAAGTTCAAAAAGGCAATGGCTAAGTACGACTTAAGTAAATTCAGGAACATCGGCATCATGGCCCACATCGATGCCGGTAAGACCACCACCACGGAACGTATCCTTTATTACACGGGCATCACGCACAAGATTGGCGAGGTGCACGAGGGTACGGCGACCATGGACTGGATGGAACAGGAGCAGGAGCGCGGTATCACCATCACCAGCGCTGCAACCACCTGTTTCTGGGAAAGAACAGGCGTCGATCATCGCATCAACATCATCGACACGCCGGGTCACGTCGACTTCACGATGGAAGTCGAGCGTTCGCTCCGCGTGCTCGACGGCGCCGTCGCAGTGTTTGACGGCGTAGCTGGTGTCGAGCCGCAATCGGAAACCGTCTGGCGGCAGGCCGATAAGTACGGCGTTCCCCGTATCTGCTTCATCAACAAACTCGATCGCGCCGGCGCGTCATTCGATCGTTCATTCGAGTCGATCATTGCGCGCCTGGGCGCCAATCCAGTAGCGATACAGATTCCCATCGGTCTCGAAGATCAACTCAAAGGCGTTATCGATCTGGTCCTGATGAAGGGACTGATCTGGAATGACGAGTCGAAGGGTGCGGAATACGAAGTTGTCGATATTCCCGAGAATCTGAAGGACGAAGCCGCTGCTGCGCGTGAGAAGCTGATCGAGGCCGTCGCGAGCATTGACGACGACCTGATGCACAAGTACCTCGAAGGCGAGGAGATCAGCGAAGCCGAGATTCGCGCTGCGCTTCGCAAGGGAACGATCGAGTTGAAGCTCGTTCCGGTTGTCACCGGTTCGGCGTTCAAGAACAAAGGCGTGCAGACGTTGCTCGACGCAGTCGTCGACTACTTGCCGTCGCCGCTCGATATTCCGCCGGTTGAAGGCACGAATCCGAAGAACGGACAGGTCGAAACTCGCCCGCCGGATGCTGCCGCTCCGTTTGCCGGTCTTGTGTTCAAGATCATGGCCGACAAGCACTTGGGCCAACTCTCGTTCGTCCGCATTTACAGCGGATCGATCAAGGCCGGTTCCTACGCTTACAACCCGATTAAAGATAATAAAGAGCGCGTCGGCCGCTTGATGCGCATGCACGCAAACAAGCGTGAGGACATTGAAGCCGCGAGCGCCGGCGAGATCATCGCCATCGGCGGTATGAAGCAGGTCACGACCGGCGATACGATTTCTGACGAGAACAAGCCGATCGTGCTCGAGGCGATGGAGTTTCCCGCGCCGGTTATCCGCGTGGCCGTCGAACCGAAGACGCGTCAGGACCAGGACAAACTCGGCGTCGCGCTGAACCGCCTGGCCCAGGAAGATCCGTCATTCAACGTTTCGACCGACCAGGAAACCGGACAGACGATCATTGCCGGCATGGGCGAGTTGCACCTCGAGATCATCGTCGACCGCATGAAGCGCGAGTTTGGCGTTGAAGCGAACGTCGGTAAGCCGCAGGTTGCGTATCGCGAGACGATTACGAAGCCGGCGACTGGAAAAGAAGTTTACAAGAAGCAGACCGGTGGTCGTGGTCAGTTCGGTCACGTCGAGATCGAGATCGAGCCCGCGCCGGGCGAGGGTTTTGTGTTCGAGAACAAGATCACCGGCGGTGCGATTCCGAAGGAATACATCAAGCCGGTCGAGCAGGGAATCCGCGACGCGATGGAGCGTGGTTTCCTCGCCGGATATGAAATGGTCGACATCAGGGTAAAGCTGGTCTTCGGTTCGTATCACGAAGTCGACTCGGATGAGCGTTCGTTCCACATCGCCGGATCGCTGGCGTTCCAGGATGCGGTCAGAAAGGCCGGTCCGGTGTTGCTCGAGCCGATCATGCGCGTTGAAGTTGTTACCCCCAACGATTACACCGGCGCAGTCAACGGCGACTTGAATTCACGCCGCGGACGGATCGAAAGCATGGAGCCGCGCGTCGGTGGCGCGCAGGTGATCACGGCGTTCGTTCCGCTGTCGGAAATGTTTGGATATACCACTGACTTGCGCTCGGCCACGCAGGGCCGCGCCACTTCCACTATGCACTTTGAGAGGTACGAACAAGCCCCAAAGCAGATAGCTGAAGAGGTGATCGCCAAGGTCCAGGGGGTCGCAAAGTAGCGAACTAACGGGCACAGATCCCAAAACGGTCTGTGCCCTTTTCGTTTTCAACCAAACGCAGGCTGACATTGCTTGCGCGCACACGGGGACTAAAGAGATGTCGAAGGAAAAATTTGACCGTTCGAAGCCGCACGTGAACATCGGGACGATAGGTCACGTGGACCACGGGAAGACGACGCTGACGGCGGCGATCACGAAGGTGCTGGCGAAGAACAATCCGAAAGTGCAGTTTGTGGCCTTTGATCAGATCGACAAGGCGCCGGAAGAGAAGGCGCGCGGCATCACGATCGCGACGGCGCACGTGGAGTATGAGACGGCGAACCGTCACTACGCGCACGTGGACTGCCCGGGTCACGCCGACTACGTGAAGAACATGATCACGGGCGCGGCGCAGATGGACGGTGCGATTCTGGTGGTAGCAGCGACTGACGGCCCGATGCCGCAGACGCGCGAGCACATCCTGCTGGCTCGTCAGGTCGGCGTGCCGGCGATGGTGGTGTTCATGAACAAGGCCGACGCGGTCGACGATCCGGAACTGCTGGAGTTGGTGGAACTGGAAGTGCGCGAGCTGTTGAGCGCGTATGAGTTCCCCGGCGACGAGATCCCGGTGGTGAAGGGTTCGGCGTTGAAGGCGCTGGAAGGCGACCCCGAGTGGGAGAAGACGGTGGTCGAGCTGATGGCGGCGGTGGACAGCTACATTCCGACGCCGACGCGCGAGATGGACAAGCCGTTTTTGATGCCGGTGGAAGACATTTTCACGATTCAGGGCCGCGGCACGGTGGCCACTGGCCGTGTCGAACGTGGCAGGGTGAAGGTCAACGAGACAGGTTGAGATCGTCGGCATTCGTGAGACGCAGAAGACGGTGGTGACGGGCGTCGAGATGTTCAAGAAGTTGCTGGATGAAGGCGTAGCAGGCGACAACGTTGGTCTGTTGCTGCGCGGCCTCGAACGCAAGGACATCGAGCGCGGCCAGGTGATTTCGAAGCCGGGCTCGATCACGCCGCACACGAAGTTCAAGGCGGAGGCTTACGTGTTGACGAAGGAAGAAGGTGGACGTCACACGCCGTTCTTTACAGGTTATCGTCCGCAGTTTTACTTCCGCACGACGGACGTAACTGGCGTGGCGCACCTGCCCGAAGGAGTGGAGATGGTGATGCCTGGCGACAACGTGGCGATGGAGATCGAATTGATTGCTCCTATCGCGATGGAAAAAGGGTTGCGCTTCGCTATTCGTGAAGGCGGCCGCACGGTAGGCGCCGGAACAGTTTCGGAAGTGGTTGAATAGTCAGTAGTCAGTGGTCAGTAGTCAGTGGTGACTACGGACCACGGACAACTGACCACGGACAAAATATCAATGAATGAAAAGATTCGCATTCGCCTGAAAGCTTACGACCACCGCGTGTTGGACCAGTCGACGACTGAAATCGTCGAGACTGCGAAACGCACCGGTGCTCGCGTTGCCGGTCCGATTCCTTTACCGACGGTGAAGAACAAGTGGACCGTGCTCCGTTCGCCGCACGTCGACAAGAAGTCGCGCGAGCAGTTTGAGATTCGCACGCACAAGCGGTTGATGGACATTCTCGATCCGACGCCGCAGACGGTCGACGCGCTGATGAAGCTCGATCTGCCGGCGGGTGTCGACGTCGAGATCAAAGCGTTCGGCAGGCAGTAAGTACCACGGTTAATACCGTAACAATTGGAAAGCCAACATGATTAACGGGATCATCGGTAGAAAAATCGGCATGACGCAGATCTTCGCGGCGGACGGCTCGGTCACGCCCGTGACTGTCATCAAGGCCGGTCCGTGTGTCGTCGTCCAGAAGAAATCGTCTTCAGGTCCTGACGGCTACGATGCGGTGCAACTCGGCCTCGTCGACGACAGGCCGCTGAAGCTGAAGAACGTCACCAAGCCCATGCGCGGCCACTTCGAAAAGACCGGCGGCGGCATTCCACCGACGCGCGTGTTGAAAGAGTTTCGGCTGCTCGACGGCGGCGACAACCCGAACGTCGGCGACAAAGTGCTCGTCGATCAGTTTGCCGACGGCGAGATGGTTGACGTGATTGGGCGCTCGAAGGGTCGCGGTTTCGCGGGCACGATCAAGCGTCACCACTTCAATCGCGGTCCGGAATCGCATGGTTCGATGAACGTGCGCGCGCCGGGTTCGATTGGCGCTTCGGCTTATCCCTCGCGCGTTATCAAGGGAAACCGATCGTCGGGTCACATGGGCGATGCGCGCATCACGACCAAAGGCCTGACCGTGGCGCGTGTCGATGCTGAGAACAATCTTTTGATGATTCGGGGCGCGGTACCCGGAGCGAATGGCAGCGTGGTGATCATTCGCAAGGCCGATAAAAAAGGATTAGTCAGTAGTCAGTGGTCCGTTGTCAGTTGGCGCGAACTACGGACCACTGACCAGACACTGACAAGCAAGTACAAAGGACGAACGTATGCCGACTGTAAAGGTGCGCAATATCAAGAACGAAGAGGTTGGCGATCTGGAGCTGTCTGAGGTTGTGTTTGGCGCGCCTCTTAACGAAGGCCTGATCCACGCGGCAGTGCGGAATTTCATGGCCAACGCGCGGCAGGGAACGTCAGCGACGAAAACTCGCGGCGACGTTTCAGGCGCAGGCCGCAAGCTCTGGAAGCAAAAAGGCACGGGCCGCGCGCGTATCGCGTCGCTCCGTTCGCCATTGTGGAAAGGCGGCGGCAACGTGCATGGACCGCAGCCTCGCGACTGGTCCTACAACATGCCGAAGAAGATGCGCCAGGGTGCGCTGCGTTCGGCGTTATCGGAGCGCGTGCGTGAGGGAAATGTTTCCGTGATCGACGAGTGGTCGTTCGACGCGCCGAAAACAAAAGATTTTGCGGCGTCGTTGGGAACGCTCGGACTCGGCGGCAAGACGCTCATCGTCGACTCGCTCGATAACGAGAACCTGCTGCTCTCCGCGCGGAATCTGCGTCGCGCGAAAGTGGTGAACAGCTTCGCTCTGAATATCTACGATCTGCTCTATCACGATCATCTCGTGCTCTCGCGCTCGGCTGCGCAGGAACTCGAGCAGTTGCTGGGGGCTCGCAAGGACGGCGAAGGCTCGCCGGAGCCTGACGCGCGAAGCCGGAGAAGCACCGGCCAAGCCGAAGCGAACACGTAAACCGAAGCAGGACGAGGAGGCGGCCTAACGATGAGAACGGTTTGGGACATCATCAAGTCGCCGGTGATTACCGAGAAGGCGCTGGCTGCAAAGGAAGAGTCGCAGGACACGCAGCAGTTGTTGACCTTCCGGGTCGATCGCAGGGCAACGAAGCCGGAGATCAAATCGGCAGTGGAGACCATCTTTCAGGTGAAGGTCGATCACATTCGCACCATCAACTACATGGGCAAGATGGCGCGTCGTGGACGTTTCGAAGGACGCAAGCCCTCCTGGAAGAAAGCGTACGTAACTCTCAAGCAAGGCGAGAAGCCGGTTGATTACGGCGAAGCCATATAGGAATTTCGAATTGCGAAAGATACATTTCGAAATTCGAAATTGAAAAGTTATGGGTATAAAGAAACTTACACCGACATCGGCAGCGCGACGGTACCAAACATATCTCACGCGCGATGAGTTAACGGTTGGGGCGATTCCCGAGAAGTCGTTACTGGAACCCAAGAAGCGCATTTCAGGTCGCAACAACGATGGCCGCATCACGGTGCGTCGTCGTGGCGGCGGTCACAAGCGGTTCTATCGCATCGTCGACTTCAAGCGCGACAAAGACGGCGTGCCCGGACGCGTGTCGCAGATCGAATACGATCCGAATCGTTCGGCCCACATCGCGCTCATCACCTACATCGACGGCGAGAAGCGCTACATCATCGCTCCCACGGGACTCGAAGTCGGCAAGACGATCATGAGCGGCGCCGAGGCTGACATTCTTCCAGGTAACACGTTGCCGCTGATCAATATCCCGCTCGGAACGCAGATTCACAACATCGAGCTGCGTCCCGGCAAGGGCGGACAGATGGCGCGCTCGGCAGGCACGTTTGCGCAGTTGGTAGCGAAAGAGGGCGATTACGCGCAGTTGCGTATGCCGTCGGGCGAAGTTCGTCGCGTGCCGCTGGTTTGCAAGGCGACGGTGGGCCAGGTCGGAAACATCGAGCATGAAAACGTTTCGCTCGGTAAAGCAGGACGCTCGCGCTGGAAAGGTTTGCGGCCGAAAGTTCGCGGCGTGGCGATGAACCCGGTGGACCATCCGCACGGCGGCGGTGAAGGTAAGACGTCCGGCGGACGCAATCCGGTGACGCCGTGGGGCCAGCCGACTCGCGGTTACAAGACGCGCAGCAACAAGCGCACGCAGAAGATGATCCTGAAGGATCGAAGAACTAAGTAGAAATTCGAATTTCGAATTTCGAATTTCGAAATGGAGTGACTAATGGCGCGTTCAGTTAAAAAGGGACCATTCATCGACAAAGGAATCGTGAAGGCTGTGGAAAAGGCCCGTGCGGGGGGCTCGAGGCCACCGGTCATCAAGACGTGGTCGCGTCGTTCGACGATCACTCCGGACATGGTTGGTCTGACGTTCGGCGTCCATAACGGCAAACGCCACCTGCCGATCTACGTGACGGAAAACATGGTGGGCCACAAGCTCGGCGAGTTTGCGCCGACGCGGACGTTCAAAGGCCACTCGGGCACGAAGGTCGAGAAAGCCAGCAAGGTTTCAGCGCCGGCGAAGTAGGGCCGCGGATTAACACGTAAACGGATTAGAAGAGGACAGGATGGAAGCAACAGCGAGTGCAAAGTATTTGCGAGGTTCGGCGCAGAAGGCGCGTCTGGTCGTGGACATGATCCGCGGCAAAGACGTGAACCAGGCGCTGGCGATCCTGCGCTTTACGCGCAAGCGCGCCGCGGCACATGTCGAGAAATGCATGCGTTCGGCGATCGCCAACGCGAACGAGGCCGCAGAGAAGGCAAACATCTCGATCGATCCGGACGATCTTTGGGTGCGCACCGCGTTCGTCGATCGTGGACCAACGAAGAACCGCCGTCGCGTGCGGCCTGCTCCGCAGGGACGCGCCTATCGCGAGCAGCGTCACTTCTGTCACGTCACGATCTCGTTGAGCAACGACGCGCGGCCCGAGCCGAAGTCCAACGGTAAAGCGGGTAAGGCCGAGGCAGCGGAAGGGAAACCGGCGAAACTTGCCGAGAGCAAGGGCCGCAAACGCGGTGGCGCCGCCGCCGCTCCGCGAGCGAAACGAGCGGCCGCGAAGAAGGAAGAGCCCGAAGCAGCGGCTGAGAAGCCCGCAGCTAAGAAAGCTTCGAAGAAAAAGGCTAAGAGCGACGAGTAAACATTTCGAAATTCGAATTTCGAAATTCGAAATTTCCAGGAGAAGATTGTGGGCCAAAAAGTTCATCCATACGGTTTTCGACTCGGCTACAACAAAGACTGGCACTCTCACTGGTTCGCCAAGAAACAGTTTGGAGAGTTTCTGCTTGAAGATCTGAGGTTGAAGCGCGATCTGAAGCAGCGCTTTGCCGGCGCCGGCGTTTCGCACGTCGATATCGAGCGGGCCGCCAATCGTTTGAAGATCATCATCTACACCTCGCGTCCGGGCATCATCATCGGCCGCAAGGGCGCTGAGATCGACAAGCTGAAAAGCGATCTCTCGATGAAGACCGGGCGCGAAGTGCTCGTCTCCATCCAGGAGATCCACAAGCCGGAACTCAACGCGCAGCTCCAGGCCGAGAAGATCGCCGCGCAGCTCGAGAAGCGCATTGCTTTTCGCCGCGCGATGAGAAAGGCCGTCGAGGAGTCGCTGCGCTTCGGTGCGCAGGGAATCAAGGTGAAAGTCAGTGGCCGTTTGAACGGCGCTGAAATCGCCCGCAGCGAGTGGCACCTCCAGGGTCAACTTCCGTTGCACACGTTGCGTGCCGATATCGATTACGGTCTCGCGGAAGCGCGAACGACGTTCGGACAGATCGGCGTGAAGGTTTGGATTTACCGCGGCGAGATTCTCGATCCGAAAGCGGCGATGGCCCGTGGCACCGGATCGGATCCGATCAACGAAACGCGCGTCGGCGAACGTGAACGACGCCCGCGCACGCGCCGCGAACGTGAAGGTCGCGAAGGTGGACCAGACGGACGCCGCCCGCGGGGTGATAACCAATAGGAGAATTTCGGATTTCGAAATTCGAAATTCGAATTGAGTAACAATCATGTTGATGCCGAAGAAAGTTAAGCACCGGAAGCAGATGCGCGGACGCATGACCGGCGTCGCGACTCGTGGCAGCGAGATCAGCTTCGGTGAGTACGGGCTCAAGTGCCTGGAGCCGGCGTGGATCACGGACCGACAGATCGAAGCTGCTCGTATCGCCATGACGCGTCATATCAAACGCGGCGGCAAGATCTGGATTCGCATGTTTCCCGATAAACCGGTAACCAAGAAGCCGGCGGAAACTCGTATGGGCAAAGGCAAAGGCGCGCCGGAGTACTGGGTCGCCGTAGTCAAACCCGGCAGGATCCTTTACGAGATCGAAGGCGTGGATGAGGCGACAGCGCGCGACGCGATGCGTCTCGCCGCTCAGAAGCTTCCGATCAAAACCAAGTTTGTGACCCGCGCCGATCAGGAAGGAGGCGCGATCTAGCAATGAAAAAGCGAGAAGAACTCGACAAGCTGCGCGACCTGGGCGACGAAGAATTGCGAGCGGAAGCTGCGCGTCTGCGTGAGTCGCTGTTTCGACTGAACTTCAAATTGGCATTGGGCGAGGTTGACGCCGTCAAGCGCATTCGCCAGGAAAAGAAATCGCTGGCGCGCATCGAGACCCTTTCGAGCGAGCGGGCTCGGGCCAACACCTAAGACGTAAAGAGAAGAGAATGGCTGAGAATCAAGAAAACATCACCCCAAGTGGAAGCGAGGTTGGCGCGAATGAACCCGGCCAGCAGGCGAAAGCCAGTCGGGCCAATCGTTCGCAGAAGGTCGGCACAGTCGCATCCGACAAGATGACCAAGACTGTGATCGTCCGGGTGGACCGGCTCGTCCGCCATCGCAAGTATCGCCGTTACGTGCGGCGCACGTCGAAGTTCATGGCGCACGATGAGTTGGGCGCGACTGTTGGCGACAAGGTGCGCATCGTGGAAACACGACCGATGTCCGCCCGCAAGCGCTGGCGTGTGATTGAGATCGTACAAAAGGCCGCGAAGTAAATTTCGAAATCCGAATTTCGAAATCGCGAAGTGAGGGTTAACTATGATTCAGATGCAAACCTCGTTGGAGGTTGCTGACAATTCGGGAGCTCGCCGCGTGGAGATGATCATGCCGATTGGCGGATCCACGGGAAAAATTGCGAGCCTGGGCGACCGGATTAAGGTGACGGTCAAAGAGGCTTCTCCCGACGGCACCATCAAAAAGGGCACAGTCCAGGACGCCGTCATCGTTCGCACGCGCAAGGAAGTGCGGCGCGCCGACGGTACTTACGTACGGTTCGATCAGAACGCGGCCGTCCTGATCAAGGAAGATGGAACGCCGATCGGCACTCGCGTGTTTGGTCCGGTCGCGCGCGAACTGCGCGATAAGAACTTCATGAAGATTGTTTCGCTCGCGCCGGAGGTTATTTAACGACATGGCAGGAACAAAGCGCTCGAAGATCCGGAAAAACGATCAGGTGGCGATCATTGCCGGGCGCGACAAAGGCCGGCGCGGACGCGTGCTGGAAGTGGCGCCCGCTAGAGGAAAGATTCGCGTCGAAGGCATCGGGATGATCAAACGCCACCAGAAGGCGAACCCGCAGGCCAATCGCGGCGGCGGCATCGTCGATAAAGAGTCGTTCATCGACATCTCCAACGTTCAGCTCATCGATCCGCAGTCAGGCAACCCGACGCGCGTGAAGTATCACGTCGAGAGCGACGGTTCTAAGACGCGGATGGCGTCGAAGAGCGGACACTCGGTAGAGAAATAGAGCCACAAAAAGGCACAAGAGAAGAGTCACAAAAGGCACAAGGAAGAGCCTCAAAGAGGACCTGAAATGGCTGCAAGGTTAAAAGAGCGATATCAAAAGGAAATCGCGCCGCAGATTGCCCGCGAGTTTGGCATCACCAATCCGATGGGCGTCCCGAAACTCGAGAAGATCGTGCTCAACATGGGGATGGGTGAAGCCATCGCCAACTCGAAGATTCTCGACACGGCGGCGGACGAGTTGCGGGCGATCACGGGCCAGAAGCCGGTGATCACGAAAGCGAAGAAGTCGATCGCGTCGTTCAAGTTGCGACAGGGAATGGCGATCGGCGTCGTGGTGACGCTGCGCGGCGATCGCATGTATGAGTTTCTCGATCGGCTGGTGTCAGTGGCGCTGCCGCGCGTTAGAGACTTCCGTGGAGTTTCGCCGAAGGCTTTCGACGGCCGCGGTAACTACACCATCGGCATTCGCGAACAACTGATCTTCCCGGAGATCGATTTCAACAAGGTGGACAAGCTGCGCGGAATGAACATCTCGATCGTGACCACCGCGCGCACCGATGAACAGGCACGGGCGTTGTTGAAGGGTCTTGGAATGCCCTTCCGCACTTAACACGGATAATACGAATGGCAAAGAAATCACTGATAGCGAAAGCTGCACGTAAACCGAAGTTTTCGGTCCGGGCTTACACTCGTTGCAAACGCTGTGGACGGCCGCGAGGTTACTTGCGGAAGTTCAATTTGTGCCGCATCTGTTTTCGCGAGTTGGCGCTCCAGGGGCAGATCCCGGGCGTCGTTAAATCGAGCTGGTAAAGGAATTGCGAAATGCGGATTGCGAAATGCGAATTGCAGCCAGGTAGATTCGAAACTCGCAATTCGCAATTCGAAATCGAAACTGGAGTTACTTCATGACAGATCCCATTGCCGATATGTTGACGCGAATCCGCAACGCTATCGCAGCGAAGCACTCGCGCGTCGACATTCCGGCTTCAAAGCTCAAACTCGAGATCGCCCGCATCCTCAAGGAAGAGGGCTACATAAACAATTTCGTCGTCAAGGGCGAAGGTCTCAAGCGCACCATCCGCATCTTTCTTCGCTACGATGCGCGCGGTACGTCTTCGATTACGCACCTGCAGCGCGTGTCGACTCCCGGCCGGCGCGTTTACGTTGGCTCGAGTGGCATTCCGAAAGTGCTTGGCGGTTACGGCATCAACATCGTTTCGACCTCGAGAGGTCTGATGAGCGGTAAGACCGCGCGCCGCGAAAACATCGGCGGCGAGCTGTTGGCGCAGATCTACTAGTTGAAGTTCGAAATTCGAAGTTCGAAATTTCGAAATGGAAATCCGTTATGTCTCGAATTGGAAAAAAAGTAATTGCGGTGCCCAAGGGCGTGACTGTCACGGTCCACGAGCAGGAGCTCGAAGTTAAAGGACCGAAAGGCACGCTGAAGACGCCTATCCCCGCGGGGATAAGTTTCAAACTCGAAGGCGAAGAGCTGCGCGCCGAGCGTACGTCCGACGACCACGCGGCGCTGCACGGGCTGGCGCGCGCGCTGGCAAACAACGCCATCGTCGGCGTGACTAAGGTTTCAGCAAGCAGATGGACGTCGTCGGCGTCGGTTACAAGGCCGACGTGCAGGGCAAGAAGATCGTCTTCTCGCTCGGCTACTCGCATCCGATCGAGTTTCCGTTGCCGCCCGAAGTCGAGGCGAAAGCGGAGCGTCTGACGACCAAAGGAAGCATCCAGCAGTACCAGACGACGCTGACCTTGACGAGCATCGACAAGCAGAAGCTCGGACAGGTGGCGGCTGAGATGCACAAGCTGCGCAAGCCTGACGCTTACAAAGGCAAAGGCGTGCGTTACGCGGACGTGCCGATCAAGTTGAAGCCCGGCAAGACCGGTAAATAAAGCCATGGGAAATAGAGGCGAGATGGCTAACACGAATAGAGCAGAAATCCGAAACGCGATTCACTCGCGGATTCGCCGGAAAGTTAAAGGCAACGACGGAACGACCGCGACTCGCGATCTATCGCAGCCTGAACCATATCTACGCGCAGGTGATCGACGATCGTCAAGGGCAAGACAATCGTTTCCGCCTCCACGACCGAGAAAGATCTTGCGTGGCGGGAACGGCGGCAATCTCGACGCTGCGCGGCGCATCGGCAGGCGATTGCCGAACGCGCGATCGCGAAAGGAATCGAGCAGGTGGTGTTCGATCGCGGTGGTTATCTCTATCACGGGCGAATTAAGGCCCTGACGGATGCGGCCCGCGCCGCCGGCCTGAACAAGAACGAAGTGGTTGCGGCCGAGGCGACGAGCGAACCGGAAGCCGCGCCGCCGAAGAGCCCGAAGAAAAGAAGTCGCGAAGAAAAGCAAAGAATAGAATATGAGACAACCCAAGCAACGCATTCCCGCGCAGGGACTCGACCTGAAAGACCAGGTAATCTCCATCAATCGCGTCACCAAGGTGGTCAAGGGCGGCAAGAACCTTTCGTTCGCGGCGCTCGTCGTGGTCGGCGACGAAGGTGGGCACGTTGGTTTCGGCACCGGCAAGGCGCGCGAAGTTCCGCTGGCGATCAAGAAGGGCATCGAGTCGGCCAAGAAAAACCTGATTCGCGTGCCGCTGATCAACAACACGTTGCCGCACCAGTTGATCGGTGAGTACGGCGCGGGCCGTGTGTCTGGTTAAGCCGGCTCGGAAGGAACGGGCGTGATCGCCGGCGGCGCGGTGCGCGCAGTGATGCAGGCAGTCGGCGTGCAGAGACGTGCGAACGAAGGTGCTGGGTTCGACGAATCCGCACAACGTCGTGCGGGCCACATTCGATGCGCTTGCTGCGGATGAAAGATCCGATGGAGCTGGCGCGGTTGCGTGGTAAGCAAGTCGAGGAGATGTAGAACGATGCCGCGTAGGAGAGGCAAAGTAACTCAAATGATTCAGACCGAAGCGAAGATTCGAATTCAGTACTATCGGAGTTTTATCGCCGCGCCGAAAACGCACAAGACGATCGTGCGTAGCTTGGGTCTGCGAAAGTTGAACCAGGTTGTTGAGCGTCCGGACACCGAAGCGATGCGCGGCGCTGTCGCGAAGATGCCGCACCTGTTGCGGATAGTGGAGTAAGAGCCACAAAAGGCACAAGAATGAAAGACAAAATGGCGATCAGTCTTAACACACTTAAGCCTGCAAAGGGATCGACGCACAAAAAGAAACGAGTCGGCCGCGGGCCGGGCTCCGGTTTGGGTAAGACAGCGGGTCGCGGTGAGAAGGGACAGAAGTCTCGCTCAGGTTATTCGCGCCAAGATCGGTTTTGAAGGCGGCCAGATGCCGCTGCATCGCCGTCTGCCGAAGCGCGGCTTTACGAACATCTTCAAGAAGCGCTGGCTCGAGGTCAGTCTCGCGGCGCTCGACCAGCATTTCAAAGCCGACGAGGAGATCACTCCCGAGGTGCTGCACGACCGCGGCTTGATCAAGAAAGCGAAACATGACGTCGTAGTGCTCGGAAACGGTGAGATCTCGAAGCCGTTGCGCGTTTCAGCGCACCGCTTCACGAAGAGCGCCCGCGAAAAGATCGAGAAGGCCGGTGGCGTGCGACGGTAGTGATCCAGATTAGCGGAGTAACTCAGCTAACCGGTTCAACCGTATGACGCGGGAACAGGTATGGAGAAGTTTTTAGCCGCCGTTCGCAATATGTTCAATGTGCCGGATCTACGCCGGCGCATTTTCTTTACGCTGGGCCTGCTCGCGGTCTATCGCTTCGGCGCGCACGTCACTGCGCCCGGGCATCAACAAGCAGCGACTCGAAGAAGTCTGGCGCGACGTTGCCGGAACACTTCTCGGCGTGCTCGATCTCTTCTCCGGCGGAAACTTCCGCACCATCTCGGTCTTCGCACTCGGCGTCACGCCCTACATCACCGCCTCGATCATTCTGCAGCTGATGACCGTCGTCTCGCCGCAGTTGAAGAAACTGCAGGAAGAAGGCGAGATGGGCCGGCAGAAGATCAACCAGTGGACCCGCTATCTGACTGTCGTGCTCGCGGCGATTCAAACGTCGTTTGTGGCCCACTGGCTTCAGGTCAACGGCGTCGGCGCGACCCGGCTGGGGATTTCTGTTTGACGCACCGTGCTGACGTTGACCACCGGCACGATCTTCGTCATGTGGCTCGGTGAGCAGATCACTGAACGCGGCGTCGGTAACGGTATCTCGTTGCTGATCTTCGCCGGTATCGTGATCGGTCTGCCCGAACGGCGTCAAGCAGGTGTTCGAGCGCGTTCGCGGCGGCGACACGATGGAAGACCATCGGCGTCATCGCGATGCTGGTCGCGATGGTCCTGATCATTGCGTTCATCGTTTTCGTCGAATCCGCGCGCCGCAAGATTCCGGTGAGTTATGCGAAGCGCCACGTCGGACGGCAGATGGTCGGCGGTCAGCAGACCACGATGCCGCTGAAGATCAACATGGGCGGCGTGATCCCCGTGATCTTCGCTTCGTCAGTGTTGTCGATGCCGCAGAGTTTGTTTGCGGCATTTCCTCCCGACCCGAGCGACAAGGGATCGCGTGGGCCAAGATCTGGACTTTCTTCCAGACGTTCCACGCCAGCGATCCTTACTACGAGTTGATCTTCCTTTCGGTCTGATCATCTTCTTCACTTTCTTCTACGTGTCGATCGTCTTCAACGTCGAAGAAGTCGCCGACAACCTGCGCAAGCACGGCGGGTTCATGCCGGGCATTCGTCCGGGACGCGCGACGGCTGAGTATCTGAATACGATCCTGACGCGGTTGACTGTCGTCGGCGCCGATTTACCTCGCGCTCGTCGCTTTTGTGCCGCAGTTCATGTTGAGCGGATTCAAAGTTGGCGCGGCTGCCGTTGATCGGCACGTGGCTGGACGCCTTCGTCAGCTACAACGCCCGGCTTGGCGTGGATCCCGGAACGGAATGGGTTATCAGTTTTACTTCGGTGGCACGTCGCTGCTGATTCTCGTCGGTGTCGCGATGGACACCGTGGCCCAAATCGAAGCCCAGCTCGTGATGCGCAACTACGAAGGCTTCCTTGGCGGCGGCGGACGGTTGCGCGGCCGGCGCAGCCTGACTCGTATGTCGAAAATCATCGTGCTGATGGGTGCGCCTGGTGCCGGAAAAGGCACGCAGGCGCGCTTGCTTCAAGAGCGTTTGCATCTGCCGCAGATCTCGACGGGAGATATTTTTCGCGCACTGAAGCACGCGGACACTCCGCTGGCGCAGGAAGTCAGGGAGATAATGCAGCGGGGACAACTGGTTCCCGACGAAGTGACAATTCAAGTCGTTAAAGAGCGGACGGCGAAAGACGATTGCCGGGACGGTTACATTCTCGACGGTTTCCCGCGCACGCCCGCGCAGGCGGGGAGTCTCGAGAGGCTCGCGGCCGAGCAGGGCAAACGGATCGTGCCGATTCAGATCGAAGTGCCGTTCGATCTACTTGAAAAGCGGATGACGGGCAGGCGAAATTGTCCGGTGTGCAACGAGATTTACAACATCTATTTCAAGCCACCGCGTCACGACAACGTTTGCGACTTCCATCCGGAAGCGCAACTCGTGCATCGCGCGGACGACAATTCGGAGACCGTGCGGAAAAGGCTTGCGACTTACGAGGAACAGACTCGTCCGTTGCTCGATTATTACGCGTCGAAGGAATTGCTTCGCGTCGTGGATGGCACCCGCGACCCTGAGAGCATCTATGGCGACATCGAAAAGATCGTGAAGGGCGAGTGAGAAGAAGTTTGGCGGTACAGCAATGATTATCGGTAAGTCAAAACGGGAACTCGAGAAGATGCGTGCGGCGGGACAGCTTGTCGGCAAAGTCCTTCAGCATCTTCGCGAGCTGGTGGAGCCGGGTATTACCACCATGGAGCTCGATCGCGTGGCGGAGAAGATGATTCGCGATGCCGGTGCGCTGCCGACCTTCAAGGGGTATCACGGGTTTCCTTATTCGATCTGCGCCTCGGTTAACGAGCAGATCGTTCACGGCTTTCCTTCGGATTACAAGTTGAAGGACGGCGATATTTTTTCGATCGATTGCGGCGTGACACTGGAAGGTTTTGTCGGCGACTCGGCGACGACCGTTCCGGTCGGGAACGTGAGTGACGACTGGCTCAAGTTGGTGCGCGTGACTGAAGAGTGTCTCGAAAGGGCGATCCAGAAGTGCTGGCCGGGGAACCATCTTGGCGACATCGGCTGGGCGGTCCAGGAGCACGCCGAGGCGAATGGTTACTCGGTCGTTCGGGATTATGTCGGACACGGGATCGGCCGGCGCATGCATGAGGATCCGCAGATCCCGAACTACGGCCGTCCGGGGCTCGGACCAAAGATCAAGGCCGGCTACGTCTTCGCGATCGAGCCGATGGTGAACCTGGGTTCGCACTACACGAAGGTCTTGTCGGACGGCTGGACGGTCGTGACGATGGACGGGCAGCCGAGCGCGCACGCGGAACACACCATTGCGATTACGGAAGAGGGCCCGGAGGTGCTGACGCTGGTCTCTAAGGGCACTCCGCAGGCGGTTTCGGTATAACAAACCACAAATCACTGGTTTAGGACGCGGCGCGGCTTGGCAAATTTGCGATCCCGATGCTATTATTCGCAGTTTGTCGGCAGCGACAGAGACTTCAACCAGAGAGGATATGGCGAAGGAAGAGGCGATAGAAGTCATGGCCAAAGTCCTGGAGACTTTGCCTAACGCTATGTTCCGCGTCGAGTTGGAGGACAGTCAGCACCAGGTGCTTGCGCACATTTCAGGAAAGATGCGCAAGCATTTTATTCGCATTCTTCCGGGCGACCGGGTGTTGGTGGAGTTATCTCCTTACGATCTGAATCGCGGCCGAATTACATACCGCTATAAATAGGATAGAGGGTTAAGTCAATGAAAGTCCGTGCGTCGGTAAAGAAGATGTGCGACAAGTGCAAAGTCATCCACCGCAAAGGCGTGGTGCGGGTGATTTGCGTCAATCCGAAACATAAACAGAGACAAGGATAATCGGGAAGATGGCACGTGTAGCTGGAGTAGATCTACCGCCCAACAAGAGAGCCGAGGTTGGCCTCACTTACATCTATGGCATCGGCCGCTCGCGTTCGAGCTCAGTGCTCAAGGAAGCCGGCGTCAACGTCGACACCCGCGTTCGCGATCTGAGTGAAGACGAGCTGAGCCGCATTCGCGCCATCCTCGAGACGCAGGGCGAGATCGAAGGCGACTTGCGCAAACGCGTCCAGATGGACATCAAGCGACTGATGGATATCGGTTGCTACCGTGGTCTGCGGCATCGCCGCGCGCTTCCGGTGCGCGGACAACGCACGCACACCAACGCGCGCACACGCAAAGGACCACGTCGCGCCACCATCGCCAAGAAGAAGGCGCCGGGTAAGAAATAAAGATTTGTCAGTTGTCCTTTGTCAGTTGTCCGTAGTGACCACTGACCACTGACTACTGACCACTGACTGAAGAACAAAGTTTATGGCAAAAGCAGGCGGAAAGAAAAAAGTCTTTCGCAAGAAAGAGAAGAAGAACGTTCCTAACGGAATCGTCCATATCGCGGCGTCGTTCAACAACACGATGATCTCGATCACCGATCTGGAAGGAAACCTGATCGCGCAATCGTCAGCGGGCGCACGCGGTTTTCGCGGTTCGCGCAAGGGCACTCCCTTCGCCGCGCAGCAGGCAGCGTACGAAGCGGCCAAGAAGGCCCACGAAGCCGGCATGCATCAGTGCGAAGTGAGAGTGAAAGGTCCCGGCGGCGGCCGTGAGTCGGCCATTCGAGCGATCGCGAATGCCGGTATCAGAGTCACGACGATTCGTGACACGACGCCGATTCCGCACAACGGTTGCCGGCCGCCGAAGCGGCGCAGAGTTTAAGAGATCTTTGTTTTTAGTTCTTTGTTCTTGGTTCGTGTTCTTTACAGAGATCTAAGTACAAAGAACAAAGTTCAAAATAGTGAAACCCAAAGGATGAAGGGTCCGCGTCGTCAGACGAGACCTGTAAACTTTTCCGTCTAACTTTAGACGTTTAGACTGGAGGCAAATTAGTTGGCTAGGTATAGAGATGCAGTGTGTCGCCTTTGCAGACGCGAAGGCGCAAAGCTCTTTTTGAAGGGCGATCGTTGTTTCAAACCCGCTTGCCCGATTGAAAAACGCGGAACCCAACCGCCCGGTCAGCACGGTAACTCGCTCCGGCGCGGTAAAGCGCTCGTTGGCTACGGCCAACAGTTGCGCGAGAAGCAGAAGGTAAAGCGCATCTATTTCATCCTCGAAGGACAGTTTCGCAACTACTTCGAGCGCGCGGCCCGAATGAAGGGCATCACCGGTGAAAACCTTCTGTTCCTGCTCGAGCGGCGACTGGATAACGCGGTCTATCGCGCCGGTTTCTCCACTTCGCGCCGGCAGGCAAGGCAACTGGTGAATCACGGTCACATTGTGGTGAATGACCGCAAAGTAGATATTCCCTCTTATCAAGTAAAGCCTGGCGAAGTCATCGGTGTGAGAGAGGCGAGCAGAAAGAACCCTCACATCGAGGGCGCCTGGCAAACCGCGTCTGGCCGTGGACGTCCGTCGTGGATCTCGGCTGACGGCGGAGACATGTCGGCACGCATTAGCGGTACGCCGGTGCGCGACGACATCGATCGGATGATCAACGAGCAGCTAATCGTCGAACTTTATAGCAAGTAATTAACGCTGGCGGATCGCGACGCGCACTGCGCAGGTGGTCCGTCCAGTTTGCATTTTTCTGAGGACCTGGAAACGTTATGGCTATGGATCAAAATAATCTTTGGACGGGATTTCAAATGCCGCGCAGACTGGCGGCAGACGCGGAGACCCTGACGGAACGTTACGGCCGTTTTTCGGCCCAGCCATTCGAGCGCGGCTTTGGCACGACCGTCGGTAATTCGCTCCGTCGCGCACTTCTTTCCTCAATCGAAGGCGCGGCTATCACAGCAGTCAAGATTGAAGGCGTAGAACACGAGTTCTCGTCGATCAAAGGCGTGGTGGAAGACGCCACCGACGTTATTCTGAACCTCAAGCAGGTGCCCTTTAAGCTGCACAGCGCCGAGCCGAAGACGCTCAGAATCACCAAGGAAGGCGCAGGCGAAGTTACCGCCGCCGATATCGAGGCAGACGCCGACGTTGAGATTCTCGATCCTTCGGTGCACATCGCGACTGTCAGTGAAGGCGGATCGCTGCGCGTCGAGATGCGTCTGAAGCGCGGCCGCGGTTACGTCTCTGCCGATCGCAACTTCGACGAAGACCTGTCGCTCGGTTACATCCCGATCGACTCCGTTCACACACCAGTCAAGAAGGTGAACTACAACGTCGAAGCAGCGCGTCTCGGTCAGAACACCGAATTCGACAAGCTGACGATCGAAGTTTGGACGGACGGTTCTGTGAAACCGGAAGACTCGATCGGTCTCGCCGCGAAGTTGATCAAGGACCACATGTCGATCTTCATCAACTTCGAGGAAGACACCGACGACTACGCTTACGCCAAGATGGAGCGTCCTCCGTTGCCGCGTAACGACCAGTTGGATCGCTCAGTCGACGAGCTGGAACTGTCGGTTCGTTCTTACAACTGTCTGAAGAATGCCGACATCCGCACGATTCGCGACCTGGTGCAGCGCACCGAGCGCGAGATGCTGGCGACCAAAAACTTCGGCAAGAAGTCGCTGAACGAGATCAAAGAGATCCTCAACGGCATGGGTCTCGACTTCGGTATGGAGTTTGACGAGCAGGGTAATCCGATCCCCGGAACGGGCGGCCGCGATGGCGCTGACCTGTCGGATTTCGAAGGTGAAGAGGAACAGTAAGGCGGCAGTATGCGACATCTAAAGGCACATCGAAAACTCGGTCGCACCAGCGAGCATCGTAACTCCATGCTTCGCAACCTGGCGACGTCCCTGATCAACTCTCGCGACGAGCGAATCATTACTACGCTTCCGAAAGCGAAAGAGCTGCGTCCGTTCGTTGAACGCGCCATCACGCTTTCACGCCGCGCGCGCAGTTTTTCCGGCGACGACGCTGCGGTCCAGGCGTTGCACCTGCGGCGTCAGGCGGCGGGCTTCTTTCACTCGGGCAACACGGCTATGAAGCCCGCGACCGGCAAGCGTGGACAGTTGCGGCCCGGCGCGCACGGCAGGCGTGGCGGCGCTCAAACGTCTCTTCAACGAACTCGGCGAGCGTTACAAGGATCGGCCCGGCGGTTACACCCGCATCCTGAAACTCGGCCATCGTGCCGGCGACGACGCGGAGCTCGCAATCATCGAGCTGGTAGACAATCCGCGCGAAGTCGAAGCGATTGAAGCCGCGAAGAAGCGTGCTAAACCCGCGACTGCGAAGAAGAAGGGATCGAAGAAAGCAGCCAAGAGCGAAACCACGGATACTGCAGACGAAGCCGATCAAGCGTAGTCCGTGAGGGCTGACAAACATGGCTGCACGCAAAGAACAGAACGAACCCGCAGCAAAGGCTTCCGTCAACATGGAGGAGCTGCGCGAGCTGATCGCGTTGCTGCGTGACAACGGGCTGGCGGAGCTCGAGCTCGAACGTGAAGACTTCCGCGTGCGGCTTCGTCGCGAAAGCGACAACGCGCACACGCCGAGCGCCGTTCCTGATCGACCGCCGATTCCAATTCCGATTATCGATCCGGTGCTGCGTACTCCAGACCCAGCGCCGGCTCCGGCGGCCGATGCGAAGAAGGATGAGGGGCAGGATCAGGACTTGCACATGATCACTTCTCCGATAGTCGGCACGTTCTACCGGTCGCCTTCGCCAACGGCGGATCCGTTTGTGAAGATCGGCAGCAACATCGAAGCTGAGACGGTGGTCTGCATCATCGAAGCGATGAAACTCATGAACGAGATTCAAGCTGAGGCAGCAGGGGAAGTAGTAAAGATTTATGTTGAGAACGGGCAGCCGGTCGAGTACGGGCAGCCGCTTTTCGGAATTCGCAACTAAACCAAATAAAGGTACCGGAGCACAAATGATTTCATTCATTTGTGCTTTTTTGTGAATGGCGTTTAATCCGCGCAAGTTCAAGAAGATCCTGATCGCTAATCGCGGCGAGATAGCCTGTCGCATCATCTGGACGTGCAAGGAGATGGGCATCAAGACCGTCGCCGTCCATAGCGACGTCGATCGCGATTCGCTGCACGTGCGGTTTGCCGACGAAGCTGCCTGCATTGGACCAGCGCCGTCCGCGCAGAGTTATCTGAACATTCCCGCCATCATCTCGACCGCCGAGATCTTCAACGTCGACGCGATTCATCCCGGTTACGGGTTTCTCGCCGAGTCGGCCTACTTCGCGGAGATTTGCGAGGCGTGCAACATCAAGTTCATCGGACCACGCGCCAACGTCATTCGCCTGATGGGCGACAAGATCCAAGCGCGAAAAGCGATGAAGGAAGCCGGCTTGCCGGTCGTGCCGGGAAGTGAAGGCGCGATCTCGTCGGAAGAAGAAGGCCGCAAACTCGCGCGCGAGATCGGCTACCCGTTGATGGTGAAAGCTTCCGCCGGCGGTGGTGGTCGCGGCATGCGCGTCGTTCGCTCCGAAGAGGAGCTTGGCGAAGGCGCTGGAGACAGCATCAACTGAAGCCGCGGCAGCGTTCAACGACGGCAGTGTTTACATCGAGCGTTACATCGATCACCCGCGGCACATCGAGATCCAGGTGCTGGCCGACGAGTACGGCGAGTGCATCCATCTTGGCGAGCGCGAGTGTTCGATCCAACGACGGCACCAGAAGTTAATGGAGGAAGCTCCGTCGACTGTGTTGAGTCCGGAGTTGCGCCAGAAAATGGGTGAAGCGGCGATTGCTGCTTGTAAGAAGATCGGTTATTCGAGCGCGGGCACGTTTGAGTTTCTGCTGGATTCGCAGGGCAACTACTACTTCATGGAGATGAACACCCGCATCCAGGTGGAACATCCCGTGACGGAGATGGTGACGCTCGCGGACATCGTCCGTAACCAGGTGCGGATTGCCGAAGGCGAGCCGCTCGGTTACACGCAGGACGACATACTGATCGTCGGGCACGCCATCGAATGCCGCATCAACGCCGAGAACCCGGAAACGTTTGCGCCCTCGCCGGGAACGATCACGGCGTTCAACCTGCCGGGCGGGCCGGGAGTTCGCGTTGATACGTTCGTCTATGCCGGTTACCGCGTCTCGCCGTTCTACGATTCGCTGATTGCCAAGGTCATCGTCCACGCGCGGACGCGCGACCTCGCCATCGCGCGCATGAAGCGGGCGCTGGAGCTGATGGTGGTCGAGGGCATCAAGACCACGATCCCGTTGCACCAGAAGATCATGGACGATCCGCGGTTCCGTCGCGGCGACATCGGAACGGACTTCATGGAGTACTTTTTGGCGCGAAACGGCAAGGTTGGCGCCCAGCGGGCGTGAATAGCAGATCCGGCGGATCGAACAGCGCGCGCGCCGTCGGCAGTTGCCGTTTAATTTGGTGTTCCCTATAATAGGCGACTTTTCTATGGCGATTTAGGTCGTCTGAGAGGTAAACGATAATGTCACATGGAATCATAAGAGCCGGCGGTAAACAGTTTCTGGTCGAGGAAGGCCAGACGATCCACGTCCCCTCGCTCGAAGCCGAAGCGGGCAGCTCGGTCGAACTCGAAACGTTGCTGACCACCGGCGAGAAGAAAATCTCGGCCACCGTCGTTGAGCACGGCAAGGATCAGAAGATCGTGGTCTTCAAGAAGAAGCGGCGCAAACAGTACAAGCGCACCCGCGGACATCGCCAGGGTTACACGGCCTTGAAGATAGATTCGATTGGTTAGAAGACGTCATTTTCCATTTCTCATCGCTCATTTGTCATTGGCCATTTCGGAATTCAAATGAAAAATGACAAACGGAAAATGACAAACGGAAAATGAACCGGAGTTCTTATGGCACACAAAAAAGGCGTTGGCTCATCTCGAAACGGGCGCGACTCGCAGGCGCAACGGTTGGGACTGAAGAAATTCGGCGGCGAGCGAGTGCTCGGCGGCAACATCATTGCGCGGCAGCGCGGCACTAAGTGGAAACCCGGCAACAACGTTGGCCGAGGGAAAGACGACACGCTTTTCGCGTTAATTGACGGCGTTGTGAAGTTTGAAGACAAAGGCCGCTCGGGCAAATTCATCAGCGTTTACCCCATGGAGCAAACTGCTGCTTAGAAAAGATCCGTAGCAATATCGCGACGCCTGAGCAGCACACAATGCGTGGCCGGGCGTCGTTTTCAATTTCTAGATGTTTATCGATCGCGCCAAGATCCACGTGCAAGGGGGAAACGGAGGTAACGGTGTTACTGCTTTCCGGCGCGAAAAGTTTGTGCCGCGTGGTGGTCCATCAGGCGGTGATGGCGGACGCGGCGGCGACGTGGTCCTGGTGGCCGATCAGTCGCTGAACACGCTGCTGCATCTCCGCTACAACCCGCGCCACGTGGCCGATCGCGGGCTGCATGGAGAAGGTTCGAATCGTTCGGGCCGCGAAGGTGAAGACCTGATTGTTCGTGTTCCGGTGGGAACGCAGATCTTTGACGCAGATACGAATGAGTTGTTGCACGACCTCAGCTACGACGGCGCTCGCTGGCTGGCAGCGCGCGGCGGCCGTGGCGGTTTTGGCAACGCGCACTTCACGAGCTCGACGAACCGCGCGCCGCGTTATCACCAGAGCGGCAGCAAAGGTGACGAGCGTGAGCTGCAACTCGAACTCAAGTTGCTCGCGGACGTCGGTCTCGTCGGTTTTCCAAACGCCGGAAAGTCGACTTTCATTTCGACAGTGTCAGCCGCACGTCCGAAGATCGCGGATTACCCGTTCACGACGCTGGAACCGCACCTTGGCGTTGTGGACATGGGCGACTTTCGCACGTTCGTCATCGCAGACATTCCCGGTTTGATCGAAGGCGCACACGCGGGCGCCGGACTGGGCGACAGATTCCTGCGACACATCGAGCGCACGAAGTTGTTGCTTCATCTCGTGGATGTTTCCTCGCTGCCGCAACAGGAACCGGTCGTTGCTTACGAAACCGTGAATCGCGAACTCGCTTCGTATAACGAGGATCTGGCAACGAGACCGCAGTTTGTGGTGGCAACGAAGATCGACGCGCTTGACGATCCGCCGCGGCTGGAGTCGTTGCGTGAACGCGCTGAGAAAGATGGGAAGCCGTTCTTTGCGATCTCGTCGGCGACAAACGACGGCGTGCGTGAACTGCTGAACGCCATTTCCGCAAAGCTCGACGAGTTGAACGCCGCGGGTGATCGCAACGACACGGTGGAGCTGGCTTTGTAGCGATGAGTGATAAAGGGCGGATCGCCTTGTATGGCGGAACATTCGATCCGGTCCATTCAGGTCATCTCGAGATCGCGCGCAAAGTTTCCGAGCTGTTTGAGATTGAGAAAGTACTGTTGATTCCGGCACAGGTGGCGCCGCACAAAATCGGCCGGCCTGTAACGGAGCCGATACATCGCTATGCGATGCTGGCGCTGGCGACGCAAAACGATCCGCGGTTGTTGATTTCGACGTTTGAACTCGACGCTCCGGATCGGCGTTACACGGTCGACACGGTTGAGCATTTCCGAACGACGTTCGGCGATTCAACCGAGCTCTTTTTCATCATGGGCGCCGACTCGTGGTCGGAGATCAGAACCTGGCGGGAGTGGGAACGACTGTTGAAGACGATCAATCACATCGTCGTTACCAGGCCCGGTCATGAAGTAGACAAGACGTTGCCGAGTGCGGACGCGCGAGTGTCGTTCACGGACGCGGTGATGAAAGACATCTCGTCCAGCAACATTCGACGGCTCGCCGCCGCAGGACGCTTTGAAGAGTTGGCCCAACTGGTCCCCGAACCGGTGGTTGAATACATCAGGAAGTACGAGCTTTATCGAGATTCGAATGAAAGCAAAACTCCACAGTTAAGGAACAATCACTCAATCCGCAACCTGCCGTGCGGTCCAAGCCTCAACCCGAGACAACGGAGACCGTTCTTGACGAGCGAGTGTACGCGGCGCTCCACGCCGCCGGCGAGAAGAAAGCGATCGATCCGGTGGTGCTCGATCTGCGCGAGATCGCGAGTTTCACTGATTACTTCGTGATCGTGAGCGGCCAGAACGAACGGCAGGTGCAGGCGATTTCCGACGGGATCTACGAGCAGTCGAAGAAGTCGGGTGAAACGGCCGCGCGAGTTGAAGGTTACAAGACCGCCGAATGGATCCTGCTCGATTACGGCGACTTCGTCGTGCACGTGTTCGAGCAGAAGGCGCGGCAGTTTTACGACCTCGAACGGTTGTGGCGCGAATCGAAGCGCGTCGCGCTACCCGCGGAATTCCGGGACGATAGCGCGAGATCTTTGAGAACCGAATGATCGAACTCTTTGCGCGCTCGCCGGCAATGCGCGAGGCAGTTGCTCTCGCGGAGCGCGTAAGTCGCACCGGTACGAACGTTCTGATCACGGGCGAATCGGGTAGCGGAAAGGACGTCATCGCGTCGTTTATTCATGCGAAGTCGTCGCGAGCGGCGCGGCCGCTTCGTGAAGATCGATTGCGCGACGTTGCCGGGTGCGTTGCTCGAAGCCGAGCTCTTTGGATACGAACGCGGCGCGTTCACGGGAGCGAACGAGACCAAACCCGGACGCTTTGAAGCTGCCGAGAACGGAACGATCGTCCTCGACGAGATTGCGCATCTCTCGACGGACGCGCAGGCGAAGCTGCTTCGCGTCATCGAAGAGCGCGAGTTTGAAAGATTAGGCGGGCGCAAGACGATCAAGCTCGACGCGCGTTTGATTGCGTTGACGAATGTCGATCTCGATAGCGCGGTCAGGCTGCGACGCTTTCGTGAGGATCTCTTTTACCGGTTGAACGTGATTCACCTGCGCGTACCGGCTTTGCGTGAACGCAAAGAAGATCTTTCTAAGTTGATTCAGCACTTCGTGAAGCAGTACGCGACGAAGCACGGACGGAAAGTAGAGCGCGTGTCGCCGCCGGCGCTTAAGCTGCTTCAGGCGTACGAATATCCGGGGAACGCGCGCGAACTGGCGAACATCATCGAACGCGCAGTGATCGTCGCGATCGGGAAGTCGATTGAAGAACACGATCTGCCGCCGACTATTAGTGCAGCGGTGAACGCGGAACGACAGAAGGAGCAGCCGATGAGTCTCGCGCAGATGGAAGCGGCGTACATCGCGGCAGATGCTCGTCGCGACGCGCGGGAACAAGACCGAGTGCGCGCGCATACTCGGCATTAGCCGCAAGAATCTTTACGAGAAGATTGCGCGCTACGAACTGAACTGGAAATGCGCTTCCGGATCATTTGGCCAGGGAAGACGAAGGATGCCAGGTTGCGCGCGCTGATTGAGGATTACACGGGCCGGCTCTCGCATTTCGTCCGTTGCGAAGTGACGGAACTAAAGGAACTTGGCCGCGTTGACAAAGCGGGCATCGATAAGGAGACCAAACGCATCTCAGACGCGACTCCGTCCCGGTGCGGTTACGGTGCTTCTGGATCCGGAAGGTTCGGAGTGGACGTCGCAACAACTGGCCGAGCAGGTCAGGAGTTGGGAGAGCAACGGTATCAAGGAAGTCGCGTTTGTTGTCGGGGGGCCGCACGGCGTGGCGCCTGAGTTGGTTGCGCGGGCAGACAAGCGTTGGTCGCTTTCACGATTGACGCTGACGCATGAGATGGCGCGCGTACTGTTGCTGGAGCAGTTGTATCGAGCGTACACGATCGTTCACGGTCTACCGTACCAGAAGTAATTTTTCCCGCGCCGAGCGCGGCACTATCAAGTAGGGTTTGGAGGATTAAAACGATAATGGATAAAAGGCGCACAAAAGTTTTCCGAGATAAATTGTTGGGCCGTCGCGAAGGTCTGGTTGGGCAGGTCCAGGCGGCGGAGCTTTATAGTCGGGAACGCGACGCCGAGGCCACGCAGGATCCGGCCGACATGGCCGCGAATGCGTATACAAAAGAGTTGCTGGTGTCGATGTCTGACAACGATCGCCAGTTGCTGAACCTGATCGACGAAGCCCTCGAGCGGATCGAAACGTCTGGTTACGGCAAATGCGTTCACTGCGGTGAGGCACTGCCGGAGAGGCGCCTTGATGCGGTGCCATGGGCGCGACACTGCGTGCGTTGCCAGGATCTGCAAGAGCGCGGATTGCTTGGTGAAGACGACGAATAAAACAGGTCATTGGTTGATATAACATTGCGGCCTCCTCGAATCGATCGAGGAGGCCGTTCTCATATTAAAGGTATGTTCCTCACCGACGCCTTGTTAGCAGTTTTTTATCCGCAGTCGTGCCGGATCTGTGGCCGCAGCGTCGAGCGACGCCGGTATGGAGTTGTATGTGAGACTTGCTGGAAAACGCAGATTCTCACGGATCAGGGCGGTCGATCGGATGGTATGAAGGCGCGCTGCGCGAGACTGTTCTGGTGTTGAAGCGGCAACCGTACCTGCCGCAGCATGTTGTTGAGTTGCTTGTCGACGCGAGTAAGTCTGCTTGCCGGCATAACACGAGTCGTTCCGGTGCCGCTGCACGCGGAGCGGTTGCGAGTCGAGAGGGTTCAATCAGGCGGCGATCATTGCCCGTGAAATGTCGAGGGCGCTCGGTGTCCCGCTGGATGAGATCAGCCTGGTGCGTGTCTCTTCGTCCGAAAAATACCGCACCGGACTCGACGCGAAAGGGCGTTGGGACAGCGTCGCGGAAGCGTTTGCGGTGCGCTACCCGCGGCTGGTCGAGGGCGAAACCGTGCTCATCGTCGACGACGTTTTTACCACCGGCGCGACGGTCGCTGCGTGTCAGGCGGCGCTCGTCGAAGCGGGCGCGAAATCCGCGCCAATTTTCATCCTGGCCAAAGCGAGACGCTAATCTTTTTGACACCCTCTTCGGCGCTCGCGTAATATCAGCCCTACTATGAATGGCAGGGTTTTAGTCCTGAACACCTCTTTCGAGCCCATCAACGTGTGCACCGAAAGGCGCGCCGTGGTGATGATCTTCAAGGGGGTAGCTCGTGTGGAAGAGCACAACGGCCACATGCTTCACTCACAAAAACTGGCCATCCACGCGCCGTCGGTGATTCGCCTGACCGAGTACATTCACATTCCGTTTGAGCGGCGCTCGCTGTCGCGCAAGAACATCCTGCTGCGCGACCACTCGACCTGCCAGTATTGCGGCAAACAGTATCCGCCTTCGGAGTTGACTCTCGATCACGTCCAGCCGCGCTCGCGCGGAGGGGAGTCGGCATGGGATAATCTCGTCGCCTGCTGCAAGCGCTGCAATCACAAGAAGGGGAACCGCACTCCCGAGGAATCGGGTATGCATCTGTTGCGCCGGCCCCGCGGGTTCTCGCTGCACGTCAACCGCCAAATCATGCGGTATCTGGGCAGGGCGGACGAGACGTGGCGGAAATACCTGTTTTACGAATCGGACAACCGAGAATAATGCTCGTGGACACCACTCAGAAAGAGGAATTATGAGTCAAACAATGCTGGCGATCGCGGGCCTGGGACCCACGGAGCTTATCATTATCGTGCTGGTGATCTTCTTGCTCTTTGGCGCCACGAAGCTGCCGCAGTTGGCGAAGGCGTTGGGCCAAAGTAAGCGCGCGTTCAAGGAAGGGCTCGACGAAGCGGAGCGCGAGCCACGGAAAGAGATTAAGGAATAGTGAGTTGATGGTCAGTTTTTGTTCTTAGAACTTTGTGCTTTGTACCTGTTAACAAAGCACAAAGAACATTCCAGCTTGTCAGTGACTGTGAGCCTTCTGCCCAACGACTAACGTCGCTTTCACCGAAAGCACAAATTCTGCCTCATGCCTTTCTTCGTTAATCAAGCCGAGAGATCTCGCGGGATAAGATCTGCTCTCATATCTTCCGGCACGAGCGCGAGCCACGCGGGCATCAGAAACTCAGCCACTAGCGGCGAGTTCAAAAACTTTTCTCCCGATTCGTAATCAAACTCCTCGATACGTGTCCACGTGGTCACGTCGAGCAGTCCTTCGTCCTCCGCCATCTGCTCCACGTCTGATACCGTCGGCAATTCGGTGATCAATTGCTTCCACGTCAACCTCGTGATCCGTCAGGCCCGTGTTGTGCAACGCTTCCCAGTAGATCGAAAAGAACTCGCCGAAACTCGAAGCAGTCGGTAGAGCGAGTGCGATCATCGCGCCTGGAGCCGCCACCCGCACCATCTCCGCAAACATCTTGCGTATGCGCGGCCGTCGGAATTAGTGAAGCGTTGCCGACGACGAGATCGAAATCGATTCTCAGGCAGCGCCAGTGAGTCCAACCGGCTTTGACTGAAACTCGAGTCTCTTCTTTCGTCAGCAGTTGCTTTTGCCTGGGCCAGTTCGAGGCATTCGGCGTTTTCGTCGACGCAGAGCAATCTCGAGTTTCTCGCCGGCGCGCTCCTGGAGCGCTATGCGCGTGTCTGCCGGTGCCGGCCGCGACGTACAGTGCTTTTCCTTCTTTAGGCAGTTTGACGTGTTCGTCGATCAATTCGGCGAATCGTTCGCCCCAATCGGGAGCGATAAACAGGTCTTGCAGGAACGCCAGTTCCTTGTCCGTTTTGTTGTTAATCACCGTTCATCCTCGTTCGTTATTCAAGTACTTTCTGCCTTTTAGTTGAGTTGGTAAACATTCCATCTCTTCCTTCGCGTCGGGATCGCTGTGCACGTAGCGATAGTCCTTGCCATAGCCGACATGTTTCATCAGCGGCGTTACCGCGTTTCTGAGATGTAGCGGGACTGGTTCGCGCGCTGTTTCAGCGGCGTCAGCCGCGGCTGCGAAATAAGCGGATTTGACTGCATTCGATTTCGGCGCCTGTGCAAGATAGATCACTGCTTGCGAGAACGGAAACAGTCCTTCGGGAAGGCCGATGAGTTGCACGATGTCGGCGGCGGCTGCGGCTTGGACCATCGCCTGCGGATCTGCGAGTCCGATGTCTTCTGACGCGAGGATGCACAGACGGCGCGCGATGTAGACAGGATCCGCGCCGCCTTCGATCATTCTTGCGAGCCAGTAGAGCGAAGCGTCGACGTCGGAGTTTCGCAACGATTTAATGAGCGCGGAGACGAGGTTGTAGTGCTCTTCGCCGCTTTTGTCGTAAGCGTAGTGAGCGCGGCCGAGTGCTTCGATCACTGTTTGCTCGGTGACGATTCGTACGCCGTTGGCGTCCGGGTTTGTCGATTCGACCGCGGCGTCCAGAGCTGTGAGCGCGACGCGTGCATCACCGCCCGCGGAGTGCGCGATGCGGCTCGAGCAGTTCTTCTGAGATCGATGGATGGTAAGTCGCGAGACCGCGTTCGGCGTCGTCCAACGCGTGTCGCAGGACGACCTTGATCTCGTCTTCGGAGAGTTGATTGAGTACGAGCACGCGGCAGCGTGACAGGAGTGCGCCGGTGACTTCAAACGACGGGTTCTCGGTGGTTGCGCCGATGAGCGTGACCGTGCCGTTTTCGACGGCGTGCAGTAGCGCGTCTTGTTGCGCTTTATTGAAGCGATGAATCTCGTCGATGAAGAGCACGGTGCGTTTGCCGTAACTCAGTTCTGTCTTCGCTTGTTGGATCGCGTCGCGCAGATCTTTCACGCCCGAGAACACGGCTGACAAGGCGATGAAGCGCAGTCCGCTGTTTTCCGCGAGCAGACGCGCGAGTGTCGTCTTGCCGGTTCCGGGTGCGCCCCAGAGAATCAGCGAAGGCAGGGCGCCGCCGCGTGCGACGAGCGTTGCGCAGGATCGCGTCCTTCGCCGACCAGGTGCTCCTGCCCGACAAACTCCGGCAAGCGAGCGAGGTCGCATTCGTTCGGCGAGCGGCGCGCCGTCGAGCGGCACCGGCTCGGGCGCGTCGTCGCTAAAGAGACTTCTTGTAGAATTCCAGCGGTCCATGGCTCCAAAAGGATGTATAATTATCGCCGAAAAGAACTAAACACGCGACCAGCCGGACTGATTAACGTGGGACCGCATCAGCATCAAATCCCCATTTTTACGGGAAAAACATGCAGATCTTCATCGGAACGCGTTTGCCGGAATCTGCGTATAGTTGGCGGCGCGAGAAAGCTTAAGTTATTAGAAGCACGTGCGATTGGAGCAGCGACGATGAAAGAAGCAAAAGACGTTTTAAGGGTAGTGGGCATGATCCTCCTGGGGGTATTTGTTTTCGCCGTCGGCATGCCGATCGTGCTGACGGTGGCCGGACTTGCAACAGGCATCATCTCATTTTTGATTTCACTGGCAGTGCTGTTGATCAAGGTGGCGGTTGTTCTGGCAATCGGTTATTTGATCCTCGTCGGTATCCGTGCCTTACTTCGTTAGTCGAAAGCGCACTCGCGCCACGGACTACACATTGAATCGAAAATGGACTACATCGCCTTCCCGCATGATGTAGTCCTTACCTTCCAGTCGTAACAACCTTTATCTCTAGCATGGCATACGAGCCGGCGGCCATCAGCTCTTCATAGCCGATCACTTCTGCGCGGATGAAGCCGCGCTCGATGTCTGAATGGATCGTGCCGGCGGCGGTTTGCGCCCGGGTGCCTTGCGGGATGGTCCAGGCGCGCACCTCTTTTTCGCCCGCGGTGAGAAACGACATCAATCCGAGCAGGTGATAAGCGCTCTTGATGAGTTGGTCGACGCCGCTGGTCGAGACTTTGAGGCTCTTTAAAAAATCGAGCCGTTCTTCCGGCGGCAAGCGCTACGAGCTCCGCTTCGAGTTGAGCGCAGATGACGACGCATTCCGCCGCTTCTTGCGCGGCGATCTCGCGCACTTCGTTCACTAGCTTATTACTCTTCAAGATTCGCGAGTGCGTTCTCGTCGACGTTCGCGGCGTAGATCGTTGGCTTCGTCGTTAACAGGAAAAAGTTACGCGCGACTGCGCGTTCGTCGGCAGTGAGTTCAACCGTCCGCGCCGACCGGCCTGCTTCGAGCGCGGGTTGGAGCTTGTCGAGCACTTCCAACTCAGCACGCGCGACTTTGTCGCCGCCCTTCAGGTTCTTTTGCGCTTTCTCGCGACGCCGCTCGACGGTGCGCGAGATCCGCCAACGCGAGTTCGATCTGAATCGTCTCGATATCGCGAACCGGATCGACCGATCCTTCAACGTGAATCACGCTTCGTCTTCAAAACAACGTACAACCTGGACCACCGTATCCGTTTCGCGAATGTTTGCGAGAAACTGGTTTCCCAAACCCTCGCCTTTCGATGCGCCCCGCACGAGCCCCGCGATGTCGAGAAACTCGACCGTTGCCGGTACGATCACTTCCGTTTTGACGAGTCGCGCCAGCGGTTCGAGTCGTTCGTCGGGAACTGAAACGACGCCGACGTTCGGCTCGATTGTCGCGAATGGATAGTTCGCTGCGAGTGCAGACTGTTTGCGCGGTGAGCGCGTTGAAAAGAGTCGACTTGCCCACGTTGGGCAGCCCCACGATACCTGCTCGTAACATTGTTTGCCTCGATAGGACGAAAGCTAACCCATCTTGCCGCGGATGTCGATCCCGGTATAATTCCCAACTCCGAAGAATGATTGCATCCTTATTACTGGTCTTACTGGTTACCTTCGGCGGTACCCTCGCAACTTACCTCTACGATGAAGACGCATCGTTAGGCGCGCGCTTGTGCGCGGGAGCATGTCTGGGTCTGACGGTGTTTGGCCTCGTCGCGTTCGTGGTTGCTTTGATCGTGGGACTCAGCACGGCGGGGGTCATAATCAGCCTGGGGATCTGTTGCAGTCCGCTCGCACTACTCGACAAGACGGCCATCAAACGTTTCACGCACGATGTTGACGCCGCGTCGATCGCCGCCCGCCGTTTGTTTCTGCGGCCGGACGCGTGGTCGATTTTTTACTTCCTGTTTTACGCCGGAACGACGGTGGTTTTGTGGAAGGTCTTCAGTCGCGCGGTGATCGAAGAAAGAGGCGGCATCAGCACCGGACTGCTCAATAACTTCGGCGATCTTCCATTTCACATCAGCGTGATCACGAGCTTCGCATACGGAAACAACTATCCACCCGAAGATCCGACTTACGCCGGCGTCAGTTTCACTTATCCATTCCTTTCTGACTTCCTGTCGGCAGTCTTCGTGCGTTGTGGCGCGAGCTTGCGCGACTCGATGTTCCTCGGAAGTTTTACGCTGGCGCTTGCGTTCGTCGGCGCTGCTCCATCGCTGGGCGCTGGCGATGCTGCGCGACAAGCTTGCGGCGATCATCACGCCTTTGATCGTGCTGTTGAACGGCGGTTTTGGCTGGTACTGCTGTTTGAGAAAGCCGTTAAAGGCGAAGGCGGTTTGTGGGGTGTGCTGATGGACCTGCCGCCGTCGTTCACCGTGATTCCGGAGACGACGTGGCGTTGGGGTAACGCGATCTCGGCGCTGCTCGTGCCGCAACGCGGGTTTTTGATGGGACTGCCGCTCGCAGTGATTGCATTCACGCAGTGGTGGCTCGCCCTTGAAAAGGACACGGAAGTTCAAAAGCGCGAAACGAAGACGAAGCAACGCCGTCCGGTACCCGAGCCGCCTGCTTCACGTTTTCCACTTCGTACGCGGCGCATGATCGCAGCCGGAGTTGCTGCCGGACTTTTGCCGCTGGTCCATGCTCATAGTTTTGTCGTCGTGATGGGGATGGCGGCGTGCCTGGCCTTGATCCACATTCGCTGGCGCGAGTGGTTTGCATTTTTTGCGACGGCGTCGGCGATCGCGATTCCGCAGCTTCTGTGGTCCACGTTGCATAGCGCGGTCAACGCGAGCACCTTTTTCGCGTTTGAGTTGGGGTGGGATCGCGGCCAGGAAAATCCGCTTGTGTTCTGGTTATTGAACACCGGACTGTTCATTCCGTTGATCTTCGTCGCGTTACTGTTGAAATCCAACGGCTATCTCGTGGGGAAACGTTTGTTGTTGTTCTATTTGCCGTTCACGCTCTGCTTCATCATTCCGAATTTCATCAAGATGGCGCCGTGGATCTGGGACAACATCAAGGTCCTTTATTACTGGTGGCTCGCGTCGGCGCCGATCGTTGCCGTCTTCCTCGCGTGGATGTGGCGTAAAGGTCCGATCATGCGTGTGGCTGCGGCGTTGCTATTTGTCTGCGTCACACTTGCGGGCGCGCTTGATGTTGCTGGAATTGCGTTCCGCGAGGTGAAGTATGGAATCTTTGACGCGTCCGGTGTGAGTTTCGCCGAACTTGTGAAACAGGTGACTCAGCCACGATCCTTGATACTTCACGCGCCCGTGCATAACACGCCCGTTTTTCTCACGGGCCGAAGATCGGTGATGGGCTATCCCGGGACACATCTGGACTCACGGACTCGAGTTTATGCAGCGCGAAGGCGAGATAAAACGCATCTATCTCGGTTCGCCTGACGCGGAACAGTTATTAAAAAACTACGGCGTCGATTATGCTGTGATTGGACCACTGGAGCGGGTCGTGACTCCGCCGAACGAACAATTCTTTTCATCGCTTTCAGAAGGTAGAACAAGTTGGCGAATACAGCCTCTACAAAATCAGGCAAGAAAGCGAATAAAGCCCGAGTCGAGACCCAGAGCGCTGCTGCTCCAGCGACGGCCGCTTTCGGCGCCGACATTCCGGATCACATTTGGCTGATCGGCGTGATCGCGATCATGCTGATCGCGGCGGTGCTCAGGCTTTACGACCTGAACCTCGTCCCGCTGCATCACGACGAAGGCGTCAACGGAAACTTTCTCCTCAGACTCGTTCGTGACGGAGAGTACAAATACGATCCCGAGAATTACCACGGTCCCACTCTTTACTACTTTGCGGCGCTGATTCCCGTGGATCATTCGCCTCCTGTTCGGCGCAGTCGCACGCGACCGTTACGGATTGACGACTTTCATGATCCGGCTCATCCCCGCGGTCTTCGGACTCGGGACGATCGGCCTGATCTTCATGCTGCGGCGTCGCCTGGGAACGATCGCGACGTTGTCGGCGGCGTTGTTGTTGGCCGTCTCGCCCGGTGCGGTCTACTTATCGCGCTACTTCATACACGAAACGCAGTTTGTCTTCTTCACGTTGGGGATCGTCGTCTTTGGTCTTCGTTTCTACGACACGCGCAACCCGACGTGGCTGGTCCTCGCTAGTGCTTCGGCGGCGCTGCTGTTTGCGACGAAAGAAACGGCACTGATCTCGATGGGCGTGTTGCTGATCGCGTTTGGCCTTACGCACGTTTACCGCCGGCTCTTTCGTAAGGCGATTGCTCAGCCTTCCGCGAAGAGTCGCAGACCCGGCGCGCCGCAGAAAGGCGCTTTCGGAACGTTCCTCGACGATTTCGGAACTACAAACCTCGTGATCGCCGGCGTGATTGCGGCCTTCGTGTTTGTGTTTCTGAACGTCATGTTCTATTCGTCGTTCTTCCGGAACTCTCAAGGCATTTACGATGCGCTGAAGACGTTTGACGTCTGGCGCAAGACAGGGCAAACGGCGCACGTGCATTCGCCGTTTCAATACATCGTATGGTTGGGGCGACAGGAAGCGCCGCTGCTGTTCCTTGGCGGAATCGGGCGCCGTTCTTGTTGTGCTGAAACCGAAAAATTCCGTAGCGCTGTTCTCGGCGCTCTGGTCGTTTGGTTTGATCGCGGCTTACTCGTTGATTCCCTACAAGACGCCGTGGCTGGTGTTGAACTTCATCGTTCCGCTCGCGTTGATTGCCGGTTTCGTGTTCCAGGAGATCTATGAACTTGACCGCGGTCAAGTGCGAGTGGCGGCGATCGTTTTGTTTGCCGCACTCGCCGTCGGCACTTTCCAGACGATCGATCTGAACTTCATCAATTACGACAACGACAAGCAGTATTACGTTTACGTTTACGCGCATACTCGGCGGGGAACGCTCGACCTCGTGAGGAACGTCGAGCAGATCGCCCGTGAACGGGAAGGAAACCAGACCGGGATCACGATCGTCAGCCGCGATTATTGGCCGCTGCCATGGTATTTGCGCGACTATCCTCGAACCGCATATTTCGGTCGCATGGCCCAGTCGACCGAACCGCTGATCATCGCCAATGAGGACCAGAAACCCGAAATCGAGGCAAACTTCGGCGAACTGTATCGACAGGTCCCGTCGAAGGACGCGAGCGGCAGCTTCGAATTACGACCGGGCGTCCGCCTGCTCCTCTACGTGCGCCGCACGCAGCTTTAGCATCCGCGTGAAAGACGGATTCTTAAGCGTTGCATCCTAAACCCTGCTTCTCACGTCATTAACGAAGGCGTACTTGATGTTGTGGTTGACATTCTAAGCATATCGCACTTATAGTGGCTCACCCGTCGTACGCTCTTCGGAATCTCCTTCTGAGCTTCCGAGCTGGCCCGAAACAAGAGCTGTTTAGAGCTAATGTTCAAACTGCAACGCCTGGAAATCACTGGGTTCAAGTCTTTTGCCGACTACACCGAAATAATCTTCACAGGGGACGGAATCACCGCCATCGTAGGCCCCAACGGCTGCGGCAAGAGTAACGTCGCTGACGCCATCGCCTGGGTCCTCGGCGAGCAGCGCGTTAAGCACTTGCGCGGCGGCGAGATGAAAGACGTCATCTTTCAAGGCTCCCGCAATCGTCAGCCGAGCGGCATGGCCGAAGTCGTCATGCACATGGTCCGAGACGAAGTCGACACGCCGGAACCTGACATCGAAGACATCGATTCGACGCTCGAGAAGATCGACGATCGACTCGTGAACATCGATCCGATACTCGCGCAAGAAGCGGCGCCCGAAACAGAAACGGCTGAAACGACGGAAAGCACCGAACTCGCGGATCCGGCCGCTGCACCGACAGCAGCTCCCAAGACACCACAGAAGCGACACTGGCGCCGCCGAAATCTCGCACTCGAATTCGCGCCTGGCGAAGCCGTTTCAGTGACGCGAAGACTTTATCGCTCCGGCGAGAGTGAGTACCTGCTTAACGACAAAATCTGCCGTCTCCGCGATATTCAGGATCTCTTCTCAGGCACCGGACTCGCCGGCGGTCACTACGCCATCATCGAGCAGGGACGCATCGGTCAGATTCTTTCCGCCAAGCCGATGGACCGCCGCACGATCATCGAAGAGGCGGCTGGCATCACTAAGTTTCGCGTTCGACAACGCGCGACGGAAGCGCGCCTCGAATCCGCGCGCTCCAATCTCTCGCGCATCTCGGACATCGTTGCCGAGATCGATCGCCAGGTAAACAGCCTGCGCCGTCAGGCCGCGAAGGCCCGTCGCTATGGCGTGCTCCGCGAAGAGCTGCGCGAACTGCTGCGGCACGTTTACGTCGCGGAAGATCGCAGGCTCGGCTCCGTGCTCGAAGAGACGAACACGAAACTCTCCGAAGTCACCGAACTCGAACTCGCCATCGCCGGCGATCTCACGCAACGCGAAGAAGCCGCGCGAGCAGCGACGCACGACGCGCGCAACCTGGAAGACGAGTTGTCGAACGTGCGCGCCGCCGCTGCCGAAGCGGTTTTGCAACGCGACCGGCAGGCGCGCGAGTGCGTCTATCAGCAGGAACAGCTAAGCGAGATCGAAAAGCGGCGTGGCGAAGTTACGGCTGAGATCGAGGGTCTGACGTCGCGGTTGGTGATGATCGAAGCGGAGTGTTTGCGACTTCAGCAGGAAGACGCCCGGTTACGGGAAGAGTCCGACCGCAGCGCATCCGCACTGCGCACCGCTGAAGAGTCGTACGCCGAGAAACTCGCGCGAGCGACGGCCGCGGAAGTTGAAATCGAAAACGCCCGCGCCGAACTGCTGTCGCAAACTGCGATCGCCGAGCGCGTCCGCGAGATCGCGCGGCAGCTCGAAAGCACACTGGAACGTTTGGCGCAGCAAGCTGATGGTCTCGCCCGCGAAGGCGATCGGGCTGCGAGTCAACACGCGGAACGAAAACTCGAAACGCGAACAACTCTCTCGCGATCTGGCGGATGCGCGTGGTCGCGTCGCCCGGCTGCAAGCCGAACGCGAAACGGCGGTCGATGCCGTCGTCCGTGGACACGAAGCTGTCAGCGACACTGAAGCACAACTGACGCGAGTGCGCGACGAATACTCGCGCGCCAGCCATCGTCTCGAAAGTCTGAAAGAGTTGGACCACAGGCGTGCTTACTATTCGCCCGCGGTGCAGCTCGTTTTCTCTTCTGACGACACGCCACGCAATTTCCACTTCATCGGCACGCTAACAGACGCGTTGAATGTCGACGCGAAATGGGAACGTGCGGTCGAAGGCGTGCTCGGTTCGTCGTTGCAATCGATCGTCGTGCCGACGCCTGAAGATGCAGTGCGTGCGGCGCAATGGTTAAGAGAAAACAACGGCGGCCGAGCGAGTTTCCTCGTTGCCGGATTGCACGGCGGCAGCGATGAAGCTGAATCCGCGTTGTTAACGACTACGCTCGCGTGCCGTCTCGAAGAGCGTCCGGCACTGGCGAACAATCAAACCGAGAACTTCCGCGAAGATTTGCGAATCTCAGATCTTCTCGGCGCGCCGCAGCAACTCGTCACAGTTTTGAAACGCACGCTGCCGCAAAAGATGAATGCGCGGCTCGCAGCCAATCTCGACGACGCGATGCTTCAGTCGATCGCCACCGGTGAGACGTTCGTCACTTTGAACGGCGACTGGATTGCGAGCGGGCAGTTTGTGAGCGCAGGCGACGCGCGCGATCTCGAGGAAGGGGCAGGATTACTTGCTTTCAAACGTGAGCTGCGCGAGTTGGAAGCGCGTGCTCTGGCGCTGGCCGGTGAAGTTGAAGTCGCTGCCACGTCTGCGCGCGAAGCCCGCGCGCGACTGGTCGGTCTCGAAGATACGGTCGTTACCCTGAACGAAGCCATCGGCCGCGAAGAACGCGAGGCGATGCAGCAGCAACTGACCGTCAGCGGGCTCGAGCAGGAAGTCGAACGCGCCGAGCGCCACATGCGTGTCGTGGGCCAGGATTCGCAGCGCGTCGAGGAAGAAAGAATCGACATTGAACAACGTCGAACGCGTGCGCTCGAAGAGGCGGAAACTGCCGAAACGGCGCGCGAGTCGGCGGCTGACAACGTCATTCGCGCCTCGGCACTGTTGACCGACCTCCGTCGTGAAGCGGAAGTCGAAAGCGAGTCACTCGCCGGCCAGCGTGCCGCCGCAGCCGCAGCCGCCGAACGTCGTCGCAGCACGACTGCCGAACTGCGTCGCATCGAAGGTGAACTCGCCGACTTTGCCGCTCGCGTCCAGCGTCATCGCATGGATCTCGCGGAAATGGACGGCCGCGCGGGTGAGTTGAAACTATCGATCACCGATCTCGAATTCAAAGCGAGTACAGTCGAGAGCGATCGCGCTCGCGAAGAAGAACAGATCGCCGATCTTTCGAACCGTTTGCATGAAGCTCGCCGGCAAGCTGACGAATGTTCGACCGAACTGTCAGAACTCAACCGCCAGGCAGCCGAAGTCCGCGATTCACGTGCCGGTCTCGAAGTGCAACGCGCCGAAGCACAGGCACGGCAAACGTTCGTTCACGAAAACTGTCAGACGGAGTTGGGCCAGGCGCTCGAAGATCTCGCGCGCGAGCTCACGCTGCCGGAAGAGTTCGATCTCGACGCGAGTCACAAACGAGTCGAAGAGCTGCGCACGCGGCTCGAAGGTTTTGGCGGCGTCAACATGATGGCGCTCGAAGAACTCGCCGAAGCTGAAGAGCGACTGTTGTTCCTGACCGTTCAGCGACAGGACATCATCGAAGGCATCTCGGCAACCGAAGAAGCGTTGCGTGAGATTAAGCGTCGTTCGCGTGACCGTTTCCGGCACGCGTTCGAGCAGATCAACAAGAACTTCAGCGTGTTGTTCCAGGAGCTGTTTGGCGGCGGCCGTGGCGAGATGAGCCTGATCGATGCCGACGACGTGCTCGAATCGGGCATTGACGTGGTGGCCCAACCGCCCGGCAAACGCTTGCAGAACGTGTTGCTGCTCTCCGGCGGCGAGAAAGCGATGGCGGCGCTGGCGCTCGTCTTGGGCATCTTCCACTACCGTCCGGCGCCGTTCTGTTTGCTCGACGAGGTCGACGCCCCACTTGACGAAGCGAACGTGGGACGCTTTACTGATAAGGTCCTTCAGATGGCGACCGACACGCAGTTTATTGTGATCACTCACAATAAACGGACGATGGAGATGGCCCGCGCACTTTACGGCGTGACGATGGAGGAAGTAGGCGTTTCGAAGTTAGTGTCGGTAAAGTTTGAGTGAATAAACGAAAGTCATTTACGCAAGGTTTCCCCGCCGCGCTCGTGATTTTGAGCGCGGCGATTTTCACTTATGCGCAGGATTCCGGGCCGACGAAGCACAACACGCGCCCGACGCAATCCGCCGCGTCTGCTCCGGTAATCACCGAAAACAAGACCGAGGCCGTCAAGTACACGTATGAGTTCTCGCAGCCGAAGTTTGTTATCAAACACATCGTGCTCGAACACGACGGCACCGGCCGCGGCACGGTCAAGTTCGAACGGTTGAACGAAGACACGCCGATCGTCGAACCGCTCCAGCTTTCAGCCGCCGCGCTCGCGCGGATCAACGCGGCGTGGCAGGGGCTTCAGTTCCTCGACTCCAATACGGACTATCAGGCGGACAAGCAGTTTCCGCATCTCGGCACGATGCGTATCGGGATGGAGCAGGGAACTCGCAAGCGGGTCGCGGAATTCAACTGGACGAACAACGCGAACGCTTCAACTCTCGCCACCGAGTATCGACGCGCCGCCGATCAGGCGATCCTGATTTTCGACATCGCAGTCGCGCGCGAGAACCAACCCTTGAACTCGCCGAAGCTGATGGAAGTGATGGAGTCGCTGCTCAAACGCGACGGCCTTTCCGACCCGGAACAGTTGCTGCCGCTGCTCACGGACCTCAGTAGCGACGAACGCGTTCCGCTGATCGCCCGCAACCACGCGCTCCGGCTGATCAAAAAGATCCGTGGAAAATGAAAAGTCTCAGAGTCCTGCTTCAATAGCCCGAACACAGGCGGATCGTGGCGCTCAGCTTGTTCATCCGGACGTTCTCAACGCCGACGTGATCTGGCGCTCGGCAAGATTATTCACCGCGGAAGAATTGAACTTCGACACTCCGGCTGCCGCCGCAGCCTGGATGGAAGAACTGCCCCGCCGGAACCCACCGCGTAGCACTGTTTTGACTCTCAAGCGCGAGCTCGAGCTGGTCGCTGCCAGCAGCCGAACCAGTGAAAACGACCGGCAACTCGCCCGGGAGCTTGCGGAATGGCTGACAGTCTGGTTACAAAACCCACAGATTTTCCCGGATTGGTTTGCGCTGAGACGAAATACGGCTGAGTTTCGCCAGTTATTCGGATCGTAAGCTTACCGAAACCACATTTTGGAACTTTTACCGCTTTCCACGCGAATACCCATGTCTGTCAATCATTTGGGTGCATGAATCTGAAAAGCGAACTCGGTGATAGCGAACTGCTACGGTCGATGCTGGCCGGAGACGAGCAGGCCTTCGCGCTTCTGTATAGCCGGCGGCAGGGAAGTGTCTACCGGTTCGCTTTGCAGATGAGTGGGTCGAAATGCATTGCGGAAGACGTCACGCAGGAAGTGTTTTTGTTCCTGATGCGGGAGGGGCATGTGTTTGATCCGGCGCGCGGTTCGCTGAGTGCGTTTCTGCTGGGGGTGGCGCGGAATCATGTGCTGCGGCGGATGCGAGTCGATCAGTTCTTGACGCCGATCGGCGACGACGACGATGCCGAAGCAGGGCTGCCGTTAACCGACACCGATTTCCGTCCACTGGACGATCTCGCGCGAGCAGAAACGGTCGAGTTGGTCCGGAAGGCGGTGCTCAGTTTGCCGGCGAGGTATCGTGAGGTGGTCGTGTTGTGCGAACTCCAGGATGTGAGTTATGGAGAGGCGGCCGAGATTCTCGGTTGTGCGATCGGCACGGTGCGTTCGCGTTTACATCGCGCGCGGGCGTTGCTGCTTGCAAAGCTGCGACCGGCAGGGCAGGTTGATGAGGCGGCTTCGGCAAGTTTGAAGTCAGAGGGGTGTTTCGCATGAACTCTCAGAAATTTGATGAAGAATCACTGACGAGCAGCTTGCAGTTGCTCGCCGAAGAGATGGAGTCGCTGAACGCGCCTCCGGAAGTCGAACAGAAGTTACGCGCGGCGTTTCGTCAGCAACGTGTTGTTGTGCCAATGCCGAATCGATATCCGCGTTATTGGTTGGCAGCAATCGCGGCGATGATTTTGATCGTGATCACTGTTGTCGCGCTTCGCTCGCGCACGGAGCCGCCGAAGCCAGAATTCGCTCGCCAGACAGAGCAGCCACAGACTAAAGAACAACCGATCGTCGAAGAACCGAACGTGGACCACCCGCAGCCGGAACCGCAGCCGATCGCACAGAAACCGCGCAAGCCAGCTAAGCGCCGAGCTCGAAACAGCGAAGTCGCGAACCACATGAATCGCGAGATCGCGACAGACTTCATGCCGCTCGGTTATCTCAACCCGGCGACATTGCAGGACGGCGGACAGATCATTCGCGTCGAGGTGCCGCGTTCAGCGCTCGTGAACTTCGGCTTGCCGGTAAACATGGACCGTTATCACGAGAAAGTTAAAGCGGATGTTTTGTTAGGGGTCGATGGACTGGCCCATGCCATACGTTTTGTTAAGAATCAATGAGATCGGGAATCCGGTTTGACGCCGGGCTGAAAGGAATGATGGAGATGAAAAAAGTATTCGCAACGTTAGCGGTGTGGATGATGGTCGGAAGCGTAGCCTTGGCGCAAACGTCGCAGGGATTCGTTTGGCAGCAAACGCGTGTGCCCCAGGGACCTCCGGGCGCGCCGCTGCCTCCGCCGCCGCCGGATGGTAATTTTTTGTTTATCGCGTCGGAGAGTTTTGAAGGTAAGGTCGTGAAGGGTGCGCCTTACTCGGCGGAAGCTGTGACCGAGCACGTGCAAACGCTCAGCGACGGTAATCGCATCGTCAATAAGTTCAGCAGCACCGTTTACCGCGACAGTGAAGGACGTACGCGACGCGAGCAGACGCTGAAAGGACTTGGCGTGCTCGGAACCGGACAGGAACCGATGCAGACGATCTTCATCCACGACCCGGTCGCCGGCGTCACATATTCGCTCGATTCACGCTCACACACGGCAGTCAAGAGCACGCCGTTTAAACTCGAGGTGTCGCCGAAGGGCATGGTTGGTGGCGACGCTGAAGGTCGCCGTTTCGAGTTCAAAGTCATGCCGGGTGGAAACGCGGGCACGATGATCCTGGCCTCGCCAGACGGTGCGCCGCCACCGCCGCCGAACGCGCGGGTTGCCATTGAGCGAACTGAACAGTTGACCGTCGCAACAGCAAGCGGCGTGGGCGGAGCGAGCTACGTCTTTCGCAAGACTGGCGCGCCAAATGGCAACGAGGTGAAACAGGATCTCGGGAAGCAGATGATCGAGGGCGTCGAAGCCGAAGGGACCAGGACGACGATCACGATTCCGGCCGGAGAGGTTGGTAACGAGCGTCCGATCGAGATCGTGAGCGAGCGCTGGTATTCACCGGAGTTGCAGTTGGTGGTGATGACACGTAACAACGATCCGCGCTCGGGAGAGATGACGTACAAGCTGACGAACATCAATCGCAGCGAACCGGCGAAGTCTCTCTTCGAAGTTCCGTCGGATTACACGGTTAAGGAAAGTCTTCACAGCGGAGGTCCTCTGCTCCCGCGCGTCCGTAAGCTGGCGAATCCGGAGTAACCGCTCTCTCAAAACGGATTAGCCGTAAAAAGGGCCACTCGCTTTTGCCCCGAGTGGCCCCTTTTCATTTGTCATTTAAAATGACAAAATGACAAACGGAAAATGATAAATGGAAAATGACTACTCTTCCTCTTCACCGCCCTTGATGCGGCCTTCAGCGCGAGACTGCTCGACGATCTTTGAAGACAACTGGCCCGGGACGGGATCGTAGTGGGAGAACTGCATGTGGAACGAACCGCGTGCGGCGGTGATCGAATTCAGCGTCGATTGGTAGTTCAACATCTCCGCCATCGGCACTTGCGCTTTGATCACCTGCTGCTTGCCGCTCGTTTCCATGCCCTGCACGCGTCCACGACGCGAGTTGAGGTCGCCCATGATGTCGCCGCTGTACTCCTGCGGCGCGGCGATCTCGACGTCCATCACCGGCTCCAGCAACGACGGCTTCACTTTCTCCATCGCCGCCCGAAACGCCTTACGTCCTGCAGCACGGAACGAATGCTCGTCAGAATCGACCGGGTGGAACGAACCATCAACTAACTGAACCTTAAAATCGACCAGCGGATAACCCGCAATCGCTCCCGACTGCGCCGCCTCAACGATCCCTTTCTCAATAGCCGGACGAAACTGCTGCGGCACCGATCCACCGAAGATCTTGTCTTCGAAAACGAATCCACTGCCACGCGGCAACGGCTCAAACACGCACTTGCAATCGCCAAACTGCCCACGTCCGCCGGTCTGTTTCTTGTGCCGTCCCTGCACTTCCGCGCGTTGGGTGATCGTCTCCTTGTACGGAACTTTCGGCGGATGCAGCGTCACTTCAACGCTGTATCGCTTCTTCAATTTTTCAACCACAGTTTCGACGTGCAACTGCCCCGAACCCGAAAGCAGGAACTCCTTCGTTTGCGCGTCGCGACTGAAGTGCAGCGCCGGATCCTCTTCGAGAATCTTGTGCAGCGCAACACTGATCTTCTCTTCGTCCTGCCGCGACTTCGGCTCGATCGCAAACGCAATCGCCGCTTCCGGATACTCGACCGGGTCGTAAACGATCGGCGACTGCTTGTCACACAACGTGTCGCCGGTTTGCGTCTCTTTCAACTTTACGCACGCGACGATGTCGCCGGCGTGTGCCTCGCCAACTTTGTCGAGTTGCTTGCCCTGGGCCGTGTGCAACGCGCCGAGTCGCTCCATGACGCCGCGAGTTGAATTGAACGCGTTTGCGTCAGTGTTCAGGTGACCGCTGATGATCTTGAAAACGTTGATGCGGCCGGCGAACGGATCGGCGATGGTGCGGAAGCAGTAAGCCGAAAACGGTTCGCTGTCGCTGTACTTGCGCGGAATGCGTTCGGCGTCCGGACGCGCATCGACGGGCTTGCCCCACTCCGCTTCGTGATGCGCCGGATCGGGCGCGTAGTCAACCAACCCATTCAACAGCGCGCGCAGCCCGACCTGCGTGATACTCGAAACGGCGAACACCGGGCACAGTTTGCTCTGCGCGATTGCGTTGCTGATGTTCGGCAGGATGTCTTCTTCGTCGAGTGTTCCGTTTTCGAAATACTTCTCCATCAGTTGATCGTTCGATTCGGCGACCAACTCGACGAGCCGCTCGCGCGTCTTGTCGACGATGTCGCGGCCTTCGCTTGGAATATCGATCTCCTTCGCTTGTCCGTCTGCACCCAGCTCGTAAGCTTTCATATGGACCACATCGACGACGCCGCGGAAGTCCTTCTCCTTCCCGATGGGTAACGTAAAAGGAATGATTGCTCTGCTGAAGGTATTTTGCGCGGTCTGGAGCGCAGCGCCGAAGTCCGAATGTTCTTTGTCGAGCTTGGTAATCACCATGATGCGCGGCACTAAAAACTCGTTCGCATAGGCCCACGTCTTTTCTGTTTGCACTTCAACGCCTTTGACACCGTCGACGACGGCGATCGCGCAGTCGGCAACGCGCAGCGCCGGACGTGCGTGGGAAACGAACGCGGCGTAACCCGGCGTATCGATGAAGTTCAGTTTTGTTTCGCGATGATCGAGATGTGCGAGTGAAGTGTTGAGTGTGATCTTACGAGCGATGGAATCTTCCTCATGATCCGTGACTGTGGTGCCTTCATCTACCTTTCCCCAGCGCGGTGTGGCTCCGGCGACGTAGAGAAGCGAACTGACTAACTGCGTCTTCCCTGCGTCGCCATGTCCAATGACAGCGAGGTTGCGGATAGCTTCAGTCGGATAGACTTTCATAACGTTTGATTCCTTTCAGACATAGGAATTGGCGATGTGTTCCGTGAAATAGGGCAGTAATTTAACTAACCGTAACAGCCAAAGCAAGTTGACTGTTATTGGGTTGCAAATCCGTGTTCCTGAGGTGTTCAGCCATCTTTTGGCCCGCAAATCGCATCGGAAAACTGACGAATAGGAGAAAAAAGGAAAGTCATGTATTACCGGAAGTTTCTGTCGTTGGCGGTGGCCCTCGTGATTGCGATTTCGAGTTTCGCGGTTGCCTCTGCCAAAACCAAGGACCAGTAGTGAAGGTCTACAAACAATCGATCCGCTAAACCTCGCGATCCTGATTCAGGACGACCTGGTGCCGCAAGTGGGTAACGAACTTGACGTAACACGCGAGTTCATTCGTTCACTGCCGAAGGGATCTGAGGTTATGGTTGGCTACATAACTGCGGGTTCACTGCAGGTCAGGCAACCTTTTACTACGGACCTCGAAAAGGCCGCGCGCTCGCTGCGAATACCCATTGGCAGCACGAGCGCTTCGCCGTTCAATCCGTACGTTGAAGTGATTGAAGCGTTGAAGAAGTTCAAGCAAGAGGGGACCAACGCGAACGCCATTCTGCTGATTTCTGATGGCCTCGACACGTCGCGCGGGTTCGACTCGACCGCAGCGGGTCACACACTCGACATCAATCGCGCGATTGCGGAAGCAAACAAGCGACAGGTCGCGGTGTTCAGTTTCTACGCTCCGTCGGTTGGATTGACGAGCCGCAGCCGCCTCGCAGCGAGCTACGGTCAGAGTTCGCTCAACAGGATCTCTGACGAGACCGGTGGCCGTGCGTTCTTCCAGGGCACCACAGGTTTCGTGACGTTCGATTCGTACTTCGATCGCCTGCGCGAGCGGTTGAACCGGCAATACGCCCGGGCTCGATAACAACTGAATCACGATCCCTTTCTGAATCCGTGTTCGTTTCACGACGAACACGGATTTAACTTTTGCTTGGCGACGAGAGGGGACGGTGGTAGAGTTAATGGCGATCGGTCCACACCAAAAAACGCCCAACAGCAGTGCGCGAATACTGTCTCATCGTCGAAGGCGCTTATCTCTCTGAATCTGAGGCCGAGCACGCTTTGCGCGACCCGTTCCTCGAAGATTGGGTCGAGCAGACGGGCCGTTTCCGCATCCACAACATGGACGAGATACTGATCACGCCGGGCGTGACGCTCGGTCAGATCGGTATTGTGATGATCGACGATCGCGTGTTTGAGATCGCCAGCACGGATCCTGACCATCCGCTGACGGAGCACAAAGCTAAAGGTGTCGCAGAAGCGTTGCGACGTCAGGCCATGTTCGAAGAGGTCAGCGTCGAGCTACGCGACGAAGAGTAGTTGTTATGTCTGACGCATTCCCCACGATGTTTGGCGGGCGCGTTCGCGTTCTGATCGGCGATATAACTACTCACGATGTTACTGCGATCGTAAACGCTGCGAACTCGACGTTGCTCGGCGGCGGCGGTGTCGACGGTGCGATCCATAGAATCGGCGGTCCGCAGATCCTTGTCGAGTGCAAACAGATCCGAGAAACCACACATCCGAACGGCTTGCCGACGGGCGAAGCAGTGATCACAACGGGCGGTAACCTGGTAGCGCAATACGTGATTCACACTGTCGGCCCGATCTACGGCCGCAACCCTTCGCGCGAAGCAGAACTGCTCGCCACGTGTTATCAAAACTCGTTGCGGATCGCGCGCCAGTACGCAGTTTCATCCATCGCTTTTCCCTCCATCTCGACCGGCGCGTTCGGTTATCCGAAGCCGGAAGCCGCCGCCATTTCGTCCCGCGCGATCAGGGATTTCCTCACTGCTGACAACCAGATACAGGAAGTGCGGCTGGTGTTTTTCCACCCCAGCGACGCGCGGGTGTTTCTGGAGCACCAGGAATTCGAGTAGACTCTCCGGTTTGTTTTCTACATCCCATAACCCGATTACTGAATGATTGAAACTATTGACATCGAAAAAAGTGCGCGGATGAGTGCGTTGCCGGAGCCGCTCATCCCGCTTGAACGTTTAGCCTGGAATTATTGGTGGAGCTGGGCGCCGGACGGTATCAGCATCTTTCGCGATCTCGAACCCGAAATCTGGCAGGACTGCGAACACAATCCACGTCAACTTCTGGCCAGAACTTCTCCGTACCGACTTGCCGAAGCAGCGAGCGATCCTGTCTATCTCGAACGCGTCGATCGGATCTGCAAGAGCTTCGACGCGTACATGGCGTCGAAGACGGTCGCCAGTTCGTCGATCACGCCGGAACATCCGGTTGCATACTTCTGCGCCGAGTTTGGCGTACACAATTCGCTGCCGCTTTACTCCGGCGGCCTTGGCATACTCGCCGGCGATCATCTGAAGTCGGCGAGCGATCTCAACTTGCCGCTTGTCGCCGTTGGTTTGCTTTATCGTTACGGATACTTTCGCCAGCGATTACGCAACGACGGATGGCAGGAAGAGCACTACGGCGAGAGCTACCCGAACTATCTGCCACTCACGTTGGTTAAAGACTGAGGACGGCAAGCCGCTGCACGTCGAGGTGTTTATTCGCGAGCGGAACGTGTTGGCCCAGGTTTGGCGCGCTGCCGTCGGTCGAGTGACGCTTTACCTGTTGGACACAAACATTCCGGAGAACGTCGAGACCGATCGGTGGGTGACGGGCCATCTCTACGGCGGCGATCGTGAGACTCGCATCGTGCAGGAGATGTTGCTCGGCATCGGCGGCGTTCGACTATTGCGCAAGTTGGGCGTGGAGCCGCACGTTTTTCATCTAAACGAAGGTCACTCGGCGTTTCTGACGATCGAGTTGGCGCGTGAAGTTATCCAAACTGAACGTCGCAGTTGGACCGAAGCCGCGGAAATTATTCGGCGGCAATGCGTGTTTACGACGCACACGCCGGTTGCTGCTGGAAACGATGAGTTTGATCCGGCGCTCGTGATGCGCGCGTTTGGATCGTCGTACTTGCGCGAGTTGGGTTTGACTGAAGACGCGTTTCTTGGGTTGGGACGTGTCGAGCCAAACAACAAAGCCGAGCGATATGGATTGACGCCGCTTGCGCTTCGCATGTGTCGCTCGACTAACGGCGTCAGTCGCAAGCATGGAGAAGTGTCGCGTGCGTTGTGGCAGAAACTGTATCCCGGAAAGACTGTTGCCGACGTTCCGATCACGCACGTTACGAACGGCGTTCACGTGCCGACGTGGACCTCGCCGCTGCTGCGTTGGGTCTTCGAGAAGTACATGGGCCAGGATTGGGACGCGAAGCTGTTGGACCAGACTGCGTGGAACGATGCCGTTGCGAAGATCAGCGATGAGGATCTGTGGTTTGTTCATTCGCGGTTGAAGGAACGGTTGATTGCGTTCGTGCAGAGCCGCGCGCACACGACGACGATGTTTGATCCGGCGGCGTTGACGATTGGGTTTGCGCGTCGAGTTGCGGGTTATAAACGATGGTCGCTTGTTGCTGACCGATCGGCAGCGCTTGTTGCGTTTGATGAACAACGAAGAGCGGCCGGTGCAATTCATATTTGCCGGCAAGGCGCATCCGCAGGACGAGGGTTCGAAGAAAGTGCTGCAGGAGTTGGCCCAGTGGAAATATGAACCTGCTGTGAGCCGCCGCGCGGTGTTTTTGGAGGATTACGATCAGGAGATTGCGCGGCAGTTGGTCCAGTCGGTCGACGTTTGGTTGAACGTGCCGCGGCGGCCGCAGGAGGCTTCCGGCACGAGTGGTCAGAAGGTGGCGATCAACGGTGGGCTGAATCTTTCGATACTCGATGGCTGGTGGCTGGAGGGGTACGACGGGACAAACGGGTTTGCCATCGGCAACGGTACCGATGACGGCGAGGTGGCCCAGGTTGACGCCGCCGACGCCGAGTCGCTTTATCGTGTATTGGAACAGGAGGTTGTGCAGCTATACTACAATCGCGAGCAGGGGCTTCCTCGCCAGTGGATCGCCATGATGAGACGTGCAATCCAGACGCTCGCGCCGCAGTTCAACAGCAACCGGATGGTCGAAGAGTATGCCCGCAGGATTTATCCATGAACTCGCAAGCTTTATGAGCGAACTCGCAAGCTTTATGCGTGAACTCGCAAGCTTTATCCGTGAACTCGCAAGATTATCCGTGACCTGTAACGCCGAAGGCGTTCGCTAATTGAAGCCCAGGGTTTCAACCCTGGGTAAGAGTGGAAACTTGGAGTTGAACGCTGAAAGCGTTCGGCCGGGACGAACCCTTTCAGGGTTACCAGAATTTTCATCTGTAACCCAGGGTTGTCGCGACGCCAACCCTGGGCTCGAATTAGCCAACGCCTTCGGCGTTCAGGTCTACGCAAGGCACGAGTAGACCCACGCAAGGCACGAGTAGGTCTACGCGATAGGTAAGGCCCTACGTAAGGCACGAGTAGGTCTACGCAAGGTCGCGGGATTGTCCTTATCTCTGTGCTAGACTACACACCCCGTTTTGAGGTGAGCTTGCTAAGTCCCGAATGAAATACTGCACCGCCTGCAACGCAAAATACGACGACAGCGTGAGCTTCTGTTCGATAGACGGAGAGGTCCTGGAGGCCGATCCGGCGTCGATCGTCAATACCGTGCTCGACGGTCAGTACCAGATGGAAGCGCTGCTGGGCAAAGGCGGCATGGGCGCGGTGTATCGGGCGCGACATATCCTGCTCGGCGATCGCGTCGCGATAAAAGTGCTCCCGCCCGAGGTGCGGAACAACGCGGAGTGGCTGCGAAGATTCAGACGCGAAGGACAGGCGGCGCGTCGTTTTCGTCACAACAACGCAGTCACCGTTTACGACCTTCGCACCGCTGCCGACGGCACGATCTACATGGTGATGGAGTACGTGGAGGGGCACACACTCGACCTCGCCATCAAGACGCGCGGACGTTTTTCCGCCGCTGAAGCTTTCGAGGTTCTCACGCCGATCATGAGCGTGCTCGGCACTGCCCACTCGATGGGCGTCGTGCATCGCGACTTGAAACCCGAAAACATCATGATCGGCAAGGCCGAAAACGGTCCGCCCGTCGTCAAACTTCTCGACCTCGGCATCGCGAAGCTGCGCGAAATCGCCGGCGCCGAGAACAGCGGCAACACGGCGTTGACGATGGCCGGCCAGGTGCTCGGTACTCCTTATTACATGTCGCCCGAACAGTGGGGCGAGATCGCACGCGACGGAAACGTCGAGATCGACGGGCGTGCTGATATCTACAGTCTCGGACTCGTGTTTTACGAGATGATTCTCGGGCGGCGTTGTTTTTCGGGACACACGTTGCATGAGCTGCGGCGCGAGCACGTCGCGACGAGACCAAAGCCTTTGCATGAAGTCGCGCCGGACGTTCCGCGTGCTTTCAGCGACGCGATCGAACGCGCGACGGCGAAGGATCGGGCCGATCGCCAAGGAACGGCGGCGATACTCGAGAACGAGTTGCGCGCGGCGTTGGAGTCAGCGCCTGCGCCGCAGCAAAACGCCGGTCACACGCCGTTGGCGATGATGGAGACGGTCGCGGTTCGTCCCGAGGGAGGGACCAATTCAGACGTCAATGCACCGACGATGATCACGATGGAAGGCGCGTCGTCGACGTCGATGCAAGCGGATCGTCCTGCGGCAACGAATGCGGCGACTGTATTCGAACCCGCTTCGCTACCGCCGCCTCCGCCGGTGCCCGCGCCGCCGAAGCCCCAGCCGGGCGTGCCGGCTGCGACAGTCGCTGAATCGGCGCCGATGCGCGTCTGTCGTGACTGTTCCGCAGATTCCGAAGGGAACGGGCGAGATGCCGCAAGTTGCTCCGGCAGCGAAGTCGGGGAGCAAAGCGGGCCTGTTTATCGGTGCTGCTGTGCTGGTCGTGGTTCTTCTGGTAGGCGGAGTCGCCGGGTTCCTGATCTGGAACAGTTGGCGGTCGAAAACTAACGTCGCCACAACTGGACCAACCGATAAACCGAACACCACCACCACTGCACCGCGTGAGTTCACGAGCTATTGGCTGGAACTCGCGCCGGCAAAAGCCGGGGAAAAACCAGCGAGAGTTGCGGCGCTGGTGCCGCTCGCTTCGGGTCAAAAACTGAAGTTTCACTTCACTTTCGTTGAAGACGGTTATCTTTACATATTCGGACCGGGCGCCAATAATCAGCCTACGGCGTTCTTGACCTCGAAACCGTCACCGGATTCCGGTGTCACGAGCAACAAAGTGGTCCAGGGGCAGGATTTCAGTTTTCCGAAGGGCGAGGGCAACGATCTGACGCTGGATACGAATCCTGGTACAGACTATTTCACCGTGATCTTTTCAAAGACCGCTTTGACCGCGCCGGCATTCCTGAACGTGTCCGTGACCGGCGACCCGCTGCCTGCCGCGCAGCAAACCGAACTGAAAGCTTTTGCCGCCAAATACCAGCAAAAAGCCGCCGTTACCGAACACGACGATTCAACCGCGGGCGCACCGTTCATGCGCATCAAAGTGCCGCCTGACCAGACCGGCAATCCGATCGTCTTTGAGATCCGTATTCAGCACAATTAGGCCCGCGTTTGGGCCACCGGAGGAGGAGATTTCGTGATGCGATTGAGTACGATTCTTTTCGGGCTAGTTTTCATGTGCGCGGCGATCGGCGTCGCGGTGCCGCTACAGGATGGCGACGACGTTCGTGGCGCGTTTCTCACTTCGCGGCCGAAAGACAAACCGGCGACGTCGAGCTCGACCGCCAGACCGCCGCGAAAACGACCACGCCCGAGCGCGACGCCGGCCAAGTCTCCTGAAAAGGCAAACCCCGGCTCAACTGGCTCGACGGGTTCCAAGGGCTCCACTGGTTCAACGGCTCGACTAAGACGCCCGATTCGCGTCCCGTCAACGTTCCGCGTCTCGGTATCGGTCTGACGTTGTTCGGTCGCGACTCAAATGGCCTGGCGGTGCGCGTCGACCCGGATCGCGTATTTCGCAAAGGCGATCGCGTTCGCATCCTGCTGGAAACGAACACCGACGGTTATCTCTACATCTTCAACAAAACAAACGACGGCGCGCCGGTGATGATCTACCCCGACGCCGAGATCGACGAAGGCGGCAACTACTTGCAGGCGCACGTTCCGTTTGAGATTCCCGCTGCCTGACGCGACTGACGAACGATTGCGCTGGTTTGCCTTCGACGAAAACACCGGCACCGAGAAAGTTTTCTTCGTCTTCACGCGCGAGCCGTTGAAAGACGTTCCGATGGAAGATGATCTGATCGCGTTTTGCCGCAACGAGCAAGTGCCCGTGGCCCGTGGCGAACGAAGTTTGGGCGCACGTGCAGGCGCAGATGCAGGAGCCGCTCAAAACCGACCGCACCAAGGATAAGTTTGGCAGTGCTCAAACCGCGTCCGAGCACAACGCCACGACGCGCGGGCTCGGTCTCGCCAAAGACGATCCGCAACCGTCGTTAATCATGATGGCGTCGTCGACCAAGCCGACATTGGTCGCCGTTATCGATCTCATTCATAAGTAAGGCCCGTTACCAGGAGTGATTTACATGAGGTATCCGAAATTCGTCCCTTTGTTTTTGGCTGCGGCCGTTTTGGGCGCGCCACTCACGCTGCCCGCGCGTGCGAACACGCCGGTTGTGCAACAAGCCGACCAGGCCGGCGCCGCGCTGCGCGAAGGACGTCGACTGCTGAAACGCGGTCGCGCGGATCAGGCGTTGATCCAACTGCGCACCGCGCTCAATCTCTACACGACCGCGAAGAACAACAGCGGCATGGCCGCGACGCACAACGAGCTCGGCGATCTGTATCTGCGTCAAGGGCAGTACCAGGTCGCGCTCGACAATTACCAGAAAGCGCTCGACGGGTTTCTCGCGTTCGACGCGAAGAAAGCCGCGGCTGATGCCGTGGTTGGGTTGGGCGACGACAAGTACAACGCCAACCTGATGCTCGCGAAGATTGGTGACGTGAATTTCCGTCTCGGCAAGACCGCGGAATCGAGGGCGGCTTACGATCGCATGGTCGTCAAGAAACCTGAAGGCGCCGCTTCAAAGGTCGGCCGCAGGTTTGGCGGACTCAGTGCGATAGCGGGCGGGATTTCAACTGGACGCGTGAGTGTCGAAGCGCCGACGAGCGCGCTGACATTCGCGCTCGAAGCGAAGAAGGAACTCGACGAGTATCGCAACTCGATCGTCTATTCGAGTTACCAGATTGGCCTCGGTCGTCTCGCTTACGCGAATAACGATCTCGAAGGCGCGAAGAAGAATTTCGAACTCGCGCTCGAAGCGGCGGGGAGCAGTCTCGCCGGCATCGCGAAGCTGGGCCAGGTCAGACGTTTTCGTGCCGCGTCGCGCACGAGTCTCGGCGACATTGCGTTGCGGCAAGCCAAGTATAAAGACGCGACGAAGTATTACAACGACGCGAAAAAAGGCGCGCAGGAAGACAAGCGGTTGGATCTGATGTGGCCCGCGCAACGCGGACTCGGGCGCAGTTTGTGGCTCCAGGCGACGCAGGAGAAAGATCCGAAGAAGTCGATGGCGTTGCGCGAACAGGCCGTCACAAACTATCGCGAATCACTCGCCACGATCGAGACGTTGAGACAGGGAAGTTTGCGCGCAGACGAGTCGCGTACGACATTCCTCGCGACGATCAAAGACGTGTTTGACGAAGCTGCCAATGCTTATGCCGCAATGGCGTTGCTGGCCAATACTTCGCCGGGCGCGCCGTTGAGTGGCAAAGCGTTGGAGTACGCCGGCGAGGCGTTCAGGGTCAACGAACAGTCGCGCGCTCGTTCGCTGCTCGACATGTTGAGCGAAACAAATGCAGCGATCACCGAGGGTGTTCCGGCGGAATTGCTCAAACGCAAACAGGAAAACTTCGATCGGCAGCAGGACATCGCCGACATCCTGACCGGCATTAACATCTCCACCGAAGAGATGAAGAAGAAACCTGCGGAACTGGACGCCGAACTCGAAAAGCTCCAGGCGGAGTACGAAGAGATCGAGAACCAGATCCGCACCGCGAGTCCGCGCTACGCGACGCTGACGGCAAACAAGCCGTTGTCACTCGCGGAAGTACAACAGAACGTGCTCGACGATCAGACGGTGCTGGTCGAGTACGCCTTGCAGGCAGACGAGTCGTACCTGTTTGCGGTGAGTAAGGGCGCGGTCAATTTGTACAAGCTTCCCGCACGAGCAAACATCGAGAAGCTTGCGACCGATCTGCGCGCGCAGTTGATTCCGGCGAAACTTCAACGACGCATCGTCGGTATCGACGTTGTCGAAGCGAACCGCGGACTCGGAATCGCATCGTCCGCGCCGGAAGATGCCGCGCCATTCGTCGCTGCTTCCAACGGGCTTTACAAAGCCGTGTTGGAACCGGCTGCGTCGATGCTGGGCGAGAAACGCCTGATGGTTGTCGCCGACGGCGCTCTCAACTACATTCCGTTTGAAGTGTTGCTCAAGACCGGCGACGCCGGCGACTTCTCTTCGCTTGGCTACCTCGTCAAGACGAACGAAGTCATCTACGCGCCATCGGCATCAGTCGTCGGCTGCGATCAAACAACAGCGCACGAAAGCGACCGGCCGCGCGATGCTGATCATCGCCGATCCGGTATTCAACTCAAACGACGCACGTGCCAAAAAAGGCGCCGCGCCGGCAGCGAATGACGCAGAAGTCCGCGGCCTTGGAATTCAGAGCTTCGCTTACCGACGTCGCGGGCACGACTCCACCTGCCGCGCCAGGCGCAGCGATGGAAGGTCTGCCGCTTGCGCGTCTGAACGGCACGCGCGTCGAAGCGGATCAGATCTCGAAACTCGCGAAAACCGCCGGCGGTCAGGCAGACGTCTGGCTCGATCTCGACGCGAACGAAGACAATGTCACCACTCGCGACGTGAGCAAGTACCGCATCATCCACGTCGCCACGCACGGCTTACTGAACGCCGAGCGACCGCAGTTCACAGGCGTGGTCCTGTCGCTCGTGGGCAACAAGACACACGACGGCTTTGTCCGCACAGACGAAGTTTTCAACCTTCGCCTCGGCTCGCCGCTCGTGATGCTCTCCGCTTGCGAGACAGGCCTCGGCAAGGAAAAACGCGGCGAAGGCGTCATGGGCCTGACGCGAGCGTTCATGTATGCCGGCGCGCCGACCGTCGGCGTGAGCCTCTGGTCGGTCGCCGATAAGTCAACGGCCGACTTGATGACCGATTTTTACAAACGGTTACTGACTGCCGGCGACAATACCACCTCCTCCGGCGCGCTACGCGGCGCGCAGTTAGCCATGATCTCGGGCAAGAAATACAGCGCGCCGTTTTTCTGGGCGCCGTTCGTGCTCGTGGGCGACTGGAATTAGTCGCTCCTGTAAATGCTCACTTGAGCAAGAACAGTCCGGAAGGGGCAACGCCCCCGCTTCATGGTCAACCAAGCGGGGCGCGCTTTGCTAGCCCCCTTCCTGATTTGTTCCTGGCCGGCATCTCGCCTTGCTTTTCTGACCCGGTACAGACCACTCAACCCAGTCAATAACAACAACGCCGTGGTTGGCTCCGGCACTCCCGAAGGCGTTCCGTCGACGACGAAGTTGTCGATGCGATTCGTGCCAGTTGCCGACGATGCCCCATTGAACACAATGCGAAACGCTGCATTTGCGTTATCGTTCAGCCCGGCGATACTCGACAACGTAAACACCAGCGGCACCGATCCAAACGCCGTCGCTGGCGTGTAAGCCGGGCCAAAATCCACGAACGTTAGTCCGTCAAGACTGTACTGAAACTGATTGTTATTGAAGCCGGTACTCGTACCCTGCGTCGCAAAACTGACGACTATGTTCGAGAAACCGAGCGTGCTGACGCCGAAAGTTAAGTTGCGTCCGTTGTTCGCCGTTCCTGTGCCTCCTTGAAGCGACACGGACTGTCCAGCCGCGTCGCCAAGGCGCGCATTGTTCGTGGTACCGGCGGCAAACAGAACGTTCGCTGGGACGATATTCGTCGTGAGAAGTCCCGTTCCGTGATCGACGATCAGGTTCGAGTCGTTGAAGTTCCAGATTCCTATTTCAGTGGCTTGCGTCGCTTGCGAATTCATGAACAGCAACACGATCGCACTGATGAGGTTGAAAGAGAGTCGCCGGGTAAGACGGCGCTTCAGGTTTACTTGCATACACGTTCTCCTTGATGAGGTTTTCAGACACAAAACTGCCGTAATGGAGAAAGCGGAGAATCTTTTTAAAGACTCGTGAGGCTCGTCAGTTGGGGGCCAGGCTCTGAGGACAGCCAGGCTTTCTCGATAGCGCTCGCACAATAGTCTGATTCTATTCGGTCGTCAATAGAAAAGCCTGCGTTTCTACAGAACGCCGAAATAAGTTATAAATTACTTCTCAAAGGGGGCGCGTGAACGTGGCTAAAAACTTTTTCAGAATCGACGACCGAATAACACTCGACAATCTCATCTCCGATTCGAAGCAGAAGACGGTGCTCGTCTTCAAGCACAGCAACGCGTGCCCGATCAGCGCGCGCGCGTATCGCGAGATGGAGAAGCTCGACGGTCAGGTAAACCTGATTGAAATTCAAGCGGTGCCCGAGCTTTCGCGAGAAGTGGAAAGTATGACCGGCGTTCGACACGAATCCCCCCAGGTCATTCTGCTGCGCGACGGAAAAGCGGTCTGGAACGCTTCGCACTTCGACGTCAACGCCTCGTCGGTGTCGAAAGCGTTGGAGTCGAATGCTTAACCAATGATGGCTGAACCACGAGGACCGGCGATTGAACCGCGTGAAATCAAGCACGAAGACGATTTCACGTTGCGCATCACGTGGGCTGACGACCGGCAGTGCCGCTATCGAGCAGCCAACCTGCGGCGCGCCTGTCCCTGTGCGCAATGTGTTAACGAATGGACCGGCGAGCGGATGCTTAACGCCGCCAGTATTTCAGACGAGCTTGAGATTAAGGATTTGAGTCTGGTCGGCCGTTACGCGCTGAACTTTCGTTGGAGCGACGGCCACGAAACCGGAATCTACAGTTTTCGCTACCTGCGCGAGCTTTGCGATCAGAGCGACGAGACCGCCGACGAGTAAAAGTCATTTTAAGGAAATAATCCAATGAACGAACGCGATTTCTTTAACGAGAAGGAAGAGGTCAAGAAGGCGACGTACAGTTGTCCCCACTGTCGCGAACGCGCCGAGTACGACGTCCGGTGGTTGAAACGGACGAAGAAACCGGCGCCGCCGAGAGGCGCGAACGAACTGGATCGCGCGCGGTTTCAGAAGTCTCGCGACTATCTTGTCAGGATCGACGACATGTTGGCCTGCCGGAATGCGCGCTGCCGTCGCCGGTTCGACATCCCGAGCTCCCAAACAGTCGTTTTCATCTAGCGACCGGCTGTAGCCGTCGATTCAAGTAAAAACCCGACACCCGTCGGATGCACTTACACGCTCTCACCGGAAAACCGTCAAAAATCCTCGCCTAACTACTGGCTCGCCTGTTGCACTTGTCTTCCGCAGGCCCTCGGCCGCGAAAAACATCATGGTTGAAACCACACAGTTCGCAGGTGCGACGAAATCAAACACTTCCTTTCTGACTCCATTGGAACGACGGCTTGCCGTGCGAGTGCTGCCGCGCATTCCGTCCTGGCTCGAGACGTATCATCTGACGATGCTGACGCTCGTCTGGTCGGGTCTCATCCTGTTCTTTTCTTATCTCGCGCGGAACGACCTGCGCTGGCTTTGGGGCGTGTCGGCTATGGTCGCGATGCAGTACGTGACCGATCACTACGACGGCAAAATCGGGAAGTATCGCGGCACCGGGCTCGTCAGGTGGGGCTACTACATGGATCACCTGCTCGACTACTTTTTTCTGGCCTCAGTAATCGTTGGTTACTCGTTCATTCTGCCCGAGCGGTCGCGTTTTCAAATCCTGGTCATGCTCGCGATCTTCGCCGGTTATCAGGTGAGCACCTTCCTGGCATTTGCGGCAACGGACCGGCTGAAGATCAGCTGTCTGAAGTTTGGCCCGACTGAGTTTCGTCTGGCGCTAATCGTAATTAACGGTTTGCTGGTTCAGTATGGCACGCGTCAGATGGTGAACGGACTGAAGTACGTGAACATTGGCGCCGCAATCGGACTCGCGTTGATGATCTACCGAACGCACAAAATCATTTGGACGCTCGACATGGAGCATAAAAACCGAGTGGTGACCGACTGAAGACACTCGACTATCCGTCTGTCTTGCTTACGAGCCAGTGTGTTCGACCTTTTGTGTACGGTTTGCGGGCGAAAATGCCCGTTCTCGTCTACTGAAAAAACTTTTTTCTGGAAAAGTGGCCCTTTTGGTTGTTGGCTTGCGCGTTAGCGGATGTGGCCTCTTCTTTGCAAGCTTAATCGCCGTCCAACGTTCTACCAGTTAATTTGGGAACTGAAAGACGAGAAATTCGTTCGATAGATAGATTCCAACGGGAAGCTCGAAAAAACAGCAATGTCTGAGAAGAAAACAATTCGAATAGTCAAAAAGGGTGAAAAGCAGGTCGTCCGACCTCCCGCAGCCAAGGCCAAAACAACACTGCACGTGAAACCGCGCGCGATATGGTAGGTACCGTGACCAACTGGGTCAACGAGTTCCAGCAGCGCCGCCGTACCGAAACCACGAATGCGCTGAGAATCCTCTCGAAAACGCCTCGTGGCAGTGAAGCCTAGCCCTCCGCAGTAGTTCACCAACGACATAGGTTTGACCACGGCTTTACCTCCAGGGAGCCGTGGTGTGCCTTACGGACCTCCTGAACAAGGTGGTGTCTTAGTTTCCTCTGCGTAACTCGGCGGTCCTCCGCGTCTTCGGCGGTTTATGTGTTCTTGTTGACACTTGTCCGGCGGCGGCGATAGCATCGCCTTCGATCCGAACAACGTGAGTGGAGGCTGAGTATGACGAGAAAAAGTTCTCCACAAAAACCGAAGAAGCAAATCGCCAGGCCTGTCTTTGACAGCATCCGAAAACCGAACGCGCCTCCAGGTCATCCGTTGTCGCGCGCGAAGCCCGACGAGGTGGCGAGGCCGGCAATGCGCAAAGCGAAGCACAAGCGTCCACCGGACACGTCAGGCGAGCCCGAATCATGAGCACTGCTGAAATCGCATCGAACGCGCCGTCAGATGTCGGACGTGCGTTTATTGACCGCGCGATCGACTTTCTCACCGGCGAGTACCTACCGAAAATCGAACGCTGTCTCGAACGGTTGGATGACGAGCAGATCTGGTGGCGCGCGAACGAGGATTCGAACAGCATCGGGAACCTCGTGTTGCACCTCTCCGGTAACGCTCGGCAATGGATCGTCTGCGGTCTCGGCTCCGAACCCGACACTCGCATCCGCGACGCCGAATTTTCGCGCCGCGAGCCGCTTCCACGCGCGGAGTTACTTCAACTGCTCCGATCGACGCTCGCAGACGTCGCCTCCGTCCTCCGCAACCTTCCTTCGTCAACGCTGCTTGAGAAGCGAACGATCCAGGGGAGCGAGGTGGATGTCTTAGAGGCCATCTTCCACGTGACGGAACACTTCTCGATGCATACCGGGCAGATCATCATGCTGACCAAGATGCTGACGCAGAAAGATCTACGCTTCTACGATTTCGAAGCCGGCGCGCCAGTTCATCGTTGGCGTTCCGGTGGGTCCAGTTCATCTTAAGCACGCCGGAAGTGGCAGACGCGATAATCCGCGCGGGCTAAAGCTGGTACGAACGTGCTGGACTCGCCCGAAATACCCACGAGTCAATTCGAAGTTCCGGCGACACTAGGAAACGTTTTCCTCGCTCATCTCATATACGGTAGGGGCGCTATATTGTGTTTGGTTCCGTCGAGAGGCTCATAGCTTCAGACTACCGTTCTGACAAACTGTTGACGCCAGAGCCTCACTCCCACTCTTGAACGGAGAACTTCAACATGCCAATGAACTTTGACGCGATCATCATCGGAACCGGTTTCGGAGGGACGATAGCTGCGACGAAACTGGCCGCCAAGGGTAAAAAAGTATTGATGCTCGAGCGCGGTACCTGGTGGGTAACGCCAGCCAAGATTGGTAAAGCGCCGCCGAGCACGCGCCCGTCCATCCCTGCCTGGGCCAAAACACAACAGCCACCGCAGCCGGTGCAATACTGGACGCGTCCCGATCACAAGGACGGCCTGCTCGATTTTTTCGCTGCAATCCGCAGAACGGGCAATAAGGACGGCCTCTATCAATATTCGATGTTTAAGCAAGCCGACATTCTCACTGCGAGTGGTGTGGGTGGCGGTTCGTTGATTTACTCGAATGTAACACTGCGTCCGCAACCCGAAGTCTTGCAGGGCATCGGTCTCAAGTTGGGCGATGCCGAATACCAGACTGCGTACAAGTGGATGGAAGACTTTCGCGGCAAACTCAACCACATCGTCACCAAGATTCCCCTGCCCGGTCGCGACGTGACGAATTTGACTACGGACGATTATCTCTATCTTGACAGGGCCCGCGTGCTGCGCGATGCAGCCAAACTCTCAGAAACGAAACTTGGCATTACTCTTCCCTGGGCACCGCTTGATCTTTCGCTTATCGAGTATGATCCGCATCGTCCAGATGGCGGCGACGCGGCGAAGGTCGGAACGTTCTGCCAGCGCGAAGGCCGTTGCATCTTGGGCTGTCTGCCGTCCGCACGCCACACGTTCAGCAAGACGCTCTACACGAAGCTACTCTTCGACCCGACCAAAGGCGTGACGCTGTCACCTATGTCCGAGGTGAGAGACATCAAACAGATACCGGGCGGCTACGAGGTAAACTATCGAGATCATCGGGACGACAATAAGAAAACTGTCTCAGCACCCTTGGTCTTTCTCGCGGGGGGCACCTTGGGAACCACCGAAATCTTACTGCGTTCTCGTAACAAGGGCGGTCTAAAACTTAGCGCCAAGCTTGGCACACACTTTTCGACTAATGGCGACTTCGGAGCGTTCTGTATAGGCACGACGAAGCCGGTCCACAGCACTCGCGGCCCAATCAACACATCCGGGATTCACGCCAAGTTCGACGGCCTCCACATACACGTGGAAGATGCGGGAATTCCGGCAATGTTCGCCGCGATTGCGAGCACCACTCTCGGCGTGCTCGACAACTTCGCAAAGCGCGAGGCCTTGAAGGCTAAAATGAAGTTTGCTTTCACGTCCATGGCCCTGCCTGACTTGCGGGATTTCTTCCCCCGCCTACCAGACACCTATGACCCCACCAGTTTCGAGACCGAGTCTGAAATGGTGGCCAACATTTTCTTCTTCAATGCTATGGGCCAGGACGACGCCAGCGGCAAGTTCACACTGGATGACGACAAGCTTAAGCTCGACTGGGATAAGAAGATCGGGGACACCCCTATCTTCGGCAAGATTGAGACCCTGCTGAAGTCACTCTCCGAGTCAATGGGCGGTAGTTACGTCCCATTCCCTTTCTGGAAGGGTTTAGGGAATAAGAAACTGACCATAACGCATCCACTTGGCGGCTGTCCCATCGCACCAACCAGCTTTGATGGCGTCGTGGACGAGCTCGGCCGCGTCTTTGATGGCAGCAAGCCACCAGGCTCAACCGCCGTATACCCGGGCCTGTATGTCGTGGACGGCTCAGCCATTCCGGGCGCGGTCGCTATCAATCCAACGCTTACTATCGCAGCGCAGGCATTGAAGTCAGTGAACGCCGCGCTGCCTTAGCAGCGAACTTGATTCCGCTTCCCATTTCGATGCATACCGGCCAGATCCTCATGCTGACCAAGATGCTGACGCAGAAAGATTTAGGCTTCTACGGTTTCGAAGCCGGCGCGCCAGTTCATCGTTGGCGTTGATTGCAATTGGTGTCCGTGTTTAATATAGCCCCATCCGGCGAGACGAATACCGGCCGGAGCTTTCATAAAGCTACTCTTACGCCCAAGGAGCAGAATCTCAATGACCTATGTCGTTGCCGAACCGTGCGTCAACTGTCGCTACACTGACTGTGCCCTCGTTTGCCCCGTCGAAGCGTTTCACCTCGACGACGACATGCTCGTGATCCACCCCGAAACTTGTATCGACTGCGACGCGTGCGTTCCGGAGTGTCCCGTTGAGGCGGTTTTTGCCGAAGGCGTCAGTGCCGGCTGAGTGGGCGAGTTTCACCCCGCTCAACGCCGAACGGGCGCTCAGCGGACTGCCCACAATCACCGCCAGACTCGATCCGCTTTGCGAGTAGCTGTTAAGAATCGCTAAATGAAGAAACGTACCAGGTGGTTGTTGGGCGGACTGGCAATTGCCGCGGGCGCGGTAGGCGCCGCCAGCGCTTATTGGAAGAGAGAAACATGCACGAGCCGAAACAGAGCAGGTCGACGTTTGGGCGCAGGCCCGGGATGCTGGTAACGTTCCGGGCCGAACTCATGCCCGGCCGTGATCGTCATGAACGTACGTTTCGCGTGAAGGAATTGCTTTCGAGCGGGCGTGTATCACTGCACGGCGTTGATGGTGAACATGCGGAGAAGGAGTTTGAACCGGTCCAACTCGATCGCCGTCGGAAATAACCGGCGAGTTTCCGCCCAGAGCCTGAATACCTACCAGTCGTAAATCTTTCCCGGCTCCATTACTCTCAAATTCGGAATCTGCAGCGCGTTGAGTTGTTCGATGATCTCTTCGCGATAGCGGGCTTGATGTGGACGGCCATGATGTCCAGGCCGTTGTGATTGAGTTTCCTCAATTCCTCGCCGAGCGAAGCAGGCGTGAAGTGACGCGAGACTTCAGCGAGTTTGGCCATTCGGTTCGGAAACGACGCTTCGATCAGTAACGCATCGAGATGCTTGCGCCTGATTCACCAGCTTCCAAAACTCCTCAGTCTCCGCTGTGTCTGAACTGAACGCCACACTTTTCTTGCCATCCGAAACGATCAGACCAACCGTCGGCACGATGTGGTTGACCGGCACTGCCGTCACCGTCAGATGGGCCACCGGAAACGGCTCACCCACCGGAATCGGCACGTATTCCATCACTGGACCATAGTCGTTCTTCAAATCGGAGAATCGCGGATAGACGTTCCAGTTGAACACGTCGCGTTCCAGCAGTCCGATGACTTCCGGCGTCGCGTGGACGCGCATCGGTTCGTTCAGCGTGGGATAAAGATCGTCGATGAATATCGGCAGACTGGCGATGTGGTCCATGTGAGGATGAGTGACGATGATGTCTCTGACTTTGGACCGTTGTTCGTTTGTGAGGGCGATCGCGATGCTGCCCGCGTCGACCGCCACACAGTCGTCGATTAGAAAGCAGGTCAGACGTTGTTCCAGGGTTGCACAGCCATTGGCGTCAAACGTACTGGGTAAGAGTTGGATTCTCACGAGCTTCCGGCTCTGGTGAAAATAACCTTGCGCAGCCGGCGCCAAGTATAAGCCAGAAACGAGACACCAGCGAGGACTAAATCGTATCAGCGGTTCAACTAACGCGCGCTGCAACTCGTCAACCAACGCCTGTAACGCGTGCAAGTAAGCCGCTTCCTGCGCCTGCGGATCGTGGTTGCGAGAATGAATGCCGCGCGAAACACGGCTGCGATGAAACGCGAGCTCGCTCGCCAGTTGGTTGAAGCGCATGGCGCGCTCGCCAGCCTTTCACGCCGGTGTGCGACAGGGCGTTGAACGACGAACCCATCCGCCCGGTGATCGATCCGAGTTGATCGTACTCTTCGCGCGTGAAGAATCCGCGCTCGATATCCATCACGAGAAACTCGCGCACGACTTGTCCTTCGCGCCGCAACGCCAACCCGATGACCACCAGCATGATGAGAAACGCCGGCACCATCACGACGAATGTAAGTCAGTAGGAATAATGGCACCACCGCCAAACACCGCCGCAGCCGTTCCAGATGCTGTGCATGAAGATCGCCATCAATAGACCGACGACCGGAGTGATTAGCTTTCACCGCCGACGTTGTTCGATTGCCGCGAGAGAGCCGAGACCAATTCCGGTGAGACTCGTGAACAACGGATGCGAAAACGGCGCAAAGAATCCACGGATAATGACTGTGGCGTCAGCATGCCGCCACCTTCAGCAGCGGCTTTGCCGTAGTAGAGAATGTTCTCCGTCATCGCGAAGCCGAGCCCCGCCATCGACGCATAAACAATCCCATCGACAACGCCGTCAAATTCGTCTTTCTTCCAGAAAAAGAAGATGAAAAGGATGAACGCTTTGCCTGATCTCTTCAACAATCGGCGCGGAGATCACAGCCGCGAACGCCTCGCCGGCGTTCGCATTCCCGGCGATCAGGCTGACAATGCAAACCTGATAATCGTATTCACGAGAAACGCGAAGAACGTAGCCACCAGCGCACCCCAGAAGAACGCAGTCGCCGAGCATCCAGAACGGCTCGCCTTCGTAACGATCGATCCACAACACGAGCACGACGTACAGCGGCACCGGAATCATCGCCGTCGAGCAGACCGAGAATGAAAGCGACTGGTCCAGTCTCAATTCCGATCACCAGCAAGACGAGCAGGCCAAGAACCAAAGCGATCAGTATCGCCGAGGATGCCAGCGCGATCTTGATCGCATTGACGTGCGGCGAGACGCTATGACCGCGATCGCCGGCGCGAAGATTTGGATTGTGAAGATTCGGAATTTGGAAAAGTCATCGCCGGCAATTCGATAGTGCTTCTTAGCGAGCGCAGGTCAACGCGCGGCCGCCGTCGATCGAATAGGTTGCGCCGGTGATCCACGCCGCTTCGTCCGAAGCGAGAAACAGTACCAGCGCAGCGATCTCTTCCGGACGTCCGGTGCGGCCGAGCGGATGCGTCGTTTTCGAGTGTTCGAGAAACGCCGCATATGCTTCGTCGTTCATCCCGCCGCGCTTGTGAATCTCTGTAACTACGACGCCGGGATTGACTGCATTCACTCGCACGCCTTTCGCCGCCAACTCCAGCGCCGCACAGCGCGTCAATTGGTCCAATGCGGCTTTCGAAACACAGTACGCGAGCACGCCCGGAAACGAGCGCAGTCCGGTGACGCTGGAAACGTTGACGATGTTTCCGCGCCGTTCGATCAAACTCGGCAACGCCTTTTGCATCAGTTGAAACACGGCGCGCACGTTCACGTTCATCATGTCGTCCCACGCTTCGAGCGACGTGTTCTCGATCGTCCCGCTACTGAGGTGGCCGGCGGCGTTAACCAGGACGTCGATGCCGCCGAAAGTCTTTATCACCGTCTCGATCGACCCGTTCGGCTTCCTGTTCGTTGAAAGGTCGGCCCTGAATCGTCAACGCTTCCGAAGTCGAGCGCTCGAATGTGCTCCGCCACATCTTGCAACGCCTTCTCTTTTCGTCCGACGCAGGCGATTTTGCGCCTGCATTAGCGAAAGCGATGGCGCAAGCCTGTCCGATTCCCGAAGTCGCTCCCGTGACTAACGCGACCTTGCCCTGCAAATCTTTTGTCGCTCATCTTGTCTGTTCCTCTCTGGGTATTGACTGTGTCGAATTCGAGGCGATCATATGTTGACAGCGCAATCCCAAAAAGCCGACTATTATCGCCTTGAGAGCCTTGTGAGGCCATCCCCCCGGCACATGCGCTTAACATAACGGTTTTTGGTCCTGTGGTTGGCAATCCAACCCGGAGGCGATTGTTGGGACACAACTCCGCAGATCAATTTTTTCCCAGAGAGCTCGCGATCAATCGCGCGGCTGACGACTTGCGCCATCGTCCTGCGCGAGGCTCGTATGCCGTCGAGCACGGGTTATCTGACTGATCGCGATCGTGATGCTGCCGGGTTGTTTATTCTGCTCTGGTGGATGCTGGTGCGCGGCGGCGACGAGGCGCCATGGCTGCCCGCGGGTTTAGCGGCAAGTGTCGTGTTGCTGGTTGCGTTGTCAGCGCGAGAAGTCGTGATGCGCCGCGCGTGGACCCGTTACCTGTTGGAAAACGGCATTCACGCAGAAACACACCTCGACGCAGTTCGCGCCCAAGCAGCGGTAGTCAGAAGAAAGGTTTCTCAGCGTCGCTCCATTCCGCTGCGTTGCGCACGATTCAAAAGCAGTCGACCGCTGCGGACGCTCCCAGTTCGACTCCCGAAGCACATCTCGACGTCGCCCAACTGTGTCACGATTATCTTTCCAGCACAGACGAAGCGATGCGATCCGGCAGTTACGGCAGTGAAAAGGGAATTGCGATTCGTGCCGGTCAGGAGCGCGTGCGTGCGTTGCACAAACATCATCTGCTGACGTGGGCCAAAGGACAGTCGCGCGGACTTACTCATGAAGCGCAGCAACGCGCCCGAACGTTCGACAAGATCGAGACTGCAAACAAAGCGCTCGAATGCATCGACTCAGCTTTGCGTGTTTATCCGAATGAGCCGGAGCTGCAACGAGTCGAAAGTAGCGATCAACGAATTTATCGCGTCAGTGAAGGTGGCCCACTGGGTCGAACTGGCGGAACGCTCGGCTTTCAAAGGACATTATCGACGCGCAATCGATCGTTATCGCGACGCGCTTTTTTATTTGAATCAGGACGTGGTGAAGGAAGAAGTGCAGGACTGCCGGGACCGAAAAGATCGAACGTGAAATTGCCGAGTTGCAGTCGAAGTTGCGACCCGCCGGCGGCGCGCGAACCGCTGGAGAACGACGCAGGCATTCGTCACGATAGCAGTAGATCAATGATCGTTCCGAAGTGTCCACAATGCGGAAGTTCGCGGATTCGCAAGGGATACAAGCGCACTCCGTTGCCGATGCGTCTGGTTGGCATCTACCACCTTTTGTGCGATCATTGCAACTTGCTTTTCACCGGTTTTGTCGTTGCCCGGAACCTTCACCGCCGGAGAAAACATCGCCGGCATAAGAAACTGAAAGCCACCGACTCGAGGCCCTTAAGATGAGCCCTAAACGACTGTTCGCGATCCTTGCCGTCCGTGTTCTGTGTTGTATTCATCGTGGTCCAGGCCCAACAGCAGCAGACATACGTTCTTGGACCGGGCGACGTGCTGGAAGTCAAGGTTTTTGGCCAGCCCGAACTGAATTCAACGCCGCAGGTCGACTCCGAAGGAAACCTCAGCTCGTTGCATTTCATCGACTCGATACCTGCGAAGTGTCGGACCGAGAAACAGGTGCAAAAAGACATCGCTCTTGCTTACGGCCGGCTGATCAAGGATCCGCAGGTGAGTGTTCGCGTTCTCGAACGTAAGAGCCGGCAACCTGCGTCAGTTTCAGGCGCCGTGCGGACGGCAGGCAAGGTGCCGACGGAGCGCAAAATCCGTCTCAACGAATTGATCGCCGCTTCAGGCGGAATTACAGAAAAAGCTGCGGGCACGATCCAGATACTTCATACCGAACCGGTGTTGTGTCCTGGTCCCGGCGAAGACGCTGAGTCGTTACCCGTTGCGGGCACTGCTGTCCCGCTGCAAGTCGTAAAGATTTCTGATCTTCAAGCCGGATCGGTGAACCCGATCATTCGATCGGGCGATCTGGTTTTGGTGACTGAAGCCGTGCCGGTTTACATTACCGGCAGCGTGGTTGCGCCTGGATCTGTACTGGCGAGCGATCAACTCACGCTCAGCAAAGCGCTCGGCATGGTTGGAGGCACGCGAAAGGAAGCGAAGCTGTCGGAGATCAGAATCTACCGGCAGAAGGGAAGCGCGCCGCAGGAGATCCTCAAAATCAATTTTGAGGCGATAAAAAAGAACGAGAAACCCGACGTTTTCCTGCAACCGTACGATGTGATTGAAGTATCTGATTCTGGCTTTTTCGGAAATGGGAGTTGGTGGCAAGTGCTGGCGGGAATTCTCTTGAGAGGCGCGCCGATACCAATTCAGTAAGTCTGTAACTTTGGAAATGAGGTTCGAGAGATGAAGGTGAAGTTATTCTTGATCGTCGCAGTTGTGTTTGTGTGTGGCCTGGCGATGTTTGCTTACGCGCAGGATCCGCAACAGCAACCGAGTTCACCCCCCGCTCCGCAAGGCCCATCTTCGCTGGACGTGCAAGGGATCAAGTCGTATCTGCTTGGCCCAGGCGACGTGCTGGACGTGCGCGTGTTCGGACAACCGGAATTGTCGAGCAGCGTGCAGGTCGACAGCGACGGCAACCTCAGTTCGCTACCGTTTTTGGAGAAGCCGATTCTCGCCAAGTGCCGCACGGACAAGGAAATTCAGAAGGACATCACCGTCGCGTATTCGAAGTTCATCAACAATCCGCAGGTGAGTGTGCGCATCTCGGAACGCAACAGCCGCCAACCGGCGACCGTGTTTGGCGCGGTGCGTCAACCAACCCGCGTCGAGATGAAACGCAAAGTCCGCTTAAACGAGTTGATGGCCGTGTCGGGCGGGTTCACGGAACGCGCTTCCGGAACGATTCAGATCCTTCATACCGAACCGTTGATGTGCCCGGAACCCGGAGAGGAAACACAGGCGGCGCCGATTGACGGCACAAGGATTCCGCTGGAAATCGTTAAGATCGGCGATCTGCGCGCGGGAAAAATGGAAGCGAATCCGGTTATTCGTCCCGGCGACTATGTCCTGGTGACGGAGGCCGAGCCTGTTTACATCACCGGCAGTGTGATGGCTCCAAACGGAGTCTATCTTCGCGACGGATTGATGCTGAGCCGCGCGCTGGCCATGGTCGGAGGCGCCAGAAAAGAGGCAAAACTGACGGAAGTCAAAATCTTCCGGATGATACCGGGCTCCGCGAACCAGGAAGTGATCACGGTCGACGTGGCCGCGATCAGGAAGAACCTGAAGCCGGACGTGGCGCTGCAGGCGTACGACGTGATTGAAGTTCCCGAGGCCGGCATGTTCTCTTCGAGCCGCATTGGCGCGACTTTGGTTGGCGCGCTGACCGGCGGTCTGTCGTCGGCGATTACGAACACCGGCATGTATCTGCCGAGTCGCGTCATCTACTAAGTTTGTTAGTAATTAGATCTCATAGTTAAGAGTTATAAAGAATGAATCGAAAAACACTGGCCGGCGATCGCCGGCGACGAAAACTCATCACATTGCTTTGGGTGCTTGGTCTTTCTTTAGCGGTGATCCTTCTGATCTACTTCGAGCACACCGCTATCCTTTACATTGTTTGCACTTTAGGCGTGACCGCCCTGCTGCTGATAGTGGCGTTTTCTGATTTGAAGCACGACGGTGGACAGGATCCGCAATTGGCCCAAACCGGTGATGCAGCACGTGTTGCAGGCCGGTCAAAATGAAGCAAATGTTGCATGCGGCTTGAAGTGAAGTAATAGTAACAACGTTCGCTCCCCTGCCTCATGAATTGAAGTTGCTTATGTGGTCTATAAGTATTTGCAGCGAAATGTTCGCTGCAATGCGACTTTGTTGGCTACATGAAAATCAGCAAGCGGGTTGAAACTTTAAGCGGACTATTGCATAATTCGCCTGCGTTCACCTCCCCGGTGGACGAAGTGGTCGCGTGGGGTGAGGACACGTGGCCTTAGGGTGGGGGCTGTGGGAGGCCCCCGCCCGCTTTTTTTGTTGCCCCTTTTTACAGCCGTTCAGGCGACGGTCTTCCCCGCGTAAAGTTTTTGTTGACGTAGAGTTTACAGGCTCCGATTATTCGTCGGCGAGATCGAATTAGAAAACGTGCTGGGCGGCTGACAATCCACGATGGGGTTCTTCCAGAGATCACGACGCAGATTTCAGCTCTGGTTTTACGAGGGCAAAAAACGCAGCGGTTCCACACAGGATTCCTCTACTCACCACAAGCAACATCCCTGGTGGCAGGTCATGTGTTTGACCGGCGTCGATTATTTTTCGACTCTCGGTTATCAACCGGGCATCGCTTTTCTCGCCGCCGGCGCGCTTTCGCCGATCGCTACGTTAGTTCTGATACTTCTCACGCTGTTTGGCGCGCTGCCGATGTACCGGCGTGTCGCCGCGGAAAGTCCGCACGGCGACGGTTCGATCTCGATGCTGGAAAACCTGTTGTCGCGGTGGAAGGGGAAGTTGTTTGTCCTTGCGTTGCTTGGGTTTGCGACGACGAGTTTCATCATCACGATCACGCTGTCAGCGGCTGACGCAACAGCGCACATCATCGAGAATCCGTTCGTACTTGACCACCTGCATTTTCTGCATCATCGAATCATCGTAACGCTGGTCCTGATCGCGGCGCTGGGCGCGATCTTTCTGCGTGGTTTCAAGGAAGCGATCGGCATCGCCGTGTTCCTTGTCGTGATTTACCTTGCGCTAAATTTCATCGTAATTGCGGTGGGTTTTTACGAGATCGCCACGCATCCAACGGTGCTTTGGAACTGGAGAAACCTGCTTTTCAACCAGTACGCGAATCCGTTCCTGATGATCGGGACGGCGCTGATAGTATTTCCGAAGCTCGCGCTTGGTCTATCGGGTTTTGAGACCGGCGTTGTCGTGATGCCGCTCGTGAGAGGCGATGGCGATCCGAGTAAGTACAAGATTGAGGAGAACCCGCATCTCACGCGCAGTGGCGAGTCGCCGACGGAACTTGCAGGTCGCATTCACAACACACGCAAACTGCTCATGAGCGCAGCGTTGATCATGAGTGTCCTGCTTTTTGCGAGCAGCATCGTGACGACGATGTTAATTCCGGCGGAAGAGTTTCGACCGGAAACTGCGACGCAGGAAGCGGGCACTGCAAACGGTCGCGCGCTCGCGTACCTCGCCCATCACTATCTCGGCGAAGTGTTCGGAACGATTTACGACTTGAGCACGATCTCGATCCTTTGGTTCGCGGGATCGTCGGCGCTTGCGGGTCTGCTGAATATCGTGCCGCGTTATTTGCCGCGATACGGAATGGCGCCTGAGTGGGCTCGTGCGGTGCGGCCGCTGGTTGTGGTGTTCACGTTGATCTGTTTCATCGTCACGATACTTTTCAAAGCAGACGTCGATGCGCAGGGTGGTGCGTATGCGACCGGTGTTCTCGCGCTGATGACGTCAGCAGCAATTGCGGTGACGCTCTCCGCGCGTCGTCTCGGTGAACGCAAGCAGTGGATATTCATGCTGATCTCGATCGTGTTTATTTACACGACGATCGTAAACATCGTCGAACAGCCTGAAGGAATCAAGATCGCGTCGATCTTTATTGTGGTGATTGTGATGAGTCGCTGTTCTCGCGCGTTTGGCGTTCGACTGAGTTGCGGGTGGAACGGATCGAACTCGACGACATGGCGCGCGAGTTTATTCGCACGCGCCGCGAAGGGGACTGTGCGCATCATCACGAACCGCGTCGATCGCGGCGACGCGCTGGAGTACGAGACGAAAGAGAAAGAGAAGCGGATCGACAACCACATTCCCGCCGGCGAGCCGATTCTTTTTTCGAAGTCACGCCGGGAGACGCGTCTGAGTTTTCCGGGGTGCTGAAGGTTCGTGGCGAGACTGTCGACCGATTTCAGATCCTGCGCACTGAGTCGCTGCCGTGCCGAATGCGATCGCTGCGTTTCTGCTTTTCCTCCGCAACGAGACTGGAAAGTTGCCGCACGTTTACTTCGGTTGGAGCGAAGGCAACCCGGTTTCTTACCTGTTGAAGTACATCGCGTTTGGTGAAGGCGATACTGCGCCCGTGACGCACGAGGTGCTGCGTCAGGCGGAAAAGGATCCCGACCAACGACCGATCGTGCACGTCGGTGGGTGATTTATTTGTGTGTTGATTCTGTGTGTCACGAGGAGTAACATCGAAGCCGTTTGATAACTGAATGTCTGCCGAAGTTGCGAAATGGCCCACGCACGGCTGCGCAACACGGGGGAACCACCGTTTCTGGGGCGAATCGTTTGCCGCACACGTTGCGCAAATGACGAACACTTCCAGTTCGAGCCCGACAGCTAACCTCGTAGGCGAAAAGGAAGGGCAGTGCCGCGATCGAATCTGGCGCGGGGCTCATTGCCCCGTGCCTTTTTATTTTGTGTGAGCCCGGTTGGTAACCGGGCCCGTCAAAAGATGCTCAATAGCTTAGTTACTCGATCGCCGGAAGAGTTTCAAACGTTGGTTATACAGTGGGGCCGCTCAAAAAAAGAAGCCGCTCACGCGACGCCACATAAACAACACGCCTGGTGGCAAGTCATGTGTTTGACCGGTGTCGATTATTTCTCGACACTGGGATACCAGCCAGGCATTGCTTTCCTTGCTGCCGGCAGCGATCTCGCCCATCGCCACGCTCGTCCTCGTACTGCTGACACTATTCGGCGCACTGCCAATCTACAACCGAGTTGCTGAAGAGAGCCCTCACGGCGAGGGCTCCATCTCGATGCTGGAGCATCTGTTGTCGCGCTGGAAGGGAAAGTTGTTTGTGCTGGTGTTGCTCGGCTTCGTCGCCACTGACTTCGTCATCACCATCACTCTCTCTGCCGCCGACGCCACCGCGCACATCATCGAGAATCCGTTTACGCCGGAAGTGCTGAAGCATCCAGATCGGCGTGACGCTCGTGTTGATCGCCATGCTCGGCGCGATCTTCCTGAAGGGGTTCAAGGAAGCGATCGGTCTTGCGGTCGCGCTCGTGGCGTTTATCTGTTGCTGAACGAGATCGTGATCTCATACGGGGTCTACCAGCTCCTTACTCACCCATATCACTTTCCCGAATGGAAACAAGCGCTAATTTTCACATCCGCGCGTGAATGGGAGCGCGTGGATGATAGTGTTCGTTTCGTTGATCCTGTTTCCGCGGCTGGCGCTGGGTCTATCAGGGTTTGAGACTGGCGTCGCCGTCATGCCGTTGGTCAAGGGAGACAAGGACTTAAGCGAAGAACGACTGGAAAAGCATTCATTCCACGCGCGCCGGTCATACCGAGGACGAAGCTCGGGTCAACAACTTCTGCGCGGCCGTAATCAGAACACAAAGAAACTGCTGCGCACAGCGGCGCTGATCATGAGCGTGATGTTGATTACCAGCAGCATCGTTACCACGACACTGATACCGCCGAGGCGTTTGCCGAAGGCGGCGAGGCTAACGGACGTGCAATTGCGTATCTCGCCCATCACTTCTTCGGCGAGATTTTCGGAACTGTTTACGACCTCAGCACGATCTCTGATTCTATGGTTTGCCGGCGCGTCGGCGATGGCTGGTCTGTTGAGCATCGTGCCGCGTTATCTGCCGCGCTACGGAATGGCGCCGGACTGGGCGCGGGCCGCGCGTCCGCTGGTGCTGGTGATACGGTGATCGCCTTCGCGGTGACGATGATCTTTCGCGCTGACGTCGACGCGCAGGGCGGCGCTTATGCGACAGGCGTTTTGGTGTTGATGACGTCGGCGGCGATCGCCGTCACGCTCTCAGCGCGGAGACGGAGGAGACAGGTGGCAGGTTATCTCGTGATCGCGCTCGTATTCGTCTACACCACGATTCAGAATATTCACGAACGACCTGAAGGAATAAAGATCGCTTCGTTCTTCATTCTGACGATCATTCTCGCATCGCTGTTTTCACGCGTGTACGGCGCTCGACTGAATTGCGCGTCGAACAGATCGAGCTCGACGATCAGGCGCGTCAGTTCATCAAAGACGCTGCAAAGGGAACGATCCGGATCATCACCAATCGTCGCGACAAGGGCGATATTCTCGAGTATCGAGATGAAGGAAAGAGAGAAGCGCCACAGCAATCACATTCCGCCCAGTGAGCCGATACTATTTTTCGAAGTGACTCCCGGCGATGCTTCCGAGTTTTCCGGTAAGCTGCAGATTTGTGGCGAAACGATGGGCGACTATCGAGTATTAAGATCCGAATCCGCGGCGGTGCCAAATGCGATTGCGGCGTTTCTCCTGTATCTGCGCAATGAGATGGGCAAATTGCCCCATGTTTATTTCGGTTGGAGTGAAGGAAATCCGATCTCTTACCTGCTGAAGTACATCGCGTTCGGCGAAGGTGATACCGCGCCGGTCACGCACGAAGTGTTACGCAAGGCAGAAAAGATCCCAACAGGCGACCTATCGTGCATGTTGGAGGCTAAATTTTAGCGAGGTCAGTCGCGTTTCCAGAGGAGCCGCGGAAACGCTGCGTGATTGAAGAGTTATATCTGTGCCGTTTCAGCCGCTGCGGTCTTTCCTGCAAGGAAGCAGGAGCGACAATAGACCGGACGTCCCTGAGATGGATAAAAGGGGACGGTGGTTTGTTGTCCGCATTGCGCGCATTGCACTGAGACTTCGATTCGTTGCCGCACTCCCGAAGACTGTGCTGCCGCAATTGCCGCGAGCCGTTCGTTTTTAGCCTGCTTGCATGGTTTGCAACGCTTGGGTTCGTTCTTGAGTCCCTTGTCGTGAAAGAAAACCTGCTCGCCTGCTGTCCAGATAAAGTTCTCGTTACAATCGACGCACCTGATTGGCCGATCCTGATATTCACTGTGTGGGGTCGTTTCCAATACGTGAGCCGCTTCCGTTTGTGCCATGATCCACTCCCTGGGTCGTTAGCCTAAAAACACCTGATCCGGCGGGCGAATAAAGAACAACGCGTGAAAGGCAGAACGCTCTTCGGTTGTCCACCAGTTGAGGTATAGATACCAGCCGCACGGGGCCGCCATTGGGGGATTTGTATATAACTATGGCGAAATTGTGTCAAGGTAAATCCTGCGTAAATCAGGGTGCCTTGACATTCTTTCTGGGCGGGTGGCAGCATCCGCCGTCAAATCATGAAAAGAATATTCGTCATCGGCTCCGGTGGACGTGAGCACGCCATCGTGTGGGCCCTTCGTAATACGTCACCGGTTCCGGTTGAACTGTTTTGTGCGCCGGGTAATGCAGGTATAGGCCAATTGGCCCGACTCGTCAATATTTCTGTTAACGATCACGAAGCTTTGGCTGAGTTTGCGGAGGCGAATCAGGTCGAACTGACGTTTGTCGGACCGGAAGCGCCGCTGACTGCGGGTATCGTCGACGCATTTGAAGCGAAAGGTCTGCCGATAGTTGGGCCAACTGCTGCTGCCGCGCGACTCGAAGGAAGCAAGATCTTTGCGAAAGACTTCATGGCGCGACATGGAATTCCGACGGCTGTTTATCGCGTCGCGGATTCGCCGTCGCAGGCGCTGGAGTTTCTTCGTAGCGGCGTGTTTGGAGATGCTGATTCGCCGGTTGTGATCAAGGCTGATGGACTTGCGGCTGGAAAGGGTGTTGTTGTTGCTGCGACGCGCGACGAAGCGGAGAAAGCGGTGGACGACTTGATGGTCCAGCACGTTGCGGGTGAGAACGCGGCCGGACGCGTCGTGATTGAAGAGGCGTTGATCGGGACGGAAGCATCGCTGCTGCTCTTTTCAGATGGACGTGATTACGCGTTAATGCCGGCGGCCCGCGATCACAAACGAATTGGCGATAACGATACCGGTCCGAATACTGGCGGCATGGGCAGCATCACCGATCCGTCAGTGCTCGATCAGGCGACGTTGGAACGCGCGGTTCGGGAGATTGTCGAACCGACATTGGCAGGCGCACGCGCAGAGGGTTTTGCGTTCAAAGGCGTGCTGTTTCTCGGACTGATGCTTACGGCTGCCGGTCCGAAATTGCTGGAATATAACGTTCGCTTTGGCGACCCGGAAACGCAGGCAATATTGATCCGACTGAAGACCGATTTGTCGTCTGTGTTCGAGTCAATGCCCAGCGGCACGCTCGGTCAACTTAAGCTCGAATGGGTGGACGGTGCTTCTGCCTGCGTCGTGGCCGCAAACCGCGGATATCCCGGGAAGTACGAATCGGGCGCTGAAATCGAGGGTCTTGACGATGTTGATGAAACGCGCGTTCAGGTCTTCCATGCCGGAACTTCGTTAGCGCCCAATGGCAAGTTTATTGCTACAGGCGGACGTGTCCTGGGACTAACAGCCGCGGCCGAAAACCTGCCTGCGGCTTTGGATCTTTGTTACGGCGCGCTGCGGACGATTCACTGGCCGGGAATTCAGTTTCGAACCGACATCGGTCGTTCGCACAACCAGAACAAGTCAGGAAGAGGGCAAGCGTAGCGCGCCCCGCTCAGGTGTCGCGGGGGCGTTGCCCCCTTCCGGACTTGTTCTTGGTTAGCTGACGCTGAATTCAAGAGGCAGCAAAATGCCTAAGCTTTTTGGAGGCCGTTCCGTAGTACTGCTATACTCCGAGCAGTTTTCGCTGGAATTGAAACTGCCTGAGCGTATACGACGTACATCAGAACGTTGCGCCCGGCCGAATTTGCCGGTATTGAGGCCGCCTGAACCAGCCATGAGACTTTCACATTTCGCTGTCGGAGGATGAGCGGAAAATGGGACTTTGGACAAGAATGAAGCGCTCCATGCGTACTGTCTTTGGAGGGATAATCGAAAAGACTGAAGACCCCGAACTCATTCTTCAGCAAACCATCCGCGACATGCGCGACCGCGTGCCTGAGCTGAATAACTCAGTCGCGCAGGTGATGGCCACCGAAAAGCTCCTCGCGAAGAACAAAGAACGGCTCGAAACGCAGGTGGTTGATCTCGATTCGAAGATTCGAGCGTCTGTGAAGATGGGCCGCGACGATATCGCGACTGCTTACATCGGCCAGTTGCAACAGGCACAGATCGATCTGCAGAAAACGTCGCAGCAACTGGAGCACGCGAACCTCGCATCGAAACAGGCACTTAAAGCGCGCGACAACTACGTGCTGCAAATGCAACGGCGCACAGCCGAAGCAATGCAATTGATAAATCAGTCGAAGCAGGCGAAGTTGCAGGAACAGCTTGCGCAGACGATGGAATCGTTCGAGCTCGGCGACGATGCGTCCACCTTCAACGAGATGCGCGACAAGATCGACCGGCGCGCCGCCGCCGCCGAAGCGAAGATGCAACTCGGCGCCGCTTCAGTCGATACGCAGATGCAGGAGATCGAGCGTGAGGCGCTGGACATGCAGTTGGCCGACAAGTTGCTCGCATACAAACGCGATATGGGCTTACTCGGTACGGGTTCAGGCGCAGCAGCGCCGCAAGCTCTTCCGGCTGAAGGCGAAAGTACCGGCAGCGGTCAAAATGGAACTGGTGGGGGTCATACCGGTTGAACTAATATCGCCGCCTGTTTAGAACAGTGATTTGTAACGCCAGTTTCAATAAGTTTATGGCCGAGTTTCCTAAGTTTGATCTCAGGTATCTGAAAGAAGCCTTCAAAGAACCCATAAACTTTTGGGGGATGGCCGGGTTTGCAGTCGCCGCTGCCTACGTCCAGGACATCACACCGCTGGTCGCCGCTTTAGCAACCGAGACAGTTTATTTAGCCACCGTGCCCGCAAGTACCATTTATCGCCGTCTTGTCGATCGACGCGAAAAACAGCGACTGTTGAAGCTGCGCGAACAGCAGCGTGAAGCTCAGATCAAGTTGTTCGATCCGCGCGAGCGTGAGGCAGTCGAATATCTGCGCTGGATGAAGAACCAGATCTATTCGAACTACAAGAAGTTCACCAACACCAAGCAGATTCCGCACAACATTCAGAGCCTGGACCAGCGCTGGGAAGACTTCGTCGATCTGTTGGACGTTTATCGTCGACGCAAGCATCATCTTCGCGGCATCAATCGCCAGTCTGTGCAGAACCAGTTGACTCAGGCGGAACGATCGGTCCAATCGGCGAAGGATGAGCGTGAGCGACGTATTCAGCAGGCGAACGTCGAGATCCTCAAACGGCGCGTCGCTGCTTTCAACGACATCGAGCGATCGGTGAAGTTGGTGGAAGGGCAGTTACAGTCGATCGAAAACTTCTTCGGACTGGTGAATGACCAGGTTGTGACCCTGCCGACGCCGGAACGCGTCTCGTCCCTGGATTTCGAGCAACTTAGCGATTCGATTGCAATGACAAAGCAAATGCTCGAGGAAACCTCCGACACGTTTGCCGCCCTGGACAGCCACAATCGCGACATCGGGAACTACGAGCTGCTCGTGTCGAACACGGGAACGGGCAAATAGGGGCAAAATCCCCGTAAACCCCACTCTGTAGCTGTCGCACTAAAAATTACCACAAGATATCGTTGACAGCCCGCCGGTAGAGGAGTATATTGCTGCCCGCGTTGCTGGTATGAGGTAGTTAGCCAACCGGAGTATCCGCTAAACAGTCTAAGTTAAAGCCTGCGTAATAATTACGTCTGGCCGACGTGTTTTTGAAACTCATTTTGCTTTCGGGTTCCCCGTAAGAAAGGCAGAGATTGATGAGCGCAGCTATCGGCAAAAAAGTCGGAAGTACCACCGTCGGTGCTCCCAGTGTCTCCCCGCGTCGAAAGTCTCAGGAGCTAGGACTTAATGCCAAAAAAGTAGTTAGCAAGCGCTATTCAATGAAGGACTCGAAAGGCCGGGCCATCGAGGAATGGGCCGATATTGTGCGTCGCGTCGTCGGCCACGTTTCTGCCGCGGAAACGGGCGAAACAAGAGACAAGTTCTTTGCCGCGATGAGCGAAGTAATGCTCAAGCGCGAATTCATCCCTAACACGCCGTGTCTCGTCAACGCGGGTAAGGCGAATGGGCAATTGGCGGCGTGTTTTGTCCTCGACGTGCCCGATTCGCTTTCCGGCATCATGGAGCACGCCAAGGCGGCCGCGACGATTCATCAGACCGGCGGCGGCACTGGCATGACTTACGAGTTTCTCCGTCCGCATGGCGCGATGGTCAGTTCCGCGACTGGTGTTGCGTCTGGTCCAGTCTCGTTCATGAACATCGTGAACCAGGTCACTGACGTCGTGAAGCAGGGCGGCGTGCGACGTGGTGCGAACATGGGCATGATGCGCGTGACGCATCCTGACGTGCTGCGTTTCATTCACGCGAAAAACGATCAGCACTCGCTTACCAACTTCAATATCTCCGTTAACGTTACTGATAAGTTTTTGAAAGCGGTTGATAACGACGAGTGGTTCCAGTTGGAGTTCAACGGCGAGCCGTGGAAAGAACCGATTCACGATCCAGTGCGAGATGGCGACTACGTTGTTTATCGACGCGCTGATGGATCGACGGTGGCGTTCTGCGATCGGCAGGCGTTTCTCAATGCGAATCTTTCGGATTGCACGATTGAAGAACCGCCGATGCCGGGCATGATCTTCGCGCCCGATATTTGGAACCGCATCGTTGCGAGTGCGCACAAGTATGCCGAGCCGGGAATCGCGTTCATCGACGAAGTGAATCGTCACAATCACATGATGAACTCGATGGGGCCGATCTATTCGTGCAACCCGTGCGGCGAACAGTTTCTGCACTTCTCGAATTCATGCAACCTCGGTTCGATCGATCTCGCGAAGTTTTACGATCCGGAGAAGCGCATCGACTTTGATCGTCTGCGCGAAGTCACACAACTTTGCACTCGTTTTCTCGACAACGTGATCGATACGTGCGCCTGGCCGCTGCCGGAGATCAACGACGTGGTCCATCGCACGCGTCCCGTGGGCCTCGGCATCATGGGCTTTGCCGATCTCTGTTTGAATCTGAACGTCACGTACGGTTCGCCGGCTTCGATCGATCTGATGGATGAAGTGATGGGATTTGTCCGGCGCGAGTCGTGGATGGAGAGCAACCGGCTCGGCGCGGAGAAGGGCGCGTTTCCGGAGTTTGAGCCAAACCGCGAGGCGTATACCGATTTCCTTTACAACCAGATTGGCATTCCGAAGGACATTCCGCTCACGCCGCGCAACTACGAAGTGACGACTATCGCTCCGACCGGGACCATTTCGCTGGTGGCGGAGACGTCGTCAGGAATCGAGCCCAACTTCTCGTGGGCCTACGTACGCAAGGACACACTCGGCACGCGCACTTACGTGCATACTCTCGCTGCGCAAGCGCTCGGCGTTGATGTGGACCAGTGCGATCAGGAATCGATAGATGCGGCTGCCGCTTACGTCGTGGAACACGAGCGTGAGATGCCGTCGCATTTTATCTCGGCGATGAACATAAGCGCTGAGCAGCACGTTCATGTGCTCGCGGCTGCTCAGCGCAACGTCGATAATAGTGTGTCGAAGACGTGCAACGGCGCGGTTAACGACACGGTTGAGTCGGTCGACGCGTTGTATCGTCTTGGTCGTCAGCTTGGTTGCAAGGCTGTTAGTTACTATCGCGACGGATCGCGTGACAATCAGGTGCTCACGTCGATGAAAGCGGAAGAGCCAAAGGGTGAGATTGCGTGCAATCCGGAAGCGGTTGTTGAGCCGGTCTCGGAAGCCGCGGCTACTGGTGCCGTGAGTCACGCCGAAGTCGTTGCCGCCGATGATGCGTCAGCGCGACAGGAAGCGATCGCGCGAGAGCATTCGGACACTGTTCCGGTGCCGGCCGTGACCGCGATTCGCATCGAGCGTCCGCGTGAGTTGCGTGGCGCGACCTGGCAGATTCCGTTCGACGGTCAGAACCTCTACGTCACCGTCAATCACGACGGCCAGATGATCCAGGAAGTGTTTGCGACTGGTCCAATCAGTGGCGGTGTGGGTCTGTTGGCGTCGAAGATGCTGCGTGGTGGTTTCGATGCAGCGGAAGTCGCTTACAGTTTGAATAAAGTGACCGGCACGCACGCCGTGTGGTTCAACGAACGGTTGTTGACCTCCCCCGAACAAGCCGTCGCCGAGTGCATCATGATCACCGTCCGCCGCGTCCAGGACCTGCCTGACTCCGCGCGCGCGGTGAGCAAGCACGCCTCCCAAACTCACCCCCAACAAAAACCCGTCACCGGCGCCATCATGTCCAACATGATCGGCATCTGCCCCGAGTGTCACGGGCAGTTGGAGCACGCCAGCGGGTGTGATTTCTGTCGAGACTGCGGCTACAGCAAGTGTAAGTGAGTTTCGGTGTTACCGCGGAGACCATCGGCGTGGCCCGCGTCTAATTGCATGATAAGATTGCCTCACCAGATCTGAATCATGAAACGCGAATACCTTACAAAAGAGTTAAGCCAACCATTCATTGGTCTGCCCGCTGAGCGGAAGAGCTACGATGAGATCGTGGATCTTTTTGCGCGTGGCGCTTCGCCGGCTGAAGTGCTGGCGTTTCGACCTTCACTCGAAACACAGGAACGTGTGCGGGATTTACTCGAGCGCAATGCGGCTGATGAATTAACGGATGAAGAGGCGGCCGAGCTCGAGCAGTTCGGTGAGCTCGAACATCTGATGCAGTTAGTCAAAGCACGCGCGGAGGAATATCTCAAGACCAAGACATGAACCAAACCCGTATCTCCGCATCCTTACGGCGGGAGGTCCGGGAGCGAGCGAGAGAGCGTTGCGAGTATTGTTTAGTAGCTGAGTCACAAGTCTTCTTTCCTCACGAACCTGATCACCTCATCGCGCGAAAACACGGCGGTAAGACTCTGTCCGAAAACCTTGCGCTGTCGTGCTTCGACTGTAATCGCTTCAAAGGGTCCAACATCGCCTCCATTGATACTGTAACCAAAGAACTCGTCGGTTTATTCAATCCCCGTACTCAACGATGGTCTGAGCACTTTCGATTGGAAGATGGTCGAATCGTTCCACTCACGGCGATCGGCAGGGTAACGGAGAAGGTCCTCGACTTGAACCTTCCCGTGCGTATCGAGATCCGCGAGCGATTGGCTGCAATGGGAAAGTACCCGCTTACACCCTTCCAAACCTAGACCAAGTCAACTCAAAAACCGGATCGCGTGCACGAAAATTCCTGTGTTGACGTGTGATATGCGGCTCAATAATATATCGCTATGCCACATATAGGTTCGCGGATGCTGGATAGGGAACTGAAGAAGGGGAGCGCGGAGTTGCTCATACTCTCGCTCGTCGAAGATCAGCCACGGCATGGGTACGACATTGGGATGCTCATCGAAAGAAGATCTGGTGGAACTTTGAAGTTCAATGTCGCGTCGCTTTATCCGTTGCTGTACCGACTCGAGAAGCGTCGATGGATTCAGGGGCGATGGGTCGAGAAGGCGGGGCAGCGACGACGGCGGTATTACCGGTTGACTGCGGAAGGTAAAAAAGTACTAGCCGCGCAGCGCAATAGTTGGCGCGAGTTCGTCGAAGCGATCAGTCGTATTACTGGAATCGAGCATGCCTGATTGGAGACATGAAGTTAGACAGCGACTGGCGCAACTCCGAATCGAGCCGGCGCAGGAGAGCGAGATCGTCGAAGAGTTGGCCCAACATCTCGACGACGTTTACCAGCGGCTGATCGCTAAAGGTTTGCCCGAACACGAAGCGAAGCAATTGGCGCTTCGCGAGCTTGATGACGCCAACGTCCTTCCAAACGAACTCAAGCGCGTTCACAAGCCATTCCACGAAGCACCAGTGCCGGGAGGCACCGGGAGGTCCAACTTGATAACCGATTTCTTTCAAGACCTGCGTTACGCCGGCCGCATGCAGTTGAAGAACCCCGGCTTCACTCTCGTCGCCGTGATTGCGCTCGCACTCGGCATCGGCGCAAACACCGCGATTTTCAGCGTCGTCAACTCCGTGCTCCTCCGCCCGTTGCCCTACAAAGACTCCGAGCGGCTCGTGATGGTGTGGGAAGACGCCAGCAAGGTTGGCTACCCGCGAGACACACCCGCCGCCGCAAACTTCGTCGACTGGCGCAATCAAAACACAGTCTTCGAAGGCATGGCGGCGATTGCGGACGAGAGTTTCAACCTGACTGGCACAGGCGATCCCGAGCGTCTCGAAGGACACCTGGTTTCCGCGAACCTGTTCCCATTGCTCGGGGTCGATCCACAGATCGGGCGGACATTCACGAGCGCTGAGGACCAGCCTGGCTCGAACCGTGTCGTGGTGCTGAGTTACGCGTTATGGCAACGGAGATTCGGCGGCGACAACAGCATCGTCGGCAAGCCGCTCAACCTCAACGGCGAGACATACACCGTCGTCGGCGTGATGCCCGCGCGTTTTCAGTTTCCGACGAGTGACGACGCTTTGTGGGCGCCGATAGCGTTCACGGCTGAGGACGCCGCCAATCGTAACCGTCATTACCTGCAGGTGCTGGCGCGAATGAAACCCGGCACGAGCCTCGAACAAGCGCAAGCCGAGATGCACACGATCGCAACGCGTTTGGCCCAGCAGTACCCTGACTCGAACACCGACCTCGGCGCTGCTGTGACTTCATTGCACGAACATCTCGTCGGCGACATCAGACCTGCGTTGCTAATCCTTCTCGGCGCCGTCGGCCTGGTCCTGTTAATCGCGTGCGCGAACGTCGCGAATCTGTTACTCGCACGCGCTGCGGTCAGACAGAAAGAGATCGCGGTGCGCGTGGCGCTCGGCGCGAGACGATGGCGTTTGATCCGGCAGTTCCTAACGGAGAGTATTTTGCTCTCGACGATCGGAGGCGTCGTCGGTCTGGCGATCGCTTACGGCGGGCTCGTGTTACTGCGCGCGTTCATTCCCGAAAACATCTCGCAGGCGCGAGACATTTCTATCGATCTAAAAGTGCTTGGCTTCACGTTGCTCGTGTCGACGATCACCGGCCTGATCTTTGGACTGGCGCCGGCATTACAAGCCGCGCGTTTCAATCAAACGGAAACGTTGAAAGAGGGCGGACGCGACTCAGCGACAGGCAGCGGCGGCAAGCGCATTCGCGGTCTCCTGGTGATGTCGGAAGTCGCGGTGTCGCTGGTCCTACTGATCGGTGCGGGTTTGCTGATCAATAGTTTTCTGCGGCTGCGAAACGTCGATCCGGGATTCCGCGCAGACAATCTGTTGACGATGAAGTTCGTGTTGCCGCAACCGAAATATGAAGAGTTCGAACGGCGAAGCGCGTTCTACACTGACCTGATCCGCCGTGTGGAAAGTCTGCCCGGAGTTAAATCAGCGGCGGTTACAACGAATCTTCCGCTATATCGTCAGGGTAACTCGATCGGCATAAGCATAGAAGGCCAGCCGCCGCCCGCGCCTGGAAAGGAAAACATCGTCGTCACGCGGATCATCAGTCCCAAATACTTCGACACGATGAGCATTCCATTGTTGAGCGGCAGAGCGTTTACCGATCAAGACATAGCCACTACTCCACGAGTGGCTGTAATCAGCGAAACGATGGCCCGACGGCACTGGCCCGGTGAGGACCCCATCGGAAAGCGCATTGGCACGGGAAGAATCCAGCGACCAGAAGATTGGACGCAAGTGGTTGGCGTCGTGAAAGACGTCCGCCAGTTTGAGTTGACGGCGGATGCGAAGCCCCAAATGTACTTGCCTTATAGACAGAGGGGCTTCTTCCCGTCGGAAGATCTCGTCGTGAAGACTGACGTCGATCCGGCAAGCATGGCGTCGACGGTGCGAAACGCCGTATGGGAGATCGACAAGGACCAACCCGTGTCGAACATCAGGACCATGGAGGAGATACTCCTCAAATCAATCGCCCGACAACGTTTCAGCATGCTGCTGCTGGCGATCTTCGCCGCCGTCGCCTTGATCCTTGCGGCCGTCGGAATCTATGGCGTGATGAGTTACTCGGTGGCCCAACGCACACACGAGATCGGGATCCGAATGGCGCTCGGCGCACAGACCGGCGCGGTGCTGAAGCTCGCGGTCAGCTATGGTCTGAAGCTCGTCGTCGCGGGAATCGTGATCGGTTTGATCGCAGCGTTCGCGTTGACGCGTGTGATGTCGACGTTGTTGTTTGGCGTGACGGCGACGGATCCGACGACGTTTGCGTTGATCTCGTTGTTATTGATCGGCGTGGCGGCGATTGCGAGTTACATTCCAGCTCGGCGTGCGACGAAAGTCGATCCGATCATCGCGTTGCGATACGAGTGAGCGGGCAGGTCAGCGACCGGACAGCAAGTGGTAATAGCCTGTGATGCCGTTTAGCACGTACTGCACGGCGAGTGCGGCAAGGACGATTCCCATCACGCGAGTGGCGATGTGCACGCCGCCTTCGCCGAGTAGTCGCATCAAACGCGATCCCAGGTACAGCGAGATAAACGAGATGATGAACACGATTGCGATCGCGACTCCGATCGCGCTGAGCTTTCTCACGTCGTTGCCTGCCTGTGACGTCAAGAGAAGTATCGTGGCGATGGTGCCTGGACCGGACAGCAATGGCATCGCCAAAGGAAACACGGAGATGTCTTCCGAGGGGCGCTCTTTCGATTGCGGGGATTGAAGTCCGCCGCGCTGGCCAAATAACATCGGCATCGCGGTAACGAAGAGTAGTATTCCGCCGCTGATCGAAAACGCATGGACCGTCACGCCGAGATACGAAAGCACTGCGCGTCCGGCGATCAGGAAGAATAAAGCCACTCCGAAAGCGATGAGCACGGCGCGCGTCAGTATCGCTCGACGACGCTCGGGTTCGTTTTCGGTGAGCGCGACGAAGAGCGGCACGACGCCTGGCGGATCCACCACCACGAGCAACGTCACTAACGCCGCTAAACCAAATCTCAGAATCTCCTGGTCCATAAGAGATATACCGGCAGTCAGGAGCGATCCAGCTTCAATAACGTGTGCAGCAGGACGTTTGCGCCGTTTGCGATGTCTTCGGGATGCGAGAACTCGCGTGGGGAGTGGCTGATGCCGCCAACGCTCGGCACGAAGATCATTCCCACTGGTCCAAGCCGCGCCATGTCCTGCGCGTCGTGACCAGCGCCCGAGGGCATCAACTTCGTCGATAAACCAAGCTCACGCGCCGCGTCGGAGATCAACGAGCGAATACGAGCGTCAGTCGGCGCGGGGATGTTGACGTTGATCTCTTTGAAATCAAACTTAGTCTTGCTCGCCGCCGCGATCTGTTGCGCTTCGGCGCGGATCTTCTCGTAGAGCATGTTGATCTTCGCTGCGTCGAGATCGCGGAGTTCGAGACTGAGCACGACCTTGCCGGGAATAACATTCGGCGCGCCCGGTAACGCACTGATCCTGCCAACCGTCCCAACTTGCCGCCCAGGCACGCTCGTGACGACGCGATTCACCGCCTCGATAAACTTCGCCGCCGCCAACAGCGCATCCTGCCGGTTGTTCATCGCCGTCGTTCCCGCATGATTCGCAAAACCTTCTACGCTAACGTCCCACCAGTTAATGCCGACAATCCCTTCAACGACTCCGATCTTGATCTTCTCGGCGTCGAGATAAGCGCCCTGTTCGATGTGCAGTTCGAGATACGCCGCGATGTCGCCTTTGTTACGACGAACACCCGCAAGTTGAGACGGATCGCCACCAATAAACTTGATGCCGTCGCGAATCGTTTTCCCGCTGCGGCTGACGAGATCGAGTTCGCGTTCGGTGAGCTCGCCATCCATCGCGCGGCTGCCGATCAGCCCACCTTCTTCATTCTGAAAGATGACGACCTCGAGTGGATGACGCAGCGAAACGTTCTTCTCGGCGAGTGTCTGCGCGACCTCAATGGCGCCCATTGAACCGACAACTCCGTCGTAGTTTCCACCTTCGGGAACGCTGTCGATGTGCGATCCGATGAGCAAGGGCTTGAGCGCACTCGCGCTTCCACCGCGCCGTCCGATCAGGTTGCCCGCGGCGTCAATAGAAACGTCGAGTTTCGCATCACGCAGCAACCCCAACACGTACTCGCGTCCCTGTTTGTCGGCGTCGCTGTAAGCAACGCGACTGACGCCGCCCTGCGGATTCTTCCCAAACTCCGCCAGCGCGTGAATGTGTTGCATGATCCGCTCCCCGTTAACGCGCAACTGCGTCTGCGCATTCGACTGACGCAACGACATCGAACACAGACTCAGAAGCAGCGCATAGTTGAATTCGCGGCGAGTTGTTTTCATGGGCCAGCAGCCTAACGCAGGCTTTGCGAGGACGCAACTAACATGTAGAATCCCGCGAAAAAAATGAAAAAATACAAACTACTTCCTTTAGTGACACTGATGTTGTCAGTGTTCATTCCGGTCAATTCACAAACTCAAACACGAATCACGCCGGAAGCGCCAATCGGAAAAGGTGTCGTGGTCCTGAAAGCCGCGCGCCTGATCGACGGCACGGGCGCTCCGGCGATCACAAACGCCGTGGTCGTTATTGACGACAATCGGATCACCGCCGCCGGGCGCGCGGGCTCGGTAAACATTCCGGCGAATGCGAAAGTGATCGATCTCGGCGACGTCACGTTGCTGCCGGGTTTCATCGACATGCACACGCACCTGATCGGCCGTACACTCGGCGATCCCGCCGGTGAAAATGCACTCGTGCGAGACTACGCATCGTTCGGCGCGATTCTCGGTGTGCAGAATGCGCGCGCGACGTTGATGGCGGGTTTTACGACGGTGAGAAACGTCGGTGCTGACGGCCGGTTTGATGACTTCGCACTGCGCAAAGCGATCGACGAAGGTTGGACAGAAGGACCAAGAATCGCCGCTGCCGGACACTCACTTGGAATCCGTGGCGGACACTGCGACGACAACGGCTATCGTCCGGGAATGTTTGATCCGGGAATCGAAGACGGCATTGCAGATGGACCAGACCAGGTGCGCGCCGCGGTGCGTTATCAGATCAAGTACGGCGCGGACGTGATCAAGACGTGCGCGACTGCCGGCGTGCTTTCGGAAGGGAGCGCCGCGGTTGGCGTGACGCAGTATACGTACGAAGAGTTGAAAGCGATGGTCGACGAGGCCACTAAGCTCGGGCGAAAAGTCGCCGCTCACGCACACGGCACTGAAGGAATCAAGATCGCGTCGCGCGCGGGTGTGGCGTCGATCGAACACGGCTCGTTTCTCGACGAAGAAGGCGCGCGATTGATGAAGGCGAACGGAACGTACCTGGTGCCGACGTTATCGGCGGCGGAAGGCGTCGAGCGTGCGGCAAAGACCGGAGTGTTGAAAGGGTTGCGTGCGGAAAAGGCGTTGGCTGCGGCGGCCGCGGTGCGTAACGCGATCAAGCTCGCGGTGGCGAATAAAGTGCCGATTGCGTTCGGAACCGACGCCGGCGTTGTGCCGCATGGATCGAACGCGCACGAATTTCAACTACTGGTTGAGTGGGGCGGTTTGAGCAACATGGACGCGCTCGTGGCCGGGACGTCAAGTGCGCGCGAAGTTGTTGGGCTGGGAGAAGAATATCGGTTCGTTAACGCCGGGCAAATGGGCCGACATCATCGCGGTCCCGGGTGATCCGTTGAAAGACATTCGGGCAACGGAGAAAGTCGTGTTCGTGATGAAGAACGGCGTGATCTTCAAACACCAGGCGCCGTAAAGCGTTACTTAACTTCGTCCCAGATAAGCGTGTGCTTCGTCTCTTTCAGCAGCAACGCTCCGACGACGAACGTTACGCTTGCGACGATGATCGGATAGTAAAGTCCGGCGTAAATGTTGCCTGTTTCTGCGACGACCCACAGTCCGATCAACGGCAACAGTCCGCCGAAGACTCCGTTGCCGATGTGATACGGCAACGATAGCGCCGTGTAGCGTATCTTGGCGGGAAACGCCTCGACCAGGTACGCGGCGATTGGCCCATAGACCATCGTCACGAAGAACACCTGAATAAACACGAGCAGGATCAGTTTCAGCGCGACCGGATTGCTGATGAACGACTCGAAGCTGCTGTAAGGCAACACTTCCTTAGCAACTTCCAGTTTGCCGTCAACCATCATCTGCGGCGTAAGGTTGATCGCGCCGGTCACTCTGTTTTCCTGTGATGTCACTGTAACGACCTGAGAACCGGCCGCGCGTTGCATCGCGTGGTAGATCGGCATGTAGGAAACCGCGGCGAGCAAACATCCCGCCATCATGATCCACTTGCGCCCAATGCGATCGGAAAGAGCACCCATAACCACAAACAACGGCATCGCAAACAGCAGCGCAATCGCAATGATGTATTGCGCCGATCGTCCGTTCACCTTCAGCACCGTTTGCAGATAAAACAGCGCATAAAACTGCCCGGTGTACCAGACGACGCCCTGACCCGCAGTCGCGCCAAACAATGAGATCAGCACACGCTTCAGGTTTTCCCACTTCGTAAATGCTTCGACGAGTGGTTTACTCGAAGTCATGCCGGCCGTCTTGATCTGCTGAAAGATAGGCGACTCTTTCATCCGCACGCGAATGTAGAGCGAGATCCCGACCAGGAAGATCGAGATGATGAACGGCACGCGCCAGCCCCAGGCATTGAACGTCTCCCGCGACATCGCATTCTGGATCAGCAGGATCACCATCAACGACATGAACAGTCCGAGCGTCGCCGTGATTTGAATGAAGCTGGTGTAAAAGCCGCGTCGCTCGTCCGGAACGTGCTCGGCGACGTAAACCGCAGCGCCGCCGTATTCACCTCCGAGTGCAAGTCCCTGAAGAATGCGAATGAGAAGGAGAATGAGCGGCGCGGCCATTCCGATCGTGGCGTAGGTCGGCAGGAACCCGATCGCCGCAGTTGCGCCTCCCATGATCAGCAACGTGACGAGAAACGCGTACTTGCGTCCGACGAGATCGCCGATCCGTCCGAAGAACAACGCGCCGAAGGGGCGGACGACGAATCCAACCGCGAACGTTGATAAGTACGCGATAAGCGCCAGTGTGTTGTTGCCTTCAGGATAGAAGAGCGGCGCAATCGTTACAGCGAGACTGCCGAAGATATAGAAGTCGTACCATTCGATCATGGTACCGACTGCTGATGCTGCGATTACTTGCCAGATGCGATAACTGTGAACTTGATCAGTGGTGGACGGGGCGAGAGTTTGTTGGGCCATAGTTATCGGGCTGTCCCGGGAGAAAACTTCAACATGCGCGCAAGAACAAGTCAGAAAGGGGGCAAGCGAAGCGTCGCCCCCGCTTCCTCGACGGCGGGGGCGACGCTTCGATTGCCCCCTTCCCAACTGTTCTCTGGCGACGTCGCGCAGTTATACGAGCCGCGCCTTAACTGTCACTACCTACCGGTTTTGGTTTTGCATTGTCGGCATGCCGCGCATCGGCATCTGGAGCTTGCCGTCTGCGCTGCTCGTTAGCGCAAGGAACCCTGAATCGTAACGAATCGAATCAAACACGGCGTCGACTCGCGCTTCCATCATCTCCTTCGCACGCACCGCCTGATAACGTTCGTACTGGAAGAAGTGCCGCCGCAACAACTCGAGCGCTTTCTTCTTTTGACCAGCCTGCGCATAGATCGCTGCAAGGTTGTACGACGCGGGCAGCAGGTTATGATTCTCGCGCGCGATCTTCAACGCTTCGTCGGTATTTCCAGATGCTGCGATGAACACGGCCGCAAACACGAGGTTGTACGGATCCTTCGGATCGAGCGCGAGGGCTTTCTGCGTGTAAGCATTGCCCTGGGCCAGGTCGCCTTCGGAATGCCAGTAGACGGCGAGATTGCGATACGTCAGCGGGAGCGGAAACTCTTCCGCCGACTGTTCCATCAGTTTCAGACCTTTTTTGAATTCGCCGTCGTGAATCGTCATCTTGCCGAGTCCGTGAAGCGCAACAGCCCGCGCGACTGCATCGGCGGGCATGTTCAGGATCTGATTGAACACTTCGCGCGCCTTGTCCCATTCGCCGGTGTGATGCCGGTAGGTTTCGCCGAGGTAACGAAGCGGCGTGGGATCCGCTGGATCCATCTTGTGCGCCTGCTGGTAGAACTTCAGCGCCGTGGCGTATTGTTCGGCAATCTCCGCGCGCAGTCCGCGACGCAGTGTTGCCTCGACGCGCGCGCCGTAAATGCGATCGAAAATCGGTGAATCGGGAATACTGCCAATCTCTTCCACTCCGAGTTTCTTCAGTTGACCGGCTGCGTCCTTCGCCTTTTTCGGAAACAGGCATCTCTCGGCGGCAACTGGTTTCAGATCGGCGATGGCGCCGTCGTTGTCGCCTGCTTTCGCTTTATCTTTACCACTCTTCAACTGCGCGTCGAGCGCCGTTTCGCGCTGCTTCATCTCGGCTTCGACCGCTTTCTCCACGTCGGCGACTTTCAGTTTCCCGCCAGTGCTGTCGACCTTCTTGATCGGGGTTCCATCGTGTGTTGCGAGGACAGCGGCCGGCAGCGCCGCGTCGCCGATGATGTTCTTCAGCTCCGGCAGACCGGCATCGCCGACAGTCATCGTCACACATTGCGCGGAATACAGAGTAAGAACGCGCGAGGTCTTCAGCGGAGAATTCTTGACTTCATCGTTGCTGGCCGGGAACCAATAAAGGACGAGTCCTTTTTGCGGAGCGGTCCTGGCTTCCCACAGCTTCCACGGCACCTTGTAAACAGTTGGGGCCGGACCCATGCTGCTATTACCGCCACCGACACCGCCCGTGCCGCCGCCGCCGCCACCGCCACACGTAGCCCACGCAGGCGACAGAGCAAACATTGTGATCAGGATCGTGGCAAGGAGTCGTGCAAGTTGTGTCTTCATAATGCGCTAGCCTTTCGTTGTTTGCCGTTCAGTCGGAGTGCGGGAGGTGCTAGTTTATAACACACGCGTGACAATGATTGCACATCGCCTGCTATGGATTTGCGGGCAAGTTTAGGGTATTGTGGGGTTTCCCGATCTTTACACAATTATTACTCGCCCTAACTGAATAGAGTCTATGATAATGCGCCTATGAAAGTGTTGCTGGTCAATCCTGAATTTCCTGACACATATTGGAGTTTTCGACACGCGTTACCGTTCGAGGGAAAACGTTCCGTTTTTCCGCCGCTTGGGTTGATGACCGTCTCGGGTCTGTTACCTCAATCGGTTGAGCGACGCCTCGTGGATCTCAATATCGAGCGGTTGAAGACTTCCCAAATCGAATGGGCGGACATGGTTTTCATCACTGGAATGCTGGCGCAGAAGAAGTCGCTGCATGAGGTGGTGGAACGGGCCCGCAAGCTCGGCAAACGAATCGTGCTTGGCGGTCCGTATGTGACGAGCACGATCGAAGAGCTGCCGTACGCCGATCACATCTTTCAAGGTGAAGCTGAGACGACGTTGCCGCAATTCTTCGAAGATCTCGAACGCGGCACGGCGAAACGAACCTACAAAGCGCCTGAGCGTCCGCCGATGTCGATGGCGCCGCTCGCGGATTTCGGACTGGTCAACATGAAGAAGTACAGTTGCATGTCGATTCAGTACTCGCGCGGGTGTCCTTTTTCATGTGAATTCTGCGACATCATCGAGATCTACGGGCGTATTCCGCGCACCAAGAGCAACCAGCAGGTCATCGCTGAGTTGAACGCACTGAACCGCCTGGGCTGGCGTGGCCCATTGTTCATCGTCGACGATAACTTCATCGGCAATAAGAAGAACGTGCGTCTGTTGATGCCCGAGATAATCGAGTGGCAGAAAAAGAATGGTTATCCGTTCTCGTTGTTGACCGAAGCGAGTGTGAATCTCGCTGACGACGACGACTTGCTCGTCGCGATGAAAGAAGCGGGATTCCGGCGCGTGTTTCTCGGGATCGAGACGCCGGTCGAAGAGAGTTTGAAAGAAGCGCAGAAGCCGCAGAACCGCGGCAACCTGCTCGAGTCGGTGCGGAAGATACAGAGTCACGGAATGGAAGTGATGGCCGGGTTCATCGTCGGCTTCGACAACGATCCGGCAGACATCTTCGAGCGCCAGATCGAGTTCATTCGCGAGAGTGCGATTCCTTTGGCGATGGTCGGCATGTTGAATGCCCTGCCTGACACACAACTCTGGAAACGACTCGAGAGAGAAGGCCGTCTGCTCGGCGACGACGCAACAGGCAACAACACGATCGCCACAGTTAATTTCGTTCCGAAGATGGACGTCGACACGCTCATCGCCGGTTATCAGCGCATCATGCGCACGATCTACAAACCGAGCGAGTACTATAAACGCGCGCTCGATTCGTTGCAGCGCGTGCCGCAGGACATTCCCGAGGCGCACCAGTATCACGGGTTCAAAGCCGTCAAAGCATTTCTGCGTATTGCGTTCAAGCTCGGCGTGCTCGACGCTGAGCGCCGCGAGTTCTGGAGGTTTTTCCTGGAAGCTGCGCGCACGCATCACGATCGGATGACAGAGTTGCTGCGCCACGCTGCGATGGCATACCACTTTCGCAAGCTGAACGAGTCTTACGGCGACACGTGAGTCCTTCCGCTCCTTCGTCATCATTCGCTGCCCTTCGTTACCGCGATTTCCGGCTGCTTTGGTTAGGTCTAATTGTGTCCGTCACCGGATCGCAGATGCAGTTCGTCGCGATCAACTGGCACGTCTATCTGCTTACAAAATCACCACTCGCGCTCGGCCTCGTCGGACTCTTTCGGGGCGTGCCGATAATTCTGTGTTCGCTTGCGGGTGGCGTCGTTGCGGATGCGCTCGATCGAAAGAAGTTGTTGGTTGTGACGCAGTTGGTGATGCTGAGCAGCGCGGCGCTTTTGGCAGTGTTCACGCTGGCGGGACTCGAGAGTGTCTGGCCCATTTATGTGCTCAGTGGATTGGCGTCGGCGGCGAATGCGTTTGACACTCCGGCGCGGCAGTCGTTGATGCCCGCGCTGGTTCCCGCCGAGGTTTTTCCAAACGCAGTGAGCCTTGGGATATTGGTATTCAATGTCGCGACGATCGCGGGGCCGGCGATCGCCGGGTTCCTGCTTGCCGAAACTGGACCGGCGCTGATTTACGGGCTCAATGCGTTGTCGTTTGTGGCGGTGATCGTTGCGTTGGTTTTGATGAAGACGAGCGGCGATCCTGAACGAGACGGCAGCAGCGGAAGTGCGTTGAGCCTTGCTGCTTTGAAAGAGGGTTTGCGGTTTGTTTGGAACACGCCAATCATCGTGCAGACGATGACGCTCGACTTCGTGGCCACGTTTTTTGCCTCGGCGACATTGTTGTTGCCGATCTTCGCGAGCGAACGGTTGCACGTCGTCGGCGCGTGGCTATGGATTTCTGGCAGCGGCGCCGGCGATCGGATCAGTGATCACGGCGTTGGTGATGGCGCGACTCGGAAGTTTTACTAAACAAGGCCGGCTGGTGGTTGTCTCGGTTGCGATCTTTGGCGTGGCGACAGCGCTCTTCGGCATCTCGACGGTGTTCTGGTTTTCGTTGCTGATGCTCGCCGTGACGGGCGCCGCCGACACTGTCAGCACGGTGTTACGACAAACCATCCGGCAGTTAGTGACGCCGAACCATCTTCGCGGACGCATGACGTCGATCAACATGATGTTCTTCATGGGTGGACCACAGCTCGGCGAACTTGAAGCGGGGTTGTTGGCTGCGGCGATCGGTGCGCCGCTGTCCGTCGTGATTGGCGGACTCGGTTCTTTAAGCTCTGCGGCTATCGCTGCCGTGAAATCCAAGAGTCTGATGGACTTTGAAGTTTGAGTTTCGATGTGGAATCCGGCGGAAACAAACACGCACCAGGACCATGTGATCGCGCACGTCATCGGCGCGAGCGTGATGAGCTATTTCGTGTGGGACGAAACGGCTTACTTGCTGCTTGAAATCGGATTCATCTGGAACATCTATCTCGACGCCGAAATGGGATTAGTGCCGCAAGCGTTGGCGCTCGCCGAACTGGCCGTGGACGAGAATCTCATGCGCTGGCAGGAGTTGTCGTCACCTTCGCCAATTCAATCCGTGGATCTATTTCAATCTGAAGACGGCCGCCGCCTGATCATCAATTGTGAAGACACGAGCATCACCCTCGAGACCTCATTTACGACCCGTGAAATACAGATCAGTGTGTGTTCATCAAACGATTGAGTGAAACTAGCGAGCGATGCGCAGATTGCTAACATCAGCGGCATAAAGAACAACGCCGCGTTCCAACTTCCGCTGGAACCGCGGCGTTATTCCGTTGCTGGCCGTTCAAATATCAGCCACTGACAATAATCTGGTTGTCGACTGCCTTAACGCCCTTCACCTGTTTCACCATTCGTTCAAGATCGGCTTTCAACGCTTCGGTCTTGACCGTGCCGATCAGCATCACTTTTCCGTTAATGACACTGGCGGTGATGCCGAGTGACGAGAACACCGGATCGTCAATCAAACGCTTGTCGATCGCGGTTTGGATCGCCGAGTCCATGCTGACGCTGTCGGTTGCGCTCGGAGCGGTCGAACCGCCTGCCGGTGGCGTCACAATGATCGGCGCCGGCTGTGTCGCGGGCGCTGGTTGTTGAATGATCACTGGAGGCTGTTGCGCCGGCGCAGGTTGCTGAATCACTGTCGGTTGTTGTTGCGCGGGCAGCGCTGCCGTTTCGTCAGTCGTTGGCTGGGTGTTCATCCAGAAAAGCACCAGCATTGTGATCAGCGCGATAGCGACAACCACGAGCACGCCGACCATGCCTGCGGAGATGCCGCTGTTATCACGCACCGACTGCGAATGGACCACCTCGCGTCGTTCGTTGGGCGTCTCCACCACTACGCGGCTTCGTCTTGCTTCTTCTTCATCGTATGCCATCAGTTGCCTCCGTTGTTATCTGAATCGATTTTTGAAATGCGGATTTATTCCAACGTGTTTTTCCGTCTGCTGACACGAGCGTTCCGGTCAGCACCAATAAGCTCCAAACTAAAATGAAGACGAGGAGTCTCTTCATAACCACCTCCATTACACCCTTTGCTCGATTTGCATTTGGCAAAAGTCATTCCGCAGACGTAAACGGCGCAGATTTGAGGGTTCGTTACTGGAACACGGTTTAGTCGTTTTGTTATCGTACGTTTTTGGAATCAACGTAAACCGATCAATGTACGGATCAACACCAATGACGACTGCCATCATTCATCATCCGATCTTCAAAGAGCACGACACCGGACCGGGGCATCCCGAAACACCTTCGCGTTACAGCGTTGTTATGGAAGCATTGCGAGGCGACGACGCGCTGTGGCCAAGACTGCGCGAGGTGCAGGCGACCGAAGCCGCACGCGGCGACATCCAGGCCGCTCATTCGCCTCAACTCTACAAACTGATCGAACGCGTCGTGAGCGAAGGCACCGGTTATCTCGACGCCGACACCGTCGTCTCAATGCGTTCGCTCGACGCGGCGAAGTATGCAGCGGGAGCGCCTTGTCAGGCTGTCGACCTGATCATGAGCGGCGAGGTGAAGAACGCGTTCGTCCCGGTGCGTCCGCCCGGACATCATGCGACGGAAGAACGTGCGATGGGGTTCTGTCTATTCAACAACGTCGCGGTCGCCGCTCGTTATGCGCAACGGAAGTATCCGGAGATCGAGAAGGTGGCTATCCTCGATTGGGACGTGCATCACGGCAACGGCACGCAGGGAATCTTCTACGACGATCCGACCGTCTACTTTTTCTCGTCACACCAGTATCCGTGGTATCCGGGAACCGGAACGCGTGGCGAAAAGGGAAGGGGCCGGGGCTTGGGTTACACGTTGAATTTGCCGTTGCGCGCCGCGACGCCGGCGACAGATCAGAAGCGTGGGTTCGAAGCGGCGTTGGACGAGATGTCCACCAACTTCACGCCGGACCTGATCATCATCTCCGCGGGTTTTGATTCGCATCTTCACGATCCGCTCGGGCAGTTGCTGCTCCAGGACGACGACTTTGTCGAGATGACGAAAGCAGTGAAGCAGTGGGCCGAGAGCAGTTGTCAGGGTCGCGTGATTTCGTGTCTCGAAGGCGGTTACAACCTCGCGACCTTGGGCGGGACAGTTAAGGCGCACGTGCGTGAATTAAGCTCGGAGTAGCCGCGATTGACACGCGAAGTTAGTCGCGTTTGACACGCTAAGATCCGCTTCCTATGATCTCCTCACATGCCTGCCGCACAGTCTTTAGTCAGTAATGACCGGCCTGAACGTGTTTTCCTGATCGACTCGATGTCGCACATCTTTCGGGCCTTTTTTGCGCCGATGCAGAATCGCGCGGCGCCGCTTGCCACGTCGCAGGGGCAGGTGACTCAAGCCGTCTACATCTTCACCAACATGCTGTTGAAGCTGTTGCGTGAAGAGAAACCCGAATACATCGCCGCCGTTTTCGAATCGCGTGAGAAGACGTTTCGTCACGAGATGTTTCCCGATTACAAGGCGAACCGTCTCGCAATGCCCGACGATCTCTCGTCGCAGATGCCTTACATCTTTCGGCTCTGCGAAGTGCTGAACATTCCCGTGATCAACGTGCCGGGTTACGAGGCAGATGACGTGATCGGAGCGCTCGCAAGCCAGGTCGCGGCAAAGGGACTGCAAACGGTTGTCGTGTCGAACGATAAAGACATGTGCCAGCTCGTGCGCGACCCGTGGATCATCTGCATGCGACAGAATTCGCAGGTCGTGAAGCGCAAAGAACCGGTGCCGCCGGTCGAGTGGTGCGACGAAGCGTGGGTGGAGAAGAAGTTTGGCGTAACGGCCGACAAGCTCGTCGATCTTTTAGGACTGATGGGCGATTCGATCGACGACATACCCGGCGCGCCGGGGATCGGTTCGAAAGGCGCCGTGCAGATCATTCAGCAGTTCGGATCGATCGAAGCGGCGTTGGAGGGCTGGGAGTCAGTCAAGCACAAGACGTATCGCGAGTCGTTGCGTGACAACGCGGAGTTAATCAGAAAGTCACGTGAGCTGGCGCGCATCCGCACCGATATCGAAGTCGAATTGAAACTCGACGAGATCAAAACGCGGCCGCCCGATCGCACGGCGGCGTACGAGTTGTTTCACGAGTTGGAGTTTTCGAACCTCACTCGCGAGTATGCGGACGCTGCGGTCGAACGAACGGCAACCGTTGAAACGGAACGCAACTATCGCGTCGTGCAGACAAAGTCGGATCTCGACAATCTCGTTCGCACACTGTTCGACGCGGAGAGCGTTGGTATTGCCGTCGCCGATTCAACACCCGCTGGAACGGGCGAACAGGAATGCTTCGCCGAGCTTCAGTCAACACGAGGCATTGCTTTCTCGACGAACGCCGGCGTCTCGGCTTATGTAGATCTCGAGAAGTTTGCGGGTGGAACCGGCGCTGCGATTGGTCCACTGCGCGAGGTGCTTTCGAATGGATTGGTCGAGAAGACGGTTCACGACGTGAAGCGAGCGGTTGGTCTACTCGATCATTTCAACATCACGCTCGAAGGCGTCAGGCACGATACGTATCTCGCCGCGTACCTGCTCGACCCGACGCGCAGCAAGTACGACCTGGCGGATCTCGCAAAAGACGCATTGAACGTCGAAAATGGTCACAAGCCACCGGCGAATTGGTCCGAAGCCTCGTGGGAAACTGCGGCCGCCGCAGATCTGACCGCGCAAACGGCGCGCGTGCTTTACGCCCGCATCCTCGACAGGAAACTCGAAACGATCTATTCCGAAGTCGAACTGCCACTGGCGCCGTTGCTTTATCGAATGGAACGCGCGGGTCTCAAAGTCGACAAGAAAGTGCTGGCGGATCTGTCGAGCTACATCGGACAGGAGCTGCACAAACTCACCGTCAAGATCTATGAACTTGCCGGACGTGAGTTCAACATCGGTTCGCCGAAACAGGTCGGCGAAGTGCTTTCCGACCTGAACATCGACATCGGCAGAAAAACTTCAACCGGCCGCATTTCAACCAGCAAGGCGGTGCTCGAAGAGTTGGCCCAACAGTTTGAGCTGCCGCGTTTGATCATCGAGTACCGCGAACTCGACAAACTGAAGAGTGTCTACACGGATGCGTTGCCGCATCAGATCGCGACCGACGGACGCATTCACTGTCAACTCAATCAAACGGTCGCGGCGACCGGACGTCTCTCGTCGAGCGATCCGAACCTGCAGAACATTCCGATTCGCAGTGAAATGGGGCGTCGCATTCGTCGCGCTTTCGTCGCCGAGAAGGGAAACAAGATCATCTCCGCCGACTATTCGCAACTCGAATTGCGTCTGTTGGCCCACATCACGCAGGATCCGGTGATGCTCGAAGCGTTTCAAAAGGGCGAAGACATTCACGCGCGCACGGCTAGGCTCGTGTTCGGCGCAAGGACCGACGCCGAGCTGAAAGAAGCGCGACGGTTTGCGAAGATCGTCAACTTCGCGATCGCTTACGCCATCGAGCCGTGGGGACTGTCGCAGCGCGTCGGCATTTCGCGGCAGGAAGCGAAGAAAGTCATCGAGGACTACTACAATACTTACAAAGGCGTGCGGCGTTACATGGAGGAAGTGCCCGTCCGCGCGCGCGAGCATGGTTACGTCCGCTCCATCTACGGACGCATTCGACCGCTGCCCGGCATCGCGGATCGCAATGCAAACATCCGAAAGGCAGCGGAGCGCGAAGCCATCAACATGCCGATTCAAGGCACGGCGAGCGACATCGTGAAGATTGCGATGTTGCACGTCGACGAAGAGTTCAAACGCAACGGTCTCGACGCGCGTTTGCTGATGCAAGTGCACGACGAGCTGTTGGTGGAGGTCCCCGAGAAGGAAGTCGATAAGGTAACCGAGATACTAAAGCACGAGATGGAAACGGCCGTTTCGCTTGATGTACCTCTGGTGGCGGACGTCGGCGTGGGAGAGAATTGGATGGACGCCAAGCCGTAGACTTCGAGTCTTAATGGAACCCGCAGAGAAACATCCTCAGGTCGTATATCGGAAGACGCCCGATCCGAACGCGCCGCGCGCCGCTACTGAGTCGCGGTGGCGCGGATTTGCGCCTGCGATTCTTCCGTTGATCGTCGGTTTCCTGCTGTTGCTCGCACTCATTTCGGTATTGGGTGTTCGCAGCGTGAACCAACTGGATCAGCTTAATGTCAGCGCTCAGGAACTCAACCGCGACCACTCCACTCGTCTTAGTATGCTCCTGGATCTGCGTCTGAAAGTTAACAATCTTGACAACGCTGCTCGCCAGCGTCACTCCGAGGAGTCGCGAGGAATCTTTACGGTGCCGCTCGACGCGCGACTCACCAAGGCAAGCGATGAAGTAAAACAGGTGTTGGAAACGCTGGAGCGGCCCAACGTCGCCGAGAAACCCTCCTGGCAGAGGATGCGCACCGACCTGCACACTTAACTTGACGTCGCGCAGGATCGAAGGCGATACAGCCTCGAAGGATATAAAGCGTTCCAAACGGTCGACAGCGAACTCCATACTCTGTTTCGCGAGTCAGACGCGGAACGACGGAACATTGTCGCCACTGTCGGGCAGATGCAGACAGATGCGAAGAAATCGAACAGGCGTTGGACCATCATCGCGCTTCTGGCCGGTGCGCTCGTCGCTGCGGGGACGATCTGGCAGGTGCAGCGCCAGTTTCGCGAACTGCGCCGCAGCACGTTTGAAATGCGCCGTGAACGCACGTTCACCACGCAACTGCTCGAAGGAATGGTCAGCGCCGTCGCGGCGATCGACGAAGAGGATCGCATTCGCAGCGCTAACGCGGCGTTCTTCCGGATCTTTCCGAAGGCAAGCATCGGCGCGTCTGTGCTCGAACGGTTCGCGCCTGACGATGTGATGAAGATCCTCGACACCGTTACTTCCGTGCGCGTCAACAAGGCGACATATCACGGACGTCTCGTGGCCCAGGTTGAAGACAGCGACAAAGCATTCGACGTCTATTCAGCGCCACTCGCCATCAACGGCGATCGCGGACAGATCGTCACGCTTGTCGACGCGACCGAAGCGGCCGAATCGGAGCGCACGCTGCGTCGCAGCGAATCGTTGGCGGCAGTTGGTCAAGCAACGACGCAAGTCGCACACGAGATTCGCAACCCGCTGGGCAGCATTCGACTCGGCGTGTCGATGTTGCGCGACAGCGTGACCGACGAAGACGCGCTGAACACGATCGAGCTCGTCGAGCGCGGTATTAAGCATTTGAACAAACTCGTGGTCGACGTGACGCAGTTTTCGCGACAGAAGGAACTCGAACGCTCGACCGTGGATCTGCACGAGTCACTCGAACGCAGTCTTGACCTCGTCAGCGAACGGCTTCAGGAAAAGAATGCGACGGTCGAAAAACAGTTTGCGCGTGGAACGATTACGGGGCATTGGGATTCGTACCAGTTGCGTCAGGTGTTCGTTAACGTGATTGCAAACGCCGTTGACGCGAGCCAGGAGGGCGCGCCGGTGCGGATCTCAACTGAGCTGATCGCGCCGTCGACGGACGGCAACGGTCAGGCGGCGAAGGTTTATGCACGCGTGATCATTGCTGACCAGGGCAAGGGAATGGACCAGGCGACGCGCGACCGGATCTTCGAACCGTTCTTTTCGACGAAGAAACGTGGGACGGGTCTGGGGTTGGCGATAGTGAAGCAGATCGTCGAGCAACATGGCGGGAGGATCAGCGTTGCCAGCGAACCGGGGAAGGGTTCGCGGTTCAGTATCGACCTGCCTGTTAGATTCGTGCAAGTAGCCTGCCGAGCTTTTTCGATAGTCTCTTCAATAATCTCATCCGAATGCGCGAGACTCACGAACGCCGCTTCGAATTGTGACGGAGCGAGGTAAACGCCTGCGTCCAACATGGCGTGAAAGAACCGGCCGTACGTTTCGCGGTTGCTCTTGTTTGCGCTGCCCCAATCGATTACAGGTGCGTTCGTGAAGAAGCTGGTCCACATCGAGCCGACGCGGTTAGTGATCGTCGTTATGCCGGCATCTTCGGCTGCCTGTGCGAGTCCGTCGCAGAGACTGCGCGAGGAGTTTTCGAGACGTTCGTAGACCGTTTTGTCACGCAAACGTCGCAACGTGACGAGTCCGGCAGTCATCGACAACGGATTTCCAGAGAGCGTGCCGGCCTGGTAAACCGGTCCCGCGGGCGCGATGTGGTTCATGATCTCGCGACTGCCGCCGTACGCACCGACGGGAAGACCACCACCGATGATCTTTCCGAGCGTGGTGATGTCGGGTTTGATTCCGTAACGTTCCTGCGCGCCTCCACGAGCGAGACGAAATCCGGTCATCACTTCATCGAAGATCAGCAGCGCGCCGTGTTTCGTCGTTAGCGAGCGAACGGCTTCGAGATAACCTTCGCGCGGTGGGACGCAACCCATGTTTCCGACGACGGGTTCGATAATCACCGCTGCGATATCGGCGTGTCTTGTAAACACTTCTTCAAGTGCCTGCGCGTCGTTGAAGGGAAGTGTAATTGTGTTTTCAGCGAGCACCGCGGGAACGCCGGGACTGTCCGGCAGTCCGAGCGTCGCGACTCCCGATCCGGCCTTAACCAGTAGACTATCGCCGTGTCCGTGGTAACAACCTTCGAACTTCACGATACGTATGCGGCCGGTGACACCGCGCGCGAGCCGGATGGCAGACATCGTCGCTTCAGTGCCGCTGCTGACCATCCGCACCATCTCGATCGACGGAACGGCGTCAATCACTTCCTGCGCGAGCTCTACCTCGAGCTCCGTCGGCGCTCCGAAACTCGTGCCGTTGGTTGCGACACGCTGAAGTGCCGCGACGACCTCGTCGTCAGCGTGGCCCAGGATCATCGGTCCCCACGATCCGACGTAATCGATGTATGTGTTGCCGTCGACGTCGGTGATCCTTGCGCCTTTGGCTGACTTGATGAAACGCGGCGTACCACCAACGCCGCGAAAGGCACGGACCGGAGAGTTCACGCCGCCTGGAATCAAATCGATCGCGGTCGCGAATAGTTGTTCTGATTTGGTTTGCATGTCTGATTGCGGATTATAGTCTACTGACGGCTTCCTTCGGCTCGACCGTAATCGATCGAAAGCGCGACAGCCTCACGAGCCCGGGCGCGGCGCCTTTCGGTTTCGAGAGAAACTTTCGCTCGGTGTAATGGATGACGACCTTGGCGTCTTCGCTCGCCTGGCTGAACTTCCCGGCGAGTTGGGCGGCTTCGATGATCGTGCGATGCGGGATCTCTTTGCGCGTCGGGTTGCGAATGACGACGTGCGAACCGGGATAGTCGCCTGCGTGCATCCACAAATCGTTTGGGTTCGCGAGGCGAAACGTCAGCGTGTCGTTGTCGCGAGAAGACCTTCCGACGAGAATCTCGTAACCGTCAGTTGAAAGATAACGGCGCACGCCCGGGATGCTTTTCGGCGCCGCAGGCTTACCCTTCGACGTCTTTGGAGCGGGTGCCGCTGAGGCCTTATCGAAGTTCTCCAGCGCGGTGGCGTCGCGTTCCTGGATGACTCGTTCGAGTTCCTGTGCGCGTTTTTCGAGTTGCTCGATCTCGCGATCGACGTTGCTGAGCCGGCCGGCGATCTCTTCGCGTGCGTGTTTCGCTTTCGTATACAAACGAAAGCGTCTCGCCGCTTCGTCTTGCAGCGAAGTGTTTTCATCGATCTCTCAATTCAATTTGCGGAGCGCCTTCCGCGTAGTAGTCCGTGAGAACAACTTTATTCCCGTTGCGCGTTGCGGTTGAGACGTTCGCCAGCAGCAAGTCGCCCGCCTTCTTGTGCTCCTCTGGCTCGCCGTGTCCGGCCAGGTCCTGTCTGTAGATGTTCTTTCAACTTCCGTTGTCGCTGGATCGAAGTTCGCAAACGCGAGCGCAACGTGCCGGCACGAGAGTCAAACGCTTTCGCTTCGTCAACAGCGCTGTAAAGAGCATCCGCGTACGCGGACGGTGAGCCGCTGGGATGTCGACAACATCATCACGAATATCGGCAGGGCTGCTGGCGGCGGTGAGTAGATCTCGCCCGGCAGTTGCCCGCGTGGTCCACGCAACACCGCGAGAATGACATCGCTGTCATCAACCAGAAAAAGATTCGACGTGCGTCCGGTCAACTGAACGATCAGCTTACGAAATTGAATCGTTCCGTCCTCGTCTTCACAACGAAACGTAAGCCGCACTACACGGTCCAACGGATCTTTATCAACGCCGACAACCGCCGCGCCATTCGTCTTGGCCCGCAGCAGTTGACCAAAATGCATCAGTGGAACCGACGCCTTCTGCAAATCGCGACCGCGTCGCTCAATCAGATACAGCCGCGGACTCGACGGCTCAGCACTGACGAACAGAAAACTCCCGCGCAAGCCGAAATCGAACGCAAGCGACAGCGGCGTGAGCTGATAGATCTTTCCGAGGAATCGTCCGCTTAGACTCGTGCGCAGCTCTTCGACGACACGCCGGATCAGTTCGTCATGCATATCTGATCACGGAGATTATCAGAAAATCCATGGCTCAAACACGAACGACTGCTGTGCGAGTTAGGCGATCTTGGACCGTGTAGCCTTCGCGGCTAAAGAGGACAGAAAGTGTTCCCAACACTGTGGCTAACGAAATCAAATACACGAACGAGCGACCGATTGACTGGCTTCCCGTGGGAATCAACCGCGTCTTCCTGTCGATCACTTTCAACGACAACAGACGCATACCCCAGGTGCGGCCGGTCAGCGCCGTCATCAACGTGAGATAGACAAACGTGACGACGACAAAACTTCCCGCGAGCACCGCGATCACGCGCGGTTGTTGCAGGTTGTTGCCCGTCCAGTATGCTGCCGCAGCGATCGGCGAACTCAACAACACGCAGAATACGAGATCGAACAGCGCGGAAAACAGACGTCGAAACGCTGACGCCGATTGCGTCGGGCTGTCGTCAACTCGCAGTGTCCGCGAGATGGAGTCAAGGTAGTTGAGCGCGGGATCGTTCGGATCGTCTCGAATCAAACGTTTCGGAGCCCGAGGTCCAGACGCCGGCTCGGGTTCACTTGGTGGCACGACAACCAAATGAGTCTTTTCCACGGCAGGCGGTGGCTCTTCAACTGCGATTTCCGGCTCGAACGTGAGTTGCGTCGTCGGAGGACCAACTATTTCGTTCATGTCGTTTTCTTCTCGTGCGGGAGCGTAGGCAATGGCCGTCGCGAGGGTGGATCGCGTGTGCCGAGTTTCGGTGGGAGCCGTCTGATGCGCGCGCTCGATCCTTCTTAGAGCGGCAGCGACCAAGGGATTAATCGCCGGCATTTCTGTCGGCGGCAGTAATTCGAGTTGTGGCGGGTTAATAGATGTTGTTTCGACTCGTTGGCGCTCGACTTCCGCGGCCTCGCGTGCGGCTTCACGAGCGCGCCTTTCCTGAACTTCGCGAACACGTTCGCTGAGTTCTTTCCGCCATTCGGGTACGGAACTGCGCGTAACGCCTGGAAATTCAATCAGCGTAGATTTCTTCGGTTGTGTCTGGCTCAGAGTATCGCCGGTTGGTTCCATATCAACGTCGTTAGACGATTCCGCCTCTGGCAATCGCGACGCATCCTATCAGGAACAACTTTAAGTGGTCAATGAGAAAATAAAGCAGGGATTGAGGTTGTGGGTTTGAGGAATTGCCCGGATCGAGTGTGTGATTAGAGCGGAGTGCGTCCAGCGAACCCGGCGTCGACGTCGTGCCACCACTCGAGCTCGTCGCCTTCACCCAATTGCCAGCAGAGCAGGACCACTCTGCCGTCGCGAAGTGATGGGAAATCGATCAGTCCACGCTCGAAGTCTTTCAACTGGACTCCAAGCGTGTCCAACTCGCTCATTTCCGAGGTTAATTCGGTCAAAACAACGGCGTAAGCGACGCCCTGCTCGATTCCGCCGCCGCCTTGTTCGGCGGCTTCGGCGGCTTTGCGAGCCTGGTCGCGGTATTGGGTGAGTCTGCGATGGGCCCGCTGAATTTTCGCGAGAATCACTCGTACGCTGGGAAGCAGGGCGTTTGCTTCCTGAATCGTGAATAGCTTCATCTTTTGAAGCGGACTGGATAGCCGTCAGTGATCGTCGGTAATCCTGATGAATTCCGTTGCTGCTTCAAACTCCGCCGCTTCCTCATCGATGTCCGTTTCCAGCACCACGCGCATCGCCGCCTGGAAACTTTCGGACTCTTTCGGAAGTTGGCACTGCTCCTGCAGATATGGCGCCGGGAGCGGTTCGTGCAGTTCGCGCTCATCATACCGCGTTCCGTGCGAGATCTCCTTGCGCACTTTGTCTGCGATCTCGCCGAGGTCGATGAAGTAGTCGGCGACGTCGATCAGTTTCGGCGCGGTGTTCGACCGGAAACCGGCGATCTCAACGCGGCATCCTTTGTAAGCGACGGCGTTGACTGCGTAGACGAAGTCTTCGTCACCGGAGACGAGGACCGCGGTGTCGTACCGGCCCGCGAGTGAAAGCATGTCGACCGCGATCTCGACGTCGAGATTGGCTTTTCTCGTTCCGTCGTAAAAGGTCTTCAGCTCTTTCTGAATTACGCGGAAACCGTTGCGCCGCATCCACAACAGAAACCCTTGCTGGCGTTCGGCGCCGATGTCGACGCCGGTGTAAAAGAAAGCCCTCAGAAGCCGGCCGTCACCCAACAACACACGCAATAACTTGTTGTAGTCGATGTCGATATTATGAAATCGCGCTGCATGGAAAAGGTTATTTCCGTCGATAAAAACCGCTACTCTTCCGCGGTGGCCGAGCTGCCAGGAAACGTTGTTAGTGGGATCATAACTGTTCATAAACTGACCTCGAAATACTCAACCAATACTGACCTAGAATGCTTTTTTGACGTTCGTTGGTCAAGCTCACGGTCCAATGATCGGCGATCATGTGGCCGCGATTACCTGACTTGATACAGCATCGAAATAGATCGTTTTAATGGGGCCATTCGTGACATTGATCTCCCAGGCCAGATGCAGTTCCAAACCGCTCGACTGGCCTGGGGACGGAAGGGCATATACAACTAACTGCCTCGGATCTAAAACAGCATTATCGGGCAGCGTAATAGTTTGCTGTCCGGTTGCGCCTGAAACGGTAATCGGTTGCGCTTTGACTTTGCTCACTGCTTCTTCGCCCGTCACTTGCGGGCTCACCTGGTTCAGCGCTGACTGAAGGCGTTCCGCATCCGGCAGACAATTACTCGAAAGCGCGACGAGCTTGCCGTCGTTGCGGAAGCGGATAATCAGGTTGCCGTAACCACCGCGCAGCGGATAACGAAAAGGTCGTTGTTCGTAGCGCGCGAGTTTGGTCCCGCGCTTCGTCGGTTCGTTCGACGAGTGACAACTCCTGAGGTGCAGCGCCGATCAGTCGTTGCCAGTCGGCGATGAAACGGCGTAACGATTCGCGTGTTTGTTCTTCAGTTTGTGGTGCGTCGCCAACTTTCGGGAGTTCGATCTCGGTAGCCAACTCAGGAGGCACGCTTTTAAGTGTGCCAGTGTAGGGATCCAGGTTCACTTGGGTGCGACGTTGCAAGCCGTGTTGTTGCGAGAGCTGGTACCAGGCGAGCGATGCTTCTTCGAGTCGCGCACCGGGATCGATGAGCCCAACCGGGTAGAGTTGAACATCGGCTCGTGGACCGTTGGCGTCGGTCGGTCGAAGCGCAGCGCACGCGCCGCTCATCAATGCGAGCGCGATCAGGACTGTTGAAGTCACGCTAGTTTTAGCCGAACTCGAAAACATATCTCACCTCAGAAAATCCCCGTCCGTCGTATAATCCAAATACTTGGAGGACGTGTTGCCTAAAGATAACGAAAACATTCGTCTGCCATTCACTGGACCAATCGAACCTTCTGAGCCGCAGGGGTTTGCGCCGGACCAGATGATCCGCTGCGACGAATGCTTGCGGGCCAACCCTCCGACGCGTGTCGCTTGTTTCTACTGTAGCGCGGCACTGCCGAAGACGGAGGCCTCGGCGCGACTCCGTAAGCCAGTGCTGCGGCCGCCTGAAAAACATCAAACGGCTTACAACAACATCCTTTTGCCATCGGACACTGACCCTTCTGAAGAAGTGATTGCCGAGGCCGCGGATCTGCTGAAACTCAGTGCTGAAAATGTGAAGCGCATACTTGCCGAGAGGATGCCTTTACCGGTTGCGTGTACCGCTTCTCGTGAAGAAGCTGAGCTGGTTTTTGAGCGGCTGCGCGACGCAGGTTTACAGACGATCACGTTGAGCGACGACGAGCTTGGCGGTTCGGAAATGTCGGTCAGGCGCATCAAGTCGATGACGGTTGATGATGATCTCGTCGTACTTCAACAAGCAGGAACGAGGGACCAAACGGAGATTCGCTGGCGAGACGTGGTGTTGATCGTGACCGGTCGTTTGTTTGTAAAACGCGTTGAGATCGAGGAACGAAAAACGCGTCGCGCCGAGAACGAGATCGTTCGGACAAGCGAGTTCGCCAGTGATGAAGCAGTGATCGATTTTTACACTTCGACGCATCCGCAAACGTTGCGCATCACTGCAAACGGTTTTGACTTCTCGTGTCTCGGAAATCAGAAGACGCTTATCGCAAACGAAAACATCCTGCGGCTACAACAGATGATCGCCGCGAATGCACCGCACGCACGAGTCGACGACTCATACAAACGCTTGCGACACACGCTCGATCTCGTCTGGGGCCCGCAACAGGAGACGCAAGCGAGTGGCTGGCGTCGTGAACGGCCCGGCAAGTTGCGTGTGGGACTCGCGACGATCAATAGCAACGAGATCCAGTTCACACGCTACTCGCGTTTGCGACGATACTTTGAATGCCTGAATCAACACTTAATCTACGGCGTGAATGCAGTCGTCGAAGCGTTGCGCGCCGGCACGCGACAGATCGAATCGGTCACGATTCTCGAAACCGCGCGGCCCGATCGTTTGAAATCGCTGATTGAACTCGCGCGTCAGAAAAACGTGCCGGTCCATCGTGTGCCGCGTTTGGATCTCGATCGATCGCTCGGCGAGGTGCGGCACCAGGGCGTCGTCGCGCGGATCGCCGCCGCGCGCTACGCCGATGCAGATCACTTACTCGACACGCTCGAAGCGAAGATCGGAACTGACGATCCGCCGCTGGCGTTGGGACTGGACGCGATCGAAGACCCACGCAACATGGGTTCGATACTGCGCACCGCCGAATGTGCCGGAGTTCACGGCGTTTTCATCGCTGAACGGCGTGCGGTGGGTTTGACTGGTGCTGTCGCGAAGGTTGCTGCGGGAGCGTTGGAGTACGTTCCGGTCGCCCGCGTAACCAATCTCAATCGATTGATAGAGCAGTTGAAAGCACGTAACATTTGGGTCGTAGGTGCGGCCGGCGAGGCCAAACAGTCGTACACGGACTGGGACTGGACGCTTCCCGCGGCGATTTTTCTCGGCAGCGAGGGACACGGCCTGCATCGTTTGGTTCGCGAACATTGCGATACTCTGGTTCGCATTCCGGTCTGCGGCAAGTTGGATTCATTGAACGTTTCGGTAGCCGCAGGCGTTTTGCTTTACGAAGCGCGCCGCCAGAGGACGTTGGCTGCAGGCGGGCGCAAACAAAGTTGAGGCGAGATAAAAATGTTCTGTCCTAAATGCGCAACACCGAATCCGGATGGTGGCAGTTTTTGTCGTGGTTGCGGAGCAAATATCAGTCTCGTGCCGCAGGCTTTGACGGGACAGATAACGCGCCCGAACGAGGAGAAGAGTCTCACGGAAGAAGAGGCGTCGTGTTTCACTCCGGGTCGCCGCCGGCGCCGCGGCGAGCCGTCTATCGAGACTGCGTTCAAGAGCTTGTTTCTCGGCATCGCTTTTGTGCTGATTTCGATCGCGCTTTCCCGGTCAATCGGAGCAGGTTGGTGGTTCTGGATGTTGATACCGGCATCCTTAATGATCGGCGGCGGCATTGGGCAATACATTCGCCTCAAGGAAAAGAGCAATCGGTCGACTCCCTCGCTGCCTCCGCCTGTGCGTTCGACAGAGCATCTCATGCCGCCGCCGGCGGCGAGTGTGACTGAGGGAACCACCCGCCACCTCGCGTCGAAGACTTCAGAACACAGATGACCCGGATCTGTGTCGCCGTTTGTGAAAAGAACATCGAAGCGCTCGAGAGTGCAGCCATGCGCGCAAGTGAGTGGGCTGACATTGTCGAGTTGCGTCTTGACTGTCTCGATTCTTTAGACGATTTCCCGCGCGTTTTGGAACATGTTTCGCGGCCGGTGATCCTGACGTTTCGGCCGAGCGAACAAGGTGGACATCGCGAGTTGGACCACCAGACGCGGGCCGCGTTCTGGAAAACGGCGCCGCGGACGGACTGGTGGGACATCGAATCCGATCTCACCGTCGAAAGAGATTCGTCAAACGTCATCGTTTCGCATCATGACTTCGCGGGAGTTCCGCCGGATCTGATTCAGATTTATGAGCGACTCGCCGCGATGCCGGCACGGATTGTAAAAATCGCGGTGCAGGCGAATGACATTGTCGATTGCCTTCCTGTGTTTCAACTGATCGATCGCGCGCGAGGCGAAGGACGTGACGTGATCGCGATCGCGATGGGTAACGGAGGACTGGCGACGCGCATACTCGGTCCCTCACGCGGAGCGTTCCTGACGTATGCAGCGTTGGAAGAAGAGAGCGCGACCGCGCCCGGACAGATCACCGCTCAAAAACTGCGCTCCGTCTATAACGTCGACAAGATCGATCGCGACACGATGATCTGCGGGCTCGTCGGACGGCCGGTCATGCATTCCGTGTCGCCGCACATGCATAACGCCGCGTTTCGCAACGCCGGAATCAATGGTGTCTATTTGCCGTTCGAAGTTCGCGACGTTGAGACGTTCTTCAATCGGATGGTCCATCCGCTGACCAGAGAGCTCGATTGGAACTTGCGCGGATTGAGTGTTACCGCGCCGCATAAGTCGGCGGTGCTGGAGTATCTCGACTGGATCGAACCGACGGCGAAAGAGATCGGAGCCGTCAACACGATCGTCATCGACGGCGACAAACTTCGCGGATTCAACACGGATGCTGCCGGATTTATCGAGCCGCTGCTTAATGCGATCGGCTCGTTGAGTGGTTTGCGTGTGGCGGTGATCGGTGCGGGCGGCGCTGCACGCGCTGCAGTGTGGGCGCTGCTGAAAAATGACGCGTCGCCGACACTATTCGCACGCAACATCGAAAAGGCGCGCACGCTTGGACAAGAGTTCGACGTTTCGTATGAGTCGCTTTCGTCTGCTTCATTCGCCAATTACGATCTCGTCATCAATGCCACGCCACTCGGCTCGGGCGAGCTGATCGATCAAACTCCAGCGACAGCGGATCAACTCAACGGCGCTCCCTGCGTTTACGATCTCGTCTACAACCCGATCGACACTCGCTTGTTGAAAGAAGCTTGCAAGGCAGATTGCAAGACCGTGCGAGGACTCGAAATGTTGGTTGCGCAAGCAAAAATTCAGTTTGAATTATGGACCGGACAAGCTCCCTCTTCGACGATGATGTATGACTCCGCGGCTGCTGCATTGGACCATTAATTTTTTAGTATTACTTTCGAGCCGCCCCATCACAAAACCTCACCTGTCCATCACAAAGTTCAGCCTCAGTCACTGACGCAGGCGTACATTCACGCGCACACGTTGCTCCGACTCTGTTTTGACTTTCGCACGAAACAAGCGAGGTGCAATCGTGAAGAGATCCGTTCTTATTCTCGTCGTCTTTTTATCCGCTCCAATCGCTTTCGCCGGATCGCCGCCAGTCAACCTGTTAGTTACGCCGCGAATCGCGATGGCGATCGCTGTCGAAGGACGAGCGCAAGCTCAACGAACTCGACAAGGCGTATCTCGACGTGTTCACGATCCTTCGTGACGACAACTCCTGCAGTCGGTTGTATGGAGGCACTGGAGCGATTGAAGCGCTGAACGAACTGGTGCGTTTGCTGCGTCCCTCTTATCTCGATCGGCACATCGCGGTCCGTATGAGTGGACCGACGACGCTGTATCGCAATGCGGTTACCGGATTCTCGTTTCGCATGTTCGAGAAAGCGGAAGTGAACATGATGGGATCGTTCTATCGCGGCAACACGCCTTCTGAACGGCGTGTTCCGCTGGTCGCCGATTTCCAACCGAACACGCGAAAGACTCGCGCTGCTTTGTTGCTGCACGAGTTGGGGCATTTGGTTCGCGGCGCTGACAAGAAGTGGATACTTTCAGACGACGGCCACGACCTCGAACTGAGCGCGAAGAACACCGCGTTCATAGTTGACGCCTGCCGCATTCAAATCGAATCCGTCACGCGCATGACCGTCGCCCAACAACTCGACGAACCCCTCACCACCATCGCCCAACTCGCGAGTATCCCGTGATGTGGTCTTGATCCGTCTTTTCGGATGAAGGCGCGGGGAAGGCCGCTTCGCGTGTCCGCCAGTCCCGTTGGTCACAAAAGTCTGCGTGCTGGTGTTAATTAAACGTTATACGCTCGGGATTGCATCAGTACCTCCCGTGCCCACGTTAGTTCATCAAGACAGCGAAAGTGTATGACGTCGACGCCCGCAATCTCGGATTACAATCCACCGCCGTCGGACTGTAACAATCCGCCCTCTGACGATAACCCTCGTCGCCGCACCTTCCTCAAGCGACTGACGCGCATAGGAATCATCTGGGGAGTGTGGACGGTCGTGGCGCTCTTCTTCAGTACTCAGGTCTTCATGATGTACTACTCGGAGCGCCAACCAATTCCATATAAAAGGGCTTTCCTCGTCCAGGGTTCGGCGTGCTATTTGTGGGCACTCGTAACTCCGCTCGTCCTGTGGCTCGCACGCCGTTTTTGCATCGATCGCAACCGTTGGTTTCGCAAACTCGCGCTGCACTTCCTCTTCAGCGTCGTGCTCGTCACCGTGCTGATCTCGCTTCATTTCGTCGTCTACATGGTCCTGGCCGGTCGAGCGAGCTCCATCACGCCGCTGCGCCTCGCGGGATACATGTACCCCAACCTCGACCGCTGGCTACTTTTCTACTGGCTAATCCTGCTAATGAGTCACGCCTTCAACTACTACAACAGTTACCGCAAAGGCGAACTCAAAGCGTCGCAACTGCGCACGCAGTTGGTTCAATCCCAACTCGAAGCCCTGAAAATGCAGGTGCAACCGCACTTCCTCTTCAACACGCTGCATTCAATCTCGGCCTTATTGAGCAAAGACACGGAAGGCGCGCGCAGGATGATCACACGCCTCGGCGACTTCCTCCGCTTAACACTCGAAAACTCCGGCTCGATGGAAGTCACGCTCCAGCAGGAAATTGAATTCCTGAACGGATATTTGGAGATCGAGCGCATCCGCTTCCAGGATCGCCTCACAACAGATATCAAGATCGATCCCGCGGTGCTCGAAGCTCGCGTTCCAAACCTGATCCTCCAACCCATCGTCGAGAACGCGATGAAACATGCCGTGGTAAACAGTCGCTCCGGTCACGTCGAAATCACTGCCGCTCCGCGAAACGGCGCGGTTCATATCGAAGTGAAAGACAACGGTCCCGGTTTGCACGTGGACCGCACGCTCGAACTGCGTCGCGGCAAAGGCCTCGGCCTCGCGAACACACAGGCTCGACTCGTCGGACTCTACGGAACAGCCGCACGTTTCGAGATGACGAATCGTCCTTCGGGAGGTTTAATCGTCTCGATCGAGATCCCGCGACATCAACGTTCATGAACTCGCATCCGCTCTTCATTTTCTCGTTCACTTCACGCCTCTGTTAACACAGAACCTAACTCCGACGTTGATCGTAACAAGGATTGAATCTCGTGACGCGCATTTGCGCCATAACTGATTCAACTGTGGTGTTTATCTGTTGCGTGTGAATCTCACCTTCACGCGTAAACGTGTTTATTCGGAACCTTCATTGGGGGCCCAGGATGTCGGACGCAACTCGTATTCGAGCGTTGGTCGTCGACGACGAACCACTTGCACGAGCAATGATTCGCGAGATGCTCGAGAGCGATTCGGAAGTTGAGATCGTAGGGGAATGTGCAAACGGACGTGACGCAGTCGAATCTATCAAATCGGCTGCTCCGGACATCGTTTTTCTCGACATTCAAATGCCGGAGATTGGCGGGTTCGAAGTGCTCGAGTCATTCGATCCGAACACGCACCACCCGTACGTGATCTTTGTAACCGCGTACGATCAGTATGCTGTCCGCGCATTTGAAGTCCACGCGCTCGACTATCTGCTCAAGCCGTTCGACCGCGAACGGTTCGAAGGCGCGTGGCAACGTGCGAAGTCGCAGATCAAACTCGACCGGACCAGCCGCCGCGACCAGGACATCATCGCGTTACTCGAAGAGCTGAAAGCCGGACCTCGTTATCTCGAACGACTCGTGATCAAAAACGGCGGCCGCGTCTTCTTTCTTCACGTCCAGGACGTTCATTGCATTGAGGCGGAAGGGAACTACGTTCGCGTCTACGACAATCAGAAGGGGTACTTGCTACGCGAGACGATCACCAGTTTGGAAGAGCAGCTCGACCCCAAACAGTTTTTGCGAATTCATCGTTCGGCCATCGTGAAGATCGACCGGATCAAGGAGATGCAGCCGTGGTTTCACGGCGAGTACCGCATCATCATGGAAAACGGCAAACAGCTCGCTCTAAGCCGTAATTACCGGGCAAATTTGCAGGAAGCGGTCGGCAACGGTCTCTAGAATCATGGTTTATCCTCCATCGTGGCCGATCCGTCACAAGAAGTAGCCGTTTCGTCACATGACCGATCTGCGGTTTTGGTCATCTCTGAGAATATACATTCGACCCCAGGCGTCTTTGGCATCAAGAGGTGAGTCATGAACACGGAGACAACTTTAACAACCGAATCTAACAACAATGGATCAACCGTCGAAGGCAACGGCAACGGCGGACAGAATGTTGATGTGCGGCTAAACACGTTGCGCGAGACAGTGCTGCAACTCCTCGAAGAGGTCGAGTCCCTCGCGGTCTCCCGACCGGTCGACATCAAGCGCGGCGCGCGCTATTCCGACGAAGTGCGGCAGTTTGAAGTTAACCTTATCCGGACCGCGCTGGGACGCACGTCCGGCAGCCAGATTCGCGCGGCCAGGCTCCTTGGTCTGAAACCCACCACGCTCAACGCCAAGATTAAGCGCTACAACATCACGCCCGACTTATCAGCCGCAGGTCTAATCCGCGTAACGGTCGTTCACTGCTATACTGAAACGCAGTGAACGCCGCAGTGAACGGCCGCTATAGCCGACAGATACTTTTCGACCCGATTGGCGAAGAAGGGCAGCGCCGCTTGCAATCGGCGCGCGCCCTGATTGTCGGCTGCGGCGCGTTGGGAACGGCGCAGGCGGAAGCACTTTGCCGCGCCGGCGTCGGACGACTGCGCGTCGTCGATCGCGATTTCGTCGAGCCTTCGAATCTTCAGCGTCAGACGATGTTCACTGAAGCGGACGCCGAGAACCGTCTGCCGAAAGCGATCGCCGCCGCGAATCATCTTCGTGCGATCAACTCCGAAATCGAGATCGAACCACACATCGTCGACGTCAATCATTCAAACATCGAGCAGTTGATCGACGGTTGTGATGTTGTCGTCGACGGCACCGACAACTTCGCCACTCGCTATCTCGTCAACGACGCCTGCGTGAAGCACAACATCAACTGGATCTACGGCGCGGCAGTCGGCTCATACGGCGTGACGATGACGATTCGCCCGCATCAAACTGCATGTCTGCGATGTGTGTTTGAAGAGACGCCGCCCGCCGCAAGCGCGCCGACGTGTGACACCGCCGGCGTGATCATGCCGATCATCAACATGGTCGCCGCGGTTCAGGTAAGTGAGGCGTTGAAACTGTTGACTGGCCGCGTTGAGGATCTGCATGGTTCGTTGATGCAGTTTGACGTGTGGCGAAACGAATGGCGAAAGATCGCTCCCGGTGCGCCGCGCGCGGACTGTCCGGTGTGTGGGTTGGGCAGTTACGAAACGCTTTCGCCGGAGTCGCACGAAGCAGCCGCCGTGTTGTGCGGCCGCGATGCGATTCAGATCTCGCCGTCGCAACCAACGCGCGTAAACTTTGCATCACTTGCTGAACGACTTCGCCGCGCCGGAGAGGTGAAGTTTAACGAGTATCTCCTCCGCTTCCGGACCGGAAACTTCGAGCTCACGGTTTTCAAAGACGCTCGCTCAATCATTCGTGGCACAAACGAAATCGCAACCGCTCGCTCACTCTACGCTAAGTACATAGGAAACTGACCAAACGATGATCAGCAAACATACCCGTCGCATCACCGTCATCACAACCATTCTTGTTTTGCTAGTTTCATTTATCCCAGTGCAGGCCGGCCAACCCGCAATTTGGGAAACCAGCGGGCGTACGGAGCTTCTGAAAGGCGACGCGCGCGGAGTTTCGATCAGCGATACCGGCGTGCTGATGCTTGCGCCGAAACTTAACGAGGTCTTCAACACTCAACAGACGTACATCTGGTCCACTGCGGTTGATAACCAGGGCAATGTGTTTCTCGGCACCGGGCACGATGGTAAGACGTTTCGCATCAGTTCAGCGGGCCAGGGCTCGTTGTTGTACGACGCGGCGGAGCTGGACGTGACTGCGCTCGCGATCGGTCGTGATGGAGCCGTGTTTGCCGGCACGTCGCCGGACGGGAAGGTCTATCGCATCACGCCGGACGGAAAGGCCGACGTCTATTTCGATCCTGGCGACAAATACATCTGGTCGCTGGCAGTGATGAACGACGGATCGCTCGCGGTCGGAACTGGCGATAACGGCAAGTTGTATCGCGTGCGATCGGCGGGTGCGAATCCCGACTCGTCGTTGTTAGTCAGCACGAATCAAACGCATGTGATCTCGTTGGCCGTTACACCGCAAGGCGATCTGATCGCCGGTACAGACTCCGGCGGACTCGTGCTCCGCGTCTCACCTGAAGGCAAGACGTTTGCACTCTTCGATACACAGCTTCGCGAGATCCACGCGTTGGCGCCTGCCGCCGACGGTTCCATCTACGCTCTCGCGTTGAGCGATGCGGCTTCAGCAGCGCGTTCGCCGTCAACGCCCGCCGCGCCAACGCCGCAACCTCCCGAAGGCGGAACTGTCAGCACGTCCGTCACAATCACGGCAATCGACGAAACCGGTGCGCCGCTGCAGGCGCAACCTGGTCCAACACGCAGCCGCAGCGACGTCTCGAGCGCTCGCAGCGCTGTGTTTCGCATACTTCCCGACGGCGCAACCGACGTCGTGTGGAGTTCGACGAGCGTCACCGCGTTTTCGATCGCGCCGGGGTTGCAACCGGGCAGCGTGCTGATCGGCACCGCCGACAAGGGTCGCATTTATTCAGTTACAAACGACGGACGCGATACGTTGCTTCTACAGTCTCCGGAAGGACAGATCTCGTCGCTGCTCGTTAAGAACAATCAGATCTACGCCGCGTCAAGTAACCAGGGAAAACTGTTTCGCTTCGGAAACGAACTCGTTAGCGAAGGCTCGTATGAATCGCCGGTGAGAGACGCGAAACTCACCGCGTCGTGGGGACGCATCTGGTGGCGTGGCGCAGGCGCTGTCGAGGTGCAAACACGCAGCGGGAACGGCGAACGGCCCGACGCGACGTGGAGCGACTGGAGCGCGCCTTATAAGAACCCGGAAGGAAACCAGATCTCGAGTCCGCGTGCGCGCTTCATTCAGTGGCGTGCGACTGTGCGTGGCGCAGCGGGTTCCGGCAGTCCGTCATGGATGGAGGACGTGAGTGTGGCGTACTTGCCTCGCAACGTTGCGCCGGAAGTTTTGTCGATCAGCGCGTTGCCGATCGGTGTTGGTTTACAGCAGATCCTGCAGGTGACGGTGGATCCGAATGTCGAGTCGTCGGGATTGGATCCGTCGTTGTTTGGACCGGTGGCCCAGGTGCCGCCGCGGCGCTTTTATCAACGCGGCGCGCGGTCGTTTCAGTGGCAAGCTGAAGATCGCAACGGCGACACGCTGGAATACGCGATTTACTATCGTGCGCTGAACGACGAGACATTCAGATTGTTGAAAGACAAGTTGCGCGACAACTTCTACACGATCGACGGAGCGACTCTCGCCGATGGGCGTTACATCGTCAAAGTCATTGCTTCTGATGGACCAGACAATCCGCCGGGACAGAAGCTCACGGGCGAACGATTGAGCGAACCGGTCGACATCGACAACACTCCGCCGGTCGTCAAAGTTGTCGGCCAGCCGCAGATCAGCGGTCAGTCGGTGCGCGTCGTTTTCACCGTCGACGATGCGACGGGTAAAGTGAAAAAAGGCGATGCGAGTGTCGACGGTGCGGCGTGGTCGCCGGTGTTTCCCGATGACGGCATTGCCGATAGCGGGCACGAAACTTACACACTCGATTTCAACTCGTTGGCACCCGGCGAGCACACGATTTCGATTCGTGCTTTCGACAGCAGCGGCAACGTTGGAACGCTGAGCGTTACGGTCAGACGTTAGAAAACTCACGGATCCGGGCGGTTCCAGCTTGCACGATAAGGTGCGACGCAACTCGAAACCGTGCGGATTTTCGTTACTACTGCTAAACTTTTCGCGCAAAAGCGCCCGCCCGGCGCTAATATGTTCTGGCACCTGTCTTGCAGCCTCCGGAATCGGCGCATCTCTTTCTCCCTCCCATGCGCGCCAACATTGCATGAGGAGGCTCGGTTGAAATGAGCAAGTTTGTAAAACAACTACTGGCGGCGGTCGTGATGGCGACACTGGTGTCGACCGGCGCGTTTGCCCAAGGCAGAGGCCAGGACAAAAAGCCGGAAAAGAAACCCGTGAAGATCATCGACGGCAAGGGAGGTGGCGGCAGACCCAACCCCCCACCGCAGAAGCCGAAGGAAGACCGAGGGGGCAAGAAAAAGCCATAAATACGGCTCAAACGAAGGGACAAGATTTCGGAGGTCGCGATTTCGCGGCCTCCTTTTTTATTTGCAAATGAGCATTGCGGCGAGCAGGGGAATGGTCAGTTCGTGATGACCGGTGATCGAGTATCCGTGACCTGCGCCCTTTTCCGTCGGACGTCGCACGACGTTCGTGAGCGGCCGGTAGGATTGAATGAAGTCGAAGTTTGCGGTCGTAATGCCGGAAAGTGGATGGCCCAGATTACGCACGAGCGTCACGCACTTCAAAAACACCTCAGGCAGCACGACTGCGGATCCGATGTTTAGATAAACGCCGCCACCGTCCATCTCTTTCACCAGCGCCGCGAGTAGTCTGAAATCGGTGTGTGTTGTTGCGCCTAACGAAGCACCGTCAGCTTTCGGATGGAAGTGGGCAATGTCGCCACCGATCGTGACGTGCACCGTGAACGGAAGTTTCGCGTCGTACGCGGTGCAGAGGAGTGAATAATCGCGATGTTGCGGATTGCGCGACGTCAATGCGCGGCCGACTGCTTCGCCGAGTCCGATCTGATCTCGTGCCCCGTCGAGTGCCGCGCTGTTGAGTAGCTGGCCCGTTTCTTCGGCGCCGCCGAAGATGCCTTCCGAAAGCGTGGCGTCTACGTCTTCCGACGTCGAACCGATCATCGCGATTTCTGCGTCATGGACCAGCACCGATCCGTTCGACGCGAACGCAGAAACGAAACCACGTTTCATGAGATCGATAAGCAGCGGAGCGAGTCCCGTTTTGATGACGTGTCCGCCGATGCCCCAGATGATCGGCTTCTTCAACTCGCGCGCTTGATGGATGCGCGCTGTGAGTTGGCGCAGTGACTGGACTGCGAGTACGTCAGGCAAACTCGAGAGGAACGTGCGAAGGTTGGCGTCGTCTGTGATCGGAGCGGCGAAGTCGCTGAGTTTGACTTTGCTCGTACGTGAGGCGAGCGGATAGGTTTTTACGTTACCCAAGATCCAGAGGTCGCAGTTGATCGTCGTAGATTGATGGCAAATCGCGCTACTCGGCTGTTTCGATCTGTGTTTCCATTGGAGTGCGGCTGAGTATAGCGCGTTTTGCAGCGCGTTTGGAGACCCACGCGTAGAAGCGCCGGAACGCGAGCGCCAAACCCGTAAAAGCGAGCACCGCGCCGCCGAGCGTCACGATGCCGGCGATCGTTTGGCCCGCGATGCCTGCGACCTCGCCCGTGTGCGCGAAACGCAGTATCGAACGAAGCTGACGGCCGCGAGTGTACGACGAGAATGGTTCCCATTTCGTGACCGCGCCGGTCGTGCGATCGAGTACCAACTGTCCGCGTTTCTGCGGCTGTCCACCAGTGCCGCTGTCGATGTTGAAAGTCAGAGGCGCGGATGCTGAAGTTGGCAGTTGCAGACTGATGCTGCGCCAGTCGCCGACCTGACGTTCCGCGATGGTCCAGGAAGAATCGATGTTGGTGATGGGTTCTGCCGGCGACTCTGCGTTGTTCGGACGCGCGGGTTGTTGTTGATTCGCACGCGGCGCCGGCGGCGTTTCACCGACGATGCGATAGACCAGATTTCCGGCCCACGTGTATGAGATCACCACGCCCGAGATCACAATGACGAATAACGCCGGTGCGCACCAGAAACCGATCGTGTTGTGCCAGTTGAAGTCGCGCGCCTTGCCCGGAAGTCCACGTCGAAACCAGGTGATGCTTCTTAATGCCTTCAGGTTCCAGCTTCTGGGCCACCAAAGATAGAAACCACTTACAACGAGAAACAGGAAGCCGAAATTACATGCGCCGGTGATTGCGCGCGCGACGTTGCGGTTGTCACCTTTTGCGCCGAGCCATCGATGCCAGTCAGTAACAGTGCGAAAGAAGCTGCGGACGCGTTGCGATCCCTCGCCGAGTACCTGTCCTGAATAGGGATTGACGAACAGCGTCGCTTCACGACCAAACGCGATCTCAGCAGGCGCCGCCGGATCGGATTTCAACGTTATCGCCGATGGATTCGCGCCACGCGCTTCGCGAGCCTTCGCAACCAGCGTCTCGACCGGGAGATGTCGCGCTTCCGCTGCCGGCGGAGCTGAACGATAACCACGTGTGTCGGCCCACGAAGTGATCTGCTTCTCGTACGCGAGCAACACGCCCGTCACGCACATGATCAGTATGACAACACCGGCGGTGACGCCCACCGGCAAATGGCACCAAAAGATTATTTTCCGCAGTCGTTTCATTTCGATCTCTGGGACTAAACGTCGGCCCAACGGCGTAGAAGATTGTGATAGAGGGAAGTCAGTTCGACGACAGAGCGATGGTCCGGAACGTCGTTCATCAGACGCTGAATCGCGACGTCGAGATCGAACAGTATCGTTCGTTCGCCGTCGTCTCGCACCATGCTCTGGATCCAAAAGAACGAACCGATTCGCACGCCGCGTGTTACCGGACGGACGTGATGTACGCTGCTTGCCGGGTACAGAATCAGGCTACCGGCGGGCAGTTTCACAGAATGCACGCCGTACGTGTCTTCGATCACCAGCTCCCCGCCGTCGTATTCGTCTGGATTGCTGAAGAAGAGTGTCGCCGAAAGATCGGTCCGCACGCGATGCGGAGTGCCGGTGACTTGTCGAATCGCGTTGTCGACGTGATTTCCAAACGATTGTCCGTCCTGATAGCGATTGAACAGCGGCGGAAAGACTTTCAACGGCAACGCCGCCGACATGAACAGCGGATTGTTTTCGAGCGCCGCGAGAACGACGTCGCCGAGTTTCTTTGCCTCCTCGACGTCTTCACGAATCTGCAGGTTGTTCTTGGCGCGCGCCGATTGATGGCCGGCGGTGATGCGCCCGTCGATCCATTCGGCGGCTTCGAGTGTCTTGCGGCAGCTTGCTACCTGATCCGCCGTCAATACATCTGGAACCTGAAGCAGCATGCGTTAGAACCTGAAGCTGGTGCTCAACATCGCCGCTCTTCCTGGTCCAGGAACGATGTGGCCGCCTCCTATCCGATCGAAATAGAACTTGTCAGTCAGGTTGTAGAGATTGAGCTTGAGGTCCAGATGCTCCGAAATCGGATACGAAGCCATGACGTCAAACGTCCAGTAAGCGTCGACGCTTCGCGTGTTGATGGTGTTGCCGAAACGTCGATCGACAAAACGTGCGCCGCCGCCGAAATGAAAACCGTTGCGCAGCGTGTAAGTGGACCACACATTGAAGGAGTTCGGCGGGGTGTTGACCAGTTCCTTGCCGATCTCGGCCGTGTTGTTTGAATCGATTGTCTTGCTGTCGAGAAACGTGTAACCCGCGAGCACTTGCCATGCTTTGGTAAGGTTGCCCTCGACACTCAACTCGACGCCGTTCACGAGCTGTTTTCCTTCCAACACCTGCGGTGGCTCATTGGGCAGACCGGGTGTTCGCGCGTTCAATTTCTCGACGCGGAAGACTGCTCCGCTCAACAACACGCGGCCGCCGAAGAAGTCCCACTTGCTGCCCGCTTCCAGTGTGTACGTCTTTTCCGGATCGATCACGGTGTTCGCCGTGTTGTACGACAAGCCTTCGAGCGATGGATTGAGCGACGTTCCGTAAGAAGCATAGACCGCGCCCTGCGGCAACGGCTTGAACACGGCGCCAAGACGCGTGCTTAGCATGCGATCCACGCGAGAAACGGGAGCGCCGGTTTGAGTCGCGATTCCGTCGGCGTCAAATCGATCCCAACGTAGTCCGCCATTCAGTTCCCACTTACTGCCGAGTTTCGCCGTGTCGAACACGTAGAGCGCCTGGGAGTTCGCGGTGACGTCGCCCACGATCGGGCTAACGGTAATTGCACCAGTGAACACGTCGTCCGGATTGGGATTCAACAGCGTCGTGAGCATGTTCCCGGCAGTTCGCGTGACGCGGGTGTTGTTCTCGCGCGTAAAGTCCATCCCGGTCACTAACGCATGCTCGATCTTGCCAGTCGAAAAATGAGCGATGAAGTCAGTTTGGTTGTCCCAGATCTTGTCTTCGGTCAGCCACGAACGCATCTCGCGATTGATCGCAGTCGAGTTGTTACTGGCGAAACGAGGCGGCGTGGCGATCGAGTCGCGCGACGAGTTGGCGAAACGAAACTGGTTGCGCAGTGACAATCCGTCGTTGAAGTCTTTTTCAAACTTCAGCGTGACGAGATCCGAATTTAGCTTTTCGAAGTCTCTGCTGCGCAGACCGTAGAACGTGTCGCGCGGGACTGGAGCGGGGCGGTCGCGATGGTCCACCAGCACGTTGTTCGTGTTCGGGACCCACGGAATTCCGTAGTCGGAGATGTTGTCCTGCTTCAGCTTGTAGTAGCTGATTGTGAAGCGTGTGGGTTTGCCGAGTCCGAATGTCAGTGACGGTGCGACTCCCCAGCGATCGTATTCCACGACGTCGCGGCCGGCGACCCCGGAGTGGTGGGCCAGCATGTTCAAACGAAACGCAACGCTGTCGCCGATCGGAAGATTCACGTCGGCAGTGGCGCGACGAGTGCGATCTGTGCCGAGGTCGAGCGTACCGGCAAGTGTGCGGCGAATGCTCGGAGTCTTATTGATCAGATTGATCGAACCGCCCGTCGAGCCGCGACCGGTGTAAGCGGAGCCTGGTCCCTTTACGACGTCGACCTGCTCGAGGTTGAAAGGATCGCGCGACTGCGGACTGATGTCGCGCACACCGTCGATGAAGATGTCGTTACGTGCGCTGAAACCTCGCAGCGTAAGATTGTCGCCGGCAGGATTACCGCCTTCGCCCGCGGTGATCGTCAGTCCGGGAACGTTGCGCAAAACGTCGCGCAGCGTCGTTGCTCCTTGCTCCTCCATCACCTCTTTCGAGATGACGGTCACCGTTTGAGGCGTATCGAGCATTGGTTGCGTGAACTTCGGAGACGAAAGGACCGGTCGCGAATCATCACGGACCTCAACTGTTTCTGCCTCCGCGTGGATTTCGAGGATGACGGTCTTCTTGTCCGTGAATCGGTAGCTCACTCCCGTGCCGCGCAGCATTTCGCGCAGGGCCTGTTCGGTTGAATAGCGGCCGGTGACGCCTGGGGAAGCGAGCGAACGCATCGCGTCGTTCGGAATTATGATTTGAATGTCTGCGGTGGTTTGAAATTTTGCAATGACGGATTCAAGCGTGTCGGCGGGTATGTCGAACTGGATTTGCCGCTGCTGTTCGCTTGCGACGACATCGTCGCGGACGCGTGTCTTACCGAGAACGATGTTATGACTGTTGTTCGGGCAGAAGGCGACGAGGGCGCCCATCGCGGTGATGGCAACGATCCAGTACCTTGGGCCACGGCGCTTGTGGGCCCGCTTCTTTTTTCTGTGCGGTTCCGGCATGTCGGTTATGTCCTGTGATAAGGTACGAAATTGAAAATCGATTTCAATTTCAGCACAGGCAGAATAATTGAGAACAGGCGGATGGGTCAAGTGGCTGGCGTGATCTTTTTGCCGTTGCCGTTGCGTGTAGCGAGGCCGTTGAGTAGAGGACGTAACACCTGGCCCGTGTGTGAACGCTTCGAACGCGCGACTTCCTCGGGTGTGCCCTGGGCCACAACGCGGCCCCCATGCTCACCACCTTCAGGACCGAGATCGATGATGTAATCAGCCGACTTGATCACGTCGAGGTTGTGTTCGATGACGAGTACGGTGTTACCGAGCGAGACGAGTCGTTGCAGAACGTCGAGTAGCTTGTGGACGTCGGCGAAGTGCAGTCCGGTGGTCGGTTCGTCGAGGATATAGATGGTTCGGCCAGTCGCGCGTTTGGAGAGTTCCTTTGCGAGTTTGATGCGTTGGGCTTCGCCGCCGGAGAGCGTGGTGGCGGATTGGCCCAATTTGATGTAGCCGAGGCCGACGTCGAGCAACGTCTGGATCTTCTGATTTATTTGCGGGATGTTTTCCAGCACAGAGGCTGCTTCTTCGACGGTTGTGTCGAGAAGGTCAGCGATCGACTTGCCTTTGTATTTGACTGCCATCGTCTCGCGGTTGTAGCGCGCGCCGCGGCACACGTCACACAGGACGTAGACATCGGGAAGGAAGTTCATCTCGATGCGTTTCATGCCGTCACCTTCGCACGCTTCGCAACGTCCGCCTTTCACGTTGAAAGAGAAGCGTCCCGGTTTGTAACCACGTTCGCGTGATTCCGGCAGCATCGCGTAGAGCTCGCGCAGCGGTGTGAACAGGCCGGTGTATGTCGCGGGGTTCGATCGCGGTGTGCGGCCGATTGGCGATTGATCGATCTCGATTACTTTGTCGATGTGTTCGAGACCTTCGATTGCGCGGTATGGACCGGGTTCAGTGTGCGAGCCGTAAAGATGCTGGGCCAGGGCGTAATAGAGAATGTCTTCGACGAGCGTTGACTTGCCCGATCCGGAAACGCCGGTGACAACAGTCAATAAACCCAACGGGAACGAGACGTCGATCTCTTTCAGGTTGTTCGCGTACGCGCCGCGGATCGTCAAACATTTTCCGTTTGGCGCCCGGCGTGCGGGCGGCACTTCGATCTTGCGCGCGCCGCGAATGTAGAGTCCGGTAATTGACTCCGGGTTCTCTGAGACTTCCGCAGCAGAACCCACGGCGACGACCTTGCCGCCGTGCGCACCTGCTCCCGGTCCCAGATCGACGACATAATCAGCGCGGCGGATCGTCTCCTCGTCGTGTTCTACCACCAGCACGGTGTTGCCGAGATCACGAAGCGCTGACAGCGTTTCCAAAAGCTTTTGATTGTCGCGTGGATGAAGTCCGATCGAAGGTTCGTCGAGCACGTAAAGCACGCCGCGCAACTGCGATCCGATCTGTGTGGCCAGCCGGATGCGCTGCCCTTCGCCTCCAGAAAGTGTGGAAGACGTACGATTGAGCGTTAGATAACCGAGCCCGACAGTCTTCAGAAAACGAAGGCGGTTCTTGATCTCGCGCAGTATCGGACCGGCGATCTGTTCTTCACGCGCACTCAACGCGACTTGCTCGAACGCCGAGACCGCATCGTCGATCGGCAACGCCGTGTACTCCGCGATTCCTCGATTGCCGACACGCACCGACAACGAATCGGAACGCAGTCGCTGACCTCTGCACTCGCTGCAAACCGTCGGCGACACCAGCTCCTCGAGCGCGACCCGGATTTTCTCGTTAGGCGGTTCGCTCAACCGTTCGTGCAACCACTTGAGCGCGCCCTTCCATTCGTTTTGATACGAGTAAAGGCCCTGCGTGAAAGTTAATCTCGCGTTGAGTCCATTCAGAAACGCGTCGCGCACTTCCTTCGGCAAGTCGGCAAACGGCGTTTTCGCATCGGCGTTGAAGTGTTTGCAGATCGCCAGCAGCGCACTGCGAAGATAGGCTGACCCCTGCTTGTCCTGCGTACCCATGTAGCCGAGCCGTTCGGGCGTCTGCCGTGCGTCGGGAATCAGTTTCAGCGAGTCGATCTCCATTACGGTTCCGAGACCGTGACATCGCTTGCACGCACCGTACGCGGAGTTGAAAGAGAACGAACGCGGCTCGAGCGGCGGAACGTTGATGCCGCAATTCACGCACGCCATTCGTTCCGAATAAAGTTTCTCTTCGCCGTCGACGATCGAGATGAGCACGGCGCCGCTCGTCAGTTTCAGCGCCGTTCGGATCGAATCGGTCAGACGCTCACGTATACCGGCTTTGATTAGGAGTCGATCGACGACGGCCTCGATCGTGTGATTTCGTCGTTTGTCGAGCCGGATCTCTTCGTCCAGTGAAAGTAGCTCGCCGTCGATACGCGCGCGCAAGAATCCGTCTTTCGCGAGTTTCTCCAGCTCTTTCTTGAACTCACCTTTGCGGCCGCGAACGAGAGGCGCCAGCACCATCACGCGTTCGCCTTCCGGCAATCCGAGGACGTTCTGGACGATCTGTTCGACGCTTTGTCGCGTGATTGCCGCGCCGCACATGTGGCAGTGCGGAATTCCGATCGACGAAAACAGAAGCCGCATGTAGTCGTAGATCTCGGTCACTGTGCCGACTGTTGACCGCGGACTACGCGAAACTGTCTTCTGTTCGATGGAGATCGCCGGCGAGAGTCCGTCGACCGAATCGACGTCTGGTTTTTCGAGCTGATCGAGAAATTGCCGTGCGTAGGCTGATAAAGATTCGACGTAACGGCGCTGGCCCTCGGCGTAAATAGTGTCGAAAGCGAGTGAGGATTTGCCCGATCCTGACAATCCGGTGATTACGGTGAACCGATCACGAGGGATGTCGACGTTGATGTTTTTGAGGTTGTGCTGGCGCGCGCCCCTCACACTGATGCGATCAATGGCCATAGCGAAAACCAATCATTCTAGCGGACGGGTTTTCGCGCGGCAAGCAGGCGGCCAGCGGACAATCAAAAGTTGAAGCGGGTGCCGACTTCGAGTCTGCGCGGCGCCATCGCCGAAGTCGCCTGAGCGAAGAACGGCGAGGTCTGAACGCCGGAGAACGAGCCGAGATTTGCGCGGTTCAGCAGGTTGAACGCCTGCACGTACAACTCGAAGCGATACTTCTTCGCCGCGCCTGTTGAGATCGAAGGTGGCGCCGCCCCGTCACCGCCGCCGACACGCACGACGCGCATCTGCGGTCCGGCTGTTTGTGGTGCGTCCGGTCCGAAATCCATTCCCCAGGACATTCTGGAACCGATCTCCCATCGTGCAGCGCCGCGCGCGCTGTTGCGACCGACTCCCGCAGGGCGATCGTTAATTACGGTGTCGCCGTTGTCGTCGAATCCGGTTGTGATGTTGTACGGGAGCGCCGACGTGGCTTGAAACACTGTCGATATGTTGAAGCCCATCGGCAGACGCTTGCTGACGAAACCCGAAACCAAATGGCGGAAATCGGCGGCTGACGGTCCGCGATCGGCGCGCAGGTTGAAGTTGTTGGTTGGCAAGCTAAACGGGCTGTCAGCTTCGTTCGTGTTCTTCATCAAGAGATAGTTGATGCTCCAGAACAGTCCCTGGACAAACTTCGCCGGCCCGACGTTCACCATCAAACGATGATTCGAGGAATACGCTGACGACTCGACATTCGTGATGTTGCCGACGGTCGGATCCGGCCGCCCGAACCCAGGCACCGGCGCGTTGAGGTTGCGGCCATGCAGCAAATGCACCCCGCGTTGATACTGATAATTGGTCCGCAACTGAAACAGTTTGAACGGCTGTGTTTCCATTCCAAATGAAGCCTGAATGATGTACGGGATTTGGAGATCGGGATCGGTCTGAATACGGCTCGGCGGAAGTGTTGTTTGCGTACCCGAGCTGAACGGATTGGGATAACTGGGATTGATGATGACGAGATCGCGTTGACGTTCGCCGTCGACGCGCAGTGTTTGTTCATAGACCTGAGCCGCGAACCAGTCGTAGAAAATACCAGCGCCGCCGCGAAACGTGATCGACCCATTCTTCTTTGGCGACCAGACGAAACCAAATCGCGGCGCGAAATTGCCCTTACCGCCGACGTGGCTCTGCAACTCGTGACGCACGCCATAACTGAGCGTCAGGTTTTTCCGCACCCGAAAGTCGTCCTGCGCGTACCAGCCGAATTGATACTGCGGATACTCAACCAGCGGATTGCCGATACGCTGCGTGTACTGCGTCGGCAGACCTGCTTCGTACGCCGCGAGGTCCGGGAATTGAAAAGTTCCCAGGGCGTTGTTGAATTCATTACTGCGATAACGTCCGGCTTCGAGTTGTGCGCCGAAACGGATGCCGTGCTTTTCGAGTGCGTAGTCGACGTTGTCTGAAATCTCCAGATCAAACTGATTGCGGCCGCCGGTTCGTTGCGCGCCGCCGTCGTTGAATGCGCCGGGCACCAGAATCGTTCGTTCGAGATTCGACGAACGCGTCGCCGTATCGATCCATCGGGCCTGAATGCGGAATTCGTTGAAGTACTTCTTGCCGATCACTCCGGAGTCGGCAAAGCGAGCGATGTATTCAGTTTGCTCCTGTGCATAACCGCGTGCCGGCAGATCGAAATCGCCGACGCCGAGATTGTTCTGCACGCCCGCGTTGCGTTGGAACTGAAAGCGCGCGGTGTGGGTCTTCGTCAGCACATGTTCGACGCGCGCGTCGAGGTTCAATCGTCGCGATGGACGGTAAGCGAGATCCGAAAACGTGCCCGTGGGAAGTGTCGCGAAGATCGGCCGCGCGTCGAAGAACAGCGAGCCGTCGACGTTGAGAAACAGTGAAGTGTGGTCCTTCCAGAGTGGACCATCCAGCGAGAGACCGAAGCGTCGTTGTTGTTCCGGACCGCGAAACGGCGCGAACACCTGACGTCCGTTCAGTGCTTCGTCGCGAAAGCCGAAGTTGAACGAACCGTGCCACGCGTTGACGCCGGGTTTGGTGATCACGTCGACGAGTCCGAAGCCCGCGTCGTGGTTCTCGGGGGCGTATGGATTCAAGCGAAAACGGATTTCGCGGATTTGTGATTTCGGCGGGAGTTTGCCGCCGCGAAAACCATTGACTCGGATCTGCGCGCCCGGCCCGGCCAGTTGATTGATGGCGTTTTCAAACTCTTCCGGATCGTCAGGAAGTTGCGCGATCTGATCCGCGGTCAAGACGTTGCTGAAGGACGCGGCGTTGGGATTGGTCGCGCGCTCCTGCGCGTCTTGCGTGACTTCGACGTCAACTTTAATCACGTCGATTTCGAGAGAGACTTCCTTCCGGCCCGAAGCGGTTACATCAAGGTCAACATCATAGGCTTTAAAACCTGCAGCCTCGATATGAAGTTGATAAGGACCTGGAACTAGTTTATTGAATCGCGCTTCCCCTCGTTGGTTTGTTTGCGCCGTCGATTGAACTTTTCCATTCCGGATCAACTGCACCTGCGCTTTATTGATTAACGCGCCGGACGGGTCTTTGACGACGAGTTCAAGAGACCCACTGGTTTGGGCAGTACACGGAACGCAGATCAACAACAAAATGATAAGCAGACGCATCGGGGGATTACGCTCCTTCAGTGTTTCTGAAACTTGTCTGCTTTGAACTGCGGGTTGACCTGGTACTTCGAGATTTCAAACTCTTCTGAAACCTCGCTCTCAGCCATAAACGTGAACTTGTGCGGCAGCATCAAGCCGTCGACTTTCTTGTGATCGCTCAAGCGAATGAAGAAGTCGACCTCTTCAGGCACGGCCGGCGCTTCTGCCTGCATCTTTTTCTCAGCTTCCTCGCGCGCCTTCTTGATGTCTTCGGCGCTGGCGCGTTCGCCTCCCTGACGCGTCGCCGTGAAGATCCGCGGCTTTGGACCACGATAACTGAGCAGCAAAGGAAGATGCGTTTTCTTGTCGAAGAATATGCGCACTGAAAAACGCTCTGGACCAGTAACGTCGACCACATCCGCCGGCAGCTCTTCGACGTCCGACTCACCCGCGTATTTGAATTCGACTTGCAGCGACGGCGGTGGCGTGAGGATCATCGCGAGCAGATAGCGCGAGAATTCAGCCTGGTACATTCGTCGCTGAGCGGCTTCCACTTGTTCCGGCGTTGGCTGCGCGCCTCCTGGTCCTCCTGGTCCACCGAAGCGGATGACCATGCCACCGCCACCGCTCGATGCGCTCCATGCGCGTTCGCCGTTGAGGCCACGCGTGTTCGTGAACGACGTGGCCATTCCGCCAGGGGTCATGGAATCTTCGACAAGGTATTTGTCCGGCAACGAGATGCTGATCTCGCGATCGCCGCCCATCTGGCGATCGCCGAACACGCGACGGTACTGTCCGTTGATATAAAGACTCTCGATCTTTTGCAGTCGCTCTCCGCCGATCGCTTCGCGTGCTTGTTTGAGAACTTCCTCGGCGCGCGAGTCGTTGGCGAATACGTTCGTTACTGTGAAAAGAGACAGGATTAGCGGGAGAAATAGTTTCTTCATGTCTCGTATTCACATGAGGCGTGCGGAAAGTTCCATTAAAAATAATCCGTGGTACACTTCGGACTACAGTGAATCTTCCCAATACGCTAACTCTGCTGCGCATCTTCATCGTGCCGCTGCTTGTCGTGGTCTTGCTGACCCCGTTTTCGGAAAACTGGTTTGGCGTGCCGCGACACGTGCTCGGAGTTGTGATGTTTTTGGGAGCGGCGTTGACTGATTATTTCGACGGCCGATTAGCGCGAAGTCGAGGGCAGGTGACGCGTCTTGGTCAACTACTCGATCCGATTGCCGACAAGTTGTTGATCTCCGCGGCGCTGATCTCGCTGGTCGAGAATCAACTGGCGCCGGCGTGGGCGGTCGTGATCATCATCGGACGCGAGTTTGCAGTGACAGGATTGAGATCGATCGCGGCTGTCGAGGGAGTCGTGATCTCGGCGTCGAAGATGGGCAAGTTCAAAATGCTGGCCCAGGTCGTTACCGTTGCTCTGTTGATTGCGTCGAGCGTCGGCGGGAAGCCGCCGGTGGCAAACTTTGGAAAGCCGTTTCCGGCGATCGAGTTTTGGTCGGTGCCGGAGCTGAAGATGGCGTGGCAACACCTCGTCGCTGGTGGACCAACGACCGGAAACGACTGGCAGGTGCTTCTCTATACGGCGGGCAGGGCGATGCTGTGGCTGGTGGTAATTTCCGCTTGCACGTCGATGTACGGCTACTTCAGTTCGTTCTACCGCGCAGTTGTTAGGCACAAAGAGGCACAAACAGAGCCACAAAAGGCACAAGTTCGAACCATTTGAACTCGATAATCCAACGTCTGCATTTCCGACGTTAGGTTTGTGCCTTCTGTGACTCTTTTCTTGTGCCTTTTTGCGGCTACTGAATCTCGACCCAATCGCCTGTGTGAACTTCACTCGCGGCGCGCGTGATGATCGCCGTCGCAGTACGGCTCTGGACGTCGATAATCACCATCTCGCCGACGATCTTTCGCGGCATGTCCGGACGAGCCTTCTTAACTTCACGTGACGTGATCGGACGATAACGATACCGGCCATTTGCGTTCACGAACGCCGTTTCATCTTTCGCTCGCGAGCCCTGGTTCGACATGCCGCCGCCGCGATAACGGTCACTCTGAAACCCCGTCGCACGATTGCGCGCCATCTCTTCGTTGTCGACGCGCGTTAAGTTGCCGGTGCCGAGTGGACGGAAGATCGTCAGGTAGTCGCCGCGTTTCACATTGTCTTCGCCGCCGAGATCGATGTAGACGACGTCGCTCTTCATGAGTAATTCGCGATTGTCCCTGGCCATCATCAGCCGTCCAACCGCTTTATTGGTCGGATCCGCAAAGCGATCGAGGTTCGCTTCGGGGCGCTGGAGCGGAGACTCGCGAACGGGAATGTCGACTACGAGGTCGCCGAGGAGCGCGATGTCGCAGGTAAAGACTATCTTTGCGGCGGACGTGTCTTCGCGCACTTTGAAGACCTCCAACTGGCCAACTTCCTGAACATAGGTCCCGAGAAAGCCCTTCTTTTGCTTGTAAACGCCTTTGACGTCGCCGCGCGGGCGGATTATCTGGAAATTCTGGCCTTCTTTAACGCCCTGACGGGATCCGGTGTTCAGATAGACGATATCGCCCTGGACGTACGCTCGTTGTTCCTGTTCTTCTTCGGCGCCGACGATCTCCGGTGTTTGGCCAAATCGCTGATAACGAATGTATCCCGCGCAAAAAAGACTGCTTTCACCGGCTACTCGGGCTGGTTGCGCCGCGGTCGGCAGAATCATCCGGGGTGTCGGGGCAGGTGTTTGGGCGTTCGCGGCGAGTGGGAGTGCAAACAGGCAAGCGAACGTGAACAGCAATGCTTTCATCTCTAGTCTCCTTTGGTGTCCTGAGTCACGGATTGGGGCAGGTGACGTGAGTGAGGTGGAATGAGTGTAGCATGAATGGAAGGAATTTAGGCCACTTATCCGCAATCGTGACCGCTACTTGCGTTTTTGAAACCCGCTTGGTAGTATCCGCATTTTGTCGGAATATCGCTATACATACTCTATAGCGGGCCGGCGTAGCTCAGTTGGTAGAGCATCTGATTTGTAATCAGAGGGTCGGGGGTTCAAGTCCCTTCGCCGGCTCCACGGCAGACTAAAAAGGTTGCAGGGGTGGTCGAGTGGTTAATGGCACCGGGCTGTAAACCCGGCGGGCTCACGCCCTACGTAGGTTCGAATCCTACCCCCTGCACCAGCGTGAGAAATTGCGAATTTGGAATTGTCGAATTGCGAATTTGAATGGGCGATTTGCGAAGCGCGGTTCAAATTCGAAATTCGCAATTCGAAATTTGAGTGGGCGGGTGTAGCTCAGTTGGTAGAGCATCAGCCTTCCAAGCTGAGGGTCGCGAGTTCGAATCTCGTCGCCCGCTCCAGTTTCCTTGACGCTTTGACATTCGTGCCCGCGTAGCTCAGGGGTAGAGCGCCTCCTTGGTAAGGAGGAGGTCATGAGTTCAAATCTCATCGCGGGCTCCAGCGTGCTAATTAGGATTTATAAAAGAGAGAAGAGGTTAGGCTAAAGAGATGTCGAAGGAAAAATTTGACCGTTCGAAGCCGCACGTGAACATCGGGACGATAGGGCACGTGGACCACGGGAAGACGACGCTGACAGCGGCGATCACGAAGGTGCTGGCGAAGCACAATCCGAAAGTGCAGTTTGTGGCCTTTGATCAGATCGACAAGGCGCCGGAAGAGAAGGCGCGCGGCATCACGATCGCAACGGCGCACGTGGAGTATGAGACGGCGAACCGTCACTACGCGCACGTGGACTGCCCGGGTCACGCCGACTACGTGAAGAACATGATCACGGGCGCGGCGCAGATGGACGGTGCGATTCTGGTGGTAGCAGCGACTGACGGCCCGATGCCGCAAACGCGCGAGCACATCCTGCTGGCTCGTCAGGTCGGCGTGCCGGCGATGGTGGTGTTCATGAACAAGGCCGACGCGGTCGACGATCCGGAACTGCTGGAGTTGGTGGAACTGGAAGTGCGCGAGCTGTTGAGCGCTTACGAGTTCCCCGGCGACGAGATCCCGGTGGTGAAGGGTTCGGCGTTGAAGGCTCTGGAAGGCGATCCGGAGTGGGAGAAGACGGTGGACGAGCTGATGGCGGCGGTGGACAGCTACATTCCGACGCCGACGCGCGAGATGGACAAGCCGTTTTTGATGCCGGTGGAAGACATCTTCACGATTCAGGGCCGCGGCACGGTGGCCACTGGCCGTGTCGAGCGTGGCAAGGTGAAGGTGAACGAGACAGTGGAGATCGTCGGTATTCGCCCGACCTCAAAGACGGTGGTGACGGGCGTCGAGATGTTCAAGAAGCTGCTGGATGAAGGCGTGGCAGGCGACAACGTTGGATTGCTGTTGCGTGGTATTGAGCGCAAGGACATCGAGCGCGGACAGGTGATTGCCAAGCCGGGTTCGATCACGCCGCACACGAAGTTCAAGGCGGAGGCGTACGTGTTGACGAAGGAAGAAGGTGGACGTCACACGCCGTTCTTTACAGGCTATCGTCCGCAGTTTTACTTCCGCACGACGGACGTGACTGGCGTGGCGCACCTGCCCGAAGGAGTGGAGATGGTGATGCCTGGCGACAACGTGGCGATGGAGATCGAATTGATTGCTCCTATCGCGATGGAAAAAGGGTTGCGCTTCGCTATACGTGAAGGCGGCCGCACGGTAGGCGCCGGAACAGTTTCGGAAGTGGTTGAATAGTCAGTAGTCAATGGTCAGTAGTCAGTGGTGACTACGAGACCACGGACAACTGACCACGGACAAGGATTTAGTTATGCCACGCGACAATATCGTACTTCAGTGTAACGAGTGTAAGAGTCGAAACTACGTTACGACGAAGAATAAGAAGACGACTCCGGACCGGTTGGAATTCAGCAAATTCTGTCGCCGTTGCCGACGACACACGGGTCACAAAGAGACCAAGTGAGGCATAATTGAATTAAAGCGGCCGGAGGGGTATAGTGTCAACGGTTAGCACGTCGGTCTCCAAAACCGAAAGTCCGGGTTCGAATCCTGGTACCCCTGCCAGAATATGAGATCTGCTGATTAAGAGTCAGCGGGTCTGTTGGAGAACGGCGAAGAGTAGTTCAGGAATTTATGGCTGAGACAGATAATCCAGATGCCCCAATCGTAGCGCCGCGCGCCGCGCGTTTTGGCGAAGGACCGGAGGGCAAAGTCGCACGTCGGGAGCGCGGACATTCGGGACAGGGTACTGGCCCGATAGGTCGCATCGGACAGTTTTTGCACGACGTGCGCGCGGAGTTGAAGCGCGTTTCGTGGCCGACACTCCAGCACGTGCAAAACACGACGCTGATCACGCTGGTCGCGGTTGCGTTCTTCGCTTTCTACTTATGGGGAATCGATCAGGCTCTGACGTACGGGATTCATTCCGGCACTGCAGTGGGTGATAGCGAAAATCACAGGGTTGTTGGGCCTTGCCTGAGGAAAAGAGTTTTTCTAATGCAGCAGTGGTTTATCCTTCACACATACTCGGGACACGAGAAAAAAGTACGCGATAGTCTCAAAGCCCGCATCCGCGACACGGATCTCCAGAACGAGATCATCGAGGTGCTGGTGCCGACCGAGACGGTTGTCGAAATGCGCGGCAACAAGCGTATCGAATCGTCGCGCATGTTTTATCCCGGTTATGTGCTGGTGCAGATCGAGTGCGACGACCGTGGACACATCCCTGACAACGTGTTCCACATGATCAAGTCGACGCCGAAGGTGACCGGATTTGTCGGTGGTCACAATCCGACGCCGTTGACGCCTCAGGAAGTCGATCAGATTGTTCACAACGTGACGGAAGCAGCCGAAAAGCCGAAGCCGAAGTTCTCGTATGCCGCCGGCGAGACGGTGCGTATCAAGTCCGGTCCGTTCCAGAGTTTTACGGGTAAGGTTGAAGAAGTTAATGAAGACAAGTCGACATTGAAAGTGACCGTGACCATCTTCGGGCGATCGACGCCCGTCGAATTGAACTTCCTCGACGTCGAGAAGGTCACTTTTGCGGAAGAAGAGTAGTTTATGGCAAAGAAGATAACTGGTTATATAAAACTGCAGGTTCCGGCGGGCAAAGCGAATCCGGCGCCGCCGATCGGACCGGCGCTGGGTCAGCACGGCGTGAACATCATGGAGTTTTGCAAGGCATTCAACGCCAAAACAGCCCAGATGGATCCCGACCTGAAGATCCCCGTCGTGATCACGGTTTTCGCCGATCGCTCGTTCACGTTTGAGACCAAGACGCCGCCGGCAGCCGACCTGCTGAAGAAAGCCGCCGGAATTCCGAAGGGTTCAGGCAAGCCGAACCGCGAAAAGGTTGGAGCGATTTCGAAAGCCAAGATTGAAGAGATTGCAAAAACGAAATTGCAGGATCTCAACACCACAAGTCTGGAGTCTGCTATCAGAACTATCGAAGGTACCGCCAGACAAATGGGCCTCACCGTCGAGTAGGTCCGATGAGAGGGAGGGATTCGCGAAATCCCGTTTGCACCTCAGGAGTCAATAATGAAGAAACACGGAAAGAAGTATCGCGCTGCGCTCGAAAAGATCGAGCCGGGGCGGAAGTATGATCTCGCGAGCGGCGTAGCCAAGATTAAAGAGCTCTCGTTTGCGAAGTTCGACGAAACAGTTGAATTGACGGTTTGGCTCGGCGTAGATCCGCGTAAAGCGGATCAGCTCGTACGCGGCACGCTCGTGTTACCGCACGGTCTCGGCAAGACCAAAACCGTCGTCGTGATCGCCCAGGGCGACAAGCTCAGAGAAGCAGAGGAAGCGGGCGCGGACATCGTCGGCGGTGAAGACATCGTCACCCGGATCAAAGGCGGCTGGACCGACTTTGACGCAGTTATCGCGACGCCCGACATGATGCGGCTCGTCGGCGGGCTCGGTAAAGTGCTCGGCCCCCGCGGCCTGATGCCCAATCCGAAGACCGGCACGGTCACGCCTGACGTGGCGACTGCGGTGAAAGAGACAAAAGCCGGTAAGGTCGAGTATCGCGTCGACAAAACGGGCGTGATTCACGTTGGCGTCGGCAAAGTTTCATTTGAAAACGACAAGCTTCGCGAGAATGCGAAAGCGTTGCTCGACGCGGTCGTGAAAGCAAAACCGGCAACCGCCAAGGGCAAATACGTGAAGAAAGTTAACCTGGCCTCGACGATGAGTCCGGGAGTTTTGCTCGACGAAGCAGCGTACGCCAAGTAAAGGTGAGGAGCGAAGACGATGAAGACTAAAGCAAGAAAACAGGAAGACCTCGAGCAACTCACCGAAGCATTCAAGAATGCGAAGGCGGCGATGGTGGTCGGCTTCCGGAAGATGACCGTGGCGAAGGACCAGGAGCTCCGCAACCAGTTGCGCGAAGCTGGCGTTTCGTACGAGGTCGTAAAGAACACATTGGCGCGCCGCGCGTCCGAGGGCACGGTCCTCGAGCCGGCGAGCGAACATTTCAAGGGTGTGACGGCAGTGGCACTGAGCAATGGCGATCCGGTGGGGCTTTCGAAGGCGATTTCGAAATTCGCGAAGGCAAACCCGGACATCTTTACGTTCAAGGCCGGTATCGTCGAAGGCAAGGTAGTAGCTCTGAACGAGGTGGAAGCCATTGCGAGTCTTCCGTCGAAGGAAGAGTTGATTTCGAAAATAATGTTTCTCATCAACTGCCAGGCGCAGCGTTTGGTCACAGTTATCTCGGCCGTACCACGCAACTTGGCGATAGTTGTCAAACAGATCGGTGAACAGAAGACGGCGTAGGATTTTTTGAGGAGGATAGAAAGTTAATCATGGCAGCAACACGCGAAGACGTAATTGAATTTTTGAAGAACATGACGCTTCTGGAAGCTTCACAGCTCGTCAAGGAGTTGGAAGAGACCTTCGGCGTTTCGGCGGCAGCCGCGGCAGTGGCGGCAGCTCCAGCGGCTGGAGGCGGTGGCGGTGAAGCAGCGGCCGCAGCGGAAGAAAAGACCGAGTTTGACGTGATCCTGCAGGCCATTGGCGGCAATAAGATCAACGTGATCAAGGTCGTCCGCGAGGTTACTGCGCTTGGTTTGAAAGAGGCCAAGGATCTGGTCGAAGCAGCCCCCAAAGCAGTGAAGGAAGGCGTTTCGAAGGAAGAAGCCGAAACCATCAAGCAGAAGCTGTCCGATGCGGGTGCGACCGTTGAGGTTAAGTAACACAAAGTTTTGCAATCTGTGTTATCTGCGACCCGGCTTGACAGTTAAATTATTAGTTGGCTAAGTTAAGGGGAGTATTGGAGGCGCTGGCGTTACTCCCAAAAAAATTGACGGATGAATCCGCCGCTTTTGCGAAGAAGCGGTCAGGGCCTTGTGCGCTCTGACCGCCTTTCGGCGTCCCCGGGTATTTTAGGCTTTTCGGTTATCAAATAAGGAATCTCACATGTCTGCAAATCTGCTTCATACAGTCAATACGGGCTTAGGGCGAAGAACCAGTCAGGCTCCTGAACGAGTCGACTTTTCAAAGATCGCGACGGCCGTCCGAATTCCCAATCTGATCGAGATCCAAAGGGAGTCGTACAACCGGTTCCTGCAGATGGATCTCCTTCCGGAAGAACGTGAGAAGACCGGACTGCAGGCGGTCTTTCAGTCAGTGTTTCCGATCTCGGATTTCCGTGGCACTGCCACACTCGATTTCGTCGAGTATCAGATTGGTAACTGGCAGTGCAAATGCGGCCGCCTCGAAGGACTCAACTACCTGCGCTCGAACTGTAAAAACTGCGGTTCGACGATCAAGGTAAACCCACTCGCCGCCGGCGAGACCCTGTGTCACCGCTGCGGCACGTTCAACTTTGTGCGCCCGCAGTTGTGCGAAAACTGCGGCGAGCCTGTCGGTCTGAAGCATAAGCACGATCAGCAGGAGTGCCAGGAACGCGGGATGAGTTACAGCGTGCCGCTGAAGGTCAAGATCCGCTTGACCGTCTTCGACAAAGACCCCGACACCGAGGTCCTGTCGATTCGCGACATCAAGGAAGAGGAAGTCTTCTTCGGCGAAATCCCGTTGATGACCGACAACGGCACTTTCATCATCAACGGAACCGAGCGCGTCATCGTTTCGCAGCTTCATCGTTCGCCGGGCGTGTTCTTCAAACGCGGCGCGATCTACGTGGCGAAGATCATTCCGTATCGCGGTTCGTGGGTCGAGTTTGAATACGACCAGAAGAACCTGCTTTACGTGCGCGTCGGCAAGCGCAAGTTTTTGGCGTCGATTTTCCTGCGTGCGCTCGGACTCTGGTTCAACCAGAAAGTCGATCTGAAAGGACTGCGCACCGATTCGCATTTGGAGGAGGCGGTCAAGAACGCGTCTTTCACTGACGAAGACATGCTGAAGGCGGTTTATGTCACCGACACGGTCCGTATCGAAGAGGGCCGTCTGCACGTTCAGGTGCCACAGGAAGGACTGACGCACCTGGTCGGAATGAAGGTCGACTACGACATCAAGGGAAAGAGCGGCGACGCGCTCGTTCGCGCCGGCAAGAAAGTCACGTTATCTGCGCTCGATCAGATGCGGAAGACGAACGTCGGCGAAGTCGAGATCGACTCGTCGCAGCTCGAAGGTTCTTTCGCGCTCGGCGACATCGTTAATACCGAGAGCGGCGAGATCATTCTCGAAGCTAACAACGAGATCACGCCTGCGAAACTGCAGGAGATCATCGAAGGGGGCATCAAGGAGTTTTCGATCTTCTTCCCCGAACGCGACGACGTCGGTCCGGTGTTGTCGTTGACGTTGAAGAAAGACGTGATCACCAAGCCCGTCGACGCGCTGCTGGAAATCTACCGCAAGATGCGTCCTGGCGATCCGCCGACCGTGCAGACTGCTTATCGATTGCTCGAAGCGATGTTCTTCGATCCGCGGAAGTTTGACTTCTCGCGCGTCGGACGTCTGAAGTTCAACATCAAGATGGGCAAGCCGGAACTCCAGCGCATCGACGATCCGTTCCTTTCCGCGCACGACTTCTACGAAGTTGTCAGCTACGTGCTGAAGATGCGCAAGAACCCGTCTGAGTTTCAGGCGGACGACATCGATCATCTTGGAAACCGCCGCGTCCGCGCGGTTGGTGAGCTCCTGGAGAACCAGTTCCGCATCGGTCTGGAACGAATGGAGCGCGCCATCAAGGAGAAGATGTCGATTCACCAGGAAATGCAGACGACGATGCCGCGCGATCTGATCAACGCCAAGCCGGTGACGGCTGCGGTGCGCGAGTTCTTCGGATCGAGCCAGTTGTCGCAGTTCATGGACCAGACCAATCCGCTTTCCGAAATCACGCACAAGCGGCGTCTTTCGGCACTCGGACCGGGTGGTCTGTCACGCGAACGCGCGGGGTTCGAAGTCCGCGACGTTCACCCGACGCACTACGGCCGCATCTGTCCGATTGAGACGCCTGAAGGTCCGAACATCGGATTGATCTCGAGTCTGTCGTGCTTCGCGCGCATCAACGAGTTCGGGTTTATCGAAGCTCCGTATCGCAAGGTGAATGACGGGCGCGTCGTCGAGTACGTGCGCGTGATCAATGGCGGCGACACGAAGTTCAAGCCCGGCGATCACGTTCCGCTCGAGGACGTCGAGAAGGGCAACAAGAAGCTCGACCGGCGAATCGCGCAGGGCGGACGTCGAACCATGGCCGTTCTACCTGACGGCGTGGGAGGAAGACAAACACGTCGTCGGCCAGGCCAACATCGAACTCGACGCAGACGGCCACATCATCAACGAGCGCAACGCGGCGCGAAAAGCAGGCGAGTTCATTCTCGCTCTGCGCAAGGACATCGAGTACGTCGACGTTTCGCCGAAACAGCTCGTGTCCGTGGCCGCGTCGCTGATTCCGTTCCTGGAAAACGACGACGCGAACCGCGCGTTGATGGGTTCGAACATGCAACGCCAGTCAGTGCCGCTGCTCCGTGCGGAAGCGCCGTACATCGGCACCGGCATGGAGAAGGTCACGGCTCGTGACTCCGGCGCGGTCGTCGTCGCCAAGCGCGACGGCGTGGTCGACTATGTCGATTCGGAACGCATCATCGTCAAGGCCGATCACAATGTCGACGGCACGATCTCTCGCGAGGTGACCGCCGACATCTACACGTTGATCAAGTTCAAGCGTTCGAACCAGAACACCTGTATCAATCAACGTCCGATCGTCCACGTCGGCGAGCGCGTAGAGAAAGGCCAGGTTATCGCCGATGGTCCATGCACGGACCGCGGCGAGCTCGCGCTCGGCCGTAACGTGCTCGTCGCGTTCATGCCGTGGCGCGGTTACAACTTCGAAGACGCGATCCTCGTTTCCGAGCGACTTGGTGAAAGAGGACTACTACACCTCGATTCACATCGAAGAGCTCGAAATCGAAGCGCGCGACACGAAACTCGGTCCGGAAGAGATCACTCGCGACATTCCGAACGTCGGCGAAAACATGCTCCGCGATCTCGACGAGAGCGGCATCATTCGCATCGGCGCCCAGGTGAAACCGGGATCGATTCTGGTCGGTAAAGTCACGCCGAAAGGCGAGACGCAATTGACGGCGGAAGAGAAACTGCTGCGCGCGATCTTCGGTGAGAAGGCCGGCGACGTTAAAGACGCTTCGCTCGTCAGCCCGCCGGGAATCGACGGCACCGTCGTCGACGTGCAGGTCTTCACCCGCAAGGGACAGGAGAAAGACCAGCGCTCACTCGCGATCGAGCAGGACGAAGAAGATCGCCTGCGGCGCGACCTTGAAGACGAAATTCGTATCCTGCGCGAACAGCGCGACGAGCGAATTTACGAACTGCTCGAAGGCCGCAAGCTTTCGGCGGATCTGACCGCCAACAGCGAAGTATTGATTGAGAAGAACATTCCGATCACGCGCGAGATGCTGAAGGCGGTCGAACCGAAGGCGCTGCGCAAAGTGCAGCTTGCTTCGTCGCGTATCGACATCGGCGCCGAGATCAAAGAGTACGAAGATCGAACCGAACGCCAGATCAAGATCCTCTCGGACATCTACGAAGAGAAGATCGCGAAGCTGCGACAGGGCGACGAGCTTTCACCGGGCGTGATCAAGATGGTGAAAGTCTTCATCGCCATGAAGCGCAAACTTTCGGTCGGCGACAAGATGGCCGGACGTCACGGTAACAAAGGCGTCATCGCCCGGATCCTTCCGGAAGAAGACATGCCTTACCTGCCGGACGGAACGCCGGTCGAGATCGTGCTGAATCCGCTGGGCGTGCCGTCGCGCATGAACGTGGGCCAGATTCTCGAGACGCACCTTGGCTGGGCCGCGCGCGTTCTCGGTCTGCACTTCGCGACGCCGGTGTTTGACGGCGCCAGCGAAAGCGAGATCAAGAAGAAGCTGCAGCGACGCCGGCGACCGCGCCACGGAGCTCGGACTTCCCGAGATCGTCAACGAGTCGGGCAAGGCTGTGCTTGTACGACGGACTCAGCGGCGACCCGTTCGAACAGAAAGTGACAGTCGGTTACATCTACATGTTGAAGCTGTCGCACCTGGTCGACGACAAGATTCACGCTCGTTCGATTGGACCGTACAGCTTGATCACGCAGCAGCCGCTCGGCGGTAAGGCGCAGTTTGGCGGACAGCGTTTTGGAGAGATGGAGGTTTGGGCGCTCGAAGCTTACGGCGCGGCGCACATTCTTCAGGAGTTGCTGACGGCGAAGTCTGACGACGTCGCCGGACGTTCCAAGATCTACGAGGCAATCGTGAAAGGCGAAGCCGACTTCGATCCGGGTCTACCCGAGTCGTTCAACGTGCTGGTGCGTGAACTACAGTCGCTTTGTCTCGACGTCGAATTGATTAACAAGAAGGCCGCCGGTGACGGTGCGTGGAAGATGGTGTTGGTGAAGCGATCGTCACCAGTGCTGTTGAAGCCTAATGACGAAGATATGTGCTGACAGATGCACGGAATTAGCGACTATTCGGACAATGCTCGCAATCCGTAATTCCGGTAAATAGAAGGAGAAATAATGTTTCGATTCCAACAAGAAAAGACGCAACTAGCTCCTGATTTTGAAGCTATTCGTATCTCACTTGCGTCACCGGAAAAGATCCGGCAATGGTCGCATGGTGAGGTGACCAAGCCGGAAACAATCAACTACCGCACGTTCAAACCCGAGCGCGACGGACTTTTCTGCGCGCGCATTTTTGGTCCGGTGGCGGACTGGGAGTGTCTCTGCGGTAAGTACAAACGCATGAAGCACCGCGGAGTGATTTGCGACAAGTGCGGCGTCGAAGTAACCCAGGCAAAAGTGCGTCGCGAGCGGTTGGGCCATATCGACCTCGCCAGCCCGTGTTCGCACGTCTGGTTTTTTAAAGGTCTTCCCAGCCGCATCGGCCACCTGCTCGACATTCCGTTGCGCGAACTGGAGAAGGTTCTCTACTTCGAGTCGTACATCGTGATCGATCCCGGCGACGTGCCCGGATTGAAAGAGCGCGAGCTTGTGAGCGACGAGCGTTATCGCGAACTCGTGCGCGATTATCCCGCGCAGTTTGTCGCGAAGATGGGCGCGGAAGCGATCAAGGAACTGCTCGCGATGGTCGACGTCGAGGAGCTCGCCACCGATCTGCGCAAGCGGATGAAGGAAGAGACCTCGCAACAGAAGAAACTGAAATATTCGAAGCGGTTGAAAGTCGCGACGAGTTTCCTGAAATCCGGAAACCGTCCTGACTGGATGATCCTCGACGTGATTCCGGTGATTCCACCCGAGTTGCGTCCGCTCGTGCCGTTGGATGGCGGACGCTTCGCGACGTCTGACCTGAACGATCTGTATCGACGCGTCATCAACCGCAACAACCGTCTCAAGAAGCTGATGGAGCTGCGTGCGCCGGAAGTCATCGTGCGCAACGAAAAGCGCATGCTTCAGGAAGCGGTCGATGCGTTGTTTGATAACGGCCGTCGCGGTCGCGTGCTGCGCGGCGTCAACAACCGTCCGCTGAAGTCGTTGAGCGGAACGTTGAAAGGCAAGCAGGGACGTTTCCGTCAGAACCTGCTCGGTAAACGTGTCGACTACTCCGGACGTTCTGTGATCGTCGTTGGTCCGGAGTTGAAACTGCACCAGTGCGGGTTGCCGAAGAAGATGGCGCTCGAACTGTTCAAGCCGTTCATCTACAACCAACTCGAGAAACAGGGGCACGCCGCTACGATCAAGCAAGCGCGTGAGATGGTGGAACGCCAGGAACCCGTCGTTTGGGACATTCTGGAAGAAGTGATTCGCGAGCATCCGGTGCTCTTGAATCGCGCTCCCACGCTCCACCGGCTCGGCATTCAGGCATTTGAACCCGTGCTCGTCGAAGGCAAGGCCATCAAGATCCATCCGCTCGTTTGTACGGCATTCAACGCCGACTTCGACGGCGACCAGATGGCGGTGCACATTCCGTTGAGTCCGGAAGCGCAGATCGAAGCGGCAGTGTTGATGCTTTCGAGCAACAACATTCTGAGCCCCGCGAGCGGACAGCCAATCGCCGTGCCGTCGCAGGACATCGTGCTCGGTATTTACTACCTGACTCGCGATCGTCCGGGCGCAAAGGGCGAAGGCCGCGTGTTTGCTTCACTGGAAGAAGTGCTGCTTGCACTCGACGCCGGCGAAGTCACAACGCAGACGCCGATCAAGCTGCGCATCATGGGCGACTTGATCGACCTCGTTCAGGAACACGATCCGCAGGACATCCTGCGCGCGGTGGTTCAGGACGACGTGCGACGCGTTATCAACACGACCGTGGGCCGCGTGATCTTCAACGACTCAATACCTGCCGGTCTGCCTTTCATCAACGGCACGTTGAAGAAGAAAGGTCTTCAGTCGCTGGTCAACTATTCGCACATTCGTCTCGGTCACGAGATGACTGTCAAGATGCTCGACGATCTGAAGACGCTCGGCTTCCTGTACGCGACCAAGGCCGGCATCTCGATCGGCATCGACGATCTGGTAACTCCACCGTCGAAGAAGGGACTTGTCGACAAGGCCGACAAAGACGTGATCGCGGTCGAGCAGCAGTATCAAGACGGCGTTATCACTAACGGCGAACGCTACAACAAGGTGATCGCAATCTGGTCTGAAGTGACCGACAAAGTCGCCAAGGAGATGTTCAAGGCGATGGACGATCGCGAACGATCGAGCGGCGAACTCAATCCGATCCTCGTGATGAGCGACTCCGGCGCGAGAGGCTCGGCACAGCAGATTCGCCAGTTGGCGGGTATGCGCGGTCTGATGGCTCGCCCGTCAGGCGAAATCATCGAAACCCCGATCCAGGCAAACTTCCGCGAGGGCTTGAACGTGTTGCAGTACTTCATCTCGACACACGGCGCTCGCAAAGGACTGGCCGACACTGCGCTGAAGACCGCGGACTCGGGTTACCTGACCCGCCGTCTCGTCGACGTTGCTCAAGATGTGATCATCAGCGAAGACGACTGCGGCACGTTGCGCGGTATCTCCGCGAGTGCCATCGTCGAAGGCGGCGAGGAGATCGAGTCGTTGCGCGACCGCATCGTCGGCCGCACGGGGCTCGACGACGTTACCGATCCGATTGAAGGTTCGATCATCGTCGCGGCGAACCAGGAGATCGACGAAGACCTGGCTGCCGAGATTCAGCGTTCCGGCGTGCAGCGCGTGCGTATTCGTTCGGTGTTGACCTGCGAATCGCGTCGTGGCTGCTGCATCAAGTGCTACGGACGCAACCTCGCAACTGGTCGACCGGTTGAAATCGGTGAAGCTGTCGGCGTCATCGCCGCACAGTCAATCGGCGAACCGGGCACGCAGTTGACGATGCGTACGTTCCACATCGGCGGTACCGCGCGTCTTGAAGAGTCGTCGAAACACGAGGCTCGCCAGGACGGCACGGTGAAGTATCTCGAGCTGCAAACGGTCAAGAGCCGCAAGGGCGAGCGCATCGCGATGAACCGCAACGGCTCGTTGATCATCATCGACGACCGCGGCCGTGAAGCGGCGCGTTACCAGATCGTTTACGGCGCCCACATCCTTGTCGAAGACGGCGCTCGCGTGACGCAGGACCAACTGCTCGCCACGTGGGACCCGTTCACGTTCGCAATCCTGACCGAAGTCGCTGGACACGTTAAGTTCCAGGACTTGAAGGAAGGCGTGACGTTCGACGAAGAAGTGGACGAAGTGACCGGTCAGTCGCGCGTGGTCGTGAAAGACTCACCGGACGAAAAGAAACAGCCGCGTCTGGAAATCCGCAGCGCCAGCAACAAGGTGCTGAAGACTTACCAGATGCCGGTGCGCGCGAACCTGATGCTGTCGGACGGCGAAGAAGTCGAGCCGGGCGACATCATCGCGAAGATCCCGCGCGAGACCACGAAGACGAAGGACATCACGGGTGGTCTGCCGCGCGTCGTCGAGCTGTTTGAAGCTCGCCGGCCCGCTGAAACTGCGGTCATGTCTGAAATCGACGGTACGGTCACGCTCGGCGCGATTTCGAAAGGTAAGCGCAAGCTGATCATCACCGGCGACGACGGTGAAGAGCGCGAGTACGACATCCCGCGCGGTACGCACATCAACGTGCAGGACGGCGATCGTGTTCGTGCCGGCGAAGCGTTGATGGACGGACCACTGAATCCGCACGACATTCTGCGCGTGCTCGGTATGAGCCGATTGCAGGAATACCTCGTGAACGAAATTCAGGAGGTCTATCGTCTGCAGGGTGTGAACATCAACGACAAGCACATCGAAGTGATTGTTCGTCAGATGTTGCGCTGGGTGAAGATCAAGGAAGTCGGCGACACCGAGTTCCTGCTCGAAGAGCAGGTCGATCGTTTCCGCTTCCAGGACGAGAACGAGCGCGTCCGGCAGGACGATGGCGAAGTCGCACAGGCTGAGCCGCTGCTGTTGGGTATCACCAAGGCGTCGCTCTCGACCGATTCGTTCATCTCGGCGGCATCGTTCCAGGAGACGACTCGCGTGCTTACCGAAGCGGCGATCTCCGGTCGCGTTGACTACCTGCGGGGCCTGAAAGAGAACGTCATCATGGGGCGGTTGATTCCGGCCGGTACCGGTATGGAGTACTACCGCAACGTTGATATCGAACGCGATGAGACGATCGATCAAGCGCGTGAACGCGACCTCGATGAGTTTCCCGACATCGTCGGTGGTCACGACATCGTGTTGCCTCCGCGTGAACCGGTAGTGGTTCCGTCCGTGGCGGCGGGCGATGGCGATGGCGAGGTTGTCGCTGCTCCCGAAGCCGAAGAGTAGTTGGTAAATTAATCCGTTAGACAAATGGCCCGCTGCGTCTCTTGATGCAGCGGGCCATTTAGCAATCTTACTCGCCAGTCTCCTGACCCTTGATCCGTTCGCAGTGTTTGCACATCGCCTTGTCGGTCGGTATTTCATTGACTAACTGCAAACGGTGACCGTTCTGATCTAACTTAATACGACTGACCCGCAATCCGCACAACGTATGTTGTCCGCCACGCGTGATGACATGATAAATCTCATTGATTGCTCTAATCGCGTACATCGTTGCCAATAGCTGCAAACGTGGTGCCGGACGCAGTACAATCGTAAACCGTTGATGAATAAGAACCTTCTCAAATCCATGACGGGTGCGCGAAAAGCCGCAATGCCCGAATTTATTCCGCCGCAGCTTGCGACACTGGTCGACAAGCCGCCGTCCGGTGATGCGTGGTTTCACGAACTCAAACTCGATGGCTATCGCTTGTTATGTCACGTGGATCGTGGACAAGTGAGGTTCTGGACGCGTAATCGCAAAGATTGGACGACGAAGTTTCCGACGCTCGGCAAAGCGGTGAAAGCGTTGCGACTGAAGAGCGCGATCCTTGATGGAGAGGTTGTGGCGTTGGACGCATCGGGTCGCGCGAGTTTTCAAAAGCTGCAGCAACAGATCAACAAGAACATGGGTGCGGGGCTGATGTTTCATGTTTTTGATCTTGTGTATGTGGATGGGTTCAATCTGACGCGGTGTACGTTACGCGAACGCAAGGAAGTTCTGGCCGAGTTGTTGGAGGGTGTCGATGAGAAGAGTCCGCTGCGATACAGCGATCACATTGAGGGTAATGGCGCGCAGTTTTTGAAAGAGGCGTGTAAGTTTGGACTCGAAGGGATTGTTTCGAAGCTTGCGGATTCGCCGTACGAGTCGACGCGTAGTCGTAACTGGTTGAAGATCAAATGTCTGAGGCGGCAGGAGTTTGTGATTGCGGGTTACACGTTGTCAGACAAAGGAATTCCGTTCAGTTCGTTGGTGCTTGGTGTTTACGATAAAGGGAAACTGATCTACGCGGGCCGCGCCGGGACCGGATTTAGTAACCAGATGCGTGTTGATTTGAAGAAAACGCTGGATAAGTTGGCGCGCAAGACGCGACCATTTGCCGAAATACCCAACGACCCCGGCTTGCGACGCGCCGTTTGGGCGGAACCGACGCTCGTCGGCGAGGTCGCGTTCACCGAATGGACGGACGAGGGCGTTATTCGTCATCCATCGTTCCAGGGCCTGCGCGAAGACAAAAAACCGATCGAGGTCATCCGCGAAGAACCTTCCTGATGCGTTCAATACGTGTAGAATAAGCGCGTTGGCCATGAAACCGCGTCCCACCATCTTCCTCAGCGGTGTTTCCCACGAGTTCGGATCCTTCCGTGATGCCGTCGAAATCGAGATCCAGAAGAAGGGCTGCTTCGTCGAGAATCAATCGTCGAGCTTTGAAACCGACTACCGCACAGTGGAAGAGATGCTGCGACGGAAGTTGAGCGAAGCTGACGCCGTGATTCACATCGCCGGCTTTCGGTACGGGGCCGAACCTAAGCAGCGGCCGGCAGACAAACCGCGGCGCTCATATACGCAGTTGGAATTCGACATCGCGCGTGAGTTGAACAAGCCGATCTTCATTTTTCTTTCGCAGGATGCGACGGTTCGCGATCCCCCGAAGCCTGATGAGAAGCCCGAAGACAACCAAAAGGCATCGGACCAGCTAGCGCATCGTGACGCTATCAAAAACGCGAACTACCTCTACTACTCCTTCAAAGATAAGCAGGAGCTCTGCGGACTTTGCCGGTTCGATTCAGCCGGTAGCGGCGTTTGAGTTTCGTGCCGAAGTCTCGCGTATCGACAAGTTTGCGCCGGCGAAACTAGTTGGTCGCGACGAGGAACTCGCATTGCTCGACGCCGCATGGCTGAAGGTCCAGCGTGCTGAATCGCCGCGAGCCCGCGTAATTACGTTCGTTGCGCTCGGCGGTGAAGGGAAGACTTCGCTGGTCGCGAACTGGACGACGAAGCTGTCACATCGCGGCTGGCCCGGTTGCGACGCCGCGTTTGCCTGGTCGTTCTTCAACCAAGGCACGCGCGAGCAGGTCGGCGTGTCTTCCGACTTGTTCTTTAAAGAAGCAATTACGTTCTTCGGTGATGAGTCGGATAGAGAGTTTGCCGCGAGCAGCGCCGGGGCTTACGAAAAAGGACAACGGCTCGCTCGCATCGTCGGCGAGCGAAACAATCTTCTGATCCTCGACGGTCTCGAACCTCTTCAATACGCGCCGACGTCGCCCACGGCGGGTGAGTTGAAGGATCCCGGCATCGCCGCACTGCTCAAAGGCCTGGCTGCAAACAGCAAAGGCCTGTGCATCGTCACTACGCGTTACTCGTTACCGGAGCTGACAGCCTTCCGGGAAACCAGTGCTCCGGAAGTGAAACTGCAGCGTCTCTCGCGAGAAGCCGGTGTTCATCTGTTGAAATTGTTGGGTGTGAAGGGAAGTTCGTCGCGAAATATTCCGTTCAACAACGGCCGTGAGCAACTAAACGAGTTTGAGAAGCTGGTCGAAGACGTCAAAGGACACGCGCTGACGTTGAACCTGCTCGGAACTTATCTTCACGAGGCGCACGGTGGCGACATCCGTCGTCGCGATCTGGTCAATCTCGAAGAGGCGGATGCGGAGGAACGGTCGGGCCACGCGTTTCGCGTGATGGAGGCGTACGAAGACGCGTTCAAGACTGAAGGTGAAAAAGGCGAACGTGCCCTGGCGACGCTGCGATTACTCGGTCTCTTCGATCGTCCTGCAACTGCCGATTGCCTGACGAAGCTTTTGGAAGAGCCGGTGATTCCGAACCTCACCGAACCGCTCGCCACATTGAGTGATGCGCAGTGGAACCTCGTCTTGAAGCGGCTCGACGACGCGAAGCTGCTTACTGTGAATCGAGACGGTTCAGGGGAGCTCGGGTCGCTTGATGCTCACCCGCTGCTGCGCGAGTACTTCGCGCGCCGGCTCCGCAAGCAGCAACCGGACGCCTGGAGTGCGGCCCACCGCCGGCTCTATGAACACCTGTCGCAAACCACTGAAAACAAGCTCGCGCCTACTCTCGAAGATCTCGAACCGCTGCATCACGCCGTAGCACACGGCTGTCGGGCGGGATTAATACGTCAAGCTTTAGAGCTTTACGTTGAGCGGATCATGCGCGGCAATGAGTTTTACAGCACAAACAAACTGGGGGCGTTTGGTTCTGCTCTCGGCGCGCTCGCTTCTTTCTTTGAAGTTCCGTGGAGTCGCGTCTCGTCAGCCTTTAATGAAACAGAGCAGACATGGTTGTTGAACTCAGCGGCCTTTACTCTGCGATCGCTGGGCCGGCTGACTGAGGCAATCGAGCCGATGAGCGCAGCCATGAAGCTTAGCACCAAGAACACCGACTACTTGTCGGCTGCGATCCTGGCGAGCAATCTGAGCGAAGCTAAGCTGACGTTGGGCAAAGTGTTGGAGGCGATTTCGGACGCTGAACTGTCGATCAAGCACGCCGAAACTTTCGCCGAGCAGGGCGGCGATGCATTTCAGAGTAGAGGTAATCGGACGACGCTCGGCGACGCCTTGTACATGTCCGGCCAGTTCGCAAAGGCGGAATCGAGATTCCGTGAGGCCGAGGAGATGCAAATCACGAGTCAGCCTGCGCGTCAGTTTCTTTACTCGCTGCAAGGTTTTCGTTATTGCAATTTCCTGCTGGCAGGCGCGGAGCGGGCTGCCTGGCAACGCATGTTGGACCATTCACGTAGTCCCGACCCCTCATCGACGGAAGCGCTTCGAAGCATTTACGAACGCGCTAGGCAGACACTAGCGTGGATGCAGGACTGGAGTGGCGCTTCGCTGTTCACAATTGTCGTCGACAAGCTTACGTTGAGTCGTGTGGCGCTGTATGAGGCCGTGCTTTCGGTGCCGGCGCCTGACCAGTCAGATTTAACGAAGACTTTCGACGACATGATGAAAGATCTCCGCAATGCGGGCGTACAGCTATACATTCCGCTCGGACTTCTCGCGCGCGCGTGGCTGCGATGTTTTGCCGGCGCGTCCACGGGACTAGACAGCGCACAGGAAGACCTGGACCAGGCCTGGGAGATTGCCGAGCGTGGGCCAATGCGCTTGCATATGGCGGATATTCATCTGTATCGAGCGAGACTGTTCTTTCGTGAGTCGACGTATCCGTGGGGAAGTGCAAAGGCCGATCTCGAAGCCGCTGAGACGCTCATCGACGACTGCGGTTATCACCGGCGTGACGAAGAACTTGCCGATGCGAAGCGGGCGATTCTTGGAAGCTAATCCACGGTCATGACAAAGAGAAATCGTTGTTCCGAGAGTGGAATCTTATACTCCTGAGTTTCTTTGCTGAGTTTTTGCCGCAGCGTCTCCCCACCAAATAAAAGTAGCGAGCTTCCCCGTGGCGCCCATTGAATGATCGCCGGTACCTTTTCCGTGAATTGATCCAGCGCGCGGCAGGTGACGAACGATATGGGCGGAGCTTCCACGTCTTCGAAGCGCCGTGTTACGACAGTCGCTTTTCGGCCCGCAGTCTTGAGGGCTTCGCGAAGGAACACGGATTTTTTCTGGGAGGATTCGATTAGTGTCGCGTGTAAATCAGGGCGGACGATCAGGCAGGGGATGATGGGGAGGCCAGCGCCCGAGCCGATGTCTGCTATCTTTGCGTCCTGAGGAAGGTGTTTTAGCAGCATCAACGACTCGAGTAAGTGCCTCGTCGCGAACTCTTCCGGCGAGCATGGTGCGACCAGATGGAGACGATCGTTCCAGCGAGTTAGTAAACTGTAGTAGGCGCTTAGCCCGGCCAGGGCTTCTGTTGAGAGTTCCAGCTCAAACGCAGATAGCTTTGATCTTAGGAGTTCATCCATTCACTTAAGAATATGATTGATGATTTTGTTGAGCAACATCGCCAGCTAGGGAAAAAGGTTGCCGACATTGTGGTCGAGCATGTCGCCGGACTTGCGGATCGCAGAGTCACACCGGAAGCGACGCCCGAGCAGTTGGAGAATCTGTTCGACGAGCCTTTGCCGGAGAAGGGCAGTTCGATCGACGAGATACTCGCACGCTTTCGCGAGGACGTGGCGCCGAACGCGATGGGCGTTCCGAGTCCGCGCTATTTCGGTCAGTTTAATCCGACTCCGTTGCCGATCGGCGTCTGGGCCGACGTGTTCACTTCCATGCTCAACCAGAACGCGGGCGCGTGGCGTAATGGTCCAACGTCCGCGATGATCGAAGCGCGTGTGGTTCGTTGGTTATGCGATCTTCTGAACTATGGCGCGCAGAGTTTCGGCACGCTTGCGAGCGGCGGCTCGGAGGCGAACCTGATCGCGTTGAAGTGCGCCCGCGACAGTGTGGCGCAGACGATCAAGGATCGCGGCATGCGATCCGCGTCGGGCGATCTCGTCGTCTATGCGTCCGAGCAGTGTCACTATTCGATCGATAAGAGCGTTGATATTCTCGGCATGGGCCGCAACAGCCTGCGAAAGATCCCGACTGACGATCGGTTTCACATTCGTGTCGACGCTCTGCGCGAACAGATCGCGCGCGATCGTGACGAGGGCCACTTGCCCGCATGCGTCGTCGGCGTCGCGGGCACGACGTCGACCGGCGTCATCGATCCGATCGAGGAACTTGCCGCCGTCGCACGCGAGAACGACTGCTGGTATCACGTCGATGCTGCGTACGGTGGTCCACTCGCCTTTTCATCGAAGCACAAGGCGAAACTTCAGGGCATCGAGCGTGCCGATTCGATCACGTTCGATCCGCACAAGTGGATGTTTGTTCCGTTTTCGTGTGGGGCAGTGTTGGTGCGCGAAGGCGGACGCGTGCTACGCGATTCGTTTGATATGTCTCCGGAGTATTTGAGCGAGGATCGCGGCGGCGCCGACGTCGAGTTCGACTTCTTCCGTTACGGTCAGATGGGGACGCGACGGTTCAACTCGCTGAAGTTATGGATGGCGATCAGGTTCATGGGACGCGAGGGTTACGCGCGCACTGTCGAACGCCACATCGATCTTACTCAGTACTTCGCAAGCCGCATCGACGCGCTTCCCGATTTCGAGCGTGTGGGCGAGGTTGAGACTGCCGTCTGCTGTTTTCGTCACAAGTCCAACTCTGAGCAACAACTGCAACAAGCGATAGAACGCGAGGGTGAAGTGTGGCTCACTACCACGGTGTTGCACGGCAAACGCGCGTTGCGAGTTAACATCAACAGTTTTCTAACTGAACAGCATCACGTCGATCATCTCGTAACGCAGATCGAAAAAGCAGCCGCGACGTTATGAAACTAACCAATCTGTTTTTCATTTTCGCTTTGATCTGTGTTCCCGTTGCGGCCCAGAAGTCGCTGCCCGCAATCAACTCACAGGCCGACTTCGATAAAGTGTCAGTGACTTACGATCCGAACACGCCTTATGCCCTTCCGCACGTCATGATCGTGATCGATCGCAAAGACAACAATCGTGTCTACTACGTCAACAAGAAGCGCTACAGCTTTCACAAAGACTTCGTCAACGGCACCTATCTCTCGCTTGAACGCGGCCGCGAGTTTTTCATCAACAACTATCTCAAGCCGAACCGCCGCTTCATCCTCGGCACGCTCGCTTACCAAACCCCCATCCGCCGCTGGACCTTCGAATTCTGGGAAGGCGATCTGATTCCCCCCGAACTGATTCAGCTCACATATGAAGTCGTCAACAAAACGTTCTTCGAGCCCGTCGCCTTCAAGCCAAACTCTCTGCGCCAGGATGAAGCCACTCGCTCACTCACAGGCATTCAGCGCGTGCTGCAAAGCGACATCGCGAAGGAACAGGCGTACCAGGCGCTCAACATCGCAAAAGGACTCGGCCGGATCCACATCATCACGAAACTCGACGACCACGTCGAAATCGGATCCAACGAGATACTCGTGCTCGACGAAGTTCCGATCCAACTTCCGCCTGTCGCCGGCATTATCACGTCGCAACCTTCGACACCGCTGTCGCACATCAACCTGCTGGCAAAAGGTTGGGGAATTCCGAACGCCTACATCAAGAACGCGAAGGAGTTGCTGAAGCAATACGACGGCTGGTGGGTGTCGTTTGAAACGCTGCGCGAGAACTACACGATCAAACGCGCGGACATGGACCAGTTGCGCATCTACCAGCAGCGCCAGGCACAGCGGCTCGATGTGCTGAAGCCGCGTTACAGTTTGACCGAGACGCGCTTGCTCAACCTCAACGAGCAGCGTGCGCGAGCGAGCATCGCGTTTGGCGGGAAGTCGGCAAATCTCGGCGAGGTGATGTTTGCGCGACTGCCCGGAATCGTCGTGCCCAACGGATTTACGATCCCGTTTCACTACTACGACGAGTTCATCAAAGACAACGATCTCGACGAGGTGATCTTCGGTTTACTGAACGATCAGAAGTTCGTTCACGATCCAGCTTATCGCCGCGAAAAACTGGTCGCATTACGTCAACAGATCGAAACGGCTGAATTCAATGCGGCGTTGCGCGAGAAGGTGCTGGCGAAGGTCGCGAAAGAGTACGCGGGGAAAGGCCTGTTTGTGCGCAGCTCTTCGAACTCTGAAGATTTGCCAAACTTCAGCGGCGCAGGTTTGTACACGACGGTGCCGAACGTCCGCGGCGATCAGGAGTTGATCGACGCGATCCGCAAAGTGTGGGCCTCGCTTTGGAACTTCGAAGCGTACGAAGCACGCGAACGCGCCGGCGTGGACCACTCGAAGATCTTCATGGCGGTGTTGTTGCAGGAGGGAATCAACTCCGAGAGTTCCGGCGTGATGATCAGCACCGATCCATTCGATCCTGAAAATCGGGCGGCGATCTACATCAGCGCGAAACGCGGGTTGGGAATCAAAGTCGTAGAAGGACAGCGCATCGCCGAGCAGATCATCTTTCGACCGCGAACAAACGCGGTCCAGGTGCTGACGCGTTCGGCGGAAGACAGTCTGTTGACGTTTGACGAGAAGGGCGGTGTGAAGGAAGTGCCGATCACAGGCGACCGCGTTGTGTTGACGGACGACGTCATACGCCGGCTGGTCCGTGCTGCTCTCGACATCAAACGCGTCTTCGGAAATCGCGATCAGGACATCGAGTGGGCCTACATGAAAGGCCAGATCTACATCGTTCAATCACGTCCATTCATTCCAGGCAGTTGAATCGGCGGGCCAGGGGAACCACATGATGAAAGACATCCGGTTCGCATTGCGAACTTTGCTGAAACGCCCGGGTTTTACAGCAGTTGTGATTCTGGTTCTGTCGCTGGGCATCGGTTCGACTACGGCAATCTTCTCGATTGTCGATGCCTTGCTACTTCGTTCTCTCCCCTATCCGCATGCCGAACGTCTGGTCCAGCTTCGGGAGGTGAACGCGAAGGGAAATCAAGTCAACTTCGCGGGGGCCAACTTTCATGACCTCGCGGCACAGAACCGAAGTTTTGAGCATCTTGCGGTCGCGGCCGGTAGTTTCCCGCTGGTGGTAACGGGAGGAAGTGAACCAACTCGCGCCAGAGTCTCCTATGCCTCAAGAGATTTATTCGGCGCGATGGGCGTACCGCCGCTGCTCGGCCGATCGTTTCTTCCAGAGGAGGAAAAGTTCGGTGGACCAGTAGCGGCCGTCGTAAGTTACGGCTACTGGCAGAAGTTTTTGGGTGGCCGATCCGATTTTGACGCGGTGAAACTCAACGTGGATGGCGCCAGTTGCAATGTGGTTGGTGTGATGCCGTCGTCGTTTGACTATCCCGCGGAAACCGATGTCTGGATCACCGGGAATACGGAGCCGCCGAATCCGTCCCGCACAGCGCACAATTTCCCCGTCCTCGGTCTGTTGCGTGAGGGCGTCTCGCGCGAACAGGCGCAAGCGGACGTGAGCCTGATCGCGAAACAGTTGCGTCAAACGCATGGCGAGAAGACTGATGCAGTCGATTTCGCTGTGATCCCGCTGCAAACGTTTCTGACCCGCAACGTGCGACAGGGTTTGTGGCTCTTGCTCGGCGCTGTTGGTTTGCTGCTACTGGTCGCCTGCGCAAACTTCTCGAACCTTTTGTTGAGCCAGATGATGTCGCGCCAGCGGGAGTTCACTTTGCGAGTTGCGTTAGGAGCGTCGCGCTTCCGCCTGACGCGGCAAATCCTGACGGAAAATCTGCTGCTCACTTTACCCGGCGCATTGCTCGGAGCACTGCTTGCCGGCGTTGCCGTACGCATGTTGTTGGTGCTCGACAACGGATCGCTGCCGCGGGTGAACACGATCGCGGTGGACGCGCGTGTCCTCGGTTTTGCTTGTGCCCTCGGCGTCCTCATTGCTGTGGTCCTCAGTTTTCTGCCCGGACTGCGCGCACGTCGAGATCTGAACCTTGGTCTGAAGCGCGGCATGGCCGGTCAGACTGCCGGTGGCAAGGGGGCGCGTCTCCGTGGCGCACTTGTCGTCGGGCAGATCGGGCTCACGCTCGTTTTGTTGAGCGGAGCGGGACTGCTTGTTCGCAGCTTCATCAACGTGATGGCAAGGCAGCCGGGCTTTGAGACTGGCGGTGCTGTGGCGATGACTTTGTCTTTACCCAGCACCGTGTCTCCTGAAGAAGACGAACTTCTGCGCCAGTTTTATGTCCAGTTGCTCGAACGTGTCAGTCAACTCCCGGGCGTGTCTGCGGTTGGCGGGATAAACGTTTTACCGCTGAAGGACCGCGGCGCCAACGGACAATTTCTCATTGACAACGATCAGTCGAAGGCCGGCTATGGGGAGTATCGTGTGGCAAGTGCCGGATACTTTCCGGCGATGAAGATTCCTCTTCTGCGCGGCCGGCTATTCGACGCTTCCGACAAAGCGAATGGCCAGCACGTGGCTGTGATCAGTCAATCGTTGGCCCAACGTTACTGGCCCGATGCGGACCCGATCGGCCAACGCATTCAATTCGGCAACATGGACACGGACAAACGTCTCATGCAGATCGTCGGTGTCGTCGGCGACGTGCGTGATGCGACACTCGAACGTGAACCTCAGCCGACGGTCTATGGGTACTCATTGCAGCGGCCGCAGTGGTGGCAGGTATCGCGACTATCGGTTGTCGTCCGGTCACAATCCGATCCGCAGAACTTGATCCCGTCGTTGCGGACGACGGTGCAGGGTCTTCGTTCCGACGTCCCGATGAGTTTTGCCACGCTCGACGAGGTATTCGCGTCGTCGTTTGATGCGCGCCGGTTTAGTCTTACGTTATTTGCGGTATTTGGAGGCGTTGCGCTTCTGATCACGGTTATTGGTCTGTACGGAATGCTGTCGTATTTCGTTACCGAACGTACGCGAGAGATGGGAATCCGAATGGCCCTGGGCGCTCGTCGCGGAAACGTGCTGGGACTGGTGATCAGACAAGGTCTTCGACTCGCGCTTTTGGGTATAGTCGCCGGATTGGCAGGCGCGTGGGCGCTGACCCGGTTAATGAGCGGTTTGCTTTTCGGCGTGACGCCGACCGATTCGGTAACGCTCGCTTCAGTCGTTGTTACGTTGGCGATTGTTGCGCTACTCGCTTGCTATCTTCCAGCTCGACGCGCGACGAAGGTTGATCCGCTTGTGGCGCTGCGAGAGGAATAGCTCCCTGCGTGGTGTCTACTCTGCGTGCCTGCGACTCTGCGGTAAAAGAACCGCAAAACACATAAACCGCAGAGACGCGGAGGACCGCCGAGGTACGCAGAGGAACTCCGGCGCGCGGAAAAGTTTGACAACCATCGCGATTGTCAGGTATAAGGCCCGGGCAATGTTCAGCACAGGTCGCCATCATCATGGATATTGGCATCACCACCACACCGGTGGCGGGCCGGCGATCGTGTTGCACGCGCTGAACTAAACCAACCAGCGCAAACGATTCCAGAACCCGCTGCCAACCGAAGCTGGCGGCGGGTTTTTATTTTCTGTAGCCATGGTCTCTCGAATTCCAGCCGGAATGCGCTACTACATCGGGGCGGAAGCGCGTTTGCGTCGCCTGATTGAAGACGCGGCGATGTCTGTCTTCGAAACGTGGTCGTATGAAGAGGTGATCACTCCGTCAGTCGATTACTACGATCTGTTCGAGCAGGGCATGGGCCAAACGGAAGCGCAACGCGGTTTCCGGTTCACTGACAACGACGGACGTTTGCTGGCCTTGCGACCGGATGTGACGTCGTCAGTCGCGCGAATCGCCGCCACGCTGCTTGCGGATCGGCCACGCCCATTGCGCTTCTGCTACGCCGCTCCGGTCTTCCGACAACAGCCGCAATCGCACGCCGAATGGCGTCGGGAGAACACGCAACTCGGTTGCGAACTAATCGGCGTGGGCGGCAAGCCGGCGGATCTGGAAGTGTTGCGTCTCGCGGCGGAGATACTCAGGCGGCTGGATCTTCAATCCAGTTATTGCATCACCATAAACAATGTCGAGATCTTCAATGGTCTTGCCGCGGAACTCGATCTCGACACGCCCGCACGAGAACAACTGCGCCGGTTGATCGACACCCGCGAAACAGCCGAACTCCATCGCTTCCTGCGTGAGTTTTCCGCGAACGACGGGCGTGCGTTTGCCCAACTCGCGCAACTGACCGGCAAGCGAGACGTGCTGCAAGCGGCGCGCGACGTGATCCGCAACGATCGATCTCTCGCGGCGTTGAACGCTCTCGAGGATCTGTGGGCTGAAATCGAATCGCTTGGTCTGGAGAATGAGTTTGAGATCGATCTCGGCGATGTGCCGAGCCTCGATTACTACACCGGTCTCACGTTGAAGATCTTCGTGCATGGCGCAGGCGCAAGCATTGGGCGCGGCGGGAGATACGACGGTTTGACCGGCAACTTCGGACGGGCGGAACCGGCTGTCGGTTTTGTGCTGAATCTTGATGCGCTGACGGAGGTTGTCGGGCGCAGGGTGTCGCAACAGTCATGATCACGATCGCGATTGCGAAAGGCAGAATGCAGGACGATGCGTTGGCGTTGCTCGGGCGCGCCGGCATTCGCTTAAGCGCGGAAGAGGTCAACTCGCGACGGCTCGCAGTGACGGATCAAACTGGCGAGTATCGTTTCCTGTTCGTGAAGCCCGGCGATGTGCCGGTTTACGTCGAACATGGGATTGCAGACTGCGGCGTGGTTGGGCGCGACGTGTTGCTCGAGTCCGAAGCAGACCTGTTGTTGCCGCTCGATCTCGGCATCGCGCGCTGCCGGATTGTCGTCGCCGCGGCGGATCCGGAAGTTATGACCCGCGCGGTTGGGATGTTGCGCGTCGCAACGAAGTATTCGCAGATTGCTGCGGCGCATTTTGGATCGCGTGGCATGCCCGTCGAGATCATCAAGCTGTCGGGATCGGTGGAGCTTGCGCCGGCGCTCGGGCTTGCAGATCTGATCGTCGACCTGGTGGAGACGGGAAGGACGTTGCGTGAGAATGGCCTCACGGTCGTGGACGAGATCACTGAATCGACGGGGCGGCTGGTCGTTAATCGCGCGAGTTATCAGTTGAAAGCGCAAGCCGTTGGGCGGCTCGTAAATGCGTTGCGCGCGGCGTTGAATGGAGGCGAACGAGCTTGATCCAAACGATTCGTCACAATGAGCGCCAGGTGCTCGACGAGTTTCTGAAGCGCCTCGAAGCGCGTGCCGTGGCGTTCGATCCGGAGTTGATGCGCGTGGTCTCGACGATCATCGACGACGTGCGTGCTCGTGGTGACGAGGCGTTGATCGATTACACCGCGCGGTTCGATGGCGTAGACCTAAAACCCGCGGATCTGCGCATTGAGGAGCAAACGCTTGCAGCCTCCGCCGACAAAGTTGATCCGCGCGTGCTCGCGGCCTTGCGCGAGGCTATCAGCAACGTGCGAACATTCCACGAGCATCAGCTTGAACAGTCGTGGGAGATCGCGCCGGCGGACGGCGTTCGTCTTGGGCAGCGGATCACGCCGCTGGAGCGTGTCGGTTTGTACGTGCCTGGCGGAACGGCGGCGTATCCGTCGTCGGTCGTGATGAATGTCGTTCCGGCGCAAGTCGCAGGCGTCGAGCGGATCGTCGTCGCCACTCCACCGCGCACGCTCGCCGAGAGTCCCGCGCTCGCTGCCGCTTTACGCGAATTAAACGTCTCTGAAATCTACGCCGTCGGCGGCGCGCAGGCGATCGCCGCGCTCGCTTTCGGAACGCAAACAATTCCGCGTGTCGACAAGATCACCGGTCCGGGAAACAAGTACGTCGCCGCTGCAAAGAAGCTGGTGTTTGGAGTCGTCGGCATCGACTCGATCGCCGGACCAAGCGAAGTGGTCATCATCGCCGACGATACTGCCCGCGCGGATTTCATCGCCGCCGACTTGTTGGCCCAGGCGGAGCATGGCGAAGACGCGTCGGCGATTCTGATCACGACCAGCGAATCACTCGCCGCTGGGGTGGCCCACGAGGTCCAGCGTCAACTCGAGTCACTGCCGCGACGCGCGATCGCTGCCGCGTCGTTGAACGACTACGGCGCGATCATCGTCGTCAACACGATCGACAATGCCTGCGAGATCGCGAATTGGATCGCTCCTGAACACCTGCAGCTCGTCACGAGCGATGACGAAGTCGCCGCCGCGAAGATCAGGCACGCGGGCGCGATCTTCTTCGGACAACACACGCCGGAAGCTGTCGGCGATTATCTGGCTGGGCCAAACCACGTGCTGCCAACCGGACGCACCGCGCGTTTCTCGTCGGCGCTCGGCGTTTACGATTTCGTGAAGCGCACCAGCCTGTTGCGCTATTCGTCTGAGGCGTTTAGTAAAGTGTCGGACTCGATCGCCGCCCTTGCGGAGTGCGAAGGACTAGCCGCCCACGCGAGGTCCGCTTCGATTCGGAGCCACGGATGAAAAACATACTGAACATTATCAAACCCGCCGTTCGCGGTTTGCGCGCCTACTCGCTCTCGCCGCATCGCGCGCAAACGAAGCTCAATCAAAATGAGAATGCGTGGGACATGCCGCTCGCGCTCAGACAGGAGATCCTGCACCGTTTTGAGGAAATGCGATGGTCGCGATATCCCGACTTCATTCCCGCCAGTTTGCACGAAAATCTCGCTGAGTTTGCGGGTGTGAGGGCCGACCACATCATCGCCGGTAACGGCTCCAACGAGCTGATCCAGGCCGTGTTGATGGTCACCGTTGGACCAAAGAAGCGCGTGCTGATCTGCGAACCGACGTTCGCACTGTACCGGCAAGTGGCGACAGTGCTCGGCGGCGACGTCGAGAGCATTTCGCTAACGAACAGTCTGCAATACAACAGCGATCTGCTGTTCAGCGTCGTCGAAGAACGGCAGCCTGACGTGACGATCATCTGTTCGCCAAACAATCCGAGCGGCTGTCTGATCGACGATCAGGATCTGGTGAAACTACTCGGCATCGCGAACGGACTCGTCGTGATTGACGAGGCGTATCACGAGTTTGCGGAACACTCCGTCGTGCCGCTGTTGGAGGAGCACGAGAACCTCGTCGTGTTGCGCACGTTCTCGAAGGCGATGGCGCTAGCGGCATTGCGCGTCGGCTACCTGATGGCCCAACCGGATCTCGTGCGCGAGATTCGCAAAGCTGTGCTGCCTTACAACCTGAACTCGTTTTCGCAGATGGCGGCGGAGATGGCCGTCGACAGATACGAGACCGATCTGCGTCCGCTCGTTAAGCGCATCATCAACGAGCGGCAGCGCTTGTTCGACCAGTTGTCGCAGATCAAGGGCCTGACGCCGATCCCTTCGAAAGGGAATTTCATGCTGGTGAAGACGGAGATCGAGCCGAAGGTGGTCTTCGAAGAGTTGTTGCTGCGGGATGTTTTGGTGCGTGACGTCAGCGGCTATCCGATGCTGAAAAAGTATTTCCGCGTCAGTGTGGGCCGGCCGGAGGAGAATGACGAGTTGTTAGCCGGATTGCAGGAGATCTGCGGTGAATAACAAAACAACGAGGAGTCGTTCAGCGGATGTGCATCGAAAGACGAAAGAGACGGACATTCGTGTGAAGCTTTCGCTCGACGGCAGCGGACGTTCGAAGATCTCGATCGGCGTGCCGTTCCTGGAGCACATGCTGGAGCTGTTTGCGAAGCACGGCCTGTTCGATCTGCAAGTGAACTGCAAAGGCGATCTCGAAATCGACGATCATCATTCGGTTGAAGACATCGCGATCACGTTGGGCCAGGCGCTGGTCCAGGCGCTCGGCGACAAGAAGGGAATCAATCGTTACGGTGAAGCGCTGGTGCCGATGGACGAGGCGTTGTGTCGCTCGGTGATCGATCTGTCGGGCCGGTTCTATCTCGTTTACGAAGTGCAGACGAAGCGTCAGAAGATCGGAAACTTCTCGGTCGAGCTGGCGGAACATTTCTGGCGTTCGTTTTCAGAGACGGCGAAGTTTAACCTGCACATCGACTGTCTGCGCGGCCGCAACACACATCACATTCTCGAAGGGACGTTCAAGGCGTCGGCGCGGGCGTTGAGACAGGCGGTGGAATTGAACAGTCGTGTGACTGGGGTGCCGAGCACGAAAGGATCGCTGTGAGTCGCGTCGCAATTATTGATTACGGTGTTGGGAATTTGCGCTCGGTGGAGAAGGCGTTTGCCGCGACGGGTTGCGAGGCGGTGATCAGTGCGGATGAGAGTGTTTTGCGAGGTGCGGAACGATTGGTGTTGCCCGGTGTTGGGGCGTTTGCTTCGTGCATGAAGGCGCTGCGGGGGCGAGGATTTGATTCGTTGGTTCGGGAACGAGTAGCGGCAGGGACGCCGTTGCTTGGGATTTGCGTCGGTATGCAGATGTTGTTTGAAGTGTCGGATGAGTTTGGAACGACGGATGGTCTCGGATTGTTGCGTGGGAGCGTGCGGCGATTTGAAAACGAACTGGTCGTGCCTCATGTGGGATGGAATCGGATTCGACAGCGACAGCAACACCGATTATTTGGTGGCGTTGAAGATGGTTCGTTCTGTTATTTCGTGCATTCGTTTTACTGCGAACCCTCGAACGACGAGATGATGGTTGGAGAGACTGAATACGGCGTGAGGTACGCGTCTGTGGTGGCCCAGGACAATGTTTGTGGCGTGCAGTTTCATCCGGAAAAGAGTCAGCATGTCGGCTTACAAATGCTGAAGAACTTTTGTGTTAGCTAAACGAATCATTCCGTGCCTCGACGTTGACAACGGTCGCGTGGTCAAAGGCATTCGCTTTGTTTCGTTGACCGACGCGGGCGATCCGGTGGAACAGGCGAAGCGTTACGATGCAGAAGGCGCGGATGAGCTGACGTTTCTCGACATCACCGCGTCGTCGGACAAACGCGACATCGTGACCGATCTCGTGCGGCGCGTGGCTGATGAAGTTTTTATTCCGTTTACCGTCGGCGGCGGATTGCGTTCGGTCGAAGACATTCGCGCGATTCTGCGCGCTGGCGCTGACAAGATCACGCTGAATACCGCAGCGGTTGAGAATCCGCGGTTGATTAGCGATTGCGCGGAGACGTTTGGCAGCCAGTGTATCGTCGTGGCGATTGATGCGCGCAGACGCACCGGCGAGAGCGGTTGGGAAGTGTTTACGCACGGTGGCCGGCGAGCGGTCGGCATGGATGCGCTTGAGTGGACCATGCGCGCGGAAAAGCTCGGCGCCGGCGAGATTCTTTTGACGAGCATGGACTGCGACGGCACGCGCGACGGTTACGACATCGAGTTGACGCGCGCTGTTTCCGATGCGGTGCGCATTCCGGTGATCGCGTCGGGGGGCGCGGGCAAAGTCGAGCATTTTTACGAGGCGCTGGTCGATGGCGGCGCGAGTGCTGTGCTGGCGGCGTCGTTGTTTCACTTTGGAGAGCTTTCGATTGGCGACGTGAAAACGTATTTGCGATCGCGTGGTGTGGAAGTGAGATGAACAAGGCGGATCTAAAATTCGATGAGCTAAAATTTGACGGAAAGGGACTGATCCCGGCGATCGTGCAGGACGCGAGCACGCGCGAAGTGTTGACGCTTGCGTACATGAATCGCGAGAGTCTGGCGCGCACCATCGAGACCCGCGAGACGTGGTTTTGGTCGCGATCGCGAAACGAACTGTGGCACAAGGGCGAAACGTCCGGTAACACTCAGCAGGTCGTCGATCTCGTTGCGGATTGCGATGGCGACGCGATCGTCGTCCTCGTCAAACCCGCGGGCCCTGCATGTCACACCGGGGCGCGATCGTGTTTTGATCTGAAGCAGGACGAAGACCTCGGCGCATTGCTCGCGCAGCTTTACAAGCTGATCGAGAGCCGCGAGCGTGAACGGCCCGATGGTTCGTACACGACTTACCTGTTCGACAAAGGGATCGATAAGATTCTGAAGAAAGTCGGCGAGGAGTCAGCCGAAACGATCATCGCGGCCAAGAACGAAGATGCGAAACCGCTCGTGAGTGAAGTGTCGGATCTGATCTATCACTTGCTGGTGTTGCTGGTGGCGCGCGGCGTCAGTCTTGACGAAATTCGTGACGAGCTTGCGCAACGAAGAAAATGAAAAGTGACCCGGACCAACTTCTCGAGTTTGCGGTCGAGCTGGCTCGCGGCGCCGGCGACATCACGTTGAATTACTTTCGCAAGCAGCCGGAGACGAGCCACGAAGACCGACGGCAGCTACGTCACCATCGCGGATCGCGAAGCTGAGGCTTATATCCGCCGGCAGATCGCCGAACGGTTTCCTGACGACGGTGTCTTAGGCGAGGAAGAAGGTGAATCGCAGGGAAGATCAGGCCGGCGTTGGATCATCGATCCGATCGACGGGACGTTTGCCTTCGTCCACGGCGTTCCGTTTTACGGCGTGCTGATCGCGGTTGAGATCGAGGGCGAGACGAGTGTCGGAGTGGTCAATATTCCCGCACTCAATGAGATGGTCTTTGCTGCGAAAGGCTGTCGGATGTTTCTTTAACGGCGAGCCGGCGCGAGTTTCGCAGACGGCAAAACTGGAAGACGCGTTGTTGCTGTCCACCGACTTCACCGCATGTGAGCGTTACGGGTTCGGCAAAGCCGCCGCGACGCTGCAAAGTCGCGCACGCATCGAGCCGCACGTGGGGCGACTGTTATGGTTACGTTCTCGTCGCAACCGGCCGGGCAGACGTCATGCTCGATCCGGTGATGAATCTGTGGGACTGCGCGCCGCTGTTGCCGATCATGGAAGAAGCGGGCGGCACGTTTACTGACTGGCGCGGCGCAAGGACCGCAACGGCGGCAACTCGATCGCGACCAACGGATTGTTGTTTGATGAAGTGATGGGCCTGGTGTCACGATAATGCTCGTCATTCCGGCAATCGATCTGAAGAACGGCGCGTGCGTGCGGCTGGACCAGGGACGCAAGACCGACGTGACGGTTTACGATGAAATCCGGTCGAGGTCGCGAAGAGTTTGCCGCTGCGGGGGCGGAGATGATTCACGTGGTCGATCTCGACGGCGCGTTCAAGGGAGGCGAATCGCGCAAATCGCGCAGTGCTAAAAGAAGATCGTGGAAGCGGTGGATGTGCCGATCGAGTTTGGCGGCGGGATTCGGTCGCGTGAAGACGTGCAACAGCTTTGTGACGCGGGCGTTGCGCGAGTGGTCTTGGGACTGTTGCCGTTGAATCGCCGGACGCATTTGCGTGAGTTGGTCGATCGGTTTGGTCGAAAAGATCTGTGTTGGTATCGATGCGCGCGATGGTCAAGTGATGATGCGCGGATGGGAAACAGAGACCCGGATCGAGCCGGAAATTTGGCGAGGTCCGTTGCTGGCTGTGGCGTTAAAAGGATCATTTACACTGATATCGCGCGCGACGGCATGCTCACTGGACCAAACATCGAACAGACTGTCGCCGTTGCTCGCGCCGCGAACGTCCACGTGACAGCTTCCGGCGGCGTTTCCAGTCTGGACGATATCAAACGTCTGCGTGACGCAGGCGAACCGCTTTTGGATAGTGTTATCGTTGGCAAGGCTTTGTACGAAGGAAAATTCAAACTGGAAGACGCGATAAATCTATGAGCGAATCGATTTTTACTGACGGAATTTTGAAGGGCCACGTCGCGTTCGTGACAGGCGGTGGCACGGGAATCACTGGCGGCGTGGCGCGTGCATTTGCCGAAGCGGGCGCTAGCCGTCGCACTGGTGAGCCGAAAGATGGAACACTTGCAACCTGCGGCTGACGCCATCAACGCGAACGGCGGAAAAGCGATTGCCGTTGTTGCCGACGTGCGTCAGCCTGAGGCCGTCGAGACCGCCGTGGCGCAGACGGTCGAAGCGTTCGGCAAGATCGATATCGTCATCAACGGCGCGGCCGGGAATTTTCTTTGCAACGCCGAGGAGTTGTCGCCGAATGGTTTCGGCACCGTCGTCGATATCGATTTGAAAGGCACGTTCAACGTTTGCCGCGCTGCGTTTGCGCAACTGAAGGAACATCGCGGCCAGATACTGAACATCAGCGCGACGCTGCACTATCTCGGCACGCCGATGCAGCTTCACGTTTCGGCGGCGAAGGCTGGTGTCGATGCGCTGACGCGCAATCTCGCGGTTGAGTGGGGACGATATGGAATTCGCGTGAACGCGATCGCGCCTGGTCCAATCGAAGACACGGAAGGAATGAAGCGCCTCGTGCCGGAGCCGATCAAAGAACGAATTCAAGAAAGCCGTTCCGCTCGGGCCGTTTCGGGCGAATCGCCGACATTGAGAAGGCGGCGGTGTTTATTTGTTCGGATGCGGCGAGTTTTATCAATGGAGTTGTGTTGGTGGTCGATGGCGGTCACTGGCTGGCGGCGAATCGTCCGGTTGGAAGTTCGTAAAATGCTCGATCTGCAACCCTCATCATTCGAAGCATTCGAACGCGAGGCGCGGACAGGGGAACGTGGTGCCTGTCGTGCGATCGGTGTTGGCGCGATCTGCACACGCCGGTCGGCGCGTTCATGCGCATCGCCGGCAACTCGCGTTATGCGTTTCTGCTCGAGTCGGTCGAAGGCGGCGAACGAATCGCGCGCTATTCATTTCTCGGCGCGGATCCGGAGATGGTCGTCCGCGGCCAGGGGTTTCAAACGTTTATCGAACGCAATGGGCAGCCACCGAGTCGTTTCCAGTCGTCGCGACTGAATGGGTGCGCGATTACTTCCGCGGGCGCTCGCTCGCGCGTCGTCCGGGCCTGGTGCCATTCGCGGGCGGCGCCGTTGGTTATCGTTCGGTTACGACGCGGCGCAGTGGTTTGAACCGGCGCTCAGAGACAATGAGACGCAACCGCTTGACTGGTCCAACTGACGCTCTCTGGATGTTTTATCGAACGGTGATCGCTTTCGATCGCGTCAAGCAACGGCTGGAGATCGTCTCGATCGTCTTCACTGAAGAAGCCGGCGGCAGTCACAACGATTGCGCGAGCTCTACGACGCAGCGGTCGCACGCACGCTGCGAAATCGAAAAGACGATCTTCGAAGGCGACGCACTGCCCGCGGAGCAGCCGCATCACGCAGCGACAACTCCGAAAACCTCTCGTTGCAATCAAACTGGACCCGGCGCGCTTTCGAAGACGGCGTGCGGCGTGTCAAGGAGTACATTGCCGCCGGCGATTGTTATCAGGCCGTGTTGTCGCAACGGTTTTCGGCCAAGTTCACTGGCGAGGCGTTGCAGATCTATCGCGCACTTCGCGCGATCAATCCTTCGCCTTACATGTTTTTCCTGCGCGCGGGTGAAGAAACAGTGATCGGCGCGTCGCCGGAAATGCTCGTGCGTTGTCACGGCCAACGACTCGACTATCGCCCGATCGCCGGCACGCGCAAACGCGGCGCGACCGAAACCGAAGACTGGATGCTGAGCGAGGATCTGAAAACCGACGAGAAGGAAGTCGCGGAGCACATGATGCTCGTCGATCTCGGCCGCAACGATCTCGGACGTGTTTCCGATTACGGCTCGGTGAAGGTCGAAAATCTGATGACGGTCGAAACGTATTCGCACGTGCAGCATCTGGAGACGAGTTTGCGTTCGCGGCTGCGCGACGGTCTCGATCGCTTCGACGCGCTCGGCGTCGTGTTTTCCGGCGGGCACGGTCACGGGCGCGCCGAAGATTCGCGCGATGGAGATCATTCGCGAACTCGAACCCGATCGTCGCGGCATTTATGCCGGCTCGGTTTTGTACATGGACTATGCCGACAATCTCGATTCGTGCATCGCGATCCGCACGATCGTTTTGCGCGAGGGAGAAGCGATGGTCCAGGCCGGCGCGGGCATCGTGGCTGATTCGGTTCCCGAACACGAGTATGCGGAAACTGTGAACAAGGCGCGCGCGATGTTTCGCGCGATTGAAATGGCGGAGAGAGGGTTGTGAAGTTACTAGTTACGCTTTTATTTGTGTTTTGTTTTCGATGGTGGCTTTGACGCACTGCGGCCAGGAGCCGATCCCGAAAAAAGCGAACACTCGCGACGGCAGCGCCGCCGACGGAGAACGCGCCGAACCATTCGACGGCGCTTCAGTCGAAAAGATGGCGAGCCAATGCGTCACGCTCGAAACTGAACTCGGCGCAATCGATATCGCGATGATGCCCGAAGTCGCGCCGGAAGCCGTGCGAAACTTTCTGAACCTCTCCGCGACCGGCTCGCTCGACACGACGACGTTCAGCCGCGTCGTGAAAAACTTCGTGATCCAGGGTGGCAATCTTTCAGACGAGCGAAAAGTGGAGTGCTGAACTCGCAAAACGAATGCACGCCGGAAGTTCCTGACGAACCCGGGCATCATCAAACACGTGCGCGGCATCGTGTCGATGGCGCGCACCGACGAACCAAACAGCGCCACGACGCATTTTTTCATTCTCGTTAGCGCAGCGCCAGCATCTCGACAGCAAGTTTTCGGCGTTTGGCACGGTGACAAAAGGAATGGAAGTGGTAGACGCGATCAACCAGGCGCCGGTCGAAGGCGAGAAGCCGGAGAAACCGGTGAAGATCAATCGTGCGGTTGTGCGTCCATGCAAAAAATGAAGACGCTCTATTGCTGCACTGCTGTGTCTAATTGTTGTTTCAAGCGGGCTGCGTGAAACAACCGGACTCGGCTAAGCTGCGCCGGAAGCGGCGCAGCAGTTACTGAAGCTGCGTGGTTACGAGTTTGACGAAAAGAGTTTTTTGCGGCGGCGCAGGCGCGCGACGTGATGGCGATCAATGCGTTCTTCGACGCGGGCATCAATCCGAACGCGCAGGACGAATCGACGGCCGCACGGTTTTGATTTCCGCCGCCGCGCGCGGCGATCTCGAAGATTGTCAACGTGCTGCTGGACGCGTGGCGTCGATGTCAACGTCAAAGACAAGCGTGGATTACACCGCGTTGTGTCATGCGCTCGAAGCGATGTATGAAGAAGTGGTCGATGCGCTGCTGAATCAACCGAATCTCGATCGCGAACGCGCAGAGGATTGAACGGCAGGCCCGCGCTGGTCGACTTACGTGTGGCGCGATAACAAGGAGCGAGTGGAAAAACTGCTGGCGCGCGGCGCGGACGTGAACGCGCAGGACGACGACGGCGATACGCCGCTGCACGGCGCAGCGCAGAACAGGCAACGTCGAGATCGTTCGCCATGCTGCTGGACAAAGGCGCGAATCCGAACGTGAAGAACAAGCTGGGCGGAACGCCGTTGATGTGGGCCGCGGTTTATGGCAATGACGACGCCGTGCGTTTGTTGTTGAATCGCGGCGCGGATGCGTCGCTGAAAGACAACGACGGGATTACCGCGCTCGATTGGGCCGTCAGCGAACAAGCGCGACAACGTGGTCGCGGTTTTGCAAAGGCAAGCGCTGATGCTGCTGGTGATCGACAACTACGACTCGTTCACTTACAACCTCGTCCAGTATCTCGGCGAGCTGGGCGAGACAGGTTGAAGTGCGTCGCAACGATCGCGTCACGGTTGAGCGAGATCGAATCGGAGTTGCGTCCGGAGCGGATCGTGATCTCACCTGGACCAGGCACGCCGGACACGGCCGGCATCTCGTTGGAAGTGATCGAGCGTTTTGCGGGAAAGATTCCGTTGCTTGGCGTTTGTCTTGGGCCACCAGGCGATCGGGCAGGCGTTTGGCGGGCGCGTGATCCGCGCGCCGGAGTTGATGCATGGCAAGGCGTCGGAGGTTATTCACGACGGGCAAGACGATATTTGCGGGACTGAGCGGATCGTTTTCAGGCGGGACGCTATCACTCGTTGATTGTCGAGAAAGAGTCGCTGCCGACAGTCGTCTGGAAATTTCGGCGCACACGGACGGACGACATCATCATGGGATTGCGTCATCGCGAATTGAAGGTCGAAGGCGTGCAGTTTCATCCCGAATCGATTCTGACTTCCGAAGGTAAACAACTGCTCGCCAATTTTCTGAAGACTCTGATTCACTGCGCATGTCAAACCATCGATTAACTGAATTTCTTGCGCGTCTCGTTCGTCGCGAAGACTGAATCGCGAGGAGGCGGAGCAATTGCTCGAGTCGTTGCTTGATGCGGAGGCGACCGACGCGCAGATCGCCGCAGCGCTGGTTGCGCTCGCGGCAAAAGGCGAGACGGTTGAAGAGTTGACGGGAATGGCGAGCGGACTTCGGTCGCGCGCCGTTCGTGTCAACGCGCGGCACTCGTGTTTTATCGACACGGCGGGAACCGGATCGAGTCGCGCGAAGACTTTCAACATCTCAACAGCCGCGGCGTTTGTGATCGCGGGCGCGGGGGTTGCCGGTGGCGAAACATGGCAATCGCGCGGCGAGCAGCAAATCAGGCAGCGCGGATTTGTTGACTGCGCTGGGTGTCAACGTTTCGGCGATACCGTCAGTGTCGGAAGACGTCGCTCAACGAGATCGGGATCTGTTTCATGTTTGCGCCGCTTTATCACGGCGCGACGGCGCGCGTGGCGGGCATTCGCCGCCAGCTCGGAATTCACACGACGTTCAATCTGCTTGGACCATTGAGCAATCCGGCGGGCGCGCCGCGGCAGATCATCGGCGTGTGGCGTAAGGATCTCGCGGAGCGAATGGCGAGCGTGCTGGCGGCGCTGGGAACTGAACACGCGTGGGTGGTCCATGGTGAAGACGGTTTGGATGAGATCACGCTGGCAGGGCAAGACGCACGTCGCCGAAGCGCGTGAAGGGCAAGTGAGAACGTTTGAGATCGCGCCGCAGCGATTTTGGTTTCGAAGCTGCGTCGCTCGATCATCTGCGCGGTGGCGATACTGAAGCGAACGCCGCGATTGTGCGCGCGGTGCTGACGGGCGGACGTGACGATGAGGCGCGGCGTCTGGTGATCATGACTGCGGCTGCGGCATTGATGTTAGGCGGCGTGGTCGCGGATCTTGCGCGAGGGCGCGGCGCTGTGCGGCGGAGGCGATCGACAGCGGCGCGGCGCAATCGAAGTTGGAGATGTTTGATTCAGGCGACGAACTGCATGAGCGTGCTTGTCGGAGATCATCGCGCAGAAGCGTCGAGCGAGTTGCGAGGCGAAGAAACAAGCCGTTCGACGATGCGAGACGCGTTTCGAAACTACGAGTCGAAACTCACACGCGTTCCGCCAGGCGTTGCTGCGCGATGGCATCAACATCATCGCCGAGTTCAAGCGACGCTCGCCTTCGAAAGGCGTGATCCGCGCTGATGCGGATTTGAAGTAGATTGTGCGGAGTTACCAGGCCGGTGGCGCGGTTGCGATTTCGGTGTTAACAGAAGAAGATTACTTCTCCGGATCGCTCGATGATCTGCGACGAGGTAAAAAAATCGTCGGATCTCCCGGTGCTGCGCAAGGATTTTGTGTTTGACGATTATCAGGTCTACGAATCGGCAGCGGCAGGCGCTGATGCGGTGTTATTGATCGTCGCTGCGTTGGACGACGAGAAACTTCGTCTCTTTGAGAAAGCTGATCGAAGACGAGCTCGGCATGGACGCACTCATCGAAGTTCACACTCGTGAAGAAATGCAACGAGCGATCGCGTGCGGCGCGAAAGTGATCGGCGTCAACAATCGCAACCTGCACACGTTTCGAAGTGTCACTCGAGACGTCGCTGATCACTCGCCGCTGATGCGCCGCGCGGAACGTTGCTCGTCAGCGAGAGCGGACTGAAGACGTGCAACTGATATTGCGCGACTTCGGGAACGCCGGATTATCACGGATTTTTAATTGGCGAGTCGTTGATGCGTTCGGAAAATCCCGAGGCGGCGCTCCGGGATCTAATGAGCACGCCATGACGTTCGTCAAGATTTGCGGCATCACCAATCTCAACGACGCACTCGCGGCGGTCGACGCGGGCGCGGACGCGCTGGGTTTCAATTTCTACAGACCGAGCCCGCGTTACATCACTCCCGAACGCCGCACGCGCAAATAATCGCTGCAACTCCCGCGAATCGATTCTCAAGGTCGGCGTGTTCGTCAACGAAGATCTCGCCGCAATCGCGTGAACAGCTCGCAGCGACGCAGGCGTGACTGCGATACAACTGCACGGCGACGAATCACCTGACTATTGCCGCGAACTGGCGGACACTACGTCATCAAAGCGTTCGCCGCTGGCCACAGATTTCGAAACTGGCGTGCCAGCGATTACGAAGTCGAAGCGATCATGCTCGACACGAAAGACGATGCGTTTGCGCGGCGGCACGGGCCGCGTCTTCGACTGGTCGATCGCGCAACGAGTGACGCAACCAGTCCCGAAGCTGTTTCTGGCGGGCGGACTCAGCCTCCAAAATATTGAACGACGCAATCCGATCTCGTGGATCCGTACGGCGGTTGACGCGTGCAGCGCCCTCGAGGAAAGACCCGGAAAAAAGAACCACGAACGGTTGCGCGCAGTTCGTAAAAGCGATACGGAGTGTTAGACCTTGACGGTGCCCCACAGTCGCGGAGTATTCTTGATCCTTGCCCCAAGGTCAGGAAATATCAGATTGTCCTCCCCGAACAAGCTTGTTTGATTTGTTGGCCTCTCCAGGTCTGACTATGAGTGCGCGGGCTGAGAAAAGAAACACAGGCAAAAACGGCGACCGATCGCGCGGGCGCGTGCTGCTGATCACCGACGACAGATCAGTCGTAGTTTGTCGAGGCAATTACCGCGCGAGGCATCGACGTTGTCGGTGTGTCGAACGGCGCCGCCGCACTGGTTTCGCTGCAACGATCGCGTCCGCATCTCGTCGTCGCCGACGTCTGAAGCGCGCGGTTTGAGAATGCGCGAGCTCGCGAAAATGTTGGCCCAATCGGACGATGGCATTCCGCTGGTGTTGGTCGGCTCTGAACCGGCGACCGTCGACGGACGTCGCGCCGCGTTGCTCAACGGCGCGTTTGATTATTTTGAGTATCCCGCGGAGATTGATCTGCTGATCGAGCGGACGCAGCAGTTGGTCACTGTTGCGACAGAAAATCGATCAGCTGCGTGCCGATGCCGATCTGGATTCGTTAACGGGCCTTGCGAACCGGCGCCGTTTTCGCGTCGCACTTGCGCGCGAGGTCGAACGCTGGCGGCGTTATCGCGTGCCGTGCGCGTTGCTGATGCTCGACATCGATCATCTGAAGCGGATCAACGACAAGTTTGGTCATCCGGCGGGCGACGTGGTGATTCGGCAGATCGCGCAAACGTTGAAAGAGGTTTCGCGCGACAACGATACCGCTGCGCGGCTTGGCGGCGAAGAGTTTAGACTGTTGCTGGCCGGTGTGGATCTTGAAAAGGCGGCTGCGGCAGCGAATCGTTTGCGAACTGTGCTCAGTGGAAAGCGAGTTGAAGGAGTGGGAACGGTGACGGTGAGCATCGGCGTGGCGGGTTGTCCCGGAGAGCGCGACGCTCGGAACGAACACTGTACGCCGCGAGCGATCGCGCGCTTTACGTTTCGAAGAACTCCGGCCGCGATCGCGTGTCGGTTGCGCCGCCGCTGCAGGAGAAACTTCCCGGCGTTTGAGATAGCGAATCCGTTAAATGACCTCGCCAATTGCACAACCTGATTCACTTGGCCATTGGGGAAAGTACGGCGGACGTTTCGTTCCCGAAACGCTGATGGCGCCGCTCGAAGAATTGACCGCGGCGTATCTCGCGAGTCGCGACGACGAGGCGTTTCAATCAGAGCTTACAAGATCTGTTGCAACACTACGCCGGCCGGCCCGACGCCTCTGTTTCACGCCGCGCGTCTCACCGAACACTGCGGCGGCGCGAAGATCTATCTCAAACGCGAAGACCTGCTGCACACCGGCGCGCACAAGATCAACAACACCATCGGCCAGGTGCTGCTCGCGCGTCGCATGAACAAGCAACGCATCATCGCCGAAACGGGCGCCGGTCAGCACGGTGTTGCGACCGCGACGGTCTGCGCGTTGTTTGGACTCGATTGCGTCGTCTACATGGGCGCGGAAGACATGCGGCGCCAGGCGTTGAACGTGTTTCGCATGCAACTGCTCGGCGCGGAAGTGCGCGAGGTCAACGCCGGATCGCGCACGTTGAAAGATGCGATCAACGAAGCATTGCGCGACTGGGTTACGAACGTTGCCGATACTTATTACCTGCTCGGCAGCGCGCTTGGTCCACATCCTTATCCGCTGATGGTGCGCGATTTTCAAAGCGTGATCGGTCGCGAAGCGCGCGCGCAGATCCTGGAACACGAAGGCCGCTGCCGGATGTGTTGATCGCCTGCGTCGGCGGTGGGTCAAACTCGATCGGTCTGTTTCATCCGTTTCTCGGCGACTCGGCGGTGCAAGATGATCGGCGTCGAAGCAGGCGGCTCGGGTAACGAGTTGGGCCAACACGCGGCGCGGTTCAACACGGCCGGCGGCGGGCGTCCCGGCGTGTTGCAGGGAACGATGAGTTACGTGTTGCAGGACCAGAACGGGCAGGTCGCGTCGACGCATTCGGTCTCCGCCGGTCTGGATTATCCGTCGATTGGTCCGGAACACGCGTTTCTGCACGACGAGGGACGCGTTGAATACAGTTCGGTTTCGGATGATGAAGCGCTCGACGCGTTTCAGCTTCTTTCGAAGCTCGAGGGGATCATTCCGGCGCTCGAGTCGGCGCACGCGGTGGCCCATGCCATCAAGGTCGCGGGCGAGCATGAAACGCGATCAGATCGTGGTCGTGAATCTTTCCGGACGCGGCGACAAAGACATGGATTCCGTGCGCGCAGCGCTTGGAGTCGTAAAAGCGTGGGACGGATCCAGAACGCTTTCAGCAGACTTAAAAGCAGCACGGCACGAAAGGCTTCATCCCGTTTATCACCGCGGGCGATCCAGACCTCGCGATCACCGAACAAATCTTGATCGAATTGGCGCAGCGCGGGCGCGACTGTGATCGAGCTCGGCGTTCCGTTTAGCGATCCGATGGCGGATGGTCCGGTGATTCAACGTGCCTCCGAACGGGCGCTCAAGAACAGCTTTCGGCTTGGACGATTTGCTTCGACGATGGTCGCGCGTGCGCGAAAACAGATCGACACGCCGATCATTCTCTTCAGCTACTTCAATCCGTTGCTTCAGTTTGGCGTCAAGCGCCTCGCGAGAGCCGCAAAAGACGCGGGCGTCGATGGCGTTTTAGTCACCGATCTGACTCCGGAAGAAGCGGGCGAGGTCGAAGCTGAACTGCGCGCGAACGATCTGGACATGATCTTTCTCGTCGCGCCGACTTCCACCGACGAACGTTTGAAACTCGTCGCGCGAACATGCGAGTGGATTTGTCTATGCGGTCTCTCGCGCCGGCGTGACCGGCACGCGTGAGAGCGTCAGCGCGGAAGCGGAAAAACTCGTGACGCGCATGCGCCAGTTTCACGTCGCTTCCGATCGCGGTTGGGTTTGGAATTTCGAACGTCGAACAGGTGAAGGACGTGCAGCGTTACGCCGATGCCGTTGTCGTCGGTTCGGCGATCGTTGCTGAGATGGAGCGACTTGGCAGAGCGCCGGACGTCGCGCAGAAAATCGGCGAATTTACGCGCGCACTGAATCAATGAGATCTGTGTTATTCTGGCGCGCACAATCTCACATGTCGCAGAGGGGGCTGCGACGCGAGTCGTTTCTGAAACCTCACCCTCTGGAAAAATAGTGCTGTTGCAAGCGTGAAACACTGTTCCATTCTCGCTCTGGATGTGCTATGCTTGCGGCTCTTTGAGGGAGGACCGGCGCGTATGCAGACTGAGAAGAGGAGCGAAAGAAAGAGATGTATGCCATGGCTGATGACCGAATGAGTGCAGACCGCGGCAGGGCAATTGAAGCCGCATTGGCAAATATTGAAAAGAGATTTGGCAAGGGCTCGATTATGCGGTTGGGCGAACGCGAGGTTTCAGACATACCGGCGATCTCGACCACGTCGCTCAGTCTGGACGCGGCGATCGGCGTCGGCGGAGTTCCGCGCGGCCGCATCATCGAGATTTATGGTCCTGAAAGTTCGGGTAAAACAACGCTGGCCCTGCACATCGTCGCTGAAGCGCAGAAAGCGGGCGGCGTCGCCGCTTACATCGACGCCGAACATGCGATGGATGCCGACTACGCCGGAAAACTCGGCGTCAGACATCGATCAGCTGCTGATTTCTCAGCCCGATTCCGGCGAACAGGCGCTCGAGATTGCCGAAGCGCTGGTTCGTTCCAATGGCGTCGACGTGATCGTGATCGACTCGGTCGCGGCGCTCGTGCCGCGCGCCGAACTCGACGGCGAAATGGGCGATTCGTTGCCGGGTCTTGCAGGCGCGTTTGATGTCGCAGGCGCTGCGCAAGATGACGGCGATCGTTGCGCAGTCAAACACCTGTTTCATCTTCATCAACCAGATTCGCGAGAAGATCGGCGTCATGTTCGGCAATCCGGAAACGACTACCGGCGGACGCGCGCTGAAGTTTTACTCGTCATTGCGACTCGATATTCGCCGCATCGGCGCGATCAAGGACGGCGACCGCGTGGTTGGCAACCGCACGAAGGTGAAAGTCGCGAAGAACAAGGTCGCGCCGCCGTTTCGCGAGTGTGAGTTCGACATCATGTACGGCGAAGGCATTTCGCGCGAAGGCGATCTGCTCGATCTGGCAACCGCGCAACGCGTCGTCGAGAAGAGTGGCGCGTGGTTCTCTTACAAGGGCGAACGGCTCGGCCAGGGACGCGAGAATGCCAAGACGGCGTTGCGAGAGAATCCGGAAATGCTGAAGCGAATCGACCGGGAAGTGAAAGTGAAGCTTGGGAATTCCGGTGCGCGAAGCCGACGCGAAGGCTGCCACTGCCGCTGAGAAGAAATAACCTGACACGTGTAAAATCCGTGTCATCGTGGCTATCAATATTAATAAAGAACGGCTCGCTCGTGACGATGGACGCCTCAAACTCCATCGTCCAGGGCGAGCTGTTGATTGTTGACGGTCGCATCATCGAGGTTGGGGCGCGCGGACGTTCAGCAGACATCGTTATCGATGCGGGTGATTGCGCCGTTATTCCCGGGTTCGTTCAAACTCACATTCATCTCTGCCAGACAATCTTTCGCGGCGCGGCTGACGATCTCGCGTTGATCGATTGGTTGAAGAAACGCGTGTGGCCCATGGAGGCTGCGCACTCAGCTGATTCGATCGCCGCCTCGGCGCGTCTCGGTATCGCCGAACTGATCAAAGGTGGAACGACGTGCGCTTTGACGATGGAGACGGTCAACCACACGAACGAAGTGTTCAAGGTTGTCGAGGAGACGGGGTTTCGCGCCACGGTCGGCAAGTGCATGATGGACAAAGGCGATGAAGTGCCGGCGCTTTGCACGAGCAGACCGCCGAGTCGATTGAAGAGTCGCTCGCGTTGCTTGAGGCATGGCACGGGAAAGCCGGACGGCCGGATTCGTTACTGCTTCGCGCCGCGTTTTGCCATCAGTTGCACGCGCGAGTTGCTCGAGAAGGTCGCGAGTCTGGCACGCGAGCGTGGCGTGATGATCCACACGCATGCGTCTGAGAACACGGACCGAGTGTGAGATGGTCGAGAGTGAAACTGGTCTGCGAAATATCGCATATCTCGACAGTCTCGGGCTGACGGGACCGCACGTCGCGTTGGCCCATTGTGTTCATCTCAGCGACGAGGAGATCGACATGCTCGAGACGACCAGGACCAACGTCGTCCATTGTCCGTCGTCGAATTTGAAGCTCGGGTCAGGGATCGCGCCTGTCGCAAAACTGTTGGACCGAGATGTCTCCGTGTCGCTCGGCGCTGATGGTGCCGCGTGCAACAACCGGCTCGACATGTTTACCGAGATGCGCACGGCGGCGCTGTTGCAGAAAGCGCTGCACGGTCCGGAAGTGCTGCCTGCGAATCGGGTGTTGCGGATGGCGACGATCGACGGCGCGCGGGCGATGGGTCTTGATAGTGAGATTGGAAGTCTGGAGGTAGGGAAGCGCGCGGATGTGGCGGTCGTCCGCACTGGGCGGGCTGCACGCGACACCTGCGGCCGAAATCATGTCCGCGCTGGTTTACTCGGCACAGGCGAGCGACGTCGACACCGTGATTATTGACGGCGAATTGGTGCTGCGAGACGGGAAGTTGATAACGATTGACGAGTCAGAAACTGTAAAAACCGCTAATGCTGAGGCGAAAGAGCTGGTGGGACGAGCTTGAAATTGGGGCCTGAAAATAGCTGTGCCAGCTCGAAGGTAGCGACTGCGGGGGGCGCGATCGGCGGCCGAGCTGGCACTGGCGGGCACTATCAATTTTGAATTGGATGGCCGTCTTTTCAACCTAGCTGACGTTTGGGCATCAGCGCCACCCGCAACGTCCCGAATTATACACCCGGCAAGGAATCAGTCAACGACTTTTTGTGACTAATCCGACAAAAACCCGGCCCCTTTCGTACGCCTCTCACGGACGCTTCGGGAAGTTGACAGGCATTTGTGCAAGTCCCTATACTACGCCTCTTTTTCTCTCGCTGGCCAGGTAGCTCAGTTGGTAGAGCGCGGCCCTGAAAAGGCCGGCGTCGGCGGTTCGATTCCGTCCCTGGCCACCATTAATTTCAACAACTTAGCATACCAAAAATCGTGTAAAAATTTCTCGCGCGAACAATACGAGAACATCGAACTTCTCACATTTCACTTTTGGCGTCGCTCGTTAGAAAGACCGTCGTTAACCCATTTTTGCCATTCGATGCGGTTTACTCGAGATCATCGAACCCTCAATCACCCCACGTGCCTGTTCTCGATAGCAGTTACAAGCTGCCGAATGGACCGCGCGCACTGTCGTTGAAATGGTCGAAGTCCGTAAGGAAACACGGCGCGACGATTCACATCTGACCTTAGGTCTACTTACGAACCTCATCTCGTCGGCTGCTCGAAGCAAACACCAAGCCCGTTGACCATTTTGGCCATAATGGCTAAAATGCTGTCGTGAAGAATCACACAGCCGAAAAGGTATTTTATGCCGCAAAGGCAACGTAACGTCTCTCGCCACGAGAACCGCGGCGCTACAAAGGCTTCCTACACAGCGACCGAAGCTAAGAACGAGTTTGGACGTTTGCTCGAGCAGGCGATCCAAGGCACGACTGTCCTGATCACTAAGCACGACTCGCCACGGGCAGTCCTGATTTCTATTGACCATTTCCAGACTCTTCAAGAAGCTCCTCAGGCGAAACTCAATACTTTGACTGAGCAGTTCGATACTCTCCTCGAACGCATGCAGTCCCCCAAAGCGCGGCATGGCATGGCAGCGGCCTTCCGTGCGGACAACAAGCAGCTGGGGAAGGCTGCAGTTGCTGCTGCTCGCAAACGTGCCATGGCCTCTCCGTCAAATGCGGCCGACAAAAAATTAGGTAAATCCGTAGTCGCAACTGCTCGCAAGCGTGCCTAAGAAGGCGCAGACACCGCGCATTTATGTGCTTGCCGGCACTAACGGCGCGGGCAAAAGTAGCATCGCTGGCGCAATGCTCATCGAAGAAGGTGTCGAATACTTCAACCCCGATGAGGCAGCGGAGCTAATACGCGTTGCGAATCCTGGTGTCACACTCGAGGAATCACAGAGCGCAGCGTGGGACGAGGGCAGACGTCTGCTTGAAAGGGCGATCAACGAACGTCTTGACTATGCTTTTGAGACTACCCTTGGCGGAAGAACGATCCCGGCGCTTCTGGAGAAGGCCATGGAGGCGGGAATCGAGGTGCGCATCTGGTATGTCGGTCTCACTAACGTCGAGTTGCACATAGCGCGCGTGCATGCGCGTGTCAAGAGAGGTGGGCACGACATTCCTGAGGAAAGAATTCGTCAGCGATACGCACGGAGCCTTCTCAATCTAATCCAACTTATGCCCAAGCTCACCGAGCTTCGGGTGTATGACAATAGTGTAGAGGCCGATCCACACACAGGTGCCACTCCCGAGCCCAGATTGATTGTTCATTTGAATCGCGGAAAGTTACTAAACGTTTGTGAGTTGGCTTCGACTCCCAAATGGGCGAAACCGATTGTTCTAAGAGCTCTAACATCGCGACTCTAAAGTTTGATTGAGTGAGAAACCAATCCTAGATCTCAAAGTCGGCATAGGAAATCATTGTTCGAAGCTTAACGGTCCGAAATAGGCTCCGAACTCGCATCCGAGGGTCGTTCACTCTTCCACCATATGATTCGTCCTTTAGTTTGTAGAATCGTGGCGCGAACAATACGCGAACAGCGAAGAGCCGCAAACAGTCCAAACGAGCCTACATCAGCCTGGAACAAAGACAACGTAAGCTCTTGTACTTTAGTGACATCCTTGATTTCAAACCACTTCCGCGATTCGGTAGGCGGCCCTGAAAAGGCCGGCGTCGGCGGTTCGATTCCGTCCCTGGCCACCACTCCTTATCGCATCTTCGCCAGTTAACTGAAAACCTTCCACAAGCTACGCTTTGTACTGACCCGCTTTTCGATCCTTACGAGCAATTGCCGGTAGAAACCAAATCATTGCGGTCGTCACGCAACCGCAGATAAAAGTGCCGATCCAAACCGCGTCGGAACTGTAATGTTCGAGGATTTGGGTTCCCAACCATGGCCCAATTGCGACAGCCACACTAAAACCCATCGTATAAAGTCCCATGTACGCACCTGCTTGTTTGCTCGGAGCGATATCTGAGACGAAAGCCGAACTGGCCGGCAGCAGAATCATCTCTCCAAAAGTCCAGATCACAACGGTAGCAGCTACCGCGGAAACGCTATTGACGAAAATCAACGCACCAAAACCGGCACCGACCAAAAGAGCGCCGAGCGAGATTGCATAGCGATGAGTCCAGTCTGCCATTGCTGCATTCAAAGCAACTTCCACCAGAATGATGATGACCGTGTTGATCGCCAGCAACGCGCCGAAGCCAGCTTCCGTCATGTGAAGATCGCGAACCAGAAACAACGGCATTGCTGCCAGAGGTTGAAAAAAGACTAATTCGATAGGGATCATTGCGAGTAGGAAATAGATAAACACTCGATTGCGCAGTACGTCGGAATACCGGCGGTGGGGAATTATGTCGTCATTGGTTTTTTGACCAACGTCTTTTTCCAATGACTGCGGATTAATCTGGCGCCAAGGCAAAATCGCAATCAGGGCACCAGCAAGAAGGGAAGTTGCTCCGTCGACGTAAAACAATAATTTGAAGGAATGCATTGCCAGAAAACCACCGACCACCGGGCCAATGCTCATTCCAAGGTTTATCGCTAAACGGGTGAGAGCAAACGCAGCCTTTCGCTGCTGTGGTCCTGCCAGCTCACCGATGATGGCCATACTTGGAGGACGAAAAGCTTCGCTGGTGATCGCCCAAACCGCAGTGACTGCGAAGATTCCGGACAGGGAATCAACAAAGGAAAAAATCAGCAGCACGATGCCGGATAGGACCAGCGACGTTTTCATGATCCGCAGTGCACCCAGACGATCAGACAAACGTCCAGACAATGGTGCGATGACGATCGCGCTAATTCCGTAGATAGTGATAGCCAGGCCAGCGGTGGATGCAGGAAGACGTCTATCGACGGTCAGATAAAGGGTGAGAAACGGCAGGACCATAGTGCCTGCACGATTTACAAGGATAGCAAGACAAAGAAACCAGATTTCCCGGCGAAGGGATCCTAATCCGCGCCAGGGGTTCAACAACGGGTGGCCTGCCGTTTCCTGTCAGCGTGCGCTTTGCTATCCACTTCGTAAAGGCGGAAGCGATGATGATTTTGATGGTTGACCATCGTAGCCGTTTTCCTGAAGCGTTACTTGATAGTCTTCGGCTCCGTCATTTGAAACAGATCTTATCTCAAACTGGCTTGTGGGCCATAAAACGAACCAGGCAAACCCAGGGGCGATGACCTTTCCCCGGAAGCTTTTTTGTACTGGCACTGTCAAAACTGACAGTTATATGGCTTGCCTGTAAGCCGCTAGACTCGGGCTAAATTTGAGAGGATTGAACATCGCTACCCTGAAGCCTTCTTAGTGGCCCTCGCGCCGAATGAGACAAAAGCGAATCAAGGATGAGATTTGGATATAGCACTGCCAAGGGTGTGGCTGCACAGTCGCGGACAGGCCGCTGAGTGGCGCGCGTACACGGTCGACAAGACTCGATGGCCCGGTGAGATCGAGGTGAATTGAAACTAATGAACAACGAAAGGACTCGACCGATGAAAGCAAGACACGCCCGTAAGCTCATAATAAGCGCACTGCTATGCGCGGGACTGGCCGGAAGCATGGTCTGGCTGCGAGTAGGGGCTCAACAGCAAATGCCAACGGATGCCGGCACGCTCGACAAAGCGACCGCAGAAAAATCTTTCCCCAACAAGCCGCCATACTCGCCCTACGCGGGCCGAAATTTTCCTACACGGCCGCTCTTCGGCGACACGCACCTGCACACTTCGTTTTCGATGGACGCGGGCGCCTTCGGTTGCCGACTTGGACCAAGGGAGGCCTATCGTTTCGCCCGGGGCGAGGAGATCACCGCTTCGAACGGCCAACCGGCCAAGTTGTCCCGGCCGCTCGACTTCCTCGTCGTGGCGGATCACTCCGACGGCTTCGGGTTCTTCCCGCAGTTGATGAGTGGCGATCAGGAGTTGTTGGCCACACCGCAGGGCCGTAAGTGGTACGACCAGATCAAGTCTGGCCATGGCGCCGATGCTGCGATAGATATCATCGTCAGTTTCGGGCAGGGAAGAATGCCTCAGGGGTTCCCACTTCCGGGGACGCGCGCATATCGGTCCGCTTGGCAGGATACTATTAACGCGGCGGACGAGTTCAACGATCCGGGCCACTTCACGGCGTTCATCGGGTTCGAGTGGACCTCGAACACGGCCGGCAACAACCTTCACCGCAACATCCTGTTTCGCGAGAATGGTGCGAAGGCCAGTCTAGTCGAGCCGTTCACCACCATGGCGCCACTCGGCAGCGATAATCCCGAGGATTTATGGAAATGGATGACGGCGACCGAACAAAAGACCGGCAGCGCAGTGCTCGCCATCGCCCACAATGGTAATTTGAGTAACGGCCGGATGTTCCCCATCGTCGAAGCGTTCGGTAAAAAGGTTGACCGCGAATATGTGGAGACGCGTAACAAGTGGGAGCGGCTTTACGAAGTCACCCAAACCAAGGGTACCGGCGAGGCGCATCCTTACTTGTCGCCCAATGATGAGTTCGCCAATTTTGAAATCTGGGACAAGGGCAACCTCGACGGCAGTGTGGCAAAGTCGAAGGACATGCTCGAGTTCGAGTATGCGCGCTCTGCGCTGAAGAACGGTCTCAAGCTTGAAGCGGTGCTCGGCGTGAATCCCTACAAGTTTGGCCTCGTCGGCAGCAGCGACGCGCATACCGGTCTCGCCGCGATAGAGGAAGATAACTTCTTCGGCAAGACCACGCCACAGGAACCCAGTCCCGAGCGCCTGACCAAGACCTTCATTAACAATCCAAAGACCGGCGTGACGATCATGGATTGGGAAGTCTCCGCCTCGGGTTATGCGGCTGTATGGGCGACCGAGAACACCCGCGCGGCGATCTTCGATGCGATGCAGCGCCGCGAGACATATGCCACGACCGGCCCGCGCATGACCGTGCGGTTCTTCGGCGGCTGGGATTTCGAGCGGGCCGACGCGACCAACCGCATGCCCGCCGCCATCGGCTACTCCAAGGGCGTTCCCATGGGCGGTGATCTGCGCGACGCTCCCACCGGCAAGTCGCCGACATTCCTCGTCGCCGCGTTGAAAGATCCCATTGGCGCGAATCTCGATCGCATCCAGGTCGTCAAAGGATGGCTCGATGCCAAGGGCGAAGTTCACGAGCAGGTCTATGACGTCGTCTGGGGTGACGCGGATAAGCGCAAGCTGGGCGCGAACGGCAAGTTGCCACCCGTCGGCGACACAGTGGACGTTGAAAACGCTACCTGGTCCAACACCATTGGTGATCCGGAATTGATCACCGTTTGGAAAGACCCGAACTTCGACGCCAGACAGCGCGCGTTTTACTACGTGCGTGTGCTGGAGATTCCCACGCCACGTTGGACCGCTTACGATGCAAAACGCTTCAGGATCAAACCGCTGCCCGGCACCACGATGAAACTTCAGGAGCGTGCTTATACCTCGCCGATCTGGTACAGCCCGTCGAAATAATTCCGAAAGGCGGCACACATGAAAACATTTGTGCGCGAACCATTGGTGCATTTCCTCCTGCTGGGAGCGGTGCTATTCATCGCCTACGGTCTTGTCTCCAAACCGCGCTCCAGCGATGGGCCTGGGGAGATCACCGTGACGCAGGGGCAGATCGAAAACCTTGTGTCCGGGTTCGCGAAAACATGGCAGCGCCCACCCACGTCTGAAGAACTGGCGGGACTTGTCCGGGACCTTGTACGCGAGGAGGTCTATTGCCGCGAAGCGATGGCGTTAGGTCTGGACAAGGACGACACGGTCATCCGCCGCCGCCTGCGTCAAAAGATGGAATTCATTTCGGATGACATCGCCGCTATGCCTGAACCGACCGACGTCGACTTGAACGCGTATCTGCAGGCGCACACCGACCGATTTCGCGCCGAGCAAACTTTCACGTTTAGCCAGGTGTATCTCGATCCGGAAAAGCACGGCGAAAATCTTGCGCGTGATATCTCGGCGCTACTCGCACGGTTGAACCGGGCCGGCGGGCAGGCCGAGGTCTCGGCGCTCGGCGATTCGTTCCTGATGGAACGGAGCTTCACTGCAGCGTCGGCGAGTGAGGTTGCGAAACAGTTCGGAGAAAAGTTTGCCGCAAAGTTGGGCGAGCTTTCGCCCGGCAAGTGGGAAGGACCCGTTGAATCAGGCTACGGCGTGCATCTGGTTTTTGTTAGCGAACGCACGGAAGGACGCGTGCCCGAACTGGCGGAAGTACGCGATGACGTGCGTCGCGAGTGGGCCAATGCCCAGCGGCTGGAATTGAATGAGAAGTTTTACCAGGAACTGTTCAAGCGTTATAGCGTGACCATTGAGAGCCCGCTACTGGCAGAGGTGCAGCGATGAGGCTGCAGAGAGCTCTTGAACAGGAAACAGAGAGGTGCTTCCTACGCTCCGCTATCTCTGTTTGCTCCCGTTCAATTCTTTTCCTGCTGGTGTTTTCCGCGACTGCGGTAGCCCACGAGGTACGTCCAGCTTATCTTGAACTGCGACAGACCGGGCCGGAAACTTACGACGCGCTTTGGAAGGTGCCGGGCCGCGGAGAAGACTTGCGTCTCGCACTCTACGTGGAACTTCCATCGGTTTGCACTAACCTCACCCGACCGCGTGGTTCGATGGCCAACAACGCCTTCACCGAACGCTGGACCGTGAAGTGCGCGGGCGGGCTTATCGGCGGCAGAATTCATATTGCGGGTCTCAAAGCGACCAACACTGATGTGCTTGTGCGTTTGGAACGTCTCGACGGCACCGCGCAAGTCACACGGCTCACACCGTCTGCTCCGTCACTCGTGGTGGACGCCCCGGCAGGTGTAGTGGAGGTCGCTCGCACTTACGTTGTGCTCGGCGTAGAGCATATTCTGACAGGCATTGACCATCTGCTGTTCGTGCTCGCGCTGCTCATCATCACGCGCGGTGGCTGGAAGCTGTTGAAAACAGTCAGCGCCTTCACGCTCTCGCATAGCATCACACTCTCGGCGGCAACGCTCGGCTTTGTGCATGTGCCGCAACGGCCAGTCGAGGCGGTGATCGCGCTGAGCATCGTCTTTGTCGCGGTAGAGATCGTGCGCGTGCGTCGCGGACTCGAAAGCATCACCGCGCGCGCCCCGTGGCTCGTGGCTCTTACCTTCGGGCTGATGCACGGCCTGGGCTTCGCTGGTGGTTTAAGCGAAGTCGGCTTGCCGCAGGGACATATTCCGACAGCCTTGTTGTTTTTCAGCGTTGGTGTAGAGAGCGGTCACTGCCTATTCATCGGCGCGGTGCTGTCATTGATCGGGCTCGTGCGCCGCATCCACATCTCATTTCCGCGCTGGACAGAACTCGTTCCGCCCTACGCCATTGGCAGTGTTGCGATGTTCTGGTTTATCCAACGCACGCTTTCCTTTCTCGCGCCGCAGTAATATACCGGCAAGTTCAACAACTTCTCCTTACACAGTCATTGGCGAGCATCGCCGTCTTGGAATCCCACGGCGATGTTCGCCCTCGTAAAAATGCAATTATCCAAAGGAGAAGAGAATGAGAAATCTAAGTTTTGTGAAGAGGACGACGGCGCTGGCAATGGCGCTCATGTTCCTGGTCGTTTCGAACCTCATGCGCGTTGAGGCGGCCCCAGCCAACAATCTAACGCCGGAACAGATCGAAGCGGTCGCGACGAATATGTTCAACAAATTCGCTGCGATGGATGCTCAGGGGACCGCAGCCATTTTCGCCCCGGACGGCACGATCGAAGACCCGGTCGGAACTACGCCGATACAGGGAACACAAGCCATCATCGCTTACCTTGAAACGTTCCCCACCATCCTGGATGAAATCAGAATCCAATCGTTTGACGTCACGGTCGCCGGTCAGGAATGTGCTATCAAATGGAGGTTACGTTTTAAGACCAAGACCGGAAACATGTTCTTCGTTGACGGCATCGGGGTTCTAACAATCAACGCCGAGGGAAAAGTTCAAAAGGACAGAGAGTACTTCGATCTCGCGTATTTTCAGGCGCAATTGCTGCAATGAACTTGCGGCACTAGTCGCGCGAAGTGGGCCAACGATCGCGATCGGTGGCCCACGCGCTTAAGATGGATCGAAACCTCCACCTTACCTAACCACCTTTAGCGTCGTTGTCAGGGGGGCGGTTGAGTCGGCGCCGACCCACAGGTCAAAAGTTGAGGGCTCCTGTACCCAAGCTCTTGCGGCGGTGCTCCAGTAGGTCAGTTCGGATTTACCCAACGTGAAACGAACGGTCTTCTTTTCGCCGGGCGCCAGCGTAACGCGCTCGAAGCCTTTCAGCTCGCGCACTGGGCGCGATGCGCTGCCGTAACGCTGGTGAATATAGAGCTGTGCTACTTCATCAGCAGCGCGCTTACCCGTGTTCTCGACGTCAGCCAATACCTCGACACTCTCGCCCAGTTTGATTTCCGGTTTGCTCACGCGCAGGTTCGAGAACTTAAAAGTCGAGTAGCTGAGACCGTAGCCGAACGGATAAAGCGGCGAGGTCGGGATGTCCCAGTAGCGCGATTTGAAATCCTTCGCAGTCTCGGGTTGTTGAGTGAGGTTGCGTGCGTAGTAGATCGGGACTTGTGCTGCGCTGCGCGGCCAGGTCACGGGGAGTTTTCCGCCGGGGGTGGCGTCACCGTATAGGACGTCGGCGATCGCGTTTCCACCTTCAGCACCTGGATGCCACGCCTCGAGGATTGCAGGAATATTCGAGGCGGCCCACGAGATGTCGAGCGGACGGCCATTGATGAGCACGAGCACAACAGGTTTGCCGAGACCTGACACCGCTTTCAGCAGTTCAAGCTGCCGGCCCGGCAGATCGAGCGTCGACTGAGACGCTGCCTCACCGCTCATCTCTTCATGTAGACCGAGCACCATGACAACCAAGTCAGACGAGCGCGCCAGCGACACGGCTTTATCAAACTCTGGCAGCTTCTGCGCTTCGCTCCACGGTGCAGGCCGCGGCCCGCTTATGATGTCGAAGATCGACGGGTAAACACGTGCGATGTCGACGCCCTGCGCATATTCCACCTTTACCGCTGGCCCAACCTTTGTTCGAATCCCTTCGAGCACTGTGATCGCGCTCTTCGGATCATCAGCAAGAGTCCACGGACCGCGAATGTCACGTTTGGAATCCGCGAGTGGACCAATCACCGCAACAGATGAAACTTTTGGATCACCTTTCACCAGCGGAAGAGCGTTGCCTTCGTTGCGAAGCAGCACCATCGATCGCTGCGCCGCTACCCGCGCAAGTCGACGATGTTCGGGGTTGTTGTGAACCGCCGCAATGCGTGACTCGTCAACATAAGGATTATCGAACAAACCAGCCTTGAACTTCGCATACAAAATGCGACGCACGGCATCGTCAAGCTGCGCTTTCGGCACGCGACCGTCCTGGACCAACTTTGTAAGACTCGACGCATACGCACTGCTGATAGCGTTGCCGGGAATCGACATCTCCATATCGACGCCTGCCGTAAACGCTCGATAAGCCGCGTCAGATTTATCTTCCGCAAAACCGTGCGTGACCAGGTTGCCGACTGCTTCCGCATCGCTTACGACAAAGCCTTTGAAGCCCCACTGCTTACGAAGAACATCAGTCATGAGGAAAGCGTTGCCGGTCGCCGGTACGTCGTTGAGATTCATGTAGGCCGACATAGCGCTCGCAACGCCCGCGTCGACGGCGGCTTTAAATGGTGGCAGGTAGACGTTGTATAGCTCAGCGTCCGGAAGAAACACCGAATCGTAGTCGCGTCCGCCAGTGCCTGCACCGTAGCCCGCAAAATGTTTCATGCAAGCGAGCAGACGGCCCGGCTCCGCTGGATCCTGGCCCTGAAATCCGCGCACTTGAGCGGCAGCCATCCGCGAACCGAGAAACGGATCCTCGCCGGCGCCCTCGACGATGCGTCCCCAGCGCGGATCGCGCGCAATGTCGAGCATTGGCGCGAACGTCCAATTAATCCCAACAGCCCTCGCCTCACTCGCCGCGACCTGCTGCGCCTGTTCGACAAGGACGGGATCCCACGATGAGGCCATCGCCAGCGGCACCGGGAACACCGTGCGAAACCCGTGAATAACATCGAACCCGAAGAGCAGCGGGATCTTCAACCGCGACTGTTCAACCGCCACCTTCTGAAACCTGTTGATGATCGCCGGATCGGTTACAAACAACAGCGAGCCGATCTTGCCTTCGCGGATGCCGGGCTCAACCATTTGCGGTTGCATGAACTGGCGGAAGTAGAAGAGTTGGTTGACCTGGCCCACCTTTTCGTCGAGCGTCATTTGCGACAGCAGTTGATCTACTCGACGATCAATAGATTGTGGTCCACGAGCCTTGACGGACGCCATTGGTAGATCAAACAGAGCGATCGCGATTACAAGACACGTTGCAATTGTTACTCTCATATTGGTCCTCTTTTGAATTGAAGGCGGGCACCGTACAAAAAGCACAGTTTTATGTCAATATGTGGCTACGCCGTTGATCTAATCTCGATCTAAGAAGGGAAGCTTCATGAGCAAACTCCGTCGTGCACTCGTGGTTGTACTGTTGTGGTCCTTGCGTCCACACTTTTCGTCGTCCGCTCAAACCCGAAAGCAATGGCAGAACGCGCCCGACATCGAACGAAAGGTCGAAGCACTACTCAAGCAGATGTCACTCGAGGAGAAGGTGGGCCAACTGAATCAGTACTCATATGGGACGCCCACTGGACCAGCCACTGGCCGCAGCGCTGTGGAGGACGCAATCGGACGAGGTGAAGTTGGTTCGTTTCTGAACGTGACGAATCCGGCTCTGAGTAATCGCTTGCAGCGGCTGTCCATGGAGGAATCGCGGTTAAAGATTCCACTCATCTTCGGGCTCGACGTGATTCACGGCTACCGCACGATCTTCCCTGTTCCGCTCGCACTCTCTTCAAGCTGGGACGCAAACCTTGTCGAGCGTGTCTCACGCATCGCAGCGGAAGAGGCTACCTCGGCAGGCATCCGATGGACATTCTCTCCGATGGTGGATATAGCGCGTGACCCGCGTTGGGGACGTATCGTCGAAGGAGCAGGAGAAGACCCTTACCTCGGCGCGATCATGGCGCGAGCGTATGTGCGCGGCTACCAGGGTGAGACTTTCGGCGGCGCTCAGTCAATGGCCGCGTGCGCCAAGCACTATGTTGCTTACGGCGGAGCAGAGGGCGGCCGTGACTACAACACGGTCGATATTCTGAACGTCAGTTGCGCGAAGTTTATCTCGCGCCTTTCAAGGCAGCCGTAGACGAAGGCGTAGCGACGCTGATGTCTTCGTTCAATACCATTAACGGAGTGCCGGCAACAGGGAACGAATTCACACTCAACCAGGTATTACGGCGCGAATGGAACTTCCGCGGGTTCGTTGTGAGCGACTGGGGCTCTGTAGGCGAAATGATGGCCCACGGCGTGGCAAACGACCTCCCAACCGCCGCGCGCAAAGGATTTCTTGCCGGCGTCGACATGGACATGGAGAGCAATGCGTACTTCCGACATCTCGCCGCTGCGGTGAAAGCGGGACAGGTGCCGCAGCCTGCGGTCGACGAAGCGGTGCGTCGAATCTTGCGCGTGAAGTTCGCGTTGGGACTCTTCGAAAAACCATACGTCGACGAGAAGACCGCGGTCACCACGCTTCCCAGCCGCAAATGTTGCCGTAGCACGTGAGGCAGCCGAGAAGACCTTCGTGCTGTTAAAGAACGAAGCGGCCGCCGGTGCGCCGGTCCTGCCCATTCGCCGGGCGTACGCACGATTGCATTGATAGGACCACTGGCAGACAGCCAGGCCGACATGCTCGGAACGTGGAGCGCACAAGGTAAACGAGAAGACGTAGTCACGTTGCGCGCCGCTCTTGAAGCGCGAGCCAAACGCGACGGCTTTCGTTTGCTCTACGCTAAAGGAACCGAGATTCGCGGCACTTCGGATGCCGGCTTCGCGGAAGCTGCCGAGGCAGCGGCGCAGGCCGACGTCGTGTTGCTTGCGCTCGGCGAAGACGCTTCGTGGATGACGGGCGAAGGCGCGTCGCGCGCTTTCATCGATCTTCCGGGCAACCAGCAACAGTTACTCGAACGAGTTGCCGCTGCAGGCAAACCGACTGCGCTCGTTTTGTTCAGCGGTCGGCCTCTTGCACTTACGCAGCCGGCGTCGCGCGTCAACGCAATTCTCGAAGCATGGTCGCCGGGAGTGCAGGCAGGTCCCGCGCTGGAACGTGTCTTATTCGGTGAAGCATCGCCCACGGGCAGGTTAACCGTCACATTCCCACGCAGTCTTGGACAAGTTCCGATTTATCACAGCGTACTCAACACTGGCCGGCCACCCATTGGACTGGATCTAACGCGGCCACCAACCAACGGCGGTGAGAAGTACAGATCGCGTTACGTCGATGAGCAGAACACACCGCTTTACCCGTTTGGGTTCGGGCTCACCTATACGAGCTTCGAATACTCTGCAACGCAAGTAAACGTGCAACAGATCAGCGCCGCCGAACTGAACTCCGGTCGCGGTCAAGTGCGAGTGACGGCAGACGTGAAGAACAGCGGGCAACGCGCAGGAGAGGAAGTGGTCCAACTCTACATTGGTCTGCGTGGTACGAGCGTCGCGCGTCCGGTGCGTGAGCTTAAAGGCTACCAGCGTGTGGCGCTTGGTCCAGGCGAATCTCGCAAAGTCGAGTTCACGATTGGTCGTAATGAACTGGCGATTTGGCAACGCGACACAAAATATCTCGTCGAGCCGGCTGAGTTGACGCTTTGGGTCGCACCTAATGCCGCGGGCCGGCACGCCGATTACGGTTTCCTTGAAATAAACGCCGTATATTCCTTGACGTGTATATGCCCTTTGAGGTATATAAGGCTGCGTGGAAACGGTATTTCAAATTATTGCGGAGCCGAACCGGCGAGCCATATTGAGCCTGCTGGTTTCATCGGAACAGTCTGTTGGAGACATTGAGCGTCAGCTTCAGATGTCGCAGCCGACAGTGTCGAAGCACCTGCGCGTGCTGCGAGACGCCGGGTTCGTAGAAGCCACCGTCGATGCACAGCGCCGTCTCTACCGGCTGCGACCTGAACCGCTTCAGGAGGTGGACACCTGGCTGGCGCCGTTCCGTCAGTTTTGGTCCGCTCACGTAGATGCTCTCGAACGCCACCTCGACCGCATGGACCACGCAACACCAACGAAAGGCAAGACAAAGAAAAGATGAGCGATCGCGAGCAGTACACGCCTGGTCCGGCCCACGGCGCACGCGTAGAAAAGGACGGAGAGAACTGGACGCTGATTCTCGTCAGAGAACTGCGTCACCCGCCGGAAAAAGTCTGGCAGGCGATAACCGATCCGGAGCATCTGCGCGAGTGGGCGCCGTTCGACGCCGATCGAAATCTGGATACGACTGGAGCCACCGTGAAGCTCACTACGGTCGGAGCGCCGCAGCCGCACGTCACCGAAACAACCGTGACGCGAGCCGACGCTCCCAACGTGCTCGAGTACAAATGGGGCGGCTTCGATATGCGCTGGGAACTCGAAGCCATTGAAGGCGGCACGCGGCTGACGTTGTGGACCAACATCGATCGCCGCTACATCTCCATGGGTGCTGCCGGATGGCACATTTGTTTCGATGTTCTGGATCGACTTCTCGCCGGTCAGCCGATTGGACGAATCGTTGGTCCGGACGCGATGAAGTTCGGGGGCTGGCAACAATTGAATGCCGAGTACGCAAAGGAATTCGGCATGGAAACGCGCAACTGATAGAGGAGGTAACAATGAACAAATGGATTCGACAGATCCACCGCTGGATGTCCATCGCTTTCACAGTGACCGTGATCGCTAACATCGTCACCTTGTCTTTGGGAGGAGGAAAGGAGTTGCCTCCAGCATGGATTACCTACTCGCCGCTGCTCCCGCTCTTCGTTCTACTGTTCACGGGCCTGTATTTGTTCGTGCTGCCGTACACGACTAAGTGGCGCAGCGCACGACGCACCTAGAGTTTGTGAGTTGGAGCTGGAAATGGAATCTGCATCTACATTAATCGATGAGAAGATCAAGGAACTCGGAGACTGGCGCGGCAAGACGCTCGCGAAGGTGCGCAAGATTATTCACGCCGCAGATCCGGAGATAGTCGAAGAGTGGAAGTGGCAGAAAGCGGCTTCGCCGGGAACTCCCACGTGGTCCCATGGCGGCCTCGTCTGCACGGGAGAGACGTACAAGAACGTCGTCAAGATGACATTTCCGAAGGGCGCTGCATTGAAGGACCCGGCGGGTCTATTCAATTCCAGTCTCGAAGGGAACGTGCGACGCGCCATCGACATCCACGAAGGCGACAAGATCAACGAGTCGGCCCTGAAGGATCTCATCCGCGAAGCCGTCGCGCTCAATCTCGCAAGGCAAGAGCAAGCCGAAGTCGAGCAGCAAGCGGTCCGACTAGCTCATTGCAGTTCGCTGGACAAAGGATATGAGGCTTTGCCTCAAAACTCCTCTCATTCTCACCGGGCTTTAGCCCGGTGCAAGAGCACCGAAAGCACCGAGGAACCGTTTCAACGGTTTCTCGATTTCGGTAAGGAAACCGTTAAAACGGTTCCTCAATCATCTCCCTGCCTGACACCCGGCTGAAGCCGGGTGAGAATGAGAAAGGCCAAAGCTCCGAGGTTCGACGATCCCTATTACTTCGCCAAGAAAAACCGCACGTGCGCGCTCATACGCCTTGGTGACATCCGGAATGACGCACGTACTTCCCATGCTTGAGCGTGGAACAACACAAATCGCGCCGGCAATTAACACAGCAGCGACAAGGCGTTTCATAACCGTGCTCCTCTCAAATGACAGCTACCTTTGCCAGTAACGCTTGATTCGTTCCGCCAGCATCGGAAACGGTACGTAGTCGGCGCTGCGGCCGGCGCGGCGTAGTTCGCCGACCATGCGCATGGCGCCGTCGGCGTTGCGCGTGTGAACGAGAATCGTCGAGGCGCGCTGCAGTTCTGGGTTCGAGCTCAACCACGCGGCGACGGCGTAGCCGGTCCTTTCGTCGTCAGTCGAATCGGCGTTGTAGTGTTCGGGATGGAGATCGTGATCGAGAAAAATCGCGTCGTAGGAACTCGCGCTCAATAATTGCAGCGCTTCGCCGACGTTACTCGCGATGTCGACAGAGTCGCCTTTGAAGCGCATCGCAAACCAGCGATGCCGCCGTTCATCATCGTCCAGCAGAAACACGCGAATCGGATGTCGCTCCGCGCGCACGGAGGTGATACCGAGTTTTCTAAACAACGACTGCCACAGACTCATAGATTTTCCAACATTCCCTTATAAAACCGAACCTCGTCTATTATTGCTTCACGCCAGTATAAGGTATCCTTAGGCGAACCCTTTAAGGTTCACCTTCGACACATGATAAATGAGAGCGAACTCCGCGGAGCGGAGAGTACGGACGTTTGCGAAGAGTGCTTTGGCACCGGCACGAAAATCGATCCGGTGAAAGGCGCGATTCCGTGCCCGTGTCGCAAGCCCGACCGCTTCCGCCAACTCATCGCCGTCGCGCGCATCCCTCGCCGTTACGGAAAATGTTCGTTTGCAAACTTCCACAGCACCCCCGGGACATCGCAAGACAACGCACTGCTGCACGCGCACAAATTTGCCAACGAGTATCCGGCAGTCGAGCGCGGTCTATTGTTCATGGGACCCGCCGGGGTCGGTAAGACCCACCTTGCAGTTTCTGTCATAAAAGACTTGATCGAGAAAGGTTTTGCCGGTCTGTTCTACGAATTCGGCTCGCTGCTCAAGGAGATTCAGGACTCGTACAACCCGATCTCCAAATCATCCGAATTGAAAGTGCTCGCGCCCGTTTTTCAGGCCGACGTGCTGGTGCTGGACGAACTCGGCGCCACCATCCCCACGGACTGGGTGCGCGACACGATGTACCAGATCATCAACAAACGTTACAACGACAACAAGCTCACGATCTTCACCACAAACTATTCCGACAAGAACAAGGAACTCGAAGAACGAGTCACGTATCGCCTGCGCAGCCGTCTGTTTGAAATGTGTACCAACATCGTGATTGATGGAGAGGACTACCGGCGACGCCGTCCGGACTTTCGATAGATGCCCAAACGCACTGACATTCACAAGATTCTGATCATCGGCTCCGGCCCGATCGTGATCGGTCAGGCCTGCGAGTTTGATTATTCGGGAACGCAAGCCTGCAAAGCGTTGCGGCAGGAAGGTTACGAGATCGTGCTGGTCAACTCGAACCCGGCCACGATCATGACCGACCCGGAAACAGCCGACATCACGTACATCGAGCCGCTCACCGTCGCCTCCGTTACCGAGATCATTCGGCGCGAAAAGTCCGGACGCGCTGTTGCCGACTGTCGGCGGGCAAACCGCATTGAACCTCGCGATTGCGCTGTCAGACGCGGGTGTGCTTGAGGAGTACGGCGTCGAAATGATCGGCGCGAATCGCGACGCGATCAAAGTTGCCGAGAACCGGCTGCTTGTTCAAACAGGCGATGGACGAAGCGGGACTCGAGATGCCACGCGGCGGATTTGCGAAGTCGTGGGACGAAGCGCGAGAGATCGTCGCAACACACGGGTTATCCGGCGATCATTCGCCCGTCGTTCACGCTCGGCGGCACCGGCGGCGGCACGGCTTACAACCCCGAAGAGTTTGAAGAGATCGTTCGCGGCGGTCTTGCGGCTTCGCCGATTCACGAAGTGCTGATCGAAGAGTCGATTCTCGGTTGGAAAGAGTTTGAGCTCGAGGTGATGCGCGATCTCGCCGATAACGTCGTGATCATCTGTTCGATCGAGAACTTCGATCCGATGGGCGTCCACACCGGCGATTCGATCACCGTCGCGCCCGCGCAGACATTGACCGATCGCGAGTATCAACTGATGCGCGATCATGGCGATCCGCGTCATCCGCAAAGTCGGCGTCGAGACCGGCGGTTCGAACATTCAGTTTGGCGTGAATCCCGAGAACGGCGACATTCGCATCATCGAGATGAACCCGCGCGTGTCGCGTTCGTCGGCGCTGGCTTCGAAAGCGACCGGCTTTCCGATCGCGAAGATCGCCGCGAAACTCGCCGTCGGTTACACGCTCGACGAGATCCCGAACGACATCACACGAAAAACGCCGGCTTCATTCGAGCCGACGATCGATTACGTCGTCGCGAAGATTCCGAAATGGGACTTTGAAAAGTTTCGCGAAGCGGAAGACGTGCTCGGGACGCAGATGAAGTCGGTCGGCGAAGTGATGGCCATCGGACGCACGTTCAAGGAAGCGCTGTTCAAAGGATTGCGTTCGCTCGAAGCAGTGAAGCCGCTGCGGCTCGAAGACATTTCCGACGACGAGCTGCAACGCAAACTCGCGCGGCCAAACTCGCAACGCTTTTCATACATCACTTACGCGCTGCAACACGGTTGGCCCATCTCCGAGATTCACCGTCTGTCGAAGATCGATCCGTGGTTCCTCGACCAGTTGAAAGAGGTGATGGAGATCCAGCACGACATCGAAGGCTCGAACGCTCGAAGAAATCTCGGCGGAAGAGTTGCGCGCGTTCAAGGAAGTCGCGCTGTCGGATCGCCGGCTCGCGTATCTGACCGGGCGTTCGGAAGACGAGGTGCGCGAGTATCGCAAGCGAGCTGGGAATCGTCCCGGTTTACAAACGCGTCGACACCTGCGGCGCGGAGTTTGAATCGCACACGCCGTATCTCTACTCGACTTACGAAGAGGAAGACGAATCGGCGCCGACCGAATCGCCGCAAGATCATGATCCTCGGTTCTGGTCCAAACCGCATCGGGCAGGGAATCGAGTTCGATTACTGTTGTTGCCACGCCTCGTTCGCGCTTCACGAAGCGGGATTCGAGACGATCATGGTCAACTGCAATCCCGAGACCGTTTCGACTGACTACGACACGTCCGATCGTCTCTACTTCGAGCCGCTCACGTTCGAAGACGTGATGAACATCGTCGACGTCGAGAAGCCCGAAGGCGTGATCGTCCAGTTCGGCGGCCAAACGCCGTTGAATCTCGCGAAGCGGTTGCATCACGCCGGCGTGAAAATCATCGGCACGTCGCCCGATTCGATCGATCTCGCCGAAGATCGCAAGCGATTCGGCGCGTTGCTGGAAGAACTCGGCATTCCGCAGCCGGACAACGGCATGGCGGCTTCGGTTGAAGAAGCGCGCGAGGTTGCGGCGCGGATCGGTTATCCGGTGCTGGTGCGTCCGAGTTACGTGCTGGGCGGACGCGCGATGGCGATCGTTTACGATCAGGAACAGTTGGACAAGTACGTTCACAACGGCCGTGGGCTTCACGCCGGATCGCCCGGTGTTGATCGACAAGTTTCTCGAACAGGCGGCGGAGTTTGACGTCGACGCCCTGGCTGATGAAACGGCGGTCGTCATCGCGGGCATTCAGGAACACATCGAAGAGGCGGGCATTCATTCAGGCGATTCGTCGTGCGTGTTGCCGCCGGTGCGGATCGATCCCGAACACCTCGAAACGATGCGCCACTACACGCGCAAGCTTGCGAAGGCGCTTGTCGGTCAGCGGCTTGATGAACATTCAATTCGCGATCAAGGACCATCGCGTTTACGTGCTGGAAGTGAATCCGCGTGCGTCGCGCACCGTGCCGTTTGTTTCGAAAGCGACGGGCGTTCCGATCGCGCGAATTGCGGCGCTCGTGATGGCCGGACAGAAGCTCGAAAGATTTCAACTTGCCGGAAGAGTTGACGGTCAAGCGTTTCTTCATCAAGTCGCCGGTGTTTCCGTTTGCGAAGTTTCCGGGCGTCGATCCGATTCTGAGTCCGGAGATGCACTCGACCGGCGAGGTGATGGGCATCGGCGACACGTTCGGCGAGGCTTATGGCAAAGCGATGATGGGCGCCGGGCTTGAGTCTGCCGCGAAACGGGCAAGGCGTTCATGAGCGTGAACGATAGCGACAAGGGAACTGCGGTGTTGCTCGCGCGCAAGTTGAGCCGGTTGGGGTTTGAGATTGATCGCGACGCTCGGCACGGCGCGCGATTGCGCGAAGTCGGTTTGACGGTCGAGAGATGTTTTCAAGGTCAACGAAGGCAGGCCGAACATCGTGGACCACATCAAGAGCGGCGAGATATCGCTCGTCATCAACACGCCGCTGGGACGTGTGTCGCGTTTTGACGAACAGGCGATTCGACGCGCGGCGCTGCAATACAACGTGCCGTGCGTGACGACGATGACCGGCGCGCAGGCGCTGGTCGAAGCGATTGCGGCGGCGGACGTCGGCAGCACTCCAAACGTGCATTCGCTTCAGGAACTGCACGCGATGCGAGACGCCGTTGATGCGGTGCGTCGTCAGTGGGAGATAACGAACAAGGTGGAAACTCAATTCAGATCATTCGAGAAACAATTCGTCGCATACTCGACGAATGCCGCACGATCGCCGTCGTTGGATTGTCCTCGGATCCCTGGCGGCCGTCGAACGGCGTTTCGGCTTACATGCGCCGCAGCGGTTACAGGGTGATCCCGGTCAATCCAAACGAGACTGAAGTGTTTGGCGAAAAGGCGTATCCGGATCTGGCTGCGGTGCCGGGGAAGATGGAGTCTGGTTGACGTGTTTCGCCGCTCGGATGAAGCGGGAAAAGCGGTCGATGAAGCGATCGCCGTCGGCGCGAAAGCGGTGTGGTTGCAGGAAGGCGTGATCGATCAAGCCGCGGCGCAGCGAGCGCTGGATGCGGGGTTGCTGGTCGTGATGGATCGTTGCTGGTTGAAAGAGCACATCAGAAACGGCAGATAGTTTTATGAGCACTCCGATTCGCGCCGCGGTGATTACAGTCAGTGATGCTTGCGCGCAGCGGTCAGCGCGCCGATGAATCGGGCCAGGCGCTGGTTGAGCTGTTGAGCGAATTCGGTGCGGAGATTGTCGAGACGAGGATTCTATCTGACGATCTTGCGCCACTGATGCAAACGCTGCGAGAGATCGTGCGAGCGTGGCGACGTAAATTTGATAGTAACGACCGGCGGCACCGGGCTTGGACCACGCGACAACACGCCTGAAGCGACGTCGAAGGTGATCGAACGCGAGGCGCCGGGAATTGCGGAAGCGATTCGTGCGGAGTCGTTGAAAGTAACGCCGATGGCGATGATCTCGCGCGGCGTTGCGGCGTTCGCGGCGGGACACTGATCATCAATCTGCCCGGTTCGCCGAAAGCCGTGCGCGAAAGCTTCGCCGTTATCAAACCCGTGCTCGCACACGCTGTCGATCTTCTCGCCGGCAAGACTCAACACAAAAATTAACAGCTCAACCGGACCTTGCAATCAAAAGCGTCCTCGAAGAGATCCAGCCTTTGTTCCGCCAGTTCCAACTCGTGGCCGCACTCAGCGGCACTCGCGAGTTGAATGTGGAACACATTCTTGACCCGCTTACACAGCACGTCTTTGACGCGATTGTCATGTCGTCGATCGAGCGCATCAGCCAGACGCAGAATGCCTGCAAGCCGGCAAACAGTCTCACGGTCAGCAGCGCTCAAAGACATGTACGGTGAATGACGCTGCTTCGGATGCGAGCCCCTGTGGTATCGAGCGATGTTCGCGATCACGCCGCGTTCGGCTTCCGAAAACCCCGTCAACTCTGAATTCTCGATCAAATAGAACGAGTGCTTGTGGTGCGACTCGTGCGCGATGTGATAACCGACGTCGTGCAACAGCGCCGCCGCCGACAAAAGCAACCGCTGATGCCGCGTGAGATTCGCGCTCGGCGAGAGCGCGTCGAAGATCTTTTCCGCGAGTCGCGCGACCTGCTGTGAATGTGCCTCTTCGTACCCGAACCGTTTTCCGACCGCGTGCACGCCGCGCAGTTTCTGATCGTCGATGTCCGGCATCGGCGGCCGCGACTCAGCTTCCCACTCACGCAGCCGATCGATGATCACGCCCTCGCGTAACGCCCAATCGCAAGTGCGAAGCGACTTGATGCCGAGCGCACGCATCGTTCCTTCCAGCACCTGCCCTCCGGCGACGATGATCTCCGCGCGTCTCGCCATCAGTCCGGCGACTTCGCGACGCTGGGCCGCATTCATCACGCACAGCGCAGCGTTCCACGGCGTGAGCTCCTTCAGGTTGATGATCGACTCGACCGGTTGTGCAGCCTCACCATTTCGCCGCGTCCGAACGACGCCGCAACGCAGCGCCGATGGCGAGGATCGTTCCCGATGTCCCGGTGGCCGCGTCCCAACTGTGGTCGCTCAACTCGCGCGCCGGACGGTCCAATGCCGATTGAATCTCGGCGCGAAGCGCATTCATCTGTTCCGCACGCGGCGGATCTGAATTGAGGAACCGTTCCGTGAGACCAACCGCGCCAAGTTTGATCGAAAACAAACTGAGCGGCTGCCCGTCGCGAAAGATCGAGATCTCCGTGGAGCCGCCGCCGATATCGATGTTGAGCGTCGCTACGCCTTTCTGACTGCAACCCTGCGACGCCGCAAGTCCGATCAGACGCGCTTCCTCGATTCCGGAAAGCACCTCGACGCGCACACCCGTTTTCTGTTCGATCGCGCGGATGAAATTTGCGGCGTTGTTTGCTTCACGCACTGACGCAGTCGCGATCGCGACGATCGATTCAGCGCCGCGCGCTTCGGCGACCGAACGAAATCGCTTGATGCATTCGGCCGCGCGCAGCATCGCGGCGCGCCGATGTGACCCTTTCAGCAGCGTCTCGTGGCCCAGCCGGACAATTTCGCGTTCGCGCGTGAGCACGGCAAACGAATCGCTGGCGGCAGCGTCAACCACCACGAGCTTTATCGAGTTGGAGCCGATGTCGATAGCTGCAAACTTCAAGGCAGGGCTTTCTTATTGAGGTCGACCAGGGTTACGGCGTTTTGATTGGAGGTGCTGGTTTTTCTCGCAACGGTTGTATCGGACTGACGTTGTCTTCCGACAGCGCGGGCTCGTCGATCAGCTTTGTCACAGCGCGACGCAGATCCGCGGCGACCGATGCGCACCGAGCGCGACGCATTCAAGAGGTGAAATCCGTATTCACCCGTCATCCGATCGAACACTTTCAGCATGCGCGTTTGATACGCGATGAAGCTGTCGTAAAAGTCTTCGCCGAGATGCAGGTCCATTCCGGATTCCCAGTAATCAAAACCGCGGCCCGAACTGAGTACGCGCTCGACAAGCTGCTGCGGCGTTGAGATGCGCAGGTAAAAGACAGCATCGGGAACGAGCGCCATGCTGTAGATCGATCTGATCCACGCAGAGTCGATGCCGCGCACTTCGGCGCGCGCCATTGCGGAGTAAATGTAGCGATCGGTGAGGACGACGAAACCCGATCGCAACGCCGGCAACATTTCGTTTTCGAGTCGATCGATGAAGTCGGTCGCGTAGAACAGTTGCATCGTGAGGCGGCCGAGTGTGTGTCCGGTCTTCGCTTCTTTGATTCCGCGTCCGGCGAGCACTGAACGCGTCATGCCGGTGTCCAACACGGCGTGGCCGCGCGACTCCAGCCACGTTCGCAGCAGCGCGATGTGCGTCGAGCGTCCCACGCCGTCGGTGCCTTCGATGACGATCAGCTTTCCGCTGTACTCTTCGTGTTCGACGCCTGGCAGCGGTGTTCCGTATGAGTGCTTATGGTTAATGGGACCTTGACCGCTTCTTCTTAAGATGTGGACCAATCAACATGCGCATCTCGCGTTGCTGTCGTTCGATCGAACGGCTCGCGTCGATCACCGTCAAACCAAACTCCGAAACCATCCGATCGTACTCTTCGAGAATCCGGCCCTGAAAGATTTTGAAACTCTCTTCCGCATCGTCTGACCAGCCGAGATCCAAGCCGGCTTCGTAGTATTTCAGGTTTGGTCTGCCGGAGACGATGCGATCGATCGCGATGTCGAGTGGCGCGCGGAAGAAGAACGCCATCGTCGGCTTCACCGCAAACGAGTAAACGTCGCGCACCCAACCGCGATCGCAACCGCGCGCAACGTCACGCGCGAACGCCGTGTAGATGTAACGATCGGCGAGCACGATCGCGCCTGCTTTTAACGGCGGGATGATGTCGCGCTCGGTGCGGTCGGCAAAATCGGTGGCGTGCAGCAGCGAAAACGTCGCGGGCGTGAACAGGTGACGTTTCTTGGCGCGTTTTGTCGTATCCTTAACGAGCGGCGATGAGTTCCATTCGGAGAAGAACACCGGATAGCCTTCGGCTTTGAGCCATTGGTGCAGCAGCGCGAGTTGCGTCGATTTACCGCTGCCGTCGGTGCCTTCGACGACGAAGAGTTTGCCGGGAAATTGATGGTGTCCGTATGAGATCATCGGCGCACGAGCCTAGGTTATCCGTGTTACACGAATGTAAACGCTAAGAGCATAATACGGGGATTTATGCGAACTTTGTACCTCTTACGACATGCCAAATCAAGTTGGAAAGACCAAACGCTGCGCGACTTTGACCGGCCGTTGAAGGGCCGCGGACGCCGGGCGGCGGAGCAGATGGGCCAGGTTTTAGCTGAGGAAAAACTGAAGTCGCCGCTGGTGATCAGTTCGCCTGCCGTGCGTGCGCGCGAGACCACGAAACTCGTCCTGGAAAGCGCCGGCTTTAAGAGTAAGCCGCGTTTCGAGGAGCGTATTTACGAGGCGGACGTGCGTACGCTGCTGGATGTGGTCCAGTCGATTTCGGATTCAGCGGACACGGCGATCATGGTGGGCCACAATCCGGGATTTGAGAACCTGTTGAGTTACTTGACGGGCGACAATCGACACATGTCAACCTGCGCGTTGGCGAAGATTGAGTTTGATGTCGCGAGTTGGAGTAAGGTGTCGGACGAGAGTGGGCGGCTCGAGTTGTTTGTGACGCCGAAGGAGCTGGAGGACTGAAGCTCCCGGGCTCGAAGCTCCGGGCGGCTATCGGTCGCTCACAAACTCGCCGTATGCGCTTCGCTTCTGCGCGCTCAGGTGGTTGCTCAGAATCTGGTAGAAGCACTGTAGGCAGACGCCTGAAGTGTCTTCCTGCTTGTCGTCGCGAATCTTCGCGCCACACCATTCGCACTGGAGCAGGAACGTATTGTCTTTTTCATCAGTCTTAAAATCCATCGCCGTAACCTCCTTTCCTCGGTAATTTGGTTTGCCTGATGATAGTGCTTATACGTTACGCCCACCTGTCTCTCACCTTAAATATTCGTTAAGCGCAAGGCGGATATTAAATCTTTGAGAAATAGTTCCTCGTCGCTCCCGTTGTAGACGTTTATCGGATGTCCAGACGATACTTTGTCTAGCGGAATGATCTTGCCGCTCCGTAGCTCATAACCTGTCAGGATGAAATGAGTTTCATCGTACGCGTCCGCCCATAATGAAATCATGCGTTAGAAAGAGGACATAGCGACGACCGATGCGAGGTAAATCCTGGTTGCTTACAGCGGCGATTACAATCTTTCCGGACGGGAAACGCACGCGCCCGCCAGGCCGTTCAACTGTGATTTTGCTGTCGGGAGTTAGCGCGATCCTCTGGTCGTTCTTAAGAACTTTATCGACCTGGACAGTGAACTCAGAGTAGATTTTCGTCTCATCTGATGACAGATGCGCTTCAGCGGCAGTTACTTCACCGATTATGACAGCCGAACTTCTATCGAAGGGAAATGCCGGAAGTCCTCGTTCCCAATCAATGAATGAAAAGACTTTGTTACTGAATTCGTTGATGGGCGGCACATGCCTGCTGTTGTATTTCTTCCCGTTGGCTTCCCATTTCTCCCGTTCTTTCCCAGCCAAACCCTTTTCAGCGGCATACTCAACGATCGGAAACTGATTCAGGTCCGCTTCTTCAATTGTTTCTCTTTGCGGGCGTGACTGCGGATTTTGCGTGCTGTGCTCGCTCTGCGGCTGCCGTTGGGTGGCAAACAGGGCGGCAGTGAACAAGAGCGTGATCGTTAAGATTGTGAGTATTCTCCCATTAGCTCGCATGCTGTCTAATTCCGCTAATACTGAATCTGGCGCCTTTTCAATAGACCTCGCTCCTTTGCCTCATAAATGGTGATTAAAGTAGAAATTATCGGTTCCGTCTCACAAATGGCAGTGAACGCGTAGAGTTCCTCGGACAGCGCTACGATGATGCCTGCAGGGCCTCGCATGTAGCAGAGCCTGTACTTGTCCTCGTACTGGACCACCTCGCCGATGAGTTCGGCGCCGTGGGCGCGCAGGCGGGCCACGGTGTCGTCGAGGTCTTCGACCGCAACATGATCTGCCGGAGGCCCAGCGTGTTCGGTGGGGCAATCGCCGGCTCGACTTCGACCAGCTCCGGGTTGCGGAACTGCGTCAGCTCGACCCGCCCGTGGCCGTCCGGCGTCCGCATCATAGTAATGTCGACCTGGACACCTTCGAGCCCATTGAGCCGGTCCACCCAGGGGCCTTCGACCGGCATCTGGCCTTCAACCGTCATGCCGAGGGTAGTGAAGAAGGCAATGGCGGCTGGGAGGTCGTCGACGATGACGCTGACATGGTCCATTCTTTGATCGTCATGTCGCTAGTTTAGCGGGCGATGCGCGACTGTCCAAGTTGAGATCTTAGGGAGCATGCTTTTAAGCCCATTCGCCAGGCGCTTTTAATCTATACAGGTATTCCGTTGGTTGCTGGCTCTGCCTACACTTTACGGTTGGTTCGAACGAGGACCGGAAGAGTGTTTGTGACTACCCATGTCATTAAGATATTTCTTACCCATCTATCTGCTTGCATACTTTAGCGCGGCATTCTTTTGGCGATCGTATGCGGTTTGGAAAAGGACGGAGTCAATCCAGTTGTTTTCAAAGGCTCAGACAGTGCTCACGATTTTATCGGTCGGCTCTTCAAGGCTCTCTTCGCGGCTATCGTTGTGGTTGTCGTCATTTATGCCTTCGTACCGAACGCGTATCACTATCTCATGCCAATCCAGTGGTTTGAACGCACATGGATCAAATTAACGGGTATCGCGTTATTGTTTGTCTCTTCTATGGACCATCCTGGCCCAGGCTCAAATGGGCAATTCGTGGCGTATCGGGATCGATACCGAACACAGGACAGAGTTAGTCCAAAGGGGTGTGTTCAGGATTTCTCGTAATCCGATTTTCGTTGGCATGATAGTGACTTTATTGGGACTCTTTCTGACAATTCCCAATGTTGTAACTTTGATTACTCTTCTGGTGGCGTCATCCTGATCGGAATTCAAGTGCGACTGGAAGAGGAATATCTGACGAGAACACACGGCGACAAATACATTGAATATCGCCGCAACGTCAGGAGATGGGTATAGCTTAGCTTGGTGTGAGGGTGATCGCCGAGGCCTCCATCATTCGGAACTAATGTCAAACGAACTTGTTGAAAATCATGAACATCAGGAATTCGCGCTGGAGATGGGTGATCATCGCGATTGTGTTTCTTCTCGCGGTCGCGGCGGCAGTGATTGGCTCGCTTCAACCATCCTCAAACATAAACCTCACGAATCTCAACAACGTTGCGGAGTTGCGCGAGCAGTTCAACAAAGATGCAGGCAAGGTTCGAGTGTTGCTGCTCTTAGCGCCCACTTGACCAGAATGTCTTTTGGGTGCCCGGCGGGTACAAAGCGAGATTCTGAGCACGAACCAATCTCCGAACTTACGAGTCTATGTAGTCTGGTTTTCGATGATTCCAACCGATGCCCGTTCAAGGTGGAATTGGACGGGCGGCATTCTGGAAGATCCGCGCGTCTTGCACTACTGGGACGAAAAGAAAAAGATAGGTCGCTTCTACGCCGGCAAAGATCCTGAGAGTGACGATCCCGACGTTGTTTGGGATACATTTTATCTTTATGGAAGTGACGCCAAGTGGATCGAACAACCTGATCGTGAACTCGCTACCGGCATGACCGTTAGAAGTGAATTCGATACACTCAAGAATACTCTCATGCCACTACTAAAATGATAACTCTCCAATCCACAATCACTTGTCCTGACTGCGGCTTTCACAAGACCGAACAGATGCCTACGAATGCTTGTATTCACTTCTATGAATGCGAAGGCTGTAGTGCCAGGCTACAACCGCAACCGGGTGACTGTTGCGTTTTCTGTTCGTATGGAAATGTGAAGTGCCCACCACGGCAACAGGAACTAAGCCGGGCATGAAGTCCGATTAACACACTCCGTCGAAAATGACGTTTGCCCAAGTACATCGTTTCAGAGGGTAGTGTGCCTAATCTGAGATCTGGAATCACGAGTTTGGCACATTGGTTGTCCCTGAATATGTGTGTTACCGCACGGACTTACCCAAATCCTCAGTGATATAAGCCGCTCGTTCCTCGCGTCTCGAAACTCAAATACTCATTGGAGAATGCTAATGCCTACCGTCCGCACTCACCTATTTCCTAACTCGCTCAGTGTCATAGGAGACCTCTATCCGGGAAAACGAATAGATCTGTCCCAAATTCCTGGCTCGATAGACTGGTTCTACGGAGGCCTGGGTCTTCCTCCCTATTGGCAGGGATCTGTATCAGGCGGGGGCACTTTTTGGGGTTTTCCATGGGACCCCTACAAGTTCTTATACGTAAGGTCTGGACGTGACATGGATATTGAGGTTTTTCAGGGCTGGTGGTGGGAGCACCCCTAGAACCATTTCAGTGGCGCGCTCCAACTAATCATCCACGAAACCAAAAGGCCGATCTGGGCTTCGGCCTTCCAGTTTCCTCACCACCATTACGACGCGGGGTAAGATCAATGCTAATGCCCGTTCGTCTCAGGATCGGTTTGTTCGCGCTCGTCTGGAGGAATGACGCCAACCTTCAGAGACTCACCTTGACAGCCGTTTGCCCGCTAAATATAGTTCGCCCGGAATGCTAAAACGTGCCTTGAGCTTCACTATCGTTATCGTCCTGCTAGGCGGGGCAGTCGCCGCCAGCGCAGATGCCGGGTCTTGGCTTGAGGCGAATATGCCTCCTTGCTGCAAGAAGGCACGATCAGCGGCAAACGTTCCCGAGGTTTCGATGGCGCGTCTTTGCTGTAAGTTGAACTGTTCGGAACCCGGCAGCGGCGGATCGAACAACGCCTCGAGCTTATCAAGGAACCAGGGCGCGACTTCAGCTACAGCGATCATTCCTCCTCCTGCCCACTTCTCAAGATTTGCGATTCGAGATCTGTATTCGCAGGTAAATCATTCTCACAATTCCAATCCCATGTACATTCAGCATCTCGCACTCCTGATTTAGTTAATCCAGGCAGAAGTGTGTCTAGACACTGGATTTCTAACTGTAAATACATCAGGAGAGAAAAATGAGACGCAATATTTCTATCGCGATATTTGGTCTAGTTCTGTTGTTCGGTAGCGCGGTGAATTCGGTGGCCCAAGTAAAACGAGTGCAGATGCACATCGCCGGCTATTTGTGCGGCAATTGAGTGTACAACATTCAGAAGGCCGTGAGCCGTCTAGACTTCGCACCGAAACTTAAAGAGATCGAAGTAACGGACTTCAAGAAAGGCTTAGGGGTTTTTACGCCCAAGCCTGATAAGCCGGTATCGTTTGCATCACTGAAAGAAGCTCTGAAGAAGGCCGGATATACGCTCGACGCTGCGGAAATAGACGTCGCCGGAACGCTGGCAAGAGACGAAAAGGGCTGGGCCATTGTCGTGCAACAATCCGGACAGCGTTTCGCTCTGGAAGGTCCAAACGTCGATCAGCGCGTTAGCAGAAGCAAAGCCAGACGATTCAATCGAACTAACAGGTAATTGGAAGACTGTTGGCACCGGATCAAATGCGCATGAGACGATTTATCCACAGGCTCGCAAGGCCACTGCGAGTGGTCGGACTTCATTTCCGATCTTTGCGAAGGTGAGTTTCAGAGAGCCATCGATTCCAGAAACGGCTACTGCGGTCTCGCCTTCTGCCGCAACTCCATTCGCCCCAATCCGCGTGACCTCTCCTGGGCTTACTGTTTATAAGGGTGGTGCTGTCACTCCCCGCGTGTATTTCATCAAGCAACATCTTGGCGATCTGGAAGTCCATCGCCAAATAGTTGATTTGAGCGTTTCCTACACTCCATCGCCCCGGTTGCAGTTGGAAATCGAAGCGCCCTTCTCAAGTACGGCGTACGACGATGGAGTCGCTTCCGGTTCCGGATTCGGCATCGGAAACATAACTGGCTGGGCCAAGTATCGTTTCTTTCGAACCGTGGAAACTTACGGAGATAGACAAGCCGCGTTTCGAGTTGGGATCGAGTTTCCGACCGGCAAAAAGACCGCTCCAAGCCAGGCACAGATCAATGTGCCGGCGTTTGTCCGACAGCAGCTTACGCCGATCAATGGCGGACTAAGTCCGCATTTCGATATTGCATTCTCTCAAGCCGGAGGCCGGTTTATCTTCGGTGGCAATGCCGAAGCGATTTTTCGTACTGAACGCGACGGTTTTCGCATGGGCCACGAACAACGACTGAACACGGATCTTGAGTACGTGATACCTCGAGATCCCCATAAGCCTGGTGGCGAGTTGTTTCTGATTCTTGAAAGTACATTTGTTCATCGAAGCAACGGCCGGCTCGATGGGACGGACAGTAAGCGGAAGTGGAGCCACTGAATACTATCTGGCGCCGGGGCTTCAGTACGCGGCGCATCCACGTTTTGTTATCGAGGGCAGTTTTCAGTTTCCGATCGTTGCGCAACACGGGTGATTTGGCATTGCGAACGGATCGAAACATCTTACTCGGGGTCCGATTGCTGTTTTGAGGTGCATTTTCAGCTCACGATTAGGCGTAGTTCAGACGCATTGAAAATAAAAACTTTTCGATGTCCTCCCAGTTAACATTTTGGTAACATCGGTCGCATATGCGCCACCCCTTGGCGCTGGAAGCCTGAACCGACGCACGCCCAAAAGACTACGCCGGTGATTCGTTTGGGAGGAGCAAGCAGATGCACTCCAGCACCTACAGTAATCTCTCACAGAAGTGTCTAAACCTCTGCAAGCTGATAGTCATTCTGATCATCGTTGGGTCTCCTGTTTATGGCGCGACGGATCGTGTGGTGTTGCGCGAGAGTGTTTCGCAGGTCCAACGTGACGAATTGGTGAGGCGCTTGCGCGCAATCACCGGGTGGAGCGAATTGTCTTTCGATGACGACGGCGTTTTGCAGTTAGGCAACACGGGCCCGGTCAGTGGTTCAATCAGCGCGCGAAACTTACTTAGTCGGGCGGTGTCCGGGGAACGGTTCATTCTGTTTGAAGATGCGAGTTCGCGAAAAGACGTCGTGTTCTGTCGCGTTGTTTTGGGTAAGTTCCTGCGCGAACTACCGACCGAACGGGAAGTCTACGTTGTCCTGATCGATTTTGACGACTTTCGCCAGGTAAGCGGCGACAAGCAGGCGTTTGCTGCCTTCGATGTCGGGTGGGCCGTGCTTCACGAAATCGACCATGTGGTCCATGAGTCCGAAGATCCGGAACACGATACCTCTGCGGGCGATTGCGAAGGCCACATTAACAGCATGCGCCGCGAACTGGGCCTGCCGCTTAGAAACAGTTACTTCTTCACCTTCGTGCCAGTCAATCACGATGCAACCTTCGTCAGTCGCTTCGTGCGCCTCGGCTTCGATGAAGTCAATCCCACCTCGACCAAGCGAAAGCGCTACTGGTTGATCTGGGATGCGGCGATCGTCGGTGGTCTTGAGAGCGATTCGACAGAGGCCGCCGAGCGGATTACCACCAGCGGTGTTCGATCACTGTCAGCGTTCAGGTCACGCGCGTTCTAACGTTCCAGCCAAGAATCACAAACACTTGTTGATCTCTATTGCCGGCGCTTCGTTGTGGTCCTTTTTTTAGCGGCACCGATCGCGACCAATACTTTCTTCGCTTCTCGCGCTTGCCACTGTGCGTTGTTCAGACGCTCGCGTGTTTGGCCCAGGTTTAGCTTGCTCAGACTGGCTTGAGCTTCTTTGATGCTTCTGATGGCGAAGTTCAGTCGCTCGCACACCTCGCGCAGACGGTCAAGCTCAGAATCCTCGCTCGTTGAAGGTGCAAAACCTACTGCGCTCATTCGCGCAACTTAGCGGTCCAATTTTCGCTTGGCAATCATTGCGAAACGAGGGTGGTGTCTTAGTTTCCTCTGCGTACCTCGGCGGTCCTCCGCGTCTCTGCGGTTTATGTGTTTTTGCGGTTCTTTTACCGCAGAGTCGCAGAGGACCGCCGAGGTACGCAGAGAATGCGGCAAATTTCGTCATAACACGGATCACCCCGAGCGGTGTTCGCCGGTGGTCGTAGCAGAGCGGGTGTGGGTTTTAAGGCGCGTCGTGCGAGCGTCTTCGGACATCTTTTGCAGCGCCGAGTGGACGCGCAGGATAACATCCTTAAGCTGGTTGAGTTCTTGCGGCGTTTTCTTTTCAGCCAGAATTGCGGCAGCTATCTCGCTGCTGAGTTCGTTAGAAATGGCCATGATTCAATGGAATCTCTGATAATGCCGAGGCTGTGTTTTTGAAGAGAGGACATCGTAGTTTTTCGGTGTTACGTTGGTGTTAATTTCATGTTAAATCCCGAGCCGGCCCACCTCTCATAGCCCTGCCCGCCTTCCCACTTAACAAACATTTAAGGCGATATTCACTGCCCTTTAACTTTTGAGCAGTAGCGTGTCCATCCGACACCGGAAAAACGCATTCACACGCATTACGACTACCGTCCCAGTCTATCTACAGGAGACCGATATGAGCTTGTTTACTTTTGTGCTCCACAGCCGAACCTTCTTGCTGCTAACGCTCGCATTCTTTTTGCTCGCCGCTCCAGTTGCCCTGGCCCAGTCCGGGACCGTCGGCACGCTGACAGGAGTGGTGAAAGATCCAACCGGGGCGAATGTTCCCGGCGTCAGCGTCGTAATAAAAAACTTAGGCACGGGTGCGACTCGCACCACCGTCACCGACAACGACGGGCATTGGATCTTGCCTGGATTGGCTGTGGGAACTTATGAGGTTTCCTACGAGGGTACCGGCTTCAAAAGACTCGTTCGCGATCGAGTGGAGGTCGAAGCGAGTGTACCTCGGACGTTGGAAGACAAACTCGAGGTCGGTGAAATCGGAGCAGTGATCAATATCACCGGCGAAGGCGCAGCGCTGATCACTCCTGAGACTTCCACTGTGGCGCGCCAGTTGACCTCTGAACAACTGGTCCAAGTCCCGACTTCCACGCGAAGCTTTACGCAACTGCTCTCAGCGGAGGCTGGCGTGAGTTCCGATCTCTCCCCGGTGTTGACGAATGGAAACGGCAATCAGTCGCCTTCGGTAAACGGGACACGCACCACCAGCACAAGCTTGTTCTTTAACGGTGTGGACGCGACCAACATCACCTCCAACGAGGGATCTCTAAATGGAAATATAGCGCCGGCGCCAGAGACGCTCTCTGAGGTGAAGTTGCAAACGAGTCTTTACGACGCTTCGACGGGACGCTCCGGCGGCGGTAATTTCCAGCTTGTGACGAAGAGCGGCACTAACCAGTTCAATGGAAGCGTTTATTACTATTTACAGAATGAAAAATTCAACGCCAACGATTTCTTCTTCAACAAGGATGGAATTGACCGGCCAAAAGCTCGTCGCAACGAGGGTGGATTCACTATTGGCGGTCCAGTAATCAAAGAACGGCTGTTTTTCTTTGGCGGCTATCAGCACACCAAAGCGAATACTGGTTTTGTGAGCACAGCCAGCAGTATTACGGTATTGCCCGCGGCGCTACGTCTTATCAGCGGAGCGCGAACTAAGGAGAATTTGTGGGCAGCTTTCAGTCAGTTGAATCCGGGTATTCTTGCTTCTATCCCGAAGGCGCAGTGCAATCCAACGGTGAATGGTGTTGTCGATCGTTTGTGTATCTCCGACGTCGCAATTGCACTATTGAACGTTCGCAATCCAGCGACCGGTGATTTTTTGGTTCCGTCACCACGCGCCGGAAACATCATCGGCACTGACACGAACGTTGCCGGTAACAACGGCGGCAATCCTTACATTCGCCAGCGCAACGTGTTTCCCGCCGAATTCGAGCAAGACCAGTTCACGATCAAACTGGACGGCCGCCTTAGCAGCAAGAACACGCTGAGCGGCACCGTTTTCTGGGCCAACTTTCCGGGATTCGATCCTTTCCCCGATCCCGGCAGTCTTGCTTCGCCGGTGACAGTGAAACGCTCCGACCGCAATCGCACGGTAGCTATTTCTGACCAGCACGTGTTTGGTCCACGCTTCATCAATGAAGTGCGGTTCGGATATTTCTCACTAAACAACACTCGTGTCCTCGACGACCCGTTCCTCGCGATCACTAATGAATCGGTTGGAATTCCGAATCCGGCAGTAGCGTTCGATCAGGGCCCAGGCACGCTGCGATTGGGCCACTATGTCGGCCGCCCCGGAACAATCCTGGAGAGATTCTCTTTCGGTGGGCCAAACGACACTTTCAATCGTCGTGAGCAAAAGACCTACTCGCTTTCCGACCACGTTACCTACCTCGTCAGCAACCACAGCTTGAGATTCGGTGCTGAGTACAAGCACCACAGCTTCAATACAGCATTGCCGGAAGAGCAGGCTACCGAGTTCGAAAAATACGACAACTTTACCCAGTTTCTACGCGGAGTTGCGACCGAGGCGGATACGCAGTTCGGTGTCACCGAAAAGCAGTTCCGCTTCCGTGACCTGAGCTTTTATGTCGCCGACGACTGGAAGGTGAACCGCAAGCTGACACTCAATGCAGGGTTGCGGTGGGAATGGTTCGGTTGGCCCGAAGAAAAGAATGGATTAATCGGCAACTTCGATCCGTCGCTGGTTACGGATTTCGACAATCCGATAGCCGGGTTCCTCGTTCCCGCGAATGCAGGTCTGACCGGGTTCGCGGCGGTCGACACCGCAATCCAGGCCACCACCAGGGCCGCCACGAAGAGCACGATACATAAACAGGACTTAAACAACTTCGCGCCGCGGATTGGTTTTGCCTTTACACCGTTCGACAATAACAAGCTGGTGATTCGAGGCGGCTACGGAATCTTTTTCGATAGACCATCAGCGGCATTCATCAACACGGTTTTCAGTAACTATCCTCACTTGCGCGAAGAGGAAGTAACGTTCCCGGGCAGCAACGTGCCACTTACGACCGCCTGGTCGCAGCAAGATCCGAACTTCCCATTCAATCAGTATTTGCCGAATCGCGTCGTTCGCACTGGCGGCGCCAACGGCACTTACCAGATTCGCGATAACACGAACGTGACTCGGGGAGCAGACGGGACCCTAAATCCGATCGATCCGGCGACGGGTTTACCGTTTAGAGGAAACATCGCTGAGACCTTCGAGTTTCGCGCCGTCGATCGCAATCTGCGCACGCCGTATGTCCAGCAGTGGAATCTGGGTGCCCAGTATGAGGTTACGGGTAACTTCCTAGTCGAAGTGCGTTACGTTGGCTCGAAAGGCACGAAGCTGCTTCAGGCTACGTCTTTCGCGCAAGGGTTTGACCTTAACGATCCCAACACGCCTGATTTCCTATACGAGAGATTCAATCGGGCTTACGTAGCCTCGGGTAGTCCTCTTGGACCATTGAATGCAGGTTCGACCGCGCGGCAGAGAGGTTTGGGCAGGGCGTTTGGTTTTGCGAATGCGACGCTGGGTGGAATGATTGATTTGAATCTGGCCAATCCCTCCGGCGCCGTGATTACGTTCGAAGGCCGCTCTCCCTTCCTCGGGTTTGACGTTCCCGAAGCCATCTTGCTCGGCAACTCGGCGTACTCGACTTATCACTCAGCGCAGGTGAGTGTGACGAAGCGCCTGTCCAAGGGTCTTCAGTTCAATGCGGCTTACACTTTCTCGAAGTCGATTGACAACGCGTCGGCGGATCCCGGTAGTACGGCGGGCGGTGGAAAGCCTGACCTTCCGAACGTAGGTTTTACAGCTCAGGGAAATGCGTTTGACACCAATGCAAACCGAGGTGTTTCCGATTTCGATAGACCGCATCGTTTCAGCCTGAGTTTTGTGTACGACCTGCCGTCGTTCGGGTCACAGTCGAAGTTTTTGAAGGGTTGGAGGATTTCGGGATTTGGCCAAACGCAATCCGGCTTGCCTTTTTCAATCTTTTCGCCGGAAGTGACCGTAGCGAACCCGGCGAATTACGCGAACCTGAGACTCGGTTCCGGTGGTCTTTATCGTCTGGCCTTTGGTCGCCCAAGTTTGTGCGGGTCGCTCGATCAGCTACAGCAGCGGGGCTCAGATCCTACTGAGCAAGCCTTCAATCCCGCTGCGCTGTGCTCGCCGATGACACTGGCCGGTGGTTATCCAAACAATAGAGGCTTTGGCAATCTCGGTCGAAACGTCCTGCGTGGTTTCAGTCAGAAGCGGCTCGATCTGGGACTCTCAAAGAGCACGGCGATCACGGAGCGAGTTGGAGTGGAGTTCCGTTGGGATGTGTTCAATGTCTTCAACAATGTCAACTTCGGGACACCTAACAACGTGATTGGGGAAACGGGTACCGATTTCGGAAGAATTACCGACACGATCGGTGGACCACGAGTCATGCAGTTTGGGATGAAGTTGAAGTTCTAATCGGGAGTGGAAATTTCGGGTCAGGAGGTTTACAAAACATGTCGCTAACCGAGACGTCGATTGCTGAACTGAAAGGAGAGACTCAGTTGCCGGAAGACGTATTCGACGACGGTTTTCTCCGGGTTGAGCACCGCAACTACTACGTCGCGTGCGGCGGCACGCCGCTGAAACTTCCGCGCACCGAATTCCTTATCTTCTCGCGGCTGGCGCGGACCCCGAACCGCATCGTGACCGCTGAGGATCTTTGGAGTTCAGTATGGGGAGGCGACAAGCCTCTCAATTCTGAGAGCCTCCACGTTTACATCTACCGGCTGCGGGCCAAGCTCTCCGAGTTTGGCCTGCAAATCGAGACGATGGTCAACGTGGGTTACCGGCTGATCACTTCGAAAACCCAATAAAAACTACTGCGCCCAAGGTGTTAACTCAGAGTTCAGGCGTAGTTCAGTCGGATGTAACACTCGGCTTCTACGATTTTCCGTCCTGTAAATCCAACTGGTTAGGAGAGGTTATGGCACCTGCTTTCAAACTAGCGGTCGCTTTTATCGCAATCTGCGCGCTTCTAAGTTCCGCGTGTGGCGGGAAAGGCGGCACGAATTCCACATCGGGAGAAGCCGCGGTCATCAAGATTGATGGCTCAAGCACTGTGTTCCCGATCACCGAGGCAGTAGCGGAAGAGTTTCAAAAGGAAAAGCAGGGAAAGGTGAATGTTACCGTCGGAATCTCCGGAACGGGCGGCGGATTCAAGAAGTTTGTTCGCGGCGAAATTGATGTCGCGGACGCGTCGCGCCCGATCCTTACTGAGGAGATGGCCCAAGCCAAGGCCAACGGTATTGAATACATCGAATTGCCGATCGCCTTCGATGCGCTCACAGTTGTAGTTAACCCGCAAAACGATTGGGTCACGTCGATGACGGTCGCGGAGTTGAAGAAGATTTGGGAGCCGGATGCGCAAGGAAAGATCACACATTGGAACCAGATTCGACCCGAATGGCCCAACGAAAAGATCGCACTCTTTGGCGCGGGTGCTGACTCTGGAACCTTCGATTACTTTACCGAAGCAATCTGCGGAAAACCGAAAGCCAGTCGTGGTGACTACACGGCGAGTGAAGACGATAACGTTTTGGTCCAGGGTGTTGAAGGTAACAAGTTTGCGCTCGGCTACATCCCGTATGCCTACTTTGCACCGCACAGCAGCAGGATGAAAGCAGTTGCCATCGAGTGGGAGAAGAACAAGGTTAAGGAGGCGGTTCTGCCAAGCCCCGAGAACGTGCTCGCAGGCACTTACAATCCGTTGTCACGGCCTCTGTTCATTTACATCAGTCGTAAGTCGATGGACAAACCGGCGGTGAAGGAGTTTGTCGACTTTTATCTCAAGCATGTGGCGGTACTCGCGAAGGAAGTGAAATATCTCCCGCTGCCTGACACTGCCTACCAGATGGCCATGACGCGAGTGAGCTCGATGCAAACTGGAACGGGCTTTGGCGGGATTCCCGAAGTTGGATTACCGGTGGAAGAGATTCTTAAGAGGCCGCCAAAAGCGTGAGTTCCTGGCGTAACGTCTGCCTTTGCGTAGCTTTGCCTCCTCTATCATTCTCACCCGGCTTCAGCCGGGTGTCAGGCAGGGAGCTAATTGAGTAACCGTTTTAACGGTTTCCTCAGCGAAATCGAGAAAAACCGTTGAAACGGTTCCTCGTTGCTTTCGCTGCTCTTGCACCGGGCTAAAGCCCGGTGAGAATGAGAGGACTTTTAAGTCAAAGCCCTTTGCGTGAACTTTCGATGAAAGAACTGCCCATGATCGAGCAGCCCGCTGCTCTGGCTGCTGACTTTTCGGTTCAGCCGCCGGCTGGTGGTGCGTCTGCTCGAGCACGGCGCCTCTCACGAGTCAAAGAACGGATCATCGAGTCGGTATTGCTTCTGGCGGCATTGTCCTCTGTTGCCATCACGCTGGGTATAGTGGGAACTCTGATTTATGAGTCGTCGACGTTTTTCGCGCATGTGCCGCTAACCAGTTTCCTGACCGACCGGCTTTGGACGCCCCTCTTCGCTTCGCCTCACTTCGGGATCATGCCGCTGGTTGCCGGAACTCTGGTGACGACTCTGGTTGCGCTCGCAGTGGCCCTGCCAATTGGGACAATCGTTGCAATTTACTTGAGCGAGTTTGCACCGGCGACTGTTCGCGAAATCATTAAGCCGGCTTTAGAGCTTCTCAGTGCGGTACCGACGGTGGTGTACGGCTACTTTGCTTTGCAATTCATGTCGCCGCTATTGCAGAAAGTGATTCCTGGTTTACCTACTTTCAACATGCTGAGCGCGGGCGTTGTGATGGGAATCATGATCATTCCCTACGTCAGTTCTCTCAGCGAAGACGCGATGCGAGCGGTGCCGATGGCGCTGCGTGAAGGTGCATACGCGATGGGCGCCAACAGGATCATCACGGCGCTCAAGGTTGTCTACCCGTCGGCGCTGTCGGGCATCGTTGCGTCTTACATACTCGCGATTTCACGTGCGATCGGTGAAACGATGATTGTGGCAATCGCGGCTGGTATGCAGCCAAATCTCACGATTGATCCACGAGAACCGGCAGCCACGATCACTGCGTTCATCGTTCAGGTTAGCCTCGGCGACTTGCCGCACGGCAGCATAGGCTATCAGTCGATCTTCGCCGCGGGCATTACTCTTTTCATCATGACGCTCGCGTTCAATATTCTCGGGTACATCTTGCGTAAACGTTTTAGAGAGGCCTATTAGGTGAGCGACTTCAAGAAGATCATCGCCAAGCGCAAGCGACAGGACGCCATGTTCAATGTCATCGGCATCCTTTGCACTCTGATCGGGATTGTAACGCTCGGCGCATTGCTGGTTGATCTGCTTGTTGATGGTCTTGCGCGGCTCGACCTCGGATTTCTGACGTCGTTCCCGTCGCGTTTTGCCGAGCGGGCGGGAATTCTGTCGTCGTGGGTTGGAACGCTGCTGATCATGATCGTGACCGCATTCACGGCGGTGCCGCTCGGTGTGGCGGCGGGTGTTTATCTCGAGGAGTATGCCCGAAAGAATTGGCTGACGAACATCATCGAGATCAACATCGCGAACCTCGCGGGCGTGCCGTCGATCATTTACGGGCTGATGGCGCTTGGATTGTTGGTCTACAAGTTTCGTCTCGGACAAAGCGTCCTGACTGGTGGATTGACACTCGCTTTTTTGATCTTGCCGATCGTGATTGTCGCCACGCGCGAAGCATTGCGGACGATTCCTCAGGGCATCCGAGAGTCGGCGTATGCTCTCGGATCAACCAAGTGGCAAGTAGTGCGACACCATCTTCTGCCGTACTCGATTGGCGGAACGATGACGGGAATCATCATTGCTCTGTCGCGCGCGATCGGTGAAACAGCTCCGCTGATCACGATCGGCGCACTTACGTTTATTGCGTTCCTGCCGCCGCTGCCGATCAACTCCGAACCACCGTTCATTTCGATTGACTGGGTGTGGTCGCCGTTTTCGGTTCTGCCGATTCAGATGTTCAACTGGGTCTCGCGACCGGACCAGGAGTTTGTCGTTAACGCCGCGGCTGCGGGGTTGGTATTGATTTTTGTGACGCTGTCGCTAAATGCGATTGCGATCATCATTCGTTACAGAGTGCGAAAGCGAATCAAGTGGTAGCGACCATCCAGGAAACTAAGAACCAGCAGCCCGGGCAAGAACTTCCAATCAAAGCCGAAGTCGCCGGCTTGAATTTTTTCTATGGTCGGGTACAGGCGCTAAAGAACATCAACCTGGTGTTCCCGGCCAATCAGGTCGTCGCAATTATCGGTCCTTCAGGTTGTGGGAAGTCCACTTTGTTGCGGTGCTTCAATCGTATTCACGACCTTTATCCGGAGACGCGATATGAAGGACAGATCATTTTGCAGCCAAGCGGAATCAACCTGATTGGGCCAGAGACTGATCCGCTCGAAATGCGCTTGCGAATGAGCATGGTCTTCCAAAAGCCCAACGCGTTTCCCAAATCGGTTTTTGAAAACGTCGCTTTTGGATTGCGCCTGCGAGGTGTCAGAGGGAAGGAGCTGGAAGATCGGGTCGAGCAATCGTTGCGGCTGGCTGCGTTATGGGAAGAAGTAAAGGACCGGTTAAAACAATCAGCCTACACGTTGTCCGGAGGTCAACAGCAGCGGCTTTGCATCGCCCGCGCACTCGCGACGGATCCCGAGATGCTTCTGTTTGATGAGCCGACCTCAGCACTGGATCCAATTGCGACATCAAAGATAGAAGACCTGATTTTTGAGCTAAAGAGTCGGGTGACCGTGATTATCGTTACGCACAACATGCAACAGGCGGCGCGCGTCTCGGCGTTCACGGCGTTCATGTATCTGGGAGAGTTGATCGAAGTCTCACCGACCAAGCAGATGTTTGAGAATCCGACGAACAAGCTGACGGAAGACTACATCACGGGCCATTTTGGTTGATCGTTAAGAGATATGTCAGCGCAAGTTTCAGAAATGAATTTCAGTTCGGCCACGCGAGCACGCCCGGATACTCCGAGTCAGCCCGGCCGGCCTACGAAGATCAGCATTCGCAACCTGAACTTCTATTACGGTTCGCAGCAGGCCCTGTTCGACGTATCACTCGACGTCGAAGAGAGAATTGTTACTGCGTTCATCGGACCATCGGGCTGCGGAAAATCCACGTTCATACGCACGCTCAATCGCATGAACGACGTCATTCCCGGCACGAGCGTTCAGGGTCAGGTGCTGATTGACGGACAAGATATCTACGCGCCTGGAACCGACGTCGTCGAGTTGAGACGCAGGGTGGGAATGGTTTTCCAGAAGTCGAACCCGTTTCCGAAGTCGATCTTCGACAACGTTGCCTACGGATTGAAAATCAATCGACTTACGAACAGTCGTTCCGAGCTCGCGGACCGGGTCGAACAGGCATTGAGCGACGCCGCCTTGTGGAATGAAGTGAAGGATCGATTGAAAACCTCCGCGCTGAGTCTGTCCGGAGGACAACAGCAGCGACTGTGCATCGCGCGAGCACTCGCGATTCGTCCTGAGGTACTATTGATGGACGAACCCGCGTCGGCGCTCGATCCGATCGCGACTTCCAAGATCGAAGAGCTGATTTTCGACCTGAAGAAGCAGTATACGATCGTCATCGTGACGCACAACATGCAGCAGGCTGCGCGCGTTTCCGATACGACCGCGTTCTTCCTGCTTGGTAAGTTGATAGAAGTAAATACGACCGAGAAAATGTTCACCGCCCCTAATGAAAAAGTGACAGAAGACTACATAACGGGGCGATTTGGTTAACACGGATTACAACAATGGATCTACACCGTCATCTTGACGACGAACTGAGTTCACTACGAGATCGGGTCTTGCTGTTGGGCGGCGAGGCTGAGCAGGCGCTTGCGCGCGCCATGTACGCGCTCGGCGAGCGTGATACCGAAGTTGCGCGCCAGGTGTTGGACCACGACGATCAGGTCGACCAGCTTGAGGTTGAGATCGATCGCCAGTGCATCGACATCATCGCCCTTCGCCAACCTGCGGCCCGCGACCTTCGCTTCGTGATTTCGGTCGCGAAAATGGCGCCGGTTTTGGAACGCATCGCCGACCATGCGTGCAACATCGCCCGCGCCGCGATCGATTTAAACAACGAACCCGAGCTGAAGTCGGCGATCGACCTCGGCCGCATGTCGGACCATGCGTTGAGGATGCTGCGCGCCGCGCTCGATGCGTTTACCTCGAGCGATGCGATAGCGGCGCGGGAAGTGATCAAAAGCGACACCGAAATCAACGATCTCTACAACCACACCTTTCATCGTCTGATCGAACTGATGGTGACGGAACCGGCTACGGCGACACGCGACGCGCGCCTGTTGTTCGTCGCGAAGCACCTCGAGCGCATCGGCGATTACGTCACCGATATTTGTGAACTAACGGTCTACATGGCGGAAGCAGCTTTTATCAAACACACTACCTAGCTATGACTCGTCCAATCCTGATCATCGAGGATGATGCCGACATCTCTGAGAGTTTGAAGTACAACTTCGAACGTGAAGGACTGGCGGCAGTCACTGCTCCTACGGGCGAAGCCGGTCTGACAGCCGCTTTGAACGAACGCGAACCACCGCGACTGATAATTCTCGACTTGATGCTTCCGGGAATGAGCGGAATCGAGTTGTGCCGCCGGCTCAGACGCGAACCCGCAACGAGACGCACGCCGATCATCATGCTCACTGCGAAAGCATCGGAATCGGATCGCGTCGCCGGCCTCGATCTCGGCGCCGACGACTACATCACGAAACCATTTTCGGTTCGCGAGTTACTCGCGCGCGTCCGCGCCGTCATGCGCCGCGCCGACGAGAACATGGGCAAGATCTACGAAGACGATCACCTGATCATCGACTTCGACGACATCCGGGTCGTGTGCGACGGCACCAGGGTGAAGCTGACAAACAAGGAATTCACGCTACTGTCCGTGCTCGCGAGAAGCGCCGATCGCGTCGTCACACGCCAGCAGTTGCTGGATAGCGTTTGGGGCTACAGTTATTATGGCGACGCGCGCACGCTGGATGTACACATTCGCCGCCTCCGGCAGAAGCTCGAAAAGTGCGGCGACTGCATCGAGACAGTGGTCGGCGTTGGTTATCGCTTCGTTGGTTGTCACAGCAACTGAAAAGGTATTGGTTTTGATCCGTGCTCTCTGAAGTCCCCAAGAGACAAACTCTCCTCGTCAGCGTCTGTGTTGTTCTCACCGTTCTCGCGCTCGTAGTTCAATCGTCTTCGCTTCGCATTGTCTTTAGCGTTCTGGTGCTGTTGACTGCGGCGATCACCATCTTCAGCCGCCGGAACGACACGAAGAAGTGGAATCCGGTACCGGATCTGAGCCAATCGCCGGAGAGTTTCGCCGTCAGCGCGCTGTTTGACGCGACGATGGGCAGCATGCGCGAAGGTCTGTTGGTGGTAGACAAAGACATGCGCGTGGTTGCCTCGAACTCCGCTGCATATCGATTGTTCAATTCTTCATTGCCGCGATTGAACTCGCAACGCCTGACGGAGTTGACGCGCAATCCCGCGATCTACAGCGCTTTTCTCGATGGTCTGAAAGGCGTCGAAAGAAGCGGAGTCAAAGTTGAGACGCATGGACCAGAGCGCCAGGTGTTCGATCTTCGTGTCGTTCCGATCGGCGGAAACGGCAAAGGGCCTGAAGGCGCGCTCGGCGTTTTCTTCGACATCACGCGCACCGAACGTCTCGAGATCATCCGTCAGGAATTCCTTTCCAACGTTTCGCACGAACTGCGCACGCCGCTCACAGCGATCATCGCGTTTGTCGAGACACTCGAAACCGGCGCGATGGAAGATCCGGAAAGCTCGCAACGCTTCCTCTCGATCATTCGCAAGAACGCGTCTCGAATGCATGGTCTAATCGACGACATTCTCGAACTGACAGCGATCGAAGGCGGCAACGTTACATTGCGCGCCGCTACTGTCGATCTTCGCGAGTTGGTAGCCGAGGTCTGCGCCTCGCTCGCGGCGAAAGCTGCCGCGAATAACGTGACGCTGGTGAATCGAGTCGAGCCGGACGTCACGGTCTACGCCGATTCGCGTCGCCTCGAGCAGATGCTTACGAACCTGGTCGACAACGGTATCAAGTTCAGCCGGGAAGGCGGCACCGTCACGATCAGCCACGAATCAGGAACGCGCGATCGCGATTCTCGTCGAGGACAATGGCGACGGCATTCCGGCGCAGCATCTCGAACGGCTTTTCGAGCGTTTTTACCGTGTCGATCGCGCTCGTTCACGCGACATCGGCGGCACGGGACTCGGGCTCGCCATCGTGAAGCACCTGGCGCTGTTGCACGGCGGGGAAGTCACAGTCAATTCTGAGCTCGGAAAAGGCACGATTTTTACTATCCACCTCCCAAAACGATAAAAAAAGACGCGATTTTTGCATCCCCTCCGACCGGCGTAAAACAATGTTGTCAACCGGACAGAGGGGTGCCATAATGCGTCTGCTTCTTGCCTCCACGTTTGTCCCCGACGCCCCAATAACACCTCAACTACTCACCAGTCAGATTGATGAAACAGACTAGCGTCTGGGGAGAATGAATATGCGAATCCGACGAGCTTTTCGGTCTATGTCGACGTTCGTGAGTAGAGTGGCTGGCGCAACGGTGAAAGCTGTCGCCACGAGCCTGGCTGTCGCCCTCGTCCTGGTTTCCGTCATGCACTACATGGGCGTGCCTGTTCCGAGCGCGCACGAACTGCTCGGCGGACTCACGAAACTGGTGCGCCTAACGTAGAGAATGCGCATCGGTCGCGACGCTCTAAAACGTGAACACGATTTGCGGCTGCCAGCGATACGTGGTCGGCGCGAAGTCGCCGAGCGGCACGAAGAAGTTTGGATACTGTCCGCTTCTCCGCAACGAGTTCTGTATGTAGATCAGGTTCTGGAACGTCACCCGCCGAGAGATACCGTAATCAAATCGAAAATGATGCGTGCGGATGTTGACGCCGGTATTTGTTCCCAGGTCGTCGTCGGTCAACTGTGAGATAAGCGCGTTGGCGCCTTTGATCGCGAAGACGTACTGAAACAACATGTCGCCGCGTTTTGTGATCCGGCCCACTTGCAGCGAAGTCAGCATTGCGTCGCGCTCGTTCATACCGGTAGCTACGTTGCGCGCGAGATGCAGATCGAACCGGACCGGGTACTCGTGACTGCCGCGCTTGAAGCCGGCGTAATTCAGACGATACATAAACCGCGCAATTTGGAAACCGGGTGCGGTGTAGATTGCGCCGCCGGGGGTTGTCGTTGCGTTGCCGGTTCCGGGAAGTGGTCCGGAGAGTGCGAGTCCGAGTCCCGGTTGGACCAGCAGGACGAGACCTTCCAACGTCGAAGCGAGTTGAATCTGATTTGGCTGGCGGAAGATCTGCATGTCGCCGCCGAATTGACTGGACCATCGTTCGTTGAACGTTTGATTCGCGAGGAAGCCCTGGTGGAACAGGTTTGCCGATCGGCCGGTCGAGCCGACTACGGCGCCGGCGCGTGCAAGGGCGCTGTTCGGTTGAACCACTGCGACAACGGGGTTCGTCAAGATGTACTGTCCGGCGCGGAAGTCGAGACTCGTCAGCTTCAATCCGTTTGGTTTGAACGAGTGCGTGTATCGTTCGTTGAAGCCGTTGAAACGAATGTCGTCGTCGAAGAGAAATCGCGAGTTGTCGGCGAAGACGTCGGGGACGCGGCCGGCCTGAAACTGGAGCGATTTGGTTGGCCGATAATCAACCCAGATCTCGCTGATGGAAAACGGCGGACGTGCGCCGAGCGAGGTGAAGTCCTGGTTCGTTGAGAGTGGGTTGTTGACCGGGCCGGTTGCGAGCTGCGCGTGGAACGTCAGGTTTTCGTAAATGTTCGCGTCGAAGTTAAGGCGGAAGCGATAACGGGCGCGCGCGTTCTGGACGTGTTCGAGTGGCGGATCCGGGGGCGTTGTGGCTGAGCGGAAGATGCCGTCGAAGCGCAGACGGAAGTCGCCGCTGAGACGGATCGGCCCGATCTTTTTGACGTCGCCTTCGACTTTGGCGAGGCGTTGTTCGACGGTCGGTGTTTGCGGCTGCGGTTCGGCAGTCGGAGGTGTTACCGCGACCGGCTGCGCGACGCGGATAGTTTGTCGAGTAATGCCTGAATTGCCAGTTGTTGTTCGGTAATAGTTTTTTGTAATTGATCCAATTTGTTGTTTTGGCGTTCCAGTTCGCTTTCAAGAACCCGGATGCGTTCGGCGACAGTCGGATCCGCCGGATCGGAAGGCTTAAGCTGTTCCTGTGCGCAGGACGGTATGGCAGGCAAACGCAATAATAGCGAGCAATAACACGGATCTCATGAATGGGCTCCTGGCGAATTGTTGATGGTTCTGAGAACGCCATAGGATATGACGGGAGTCTTAACTCTGTCTTGCTGCGACCTTACATCGATGTGAACAGAGAAGGTCGTTGACAATGATCTGGAGCGCCGCTTACTATTTTCCCCGTTCAGTAAATCTTTCCCGCTCTTCCTGCAAACGAGGACGATGCTTCTTCAGGAAGTTACGACTGCGACAACACAGACTGTCGGTAGCCCGATCACAGCCTATTGGCCGGTAATGATCTTTTTCGCCGTGGCCGTGATCTTTCCCGTGCTGCCGATCGTGCTCGGACGGTTCCTGCGGCCGATCAAGTATGAAAAAAACAAGATGCGGCCTTACGAGTGCGGCATCGACCCGACCACCGAAGCGCACGAGCGCTTCACGGTGCGCTACTACATCGTCGCGATGCTGTTTTTGATTTTCGACGTCGAGACGATCTTTCTGCTGCCGTGGGCTATCATCTTCATGGGCGACGACTTTTCGTTTACGACGTTCGCGCTGATCGAGATGTTTGTATTTATCGGAATCCTGATCGTTGGTTACTATTACGCGTGGCGCAAAGGCGCGCTCGAATGGGCATGACACCGGGCATAATCTATGGCTGAACACGAAGAAGGATTTGTACTAACCACCGTCGATTCGATCATGAATTCGCTTCGACGTAACGTCGGCGCGAAGGCTGTCGATCTCGGTGCGCCGGTGGTCAACTGGGCGCGCAAATCGGCTTTGTGGCCCATGACTTTCGGCCTCGCTTGTTGTGCGATCGAGATGATCGCCGCCGGCGCAGGACGGTTCGACATCGACCGCTTCGGCGCAGGCGTGTTTCGGCCCAGCCCGCGACAAAGCGACCTCATCATCATCGCCGGTACTGTCACATTGAAAATGGGACCGGTGGTGCGTCGCGTGTACGACCAGATGCCCGAACCAAAATGGGCGATCGCGATGGGCGCGTGCGCCTCGACGGGTGGGCCATTCGATTCTTACTCCACGATGCAAGGCGTCGATCGTTGTATCCCGGTTGACGTTTACATCCCGGGTTGTCCGCCGCGTCCGGAAGCTCTCCTGTACGGCCTGATGCGGTTGCAGGACATCATCATGCGCGAAGCTCCGTCTGCATACATCTTCGATTCCGACGGCAAGGTCCATCGTCAACGACAATTCGAAGACGAACAGGCTGCGTAAATCCCCAATAATTACGCCCAATCTGCTTTTCTGCCCCTCTAAAAGCTCAAAAATCTTGATCACTGTTGGCCAGTACGGTTACTGTGAAAGTGGCCCGTGTGCGGGGAGCTTTTGAGGAGCAAAACTATGAGAAAAATATCACCCATTCTGATGGCCCTCGTGGCCATCGTCGCGCTTGTTAGTACATCGCCCGTCGCAAGCGCACAAACGAAGAAGAGGACCACGACCAAGCGAGTCGTACCGCTGGTTCCCGTCGGAACGGACCTGAAGGTCCGCATCAACGACACACTGTCGAGCAAGAATTCACGCGTCGGCGATCGGTTCACGGCGACAGTGATCGATCCCAGTCGTTTCGACGAAGCAAGGGTGACTGGTCACATCAGCTCGATCCAGAAGTCAGGCAAGGTGAAAGGTCGCACGAGCATGAATCTCGCGTTTGACGCGATCGAACTGCGTGACGGCCGCAGAGGCGTGTTGCATGGCTACGTGACGCGCGTTTACGGCGGCGACGCCGGCAAGGCTGATAACGAAGGCGGGATCGAGTCAGGCAGCAGGACCAATCAGACAATCAAGCGGACCGGTATCGGCGCTGGGGTCGGCGCGATCATCGGCGGCATCGCCGGTGGCGGCAAAGGCGCGGCAATCGGTTTGATCGTCGGTGGCGCGGGAGGCGCCGGTTCGTTGGCAATCAAAGGAAGCAAGGAGTTGAAGATCGAATCAGGCACGGAGATGTTGGTCCACGTCACGCGCTGACATTCCCGATACTGAGAACAAACGAAAGAAGACGCGGAGAAGGGGAGACGCGGGAAAGGGAGAAACGGAGAAGGGGAGAAGCGGCGACGCGGAGAATTTTCCCCGTGTCCCCGCGTCTCCCTTCTCCGTGTCTTTTTACCGGTGCCCGGAAGAAACGCATGACGAGCGGCGTCTAAGGACTAAGGTTGTGATTAACGGGGGACCGAATGGAGCGGCGCGCGGCAATGGCTGAGCAGCTAATAAACGGACAGGTTATCGAAGCCTGCCAGCAGGGCGACCGCGACGCCTTTCAGTGTCTGTTCGAAGCTTACAAAGACAAGGTTTTCTCGATTGCTGTCTACTCTTCCGGTGGGGATCGAACACTCGCCGAAGACATCACGCAGCAGGTCTTTTTGAAGTTGTTCACGGCGATTCGCCAGTTTCGCGGCGACTCGGAGTTTACGACGTGGCTGTATCGCCTGGTCGTCAATGCCTGTCTCGACGAACGACGTCGCCGCCGAAGATGGCTCTCATGGGGGGAAACGGAAACAACGGTCGCGATGAATAACGTGAGCGACAAGAAACCGCAGGAACGACAGTACGCGCGACTGGAAGTGGCCGAAGCCGTGCGAGTCGCGATTGAAGAGTTGAAGCCGAAGTTTCGTTTACCGATTTTGTTGAAGTACATCGAGGGGTTGTCATACGAGGAGATTGCGGAAGTGATGGGATGTTCGAAAGGGACAGTGGCGTCGCGGCTCAACCGCGGTCATAGCCAGTTGGCGAAGCGGCTGTCGCACCTGAACAATCCCGCGCTGTGGGGTGAATGATGTTTTCGAAACACGTAACAAAAGATATATCAGCTTATTGTCATGGAGAGCTTTCGAGTGAGGCTTCGAAGCAGTTTGCGGAACATATTATTTCGTGTGTCAGATGTCGAACAAAGTTTGAAGAGATCAAGCTGGGTATCAAGTTGGCGGAACAACTGCCGCAACTGACTGCGCCGGATTCGCTATGGCATGACGTTGAGTCAGCGCTGGGAAGAGAAAGTGGAAGGCCGTCGCAGGTTGTTTCTGTGAGACCGGCCCCGTCGTGGCGTGTGCGTGTGGCGGTTGCCGCTGCGGTGATTCTAGCTTTGAGTATTGGTGTGTGGCTCTACAAAAACCAACAGGGTTCGGGCCATGATTCCGGAAAATCAGCGTGGGCCGTGATCGCGCTGGGTGGAACACCGAAGATCGGATCGGAAACGATCTCTTCGCGCGGTTCGATGTCGATCGGCGATTGGTTGGAGACAGACGAGAATTCAAGCGCGCAGATAGCCGTGGGAACGATCGGCAGCGTCGAGATCGACAAGAATTCGCGTGTCAGGCTGTTGGAAACCGAGCCGACCGAACATCGCCTTGAACTTGCTCGCGGAAAGATGAGCGCGCAGATCTGGGCGCCGCCGAGATTGTTTTTCGTCGATACGCCGTCGGCGGTTGCGGCCGATCTTGGTTGTGCGTACACGCTTGAGGTTGACGATAAAGGTGATGGACGTTTGAAGGTGACGTCGGGTTGGGTGGCGTTGCAGGCGAAGGAGCGGGAGTCGATCGTTCCGCAAGGCGCGTCGTGCGAAACACAACTCGGCACGGGTCCCGGGACGCCTTTCTTCGACGATTCCGCGCCGGAGTTTCAAAAGGCACTCAACAAAGTCGATTTCGATAAAGACCAGACGACGCGGACCGCAGCGCTGGAGGAGATGTTGAGCCACTCGCGTCCACGCGACACGCTGACGCTGTGGCACTTGCTGCCGCGTGTTAATGAAAACGATCGTGTTCGCGTTTACGAGAAAATGGAAAGCTTTGCTACGCCGCCCGCAGGCGTCACGCGTGAAGGCGTGTTGAAGTTGGACCAGAAGATGCTCGACCAGTGGCGCGACGCGCTTCAGGCAAGTTGGGGCGGCACTGGCATTAAGGGGATTCCGAAAACTGCGGCGGAGAAGTCGTTGAAGGGTTGGTCCGATGCGATGAAAGACGGGCTGAAGAAATAGTCGTATGAAAGCCAGGCTGCTCAAAGTCGTTAAGTGGGTGTTGATTGCGGTTGCGTGTTTGCTGGTGCTCGCGCAATTCAAACGGCCGGCACAAACAAACCCCGCGATCGATTCATCGCAGGCGCTCGAAGCGCACGTTCAACTCGATCCGAAAGTCGCGGCGATACTCGACCGCTCGTGCAACGACTGTCATTCAAACAAGACGCGCTGGCCGTGGTATGCGAACGTAGCGCCGGTGTCGTGGTTCGTGATCGACCACGTGGACCACGGCCGCAGCCATCTGAATTTTTCCGAGTGGGGCAAGTACACGCGCGAAGAGCAGAAAACTCACCTGGGCCAATTCTGCGAACTCGTCACCGAAGGCTGGATGCCGCTCAGTTCCTACACACCGCTGCATCCTGATGCAGTGTTGAGCGACGAAGATAAGAAGCTGATCTGCGATTGGGCCGGCGCCGAACGCGCACGGTTGCGTTAAAGGTGGCTCGTATCGTTCACGTTCAACACTCTCACGAATCCATCCGGACGCAATTCGAATCTTGTAATCCCGCAATTTGAGCTGGAGATCCACACGGGTTTAAGTTCCGGGGCGTCGAGGGCGCCCATGAGGTGGAGCGCGAGGATGCAGATCGTTCCGGTGTGACTGAAGACTGCGATACGTCCGCCGCGGTTTGCATCGATGATTTCGTCGAGTTTGTCGCTCGCGCGATCGAGAAGTTGACGATAACTCTCGCCGCCGGCGAGGACGTGTTCGAAGTCGCGGCGAAGCAGGGCAGCGTACTCCTCGGGATGTTGCTGTGCGGCGGCCTCGAAAGTCAGACCTTCCATCACGCCCACGCTTCGTTCGCGAAAGGCGTCGGTGGTGTTGACCGGCAGATGTGTCACGGTCGCGAGCGGCCGTGCGGTTTCGACGGCGCGCGCCAGATCGCTCGAGTAGATCGCAGTTATCGAATCGTTTTTTAGGGCTTCGGCAGTTGCGGCCGCTTGTTTACGTCCGCGAAACGAGAGAGGCGTTGCGGTGTGACCACCGAATCTTCGTTCAGCGTTTCCTTCGGATTGACCGTGACGAATGAGCAGGACGTACGTTGGTTGGGGCATTACCGATGAACGTTGTGCTTAGATCTTTGTGCTTTGTACCAAATACAAAGTACCAAGCTCAAAGTACAAAGTACAAAGCACTGAGGCTCACACTGCTACAGGATCATTTTTGGTTTCTGCGTCTGCTTTCAGCTTTTCAGCCTGGTAGTGGGCGACGAGCGCGTCGATGAAGGGGTCGAGGTAGCCCTCCATCACCAGGTCCAACTGATGAATCGTTAATCCGATGCGATGATCGCTAACACGGTTATCTTTGAAGTTGTAAGTGCGAATCTTTTCCGAGCGATCGCCTGAGCCGACCATCGACCGTCGCTCAGTTGCCTGCGCCTCGTGTTGTTTCTGTTCTTCGAGCTCCTGCAAACGTGCACGCAGCACGCGCATCGCTTTTTCGCGGTTCTTGATCTGCGACTTTTCGTCCTGCATCGACACGACGACGCCCGTCGGCAAGTGCGTCAGACGCACGGCCGAGTACGTAGTGTTTACCGACTGCCCGCCGGGACCGGACGAACAGAACGTGTCGATTCGCAAGTCCTTCGCATCGATCTTGACGTCGACCTCTTCCGCTTCCGGAAGCACGGCGACGGTGATCGCCGACGTGTGAATCCGCCCACTGGCTTCGGTCTGCGGCACACGCTGCACGCGATGAACGCCCGATTCGTGTTTCAACTTCGAATAGACTTTGTCGCCTTCGATCAGGACGATGGCTTCTTTAAGTCCGCCGATGCCCGATTCCGAGGCTTCCAGTATTTCGAACTTCCAGCGCTGCTTTTCAGCGTAACGCGAATACATGCGGACCATCTCCGCTGCGAACAGCGTCGCTTCGTCGCCGCCAGTACCGGCGCGGATTTCGAGAATCACGTTCTTCTCGTCGTTCGGGTCGGTGGGGATCAGCAGCAGCTTGAGTTCGCGATCGGCGTCGTCCAGTTTGGTTTGGAGCGTTTCGAGTTCGAGCCGCGCCATCTCGCGCATTTCGTCGTCGTCTGACGTGTCAAACAACTCGCGCGCGCCCTCCAGTTCCGCCTTCAGGCCCTTCCACTGTTGATACTTCTGCACGACTTCGCCGAGCGAGCGATGTTGTTTCGCAGCCTTGCCGTACGCCGGCGGATTCGCCAGCAACTCGGGCGACGAGAGTTGTTGCGTCAACTCAGCGTAACGATTTTCGATTTGTTCGAGCTTATCCAACATACAACGGCTCCTTACGAAAGCGGCGCCGGTTGCGGCTCGCCAGTTCGCGGCTCGAGTTTCAACGATTCCTTCAACGCCTCGATCGCGACTTCGAGTTGCTGATCGTCAGGTTCCTGCGTGGTGATGTTTTGCAGCCACACGCCGGGTTTCGTCATCACTTTAAAGAACCAACTGCTTTCCTTCTTCGCCGACAAACGAATGATCTCGTACGACAGACCGGCAACCACCGGCATCAGCGCCAAACGGATCAGGAAGTTGAGCAACAACGAATCAAATTTGATCACTGAAAACAGCACGATCGCGACCAGCATCACGACCATCAGAAAACTCGTGCCGCAGCGCGGATGTTGTCGCGGTTGCGGACGCGCGTTGTCGACTGTGAGCGGCAAACCGGCTTCCCATGTGAAGACCGTCTTGTGTTCCGCGCCGTGATATTGAAAGACGCGCCTGATGTCCTTCAACAGCGAGAAACTCACGATCATGATCAGGAAGAACGTCATGCGGATCAGCCCGTCGATCAGGTTGAAGGCGACTGACGGACGCACCGGATGAAGATACGTGCGGACGGTGGTCCAGGCTTGTGTGTACCACGCGGGTTCGGTTGATTCCGGTGTCGCTGCCGTTGCCGCGGTACCTGCCGCCGGCGCAGCAGTGCTGGTCACCGCCGGAGGTCCTGAAGCCCAACCCGCGCCGATGAATAGCGCATTCGTCAGCAACAACGGCGCGGCGACGAACAGCAGTACGTTGAAGATCAACGCGAAAACGATCGAACCGGCCGCGGCAGCCGTCGTTCCTTTCTTCAACTCGTCTTTCGATTTCTTCTGCGTCGGCACCGGAAACAAACCGGGGACGGCGCCGGTCAAACCAGCGAAATCGCCTTCGCCTTCGATCACTGCCGGCGATAGTGCAACTTTAACTTCCTTCTCCTCCGCTTCTTCGGCTTCAGCGAAAGCGACGTTCGCGGAGTAGTTCAACGCCTTAATCCCGAGACCCATCGACTGGATGAGCACTGCGCCGCCGCGCAGCACGGGAAACTTCAGCAACGGATACTTGTCGCTCCACTTGGGCAGCGGCGCTGCTGTGTTAACGATCGACCCGTCCGCCTTACGCACCGCGATGGCATAGGCGTTGGGAGTTCGCATCATGACGCCTTCGATCACGGCCTGGCCGCCGACAATTAGATCTCGTTCCGGTGTGCTCATATTGAAATCCTGAATCAGCCGCGAAAACAATAACGCCGGCTGTTGTTTGGAGCGTCGCATTTTCACTGGCTGCAGGAAAAGCGACCGACCAAACGACGCCGGCGATTAAGAGTTGTTGTTGCTAATGCTGGTTCGGCAAAACCATTTGTAAAGATTGATTAGGCGTTGGCCTCGGGTGCCGGTTTCTTGCCATAGCGCTTGTTGAACCGATCAACGCGTCCTGCGGTATCGACCAGCTTCTGCTTGCCGGTGAAGAACGGGTGGCAGGCCGAACAAATTTCCACGTGCAGGTCGCCTTTTTTGGTCGAGCGAGTCTTGAAGGTCTCGCCGCAAGCGCAGCTAACGGTAATTTCGACGTATTCGGGATGAATTCCTGGTTTCATTTACTTCTTGTCTCCATAGCGGGCCTCGGAGGCCCTTTAACAAACAAGCAATGATAGGGTTCGCTGCGTAAAACCGTCAAGTTCATGAGCGGTGACACGGATTTAAGAGATAAAGTTAATACCCGTGGCGCGTATTAAGAACGCTTGCTATAATCCGCGCGTCAGTCAGCTTTCTCTCATTAGCAGTAACACTGTGCGCGTTATTCCAGTGCGATTGTCGAACTTGTGTAGGCTTTTAACACTGGGGCGATGATCACGGAAATCGCAGTGTAAGTGTGAAGCGCCACTGTCTATGTCGGAAGACACCAAACAGCCTGGCTCCGAGGGGCCTACTACGCCGGACGGAACGGTTTCCGATTCGTCCGGAACGCCTTCCCCATCCGCTATTCCACCCGCAGGCGAACTTGCAGGCGCTGACGCCGAAAAGGCGGCGATGGTCGAGCAGGCTAAATCGCGCGTCGCGGCCGTCAAAGAATCATTGGCCGGACAGGCGGCAGACCCAACAGCAGCCGGCGCACCCAAACCTCCAGTAAAAAAGAAAGAAGAAGGACCGAAACCAACAGACGCCTCCGAGCATCCGCTCGTCAAACGACTTAAAGCGCAATTTGCAGACGCCATCGGTGATGCATCGGAGTTTATCGGTCAACTGTCGGTTAACGTCGCGCGCGAACGCATCGTGGAAGTTTGCGATTTCCTCAAACGCGACGAGAAGACACCGTTTAATTATCTTTCCGATCTGACGTGCGTTCACTATCCCGATCGCGGCGACGCTCCGTTTGAAGTCGTCTACAACCTGTTTTCAATCTCGACCAACGAACGCGTTCGCTTGAAAGCGCAAACCAACGAGTCAGCAGGCATCGACAGCGTCACCGGCGTGTGGCCCGCAGCGAACTGGCTCGAACGAGAAGTTTACGATCTGTTTGGAATTCGATTCGCCGGCCACCCGGATCTGCGACGACTGCTGTTGCCGCCAGATTGGGAAGGCTATCCACTGCGCAAGGATTTTCCGTTGGAGTTTGTCGAGAACGCGTGGACCGAACGACACCTGCCCGAGATGACAGACGTTCAAATGGAGCAGCTTCAGCAGCGACGCGCTTACGGTCTCGAGATTTTGTCAGTGCCGCAGGAACGAATGATGCGCGACATCTTTCGCGGCGGCAAAGAAGTGATGCCCAAAGATAAGTGATCTTTAGTGGTCAGTGGTCTGTTGAACTTCGTTTTAACAACAAAGCACTAAGGACTAAGACCAAAGCTGAAACCAATGACCCCGAAAGAGATCGCTGCCCATTACGACGCCAAAGTCTTCGATTCGCCCGACGCGGCGACCGGGGCGGGATTCACGCTTGGGGAAACCGCGCAGCCACGAAACGTTTGGAACAAAGCGAGCGCCGCGACTGCGATCGTGTTGAAGTTGATCGAGAAGAAGAAGAGCGGCGAAGCGGAAGAGATTGGCCTGGTTATCGAGCCATGGCGTGTGACGGGTTGCTATAAAACAACGAATCATCACGAATAAAAACGAATGCATCAGGTAGAAATCGCGACCACCCAGGAGACACTGCTCGACAGCCCAGAGATGGTGCTGAACATGGGCCCGCAACACCCGTCGACGCACGGCGTGCTGCGCGTCGTCCTCCGGCTCGACGGCGAAACCGTAATCGATCTCGACTGCGACATCGGCTACCTCCATCGCGGCATGGAGAAGATCGCCGAAAACCGCATGTACACGATGATCGCGCCTTACTGGGACCGCCTCGATTACATCGCCGCCGTCTCCAACGGTCTCGTGTGGGTCGAAACTGTCGAACAAATGATGGGACTCGACGTCCCGCCTCGCGCTCACTACCTGCGCACGATCCTGACCGAACTCAACCGCATCGCTTCGCACCTGCTCTGGCTCGCAACACACGCACTCGACATCGGCGCCGTCACCGTCCTGCTGTGGGCACTGCGCGAACGCGAAGAGATTCTCAAGATCTTCGAACGACAGTTTGGCGCGCGGCTGACCTGCCACGCGTGGCGTGTCGGCGGCATGCCGAACGACGCTTACGACGACTTCTATAAAGACGTCAAACAGTTCGTCAACAACTTTCCGACGCGTATCGACGAATACGAGACGGTCCTTTCCGAGAACCGAATCTGGTTGAGCCGCACAGTCGGTATCGGGGTTATCTCCGCTGAAGATGCGATTGCGATCGGCCTGTCAGGTCCGGCGCTGCGTGGTTCGGGTGTCGCCTGGGACGTGCGCAAATCGCGGCCGTACGCTGCTTACGCCGACATGGATTTCGACATTCCACTTGGCGAGAACGGCGACACGTACGATCGATATCTCGTGCGACTCGAAGAGATGCGCCAGTCGCGACGCATCATCGATCAGGCGCTGGAAAATCTTCCGGATGGACCAGTCAACGCAAAGTTGCCGAAGATCGTGAAGCCGCCCGTGGGCGATTACTACCACTCGATCGAAGCACCAAAAGGCGAGATTGGTTGTTACATCGTTTCCGACGGCAGTGCGCAACCGTGGCGCGTGCGCGTGCGTCCGCCGTCATTCGTCAATCTTCAGGCGCTGCGGCAGATGTGCATCGGACATCTCGTCGCCGACGTGGTCGCAATTATCGGAACGCTCGACATTGTTTTAGGAGAGATTGATAGGTAGTGCTTGGTGCTTAGTACTAAGCACCAAGTACAAAGATCGAAACAAATGTTGCTACTGGCCCCGGTTGATGTACTCAACGATCTTCTGCTGAGATTCTTCAGCGAAGATACGATCAAGTATTTCATTTGGCCGCTGATACAGATCGGCCTGGTCGTTACGCTGGTCGCTCTCTGGGTTGCGTATGCGACGTACCTCGAACGAAAGATCTCGGCGTTTATTCAGGCGCGGCTCGGTCCGATGCGCGTTGGACCATGGGGACTGCTGCAACCAATCGCCGACGGTCTCAAGCTCTTAACTAAAGAAGACTTCATTCCCGAAAAAGCAGATCGCTGGATCTTCTTTTTCGCGCCGTACATCGCCGTTGCGTCCGCGTTCATCGTCTTTTCAGTGATTCCGTTCGGGCCTGACTGGGCTGTGATTGCCGACGTCAATATCGGTCTGTTGCTGGTGTTAGCGGTGTCGAGCGTCGGCGTGTTGGCGTTGATTCTTGCGGGCTGGTCGTCAAACTCGAAGTACGCGTTGTTAGGCGGACTACGGTCGAGCGCGCAGATGGTGTCGTACGAAGTCGCGATGGGTCTGTCGCTGATCGGCGCGCTGATGTTCGCGCGCACGTTGTCGCTTTCGGGAATTGTTGGAGCACAGGGATCGGACTCGATCTGGTACATCCTTTATCAACCGGCTGGTTTTCTGATGTTTCTGATCAGCGGAATTGCCGAGAACAATCGCGCGCCGTTCGATCTGCCGGAAGCGGAGTCGGAGCTGGTTGCCGGTTTTCATACTGAGTATTCCGGCATGCGCTGGTCGTTGTTTTTCATGGCCGAGTATGCGGCGATGGTGGTTGTGACGGCGGTCGCGACGACGGTCTATCTCGGCGGCTGGTACTTTCCGTTTGTTTATCGTCTCGAGACGGCGGGCTATCACAACCTATTCGTGCTCGTCAGCGTGATCGTCTTTTTGGTCAAGGCGTCGATCATTCTTTACATCTATTTCTGGTTGCGCTGGACATTGCCGCGTTTTCGTTACGACCAGTTGATGGACATCGGTTGGAAGTGGCTGATCCCGTCGGCGCTAATCAATATCGTGCTGTCGGCGTTTGCAGTGTTTCTCCTGCAGGCTTTAAATGGTTGGCGAGGCATAAAGACGATCGACGCGCTCGATCGCGGATTGAACCTGACAGCGACGGGCAAAGGAATCATGATCGCGTTCGGATTCGCCGGCCTGTTCATCACCGGCGCGTTGCTGGCGCGAATCAACTGGCGCTCGCGCGACTTCAACTTGAAGACGCAACGCCGCAACATCCGGTTGGTGAATGTGCCGAAAGGCAAGCCCGCACGGGCGTAAAGCAACGCCGGCCCGGGCGTCTGAAATGAGGTAACAAATGCCTTTAGTTAAAACCCCGAAAGCGACATTCGCGCAGAAGCTCAAGCGCTTCTTCTTTATTGATCTGATCAAGGGGATGGGGTTGACGCTGAAGTACAACCTCGGCGCGATCATTGATAAGGATGCCGTGGCGGGCAAGGGAATCTACACCGAGCAGTATCCAAAAGTACGTCCCGATGTGGCGCCGCGTTTCCACGGTGCGCCGCGATTGAACATGGATCCCGAAACGCACGACACGCTCTGCATCGCGTGCAATCTCTGCGCGATCGCGTGTCCTGAAGACTGCATCGACGTGATCGCGATGGACGTCGAGATCGTCGTCGCCGGCAAACCGCGCCGCAAGAAAGTGCTCGACGAGTTTATCTTCGACACGTCGCGTTGCATGTTCTGCGCGCTTTGTCAGGAGGCGTGCCCGACCTCGTGCCTTGAACTGACGCAGGACTTCGAATTAGCGACCTATTCGCGCGCCGGGTTCGTCTGGAACCGCGAAATGCTCGAGCAGGGACGCGAAACCGTGAAGTACACCAGCTAGAGCTTGACTGTTTTGTCAGTAGTCAGTGGTCCGTAATCAGTGGTGCTTGAACTGCTACTGACAAAGAACCAAGTACACGAACAAACTAATGACTCTTTCCGGCTACGAAGCCCTCTTCTTCTGGATCTTCGCGCTGGCCGCGATCTTCGCGGGGTTGTTGACCGTGATGGCGCGCAATGCTGTGCATAGTGCGCTGTTTCTGATCTCGTCTCTGGTTTCCGTGGCGGCGCTGTTTGTGCTGCTCGGCGCGGAATTCATCGCCGGCGTGCAGATACTGGTCTACGTCGGCGGCGTCATGGTGCTCTTCCTGTTCGTGATCATGCTCGTCAACGTCGGCGCGGAAGAGAAAGGGCACGAAGAGATCTTCAACAAGCAGAAACAGGTCACGGCGAGTCTGATCTTCTGTCTTCTGCTGGTCGGCGGCGTGTTGTATGCGGTCAGCCAGGGTTACCCGGCTTTGCAGGCGCATAACAAAACAAATCCCGCGGCAGTCGCGTCGGACCAGGCCGCACGAGATCGATCGTTACCCGCCGGAGCGACAGGCGCGAGCCGCATCAGCGCGGACACCGAGAAGGTCGGTAGCAGTCTTTATCGATACGCGTCGCTGCCGTTTGAAATCGCCAGCGTGCTGCTGCTCGTCGCGATCATCGGATCCGTGATGTTGGCGCGCACGCTTAAGCAGGAGGCCTCCGCGGACGACGTCGATCCCGACACTTTGCAGGAAGAGATCGCGCTCGATCCCGAACTCGCGAAGGTGGAGCCACGGGCCGAATAACATGCTCAACTGTTTCATCCCAACACTGGCGTTTTTATTTCAGCAGGCGTCGGAAGGGCGTTTCTCGCGCACGTGGGAAGCGGCATCGCATCCTGACCTGGCGAAGTTTCTCGTGATCGGCGCGTTGCTGTTCATCATCGGCGTCGCCGGCGTTTTGACGCGGCGAAACATCATCGTGATCTTCATGTCGATCGAGTTGATACTCAACGCCGCGAACCTCAACTTCATCGCCTTCTCGCGCTACTTGCAGGACACGGGCAACGTTAACGCGGTCGCGGGACAGATCTTCGCGGTGTTTGTGATCGTCGTCGCGGCGGCGGAAGCGGCAATCGGGTTGGGAATCGTGATCGCGCTCTATCGAAACAAGGAAACCATCTTGGTTGATGAGATCGACATATTGAAATGGTGAGTTTAGTCTGTAGTCCGTAGTTCGTTACTCAGTAGTAAACAACGGCACCACTGACAATCTGACCACTGAAATGTACAAGTACATCTGGCTAGTTCCCCTACTTCCACTGATCGGCGCGGCCATCAACGGCCTCCTCGGCCGCAAGTTTCGCTTCTCTGAACAACTGATTGGCGGAATTGCGGTTGGATCGGTGGCGCTTGCTTTCCTCATCAGCGTCGCGGCGGTGTATTCGTATGGATTCGGCGGTCATCCCCACTGGCCCAATCCGTACCTGACCAGCCAGGACGGTTTTAGTTTCAACTGGATTCCGGGCGGCGCTGTTAGCGTCAATCACGGTACGGAACCGGGCCGCTTCGAATTGCTGAACATCGAATGGAGCTACCAGCTCGATCCGCTTTCCGCGGTGTTCATGCTGATCGTGACGGGCGTAGGCTTGTGCATTTTCATCTTCGCGACCGGATACATGCACGGCGAGACCGGCTTCTACCGGTTCTTTGCTTACATGGGATTGTTCATGTTCGCGATGCTCGTGCTCGTGATGGGCTCAAACTTCCTGATGATGTTTGTCGGTTGGGAAGGGGTGGGTCTGTGTTCGTATTTGCTGATCGGTTACTACTTCGATCGACAGGAAGCGGCAAACGCGTCGCGCAAAGCGTTTATCACGAACCGCGTCGGCGACTTCGGTTTCGCGCTCGCGATTTTCGGCATCATCGCCACGTTTGGCAGCGCGCAGTACACCCAGGTTTTCAACGAGGCGAAAGACTATCCGATCGAGTTACTTGGTCACTGGGGCATCCTGTCGTGGATCGCGCTCGGACTGTTCATCGGCGCCTGTGGTAAGTCAGCGCAACTTCCGCTGCACGTGTGGCTCCCGGACGCGATGGCCGGACCAACGCCTGTCTCCGCATTGATTCACGCGGCGACGATGGTCACCGCGGGTCTTTACATGGTGACGCGCACCAACGTCATCTTCCAGCACTCGCAAACGATGCTGCTCGTCGTCGCGCTCGTCGGCGATGGGCACCGCGATCTTCGCGGCAATCATCGGCATCACGCAAAACGACATCAAGAAGGTCCTCGCATACTCGACTGTTTCGCAGCTCGGTTTCATGTTCATGGCCGCCGGCGTCGGCGCGTTTGCGATCTCGATCTTCCACGTGATGACGCACGCGTTCTTCAAGGCGCTGATGTTCCTTGGCGCGGGCAGCGTGATTCACGGCATGCATCACGAGCAGGACATGCGTCGCATGGGCGGGTTGAAGAAGTACATGCCCTACACGTACTGGACGTTCTTTGCGGGATGGTTGGCGATCTGCGGCATCATTCCGTTCAGCGGCTTCTGGTCCAAGGACGAGATTCTCTGGAAAGCAGCATCGACGACGTCCATTCCGCTCGGCTGGCTCGTGTGGCTGGTGGGGACGATCGCCGCGACGTGTACCGCGTTCTACATGACGCGTTTGATGGCGATGACGTTCTGGGGCAAGGAACGGTTCCGCGAGAAACCGGAGCATCACGAGATCCACGGCGATCATGGACACGCGGAGCACGTACCACACGAATCGCCGCGGGCGATGTGGGTGCCGTTGGTTGTGCTGGCGGTGCTGGCGACGATCGGCGGATTGATTGGTATTGGACCAGCGTTCAAGCCGCTCACGGGTTCGGACCATCCGGGCGGCACGTTAAACATCTCAACCTGGTTGGACCCGATCGTCTGGAACCCGGTAACGCGTGAGTTCGGAAGTTCGCACGCCCCGGCGAGCCATGGAACTGAGGCAGCGCCGGTTGCGGAAGAACATGCTGCCGCGCCTGCGCCTGCAACCGAATCGGGCCACGGTGAATTCGTTGCTGCTCCCTATGGTGACACCGGTTTTAATCTGGCCCACACAGTCGATAACGTACTGCACAAACATCTCTGTGACCGAGTGGACGTTCATCATCATTTCGCTGATCGTCGCGGGGTTCGGTATCGGTCTGGGAATGTTGTTCTACGTCAAGAAACCACAACTCGCCGACATCTGGGCACAACGACTGCGCCCGCTCTACAACGCGAGCTACAACAAGTTCTGGGTTGACGAATTCTACGGCCTGACCGTCACTCGCCGCGTGATGGATTCGGCCCGCGCCGTTTACGCATTCGACTCCCGAGTCGTCGACGGCATCGTCAACGGACTCGCTACGTTGAGCCGCGGATTTAGCCGCGTCGTCGGCGGCGTCGATAAGTATTTCGTCGACGGCATCGTCAACACGATCGCCGCGTTCATCAAGCGTTTGATGTCGCCGTTGTTCCGCGCCGCGCAAACAGGATTCACTCAAAACTACGCGCTCGTGATGGTGTTGGGATTGATGATTGCCGTCGCGCTGTTCTTCGCGCGCGACATCGCAATAATGCTGCGGCAGATGGTCGGCGCCGCCATGTAGCAGTTGGACCCGATCTTTAGACTGAAAGTTTCCACCATATTCAAATGAGTAACCTGCATATTCTTTCAATCATCACCTGGCTACCGGCTGTGGGCGCCATCCTCATACTGGCGGCCATGAAGAAAGATCAGGGAAACCTGATCAAGAAATTCGCCACCGGCTGGTTTGTTCTCGACTTCGTCGTGTCGCTCTGGTTGTTGAAATACAACCGCAGCGTCGGTGGCATGCAGTTTCTCGAAGACCATGAGTGGATCCCGGTCATCGGTGCGCGTTACCAGATGGGCGTCGACGGCGTTTCCGTGCTGCTGATCGTTCTGACGACGTTGCTGGGCGCGATCGCGGCGCTGTCGTCGTGGGAATATATTAAGAAACGCGAAAAAGAATATTACGTGCTGCTGCTGTTGTTGCAGACGGCGGTGATCGGCGTGTTTGCGTCGATGGATCTGTTTCTGTTCTACCTGTTCTTCGAAGTCTCGCTCGTACCGATGTACTTCCTGATCGGCGTTTGGGGCGGTGAGAACCGGTTGTACGCAGCGATCAAGTTTTTCCTTTACACGCTCGTCGGTTCGGTGGTGATGCTGCTGGGCGTCTTGAAGATGTACTTCCTGACGCAGGACCCCGCGTATACGAACCAGATCACGCAAGAGGGAATTCGTCTGCTCGCCGGTAACGATGCGGCGACGCAGCTTGCCTGGAACAGTTTTCAAACCGCGGCTGCAAACGGCACCGGCACTTTCAGCATTCTCTACATGCAGGCGCTCGGATCCGTGATGGACATGGGTACGATGCAGATCCTGTTGTTCGTCGCGTTCGCGCTCGGTTTCGCGATCAAGGTGCCGATGTTTCCGTTCCACACGTGGCTGCCGGACGCACACGTAGAAGCGCCGACGGCGGGCTCGGTCATTCTTGCCGGCATCCTGCTGAAGTTGGGAACTTACGGGTTTTATCGGTTCAACTTGCCGATGTTTCCCAAGGCGTCAGCCGACCAGTCAAGCTGGGTGACGAGCTTTGGAACGTTTGGCGTGCGTAGTGTCGTGGTGTTTCTGGCGATCGTCAGCATCATCTACGGTGCGCTGGCGGCAATGTACTTCGTCGTCAAGAAAGACGGCGACGTGAAGAAGCTGGTCGCTTACTCGTCTGTGTCGTCGATGGGCATGGTCATGCTTGGACTGTTTGCGCTGAATCCGAACGGCGTGAACGGCGGCGTCATGCAAATGATCAATCACGGCATCTACTCGGGCGCGCTATTCTTGCTGGTCGGCATCATTTACGAGCGGCGTCACACGCGCAACGTTTCGGAGTTTGGCGGACTGTCGAATGTGATGCCGGGATACGCCGCGATCTTCCTCGGCATGGTGATGACGGCGATCGGACTGCCGCTGCTCGCGGTGTTTATTTCAGAGTTTCTGGCGTTGCGAGGAGCGTTTGAGGCGAATGTTTACTGGGCCGGATGGGCGGCGCTCGGAATCATCCTCAATGCCGGCTACTTTCTCTGGCTCTATCAGCGAATGTTCTTCGGCAAGATCGACAATCCGAAGAATGAACGACTGCCCGATTTGAACGTTCGCGAGTGGGTTTACATGGTGCCGCTGATGATCCTTTCGTTGTGGATCGGCGTCTACCCGAAACCGTTTCTTGAATACATTCAGCAGCCCGTGAATGCGTTGGTGAAACAGGTGCGGCCGGATTACGTGATTCCGGGAACGCCGCAGCAGCCGCCACCGACTGAAACCGCAGAGCGATAAAACCGAATGCTTCTACAAGCCAATACAACGTCGCTCATCAACGTCGCGGACCTTCAGTTGATCGCGCCCGAGCTGATCCTGACCGTTTGCGCGTGCGTCGCGCTGGTCATGGAAGTGATACTGCCGTATCGCAAGAGCAAACTCACGGCTTATTTCTCACTCGTAGGCGTTGCGCTCGCTTTCGTCTCACTCGGTTTGCAATGGTGGACCATGCGCGCGGCGCTGCCGTTCGACGGCTTCTACGGCATGGTGCGAATCGACGGGTTTGCGCTTCTGTTCAAAGCGATCTTTTTGATTGCGGCGGCATTGGCGATCGGTATCTCGACTCGTTATCTCGACATCGAAGGCGAACAGCACGGTGAGTACTACGCGCTGGTTCTCTTCGCCACCGTCGGCATGATGTTTCTGGCTTGTGGCTACGATCTGATCTCGCTCTACATCAGTCTCGAGTTGATGGCGCTGACGTTCTACGTGCTGGTGGCGTTTACGAAACGCGAGAAGCGCTCGAACGAGGCGGCGATGAAGTATTTTCTGCTCGGCGCGTTTTCGTCGGGCGTGCTGCTTTATGGAATGTCGCTGCTGTTTGGCATTGCGGGATCCACGAACCTGGGCGAGATTGGCGCCAAGATCAACGAGCTGGTGCCGCAAGTTCAGAACGCGATTCTTGCGAACAGCCAGGGTGCGGAAACGAATGCACTCGCCGGTTTGCGGCCTTTGATGTTGCTCGCGATGATCGCGCTCGGCGCTGGTTTGTTCTTCAAAGTCGCTGCGGTGCCGTTTCACATGTGGGCGCCGGACGTTTACGAAGGCGCGCCGACGTCAGTCACGGCGTTTTTATCGACCGGTTCGAAAGCCGCCAGCTTTGCGCTGTACGCTCGTATCTTCAGTGAAGCACTCGGCGGCATGCGCGCTGATTGGGCGCCGCTGCTCGGGCTCGTTGCTGCGATCACGATCATGGTCGGCAACTGGGCGGCTGTGACTCAGGAAAACTCCAAGCGGCTGCTGGCGTATTCATCTATCTCCAACGCGGGTTATTTGTTGCTCGGACTCGTGGCCCACAACCTTTACGGCTACATCGGTCTCGTCGTCTATCTCTTCGTCTACACGCTGATGAACATGGGCGCCTTCGGCATCATCATCAGCCTGCGCCGGCGCGGCATCATCGGCGACAACGTCGACGATCTCGCCGGGCTTGGACAGAAAGCGCCGGTCATGGCGGCGATGATGTCGATCTTCATGTTGTCGCTCGGCGGCTTGCCGGTTACCGGTGGCTTCATCGGCAAGTACTTTCTGTTTGGCGGGTTGATCGAACGCGGCCGCGTTGAAGGCAAGGCGTGGTACTACGCGCTCGCCGTTTGGGCCATCGTCAATACCGTTGTTTCCTTCTACTACTACTTCCGCTTCATCAAGGTGATGTATCTCGGTGATCGCATCGCCGACACGAAGCCGCTCGCGCTGTCGCCGGCGTTGCAAACGGCGCTCGTCGTGTCTGTGATCGGCGTGCTGTGGATCGGTGTCTATCCGCAACCACTCATCAAAGTGACACGCGAACTCGTGCTGGCGACGTTCGGATCGTTATTCGGCTAGCTGTGGGTTCGTGTACGTCTACTACTTCCTCGCCGCGCTTGCCTGTTGGTTCGGTCTTCAATCGTTGTTGAACGGCTTTAGATTCGCTGCGTACGTGCGGCGTGAGACGAGCCGTGCGCTGCCTGACTATTGTCCTTTCGTTTCGGTGATCGCGCCGACGCGCGGTGTGGAGGACGGGTTTGCGGAGAATGTCCGTCCGTTGTTGGACCAGGATTATCCGGCGTATGAGGTGCTGTTCGTTTTTGACGACGCTGACGATCGGCGCGCATCAGATCGTCAAGCAGATGGGCGGCCGGACCGTGATCAGTGGTCCAGCGAACGGCACGGGCCAGAAGGTCCATAATCTCATTGCGGCGGTTGGCGAGATCGATCCGAAATGTGAGGTGATCGTTTTTGTCGACACCGATGCTCGGCCGGACAGGAATTGGTTGCGGAAGTTGGTGGCGCCGTTGAGTGACGAGAGGATCGGCGCGTCGAGCGGGTATCGCTGGTTTATTCCCGAGCGTGGTGGACTGGCTTCGCGGCTACGTGGAGTTTGGAATGCCTCGATTGCTTCTGCGCTCGGCGAGGATACGGCGAAGAACTTCTGCTGGGGTGGTTCGACGGCAATCCGGCGCGCGACGTTTGAACGATTGAACGTCGTGGAGCGCTGGGCGGGAACGGTTTCCGATGACTTCACGATTACGAAAGTGCTGAAGGAAGCGAAGCTGCCGATTCATTTCACGCCGAACTGTCTCGTGCCTTCGGTTGGCGATTGCGACTTCCGTGAGTTGTTTGAGTTCACAACGCGGCAGATAAAGATCACGCGCGTCTACGCGTCGCATTTGTGGTTGCCGTTGATGCTGGGCTCGGGTCTGTTTTGCACGGTGTTCTTCGGTGGTTTATTACTGGTCAGCGGTTCAATACCGGTGCTTGTTATTCTGGCAGTTATGTTTCTGCTCGGAGCGGCGAAGGGTTTGATCCGTTGGCGAGCGATCAGTATTCCGCTTGCTGAACACAGATCGAAACTAAATCGGGACCTTTGGGCGCACATGTTTCTGTGGCCGTTTGCGTCGTTGCTCTATTTCTACAACACGATCGTGGCGGGCTTCTCGCGTCGCATCACGTGGCGCGGCATTACCTATGAATTGAAATCGCCTTCTGAAGCTGTCATTATCTCGCGCGATACTCCATGACGAACAAAGCCGTCCAATTTGTGCAGCTTTTACGCACGTCGAAACGCGAGAAACGTCTCGGCACGGTGATCCTGTTCGTCACGTCACGCTGCAACGCGCTTTGCCAGACGTGCTTCTATCACGCGGAGTTGAACCATCCCGGCGACATGACGTTTGCGCAACTCGAAAAAGTCTCGCGCACGATGCCGCCGATCACCGACCTGTGGCTCTCCGGCGGCGAGCCGACGTTACGCGGCGACGTTCCGCAGATCATCGACATGTTCGTCGCGAACAACGGCGTCAAGCGCGTCATCATTCCAACGAACGGCCTGATCAAATCGCGCGTCTTCGACATCGTCGATCGTGCGCTCGCAAATAACCCCGGAATCGATCTCTACTTGAACGTCGCGCTCGACGGCTACGGCGAGACGCACGATCGCATCCGCGGCGTTCCCGGCAACTGGCAAAAGGCGCTCGACTGCATCGAGTCGCTCTACCCGTTGAAGCAAAAATACACGGATCGCTTCCGTCTGAACGTGAACACCGTCGTCTGTGCCGCCAACTACACCGAGATCCACATGCTCTCGGAGTTCATGTGGGACAACTACAATCTCGACGGCCAGTACTTCAACATCATTCGTGGTGAGACTCTCGTCGGCGATCAAATCAAACAAGTGCCGCCTGAAATCCTGCCCGAGATGTACGCGCACGCCGCGAAGCTGACCAAGCGTTACGGCGATCGCATGTTCGCCGACGACGACGCGAGCAAGCGCTTCATCAAGAACGCCGCTTACGTCGGCACGATCACAACTCACTACCGCACGCAGCACGCAAACTTTCAGCAATCAACGCCGTGGCCGTTTCCCTGCACGGCCGGCGAGACGACTGCCGTCATCGACTACAACGGCGACGTCCGCGCCTGCGAGTTGCGCGAAAAGTTTGCGACGCTCTCGGACTTCGATTACGACTTCGGCGCGCTGTGGGCCACTCAAGCGCACGCGTCGGAACTGGCGGAGATCGACGGCGGGAAGTCGTGCTGGTGCACGCACGTTTGCTTCATTCACGACTCCATGCGCCACTCACGGCGGGCGATGCTTTACGAAGTCCCCAAAAACTTCCTGACCCGCGAGAGTTGGTAACTACGGATGCCTGAGTCGCCCGATCCATCCAGGCCGACGCCGGAAGAGAACCGGAAAGCAGGATTCGCCTACGCGGCAGGGATCACCGTATTCGCCTCGGTGGCTGCGGGAGCGGGTTTCGGGTACCTGCTGGATCGGTGGCTCGGAACGCAGCCGTGGTGTCTGGTAGGCGGGCTCGTTCTTGGCTCTGCCGCGGGTCTTTTCGAGTTTGTTCGTTTGAGTTCCAAGACGTATTAAATTAAAATCGGCGGCTTTGCAAATGTCTGATTCAGCAAGCAATGCTATCAATCTGAGGATTTTCCGCTCGATGTTGATTGCCACCGGGCTCGCTGTCGCCGTGTCTGCGGTGATTGGCCCATGGCGTGTCACCACGGGTTTGCTGGTCGGAGGACTGCTGGCGTTGTTCAGTCACCGGTGGCTGAAGAACTCCGCCGCCGCGGCGCTCGAGCTGTCGATTGGCGGTGCAACGCCGCGATTGAGGCTGGCCCAGTTTCTGCTCCGTTATCTCGTGATTGGAGCGCTCGTGTTTTTGCTTTATCAACTCGATGTGTTGTCGCTGACAGCCACGTTGGCGGGCATGTCAACTTTCGTAGTCGCAATATTCGTTGAAGCTTTAAGAGAGTTTTACTTCGCAATCATCCAGCGAGAGGAAATCAGTTGATGTTTTGGTTGGCCGAAGCCGCGGAATCGGGCAGAGCATGCCGAAGAGGCGGCCCATCATACACCCATCATTGTCGAGCTTATTAACCATTGGTTCGGTGAAGCTGCGCTGAAGTTCGAGCTCGCGTACACCAAGCCGATCTGGGACAAACTGCTCGCGAAGTTCGGGACGACGCCTGAAGCGGTGTTTGGTCCATACACTGCCGAGAACGCGATACCGTGGTACACGATAATGTTCTTTATCGCGTGTATCCTCAGCGTCGTAATCATCTGGATCTTCAAAGGCAAGCTTTCAGAGTCTGAACCCGGCGGTGCACAACAGACGCTGGAAGTCAGCGTGCTCGCCGTGCGGAACATGATCCAGGACATCATTGGACCACACGGCTTGAAGTACTTTCCGGTGGTGATGACGTTCGCGGTGCTGATCCTCGTGTCGAACTTGATGGGACTGTTTCCGCTCTTCATGAGTCCAACGGCGGCGACGAGTGTCACTTTCGCGCTCGGGTTGAGTTCGTTCCTTTACTACAACTACATCGGCATCAGTGAAAACGGAATCGTCAACCACCTGAAGCACCTTGCTGGTCCAGTGTGGTGGATCGCGTGGCTGATTTTCCCGATCGAACTGATCAGTAACTTTATTCGCCCGTTCTCGCTCGGCATTCGTTTGTTCGGTAACTTGTTTGCGGACGAGCAGGTGATCGCGACGGTGCAGAACCTCGCTCCGCCGATTTCGTATTTCTTTCCGATCATATTGATGCCGTTGAGCGTCTTCGTCGCTTTGATTCAGACGTTCGTTTTCATACTGCTGTCGCAGCTTTATATCAGCGAAGTCTCGCATCCGCATGAAGAGCACGCGCACGGCGAACATGGCGCGCATGACGATGAGGATGACGAGATGATCGCCCCGGTTCTTACTTAATTGGCTTCATCCAGCGCGCGGTGAGCGATGCGACACGAGCGTCAGCACACGTTGCCGCGCAATTCGAATAGATTGCTTTTCAGTCACATTCCGTAAACGCCGGGCAAGTCATAGCTTCGGTTTTTTGAAGCAAACCGTGTCTGTCTCGCAGGAGCGCCGTTGTAAGAGGGGCGGTGGATACCGGATGCAGGCGAAATAATAAACGCTTCGGTGCGTGCAGCGATGTGGCGGGCGGGCAGTTTAAGTATCAGATCGTTGGAGGAATTATGAGCAAATTCAGAATCCTGGCGTTCGCCGTCGTCGGCATTCTTTTCAGTGCCATGACCACGTTCGCGCAAGTCGAAGGCGCTACGGGCGCTGGCGACAATGCGTTTTCAGTGAACAAATACAGGGCGATCGCAGCCGGCATCGGTTTCGCGATTGCTGTGTTTGGCGGTGCTCTCGGACAGTCGCGCATCGGCGCGGCGGCGTGCGAAGGCGCGGCGCGAAATCCGGGCGCAGCCGGTCGTATTCAAACCATGATGATTCTTGGTTTGGCGCTGATCGAGTCGCTGGTGCTGTTCGCGCTGGTGGTGGTGTTCGCGGTGGTGAAGGGAACGCAAACCTAAAGACACAAATCGGAATCCAAGCGTTTCTGTCAAGTGCGGGCGAGAGGATGATTTCTCTCGCCCGCGTCTTTGTTGACCGCGTATAGTACGAATGGAATAATCGAGGCACTGCAAATGAAACAATGTCCGAAGTGCGGAGTTGAATATTCTGACGCGACGACGCTGTGTCCAAACGACGGCGTCGCGCTCGAAACGACTGACGACGCATTGATCGGCGCCACCCTCGCCGGAAAATATCGCATCGACGCGCGGCTCAACGAAGGCGGCATGGGCAGTGTCTACAGAGGCACGCACGTGATGATGGACAAGACTGTCGCCGTCAAAGTGCTGCGTCCGTCACTCGCCGCCGACGAGAAGATCGTCGCGCGCTTCTCGCGCGAGGCACGCGCCGCTTCGCGTATCTCGCATCCCAACGCGATCAGCGTCACCGACATCGGCGAGGAAAACGGGGTCGTTTTTCTCGTCATGGAGTATCTCAGCGGAAAGACGCTGAAGCAGGTGATTCGCGACGAAGGGCCGTTGCCGTTGCCGAGGATCGTCGAGATCACGCGCCAGGTTGGCGACGCACTCACCGCTGCTCACGCGCAGGGAGTCGTGCATCGCGATTTGAAGAGCGACAACATCATGTTGCTCGACACGACGACGGTCGGCGATCACGCGAAAGTGCTCGACTTCGGCATCGCAAAGATCAACGAGCCCGACGGAGAGTTCGACGGTGGATTGACCGCGCCGAACCTTGTCATCGGCACGCCGCAATACATGTCGCCCGAGCAGTGTTCGCAGGATTCCGAGATCGACCATCGTACGCGATATCTATTCGCTGGGGGTGATTCTTTACGAGATGCTGGTGGGGCACGTGCCGTTCTCGGGCGACTCGGCGACGATGGTGATGATGAAGCACTTGCAGGAGCCTGTGCCGTCGGTGCTCGAAGAGCGTAACGACGTGCCGCCGCCGATCGCGCGCGTGGTCGCACGGGCGATGGCGAAGGTGCCGGGCAATCGTTATCAAACTATTCCGGAGTTGATTGAAGATTTGACGATTGCGTCGGGAATGATCGTGCCGGTGCCTGTCGCGCCGGTTGCAAACACTGCAAGCACTACCGGTAGTCCCGCGGTTAGCGCCGATCAGGATGAGGTCACGGTTGTGAGGCCGAGGCAACAATCTCCTGCTCAGGTCGTGCCGCAGTATCCGAGTGGACAGCGTCGCGCGCCGGTGACGGTGCCGGTCCAGCCAGTTGCTGCTTCGTCAGGTGGTTTCAATCCGTGGAAGATACTGGTTCCGTCAGCCGTGGCGTTGCTGGTGGTCTTTGCGGCGATCTACGCGTTTACGAGAGACTCGACGCCCGCCAGCACGAACACCAACCAGCCGACACAAACACTTGCGGCCGATCCGAACAGCCAGCCGGTCCAACCGGCGCAGCCGCCGACCGGGAAAGCCGAAGAGGGACTTCCATCCGGCGGCGCGATCAAAGCTTCCGCCAACGCCAATGCTTCGCCAAACGTGAACGCCGACGAGATACAGACGCCGATCGAAGATCCGAGTCCCGCGGCGAATGCAAACGCCAACACAAACTCGAACACTAACAGCAAGGCGCCTCCGCTACCGGAGCCGACGCGAAGTGTAGTGCCCACGGTTCCGCCGCCTACGCCTGCGGCAACGAAGCCACCCGCGTCATCGCCGTCGCCGGATCAGCCTTGATTCGCAGCGGTCGGCTTTGACTCAAAAGTCCTCTCATTCTCACCGGGCTTTAGCCCGGTGCAAGAGCAGCGAAAGCAGCGAGGAACCGTTTCAACGGTTTTTCTCGATTATGGCTGAGGAAACCGTTAAAACGGTTCCTCAATTACTTGCTGCCTGACACCCGGCTAAAGCCGGGTGAGAATGAGAGGACGTTTAAGGCAAAGCTGCCGCGGTCAGAATCAGCCGGGTCAGCTCTTCATCGTTCTCGATCCGCATTTCGACTTCCAGCACGTAACAGGGTAGTGAAAAGGAGAGTGAGCGCAGCTTCACTGCGTCTTTCGCGGTGGTGATGAGACTGTTTGCGCCGGCGAGTGTGGCGGCGTCGATCAGCGAGTCGATCTCTGTTTGCGAGTAGCGATGGTGATCGGCGAAGGACCTTTCGAACGCGAGTTCGTATGGGACTGCGTTGAAGAATGAACGTGGATTGCCGACCGCGCAGAAGGCCGCGACCGGCGGGACGAGCGCTCCGGAAGAATTGTTGAGCGGTGCGATTCGCGAGGTGCGCATTTGTGACTCGAAGACCGGGATGTTGGGTGCATGTTTGCCGATCTCGTTGCGCAGGTCGTCAACGGTTTTTACTTGATCGGTTCGTGTGATCACGATGACGTCTGCTCGGCTGAGGCCGCTGAGCGGTTCGCGCAAACGGCCGTACGGCAGCAGGTTTCCGCCGCCCCAGGGATTCGTTGCATCGATAGTGACGATGTTCAAGTCTCGTTGCAGACGCAGGTGCTGAAAGCCGTCGTCGAGGACGAAGCAATCCGTGTCGAACTGCTTGATCGCTTCATTGCCGCCGGCGACGCGATCCGCGTTGCTGATCACCGCTGATACGCTTACGAGGTTCGTCGCCAGGAGAAACGGTTCGTCGCCGGCTTCTGAGGGAGTTGCGAGGATCTTGTTGCCGTCGGAAACGACTACCATTCGATCGGGGTTGTCGCGGCCGTAGCCGCGCGTGAGTATGCAGACTTTTTTACCGCCGGCGGCAAGCATGCGTGCGACCCATTCGACGAGTGGTGTCTTGCCGGTTCCGCCGGTTGTGATGTTGCCGACGCTGATGACGGGGCGATCGAGTTTGGTCGACTGAAAAGTTCCGCGGCGATAGAGCGACAGGCGCGTCCGTGTGACGGCGTTATAGAGGACGCTCAGTGGCGGAAGAATGATCGACTTCATGAAGTCTGGGGTTTGGCCGCAAGGACGGAGTTTGATTGAGAGCTGTCGCGGCGTTTGGTGGAGAGTAACGGCGCGATCAGGTTGATTGTGCGTTCTGCTGCACCCTGGTTTGTGGCGATGAGTTGCTTCGCGCGGGTCGCTAGTTCGGTGCGACGGGCAGGGTTGGCGAGTAAGTCCTTCAAGACCTTTGCCAGTTGTTCGGAAGCGGCATCGCCTTCGACAGCGGGCAGTTGAACGATAGCGTTTGCCTCGTTCAAGAGACTAACGATCGCGTGAAAGTTATGCGTGTGTGCGCCGGTGACCACGGAAACGCCGGCCGCCGCGGGCTCCAGCACGTTGTGCCCACCGCGATCGACTATGCTGCCGCCGACAAAGACCACCGTGGCGAGCGAATACGTGGCCGGTAATTCGCCGATCGTGTCGAGCAGAATCACGTCCGCCTGCGTGTCGGCGGCGTCGGGTGGGTTGGTTCTTCTGGCCAAAGTCAATCCCGAGGTTTGGATCAGCTCCGCGACTTCTGCGAAACGTTCGGGATGACGTGGGGCGAGCATCAGTCGCACTGGCCCCGAGCCGCGAAGCTTGCGAAAGCTTTCAAGGATAATCTTTTCTTCCGGTGCGTGTGTGCTCGCAGCGAGAACGAGCGGCGCGCCCGCTTGAGTCCGAAGCGTCGCGAGTTTCGGCAGTCTTTTCACCCGCTGACGGCAACGCGCCGGCGTCAAACTTCAGGTTCCCCGCCGTCTGGATGCGATCGCCTCGCATGCCGAGTTCCTGCAACCTGCTTGCGTCTGCGTCCGATTGCATCACCGCGATGTTGACGGCCTCCAATACTCGCGCCAGAAACGGCTTTATCAACGAATACCGCCGAAACGATTGCCGCGAAATACTGCCATTAACTAACGCCACAGGAATCTCACGCGCTTTGCATTCACGCAAAAAATTTGGCCACAACTCCGTCTCCATCACCAGCACAGCTGCCGGATTGATCATCCGTAGCGCGCGGCGCACGCTCCAACGCCAGTCAAACGGAAAATAAAAGACCGCATCCGCCTGGCGCGCGAAAACATCCGTGGCCAATTTCTGTCCGGTGCGTGTGATGGTCGAAACCACCAGCGCGTGATCCGGAAACTCCTTGCGCAGCCGTTCCACCAGCGGACGCGCCGCCTGCGTCTCGCCAACCGAAACGCAGTGCAGCCAGATCAGCGGACGTTGATCCAGCGATTGGAGAAAGCGAACCCAGGCGTTGGCGCAGACCTTCGAGGTACTTGCCGTGCGCCAACGCTTGAAACAGGAAGTAAGGTGATGAGAACGAGAAGACCGAGCGATAACAGGAGGCTGTAAGCCAGATACATATTTGATTTTTGAGCTTGGTGTTTAGTAGTCTTGGTATCTTTGTTCGTTGGCCAGTCTGGCTACGTTGAGGACTGTCAAATTTCCAGCTAACGAACAAAGTACAAAGAACCAAGAACAAAGCACTACTTCGCCCGTTCGATGTATCGCCCTTCCGTCGGATCCACGCGAATGCGGTCGCCTTCGTTGATGAACGGCGGCACTGTGATCGTCACGCCATTTTCGAGCGTCGCGGGTTTGTTCACGTTGGAGACGGTCGCGCTCTTCAGCGTCGGCTCGGTTTGCGTCACGATCAAGTTCCATCGACGGTGGCAGGTCGATACCGATCGGCGCGCCTTCGTAAAACTCCGCCTGGAGCTTCAGTCCCGGCGTCAGCCACTGGGCCGCGTCGCCCAGATCGTCTTCACTCAGGGCGGTCTGTTCGTAGTTCTCGGTGTTCATGAAATGGTGATGCGAGCCGTCGGAATAGAGATACTCCATTTCGTGCTGCTCGAGTGACGCGCGGTCGACGGTGTCGGCGGAGCGGAAGCGATGTTCAAAAGAAGAGCCGGTACGAATGTTTCGCAGCTTGGTTTGCACCATTGCGCGCAGGTTGCCGGGCGTGTGGTGGCGGAATTCGACGACCTTGCACGGTTGGCCTTCGAAAACGATCACCATGCCGCGTCGAATCTGAGTTGCAGGAATAGCCATAAAACTGAAGTCTCCATAATAGATAAAGGTAGGGCACACTTAGCAAATGGGTAGTCTAACGAGGCGGGTTGTGGGTTGTCTAGTGGGGCAATGGCACACGGGTCCGAATGCAGGATGCTTTGCCTCAAAAGTCCTTCTCATTCTCACCGGGCTTTAGCCCGGCGGGCGCTTCGTTCACAAAAGTGAAAAAGGGCAGCCTTCCTGAAAAATCCGGCAACGCCCGCCCTTTTCTTGAGGAGCCCACCTACCTCAGTTGTATAAACGCTTGTTGTTCAGGTTAGTTCCAATAACTCATGCCGCGCGGGCACGCGGCACCCGACGCAGACGGGCCAGACGTTCGAGCCATCGCTGCGCTTGCTCGTAATGCGGAAATCGCCGCTCGTCCTGACGAAACGCGCTGGTGTGATAATAGCGCCGGCCTTTGATCAAGCGTGCCGGATGTTTGATGTGGAGCATCTCGTGATAGAGGATGTACTCGACGAACCACTCCGGCACTTCATTCGAATCGAGCGTTTTGCTGATCGTGATGCTGTCGTAAATGTGGTCATGATGCCCGAGGATGCTGCGCGTGCGACGCTGTGACCAGGTCAACGTCGGCTTCGCCAACTGCCCGTCGAAGTAACGACGATTCAATTTGCCGAACATCCGTTCGAGATCGTAAACCTCACCCTGCGCCGTCGAGATCATCTTGCGTCCGCGTCCGCGTCGCGCCAGGTCAGACGACCGCATCACGGATGGAGTCAACGAATAGTCTCGATAGACCCGGTCGTGAATCGTCGGCACTCTCTTTCCGAGCAATCGCGCGACGAGAATCCACGCCAGCGCGCGCAAAACGTCCGGCGGAGAATCTTTGCAGATGTCCGAAAGACGCACGTAAACGCGTCCCGAGCGCAGGCGAATGGTGTGTCGTAAGCCGGCGTAAGGATAAAAGCGCACTTCAATCGACGGCACACCACGGTTACCGCCCATATGGCGAAATGCGTCTGCAAAATATTTGTTTACTTCATTCATGCGGATACTCGCAGCTACAAACTTCTGGTCGGGGGACAGTAACGCCTAACCGGCAATCGAAAGGAGTAAGTTGTTTGACCGGACCGAGTGTCTGGCGTGACCAGGTTTTTGAACTCCAGCGGGCTTAATCTTAAGGATGCCGAGCGCGGCGCGTCAACCCGCGGCGAGCAGGGTCGGACGCCGCAGCAAAAACCGCCAAAAAATAGCCATTTTGGGTGTCTGAAGGCATTATTTGCAGGGGTTTGACTAAATCCTTATACTGCTCAGGCTTTGTAATTTATGCCCCGTCGAGCCTCAAATCTTCAACATAACGACAAAAGCCCGCTCGATCCGCGGGCCGAAGTCCTGCTTGCCGCCCTGATCAAGGAACACCTGGTCACCGGCGAGGCGGTCGGTTCGCGTGTGCTGTCCGATCGTTTCTCGCATGGCTACGGCTGGAGCCCGGCGACGATTCGCAACGTGATGGGAGACCTGGAAGAGGCTGGTTTCGTCGATCAGCCGCACACTTCCGCCGGCCGCGTGCCGACCGACAAAGGCTATCGCTACTACGTCGACAACATGCTCGGCGAGGCGCGGCTCTCTCGCGGCGACCTGAAAGCCATCGATCACCTGTTCGCCGCGCATGACATCGACGCGTCCCCCGATCGTTTGATGGAGACTGCGTCGCACGTTCTCTCGGCGCTTTCGCAGAACGTCGGCATCGTCGTTTCCCCGTCGCTTGCCGAGAACCGTCTGAAGCACATCGAGTTTGTGCAACTTCCCGACAAGCGCATTCTCGTCGTGCTTGTTTCGACTGTCAGGGATCATTCACAACAAAGTGATTCGCGTGGCCGACGAGTTTTTGCAGGACGAGCTCGATCGCACCGCCCGTTATTTGAACGTCGAGTTTAGTGGCAAGAGCCTGGTCGCGATCCGCGCCGAAATCGTGGAGCTGATGAAAGAAGAGAAGGCGCTTTACGATCGGCTGCTGCAAAACGCGGTGCTGCTGTGCGAGCAAAGTCTTGAAGGCGAGGAGACGACGGGCGAAGTTTACGTCGACGGCGCTTCAAACATTCTTACCAAACCCGATTTCGACGATATCGAACGCATGCGCGATCTGTTCCGGATGTTTGAAGAGAAGTCGCGCCTGATCAAGATTCTGAACGAGTGTGTTCATGACGCTCCAACCTATCCTGGCGACGTGCACGTGACCATCGGCCGCGAACACCCGCGAGCTCGATGCGCAATTGCGCACTGATCACCGCGCCCTATCGAGTCGGATCGAACGAAAGCATCGGCACGCTGGGCGTCGTTGGTCCGATGAGAATCGAATATGCACGGATAATGGCTATGGTAAACTACATGGCGCGGTTGATAGAGCATCGGCTTGGCGAACAAACCGCACGCGTAGACTCGCGGCGGAGATTCCGATCCTTCCTAATGACATCTGACAGGAAAGACAAGCGCGGTTTCCGCATCCCAATCAAGTTCAGCGACGCTGAAAACGAGACTGAATCTCCGACCAGCAGACCAGCCGAAATGGACAGACTAGATCCCGACATCGACCCGGACATTGAAAGCGAAGGTTTTTCATCGGCCGGAGAAGACCAACTGACAACCGACGAAGCCCTTGGCACTCGACGATCTGAGCACCGAAGAGTCGGCGGGCCTGATACCGCCGAACTCATCGCCACCAGGGCGGAATTGAAGCGAGTCGAGGCGGAAAATGCCGAACTGAAGAACAGTCTCGCGCGTCGTCAGGCGGACTTTGAAAACTACCGCAAGCGCATGGATCGCGAGCGAAGCGAAACGTACAACCGCGTCGTCGCCGACGTCGCGGCAGAAGCTGCTGCCCGTTTCCGACAATCTGAAACGCGCGCTCGAAACGGAGGCTTCCGTCGAAGCGGCGGAGTCTGACGAGTTTCGCCATTTCCTGAGCGGCGTCGATCTGATCTGGAAACAGCTCAGTGGCGTGCTCGACGCGCTCGGCGTGAAGCCGATTTCCGCCGTTGGGGAGCAGTTTGATCCGCACATTCATGAGGCAGTGGTGACCGAAGCCACAGACGAATACGAACCCGACACTGTCATGCAGGAGATTCGCAGCGGCTACCGAATTGGCGACAAGCTAATTCGCCCGGCGCTGGTGAAAGTTGCAACACGAAAGCCTAAACATGTTCGAATATACAATGGGAAAAGCGATTGGCATAGATTTAGGCACGACGAACTGCTGCGTCGCCGTTCTTGAAGGCGGCGCCGTGCAGATCGTCCCGAATAAAGAAGGCGGCCGCACGACGCCGAGCGTCGTCGGTTTTACCGACAAAGGCGAACGGCTCGTCGGGCAGATCGCGAAACGCCAGGCGGTCACGAATGCCGCAAACACAGTCTATGCAGTCAAACGTCTGATCGGCCGCAAGTTCAACTCGCGCGAAGTCGAGCGGATGCGCGAGACTTCGGCGTTCGAGATTGTCGACTCGACCAACGGCGACGCGCGCGTGCGTGTTCAGGGACGTAGCTACAGTCCGCCGGAGTTGTCGGGCATCGTCTTGCAGCGTTTGAAAGCCGCGGCCGAAGAGTTTCTCGGCGAAGCGGTCACGGATGCGATCATCACCGTTCCCGCTTATTTCGACGACACGCAGCGCCAGGCGACCAAAGACGCCGGCAAGATCGCCGGGCTGAAAATCGAACGCATCATCAACGAGCCGACGGCTGCGGCGCTCGCTTACGGTCTCGGGAAGTCCGAGCTCCGAACGCATCGCGGTTTACGACCTCGGCGGAGGCACGTTTGATATCTCGATTCTCGAGATGAACGACGGCGTTTTCGAAGTGCTGTCGACTTCGGGGAACACGTTTCTCGGCGGCGAAGACTTCGACGAACGGATCATGAACTGGATGGCCGACCAGTTTCTCGCCGACACGGGCATCGATCTGCGACAGGATCGACTCGCGTTGCAGCGTTTGAAAGAGGTTGCGGAACGAGCCAAATGCGATCTGTCCACGCGACGGAAACCACTATCAATCTGCCGTTCATCGCCGCCGACGCAACCGGTCCGAAGCACTTCAACAAGACGCTGACACGGGAACAGTTTGAAGTCGCTGGTCGAGGATCTCGTCGAGCAGACTGTCGAGCCGTGTCAGACGGCGCTCAGGGACGCGAAACTGCAGCCGGCGGACGTTCATAAAGTGATCCTCGTCGGCGGCCAAACGCGCTCGCCGATCGTCGAGCGCACGGTCGAGAAGATCTTCGGACGAAACCGTCGGCGGAGATCAACCCGGACGAAGTCGTCGCGATGGGTGCGGCGATTCAGGGCGGAGTTTTGAGTGGCGACGTGAAAGACATCGTGCTGCTCGACGTGTTGCCGTTAAGTCTGGGTCTGGAGACGCGCGGCGGATTGTTCACAAAGATCATCGAGCGCAATTCGACGATTCCGTTGCGCAAGAGTCTGACGTTTACTACCGTCGTCGACAATCAGTCATCGGTTGAGATTCACGTTTTGCAGGGCGAACGCGAGATCGCGAAAGGCAATCGCTCGCTTGGGAAGTTTGAACTGGTCGGGATTCCGCCGAATCCGCGCGGCGTGCCGCAGATCGAAGTCTCGTTTGAAGTCGACGCGAACGGGATCGTCTCGGTGTCGGCGCAGGACAAGGCGACCGGACGCGAGCAGCAGATGCGCATCACGCCGACTTCCGGACTGTCGCCGGACGAGATTGAGAAGCTGATCCGTGAAGCGGAAGAATTTGCCGACAGCGATCAAGACCGAGAAAGAGTTGCTCGTGTTGAAGACGAAAGTCGATTCGCTGCTTAGGAATACGAAGAAATCGTTTGTAGAATTTGGCGGACTGCTTTCAGGGATCGATCAGGAGACGGCGGAGGCCGTTTTCAAGGAAGCTGAAGCAGCCGGGCAGGCACAGAAACTGGAAGAGATTAACATCGTAATGAACAAACTGGAGCGCGTCGCAGGGCAACTCACAACCGCAATGCTGAACCCCACACCCGACGCCACTACCAGCGAAGTGTAAGTATTTTCCATTTGTCATTTCTCAAAATGAAGAGGTTAATAAGAAACACTGAATGAGTAAGCGTGATTATTACGAAGTGCTTGGCGTGAGCCGTACGGCCAGCGATCAGGAGCTCAAGACGGCGTATCGGCGTCTCGCGGTCAAGTACCACCCTGACAAAAATCCAAACAACGCCGAAGCGGAAGAGAGCTTTAAGGAAGCAGCCGAGGCCTACAGCGTGTTGTCGAATACAGAACAGCGGCAGCGCTACGATCGGTTCGGTCATGCGGGTGTTTCGAGCAGCGCCGGCGCCGGCTCGTGGGGCGCGCCGGGCTTTGGTGGAATCGAAGACATTCTCGGCGACCTGTTCGGGTTTGGTGACGTGTTTGGCGGCGGTCGCGGTGGTTCGCGACGCTCATCGGCGCAACGTGGCGCCGACCTCCGTTACGATCTGGAAATCACACTCGAAGATGCAGCGAACGGAATGACCGCGCAGTTGCGCATTCCACGTCTTGAAGGTTGCGAGAGTTGTAAGAGCACGGGCGCAGCGCCGGGTACCCAGCCGGAAAGCTGCAACACCTGCAACGGCACGGGCCAGGTCCGTTATCAACAGGGCTTCTTCTCAGTCGCGCGAACGTGTCATACGTGTCGTGGCGCGGGACGCGTGGTTAAGACTCCGTGTCCAAAGTGTAACGGTGCAGGCCGCGTCGAACGCGAGAAACAGATGGAGGTCAAGATTCCGGCGGGTGTCGAAACCGGATCGCGACTTCGCGTTCCAGGCGAAGGGGAAGGCGGAACCAATGGCGGCGCTGCCGGCGATTTGTACGTGGTGATTCACGTTGCCGAACACGAGCAATTCGAGCGGCAGGGAAGCAACCTCTACGAAGCGGTGCCGATCACGTTCACGCAGGCCGCGCTTGGCGCTGAGTTGATGGTGAAGACGCTCGACGGTGAAGAGAAACTGAAAGTTCCGATGGGAACGCAAACCGGCACTGTGTTTCGTCTGCGAGGGAAAGGAATGCCGGCACTTGGCGGACGCGGTCGCGGCGATCTCTTCGTGTCAGTTACCGTAATGACGCCGACAAGTCTCACGCGCGAACAGCGCAAACTTCTCGAACAGTTAGCCGAAGTCGAGACCGCGGATCTTTCGGATAAGAAATTGGTCGATAAGGTTCGGGATATCTTCGGATAATTTTCTGAATCCGCGGTTGCTACTTTCCTAATAACCTCATTAAGTCGGCATGCAGCAGTACGACGTCGGGCGACTGCTGCAATGCCAGGAAGTAGTTCTTCTGAAACTCCGTTCCCGATTCCGCCGGCGCAAGTAAGCTCTTCGCACGTCCCAGCAGCGCTTTCGCATCCTCTTCCGTCGTCGGCTGGTCGGGATCGCGGTTGTCCAACGTCTCGTCGATCTGTACGATCAGCTCCGACAGCCGGTGCAGCCAGTCGAACCACGGGTCTTTCAACACCAACTGCAGGAACTCATAGCTATTGCCGATGCGCCCGCGTGCGCGCTCGTACCCGCGCCGCTCCATGTCGAGCAGCGTCTTGTGCAGCCGCAGCAGCCCCTGGCGCAACTGCTTCAACTCGTCACGCGTGATCTCCGAAACGTTTTCGTCTGACATTGAAGGCCCCCTTTCCCGTGTTTCTTCTTAAACGCGAAAATAGCTTATGATCCCGGCGATGCCCAGCGCCATCTCCCTCGACACTCCGATCGAGGATCTTCACAAGTTCCGAATCGCACGACTAGGCGAGAATCCTTCACGCAAACTCGCGTCCGCACTCGCAAGTCAGGTCCACAAGCGAAACCGATCTGAAGCGACAGTCGAGGATCTACTCACGTATCTGCCGATGCGTTACGAAGATCGTTCGCGCACCGCGGAGATCAGAGATCTCCAGGACGGACTTGAAGCTTCACTCGATCTTACTGTCACGCATGCGCACGGCTATCCAGTTCGCGGCAAGGGAGGCTTCGGCAGAGGGCCGCGATTGTTCATCTTCGAAGTCGCGGCGAGCGATGCCGGAAAGACGGGACGCGACGTGGTGGTGTGGTGGTTCGTTTCGGGCAAGCGAGCTTACGACATCGTCAAGTACTACACGGCGCGGATGGTTCCGGGTACGCGCTTCATCACTTTCGGACGCTGGGAACTGGAGCCTCGCCGAGGCGCTTATAAACTGCGCCTGCAACGTCCCGCCGACGAACTCGAAGTCATTGCCGTTCCCGATCAACCCGCCTATCTCCCCGTGGAGACAGCGTCCACCTTCGACATCGAACCAATTGAGCCAGATCCCGATCCTGCGTTGGCTGCGATTCACGTCGCGCGTCGTGTACCTGTTTATCGGAAACTCGGCGACTTCAACTCGAAACGCGTGCGCGAGATCGTCCACGCGGTCCTGGCCCAGGTCGAGGACAACGCAATCGAAGAAACACTCCCGCAGGATCTGCGACAACGCGCTCGCTTGATCGGTCGCGCGCAGGCGTTGCGTGAGATTCACTTTCCGCCTGCGGACGTGTCGCTTTCGGATTACGAGCAGTCGCGCAGCCCGGCGCATCTGCGTCTCATCTTCGAAGACTTCTTCTGGCTCACGTTCGCGCTAGGTTTCAAGCGCGGCCGGCGCGTCAAGGAATTGAAGGAAGTCACGATTCGCATCGACAAGTCGGTGAAGGACGCGGTGAAGGGCGTGCTGCCGTTCAAGCTCACGGACGCGCAACGAAAGGTGACGCGCGACATCTTCAACGACATGAAATCAACCGCGCCGATGAATCGTCTGCTGCAGGGCGACGTCGGCAGCGGCAAAACCATCGTCGGGTTGATCGCGATGATCGCCGCGATCGAAAACGGTCTTCAGACCGCGATGATGGCCCCGACCGAGATCCTTGCCGAACAACATGCGCGAAACATCAAACGCCTGCTGGCGAAGACGCCGTATCGCATCGAGTTGCTGACCGGTTCGCTTCGTTCAGCAGAAAAACGACGTCTGCAACAAGCGTTGAAAGACGGCGAGATCAACGCCGCGATCGGTACGCAGGCGCTGATTCAGGAAGGTGTGTCGTTTGCACGGCTCGGACTCGTGATCATCGACGAACAGCATCGCTTCGGTGTGATGCAGCGCGCGGAGCTGCGCGCGCGTGGATTGAATCCCGACGTGCTGGTGATGACGGCGACGCCGATTCCGCGTTCGCTCGCGATGACGGTCTATGGCGATCTCGACGTGTCAGTGATCGACGAGCTGCCGCCCGGTCGTACGCCGATCGAAACGATGGTCGTCGGCGAGGACCACCGGCAGGAAGTGAAGAAGCTGATCACGAGGGAAGTTAGGGCGGGACGGCAGGTTTACGTTGTGTATCCGCTGGTCGAGGAGTCGGAGAAGATGGACTTGCGCGATGCGAAGCAACGTTACGAGTACCTCCGCGACACAGTTTTTCCGAAACTTCCGGTGGGGTTGTTGCACGGAAAGATGAAGCCGGCGGAGAAAGAGGAGGTGATGAGCGCGTTTGTCGACGGTCAGCTCAAGATATTGGTGTCGACGACCGTGATCGAAGTTGGCGTCGATGTGCCGAACGCGTCGGTGATGATCGTCGAGCATGCGGAACGGTTTGGGTTGTCGCAGCTTCATCAACTGCGGGGGCGTGTCGGCCGCGGTGCGGAAAAGAGTTATTGCGTGCTGCTGACGAGCGATAAGCGGACTGCGATCGCCGAAGAGCGACTCGGGATCATGGCCAAGACAAGCAACGGATTTCTGATCGCGGAAAAGGACCTGGAGCTGCGTGGGCCAGGGGAGGTGCTTGGGACGAAGCAGTCGGGCTTGCCGGAATTTCGTATTGGAAACCTGGTGCGCGATCAGCAACTGCTGGAACAGGCGCGTCGCGAGGCGGAGTTTTACCTGAGCCGGGAGAAGTCGGCGGCGACGATCAAGCTGGTGGACCACGTGATGAAAGACGTGCGGTTGGGGCTGGCTGCTATCGGATGATAAGTTGGTTGCATGCGAATCATTGCGGGAGAGTACAAGGGGCGCAACCTGAAGAGCCCGCCGTCGATGCAGGTGCGGCCGACGTCGGATCGCCTGCGCGAGACGTTGTTCAACATCATCGCGCCGCGGATTGAAGACGCGCGGTTTCTGGATTTGTGCGCCGGATCGGGCGCCGTGGGGATTGAAGCTCTATCGCGCGGCGCGCAGTACGTCACGTTTGTGGATCGCTCGAGAAGAAGCTGTCAGCTAATCGAATCAAACGTTCAGTTGTGTCGTATTTCGGAGGAGCAGCACGAGATCTACTGCACCACGGCGGAAGATTATCTGCGCCACTCAAAGACTTATCCATGGGACATTGTCTTTTTCGATCCGCCTTACAAGGAAGACTATTTACGCACGCTCGATTTGCTCGGCAGTTATGAAGGTCTGCTGATCGTCGAACATCATCACAAGAACGTTTTGCCTGAAACAATCGGCAGGTTGGTTAAGACACGGACTTTGAAGCAGGGCGATTCGTCGCTCAGCTTCTACGAAGGTTAGAATACTTCCGGTTTTCTTTTTGTGGCCTATGTTAGTTCTCGGCATTGAAACATCCTGCGACGAAACAGCCGCTGCCGTCGTGCGTGACGGCCGCGAGATCGTGTCGTCTGTCATCTCGTCGCAAGTTCCCATTCACAAAGTTTACGGCGGCGTCGTGCCGGAGCTCGCTTCGCGCGAACATCTCGACAAGATCGTCCCCGTCGTCAACGAGGCTTTTGAACGCGCCAACGTGACGTCGGCTGATATCGACGGCATTGCTGTAACTGTCGGGCCGGGGCTGGTGGGTTCGCTGCTGGTCGGGGTCTCGTACGCGAAGGCGATGGCGTATGCGCTGAAGAAACCGTTTGTCGGCGTGAATCACATCGAGGGACACATCTATTCGGTCGCGTTTGAAAATCCGCCGATTGAGTATCCGGCGGAGGCGCTGATCGTTTCGGGCGGGCATACGAACATCTTTTTCATTCCTGAACCCGGCAAGTACAAAGTCGTGTCGCGCACGCGCGATGACGCGGCGGGTGAGGCGTTTGACAAGGTCGCGAAGATGCTCGGGTTGGGTTATCCCGGTGGGCCGATCATCGAGCGGCTGGCGCGCGAAGGCGACCCGCACGCGGTGCCGTTTTCGATTCCGCGCATGGGCGATGGATTGCCTGACTTCAGTTTCAGCGGCCTCAAGACGGCGGTTACGAAGCACGTGCGCGAGAGTGGGTTGTCGCCGGTGGAGAACGGTGGCGAGCCATCGCAGGGAATCAAAGATCTCGCGGCGAGTTTTCAGCACGTCGTGGTGCAGTCGCTCGTGAAGACGATGGAGAAGATCGCCGACGAGTATTATCCAAAGACGCTGATCATTGCCGGTGGTGTTGCGTGTAACGGAAAGCTGCGGGAAGTCGCGCGAGAGACGGCGTCGTCGTTGAATTTGCCTGTCTACTTCCCCTCGCCGCATCTTTCGACAGACAACGCGGCAATGATCGCAGCGGCAGGGACTGTGAAGTTAATCGCCGGCGAACGCGGCAGTCTCGACATGAACGCCGACGTCACTCTGCGTCTTCAAAACATGGATCTCGAAGAAGAAGCCGCAAAGCGCGCCGGCGTCCGTTACCGTTTGTAACGCTCTCGCAAACAGGCTAAGAACGAGAGAAAAACTGACTTCGTGTCCCCTTTGACAATCTGCAACCTTTTTTAACGGGTGTTTTTGTGTTGGCCCCGTCACGCGGGGCCTGAGTTGGCCTTATCAACCCTCGATCGTGCTCATCGCCGTGACGGCACGTTTTTCATAAGCCGCGATCGTGGCGATGTTTTTCTTTTCGACCTCACTTAGCGCCGCATCGCTGAAGTTGGGGTCGGCTTTGTACCAATCAAAACTCGAGAAGTACTTCTGCAGCCACGGCTCTTTGAACACCTTGCCGTGCCGCGCGTAGATCTCCTGACGCATCTGGCTCGCGTCTTCGAGGAACAACCCTTCCAGCAGCGCGCGCGTGACCGGTTTCGTGCTCAACTCCTGGTGAATGCGGTTCTCGAATTTGACGATCGTTTCGACGTTGAGCTTGTCGTTGCCCGACAGACTCTCGTCTTTGAAATTCTCATCCGGCGTGTACCACGGCTGCATGTAGAAATGTTGCTGCAACCAGTCCGCACGAAACATGCGGCCGTGCCGCGCGTAGACCTCGTTCCGCAGCAGACGCAGCTCGTGCAGACTCAACCCGTGCAGCATCTGGTCGGTAATCGGCTTGTTTTCGAAGAGCTCCATGTCGCCCGGGAGTAGCGCGACTTTGCGCTGCTTCTTCTGCGCGGTGCTCAGCATCTCGAGGTTCTTGCGCTCGATGGCGCTGAGCTTCTTCGAATCGTACTTGTCGTTTGCGCGATACCAGTAACGCTCTTCGAAATACTGTTGCAGCCACGGCTCGTCGTCGAAACGCTTTCCGTGAATCGCTTCGATCTCCGCCTGCAACACTTTCCACTCGGCGCCACTGTGCTTGCCTAACTTCCTCGCCGTGATCGGTCGATTGCGCCAGTAGCGCATGTCGCCCGGTTGGATCGTTTCGTGTTTGGAAGCTTCGGCGATGCGGATCACGTCGAGGTTGCGCCGCTCGGTCTCGTTGAGCATCGAGTTTGTAAACTCGGGGTTCGCCTGGTACCACGGCTGCGCGTCGAGATAGTTCTTGATGTCGGCGTCTTTGAAGATGCGGCCGTGACGGCCGAACACGAGCCCGCGCATCAGTTTGAGGTCCCAGATGTTGAGCTTCTGAACGTCTGACTGCTTGATCGCGTTTTGACTGAAGTCGAAATTCTTCCAAAGGTCGATTGGATCCTGGGCCCTCGCAGCCAGCGGCATGAGCGCCAGCATTGCGAGCAGCAATAGGGGGCGTCGGGGGGCAGAAAACACGGGTTGTTCTCCTTTGTTAAGAAGCGCAGTGTTTCTCGAACGCCTGTGTCAGTTCGCCGGCGATCTGCGTGGCGTCGCGGCCTTCGATCTGGAAGCGTTCGAGCATGTACACCAGTTCGCCGTCTTTCAGAATGGCGATTGACGGAGAGGATGGACTATAGCCCGTGAAGTAGCTGCGCGCTCTTTCGGTGGCTTCGATATCGGCGCCGGCGAACACGGTTGCGACTTTGTCGGGCTTCACGTCGTGTTGAAGAGCGAGCGCCACGCCGGGCCGCGCCTTTCCTGCCGCGCAGCCGCAAATCGAGTTAACCACCACCATCAGCGTGCCTTTGTTGTTCTGCACGGCGCTGTCGACGGCGTCGGCCGTCCTCCATTCCTCTACACCTAAACGCGTCAAATCTTCCCGCATCGGGCGAATCATTATTTCAGGATATGGCATTGACTAAACAAACCTCCTCCAAGACTTCAATTAGCGTCAGGATATTAGCAGATCGAGATAGTTCGTGGGGCGTCGCCGTCGCCGGCGATGTTGATGCGCCAGACATCGGGCGGCAAAGGATAGGGGCCCATGCGTTCGGGCCATTCCATGACGATCACCGCCTGCTCGTCGATCAGCAGTTCGTCGAGATCGACGGCGTGGGCGGCGCTCGCGCCTTCGTCGAGACGATAGAGATCGATGTGATACAGACGGAGGCGTCCGGCGTGCGGGTTGACGAGGGTGAACGAAGGACTCGTGACGTCTTCCTCGTCGACACCCAGCGCCGAACAGATTCCTTTGACGAAGAGCGTCTTGCCCGCGCCGAGTGGACCGCTGAGTAACAGAATCTCGCCGCCTTCGAGACGAGCGCCGAGTTGGTGTCCGTAGTTGAAGGTTTCCGCAGGCGAAGAGCTGCGGAACTCACCGGCGGGAAGATGGTTGCGCGATCTGGTCATCAGGCTAACTGGCGAACGCCTCCGGAAGGTTGTTCTCCGCTCGCGTCGAGGAAACGAATCGCCTCATTGAAGTGATTGCGAATGTCTGATGCGACCATTGTTCGCATACCGAGTTTGCGCGCGGCGATGTCGCCTGCGAGTCCGCCGACGTACAACGCGGCGATTACGGCCGCGAGCGGATCGGCTTTGTCTTTCAACGTCGCAAAGGCTTGCGTGAGAAAACCGGAGATGAGACCCGTAAGCGTGTCTCCCGAGCCGGCGCGGCCGAGTCCCGGATTGCCGGTCGGGTTGATAAAGACGCGACCGTCCGGCGCGGCGACTAGTGAACGTGAGCCCTTGGAGACGACGATCACTTGATGGTTCGTCGCAAACTCGCGTGCGGCCTTCACGCGATCGCCAATCTCGGATCGTCCCAACAGTCGCGCCAGCTCGCCCGGATGTGGCGTCAACACGAGCGGGTGCGCGGCAGAGCCTTTGAGACCGGCGGGCCACGGAGCGAGACAATTCAGTCCGTCGGCGTCGATCACGCATGGTGTCGAGCGCCGTTCGACGATCTGGCGAACAAACCGGCGCGTGCGTTCGTCGTCTGAAGTCAGTCCGGGTCCGACTGCGACGACAGTCCCTTTCTTCTCGGCCAGCTTCAGGAAATGATCGACGGCTTCGTCGCTTACTGCGCCTCGATCGGTTTCTGCGAGCGCCTGCGTCATCACTTCAGGCATCGCGGCGCTCGCGACCAGCGGTTGAGCTGAAGCGGGCGTGGCGACTGTCACTAAACCTGCGCCCGAACGCATGGCCGCGTTGCCGCACAATGCCGCCGCGCCGGAGTAACCACGCGAGCCGCCGGCGATCAGCACGTTGCCGTGCGTGTTTTTGTAAGAGCCGGGAACGTAGCGAGTGCTCATCAGCCAGCGCCGCGCGTCCTCGGCTTCAGTGACAAACAACCACGGCCGTGCGGTTTCTTCGACTAGCCGTCGTGGGGATCCGATGTCGGCGACGATCAGTTCACCGCTCAAATCAGATGCGGGTGGAAGAACATTCGCGGGTTTCGGTGCGGTGAACGTCACCGTCAGATCTGCCTTCACGGCCGGACCGATCGGGTCCGGCATATCTGCATTGAGACCGGAGGGAATGTCGACTGAGAGTATGAAAGGCAGGTCGGCGTTCGTGCGTTCGCGGGCGTCTCGCAACGCCGTCAGATGTTCGACGACCTTTTGATACACGCCGTCGAGCGGGCGCGTCAGGCCTGTTCCGAAGAGTGCGTCGACGATCACGTCGTACTCGCGATCGATTTCGGCGAGTTCGTCGAAAGTTGAAGCGTCGTCGCATTCAATGAATATCACCGATTCCGAGCTATTGACGCGTTCGAAGTTGGTCCGGGCATCGCCTCGCGTCTCGCTGAGCAGGCCAAACAGCACGACCGTGCATTCAGCGCCGGCTTCGGCGAGTAGCTGAGCGAGACCTGCGCCGTCGCCGCCGTTATTACCCTTGCCGCACAGAATCAGCACCTGAACGCCGTCGAGATTTCCGTCGTAGCGGGAGCTGATAGCGGCGAAACACGACGCACTCGCCGCATCCATCAGCAGCAGCGACTGGATGCCATACGTCTCTGTCGTGAGACGGTCAATCTCCCTCATTTGTTCGGCTGAAACGACTGGAAGCACGTCCTGATGATACCAGACCCTAACAACAAAAAAGGCGGCCAGTGGGCCGCCGCCCGCCGTGCCTGCCGCTGCACCAACCGTCCATCTTTCCAGGATACTTAACTTAAATATCTAATCGACCCCCGCCTCCAGAGAATTAATAAAAAAAGATTCTGGAACAGGGAGCACTCTGTTCCAGAATCTCTTTACGTGCCTAATCGCTGACTTAGATTGTTATCGCAGCCCGCACATTGTTGTGCGAAACTGCCTGGACCGTGTCGGCGGAGGGTGCCAGGCCGGCGCCCATCAAGTACATGAGCGTCTCGCAAACTTCCCGTGAGCCCGTCCCAACCACCTGTCCTTTTTCATCCTGCAGCACATAGATTCGGCCACTCCCGTCTAATGGAAGAACCATCGGCTGTGTGTACATGCGTGTTGTCTCCTTGGGGGCTTAACTAACAGTTGGAGATGGATATCATTTCTCCAGCCGCTTTTTCAACCTGCGACGGACCATTCCGGCCGTTCCGGCGAGTCCGCTGCCCAGCAGAAACAAGCTGGCCGGTTCAGGAACTTCACCCACGGTATTGAAACCACCAAGTCGCCACTGGTTGATTTCCGCGAAGGTCGTGTTACCCAGAGCCTGAATTGTCACGCTGTTAATGACGGCGCCTTCAGCCGGCCTGAATGCCGAAGAAGTTCTGGCCATTGGCGTCGACCGTGAATACCTGATTAAAGACTTGCCCACCCACCAGAGTGTAGTTGACGGTGAACTGCACCTGTGTCGGAGGAGTCAGGCCGTTCGTGACGTCGATGTTGAATATGAGCTTCTGGAACGTTGCACCATTTTCGAGTTGCACGGTGACGTTCGTGAAAGGGTTGTTACCCGCGCCGCCAACCAGCACCGCCTGTCCGCCGCTGACGCCGAGGTTGCCATTGCCCGAGCCCGAAGTGAAATCGACGATGAAACCGGCGCCCGAGGCGTTAAAGTCGCCCTGCACCAGCGTACCGGAGTGGATCAAGGCGCCATTATTGAAGAGCACGTTGTCTGTGCCCTCGTTGCCGGGGTTGCCGACAGTGATGGTAATCGGATCGGCCCACGCTGTAGACGACGCCGCCATCATGACGACTGCCGCTGCCAGGGAAAGCACGAGACGTTGGAGGTTAAAAATCCGGGGCATTCTGGAACTCCTGCTGTGATCGTTTTCCTAAAATCAAAGAAAAGAAAGTGCCAATCAGCGCCGCGTTCCAGTTAACGGCGTGCTTTTACGGGAACGAACCGGAGGATCCGGCCGATGACGGCGCGGGCAGGAGGCAAGGCGAAGAGGTAGCCGACCGCGAAATAGCAGGTGCCGTAAGCGCCGAGGACCACGATTGCGAGCGGAATCGGATGCCAACCACCGACGACGAACTTGAGACCCCAACCCAGCGCCGCTCCAAGCAGCGCTCCGAGCCAGAGTTTGGCGGCGTAAGAAAACGGCAGACCCGTGCGTCCGATTCGTTTGTTCAAACTCCTCCGCAACAGCACGAACTCGATCCATCCCGCGATACCGGAAGCGACGGTGATTCCCGCCGCGCCGAGTTTCGGATCGACGCCCAGGATCCGAGGCAAGTGAAGAGAACAGAAGTAACCAAGCGCGCCGCCCAGCGCGACACGCAGCACGGCGTAGCGCAACGGCGTGCGAGTGTCCCGCAAGGCGTAGTAGGTCGACGAGTAAAGCCGGCCCATCGTGGACGCGAGCAGGCCGACAGCGGCGCCCGCGAGGATGGTCCAAACGTAGAGCGAATCGTTGCGAGTAAACTTACCGGTTTGATAAAGCACGGCCGCGATCACGTCGCCGAGCGCCAGGAACGCGACCGCCGACGGAACGATGAAGAAGCTGATCCGCTTCAGTCCTTCTTCAAGCCGGTGTCGCAGCGTTTCCGCGACGACGCTCGCCGTTCCCAACGTCTTCGACATGGCGGGCAGCTCGGCGGCCGATACCGACATGCCAAACAAACTGACCGGCAGCGTGTAAAGACTCTGTGCGTAGTTGAGCGCGACGACTGCGCCCTGCCCGAGAAAACTCGCGAGACCGGCGTCGACAAAAGCGCTGATCTGGACCACGCCACGACTCATGAACACGGGGAAAAAGCTGTGGATCACCTGCCTTATATGAGCACTCGCTAGTGTCAGTTGAGGACGAATGCGATGAATCAACCGCAGCACCGTCGGTAGTTGAACACTAAATTGAAGGACACTGCCGACCACCGAACCCCACGCCGTCATCTCCGCGAGCCTTGGAAGATCGACGCGCTCACCGAAATAGAGCAGGGCAGCAATGATTGCGACGTTCCATGCGACCGGCGCTGTGTAAGAAATGAAGAAGCGATGATGGCTATTCAGAATGCCGAGACACCACGCGGACAGGACCAACATTCCGGCGCCCGGAAATAAAATCCGGACGAGAGTAATCGTGAGGTCGCGTCGTTCTTCTTCAAATCCGGCTGCGATTATGGTGACGATATATGGCGTCGTGACCACGCCGATCAGCACGACGACGGCGGTGACGAGAGCGAGGATGCCGAAGATCGCGTTCGCCACTCGCGCCGCTTCTTTTTCGTCTTCCTGGGCCAATAGCTTGGCGTAGACCGGAATGAACGAAGCAGAGAGTGCGCCTTCGCCGAAGACGTTTTGCAGGAAGTTGGGAATGCGAAACGCCGCGCTGAACGCGTCGCCTTCCGCGGAGCTGCCGAAGTAGTGCGCGAAGATTCGTTGACGGACGAGGCCGATAACGCGGCTGATCAGAATCCCGGCGCCAACGAAGAATGCGGAGCGACCGGTGCTGGGAGGCGCGGGCTTGGCGGGTGCGGGAGGTTCCAGTGGCGCCGTGCCAACCTGTTCGACAGTTTCACCGGCTACCGTTCCGGCGGATTGATCGGTGGTGATTTCGCGGTCCCGTGTCAGAGAGCGTATTCCTTCATCTTGTTGAGAAGTGTTTTATAACTGACACCGAGATCTTCGGCAGTCTTACTTTTGTTCCCAAGGTTCGCTTCGAGCACGTTCACGATTTTGCGCCTTTCGACGAGACGTAACGCGCGATGGGCGACGTCAGAAAGTGTTCCCGACAGATCGAGTTGTTGAAGCATTTCCGACTCACCGGCGTCTGACGTGTTGCCGAGACCGAGATCGCGCGGCTCGAGCGTCATCGTGTCAGACAGGATGCAGGCGCGTTCGATCGAATTCTCGAGTTCACGAACGTTTCCCGGCCAGCGATGTTCCCGCAAAGCCGACTCCGCTGCGGGACTGAGTTGCGCTTCACGTCCGCGTAGCTCCTTTCCAGTCTCCGCCGCGAAATGACGCGCGAGCAGCAACACGTCGTCACCACGCTCTCGCAGCGGTGGTATCTCGATCGGAAACACCGCGAGACGAAAAAACAGGTCGCCACGAAACTCGCCGTTTTCAATCGCGGCTTTCAAGTCTTTGTTCGTCGCGGCAACGACGCGAACGTCGACCGCCACCGGCGCTCGTCCACCAATCCGATCGACAACCTTCTCTTCAATCGCGCGCAACAGTTTGCCTTGCACCGCCAGCGGTAACTCACCAATCTCGTCGAGAAGCACTGTCCCGCCTGTCGCTAACTCAAACTTCCCCTGGCGCCGATCGCTCGCGCCAGTGAACGCACCACGCTCGTGACCAAACAGTTCGTTCTCAATCAACGTCTCCGGAATCGCTGCGCAGTTGATCGCGACGAACGGCTTGTCACGTCGCGACGAAAGATGATGGACCGCGCGCGCAAACAACTCTTTCCCCGTACCCGACTCGCCGAGCAGCAACACCGTTGCTTCAGTTTGAGCCACGCGCTGCGTTTCGCCGACCGCTCGCTTCAGCGACTCCGATTCACCAAGAATGCGCGGAAAGCCATAGCGGCGCGACCACTCTTCGCGTAACAACACGTTCTCCGTCCGCAGTCGCGCTTGTTCCAACGCGCGTTCGACGAGCAGCAGCAGATGATTCGAGTCGACCGGCTTCTGAAGAAAATCATGCGCGCCGTCTTTCATCGCCTGGACGGCTTCGTCGATCGAGCCGAAGGCGGTCATGACGATCACGGGAACCTCGGCGTCTGCACTGCGCGCGGCGCGCAGCACGTCGAGACCCGAACCGTTAGGCATACGTAGATCGGTGAGAATCAGTCGATGGCGAGTGTTGGCGATTTCGTTTAGTGCGGAAGAGGCGTCGACAGCTTCGGCTACGTTGTAGCCGGCATTCTCGAGAGTCAATCGCAGGACGCGGCGCAGGCTGTCTTTGTCTTCGACAAGTAGGATGTCAGCCATCCGTGAGAGGATAACACGGATGGTCAGTAGTCAGTTGTCAGTGGTCAGTAGTCAGATTACGACAGATCAGACAACTGGCCACTGACAACTGACTAATACTCGCGTATGTCGCGCACGATATCGCCGAGCGCGTCTTTACCCTGTTGCACCCACACCGAGTCGTACTTCAAGTCGGCTGTACCGCCGCCGCTGGTGTGAAACGCAGGCGCAAGAAATGGATGTGGCAATCCGTTTTCGGACGCAGGCCACGAACGAGCAAACTTCGCGACGTAGATCGAGCCCCACACGTTGCCGTTACCGCCGCCGTCGCGATTGATCGTGCCTTCGCCGAGCACCAGAATGATTCCCTTGAACGTCGGGTTGCCGTTCATGATCAGGTTGCCGGTCACGATCAAGATTCCGGCGCCACCGTCGAGCGTAGCATTGCCGTTTACGAACGTGAGTCTCGGGTTGGCTTCAGTTCCCGCCATGCCGCTGAAGCTGGTGAAGTAACGGCCCAGACTGCGCGCCGTCAACTGCATGTCGCTCAGGAACTCGCGGGCGTCATCAGCCGTTTGCAACCACGGCGGTAACTCGTCCATCGGAACTATGTATGTTTTGTCTGCCTCGACCGTGGCGCCTTTTGTAATCGCGTTGTCGGCGACAATTTTGTCTGCCGCATGGGTCACTCCGAACGTAGGAAGATTGCCGGCGACGGCGGCGTTGTCGTGTCCGCTGTAAAACTTTGCCGCGCTATCGCCGATGTCGAACGTCATTGCGGCGCCGCTATCAGCTCCCCGCACCACGAGCATGGCGTCCGGCTCAAAGTCAAAGGGCGTCTTTTGCACGATCATTTCCATCATCTTCACGGCGCCCTTTGGACCATATCCCGTTGACTGGACCTGAATCCGAGTAGTCCGATAAGTAGGGTCGTTCTCGCGCTTACTTCCGTCCCAGTCGAGAGGATCCACAACGGTTATGGAATAGGAATAGTTCGCGCCTGCCGGCGTGACACGATCGTTGTTGCCGTAGTTGAGCCAGGCTGAAAGAGTTCCCACGTCTGAATCGTCGCTCGGGTGATTCGACTTAGCAGTATCTACCGCGTTGCGGAAACTCATGCGTGTGGTGTTTGGGATCCCTTGCGGCGCAACGTGACCGCGTATGACGTTGAGCGCCGCTTCCAATCCACTTTCGGCGGCGTAGTACGCCTGCAGTTCCGCTGTTCCTTCGATCGAAGTCGTCGCTGACATACCGCTGGTCAGGATTACGGTTCCCGCAACGGCGAGCAGCAGTGTTGCGATCAAAATACTGATGACGAGGGCCGCGCCCTTTTCACCGTGACGATCCGAAGCTTTTCTTGTGTGGCGCTTCATCTGTGATAGACCTCAGTAAGTGATCTGACTGGCGTTTCGCAGCACGACTTCCGATCTCAGATTAATTGTCGACTCCGCGTGATAACCCGGGGAACCATGTACGCCCTGGGCCGGCAATACCACGCCTACGGTTATCCTGACTTTCCAGGTCAACGGGATTGCATTGACGGGATCGTTCACTACGTCCAGCGTGTTGCCGTCGCCGTCGAAATACTCGAGTAGAAAAGTATCGAGCCGGTTTGCCAGCACAGTTGTGCCTTCACGTCCTCCAACATTCACGTCGAACCGCACGAGATAGTGACGGTTCGCGTCGTTGTCGTGGTACATCGCGTACTTAATGTCTTCATCGGGATCTTCCACGCTTTCGGCGCCGGCCACTGGATTGCCAAACGCGTCGCGAGTGTAGCGATTGAGGTCGGAGCGGAATCTGATTGAACCTGGACCCGTGTCCTCGGCGTTGTTCACGAGGCCGTTATCGACCAGGCCAAAACCGGAGTTCGCGATCTCGCGCGAGACGATGTTCAGTGCGCGCTGCGCGTCGGCGATCGCGTCGGACCGAGCATCCTCTCGAGAACGCATGCGGAACGATTGGGCCACCAACGAGCTCGCGATACCCGCGATGACGATCGTTACCGCCATCGCGATCACCAATTCGATAAGCGAAAAACCGCGTTGCGATTTCTGATTGTCCATTGTTCCGGATCTTTCTTTACGCACCCTGGTAAATACCTAACTCGAACGTCGAACGCTGCACGATGATCTCGACCGTGCCGAGGGCGTAAAGCCCGTGGCTCATCAGAGGTGTGACTTCGATCTTGATGGTCTTGAGCGAGGCAGTAGTGTTCGTAATGGTGGTTGTGACGGAGTAAGTGCGGTCGTCGGCGCTGGTGACGGTTTGCGTAGTTGGTCCTTGCGCAGTCAATCCCGCATCGATGAACTTCATCTGTCGATAACGTTCCATCTGCTGCTGTGCGACTGCGAGCGCCAGAGCACGATCGCGCGATCCGGTGTTGTTCTTGATCGCATACGCAAACACCGCACAGATACCCAGGCCGCCGATCATCATCACCAGAAGGGCCGAAGCTGTCTCAATGAGCGTGAATCCTTTTTCCTGCTGTCTCTTTCTTCGCGATGCAACAGACGAGTCCATGTGATTCTCCATTTAGTTGACCACGGTCACACTCACGTTTTGCGAACCGCAAGGCGTGTTGAAGACGAGAGTGAAATTACCGCGTGAATTGTTCAATGACGAGATGGCGAAGCTGTTGCCGGATATTCGGTTTACGCTGAGATTGTTTGGGCCCTCTATAAACTCCACCGTTCCATTTGGATTAACTGTGAAGCTCACCGTTCCGCTAGTGTGTTTCGAGAACGTCAGCGGACTCGGACTGGTCGTGGTAGTTACGACACACGGTGTCGGCGTCGGGCTCGGATTCGTTCCCGGCGATGCGGATGGTGTCGCTGCCGGAGTTGCTGTCGGAGTTGGCGTTGCATCCGACTCGGGCGTCGGGTCGGGAGTTGGCTCCACCCCTCCGCCATCCGGTGGCGGTAGATCGATCACCTCCGGCGTTGGAGAACCACTCGGCGTCGGCGATTGTTCCGCCGCCGGTGTCGGAGTCGGCGTTGCGTTCGGGTTGTTGTTGGCGCCTAGAGTTGATCCACCATCGACGCCGCTTCGGGACTCGATCGAGTTAACGTTTGGGACGTCGTCAAGGTAGACGTCGCTGTCGAGCGTGACGTCGCCTGAACGAGTTATGTCGACAAGGCGTTGATCGTCGGCATCGTCGCCCCACTGGAGCGCGATACTGACTTTGATTTCAGTGGTCGGCAGATCCACGAGCCGGCCGCGCCAGTCAAACACGAGAGCGATCGGATCGGTCGCGAACTCCACACCGTCGTCGAGGGTGACGTCCCTTGTTTCGACCGTGCCATTGCCATCGAAATCCATCTTCACCCGGTAGGTGGTCTTGTTCAGCACCTCTATTCCCGACATCTGATCGGGATCCGTCGGATGTCGTCGCACGGAGTCGACGCGCGCCTTCTCCGCCCAACTGGCGAGCACGCGTGACGAGTTGGTCAAACGGATTCGTTGTCTGGCGGACGCAATCCCCATGACGGCCAATCCGGAAACAATGCTCACGACGGCGAGCGTGACGATCAATTGCATCATCGAGAAGCCGCGTTGGGCCGTTGGTTTTTTCCTTCGGGTGGTTCGGGTCTTGCTCATCGCTCCTCCGCTGCGGGACTTAGGGGGATTTCGGCAGAACTTTCCCGCGGTCCAGGGAGCAACGACCATGCCAGCCGTAGATCCTTCGGTTTCTCGCAGGCATTCGTTTGGGGCGGCGGGCTGGTTGTTACCGAAAGTAACGGTGGTGGGAAAGCGATTACCTAAATGGCGGAGCGAACGATTTCTGCGGAATCCGGCGCGATTGTGCCTTTACTTAGGGAGCGGCTTCTTCCGTTGACCTTTTCGAGTTTGGTGCGGAAAGCAGAGAATCGTCCGCTGTGTTTGCGGTGCCGCACGCCGCAACGCGGTTGGACGACAAAGCGCCCCGGTGATCCTTGGATCCCCGGGGCGCATTATTTACATAGTGGCCTGTAATTCTTACGTGGCGTCCCCGCGTCACCCCGTCCCATGTCCCCCGTCACTTCTCGTTCGACTTCGAAGGTGGTTCGAACTCCTCGCCGCCGGCGATCGTGCTCTCGGTTTGCGACAGTTTCATCGTCAACATCAACGGTTTGTATTCGAAAGCTTTCGGTCCGCCGCGTGAGTTTTGGACCAGCATCACGAGGTAATCCTGGTTCTCGCGAAAGCGACTGACGCTGCCACGCTGGTTCATGATCACGAACAGCAGCACCTCGCCGTTTGCCGCACGCATCTGGCCCACTAACGAGCTCGCGCCGCCGTCAGTTCTCAACAGCGTACCCGTCTTGGCAATCACACTGCCTTTCCACGGCAAGCCTGTGAAGCGATCTTCCAACGTGCCGGGATCGATTCCGGCGACGGGCATGATCGCAGCCGGCGTCAGTCCCGACTTCTTCAACTCTGCGATTAGCGCGCGGTAGACCTTCATCATGGTCCGCGGGGACGCGCGGTTCACGCCGAGTCCGCTCAGTCTCGAGATCTTCAGTTCGTCAGGCCCGAGTTGAAACTCTGTAATCAAGCGCTGCCGCACCGCTTCAGGTCCACCTAACGCTTCGCCGATGCGATCGGCCATGAAGTTGTTCGAGTAACAGAGGAGCACCTTGAGTATGTCGACCAACGGACTCGATCGCTGCGTCAGCAACAGTTTTGCCGTCGGTGCGACTGCCGCGACTGAGACGTCGCCCATCACCGCCACACTCGGAACCTTCTCAAGACTCGCGCGATCGTTCAACAGCGTTCGTTCGTAGTTCCACGCGCGCACGGCTTCGGCGTAGCGCAAGCGTCGAATCGAGCGTGTCGTAAAGCTGGCTTCCTGAACGGCTGGCTGTCGGGCTGAAGTTCATCGTAAAACCCGGCGCGACGATCAGATCGCCGCTGACTTCCTTGATACCGAGCGAGTTCAGTTCGCGGGCGAGTAAGATCGCGTGTTCGTAATGGAACGACGGATCGCGTCCGGAGATGTAAAGATTTCCGGTGAGTACGCCGGTGTTCTTGTCGAGCGTGCCGTCGGTCCAAACTCCGGTGGCGAAACGATGCGACGGACCGAACGTTTGCAACGCGATCAGAGCGGTTGCGAGTTTCAGCGTCGACGCGGGATTAAATTGATCGTTTTCGGCTTGATTGGAGACGATCTTGCCGTCGAGAGTCTCGACCAGCACGCCCTGGTAACCGTAAAGCGGGCGCGCCGTTTCAGTCGCTTCAGCCGGTGACGGAGAAGGCGAGGGCGATGGTGACGGCAGCGGCTCCTGGCCGTAAGCACTTGTGCTCAACGCAAATAAGATCACGCAAGACAGACCAAGACTGAGTCGCCAATTCACCATTCTTCGTTCTCGTAAACTCCACATCATCTTCAGGGATTCGTGAGAGAGAGCAAGCTTTGATGCGCCGGATAAGAACGAGGATGCGCGTCGCCATCATAGCACTGATCGGCGCCGCGTGTGCCTCAGTTTCTACAAAGCATTTCGTTGACAATGTTTCCGGCAGGCTCATAGAATCGCCGTATTGACAAACTACAGTGCAACGCAATCAAGAACCCGTCACAGTTGAAAGAGTGATTGCCACTTACCGGGCGCGACGCAAAGAGATTCGAAAGAGGCTCGGCGAGTTTCAGGAAGTTTGGCATAAAGGATCCGACGCCCGGCTTTGGGAAGAACTTGCTTATTGCATTTTCACTGCCGGTGCTTCGGCCCGCATGGGAATCGATTCCGTTGACGCCATTCGATCGTTGCTGCTCGACGGCGCACCCGAAGCAATGACGAAGGCTTTGAAGAAAGCCGGCGCGCATCGCTTTCCGGTGGCGAGACCGCAGTACATCGTCGTTACGCGCAATTACTTTCGCGCGGAGTTTGACATGAAGTTGCGCAAACGGCTTCGCAGTTTCGAAGATCCGTTTGAGCGGCGGGATTGGTTGGCCCAGGAGAAACAGGTCAAAGGTCTGGGTTACAAGGAAGCCAGCCATTTCCTGCGCAACATCGGCGTCAAAGGGCACGCGATTCTTGATAAACACGTGATGCGTTGCCTGTGCGAAGTCGGCGTCGTCGATGCGCCGAAGCCGCCACAGACGCGGACAAGGTATTTGGCAGTCGAACAGGAACTGATTCGCTTCGCGCGCGAGATCAAAGTCGACTTCGACGAACTCGATCTCGTTCTTTGGTCGATGAAGACAGGTGAGATACTGAAGTAGTAGAGCGTTGTACCCGCGGTTACCCGGTTCTCCTTAGAAAATGCTGCGCAGATCTACTGTGAGTAGTCGAGTACACTGTGCCACAAACGAGACTGACAGTTTACTCAGAAAGTATTAATCATGCGGCGTAACAGCAACACGCGTTTCTCCCGGATGGCGGCCCTTAGTGTGGCCGCCTTCGTGTTTTGTTTCGCACTCGCCGGCGCCGCGCCAAACGCGCACGGATTCGCCGACAAGAAGGCGTACCAAAAAGGCTACAAGGCGCTCCGCAAAGGCGACTATCCGCAGGCGGAAAAAATCTTTCGCGACCTTCTTCACAAAGACGCAAAGGACATCGAAGCGCGTCTCGGCTTGAGTTTCACGCTGCTGAAACAGCGCGGCTTGCAGGGTGCCTACGACAACGCCGCGCGCGTGATCATGTTGGATCCCCTGTCGGCGCGCGGACACGCGTTGCTCGGCGCTGCAATCCTCGCGGCGGGCGAGTTTCGACTTTCGGTTGAAGAGTTTCGTACTGCGTTGGCGCTGAACGAGAACGAAGCATTGGCCGTAGCCGGCCTGGCGATGGTCGACTTCTACGAGAACCGCTTGTCGGTAGCAATGCCGGCGTTGCGTCGTGCGGTGAGTTTGGATCCCGAAGAACCCGACTTCGTTTTCAACCTCGGCCAGGCCGCCGCGAGAAGCGAACGATACAAAGAAGCCGCCGACGCGTACGAGCGGTTCCTGGTGATCGCTCCGAAGACCGACACCGATCGCCGCGCACGCATCGTCGGTTTGATCGACTTCCTCCGGTATCTCGGCCGCCAGGGTTCGCTGTACATCGCAGGCGGTGACACCCGAACTTCCGTTTCCTTCGAAGCAACAGACAATCGTCCCGTGTTGCCGGTTCGTGTAAACGGTCAGAAACAGATGATGCGTTTCGTGCTCGACACCGGATCGGGAATGTCTGTCATCTCGGAAGAGACCGCGAAGAAGCTCGGTATCAAACCCGTCGCACGAGGCGGGCTCGCGCGCGCAGTCGGAGGCGGCGGCAAGTTCGAGATCGTCTACGGCTATATCGATTCGATGGAGATCGGCGGCGCGAAGATCGAGAACGTGCCCGTCTACATTCGTAAGTTTTTCGACAACAACGTTCCGGTTGATGGTTATCTCGGTTTGTCGGTCGTTTCGAAGTTTCTCACCTCGATCGACTACGGCACGCGCCGCATGTCGCTGATCCGTCAAAACCAGTCGGAGGTAGTTGAATCGTGGACCGTCCGTCGTCCGGAAGGAATGTTGGCGCTCGCGCCTGTTAATCCGAATGACGGCGTTGTAGAAGTTCCGCTTCGCACGACGTCGAGCGGTTTTTTGAGTGGCGAGGTCGGACTCGAAGGTTTCGAGAAACCCGTGAACTTCATCATCGACACCGCAGCAAGCATCACGGTCGTTTCAGAAAAACTCTCGCAGGAGGAACAACTCCTCGAACTGTTGCAACCGTCGCGCATGCGCGTGTTTGGCGCTGCCGGCGTGACTGAAGACGTGAAGCTTTTGCAGTTGCCGAAACTGAGTCTTGGTGTGACAACGCTCGAACGCATCAACGCCGCGGTGCTCGACATGGAACCCGTCAACGAAACAGCAGGATTCACGCAGGCGGGAATTCTTGGTGGAAACTTCCTGCGCCACTTTCGCGTTTATTTCGACTTCGCGCGCGGCTCCATGCGATTGGAGTCGTTGAATAAAACGAAGACTCCTGAAAACATTAACCCGGAGACTGCATCAACAACTCCATGAAACAAGGGCTTTATCTGGAAACATCTGTGATCGGCGCGTATCTCGACAATGGCGAGCCGTTCCGGCGCGACTTGACGATTCGTTGGTGGGAGCATGAGATGCCTGATTACCGCACGGTGGTCTCGCCGCTGGTGACGTCGGAGTTGAAGCGAATCAGCGAGCCGCATCGCACTTCTTATCTGAAGTTGATCGAAAACCTCGAGCAGGTCGATCTGACGGAAGAGGCGGCGATACTGGCGGAAGGTTACATCTCGCGCGGCATCTTTCATCGCAAGTACATCGCCGATGCATTGCACGTAGCGATTGCATCTTTTCACAAGATTGATTATTTGGTGACGTGGAATTTCGGTCATCTCGCAAACGTGCGACGGCAGGCGCGCATCAGGCTCTTCAACACTGCTGCCGGATTTTACGTGCCCATGATCGTGACGCCGGAGTTCTTAGTTTCGGAAGCAACGGAAAAAGTAAGTTGAGTGCAAATCGTAAATCTTTGATGTATCGACGGCCGAAGTTTCTGGAAGTGCTGCACGCGATTCGAGAAGACATGTCGCGCGAAGCGGACTATGATGTTGACCTGTTTGCTGAGATGGTCCGATCGGGAGTGCAACCGTCGCACGGTCCGCAGCGAGTGATTCGCGGTTTCAGAACTCGCGCGCCACGTGCCGAAGCGTCGAGTGGAAAGACGACGGCGCGCGAGCGCCCTAAACATAGACAGCGCAAGCGAGGCGCGCAATAATGATGCAGCGGTCAGTACTTTGTTCTTTGTACTTAGTACTAGCCCTTTTAACGTTGACCTTAGTATTCAGAGCGGTAACAAAGTACAAAGCACTAAGCACCAAGTACAAAGATGATGAATCCTACTTTTGAGACGATAGGTTTAGCAGTTCCGAGCGAGAAGGCATTCAACTATCTGGCGGAGCAGGCGGGCGATCAAGGCGAAGCCACGCAACTCAATCGCCGCGGCGCTGTGTTGCACGGTCGTTGTTGGAAACTCGGAGAAGGTTTGGAAGTTTGGACCGTGCTTTATGAATCGGGCAGCGGCGATCTCTTCTACGCCGATTGTCGTCCTGGTTTTCGCGCGCGCTACATTCAAACGATTGCTCCGTGGGCGCTCACCGAATATGACGAAGAAGGCGAGGCGGTGATTCACGGTTATCGTGAAGGCACTGACTGCGAGGTCTTGTTCGAATTACAAAACCTGACCGAGGTTGGACCAAAAGGTTTCGGCGCGCAGGAGTTGCACATCGGACTTTGCGGTCTTGCGTATCGTGCTCGCGTTCGCCGCGGAAAAGGAAAGACCCGCTGGTTACCGTTGGAAAAAGCCGCACCCGCTCGCGCTGCCCACGAAAACGATTGGAGTTTGACGGGCCGCGTCATCGCGTTTAAGCCGCTGCGGAATCCGCTCTCCGGCGAGGACCTCGTTTGGATCCATCTCGACCTCGAACGCATCAAGCTCGAAGTTCTCGTCAACCAACGCGCGTTGCGCGGCGACTCTTTGACCGTCGGCGCGACGCTCGACGCCGAAGTTTGGCTTCAGGGCCACGTGCTCGACGAGCATGCTTTGCGATCGCGTTACGAAGGTGTCGACTACGCTTGTTCGCGTGCGAGTTTCTGGTCTGCTCTGCGTCGTAAGAACTGACGCCTTCATTAATGAAACGCTGGCTTGTTGTTGCTGCTCTCATCATCCTCACGCTTGCCGGTTCGACTTATCTCTTCAATAACTACTGGACGCATCGCTTCGACGCGATGATCGCGCGACAGGCGGCGATCTATCGTGTCGATCCCGATCTCGTGTGGAGCATTATTTACGAGGAGACGTATTTCAGTCCGTGGAAGACGGGGCAGGACGGCGAGATCGGTTTGATGCAGGTGACGCCGGCGGTTGGACGCGAGTGGGCCACCGAGACTGGCATGCGTGAGTTGGAGCGACAGATGGCGGCCGATCCGAATAGTCTGCTACGGGATCCGGAACGAAATATTCAGATCGGTTGCTGGTATCTCGAGAAGATCTGGGAGCAGTTTCAGGACGCGCCGGATGTCGAAGCGCGGATGGTGGCCGCGTACAATGCTGGGCCAAGCCGCGCGGTGGAGTGGAGTCGCGTTGAGGAAGGGAAGACGCAGACCGGTGCGGAGTTCATCACGCGCATCGACATACCTTCGACGAAGGCGTACGTGCTTTCGATCATCGGACGTTATCGTGAACTGAAGAACGCGAAGTCGCCTCAGGAATAATTCGTGGTTACAAAGACTTACTGTGCGAGATGGGTTTTTCCAATATCTTCGGCACCGATTGAATTCGGCGCCGTCGCAGTCAGTGGAACACGGATTTTAGGAGTTGGATCGCAAGCCGAGATCGTCAACCGCTTTCCGGAGTTTAACGTTGAGGATTTTGGCGAGGCGTTGATCCTTCCAGGGTTAGTCAATACACACACGCATCTCGAACTCACCGCGATGCGTGGTTACCTCGAAGACGAAGACTTCTTTGCGTGGCTCCGAAAGCTCACGCTCGCACGGCTGGAGAAGATGACGCCTGACGACATGCGCGTCTCCGCGACGTGGGGTGCGTGTGAGGCTGTGCGAGCGGGAATCACGTGTGTTGGTGACGCCAGTGATTCCGCGATGATGAGCATGCTCGCGTTGAAAGACGTTGGTCTGCGAGGTGTGGTGTTTCAGGAGTCGTTTGGACCGGATCCGCGGCTCGTGCAACAGAACTTTGCGACACTGAAGGCGAAGGTTGCAGAGCTGCGCGGTGTCGAGACCGAACTCGTGCGCGTTGGTGTTTCACCACATGCGCCGTACACAGTTTGCGGACCACAGCTTGAACTGATCGCGCGGTTTGCTCGCGACGAACGGCTGCCCGTGATGATGCACGCTGCTGAATCGCGCGATGAGGAGTTGTTCGTGCGTGAAGGCTGTGGGACGTTTGCTGAGAAGTTAGCCGCGCGTGGGATCGAATGGACAGCGCCGCAGTTGTCGTCGATTCAGTACTTGAAGCACGTGGGCCTGCTCGAAACGCAGCCGTTGCTGGCCCATTGCATTCGCGTCGACGATGCAGACATCGAAACGATTCGTGAAACGGGATCGAAAGTCGCGCATTGTCCGAAGTCGAACGCGAAGCTGGGCCATGGGCGAGCGCCGTTTGCGAAGTTTCTCGAAGCCGGGATTGCAGTTGGATTCGGTAGCGATTCTGTCGCCAGTAACAACACGTGCGACATTCTCGAGGAAGCGCGATTCGCGGTTTTGCTTTCGCGTGCGGGTGATAGTTTGGTCTCAGCGTCTGACGCATTACGAACCGCCACACTCGGCGGCGCGCGTTGTCTGGATCTCCAGGGCCAAACCGGCGTGTTGAGCGAAGGCGCGCAAGCGGATCTTGCGGTGCTGTCATTAACCGGACCGCATCAAATCCCGAATCACGATCCCGCCGCAACAGCGATCTTCGCCTCCTCCGGGCGAGATGTAATTGCGACTGTAATAGCTGGCCGTGAAGTTTTTCGTGATGGTCGCGTCGTAGGCGTCGACGAGGAACGCCTACGCGCGAGAATGCATGAGATCAAAGAAAAACTATGACAACGACGCCGCGATCGCTTCGTCGAAGATCTCCAGCGCTACGTCGACGTTCTCTTTCGTCAACACCAGCGGAGGCGACCAGCGAATCGTGTTCGTGCCGGCGCCGAGAATGATCAAGCCACGATCGAAACACGCGACCTCGATGCGGTCGCGCAACTCCGGCGCCGGCTTCAACGAAGACTTGTCTTCAACAAACTCGACTCCGAGCATCATTCCCATTCCGCGAACGTCGCCGATGCAATCGTATTTCGTTTTCAGTTTCTCCAGACCGGCTTTCAGATAAGCACCGACGTCCGCCGCGTTTTGGACCAAGCCGCCTTCGAGCAGTTCAATCGTCTTCAACGCTGCCGCGATACAAACCGGGTTGCCGCCGAACGTCGACGCGTGTGCGCCGGGCTTCCAGTCCATCAGATCCGCCCGCGCGACGCAGGCGCCGATCGGCAGACCTGAACCGATGCCTTTCGCGATGCAGATCACGTCCGCTTCGACACCGTAATGTTCGCACGCGAACATCTTGCCCGTACGGCCCATGCCTGACTGCACTTCGTCGACGATCAACAGTATTCCGTGCTCATCGCATATGCGTCGCAGTCCTTGTAGAAAACCCTTCGGCGCCGGCACGTAACCACCCTCGCCTTGCACGGCCTCAACCACGATGCCCGCTACTTCATCCGGCGGCGTAGTTGTTTTGAACAATCGTTCTTCGATCCAATTGAGCGCGCCCTGTGCTGCGCCGCCGTCGCCGCAGTCAGCCGGATTGAACGGGTTGCGAAACTCGTTCGGATAAGGCACGTGAACGACGTCGAGTGCCTGGCGTTTGAAGCCTCTTCGTTGTGCTGCTTTCGACGATGTCAACGAGAGTGAACCGAGTGTCCGTCCGTGGAAGCTGTTGAAGAAGCCGATGAACTTCTCGCGCCCGGTTGCGTGCATCGCGAGTTTTAATGCGGTCTCGACTGCTTCTGTGCCGCTGTTTGCGAAATGCGTGCGTGTGGGCGATTTGATGGGCACGATCGTGTCGAGCTTTTCGGCGAGCTGCGGGCATGTGGCGGTAGTAGTAATCGGTGCCGCACATGTGGATCAGTTGCGACGCCTGCTCCTGGATCGCTTTCACGACTTCCGGATGACAGTGTCCGGTGGAACACACGGCGACGCCGGCGTTGCAGTCGAGAAATATGTTGCCGTCGACGTCCTCGACCCACACGCCGCTCGCGCGTTCGGCGACGAGCTTGAACGAGGGCGGGGGTAGGAGGGGTTGACGAATTTGGCGTCAGCTTCGACGATCTTTTTACCGTTTGGGCCAGGCAGCGTGGTTTTGATCTCGGGACGCCTGGGTGGTGCGATTACGCTGGTCGACATCTGCTTAACTCCCTTGTTATTTCGGTTTCTTGCGTGGAAAACCGGGACGACTACAGCCGGAAACTCTTCAGTTTCCGAAGTTTACATTAGCTTACGATTGCAGACAGGAAGACTAGTCGGCGAACAGGTTCGCGCGCGACTCAAGTGGGCGATAGTGTAAGGGTTGCGGGTTCATCGTTGCTGTTGAACTGACGGTGGGATTCTAGCAGTCGCCGATCGGCCGCGACAAGCATCGGGGTATGAGGGTTCGTCGACTAACCATACGAGCCTCCTTACATAAGTTCAGTACCTCCAAGAAGCAAGTGTCATTGACTCAAAAGCGACAAAGCTGATTGACGTTGTTCAAGCCGCTCGAGATAGCGTCAGCGGCCGTAAACCTCCTCTACGCCGCCAACAATCAACCCCGTTTATATCCCTCATTGTGAGTTAAAACGATTAATTCGCGCACGGGAACCACCACTCGAGAGCAGTGTGTCGACGAACAGGCACTTAACAGACATGTATTCGATTCAATCTATGAACTCTTCGTTACTGAAATCTAGACCGATTTGCTGGCCAGCGCAGTAAAGCGAATAGCCCTTTGTATGCAGAAAATAAATCACAGCCCGCCAGGCGTCCAACGCAAACTCGCGTTTCTCCTGTGTTAGTGAATATTCCAGCAGCGGCTCAACGTCGAGATAATAATGATCGCTGCTTTCGTCGTAGATTTGGTTTCTCTCGTGAAGGGTACAACTCGTAAGTAAGGAGAATATCTCTTTGAGATCGTTTTCACTCAACTCGATTCTGTTGTTTGTCGCTTTCATCACAATGCCTCTCAAACTCGGAACTATTGCACTGGGAAGCCAGTTTTAATTACACCCCCAGCACTCTCTACCACCCTCACATTAACTGATTTTCCGGCGATGTTTACTGCTCCTTCAAATGTTTTTCCTCCGCGCTTAAGCACACTCGACACGCCGGTTTTCCTTACGTGTTCCAGGATCTTAGCGACGTCGTGTTCAGTTAAGCTTGGATCAATTTTTTGGAAGTCCTTTAGGTGTTTCGAGGCATGACCCATCTTATCCAGAGGCCTTGATGGCGTCACGTTTCGCCAAGATTCAATTGCCGGGCCAGCTAAGAGTAACAGTCGTCAACGTCTCGCCGGGAGCCAATAGACCACTGGTAAATGAAAGCTTTCCTGTTTTGTCAAAAACAACGGCGGACCAGCCGCTGGCAATTGCGCGACCATAAGCAGTCTGACCGTTTGCATCCTTTTGTTCGTCATCGAACCACTGATATTGAATGCCGCCATCGACTGCCGCTTGAGCCCACCGAAGTCCGTTGGGATCGATAAATCTAAAGGGTTGTTAAGACAATAAGAGTATCCGATCCAGCTCTGGGGATGCTTTAAGGCTGCTCCAGCGTTTTCAGGGTCAATGGTGGTGAAGCTTTCCTGAATCGAGCTGAAATATCTGCACCTCAAAATAATCGAGGTGGTCTCAACGTCTCGTTCTTTTGAGGTGAACTGTTGCCGGACGTCATCGCCGCTGACGTAACCCATCGCAGGCGGTGCGGCCGCCGGTGGGCGCGAACAGTTCTTCGCCGAACGGCAGATAGTCATGGCGTTTCATGTTTGCCAGACTGCCGGTCTGGTCGAAGATCATTCGCGGCGTGCCGAGATGATCCGATACCAGCCACTGAACAGTTGAAGCTTACTCCGCCGCTGCCACTCGGCGCGCCCCACGCTTCCACTTCCGCCAAGCGGCTGTAACCATCCGAACTGCCGGTGATCCAGATTCTAATTTTGGTGGTGGTGATCGGCTGAGAAAGTAATTTGTTTCCAGACCATATTGTTGCCGGTCACATTCCCGTAGGCACCGTCGACCCAGGCATGAGCCGTCCCAATACTGCGCTTGAAACGCAGTGAGGCCATAACTGCCGAAGGTCATCGTCGGCGTCGGTTCACTCGGCGTGGCGTAAGATCTTGAACGCTGAAGACGTCGATCTCATCGATGGTCTTGCTGCCATTGAAGTCCACTTGCAGCCATTGCGGAAAAGTGGCAGTGCTATTGGCCCAGGCATTATTGGTGTAGAGCTTTCGATCGCCGTTAATCGCGCCACTCGCCGCGTAAGGCGCGCTGTGGGTCTGCGAAGCGGTGGCCGTGCCGCCATTAGCCGCGACAGCAAGGTTTTGGCGTGTAACTGGGACACTCGTCTCCCAAGCTTCGACCTCCGTCAAGCGGCTGTAACCATCAGAACTGCCGGTGATCCAGACTCTGATTTTGGTGGTGGTGATCGGTGAGAACGTGATCTGTTTCCAGACCTTGTTGTTGCCGGTAACATTCCCGTTCGGAACCGTCACCCAGGCGAGCCATTCCAATACTGCGACTTGAAAGGCAGTGACACCATAAGTGCAGAAGGTCATCGTGGGCGTCGGCTCACTCGGCGTGCCGTAAGATTTGAACGCTGAAGACGTCGATCTCGTCGATGGTCTTGCTGCCATTGAAGTCCACTTGCAGCCATTGGGGGAAAGTGGCAGTGCTATTGGCCCAGGCATTATTGGTGTAGAGCTTTCGATCCCCGTTAATCGCGCCACTCGGGGCGTAAGGCGCGCTGTGGGTTTGCGAGGCGGTGGCCGTGCCACCATTAGCCGCGGCAGCGACGTTATACGCTTGGAGCGCCGAAGCCGTGATCAGCAACTGGCCGTTGCGATAGCCATACTCTTTCTGCGGAGTCGAAGCTGCACCGTTTGCCGCATACTCAGCCACCAATTCACCACCAAACCCGTAGACCTGCCATGTTTCGACACCATCAACCGTGCGCTTGATGCGTTGACCTGAGCCGTCATAACCATAGAGTTGCGCCTGGTTGTTCCCACCCCACGCGGAAGTGATCTTGTTCTCGCCGTCGTAGGTGCGATTACCTGCGCCGGTGTAGGTGTCGTTCTTGAGATTGCCGGCGGCGTCGTAACTCATCACGCCTGATTGACCAGCAAGGCACACCGAGCCGGTTATTGTTAGTTGGTAAGTCTACCTGTGAACGCTTTGTTGTTGATGCCTGTGCCGTAGGTGGCGCGGTGTTGATGGTGCGATTGCCCCAGCGGTCATAAGTGAACTGTTGTTTCCACTGTTCGGCGCCGCCATTCGAGCACTTCGCGTACCGAGTTCAAGCGGTTCAGGCTGTCGTAATCGTATTGCTGCCAACGCATCGTGTCTTGACCAGGGATGTGGATCTCCTGCTTCAGCAAGTTGCCGTTGTTGTCCGGCATGCTCGCGCCGGAACAGATGCCCGTAGCACTGATTGCTGTAGCTGTTGACGATAGCGCCGCGGTCCGCAGTGAGTAGTCGGTTGGACCAGTGTAGCTGGTGCTCGCACGAATCTCGGCCAGTTGGCCGCGGCTGTTGTAGAAGAGCTTGTTGTAGATAGGTGTGGTCGTTCCGAACTGTTCTTTCACCAAACCACCAACCGGCGAATACAGAATGCCGCTGGCGTAAGTGCGCGTAGCGCCATCACCAAGATTGCCACTGAGGCTCAGTCAAGCGACCAGCCTGATCGTACGTATTGGTAACGGTATGGCCCGAAGGATAAGTCAGCGTATCTGAGCGCGCCTGACAAGGTATAAGCAGCGCTCATTTGATAATTGACTGTGCCGGTCTGTTGAATTTTCAGCGTTGCTCGGCCAAGTACATCGTAAGCGTAGTAATCGCCATTGCTGCCCGTGCCATACGTCTGCGGCCGACGAGACGTCCAACAGCGGACCACGCGCTATTAAGGTGGAGCGCCGGCCGGTAAGCGATCTGTGTGTCGTAGTAAAATTTCGCTTCATCTGTAGCGCCGACACCCGCCGGCAACGCAGGAATGTTGTGGGTGAATCGATGACCGAATTCGAACCGTTGTACCAGCGCCGCGTGACGCGATTGAGCGCGTCGTACTCAAAGTGCGTCGAGACTGGGCGGGCATCCGTTTTCACAATGAGATTGCCGTTATCATCGTATTGATAACTGATGTTCCGCTTTCTGGATTCACCGCCGTACGCAAACGCGACAAGCGAATCGTAAGTGAAGGTGCGCGTTTGCGATCCCTGCGTCACGGTTGTCAGATTGCCGAAGACATCGTAGGCATAGCTGGTTGGCTGTACGGGAGAAGCTGTCGAGCCGAGATTACCGGCGGCGTCCGGTTCATCAACCCGACGCAAACGTCCGAGTGCATCGATCATGCTGCGACGCACCTTCCCGGCCTGATCAGTAACCGTGGTGAAGTTGGCATCGTAAGCGGTCGTAACGTGCCGGTGAAAACGCCCGACGTGCCGGTCCATGCAGGTTGCGTAGCGCCACCAAAAGTAGCGATTTCAATCGACTCTGCCGGCGTTGTCTTTAGTGACGCGCGTCCAGCTATCGGTGGAGAGGCGTGCTACGCATCGCACTCGAGGTGAGCGTTACCCGGCCCATGTCGAGGTAAGCGTTCTTCAGCCGAGATCGTGTAATTGGTTCCGTCTTCGGTTTGCTCAGTCAATACCGGACGACCCAACATGTCGGTTGTCGTTCGGGTCTTCAGCAGCTTGTCATTCTCGGCGTTCAGATCGGTCGCGACGATCATCTGACGTGCGGAGTCGAGATAGGTCGTTGTAACGCGCCGTTGATGATTCGTGCCGTTGATGTTTATCTGCGGACTCTTCGTGACTCCCGGCCTGCCAAACGGATCGATCGCGCCCAGTAACTGATTGGTGTAATCGATCGTTGATACCTGACCATTGGCATCGGTCTGACTGGTAACCAGTCCGGTGGAGTAGTCGTAGACAGTAGTGGTAGTTTGTGTGCCGGTGCCATTCTGCGGATCTACGACTACGCGAGTAGGCAGAGCATGGGTCGAGTCGTCATAGAAGAACTGCGTGACCTTGCCGCGTCCGTCAGTCGAGGTTGCGACGTTTCCGTAAGCGTCGTAGGTATTGCTGGTCGTGATCCACTTCGAATCCAGATCGACCCACGAGCTTCTTGACGTCAGGTTACCGACCGTCGGCGCGACGCCATAAGCCTGTCCGTCGTAACTCAACTGAACAATGCTTGGTCCAAGCGTGGTCTCTTTGGGCGCATTCAGAATCAATGGCGCGCCGGTGCGAGTGAACGCTTGGCGTAAACATTGCTGGAGGATGACGTGGCCGCCTGGTTGTAATAGGTGTTATTGATAATCCGCGAGCACGGTCGCACTCGCAGGCACACCTGTAGGCACACCTCGGCATCGCGCGTGACCAAGCGCAGGATCGAACCAGTCGTAGTGGGTTTCCTGGATCACATTGCCGTTGTAATCATAAGGAAAACAGCTTGGCCGACATCTTCAGCGGGTTGCCCTCAGCGTCCGTCAGCGTTGTGAACTCCTTATCGACGAGGGGATTAAAAGGAATCACACCATTTGGCGCCGGGTTGTTTCCGCCGGAAAAGATGAGACTGGTCCAGTGACGCTCCACTACTGTGAACGGTCGAACGCTGCGAAATGTCAGCCCGGACTTGTCTGAAGAACACCCGGGAGTGTTCGGCAACGAGCAGAAGGCGACTTCGGCAGCAGTAGATCCATCCGGATTCTCGACCGTCCCGAAGCTATCTCCGATGTCATAGTCCCAGAATTCCTCAATCCCATCGTGCGTAAGCTTCTTTTCATCGACTACGTTTTGGGAGATGTAGTCGCCGACGCCGAACGGAGTGAAAGTGTGCACACCATCTTGTTTATACGTGTAGTCGATGACGCTACCCGAGGGCAGCACAATTTTGCTCGAGTTCACCTAAACCATGCGACACGGTTCGCGTGTAAGGCTCGCCCGAGCTTGGACAGTTAAAAATCGCATTGTCTGTTTCAGTTGTGCTTGTGTCTGAGTTGTAGGTGAAGGTGAACTTGCGTTGGGGCTGTCCCGGTTCCGTTTGCGGGATAATAATCTCTCTAACAACGTCGAGGTCGGACGAGAGAACTTGTGTTATGCCGCCAAAATCGCAGCCGGGTTGGGTGACAGAATACAACTTACCTCGAACAGAAGTCGTTCCGTAAACAACATCGATGTGATGGTCTACTCCACCTACCGTTTTGTACCAGACTTCATATCGACCCTGTCCCGCAGGATTGTAGGTGATCCTGATCTCTCGTCCGGACTGTTCGTCCTGGTAGTGAGCCCCGTTCGCGTCAGAGAAAAGCTTTATTTTGTTACCATTTGAGTCTTGAATTCGTTGAACACCGGAGGGTGACTCGATGATTTGTGTGCCGTCCGGCAGGTAGACGGTCCAATCATTCCAATTCGAAATTCGAGCAAACAAATAAGTCCCGTCCACGGAGTGATAACGCATCGGGCTTCCGCTTGGAACCACCTTGTAAAAGCCCTTTAAAAAACTCTGGCCGCCGATGTACGGTGAGTGGTCGGTTGGTCGAAGCTCGTGCTCCGATCCATCCGGCATGCGCAGCACAACTTTCCACCATTGATTGTTATTGATTAGGTCGAGATCCCAAGCGGGAATGCCGCTAGTACCTGGATACCAGATTCGTTGAAAATCGTCGTTGGCGTTGCGCAAGAATATGCGGTAGCGGTTACCTAGGCTCCAACCGCTTCGGCGCCCGGATAGTCTACGGCGTAGGGGGTCCAGGTTAGCGGGTCATCGTTAACCTGAGCACGCGTAATGTTCCATAGCTTGCTGTTGTATTGCGCCGAAACAGTCCACGACAGTTTGCCGCCGGCGATCGGAGGCAGTGAGGCCAGTGGAATGTTAATATTGACGTTCCCGTTTAGCAGGTTGATGTTTTCTATATCGGAGACCGAGAACGAGCCGTTGGGCACGAGTCCTCGCTCGGGTCGCGACGCTTCCTGGGCGGCGCCATTGAAACAAAATGCAGCAATCAACGCAGATACGAGCAGCACTCTTGTGAAGTTGGGCGATGCTTTACACATAGACGGGAACTCCTTAGTAGCGAGACGCAGATTTCTGAGCGACTATTGGCCTTGCGAGAACGACGTAAGCTCAAACTCCATCAACATCTGGTCATTAATCGTCCATCGGATGTGCGACGGGATCTTCTCGCCGTTCTGTTCCGTCCATTGAAGAATGGACGCTGCGACTCTCTGCCCGTCTAACTCTGACTCGATGCGATCGATCAGGCCGCTGTTTGAGTTGATGTAGTAGAGACGCCATGGACTCGTCAGGGCTGCGCCTTCAGCGCTTTGTGGATCATTGATACGGACCATGGTCCATAGTGGTCCGGCGTAGTCATCGCCGGCGTCCGTCGGCCGCAGGTTACGGAAAACTGTTTGATAGCTGGCGCCACGCAGTTGAGCGAGTACGAATTGATCCGGACTATCGAAGACCAATCGTTCAATACGAAGCCGGTCCTGTGCTGTGGGTAGTTCTTGCGCTCCGTTAATTCCTGCAGCACCGCTCCAGGTAAACTGCCGTCCCGCAAAAACCAGTTCGACGCGTTCGCCGTCGTCTGTTTGGCTGCGAATAATCGTTACCGGTTGGTGGTCCGTGCCGACAGTCAGGTGCCCGGTGAGGACCGACCGTGCGTTGTCAGACCTGAATCTGTTGCCGAGTCGACGATTAACTGCCGCCGCCTCTGGCTGGAGCACGAGGTTTCTAAGTTTTTTCGGTGGTCGCGATGGGGTCGCACTGTTGGCCGGAAGTGAAGATTGGGTCAAGGCGCGATTAGCCAAAATCGCGTTGGTCAAAACAGCCAGCAGGGCGACAGCCGCACCGCACAAGAGACACGTTTGCCATCGACGAGACATACTCGCTCCTTATGGTTCGTATGCGATCTGATCTTGTTGAGTAGCGAACGAAACTGATGACCTTGCGAGGGCAGTGGTTCGTTTTAGCTACTTAAGTTCTACCGCGGTTTGAGACTCCGGGCTCGAGACAGCCGCAATCGCGAACCGCAGAATATTTCGGATTGCGCTAACTAGGTGTCTGGGCTCGACTGTCTGACTCGAAAACTAAAGCACGACATTAGACGATCGTAGTTCCAAAAAGTTACTTCGCCGTCACACGTTTCAAGCGCTCCCGCTTTGAACTTTTTTCGCATCTCCATTACAGTATCTGACCAAATTCGGATCCTGCCTTCGGAGATAAGACAATGAAGAAGAAACATCAAGAAACAACTCCCAGTGTGACGCGTAGCCTGTTTGCTTTTTTACTCGTCGCAGTCGCGTTGGGCGCTGCGGCGGTTGCGCCAATCGTCAGTCGTTCTACGGCGCAGAGCGTTGCGCCGGCCACGACGTCCGCAACCAGCGCCACTACTTCCAAAGATCCAAAACTCGTCTACCCGGAGAGCAAGAAAGTCGATCAGGTTGACGAGTATTTCGGCACCAAAGTCGCCGATCCGTATCGCTGGCTCGAGGATGACAAGAACCCCGAAGTGCAAGCCTGGATCGAGGCGCAGAACAAAGTCACCTTCGCCTATCTCGACCGGATTCCGTATCGCGAAAAACTGAAAGCGCGTCTGACTGAGCTTTACAACTACCCGCGCATCTCCGCGCCGTTCCGTCGTGGCGACACCTACTTCTTCACGAAGAATGACGGTCTGCAAAACCAGAGCGTCTATCTACATCCAGAAAGGCGTGGACGGCAAACCCGAAGACTTTCTCGATCCGAACAAGTTCTCCGCCGACGGCACTTCCGTCCTGAGCGCGTTTTCGCTTTCGAAAGACGGCAAGTATCTCGCTTACGGCATCTCGACAGGGCGGCTCTGACTGGGTGACGCTGAGCGTGATGGAAGTTGCCACGCGCAAGAAGCTCGACCGACGAAGTGAAGTGGATGAAGGCGTCAGGCGTTTCGTGGCAGAGCGACGGTTTCTACTACAGCCGTTATCCCGAACCGGAAAAGGGCAGGGAACTCACCAGCAAGAACGAGTTCCAGACGGTCTACTTCCACAAGGTCGGCACGCCGCAGTCAGCCGACGTGCTGGTCTATGAAGACAAAGAACATCCGCAGCGTTTTCAAGGACGTGGGCACGACCGAAGACGAACGATTTGCGATTCTCTCGATCTCCGAACGAGGCAAGGGAAAAAAAGGAAACTCGCTCTTCTATAAAGATGTCAAAGCCGGCGACACAAACTTCTCGCCCATCGTCGCTGAAATTGGCGACGACAGTTTCGGCATCATCGACAACGTCGGCGACAAGTTTCTGGTCCGCACGAACATGAACGCTCCGAACGGACGCGTGGTGCTCGTCGATCCGAAGAACCCCGATGAGAAGAACTGGAAAGACGTTCTTCCGGAAAGAGCTGAACCGTTGCAGGGCGTGGGCACGGCCGGCGGAAAACTCTTCGCTTCGTGGCGCAAAGACGTCGCGACGCGCGCTTACGTTTTCAGTCTCGACGGCAAGTTGGAAAACGAGATCGAACTGCCGGGCGTCGGCAGCGCCGGTGGTTTCGGCGGACTCAACGACGACAAGCACGTTTTCTACAGCTTCACGTCGTTCAATTTCCCGCCGACGATTTACAAGTACGACATCGCTACGAAGAAATCGACCGTGTTCCGCACAGTCGACATTCCGGGCTTCAAACCGGACGCATACGAAACGAAGCAAGTCTTCTACACGAGCAAAGACGGCACGCGCGTGCCGATGTTCCTGGTCTACAAGAAGGGCCTGAAGCTCGACGGCAACAACCCAACGCTGCTTTACGGTTACGGCGGTTTCAACGTCGTCACCTCGCCCGGGTTTAGCTCGACGCGCATGGCGTTGCTCGAACAGGGCGTGGTCTACGCTTCGGCAAACATGCGTGGCGGTGGCGAGTATGGCGAGAAGTGGCATGAAGCGGGCACGAAGCTGAAGAAGCAGAACGTGTTCGACGATTTCATCGCCGCAGCCGAATGGCTGATCGCGAACAAGTACACGTCGTCAAGCAAGCTTGCGATCCAGGGCGCGTCGAATGGCGGATTGCTCGTCGGCGCTGTTGCGAATCAACGTCCCGAACTGTTTCGCGCAGTAGTCGAACAGGCAGGCGTGATGGACATGCTGCGCTTCCAGAAGTTCACGATCGGTTGGAACTGGATCGCCGATTACGGTTCAGCCGAAGCGAACGCGGATGAGTTCAGAGCACTGTACGCGTACTCACCGATTCACAACATCAAGCAGGGCGCGAAGTATCCCGCGACCTTGATCACGACCGCCGATCACGACGATCGCGTGGTGCCGGCGCACAACTACAAATACGCCGCGGCGTTGCAGGCGGGCCAGGGCGGCGAGAATCCGGTGCTGATTCGCATCGACACGAAGTCAGCGCACGGCGCGAGCAACACGACGAAGGCGATCGAGCAGACGCGAGACATTTATGCGTTTCTGTTTGAGAACCTGGGAGTGCAGTACAAGTAGGACCAGCAGTTTGTACTTGGTGCTTAGAACTTTGCTTTCAAGCAAGAGTGATGATTACAAACAACGAATACAAAGAACAACTATGCTAATTAAAACATCAGGCACTTGCCATTGCCAAGGCCGTCAAGGGTTCGGAAGGGATGAGCACGGACCATCCCTTCCGTTTCCAAGTCGATCCATCGGCGTAGTCGATCCGGTTAATAACCACCTTCCCGTCTTTTGCCTTTCCAGTCTCAGCGTCCGCTTCGATCACTTTCACCGGATTTGACGGGCTCAATAATTCAAACTTCTTGTTCTCATTGGGCTTTGCTTTGACGTGGCACACGTACTGGCGCAATTCGTATTCGGTAGCGCGCGGCGTCGGTCGGTATTCCCAAACGATTGTTTTAATGACGTTGGTGCCGACGTTCTTCACTTCGAGTTGCAACAAATACTGATCGGCGTCTTTCTGCCTGAGATTTGGCGGCGTTCAACGGTCGCATTCATCTCCGCGCGCCGTTCCATCATGTCTCTTTTGTTCTTGACGTCCTGCGACTCGTTTTTCGGTCGGGTTGGTTTGATCGATATCGGCTCGTTCATAGGTGGGCCAGGATCGAGCGCACTGTGGATCAGGTCGTTGTTCATGCGAATCTTGTTCCAGTTGAACTTGACGACGACGACATCCGGATCTTCGCGTTCCACGCCGGGCGGCTGCTGTTGTTGAAGAACAGGCGTCAATGCAAGCAGAACGGTAAGGAGAAGCACTTTCATTTGCGCACAGATTACACCCGATTAGGCCAGAAGGGGAAGGTGAACCTGGATGACGAGCCGTCTTTCCCGCGCGTTGTACGCGTTCCTAGTTTGACCAAGTGCGGCGGATGGGATGCGCTTCGGTGTTGAAGACCACGCTCTTGAAATCGAGCGTCTCGGGCGGCGCGAACAGCAGGTAGAAATACTTGAACGTCTCCGCAAACAAAAAACTCTGCATCGAGTCAGACTTCTCTTTCGTCACCACACTCTTCAGCGCCGCGTAACCCTCATCCGTACGGCAGTGCTTCACAAAGTCTTTCCACATCTGTTCGCCCATGCGCAGGTATCGATCGTCCTTTGTGTAGTGGTAGAGATAGTAAGTTGACTCAACGATCTCGGGCCGCAGCGGATAACCCGCGGATTTGATCGTCTTCGTGCGGTAGTCAAAAACTTCCGGTTCGATGTCCTCGTGTTTCCACATCGCAAACGACGAGTCCTGCAAACGTTTCGCACGCGTCAGGTCGCCCGACATCGCGAGCACGGCGGGGAAGAACGCGTCGAGCGCGCCGTAAGTCGAATCGGTGCGCGCGCCCGTGTTCATGTTCGCATGGCCGTACCACAGTTCGGTCCTGATTTCGGTTTTGACTTCGTCTGCGAGGTACTTGTTGATGGCGGCGATGCTGTCGGTCCACATCCGCTTGCAATCCTGATCGCCAAACAGCACCGAGCACTTCAGCAGGTATTCGTAGTAACTGTCGATCGCGCCGCTGATGTGACTGTCCGTGTTGGTCCATTGGCCCGTCTCGACGTTGATCCACTCGCCGACGAGACCGATCTTCGAACGGCGATTGTAAGTTTCCACCAGCGCGCGTTTAGCTTTGTCGTAATAGACCGGATTGCCGGTCAGTTTACTGAGCGCGCCAAACTCGAGCAGCAGCGTTCCCGTTTCCGCCGGATTACTGACAGGGTTTCGCACTTTGCCGGTTTTTAGATTGACGTAGCGATACGGCATCCCGGTTGGCGATTCGAATACAGGCAAAAGGCGCTTCCCAAGGTCTTCCGCGAGACTCAGGAAACGTTTGTCGTTCGTGAGTTGATAGTTCGTAACCAAACCGCCAAGGATTCTGATCGTGATCTCGAAGTTCTGAACGTCGATGTCTTTATCAAACGAGAGATTGTCGAGAATGTACGCCTGCGTTTTTGCGGCTTCTTCGTCGAGGCCCATGATGATCATCGTGTCGAGCGAGTCGACAGGCGTCATGAGCAGCGGTTGTGCATACCAGTCGTGATGCGTCTTCGACAGCGGTTTCAGATCGTCGTGACCCCAGGCGTATTTCTTGTAACCGGTCCATGCATGCAGGAACTCGGCCTTTACTTCCGCCGCGAGCCTCTTCTTGTTTGATTGCGCTGCAACTGAAACCGGCAGCAGGAGAATCAGCAGGAGATAGACGATTTTAGTCATGCGTTTTGATGCGAATAGTTTCCTCTCGGAGGCGGTTCGGGCCAAACTGAAAAGCGCTTGGACCAGCGATGACGCAACACGCACGAACGAAAATAGTGTTCGTGGTCCCACTCGACTTCCGCCATCGTTAACAGACAATCGATCAAGTCTGCCCGTCCGCACTCGCGTGCATAACGAGCGGCGGTTTCATACTCGACGATGTTTCGGCTTTCGAGCCGGCCCGCGCCGTACATCGGCGCAAACCAGCCAGTGACGTGACATAAGAAACCCAGCGTTCGTCCAACGATCGTGGCGCGCAGCTCGCGGACTTTGTTTGGTCCAGCACCAAGATCGTGCAGCATCTCGCCGACTAGCTTGCGATGATGCCACTCTTCGTCTTCGATCTGTTTTACTCTCGCTCGATCGTCGGGGTCGCTGAGTGAGCGCCAGTGACCACGATAAGCATAACCGGCAGCCAACTCGCCGGAATAAGCGAGTTGCAGAATAGCGATCAACTTAGCTTTGGGAGTTGACTGGTCGGTCGATTCCATAGATTAAGACTTCGCGACCAAGCAAATCAGTCTTGCCTTCAACGCGTTCGCCCAGGCGTTCGGCGACCTTGATCGAGTTTGTGTTCTTCGGATCGATCAGACTTATGACGTGATCTTTATCGAGTTCGTCGAAAGCGTAAGAGAGCGCGCGACGTGCAGCCTCGGTCGCATAACCGCGGCCCCAGAACTTGCGTGATAGAGTCCAGCCGAGCTCGAACGCGGGCCAACCTTCGGGATTCAGAAAACCAACGCGTCCGACAAACTGACCCGTAGCTTTCTCTTCGACCACCCATGGACCAAAGCCGAGCAGTTGCCAGTGGCCCACCATAAACGCCATGTGACGCCAGCATTCGAATCGATCGAAAGTCTTGCCGCCGAGGAAGCGCATCACTTCCGGATCCTGGCAGAGCTCCAGATACGATTCGAAGTCGTCAAGGCGCCACATGCGCATGATGAGACGGTCGGATTCGATTTGAACGTCAGGCATGATGATTATTTGCCGCGCTTCCAGCGCACGCCGTCTTTGGTGTCTTCGAGAATGATGCCGCGGTCGGCGAGTTCGCGACGAATCTCATCGGCGCGTCCGAAGTCGCGACGACGGCGCGCTTCCTGTCGTTCGTCGAGTAACTCCTGGATCTCGCTGTCGAGGATTTCGCGTTGTTGTTCGCCGAAGATGTTCAGCACCGAATCTATACGATTGATGACGTCGAGCAGTTCGCGCTGGTTGTCCGCTTTCACTTGCTTGCGAGCGAGCGCGGTGTTGACCTCGCGCGACAGGTTATGGATCACCGCCAGCGCGACTGACGTGTTGAGGTCGTCGTCCATGCCTTCTTCAAACTCGCGCAGCGCGCGCGTTGCCGTTTCGTGCAATTTGTCATTGTTGCCGGGTTCCGTCTTCGCTTCACTCAAACGCGCGCGAAAGTCGCGCAGGCTTTCGACTGTTTTCTCTGCGCCGGCGAGCGCGTCGAACGTGAAGTTGAGCTGCTTGTTGTACGGCACGCTCAGCAGGAAATAACGGATCGCTGCCGGAGAAAAACCTTTCGCCGCGATGTCGCGAAACGTGAAGTAGTTTCCCTTCGACTTCGACATCGTTTCGCCTTCGACTTTCAGATGTTCGAAGTGGATCCAGTAGCGCACGAACTGCTTTGCCGGTCGCGCCTTCGCTCTGCGCGATCTCGTTTTCGTGATGAGGAAAGACGAGATCGATACCGCCGGCGTGAATGTCGAACGTCTCGCCGAGATACTTCATCGACATCGCGGAGCACTCGATGTGCCAACCAGGACGGCCGTCGCCGATCGTCGTGTCCCACGAAGGTTCAGTCTCGCTGGACCGCGCTTTCCAGAGTGCGAAATCGCGCGCGTCTTCTTTCTCGTACTTGTCGGTAAGGATTCGATCGCTGGCGCCGGCGATGTTTCCTTCGAAGTTGATCTTCGAGAGTTTGCCGTACTCGGGAAACGAAGCGATGCGATAGTAGATCGATCCGTCTGAGCGATACGCGTGGTCTGTGTCGAGCAGCTTCTCGATCAGCGAAACCATTTCCGGAATGTGACGCGTAGCGCGCGGCACGACTTCGGGGCGTTCGCAGCCAAGCGCGTCGAAGTCTTCCCACAACGCGTCGATGTACTTCGCGGTGTAGTCGTCGATACTCAGTCCCGCTTCCTGCGACTTCGCGATGATGCGATCTTCGACGTCCGTGATGTTCATCACGTGCGTGACTTTGAAACCTTTGAACTTCAGATAGCGGCGCAGGATGTCGGCGGCGACGGCGCTGCGGAAGTTACCGATGTGACCGTAATCCCAAACGGTTGGACCACAATAATAGAAGCGCACCTCGCCATCCTTCAGCGGGTGAAACTCTTCGATACGCCCGGTGAGTGTATTTCGGAACCTTAACATGACCGCCCAATACTAACTCAAAAGTGTTTCCAGCCGCCCGCGCTTAGTTCCCAAATGCGCGCGCCTTCGCGGATTTGAACGCCTTCGTCCGAAGTTTGGATTTCGCCGATGCGTGTGATCTGCGCGCCGTCAACCTTACGCGGCAGGCGTGAAACGTCGTCCGGTTTGACGGTAAACAGCAGCTCGAAATCTTCGCCGCCGTGGAGGGCGAGTTGAAGCGGATCGAGTGCGCGCCGGCCGCACAGCTCAACGACCTGATGATCGATTGGTAACAGCGATGACTCAATCAGCGCGCCGACACCACTCGCCGCACACAAGTGATTCAGATCTGACGAAAGTCCATCGCTGATGTCGATCATTGACGTCGCCAGCTTTTCATCGCCCAACACGATTCCCCAACCAACACGCGGTTCGGGACGAAGATGGCGCAACAATACGTGGTCGAGTTTCTGCGAATCCTCATCGTCGAGGTGTTGGTCTGCGAGATGAGCGCCGCGTTCGACGAGCCGCAATCCCGCCGCCGCTGCGCCGAGGGAACCCGTTACGAAGATCTGATCGCCTGGCTTTGCTCCGGATCTTTTGACCGCCTGTCCCGCCGCACATTCGCCGAGAACGATCGAATCGATCACGATCTTTTCTTCAGTTCGCGACGTGTCGCCGCCGATCAACTGAACGTCGTAACGGTTCGCTAATTCGAACAGTCCGCTGTACAAGCGATCGGCAAAATCCGTTTGCCACACATCGTTGGAAACGCCGATCGAAATGAGCGACCAACGCGGTCGCGCACCCATCGCTGCAATGTCTGAAAGCGAAACTGCGAGTGCTTTGTGGCCCAACAGATACGGCGGGATCGTTGTGCGACGAAAGTCGACGTCTTCGATCAGCAGATCGGTCGTGATGACTGTCTCTTTGCCGGCAGCGACGTGAAAGACTGCCGCATCGTCGCCGATGCCGGTAACAGACGAAGAAGTCCCCGCGCGTTCTCGAAGCGCACGGATGAACTCGAATTCGTCCTTCATTAGAGTTGGCGACGGAGTGAATCGAGACCGGCTTCGATGGTCTCAATTGAAGTCGAGAAAGAAAAACGCAAGTGGCTTTCACCGTCTGGTCCAAAGACGATGCCGGGCACCGATGAGACGTTCGCCTGGTTGAGCAGGATGTCCGCTGCTTCACGACTGTTGCGACTGATCCGGCTTGCATCGGGAAACGCGTAGAAGGCGCCCGCCGGTGGATCGCATGGGAAGCCGAGCTCGTTGAGTCCTGACAGGAGCAGATCGCGACGACGACGATATTCTGCGAGGATCTTTTCGTTCAGTAGATGAGTCGATGTCGAAAGCGGCGAGTCCGCCCCACTGCGTCGGCGTCGAAACTCCGTTCGAAGAGTACAGCGTCGCTTTCTTCAATCCTGTCATCCACGGTTCCGGCGCGACTGCGTAACCGAGACGGCATCCCGTCATCGCATACGACTTTGAAAACGTGAACGTCGTGATCGTGCGTTCATACATGCCGTCGAGTGATGCGATCGAGAAATGCGTGCCGTCGTAGACCAGGTCTTCGTATGCTTCGTCGGCGATGACGATCAGATCGCGTTCCTGTGCAAACTCTGCGACAGCTTTCGCTTCTTCAGGTGTGAAGACGACGCCGCTCGGGTTTTGCGGCGTGTTGTAGTAGATGGCTTTTGTTCGTTCGTTGGCGTAACGCGCCAGTGTTTGTTGAAAACCTTCTCTGCGCGCCTCGTCAGTGGAGACGAAAACGCTGTGACCCTGGCAATGCGCGACGAGATCTTTGATCGGCGTCCAGTAAGGCGAGAAGAGAATCACGTCGTCGCCGGGATTCACGACCGATTGAAACGCGCCGAAAAGTCCCTGCATGCCGCCGTTCATGACGATGACGTCGTCGTCTGCGGCGGGGATTTGATTTTTCGTGCGGAGTTTTTCTGCAATCGCGGCGCGAAGTTCGGGAATACCGGAGGAGGGCGCGTAACGAGTCTTGTTCTCGTCGAGCGCTCGCTTCATCGCTTCGCGAATCGGCTCGGGCGTCGGCATGAACGGCTCGCCGCCTTCAAACTGGTAGACCGTCGCGCCTTGATTGCGCAGTTCCATGATGCGGTTGCGAAGCTTCACAATGTCCGAGAATCCGACTTCGTCGAATCGTGAAGCCAGGCGAAAAACCGTTTGCGAGGTTGTCACTTGTTTCGGTTCGTTCCTTCCGGTCTGTACGCGGGACAGCGGATTATAGCGTGGCGATCAGCGCCAGTCCAAACGGTGAGATGGCGAGCTTTGTGCTTTGATCTTTGTTCTTTGTTTGCTCGACGAAGTACAAAGAACTACTAAGGTGATACTTTTAAGAAAAAGTTTTAAGTGACCCGAGCTAAGTGTAAGTATTGACACGCCAAAGTCCGCGCGAGTAACATGCGCCTGTCGACGCAGGGCTGCTGGCAAACTCGCCGTCGAGTCATTCCAACTTTCGCAATGCCCGGCCCGATACCCCGATAGCGAAGCCAGCTTCAGTATTTCATTTTTAGCCAGATCAAATCGAATGAGTCGTCCCGCTGTAGCCATTCCTGAAAAGCTGTTCTTCAAGATCGGTGAGGTTTGCGAGCTTGCCGGCGTGCAGGCGCACGTGCTGCGGTATTGGGAGTCGGAGTTTCCGATGCTCGCGCCGCAGAAGAACCGCGCCGGGCAGCGCGTATATCGCAAGCGCGACGTCGAGATGGCGTTGCGGATTAAAGAGCTGCTTTATGAAGACCAGTACACGATCGCCGGCGCGAAGAAGCGGTTGACGAATGAGTTGCGTGGCGGTGGGAAGTTGAAGGTTGTTGGTAGCGAAGACGTTGCTGCTTCGGCTTCCCCCTCTGCTTCTGACGCTCCGCTGTTTTCCGAAACGGAAGCGCAAACTGTGCAGCCGCCGCCGGTGAATGACGTGCCGAATGTTGTTCGACGCACGGCGGAAGAGCGACAGGCGTTGAAACAGTTCGCGGCTGAGTTGCGCGAACTGCTCGCGTTGTTGGAGCAGGAGAACAAGGGCCGCGCGAAGTCGTGAACACGGATCGGTGTTACTCGTTTGACAATTGTTCTTTGGCAGGATACTAAGTCAGGGAGACGGGACGTGGCGCAGCCTGGTAGCGCGCACGCTTGGGGTGCGTGAGGTCGCGAGTTCGAATCTCGCCGTCCCGACCAGTTCTTCATCAATTACGGCTGCCGCATTGGCAGCCGTTTTTGCTTTAACCAGACCAGGATGATGAGATCAGTTGTTTTGGTATTAATCCTCCTGCTGCCCGATCGACTTCCTAGCCTAATCGTGCTTGTCGGATTTTGGATTCCGCCGGCGGTGGCGGGCTGGGTGGCGGCAGAGTTTCTTCAGCGAAACACCAAGCCCGTCAGCAGCAGATGGACCGTCATAATGCTGGCGGCCTTCGTGCTCGGCTATGCAACCGTGTGGTTCTTCTTCAACCTCGGGCGCATGCCGCCGTACATTCCCGGAGCATTGACCGATCCAACGATCGCGACGCCGCAGGCAGTGGCGGGGCTTGCCGTTGTCGCGAGTGGGCTGATATTGCCCGGCAGCGCTTTGGTGTGCGCGCTGGTGTATCGCGGCCGTAGGCGGATGCTTAAACGACTATGACGCTCAACGAAACTCTCAAGCAACTCAAAGCGCTCGGCAACGAGAAGGTGCGGGCGCATAACACGAAGTATGGCGCCGGTGACAATCAGTTCGGCGTCAAACATGGCGACATCCGGGTGCTGGCGAAGAAGATCGGGACCAACCATGAGTTGGCCATGGCTCTTTGGGAGACCGGGAATGTCGATGCCCAGCTCCTGGCAGCCCTACTGATCAAGCCAAAGAACCTGTCAGCCAAAGAGGTGGATCGACTGGTGCGATCGATCAGCTTTGCGCACGTGGCGGATTGGTTCATCAACTATGTCGTCAAGCAGCACCCCGACAAGGAGACTCTTCGCCAGGAATGGATGGCCACGGACGAACGTTGGGCTGCACGCGCCGGATGGAGCCTCACCGCCGAGCGAGTCGTGAAGAGTCCGGAAGGGCTCGACCTCTCAGCGCTGCTGGATCGCATCGAGTCGGAAATGGCAGGCGCCGATCCGGAAGTGCAGTGGACGATGAACAGCACTCTTGCGGAGATCGGAATCCACTTCCCCAAACTTCGCAAGCGGGCCATCGCCATTGGCGAGAAGTTGGGAATCTATCGCGACTATCCCGTTTCGAAGGGTTGCACGTCACCTTTTGCGCCGATCTGGATTAACTTCATGGTGAGCCGGCAAGGCTGAGCGCACACCACGGCGAAACAAAACGGTTCATGGAAAGTGCTAAAACGGATGGCAACCTGGGTGGCCTGGCTGCCAGGTGCATACGGAGAACTGCAAGATGAGCAACATTCCTACAGGGACAGAGTTGGTGCGGCCATTTATGCCCGCCAGGGATTTCGAACTGTCCAAGCGATTCTACGAAGCCCTCGGGTTTGAAAAGGTCCTCGACGGCGAGGTCGCGATCTTCAACGCCGGCTCAGGCGGGTTCATACTGCAGAACTACTATCAGGAAGACTGGGCGGGTAACTTTATGATGCAACTCATGGTCGACGATCTCGACGCATGGTGGTCGCATATCGAATCACTGGAACTCGCGAAGCACTTCGGCGTGCCAACACCCAAGCCTCCCGCAATGCAACCGTGGGGACTCCGCGTTGCCTATGTCGTCGATCCGTCGGGCGTCTTGTGGCACGTTGCGCAACGTCGTGAAAACACGAAGCAGGACCAATGATTATGAGTTACAACACACAACGCAAAGTGAGATCGCGATTTTGGGCCAGACAATTCTCCAATGATGTGACAACGACGCAGTTGATTTTCGATGTCGTTTTTGGAGTCGTCGCACCCTTCCTGTGTTTCGTCTTCGATCCAATTGTCTTCAACAATGGTTTTGGCGGCACTCCTTTCAGCCCGGATCTTGCGCGTTTCAAGCTGCTGGTTTACCTCTTCAGCGGCCTTGCAATCATTACGTTATCGCTGTGGTTGATACTAAGAGGCCGCAGCGGCCGGCTAAACGCGATCATTGCGGGCGTACTATTGTCTGGCTCATTTTTCTCGCTACTTATCGGGATTCTCATCCTGCCTTTAAGTATTTTAGGTTTTATACTGCTGTTGATAGGAATTTTTGGCTTCACTCCGTTTCTCGTCGCTTTCGTCTATTTACGTAATGGCGTGCGTGCTTTGAATACTGCGAAGCCTCTGTTGGACCAGCCGCAACTGGCGGCGTCGCTTATGCTCGGTGCGGTCCTCGTTATCGCCCCTTCTGTGATAGCGCACCGGCAAGTCAGTCGCATCGGGACGCAATCGATGAACGACTTGTTAACAGGTGATGCGCATGCAGCGGAGTCAGCTACGGAAAGGCTTCGCTATTTTGCCTGGACCGTCGACTTAGACCAGGTGGTGTGGCGATATTCAGGAGAGACAGATCAAACGAGAAAAGCCACTCTAGCGAAGGCTTATCGAGAAATTACAGGCAACGATATTACGGGCCGGCAGATGGCTTTATTAGATTGAATCTATCATTCGCGACCCGTTGAATGCTCTTTTGCCTTTCTGCCGTACGGGATTGGCTTGCGAATCAGCAATACCGCGCCCAACGTGAAGAGCAGTGCAGTGATGATCGCGTACACAGCGCCGGGCGCCGCGTCCTCCGTTAAGCGAAGCATCACTTCGCGAAAAACGTTCAACGCTCCCAAGACAATCAAACCCCAGCCGGCAAGCTTGTTGATGTTCATAGCTTCTCCGTTTCGTTGTGATGTTGATTACTTAGACAGTCGTCGTTAGAAAAAGTTCCCGGCTTCACTGCTCTCCAGTTCGTCCTCTTTCATGTCGGTGATCACGATCTTTGGAGCTCAGTGTCTTATGCACGGGGCACTTGTGCGCGATTTCCTGGAGACGTGCGTGTTGTTCGTCTGACAAGTCGCCCGTGACAGTCACGGCACGTTCGATGCGATGGATGAACCCTTCCTCGTCTTTGCATTCCTGACAGTCTTTGGCGTGAATGCGGTTCTGTCGCAAGCGCACGGTGACAGTCTCGACCGGCCACTGCTTTCGTCGTGCATAAAGATGCACCGTCATCGAGATGCAACTGCCAAGCGCGCCGAGTATCAACGTATACGGATCGGGGCCGGCATCGTCGCCGCCGGCGCTGAGTGGCTCGTCGGTTGTGAACGAGTGTCCGGCGCCGTAGCGCACTTCGTTCTGTAAGTTTTTCTGAGAAGTGACAACAACTTCGCTCATGATTCGATTACTCCTCTGATGTCGCTTGCGGTCGACCTTGCGCGCGGCTAAACTCGCGTGCGTTCCATTCAACACGATCTCCGTGAGTAATTCTAATAGAAATCTGTTTGAGGCTCTCGCATGAAGATTCATGAGTATCAGGGAAAAGAACTGCTGAGGAAGTATGGCGTGCCTGTGCCGCGTGGCATTGTGGCGCGTTCGCCGGAAGAGGCGTATCACGCCGCGAAGGAGTTGGGTGGCGACGTTGTTGTCGTTAAAGCGCAGATTCACGCAGGCGGCCGCGGCAAAGGCGGCGGTGTGAAGTTGGCGCGCAGTGCAGACGAAGCGCGCGAGACTGCGCAAAAGATGCTGGGCATGAACCTGGTCACACACCAGACTGGTCCTGAAGGAAGGGAAGTCAGGGTGTTGTTGATCGAGGAAGGTCTGCCGATCGATAAGGAGTTTTATTTAGGCATCGTGCTCGATCGTGCGACCGGGCGACAGGTGTTTATGGCGTCGTCGGCAGGCGGCATGGACATCGAGGAAGTCGCGGCGAAAACGCCGGAAAAGATACTGAAAGAAACGATCGATCCCGCTGTCGGTTTTCAATCGTTTCAGGCGCGCAAACTTGCTTTTGGACTCGGGCTGCCGCCGGCGCTTGTCGGTCAGGCAGTGAAGTTTATGCAGGCGCTGTATTCGGCCTACGAGCAGATGGACGCGTCGCTGATGGAGATCAATCCGTTTCTGTTGACGAAAGACAATCGCCTGATTGCGCTCGACGCGAAGGTCAACTTCGACGACAACGCGATGTTTCGTCACAAGGAGTTTCTCGATCTGCGCGATCTGAACGAAGAGGAGCCGCTGGAGATCGAAGCGTCGAAGTTTGATCTCAACTACATCAAGCTCGACGGCAACATCGCGTGCATGGTGAACGGCGCGGGTCTGGCGATGGCGACGATGGACATTATCAAGCTCGCGGGTGGTGAGCCGGCGAACTTTCTCGACGTCGGTGGCGGTGCGTCGCAGGAGCGTGTCGAGGCCGCGTTTCGAATCTTGTTGGCTGACGAGAATGTGAAGGCGGTTTTGATCAACATCTTCGGCGGGATTGTGCGTTGCGACATGGTGGCGCGTGGTGTGGTCGAGGCGGCGCGAAATCTGAAGATTGAAGTTCCGGTCGTTGTACGACTCGAAGGGACGAACGTTGAAGAAGGTCAGCGTGTGATTCGCGAGTCGGGGATGAATTTCACAGTCGCGACTGGAATGCAGGACGCGGCGGAGAAGGTTGTCGGGCTGGCGGCGTAAACCGGTTTCGTTGATGCGGAGGGTTTGAGTGGCGAGCATTAGTTTCTGGGGTGGAGTTGGAACGGTCACCGGATCGAAGTATCTGGTCGAGTCGGGGAACAGTCGTGTGCTGGTTGATTGCGGGTTGTTCCAGGGGTTGAAGGAACTGCGCGAACGCAACTGGCAGGAGCCGCCGTTTGATCCGCGTTCGCTGAATGCGGTTCTGATCACGCACGCGCACATCGACCACACGGGTTATTTACCACGGCTCGTGAAGCAGGGGTTTCATGGTCCGGTTTACTGTTCGCGCGGCACTGCCGATCTGCTGAAGATACTTTTGCCTGACTCCGGACGGCTTCAGGAAGAAGATGCTGACTTTCGCAATCGTCACAATTTGACGAAGCACAAGCCGGCGTTGCCGCTTTACACGGAGAAGGATGCGTTTGCGTCGTTGGAGTTGTTGAAGCCGGTTGAGAATACGGGTGAGTCGTTTGCAGCGGCGCCTGGAATTCGTGCGGGGTTTCGCGTTGCGGGGCATATTCTCGGATCGAGTTTGGTGTTGCTCGAGTTGGACCACGCGGGAGCGGATGGGAACGGAAGGCGCGTGCTGTTTTCCGGCGACCTGGGCCATTACGACCAACCGATCATTCGCGATCCGGTAGCGCCGCCGCCGTGCGACTATCTGCTTGTCGAATCGACGTACGGTGATCGTCTGCACGATCCGGAAGATCCGAAGGTCGCGCTGGCGCGCATCATTAATGATGCTGCACAACGTGATGCGCCGGTCTTGATACCGGCGTTTGCTGTTGGACGTACGCAGGAGATCGTCTATCTGATTCGCGAGTTGGAGGACGAGAAAGCGGTTCCGGTATTGCCGGTGGTTGTCGACTCGCCGATGGCGGCGGCTGCAACGGCGGCCTATGCACGTCGGACGGAGGAACAGGACGAGGAGTACGCCAGCGTGTTGCGACAACAGAAGCATCCCTTGCGTACGCATTCGATGATCACTGCGTCGTCGCGGCACGAGTCGAAGCGGCTGAACAATGCTGAGGGCGCGCGCATCATCGTCAGTGCTTCCGGAATGATGACCGGCGGACGTGTGTTGCACCATGCGATGCGACTGGTTCCGAATCCTGATGCGACGATCGTGTTTGTCGGTTTTCAGGCAGCGGGAACGACGGGTCGACGCATATTGGACGGCGAACCGGAAGTGAAGATCATGGGCCAGTGGGTACCTGTTCGTTGTCGTCTCGCGAAGATTGGTGGTTTCTCGGCGCATGCTGATTGGAAGGAAGTTTTGCAGTGGTTGGAAGGAATGGAATCCGGCATCCCCAGCCGCACCTTCCTGACGCACGGCGAACCCGAAGCCGCCACCGCCATGGCCGGCCACATCAAAGAACGCTTCGGCTGGAACGTCCACGTCCCGCAATACGGCGAGCGCGTGGAGTTGGTGTGAAACGGATTTCGATTTGACTATGTTAAGTTAACAACACAGAGGAGCAATTATCGTTGAGCGTGCTAGTTGATAAATCTACCCGCCTTGTCGTGCAGGGTATTACTGGGAAGGAAGGGACGTTCCATACGAAACAGATGGTGGAGTATGGGACGAATGTCGTCGGGGGCGTGACGCCGGGGAAAGGTGGGACGACGCACGAGGGCCTACCCGTTTTTAATACTGTCGCGGATGCGGTGAAGGAAGCGGGCGCGAATGCGACCGTGATCTACGTGCCGCCGTCATTTGCTGCGGATGCGGTTATGGAGGCGGCGGATGCGGGTATTCCGGTGATCGTCTGTATCACTGAAGGTATTCCGACGCTCGACATGGTGAAGGTGAAGGAATACTTAAGCGACAAACCGACGCGTCTCATTGGTCCAAACTGCCCTGGTATCATCTCGCCAGGCAAGTGCAAGATCGGAATCATGCCGGGTCATATTCATCGCGAGGGACCAATCGGCGTCGTCTCTCGATCCGGAACGTTGACGTACGAAGCAGTCGGACAGTTGACGGCATTGGGACTGGGCCAGTCGTCGGCGATTGGCATCGGAGGCGATCCGATCGTCGGTACGACGCACGTCGACGCGCTGCGATTATTCCAGGAAGATCCCGAGACGACAGGCATCGTGATGATCGGCGAGATCGGCGGCAGCGCCGAAGAAGAAGCCGCGGCGTTTGCAAAAGAGCATGTGACTAAACCGATCGTCGCATTCATCGCCGGACAAACCGCGCCGCCAGGAAGACGCATGGGCCATGCAGGCGCGATCATCGCCGGCGGCAAAGGCACTGCAGCAGAAAAGATGAAGGCACTCGGCGAGGCCGGTATCCACGTCGTCAAGTCGCCCGCAGATATCGGAAAAGCAATGAAGGAAGCACTGTAAGAACGAGCTTGGGAGCACAAAGAACAAAAAACAAAGCACAACGGAAGACATGTCAAACCTAACATTCGGAATAATCAAACCCGACGCCGTGCAAGCGGGTGACACCGGCTCAATCATTCAACGCATTCTCGATAACGGATTCAAGATCCGCGGACTTAAACTGATCCATATGACGCGCCAGCAAGGCGAGGGCTTCTACGCCGTCCACCGCGAACGACCATTCTTCGCCGGTCTCGTCGAGTTTATGTCGAGTGGACCATGCGTCGTCATGGCACTCGAAAAAGAGAGCGCAGTGAAAGCATGGCGCGACCTGATGGGCGCGACCGATCCGGCGAAGGCTGACGAAGGCACGCTACGAAAAGAGTTTGGCGGCTCCGTCGGCGAGAACGCAGTCCACGGCTCCGACTCTGACGAAAACGCCGCAATCGAAGTCTCGTATTTCTTCAGCCGTCTCGAACTGGTCTAGCTTTTCGATGAAGTACTGCCCCGAGTGCAACAGACAGTACTCTGAAGCCTGGCTGACTTTCTGCACGCAAGACGGCAGTCTTCTGCGCGAAGACTTGACCCCACCAGCCGATCCCAACTGGGACCCGCGAATTCGCGAAACGAAATACGACGATCCATCGGAACACGAAACACAATGGCTGCCGCGCGATCCAGCGCCTGGCAGCGGTTGGATGGCGCCGGAGCAAAGCGGACCAGTCGAACGCCCCTAGCAACCGCCTGGTGTCGAACGTCCGTGGCAACCGCCTCCGCCTCCGTACCAGCCGCAGTCCAAACCGCCACCACCGGCAATCGCAATCGCTTCATTCATCGTCGGCATCCTCGGCGTAATGATTGGTTTAGCGTGCTGGATGCCGGTGCCCGGAGTCGTTGCGGTGATACTCGGTCTCGTCGCGCTCTCGCAGATGAAGAGCGCGCCACACCCGACTGGTCGCGGTCTGGCAATCGCCGGCATCATCATGGGCGCCGCCAACCTCGCGTTTTTCGTGTTCGGGATACTTTGGTTCATTCTGTCGCTGGTGTTTGGGTGACGCAGCGCGGTGGTTTAGAATTCCTGTGAAATGAAGCGCTGCCGAACGTGCAACCGGACATACACGGATCCGAACCTGACTTACTGCATCGACGATGGCACGCCGTTAACGACCGACGTTGCCGACGACGAGTCGACTGTCGTAACGCCGCCGGCAAGCGACGGACGCTCGATGAATGACGACTGGAAGGCCGTTGCGTATCGTCCGCCGTCAGGCTACGTTCCACCCGGAGGCATGCCGCCGGGCAAACAACGGCGGTTGTGGCCGTGGGTTGTCGGTCTTTTGGGCGCGTTTATTCTCGGTGCGGTTGCGCTGACGATCGTGGCAGTGGTGTTCGTCCAGCGCCAGGGGCGAACCCGTCAATCCGATCCACCGGCTGTCGTAAAGGTCGAGGAACCCGATCCACCGGCAGACCCGAACGCTCCGGCGCCGACTGACGAAGCACAAGTGCTCGCACAGTTGACAATGATCGAGAACGATTGGACAGACGCCAACCTGCACGCCGATAAGAGGAAACTTGGTCGCATCCTGGCGGATGACTACGTTGGTCCACGACCGGCGCCAGAAGGCGGACTTCAGGGCAAGAAGGAATACATCGATACGATTCAAGCCGAGCCCGGCATCCAGAGATGGGAATTCGCCGATCTCAAAGTCGAGCTATCCGGCGATCGCGCGACGTTGACCGGAAAGATCACTTATTTCGGACGGCGACCGGAACAGCAGGCCATCAATGGTTTCACAGACAAGTTTGTTTGGCGGGAAGGGCGCTGGCAGGCGACCGGATCCGAAGTTTATAGAGTACAGTAGAAAAACAGATGTCAATCATCACTGACGTAATCGAATCGACCAAAGCAATCATCCAGGGCATGGGTGTGACGTTGTCCTATATTCCGAAGCGGAAATGGACCGTCCAGTATCCCGACGAACCCGTCACCGTGCAGCCACGTTATCGCGGGCAGCACCTGTTGCACGTCGACGAACTGGGCCGCGAAAAGTGCGTCGCGTGTTATCTCTGCGCCGCCGCGTGCCCGTCGGAGTGCATTTACATCGTCGCCGCTGACGATCCACGTCCGCCCGATCAGCGCACCGGAGTCGACGAACGTTACGCCGCTGTCTACAACATCGATTACGGCCGTTGCATCTTTTGCGGATACTGCGTCGAGGCGTGTCCGAAAGACGCGATCACGCACGGGTACAATTTCGAGCTCTCGGTTTACAGTCGCGCAGATCTCCTCAAGACCAAAGATGATCTGCTGATCACGAAACAGCTACAGTCGAAGAACTACCGCGTCGCGCTTTCTCACGAAGACGTGGATTCCGAATACAAAGAGGTGTGAAAACCGCACCTGGACCAGTTGAGCGGGCTTGAGTAATCGCGAGTTTCATTATCGATGGACGTTTGATCTCAAATCGAGCCCCGAGCGGCTATGGCCGTTCATTGCGGACACCAACCGTTTCAATCGCGATACAGGCGTTCCCAAGATCGACGTGGAGAAGGAAGAGAAGCGACGGCCCAACGCGCGCCGCAAAGTACGACTGTCGATTTACGGAATGCCGGTCGAGTGGGAAGAGCAGCCGTTTGAATGGGTCAAACCGGCGCGGTTCGGCATCGAGCGTGTTTACAGCAAAGGACCGATGGCGCGTCTGCGCGTGCGCGCGGAACTAAACGAGAAGCCTGACGGCGGCACCCACCTCACTTACGAACTTTGGGCCACACCGCGCAACCTGATCGGCATGGTCGCCATACCATCACAAGTCAAATTCGTAATCGAGCGAAGGTTTCGAGCGGCGATTAAAGAGTATGACGAGTCGGCGGTTACGAGCACCGGAGCAGTTGGGCGCGAGGCTGACACTTCGCTCTCTTCGTTTGATCTGTCGCGGCTGCAGGCGCTTCATCGCAAGTTGATTGACTCGATCGCCGATACAGACATGGTCGAGCAGAAGCGCTCGATCGCCGATCGTCTCGCAGACTATATCGAACATGCCGACGACTTCGACGTCAGTCGTATTCGCGCGTACAAACTCGCGGACGACTGGGGGGAGCCGCGACGTCTCGTGCTTGAAGTTTGTCTGCGCGCAGTGCGGGTCGGATTGCTCGACTTTCAGTGGGACCTGTTGTGTCCGTTGTGTCGTGGTCCACAGGAATCGCCGCTTTCGTTGAAAGACGTCAATCAGCATTCACACTGCGACGCGTGCAAGATCGACTTCACTGTCGATTTCGAGCGTTACGTCGAGTTGACGTTTCGACCGAACGCGGCGGTCCGGCGTGTGGAAGTGCAATCGTATTGTGTTGGGAGTCCCCAACTGACACCGCATGTTGTTGCGCAACAGCTTCTGCCCGCGGGCGACAAGCGCGTGCTGACGTTGCCGCTTGAAGAAGGCAGGTATCGCTTGCGCACGCTGGAGTTGCAGGGTTCGCAGGACCTTGACGTCTCGCCCGAAGGCGAGAGTTCGGCGGAAGTCGTGATCTCGAATGAGGGTTGGAGTTACGCGCCGCTACACGTGACGGAGGAGTTTTCACTCGCACTCGAAAACCAGACTGACGCGGAACAACTCCTGATGCTGGAGCGATTGGAGTGGACCGACCAGGCGACAACTGCCGCGGAGGTAACAGCGCTGCAAATGTTTCGCGATCTGTTTTCCAGCGAAGCATTGCGTCCCGGTGAACAGATCTCCGTCGGCACGTTGACTATACTTTTCACCGATCTGCGACATTCAACGCAGCTTTATCGCGAGATCGGCGACGCAACCGCGTTCGGCCGCGTGATGAATCACTTCGACGTCTTAAGAAAGGAAATTACAGAACACGACGGCGCGATCGTGAAGACGATCGGCGATGCTGTGATGGCTGTCTTTCGCAGTGCTTCCGACGGCCTGAGTGCAATGCTCGAAGCGCAACAACTGCTCGCCGAACCAGGTGAGGGAACGATGCCGCTGACATTGAAAGCCGGACTCCACACCGGCCCTTGCATCGCCGTGACGCTGAACGACCGGCTCGACTATTTTGGTTCGACCGTCAACATGGCCGCGCGTCTCGAAGGACTTTCAACCGGCTCCGACGTGATAATCTCGGGCGCGGTCTACGACGACGCCAAGGTACGCAAGTTGATCGAGTCGCAAGGCTTGTCGGCAGTTGAATTTGATATGGCGCTGAAAGGTTTTGAAGACGAGCGCTTCGAGTTGTGGAGAGTTAGTTCGAAACACGAATGACCCCGATACTGGCAGCGCAGGAAGTTTCAAAAATCTACCAGATGGGCAGCAACAACGTGACTGCCCTCGACAACGTTTCCCTTGAGATTGGCGAAGGTGAGTTCGTCGCAATCCAGGGCACGTCGGGATCCGGAAAGTCGACGTTGCTGAACATGCTCGGTGGGTTGGACCATCCGACAAAAGGCGAAGTGTTCTTCGCGTCGAAGCCGTTGGGCCCGTTCTCGAAAAAAGAGATGGCGCGTTACCGGCGGTATTCCGTCGGGATGATCTTCCAGAACTTCAACCTGATTCCCACGATGACGGCGCGCGAGAACGTTTCGCTTGCTCTCGCTTTCGGAGGTCTGCGCGGGCAGCAGCGACGCACGCGATCGAGTGAATTGTTGGCGCGCGTTGGTCTTGGCGATCGTCTGACGCATAAGCCGTCGGAACTCTCGGGCGGCGAACAACAGCGCGTCGCGATCGCGCGCGCGTTGGCAAACAATCCGAAAGTGTTACTGGCTGACGAACCCACCGGAAATCTCGATTCGATTCGTGCGCACGAGCTGCTCGGATTGTTGCGCGAGATGGTAGAACAGGATTCGCTCACGATTCTTATGGTCACGCACGATCACGAACTGGCCAACAGCTTCGCCGACCGCATTGTGTTTATGAAAGATGGAAGAGTTGTGTGAATTTCGAAATTCGAAATTCGAAATTGGAGGATCTTATGCCCTACCCCGCTAGCCAAATGACGCTCGAGGCGCTGCGATCAGTGCCGCTGTTTGCTTCGCTCGACGACGATGCCGCCAAGGAGTTGCGCAGCCTGTTGAAAGAGAAAAACGTGCCGCCGAACACGCCTATCTTTAATCAGGGCGACAAGGGCAACGCGATGTACCTGATCGAGAGCGGTCGCGTGCGCATCAGTATTCGCGACGAGGACGAGAACGTACTGACTCTCGCGGAGTTGGCCCAGGGCGACTTCTTCGGTGAGATGTCGATTATCGACGGCCGGCAACGGTCCGCCGATGCGCGAGTGCTCGAAGACGCGCGCCTGGCGGTGCTTTCGCGCGACGACTTCCTCCGGTTTGTGCGCACCAATTCCCACGTAGCACTCGAAATGCTCAGCGCGTTGACGGATCGACTGCGACGAACAGACGAGCTGTTGCGATCGCGAGTCTCGCGCAACGCCAACGAAGAAGACAAAGCGCGTTTGACGCTTTCCGATCGCGCGGCGGATTTGATCGCGGAGTTTGGCGGTAGTTGGAAGTTCATCGGCGTGTCGATGGGACTGATCGTCTTCTGGATCATCTTCAATTCGTTTCTGCTGACGCGTGGCTTGGATCCCGCTCCTTATCAAATGTTGAACCTCGCACTTGCGATCATCGCCGGCATGCAGGCGCCGATCATCATGATGTCGCAAAACCGGCAGGGGGAAAAAGATCGACTGCGCGCGGATCTCGATTACCAGGTCAACTTGAAAAATGAACTATCGCTGGCGGAAGTGTTGCGCCGTTTGGACGTGCTCGAAAGCGAACGTTTGCCGAAGCTCGTGGACGATCTCAAAATGACGATCGAAAAGTAGAACCCGATGATCAAAGCAATCTTTTTCGACTTCAACGGCGTCATCATCGACGACGAGACGATTCAAATGAAGGCGTATCAGGAGGTCTTGCGCGGGCACGAGATCGAGCTGACGGAAGAGTGGTATTTCGGCGCGCTCGGGATGGACGATCGGACGTTTGTGCGCGCGATGTTTGAGCGAGCGAAGAAGCCGTTGACCGATGAGGCGCTCGAATCGGTGATGGGCGCCAAGACCGACGCGCATCGAAGCGCAATCGAAGATCAACTGCCGCTGTTTCCCGGGGTGATTACGTTTCTGAAGTCGACGTCGCGCGTCTTTTCACTCGGTCTGGTGAGCATGGCGAATAAAGTCGAGGTTGGGTACGTATTTCAACGTGCGAACCTCACGCCGCTGTTTTCTGTCGTCGTCACTGCCGAAGATGCGACAGCTTGTAAACCCGATCCGCATTGCTATGTCACTGGTTTGGAAAAGCTGAATGAGAGACGCCAACACGAACGTCTGCTGCCGTTGTTGCCGCATGAATGTTTGGCGATCGAAGACTCGCCACCGGGAATTCAGTCGGCGCGCGCGGCCGGCATGAGGACGCTTGGAATTACGAACACTGTTTCCGAAGACGCGCTGCGAGCGGCGGGCGCTGACGTTGTAACTGCGAGTCTTGCGGATTGGAACGCTGAGGCCGTAAAACTGGTCTACTCGAATTCGCATCACTGATGAGCTTTCTCGACATACTTCATCTCGCACTGCGAAACCTGCGACAGGCCAAACTGCGCGCCACGTTGACGACGATGGGCGTCATCGTCGGCGTGTCGGTGATCGTGACGATGGTTTCTTTCGGACTCGGATTGCAGAGCAACATGCTCGAGCGGTTCAAAGCGCTCGATCTGTTCAACGAGATTCAGGTGTTCGGTCGCGGGCTGAGCAGTTTGGTCGGCGCCAATCGACAAGGGCCGCGCGACGAAGGCGATCGGAGCACTCGTCGCGAGCGAAATGCGACGCGAATTCTCGACGATGCCGGCATCAAGGAAATCGCGGCGATTCCCGGCGTCATGTACGTCGAACCGAGTGTGTCGTTCGGCGCTTACGTGCGCACGAATGAAAAAGTGCTGACGCAGTCGGTTGGGGGAACGAACGTCCCCAACGAGTCGAGTCGTTTTCAACAGTTCGCCGCGGGTCGAATGATTTCATCGCCTACGGCAGATGAAGCAGTTGTCACGGAACGTTTTCTCCGCGACTTCGGGTTCGAAAAGCCCGCCGACGCCGTCGGCAAGACGCTCGAACTGCTCGCGCCGCCGAGTAATCAAGAGGAAGAAGAAGAGACGCCGAACTTCTTCGGCATACCTTTGGACGATCCCGGCTTGGACGAGTCGGGTGCGCTCGAAGTGCGCAAGTTCACGATCGTCGGTGTGTTGGGGGAGCTAAAAGAAGGAGCGGCGCAGGGTGGACTTCGCGGCATGATGCCGGGCGCGAGAGTTTACCTGCCGTTGGAAATGGCCCACAAGTGGACGCTTACGCATCGTGGTCCAATGAGTCAGGTCGCACTGGCGTTGGCGCGCGAGCAGGGAAATCTCGCTGAAGGACAGAACGAAGGATACGACGCGGCTGTTGTTCGTGTGACGGATCCGAAGCACTTGACCGAAGTGCGATCGAAGATTACGGAGCTTGGGTTCGGAAGTTTTTCGATCGTCGACGAGCTGGATCAGATCCGGTTGGTGTTCCTGATCATCGATTCCGTGTTGGGACTGCTTGGCGGCATCTCGTTGCTGGTCGCATCGTTTGGCATCGCGAACACGATGATCATGTCGATCCTCGAACGCACACGCGAGATTGGAATCATGAAAGCGATCGGCGCGGAGGACCGCGAGATCAAACTGATCTTTTTCGTCGAAGCAGCAGTGATCGGATTGACTGGTGGCGTTGTTGGAGTTTTGCTTGCGTGGGGAATCACCGGAGTCGCGAACCGGCTCGCATTTCGTTTCATCCTGAAACCGCAAGGCGCTTCGTTTGTCGACTTCTTTTCGATCCCGCCTTATTTATGGATCGGCGCGATCTTGTTTGCGCTGCTCGTCTCGGTGATCGCAGCCCTTTATCCCGCAGCACGCGCGGCCCGCATCGATCCGGTCCGCGCGCTCAGACACGATTAGGACGCGGGGACGGGGAGAAACGGGGACGCGGGGATGCCGCTTTTTCTCCGCGTCGCCGCGTCTCTCCTTCTCCGCGTCCTATTTACGATTAACCCGTGAGTGCGGTGCCACAGCGATTACAAAAGCGCGCGGAGATGTCCTTCTGTGCGGCGGCGCATGACGGACAAGTCCTACCGATCTTGAGGTTCGCGCCGCACGACGAGCAGAAGTCGGCGCCCGCAACGTTCGCGGCGCCGCAAGTGCCGCAACGTCCTGGCAAAGGCGGCACGTAACCGCCTGCTTTGCGCGAGATGTGATCTTCGATTATCTTCCACGAGTCTTCCGTAACTCTGTATTGCCAGTACGCACCAAGGGCGGCGAGCGCCAGCAGCGGCGGGAACACAATCGCGCCGACGGCAGCCACCGCTGCCTTGTCGAACCACTTTTGCATTCCGATTTCTACGCGTGTGCCGCCTGGTTCCGGTGTGATCTTGATCGTCAGCGCAGAAGAGAGGCCGGTCAGATCGCGCAAGGTGCTGGACTTTCGCGCTTGCAGAATGCTGGTCGATGAAACCTGGAATGTCTGCACTTCATACTCGCTGTCAAAGAGATTGCGCAATTCGGCGGTTAACTGGGGAACGTCGGCTTCTACGTTCGGGTAGTATCTGCTGTCCATTAATAACGGCTTCCTTTCGCTGCGGTCTCGCCGATCGTAAACGATACTAATATGAAACTTGTTCTAACTCTATCTCTTGTCGCCCATCTTTTACTCGCCGCACCGGTCGCGCTCGCACAGAACGCGCTCGACGGATTCAACGCCGAACGCTCGCAGGCGCAACGTCGTTGGGAAGAACGGTTCCGCGCCGTGCCGGCGCCCAACTCCGCGCGCGAGCACCTGAAGATCCTGACTCGCGAACCGCACATCGCCGGCACGAAGGCCGACTACGACACCGCGGTTTACGTCCGCGATCAGTTGCGGAGTTACGGCATCGCGGCAGAGTTGAAGGAGTACGACGTTTGGCTCAACTACCCAAACTCGCCGAGCATCGTCGAGTTGATTGCGTCGCGCCGGCAGCGATTGAACATTCACGAACCCGTCGTGTCGGCTGATCCGACGTCGTCACATCCAAACATCACGCCGCTCTTCAACGGTTTCAGCGCAAGCGGCGACGTTACCGCCCCAGTGGTCTATGCCAACTACGGTCTGCCGAACGATTACGACGATCTGAAGAAGGCCGGCGTCGATGTGAAAGGCAAGATCGTCATCGTGCGATACGGCAATTCGTTCCGCGGCGTGAAAGCAAAGGTTGCGGAAGATCACGGTGCTGTCGGGTGCATCATCTATTCAGATCCGGCCGACGACGGTTACATGCAGGGCGACATTTATCCGAAAGGTCCATGGCGTCCCAGTGAGTCGGGACAACGCGGGTCGGTCCAGTTTCTGTTCGATTACCCGGGCGATCCGTTGACGCCGGGCCGTCCTGCGATTCCGGGTGTCGAGAGATTGAAGCCGGAAGAGGCGACAAATCTCACGCGCATCCCGGTCCAACCGATCTCCTATGACGCCGCGCGAGCGATCCTCTCGGTTTTGAAAGGGCCTGTTAGACCACGTGGTTTTCAGGGCGGTCTGCCGTTCGCGTATCACCTGGGCGGAACGACCGACGTCAAGCTCCGTCTCAAGACGGACATGGATTACAAGATCCGCAAGATCTGGAACGTCATCGCCCGGATCGACGGCAACGAGGAGAAGGACCGATGGGTGATTCTCGGCAATCATCGTGATGCGTGGGTGTTTGGCGCGGTCGATCCAAACAGCGGCACGTCCGCGATGCTCGAAGTTGGGCGCGGGTTTGGAGAGTTGTTGAAGCAGGGATGGAAACCGCGGCGCACGATCATCTTCGGCAGTTGGGACGCGGAAGAGTATGGGTTGATCGGTTCGACTGAGTGGGCCGAAGAACTCGCAACGGAGTTAAAAGAGAAGGCGGTTGCTTATTTGAATCTTGACGTGGCAGTTTCCGGGCCGCATTTCGGTGCGTCGTCGGTGCCGTCGTTGTGGAAGTTGATGCGCGGCGCGACGGTGGACGTGAAGGATCCGAAGACGGGAAAGAGCGTGTATCAACAGTGGCAGGATCGCGCGCGTGAAGGTCGTTCGGAAGGAGAGCCGGCGAGTGAGGCTCGCATCGGAGCCCTCGGTTCGGGTTCAGACTACACGCCGTTTCTGCAACATCTCGGGATTCCGTCGACTGATATGGGATTCGGCGGCGACTACGGTGTTTACCATTCGTCGTACGACTCGTTTTATTGGATGGACAAGTTTGGCGATCCGGGTTTCGTTTATCACGTTGCGGCGGCGCAAGTGTGGGGCACGCTTGCGTTGCGACTTGCTGAGGCTGATGCGCTTCAGTTTGATTACACCGATTACGCCAAGCAGATTCGGGATTACTTCGTAGAAACTGTTCGCGTTGCTGGTCGACGAAACCTCGGAAGTGCTTTCGATGAGAAGTCGATGAATGAAGCGATTGACGACTTTGCGAAAGAAGCGGAGCGGGTGAATAAGTTGCGGCAGGACGCGGTGCGTGATTCCGATCGCGCGAAGCTCACGCGGATTAACGACGCGCTGATTCAAACGGAGCGACAGTTGATCGATCCACGCGGACTGCGTGGGCGCGCCTGGTACAAGCACCAGATCTACGCGCCCGGTTTTTACACTGGGTACGCCGCGCAACCGCTGACCGACTTTCGTCAGGCGCTCGACGATCGCAACGGACCGAATGCCAAGGAATCGCTGGAAAAGATCGTGCAGGCGATCAAGCGCGCTACTAATATGCTGAAACAGGCGCGAGACTAGAGCCACAAAAGGCACAAAAAAGCACAAAAGGCACAAGAGACATAGGGAAAGTGCAGATCCCTGGTCTTATATCTATCTATCCTGTGCCTTTTGTGCTTTCTTGTGCCTTTGTGGCTCTCTTTGTGGCTAATTCTTCTTCCCCTTCTTATCGACCTCGGGCGGGAGTTTGTTTGCGGCGGCGAGGATCTGTTCCGCGTCTTCATTCAACAACTCCAGACTCGAGATGTCAGCCTCAGTCTTTGCCTCGGCCTTCAGCGGCTTGAGTTGCTCCATGATTTGCGACACCGACGTCGCGAGCTTTCGCAGCGCCTTCGGGATCAGCGGGTTGCGTTCGTCGCGCGTGCTGACGTCGTCGATATTCGTGATCGCTTCGTCGTAAATCCGTGCGATGTCGCCGACCAACTCGAAACGCGATCCGGTGGGCAGTTCGCCCCACTTCTCCGCGTCCTTCTTTAACTGCTTGGCGTTCGCCGCAGAGGTGCCGTTGATCACCATCACCCTTCGTTCGACGGCTTTGATGAACACCTCGATCCGCTTATCGAGAATCTGGGCCTCCTTCACGAGGTCCACTTCCTGCAGCGTGAGATGGTCTCGTTTCTGAAAAGAAGAAGCTTGGTTTGGAACGAGCAGGAGCAGAGCGAACGATAGGGCGATTAGGGTCCGTCTTATCATGGTTGGTGACTCTTGGGCGTTGGAGTTGGGATCTCTTTCGGTTTTTCCTGGCGTTTGTCCTGGTTTGATTTTTCCGGCTCGCGAACCACAGTGTGGCCGTAGAACGTGTTGAGAACCTCAGTGCGCGCCGCGCGTGCGAACTCTTCGGCTTTCTTGAGCCACACTGCATGTTCGAGCGGCGTCTCGCGACGTATCGTCGTCAAACGTGGTCCATGCGAGCGCAGCGCGAGTTCGAGTCGTTTGCAGAGGTCACGGGTCTTGTTGCTGTCGCGCTTCATGCCGCTGAGGAATGTGAGTGAATCTTCGATGAGCGCCTGGTAACTACCGACTTCTGTACCGGCAGCATCGTAATTCGACTCCTTCGTGAGTTGTTCGGCGCGCGTTATGCGGGCGGCGGCGAGATCGATTGTTACGCGGATTCGCGCCTTGGCATCGCCGGCGGCGTCGATCTGTAAACGCTCTTCTTTGGCGATGACCATGATTGGCGGCGGCGCCGGTAGGGGAGTCGGCGACGCTGTCGGCAGCGGTACCGGTTCCGGCTCCTGCGCGTTGGCCGCGGGAACGTAGACAACCACGAGCACTAATAATCCCAGCAACAAGCGGGACCAGACAAAAGAACAGTCAGGAAGGGGGCAAGCGGAGCGCGCCCCCGCAGAGGATCGCAACCCATGCGGGGGCGTCGCTGCGCTTGCCCCCTTCCTGACTTGTTCTTGTTGGTAAACGTTCAGCATCTTTCAGGGCTTCTTGTTTTTCCCGCCCTCGTTCTTCTTCGCGCCCTCGCCCAACTGAATCTGGCGACGCAGAGACGGCAACCGGAGGTTCACCTTGTCGATCTCGAGCTGATTGGTCTTTGCATCAGCCGTGGACAGGAACTTCTCGTATGATGCGAGTGCTTCCGGATATTCTCCAAGATAATCGTGCGACGTGGCAACGAAATAATGCACCACTGTGATTTCCGGTCTCTTCGCGATTATCCACTCATACTCCGGAATCGCTTCGCTGTACCGCTTCGACTCGTACAACGCCGTTGCGAGATTCGCGCGGGCCGCGTAGTTGTCGGGATGTAATCGGACGACCTGCCGCAGGATCTGCGCGGCGTCGTTGAAGCGACGCGCCTGGACCAGCGCCGACGCGTAACCGATCGCATACTCAGGCGCGTCCGGTTGAATCTCCGATGCGCGGCGATAGAAGTCGAGCGATCGCGCGGGATCATCCGTGCGATACGACGCGCCGAGGCGTCCGAGCAACATCGCATTGCGCGGGTTCTTTTCGAGAAGTTTTTCGAGTGCTTTGCGCGCGACTGCCGGATCGTCGCTGTTCGCGGCTTCGATCTCTTCCGGCGTTCCGACTACTCCGCCTTTTCCGTCACCACCTCGGGCACCACTCGCCTGCTGAACTTCGAGCCCCGCCGACTTCGCGGCTTCCATCGCCTCTTCGTTGCGGCCTGCCTGTTGAAGCACGTAGGCGAGTCGCGACATGATCGTCTTCTCGCCGGGTTTCGCTTTTGCTGCTGCGCGAAGATCCGCGATCGCTGAATCGAAGTTCTTCTCGTCAGTTAAAAGATCTGCGCGCTCGAGCAACGCAGCAACGTTTGCGGGTTCATCTATAAGGACGCGATCCAATGTTGCTTTTGCAGCGACGGCGTTTCCGCTCGCGCGTTCGGCGACAGCGAGCACGACCCACGCCGACGCAGGTGCTTCGGGAATCGCAGTCGCGCGTTTTGCGAGATCCAACGCTTCCTTTCCGTCGCCGGCACGCATGCGGAGTTCCGAGAGCATCCGCAACGCGACGCTGTCGTTGGCGTCAATCTTCAGTGCCGCGCGAAACGATTGCTCCGCGTCAGCGTCGCGTTTGAGTCTCATCAACAACGCGCCGAGCGCCGAATGCGGCGACGACCAGTTCTTCTTTTGCGCGATCGCAAGCCGGAATGCAGCTTCTGCTTCGTTGAGCCGTCCTAATGATGCGAGCGCATTGCCTCTTTGAAACTCCGCTTCCGGAAATTCAGGTTTGACTTTCAACGCCTGTTCATAAAACGTGATCGCCTTCTCCAACTCACCGCGCGCGTGCGCGCTTTGTCCGCGTTCGAACATTTTGATCGGATCCGCGGCACTGTCGCCAAACGGATCGTCCTGTGCCGCGACGCGCAGAGTTGAGCCTGCGAACAGCAGTCCGAGGGACATTGCGATCGGTAAAATTCTCATCAGAAATGAGAGGTTAAGTCGGTGCATTAGAGAACGATCCGGGGAGGTTGCGATGTTAGCACATCCCTCAGTGATTACGCAGATGATCGCCCGTTATGATGCTGTGAGGTGCTGGTTGCTTTGCTTGTTACGCATAAGCTAACATGCCGGTCACCGAATACATGAGTGTAATTACCAAGGAAGAACGACTTCGTGAGTTGTTTCGTACGCTTGAGTCAGTGATTGTCGCTTACTCCGGTGGTGTCGACAGCAGCTACGTTGCTTACGTCGCAAACGCTGAACTCGGAGCACGCGCAGTTTGCATCACCGGGCAGTCTGCGAGTTTACCTTCGTATCAAAACGTGGAGATCGATCGCGTCGTTAAGAGTTTTGGTTTTAATCACGAGATCATAAACACCGACGAGCTGGACCTTCCGGGTTATCGCGCGAACAACGGCGATCGTTGTTACTTTTGCAAAGACGAGCTGTACGGAAAACTCGAATCCGTCGCGCGCAGCCGTGGCATCGATCACATCGTCGATGGTTCGACTGTCGACGATCTGAACGACTACCGGCCGGGTCGTCAGGCAGCAAAGCAGCACGCCGTGCGCAGTCCCCTCATCGAAGTTGGTATGAATAAGGACGAAGTGCGGGAGTTGAGCCGCCGCGCGATGCTGCCGACATGGGACAAACCGGCGAGTCCGTGTCTGTCGTCGCGCATCGCTTACGGGACCACGGTAACGATCGAGCGGCTGGAGAAAGTGGACCGCGGCGAGGCGATTTTAAGAGAGTTTGGGTTTCGCGAGTTCAGAGTGCGTCATCACGACACGTTGGTCCGTCTGGAGATCTCGCCCGCTGAGATGGGCCGTGCATTGCAAAAAGAAGTGGTGGATCAACTGGCAGCGCGGTTTCGAGAGCTTGGCTTCAAGTACGTGACTCTCGACCTGCATGGATTTCGCAGTGGTTCGATGAACGAAGCCTTACCAATCAATATTAATCGCCCCTGATTAAATTCATCGCGCAAGACAACTGGCTTGGCAGATCGTGAGGGCCAATATGGTTAGCATGTACAGCACAGTATACGTAGACGATATCCGAGAGATAAAAGAAGAGAACCCGTTTGAGTCGATGATGTCGCGCTTTGACCGCGCGGCCCAACTGTTGGACCTCGATCCGGATCTTTACACCGTGTTGCGAGTTCCCAATCGCGAGTTGAAGGTCTACATCCCGACGCGCATGGACTCGGGACGCATCCAGGTGTTCGAAGGTTTCCGCGTCCAGCACAACTTCGCGCGTGGTCCAGCAAAGGGCGGCATCCGTTACGCGCCCGACGTCAACCTCGACGAAGTGCGCGCGCTCGCCGCGTGGATGACGTGGAAGTGCGCCGTCGTCAACGTTCCGTTTGGCGGGGCGAAGGGCGGCATCATTTGCGATCCGCAACAGATGTCGATCGGAGAGATCGAGCGCATGACGCGGCGTTATGCCGCAGAGTTGCTCGACTTCATTGGACCGGAAAAGGACGTGCCCGCGCCGGACATGAATACTAACGAGCAGACGATGGCGTGGATTATGGACACGTACTCGATGCACGCACGCCACACAGTGACGGCCGTCGTGACTGGCAAGCCCATCGATCTGGGCGGCTCGAGCGGCAGAAGAGAAGCGACCGGTCGCGGCATACTGTTTGTTGTCAACGAAGCCATCAAGCGGTTCAAGATGACGCCGGCCGAGACTCGAGTTGTCGTTCAAGGCTCAGGAAATGTGGGCGGAATCGGCGCTCAGCTCTTTCATGAGGCGGGTTACAAGGTTGTAGCGATATCGGACATCCATGGAGGAATTTACAACCCGAAGGGTTTGAATATTCCAGAGGCGCTCGACTACTTGCGCACCACGCGCTCGTTCGAAGGCTATGAGGGCGTCGAGTTTGTCTCGAACCAGGAACTGCTGGAATTGGATTGCGACGTGCTGGTCCCAGCCGCTACTGAGAACCAGATCACTTCTCAGAACGCGGACCGGATCAAGTGCAAGGTCCTCGCCGAAGGGGCGAATGGGCCCACGACAGCAGGGGCCGACGAGATACTGCACCGGAAAGGAGTGTTCGTGATCCCGGACATTCTGGCGAACGCGGGTGGCGTAACAGTCTCGTACTTCGAGTGGGTGCAGGACCGGATGGGATATTTCTGGCGCGAGGATGTCGTCAACGAAAGACTGCAGGACAAGATGGTCGCGAGCTTCAATGATCTGTGTCGTTATGCCGACGCACACTCGGTCGATACGAGGACCGCGGCGTACATGTTGGCGATAGACCGCGTGGCCTACGACACACGCATGAGAGGCTTCTACGCGTGACCGAAAAAACATAAACATATGGGAGCTAAGTCATGAAAAAGGCTTGATTTCCATTTTCAGGTAGAGTATGGTCTGGCTGATTTAGAACTCGGACCAGCGTTAAGATTTTTCAAGATTTGAGACACGGTTTGAGAGACGAAATCATTGACAAGGGGTAGTTCATTTCCCACAAGAAATGAACAAAGCAGGAACAACTCGGGCAAAGCGAATTAGCTGAAGGTGGAGTACGGCGAGAAAGGTCGAAGTACTCTGTTTGCGTCGCATCCGAGCGCTGCCGCAGGATGAAGTTGGTCCATGCGGTCTTGATCGATTGACAGAATGTAGTTGGGGCCACCGCGGACATGGCGCGTAGGTGCTTTGTTCGGATACGGCGGCGCTATTACATCGAATTCTTTATTACTCATTTCGCAGGAGGAATGCGATGAGACTCGCAAATAGGGCGCTTATAGCTGCGCTCGTTTCGTTGGTGCTGTGTGCCGCGGTATCAGCACAGACTTTAAGGTCGCCTAACGACCCGCGCAATCAGTCTCCAGCAGTTGGCACCGGTGGTTCCGAGGGTGGACCAACCGGGCTTTTTACTATTTACGATGGTTCAACTCTGCGTCGCGGTGAGTTCACGTTCAGCATCGCCTATAGCAATTATGATCGTGACCCGGGAAACGCAGACTTTGTCGACGTCCCGCTTAGCTTCAACGTGGGTGTCAACGACCATCTGGAAGTTTTCTTCAAGACGAACGGCTATCGCGGAGTCAAAGTAAACAATCCGCAAAACCTGTCCGGTTTCTATCTGCCTAACTCGCAGCTCTTCTGCGGGACCGTGCTGTGCAGTGGACCAGCAATAGTGCTTTCACCGTCTGGACCACTCGTGGGCACGCTCGCCAACACGGCTGTGTTTCGTCCGACGAACAATCAACCGTTCGTACAGTTTCCGTTCTCGGGCGGCTCGGCAGGCACCTTCGGTTTGACTCCGGGTCAGATCGGACAGCAGTTTGGTTTCCCGGGCTTCAACGCGCAGCTTGGACCACCAGTGGTCCAGCCGAACAGTGGCACCTGGGGTTCCGCTGACAACTTCCCGGGTATCGGCTCGCCGGTAGGAAGCATCCTGCCTGGTGTCGTGCTGGCGACGACGGTTCTTCCGGCAACCGCTTTGACGCTGCCGATTCGAATCCCGCTCACGTTCACCGTCGCGCCGACTTACCTGGCTGATGCGCCGTTCATCAACAGGCTCTACGGCGAGAGCAGCTTCACCAACTTCGTCGCGGGCGCGAAGATCCGCTTCACGGGTCCGAACAATCCGCTCGGCGTTGGCTTGGTTGCGTTCTATCGCTGGTATCCAGACAAAGCTGACGACTTCTCGGGCTTCAATCAAATGCAGCGCGGCGCTGGTCCGGGTGGCGACTTCGGCGACATCGGCCTGATCGGTATCGTTGATGGACGCCTCGGCAAGCACGTCAACCTCTCGGCTAACTTCGGATACATTCTGAACAGTAATCCGAAGGGCCTGGGTGACTTCGTGTTGTTGGACCGTCCGGATGAACTGCTCGCGGGCGTCGGTTTCGACTTCCCGGTCAACGAGCACTTCCAGCCGATCTTCGAAGTCAATTCAGTTAACTACGTTGGCGGCCGCACGCCAAACGCGTTCAATAACAACCCGGTGGACGCACTCGGCGGCGTTAAGATCTATCCGCGCCGTTGGTTCGGATTCGGTTTCGCTTATCGCCGTCACTTGAACCCGCAGGATCAGGATCACTTCGAACCGGCAGACTTCAATATTCCCATCCAGCAGATCACCAACGTGAACGTGGTGAATAGAGGTCTCGTGGTTGTTCCCGGCACGGCTCGTCCGGTGACTTCGCAGGGATTCCCGATCGGCTTCAACTTCTCAGAAGACGAGCATGGTTTTATCACTCAATTCTGGATTGGACGCCGCAACGAGCGAACTCCGCCGCCTCCACCGAATCAGCCACCAACTGTTTCAGTGTCGGCGTCGATGAGCTCGGTTCTTCGTCCGTGCCCGCCGAATACGAGAACGACCTGTACGCCAACCGGTAACGAAGTTCAGTTGACCGCGAACGCGACAGACCCGGATAACGACCAGTTGCTCTACACGTGGTCAGTTAGCGGCGGCCGCCTTAGTGGCGAAGGCCGAACAGTTACCTGGGATCTCACGGGTGCGCCAAACGGAACTTACACCGCGACCGTTGAAGTCAATGACGGCAATCAACACACGGCCAATGGTTCGGCTACCGTGACGGTTGCTGACTGCTCGCCTTGCGAACAGCCGCCACCGCCATGTCCGACCGTTTCAGTGAGCTGTCCGGATGCAGTTGACCTCGGTCAGCCGGTTACCTTCACGGCTTCCGTCTCTGGCGGACCGGAAGGCTTCGCGCCGACCTATAACTGGTCAGTCTCCGCCGGAACGATTACCAGCGGTCAGGGAACTTCGACCATCACGGTTGATACTGCCGGACTGGGCGGACAGACAGTTACAGCTACTGTCAGCATCGGTGGCGCAGATCCTTCGTGCTCGAACACGGCTTCCTGCAGCACTTCAGTCAGGCCGCCGGCGCCAGAGCCACGCAGGTTCGACGAGTATGGCAACATCCGCTTCAACGATGAGAAGGCCAGACTCGACAACTTCGCCATCCAGCTCCAGAACGAGCCAGGATCGACGGCTACGATCATTGCCTACGGAACTTGTGCCGGTGAGGGACAAACCCGTGGCGACCGTGCCAAGGACTACCTCGTCAACACTCGCGGAATTGAAGCGAGCCGCATTACGGTAGTTGACGGTGGATGCCGTGCTGACCTGACGGTTCAGTTGTGGGTCGTGCCGCAAGGCGCTAACCAGCCGACCGTCGATACGTCGAACGTCATCTCGCCGTGTCCGGAATGCCGAAAAGGACGTCGCCCACCGCGCCGTCCCCGAGGTGATGAGGAATAACAACTAACGGTTTTGGTTTTACCAGAACCCTTAAAACACGCGGGCGACGCTACTTCCTAGCGTCGCCCGTTTCATTTTCCATTTTCCATTTGTCATTTTTCATTGGTCATTTTGAGAAACCGCAAAGACCAGGCAAATGGAAAATGACCAATGAATCAGAGTACAACTGCCCAATATTCATGAGGCATCCTATCTCCGCCCCCAGCTTTTAACACAAAGGGAGAAATCTGTAATAAACTAGTCGCCGAAGGTGAGCGACGTGCTCCTGATGTTTTAACCCTGGATGAAATAACGATGAGAATATTTTCTGCTCGTCTCCCCCTCGTTGTCGTTACGCTGCTCTGTCTGAGTTTTGCGCCCAACGCTGCCATCATGTTCGCGGCCGGCGGTGGGGCCGATCCTGCACTTTATTCGAACGATTGGCGCACTACCGGACCTCCGGGAGGCGACGTTCGAGCACTCGTAGTAGATCCTTCAATCCCGATCGCTTTTACTTTGGCACTCTCGACGGCCAGATCTATACCTCGGCCGACGCGGGTAAGCACTGGCAACTGCTTCATAATCTCGGCAAGCCGCGGCTCTTCGTCGATCACATCATCGTCGATCCGCGCAATCCGAAAGTCTTGTATGTCGGCGCCCACAGGCACGACGTGCCGGGCGGCTTTTTTAAGTCGACTGACGGCGGCCTGACGTGGCGCGAGAGCACGCAGCTCAAGAACGAAGCAATTCATTCACTCGCGCAGTCTGAATCCGATCCTGACACGCTGATCGCCGGTACCTTCAACACGATCTTCCGTTCCGACGACGCCGGCGAAACGTGGAAACAGTTACCGACCAAGGACGTGACGGGCTTACATCACGTTGAATCCATCGCGTTCGATCCGCGTACCAACGACACGATTTATGCAGGCACCTGGTATTTGCCGTACAAGTCTTTCGACGGCGGTCAGACCTGGAAGATCATTCGCGAGGGCATGATCGACGATTCAGACGTCTTCGCGATCGACATAGATGCGCGCGATCCGAACCACCTCTTTATGTCGGCGTGCAGCGGCATTTACGAAAGTAAGAATGGTGGCGAGAACTGGCGCAAGGTGCAGGGCATTCCATCGCAGTCGCGACGCACGCGCACGATCCTTCAGCATCCGTCAGTTGCTGGTCTGATTCTCGCCGGTACCACTGAAGGTTTCTGGAGATCGGACAAAGGCGGCGATCCCGACTCGTGGATGGTGACAACTTCACGTCAGCTCGAGATCAACTCGATCGCGGTCCATCCGTCGCGTCCTGACGTTATTTACATCGGCACCAACAACTACGGCGTGATGGTTTCAACCGACGGTGCGAAGACGTTCACGCCAACCAACGGAGGCTTCAGCGGCCGCTTCGCAAATGCGATTCTCGCGGACAGAGAAACTCCGAACCGCATCTACGCGTCGACGATCAATACTGCCACCGGCGGCGGGTTCTTCTTCGTCAGCAACGACAACGGCGAGAGCTGGCGTCCATCGATGCGCAGCATGCCGTCGCGTTTGATCACCTACGCGATCGTCCAGGACACGCGCGATGCGAACCTGATCTATCTCGGCACAAATCTCGGCGTCTATCGTTCGACAGATCGTGGTACTTCGTGGGCTCCGGTGTGGGCCCCAAGCACTCCCGAGAAGAAGAAGGGCGCAGCTAAGAAAGGCGCGAAGCCACAAGCCGCGCCGGCAGCGACAGCGAGACGCAGAACGCCCGCCGGCAAAGCCGACGAGACGATTCTGCACGCACAGGAAGCGCTGACGGCGCTTGGTTACAATCTCGGCGAACCGGATGGTAAATCGGGCGCGGCGACGACGTCAGCAGTAAAGCGCTTCCAGACCGATCGTCATCTACCGGTAACCGGCAAGCTCGATTCGATCACGCTTGGGGCGCTCGGCGTTAGCAAAGGAACTGGTCCGGCTGCGACCGAACAAGCAGATCTTATTCTCGCCGACGCAGTCCACACGCTGGTCCACATGGTCGACGCTGAATCGGGACAGCCTGGATTTCTGGCAGCGACCAACAACGGACTCTATCGCAGTCTCGATCCGTCCAAAGGCTGGCAGAAACTCTCCTACGGCACCGGCGATCAACGCACGACATGCATCGCCACAACGCCTCGCCAAGCGGAGACGATCTGGGTCGGCACACCGCAAAACGGCGTGCTCGTTTCGCGCGACAACGGCAAGACGTGGCGGCACGTTGAAGGCGTTCCGCGCGACGTTCCAATCAACGTGATCGCACAGGATCCGCAACGGCCCGATCGCGTGTACGTTGGAACGAAGCAGGCGCTGTTCATGTCGCACGATGGTGGATCAACGTGGAGCCGTCGCGGCGGCAACGTGCCGTTTGGCGATTTCACGAGCATCCTGATCAACCCGCGCAACGGCGACGAGGTATTTGTCGGAAACGCTTATCAAACAGCGAGACCGGCGGCGGTGTTTTCCGCACGACCGACGGCGGCATGACGTGGGGACGCATCGATCCAAAGGGCAGGCGATTACCGAGTCAGCGCATCTGGGCGTTGGCGTTCGACGCGCACGATCAGAATGTGCTGTTCGTCGGCTCGCACTCGGCGGGTGTGTACGTTGTTCCGCGCATGGGCGACACGGTTTCTTCCGCTCAATAATTGCATCTCTAAAACATTTCTGTTTCTGTGACTCTGCATACCACTCAGAGTCACAGAAACCTCTTCTGTTGCCTTGACATAGCGGATGCTGCCGTGTACTCTGCCGCCCTACCCGGTAAGAAGGCGGCGGGTGTTTGTCGGACCAAGCGGGGTAACTACGGCAGGGCGGTAATCGAAACAGATTAGACTGACATTTCCAAATCCAAACGGCTCGCTTCCTCGCCAGCTTCAACTCCCGACAACGCCAAGGTCAATCACAAATCGCCGCTGGACACTGTCTGGCATTCAGCGAAGACCTGCGCTGATTGTTCCGGTTCAGTGAAGCGCGATATGATCTTGCACGCGCTCAGGAGTTATCGGGAACTACAGGAGTATTCATGTCTAGTGAACAACCCAAGCTGAACAACAGCGAGGCTAACAATTCAACCTCCGGCGAATCGCAAACTGCTCCGCAACAGAACGTCATGGCTTCTCAACCCGCACCAGCAACCCACACCCCCGATGTTGATGACAACGATGAATCGCGCGCAGGCGGCGATGTTGATTTCGGGCAACTTCTCGATCAGTTCGAACAAGAGCAAGCGACTCTTGAAGAAGGCGAAGTAGTTCGCGGCACCGTCGTTGGCTTAAGCGAACGCGGCGTAGTGATCGATTTCGGTTACAAATCGGAAGGCATCGTTAACCCGGCCGAGTTTACTGAGAACGGCCAACTAACCGTCAAAGCCGGCGACGAAGTCGAAGTGCTCGTCAAGAGCATGGAGACCGCCGATGGTCTGCCGGTCCTTTCGCGCGCCGACGCAGTGCGCATGAAGGCCTGGGACGACCTCGAGAAGGCTTATCGCGACGGTTCAAGCGTCAAAGGACGTGTCATCGATCGGATTAAAGGCGGCTTGCGCGTCGACATCGACGGCATCGCCGCGTTCCTGCCCGGTTCGCAAGTCGACGTTCGCCCGGTGCGCAACCTCGACAGTCTTCGCAACCAGATCATCGAAGCGAAGGTCATCAAGCTGAACCGCAAGCGCTCGAACGTGGTCCTGTCGCGCAAGGCTGTCATCGAACAGGAGAACACCGGACGTAAAGATCAAACGCTTCAGCAGATCGAAGAAGACATCGTGGTCGAAGGTCAGATCAAGAACCTGACCGACTACGGCGCGTTTGTGGATCTCGGCGGCGTCGACGGCTTGCTGCACGTGACCGACATGTCGTGGGGACGGCTGCAGAATCCAAACGAGTTGTTCAGAGTTGGCGATAACATTCAGGTCAAGGTACTCAAGTTCGATCGCGACCGTGAGCGCGTCTCTCTCGGTTACAAGCAACTGCTGCCGGATCCGTGGTCCAGTGTTGAAGAACGGTTCCCGGTCGGCAGCCGCGTGAATGGAAAAGTCGCGAGCGTGGCTGACTACGGCGCTTTCGTGGAACTCGAGAACGGGGTCGAAGGTTTGGTCCACGTTTCGGAGATGAGCTGGTCCAAGCGCGTGAAGCACCCGAGCAAGGTCGTCAATCCCGGCGACAGCGTGGAAGTCGAAGTGCTCAGCGTCGATCCGCGCGCGCGTCGCATCAGTCTCGGCATGAAGCAGGTGCAGGAGAACCCGTGGCAGACGTTGCACGAGCGCTATCACGTCGGTACGCGCGTTCACGGCCGCGTCAGGAACCTGACGGACTTCGGCGCCTTCATCGAGATCGAAGACGGAGTCGACGGACTGGTTCACGTCTCGGACATCTCGTGGTCGCGACGCATCAAGCATCCGAGCGAAGTGCTCAAGAAGGGCCAGGAGATCGACGCGGTTATCACCAGCATCGATAGCGAGAACCGGCGGCTGTCGTTGTCGATCAAAGACCTCGAACCAAACGCCTGGGAGAAGTTCACGAACGAACACAAACCCGGCGACGTGGTGCATGGCAAAGTGGCGCGGTTCGCAAACTTCGGCGCCTTCATCGAGCTCGACGACAATCTCGAAGGTCTTTGTCATATCTCCGAGCTTTCGGAAGAGCGAATTGCCAAGCCTGAGGACGTGGTGCAGCTGGGACAGGAGATGGATTTCAAGATCCTGCGCATCGATCCCGACACGAAGAAGATCGGCCTTTCCGCCCGTGCGGTGGGCAAGGACGAACCGATCATCGATACGAAGATCTATTCTTCAGAGGCGGGCGGCGGAATGGCCTCACTGGGTGAACTCGCCGATTTCGGACTCAGCAACAAGCCCGATACCAGTGACGAGTAAGTAGCCCCTGGCCCAGTTTGTAATCAATCTGTGTACTCTTGTGCGGCTGAGTCTTGCCCGACGCGTTCCGTTTCTGGTAGTGTACAGTTAACTTAACCTCGCCATTATCAAGACGTTAATTAAAATTCTTTGTTTAAAACCGAGGTGATGCATGACAAAAGCAGAACTCGTCGAAGACGTGGCGCGGGCGGCAGAACTTACGAAAAAAGACGCCGAGCGTTTAGTCGAAATTGTTTTTGAAAGCATCATTGAAACACTGAATCAGGGCGAGAAGATCGAGTTGCGCGGGTTTGGCAGTTTTCGTGTGCGCGAGCGTGGCGCGCGCCGGGGCAGAAATCCCAAGACCGGCGATCCCGTCAGCATTCCCGCTAAACGCGTTCCCTATTTCAAACCGGGCAAGGAACTCAAAGAACTCATCAACGACGACAACCGGAACTCAGAGCGTCGACGCCAGGTTCGTCGTCGCCCTCTTTCGACGGAAACAATCGTCAGCCACCCATCCTTTAAGCTGAAACAGGTCGAGGTGTTTAGATTGGACAGACTGTGGAGTCCCTGGCGTGCCAAGTACATCGCGTCCGGGGTTGATTCACAGAGCGACGAGTGTGTCTTCTGCCGGATCGCGCGCGATTCCGATCACGATGAAGAGAACTTCGTGTTGCATCGCGGCCAGCACGATTTCGTACTGCTCAATCTTTATCCTTACATCAGCGGACATCTGATGGTTGTGCCTTACCTGCACACCGCGGAGTTCGATACGACGGCGAAAGAGATCACCGACGAGATGATGGACCTGACGAAACGCGCGCAGACGGCGTTGCGCGAGGTCTATTCACCGGCTGGGTTCAATCTCGGAATGAATCTCGGCGCTGCGGCAGGCGCGGGCATCGCCGATCATATTCACATTCACCTGCTGCCGCGCTGGTCAGGCGACACGAACTTCATGACGACGGTCGGCGAAACTCGCGTCCTCCCTGAAGATCTCACGACGACCTACTTCAAACTCCGTCCAAGGTTCTAACCACAAAAGGTGCCTCTTTGTGGCTATCGGTTTCCGACTTTGCGCGGGATCGCTTCGTCTTCCACTTCGCCGCCAAGGCTGATGGGAATGTCGGAAGGTTTACTGTAGCTGACGCCTCGCTCTTCACTGTCGAGGTCGCCGGCGGGCACTGCCGGCATTGGACCAGTGGGCGGCGGATTAAAACCGGGATAGTCGATACGCGCGTGATAGATCGCCGTGAGCGCGCTGATCATCGCTTCGCGGATCGTCGTCAATTCCTGCAGCGTGATGTCGCATTCGTCGAGTTGGCCGTCGCTGATGATCGCGTCGACGATCTTGACCACGATTGCGCGAATGTTGTCCGGATCGGGACGCGCGAGCGAACGGGCCGCCGCTTCGCACGAGTCCGCCAGCATCATGATTGCCGCTTCTTTGAACTGGGGCTTCGGTCCCGGGTAGCGAAAATCTTTTTCGTCGATTGTTCGTTTGGTTTGGCTTGCGCCTGGGCTTTGCGGAGGAAGTAGTGAAGAGTTCTGGTGCCGTGATGCTGCGGAATGAAGTCGGCGATCTTCTGCGGCAGTCCGATCTCTTTGGCGAGTCGCGCGCCGTACGTCACGTGACTGGTGATGATCTTGGCGCTCTGGTACGGACGCAGACGATCGTGCGGATTGTTGCCCTGCTGGTTCTCGACAAAATACTCGGGCGCGGCGAGTTTGCCGATATCGTGATAGAGCGCGCCGATGCGTGCGAGCAGGGGATTGGCGCCGACCGCGCGGCATGCGTCTTCCGCGAGTTGTCCGACGGCGTGCGAATGTTGGTTCGTTCCCGGCGCGCGCAGTGCGAGCTGGCCCAGCACCGGCAGATCCGCGTTTGAAAGTTCGAGGAGTTTGACGTCGGTCAGGATGCCGAACAGCGACTCGTTGATCGGCAAACCACCGGCGGCAAAGACAGCCGTCAGCAGCCCGCCCGCGATGCCGCAGCCAATCGCCATCAGCATCGTTCTGCCGCGTAAACGGTTGTTCTGCATAGGCGATCAGCGCTATCGCCATCACGACGTTCACGCCGCCGACCAGCAAACCCGCCAGCGTCACTGACTGTCGTTCGCGATAGCGACCCGATTCCGTAAACCGCTGCCGAACACGAGACCATCGCGAATAGCGCTATCTGCATTCCAGTTGGGGCCAGCAGGCCCGCGAACAATGCCGTGATGATTCCAGCCAGAAAAGCGAGTTGCGTATCGACGAGCATCGCCACGAGCAATGCGGCGGCGGCGAACGGAATCGCGAAATTCCAGATGCCCGGATCGTTGAACGGCGGTTGCATCCTGCGAAGCGACACTTTCGCCGAAGACGAAGCCGATCTTCATCAATGCCGTTTGGACCAGTATCGCCGAACCGACCAACGCGAAAGCCTTGTGCTTGCTGAGACTGAGAGCACTGCCGCCGCTGCGGTGCTCCGCAAACTTCCAGGCGGCCCAGTAGACGGCGATTACGACAAACAACAGGCCCAGGAAGTTGTTCCACGGACGGCCGGCGTGTCCGGTGCTCTTGATGGCAGCGAGTTGCGCGAGGATCTCGGGATTAACTGTGTCGCCTTCACGCGCGAGGAATTGTCCGCGTTTCAGCGAAATGACGACGGGCGGTACCTGGCTCGCCGCTGTTTCGCGGGCGATGGTGGTCGCGGCCTGGTCCAACACGACGTTCGGCCGGATAAGCTGCGACAAAGCCGCCGCGAGAATCGATTTTTGTTCGTTGGTCCAGCCGCCGAGATTTGTTATTCGCGTCTCGAGAGTGCGGCGAGCCGTTGCGAGCGGGACCATCCTCGTGGCGCGGCAACTGGGCCGATGGATCTCGCGCATCGATAAGGACGATGTCGTTTTGTAGTCGTTCGGCGTCGGCGTCGTCGTAGATATAACCGTCGCCGACAGCTCGAATGATCGCCGACAGCCGATCGATCTCGGCTTCGCTGATCTCCTGGTTCGGAGCGACTTTTTGCTTCAGATCTTCCCAACCCGCCACAAAACTCTGCACCGACGTCTCGGTGCGGCTCGAATCGAAATTGAAAATCGGCGGCGTGTTTTCCCGCGCTGCGGCTTTGCGGCTTTCAGTTGCCGCGGTGTCGACGGCGCTGATGTCGGCGGGCACGACGATCGTTCGCGTCAGAACGTCGCCCTCTTTGTAATTCTCGTTAAAATTGGAGGAGTTTGGGTTGAGGAGGAGAAGCGTTGTCGCCAGGACCAGCACGATGCACGCCATGAGATAGCGTGTACGGCGTGGAAGCATCATCAGCGGGCGCAGTCGCGTAGGCGGTTAGCTTGTCGCGCGCCTGACTGAGTGGAGTTTTGAAACGTGGACGGAGTCCCATTATGCGATGCGAGACAAAGCCTCGGATCGGCGCTCGCCATCAGTTTCCGGTTGAGCGTTCAAGTTTCGCGCCAGCACGGCTCCCGCCTTGTCGAGTAAGACGCCGAGCGTGGCAGGTTTGATGGCCGAGATCACCACAGTTTCACCGCTGTCCATTTGCCGCGCCTGGCGCACTGCCGCGTCTAAAACCTCGGGCTCCACCAGGTCGGCTTTGTTAAGTGCCAGAATCGCGGGAATATCTGACAGTTTGAGTTCTGAGAGGATTCGTTTTACTGACTGAATCTGTTGCAGCCAGCGAGGGTTTGATATGTCGACTGCGTGAATCAACAGGTTGCTGTCGTCGATCTCTTCGAGCGTTGCGCGAAATGCGGACAGCAAGTCGGGCGGCAATGCTCGTATGAAACCGACCGTGTCGTTGATGATCACTTCCTGCTCGCGCGGTAAACGAAGCCGTCGCGAAGTCGGATCGAGAGTGGCGAACATACGGTGCTCGGCGTGGACCGCGCTTCGAGTCAGCGCGTTCAGCAAAGTCGATTTACCGGCGTTGGTGTAACCGACGATCGAGATGATCGGCAGGCCCTGTCGTGTTCGTCCCTTGCGCCGTTCCTGGCGACGTTGTCGCTGCGTTTCGATCTCACGTTCGAGGCGATTGATGCGATCGCGAACGCGGCGACGATCGGTTTCGAGTTTGGTTTCACCGGGGCCTCGTCCGCCGATACCGCCCGCCAAACGCGAGAACGCCGAATCCTGGCCGGCGATCAATCGCGGCAGCAGATATTTCAACTGCGCCAGCTCGACCTGGATCTTTCCTTCTTTCGACTGCGCGCGCTGCGCGAAGATGTCGAGAATCAACTGTGAACGGTCGATGATCTTCAGATCTGTTGCTTCGGACAACGAGCGCACTTGCGCGGGCGAGAGTTCGCTGTCGAAAACGAGCATGTCTGCGCCGAGTTGCAGCGCGCGAATGATCAGTTCGTCGAGTTTGCCGCGGCCGAGCACGGTGCGTGGATCGATCGCGGATCGACGTTGAATGATTTGATCCTGAACAACAACGCCGGCGGAGTTTGCCAGCTCCGCAAGTTCGGCCATCGACTCTTCTGCGTCGGCGATGGATCCGGTGGCGACACCGACGAGAATGGTGCGGTCGCGCATCTCCGCGCGACGTGTGACGCGGCGGTTGCGCGCCATTTCTTCTTCAAGCGAGTCGATCAGCTCGAGGAAATCCGAGTCGAGTTGCGACGCCATCTTCGGTTCGAGAAAGGCGTACAGCTCGGGCGTGGAAGCGTTGTCGAGTTCGCCTGCGTGTAGCGGAAGCAAGTGCGCGGCGCGCACCATGCCCGGTAATCCGGAATCGGATTCGACGTCGATTGCGGCCATCAGATCGAGCCGCAGCAGCGCAAGGTCGGTTAAGTCGTCCTGTGTAAGCGGTTCGCCGCGAAGATGTGTGTGGACGCAGCGCAGTCCGCGAAATCGACCGGTAGCGACGCGCACGCGTTTGAAGTCGGGAAGCTCGATGCCTTTGTTGTCGCCGACCATCACGTATTGAACGTGGCCCTTGCGATCGATGAGGGCGCCGATCTGCCGGCGCGTTTCGTGCGAGAGTTCGCTCAACTGGCGAGCGAATTCAGGTGTCACAATCTGATTGGGAGGTATGCGCCGGGTGTACAGCTTTTCGATGCGCCGCAACTGATTTGGTTTTAATCCGAGGGTATTTCCGAGAACGCTGGTAATGGCTTTTTCCTTTCTAACCGGGGGCGAATTATAACACATGAAAGTTGACGGCAAGGCAGAGCCATGCCGCACATCCCCGCGGCAGAGCCGAAGCGAGACAGCCGCCCTTTGTTCGAGAGAGGCCACCTGTTGTTGTTGAGTGCACCTTTGCAGCGTATGATTAACGGCTTTTATGGCTAGTGCTGGGAAAATCTTAAAGATAGATCCACCGTACGGCATCGCCGGCGGCGAGATCCTTATCGATTGCGACGGGTTTGATACGAGCGATCGCGGCCCTTTGCGCGGTTGTAATCGACGACTCGACGGCGCCGATCGTCGCGCTTGGGCCAAACCGTGTGCTCGCAATCGTTCCTGAAACAAAAGGCGGCGAAGTCGAGGTGCGTTTGCAGAACGGCGATCAACTCAGTCCGCCTGCATACATGACTGTCGGCAGGAAACTCGCGAGCGATCTCCATCCGGTCGCGAATCCGGCGTTCGATCCGGATGATGGTGCTCTGTTCGTTACGCGTTCAGGCTCGCGCGGCGAAGAGTTGCCGGTGACGCTCTTTCGGATCGACATCAGCGGCGACGTTTCCGAATACTCCGGAGACATTCCGAATCCGACAGGCATCGCGTTTGGACCTGATGGTTCGATGTTCGTCACCAGCCGTCTTGACGGTGTTGTTTACAAGGTAACGCCGTTCAAAGAAGCGGTTACATTTGCCAGGAACCTGGGCGTCGCTACCGGCGTAGCATTCGATAGCGACGGCGTGATGCACGTCGGAGATCGAACAGGCACGATCTTCCAGGTCAATGGCATCGGCGAGGAACGCGCTTGGACGCAGATCGAGCCGTCTGTTTCAGCATTTCACCTGGCGTTCGGGCGCGATGGTTCGCTCTACGTTTCGGGACCGACGGTTACGAGTTTCGACTCCATCTGGAGAATAGACCGGGACGGCGAAGTCGACACGTTTTTCAAAGGCCTGGGCCGCCCGCAGGGTTTGGCATTTGATATCGACGGAAACTTGTACGTCGCCGCTTCATTCCGCGGTCGAAGAGGCATCGTGCGCGTTTCGCCGGACGGCGAGAACGCTGAGTTGGTTGTTGCCGGAGTGAATCTTATCGGTCTTGCGTTTAGTGCGGCCGGAGAAATGGCAGTCGTATCGATCGATTCGGTTTACAGTTTGCCGACGCAGATTAAAGGCACGCTTTTGTCGGGGTAACTGAAAGTTTGTAGGGTTTTGACACCCCATTGAGCGGAATGCTAAGTTGACCGCGTTGACCACTCTGTCGCCCGCAACTTATTAAACGAGTGATTCCTTGAATCCTGAAGAAATACTTCCGCGGCTAATAATCTACATGGTCGTGCTGCTGCTGGCGATCTCGGCACACGAGGCGGCGCACGCGTGGATGTCCTGGAAATTCGGCGACGATACGGCCCGGCTACTCGGACGCGTTACGCTCAACCCGGTGGCCCACACGGATCCGATCGGTACGCTGCTGCTTCCGATCCTGGGTTTCATTTTCGGCAGCGCCGGAATCCTGATGCCGTTGCTCGGCTGGGGCAAGCCGACGCCTGTGAATCCGCTGCGTTGGCGAAACAAGGACGTTGCGAACGTGATGGTGTCGCTGGCCGGGATCATGGCGAATACGTTCATCGCGATCATAGCCTTCGTGATCCTGAAAGTGATCCTGATGAACGGTGGTCCTACGGTGGTCCTTCCGGGGTCAATAAGAGAGCCGGTCTGGTTGTTTCCTGGTTTATTTACTGACGATGAACGTCTCGCTGGCGGTCTTTAACCTTCTGCCGTTTCCTCCGCTCGACGGCAGCAAAGTGCTCGAGACGTTTTTGCCGGCGAGCATGCAACCGGTGCTCGAGATATTAGAGCAGTATGGCTACATCATCCTGGTAGTTTTGATCTACGTCGGATTCACGGGCGCCATCATCAGACCGGTAATGGGTTTCGTCTATTATCTACTCTTGCTCGGAATGTAGCATCGGCCGCTCCCCTGCGGCCGTTTAGCGCGAAAATGACCAAACGAATTTTTAGTGGTGCTCAACCGACGGGCTATGTGCATCTCGGTAACTACCTTGGTGCGCTGAAAAACTGGGTCGCACTGCAACACGAATACGAAAGCTTCTTCTGCATCGTCAATCTTCACGCGCTGACGGTCAGGCACGATCCGAAAGTGCTGCTGGAGAAGACGCGCGACTTGGCGCGAATCTATCTCGCCGTCGGCATCGATCCGCAAGTATCGACAATTTTTATTCAGTCAGACGTGCCGGAGCATGCTGAGCTCACGTGGGTCTTGAACTGCGTCGCGCGAGTGTCGGAACTCGAACGAATGACGCAGTACAAAGACAAGGCGCGGAAACAGCAGGAGAACGTGCTCGTCGGTCTCCTCGATTATCCCGTGTTGATGGCCTCAGATATTCTGCTTTATCACACCGACCTCGTTCCGGTAGGCAACGATCAAAAGCAACATCTGGAGCTGACGCGCGACATCGCGATCAGGTTCAATCGCGATTACGGCGAGACGTTCAAGGTACCCGATCCTTACATTCCGAAAATGGGCGCGCGGATCATGTCGCTATCAGACCCGCTGAAAAAGATGTCGAAGTCTGACGACGATGCGAATAGTCGGATACTGATGATGGACGATGCGGACACGATCGTCCGCAAGTTCAAGCGCGCGGTGACGGATTCAGGGACCGAGATTCGTTTCGACGAGTCGCGTCCGGCAATCAACAACCTGCTCGAGATCTATCACCTGATCACGGGCAAGTCGCAGCAGGAAGTTGAAGAACATTTTGCAGGCAAGGGATACGCGCAGTTAAAAGGACAACTCGCGGAAGCGACAATCGAGTTCTTGCGTCCGATACAACAACGACGTAAAAGAAATCACAGATGAAAAACTTGACCAATTACTGGATCAGGGCCGTGAGAAAGCCAGCAAGATCGCTGGTGCAACCCTCGCACAGGTATATCAGCGAATAGGCATTTATGGAGCGAAAGCGATAAATGAACGAAGAAACACCGGAGACAGTTGTGGAAACGGTAGAAGCGCAGCCGACCCTGCTGAACGTCGCGGGCGCGACGCCACACATCGTTTCCGACGACGTCACCGACGATCTAAAGATCCTGCTCGGAGAGTTTGAAGGGCCACTCGATCTTTTGTTGCACCTGATCCGCCAGGAGCAAGTCAGCATTTACGACATCCCGGTCGCGCGGATCACTGACGAATACCTGCGCTACCTGCGCGTCATGCAGGAGATGGACATCGCTGTTGCCGGCGACTTTCTCGTGATGGCGGCGACGCTGATCGAATTGAAGACCAGAATGTTGCTGCCGCGCGATCCTTCCGCCGTGCAGGAGGAAGAAGACGATCCGCGCAGCGATCTCGTCAACCAGTTGCTCGAATACCAGAAGTACAAAGCGGCGGCGCAGATGCTCTGGTCGCGCGCGACTGTGGAGCAGGCGGTCTTCAAACGCGCTGAGTTGGAGACCGACAAGAACAACCCGGAAGTCGCGGTTGGACTGTTCGATCTGCTGAAGGTCTTCCAGGACATTCTCGCGCGGCACAAGGAAGAGGTGTTGCTCGAGATCGAGCGTGAAGAAGTTTCGATGGCCGAGATGCTCGAACGTTTGCGCAACATGGTGATGTCGAGCGGCGAGCTCAACCTGCGCCTCTTTTTCGAGCGTGCGCGATCGCGGCGCGAACTCGTCCTTGCTTTTTTATCGGTGCTGGAACTGGTGCGCACCACCGAAGTGAAGCTGTTTCAGCGCGAAACTTTCGGCGATATCATTGCCCGCGTGGCAACTTAAACAAATGGCGACTGAAGAAGAGAACGTAACTCCAGCGGTAGACGACGAAGCCGCGCTTAACGAAGAAGCTAGTCGTGAACTCGCGGCGATGGTCGCGGAAGAGGAGTCGGCGGCCGCGATGGACGCCGAGACTCCCGACGATGGACCACTCGCATCGCCGCAGAGTCAGGCTGAACGCGCGGCCGTAATCGAGGCATTGATCTATGTGTCAGAAGACCCGCTGAGTGCGAAAACCATCGCCGACGTATTGAAGGAAGAGAAGGACGTCATCAACCAAACACTAGCCACGCTTGCCGAGGAATTCAACGGTCGCGCCGGTGGACTGCAACTTCGCGAGGTTGCAGGCGGTTGGCAGTTTGCGACGCGTCCGGAGTATCACGAGCACGTGCGTGCGTTCCTGAAAACGCGTCCGAGTGCGAAGCTCTCGATTGCCTCGCTCGAAACGCTTGCGGTGATCGCGTACCGACAACCGGTGACAGTTCCTGAGGTCCTCGAGATTCGGGGCGTGCAGTCGCCGTCGGCGATCAAAACCTTGCTCGATAAAAAGTTGATCGTGGCGAAAGGTCGCAAGGAGACGGTCGGGCGTCCGATGATGTATGGAACGTCGAAGGAGTTCCTGCTTCAATTTGGTTTGAAGGATCTGTCGGAGTTGCCGAGCGTTGAAGATTTCCACGATCTAAGCGGCGGCTCTTGAGGTATGGAAGAGCGTCTGCAAAAACTGATTGCTGCTGCAGGAGTAGCCTCACGCCGGCACGCGGAGGAACTGATCACCGCTGGTCGCGTCTCAGTCAACGGCGAGATCGTCAAGGAACTCGGCACCAAAGCCGATCCCGATAAGGACCACATCAAAGTAAACGGCAAGCTCATCAATCCTCAGCTTAAGTCGCGCGAAAAAGTTTACGTACTCCTAAACAAGCCGAAAGGTTATCTGTCCAGCGTTTCCGATCCGGAAGGCCGTCCGCTGGTTACCGAGCTGTTGCCGCGTTCGCTCGGACGCCTTTATCCCGTGGGCCGTCTCGACTTCAACACCGAAGGTCTTCTATTACTGACCAACGACGGCGACTTCACAAACTTCGTCACGTCAGCAAAAAACCGCGTCGAAAAAGTTTACGAAGTTAAAGTAAAAGGCGTGCCGCCGGACGGCGCGATCGAACGACTGCGACGCGGCATCAAACTCGAAGACGGAACACGCACCGCGCCCGCGAAGATCGTCAAGCTCAACGAAACGAAGACCAACGCCTGGTACGAAGTCCTGCTTCACCAGGGACGCAACCAACAAGTGCGACGCATGTTTGAATTGATCGGTCATTCTGTGTTGAAGTTGAGACGCGTGCGCATTGGCGCGCTGACAGATGACAGTTTGAAGCCGGGTTATTGGCGATTTTTGTCGCCCGCAGAGACGGCGCGCCTGATGAAACCGGCCAAGTCGCAGGCTAAGGCGCGGAAGTCGTCAGAGAACAAAAAACGGGTGTAACAACATGCAATTTGAGTTAACCGAAGAGCAGCAACAGATCAAGATGAGCGTGCGGGAGTTTGCCGAGTCGGAGATCGCGCCTCACGTGATGGAGTGGGATGAATCGCAGCACTTCCCGGTCGAGTTGCAACCGAAGCTCGCCGAGCTGGGACTGATGGGCGTCATCTTTCCGGAAGAATACGGCGGCGCCGGAATGGGCTACGTCGAATACTCGACGATCATCGAAGAACTCTCGCGCGTTGACGGATCGGTCGGCATCTCCGTGGCCGCGCACAATTCGCTCTGCTCGAATCACATCTACAAGTACGGCACTAAAGAACAACTGCAGAAATATCTGGTGCCGCTTGCGACGGGTAAGCATCTCGGCGCGTGGGGACTGACCGAACCGAGTGCCGGTTCGGACGCTTCCGGGACCAAGTCGACTGCGGTGAAATCCGACGGCGGCTGGATCGTCAACGGATCGAAAAACTTCATCACGCACGCGATTCACGCTGACACGTGCGTCGCGATGGCGGTCACGGACAAGAGCAAACGCAGCAAAGGAATCTCGGCTTTCATCTTCGAAAAAGGAATGAAGGGTTTTTCGCCTTCGAAGAAGGAGAACAAACTCGGACTCCGCGCGTCAGAAACTGCGAGCGTCGTGTTCGAAGATTGTTTGGTTCCTGACAATCAAATGCTCGGCGACGAAGGACAGGGTTTTGTAAACGCGATGGAAATACTCGACGGCGGCCGTATCTCGATCGCTGCGCTTGCTGTCGGTATCGCGCAGGGCGCGTTTGAATCCGCGGTGCGCTATTCGCAGGAACGGCAGCAGTTTGGCAAACCGATCTCCGAGTTTCAGGCGATCCAGTTTAAGTTGGCGAACATGGCGACGCAGATCGACGCCGCGAGACTCTTGATGTATCGCGCGGCGTGGATGAAGGACGCCGGCAAGAAGACGACAAAAGAGTCGTCGATGGCGAAGTTGTTTGCGTCAGAGATCAGCGTCAACGTTTGTGAAGAAGCGATCCAGGTGCATGGCGGATACGGCTACACGAAAGACTACCCGCCCGAGAAGTACTGGCGCGATTCGAAGCTCTGCACGATCGGCGAAGGCACTTCCGAGATTCAACGACTCATCATCGCGCGCGAGGTCTTGCGTCACGTCTGATCGGCTGGGCAAGGCAGAGCCATGCCACACATCAGGCGGCGAAGCCGAAACGAGAATTCACGTTGTCCACCAATAATCTCAGTGAGAGAGTGAGCAAGGGCGAGGCGGCGGCAGTCGCGCGCGCGATCTCGAAAATCGAAGACGGCTCGGCCGGCGCGACGGCGTTGATGAAGCAGATCTATCAGCACTCGCGCGGCGCGCTGGTCATCGGAATCACAGGCGCACCCGGAGCGGGCAAGTCGTCGCTCGTCGATAAACTCGCGATGCTGTATCGCCGGCGCGGCGAGCGCGTCGGGATCGTTGCCGTCGATCCGTCGAGTCCGTTTTCCGGCGGTGCAATTCTTGGCGATCGCATTCGAATGCAGACGCTCGGGCTCGACGAAGGCGTTTTCATTCGTTCGATGGCGACCCGCGGCAATCTCGGCGGACTCGCGCGTGCGACAGTTGATGCCGTGGCGATTCTCGACGCCGCTGGTTACGCGAAAATCATTGTTGAAACGGTCGGCGTCGGGCAGGACGAGGTCGAGATCGTGAAAGCGGCCGACGTTTCCGTGGTTGTTCTGGTGCCGGGGATGGGCGACGACATTCAGGCGATCAAGGCCGGAATCATGGAGATCGGCGACATCTTCGTCATCAACAAGGCCGACCGCGAAGGCGTTTTCGCCACTGAAAAAGAGCTGGAACTACTCTTGTCACTCGGCTCGCGTGACGACAACTGGGACCCACCGATCGTCAAGACAGTCGCGACTGAGAACGAGGGTGTTGACGTCCTGGCAGACGCAATCGAGCGTTTTCGCCAAACACAAAGGGATACGGCGCTCAGCGGCGACCGGCGTCGCGCGATCGCGCGCTGGCGCATCGTCGAACTGCTTCGGGAAAATCTGCTCGCCCGCGTTTTGGACTCTGACGCCTCGGTTGCTATGCTTAATCGCCTCGCAGACGAAGTTGCAACCCGGCGAAGAGACCCTTATTCTGCGGTAGAGGAGATTATTCAGGCTGCTAGAAGTTGATCACATCGGGATTGCCACAAAAAGCATCGAAGAGGGTTTGGCTGTTTGGAGGGATGCACTCGGGTTGGAGATACATTCGACCGAGGAAGTGGCGGAACAAGGGGTAAAGGTTTGCATGCTTGCCGTGGGTGATACCCACGTTGAATTACTGGAACCGCTCGGTCCTGACACTTCGGTCGGGAAATTTTTAGCGAGACGCGGTCCCGGCATGCATCACATTGCCATTGAGGTCAAAGACATTCGCGGCTCGCTCGCGGAGTTGAAGAACCGAGGGGCGCGCTTAATCGATGAAACACCTCGTGTTGGCGCGGGTGGTTGTCTGGTAGCGTTCGTTCATCCATCGTCTACAAATGGAGTGCTGCTCGAGTTGGTGCAGCATCAATAGTCCGGAAAGGAAAGTGTTTTGAACTCAACAAAGAAAGCGCTCATTGCAGCCGCTGTCGCGGTTATTTTTGCGGCCGGTTTGATCTTCTGGCAGGTCAAGGCGCGAAAAGCGGATCCGATGGAATTGACCGCTGACGACATGTCGATACTGGCCGAAGACACCCCGCCGCAAATGAGACAGCGCCTCGCCACCGACGAGCAAGCACGCAAAGACTTCGCGAAGGACATCAAAAGGCTACTCGCTGTGGCTGAGGAAGCGCAGGAGCACGGCGTTGGCAAAGACCCCGAGACCAAGCGACAACTAGAACTGCAACGAGCGAGCATTATTTCGCAACTCTATTTGCAGGAAAAAGGCCAGGAAGGTTCGGACGTCACACAGGCGCAAGTTGACGCGTTTTTCGCCGAACCCATCAACAAGTACAAATTCGATCAGTTGCTGGCCGACGAAAAGAAGCGGAACCCCGCGATGGCGGAGCTCCCTGAAGAACGGCTCGGCGAGATTAAGAAGAATGTGGGCACCATTTACATTACCGAGAAGAAGGCCGTCGACGAGGGCTTTGATAAGAAACCCGTAGTGAAAGTGCAGTTGATGCTCCAGCACGCGCGCTTCCTGGTCCAGAAATACGCCAACGACACTCTGCAGCAAAAGGTAAAGGCCACTGACGACGAAATAAAAGAATACCTGGCGAAAAATCCGCAACCTGACACGGAAAAGGAGAGCCACGACAAGGCCCAGGCGGTGCTGCAACGCATCCGCGGCGGCGAAGACTTCGCAAAACTCGCGCAGGAGTTTGGCACTGACGGAACCAAGGACAAGGGCGGTGACTTAGGTTGGTTTGGCCCCGGCCAGATGCACCCGGACTTCGAAAAAGCTGCGTTTGCATTGAAGCCCGGAGAAGTCAGCGAGCTCGTCAAGACGCCGTACGGCTACCACATCATCAAGCTCGAAGAACGTAAGACTGAGACTGTCGAGGGCAAGCCGAAAGAGATGGTCCGCGCTCGTCATATCCTTTTCCGCGATCCAAACAGCAATCCGTATGGACCACCACAAACGCCGCAGGACAAGGCCAGAGCTGCGGTTGAAAAGAAAAAGGGTGAGGAGCTGCTGAAGCAGATTGAGGATCGTTCGCACGTTAAAGTTGCGGATAATTATTCGGTAAAGCCGCCTGAACCAGAACCGGCGCAGGGTCTGCCGCCGAGCTTTGCGCCTCAGCCGGAGGGTCCGGGAACTAAACCCACGCCACCACCGCCTGCGAAACCGGCAGCAAAGAGTCCGGCAAAGCAGCGGCAGTAGTGGCCGGACTGCGGTTAAGCAATGCAGATTGGCGACTACTCCGTTGCGGTGATTCAGGACGCCGAATTTCGTCTCGATGGAGGGGCGATGTTCGGCGTCGTTCCTCGTCAACTGTGGTCGCAGGTGTGTCCGCCCGACGATGAAAATCGCATTCGCATGAACATGAATTGCGTCTTCATCGATACAGGTAGGGAAAAGATTCTGATCGAAACGGGAATCGGCGATAAGTGGCCGGAGAAGCACGCGTCGAGGTATGGAATCGATCGTGCGCGTCCGCTGGCAGAGACGGTAAAAGCGCAAACCGGAGTTTCAGCAGATGAGATCACGATCGTCGTGAACACTCATCTGCATTTCGATCACGCCGGCGGCAACACGAAACTGGACGATGCGGGAAATGTTGTCCCTTCGTTTCCAAACGCGCGTTACTTCGTTTCGCAAGCGGAGTTGGACCACGCCGAACATCCGACCGAACGCGATCGAGCGAGTTACTTGCCGGAAAACTGGCGTCCGCTGATGGAGTCAGGCCAGCTCGAAGGCAGGGACGAGAGTTACGAAGTCGCGCCTGGTCTAACGATGCGGACCGTTGCCGGACACAATCGATCGATGCAGTGCTGGCAGTTGGACCGCGGTGGAAAGACGATGTTTGGTTTCGCTGATCTCGTGCCGTTGCGAGCGCACGTCCGCTTTCCGTGGATCATGGGCTACGATCTTTATCCGGTCGAGACTTTGGAGGCTAAGAAGCGATTGATTCCGCAGGCTGCGAAAGAAGGATGGCTTTGCTTGTTCTATCACGATGCTGACGAGCCGGTGTGCCGGTTAGTCGAAGGAGAGAAAGGTTTCATGCCGGTTCCGTATCGCGAGGAGGAAACGCTTTCATGAGCAGTCTTCCGCGAGTTCAGGTGGGAATCATCGGCGGCAGCGGGCTGTATCAGATGCCCGAGCTGACTGATGTTGAAGAAGTCAAAGTCGACACGCCTTTTGGAGATCCGTCGGACGCATTCATCATCGGTACGCTGGAAGGACAGCGAGTCGCGTTCCTGCCGCGGCACGGTCGTGGGCATCGTCTCACGCCGACCGAAGTCCCGTTTCGCGCGAACATCTACGGGATGAAGTTGCTCGGCGTCGAGCGGATTCTGTCAGCGTCTGCCGTGGGATCGTTGCAGGAGAAGTATGCGCCGCTCGACATGGTGATTCCCGATCAGTTTTTCGATCGCACGCGCGGGCGAGTTCGTGAGTCGACGTTTTTTGGCGAAGGCATCGTGGCCCATGTTTCGTTTGCGCATCCGGTGTGTGGCGCGTTGGGCGACGTGCTCCAGGCAGCGTGCGGTGTGGCGGACGTGAAGGTCCATCGTGGCGGAACGTATCTGTGCATGGAAGGACCGGCGTTTTCAACTGTTGCCGAGTCGAACGTCTATCGCTCGTGGGGCATGGACATCATCGGCATGACGAACCTTCAGGAAGCGAAACTGGCGCGCGAGGCGGAGATCTGCTACGCGACGCTGGCGCTGGTGACGGATTACGATTGCTGGCATCCGGGCCATGATGCGGTCACGATCGAAACTGTAGTCGAGTACTTGAACAAGAACGTGCGGAATGCGCAGATCATTTTGCGCGAGACGCTGAAACGGTTGAAGACCGGCGAGCGCGACTGTAAGTGCGGTTCGGCGTTGAAGCACGCGATCTTCACGGCTCCGAATCTTTGGCCTGAGGCGACAACAAAGAAGCTGGAAGCGATCATCCAAAAGTACCGGTAGATCAGTAGTTTTAATGCGAGGTGAAGCGATGAAATTAACCATTCTTCTTACTGCTCGTGCTGGTTTTTGTTGCAGCACCGTCAACTAACGCGCAGGGCGTGCGCACTGGTCCCGATCCGTCAACCATCCGCGATCCAGACCTCGAGCGCGACTCGCATCACAATCTCGAAGTCGCGAAAAACTATTTCAAGTTGAAGAAGGCTTACGTCGCGGCGTTGAAGCGTTGTGAAGAGATCATCGCCGGCAACCCAAACTTCGCGAAGATCGAAGAGGTGTTGCTGATGGCCGGGCAGAGCAGCATCTGGCTGTCGCAGAACAAGGGTAAGCAAAGGCCGGACCTGTATGTCAGTTTTGAGGGCGGTGAGAAACGCACGCTCACTTCCGAACAGTTTCTCGAGATGGGCAAGGCGTACTTGAACAAATTGATCGCCGAGTACCCGAACGGTTCGTTCACAAAAGAGGCGCAGGAAGAGTTGCGCGCGCTTGGCGCCGCACCTGCGGCGAAGCAGTAAGGAAGTGCTTAGTACTTAGTGCTTTGTACTTAGTTCGCTGGTCTTCATTCAGCTAGCGAACGAAGATCAAAGTACAAAGCACAAAGATCAAAAAACGCAAGACCAATATTGAAGGACCAAACTCCGAAACCAAACATGTCCCTTTTAGTTGTCGGCTCTGTCGCTTATGACTCTGTAGAAACCCCCTTCGGCAAAAACGAGAAAATGCTCGGCGGTTCAGCTTCGCACTTCTCGATCTCGGCCAGTTTTTTCACAAACGTAGGAATCGTCGGAGTTGTCGGCGGCGATTTCACCGAGCAAGAGGTCTTTGACACTCGTGGCATCGTCACGCGCGATCTCGAACGCATCGAAGACGGCAAAACGTTTCGCTGGGGCGGTCGTTACGATTACGATCTGAACGTTGCGCACACGCTGTTTACGGATCTCAACGTCTTCGCCGATTTTCAACCGAAAGTGTCGGAGGAGTCGAAACGTTCGCGGCTGCTGTTTCTCGGAAACATCCAACCGGATCTTCAGCGCGGCGTGCGTGAGCAGATGCCGAACGCCGAGCTGGTCGCTCTCGATACGATGAACCTCTGGATCGAGCACACGCGCGATTCGCTGGTTCGTACGATCAAAGGCGTCGACGTTGTGATCATCAACGACGCCGAGGCGCGACAGTTAACCGGCATTCCGAACTTGATCAAAGCCGCGCGCGAGATTCTGAGTTGGGGACCGAAGGCGCTGATCATCAAACGCGGCGAGTACGGTGCGGCGTTGTTTACGCACGATAATTATTTCGCGATACCCGCTTATCCGCTGGAGTCGGTTTTCGATCCGACGGGCGCGGGCGACACGTTCGCAGGCGGGTTCATGGGTTACCTCGCGAGCCAGGAAACGTTGAACGAAGATGCGATGCGCCGCGCGATGATCTTCGGTTCGGTGATGGCGTCGTTCAACGTCGAAGAGTTTGGCACCGACCGAGTGCGCCGGCTCACGCACGCTGAGATCAACGATCGTTTTCGCGCCTTCAAACGAATGACACATTTTGATGAGATACCATTTGTTGCAAAATAGTCCGTTGTCCGTGGTCCGTAGTCAGTTGTCCCTGAACTGGTAGTCGATACACCCTGATGGTGACAACTGACCACTGACAACTGACCACAAGGAGGAGGTCAATATGTTCTGCACTGTCTGTGAAGCCGAGTATGAACCCGGAATTACTCACTGTCCTGACGACAACACGCCGTTGGTTGAAAAACTGACGCCGGAAAACACGCTTCACGACAGCAGCGAAGCACGCTTCGTCGAGCTTCAGAAACTCGGTTCGCCCGCAGAGGCCGAGATGGTGAACGACATTCTCAGCAAGAACGGAATCCGGTCGGTGGTGAAGTCAGGCGGCGCTGACACGCTGTCGCCGCTCTTGTCGTCGACTTTTGAAGGCGCGTCGATTTTTGTCGACGAACGCGACTACGATCGTGCTTTCGAGATCTACAATGCGTTTTTCCAAGGCGATACGACGCCTCTCACCGGCGGCGGATTGGAAGACGAAGACGAAGCAATAGGCAAAACCGAGGAGTAGTTTTGTGTCCTCCGCTGACGAGGCCATCGTAGTTTTGATGACGGCCGCGAACGGTGAAGAAGCGGCCCGCCTCGCTGACCTGCTGATCGGCGCCCACCTCGCCGCCTGCGTTCAAATACTTCCCGAAATGGAATCGGTTTATCGCTGGCAGGGAAAGATCGAGCGCCAGGCTGAGATCCTGTTACTGGCGAAAACGACGCGATCGAAGTTTGAAGAGTTGGAAAGAGAAGTCCGCGCCCTGCACAGCTACGAATCGCCGGAGATCATCGCGTTGCCGATCGTTGCCGGTTCCGCGCCCTACCTCGCGTGGTTAACTGAAAGTGTGAAGCTTCCGACGACTTAACCGAGAATTCCATCTGACGATCCGTAACTACTACGCCGCAGGCGTTAGCTAATGGTAGCCCAGCGGTTGGAGCGAAGTGACAACCCTGGGATCAATTGACCAGAAGAGTTCAAACCCTGAAAGGGTTCGACCACACCGAACCCTTTCAGGGTTTAGCCAGTTCCTTGACGCCTACCCAGGGTTGTCGCTTCGCTCCAACCGCTGGGCTCGCATTTAGTCAACGCCTTCGGCGTTCTTAGTAGGCTTAACTGAAACACGGATAAAACGGAATCTCTAACCGAGAATTCCGATATCGTCGGAAACGAGTTCGGTGAGAGAGCTTTGACTGCGGGTCACGATCTCTACGACTTCCGCCGGCGAGTCGGTGATGTGAATCATGCGGAAGTCGATGTCGCCGATCTTGCCTTCGGCCAGCACTACGTCGCGTAGCCAATTGAACATCCCACTCCAGTAACGCGAATCGAAGAGGATGATCGGGAAGTTGCGAATCTTCTTCGTCTGGATGAGTGTGAGCGCTTCGAACAGTTCGTCGAATGTGCCGAAGCCGCCGGGAAAGATGATGAAGCCAAGGCTGTACTTCACAAACATCATCTTGCGCACGAAGAAGTATTTGAACGTCAGACTCTTCGTCTGATACATGTTCGGCCGCTGCTCGAACGGCAACTCGATGTTGCATCCGACGGAGATGCCGCCGGCTTCGAACGCGCCTTTGTTCGCCGCTTCCATGATGCCTGGTCCACCGCCGGTGATGACGGCGAAGCCTTCGGCTGCAAGCAGTGCGGCTGTTTCCTGTGCGGCTTTGTAATCCGGATCGTCAGGTTTCGAACGAGCGGAACCGAAGATCGAGATGCCGCGATTCAATGACGCCAGTTCGTCAAAGCCTTCAACAAATTCCCCCATGATTCTAAAGACGCGCCAGGGATCGGTGTGAGTAAACTCGTCCGGCCGCGGACTCTCGAGCAGTTGCTCGTCCTGCGTTGTTTTCTGTGGTGGAAATGGATTTCCGGGTGCGGCAGTCTCGTCGTCGCCAATCTTCTTCGCCATCTCAGATACCCATGATGCTGTAGCCGCAGTCGACGTAGATCACTTCGCCGGTGATCCCGGATGACATGGAGCTACAAAGGAAGACGGCGGTGTTTCCGACCTCGCGCGCGTCGACGTTGCGTCCGAGTGGCGCGCGTTCGGCGTGATGTTTCAGCATCGTGCTGAAATCTGCCACACCGCGAGCGGAAAGGGTTTGGATTGGACCAGCGCTGATGGCGTTGACGCGGATGTTGCGTGGTCCAAGGTCTTTGGCGAGATAACGAGTGCTGGCTTCGAGTGCGGCCTTGGCCACGCCCATCACGTTATAACCGGCGACGACTTTCTCGGCGCCGTAGTAAGACATGCAGACGATGCTGCCGCCTTCGGTCATCAACGGCGCAGCGGCGCGAGCGAGTTGCGGCAACGAATAGGCGCTGATCTCGAGTGCAGTCAGGAATGCTTCGCGGCTGGTGTTGAGAAACTCGCCGCCGAGCGCTTCGCGTGGTGCGAAGGCGATGCTGTGAATCAGGAAGTCGAGCTTGCCATACTCTTCGCCGACTCGGCGAAACGTTTCGTCGACCTCTTCCTGCTTCGTCACGTCGCAAGAGAGCAAAAGCGATTGCGGCATGACTTCGCTGGTAAGGCTTTCGACGTTCTCTTTCAGCCGCTCGCCCTGGTAGGTGAATGCGAGTTGGGCGCCCGCTTCGTGTAAGGCTTGTGCGGTGGCCCAGGCGATCGAACGCTTGTTGGCAACTCCGAAGATGATTCCTTTTTTGTTTCCAAGCATAGAGTGTTTCAACGGTCGGTTGTAAAAGTTTCCGCTGTAAGTCCTTTTCGCATCGGCTTTGCCGCCGGATGTGCGGCATGGCTTTGCCTTGCCGACCTCTTGTGGCTTACGCGGCTGCGCTTTCCGGCGCGTTGATTAGCGCCTTGTATTCACCACTTTCAACCCATTGCAGAATCTCGGCGACGCGCCAGACCGGGAACGGATGGCTCAAGCCGGATGTGATCACGTCGGCCCAGAAACGATCGAGAGCTTTCTCGTCGTAGTTTTTCTGGAAGTCGCGTGCCTGTGCGAGAAACTGATCGTAATCGACGCGCGACGCGAATGTGCCGCCGGCGAGTTTCATCATCGTGCGGCCGATGACGTTTGCGTCCTGCGTGACGAGCAGTGCCGCGCGGTCGCACGACAACTCGGCGCGACGCGCCCAGGCAAGCAGCGCAGCGCGCATGCTCATCGTTAGCAGTTCCTTTACGATGAACGTTAACGGCGACGCCATCACCGCGCTCTTCGCCAGGAACTCGATCAGCCGCGCGGCTGTCAGGTACAGCACGTGTTCGGAGTGAATATGGCCCACTTCATGGGCCACGACCGCCAAAACTTCTTCGTCAGTCAAACGTTCGATCAGTTGCGAATACAAGACGATGATCGGTCGTTCGACGCCGCCCGTGAACGCGTTAACGACCGGGTTTTGCTGAACGAACAGCTCGGGCATGTCGACGCCGAGCGTGGTGCAGGCGATCTGGAGCTTGGCGTAAAGATCGGGACATTGCGTCGGCGTAACTTTCACCGCGCTTGCCGTGAAGATCACGCGAATTGCCGATTCGCCAGTGACCGCGAGAAGTTTCTTGAGCGCCGAGTCGATCCCGGGAATCGCTCGCAACGCGGCCAGCGCACGCCGATCGTCGGGATGGATGTACTGGTCCTTGTCGAGCCGGGCAAATTTCTTGTGCGGCGCATCGGAAAGCGGCAGCCGGCAGCGCCCACAGCGCGGCGCGTCACCACCGTCCGTTCGTACCTGATTTCGCTGGCCGCAGTAGCGGCAACGGATTGAATTTTCGTTGTCAGCCATGTTGGTGCTCATAATATCAGTGTTTGAAATGCCTCACACCTGTAAAGACCATCGCCAGACCATGCTCGTTTGCGGCGGCGATGACCTCGTCGTCGCGAACCGAGCCGCCGGGTTGGATAACAGCGGTGATGCCGTTGCGCGCCGCCTCGTCGAGGCCGTCGCGAAAGGGGAAAAAAGCGTCCGACGCCAGAACGGATCCGGCGACGGGTAGTTGCGCGCGCATCGCGCCGATGCGGACCGAATCGACGCGCGACATCTGTCCTGCGCCGACGCCGACCGTTTGACCGTCACGCGCGTAAACGATCGCGTTTGATTTCGTGTGCTTGCAAACGGTCCAGGCGAAAAGTAGCGCGCGGATTTCTTCGTCTGTTGGTTGACGTTCGGAGACGACTTTCAGATCTTCTCGCTTGAGTTGATGCTGGTCTCTTGTTTGGACCAGCATGCCGCCGCTGATCTGTTTGTACTCGGGACCTTTTGCCGGCTCGACCGAGCTCATGCGCAACACGCGCAGGTTTTTCTTTGCCTGAAGTATGTTGAGTGCGTCGGCGTCGTAACCAGGAGCGATCACGACTTCGGTAAAAATCTTCGTGATCTCCTGGGCGGCTGTCGCATCAACGAGTCTGTTTATGGCAACGATGCCACCGAATGCTGAAACCGGATCCGTGGCGAGTGCTCGTTGGTAAGCAACGGCCACCGTCTCGCCCTGACCAACGCCGGCCGGATTCGTGTGCTTGATGATCGCGCAGGTCGTTGCGTCATAGTCGCAGACGAGCTGCCACGCGGCATCGGCGTCGACGTAGTTGTTGAACGACATCTCCTTGCCGGACAGTAGTTCGGCATTGGCGACTCCGCCAGCATCGCCAGTTTGATAAAGAGCGGCCTGCTGGTGTGGATTCTCACCGTATCTTAAATGCGCGGTTTTTTTCAGGAATAAACACAACTCGTTGCCGCCGAGGTACGAACTCACGATCGAATCGTATTGCGCTGTTTGCTGAAACGCCTCCTGTGCGAGCCGCTCGCGAGTCGCATTCGACAACGACCCGTCATTCTCCTTCAGCTCAAGCATCAACGCTTCGTATTGACCTGGAGCAGTGACCACGGCGACATCGCGCGCGTTCTTTGCTGCCGAACGGATCATCGCTGGACCACCGATGTCGATCTGTTCGATCGCTTCTTCGCGCGTCACTCCTTCGCGAGCGATCGTTGCGGCAAACGGATAAAGATTCACCACCACCATATCGATCGGCTGGATCCCGTTACGATCCATCGCCGCGACGTGTTCGGGATTATCGCGCAGCGCGAGCAGTCCGCCGTGAACGCGCGGGTGCAGAGTTTTGACGCGTCCGTCCATCATCTCCGGAAAGCCGGTTACGTCGGAGATGTCGATCACGTCGATTCCGGCGTCGCGTAACGACTTTGCAGTTCCGCCGGTGCTGATGATTTCCACGTTGAAGTTCTTGAGTTCGCGAGCGAAGTCGATAATTCCGGTTTTGTCAGAAACACTGATTAAGGCGCGTTTGATTAGTGTCATTTGGATGGCGGCAGATTGATCGTGAATTCTTGCGTCCGGTTATAGCGACGACCCCAGATCGAATACTGAAGCTCGGGCTTCAGGGTCACAGAAAAAAAGTGTCGTCGATTGTCCCGCGCTGACTCAGCTATATAGAAACCCAGAAGATACTGACTTTTCAAATCCTCTTCGATGGCTTGAAAGATCGGCGTCAGATCCTGGTCTTTCGGCATGAGCGCGGAGCTTCTGTCGCCGACGAGAAAATATTTTCCTCCCGTCTTCTCGGCGAGTTCGCGGAAACCTTTCGACGGACGGCGCACTTCGAGTCTGCCGTCACGCGGTTCGAATAACGGAAGATGGATGACGTAGAACGAGACGCGTTTCTCGATAGCCATGTTGATCACCGCGTCGGCACTTCTCGCACTCTGATTGTCGAGTCCGTCGCTGATGAGCACGACGATCCGGCGCTCGGAGCGCACGTTCGGGAGATCTTCGAAAGCTTCAAACGAATCCGCGGCAGCGTCGAAGATTGCGGTGCGAGCGTTTTGTCCGGCACGAAACCGGAACGCGGATCGCGCCGCTTCTGTGTCTTTGGTGAAGGGAAGCGTGAGGTTGGAGTTTTGAGAGAAACGAAGTATGGCGATGCTCGACCGGTCGCTGAACCGGGAGAAGAGCGCGAGCGCGGCGTCACGCTGTTGGGAAATAATCTGTTGAAGGCTGCCCGACTGGTCCAGGGCGAAGAGCATGGCGACGCGGTCTGCGCCTGGCGCGAAATAGATTCCGGCGGTGACCTTGTCCTGGTCTTTTAATGTCAGGTCCTGTTCAGTCAGACCCGCGACGGCCTGACCCTTCTTGTCTCGAATGCGAATCGGGAAGAGCAGCAGATCCGTGCTTACGCTGACGACATCTATGTCATCGGGCGGATCCTGGGCGGCGACAGTTACAGGTTGAACGTAGAAAAACAGGCAGAATAATAGGCAAACAAGAGGGATCTGCCCGGGCGTCTTCGGTGCGTTTAGACGAAAAAACGCCCAAAAAACAGAATGCTGAGAAGAACGATGATTGTGATGACGATAATCTTGACCAGACTCATGGCGAATTCCTTCGGTTTTGGGAGCAAACAATTCGCACGCGCAGTTTGCCATACGTTTGGCCCGCGAAGCCAGTTCACAAAATCTGTACATTCGCCTGCTTAGAAGAACCTCAGCGTATAAGTGACCCTCATCCCGCGCCCCATTTCCGGCGCAAACTGTTTAATGAACGAGAGATGATTACGATACAGCGTGTCGCCCATGTTGAAAAAGTTAAATGAGACGATATGCGCGGTGTGGCCGTGGGCAAACAGGTACGAGCCTGAGAGGTTCGCGACGGCGTATCCGGCGGTCCGTGTCTCATTCGGGAATACGCGATTCTGCTGATTAGCCATGATGATTTCCGGGTTCAACAGAAGGCCTTTATAACGGATCTCAACGCCCGCGCGACCGCGCAACGGCGGAATTCGCGGTAGCGGGGTGTCGTTGGCTGTCAGTTCGGCGTTGACGTAGTCGAGACCCAGGTTGAGCCAGATGGCAGGGTGCAGCTCGGTTTCGAAACGCGCTTCAGTGCCCACGAAACGTGCCGCGGCCTGGTCGTAATTGGCGACGACGAGCCCCTCTTCAAACACTCCTGTGGGCGCGAGAAAGACGAAGTTGTTCATGTGGTAGTAGAAGCCGTTCGCTTCGAAGCGCAGGCGTTTCGAGGAATGGCGAATGCCGAAGTCGAGGCCGTCTGTTCGTTCTCGAGTGAGGTTTGGGTCGCCGATTTCGAATGCAAGGTTTCCGCGGTGTGGTCCAAGGTTGTACAGCTCTTCGAGTGATGGTGCGCGATAGGAATGCGTGAAGTTTGAAACGAACGCGCCGCCCTCCCACGTTTTCACGCGAATGCCGGCCGCGCCCGAGAATCCGGTGAAGCTCCGATCGGGAAGAACTCCGCGTGTCACGGTCACTTCCGGGTTGTAGCGGTTGTTTTCGACGCGCCCGCCAAACTGAATTGAAACGGGTTCGAAGTCCAACGTCTCGAGGCCGAAGACGGCGAAAGCATTGTGCTTCGTTGGCGGAGCAAGCGCCTCTTCGCCCGTCGCAGCGAAATCGCGATGCATTCCCCAGAAACCAAAACGTCCCGAGAGTCGGCCCTGCTTTCGCTGGTCAAACATTCCCTGGTACAGAACGGTGTTGTTCTTGAATGACGTACCGATCTCGCCGGTTTCCGATTCGATCTCGGAATGTTTGTAATTGCTGTATTGAACCGAGAACGTTCCTGCGCTGACGAAGTGATCGGTTCTCGCGAAAGCCGCCGCGAAACTCGACGCTGTGACGTGTGGGGTTTAGTTCGACGATCTCTGCTTCGGGATCATTCGGATCGGTTGGAATGCCGTAACGTCGCTTGTTGAAGTTGTAATTGACACTGAAGAACCCCTTGGTTGGGTAGTAACCTAATCCCGCTGCCGCGCTGCCTTCGCGTGAGAACGAGTTTTCGACAACTCCGAGCGGCGTTTTGTAATCGCCAGAACGTTGACCGCCGCCGTTTCCCCAAAACAACCACCGTTCGGAACCGAATTCGAAACCGGCGCTGCCACCGCCTTGACCTCCGTTTGTCCCGCCGACACCGGTCAGGTATCCCGTCATGCCCTTATGTGGTGAATCGTGTCCGGAGATGACATTGACGACGCCTCCGACTGCGCTGCTGCCATAGAGAAGCGTTGCCGGACCTTTGACGATCTCGACTCGCTCGACCGTCAGCACGTCGATCGGTTCCGCGTGATCGCCGGATTGAAAACCGAGTCCGCCGACGCGTGTGCCGTCCTGTGTGATCTGCACGCGATCGCCGTCCTGACCTCGCAACACTGGTCGCGCGGTGCCGGGTCCGAAGCTTCGCTTCGCAACTCCGAGTTCGCCGTCAAGTGCTTCGCCAAGTGAAACGGGACTTTTCTTCGCGAGCTCGATCGATCCGAGCACTTCGACGGATTGAATCGAAGTGCTAACCGCTTGTTCGTTTCCGGTCGCGGTAATGGTCACTTCTTCGCGCAGGCTGGTGAGTTCGATCTGAAAGTCTACCGTAGCGTCGCCGCTGGTTAGGTTGGCGTTGCGAACAACGTCAGGAACGCGATCGAGCTGCGCGACGATGTCGTACTTGCCGTACGGCAGATTGGTGAATTCGTAGTGGCCGTCGTCGTCGGTAGTCACGGTGCGTTTTAGTTGAAGCACAGTGATCATTACGTTGTGAACAGGCTTGCCGGTGGTGCCGAGTGTAACCGTGCCTTTGAGGGTTGCTGTTCCTGAAGACTGTGCGAGAGCCGTTAGGTTAGCCAGGCCGAAAACAAGAAATGTAAAAAGAATGCGGCGTAAAATCATCGATTTATCTCCGTGATGGTCCAATTAGGTGTTGGCCCAATTCACACGTCTCGCGGTTTTTTGACCTGCGGCTGTGAATGAGCTGCCGTGCGGACTTCGACTAGGAGATAAACGGAGGTGCGCGTCCCGAGAGCGGGCTGGTTATTTGGGAAAGTAGATCCGGAGCGACGACGGTGGTTGTTTGGTACAGAATGCGAACCGGCGGATCGACGAGCCGAAACGCAATCAGTGTCGTGCTGAAGTTCTGGTGTAACTGGCAAATCAGACAGTCGCCGCATCCGGTTTGACCGCCTGTCAGATTTCCTGAATCTTGCGAGTGCGTCAGCGAAGTGACGTCGCTGTTGTCGGTGAGCACGCGGCCGTGCCGGTGTGCGGCCTCGACCGTCGTTCCGTACAGAATGAAGGCGATGAGCAACAGTCCCAGCCAACGCGAAAAACCTGCGCGGAACTGAAGAGGACGTATGAGCATGCCAGTCATTGTCGGATGTGTTAGATTCCGGGAGCGGAGGAATTGTACTGACAGCCCCTCGTAAAACGCAATCCGCCCTTTTGATTTTAGGCCTTTGTGCGGCATTCATTTGCCTTACGTCCATTGAAGGCCGCGCGCAAGCCCAGACTCGCGTCAAGATCACAGTCACTTCACCGGAAACTGTTGTAGTTCAGGCCCACCTTTTTTCTCCGTCTCGCTTGTGGTCGTTTAGAAATGCACATGCCGGAGTGTTGGGGATCGCCGAGAGAATCGATCGCTTCCGCGCGAACGGCGTGTACGTGCGGATGATTGCGATGGGCGAGTTTCGTTCGGCGGACGCCGCGACTGAGATCGACTATGTGGTGCATTTGCGTCGTCCGTCGCCAGCGGACGTGGCGCATGTCTCGTGGCTCAACGAAGATCACGGGTTCCTGATGTTTGCGGATCTGTTGCCGCAGGGAATGGAGGCGATTTCGACGGAGTTGAGCGTCCCCAAGGGATGGACGATTCAATCGGCAATTGCGCCCGACGCCGACGGGGTGTACCAGGTTTCCGAACCTGACGACGCGATCTTCTTTGTAGGTCGCTCTATTCGTAGAACGTCAAAGAAGGAGTTGGACAGCTTTGTAACTGGAACGTGGCCGTTCAAAGATTCCGTTGCCGTGAAGGCGGCGACGCGTGTGATGGAGAGGTATCTGGAGCTGACGGCGTTCAGATTACCGTCGCGTCCGGCGGTGATGATCGCGCCGCTTCCAGTTGCCATTGGCTCCACAAAATGGCGGGCGCAAACTCGCGGTTCCACAGTTTTGCTCCTGATGGATTCGCAAGCGCAGATCGACAACTGGAAAGGGCAGCTTGAAATCATCTTCGCGCATGAGGTCCTTCACTTGTGGGTGCCCAACGCTCTGACCTTACGTGGTGATTACGATTGGTTTTTCGAGGGCTTCACGCTGTACGCGGCGCTGCTCACCGCGCTCGATATGAAAGCAATCGATTTTCGCGAGTATCTTGACACGCTCGCGCGCGTTTACGATTCCTACATCTCCTATCCGAATGTGCTTTCGTTGATCGAGGCGTCTGAGAGGCGCTGGACGCATCCGTGGCCGGTTGTTTACGACAAGGGAATGCTGGTGGCGTTTTTGTTTGACTTGGTGCTGCGAAAGGAATCGGGAGGAAAAACGACGCTGCTCAGCCGTTATCGGGAGTTGTTCAGTCCGGGCAAGGCTGACCGGGCCGATGGAAATGACGTTATAATCGGGCTGCTGAGTTCGAGTCCCGGAGCTGCCGATCTCGCCGCGGCATACATCTCAGGAAAGAAGGATCTCGAACTGGATCGCTACCTCGCGTCGTATGGATTGGTTTTGGATACGAGTGGGAAGAGTTCACGTTTAATACTGGGTAATAAGGTTGACGACGATCAGAAACGCTTGTTGAAATCACTTGGCTATTGAGTATCGAGGATTAAGGATGCGCGCATTTAAGACGCTGGTTATTTTTATCGTTCCTTTACTGCTGGCCGGCTGCCAAACGCTCGCCTCTAAAAACAGCACGGGGGTGATCGTCGCGCGCCGCGCGCAGATTCGGAGCTCGACTGCTGTAGTTGCCGCCGACCTGTTGCAGGTGAGCCGCGGCGATGCCGTAGACATCCTCGATTCAACCGACGTCAACGATCCAAGCGACAACGCCAGAAAAGAACGATGGCTGCGAGTTAAAGCGCGCGACGAAAACGCGACTGAAGGATGGATCGAGTCGCGCAACGTCATGCCTGACGATGTTCTCGAAGCGTCGAAAAAACTCAGGGAAGAAG
>CAVVHR010000011.1:437500-1193345 GCA_963748145.1 uncultured Acidobacteriota bacterium
CACGTGGAGGGCCGAACCAGTTTGGGTTGAAAACCATTTGGATGAGCTGTGCATAGGGGTGAAAGGCTAATCAAATTTCGTGATAGCTCGTTCTCGCCGAAATAGCTTTAGGGCTAGCCTCGGATGAATCGTCGCGGTGGTAGAGCTCTGAATGGGCTAGGGGCCTCACAAGGTTACCGAACCCAATCAAACTCCGAATGCCGCGAACGCATATCCGGGAGTCAGACTACGGGGGCTAAGCTCCGTGGTCGAGAGGGAAACAGCCCAGACCGACAACTAAGGTCCCTAAATCGTAGTTAAGTGGAAAAGGAAGTAGGGAAGCACTGACAGCCAGGAGGTTGGCTTAGAAGCAGCCATCCTTTAAAGAAAGCGTAATAGCTCACTGGTCAAGCAGCCCTGCGCCGACAATATAACGGGGCTTAAACTACGTACCGAAGTTTCGGATTCATGCAGCAATGCATGGATGGTAGGCGAGCATTCCGTAGCTGTGAAGCGGTACCGAAAGGGCCGTTGGAGCGATCGGAAAAGACTCTGTCGGCATAAGTAGCGATAACGCGGGTGAGAACCCCGCGCGCCGTAAACCTAAGGTTTCCTGAGTAAAGTTAATCTGCTCAGGGTTAGTCGGTACCTAAGGCGAGGCCGAAAGGCGTAGTCGATGGAAATCCGGTTAATATTCCGGAACCACTAACGTGTGCTGTGGGAGGACGCAGTAGGGTAGGCGAGACGGCCGATGGATGTGCCGTTGAACTCACCATAGCCCGCCGCTTTGGTAAATCCGGGCGGCATCAGGGTAAAGGTAGGGACGAAAGTAGGGGTTAAACCCGAAAAAAGTCGCTGACCCCAGCTGCCAAGAAAATTCTCGTTCAGCTATACACGCGATGTGACCGTACCGCAAACCGACACAGGTAGGTGGGGTGAGAATCCTAAGGCGCTTGTGAGAACTCTCGTTCAGGAACTCGGCAAACTAGCCCCGTAACTTCGGGAAAAGGGGTGCCATCCTCCGGGATGGTCGCAGAGAAATGTCCCAGGCGACTGTTTACTAAAAACACAGGTCTCCGCAAAGTCGTGAAGACGACGTATGGGGGCTGACGCCTGCCCAATGCTGGAAGGTTAAGAGGAGTGGTCAGCGCAAGGCGAAGCTACGAATCGAAGCCCCAGTGAATGGCGGCCGTAACTATAACGGTCCTAAGGTTGATCTAATGCAGCCTTAGTCAAACTTGGCTATATGCTGGAAAGTCTGAGTATCCCACATTACTCGCCCCAGAAAGGCAGTGACAATATGTTGGGTGCAGATGATCAGCAGGAAAGGCTAAGAACAGTCGGATGGATCGTAGGTTTTGTTGACGGAGAAGGTTGCTTTTCAGTAACCATTCAGAAAGCAACAACAGCTACGGGCTGGCAAGTTTTCCCTGAGTTCGTCGTAACTCAAGGTGAAAAGAGCTTGCAAGCATTGCATGATCTCAAAGAGTTCTTTGAATGTGGAAAGGTCTTTATCAATCGGCGCAACGATAATCACAAGGAGCCGCTTTATCGCTTCTGTGTTCGGTCGATTGCGATCCTTGAGAGAAAAGATCATTCCGTTCTTTCGAGAGAATCAACTCAGAACAGCTAAACGTGAGGACTTTGAAAAGTTCGCACGAGTGCTTGAGTTGATCCGAGAAAGAGAACATCTGAATTCTGAAGGCATCATGGAGATTGCGAGAATCGCACAAACGATGAATCGCAAGAAACCATCCAGATTCTTAGAATCCTCAGAGACTACACGCCAGGCACCTCGGGAAGAGGTGAAGATATAGTCCGTGCTGCATGGCGACATGCAGAGGTTGGCAGAAATGACCAACCCGTCAACGCGAGTTGATGTAACAAAGTCAGAGCGAAATTCCTTGTCGGGTAAGTTCCGACCTGCACGAATGGCGTAACGATCTGGGAGCTGTCTTAACGAGAGGCACAGCGAACTTGTAGTACCGGTGAAGATGCCGGTTTCCCGCATCTAGACGGAAAGACCCCGTGCACCTTTACTACAACTTGATAGTGGGTTCGGGCAAACGATGCGCAGGATAGGTGGGAGGCTTTGAACCGAGGCTTTTGGGCTTCGGGGAGCCAACGGTGAGATACCACCCTTCGTTTGTCTGGACTCTAACCTACAGCCGTCATCCGGCTGAGGGACACTATCAGGCGGGTAGTTTGACTGGGGCGGTCGCCTCCCAAATTGTAACGGAGGCGCTCGAAGGTTGGCTCAGGCTGTTTGGAAATCAGCCGTAGAGTGTAAACGCATAAGCCAGCTTGACTGTGAGACAAACAAGTCGAACAGGTACGAAAGTAGGAGTTAGTGATCCGGCGGTTCTGTATGGAAGGGCCGTCGCTCAACGGATAAAAGGTACGCCGGGGATAACAGGCTGATCCTGCCCAAGAGTTCACATCGACGGCAGGGTTTGGCACCTCGATGTCGGCTCATCGCATCCTGGGGCTGAAGAAGGTCCCAAGGGTTTGGCTGTTCGCCAATTAAAGCGGTACGTGAGCTGGGTTTAGAACGTCGCGAGACAGTTCGGTCCCTATCTGGTGTGGGCGGAGCAGGTTTGAGGGAATCTGTCCTTAGTACGAGAGGACCGGGATGGATCCACCTCTAGTGTACGAGTTATGGCGCCAGCCGTAGCGCTCGGTAGCTAAGTGGAGCATGGATAAACGCTGAATGCATCTAAGCGTGAAGCCAGACCCAAGATTAGACCTGCCAGTGAGACTCCTTGTAGACCACGAGGTAATAGGGTGGATATGTAAGCGCAGTAATGCGTTCAGTTGACCACTACTAATCAGTCCCATGGCTTGACCATAAAATTTACTCAAGCAACAAGCCGTCGTCAGACTTGCGCTTGATGACTTGCCACAAGCAGTTAAGCTTGTCGATTTTTGAGCTTTGTACTTTGATCTTTGCACTTTGTCGCACATTTCGACAATGCGAATATTCAAAGGGAAAGCTCTAATAAGTTTTCCGGTGATTTTGTCGGCAGGGTCACACCCGTTCCCATCCCGAACACGGAAGTTAAGCCTGCTGGAGCCGATGGTACTGCGCGGGAAACTGCGTGGGAGAGTAGGAAGTCGCCGGGATTATTTCAAAAGCCCGCTTGATTCAATTCAAGCGGGCTTTAGTCTTTTCTGCCTGCCGCTTTACAAACCACGCTCGCGTTAATCGTGCGGGCTTGGGCTTCCCACACTGCTTCCGCAATTGATCTTCAACCTGTGAATCCAATCGAGTCTTCACTTTCGTAAATCTTCTCGACTCCCCTAAAGTCCACAAACAATTGCCGGAACGCCAGCAGTTCCACGAGGCAGTGTTGTTCGGGGCAAGCTGCTGACGTGCGTATTCGACCCTGTTTTCAGGAGATGGAGATGAAACTTATTCTTGTAGCTCTTAATCAGGCGTTCACGCGCTCGGCGTTATATGCCGTGATGGTAATAGCGCTCGTGGCCAACGTTGCGCAAGCTAACTACAAAGGCATTAGAGGTGTAGATGACAATCGCTCAGGTCGTTGCGGTGACGGCTGGAGCGGTCACGATAGAGGCAATCGAGCCGACAACCTCGAAGTCGTGGGGTTAACATCGGATCAACGGCTCATCTGCTTTGATGAAAAACGTCCAGGGGATGCCTCCGCCATTGGACAGATCTTTGGCCTTGTTATCGATACGAGTCTGGTTGGTATCGACTTCCGACCTGCTAACGGCGTCCTTTACGGACTGGGCAACGCTGGTGGTGTGTACACGCTGAGCCTCGATACAGCCCAAGCGACGTTGCGTTCTCGTTTGAACGTGGCTCTCTCAGGTAGTTTCTTTGGCGTTGACTTCAACCCAACGGTGGATCGTCTCCGCATCGTCAGTGACGTGGGCCAGAACCTTCGGGCTAATGTCGAGAACGGTGCAACTTCGAGCGACGATCCAATCAATTACACGGCCCTGCGACCAGCGGAGTGACGGCGGTGGCGTATACCAACAATGATTCAGATCCCAACACCGCGACGACCCTTTACGACATCGACTCAACTCTGGACCAAGTGGCTATTCAAGCGCCGCCAAACAATGGGACTCTAAACCTGACCGGCAAACTGAACGTCGATACGACGGCGGATGTCGGTTTCGATATCTATAGCATTTTGCGCGACGGCTCCACGGACAACGTTCGGGGCTTGGCTACTCTGGTTAGGGCTGGTCGGTCAGCTCTTTATAATATTAATTTGTTCACGGGAAAGGCGACTTTCAGTGGCGCATTCAATCCTCAGGACGTCGTGATTGACATCGCAATTCCGTTGGACCAGAAGTGAAAATTTCGGTGTTGCAGCGCCGATTATTCAAAGGAAGCCCGCGAGAGCGTTTGCTCTGGCGGGCTTTCTTTTTACGCGCCGTGCGTCTTGGCCGGCTGGTAAGTACCCGGGACGGTTCTTGCCGCAATGCTCAGCCGATTCCAGGAGTTGATTGCCGTCACCGCCAAGGTTAAATCGGCAAGTTCTTTGTCGTTGAAGAACTTCTTCACATGCTCAAACACCGCATCCGGCACATGGCCGTCTTGAATGTTGGTTACCGATTCAGCCCAGGCAAGAGCCGCTCGCTCGCGATCCGTGTAATAGGGCGATTCTTCCCACGCGTCCAGGCCGTAGAGTCGCTGCTCGGATTCGCCCGCCGCTCTCAGGTCCTTCCAGTGCATGTCGATACAGTATGCGCATCCGTTGAGCTGCGAAACACGCAACTTGATCAGTTCCTGCAGCGACTTTTCCAATCCGCACTGCTGCAAATATTGTTCGATGCCTAACATCGCGTGATAAGCTCCACGCGCTGATTTCAAGTAGTCAATTCTTGGTTCCATTTAGACCCCTTTCAAAGATATTTCCGGGAGAGGCAACACCGATTGTAAGACTAAGACCCGTATTACCCATATCAGACATGAAGACAAAACGCCTCCACACATCCGCTTCTGTTGTTCTTCTATGCTTAATCGTTTCTCTAGTTGCCCCTGCTTCGTGGGCGCAAAAATCCGGGTCACTGCCACGCAGCAGTCCTGAGCAACAGGGAATCGCTTCCGCCGACCTGCTCGCCTTTGTCGAAGCTGCCGACAAAGAGATCGACACCATGAACAGCTTTATGCTCGTTCGTCATGGACATGTGGTGGCGGAAGGCTGGTGGGCTCCGTACGATCGCGACACGCCGCACGTTCTGTATTCGCTGAGCAAGAGTTTTACTTCAACGGCAGTCGGTTTCGCGGTCGCCGAGGGAAAACTAAACATCGACGATCCGGTCATCAAGTTTTTCCCCGAAGAAGCACCCGCCGAAGCATCCGTTAATCTGCGCGCAATGCGCGTGCGCGACCTGTTGCGCATGAACACCGGCAATCAGGTTGAGGCCCCGATCCGCGCAGACGATCCAGGCAAACAAACCGATACGTGGGTGAAGACTTTTCTCACTCACTCCGTGCCATTCAAACCGGGCACGCACTTTCTCTACAACTCACCGGCGACTTACATGCTCTCCGCCATCGTGCAAAAGGTCACCGGCATGACAGTGCTCGAATACCTGCGTCCGCGACTCTTCGATCCGCTCGGATTCAAAGATCCTGTTTGGGTCAGCAGCCCGCAGGGAATAACAGCGGGCGCCTATGGTCTGTCCGTGCGCACGGAAGAGATCGCGCGGTTTGGTGAACTCTATCTTCGGAAGGGAATGTGGAACGGTAAGCAGTTAATACCAGCGACCTGGGTTCAACAGGCTACTTCGATGCAAACGTCAACTGGTTCGGCGCCCGCGAGCGATTGGGACCAGGGTTATGGTTACCAATTCTGGCGGTCGCGCCACAATTCCTTCCGAGGTGACGGAGCGTTTGGCCAGTACTGCATGGTGATTCCCGAACTCGACGCCGTGGTTGCGATTACCAGCGGAGTACGCAACATGCAACAAGTCATGAACCTCGTTTGGGACAAGCTCCTGCCGGCGATGAAACCCGGACGTCTGCCTGAGAATCCGGCCGCTCGACGCCAACTCGAAACGCGACTCGCCGCACTTCGAGTTAAATTCCCGAGCGGTTCGGCATCGTCTCCGATCTCCTCGAGCGTTTCCGGAAAGTGGTTCGAGTTTGCGGAGAATGATCGCGGCATCAAGGCAGTTTCTTTTGATTTCAACTCGACGTCTTCGTCGCTCATCGTACGAACCGTCGCCGGCGAAACACGCATGACAATCGGAAGAGATAAATGGACCAACAGCCGCGGCCAATTTACGAACGGGCTCAATCGCGCCCTCAGCGTGCCCGCAAATCCTTTTGTCGCCGCCAGCGGCGCATGGAACGCGGACGACACCTTCACCGTAAAGATCGTCCTCTCCGAAACGCCCTACTATTCCACGATGAACTTCAAGTTTGACGGCAATCGACTGCTGTTTGACGCGGAGCACAATGTCTACTTCGGGCCGGCCAAACTCCCGCAACTCATAGGCCTCGTCCGGGCGAGTGAGTAGCCACGAGCGAACTTGTTTTTGCATTCGAGCATTCGACTGGTAGTTCTGAGTCGATGAGTCTATATTTACCTAATTTAAATTGAGCTTGGCGAGACGGTCGGATGAAAGCAATAAAGTGGATCAAACGCCTCGGGTTCTGGGGTTTTATGTTCTTCCTCGTGAAGGGATTGCTCTGGTTAATCGTGCCGGCGCTGGTTGCGCTGTGGGCGACGAATTGAGCCCTGTTGTTACTACAGACGCCGGTTAGTACAGAACGCTGTTCGCTAAGGCCGCCTCTTTCAGCTTCGGGTTCTCCACCCACGACTTCGCCGATACAAACGACACTTTATCGTAGACCAGCACGATCGTTCCCAACGGCAGAAGCTTGCTCACGTCACGAGCGGCGTAGACCGGGATCCGAATACAACCATGACTCGCCGGTCGCGCCGGAACGCTTAGGTGGCCGTGAACTGCGATACCGCCGCTGATGTAATTCGGGTAATACATGCCGAGCGAATTGTTTTCCCACCCAACTCCCTTCTCATAAACAACAAACCGCCCGCGCGGCGTGTAGGCGATACTCGTCTGCCCGCCATAAACAAACGGCTTGTCAGTGCCCGTCGAAACCGGCAGCACGCGCACGCCTCCTTTTCCATCGACGATCAGTAACACCTGTCGATCGACGTCAACTTCGACGTGCTCGTAATCACCGTCCCGCGGCGTGGGCGTCTTCGCATTGCGAATCGCTTCAATCTCTTCGACGCTCAGCGATCCCAGTCACCGGCCGTTGTTCCCATTTCTGAAACGCCACCAAAGCAAACCGCGAACCCGCATCGAACACGCCATCAACCGGCCCAGTCCAATAACCGAGCCCCGCGAGCAATCGTTCAGCCTCTCGCGTTTGCGCTCGGGTAACACGAGCAGCAGTCGGCGTCTTGTTCTGCGCTTCGGTAACAGACTTCGCCACAAGCAGCAATAAACAAAACGCGATCAGGATTTTGATAATTCGTCGAATCATATCAACCCAACAACTGCAACAGCTTATCGTAATCCACCGGCTTCACGAGATGCCCATTAAACCCAGCTTCCTCAGACTTGCGTCGATCATCTTCCTGGCCCCAACCCGTCAACGCGATCACCACAATGTCTTTACCCCACGGCTGCTCTCGAACTCGGCGACACACCTCGTGTCCATCCAACTTTGGCAGACCAATATCCAGCAGCACAACCTCCGGCCGGTGCTTCTCAATCGCTGCCACTGCCTCCTCCCCATCGTGCGCCATGTACGTTTCGTTGCCGGTGATCTCCAACAGCAGCGCCAATGAGTCAGCGGAGTCTCTGTTATCGTCAACAATCAGGATCCGGCGCTGTGGTGACGACTCCGCCGGTACATCTTCCGCTGCCTTCAATGCCTGCGCCGGCTTCTGAACTATCGGAAGCCGCACAACAAACTCACTTCCTTGTCCTTCCCCGCGGCTTTTCGCTTCGATCGATCCGCCGTGCATTTCCGCCAAACGCTTCACCAAAGTTAGACCGATACCGAGACCACCCTGCGACCGCTCAGCCGAGCGATCGACCTGCATAAACATATCAAAAATGCTGTCCAATTTGTCGGGCGGTATTCCGGCGCCGTCGTCCTTGACGGAAACGAGCACCTCGTCACCCGTGCGCCAGACCGTCAGCAAAATTTGCCCGTTCGGACGCGTATACTTAGAACTGTTATTGAGCAGATTGCCAAATACCTGGGCCAACCGCGCCCGGTCGGCGTTTAGATAAATCGGTTCCGCGGGGACGTCGACGACGAGATTGTGTCCCACCGCATCGATCAGCGGAAGCGCCACTTCAACCGCTTGCTGAATCACCGCCGATAACTCGACTTCGCTACGCCGCAACTCGAGACGATCGTGCGTGATGCGATTCAGATCCAGCAGATCGTCGACCAATCGGACCATCTGGGCCAACTGTCTTTCGATCGTGTCGTGCGCTCGCTTCAAAGTCTCGCCGTCGCCACTCGCGCGTTTCACGACTTCAAGCATGTTACTCATCGGCGCGAGCGGATTTCTGAGCTCGTGCGCAAGCGTCGCCAGAAACTCGTTCTTGCGACGATCGGTCTCTGCCAGGTCCGCTGCCAGTCTTCGCAGGTCGGTGATGTCGCGAACGATCTTCGAAGCTCCAATCACGTTTCCGGAGTCGTCTTTGATTGGGGAGATGGTTAGTGAAACAAGGATGCGTTCACCGTCGCTGCGAACTCGCTCCGTTTCGTACTGTTCGATCCTCTGTCCCGCTTTTAACCTGCTGATAATCTGCTCCTCCTCCGGCAGCAGATCGGGTGGGATCACGAGCGAGATATGCTGGCCGATCGCCTGTTCGGCAGTGTAACCGAAGAGCCGCTCAGCCGCGGCGTTCCAACTTTGAATGATGCCTGTCGAGTGACTTGCCGATGATGGCATCGTTTGAAGATTCGACGATTGACGCGAGCAGGCGAGCTGTGTGCAGTTGATTCGCTTTTTCGCGTTCGACCAGACGTTGGACCGTAACGTCGCGAAAGATCAACACACATCCCGACACGAGGCCTTGTTCGTCACGAATCGGCGCAGCACTGTCGTCGATCGGACACTCCATCCCGTCTTTCCTGATCAAAACGGTATGATTTGCCAGGCCAACGACGACTCCGTCACGCAACGCTCTCATCGCGGGATTGTCGACAGGTCGTCGCGTAACCTCGTTGACTATTCGAAACACGCGCTCGAGCGGTTGGCCCAGCGCGTCCGCTTGAGCCCAACCTGTTAACGACTCGGCGACTCCGTTGATATACGTGATGCATCCTTCGATATCTGTCGTGATCACTGCGTCGCCAATACTTCGCAGCGTTACTCTGAATACCTCGCGGCTTTCAGCGGTTCGAGTGTGAGCGACGCGCGCTGCTTCGCCGAAAACGATGATCAGGGAAGAGGTGAATAGATATGCAACCAGCCCTACCTGGTTCGCCACGTCAGCTATGTCGAAGTGGCGACGCGGCGGAATGAAGAGATAATGGCACGCGACGTAGCCGACGAGTGCGGCCGGAATCGCAAGGCGATACCCGCCCAACCACACCGCCGCCGCGACTGCACCGAAGAGCGTGACGAGCGGCAGCGCGTCACCCATCAGCGGGTCGAGCGCCCAACGCAGTAACACCGCGAGGACCACCGCCGCCAAACCCAGCGCGTATGATCTAAACGAATTGCGCACCCTTGCTTCCTTGTATTAGCCTTTGAACCTCAGCGCCAGCACCAAGAGATTACACCGATTAGGCCGTCAAAAGAACCTCGGAGATAATTAACATGCCTCAACGTTTCCACCCAGTATTTACACTGATAATTATCACTTTTGTCACTGCCTCCGCAGCTCTCGCGCAGCAGCCCACGCCCGCGCCTACGCCGTCGCTCGATCCAAACGACCCGATTGCTCGCATCAGAGAAGAAGGTTTCAAGCGATCGCAAGTGATGCAGACCTTGAGCTACATGACCGACGTCATCGGGCCGCGACTGACCGGCTCGCCAAACATGAAGCGAGCAAATGAGTGGACGCGCGATCAACTGACGAAGTGGGGACTGCAAAATGCGCATCTCGAAGAGTGGGGACCATTCGGCCGCGGTTGGGTGTTGAAGAGTTTTTCGGCTGAGGTGATCGAGCCGCAGTCGATACCGTTGGTCGCGTTTCCGCTGGCATGGTCACCCGCTGTGAATGTTCCGCTCGCGGAGGTCGTCTACCTCGATGCCAAAGACGAAGCGGACCTCGCCCGATTCAAGGGCCAACTGCGCGGCAAGATAGTTCTCTTCGGATCGGCACGTGACCTCGAACCGCAGTTCGATCCGCGAGCCACACGCCTGACGGAAAAGCAACTTCTCGAACTCGCCGATGCCGATGGCTCTGGTCCATCAGATTTCGCGGCACGTCTCGCCAGTCCACCGCTTCAGGCGTTACTTAAGTTTCGAATGTTCTTCATCAAGCAGTTGCAGTTTTTGCACAGCGAGGGCGCGGCGCTGATCGTCTCGCCGAGCAGAGGCGACGGCGGAGCGATCTTCGCCGAAGAAGCATTGGTGCCGGTTGACTTAGACATGTCGTCGCCGCTAGCTACCGTGCGCAGCATGTTCTTCGGCAAAAAAGCTTTCGACGTCAATTCCGATTCGGTCGTGCCGCAGATCGTGCTCGCCGTCGAGCAGTACAACCGGTTGATAAGGATCATCAAAGCCGGCGAGAAGGTGCGGATGAAAGTGTCGCTCGTCTCGCAGTTCTCGAAGGACGCGATGATGGCCCACAACACGGTCGCCGAAATTCCGGGTTCAGACAAAGCCGACGAGATCGTGATGATCGGCGGGCACCTCGATTCGTGGCACGCCGGCACGGGCGCTACTGACAACGGCGCCGGCGTGGCTGCGGCGATGGAAGCCGTCCGTATCATTCAGGCGTTGGGCCTCAAACCGCGACGCACGATTCGGATTGCACTATGGACCGGAGAAGAGCAGGGCCTGCTCGGTTCAGAGGCTTACGTTGCGAAGCACTTTGGTCAGCCGGCAGGTGAATCGAAGGACGAGAGTTTTCTTCGTTTGATCGGCGGCGGCAGTGCGAAGAAGATCACGCGTGGTCCTGAGTACGACAAACTTTCCGCTTACTACAACCTCGACAACGGCACCGGAAAAATCCGCGGCGTTTACTTGCAGGGCAACGAAGCAGTGCGCCCGATCTTTCGACAGTGGTTACAGCCGTTTCGCGATCTCGGCGCGTCGACGTTGACGGCGTCGAATACAGGCGGCACGGACCATCTGCCGTTCGACGCGATCGGTTTACCGGGATTTCAGTTTATCCAGGACGAGATCGAGTACGAGACCCGCACCCATCACTCGAACCAGGACGTCTTCGATCGCATTCAGGCTGACGATTTGAAACAAGCGGCGACGATTATGGCGGCGTTTGTCTACAACACGGCCATGCGTGACGAAAAGTTGCCGCGCAAGAAGTCGCCGGCGCAATAAGGTCCCCTCTTTTACCTACTGGAAGTTTTGACAGGGTTCCACGCCGACGGTGTCTGCTAAGTTCTGAGGGTTTCTGTGTTCAGAGTGAAGGGAGACACCGCGATGAATAAACTACGCGTGGCGATAGGGATTTCCTTGATATTTACGTGCGTGCTTACGGCGACCGCGAAGAGCAAAGAAGAGAAACAGGCCGAGGCGCGCAAGAAGGCTGACCAGACCTTAGCGCGACTTTACAAAGCGCAGCCGCCGGCAGAGGCGGCGATTAAGAAAGCGGCGGGATACGCCGTCTTCAATAGCTCCGGCGTCAAGATTCTTGTGGCCGGAGGCGGCAAAGGAAACGGGATTGCGGTCGACAATGGCACGCAGAAGGTCACGTACATGAAAATGCGTGAAGTGCAAGCGGGGCTCGGCATGGGCGCGAAGAAGTTCAGCGCGATCTTTGTGTTTGAGACGAAAGAAGCGTTGGAGAAGTTTATAAACAGTGGTTGGGAGTTTGGCGGGCAGACGACTGCGGCCGCGAAAACGGGTGACGGTGGAGGGTCGTATCAGGGAGCGGCGTCCGTGTCTGAGGGTGTGTGGATGTACCAGTTGACCGACAAGGGACTCGCGCTTGAGCTGACGGGCAAGGGAACGAAGTATTTCAAGGATGACGATCTGAACAAGTGATTCGTCGGTTAATCGTCGAACGGTATCGTGGGTGTGGCGCCGGGTACGGTAACGCCTCCGCGATCGCCGGGTGTGGTCGAACCGAATCGTTCTGCGAAAACTTCAGGTAGCGGGCGTGCATTGGGAGGTGCTAACCAGAGTCGCAGCAGGTGGCGCTTACGTTCCGGCTCCGGATAATCTTCGAAGGCGGTTCGATCGTGCAGAATCGTGTGGTTGTGTACGAGCTGAATATCGCCGGGTTCGAATTCCATTGTTAAGTTGAGGGCTGGATCGTTCGCGAGTTGGTCCAGGAGATCGAGCGCCTCGATTTGGGTTGCGGTGAGTGGCGCTACGTCAGGAAATCGCCGGGCCGATTCGATGTACTGCCGTTGATAAATCGCGGAGACTAATCCCTCGTGGTAATTGAACACAGGGATCGTGAAATACGGTTTGCTGCCTTCCGGCACTTCACCACGTCGATCGGTTTCAATCGGTTCCATCAGGACCTTCAGTAGATCCGGCCTGCGTCGGCGCATCTCGTTGAAGATCGTCGTCGACGAAACCAGGCTTGACAACCCACCCTCCTTAGCCGGTCTTAAACACATCAACGCGACAACATCACACGAATCGGTATGGTGCGTCTGCCGTTCGCGCGTCTGGTAAATGCGCGTATTCGGATCATCGCTCGATCGTCCCATATCCCTCACATGCCCCAGTAAGTGTCCCTGCGCATTCTGCATCCGCAAGTTGCCGAGGTGCACTCCGATCGCAAGAAACGCCATCGCCGCCTCCCTCCTGGTCCACCTCTCAACCGGCAGCGATTTGATGAGCACAAACCCACGCCCATTAATCACCTCATCCAACACCCGCCCGTAGCCTTGGGGCGAGCGTCGGCAGCGGAGCATCCTCAACTCTGATCGCCGTCAGATCCGCCTTGATTCCTCTAGTGCGTGAACAGCCCTCTCGACCTCGGCAATCTCCTCTTCGCCGAGGTACTCAATCCAATCTCCCGTATCTACCATCTCCGCCCCATACCACGCCGACCCATCGCACACCTCCGCCGGCAAGCCAAAATCCAATTGTATTGGTTCGACGCGTCGAGTTATCGCTGATTCTCCTCGTTGCCGCAGCCAACGAACCATAGGTGAGGCAGGTGGATTGTTTTAAAACGGGCGTATGCTACCTGCAATCACGTAACTCGATCCACAATTCCACCAAACCCGCCTAACTTTTTGCTCGTAACATGTCTCTATACCAATGAGCGTTAATGGGAAATGTCGATGACAGCGTCTGAAGCGCCGGATGAAGTGCTCGTGTTGGGGGCGATTCTGGGGAATTTGGAGGCGTTTGAGCAGCTCGTCCTTCGATACAGGCCCGCGGTGGTGAGGTTGGCGAGGACGATCGTCGGGGGTGATGATGCGGAGGATGTGGCGCAGGATGCGCTGCTGCTAGCGTTCAAGGCGTTGCCGAGTATTGAGGAGCCGCGCAGGTTTGCGGCGTGGCTGTCGGCGATCACGCGAAACAGGGCGCTGCGGTTTAGTCAGAGCGAGGACAAGCACGTCAGTAAGCGTGTGGCGCTGGATGAGGCGCTGATTGAGAAGATCGAAGCGCTGGCGATCCCCGCAGCGAAAAACGGAAGAAATGAAAGGGATCAAGAGATGATCAGCGCGCTCGACAGTCTGTCTGCTGATTATGCGATGCCGTTGCGGTTGCATTTTCTCGACGAGATGCCGTTGAAACGGATTGCGGCGTTTATGGGTGTGCCGTTGTCGACTGTTAAGTGGCGGATTCATCACGGAAAGAAGCTGCTGCGCGACAACTCGACGCGAATTCAGGATTGAATCAGACGAACGAAAGAGAAGTAAGGAGATCCAGATGGAACAAGAAACAGTGAAACTGCTCAACGTGCTGCGACGAATCGCGCGAGCGGCGGGTTACGCGGCGTGGACCAAACCCGGCCCGGATGCGACGCAGTTCTGTGTAGCGCAATACAACCGCGTATTCGCTCGACTCTCCGAACTCGAGCCGTCCGTCAAACCACTATTCACTCCGCTCATTGAAACTGCATCAGCCGGAAGTCATTCGCATCGCTGCTCGCGAGCTGCTCGCGTACTTCGAAGTTGACGAGCCTGAATCCATTCGTGGCTTTGGCGCGCGTTTTATTTCGGATGTGGCCCACGCGACGCCGCCCGCGATGAGCGTGCCGATCCCAAAAGTGCGATTAACAGTCTCTGGTGAGATGCGACTGAAGGAGTATCTATGGAACGAGAGAAAGAATTAGTTAAGTTGATCAACGTGTTGCGCCGCACAGGGCGCATGGCGCTGCAATCGGAGTGGACCGGCGGTAAAGAGGACGCGGCGGCTTTTTGCACCGACCAGTACAATCGCGTGCTGGCGCGACTCAAAGAGATGGATCCCGGCGTCGGCGTGGTTTTCGAACCGCTGCCGCAGGCAGTTCACTGACTGTGGTCGCGATGGCTTCGCGTCAACTCGCTGCCTACTACGAAGACGAACTTGGACCAGCAAAGGGTTTTGGACGCGGGTTCGATTTCGTTTTCGATCCAGAAAGAAGTTCAAGGAGTTTTGGGAGAAGTCGGCGCGCGAATTTGAAGACATGGGCGAGTTCATTCGCGAGAGCATCGACGAATGGCTACGCATAAGAAAGAAGCCGCACGCGGAAAAGGGCGCCGCGAAAGAGACCCCGAAACAGAAGAACACACGGATTTTAGACAAGTAACCACCAATTCAGAAATTGCACGGACTCTTCAGCGCCGGCACTTTTCGCCGGCACACTGTCCTGGAACTTGACTCTTCCTGCGTCGCATATCCGCGACCGCTGCTTCGACCTGTTCCGGTGTCAGCGCGGCTCCCGCCTGATGAAATACCCAATCGATATCTTCCTGATACGTACGCCGCTCGCTTGATTTGATCATCCCGTCGCGGATGAACCAGAGATTGAAGTTGATCGACATCGTGTCTTCCGGATAGTACTCCCCTCCATGCTCGGCAAATAACTTGCCATCGACGAAGTAGCGTCACTTTCTGATTCATCACCTGCTTAACCAACGTGTGCCAGCCAGCCTGGCTCCCATTCGTAGTCTTGAACACATTGTCTTTCTTCCAATTCGGTTCGGGGCTAAACGTCTCCCACGTCGTTGCGTAAAGTGTTGGTCCATCGATACCCCAGCCGCCATTCGGCAGGTACTCGAAATCCAACTCGCTGTAGTCGAGGTCCATCGGCGCCTTCAACGGACTGATGTGTAGAAGCTTTGCACGAGCTGATCGCCGCGCGGACCCGAAACCGGATCGTCTGTGAAACGAACGCGCGCCGCATACGTGCCTTCCAAATACTTGCGCTGATGACAGATCTGCGTTTGCCGTCGTATTCGGACCAGTCCCGTCGGTCGACGACGTCATGCGAACGAACCAGTTGCCGGCTGACCGGGATCCTTATGAAGCGACACGCCATCTTCCGACCACGTCGCGCCGGGCACTCCCGGCCAACCCGGCTCAGTGCGAAGAATCCAGCCGTTTCGTTTCATCGTCTCGTTGTTCCCGTAACTAAAATCGTCGAAAAGGATCTTGTCGGCCGCTCCTGCCCGCGACCCCGGTACGACAATCAATGCAACAACGCAAAGCGCAAGCACCGATAACATCTTTGAACTGTTCATCGCTGGGCCATTCCTCTCGTTTTGGATAGTTCGCGGTGTCCACGTTAGCATGTGAGCGGAATTCCAGGAAATCACTAAGTGAGGGCAAATGAGCGAGAGCAACACGACTCGCCGTGACACGACGTCTCCAGGTCGCACAGCGTTTCTATTCGATCTGGATGGAACGCTCGTCGACAGCGTTTATCAACACGTACTCGCGTGGCGCGAGGCGCTGGAGTCTGGCGGGATTCGTCTGGCCGTCTGGCGTATTCATCGACAGATCGGCATGAGTGGCGGGCTATTCATCAACGCGCTGTTGCGCGAGACGGGCCACACAGTCTCGACCGAAGAAGCGGAGCGACTACAACAGATTCACGGCGAAGCGTTCAAACGCTACGCGTCGCAGGTACGGCCATTGCCCGGCTCTGAAGAACTCCTCGCGTATCTCACAGAATCCGGTGTGCCATGGGCCATCGCGACGAGCGGACGAATGGAAAGCGCGAGTCTATCGCTGCGGCTACTCGGGTTAGACGAAGATGTTCCGGTGATCACGCGCGATCTCGTGCGCCACGCCAAACCGGATCCGGATCTCTTCCTCGCGGCTGCTGAAAAACTCGGCGTCGAGATCAGCGATTCAGTGGTGGTTGGCGACAGCATCTGGGACCTGTTGGCGGCGCGACGCGCGCGTGCGCTCGGCGTCGGGTTGCTGTCGGGCGGTTATGGACGAGAAGAGTTGGAGCGAGCAGGCGCTTACCGTGTTTATAACGATCCAGCGGATCTGTTGCGACACCTCGACGAGGTCGGCGTGCGTCGTGCAGAGTGATCACCAGTGCCACACCTGATTGTAGTCGTCCAACAACAGCGCGACGTCGTTTCGTCGGATCAGTTTTACTCCGGGCACGCAATTCGAAGCATCCAATCCGCGCTCGTCGAGATCGTCACGTACTGCAAACACCGACACGCCTTTGTCGAGTAACCGTTTGATGTCCTCGTTGGGCCGCGCTGGATGATCGATCCCGGTGGTCCCAATCTTCAGTTGCGGACACTCCTGCGGCACAAGATAGTTCACCGCGTTCGCCCTGAGCATGACGCCAAGATCAGCGCCGGCGTTCTTCAACGCGCCGCTCAGCCATAGAATCGTATCGTCCTGCTCTTCCAACGTCGCTCGATAAGCTGTTTCGACAATGTTCAGAATCCTCATCGGAAACCTCCTTGCTCACTTGGTTGGAATCACCAGCGTGTTGGTCGACTCGCTGGCCATCTTGAAGAAGTCAGCGGGACTGCCGCGCTTAACTCCATCCACGACATTCGCTGCGCCGCGCTCGTCTACACACAATCCGCAATTCACCCACGTCAGCAGCGGTTTGTCATGGCCCATCGCCAGCAGCGAACTGACGAACGCCTTCGTCGTCGGGTGTTGCTCCTCTTCGACGCTCGTGCCTTTGACCGGATTCGCGTGCGGCGCCTGGTCCTTCAACGGCAAACAAACAGCGCCCTCATACGCGAACACGTTAACGTCGATGCCTTTTTCGAGAGCTGCGGTGACGATCCGCAGCGCGGTGGTCGAGTTTGCCGACTCATACGGCGGGTCCATCAGTGCGAGTGTTAATCGTCGTTCGTTCATGATTGGATCTCCAACACAGATTTAATGCCAAAGCGCCTTCGTGTGCTTCTGGACGATGGCATCAACCAGCGCCTCGATTCCTGCTTCGCGAATATTTGGCGCGAGTTCGTCTGTCTTGATGCCGCGTTCGCGCAACGAAAAATCGTCCGCAAGCACCGTCACGCCCGCTTCCGCCAAACTACGCAAGCGGCCGGCACCCTTGCGCGCCGCCAGCACGCCGTTTTGCACCAGAAACACCGTGACGTCGTGCCCGCGTTCCTTCACGGCGACGGCAGTTTCTTCCACGAACCGCGTGTCTCGCGATTCGAACGGATCGCGAGATTCGATAAAGACATACCTGGTCATGTGGTTCTCCTCCTGGGCCAACCTCATCTGGCTCCGCCCTCACCCTCTAAGCGAGAACCGCAGAAAAACCGGATCATCGCGGCTGTAAAATTTTTTGAGGCACAGACGGCCTGAGATAGAATTCGCCTGCGCGTATTCAGATAGGACATGACTGAAGCCCAGCCACATCACGTCACGCAGTTGCTCATCGACTGGAGCAACGGCGACCAGTCAGCGCTCGACAGACTAATGCCGCTGATCGACGTAGAACTGCGCCGGCTGGCCCATCGCTACATGCGCCGCGAACGGGCCGGTCACACGTTGCAAACCACGGCGCTGGTGAACGAGGCGTTTCTGCGACTGGTGAACCGCAAGAACCTGCAATGGCAGAACCGCGCTCATTTCTTCGGCCTCGCAGCTCAGGTGATGCGCACCATCCTGGTGGACCATGCGCGCAGTCACGCTTCAGTCAAGCGCGGTGGCGGCGCGCGCAATCTGGAACTTGACGAGGCGATGGTCGTGTCACAACAGAAAGCATCTGAGGTCGTTGCTTTGGATGAAGCCCTGAAGCAACTGGCCTTGATAGATCCTCGCCAAAGCCGCATTGTCGAGCTTCGATTCTTTGGTGGTCTAACGGTCGAGGAAGCAGCGGAAGTGCTGCACGTTTCTCCGGTGACGATCAAACGAGAATGGAGCACCGCAAAAGCGTGGCTTTATCATGAATTGGCAAAATGACTCCCGAACGGTGGCAGCAGATCAAGGCTCTACTCGAGTCAGCAATAGAACGCGATCCTCTCGCACGTAGTGCGTTCCTCGACGAAGCGTGCGCCGGTGATCCCGTGTTGCGCGACGAAGTCGAGGCGCTGATTGACTCATACGCGCGGGCGGGCGAGTTTATCGAGTCGCCGGCATACGCGGTCATGGCTGATTCACTCACCGGCAGCGACCTGGTCCCCGGCTGCGCAATCGGTCCGTATCAAATCATCAATCGACTGGCGGCGGGCGGGATGGGCGACATCTATCTCGCAGAAGACACGCGGCTCGGCCGCAAAGTCGTACTCAAGGCGCTGCCGACAGCTTTCACGAAAGATGCGGAACGAGTGCGCCGCTTTCAACTCGAAGCTCGCGCAGCCTCGGCGCTCAATCATCCCAACATCGTCACCGTTTACGAAATCGGGCAGATGGACCATCTGCACTACATCGCGATCGAGTTCATCGACGGTGAGACGTTGCGGCAGCTTCTGTCGAATGGACCACTGAAGATTTCCGAAGCGCTGCAAATTGCGATCAAAGTCGCAAACGCACTGCTCGCAGCGCACGAAGCAGGCATCGTGCACCGCGACATCAAACCGGAAAACATCATGGTCCGTGCCGATCGCATCGTGAAAGTGCTCGACTTCGGACTGGCGAAATTGACGGAGTCGAAGCCGATCGTTTCCGAAGCGGCGACGCTGTTTCAAACGCAGCAGGGAATCATCATCGGCACAGCGCCGTACATGTCGCCCGAACAAGCGCGAGCGCTCGGTGTCGATACGCGAACCGACATCTGGAGTCTCGGCGCGGTCCTCTACGAGATGGTTGGCGGGCAGGCGGCGTTTGAAGGACCAACAGCGTCGGACATCATCGCTGCGATTCTGAGTCGTGAACCGGTTCCGCTCGTGCGATATCGGCCGGAAGTGCCGACCGAACTCGAATGGATCGTCAAGAAAGCGCTGCGCAAGGATCGCGAAGAGCGATATCAAACGATTCGCGAGTTTGTTGCGGACCTCAAGAACCTGCGACAGAGGCTGGAGTTTGAAGAAGAGTTGGAGCGATCGCAGGATACGAGTGATCCCCGCCGCGTCACTGTTGCGAACCGCCAATGGACCACAGGACAGCCACGCACCGGCATTGATTCTGTCGCGATTCTTCCGTTGCTCAACAATCATCCAGACCAGAGCATGGATTATCTCAGCGACGGCATCAGCGAAAGCATGATCAATACGCTTTCGCAGTTGCCGGATCTGCGCGTGATGGCGTGGAGCACGGTGTCGCAGTACAAGGGCCGGCAAGTTGATCCACGTCAGGCTGGCCGTGAGCTTGACGTCCGCGCGGTGGTGACGGGCCGGATGTTGCAATCCGCTGATTGTCTCGTCGTGAAGGTCGAGATGGTGGACGTTAGCGATGGTTCGCAGCTCTGGGCCAGCGGCTGTAGCTGCAAGCCGTCTGACATACTCGACATCGAAACGCAGATCTCGTGCGAGATTTCAGAGAAGCTGTTGCTTCGTTTAAGCAGCGAAGAGAGAAAACAACTTGCCCGCCGCCCGACTGACAACGTTGAGGCCTATCACGCGTACCTCAAAGGACGTTACTGCTGGAACAAACGCACCGACGAGTCTGTGAAGCAGGCTGTTGATTACTTCAAGAAAGCGATCGAGGCAGATCCGACTTATGCGTTGGCGTACGTCGGCCTCGCCGACTCGTATCTTGTGCTGGGAAGTTTTGGAATCGCGACGGTTGCGCCCAAAGATGCGTTTCCAGTTGCGCGCGAAGCACTCCTTCGTGCGCTGGAGATCGACGACACGTTAGCCGAGGCACATGCGTCACTCGCGTACACCCACGGACTCTACGATTGGAATTGGACCGCGGCGGAAAGGGAATTCAAGCGCACTCTCGATCTGAAACCAAGCTACGCAACAGCGCACCATTGGTACGGATTTATTTACCTGGCGTCGATGGGACGCTTGGATGAGGCCGTTGCGGAAGCAAAGCGAGGACAGGAACTCGATCCTCTTGCGTTGCCGGTTAGCTCGAATATTGGTTTGCTCCTGTACCTCGCGCGCCGGTATGACGAAGCTCTCGAACAGTTTCGCAGGAACCTCGAGATGGACCGAACGTTTGTTTACACACACTGGGAGATGGCTCTCACATACGAACAGTGTGGCCGGTACGACGAAGCGATCGCTGCGTTCAAGAAAGCCATCGATCTTTCGGGAACGAGTGTTCTTCCACGCGCCTTACTGGCGCGCACGTATGCGCTGTGCGGACGTAAGAGCGAAGCTACAGCTTTGCTCGATGAATTAACCGAACTCTCAACACAAACCTACGTCTCACCATATCGCATCGCCGCGATTCATTCTGCGCTCGGTGACAAAGACCGCGCTTTCAAATGGCTGGAACACGCGTACGAAGGGCGTGATGGCTGGTTGATCTGGGCGGCGGTCGATCCGGTTGTTGACACGCTTCGTTCAGACAAGCGCTTCGCAGATCTGCTCAACAAACTCGGGCTTGGGAACGTCCGCAGTGCGGCCGAAGACGCCGTTCCGACGAAGGACCACGCGTTAACGACTGCGACCACGCGGCGGTCTCTTAGCGCAGGCACCGCGATTCTAATTGTCGGTCTTCTGATTCTCTTGTTCGTCCTTGGATATCTAGCGGTCAAGTCGTTAACGGGAACTGAAACTGCGACTAACAATCCGAAAACGATCAACTTCGAACAGATCACGTATCACTCAGGTCCGGAGTTCTTTCCATCGCTCTCACCTGACGGCAAGTCGATCGCTTACGCCGGCCGCGCGTCGGGTAACTGGGACATTTACTCCCAACCGGCCGGCAGCGCGAACTCGACAAACCTGACGAAAGATTCTTCGACCGACGACTCGCAACCGGCTTTCTCACCCACCGGCGATCGCATCGCCTTTCGCTCGGAACGTGACGGCGGTGGTATTTACGTGATGAACGCCGACGGCGACTTGCCGGCTCGAATTTCCGACTTTGGTTACAGTCCTTCATGGTCGCCCGACGGCTCACAGATTCTGATCGGCACGGAGAAGATCCCACAGCCCTCGACGCGGCCGACGAAAAGCGAGCTCTGGAAGATCGATCTGAACACACACCAGCAACAGCGAATCTCCGAAGGCGACGCGCTTCAGCCGGCGTTTTCTCCGCATCAGAAGCGGATCGCGTATTGGAGCCGGCCCGATCGATACGGCCAACGCGAACACATCTGGACCATCCCCGCAAACGGCGGCCAGCCGGTGGCTGTAACCGACGGTTCGTTTACGGATCTCAATCCCGTTTGGTCTCCGGACGGAAACTACCTGTACTTCTCGAGTAATCGCGGCGGGAGTTCGAACATCTGGCGCATCGCGATTGATGAAAACAACGGCATGACTTCCGGTGTTCCCGAAGCTGTCACCTCGATGGGCGCCACGACGTCCGTCCTGCATTTCAGCTTCTCGCGTGACGGGCGTCTCGCGTATTCGGCGCAAACCGAAATCCGAAACCTTCGCAGTGTCTCGTTTAGCCTGGCGCAGGGAACTACCGGCAAACCGGTGTCGATCACACAGGGCTCGATGCAACTCTGGTTTCCGGATCCGTCACCCGACGGCGAGTGGTTGACGGCGTATTCGATGGGCCAGCAGCGACACATCTTCGTGATGCGCACCGACGGTTCTGAACAGCGCGATCTCACGCCGGGCGATTACCGTTATATGTGGCCGCGCTGGTCACCCGACGGCCATCGCATCGCGTTCAGTTCGCGCCGCACAGGCGATTACGAACTCTGGATCGTCAACCGCGATGGCTCTGACTTGCGCCAACTCACGCAAAGCTCCGGCGGGCATTATTCGCCGTGGTCTCCCGATGGCAGCATGATCGCTTACTCCATTCACGCGCCGAAAAACGATTGCGTCGTCATCAGTCCGGACAAGGCGTGGAGCGATCAGAAGCTCGTGTATCTATCGCCGCTGAGTGATGCAAGTCTTTCTTTCGAAGGTTGGTCGTGGTCTTCAGACGGCAAGAAGTTGGCGGGCATCAAGCATCTGCCGAACGGAGTTCATTCAGGCATCGGCATCTACGACCTGGAAACGAAGACGTACGATTGGTTGACGGATTTTGGCGACTGGCCCGTCTGGCTCAATGACAACCGCCACCTGCTGTTCGTCAGCCAGGGAAAGCTTCTGCTTTTTGACACGCAGACACGAAAACACCGGCAACTGATGGAAGTCACCGATCAGGACGTCGATATCGGCAGCCCTGCAATCTCGCGCGACAACCGCACGATCTACTTCACCTATGTCACCGCTGAAGCTGACATCTGGCTCATGCAGACCGTGAGCAATTGAACTTCATTTGAACGGATTGCGTTCCGGCGGTTCTTCGTGATCGTCGATGGTGTGGAGCAGTCCGTGAACGATCAGGTTCAACATCGGAATGCGATGACGGATCCAGATGCGCATCGGATCGGGCCGCGCGCCGAGACGTGCTTTCGGTTCCAGTGCCGTTCGGCCCAGTGAGAGTCGCGTGCAGCCGAGAGAGATCGCATGGCCGATCACTGCTTGCAGCAAACGAAAATAGATCGGGATCTCCGCGTTCATCTTGCGATCGAAACCGATGTAGTAACCGACTGCCGTCTCGCCGTCTTTCACCGTCGTCACAAATCCCAACAAGGTTTCGCCTTTGCGCAGGACGGTGAAGCGCATGTCGTCGCCGAGTTCCGCGGCGAGTGTAGGAAGAAAGGTGACGGGCAGTGTCACGAGTCTGAGCCGCGCGTTTCCGTGGGTTTGCAGATAAAGCGCGTGTAAGTTCTCCGCGTTGCGCGCGATCTCGTCGCTCTTGATCTCTTCGACCGTGCATCCGGCTGCATCAACTTCCTTCTCGATCTGCTTTGACTGCTTCCGATATTTCGACGTGAGACTCGCGAGATAATCGTCGTAGCTCTTCCACTTCGGCGAGATCTCGAGGACCATGTTGGGTTCGGTTTCGAGTTCGCGATACGAGAACCGCGAGAGCGCTGTTGCCGAGGACGCGTATGCGTCGGGAATGTCTTTCACCATTACGAACGCAGTGTCGCCGAATAGTTTGTCGACGCGACGCAGTCGATAAATCGCTTCCGCGACTGCGGGCCAAAGCGGTTCGTGGTCCACGTTCGGAGCGAACGAGATGCCGTGCATGCCCCACGAAAGCAGGTTTCCGCAAACGAGCAGCTTTTCTTCGAGTCCGTCCAGCGGGATGTTCTTCGACGACTTTCTTCGCAGACGCGCGACTGACACTGTCACGCTTTGGGCCGCAACAGCCGCGACCGGTTCTTTGTCGCGAAAGATCAGCGCGTAACACTGTCGCAGGTTGTCAGGACCAGCGTCTTCGAGCACGCGCAGATAACGACGCGATAAGAAGAGCGAATCGTGCGACGTAACTTTGTCCCAGTGTGTTTTGTCGAGGAAGTCGATGCGATCGGCGAGTGCGAAAGCGAAGCCGCTGGGGCGGTGACGTTCGCGGTGATGGTCTCGCAGGTCGCGTGCTTTTGTTACCAGTTTGTTGAGTGGTTTGATTGTTGGCATGCGGGCTCAATAATAAACCAAAACCCGCGAGAGTCGTTGCCGACGCTCGCGGGCCTTCCGGTTTTCCCCCGCTGTTCGATCGATGAACCAATTAGTATTGGAAAATGCCTTCAAACCAAACGGTGTTGGGTATGGTGACGCCGTTGCATGGAGTGTGATTGCCGGCGATTTCGTAGCGACCTTGACCGGTGGCGCCTGCGTATTTGCCGGTTCCACCAGCGACTCTGAATCCGATTGAGTGCGAGGTGCTCACGACGCAGTTGGTTGGGTCAACAACCTGCACAAACGGATCGCTTTCGATGAAGATCTGATCGCCTGTTGCGGTGAACGTGTCAGTGGCTTTCAGATCCTTAACGATCTGTGTGGTGGTGTTGAGGCATGCGGAAACGCTGTTGGTGAGAATTCCGCCTTGGTTGTCAATGCCGGAACCGGCAAAGGTTACTTCAATGTTTTCCGGAAATTCACCACAGCGCGCCACGTTTGGACCAGCGCCCGTCGGGCTAAAGCTCGCGAATCCTTTCCAGTGAGTGTTGACGGTAACGCCGGGGTTTTCGGCTGCCTTTGAACTCGTTCCATAGACGAGTCCGACTAATGAAATGACTCCAGCAAGAGTTATCAGGGTCAGTGTGAGTTTAATAGTTCGCATCGTTCCTTCTCCTTAGGATGAGTAATTCGTGCCACTCACTAAGGCGAAGGATTCATGGAAAAACTATCATTCGTCACTATTTTGATTTTGTGTAGAGTAGGAACGGGAACATCAGTGGTCCTCGCGGGGAGATCGCCGTGCTCTAAAGGTTTCTAGAATGCTTCCGCGTTCATCCTCAGGAATCCCGAGGTCGTGACTTACGTTCTCACCGGTCAGGTAGGCAGTCAATCGTGCGGCCGGCACTAGTAACTGTTTCGAATGGTAGTCTTCGACGAACGCTGCCGGAACTTCGTCAAACGCGAAGTAGGGAAGGTAAGGAACTGAAACTTCACTCCAATAAGTGTCCTCGTCCTGTAGATGCGGTGTGAGGTGACTGAATAACCGCTTTGCGGATTGTACTGCCTTAAGACGGAACTCAACTTCTACCATTTCGACGCGAGCGGGAACCGGGAAAATGCGTAAAGGGCGATTCAACAGTTCTCTTTGCTGCATAACTGATGAGGCAATCGCCTCGGCGCCCTCGATTGACCGGCTGTTCGGTGTTATACAGACGACCAGATCGTCAGCCATTTGCACCGTGCATATTCCTGCGATGTCATTGATACCCGTACGGCTGTCGATCAGGATGTAATCGTATTCAGACTTCATTCTCTCTTTGAGGATATTCAGGAATGCGCCGCCATCAAAGCGCTCGTAAAACCCTGTCCAGTCGAATGAAGCAAGCTTCTGAACGTAGGCAGGGCTCTGCTGGCCCGCGCCAAGCAGATCAAGGCTTCCGTCTGAAGGGAAGCGCCACTCTATTCGAGTGACATACTTTTCCAGGTTGGCGCATTCGTTGTACCAATCTTGTGGCGCGTTCTGGTTCGGCGTCATCGCGTCTAGTTGGAAGTCGATTAACAAATCCAGAAGGCCAAAGGTTGAGGTTAATTCGGGGTCTTTTAAGAACGGAAGCAGGTAGCGGTTAAGGCCTGGGGCTTCCAGGTCCCAATCTACGACGAGTACCCTCATCCCGTGGCTGGCCATGATCCAAGCCACGTTCATGAGTGACATCGTGCGACCTACGCCGCCCTTGTATGAGTAGAATGTGATCATTCTGCCGGGTTGCTTATTCACTGGTTTGCACCGAAAGACTTGGCTTCGCCACGGCGTCTTCGACTTGTAATCGCCGGACAACTGTACCGCTGCTAATAATGCGCGAACGAAGCTCCTTAAGCGCATGTGAAAGCGTGCTAACCAAGTCAGCCTCTGACCGCACCAATTTCCCAAGGGCACCCCGCGCAGCACTGAGATGGTAGGGAAAGGTCGCTTCCAGGCTGGCTGTTAGTTCTGGCCTCATCACCTTCGTTTCGTCGTCCTCATCCATTACAGGCAAAACGGCACAATTAATGAAAACATACCCGTCGAAGCTCTGCAGAATCTCACGGTAACGCGTGAGTTGAGTAGTCCATGCGTCGACGATCATGATGACCGGACTATTGTTTAGTTCAGCCTGACGAACGAGCGCAGTTATTTGATCATTGAAGGGCAATGTATTAATTAGCAAGTCTTGAGTGGCGATCACCGTCGCTGAAAGTGTTCCGATGGTGGCTAAACTGACAGGAAAAAACGGCTGCCATTGATTGACATCCTCCGCGTATCCGTCAACGTTTCTTCGTATCGAAGCAATCTCTTCTCGTCGCGCTACGACATAGATGAGGTTTATAGTACGTGGGCCAGCAACGGATGGGGCCTCATCGCTTGGCGAAACAACATTTGGGAAGAGATCCGGTTCGTCAAAGGCATTGCGTAATGTGCTCCACGAGCCGATGGCCTGAGGCGGCGGTGGGACTGTTTCCCTGGTGAAACCGATCAGCCTGTCCGCCATGTCTTCGAGAAGCTGCGCATATTCGTCAGATTTGCTCCTCAACCGCATTAGGCGCCGCAGGCCACCTTCGGGTTCAAATCGCACAAATTGCTTTGCTGGGCCAGGAAGCGTTTCGTTAGTTGGAAGCCAAACGACGGGGAAAATGGAAGTATCCTGCCGCTGGGAGTCCGAGGCTTTCCAGCGCTGCCAGAAATACTGAAATTCTTTTCCGCAGTGCGCGCTCCTGAAATACGCAGGTGAATAGAGGGCTACGAACACGCGACTGTTTTCGAGGGCGTTCGCCATTAGCGGGCTAATCTGTTCTCCTGGCAAGATCGTGCTGTTGTCAAAGAAACCAACTTCATGAGATGGGCCAACGCCGAGCCTGGCGCGAACCTCGCTCGAGAAGTCGCTAAAGAACCTTTCGATCAGCTCGATGTCGTCAATGTGGGAATGACTAAGGTAGAACATAAACTCTTTGGCAGTCGACGGGGAACGAGCAACTTCCTGTCGTCTTCGCTTGCCGCTCGTATTTGGCAAGTACGATCTGGCGGTCCGACTCCGGCACCGCCACGAGTTGCGTGACCGCGTTCTCTGTCAGATAGCCTGTGAGGCGCTCTGTGGACGCGAGGAGAGAGTTTGTTTGATTCGGCTTATCACCGAATGTCGCCAGCATCTCTTCATAGGCATAGAACGGTTCATAAAAAATCTCGACGTGCCCCCAGTATTGTTCCGTCTGGTTCTTTTTCTTGAGGTGGTCCAGTAGACGATCAAACTTCGTGTGAGCGGCTTCGCGCGCACGTTCAAGCCGTTTCTTCTCAAATTTTTCAACACGCGTCGGCACGGGAAAAATAGGAAGTTCCGGACGTTGTGCGTGAACAGATTCGGCGATAGCGCCGGCGCCTTCTATACTTTGGTTATTTAGAGTAAAGCAGACCACCAAAATGTCTGGCATCTGCACCGTGCAGATACCAGAGGTGTCGCTGACACCGGTTCGGCTGTCTATCAAGATGTAGTCGTACTCGGCGCGCATTTTCTCCTTGGCAATTTCAAACAGCACACCACCGCCAAGTCGATCATAGAAATTCTGCCAATTGAAGGAATTTACACGCGTTGAATAGGATGGGCCTTGCCGGCCTGCGGGGATCAGGTCAAGATTTCCATCCTTCGTCCCTTCTTCACTCTTGAATTTCCAATCAAGAGACGAAGCATATCGCAGTATGTTTGCGTAAGGCTTGTACCAATCTTTGTCTCCCTGGTCCTTTTTTAGGCGGTTTCGGATAGTGCTAAAGAGCTCATCGAGAGGCGCCTGTAATACTTGTGCCGTGGTTTGTGATTCGATACCGGATGTCTCGCTCAGCTGGCGCGGCACTGTCCGCAAGTCAGGCGGTAACCAAACAAGCCGCGAAAATCCCGGATCCCTTTCCCGCTCGGCCGCCAGCGAGTTTTGTGTAAAAACAAATGGATAAGGTTCGATTTCGGCAGAGGATTCGCCTATCAGGTGAACGGACAAAGTCGCACGCTTCAGGTAATCACGAACGGTCGTCTCGAAGACATCTCGATCGAGCGGCAGCGGTTGCTGCGGTAACACCTTATAGCCACTCTCCACTAGAACGCTTTTGACAGCGTCGCGACTCGGCTCCAAAGCTGAATCAGTCTGGGCCAGGTAGACTGTGGTCGTTTCCTTTGGCTGACCGGCTGCGAGCGTTTCAGGCGTCGCCGCCGCGGCGGCAAATTTGAAAACAAAGTCGATCAACCCGTCGGAGGAGTTAAGATCCTTGTCCACCATGAACGGATGGAAGTAGCGGTGCAGCCCCGGTGCCTCGAGATCCCAATCCAGCGTCAGAACTCGCTTGCCGTTACTCGCCAGAATCCACGCTACGTTGGCTAGTGCCATCGAGCGTCCCGTCCCACCTTTATATGAGTAAAAGGTAATGATTTTGCCCGGGAGTTTATTTTCCATTAGATTACTGTCGCTCCGGGACCGCTAATCTCCGGCTTTGCTATCACCTCTTGTGTTTCGATCCGCCGCAAGTCGTTAGTTTCAATGATCTGTGCACGCACTTTTTGCAACGTGATACTTAAGATGTTAGTGAGATCGGTAGCGCAGCGAATATTGTTAATGAAGGTGTGTGGATCTTTTATCCGGGCCTTAAAGACGAACGCCTGGCGCACGGCGAAGTCTAATAATTGGCGGTCTCGGGCGGTGTCTGTGTCTCTATCGTTCCACACAATCAGCACTGCGCAGTTGCCAAGTTTCATTCTGTCGTAGTCCAGCATCCACTGCTTGTACTTCTGCAAGCGCAATGTCCAGGCGTCAACGAGGAGAATGACGATTCGGTTGTTCGACTCTGCATCTTTAATGAACGTGAGCAGATTGTCGTTGAGCGCGAGGCGTTGGTATCTGAAACCCTCTTTGGTAGCTGCTGATTGGGCAATCAGTCCGACTTCATCGGGCATCTCAGGCAGGTAAGGCTTCCAGTCAAGCTCCCCTTCCAGTCCATAGTTGTCCACACTGCGTCCGAGAGGTTGAATTTCATCACTCTTACCCGCAACGTAAAAGAAATCTGCGTAGCGTGGTCCAGATTGCGCCTGGCTTACGAAGGCTCCTGTCGCACTTACGCGCGGAGTGTGGAAGGCGCTTTTAATCGTTTTAATATCGGGTAGGACGGGCAAGGGAGGTGGATATGTTGCCGCAGTGGCAGCCAGCAACTTATTAACTAACACGTCTAGAAAATCCTGGTAGCGGTCTTGCAACTCGCTGTTCGTACGCCTGAAAAAATAGCGGAGGCCTTCTCGCCGATAAACCTCTGGGTAAGCGTCGTCATGGTACTGCGTATCAGCGAGACCTTCCGGGATGGGTTCTAAATCTTCTGGCGCGTGTAGCAGTACCGGAATAATCAGTTTCGGCCGCGGCGTGCCTTGCGAAACGCCGTTCATGTATGCATCAAGTCGTGAGTTGAAGACCTCGAACTCCTTACCACAGTATTCACTGTCGAAATAGGTCGGCGAGTACAAGCACACCATCGCGCGGCAGGCATTCAGGGCCGCCCCCAGCGTCTGCGGCCACTGATCGCCTTGCTGGATGCCAGTGCCATCGTAGAAACCGGCTGTTCCTTCGCTGATTTTTTTCTTCAGTCGAATCTCGCGGTCTAAGTCGGAGTAGAACTTTCTGACACTTTCAAACGGATCTTCGTCACGATCCAGCCTGGCGTAACTCAAAAAGAACCAGTCGCCCGCCATAACGGTTCTCCCTAACAAAGAGGTTTCAGATGAGCTTGTTGCCGTACGATAAGGTACACGGACAGCAGCGCTATCTGGATTAGGTGACTCTTACCTTATTTGTACTGAATTGTAAACTGCGTCAGTGTCCGTGAAGACTTGAGTGTTATCACGTCGGGGTCACTGTTCAGGAGTTCTCTTGTCGAATTCGCTCGAGTTCGGCGACGATTTCGAGATCTTTAGGGCGGCCGGCGGCACGCTTCACTCAGGATCAGGCGCTCCAAGCCAAGGCAGAGACATTCGACGCCGCCAACTTCGATCCTGATGGTGTCTGGGAGTAGTTGCTCGTAACCTCCTCCACCTACGATCTCGCCCAAAAGATCCAACGCGCCAAGCGTAGTCGTCAGCGTGAAATTAAGACCCTTTTGAATCGTCGTCAGATTCAATTCAAAGGGTAATCCGGCTGGCGCACCTCGAAGGTATGGTTGAATCGGCCGCAGTGCGTTGACAAGATGTTCAAGGTTACGTGCGCTGCGGCTGTAAACAATATCAAGATCGAGGGTTAAGCGGGCGGAGCCGTGGGCGGTTGCTGCGGCGCCCCCGACAATAATGAACTCAACTTCATTTTCATAGAGCAGACGAATTAGAGAGGCGAAGTCCGTCACTATTGTGAAGACGCCTTTCTCCCAGCGCGCTGAAGCTCTTCCGCGAACTGCTGAAGCTTCATCAGTTGCTGGAAACGCTGGTCCACAGTTAGCCGCAGGTTCTCCCGGATTAAGGTTACATCGACGTCCTTTTTGTAAGCGTCGATCACCGCGTCAAGACCGCTGTGGAGTTAGTCTGTTTGGTCCAGATCGTTCATCTTCGGTGCAGATTATAACGCACGCTTCAGAATAAGCGCTTACGATTATTATCCGTTGCTATAATCTCAACGGCATGCGGTGTCCAAGGTGTAAAAGCGAGCGGATTCAGAGGGATTATGAGGATGCGGTTGTAGTGCTGCGTTTGGTGGGCCTGCATAAGCTGCTCTGTAATAACTGCGGGCTGGTGTTCAAGGGGTTCGATCCGCTGAGGACGGCGCAACGGGCTCCGGTTGAGGATAAAAAGGATGAACTGCGTCGCCGGCGTGCGCCGCGATACAACGTCCACTTACCCGCGGCGATCTCGTTGATCGAGGGGAAGGCACAGGCCGGGAAGGTTACCTATTCGGAACCGTCGCGCGGACACTGCGACAGCGTCAGCAAGTTTGGAATGAGCCTCTCGTTGGTCGGAACGCGCTTCGCGGAAAGCGAACTCTTACGTTCCGGACGGCTGCTCTTTGTGCGCGTCGAACTGCCGGAAGGGCCGGTGGAAGCGGTTGTAACACTCGTGAGTCACGCCCGCGTCGGCGAAGAGCGAAGAAAAAAGTGGTCGCTCGGCGTCAAGATCCATCAGATGTCTGACGACGACACGAAACTCCTCGAAGCCTACCTCAAATCCCGCGCTGACGGCCGGCCGGTCGTTATTACTGACTAATCCGGAAGCACGGATTTCACAAATCACATCAGATCGCGGAAAATGCCCGCATGGGCCGAATATTCCCGATTCTTGTAATTTTCCTGGCGCTCACCTCCGTGCATTGCAACGGCGGTGGCGCGAGCTCCAACATATCGCCCGCAAATGCCGGCGAAAACGCAGTTGTCCCGAAATTTGGCTACCAGATCGTCAACATCTGGCCGCACGATCCAAACGCCTTCACCCAGGGTCTCGTCTTTCTCAACGGCAAACTGATCGAAAGCACCGGGCAGGAAGGCCGCTCGAGTCTCAGAAACGTCGAGATGGAAACCGGGAAAATCCTGAAGAAAGTCGACGTTCCCGAGCAATATTTCGCGGAAGGCATCGCCGTGCTGAACAACAAGATTTACCAGCTTACATGGCAACACGGGATCGGTTTCATCTACGACGCTCAGAGCTTCGAGAAGGTCGGCGAGTTCAAATACGACGGCGAAGGATGGGGGCTCACCACCGACGGCCACTCGCTGATTTTGAGCGACGGCACGAACCGCATTCGTTTTCTCGATCCGGACAGCTTTCGGTTGACAAAAACCATCGCAGTCGTGGACGCAAAAGTCCCCATAAGGGATCTGAACGAGCTGGAGTTCGTGAACGGCGAGATTTATGCCAACATCTGGCACGACGACCGAATAGCCGCCATCAATCCACAGAACGGCCACGTCACGGCGTGGATCGATCTGGCGGGCTTGTTGCAACCCGGTGACGTGGACGATCCGGAGGCAGTGTTGAACGGCATCGCCTACGACCAATCCAGCGGTCGCCTGTTCGTGACCGGCAAACTTTGGCCGCGGCTGTTCGAGATCAAGATCAAGCGGTAAAGGCGAGGAGATAGTTACGCTCGTGAAGTACGCCGAAGGCGTTGGCAAATGGGAGCCCAGGGTTGCGTCAACCCTGGGATAAGATGACCCCGGTGTTTACAACTCTGAAGGAGTTCCGATTGCAGCCAAACACTTTCAGCGTTGGCGCGTTCGTCTCGTAACCACCCAGGGTTGAGACAACCCTGGGCGCTGCCACTAGCGAACGCCTTCGGCGTAATAAGCAACTCTGTAGATGAAGTTTCTGACTTACTTCCAGGCGTTTTCCTACGCCATGATCGCGGTGGCCATGCTCGCGCTCGTTATGGCGGGCGGGTTGAGCTACGGCCTGGCGCTGGTGTTTCTCGGCGTCATGATCGCGAGCTGGAACCTGGAAGGCACGCGCTGGCAACTGCCCGAACGGTTCGGCCTGGCGATCGTGCTGCTGTCGATACCACTGTTTTATGTCGACTGGCAGTATCAGAAGTCGATCGGCGAGCCGGTGGAGCGACTCGGCGTTACAGCGCTTGCGCACCTGATCGTCTTTCTATCGGCCGTGAAACTGATCCAGGTGAAGAAAGACCGCGACTGGGTGTTCCTGTACCTGATCTCGTTCTTTGAAGTGTTACTGGCGGCAGGTTTGAGTTTCAGTCCGGTTTTTCTCGGCACGCTGACGTTGTACTTGCTGTGCGGATTGTGTGCGGTGACCGCGTTTGAGATTCAAAAAGCGCGGCGGTCAATCGCACCCGCCGAAACACGCTTGCTCGTGCCGCCCGATTCGCGCGTGTTTCGCAAAGGCGGCAAACGCTCGTGGCGCAGCACGGAAGCCGCGCGACTGCCCGTGGTCGCCATCACGTTGCTGCTGTTTATCTTCGCTTTGGCGTTGCCGTTGTTTCTGATCGCGCCGCGTTCCGGTGCTGCGGCCCTGACGCGCAGCGGCGGCGGTCTGACGAACTTCATCGGTTTTTCCGAGAACGTCACGCTAGGTCAGATCGGCACGTTGAAGCAGGACGACGGAGTCGTCATGCGCGTGCGTGTCGAGGATCCGGAGCCGCCTCAAGGGTTGCGATGGCGCGGTGTCGCCCTCGACGAATTCACCGGCAAAGCGTGGAGAAAATCGCCTGAAGCACGACGTTCGGAAGCGGCAGACGAGCGCAGTGGTTTGTTCCAGGTCGGAAGTGTCGAAGCACTTCATCGTCTCACTTCGCAGACGTTTCTGCTCGAGCCGCTGGAGTCAACTGTCCTTTTCGGCGCGCCACGCGTAGTGGCAGTGCAGGGCGACTTGCCGTTCGTTCGCGTTGATGCTGAAGGCAGTCTTCAATCCCGACGGCACGACTACGAACGGCTCATTTACAAGGCCATCTCCGATACAGACGAGCCGCCCGCGGAAGATCTGCGCGACGACATGCGTCCTTACCCAGCATCGTTCGAACGCTATCTGCAACTTCCTGAGGACTCAGATCGCCGGCTCGTCTATCACGCGCAGTCGGTCCTGCGAAACGCGCAGGCGCGCAATCGTTACGACGCCGCAAAAGCGATCGAGAACGACTTACAGACAAACTTTGGTTACTCGCTGGAGATGAAAGCCTCCGGCCCCGATCCACTGGCCGACTTTCATGTTCAACGTGCGCGCCGGCCATTGCGAGTATTTCTCGACGGCGATGACGGTGATGTTGCGCACGCACGGAGTTGCGGCGCGAGTGGTGAACGGTTTCCTGCCCGGCGAATACAACGACGCGTCCGGTGCTTACACCGTTCGACAAAGCGATGCGCATTCGTGGGTTGAGGTCTACTTTCCCGTCGACACGCTCGTGGGTAACCTTCGATCCGACGCCTGCAATCGGACGTGTCGAGCCGGTGCGCACGGGTTTCACGGCTCAAATGTACAAGTACCTCGAAGCGTTGGAGCTGCTGTGGTTTCAATACGTCGTGGGCTACGACAAGCAAGAACAGCGATCGCTGGCGAACTCGTTGCACAAAGGTATTTTCGACTACGGACGATTCGCTTCGAACCTACTGGCGACGATCAAGAGTTATTTGACGACGACTACGCTCATGGTCGCCATGGCAGTGCTCGGAGTAGCGCTAGTCGTATTCACGTTGATCTTCGGCAAGCGCTTCTGGCGTTTCGGGTGGCGACGCGCCGCCGTCGTCGAAGGTAACGAGGAAAGCACGTATTCGAGTGTCGAGTTTTACGAGCGACTGATGAGCGCCATGGAACAACGCGGACTCTCGCGCGACAAACATCTCACGCCGCTCGAATTTGCAAACACACTAGGTCATGGTCCAGCAATGATGATCACGCGTGCCTACAACCGCGTCAGATTTGGCGGTCAACGCCTCTCCGCCAGTGAAAAGGGCGAGATCGAAAAAGCATTACTCGAATTAGAAAGCACGGATTCAACTAATAAATGATAAAAGTCGGTTTTGTAAGCCTCGGCTGCCCCAAAAACCTCGTCGACAGCGAAGTGATGATGGGCCAGCTCAAACAGAATGGTTATGAGATCACGGCAGACGCGTCGGAGGCCGACACCGTCGTCGTGAACACCTGCGGGTTTATCGATTCGGCCAAGCAGGAATCGATCGACGCGATTCTCGAAGCGGCTCGTTTGAAGACCGAAGGACATGCGCAACGACTCGTCGTCGCCGGATGTTTGGTCGAGCGTTATCGCGACGAATTGAAAGCCGAGATGCCGGAAGTCGACGCGTTCATCGGCACGAGTCAGATCAACGACATCCTCGCCGTTTGCGATCCGAAGACGAATACGCGCACGCTTCCCGGTCATTCCGCTGGGCAATCAGACGCGCGACTTATCTTTACGACGAATCAACGCCGCGCGTGCTTGCCACGCCTTCGCATTACGCGTTCATCAAGATCGCCGAAGGCTGCGACCGCCCGTGCGCGTTCTGCTTCATTCCGCAGATGCGCGGCCACTTCCGCAGCCGCCGCTTCGGCTCAATCGTCGCCGAGGCACATCAACTTGCTGAAGAAGGCGTGAAGGAACTGATCCTCGTGGCCCAGGATTCGTCGCGTTACGGCGAAGACCTCGGCAAACAGGATGCGCTGGCCCGACTACTTCGCGAACTGTCACACACCGACGGGCATCGAGTGGGTGCGCGTGATGTACACATATCCGACGCACATCAGCGACGCGTTTCTCGACGTGCTCGCCGAGGAACCGAAGGCGGTGAAGTATCTGGACATGCCGCTCCAGCATGCGTCGCAGAATGTGCTGAAACTGATGAAGCGCGGCGGGAATCGTGCGAGTCTCGAACGTTTGATCGAACGAGTGCGTCGGCGCGTTCCGGGAATCGCGGTGCGGACCACGTTCATCACCGGCTTTCCCGGCGAGACTGAAGAGGACTTTAAAGAGTTGCTCGGGTTTGTGAAGAACGTTGAGTTCGATCGCGTCGGCGTCTTCACTTATTCAGACGAAGAAGGCACGCCGGCGTTCACGTTGCCGAACAAAGTTCCGCACCGAACCGCGTCACGACGACGAACCGCGCTTGATGAAACAGCAGGCGCGGATTTCACAACGCAACAACAAGACGCGCGTCGGCGAAGTCGTGCGCGTGGTGTTCGAAGGCGAGTCGAAAGAGAGCGAACTGCTGTGGCAAGGCAGACTGGAAACGCAGGCGCCTGACATCGATGGTTGCGTGCTGATCAACGACGTTCCCGATGGCGTGCTGCCGTCGGTGGGAGATTTTGTGCAGGTCGAGATCACGGAAGCGCACGAACATGATCTGATTGGAAGGATTCTCGCTTGACGTTGCCTGTCAAAGAATCCAGCGACGAGCTCAACCCGGCGGTAGTTGTTTCGCCCGCTGAGGTCCCACCGCGCGAGAGGACACGTTCACCACTCGACTACGCCGCGCTGGCGATCGCGACTTTCGGCGTCGGCTACTTGCCGTTGATTCCCGGAACGTTCGGGTCGATGGTCGGCGTTGCGATCTTTTTAGTACTCGTCTATTGGCCGCTCCAACTGGCATTCATTGCCGTAATCGTGGTGCTTGGCGTGTGGGCCGCGTCGCGGACGGAGAGGCTGCTTGGTCTTAAAGATCCCGGAAAAGTGGTAGTCGACGAAGTCGCCGGTCAGATGATCTCGTTGCTGCCGGTCGCGTTTCTCGCGAATGGACCATGGATCGTGTGGGTGATTGTTTCGTTTAATCTTTTTCGTCTTTTCGACATCTTCAAACCGTATCCTGCTCGTCGATTTGAAGCTTTACCGGGCGGTTTCGGGATAATGGCGGACGATCTGGCCGCGGGAGTTTACGGGGCGATCGGCACCGCGATTGTCATAAAGGTTTTTGGATCCTGAGGAGGGTAGACCAGTTGGACACGATCAAGAAGAGGGAAGACGACGCGACGAGCAAAGAGACGCTGCAGGACATCGAAGAGTCGGAAGCGGACACGGACGTGGATGAAACTGATGGTCCAAGTCCCGACGGTGCTTTCGACGAGCCGGATGAATTACACAAAGCAGATCCGATGTGAGGGTTATCGGTCCTCGGATTCTTCCTGTGTGGGGCGAGTACCGAGCCACCCGCGCCACCAGAATAAGAACAGCATCCCGACCGCCACGACGATCATGACTCCTATCGTCGCGAAATAACCGTAACGCGAGTGCAGTTCGGGCATGTTGTCGAAGTTCATACCGTAAACTCCGGCGATGAACGTCAGCGGCAACATGATCGCCGAGAAGATCGTCAGCACTTTCATGATCTCGTTCATGCGGTTTGAAACAACCGACAGGTAAGCTTCCAACGATCCACTAATCAAATCACGATAGCTTTCCGCCAGATCCACCACGCGCGTAAGGTGATCGTGCACGTCACGATAAAACGGGCGCATCTCTTCCGGGATCAAGTCAGAAAACTCACCACGGCTCATCCGCAGGATGACATCCATTTGCTTCACGGAAATCCGTCGCAAGCGCAGGACACCGCGTTTCAACTCTGTGATCTGCGCCAGGATCTTGTTATTCGGCTGCTTCAAGTTGAAGATCTCTTCTTCAAGCCGATCGATACGCTCGTCAAAATCGTCGAGCACGGGCGAATAGAAGTCGACGATCTGGTCCAGGATCTGGTGACACAGGAATGCTGGCCCGCGCCGGCAGAGAATCGGACTCGTGCGCAGCAGTTGTTTGACGTTATTGATGCTGCGGAAAGTATCGTGGTGATAGGTGATGACGTAGTTCTTACCGAGAAAACCGTCGAGCTCGATCGTGTTGAAGCGGTCGGGACTCGTGTCGGCGCGCACGCCGTGGACGATGAAATAAAGGTAACCGGGAAACTCTTCGATCTTCGGATAGTGGCGATTCTCGTGGCAGTCTTCGACTGTCAACGGGTGAAACTTGAAGACGTCGAGAAGGACTTGTTCGTCAGCTCCGGTGGGACATTCCATGTCGACCCAGATCACAGCCGACTGATCTTTCAAGAGTTCAGGCAGTTGGTCCACTGTGAACCCTTCTTCGATCCTTTCCTCCCCTTGCCGGTAGACAAGAATCTCCATCTCCTGGGCTCCTCGCTCCTGATTTGCATATCTGTGGTACCATACCGCACTTTTTAGCGGCAAGCAAATAGATCCTACATTGTAAGAGCAGTAAATTATGACTCATTAAGATTTTCGTAGCGGATGATGTGAGCGACACGGGTTTGGAGCCGTTGCGTAGTGCGGGTTTCGACGGTGGAAAAGCGCGCGGGACTGCCGCGCGCTGAATTGGTCGAGGCATTGAAGGACAGCGATGGTCTGATCGTACGTAGCGAGACGAAAGTGACTGCCGATCTGCTCGACGATGCCGACGAGTTTGCGCGTCATCGGTCGTGCGGGAGTTGGTGTAGACAACATCGACGTTCCGGCGGCGACGATTCGCGGCGTCGTGGTGATGAACGCGCCTGACGGCAACACGATCACGACCGCCGAACACACGATCGCTTTGCTGATCTCGCTCGCGCGCTCGATTCCGCAAGCAAACAGCAGTTTGAAAGCGGGACGTTGGGAACGGAAGAAGTTCATCGGCGTCGAGCTACAGGGCAAGACGCTTGGCATCGTCGGACTTGGCCGTATCGGACGCGTCGTTGCATCGCGCGCCCGCGCACTGGGAATGCAGATCGTCGCTTACGATCCATTTATCGCGCCGGAACAGGCACGGGATCTCGAGATCGAACTGGCGCCGCTCGACGAGGTCTACGCGCGCGCCGATTTTCTCACCGTGCACACGCCGTTGACCGCCGAAACGCGTGGACTGATCAACGGCGAAGTCCTCGCGCAAGATGAAACACGGCGCGCGTCTGATCAACTGCGCGCGTGGCGGACTTGTCGACGAAGACGCACTGTATGAAGCACTGTCGAACGGTTCGATCGCGGGCGCGGCGCTGGACGTGTTCAGCGAAGAACCACCACCGCAGGAGCACCGCTTACTCCAACTCGATCAAGTGATCGCAACGCCGCACCTTGGCGCGTCGACGACGGAAGCGCAGGAAGGCGTCGCATTCACTGTCGCCGAACAGATGCGCGACTTCTTGCTGACAGGCGCGCTTCGTGGGGCCGTAAACGTGCCGGCGATCAGTGTGAAAGAGTTCAACCTGATGCAGCCTTACGTCGCGCTGGCGGAAGGTCTGGGGCGATTCCAGGCGCAACTCGTCGAGCAAGCCGTTAATGAAGTCAGGATCGAATTTGCAGGTGAGGTCGTCGATATGGATGCGACGCCGGTCACGCGTGCATTTCTCGCCGGTTTTCTACGTGACGTCAGTGCTCGCGTAAACGTCGTCAATGCGTTTCTCATCGCAGACGAGCGCGGAATCAAGGTCACGACAACTTACGTTCGCTCTGCGGGCGACAATGCTCCCGCGATGCGCACCGAGATCATGGCTGGACCATCGCGCCGCAGTTTGGCCGGCAACCTGATCGGATATGCGGGGCAACGCCGCGAGGGGCGCATAACCGAGATCGACGGTTTTCATCTCGAGGCGCGGCCGGAAGGTCACTTGTTAGTGATGCGAAACCACGACGTGCCAGGCGTGATCGGAAAAGTCGGAACGATCCTGGGCGAAGGCGGCGTGAACATCAGTCGCTTCCATCTCGGGCGTCGTGAACGGGGCGGCGAAGCAATGGCGGTGATCGAAGTCGACGCACCGCTTAGCAGGGACACTTTGCAATCATTGCGTGCGCTCGAACAGGTGATCTCCGCGCAGCCGATTGAGCTCTAGTCGACTGATCGAGAGCGGGGGCGTTGCCCCCTTCCCGACTTGTTCTAGCGGACGACTGTTACGGACGATCGTTCGTATCGAGAAACTCAGGTTATTTGAGGTTGGTAGTTAAGAACAGTCAGGAAGGGGGCAACGCCCCCGCAAGTTAGTCAGTGAATTCTTTCAGCTCGCGAAACAGTCGCGCGAGTTCGCCGGCCTGGTAGTGCGCGTTCAAGCCGCTCGGGTTTGGTAAGACCCAGAGAATCGTTCCGCCGATCATCTCAGACTGACGTCCGACGCCGGCTTTCGGCTTGTTGAATGCTATGCGATAAGTGCCCATGCCAAGCACTGCGAGCACCTTCGGCCGGTAGCGAAGCACCTTGCGTCTCAACTTTTCTCCACCCGCGACGATCTCGTCTTTCGTCAACAAATCCGCCGTCGCCGTCGTGCGCGGAACGACGTTCGTGATGCCGTAACCGCTCTTCAACAGTTCGCGTTCATCGAAAGGCGACAGAAGCCGATCGGTGAATCCCGCCGCGTGCAGCGCGGGCCAGAAGCGATTACCCGGTCGCGCGAAGTGATGACCGACGGCGGCGGTGTACAACCCCGGATTGATTCCTGAAAACAGCACGCGCAGATCGGGAGCGATAACGTCGGCGACCGTCTTTTCGGTTGCGGCGAGGAGTTGCGCTTTGGTTGGTTTCCAGGGCGTCGTCACGAGCGGGGTCAGTAGACGTCGAAGTGTGTCTGTCGCGTTGTGCTTTGCTTCGACACGCGATCGATCAACGTGACGTGAAGCTGGTATCGTCCGGTTGGCAGATCGTTGAGTGGAATTTCGGCAGCGTAAGGAAGACGCGTGAGATCGGTGTTTTGGTCCATCGCGATCTTTCTCAACGCAGTTGTAATGACGGGCTGATCGTCGCGCACCACCTGCACCTGAATCGCGACGTCAGGTTTTTGATCGGCAGTTGACGGGACGGCGTTGTAAGCAAACACCAGAAAGCGCAGCATCGAATCACGCTGGAAACGATGGCTCGCACTCATCGCGATCGGGCTGATAGTCGCGGGCGCGGAACTCGAAACGGTAGTCAACGGCTGTTGTTGCTGTTGCCTGCGTTCACCCAGAAGCACGCTACTCATGGTTAACTTCTTTTGTGCAAGATCCGGGATCTCGAACCATGCGTGCGCACTGCCGATGCGTCCGCTCTTTTCGTCACGCGCTGCAACTCTCACCTGGTAAAGTCCCGGCGCCAGCTTCGCCGGATACGTGAACGTAATGTCGCGATCGGCGAGGGAAGTCGCCGACGGCAGCATGGACGTGGCGACAATCCGCTCCAGAAAACTCGCTTTCGCCGTCCCCTTGTCGTCGAAAAACACCCCGCTTACGTCGATCGTCGCCGTACTCTTTCCGTTAGTCGATTCGCTGAACGCGAGAAACTCGACCGGGATCTGAATCGCCGTCGAAAGCGTTGGTCCTTTGCCGGCGACGTCGTAGAAGTCGGCGCTCATCAGAATCGGCAGACCTCGTTGCGGATAGGCAGCGGCGATTGAATCGCGCAGCTTTGCCGGAGCTAATTTGGCCGGAGTCGGCGATGCTGTTGGTTGCGCTGCAACTATCGGTTCGGGTTCGACGTCGGAGTAGCCTTTGCGAACTCGCACGCTCAGGTTCGGCCGGTTTATCAGTTTTACTTCGAGGTTGCGAAACCTCTTCTCCTTCTGCGCTTCGGCGTCGGGTTTCCAGGCAAGCAGATAATAGACAGACGTCTCCTTCAGCGCGGGAGCGAGTCCCTGTGTGAGATCGTTTGTGTTGAATATCGCTTTGCCGCCGGTGTCGGCCGCAAGCGCGTGCATTCCGTCCTGCGTCGCGGTCAGCTCGCCCTGGCTCGAGCTGATTAGACGTCCTGTCGGATCGAAAGGCGCTTCGGTGCTCGCGTCACTCAAACTCGCAACAAGCCCGCGCGTGTCCATCGAATAGATCACGACGCCGCTTTTGGCGGCAGCGCTCGTGACGTCGCGAATTTTAGAGAACGAATCGCCGCGTCGATTCTCAATCAGAAAACCGCCGGAGAGAAAGAAGATGACCTTGCGGCCCGGCAGGTCTTTAGCGCCGCGGATGAGGCGTTCGAGTCCAACCAATGTATTTGTATTGAACATCGATGCCTGCGAAATGATCGTCGCCGCTCGACCGCGCACCATGTGTGCCGCAGTGTCGCGACTTAGCCCCGGGTTTTGCCGCATCGTCTCTGTCACGAAGAACTCGAAAACGTCTCTGTCGTTGCGGTCGATCAGCACCGCGTTATACTCGCTCATCGGCGGGCGATCCATGTCCCTGGTTGAATATCCGCGCGGGTTGAGACGTGCGACCGCAGCGCGCAGGACGGTGCGATCGTTCGTCAGTTGTTGCAGAAAGCCAACCTGGCCGGTGGCTGAAGAGATTGCGACCTGATCGTTTTGGCCCATCTCCTTGTCGATGAAATGGTTGATCACCTTTCGCGTCATCGGGAAACTTGCCGGGTCCATGTGGAAGTCATCGACGTAGAAGAAGACGACGCGGCCGCGATCGAGTGGAACCGGTCGTTGGAGATTGACGGTTGTCGCACCGCGTGCAGCGGCAAGCTGACTCTCTTCATCGCTGCCCGCTGTGATAAGTTCAAACGCTTGAATTGGTCGTGGCTTGCCGTCGATGCGCAGTTCGAAATTGTCGCGCGTCAAGTCTTTGACGAAGCGGCCCTGCTTGTCGAAGACCATCACGTCCGTCTGGACGAGTTCGGTGTAAACGCGTACAACGTCTTCCCGGGGTCGCGACGGAGTGGGAGTCGGCTGTGGTTCCTGCGCAGGAACAGCGCTGGACCATGCCAGGAGCACACAAACAGCCAGCAGGGACATTGCGGGCGCGAAGGAGTGGCGACGGCCGAGCATAAAGGTATAGGTGTTTTCGAACCTGCGGGGTGACGCGGTGTAACTATGTATCAGAAGAGGTTGTTGTGGCAACCCATTCTGTGTAACTTACCCGTTGTCTTTAAAAGTTTGTATTTCCGAACGATTACATAGATGTCCGCCAACCAAATCACAGTAAAACTGGATCGCGTCAGGAAGAGTTTTGGCGATTTTACGGCCGTGAAGGATCTCAGCGTGACCGTCCGCGCCGGCCGTGTTTACGGTCTGCTCGGACCGAACGGCGCGGGTAAGACGACGACGATTCGCATGATGGTCAACATCACTGCGCCGGATTCAGGCTCGATCGAAGTGTTCGGCCGCAAGATCGATTCCGAGTTGCAGAATCGCATCGGTTACCTGCCTGAGGAACGTGGACTTTACAAGCGCATGAAAGTCGTCGATCAGTTGCGCTTTTTTGCCGAACTAAAGAACGTTCGTGGGAAGGTGTTCGACGCGAAGGTCGACGAGTGGCTCGCGCGTGTGAAACTTTCTGAGTGGAAGAACAAGCGGTCGATGGAGCTGTCGAAAGGAATGCAACAGAAGATACAGTTCGTCACCGCGGTGCTTCACGATCCCGAGCTGCTGATCCTCGACGAACCATTCTCCGGTCTCGATCCGATCAACGCCGAGCTGTTGAAGGAGATCGTGATCGATCTGAAGCGCCAGGGAAAGACGATAATCTTCTCGACGCACCAGATGGAAGTGGCGGAGAAGATCTGCGACGACATCTGTCTCATCAATCGTTCCGAGAAAGTCTTGGAAGGCAGCCTGCGCGAGCTGAAGAGTAGCTTCGGACGCAATTCGGTGGCAGTGCGTTGCGAAGGCGGCGACGGAGTGCTCGACGATCCTTCGTTGGTGAGCAAAGTCGTGCGGCACGCGGACGAAGCGCAGGCGCTGCTCGCGGAAGGAGCCAACGCGCAGACGTTGCTCCGGCGGTTGATCGACTCGGGCGCGACGATCGGGAAGTTTGAAATGGTCGAACCAAGTCTCAACGATATCTTCATCACCAAGGTCACGGAGCACCAATGAGAAAGTTTCTGGCGGTAGTCAAACGCGAGTACGTGCAACGAGTGCGCGCGAAGATGTTCATCGTCACGACCGTTCTTCTGCCGGTGGTGATGTCGCTCTTCGGCATCGTGCCGGCGCTCATTCTGAACATCGAAGCCGGTGGTCCACTGCGCGTCGCCGTGATCGATAAAACGGGAAAGATGTATGCGCCGTTGGAAGCTGCGTTTTTGACCGAGGAGTCGGAGGAGGCTGCGGAACAGGCGAGCCCGGAGCCTCAAACGTCCATGGCGACGCGCCGCGGCAGGTCGCGGATGGGGTCGCGAAGTTTTCAGCTCACGGAAGTAAAAACAGACGGCCGCTCGGTTGACCAGGCGAAGGCGGAACTCGATCGACAGTTACTCGCAAAGCAGCTCGATGGGTACCTGATCCTGCCTCCCGATTTCATCACTACCGGCAAGGCAGAGTTTTTCAACAACAATCCGGGCGACGTGCTGTCGGGTAGCATTCTGACCGGGAGCTTGACGCGCGCGTTGCGGGAACAGCGTTTAGTGGAAGCGAACGTCAACGAGGAGACGCGAAAGGACCTGTTCAGGCGAGTGGATCTGGAGACAGTGAAGATTGGCGCCACCGGCGAAGAACGCGACGCCGGCGGGAGTTTCGTGCTGGTGTTTGGCGTCGGCTTCATCATGTATCTCGCGATACTGATGTACGGCCAGGTGATTCTCGGCGCGGTCATCGAAGAGAAAGAGACGCGCATTGCCGAGATACTGTTTTCGTCGGTGAAGCCGTTTACGTTGATGATGGGCAAGCTCGTTGGCGTTTCGCTGGTGGCGTTGACGCAACTGTGCATTTGGGCCACCGCGTTTGCCGCGTTTGCGCTTTATGGCGTGAGCGCGTTGATATCGCGCGGCATTACCCGCGAAGCTTCCGAGCATTCCGTTTTCTCACTACATCTACTTCGGACTATTTTTCCTGCTTGGCTATTTCATCTACGCGACGATTTATGCGCTGGTCGGATCGATGGTGACGACGGCCCAGGAAGGTGGGCAGTTGGCGATGCCCATCATCCTGATCCTGGTGGTCAGTTTTTACTTGTTTCTTCCGGTGAGCCGTAGTCCTGATTCGACGTTTTCGTTTTGGGTGTCGATGTTGCCGTTTTCCTCGCCGGTGGCGATGCTGGTGCGCATCGTGACGCAGACGCCGCCGTTCTGGCAGATCGCGATGTCGTTGTTAATTGGGTTCGGCACCGCGCTTCTGATCATGTGGTTCGCGTCGCGTGTGTATCGAGTGGGGATGTTGATGTACGGCAAACGCGCTTCGCTGCCGGAGGCGTGGCGCTGGGTGCGGCAGGCTTAGATGATCGAGATCGAGAAGAAATACCGGTTGACGGCCGAGCAACGTGATGAAGTGTTGCAGCGGCTGAAGGACGCAGGCGCCGAGGATCGTGGTGAGAAGTTTGAAGAGAACACGCTCTATGGCGGCGGTTTGTTGGAACGTGGGAAGTCGGTGTTGCGTTTGCGGCGCGTTGGTGAGAAGGCGTTGCTGACTTACAAGGAACGGGTTCCCGGCGAGTCGGCGGTCAAGCGTCAGCGTGAGGACGAGACTGCGGTCGAAGATCCGTCGGCAATGGCGTTGATTCTCGATGCGCTTGGGTTTAAGCCGGAGTTGGTCTATGAAAAGCGGCGGCAGACGTGGTCACTTGGAGACACGGAAGTCGTCGTCGATGAGCTTCCGTTTGGGCTGTTCATGGAGATCGAGGGTGACGAGCGTGCGATTGACGCTGCCGAACAGACGCTCGGGATCGGTGATCTACCGGCTGAACACGCCACTTATCCGCATCTCACGGAGCAGCATGGTGAACGTGTTGGTGATGTGATTGAGGCGCGGTTTCGCTGACTTGCGCCGGAATTTGTCGAATCCGCGGTCACAATTTTCGTCACTTCTTCGTAGTTCTTTCAGGTTTTTCCAACAAATCGAGCGGTTGTTGACGGCACAGGTCTTGAACATCGACGTGATCGATGGTGCTGATAGTCTCCCTTTTCCTTTACGCCGCACTCGCAATGATCATCCACGAGCTGGGGCATCTTGCCGCTGCGAGGAGTTGCCGCGTGCCGTCGTCTGAGTTGGGACTCGGAATGGGTCCGAAGCTCTTTGGATTTCGTGTCGGTGGCATTCGACTTACGTTTCGTGCGCTTCCGATCGGGTCGTTTGTGATGCTCGACGGGACGGCGTTGAAGCAGAGGTCGCTGCGGGAACAACTGCTGGTCCACCTTGGCGGCGTCATATTCAATACCATCGCCGGGCTTGTGACGTATGGAACGATTTTTGGCTGGTTCAATTTGCTGCTTGCTGCTGGGAATATTTTGCCGCTTTATCAGCATGATGGCTGGAAGTGCGGCCTCGTGATTATGCGTGCGCTTATGCAGCGCAAGAGTCAGCCTGTGGAACGGGCGTTTACGTTTTCCGGCGGGTTTGTGAGTCTTGTGCTTGCGTGGATTGTGCTGCGAATGTTTGTGTAGGGATTTTTGGTTCCGTGTGCCTCTGTTGGTGTTTCCGCGAGAGGCACACGGATCTTTGTTTGTCGGGGCGTGGCCGCGTTTACTTCTTCACTGAGACCCAAACTGTGTAGGTGCTTCCGTCGAACAGTGTCGCGCGGAGCAGCCACGTGCCCTGGCCGGTGTTGCCAAGGCCTTTAGTGCTCAGGTTGAAGTGCCACTCGGTGCCGGTCAGCCGGAACTGGTTTCCGGTGGTCGCTGAGTCGGTTGGAGTGGCGTCGATCGGATCGTCGTAGGTCGTGGAGTTGCTGTACTTGATCGCCTGCAGGGTGTGGATGCCGGTTGTCAGTGGTACACCAAAACAGACCGCGTTGAACTTCACCGGGATTGTGCTGTTCAACTTAAACGATCGTACGGGGTTGGCGAAGGAGCCGCCAGTGCCGCTTTCGACGTTGCCGCCGATTGGGGCGAGGAAGCCGTTGAATGCGCTGCAAGCTGTCACCACGGTGACTGTTCCACCGACGTAGGTGATGTTGTAGTTACCGGAGACGGCGTTTTCGCACTTCGTCGGATAGGTGCCGATGAGCGAACCGACCGTGTAGGTGGTCGAGCAGGTGGGCTGGACCGTCAGATCGTTTGCATCGTCGCCTGCGACGAAGCCGGTGTAGCTTGCAGTTATGGTTGGAACTGGATCGTTGAACGTGATCGTGTGACTTGATGCGGTTATCGTCAACGATGCTTTGTTCACGGTTAAGGTTCCGTTTACGTAATTGATGCTGTAGTTGGTTAAGCCTGATCCGACAGCAGCGCTTGGGACGATGCTGTACGGCGAGCCAGAGACAGGTGCGCCTGCGGCGCTGCCTGCGCTGGTGAGGGTGATGCTGTTGACGGTGTCGCCGTTGATCAGGCCGGCAACTGTGAAGTCAGTTGAAGGTGTTGTTTCGTCGAAGACGACCGTGTCGCCGTAGGTCTTCGTCTTGTTTGCGGCGGTGATCGTCAGAGCTTTTGGATCGACAGTGAGGGAGCCGTTGACGTAGGCGATGTCGTAGTTCGCCAGGCCTGTTCCGACGGCATTGCTCGGAATGATGGCGTAGGGCGAACCGGCGACAGTTGCGGTGGCGGCAGCGCCGGCGCTGGTGAGCGTGATGCTGTGACCGTGTCGGTGTTAACCAGGCCGGCGACGGAGAAGTCTCCTGATGGAGTTGTTTCGTCGAAGACGACGGTGTCGCCGTAGGTCTTCGTCTTGTTTGCGGCGGTGATTGTCAGGTCGCGGGCTTCGACTGTTAGCGAGCCGTTGACGTAGGCGATGTCGTAGTTCGCGAGGCCAGTTCCGACGGCAGCGCTGGGAACGATCGTGTAGGGCGAACCGGCGACGGTTGCGGTTGCGGCAGCGCCGGCGCTGGTGAGCGTGATGCTGTCGACCGTGTCGGTGTTAACCAAGCCGGCGACGGAGAAGTCGCCCGATGGAGTTGTTTCGTCGAAGACGACGGTGTCGCCGTAGGTCTTCGTCTTGTCTGCGGCGGTGATTGTCAGGTCGCGGGCTTCGACTGTTAGCGAGCCGTTGACGTAGCTGATGTCGTAGTTCGCCAGACCCGTTCCGACAGCAGCGCTGGGAACGATCGTGTAGGGCGAACCGGCGACAGTCGCAGTAGCCGCCGCGCCAGCGCTAGTCAAAGTGATGCTGTCGACCGTATCTGCATTGATTAACCCAGCAACACTAAAATCTCCTGACGGCGTGGTCTGATCGAACACGACTGTATCGCCGTAAGTCTTGCTCTTGTTACTCGCGGTGATCGTCAGTCCCTTCGTATTGATCGTCAAACTGCCCGTTCCCGAACTTGCGTTAAACCCGGTCGCGCCGGAATACGAAGCTTCGATGGTGTAGGGGCCCGCCGCGGTACCCGCCGGCAATGCGTAACTCACGCTAGCCGCACCGGCAACAACGGTCGTGTCGGTAGTTGCCACACCGATCGTCGTCGGACCTTGCTTAACTGTAAACGTGACCGAACCATTATTGACTGCTGGTCCACTCGCCGGAGTCACCGTTGCATTGAGAGTTACCGACGAGTCACCGTATGTAGCAACCGCGTTCGAAACAGTAGTTGTCGTGTTGACTGTGGCGGAATTAACAATCAACGTGAGCGTGTTACTGGCAGTTGGTCCAGGTCCCTGACAACCAGCCCCATTGCTTCCCGTCACCTGGAACGTGTAAGTCCCAGCGGGCGTTGAGGCGCTCGTCGTCACACTCAGCGACGTGACGATGTTTGCTCCGGTTGTAGTGTTTGGATTGGTGCCGAAGACAGCGGCCGCTCCTGTCGGAAGCGCCGGAGTGACACCGAGAGTCACCGTACATGGAGTCGTGTTACCACCAACCTGCACCGTCACATTTCCATAGGCCGCCGTTGCACCTTGCGTAACGGTTGCACTCGTCGGCGCTGCGACGGCGATGGTCTGCGGGTTCGCATCGGTAAAGGTCGTCTGCGCGGTCCGTCCTGACGTCAACCCGCGTGCGCCGACGACGAACTTCATGTCCAGGTCGTAGTCCATCACCAAATAGTCACCACTGAAATTGCCATCGCCGTCAGCAGTGACGTCGAAACCTCTTTCCTGCGGCGTATGCGGATCCTCGTGGATCTTCACGCGCACAACTTCACCCGCCTGGAAACCGCGACCGGTAATCGTCGCCGTTTCGCCAGGCGCATAGTCCATCTTGTCTGTACTAATCGCGGCAGACGAACTCGCTACGACCGAACTCGAACCGAGAACCGCACCGGCACCGTTCGCACCACCAACAACCAAAGCTTCTCCACCGAGCTCGGTGATCGTGTGGCCCGACCGATCGAACAACTCATCGGCCGCTCCAGTGTGAAACAGCGCCGCACGCGTTTGCGATCCGAGAATGTGATTATGCAGACCAGTACACGGATCGCTTTCCGGAAGCACGTGCGCGTAAGCGCCAAAAATTCCTTCAGCCGGATCGTAGACTTCCATCGAGCGATCGTTATTGCCGCCGATGACCTGCACCTTGCCGTCAAACAGAACACGCAGATGCGGACGCACACGCGCCAGCTTCAATGTCGTTTCAATCGTCGAAAACCCGGCGCCGAATATTTCACCGGTAGCAAGCGCATTACCGTTGCCATCCCGTCCGCCCACGATCAGCACGCGACCGTCCTGCATCAGCGCGGCAGAATGCATTGAGCGAGCACCGCTCATCGCACCAACCAGACTCGATCCACTCAACGAAGCGCTCACCAACTCTGCGCTGCCGTTAGCATCGCCACCCGCGATGAAGATCCGCCCATCAGCAAAAAGCGTCGCGCTGTGACCTGCACGCGCAACGCTCAGCGACGGACCAGCGGCAAAAGTGCCAGTGGCCGGATCGAAAATCTCTGTAGTCGCCAGCGAGCCCGAACTGTTGCTACCGCCGGCGATCAGCACGCGTCCATCCGCCAGTAAGGTCGCGGAATGATCGACGCGGGCTGCACCCATGTTGCCCGAAGCAGAAAACGTTCCCGTAGCCGGATCGAAAACTTCCGTCCCATTCAACGCGCCGCTTGAATTCTCACCGCCGGCGATCAGCACGCGACCGTCTTGAAGACGCGTTGCCGTGTGCCCGCGTCGTTCCGTTGCGAGGCTGGAACTCTCCGCCTGCTCTTCAGCGACGTCCGCATCAAGCCCATGTGCATTAGTTGACACAGCGCCAACGCCGATGAGCGCAGTTGCTTTCGCGAGCAACACCTGACCGAACGTGCCGGCTGACGAAGACCTCGCGCCAAGCGCCATTGCGCAAACGGCCACAGCAAGAATCAGCATGATGATTCGAGCGGGTTGGGTTGTTTTAGACAGAAAGGTACGGAAGTGGGAGATTGAGAGGTCGGGGACACGCATTGCTTTAAGGGCTCCTGAAATAAAGGTTGAACTAGCGACACTGGCCGTCCAAAGCGGCCATTTCCCTCTGGGGAGGACCACTAACTCTGCGGAGTGGACATTCGTGTAAGCGGAGACTTTGCAAAGAGTGGGCCAAGCTTGAAAATGCACAGAAAAACCCATAAAGACGGGCAGTGTGAGACTTACAGGATCACAGTTTGGCACCGACAAACGCACACACTGCTCGCCAGCGCCCACCTGTTGCACACAAGGTGATCAGGCGTGCGAATTGCACAATACTGCGGCACGTTGTAAAGTCTGGCTGCGCTGGGCTACAGCATCGCGGCACGTGAACAGCCCAACTGTTGAACTACCCGACACCCGAATCAACAGGGCGCTCCACATAAAACTAAAGAGACGAGAATTTTCAGGCACCGACATGCCTGAGTTCGTCGCGATCTGAACATAAGGGTTTCAAACATAAACAACGTGCGCTTGTTTTAACTTGCTAAAGACGACACCCGTGTGCGTCGTCAGCTTATTTTTCCGCCCCGCTAAACGCAAAATATGAAGGAGATTGTGTATGAGCAGAAATGTCGTTAGAGGAGTTCTTGCATTAGTTTGCCTGTCGCTGATCGCAGCGTCCGGCGCCCGAAGGACTACAGCAACTGTGTCCCCGATCGCCGATACTATTCCGCCCGAGATATGGATCACATCGCCCGGCGATGGCAGCACCGTCTCCGGCAAGGTGAAGATAATGTTTTACTCTTTTGACCTCGGAGGCATTGACAGGTACGAGTTGTACGTCGATGGAGAATTAAAGCAGACGTTGTTGCCTACCGCGCGCAATATGTATTTCGTTTGGAGTTCCAGGGAAAGTGGTCCGCATACTTTGATCTGCCGCGCTTACGATAAAGCCGGAAACATCGGCACGTCGCCGCAGATTACGGTTTCCAGATAAGCAACTCAAACATTTGAAGCAGCGGAGTTGCAATTCGCTGTGCGTTATCTACTTCTCTCGAACGAGAAAGGAGCGCCGACCAGGTAGGAACCCGGCCGACGCCCCAGTGGTCGACAGACAATCATGCTTAAAGAATCGGCTGCGACCACTCTTGTTCTTTTTTACGGATCGATAGCCGTCAGCTTCTTCACCGCTACTCCATTTGAATTCGCCGAACACCCATTACTGGTTTGTGTTCCTGCCACCCTCAAGTTGACTATCTGCAACAGCGCAACGTAGTTGCCTGACCCGTTGCCGGAGCCAACAGCGAAGGAGACAGACTCGGCAGTATCCAAAGCGAAGTTCGAGAAGATCAGTGACGACGTCGTCTGACTTCCGATGTTTGACCAACTCGCGTCAACACCACAGTTCGCCACACAGGACTGCCACTGGAACGTCACGCCTGCCGGCGCACTTCCAACGAAGCCAAGTGAGACCGTTTGCGGATTAACGTTTTCGTTCGCGCCCTTCTTCTCGATGCTGAGACTCGGCGGAGTTACGTCTGAAGTAACAACCGCATCGGCAGTGTCGAAGCAGCCGTTAGCCGGATTGGTTACCACAAGGGTGTACGTTCCCGCCGCGTCGACTGTGGGCGTCGCAGTGTTTGCCCCTGACACGATGTGTCCGTTAAGCGTAGACCATGCGAAGGTTGCGCCCGGAGTTGTAGATGATCCTGACAACTGTAAGGACGTGATGCTACAGGTCAGGACCTTGTCAGGTCCGGCGTCAATATTCGGCTTCGTAAAGTCTTCCGTTACAACCACCGTATCAGTGTTGCTACAGCCAGTAGGACCGCCCACTTCCACCTGATAAGTTCCCGCTTTATCAACCGTGATCGTCTTCTGATCCGGATTGCCGACGATGTTTCCATCAGACGTGGTCCAATGGAACGTCGCGTTTGGTTCCAGCGAGGACGATGCGGTTAGCTGCGTCGTCGGGGTGGTGCAGTTTATGTTTGCATCGGGCCCGGCGTCGACGTCGGGTACCAGCGTGAACGTGCCGGTAACGAAGTCTTTCAGCGTTGCGTCAACCGACGTTGAAGAGCGCGTTTCAGCGAGGAACGAGGAGAAGCAGACGTTCGTAATGCCAAGCTGCGTCAGGTTTATGCCACCCTCGAAGAACGCACCCGCCGGAAAAATATTGGCCGGTCCTTGAGAAGGTGTGTAGGCCCACGGCGAGGGCGTTGGGGCAGTATTCACCTCCGCACAGAAGAGAGGGCTGCCAGTACAGCCGAAGCCTGTACCGATTAGATCGAGTGTGCCGTCGATGGAGCCGCCAGGAGAGTTCCATTTGAAAACTCTGATGGTGACTTCACCACCGCCTTGCGAGAAGTCGCTCAAAATGAGGACGTCGCCATTCTTGTGGACGCCGCTGAACTTACCAGCGTCTGGTCCAGTCGTGATCAGACTCACCTCATTCTGAAAAAACCAGAATCCGATCACGGCGTCGCCGTTCTGGGCAAAGCGATCAGCACCAAACACGACGTAAGTGTCCGTACCGGATTGGTAAGCTGCCGCATATGCATTGGTGATTTCATCCTTCGGCGGTGAGTTGCCGGATTTGTGACGCCATTGGCTGATATCCAGGTCGTCTTTTGAGCCGCCGGTAGTGAAGATAGTTTGACCGCCGAGATCCGGGATCTCGACGGGATTACCGTTGCTGTCCAAGGTCGTTGCGATTGCATTGCCGCCGCCATTGTTCAGCGTTTGCCAGTCGTCGAGCGGACTAGCGTCGTCGACTGCATTCTTATCGAGTTCGAAAATGTCGCCGACTGGGGTTGGCGTTGCGATAGCCACAGGACTGTACAAGTCAGGTGCGTTTGCCGGTTGAGAGCCTTTAACTTTTGCGCCGCCGCGCGCAGCGTTAGTTGTTGCACTGACTTTTTCTGCACTAGTTGAGGGAGCGTAAATAGCGGCCCATGCGCCAATAGCCATGGCGGCCAACAGTGTTACGCCTAAAATGCATTTCCAAAAATTCGGCTTTCTAGTCATGGGGTGTTTACTCCTTGTATGTAGAGGTCGTTGTTGAGCCTTCCTGATCGTGGGAGTTGGAGAGCTGGCTCGAAACCACGGGGTAGGGAAACCAAAACTCTGAAATCTCACCGAACGCGCGAAGACGTTTCGTCTTCCAAGGAATGCAGCGGTCCGTCACCTCGAAGCGAGGCCGCAGCAGGCCAGGTTTTTCAACATCGCAATTCAGAAACGACACCGATTTGTTTGGGCTACAAACGGGTGAACGTTCGTTGAGAGAGGTCTACTTGTTAACGCGTAAAAACTGCATCGCGTGCGATCCGAAAAGCATTCTTTCTTTTTGTGAAAAAGCAGAAGAGGTGGCCGTCGCATTTCGTGGCGACGCTTTTGGCAGACACTACTCCGAAATCAGAAGAGCATGCCGGGTTAACTCCTCCGCTTTGATTTCAACTCTCAGCGTTCTTTTCTGGGCGCAGATACGACTTGCATCATGCGTAAAGAGCGATGAAAGCTGTTGCAAAAACCGCTGTCGCCATTTTTAGTGACAACGTTGGTTCTGCGATTTAGTTGTCGTGCTCAGTTGAACTGAGCGTACGTTGAGCTGTTGCAGCTCGGTTTTGTTTTAAGTGATTTACCCTGTTTGCTTGAAGACAAAACATGGCAGTAACTAACACCAAAGCCTGAGCATCCGCACGTGATGTCAGTTCGTGAACGAAGGGCTGAGTCGTTCTTCGCGGGTGTCTTAACGACGTTAAGAATAAGCCTAACGCCAATGTTCCACATCGTACATAAGTGCCTTTTTCATAGCAGAATCCTGCCCATTGCTTCTGCTCCATTTACTTAATTTTCTTTGAGTTTATTCCCTGAATTGTGTTCGCTATTGCAGGTTGAACAGGGGCTAGTGTGAGTTTAAGGCGGGCACAAAAGGAGGGCCCGGACGTGCCGAGCCCCCTTTGGGAAGTACCGGTCGGGTTGATCTCGCGGGTGCCGTCCTCTCATTTCCAGCACCCGAAAGAACCTGCGGTAACTTCCACGGCACAAGACCTCACCTACTCACGCTCGCACCGTGCGCGTGCGAGGTGATTCAATGAGACCCTGCACCACCTGAGCCACTTGTGAAAGAGGCTTCGGTTTTCTCAAAAACGCGTCGGCTCCCGCCCGACGAGCTTCTTCCTCAACTTCAGCAGAACCGTATGACGTGAGCACAACGATTCGCGTGTCGGGATTTCGTTTATGAACTAACCTGATGATCTCGAGTCCATCAGGACGCCGCGTTAATCCCAACCGCAGGTCCTGGATGATCACCTTGTAATCGGTGACCTTGATCAGTCCTTCCGCTTCTTCCATCTCGCGCGCCGTATCGACTCGGAACCCATGGTGTGAGAAGTACTCGCTCATCGAAAAACAGATCGACTCTTCATCATCAACAACAAGAAGATTCTTCGCGTCAGTTACATCCACTGTTTCGCTGGCGCGGCTACGCAAGAACTTAAGTAGACGGCCGGACACTCTTTTCAACGTTCCAATCGCGGTCATGAGGTTTCTGTCGGGCGATACCAGCCGCGACTCCGTTCCGAGTTTGAATAACAGTACCTGCTTGAGTATTTCCTTTCATTCATGCAAAGACGCGGGTCCGTGCGAAGCTAGGGGAATCTTCGCCGCCCGACATCGTGGTTAATGGCCGGTGGATTGGTAGGAGAAGCCCTGCTGACGGCAGGCGTCAAACCCCCTCCAGCTATTTTCCAAGCGAGTTGGTCCACACGTCTGGGCTCGTGTGGACCTTCTGACTGGGAAGCTGCAAAGCTGAACACCAGCAACAACGCACTGGCTTTAAACAATCCAGCTTCCCGATCGGCACCGGGACGCCGCGGCGGAGCAACCGCCATCCCGTGCCTGGCTACTTCACTTGTCCCAATCGAAAAGAATCTTTGGAAGTCCTCGCGCTGAGAACGCGACCAGCAGTCACGAATGATCAGGACTCAGTTTCGACATACGGATTATCGAGTTGTTACGAAATCTTTACAACGTAGGTCTTTGCCCATTTTGCTGGCAGGAATTCAGGGTTTTTGGCGGGGCGGATATGGCAGGATCCTGCCAGAATGCTAAGTTCTTTATTTCGATAAATTAGCGCGCGATTTTGTGTGGCAAATAGGGCCGATCCGGCAGGTTTATTTAGGGATCTTTGCCAGCCCGTGACGAAAAGCGTAAATGATGAGTTCGAGACGGTCGGAAACGTCCAGTTTTGAAAAAACCGAGCTGAGGTGATGGGTGACGGTCGTTTCGCTGATGAACAGTCTTTCGCCTACCTGCTTGTTCTTCAGTCCTTCACCGACCAGCACGATGACCTCCCGTTCGCGGTCGGTCAACGACTGAATCTTGGCCGCTTCCGGATCCGGTATCGTCGGTTTCGTAAACTCCTGAATCATGCTGCCCATCATCGAGCGCTCGATCCAAACCTCGCCCTCATTCACTTTCATGATCGCTTTCAGAAGCTGATCGGCGGCGTGATCCTTCAGCACGATACCCATCGCGCCTCGACGGATCGCGCGGCGGTGAGCGTCCGGGTTTTGCACTCCCGTTAAAACGAGCACGCGGGAATCAGGACTTGCCTGGCACAACTCGGGCAGGAAAGCGAGACCGTCGTCTTCGCCGAGCAGGAGATCGAGGATGATCACGTCAGGCTTCTCGGCGGCCGCGCGTTCGAGTGCTTCCTCACGATTGCCTGCCTGCGCGACAACGCGCATTCGCTGATCGTGTTCGATGAGCATGCGTAATCCGCTGCGGATCACCACATGATCGTCAATTATCATTATGTTAACCGGCCGCACAGTCATAGCTTGTTAGATTAGGTTTCCTTTGAGAGGCAAGAATATTGTAGCGCTTATAGTGGTATTCCAACACTGACGACGGTGTAGTCTTTCTCATCAACATAAACCTGCGTCTCACCGCCCAAAGCCGCCGCTCGCTCGGCTATCGAACGTGGACGAAATGCGCGTATTCCGTCATGACCATCGGCACGCTCCACGTCGACGGGAGTTCCTGCACGCGGCCGGCTGTTCTTGATCTGTAACTGAAGCGAAGTCTCTTTACACAAAATCTCGACGCGCGCGTCGCGACAAAAAGCGTGACGCCGCACGTTGCTGAGTCCTTCAGCAACGATCTGAAACAACTCCGCCGCCAGACGATCGTTGACCTTCACCTTGCCGTGCGATTCGACGTCGACGTTAATTCCGGTAACTAACGAGAACCGTTCCGCGTAGCGCTCGATCGCCGGTAACAGAACGTCCATTCGTTCCTCGCCGGCTTTGAGTCCCCAGACGAAACGTCGCAGCTCGGCGAGTTCGTGTTTAGTGAGTTCGAGTAGTTCCTGGACGTTCTCGCGAATCGCGACATTGCCGGATTCGAGTTTCTGGTCCAACGCGGAGAGTCCGAACTGGATTCCAAGGTACGGCTGGATCACGCTGTCGTGAATGTCGTGCGCGATGCGGCGTCGCTCGGTTTCCGCGGCGTCGGAAGCGAGGTTGTCGATCAGCCGGATGTTTTCCATCACCGGCGTGACGTGGTCCATCAACTGCAACATGAACTCCATGTCAGGACCATCGATCTGCATCGGACCATTCACGATGTAAAGACGTCCGACCGCCTGGTGACGATAGTAAACAGGAACCGACAAGTAGCGTTGCGCATCGAGCATTCCCGACAACTTGTCGCCCGTGCCTGCGGGGGCTTCCGAAAACACGCGCGTCTTCACGTCGAAGAGCTTCGCATGCGATGAATGGTTCTTGCGGTAAATCACCGCGTGTTCGAGTGAAGGGGAGAGAAACTGTGCGGCCGCATCGGGACCGATCTCCGGAGGCGCGGAACGGCTCGGATAGATGCCGCGAGCTACGCGATACATCTGGTAACTTTCCGCATCACCCGGCTTACCCGGAATGACTAACAGACAAGTTTCCGCGTCGTAAAAATCGCGAACGCTTTCAATGATTGCTTTGATCGTGCGATCGATTCCGAAGCGCGGATTGGAGAAGACGGTCACGTCTTTTAAGAGTTTAAGACGGTTCTTGAGCTCCGTGTGATAACCGCCCCAACGCGCGATGATGTAACCGAAGATCAGCAGTCCGATTGGCGCCAGCAGCAAACGATTCACCGCGATCGGTCTGCTCGACGCAATGACCGTGACGATCGTGTAGATCGCCGCCGAAGCGAGCGTCAGATGCAGGCCGTCGGTAAGGCCCCACGTAAAAGACGCAACGATGATCGAGAAGAAGAAAAAGTAGTAGAAACTGCTATTCGCGCCGGTGCTGAAAGCTACGAGTGGCAGGTACCACAAAAGGTCGAGCCAGGGAATCACTTTGTGCGCCACGCCCGGATTGCGGCGAACGGACAAGTGATAAATCACCAACCCGTATAGCGAGTAGAACGCCAGCGTTAGATGAATCGGCGTGGCCCATAGTCTCGCTTCCATCGACTCGATTAGCACGACGAGCAGCGCCGAAGTTCCCAACACCACGCGCATGCCGGCGATCAGCCGCAGATCGATCCACTGCTCTGATAACGGATGCGCAGGTCCTTTGGGGGTCACATTCAACACGAGTTCAACCGGTCGTTTGGATTAGTGTTTGCAGCTTCTGCCAGGTGCGTTCGGCTTCTTCACCAAAAAGAATGATTTCTGACTGGCGCTCGTCGAGATCGAGACCGAGGCGCGTCTTGACGTCACCTTCTCCGCGGCGAAAGTGCGCCGCGGTGATGTGATCGACGTGAACAAGAAAAGTTCCGCCCTCCGGATGGGCGAATTCGATGAATTTCATCTTATTACCTCAAACAGAAGAGTCGCCGGTTATTGCTAACGGCGGCTGGAAATTCTTGGCGATCTGTTTCCGATGTGGATGTGAGGGCCCGTTGCCACACCGGGCACGGCACCGCGAAAAGCCAGAAAGGGAATCGACTCGTTACGCAGAAACTCGATCAAAGCGCGGCCTTCGGCACTGTCCGGATGAAGACCGACGTCCATTCCATTGCGATGGTCCCAACCCCATCGGGTGTGCAGATCCGACTGGCCAAAAGCACTCAACGGCAGCGGCTTCTTAAACTTTACGACAAAGAACTCCTCAACCTTGCCGGCGTCGGAGAGTTTCCACTTGCCGTTGCCTTCGACGACGTTGTCGTCCCTGGTTGACTCTTCCGCTGGTGGCTTTGGCCGCTCGATGCGAACGACGCGTTCCCGATCGAGGAAAGTTGAAATGTTTCCGCGCTTGTACCAGTAGCCGTCGGACTGTTCAGTTACTTCGTCGACTACAAGTGGACCATCAGCCAGGACGATCGTGATCTTCTCGCTTGTGGCTTCGGTCTTAGTCTGTGCCTGCGCGCAAGTGAGCCCGAGGGCCAGGATTAGTGCGCAAGCATAGAACACGGATGACACGGATCTTCTAACTCTTCGGCGCGAAGTAACCGACGCGCGTTTGCGGGCGGTAAGCGGGATTCGCCGTTTCCACTCGAATACGCCGGAAACTTCCGTCGCGCGTCTTGTTCAGCGGTGTGAAATAAAGCGCGTATTGATGGCGCAACTCGTCAGCCACCTCGGCGTACGTGGATTCGAGCGCGTCGAAAGTGAGCGGCTTGTAAAGACGACCGCCGGTGGCGCGTGCGAGTGCGGCCAGGTTCTCTTCGCTTTTATCGAGCGCCTGAATCCCGAGACGCAGACGATCGATGTTTACCTGGTTGAATCTGATGCGACGACTCCGTTCCGCCTAACAATGTGTCGAGTTCAGCTCGTTTCGCTGCTCGCGAGATCTCGGTGTTGCTGACGATGTAAGCCGTCACTTGCGATCTGATCATCGCTTGCAGTGCGGCTTCGAGTGTCGTCGTGCCCTGGCCATTGTCGATACCGTCTGACAGCACGATCACCGCGCGTCTGGATTTCAACGACGGCCCGCCAAACTGTTCCCTGGAAGCAAGCAACAGCGCGTCGTTGAAGCGCGTGTACATGCCCGGTTCGATGCGATTCAACGCGCGTTGAAACTGGAAGCGGCTCTTGGTCCAGTCCTGCAGGAGTTCGATCCGATCGTCAAACTTGATCAGGCTGATCCGATCGTCAGCGGCGAGCTTCGCAGCGAAGCCCTGTGCGGCGCGACGAAAGTCGTCGAGGTTGCTGGCGACTGACGACGACGCGTCGACCATCAGGATCACGTCGACGGGGACCTGACGCAGCGCGAGATCGCTGAGTGGTTGCGGGGTGTTGTCTTCGAAAACGCGAAAATCGTTTCGCGTGAGATCGTTTATGAGTCGCCCGCTGCCGTCGCGCACTGTGACGGGAAACATCACTTCCGTCGTGTCGACTTTAACGACGTCGTCAGGATTCAGTTCCTGCTCCGGTTGTTTCTTCAGCGTCGGAACCGGCGGCGGCGGACCCATCTGTTCGAGCGCGGTACGCGGCTTCGGCGTCGGTTTCGGTTGAGCCGCGCGTTGCGGAGTGCTCCGCTTTTTTTGCGCATCGACGATTTGCAAATCGAGTAATGACAACGAGACCGCCACGATGAAAAACAGCAGCACGAGCGGTCGGGTTTTACCTGCTTGGCTTCTCATAAAAATCGCTGGTTGTGAAAACGGACTATTTTTCTTCGCCCATCGCCGCTTTCATAGCAGCGAGAACTTTGTCAGTGACCCGGCGTTTCTTTAGTTCTTCCAACTTGTTCGCGGCCAGATCAAAATCCACGGGCGATTGTTCGATACGACGAATGATGGTCCCTTCCGAGAACCCTGCTTCGACCAACTCGATGATCGAATCGTTTGTGAGGCTCTTGGTTTTCTCGAGTTTCGTTGACGTTGGGGCGCCACCTGGTTCGGTAGGAGGTCTGATGATCTTTACAGTCGCGCTTCCGGTCGTAATCGTGTCGTTCTCCAGTACTCCATCACGGCCTTGCGAGCGGCTGCGTCCCTTCACGCCGGTGCCGGATCCGAAAATATTCACGCCACCATCCGCGGGAGCCGGAGCGCTGCCTGTCGATGAACCGGTCGACCCGGTTGACCCGTTCGACTTCGGATCGAGACCTTGCGTCATGAACTGCTCGTCGCTCCAGTTTTCATCGTCGAGCATCATGTCCAGACCTTCCTGACGAGAAAGCATGGCCATGATCACTTTCTCGCTCACGCCGCTGCGCTTGAGGTCGATCATGCGATCGGGCGAAAGGTCGAAGTTTGGAATGCGAGTACTGATGATCGAGATGATGGTCTTTTCTTTGAAGCCGGCTTTGGTGAGTTTGACCACCGCGGCGTTATTGAGAACGTTGTTCTGCGCAGGCTGCTGCGTTTGGGCCAACGCGGCCAGCGATAGAGTCAAGACGAGGGAGACGGAACAGATAATGCGCGCTGCAAATGAATTCATGCTGTCACCCCATACTTTCAAGCGAATTTATCTCTGCTGCGGAGCCGGCACGTCGTTGTCTTCCTTCGGTTTGCGGCCGTCGATTCCGTAACGCTTGCCGATCTTCTTCACGTAATCACGAGTTTCACGATATGGGGGAACATTGCGTCCATACTTCATGACCGCGCCCTCCCCGGCATTATAACTCGCCAGCACCAGATCGACTCGACCGCCGAACATGCTCATCAGCTCCTTCAAATAACGGGTCCCGCCCATGATGTTCTCAGCCGGATCGTAGGGCCGGCGAACACCCAGGCGGCGCGCCGTTCCGGGCATCAACTGCATCAGTCCCTGCGCGCCTTTTGGGCTTCGAGCGAACTGTTTGAACTGCGATTCCTGCTCGATCACGCAAAAGACCAGGTACGGGTCGACCCCAAACCGGGCGGCATTCATCTTTATTAAACTATCAATACGCCCGTTTCCGGAGGTCCAGCCATTTTCTCTCCAGGCGGCCCCTGGCGCGGCTGCGACGACCGGCTGTTCGCGTTCGATACGGACGATGTGATCCCGTTCGAGAAACTTCTGCACATTTCCGCGTCTAAACCATGCGCCGTCAGCCGATTCGGTGACTTCGTCGACTCGCATTCGCGCGCCGCCGTCCAGGTAGATCCAGATCGCCAGGGGCGCCGCTTCAGCCGGGGGCGTGGCGGTATTGGAGACTGGTTCGGCGACCGGCGTCGTCTTTGCGGGTGCCGGTTCCTCTTTCTTCAGCGCTGTTAGTTTCTTAACCGAACCGTTGATCTGCTTCCAGATCGATCCCTGCCGGTACCAGATCTCATCGCCCTGTTTCGCCACCTCGTCGACTTCGAACGTATAGCCGTCGGTCAACGTGATGCGGGTTTTTTGTGCGACGACGACTCCGGTCGACAGCGCCAGCAGAAGACAAACAAAAAATAGTCGGCTCAAAAACACAGTCTTACTGAGAAGCAGCCATCTCGAATCGCTGATATTCCGGAGCGAAGCCGTGGGCCGTCCCGAAGTAATTTCCCCACGCCAGATCGATCAGATGAGGCGTCAGTTGGGGAGTGCGACCTTCAAAGATGCAAATGTCGTTGACTTTGTTCAGCAGGTCGCGCGGCTCGCAGCCCTTCATCACTCGTTTCTCAGCGGCGTATTTGCCCAGAATGTGATCGAGGCACTGCTGATCGACTGGAATTCCACGACCAGTTGCAGTGCGTTTGAAGATCTCGATAAACGCGCCGGGCGTCGGCGGCTCGACGCGCGCGCGATAGCCCATGCGTCGCAGAAATGCTTCGTCAACCAGATCCTTCTCTTCAAGGTTCGTCGAAAAGACGACGAGCTGCTCGAACGGCACTTCGATCTTCTTGCCGTTGTGCAGCGTCAGGAAATCCACGCGACGTTCGAGCGGAAGGATCCAGCGGTTCAATAAATCCTGGGGAGGCATGCGCTGCCGGCCAAAGTCGTCGATCACGAGTGTGCCGCCGTTTGACTTCACCTGGAACGGCGCTTCATAGAACTTTGCGGCGGTGGACCACGCAAGATCTGCGTTTTCGAGAGTCAGTTCGCCGCCGACGATGATCAGCGGGCGTTCGATCTCGACCCAACGTCGATCGTGTTCGAGCGCAGAATTCTTTTCGGGTACTGTACGGTGGCAGTGCGCGTCGAAGATGCGGATGATCTGCCCGTCGATCTCGATCGCGTACGGGATCCAGATGTTGCCGAAGAGCGCCTGGTTCATGCGCTCCGACACGGCGGTTTTGCCGGTGCCGGGAAGGCCCGTCAAAAACAGTGACGAGCGGGAATTGATAACGCATCCGAGCGTTTGCAACAGCGAGTCAGGCAAAACGAGATCGCGGAACGCAGCGCGCACGCTGTCCATCGACGCCGGTCGGAACGGTATTGCCTGAAGGCGCATCATGTGAGCGTAATCGGCAAGAGAGACGGGCGATGGTCCAACATAACCGTTCTGACTCTGCAATCGCGACAGCCGCTCCCAGCCGTGGTCCAACATCGCGTAGCGAGTCGCGCCCACTGCGCTTTGCAGCCGCATCTCGATCAACTTCTCGCGGTACAAGTGATAGAGCAACTCTTCCGTCAGAGCCTTTGGCAGCTTGAGCCGGTCGGCAACTGACGCAGTGCTGGGATCGGGAAGGGAGGCGACGTGTTTGAGTGCGAGGTCGCACAAAAACTGCTGCGCGACTCCAGTGTCTTCGAGTTCATCAAGTGCCGGTGGACCAAGGCTTTCGATCTCTGCGCGCGTGAGTATGTTCAGATGCGGCATATCAAGTCCTCGAGTTCATGTTTTGACAAGTCGGGTGGTTTAAATGATCCGTCTCTCCGCAGGAACTGCCCGCGACTGCGGAGAGGCGGATACCGGCCGGAGTCATGACCCCGGAGTCGGGCTTACACGAACAACAACTGATTCCGGGCCGTTTTTGTCGGCCGGATAGCGCAGCTTCCGCGCGAACCGCAACGCAGTCGCTTCGTAAGTTTCCAATCCCGCACGTCGTTCAGGCACTGACGCAAACGTGATCTTTCCGTTTTTGATTTCCAGCACAACGGTGATCGCCTGAGCGTTGGGATCTTCTTTCTGCCGATTCTCGGCCGTGAGCTTCGCTGCTTCGAAATACTTGCTGGCCTCTTCAGTGCGGCCGGCGAGTTGCAGCCGGTTCGCGATGCTGATGCGGCCGTAAACTTCGCCGCCGGCGCGAACGAAGTTTTCATACGCGTCGTCGTACTTTCCTAACTGCGATTGGGCCAACGCGAGGTTGTTGAGAACACGCGAGTCGTTCGGCGCGATCTTCGAAGCTTTTGAGAGTTGCTCCAGGGCTTCTTTGTAGTCGCCGTTGAGATAGAGGAGATAACCGTAGTTATTCATTATCTGCGCGTTGTTCTTGTCGAGTTTGAGCGCGATTTCAAACTCACGTTTGGCCCAGTCGCGCATGCCTTTGAACTGGTACGCGACGCCGAGCAGACTGTGAGCTTCGGCGAGTTTGTCGTCGAGAGTCGCGGCTTTCGAAAGGTCGGCGATCGCTTCGTTGAGCATGCCCTTGTTTAGGTAGGAACGACCGCGTTCCATGAACGATTTGGCGTCGCCGTCGACGACTGCCGCGGTTTCGCGGCCTGATTTGGCCTCTGTTACGCCAATCAACCTCGTGCTGGGCGCGCTCTTGAACTGCTTGACGTCTTTTTCGGTCAGACGATGAAAGCTGTTGTCGTCTTGCTTCTTCTTGCAACAGCCGAAAAGACGACCCACTGCCTTGAACGGCGCCTTGATCGCACGCACGAAGACGTTTCCTTTGTTCTCCGTCTTCATGTTGTCTTCGACAGCGTCGGCTTCAGCCGCATCAAGCGCGGCGATTTCCGCGTCCGTCATCAGCATGCTGTTCGTGGTTTGGCGCGGTTCGGCCATGACGACGAATAGCGCGACGAGCGACAGGATGACCATTAAGCGCTTTATCATTTCGTTACTCCTTATCTGCCGAGGTTGATCATGCTTCCCGCGCCGCTACCGAGCATGTCGCTGATGTTGAGCAGTGCGGGACCCAGAATGACGATGAACATGGTGGGGAAGAGCAGCGCGCCGAGCGGCAACAATAATTTGAACGCCGCTTTTTGAGCTGCCTGTTCGGCGCGCTGCCGTCGTTTCGTGCGCAAACTGTCGGAGTAAACGCGCACGGCGCGGGCTATCGAGGTGCCGAAGCGATCTGCCTGGATCAGCATGCCGACCAGGCTGTTTAAATCGTCGACGCCTGAGCGATCGGCGAGATTGCGCAGCGCTTCGCTGCGATCGCGACCGACTCGAATCTCGAGGTTTGCCAGTTCAAATTCCTTACTGATGTCCGGGTGAACGTCTTTCAGCTCTTCACAGACTTTCAGCATCGCCGCGTTTAGACCAAGGCCCGCTTCCATCGTGATAACCATCAGGTCGAGCGCATCGGCAAGGCCCCAGGTGATCTTCAACTGACGGCTCGCGATCAAACGCAGCAGTACGAAGCGCGGCAGAACGAAGCCGGCACAGAATGCAAACAGAGCGGGAATCATTGCGCCGTTAACCGGTCGTCCAAGCGCAATCCACGTCGCGACAATGCCTAAAGGGAATACCAACATCAGTAGCAACTGCGACGCGCGATAAACGGCAGGCGCGGAATGCGAGCGAAACCCTGCCTGCATCAACTGCTTTTGCAGTTTCTTCGCATTGGCGGCGGAGGGCGGCAGCAATCGATTAATCGGATCGGCGATTCGTTCGGCGAGATTCGCTACGTCGCTGTCGATGCTCTGCACGCCGGAGCGCGGTTCTTCCAGTTCACGAAGTCGCGCAGCCGTGGCGCTGGCCGGCCGGAACATCAGCCAGTAGATGCCCATCACGCCGAACGCGATACAAATGAATGTAGAGATTGAAATCAGTAGCATAGTTTCACCCGTCTAGATCTTGATCTGCATGATCTTTCGGACCATCAACATGCCCATCACCTGCATAATGGCGGCGATTGCCAGCAGACGATGTCCGCGCGGATCGCGCCACATCACTTCCATGTAGTCGCGGTTCATCACCGACATGTAGAGCGCGAGGCCGATCGGCAGCGCGCACAACAGCCACGCAGACCAGCGGGAGCTGAGCGTCAACGTCTTCAGGTCTTCCTGGATGCGGAAGCGCTCACGGATCGTGTACGCGACCTTCTCCAGTAGTTCGGAAAGATTGCCGCCTGTTTCACGTTGAATCAGAATCGCCGTGACGCACATGCGCAGATCGAGCAACGGCATGCGATGGACCAGGTTCTCGAGCGCCAGCTTGAGTGAGAGACCGAAATTCTGTTCGTCGTACGTCTTGCGAAACTCGCCCGCAATCGGTTCCGGCATTTCCGTCGCGACCATGTGCAGCGCTTCGGTGAATGCGTGACCGGCTGACAGTCCACGGCTCATGAGGTCGAGTGCGTCGGGCAGCAGTTGCAGAAAACGCTTCATGCGTTTCTTGCGTTTCGCGATTACGTGGAGGAACGGAAACGATCCCGCAAGCAGACCGACCACTAATTGCAACAGCAGCGATGGGCTCACCATGAATGTCGCCAGAAACCCCAACGCGCCGGCAATCCCGGAAAACAGCACCAGCCGCATGACGGTGATGTTGACGTCGCCCTGATCGATCATTCGCTTGATGCGCGAAGTGATCTCGATCTTGACCAGCGAACGGTTGAGCCAGGGGATCTCGCTTAGCAGCTCTTCGCGCGCGAGTTGCACCTCCGAGTCGGAAGAGTTCGCCGACGAGCGAATAGCTTCCGCGAGTCGCTCTTTCAACAGCGCCTTCTTCTTGTCGGAGCTACGCGACGTGAACAGATAAAGCGCGTACGTCAGGAAAAGGCAGGTGACGAAAACTACAAAGGGAATTAGGACCATTACCCGTAAACCTCCTCGAAGAACGACCGCGGCAACTGCAAGCCGTAAACCTTGAGCCGTTCGGCGAAACGCGGGCGGACGCCGGTTGGCTTGAACCTGCCAATGACGCGGCCATCTTTGTCGACGCCCTTGCGCTCGTAAGTGAACACTTCCTGCATGCTGATGGTTTCGCCTTCCATGCCCGTGATTTCGGAGATGGACGTTACGCGGCGCGTGCCGTCGCTGAGACGCGCAACCTGGATCACCATGTTGATGGCCGACGCGATCTGCTGGCGCATCGCGCGATCAGACAGTCGCATTCCGGTCATTTGAATCATCGTTTCGATTCGTGACAACGCGTCGCGCGAGCTATTGGCGTGAATCGTTGTGAGCGATCCGTCGTGACCGGTGTTCATCGCCTGAAGCATGTCGATGGCTTCGCCGCCGCGGACCTCGCCGATCACGATGCGATCGGGACGCATACGGAGTGCGTTGCGAACGAGATCTCGTTGCGTGACTTCGCCCTTGCCTTCGATGTTGGGCGGGCGAGTTTCGAGACGGACGACGTGCGGCTGTTGCAGTTGCAATTCAGCAGAATCTTCGATCGTCACGATGCGTTCGGTGACCGGGATGTAAGCTGAGAGCGCGTTGAGAAGAGTCGTTTTGCCGGCGCCGGTTCCGCCTGAGATCAGGACGTTCAGACGGGAGTTGACGCACATGTCGAACATCGAAGCCATATCGGCGGTCAGCGCCTGGTTGTCGATCAAACGCGGCATGCGCAGAGGTTCAGCGCCGAAGCGGCGAATCGAGAGCACTGGACCATCCAGTGAAAGCGGCGGAATGATCGCGTTGACGCGCGAACCGTCTTTCAAACGAGCGTCGACCATCGGCGACGATTCGTCGATGCGACGGCCGACAGACGAAACGATGCGTTCGATAACGCGCATCAAGTGTTCGTTGTCTTTGAACTCAACGTTCGTGCGTTCGAGTTTGCCGCGGCGCTCGATGTAGATGTTGTACGGCGAGTTGACGAGAATATCGGAGATGCTGGTGTCGGCGAGCAATTGCTCGAGTGGTCCAAGACCAAACAGCTCGTGTCGAACTTCGTGAATCAGCCGTTCGCGCTCGATCGCCGAGAGTGGCGTGTCTTCCTGCGCCAGGAGAGTGCTCGCCAGCCGCGCGACTTCTTCATGGAGCTGATCGGGCTCGAGCATGCCGAGCTTGGTCAGGTCCATGCGGTTGATCAGCATGCGATGGAGGCGCGCCTTTATGTCCTGAAACCCTTGCTGATTACTGATGACGTCATCAGTCAGAGGTCCCGTCATGCCACCTTCTCGAATTAATCTTTCACGTAATGCCATGTGTTATGTCCCCTATTGCGCTTCGCCAAGGTTTGCTCGATCTAGTGCCGCAGTCAGTCCGAAGTCGTCGATCTGTTGCGTTTGTCGCCGAAAAATCGAGTTGAAAGATCGCTTGGTGTCGGCGCCAGCCGGTCGCGCTTCAACCTGGCCGTCGAAGAGTTTTGCGGCCATCTGGCGAATATCGGCAGTTGCCTTCGAAGCCGGCGCCGACAACACCATCGGTTGGCCCAGGTTGATTGAATTGACGGCCGCGCGATAGTCGCTCTGAATGAAGCCGATGACACGTTCGCCGAGAAAGCCTTCAACCTGTCGTTGATCCAGCTCCACGTTCTTGCTCCAGCGATTCACGACGAGGCGAATCTTCTTACGCGGATAACCAAGCCGGTCGAAGATCTCGAGCGCGCGACGGGTGCTGCGAATTGCGTGTATCTCCAGGGTCAACACGACGAGAATCTGATCGCAATGGTCCAGCACGGAGATAGTGACGGCGTCGAAGTTGTGCGGCGTGTCGACGATCACGGTCTCGTAGCGTTGCCGCAGCAGTTCCATCACTTCGTAGATGTGTTTGGGTTCGATGTCTTCGGCGCTTTCCGCTTTGATCGGGGCTGCCAACAACGAGACGTTGGACGAGTGGTGCGTGAGATAATTGGCGAGCAGCGCGTCGTCGAGACGATCGCGGTTTTCAACTACATCGGCCAGCGAGAATTTGGGCCGCACTCCTAACATCAATTCCAGATCGCCCGATTGCAAATTGAGATCTACGAGGACGGTCGGCGTGTTCTGGACCAAGGCCAGGTTTGTCGCGATTAACGAACAACCACAGCCACCCTTGCTCGAGAAGACGGCGATCACTTTACCGCGCGTCTTTGGTTCGTCCGCCGCGTTTTGCGCGCTGAATTCCACCGTGCGCTCCACGACTGTGTTCAGCTCGTCTTCGCTGATCGGGAGACGTATGAAGTCGCGAGCACCGGCGCGAAGACTGTGAAGAATCATATCGGGCGAAGAGTCGCGCGAGGCACAAATCACAGCCGTGGCCGGACACTCGGCCCTCAGGCGCTGCACCAGCTTCATGGCAGGTTCGCCCATATGGCCCAGGTTGATGACGACGGCGGAGGGCCGCAGTCTCAAAGTTTCAGTAAAGGCTTGTTCGGCATCGTTGCTGGTCATCAACACGCTGACGCCGGAGTGGCTACCGAAAGCGCGATTCATCTCACGGCCTTCGGCAGGGTCTCTGGAAAGTAGTAGAACCGTTAGATTTCTTTTCATTAAAGGTCTTCCCCTCGGGCTCGTCCCTTTTAAAACATTGAAAACTATGGCGCCGGCGGCGGAGTCGGCTCGGGAGTCGACGTCGGTTCCGGCTCCGGAGCTCCGCTTATATCGTCTGGAATATCGCCGGCACTTTCTGCCGATAGAGTTGTCGAGTAATCCCCCATCGGGATCGCGCGACCGATTACAGGAACAGTGAAATTGAACGAATAGCCGACGATCTTGACCGTTGCCTGGCCCAGGTTCGAGCCGAACGAAGTTGCTTCTGTGTCAGGATCGCCGTCGAGATCCTCGCCTTCGTAGGTCACCGTCACCATTTCTGGAGTTAGACCAGCGACGACCGGCGTTGTAAGAGATTACCAGTCTGTCGAAGTCGCTTTATCACCGTAAACCACCACGTTCTTTACGTCGGCTGCGTTGCTGCTTGGATGAAGCACTGCATAACGTGCTCCTCTGCGCGTGGCATCGGCGAGCGAGTTATGCGTGAAGAGCATTCGGCCAAACTCGATGATGCCGAATATCAGCGTGAAGAAGAGCAGCGCGACCATCGCAAACTCGGCGACGGTAGTGCCTCGCTCGTCTCGTCTGTTGTTAATGCTCATCGTAGATGACCTCATCGCAGATGACCTCAACCCCCTTCTTCACCGCCCGCCGGCTCGGTCCACATGTAGTACATGGTCGTGCTTGGTCTGATGGGCAGTGCCAACGAGAAAGTGTTGTTGCCGAGTAACGCTCCGAGATTGAACAGCGGCTGGAACGTATAGTTCTGAATGCTCACCGTGACGGTGATCGGATTACCTTCTCCACCCGGAGCCTGCTCCGCGGAGACTGTGACGTTGTCTGGCGTGAGTCCTGAAACTACCGGGTTCACACCGGTGCAATCGATCTTGCCGCACACCACTACGTTTCTTGCTCGTCCCTCAGCGTCAACGTCGTAGTTGACTCTCGACAGGTAGCGCGCCGACGCGCGAGTTGCTTTTGACAACGTCGAATAGGTCTGGAAGTAACGACCCAATTCGGCGACTGCTGCGACCATGACGATCAGAAACGGGATCAGGATCGCCAACTCGGCAAGTGTTCCGCCCGTTTCGTTTTCCGCCAGGTGGCGAGCTCGTCTTTTTATTCGAAGACGTTTCATGGTCCTAACCTTATGAACCTCACCGGTAGAGAACCGGAACAACCACGGGCGCACTACTGCCGCCAACCGGATCAACTCCACCGGCGCCCAACGCCGGTCCGATGTATTCGACGTAGATTTCATTGTTACCTTCGTCCACCATCTTGTTCAGGAAGAACTTGCCGACCTTGGTGAACTTCACTGTGTCTTTGCCTGGCTCGAATTCTTTCTCGTTGATGATCGGCATCATGATCTCGCGCCGATTTGCAACTCCGTCGTGAGACGGTTTCTTAAAGAATTCTCCGGTTCCTGACTTGGCTTCGTTGAGATACTGAAAATTCCAGATACCGGAGTAGATCCACGGTGTGCTGCTCCCGCCGCCGCCGCCGGCACCTCCGCCACCGCCGCCGGCACCACCGCCGCCGCCGCCACCGCCGCCACCGCCGCCTCCACCGGGAGGCGGTGGTGGTGGTGGTGAAGATCCTGCGTAGATGTTCTTATCCGGCGGGAAAGCCTCGGCGACGGGTTTGACCGTTCCGTTGATCGATACCATTTCTCCGCCGAAGTTCGAACACGTGATGCCGGGCGGACAATCGGCAACTTTGTAGATGTCGAAACGGGTGTTGATTCCTTTGGTGATTGGTCCCGTCATGCGGCCGGGCGACGTTTCCGAGATGAACTCCGCATCATCGTTGGAGGTCAGGCAGTTTGTTGTTCCGCCCGCGATCGCCAGTTTCAAATCCTTTGCGCCTGCACCTGCATCAAGTGCCTGATAGTTGCCGGCGGACGTGTCCTCCCACGCGCCTGGTCCAGCCACCATTTTGTATTTGCAGCCGGGACAGAACTGTGTCGCCGGGTCGCACTCCTCCGGGTCAGGCGCCGGGTTGCAATCAGAAGGCGTGAGCTCGCCGTCGCCGTTGGTATCGAGCCAGCCTTTACCACCACCGGCGGCTCCTTCGACCGCCGCGATTGGCACGTAGTTACAGAAGACGTTCAACTCTTTGGACAGACCTGCGGTCGCCGCAGTTGTCATTGTTCTCGTGAGGCCGAGGATGGGTATCGAAAAGAAAACGTTTACGGGAACAGTCGGCGTCTGCACTTTGACGAAGCGAATGTGGTCCTTCGTCTCCGCGTCGGCTTCCTTGAAGTAAGGACCATCGAGATTGACGGCGAACTCAACCAGGTCTCGCTGCGCCGTCTTGGCCATCTGGTCTTCAAAGAGCTCGTTGTTGAAGTTGTATTTGTTTTTGTTGAGCGTCTCTACGGCGCGATTGACGGCAGTTTCGATTCTGTCTTCCTTGGGGAGCAGTAATGCCGAAGCGCCCGCCAGAGCAGCCGCATCTGCCGCGTTCTGCAACTCGGTCTTCACCGAATACAAGTGACTGAGATCGACGCCGAGACCGACAGCCAGGAATAAAAACAAGACCGACAGAACCGTGTAGGTGAGCACGCTGCCGCGCTCGCCTCGCCGGGAGTTTGGTTGTATCAAGCTTGCCGTTTGTTCCATGACGTTCCTCCTTGAACCGTTACGCCTTATAGTTTCAAAGGTCTAAGCCGTTCGGGGTGACAGCTATCTGCCACCCCTTTCCACTCCGAAAGCGACTGCGATGAGTAGTCGAATCAAACTACTCCTTCGGGCTATTGCCCTTGGTTGCAGTCGCCGGAACGGCCGCGGTTGGCGGGGATGCGGGTTTCTTTTCTCCATTCTCACCATTTGTTCCACTGGGGGTTGTGGAGGCGGGAGCTTTTTGCATAGCGGGGGTGGCGTTCTCTTCAGTCGGCTTAGTCGAGAATCCGGACACACCGCTGATTCCACCGCTCTTCGGTTCGACACCCAACGGCGAACCGTTGCGCAAACCATCGACGCCCTTCAGATTCGGCAGGTCGTCGCGATTGACCGGTTTGACGAGATCGGCCGTGACGATGAACATCAACTCCGATTCCTGTCTCTGGAATGACTTCGACTTGAAGAGGTTGCCGAGAATCGGAATGTCGCCGATACCGGGGATCTTCGAGATCGATTCCGTTTCGTTGTTGTCGAGCAGACCTGCCAGCGCGAAGCTCTGACCATCGCGGAGCTCCACGCCCGTCTTTGCACGACGAGTACGAAGAGCCGGAATGACGAAACCGTTGAATCTCACACCGTTCGCGAAGTCGATGGTCGAAACTTCCGGTTCGAGCTCGAGACGAATGTGATCTTCGTCGATGATTGTCGGCTTGAAGGTAAGACGGACGCCATACTCTTTGAACTGAACGCTGACGGCGCCGCTACTCTGGCCACCGCCGCCGCCCTGGACCACCGGGATCGGAAACTCACCACCCGCGAGGAAGCTGGCCGTCTGACCATTCATTGCGATCAGGTTTGGTTCAGCCAGGGCTCGCAACGCGCCGTTGGTTTTTAAAGCCCTAATGAAAGCGCCGGCGCCAAGGCTCTGATTGAAAAGGAAGAGGTTCACTGCCGATCCGGCGAACTGTGTTAACAGCTCCGACGGCGAGTCCGACGTTCCCAAAGATGCTGGACCACCGCCGCTCGCGAATCCCGACGTCTGACCGGTCGTAACCCAGGAAGAGCCGAGATCTTTCAACTTGCTGCGGCTGACTTCAGCGACCCGGATCGAGAGCTGAACCTGCGCAATGTTCGTCACCGGCGACTGAAGCATGTTCACCGTTTTGAAGCCGGCGGCTTGCACGACGGCGTCAGCCTGTTGGGCCGACTGCGGTTCCGCGACTGTGCCCGAGAGCACGACCGAACCGTTTGCCTGGCTCAGGCGAATGTCGTCACGCGGGAACAGCGCACGGATCTGGGAGTCGATCAGCGACAAGTTTGCGCGGACGAAGACATCGAAGACGATGAATTTCTGGTCTGACTTTTCCCAGGCGATGAAGTTCACCTGACCGAAAGTCTTTGCCGTTCACGAGCACCTGAGTGGGCGAAACCATCACCGCTTCCGCGACTTCCGGATTGGAGATGGAGAACCGGCCGATCGAGCGATCGAAGTTGATGACTCGCGACTGGCCCACGAGCACGTTGATCGGAATTCCTTCCTTGTTCGCCGCTGTGAAGGATGCGTCGTAAGTGGACTCCTGTGCGTTTGCGGCGTAAGTCAAACCGAGGGCCAACGTGATTAGTGCCGCCAGCAGGATTTGAATGACAGAGTCCTTGATGTAGTGATGCTTAACCATGAGTTGTATCTCCTTAACAACCGGATGCGGAGTTAATATCTGGCGCACGTTCATCGAGCCGGCACCTGCTCTTACGGAAAATCCACGTTCTTTTTCTTGGCCCCTCTAATCACTTCGATAGACGGTCGCGGCGGCGGGAGCAGTTGTGGCTGGCCGCGGCTGTCGGGGCGGATGACTGAACGCGCTTCGGACGGCGCGGGGCCGATGACTTTGGCTTTTCACCATCTTTCGGTCCGAGGCCTGGTTCGGGAATCGGAAGAGCGGTATCGCCTGCGAGCAAGCTGCTCTTGTTGGCGCCAGGCGTTTTTTCGTCGCCCTGGTCCACCGCGTTGCGCATGACGAGTTGCAGGCGTCCTTCGCTCGACGCGAGCGCAAGCTTCTCGGCCTGCTCGGGCGTGACTTGCAGCGTCACTGCTTTCACGCGTTCGGTTTCTTTTTCATTCTTCGGTTTGTCGATGTTCTGGCCGTTGGCCAGCACCTTGATGTTCTGAAGGACGATCTTCGAGACTTTTTCGCGCACTCTCGGCAGTGTCGGGCGGGATGATCGTCACCACGATGTCCACCAGTGTTCCCGGCTGAATGAAACCGGAGACGCCGACAACGTCGTCGACCTTCACTGTCATCGCGCGGTAACCATCCGGGAATCATTGACGAAAGTCCGCCGGCGGAACCAACCGCCGCGAGCCGACTTTCAGTAACGGGTTCGCGGACGGGAATGCTGACGATTGCAACGCGGCCGATGCAGCTTGTCGTCGATCACGGCGAACGTTCCCTCAGGCGCGACTGTTTTCGGGAATTGGGCCACCGCAAGCTGCTCGGGGACGATACGAGTGCCAATTGGAATCTCGACTTTCGCCACGACGACGTTGGCGAGATTCTTGGTATAGGCCTGGGCGCTCGCCAGGTAACGGCTCACCGATATAGCAGCGATCAATCCGAACGCCACCGCAGCAAACAGCGCAATAATCAGTCGTTTGTTCCGCATGATGATTTATCTCCCATTCAAAACTGGACCGCTTTCGGCGAGCGGTTGATTACGTGCGCGCGAGCGCGCAAGAGTTACCTTGGAAAGAACGCGACAGCGATGACGCTGCCGATCATGATCGCCACGCCATAAGGGATCGTGTGCTGTCGATCGGCCGGCAACGAGAATCGCGGCATTTCCCAACCGGGCAAGATGCCGACGAAGATTCGCAAGACGCCGTGCAGTGTGCTGAATACAGTTCGCGATCGGATCATCGAGTAAATGGCGAGCACCGCGCCCAACATCACCACGACCACGAAGGTCATAGGTACGAGCGGCAGGCCCACCACTGCGCCGATGGCAGCGAAGAGCTTCACGTCTCCTGCTCCCATCGCGCCGAATACGTGCATGAGAAACATCGGGATGAAGGCGACCGCAAATCCTCCGAGACTGGAAACTGCACCGCGCCAGCCGCCATAACTGATGTTGATTGTGAGGCCGGCAATGAGGGCTGCGAGCACCAGCACATTGGGGATGCGCCGGAACCGGACGTCGTAATAAATGACGACCATGGCCAGGGGAATGAGTAATAGTAGTTTCATGACAACCGGCGACACAGGCATGATCCGAGTTCAACTCCCGCACTAAGAAGTAGTTTGTGAACGTTCATGGCGTAGCGGGCGGAGCCGGCGCTGGAGCAGCACCGATCTCATTTGTAACTGCAGATCATCTTGTTGTTGATTGCGTCGCCAAGGATCTGGTAAACGAGGATCGCAATCACCACCACGATGGCTACTCCAACGGCGTACTCCGCCAGTTCCGCGCCATTTTCATCACTTAAAAAAGTGTTGATTCTTTTCACTTCTAATCCCCCCTGACAAAATCTGACTACAAGAAGACGAGCGCGACTACGGTGCTTAGGGTGCGGACCAACCGGTGGCGCTGATGTCCGCGGCGACACCGGTATTCGAGTCGTTAATCGCGTCGCCCAAGATCGCGTAGACAATCGCTGCGATCGCGACGAGCAGAGCGACGGCTACAGCGTATTCCGCCAACTCAGCTCCCTGTTCGTCGTTTACGAAATTCTTCAAGTCGTTTAATGTTTTCACGAGTTCCTCCATGGTGTCGGGGAAAGTGTGAGGGGGCTGATCGTCGCCCCCTTTCCACTTGAGGCGAAACCTTACGGTGCGGTGTAGGTAGCGTCACCGATTGCGGTAGCCGTTTCGTCGTTCTTACCCAGATCGCGTCACCAAGGACTGCATAGACAACCGCTGCGATTGCGACGAGGAGGGCGACGGCCACTGCATATTCAGCCAACTCGGCGCCGGTCTCGTCTTTTAAAAAGCTCTTGAACATAATCGTTGCTCCTTTGCGAATTAATTAATTGGTGTGGGCCTGCGCTGAATCCGCTATTTCAGATTTCTTGAGACCCGCTTGAAAATCACTGAAGTGCAGGCGTCATCCTCAGGACTCCTGAGCGGACGCTCCCTGCCGATTACGGCAACACTTCAGTGGTTACGGCGCAGCCAGAAGAGCAACGACCGTGCCGCCGTGACTTCCACTTGAGTTGGACCACCTTCACGCTGTGCTGCGGTGCGACTTCACTCGTGAAATCCGCTGCAAGAGTCAGTCGACAACTGGTCCATCCGCTAATTGGCAAACTTTGTTGAACGGTTGAGGGGTGCTCGCCAGTGAGCACTTGAGACAAAACATCACAGCAATTACCACGCTGACGAGACGGCAAACTGTCGCTCTTGCTGAGTTTTTCAAGGCGGATTCAAACTGCTTGCTGGCATGTTCATTGCTTAGATCAGACGCACGTCGTCTATCAGAACTCTGCCTGCTATTAGGGCGAACCGTGTTAAGGGAAGCTTGAAAGGAAGTCCGCCGTGAAGAAACTCTATTTGCTCCTGGCCGCTCTTCTTGTTGCCATTGGCGCGCCCGCGATTGCTCTCGCGCACCCCATGGACGTTACGCCTCTGAGCAACAAAGACATCATGATGATGGTCGAACGGAAGCTCACGCCTGAGGTGATCATCCAAACAATCAAAACGTCGCCGTGTACCTTCGATACCTTTCCGTCGGTTATGAAGGAACTGAAGCGACGAGGCGTTCCGGAAGAAGTGTTGGAAGCGATGATCGATGCTCCTTATGGTCCAGCGGAGGAGAAGCAAGCCACCGAGGATGTCGCGACGGAGCAGCCGATTTATCACTACACGGAGAACATCAAGCAGTATCTGACGCCGGTAGACACGGGCAGGCGCTATCAGCCGCGCACAAACCGAACACGTGCAGCCAGCACCACCCGCATACGGCGCTAAGCGAACTCGCGATTAAGGAAACGAGTATGAGACGTTGTCCCAAGTGTTATCAGGTCTACGGCAACACAGAGTCGTTCTGTGAAGCGGATGGTCAACGCCTGTTGCCTGATCCGGGATTTACGGTCGACACCAGGGAACTTGTGCCCGACGCTCCACAGTCAAATCGGAACTCGACCGTTCTTGCGACCGGAGTGATCGGAGTTTTCACTGGCGTGTTTCTTTGCGGGAGTGCGTACCTGGCTTATTCATATTTTGGTTCTGCATCAGAAAAGCAGGAGGAACATCCTCCAGTTGCGATGAAGGTGCAGGAACCATCGCAAACTCGACCTGTGCCGGCGCGTCCGGAAGAGGAAGCGTCGCCGAGTGAATCTCCAACCGAAGAAGAAGAAGCTGAAGCCTCGCCCGAACCCTCACAACAAACCCCAGCCGAACCCGTTTCCGCGAGGCTTAACCAGGGACCTGTCAGTACCGGAGAGCAACCATCAACTGTTACTGAGGGCGCGAAGGTGAAGACGATCATCGAAATGCAGGATGGATCGAAGGTCGAAGTAGACGCAGCGTGGAAAGACAATCAAGGTGTGTGGTATCGGCAGGGAAGTTTGGTTTCATTTGTTGAAGGTCCGCGCGTGAAAGCAATCACGGCGCGCACGGAACCCAAGACCTCCCCCGCCGGAAATCAATAACTGCTTTTTGCTTTACGGGAGTAAAGAACATGAAAGGGAGAGCTCTTACGGGAATCCTTTTGGTCTTGGGATTTGGACTGGGAATGGTTCTTATCATGGGAGATCATTCAATATCCAAGATCATGGAATCCTGCGGTGAATTCATCTCTGACGGTTTAGGCTTTTAATCTTCATCCACGATCACTTCGGCAAGTAGATCTGGAAACGGCCTATGTTGTCGGTGCGATAATAGCGTTCGTGTATCGCGTTGACGACTGCCTGGCTGAAACGCCACGTATCGTCCAGACTGTTGCGAATGATGATCGCGTGAAACTCTCCGCGCTTAATCTGCGCTACGAATCCGCTCTCGTCCCATTTTCCGTCTCTAGCCAATGCGGTGATGATCGCCGGTTCTGCAGGAACTTCTTTTCCGGCCTGCATCAGCACAACCATGTCTTCCGAATAAACTGGCTCGGGCAGTTGTTTCAGGAAGTTTACGACGGCGGGTGAGTCGTCCCATGGCGGGTTCTTGTAAGTCGCTATCATCCGCTGAAGCAGTGCCCAATTGCCGAACGTGTAGATCAAAAACATCACAAGCGCGACGAATTGAAGCGCGGGAAAGCGTCGTCGGTGTGGAAACGAATCGCGCCGCAACAGCCAGCCAAGGAAGAGGCCTGACAGAAGACAGGCGGCGACGTCCATCTCGAGATAGTAGTTGTAATAGGCGCCGACCTTGCTGATCGTCGCTGCGGCGATCGTCGCGGCAAAGAGGAAGTAGAGTCCGACGACCATCACGCATCTCTCGAAATCAGTCCGCGTGAGAATGCGCCGCAGAGTTTGAATCAAGCGTCTTCCGCGTTTGCGCTGTTGATAGAGCAACGCCGCGGGAAACACGAGAGAAAAGAACAGCGGCGCGCCTAATTGCGTTGCGTGTTCGCGAAGTTTGGCGAAGAGTCCGGTGAGATAGTAGGGGTTCTGGTTGTACGTGATGATGTGACGGAGGAAGAGTCCGTCGGTGGCGGTGTGGAGCATGAACAGGATTGCGAGTCCGAGTGAAACCGAGAAGGCGATGAGTTTCAGCGCATAACGTGGTCGCTCGATAAACGCGAGTATCGCGCACGCTGCCGGACCCGCCAGTGTCGTCTGTTTGGCGTAAACCGCGGCGACAAAGAAGACAAACGCCACGTATCCAAGCGCTGGACGTTTTCTCGCCATCACAAAAAAAGCAATACCGCAGAACGAGAGAAAGATCGCGAGTGCGTCGACGCGCATCAGCACTGCCCACCACCAGATCGGCGTCGCAAACACGAGCGTGCCTGCGGTGAGCGCGCCTATGAGGCGTGCAAATTTGTCGCGAGTCGGCGGGAGGACGCGCGCGACCAGCCACGCGCCTACAAGGCAAGTTCCGACGAGCGACAGCATTGACGTCAGCCTTCCGGCGACCAGCAAGTTACCCGTGAAGAGATTGACGACGCGCGACGTCAGGTGAAAAAGCGGCGTGTAGTGAAAGACGTTGTGCGGGTAAATCTCGATCGGATGAAAGGCTTTGGTCCAGTTAGTTACGTTTGCCGCCTGCCACATCACGATGCCTTCGCCGTAATCGATTTCGCCGGGCGTTTTTAGCGCGATGATGCCCTGAAGAATGCCGGCGACGACTCCGAACAGTAAGAACAGCGCGAGTGTGAGTTGGAGGAGGCGAAGCAACTTTGGCAGCACTTTAGTGAGTCTCCCGAAGAGGACGAGCGCGTATGAGCATCTGTTTGCCGAGCGGTTTCAATGGCGACGCGAGATACAAACGAATCAGCGCCGGTGAAACTTTCAGTTTCGATTTTAGAGTGAGCGGCAGAAACCGCGGCTTGCAGGTGATCACCTCGTACGAGTTTGCCTGTAGAAAATCGACGATGCTCAAGTGGGAATAGACGGTTCGATGTGTGTAGTCGTCGAAGTATTCGCGAAATGCGTAACGGTAATTTGGCTGCAGGATCGTGATTGTGCCGCCGGGTTTTAGCTTGCCGCGGAGTTGTTGAAGTACGGTCGCAAATGCCTCCTGCGAAACATGCTCGAACAGGTTGCTGGCAAAGACAAAATCGACTGAGTTGTTTTCCAGGAATGAGAGGTCGTCAACGGGCCCGACGTGCGATTCCACACCCGGCGCCAGGTGTTTTGATAATTCGGGCCATTGATCCTGGGCAATGCGACGCGCGGCGCGCACGTTGTTAATGAAGTTTCCGTAACCTGCGCCTAACTCCAGCACACAGCCATCCGGCGGAATTTGCGATTGGAAATAGTATTGGACGAGTGTTCGCCACAGAGTCTCGCGCCGGGGATCTTCAGTGAAACGCGTTTCGAAGTAACGATCGGTCAATGTGCGTCTCCCGGCCAGCCGAAGAGGATTCCCTTCATCATGCGCAGTCCCACCGCCGCCGCCCTTCGTGTGTTTACGTTTCCGCCTTTGCTGACGCCGACGCGAGGATGGAACGTGATTGGGCACTCGACGACGATCGTGCCGGTGCGTAGCGCAGTATCGAGAAAATAGGCGTTGAACTCCAGATTGACCTTCGGATTGAGGTACGGAAGCAAACGCTCGAGCGCGTCGCGACGCAGCATTTTGTAAGTCGTGCCGACGTCGGTGAACGTTCCGTGTCCGAGGTGTTTTATCTCCAGCAACTTTCCGACGAAGAAATTGCCGTAGTACATGAAGGTGTTGAGTTGCGTGTCGTAGGCGCGCAGTTGTTCGACGATGCGCGTGCCGTTCACGATCTCCGCGTGGGGCAGATACGAGAGAAACTTATCGATATCGCGCGCGCGGAAGGTGCAGTCGCCTTCGCATAGCAGGATGATCTCGGCGTCCGGACAGTTCAGCGCCTCCTGGTAACAGCGATAGACGCATTCGCCGTAGCCTGGTTTCGTTTCGTTGTAAACGATCGCGCCGGCTTCCTGGGCGCGCTCCATCGTGCGATCCGAGCTGTTGTTGCTGACGACGATTACTCGCTTTACGGCGGTGTGTTGAAGAAAGTCTTCGACGGCAGCGCCGATGGCGCTCTCGTCGTTGTACGCAGTGAGCACGACCGTTACCGGTGAAAGCTCAAGCTCGCCGGCCTCGTTGCCCTCGACCCATCGAGGGCTACGCCGTTTGCGGCCGAGCATGAATATCAGATCGACGGCGCAGAAGATCACGCCGAGGGTGGTCGGGACGCCGCTGTACCAGATGATCTGCTGGTTCCAGTCGTAGGCGGCGGGTCCGAGTTGGAGCACGATACGGACGAGGGAAATGAGTATTCCCAGCCAGTAAAGGGCAAAGCCGATAATAAGAAAAAGGCCGCCCCAAAGAAGAAATGGCGCACTCATCGCCCGCTGTGTTCGGGATAACCGGCGACTCGCGCCGTGAGTTTCCTGCATGGTCAGTGGTCGCCCATATAAACATAAAATCCGCGTTTTTACATCAAGTGCTCGCTGGCGAGCACTCGCCGGGCCGCTAAGTGTTGGGATTTAAGGGTTCTTAGTGGCATGAACCTTGCCCAAGCTGTAAGGTCTTTCTCTATCTCGGGAGGAGTTCCGCAGTGGCAGCAGTCCTGACCTTGAGTACGCCGCGTGCCGGATGGCTGCGCGGGCCGGCTTTTGACCTCACTTTCGTTGCCGGAATCAGTCTGCTTGCGGTGCTCGCCGGCGGCCTGGTAGTCGCGGATCCGAAGCTCTTTCCGGCGGTATTTGTGCTGAACGCGTGGCTGCTAGGTTACCACCACGTCATCTCCACCTTCACCAGGCTGACCTTCGACCGCGACAGTTTCAACGAGCACAAGTTTCTCATCACGTGGCTGCCATTGATCGTATTGACGGTCGTATTCGCCGCCTGCGCACTATTCGGCGGTTGGATCCTGACGACGATCTACCTCTATTGGCAATGGTGGCACTACACGCGCCAGTCGTACGGCATCTCCAGAATCTACCAACGTAAAGCCGGATTGAATAACGACCTGCTCGGCAAGCTGATCATCTACGCAGTTCCCGTTTGGGGAATCCTGCACCGGTCGTTTCAAGCGCCGGAGCAGTTTCTCTTCACAGACGTGAAAGTATTGCCGGTGCCGTTATGGCTGGTGTCAGCCGCAGCTTTGGTCGCGATCGTCTCAATCGCCTGGTGGCTCGCACAGACTCTCAGATCGCTCGTCCAGGGGACGCTGTCGATCGCGCATACTTTGTACGTCTGCTCACACCTGGTGATCTTCGGCGTCGGTTACATCGCCATCGACAACATCAATCACGGCTGGCTCGTCCTGACCGTCTGGCACAATTGCCAGTACATCCTGACGGTCTGGATGTTCAATAACAACCGCTTCAAAAACACCGTCGATCCAAAGCATTCTTTCCTGTCAAAGATCAGTCAGCGCAGTAAAATTTTCTCTTACTTTGCGGTTTGCTTGTTTATATCGACAGTCCTGTACAGCGCCCTCATGTACTCACTGAACTGGCTGGTGCTCGCAACAGCCACCTCACTGCCGCTGTTCGCCATCGCTTTCCAGGCAATCAACTTCCACCACTACCTCGTCGATGCTGTGATCTGGAAAGTACGACGCAAACCCGTTCGCCAAAACTTCGGCATTGCGAGTTAAGGCGCTCGATAGACCTCGAAATTCCCAATCGTTTGAACAAGTGAGCAGTGGTCGCGAACGTAGGCGATGATCGCCTCGGACGTAGGTGTGTTGTTCCGATCGCGAGGCGCGATCACGACGACTCGCGGCGGGCTGTTTCTGAGGACGTTCATGACGTGCTCTTCTTCTTTACCGGGACGAATTCCGACCGCTGTATTCCAGAAGCGGAACGGATTTCGTCGTTCGGAAAGAAAGTACAGTTCCGAGTTATAAGGCAGTACGAAGATCGTTTCGTTCGGTTGAGAGTTCGCTTGTATCGCAGTGATGAGCTCGGTGTAGGTTCGTAAACTTTCCGGCTCGACCCAAAGGCCCGCGCGCTTGATGGTTGTAGCAGGCACTAGTGCGACACGATCTCCGCGAAGGATTCCCGCAAGAGATCGGGTGACGGGTTGTCCTGCCTGGTAATGAAGCGCGATTGCTGAGAACGCCAGTCCGACGATTGCAAGTGTCGAGATGGATCGTTTTTTCAAATTGAGGGACAGCCAGAACAGCGCGCCGATCGTCAGTGGCGCCATGTAGAAAAAGTAGATGGGAATCTGTTGGAACAGAGCCACGAGAGCGTAGAAGACCGCCAGCACCGGCAACGGACCAACGTCTGTTGATGAGTGCGACCTGGCGAACCGTTTCAACACAAGTGCTCCCGCGATCACGGTTGACAATGGCAGCGCGAGCCAAAAGATCCCGTTAACGACCTCGTGAAAGCTTCTGAATTGGAAGAGTATTCCGGCAGCGTATCCCTGCTGGACTACGTAATTGGCCAGTTTCAAGTACGCGAGCTGTTGAATGTCGAACGCACGCAGGACCGTGTCGTCGAAAAACGTCGTGAGAGAGCGGTTGAACAGGTGGTAGAGCAGAATCGGGAGCGCTGAAACCACAAATCCCACGCCCAGCTTTACAACCGTTTCCAGCGCTTTTCGGTTCGTGGTATTCGATCGAAACAATGCCTCAGCCAGCAAGAACACCGGCCAGATCCCAATCAGTATCCATCCGGAAACATTCGTCGCCGCAACCAGGTAAACCAACATCCCGCCGAGCATCAATGCGAAAAGACCGCGCGCAATCAATGTGTCTCGACCGCCGGCTTCTTCTCTCTTCGTGGTGAGCAGATAAGTCAATACACCCATCGCGGCAAAAACGCCGGTGATCTGCCGGAAGAAGAAGATCAGACCGATCAGAACGCCAACCAGCGGAATCGTCCACTTTCGATCCGGAAATCTCGTAAGGCAGAAAGCGATCGCCGTGACAAACAGCAAGCAATACCAGCTTGGTTGCGGGTTCAGAAACTGGATCACGCCGAACGCCGTCGCACAAACAGCGGCTAGCATCGCAACCATCAGATTGCGCGGAGCAAATGTCAGAAACATCAGTAAGGACTGTAGAAACCCGGCAACGATCAGCGGGTAACGCATGCTGACCAGCTTTGTTCCAAAGGCAGCAAACGAGGCGACGTGGATGAAGTGAATGTAACCGGTGTGAATTTCTTCGACGTCTTTGTTCAGGACCTCACCATTCAACATCCGTTCCGCAGTGTGCGCGTAAACGCCTTCATCCGGCGGCCACCAAAAGCGGTTGTGAAAATAGACCAGCACGATCCCGTTGAAGACGACAATCAACAGGAGGGCCAACCAGAAACTACGCGTTAAGTGTTTTTCTCTTTGCGTGGAATGATCGAGGTTCAATCAGGCTTTAGGCTCACACACAAGAATGAACTGGTAACCGAAGAGGGTCTTTCTCAATCGCGTCATTCCCCAGTTGAGTACGTGCAGAAAACTAAGCGCGCGGCCTTTGCTGGTCGAAGGCAGGATCAAAGGCAAGGGAATCGGCGTCACGCTCGTGCTGATCACCTGAAGACCTGATTCAGCCGCAATCTTCTTCGAACTCTCGAGCGTGAAGAACCGCAGATGCGTTTCGTCGAGGATTCCCACACGGCTGTAATTAAAGCGACCAAAGAGCAGGTTTAGACGGACCCAGATGTTTGCGACGTTCGGCAGCGACATCAGGATCTTGCCGCCGGGATTGAGATGTTTTCCGATCTTTTGCAGAAACTTTTTCGGGTCGCGCAGGTGCTCAACCACGTCTCCAAGAACGATCGCGTCGTAGGTTCCGAGTTGTGAGAAATCGAGGCCTTCGACGTCGCCCACGATCATCCGGTGACAATGCGGCGCGGCGGTCCTGGCCATTTCCGGATCCTGCTCGATGCCTGTGACCACACAATTGCGGCTTGTCATCTCGACCGACAGGTAACCGGTTGCGGTACCAACTTCTAAAACTTCTCGCGGTCTTTCTCGCTCAATCCACTGAATGATCTGTGAGTGACTGCTGTACGGATCGGCGCGCTTGTAGGTGTACTGCTCGCCCGTCGTATCGTATTTGGATTCGTAAAGCAATTTGGCCTTGTGCAGGCGATACTTCAACGCGCTCTTGACGCAATTGAACGCGTACGCCATTCCGTTCACATAGCAGATCTCGTCACCATAATACGTCGGGATGGGCCGCTCGCATATGCGCAGACCGGCTTCGTGAAACTGGATCAGAATGTCAGTGTCGAAATGCCACTCATTCGAGTTCTGGCGGAACGGCACTCGCTTCAATGCGGCGCAACTGTAAAGACGATAACCGGAGTGAAACTCCGAGAGCTTCATTCCCGTGATATGGTTTTCGATCCAGGTCAGAATCCTGTTACCGACGTACTTGTACAACGGCATTCCGCCGGCTAACGGATCTCCGCCGGCCGCCATGCGCGAGCCAAACACCATGTCGGCTTCGTCGCGTTCGAGTGGTTCGAGGAGCTGGGGCAAAACTTCCGGCGCATATTGTCCGTCGGCGTGAAGCATCACGACGATATCGAGTCCGCGTGCGATTGCGTAGTTGTAGCCTTCTTTTTGGTTTCCGCCGTAGCGAAGGTTTTTGGCGTTTCGATAGACGTTCAGCTTCTCGACGGTCTTGACGTGTTTGTAACCGACTGCCGCGTAATAGGTGTTGTCAGTTGAACAGTCATCGAAAAGGAAAACTTCGTCGACCTTGTTCCACACTTCCTCTGGAATACGATCAAGTGTCCAGTCGAGCTTGTTAACGGCGTTATAAGCAATGACGAAGATACCGATCCGCTTTCTTTGTTGCGGGACGGGAACTGTGGCGTCGGGATTTACTGCGAGTGGGAGCGCCATTGCTAAAACTCCAGTGATCCGGTGCGGTTGCCGGTGCTGTGAAGCACCGGCAAGGTTGTCGGGGCAAGAAATCTTTTACTGTCTCTGACGATTGCGTCAGTGGGCAGTCGTGGTGGTGGTCTTGCCACCGCGGAACTGCAGGCCGTGCGGATCCTCTTCTTCCTGGAAGAACTTCACCGCCTTCACACCGTACTGCCGTAATCGCCGGTACAGCTTGCTGCGATCGATTCCCAACGCTGCCGCGGCGCGGACCTGGTTGCCGCCAAACTGCTGCAACACCGTCAGGATGTAACGCTTCTCGATCTCCGCCAGCGGAACCGTGTCGTTCATGTACGCCTGCAACACCGATCGGAAATCATGAAGATCGGACGGGACGTGGTTGGCAATCTCGATCGGGAGATCCGCCATGTCCAACTCGTCGTCCATACCGATCGCCAGTGCGTATTCGATCGCGTTTTCCAGTTCGCGCACATTGCCGGGCCAGGGATACTCGCTCAGAGCGCGCATCGCTTCGGGCGTGAAGTGGCGCACCTGCTGTTGTCCCATTCTTTCCGCTTTCAAACGGAGAAAATGATCGACGAGAAGGTTGACGTCTTCACCACGCGTGCAGAGTTCCGGCAACTGCAACGGCAGAACGCGCAAGCGATAGTAAAGGTCCGGTCGAAACCGTCCTTCAGCTACTGCCTGTGCGAGATCGCAGTTCGTCGCCGAGATGATGCGCACGTCGATCGCGATGTTTGCGCGCGCGCCGATGCGACGCACCGTTCGTTCCTGCAACACGCGCAACAACTTCGCTTGTGCTGAAAGATTCAATGCATCGACTTCGTCGAGAAACAGCGTGCCGCGGGATGCTTTCTCAAAGAGACCACTGCGGTTTTCATGCGCGCCCGTGAACGTGCCGCGCTGATGACCGAAGAGTTCGGCTTCGATGAGCGTTTCCGGAATGGCGGAACAGTTGATGTCGACGAAGGCGTTGTCGCGTCTCGGACTCAGATCGTGAATTGCGCGTGCGGCAAGTTCCTTTCCGGTTCCGGTGGCGCCGGTAATTAATACTGAGGCATCGGTGGGGGCGACGCGCTCGATAACGGAGAACAGCTTCTTCATCACCGGCGATTGGCCGATGAGAGTCGGAGTTCTCGAATTGTTTGATCTGGGACTTTCCTCACCCTCGCCGGCGATTGTGTCGGCTGGGGAGAGACTATTTGTGTGGTTGGTGGGCCAACCGTCAATAGCAGTGGGAGTTGCAAGGGGCATTAACTAATCTGACTCCTGTACGGCGAAAAACGTCAATCCAGTGCTGGTTTCGTGGAGGGTGTGCAAGACCGGATCGACCTTTGGAGTACTCCTTTCGAAACTGGAATAACAAAAGAGCTAAACGGTTATTTGTTCCGAATACTTCGAGTTTCCTCCGTCAAAAGCGGTGACGGATTGCTCGACGGTCAAACACCTGTGGGGGGCATGGGGTGACCGTGATTCGTGTTGTGTTGACTAAAAGGAACTGACGAGACCGTGAACGGTTTTAGGTAAAGCTAAGGATACTGCTAACTCGAGAGTTCCTGGTTGCTAGTACAAGAACAAGCTACCTTCACACACAGACGTTTGGCAGGGATACCACTGAATTATCAGCCTTCCATGCGCACGCTGGCAGGTTAGAAGTACAGATACAGACGCGTCGCTCCCTTCGCAACTCTGAGGCCATGAGCGGTTTCGTCAAAATTCCCACCGAAAATGCACGTACGAACGTCGTTGACGAACCTGGTTGTCTGGATTGTGGACGCGGCTTCTAGAATCGAGACTGCTCTGGTCCAAACAAGACTCACTGGAACGCTCGCGACATTGCGTCTTTTAAATCCGTGCAGAACAAATCAGGAGAAACGATGCTGGCTATCAGGCTCTACGTGTGTGCATTGACGTTCGGGTTCCTCGTTCTCGCGACGATGAACGCGCGGATAGGAATTCTCGAAGGCGTCGTGATCACGTGCGCCATCGTCTACTTGATTCTCGACGCACGCGCGGATCTCAAAGATCGGCAAGCCGATCTCCGACAACTCCAACAACTCGAACAGCACCTGGCCGTACTTCTCTCGGACTAATACATGAATCTCTTCCTCGTCAATGCAATGGTGAGTTTGCTGGGCGCAATCGTGCTCCACGAGTTGGGCCACTTCTTTGCGGCGCGGATTTGTTCTGTTCCGGTGAAACAGGCAGGACTCGGTTGGGGACCGAAGCTTTACGGCGTGCGGCTGAGTCAGGTCGACTGCCAACTGCGTCTCTTGCCCATCGGTGCTTACGTCCAAATGGACATGCGGGTGCTGCAAAGCCGGCCGCTCATGCAACAGCTCTTCGTTTTGGGCGCTGGAATCGGCGTGAACCTGACGTTGTGTACTCTGACGTGGGGATCGCTCTTCGGCGCACTGAATCTCGCGCTCGCAATCGGAAACCTTGTGCCGTTGTATCAGCTCGACGGTTGGAAAAGTGGCATGGTGATCTGCCGGCGCATGTTTGGACGTCCCAGTCCGCTGGTCGAGTGGATGCTGACGCTCGGCGGCGGGGCGGTCGCGCTGGCGGTCGTAATCAGAGCTTTATTGAGCTACTAACACATGATCTTTTTCGGAAACATCGACAGTCGTCGACTCGCGCGAGCGTACGTCGCTTTGGCTTTTGCGCAGGACGTGGCGAAAGGTTACATCAACGAACGTACGGAGAACGCCTCACTGCATCCGCTGCTGTCCGCGCTCGATATGTCTGCGAAGTTGTTGGAAGAGATTTTGGAAGATGTTCTGCCGGAAGATGGAGGTAGCAGAAGAACAGATTACGCAGATCATGTGAGACCTGCGTAATCTGTTGCATAGTTGGATTACATACCCATTCCGCTCATGCCGCCCATACCGCCCGGCATTGCGGGACTGCCCTTGTCGTCCTCGGGAAGCTCAGAAACCATCGCTTCCGTCGTCAACATCAAGCCGGCAATTGAAGCCGCGTTCTGAAGTGCAGTGCGCGTGACCTTCGCCGGGTCGATGACGCCCGCCTTCACGAGGTCTTCAAACGTCTCGGTTGCCGCGTTGAAGCCGATGTTCTCGTTCTTCTCATTGCGAACCCGTTCGACAACAACCGCGCCTTCCTTACCGGCGTTCTGAACGATCTGGCGCAGCGGCTCTTCCAACGCACGACGAACGATGTTGACGCCGATCTGCTCGTCGGGATCGCCTTCGCCGTCCGTGGTTGACGTTGAACTTCTCGAGCGCTTTCGCCGCTCTCACCAGCGCGACGCCGCCGCCCGGAACGATGCCTTCTTCAACCGCAGCGCGGGTGGCGTGCATCGCATCCTCGACGCGGGCCTTCTTTTCCTTCATCTCGGTCTCGGTCGCAGCGCCGACTTTGATCACAGCCACGCCGCCGACGAGCTTCGCGAGACGCTCTTGCAGTTTCTCGCGATCGTAGTCGGAAGTGGTGTCTTCGATCTGGGCGCGCATGGTCTTCACGCGGCCTTCGATGTCAGCCTGCTTGCCGACGCCTTCGACGATCGTGGTGTTGTCTTTGTCGATCGTGACTTTCTTAGCGCGGCCGAGGTCTTCAAGCTTGACGTTCTCGAGCTTGATGCCGAGATCTTCACTGATGACTTTGCCACCGGTGAGAATCGCGATGTCTTCGAGCATCGCCTTGCGACGATCGCCGAATCCCGGCGCCTTCACGGCAGCGATGTTCAACGTGCCGCGCAGCTTGTTGACGACCAGGGTCGCCAGCGCTTCGCCTTCAACGTCCTCGGCGATGATCAGCATCGGCTTGCCCATCTTGGCCACCTGTTCGAGCAACGGCAGCAGATCTTTCATCGAGCTGATCTTCTTCTCGTTGATCAGGATGAGTGGATTCTCGAGCACCGCTTCCATGCGCTCCGGATCGGTAACGAAGTAGGGGCTGAGGTAACCGCGATCGAACTGCATTCCCTCGACCACTTCGAGCGAAGTGTCCATCGTCTTGCGACTCTTCAACCGTGATCACGCCGTCTTTGCCGACTTTGTTCATCGCTTCGGCAATGATGTTGCCGATCGTGGTGTCGCCGTTGGCGGAAACAGTTCCGACCTGCGCGATCGCATCGCCCTTCACGGGCTTCGAAAGACGCTTGATTTCGGCCGTTGCGCGTTCGACAGCTTTGTCGATACCGCGCTTGAGGGCCATCGGGTTGGCGCCCGCTGCGACAGTCTTGACGCCTTCACGGAAGATCGCCTGCGCGAGCACGGTCGCGGTCGTCGTGCCGTCGCCGGCGACGTCGGAGGTCTTGGAAGCAACTTCGCGAACCATCTGCGCGCCCATGTTCTCGAGCGCGTCCTTCAATTCGATCTCTTTTGCGACGGTGACGCCGTCTTTGGTGATCGTGGGTGAGCCGAATTTCTTGTCGATCACAACGTTGCGGCCCTTTGGACCGAGAGTGATCTTCACAGCGTCGGCGAGCTGGTTGATGCCGCGCAGAATCGCCGCTCGCGAGTCTTCACCGTGAATTACTTGCTTTGCCATCGTTATTTCCCACCTTTCTTTCCGGTCGCTGCGCCGGCGCGCTCGAGGATTCCGAGAATCTCGTCCTCGCGCATGATCAGCAGTTCCTCGCCGTCGATCTTGATTTCCGAGCCGCTGTACTTGCCGAAGAGAACACGGTCGCCCTGCTTCACATCGAGGGGCTGACGGGTGCCGTCTTCTTTGTATTTGCCTTCGCCCACGGCCACGACTTCGCCTTCCTGGGGTTTTTCTTTGGCAGTGTCAGGGATGATGATGCCGCCCCGCACCTGCTCGCCTTCTTCGATCCGCTTGACGATCACGCGGTCATGAAGAGGCCTGATATTCGTTGCCATACCTTGGTCTCCTTTCGAATTTGCCTTTGAAATTTAATGAATTCGGGTTTATAGCTAGCACTCTATGAGATTGAGTGCCAAGAATAAAGCGGGTGAAGCAGGTTGTCAACAGGCGCAAAGGAGACGGGGACGGGGAGACACGGGGCGGGGAGACACGGGGACAGGGCCGCGTCTGCGCGTCGCCGCGTCACCCCATCCCCGCGTCCTCTTTACCGGGCGGCGCGTTTCAGGGGGCGGTGACCGTTGCGATCCTTCTTCTCGTACGTCGCGACGCGTTTTGCAAGAGTATTGCGGTGGATTCCGAGCACGACGGCGGTCTTCGAGAGGTGCTGTTTGTTCTTGGCGAGCGCCTTCTTTATATACAGCTTTTCAAACTCCCCGATGGCTTCATCGAGGAGGATGTGACCCTCCAACATCTCGTCGATTAGGGTTTCGAGACGGTTGTGAATCAAAGCTCTTTTCCTGTCAGCAGTCTGTAAGCTTCGAGATAACGGGTCGTCGTGGCCTTGGCAACTTCGTCCGGGATCGCCGGGGCAGGCGGCTGTTTGTCCCAGTCGAGCTTTTCCAGGTAGTCGCGCACGAATTGCTTGTCGAATGACGGTTGTGAGCGGCCGGGTTCGTACGAGTCCGCAGGCCAGAAGCGTGACGAATCAGGCGTCAACACTTCGTCCACGAGCAGCAACTCTCCATTCTGGTCCAGGCCAAACTCAAACTTGGTGTCGGCGATGATGATGTTGCGTTCGCGCGCGTAGTTGTGTGCCTCAGTGTAGAGACGCAGCGACGTGTCGCGCAGCAACGCTGTTTGCTCGGCGCCGATCAGATCGCGTACTTGATCCTCGGTGATGTTCTCGTCGTGTCCCTGTTCTGCTTTCGTCGACGGTGTGAAGATCGCTTCCGGCAGTTTCGCCGACTCCTGCAAACCTTCCGGCAGTTTGTGACCGCAGACTTCACCGGTGCGCTTGTAGTCTTTCCAACCTGAGCCGACGAGATAGCCGCGCACCACGCACTCGACCGGAAACACTTCCGCGCGTTTGACGAGCATCGATCGTCCCGCGAGAGTTTGTGCGTGACGTCGTACAGACTCCGGCATGTCGTCCATCCTGCTCGCGATCAGATGATTCGCGACTACGTGTCCCAACTTCTCGAACCAGAATTCGGAAAGCGCAGTCAGCACTTCACCTTTTCGTTCGATTGGCGTGGGAAGAATGCAGTCGAAAGCAGAGATGCGATCGGTGGCGACGATCAGCAGGCTGTTGTCGTCGACGGCGTAAACGTCGCGTACTTTTCCGCGGCGGACCAGTTTCAGATCAGAGAATGATGTTTGCAGAAGAGTGGCAGCACTCATTGTCGGTAGCTGCCCTGTAGCAGCGAAGATTCAATTTTGTTAGAGGCTGAAACGCATTTTGCTCGCGCGAAAATACTTTGTCAACACACACTCTGATTTATGATCGTTAACCACAAGAGGCACAAAAGACACAAGAGGCACAAAGAGGGTTTTTACAAGTTTGGGCTCTTACCCTTTTTCTTCTCTTGTGCCTTTTGTGTTCTTTCTTGTGCCTCTTGTGGCTAACCGTCTAGCGCCTCTCGGAGCCTACGAATTTGAGCGGCGTGATTGTGTGCGTGTTTCGCGTAGATCGTCAGCCAGTTCTCGGTTGTGTAGCGTCCGCTTTCAGTGTGCGTGCCGACGCGTTGCCAATCTTCTTCCGACATCATTCTTAAAAGCGGTACTGTGCTCTCGCGCGCCGCGCGAAACGCTTCGAGCGCCGGCGCCATGTCGCGTTCGTTGTAACGAAGCCTGGTGGCGAACTGGTCCTGATCGTAACCTTCGATGATGGCGTTATCTTCGACGAGCAGCTTGCGTATGCGAAACGCGGAAGTACTTTCACTGTCGCCCAGGTGATGAACTATCTCGCGCGCGCTCCACTTGCCCGGGATCGGATGTGCGTTCAGGCTCTCGGCGGGAAAACCGTCCAGCGCCTGCGCCACCTCTTCGTAGCCGGCAGCATACGTTGCAATGAGGTCGTTTCGTTCTTCTGGGGTCATGGGTCTTTGTCTCCTTCAGGACGCAGGATATCAGATCATTGGAAGCACAGTCAGGGACACCCAATTCGCGCTCGGGAACTTTAGGACTTGTACACCGGACCAATTCTCCTGTAGTATCCTCCGGCTGAACCGAGTGCGCCAAAGACCCCGTGGTGCTTGCCCTCTGAGCCTCCTGCTTGTCAGTTTAGATTCGACTAAATAACTTCGATGGCTACAGCTACTGACAGACAGAAAATCGCTAAAGAAAGTTTCCCTGTTCCCGACTCAGGCGAACGGAAAGTTTCTCTACTCGTCGTCGAGGATGACGAAAACATCTCGACCGCGATCAGCGAGTACTTTTCGCGCGCAGGCTATAACGTTCAGGACCGTTGAAGACGGCCTCAATGGCGTGAAGGCTGCTTTGGACGATCCGCCGGATGCCGTCGTCCTCGACTTGATGTTGCCCAAAATGGACGGCCTCGCAGTTTGTAAGGAACTCAGGGAAAAGGTCGGCTACTTGCCGATATTAATGCTGACAGCCAAGGACGACGTCGTCGACAAAGTCCTGGGGCTGGAGATGGGCGCCGACGATTACATCACGAAGCCCTTCAGCCTGCGCGAACTCGAAGCGCGCATCAAGTCGGTGTTGCGCCGCACGCGCAACGGACCAAGTACCGACGGAATGCGTGACGAAGCGCCGATTGTTCGCGGCCGGCTGCGCATCGATTCCGCCAAACGCGAAGTCACCATCGGCGACCGCCAGGTTGAACTGACGCCGAAAGAGTTTGATCTGCTTCGTCTGTTCGCGTCGAATCCGGGCCGCGTGTTTCCGCGCAAGTACCTGCTCGAAAAGATCTGGGACTACTCCTACGAAGGCTACGACCGCACGATCGATTCACACATCAATCGTCTGCGGGCCAAGATCGAGGAGAACCCCGAGAACCCGCAAATGGTCCTGACCGTTTGGGGCATCGGCTACAAGTTCAGCGACGAACAGTAAAGCATTGCAGTTCGAACGGGGCTGCGATGATTCAGCAGCGTAGCATCGCCACCTTCCGCAATTCATTCACGATTCGCTTCCTTCACAAAACCTCTAGTAATTTCCACCCACTTATTGTATTCTTCGCGGCAGTTTGTACAAGATAGTGGGCCCCCCCGACTACCTTGTCTCACGTTTCGTTATTTGAAACTGGAGGAGTCGAGATGAACTGCATTTACAGGCGTATTGTGCCTGCCGTTCTCTTACTGGGGCCCGTACTGACTTTCACCGCGCCGGTTCAGGCGCAAAACAGTGTCACTGCTTCGGCGCGACCTGCGATTTCCGTCCTCGATAGCACCAAAGAACAAGATGGACTTGTCGGTTCCGTTCGGCGAGTAAAGACGGAGTCTGCCCGGATCGAGCTCAAGAGACGGGAAATCGGTCGAAGGTCCACCGCAATTAGTTGAAGTCACCACCTACGGGATCAAGGGAAATCGGATTGAGAATACTTCCTACCCGATCGGCGGATCTCTCGTAGGCAAAGAAGAATACAAATACGACGAGCGCGGAAACATCACCGAGATGACGCTGCGCGACAACGCGCGGGGCCATCCTCAGCCGCGAGGCGTACTCGTATGAGTTCGACAAGTTTGGTAACTGGACCAGAATGGTCACGAGTCTGGTGGTGTTTGAGAACGGGCAACTGAAGCACGAGCCAATCGAGATCACGTACCGGACGGTCACTTATTACTTCGACGACAACGTGGCGAAGGCTGTTGAGGAACCGGCAAAGCCCGCTGATGAGCCAATCCGTGAAATCCGTGTCCAAAATGTGCCCGAGCCTGCGACGGAGATCCACGACGTTCAGGTGTTGAGAGTAGAAAGTGTTCCGTCGTCGACGAGTTCGCTGCATGACGCCGGTGAGCCGCCGCCGATGCTGGAACGAGTCGTAAAAGTCGAATCTGCATTCTCGGCTCGTAAGAACAAGGACGAGGAGAGTGTCGAACCTGCTCCGGTTCAGCCTGAACCCAAATCGGAATTTAAACCTGAAGCCAAGCCTGTCAGGGTGTCTTTACAACCTGCGCCGGTGTCGTCGGCGCAGAAGCTGGCAAACGATCTGTATTTGAGCGGTCGAGGGCAGTTCGAAGCTGGTGACATGCGGGGAGCGGTTGAGTCGTACCTGGCGTCGATCAAGCTCGAACCGGCTTCGGCCGAGGTCTTTCTGAACCTTGGCCACGCATACCTCAAGCTGGAGAAATATCGCGAGGCGATCAAGGCGTTCAAGGAGTCGGCCAAGCTGAATCCCGCGGCGGCCGAAACCTTTTACGGACTCGGCTTCGCGAGCTTCCGTACAAACAAGTTTCCCGACGCAGTCGACGCGTTCAAGAAAGCCACGATGTTGAACCCGAAGATGGCGAAGGCGCACTACGGGCTCGCGCTCGCGTACCAGGAGTTGAGCGATACGAACGGATTGATGGCTGAATATCGAATACTCGAGAGGCTCGACCCGAGCCTCGCGAGAAAACTGGCGCAGACGTTTCCAAAGTTCAGTTTTCCGTGCCGTCAGGGCGGGCCTTGCCAGTAGTCCGTTTTGATTAGGAGTAGAAATGAATGATCGGTTCGTAGTTTTAACTGGACACCTCAACAACTATCCCCTGTCAGATCTCATCGGGATTCTTCGTCATCAACGGAAGTCGGGACGACTGCTCATTGAATATGCGAAAGGCCCGGCGACGTTCTTCTTCCAGAACGGCGAGCTGATCGACGCGCGTATGAATGAACTGAGCGGGCTTCAGGCGATCGTCGTCGCGATGGCCCAACCGGAAGCGGCGTTCAACTTCAATCCGTTGATTCAGAGTTCGCGAACGATCGATTGAGCCGTCGTTGCAGCGAGTGGTTTCGGAGTTACTCGGATGTTGGGACGAGAGCGCGTTGCAGATCGAAGCCATGCCGGTGGTCGCAGCCATGCCGGTGCGACCGGAGCCGTTGGCGCTTCCGCCCGCTCGAACGTCCACGCTGGTCCAGCAACGATCGTTGTTGTTGGTTACGGCTGTGCTGATTGGTGTGGGTTTGTCGACGGTGATTGCGGTCACGAATGGATTCAAGAGTGATGTGCCAACTCAGGTAGTTGCGGCAGCTCCCGTCGCACAGCCTTCCACGCAACCCGCACCCATTCCGGAGGCCGCTGCAAAACCAGTCCGTGTTCCATCCGTGTCCAGGAAGAAAACCACGGATAACGCAGATGTAAAACCGCCCACATCGCAATCGATCAAAGTCGTGATGCAGGTCGAAAACGGTCGTGTGTTGAAGGCGTCGATCGCGAATCCGAAACCCGGCATGGAGAGTTACGAAGCGCTCGCGCTGCGCATTGCGCGCCAGCGCCGTTTTGCGCCGACAACGAACGGCGGCGAAACCGTCACCATCACCGTCCGCCCGCAAGAATGAAAGGTATCCCGATGCTGTTTCTCGAAAGCAAAACTCTGAACTGCGCCGTCGAAGGCGACGCCCGCACGCGACTGCTGCAACAACTCCAGGAGCTGGCACTCACGCCGCTGATCCGCACGACACGCCTTCGTTGCTTCGAAGACGTGCTGCTGAGCATGGACCAGGTGAGCGAAGTCGAATCGTCACTTGCCGAGTGGACACAGACGGCCAAGACGACGGGCGACGAACCTTACGTGCGCGGCGATCTGTTCTGCTTTCACGACTACGTTCTTTTCCTGCTCTTCGAAAACGAAGCGACATCGTTCATTCGCGCCGGTATCGTCTACGAAGCCCAGACGCCCGAACCCTTCCGCAAGCTCGACTCGTTTTGCGAACAGATCCGCAGCCTGATCGGCGCGAATCTAAACGGCGACTTCCCGCATTGGGAGCTCGGCAAAGCGTCGATGCCGCAGGGCTTCCGCACCTTCGTCGAACGACAGGACGCGGATTCGCTTTTCACCAGTCTGCGAAAAGAGACGATGAGCAAACGCATCCTCGCGGCGTCGAAACTCGAAGACGAAGGCGCGCGCGTCTTTCTGCGCACTGCACGCAACGCGCACCAGGAGGGGTACGCAGCCAAACTTCTCACCGGCAACACAGATTCCAACAAAGTTCCCATTCAGCGGCTCGAAGATGCCGGTCTCGTCGAACGCGAGGTCCAGATCAGTTGCCGGAAGACGGGTCACGCGCTCTTTCGACTTCCGAATCCGCACGCGCTCGCCGTCGTCACCGTCAGCGACGCGACGTGCAGCGAATGTGGCTCGCCAGTCGCGGATGAGAACGTCGAAGAAGTGATCGCGCCGACGCAACTCGCCTCATCTTTGCTTGAAGACGGATCGTGGCTCGTCAGCCGGATTCATTTTCTATTGCGCGAAATGGGTGTGCCGGAACGCGAGATCGCCGTTGGACCATCCGAAGGCAACGGTTACGGTCAACTGATGGCCAACATCTGTGGCGAATCGTTTCTGATGGTGACTCGCGACGGCGATCTGACGCCGGCGTTTGCTCGTTGGGCCATCGATCTCGAAATCGAGACCGAGGCGTCGCATCTTGTGATCGTTGCCACCGGTCGCATTCATCGCGAAGCGGGCGTGTTGTTGCAGAACCACTCGCGACGGCGCGTCAGCGGTGGTCAGGATTTCGAAATGATCATCGCGGATGATGCAGCGACTGCGGGTCGCGAGTTGGAAGCGGCGCTTGAGCGCGTGTCGCAGCGCGTTGTCGCCGAACAGTTATGCGTGTTGGATAACAGTCTGGGGTTATCGGTAAGTCGTCTGGTCTTAACGAAGTTCAACTTGCTTCGAGCACGGGCGGTGGAAACGAGCCCGGAGGTCCTGACAGAAATTGAGCCCGAGTTTTCTGTGCCCACATCTGTGCCCGTCGCGCCGCTTACCTTGGCGGCGGCTGTGGGTGATGACCTGAGTTTGAACCACGAACGTTGAAGACGAAAGATTGTTTCTAGCCGTCTCATTCTCACCTGGCTTCAGCCAGGTGTTACGTGCAACACATCAAAAGAAACCGTTTGAAACGGTTTCTGCCAGGACCCGCCTGTGCACCCGGCTGAAGCCGGGTGAGAATGAGACGGCGAGAGCAAGCACGACTAAAGATGACCGATGATGAGCGCTGGAGTCGCGACATAGCGACCCTGCGTCGAGCCGCGGAAGAGTTGGCGCGGCGGCGCAACGGATTACAGAAACCGCGAGCCGTCACTCCTTTTGAGCAGATCGCGCACTCGCTGGACGATGCGTCTGCGGAGGTGCGGCAGCAAGCAGTCCGCCAGCTTTACGAACTCGATCCCGACCAGGCAGCCACACTCGTCAACGATGCACTCCGCGACGGTTCACCCGAAGAGCGACGTCGAATCGGTACCGCACTCGCCGACTCCGGCCTGCTTTACGAAGCAATCCAGGATCTAAAAGGTGAGAACCACGAAAGCTGCTACGGCGCGTTTTCGCTGTTATTTCTCGTCGCCAAAGCCGGTGTCGTCGAACCGTTGATCTCGGTAATCGAAAAACACTCGAGCCTTGATCTGAGTTTGGCGTTGATAAGGTTGTTGGCGTCCAGTGGTGAATCGGAAGTCGTTTCCGCCTTTCAACGGTTAGCGGACAACGCCTCACTCGCGCCGGAAGTGCGTCACGCCGCCGCTGAATCTCTCGCCCAGTTGAATGCGACATCCTCCGCTGCTTAAATAGCAGCACCCATGCAATTCAACTTACAATCGGAATACCAGCCCAAAGGCGATCAACCTGCCGCCATCGACGCGCTCGTGCGCGGACTCAACGACGGCGCGAAGGATCAGGTGCTGCTCGGCATCACCGGAAGCGGCAAAACGTTCACGATCGCCAGCGTGATTCAGCGCATGCAGCGTTCGACGCTCGTGCTCGCGCACAACAAGACGCTCGCGGCACAGCTTTTTCAGGAGTTTCGCACGCTGTTTCCTGAGAACAAGGTCGAATACTTCGTTTCTTATTACGACTACTACCAACCGGAGGCGTACGTCCCAGCCGCCGACGTCTACATCGAGAAGGAAGCGATCGTCAACGAAGAGATCGATCGCCTGCGAATGTCGGCGACGCGTGCGTTGTTCGAACGTCGCGATGTGATCGTCGTCGCAAGCGTGTCGTGCATTTACGGTCTCGGCGATCCGGACGCGTATTACGGTCTGCTGTTTTTTGTCGAACCCGGCGGCCGCATGTCTCGCGAAGTGCTGCTCCAGCGTCTGGTAGAGCTGCAATACGAACGTTCCGATGTGAACTTCCAGCGCGGCACGTTTCGCGTGCGTGGCGACGTGATAGAGATCTTCCCGAGTTATCAGGACCAGGCGTATCGCATCGAGCTGTGGGGCGACGAGATCGATTCTGTCTCGACGATCGATCCGCTGCTCGGCGAAGTGATCGAGCGACACACGTCGCGCGTGCCGATCTACCCGAAGACGCACTACGTGATGTCGCGGCCGACGATCAAACGGGCAATCAAAACGATTCGCGAAGAGCTGGAATGGTGGGAGCCGAAGCTGATCGCCGAAGGCAAACTGGTCGAAGCGCAACGACTGCACCAGCGCACGATGTTTGACCTCGAAATGATCAAGGAGATGGGATTTTGTCGCGGGATTGAGAACTACTCGCGGCACCTGACCGGCAAGAAACAGGGCGAGCCGCCACCGACGCTGCTCGATTACCTGCCGCGCGACACGTTAATGGTGATCGATGAGTCGCACCAATCGATTCCGCAGGTGCGCGGCATGTTCGAGGGCGATCAGTCGCGGAAGAGGACGCTGGTTGAGTACGGGTTTCGTCTGCCGTCGGCGTTGGATAACCGGCCGCTGAACTTCAAGGAGTTTGAGGCGCGTATCGGGCAGACGATCTACGTCTCGGCGACGCCTGGTCCATACGAACTGACGAAAGCGAGCGGCGAGGTTGTCGAGCAGATCATTCGTCCCACGGGATTGATGGATCCGGAAGTTGAAGTGCAACCGGTCAAAGGGCAGATCGATCACTTGCTGGAAGAGTGCCGTCAGCGAGTCGAACTGCGCGAGCGCGTGTTGGTCACGACGTTGACGAAGCGCATGGCTGAAGATCTGACGGAGTATTTCACCGAGGTCGGCGTGCGGGTGCGGTATCTGCACTCCGATATCGAAACGCTCGAACGAATCAAGATCCTGCGTGATTTGCGGCGTGGCGAGTTTGATGTGCTGGTCGGCATCAACTTGCTGCGTGAGGGGCTCGATCTGCCGGAAGTCTCGCTCGTCGCGGTGCTCGATGCCGACAAGGAGGGTTTTCTGCGGTCGGAGCAGTCGTTGATTCAGACGATCGGACGCGCGGCGCGGAATGCGCGTGGCAAGGCGATACTTTATGCGGATCGGATCACTGACTCGATGAAACGGGCGCTCGACGAGACGCAACGGCGCCGTGCGATTCAGGAGGTTTACAACCGTGAGAATGGGATCGTGCCGATGACGATCGTGAAGCCGATTGAGGCGACGCTGATCACGGCGTCTGAAGCCGATTACTTCAAAGTGCCGTCCGAGATTGAAGAGATCGAAGACTACTCGCCGGCGAACATTGAAGCGACGATCGCGCGGTTGGAGTTGGAGATGCGAGGCGCTGCAAAGCGTTTCGAGTTTGAGAGGGCGGCGGAGTTGCGCGATCGCATCAAGGTGCTGCGCGAGCGCGAGCTGCAACTGAATTGAGATTCGTGTTAGTTAAATCGAACGACCTACAGGATTATCTGAGCGACGCGAGTTTTATTCGCGATGGATACGCCGATCGCGTGGCGTTGCCGGAGACTCCTGGTGAAGTTGCGGAAGTGCTCGCCGAAGCCAATCGCGAACGCATTCCAGTGACGGTGTCAGGTGCGGGTACGGGCACGGTTGGCGGGCGCGTTGCGTTTGGTGGGGTTGTTTTGGCCACAGATCGTTTGAATCGAATTAAACAAGTCGATCGAGAGAACCACATCGCAGTTGCTGAGGCCGGCGTGATCCTGTCTGACTTTCAACGCGCGGTCGAGAGTGAAGGTCTGTTGTATCCGCCTGATCCAACTGAACGCGGCTGTTTTCTCGGCGGGACGGTTGCGACGAACGCTTCGGGTGCGCGGACGTTCAAGTATGGACCGACGCGAAACTACATCGCGGGTTTGAAAGTCGTGCTCGCGTCCGGTGAAGTGCTCGACTTGAAGCGCGGAGAAGTTCACGCTGACGCTGACGGTCGACTCCGCGTTGGTTCCATTGACGTTCAACTCCCCAAGCTTCGCATGCCGGCCACGCGGAAGAACGCGACCGGTTATTTCGTTGCGCCGGAGATGGATGCGATCGATCTGTTCATCGGCAGTGAAGGCACGCTTGGAGTAATTTGTGAAATCACGGCGAGGTTGCTGCCGAAGCCGGAAGGTCTGTTAAGCGGCGTCGTGTTTTTTGAAAACGAGAGCGGAAGTGCTCGCACTGGTCGCGGAAGTCAGAGCGCACGTCGACGCGCGGGCGATCGAGTTTTTCGATCGCGAATCGTTGAACTTCCTTCGTCAGAAATATCCAACAATCCCCGCAGAAGCTTCTGCCGCCGTCTTTTTCGAACAGGAAACCACGGCGTCAAACGAAGAGTCGATACTCGAACAGTGGATGATCCTGCTGGACCAGCATCACGCACTCGCCGATTCATGGTTCGCAACCAACGCTGCCGACCAAGCCAAGCTGCGCGAGTTCCGCCATCAACTCCCGGTGCTGATGAACGAATGGTTCGCGCATTACAAGCAGCGAAAAGTCTCAACCGACATGGCTGTCCCTGACGACGCGTTTCCCGGTTTGTTTCGCCTGTACCAGGACACACTACGTACGAGTGGTCTGCGATACACGATCTTCGGCCACATCGGCGACAACCACGTTCACGTCAACATCCTTCCGCGCGACGACACGGAAGGCGCTCACGCGCGTGAGTTATACGTGCAGTTCCTGAAGCACGCAGCGTCGGTCGGCGGAACGCTTTCAGCCGAACACGGCGTGGGAAAGTTGAAGCGCGAATACCTGCGTCTGTTTTATAGTGACGAACAACTCCGCGATCTGGCTGCCCTCAAACGCGCGCTCGATCCAAACGGAATACTCGGGAGAGGAAACATATTCTCCGAAGAATTGTTGTAAAAGCTCTCTGATGGACTTCATGCTTAAGTTCACTACAGCCGGCGAATCACATGGACGCGCGCTCGTCGCGATCGTCGAAGGACTTCCGGCCGGTTTACCTGTCGATCCTGAATTCATCGATTACGAACTCCGCCGACGCCAACTCGGTTATGGACGCGGCGGACGCATGAAGATCGAGCGCGACCATGCTGAGATCCTGACCGGCGTCCGTCATGGTCTAACACTCGGGTCGCCACTCACGTTGCAGATCGAAAACAAAGACTGGCCCAACTGGACCGACGTCATGGCTGCCGACGCACGCGAGATCGCGCCCGACAAGTCGCGACGTTTGAAACGTCCACGTCCGGGTCACGCCGATCTGCCCGGCGGTTTGAAGTATGACGTGCGCGACCTGCGAAACATTCTCGAACGCGCATCGGCACGCGAGACGACTGCGCGCGTCGCCTGCGGCGCACTCGCGAAACAGTTGCTAACCGTGTTCGGCATCGAAGTGCGCAGTCACGTCATTCAACTAGGCGGCATTCCCGATCAACCACTCGAACTGACTTGGAACCAGATCGCCGCGATCGCAGACGACGCGCCGTTGCACTGCGCGGACGACGACGCGCAGCAACGAATGATCGCGCTGATCGACGAAACACGTCACAAGGGCGACACGCTCGGCGGTATTTTCGAAGTCGTCGCTCGCGGCGTTGTGCCCGGTTTGGGTTCGCACACTTCGTGGGACCTGAAGTTAGACGGTCTGCTCGGGCAGGCAGTGATGTCGATTCCGGCCGTAAAAGCAGTGGCGATCGGCGCCGGCACTGAGGCGAGCAGTTTGCCCGGCTCCGAAGTGCACGACGAGATTGCTTACAACTCGGAAACACGCGAGTTCATTCGCGAAACGAACCGCGCCGGCGGACTCGAAGGAGGCATCACGAACGGCGAGGAGATCCGCGTCCGCGGGCATCTAAAACCGCTTTCAACACTGCGGCGCGCGTTGCGTTCGGTCGACATCGACACGAAGGAAGAAGAAGCCGCGGCGTTTGAGCGTTCAGACGTAACGGCGGTGCCGGCGGCGGGTGTGATTGGCGAGTCGATGGTCGCGCTGGTGCTGGGGCGCGCGATGCGCGAGAAGTTCGGCGGCGACAGTATTGGCGAGATGAAGCGCAATTTCGATGGCTATCGCGAGCAACTTCGGGGTTATTAGGATTTCGTGCATCGTTAAGCGTAAAATCAACATCGTACAGCGCCACCTAAAAGGTGACTTGGAACGGGAAAAACTCAAAGAATGGCAGTACTCGATATCGTTAAATGGCCGGCTCCGGTACTCGACACGCCCGCTGATCCTGTGACGGAGTTCGACACCGATTTGGGGAAGCTGGTCAGCAGTATGTTTGAAACCATGTACGCTGCGCCGGGCGTTGGTCTGGCTGCCGTCCAGGTCGGCGTCCCGAAGCGTCTGTTTGTGATGGACTGCTCGGGCGGAAAGGATCCGCAGCAGCGGATCGTGCTCATCAATCCGGAAGTTCTGCGCGTTGAAGGCTCGCAGAATGGCGAGGAAGGTTGTTTGTCATTTCCCGGAATTTTTACGCCGGTGGAACGCAGCCTCCGCGCCGTTGTTCGCGCGCAGGATTTGAAGGGAGAGTGGTTCGAGATCGACGGCATGGAACTCACGGCGCGTTGCATGCTTCACGAAACCGACCACTGCGACGGGATCGTGTTTCTCGACAAGATGAGCACCATCAAACGAGAGATCGTCAAGCGAAAGATCAAGAAACTACAAAAAGCCGGGAAGTGGGGTTGATCACAACCCTCAAAATTTGAACAGTCCACAGATTGCTCCGCTTCATCGGTGTAGACTGTGAATGACTTTGTTACAGGAGTAGCAGATGCCAACAGAATTTCGTAACGAACCGTTTACCGATTTCAGCAAAGAAGAGAACGCGCAGGCAATGCGCGACGCCATAGCGAAGGTGAGCGAGCAACTGGGCCGCGAGTATCCGCTCGTGATCGGCGGCGAACGGATTGAAACAGGGTCGAAGCTCGACAGCTTCAATCCTGCTAATCGAACGCAGGTCGTCGGAAGTTTTCAAAAAGCAACGAAGGAGCTTGCGAATCAGGCCGTCGAGAAAGCGGCAGAGACATTTGAGACGTGGAAGCACACGCCTGCGGAAGAGCGTGCGGAGATGTTGTTTCGCGTGGCCGCGATCATGCGCGAGCGCAAACACGAATTTTCCGCGTGGATGGTCTACGAAGTCGCGAAAACATGGGCCGAGGCCGACGGCGACACGGCTGAAGCGATCGATTTCTGCGAGTTCTACGGCCGCGAGATGCTTCGGTACGCTGGCGAGCAGCCGCTGGTCAAGCTCGAAGGTGAGGACAACGAACTCGAATACATTCCGCTCGGCGTCGGCGCGGTCATTCCGCCGTGGAATTTTCCGCTCGCGATCATGGCGGGCATGACAGTGGCGGCGGTCGTCACCGGAAACACGGTGGTGTTGAAGCCGTCGTCCGACGCGCCGACGATCGCGTTCAAGTTCTTCGAGATTCTGGAAGAAGCCGGCCTGCCGCCGGGCGTCGTGAATTTCATGACCGGATCGGGCGCGGAAGTTGGCGATGTCGTCGTAGATCATCCGAAGACGCGTTTCATTGCGTTCACCGGATCGAAGGAAGTCGGATTGCGGATCAATGAACGGCCGCGAAGGTCCACGAAGGCCAGATCTGGATCAAGCGCGTCGTGGCTGAGATGGGCGGCAAGGACGCGATCATCGTGGCCGACGACGCGGATCTGGAAGATGCGGCGACGGGCGTGGTGCAGTCTGCGTTTGGTTTTCAGGGGCAGAAGTGTTCGGCATGCTCGCGCGCGATCATCGATGCGAGGGTTCACGACAAGATGCTCGACAAGATCGTCGAGCGCACTGCGAAGATCAAACTCGGCCGATCCGTCGGACCGTCGACAAACATGAGCGCGGTGATCAATGAAAAAGCGTTCAAGACGATCAACTCGTACATAGAAAAAGGGAAAAGCGAAGGCGGACGAGTGGTTATAGGCGGCGGATCGGATGGCGAACAAGGCTTCTTTATCGAGCCGACAGTTATTGAGGATGTGAAACCCGGCGACACGATCGAGCAGGAAGAGATATTTGGTCCGGTGCTCGCGGTGATCAAAGCCGCAGAATTACGACGATGCGCTGGAGATCGCGAACGATACGCAGTTTGGTTTGACGGGCGCGGTTTACAGCCAGGACGAAGCGAAGCTCGAGCGGGCGCGGCGGGAGTTTCACGTCGGCAACCTGTATCTGAACCGGAAATGCACGGGCGCGCTGGTCGGTGTGCATCCGTTCGGCGGGTTCAATATGTCCGGCACGGATTCGAAGGCCGGCGGACGCGAATATCTGCTGCTGTTTATGCAGGCGAAGGTTTCGTCGGAGCGTGTCGGCGCAACCACGCGGCGGGTTGCTGAAGCAACGGCAACGGATTAATAAACCACGGATTGAATGCGAATAGTTTTCATGGGTACACCTCGCGCCGCTGTGCCGACGTTGCAGAGGTGTCTCACGGATGGCCATGAGGTTGTTGCCGTCTGGACCCAACCGGATCGACCATCAGGCCGTGGCCATCGCGTCTCCTTCTCACCAGTGAAGGAATTTGCGGTGGAGCACGGCCTTCCGGTTTATCAGCCTGCGCGTATCAAGAACGACGAAGCGCTGGGTTTGTTTTCTTCACACGATGCTGACGTAGCGGTTGTCGTCGCATACGGACGCATCCTTCCCGAACAGTTTCTGCAAACGCCGCGTCGCGGTTGCATCAACGTTCACTTCTCGTTGCTGCCTTTGTATCGCGGCGCTGCGCCTGCGAATTGGGCCATCGTCAACGGCGAGACGGAAACGGGTGTGACGACGATGTTTATTGAGCCGACGCTCGATACCGGTCCGATTCTGCTACAAAGCAAAACGCCGATTGGGGCGACTGAAACGGCGCCTGAGTTGATGGACCGTCTGTCGGAGATCGGTGCCGAATTGCTTGGCGAAACGCTGTCTCGTTTGGACGAACTCACGCCGCGCCCCCAACGAGATCAAGACGCGACGTTCGCGCCGATACTGAAAAAAGAAGATGGGTTGATCGATTGGTCTCGGAGTGCTTTTGAGATCGAACGGGCGGTGCGTGGTTTTCAGCCGTGGCCCAATGCTTACACGAGTTTCAATTCACGCGGGTTGACGATCTGGCGTGCAGAACCTACAGCTTTGGATTCCACAGCAGCACCTGGCGAGGTCGTTCTTGCTCGTGGCGATGATCTCGCTGTGAGTTGTGGCGACCAGACCGCGTTGCGATTAGTTGAAGTGCAGCCTGAAGCGCGGAAGCGATTAGGCGTCCGCGAGTTCATCAGCGGCGCTCGCGTAAAGGTTGGCGATCGTTTTGGCAAAGCATAAAGATGTCTCACCAGCGCGTCGCGCGGCGTTAGATATTCTTCGCCGCGTTGCTGACGGCGCGTTCTCGTCAGTCCTCCTCGCCGCAGAAGAACCAAAACTAATACCTGCGGACAGAGCACTGACGCACGAACTCGTGCTTGGCGTGCTGCGTTGGCAATTGTGGCTGGACAAGATCGTCGAGCACTTTTCGAAGCGCAGCGTGGAGAGTTTGGACTTGCCGGTGCGCATCGCGCTTCGTCTTGCGTTGTACCAACTGCGGTTTCTTAGCCGGATTCCCGCGTCAGCGGCGGTGAACGAATCGGTCAATCTCGTGCGCGTTGCAAAACTGAGTTCGGCTGCAGCGTTTGTGAACGCCGTGCTCCGCCGTGCGATTCGCGAGGCCGACTACAATCCCGCTTCAGAGACAGAAGATCCGCTTGAGAAGCTCGCGATCGAAACGTCACATCCCGTGTGGCTGATCGACCGCTGGATTAAGTCGTTTGGTCTTGCCGAAGCGGAGTCATTTGCACGCGCAAACAACGAAATCCCGCCGACCGCATTTCGTGTGGTCCACACACGCGCCAATGAAGACGACATTCTTCAATCACTAACCGCCGCCGGCGCTTCGATTGAACGTTCCACCATCGCCACTCACGCGTTTCGAATCTCCGGCGCACCCGCTGCTCTGCGGGATCTTTCAAACAGCAGCCAAATCTACCTTCAGGACGAAGCTTCGCAACTGGTGCCTCAGCTTCTCGATGCACGCCCCGGCGAACGGGTGCTCGATCTGTGCGCGGCGCCAGGCGGAAAGACGACACTTCTCGCCGACGGCATCAGCGACAACGCGCTCATCATCGCGGCGGATCGTTCCGCCACCCGCATCGCCACCATCATCAGCACCGCCGCACTCCATCAACTCCACAGCATCAAACCTGTTCTGCTTGATGCCTGCCACAAACTCCCATTTTCTCCAGCATCATTCGATCGAGTCCTCGTCGACGCTCCCTGCTCCGGCACCGGCACTCTCCGCCGCAATCCCGAAATACGCTGGCGACTCTCTCCCGCCGACATAGCAAACTTCGCCACTAACCAAAAACAATTCCTTCACAACGCCGCCGAAGTCCTGAAACCCGGCGGCCGCCTGGTCTACTCAACCTGCTCCGTCGAGCGCGAAGAGAACGAAGAAGTCATCAAACACTTCCTTTCCACGCACCCCCATTTCACTGCCGTAAGAACGCTCCGCACCTGGCCGCATCACGAGGGCAGCGACGGCTTCTTCATGACGGTTCTGGGTTGACGAGTCCGTTCCATGACCACTTCGGGAGGTGCAAACCGTGCGGCACATCGTCCGCTGAGTCGTGATAGCGAGCCATCGTGGTCGTGGTTGCCCACGCGAAGTAATCGTGCAGCGCGCGTCTGAGCCGTTCGTCACGGTCAAATCCGGCATCGTGCAGGGCCTGATCGAAACAGGCGATCGCTCGCTGGTCCATCTCCTCGTGCAAACCGTTGCCACTGTGAATCCGCACCACGGACGTCTCATCGCCGTACTGCTCTGAGTACGTTGCCGGCCCGCCGAGAGCCTCCGCCCAGTACGCGGCAAGACGCTCCGTGTGCTGCGGGTGAAATCCGTGGCTGAACGCATGGCTAACCACTTCGTCCTCCAGCACCCGCGTGTGCCACGCGTGCGCCAATCTCAGCAGCCCGTCGAGACCGCCCGCGGCTTCATAGACTGTTTGCATGGTTTTCAGCTTTCCATTCCAGAATTTGGCGCATTTTAACAAAAAAAATGGGACGCATTGCTTTGATCTGCCTCCCGTCATGATGCTAGACTTCGGGGCTTGAGTTTAGCTGCCCGAGTCGTATCGATATTCCGCAGCATCACGATCGTGATCGCGATTGTTGTTGTCTTTCTCTTCGGAGTTGCGACGACCGTTTACCTGTCACTGCGAAGCCCGGAAACGAAGGTACCGGACGTCGTCGGCAAGAACCGATTCGAAGCGGAGAAGATACTCGAGGACGCCAATCTTAATTTTCGTGTCCGCGCGTACCGGCCCAGTAACCAGGCGCAACCCGAGACAGTGCTGTTTCAATTACCGCGAGCCGGAGAAGTTGTGAAGGCGGGTCAAACGGTCGCGATGGACGTCAGCCGTCCAGCCAAGGCCGGCGAGTCGTCTGAAACGGTGCCGCCCGCGGACGAACAGAACGATAACCGCAACACAAACGCGGCGAACGCAAACGAGAACAAACCCAGGAAACCAAGGAACACGAACGCAAACGCGAACGGCAACGCAAACGGCAACACGAATGCAAATGCGAACCGGCCTGGTGCGAACGCCAACAAACCAGCAAACGCGAACATCAGGCCAAACGCAAACGCAGCCGGCGAAAACGCGAATATCACTCCCCGGCCTAACGTAAACCGAAACACGAACACACGACCGAACACTAACTTGAACGAGAATCGACGACCGGTAGCTCCTCGGCCAACGCCAGGCGTCACAACCCCGACGAGACAAACCCCGTAGCCATTACGCTGCGGGCGAGGTGCATGCTCAACAACAGAAATATCGAAATTGCCCCTTCGATTCTTTCGGCCAATTTCTCGTGCCTGGGCGAAGAGATCCGCGCCGTCGAACGCGGCGGAGCTGACGTCCTGCACGTCGACGTGATGGACGGTCATTTCGTGCCCAACATCACGATCGGTCTGCCAGTCGTTAAATCGCTCGCCGGTTTTACTCGTTTACCGATCGACGCCCACCTGATGATCGCCGATCCAGGGATTTACGCGCCGCAGTTTGTCGAAGCGGGCGCGCAGATGGTTTCAGTCCATGTGGAGGCAGATGCGAACCTGCATCGAACGCTGACGGCGATCAGAGCAGGTGGCGCGCAGGCAGGTGTGGTCTTGAATCCGGCGACGCCGGTCTCGGCCATCGAAGAAGCGCTGCAGTTTGTCGATTACGTTCTCGTGATGTCGGTAAACCCCGGTTTTGGGGGACAGAAGTTTATCTCGCAGTCGATCGACAAGGTGAAACGACTGCGACAGTTGATTACCGAGCGACAGTTGAACGTGCGTATCGAGATCGACGGCGGTATAGATCGTACGAATATCGAAACGGTGGTAGCGGCCGGTGCCGAGATTATCGTGGCCGGTTCGGCTATTTTTGCAACACCCGACGCCGAAGCCGCGGTCAAGGAACTGCGGAACGCGACTGTTCAATGGGTCTAAAATGCGGCGGTTGCTGCAACCGGGGCGAGGAAAAATGAATCCGATAAGCCGGAATCTCTTTCTCGCACAAACAAGTTGTTTTTGGAGGTCTAATCTATGAAGTCTCGCTTTTTTATCCTGGCGGCTTTCTGCGGCTTAGTTTTCGGGCTCCCCACTTCAGGTTTTGCCCAAAGACCGGGCGGTCAGACTGAGCTGTCGACTGTTCAACGCCTCGACGTCATGAGTTCGAAACTGGATCACATGCGTCGATCGCTGAGCAGCGCCGTTTCCGCCATGCCCGAGGATAAGAGTAAGACGCCGAACCCCGACGATCCGGTCGTGCGACTGAAAGGTCTCGAAAAGGAAGTCTCGAGGTTGATGTCGGAAGTGAACGATATTCGTTCAAAGAACGACAAGGCCGAAAAGTTCGACGCTACCACACTCGACCGCCTGGAAACGGCCGTGGCCGAGTTGAATACACGCGTTGAAACTGGACTCCAGCAGACTGCCGCCGCCCGCGGCGGCTCCGCAGCGACCGCGTCTGACGAAAAAAAGAAGAAGAAAAAAGGGAAGTTCCTCGGACTGTTCGGCGGTGGCGACGATAAATACGCCGAGCTGACAGGCGCTCCAGTTGCCGGACGCGATCGCGTGCTTTTCGAAGAAGCTGCGAAGGAAGTTCGCAAGAACAGCTACGATACTGGTCGTCTCCTTTTTGCGACCATCATCAACACCTATCCCGATTCGCCGTTTCTGCCGTTGGCGAAACTCGCCATCGCCGATTCGTTCTATCTCGAAGGAACAACGAGCTCGTTGATCCAGGCGGCGCAGGCTTACCAGGACTGGCTCACGTTCTTCCCAACCGATCCACTCGCTGACGACGCGAGTTTGAAGGTGGCGGAAGCGGAAATGCGGCAGATGGGACTGTCTGACCGCGATATTTCCCACGCACGCAAGGCCGAGCATGCGATTGAAGGTCTTGTTGCAGCAGTATCCGAAGAGCTCGCTGCGCGAGACAGTCGAGGCAAGGCTTCGAGAAGTGCAGGAGAACCTCGCGATGCACAATCTTCAAATCGCGCGGTTCTATTACGATGTGAAGTATTCGACCGGAAAAGGCGGTTTGAAGGGTTCGCAGTCGCGTTTGAAGGAGATCGTCGACAAGTATCCGTGCTTCTCGTACAACGACGAGGTTTATTTCCGGTTAGGCGCTACGTACCAGGCGGAAGAAGAGCCGGACGAAGCCGCGCGTTACTATCAAAAGCTGGTGCAGGAGTTTCCGGAGAGTCAGTACAACGAGAAGGCGCGCGAACAGTTGAACATCATCGGCGCGCCGATTCCTGAAAAGGGAACGCCAAACCCGTGTTCCAAGCGTCCGCAAACGAGCTTCGTGGGCAGCCTGATGACGCAGATTTCGGGCAAGGCCGACGTGACGATCAACAAGAACGGCATCCTGATCAGCAAGGACGGCAAGGAAGGCACCGACCTGATCGACGAGGCTTTGAAGTACAACGGCCAGTTGCCGGTGAAATTCACACCCGACGCGCCGCAAACCGCTCCGCGAAACGTCCCGGCGGCGCCCGTTGACTCCAAGACCCGCAACTCAAGCAGCGGCGCGACGCCATCAGCCGCCGCAACACCCGCTCCGAGTCCTGCGGTGATCAAGCCGTAGTGTAAAGACTAGTGTCAGCCGATAGCTTTGCTCGATCTTGAAGCTTTTACGCCGAAGGCGTTCTTTAATTCCAGCCCAGGGTTGCTCCAACCCTGGGTACATCATGCGAACAACAAACAACGCTGAAAGCGTTCGACAGGGGCGAACCCTTTTCAGGGTTTAATGTTAAGAACTAACTGTAACCCAGGGTTGCTCCAACCCTGGGTTTATTATGAACACAGTTTCTAACTCTGAAAGAGTTGCGACCGAAGCCGAACGCTTTCAGCGTTTTTAGATTTCTTCACGGTCATTCCCAGGGCTGAAACAACCCCTGGGCTTGAATTAAAGAACGCCTGTGGCGTTCTGGTCGGAGTAGAGCTTGGATCCAAGTTCCCCAGACGTTCAAGCGGAAATAACCCGCAGACATAAAGCTGCGGCGACGACGGTCCTCGGACTGATCGTCGCCACCATCCTCCTCTCCGTTGCCGCCTACCTCGGCCAGCCGTACTTCAGCGAACTCGAAAGCAGACCCGTCGATTACGCGTTTCTGATCCTGGTTTTGATTCTCGGTTTGGGCGCCGTGGCGTGGCGACGCACCAAGTTCAACCCGACAAGACTTCAGGACATCACCGGGTTGTACGGCGTTTCGGGCCTAATAAAGACTCTCGAGAAGACGACGCTACAGATCGCCATTCTCGCAGCCGGCATCGCCGTCGTCGGCTTTGTCGCTACGTTGATGACGGGCCAGGAGTTTTACACTTACCGGGCGTCAGCAGTCGCGGTGCTTGTGCTCGTTTACTGTTACCCGACCAAATCTTCATGGCTACGCGCGGTCCAGCGCCACACGACAAAACCTGAAGAGCCGCCACCTCCACCCGAGCCTCCCACCGCCCCCGACCTCGGTTTGTAAATAATTGTTGATCCATGTTGGCCAAGTTTGTTAGCCTGCAATGGCGGAGCATTGCCCGAGAAGTGCCCGACTGTTCGCATGAGCGGCCAATATCGATATCTCCTACTCCCACTAGCCGTCATTATTTGTGGCGTTTCTCACACTGTGCTCGCGCAGGAAGCCAAGCCGCGACCCGTCGCGCGCCTGGTCAGCGCCGGTCCGATTAACACCGCACCCAAACGAATCAGCCCGCCAGTCACACCCGCGACATCCCCAACCCTCGCCGAAGCAAGCGCGATCGAACGCCGCGCGTTCGACCAGACGAATGAGGTCCGGATCAAGAACGGCCTTCCGGCACTGACCTGGGACGCCGACGTCTGTCGCATGGCCCGAATTCACTCCGAGAACATGTCGCGACGACAGGTTACTTCTCTCACATCACGCCGGACGGTCAGCGATTGCGCGATCGCACCGCGTGGCCGGCATTCGTGCAGTTTCGTGTACTCGCTGAGAACATCGCCTATAATCAGGGCTACGAAGATCCGGGAGCGTTTGCGGTGGAGAGATGGATGTCGTCTCCGAAGCACCGCGCGAACATTTTGTCCCCGGAGTTTCGCGCAATGGCGATTGGTTCGTTCGTTGCGCGCTGACGGATCGGTTTTCCTGACTCAAACATTCATAACGCGATAATTGCTGAAGCTTCCTTCCTTCGCCAAGATCAACTGGACGTTGCGGATCTTCGGTAGGCGACCTGACGGATATCACGAGGTCGCTACCGTGCTGCAAAGTATTTCTCTGTGCGATGAACTCACGTTCGAACTGCGCGACGATGACGAGATCTCGTTAACTTGTGACGATCCGGAGATACCGGTCGACGAATCAAACTTAATCGTGAAAGCCGCGCAGGCGCTGTCGAACCTGGTAGGGCGTCGAATATCAAGTTTGACCAAAAGGATTCCGGCTAAGGGTGGTCTCGGTGGTGGATCTTCAAACGCTGCGGTGACGCTTTTGGCGTTGAACCATCTGTGGCGAAGGGACTTGGAAAACACGGATTTGATGACATATTGGAAGAGGATCTGGGCGCCGACGTGCCGTTCTTTTTGATGCGGAGGTTGTGTCGAAGGGACTGGCACGGGAACCGAGCTGTATTCTGTTGCGATCTCCCGCAAAAACACCTGATCGTATGTCACTCCAAATGCTGCCGTTTCAACCGCGAGATGCCTACGCGGCTCTCAATGCTGGTTCCTTGACAACTTCTGACTCGGCCTCTATTCTTTCAAGTTCCTTCGCGAGCCATTTTCCGGTCGATAGCGGCCAATGGTCTCTGCACAATGATTTTGAAGGAGTGATCTTTGAGATAGAACCTGAAATCGAGCGGGCTAAAGTTGCGTTGCTTGATGCAGGTGCGCGGGGCGCTTTGTTGGCTGGAAGCGGCTCGAGCGTGTTTGGTATCTTTGACGACGAAGCAGCGCGCGATCGGGCTTTAGGTAATCTCAGATGTGAAGCAGGATGGCGGAGTCTTTTCCTGCCACACGCTTTCACGTGCTGAGTATCTTCAAGCAATGGGTCCTTCGGGGTTCCCGCTTTTACGCTCTCTTAAAAACCGGCAATCAGATACTGGGGCGTAGCCAAGTGGTAAGGCACCGGTCTTTGGAACCGGCATTCGTTGGTTCGAATCCACCCGCCCCAGCCAAACTTGTGCTTTGTCGAGTAGTCAGTGGTCGGTAGTCAGTTGACTGGGAATCCTGACCATCGGACCACTGACAATCGAACAACTGACAATCTTATGAGCACAACCGGCGGCATCAAAATCTTTTCCGGAAATGCAAACCCTAAGTTGGCGGAAGAGATTTGTCGCCAACTGAGTTGTGACATGGGCAAGGCGTACGCCGAACGTTTTTCTGACGGTGAGTTCAACTTTCAGATCGACGAGAACGTTCGCGGCGGCGATGTTTTTATCGTTCAGCCGACTTGCCCGCCGACCGATGCGCACCTGATGGAGCTGCTGGTGATGCTCGACGCGTTTCGTCGTTCGTCAGCCGCGCGCATCACCGCCGTGATTCCGTATTACGGCTACGGCAGGTCTGACAAAAAGGATCGCCCGCGCGTTCCGATCTCGGCGAAGCTGGTGGCGAACCTGATCACCGTCGCCGGCGCCGATCGTCTGTTGACGATGGACCTGCACGCGGCGCAGATCCAAGGGTTCTTTGATATTCCGGTGGACCACCTTTATGCGGCGCCGGTCTTCATCAGCTATTATCAGGAGCACACGTTGCCGAACCTGACGGTCGTTGCTCCAGATACCGGCGGCGCTGAACGCGCACGCGCTTATGCGAAACGGCTCGATGCGGAACTCGCGCTTGTGCGACAAACGTCGCGAGAAGGCAAACGTCGCGGAAGTGATGAACGTCGTCGGTGACGTTCGCGGCCGCAGTTGTTTGATTGTCGACGACATGTGCGACACTGGTGGTTCGTTGACGAAAGTCGCGCGCGCGTTGAAAGATGCGGGCGCCGAAAGAATTCATGCGTGTTTCACGCATCCGGTTTTTTCCGGCCGGGCCGTGAAGTTGTTGGCGGAGTCGGACATTGAAAAGATAATCGTGACGAACACGATTCCGCTGCGCGATGACGCGTGCGAGTTGGACAAAATAAAGGTATTGAGTATCGCGCCGCTTCTGGCGAAAGCGATCAAGTCGATCCACGAGGAGACTTCGGTTTCCTCGCTCTTCGTATAAGCGAAGGGCAAACACTGATGGCTTAAACGAAGACCATCAGCGACCCTGTGGCATAGACGCCACGGGTCGCTGAAAGTTTGTAAGGAGAAATCATGGCGGAGAAAAAAGAGTTCAAGGTCCAGGCAAAACAGCGCGAGGGTCGCGGCAAAAACGATGCGCGACGCGCACGGCGCGAGGGAATGGTTCCGATCACCGTTTACGGAGGCGGCGCCGAGACGGTCGCTGCCGTTGCTCCGGCGCGTGATTTGGCCGCGATCCTTCGTTCCGAATCCGGGCGAAATACGATCTTCACGATCGAAGTCGATGGCGCTTGGCGAGAGTGAAGTGATGTTTCACGACCGGCAGATCGATCCGGTCAAAGGCCGATTGATTCACGCCGATCTGACGCGCCTCGTGAAGGGCCAGAAGATCGAAGTGACTGTGCCGTTGCACCTCGTCGGCGAGCCTATCGGCGTGAAAGAGAAGCAGGGCGTGCTCGAACAGATCATTCGCGAGATCGAGATCCGTTGCCAGCCGCGCGAGATTCCCGATGCGATCGACATCGACGTTTCAAACCTCGACGTGCACGACATGCTTCACGTTTCCGACATCAAGGTCGCGAAGGCGTCGAGATCCTGACCGATGCCGAGATCGTGATCGCGACTGTCGGTATCGTGAAGGAAGAGGCCGCGCCGGCGACGGCTGCTGAAGGCGAAGAGCCTGCCGAGCCTGAAGTTGATCGGCAAGGGCAAGAAGGAAGAGGAAGGCGAAGAAGCGGGAGAGTAGTCAGGGGCCACAAAGAGGCACAAGAAATGCACAAGATGCTTATTGTTGGTCTTGGTAATCCCGGTAAGGAGTACGCAGCGACGCGTCACAATCTCGGATTCATGTTGATTGACAAGTTGGCGAGCGACGAAGGGATCATGGTGAAGCGTCGCGAGTGCCAGGCGCTCGTGGGCCAGGGCGAAGTTGAAGGTACTGTTACGAAACTCGCCAAGCCGCAGACGTTCATGAACTTGAGTGGGCACGCGGTTTCGTGCTTGCTCAGAAAAGTTGAAAGTGATGAGCCGGCAAGGCAGTTAGTGGTGATTTCAGACGATCTCGCGTTGCCGCTCGGAAAGATTCGAATTCGCGAACGCGGATCGGCTGGTGGTCATAACGGTTTGAAGTCGATCATTGCGGAGATTGGCACTGACGAGTTCATCAGGTTGCGGATCGGGATTCAACCCGATCATCCGATTTCCGATTCGAAACGGTTTGTGCTCGACCAGTTTTCCGCGAACTGAACGGCCGGTAGTGGAAGAGACAATTGCGCGGAGCGTCCAGGCAGTGCGAACGATCATCCGAGACGGCGCTTTGAAAGCGATGATGGAGTTTAATTAGATGCAAACGAAGAGACAATACGAAGTGGTCTTCATTGTTGACCCGACCGCTGACGAGGAAGTGGCGAAACTCACCGAAGGGTTTTCGCAGATCGTCACCGATCAGGGCGGCGCGGTGACCAAGGCCGAGACGATGGGCAAGCGCCAGCTCGCCTACGAGATCGATCACCACAAAGACGGCACGTTTGTGCTGTTGGAGATCGAAGGTTCGGGCCGCGAGATCGCCGAACTCGAACGCCGCATGCGCGTCAACGATCGCATCTTGCGTTACCTGACGGTTCGCGTCGACGAAGATCGCCGCCGTGCTGAAAAGTTGAAAGATCGCCGCGCCCGCAAAGCCGCGAAGCGTCCGGAGCGAGGCGGCCATGGTGGACCACGCGCCGTGGCGGAGCGATGGAGTTTGCCGAAGCGGCCAGCGAATAGATTTTGACCCACAGTTAAGAGGAAGAATATGTCAACCAATTATGAAGACCGTCCGCGCGTGGCGGCGGTTACGATAGTGATGACGATGGCGATCGACGCCCAATGGGCGGACGCGGCGGCGGCCGGCGCATGCACCGGCGACGCGTTTGTCGTTTTTGCATCGACAAAGTAGATCTCATCGACTTCAAGGACGTCAGGCTGTTGCAGAACTACCTTCCCGAACGCGGCAAGATTTTGCCGAGACGCATCTCCGGTAATTGTGCGACGCATCAGCGCATGCTGGCGGAGGCGATCAAACGCGCCCGCAACATCGCGCTCCTTCCGTACACAACCGACTAAGGGAGACGAAAGAAATGGCACATACGAAGGTTCTCTTGCGTGAAGATGTGGATGATCTGGGCGCGCGTGGCGAGATCGTCAGAGTTAAAGCGGGTTATGCGCGTAATTATTTGTTGCCGCGCAATCTTGCCGTCCAGGCGACGACGGGAAATGTTAAAGGCATCGAGCAGGAACGTGCGGCGCTGTTGAAGAAGGAAGCGAAAGAGCGCGCGACGGCCGAAGGGCAGTCGCAGCAGATGGGTTCGCTGGACCTCGAGTTCAAGCGCAAAGCCGGCGAGCAGGGCGCGTTGTACGGTTCGGTCACGTCGATGGACGTGGCGGAGGCGTTGAAAGAGCGCGGCTACGAGATCGATCGGCATCGCATTCACTTGCGCGAACCGCTGAAACGTCTGGGTGAGTACACCGTTCCGGTGCGTCTGCATCGTGAAGTCACAGATCGACTTGCAGGTGAAGGTCGTTTCCGAGGGTGAAGTGATCGTCGGCCACTTGACACCTGAGCAGGAAGCGAGCTTTGACGCAGCCCGCTGAAGGTGACGAGACTGCTGCTGAGTAAATAAAACAGGGTGACACCTTAGAAAGCTTTACAGCCAGGCGCTGCTGGTTTTCAATGAACTTGCAGCGCCTTTTTTCTGCCCCGTTATTAGTATTCCTTAACGAAAATTAATATCGCAAAATAGTTCATGGCTACTCCTGATCCGATTCGCGACACAACCTTCGAACGTGCATTACCAAACAGTTCCGAAGCCGAACGCGCCATTCTCGGCGCGACGCTGCTCGACAACGGCTTAATCAGCCAGGCAATCGAACAACTCAAGCCCGAAGACTTTTACGTCCCGTCACATCGCCGCATCTTCGTCGCGATGATCGCGCTGTTTGAACGCGGCGCGGAGATCAATCCGATCCTGATCGGCGAAGAGCTCAAAAAAGAGAACGCGCTCGAAAGTCGTCGGCGGCATTAGTTTCATCACCAACCTGACTTACGGTCTGCCGCACTCGACCAACATTCTTCACTACGCGAAAGTGGTGCGCGGCAAGTCGATGCTGCGCCAGTTGATCAAGACGTCGAACAAGATCACGCAGGAAGCGCTCGCGGAAGAAGACGAGCCGGAGATCATTCTCGATCACGCCGAACACGCGATCTTTCAACTCGCCGACGAACGAGTCCGCCAGGGCTTCGTTCACGTGAAACCGATCGCCGAACATCTGCTTGAGAAAGTCCAGGAGATGGAAGGCCGCGCTGCGGTGCTGACCGGACTCACGACCGGTTTCGCGGATCTCGACAAGATGACTTCCGGTTTGCAAGAGTCGGATTTGATCATTCTCGCGGCGCGTCCGTCGATGGGCAAGACGAGTTTCGCGTTGATGCTCGCGGAGAACGCGGCGATTCACGCCGGCGCGGTCGTTGGCGTGTTCTCGCTCGAAATGTCGAAAGAGTCGCTGGTGATGCGCATGCTCTGTTCGCAGGGCAACATCGACGCGCAGCGTTTTCGGAACGGATTTCTTTCGCGACTCGAATGGGCGCAGATCGCGAAGTCACTGGGCATTCTCGCCGATACGAAGATCTATCTCGACGACACGCCCGGCATTAGTGTGCTGGAGATGCGCGCGAAGGCGCGGCGGCTCGCGGCGGAACAAAAGAAGCTGGATTTGATCATCGTCGACTACTTGCAGTTGATGTCGGGTTCGGCGAAGCGAGCCGAGTCACGCCAGCAGGAAGTGTCGCAGATCTCGCGTGAGTTGAAAGGGTTGGCGAAGGAGATGAACGTTCCGCTGGTGGCGTTGTCGCAGCTTTCGCGCGCGCCGGAGTCGCGTTCGGATCACCGTCCGCAATTGGCTGACTTGCGCGAGTCGGGCGCGTTGGAACAGGATGCGGACGTTGTGGCGTTTATCTTTCGTGAGGAGCAGTACAAGACGCCGGAAGAACGCGATGCGATGCCGGAGGATCAAAAGAACATCGCGGAGTTGATCATCGCGAAGCAGCGCAATGGTCCAACGGGAACGGTGGATCTGCGCTTCACTCCGTCGAGTATGCGTTTCGATAGTCTGTATCGCGAGTAGGGCGTTATTTAATTGGATGACTCGAACAGCTTCGCATCGATCGGCGACGTTGTGCCGGATCTCTTTCACCGTGAAGCCGAGTTTTACGCTCGGCGAGCTCTGGCTGATACTAAACGGATATTTCACGCCATCCACCTCTCGCCAATCGTCAAGATAGATCTCCACCGGTTCGGCCACGCTCCCGACTGTTCGGGTCGTGTTGAGGCGCACCGGCAGGAATGTTTCTGCGTCGAGGTAGAGTCTTTCGAGCGGACCGGTGGTTGGTTGCAGATCGATGACGTAGACCTCGCGATAACCGATCTTGCTCATTCCCGGCATTGTGACCTTCGCGTAGTTATTCTTTGTTCGGAGACTTGAGTAGAGATCGGCGTCGCGTTCGAGGATGGCGAGATCGACGCCTGTGACAGGACGTATCGCACGCCTCCGCGAACATGCAGCCGTTCTTTCCGTTAAAGCCCATCTTCATCGTGCCGAATGGATGCGCCTGCATCACCATCAGCATCTTGTTCGGCGCTTGCGCGTACTGTTGGAAGCTGCCGCCGCGACTGATGCCGGCGACGTCAAGCGTGCCTTTCATCACGCGGGTCGTGGATTTGTTTATCGCCGCGGCGCCGCCCAATGCTTCGATGTAACGGTTGAGCACGTCGTCGACACTCGGCAGCGAACGGGAACTGGCGATCGTTCTACCGTCTCTTAACTCTCACTCCGCCCGAACTGCCGCCGATCATTTGCCGCGAAGATCCGGTTTCGACGGGCTCGGCGATCACCGCACTGCTGACCTGACGCGAACTTCTCGCGCTACGATCGGCGTTGTGTTGTTCTGGCTCAGAGAGTCGAGCAGGTCTTGTGCTTCAGATCTGACTGCCGTTTCGGAACTGCGAGTGAGTGATTCGAGAATGGCGCGTGCTTTTGCGGGTTCCGATCGGCGCAGGTGAATCTGGGCCACTAACAGCGCATAAGCTCGCTTTGGCGGGCGCGAGTTGACGTGCTTTTTCGGCCATTTCGAGCGCTTCGTCCAGTCGTTCGTTCGTGACGAGATCGACGAGCGCCAGCAGGTAGTGTGACGGCGCGTATGACGACGACAGTTTGATCGATTTCAGAAGGTGCTCGCGCATCAGGGCCGCGGTCTCACGTGAGTAATCAGTGATGCGCCCGGCAGGTGAAACTCCTTCGCGGCTGAGGACGAAGGCATAGAGATAGTGAATCAGGTAGCTTTGCTGTGACTCGGTCGCTCGTTGCAGATGTTTCTTCGCGTCCGCGTAGCGGCGTTGATAGACGTAGATGAGGCCCAGCGCGGCGTGCGCCTGGCGCAGGCCTGGTTCGAGTGCGATTGCTTGTTTGAAGTAACGTTCGGCGTCGGCTTCGCGATTGATATGGAAGAGTAGATCGCCGAGGTAGTAGTTTGCTTCGCCTCGGTGAGTGACGAGCGTTGCATCGCTGTGTATGACGCGTAAGCTTGCGGATCGACGGTCGCTATACGCATCGCCGAGAACTCGCCGCGACGCACGTACGCCTTTAACTCGTTCTCCAATGTTGAGACGCTCATGCCGAACGAGTCTTCCAACGCTTTTGCCGGGGCGTCTCCGCGGCTGACTTGCCCGAGAAAGCGTTTGAACTGTTCCTGTCTGTTTGCGCCGCCGCCGAGCATCAGGTAATGGACCAACGCCCACGACTGTCCGTAAAAGATTCCGCTCTTTTCCTGTTCGTTGTAGTGCGGTGAGTTTGTGCCGATGGAGAAGAGCGTCGTGAGTGGCAGCATCTCCTGGTCGCGCAGGAGGCGAATGTAATGGTTCAGAGGCGCGCCGAGTGTTGCTTCGCCGCCTGAAAACTGCATCGAGCCGTAGAACTCGGCCAGTCCTTCGTTGAGCCAGAGCGGCGCGCTAGGGACGTTGTCTTTCAGGTGCAGGTGAACGTACTCGTGGAAAGCGGTGCTGAACGGATCTCTTTCGCCTGGATCGAGTGAGATGGCGATGTAGTTGACGTCGTCGGCTGGTTGAAAGAAACCGGCGACATTCGCCGGGCGTCCCTGGTAAAGCGGTTTGAATGGCGTAAACGACGCTTCGTCGCGGAAGAGGATTACTGTCGTGGGAACGGAGGAGTCGAGCACATTTCGCGAGACGAGTCTTGCGAATGCGCTATGAAAAAACTCCAGCCACGCCGCCACCTGCCGCAGCTTCTCGGGATCGGCATTACCAATGACGAAGAGATTGTTTGTGCGGACACTGCGCCACTGATCACGTGTTTGAACTGAATTGCTGTCGTGGGCGTTGAACTGATTGGTATTGCAATGATTGCAGCGAGCAAAAACGTAATTACAGATTTCATATAGCCCCTGCCACTGGTGAGTGAGGAGTGCTTAGTGTATCCAAAATGGCAGCTCAATTAAAAGGGGTTTATTTTAGGAATCAAGGGCTATTATCGCGGCGAGGGCGGCGTCTTTCTGATCTTTGCCCCAGGGAGGGCCGGCGAGTTTGCCGATTGCGCTGATGTTTTTTGAAAGATTAGCAGCGGAGGTTTGGAGAGTTTTCTCGGCGTGATCAAGCAGCGTTTTCTCCGGGAGCTCGACGACGTTCAGCGAGCACTTGCGGGCGGCGTCGATCAGGGCGTCGCGAAAGAGCACTCCCTCGGCTTGATGCATGCGAAAGTGCACGGCAAGGATCTGTTCGACACTCCAGTCAGGCATTGGGTTTCCGACGAGCACCGCGCAGGCGGCGATCTCGTTGTTACGTTCGCGTTCGCGCCGAAGCGCCGCGCGCATCTCACGCATCGCGATGCGGTGCGCCGCATCGATCCCCCGCTTAACCAACTTGCGCGCTTCACTAGCTTCCAACTCCTCCGCAGCATGATACGGCTGCTTGGCCCATTCCTCTTCGACCAACTCCACACGACGACGATCGACGACAACAAATTCGCCATCACTCTTCCCGAGTACGACCAACGCCGCCCATCCGGAATGCGCCTTCAGTCCATAAGCAACTTTCATAAGGGGCCGCTATTAGAACACGGTCAACGCAGGTAAACTACACGCCATGCCATCATTCCAGGACCAGCAAATCAACATTTCAGGCCGGCCAACATGGGCCGAGATACATCTCGATAATCTCGCCGCCAACTTCAAAGAGATCAGAGATCTCGTCAGTCCAGCAGCGAGAGTAATGGCCGTCGTCAAAGCTGACGCCTACGGACACGGCGCGGTTGAATGCGCGCGTCGACTGGCAACCGAAGGCGCCGACTGGTTCGGCGTCGCGATGCCCGAAGAAGGAATTCAGTTGCGCGCGGCAGGCATCACCCAACCCGTGCTGTCCCTCGGCGGTTTCTGGCCCAATCAAGCCGCCGCGTGCATTCAGCAACGACTCACGCCCGTGGTCTATCGACTCGACATGCTCGAATCACTCAACCAGGCCGCCGCCGACGCCGGCGTAGTGGTCGACGCACACGTAAAGATCGACACCGGCATGGGCCGGCTCGGCATTCGCTTCGACGAACTAACCGAATTCGTCCCGCAACTCGCACGCTTTCGCAACGTACGCATCGACGGCCTGATGAGCCACCTTGCGGCCGCTGACGATGCATCGTGCAAACCACTAACGCGCGACCAAATCACGCGCTTCGACGAAGCCGCCGCTGTGTTTCGTCAAGCAGGTTTTCACCCGACTTACCTACATCTTTCAAACTCTGCGGGCGTCTACGGTCATCGCGAAGCGTGGGGAAACATCGTTCGTCCCGGCGGCGTGTTGTATGGTCTGTGGCGCGACGTTCTGCCACTCTCGATCTCAGATCCACATCTAGCGCCCGTGATGTCGCTGCACTCGCGAATCAGCATGTTGAAATGGGTGCCGCCCGGCGAGACGATCGGCTACGGCTGCACGTTCGAGGCGTCGCGAAAGACACAGATCGCAACGTTGCCGGTCGGTTATCACGACGGTTACATGCGAGCCTTGTCGAACCGCGCAAACGTGATCGTCCGCGGCACGTACGCTCCTGTCGTCGGACGCATCTCGATGGATCTCACATTGGTCGACGTCACGAACGTTGACGACGTCGAAGTGGGCGACAAAGTCACGCTACTCGGCTGGGACCGCGAACACGCCGGCCCAAGCATCTCCGCCGAAGATCTCGCACGCATTTCCGGCACACTCTCGTACGAGGTAACCTGCGGTATCGGCGAACGCGTTCCGCGACTTTATCTCTAGTATTCTCATTGACTTCGCGTCAACGCGTTTACTACTATTCGAGTCCCTCGCGAACGCTCTAATAAAATAAGGAGATCCTCTCATGACTTACACAGTTAAGCCCGGTGACACCCTATCGAAGATAGCGAAGCTCAACGGCTGCTCGACGGATCAATTGCTCCAGGCGAATCCTCAGGTCACTGACCCAAACAGAATCAACGTCGGCGACGTGCTGACTCTGCCCAGCGGTTTATCGGAATTGACGACTGACAACACGAAGCCTTTGCCCCAGATTCCCGTAACCCCTCCCGCGCACGCGGCAGCCGGCGCATTGGGACAAGCGATTGCTGATACGCTTGGCGAGTTGTCGGCGAAGTACGAAACGGGCGGCCGCGGACCGGGCGTAGTTTCCACCGGCTCCGGCGATCCCGGCGGTGTTTCGTATGGGTCGTATCAGATGGCGACGAAGATGGGTACCGTCGCGCGGTTTGTTACGCAGGCAGGATTCCCATGGGCCGAAGATTTTAAGGGACTGGCGGCCGGCACCGCTCCATTTACCGCTTGTTGGAAACGTATCGCCACCAACGAAACCGCTGCGTTTCAAAGCGCGCAACATGCGTTCATTAAGAAGAGCCACTACGATCTGCTCGCCGCGAAGATACTCGCCGACGACGGTCTCGACGTGAACACACGAAGCCGTGCGTTGCAGGACGCTGTCTGGTCCACCGCAGTACAACACGGCGGCGGCACTCCGATCATTCACAAGGCGTTGACGAACGTGCAATGCAAACCGTCCGACGCCGATTTCGACAAACAACTCATCTCAGCGATCTACGCGGAACGAGGTCGAAAGAAACCGGACGGTAACCTGGCTTACTTTTCCAAGAGCTCGCCGAGTGTACAATCGGGTGTGTCCAAGAGATTCAAAAACGAGGAGCAGGACGCGCTCGCGATGTTGGCGAAGGAAGCCTGATCAACTAGATGCCCAGGGAAACAGAGAAGCTAACCGTCGGCGTCAATGAAAAAGATTCGGTGACGGCCCTTCTTTATGCCGCCGATAAAAAGGGACGCGCCGGGTTGACCGCGGTGTTGGGACACGGAGCCGGCGCCGGCCAGGACAGTGGCTTCATGCGCATGTTCGCAAACGGTTTGGCGTCGCGTGGTGTCGACGTCATGACTTTCAACTTTATCTACATGGAACAGGGTCGCTCCGTTCCGGATCAGAAAGGGAAGTTGGAGTCGTGCTTCCGTGCCGTTATCGAGACGGCAGTCAAACATCGAAAACTGAAGAACAACCGGTTGGTGATCGGTGGGAAGTCGATGGGTGGCCGCATCGCTTCGCAAGTCGCGGCTGCCGCGTCGCAGGAGAAAGAGCCGCTCGCCGATCAGATCGACGGGTTAGTCTTTCTTGGTTACCCTCTTCATCCGCCCGGCGCTCCCGAGAAACTTCGCGTCGAACATCTCGAACACATTCGTAAGCCGATGTTGTTCGTGCAGGGAACGCGCGACGCGCTCGGCACGCCGGAGGAGATTCAGCCGTACATCAAAGGTTTAAAACCCGCGGCGAAGATTCACACGATCGAGGGCGGCGACCACTCGTTCAAGGCGCCGAAGAAGTTCGGCATCCCGCAGGAAGAGATTTACGAAACGGCGATGAACGAGATCGTTCGCTGGGCTGAGGGTCTTTAACCACAAAAGGCACAAGAGACACAAAAGGCACAAAAGAAGTTAAATAAGGTGGGACAAGACAGAAGGTGAGAACGCAGTTTGCCATTAAAGCCAGATGCCACCCCCTCCTTTAACCATTTTGTGCCTTTTGTGTCTCTTGTGCCTCTTGTGGTTAAAGAAGGCTGACGCTTATGAAACCCGGTGATACGTTGTCATGGAAGCGGACGTTTACGGAGGAAGATATTCGTTTGTTCGCGAAGGTCTCGGGGGATGATGGGGAACACCATCATGTGCCTGACGAAAAGGGCAGGTTGATGGCGCACGGGCTTCTGACGGCAACGCTACCGACGAAGATCGGCGGCGACATGAACCTGATCGCTCGTGAGATGACGTTCAATTTTCACCGGCCGGTGTTTGTGGGTGACACGATCGAATGCGTCGTCACGCTGCTCGAAGCCACGCCTGCTGATGGTTACACCGACATCGATTCGGTGTGGACATGCACCAACCAGCACGGCAAGGAAGTGATGACCGGACGCGGGAAGGGAATCATTCGCGACTGAGGTTGAAGTCAGGAAGTTATTACCGAAAACGGCGGGAGAGGTACGAGGAGCATGGCGCTCTCGTACCTCTTTGCGTTGGCGGGAAGCGCATCTGTTCTGTTCTTCTCGTAATCTTTAAAACCCGAGCTTGAAGTCGTAGGTAATCACACCTGAAACTCTTACTGGCAGACCACCCAACAGCGTCGGACGGAGAACTGTGCCTGAAGCGCTGCTCTCTGGGCCGCTGGTCTGAGCATCGGATGTCCATCGATCGCTGTTGCGGAAATCACGTTGCCCTGTTCGTTGATCAGCACTTGAACACCCACCTTTCCTTGAACGGCGGACCTGTTTCGCGATCATCGGATAAGGCGGTTGTGGCAACGAGTGTCGCCTGGCCGGTAATCAGTCCTTTGCTGATGACTTTCGGTACCTTTGGCGGTTCGGGGGCCGGAGGCGGGTCGTCAATCACGACCTGACGCGGCGGAACTACTTGTCCACCGCCCGCGGAAGGTGTTCCTGGTCCTGCGGGTCCGCCGGTGGCGTCTACGTTGCGTCCGGTCACTGCATAAAGGCCGCGATCTGGAATCGGCGGATTCTTGTTGGGCGTAACCGATATGTTTTCGGGAGGTAGTTCGGGCCGATTAACGCTCACCATGGCTTCCGCGCGTTGGGTGATGTTCGATTCGTTGTTGTCTCGGGTTGGTTGCGGCCTGTCAGGCTGCGCCGGCTGCACGTCCGGTTTGACCCACTCAACCGGTGCGACCAAACTGACTAGCTCAAGATTTTGCTGCTCGAGACGCGCATCGTAGGCATAGATACTGATCACGCCGGTGACGACAAACAGCACCAGGTACGTTGCTGTGGTAAACAGCAAAAACGATCCGCGCCGCTTGAATTCCTTCGCGTGTGAGCTCGATTCGATAAGGTTGGTAAACATCCGTTCCTCCGTATGGCCATGGCGAACAACGGGATTCGAATGGTGCCCGTCCAGCTACGGGCCAGTGGCGCGTGCGCGCGCAATCGAATTCGGGAGTCCGCAGTTGCCGGTGCCATCGGGTCGCGGGAGCTTACTCGAAACATTTAGACACCGAAGAGGCAGAGTGGTTCCCATTTTCCGTTTGTCATTTGGCGGGTACGAGAATCACAAAATGACCAACGACAAATAGCAAATGGAAAATGGAAAATGTTAGGATCTCCCCGCTATCCCACCCAATCTTTCCCAGGAGCTGAATGCATGGCGACTCAAAAGGCTTTCCAGGAACAACTGAATCCCTTCGAAATTGCCAAACAACAGTTCAATATTGCGGCCGACTATCTTGAACTCGAACCCTCGATGCGGCGTGTGTTGGAGAGTGCCAAACGACAACTCATCGTCTCGATTCCCGTGAAGATGGACGGCGGCGACGTCCAGGTGTTTGAAGGATTTCGCGTGCAGCACAACATCGCGCGTGGTCCAGCCAAGGGCGGCATCCGTTATCACCCAAACGTTACGCTCGACGAAGTTAAGGCGCTCGCTTCGTGGATGACGTGGAAGTGCGCCACGGTTGGTATCCCGTACGGCGGCGGCAAAGGCGGCGTGATTTGCGATCCGAAGAGTCTTTCCCGAAACGAACTCGAGCGACTCACGCGTCGGTACGCGTTTGAGATTGCGCCGATCATTGGACCAGACCGCGACATTCCCGCGCCCGACGTCTACACCGACGAACAGACGATGGCGTGGATCATGGACACGATCTCGATGGTGCGCGGGCACACTGAGCTCGGTGTCGTGACTGGAAAACCGATCTCGCTTGGCGGATCGCAAGGTCGTGCAGAAGCGACTGCTCGCGGTTGCTTGTACGCGCTGCGTGAGGCGTGCCGCCTGAAAGGAATGGATTTGAAAGGCGCGCGTGTTGCCGTTCACGGCTTCGGCAACGCAGGCGCGAACATCGCTCGACTCGTCGCCGAAGATGGCGCGCGTGTCGTTGCCGCGTGCGACTCGAAGATCGGCGTTTATTGCGAAAGCGGCATCGACGTGGCCGACGCATTGCGACAGAAAGACTCGACCAAATCGTTGGCTGGTTTGAAAGGCACGAAAGAGATTTCGCCCGAAGACATACTCGAGGTCGATTGCGATATTCTTCTGCCATCGGCGCTCGAAAACGCGATCACGATGAAGAACGTCGGACAAGTCAAAGCGAAGATCATCGCCGAACTCGCCAATGGCCCGACGACGCCCGGCGCCGACCGCGTGCTCGAGGATGAAGGAGTGTTTCTGATTCCTGATATTCTTGCGAACGCCGGCGGTGTGACGGTGAGTTACTACGAGTGGGTGCAGGACCAGTATTCGTTCTTCTGGTCTGAACGCCAGATCAACGACACGCTCGAAACGACGATCAAGACGGCATTCGACTCCGTGCACGAGACCGCCGAGCGCTACAACGCCGACATGCGCACAGGCGCTTACATTCTCGCCGTCGGCCGCGTGGTGGAAGCGACGAGAGTGAGAGGAATATTCCCGTAAGAGGAGAACATGGCAGACAAGATCACGATCTACGAAAAACCGACTTGCACGAAGTGCCGCGAGATGGACAAGCTGCTTCGGGAGCGCGGTGTCCCATTTGAAAAAGTCAACTACTACATCGAGCCGTTAACGAAGAAGAAACTCACCGAGCTCATTCGCAAAATGAACATCAAACCGCGTGACCTTTTGCGAAAGAGCGAGCCGGTCTACAAGGAACTCGGACTGGCGAACGACGAGTTTAGCGACAGCGAGTTGATCGCGCTAATGATTGAACACCCGGACTTGCTGCAGCGCCCGATCGTCGAACGCGGCGATCGCGCAGTGCTCGGAAGGCCCACGGAAAACGTCAAGGAACTGTTGTAAGAAGTGAAGAAGTCAGAAACGATCTTTGTCTGCCAGAGTTGTAACTTTCAATCAACCAAATGGCTCGGCAAGTGTCCCGAATGCGGCGAGTGGAATTCACTCGTCGAAGAACGGGCACGGAAACCGGCTCGCAACGGCTTCGCGCTGCGGGACGTTTCAGCGGTGGCTTTCAACGACATCGAACCGCAGGACGATCTGCGCGTCTCGTCGGGGGTGACTGAATTCGATCGCGTGCTCGGCGGCGGCATCGTGCCGGGTACGCTGGTCCTGATCGGCGGCGATCCGGGTATCGGCAAGAGCACGCTGCTGCTTCAGGTTGCCGATCGACTCAGCGGCGCGAGCACAGTCGTGCTGTACGTTTCCGGCGAGGAGTCGGAACGACAGATCAAGCTGCGCGGCGATCGACTCGGCGTCACTGCGAAGAACCTCTACCTCCTTCCCGAAACCAATCTCGAAAAGATCTTTCACGAGATCGATCGCTTGAATCCCGGCGCGGTGATCGTCGACTCGATTCAAACCGTGTTCGCGAGCGCGATCGAAGCGGCGCCCGGTTCGATTTCGCAGGTGAGGGAAGTCGCGCACAAGTTTCTCCTGTTAGCGAAGAACCGCGGCGTGCCGGTTTTTCTGATCGGCCACATCAACAAAGAAGGATCGATTGCGGGGCCGAAAGCGCTGGAACACATCGTCGATACCGTTCTGTATTTCGAAGGCGAGCGTCATCACAACCACCGCATCGTACGAGCGGCGAAGAACCGCTTCGGCGCTGCGAATGAGGTTGGCGTGTTTGAGATGACGGGCACAGGGTTGATGCAGGTCGCGAATCCGTCGCAGATGTTTCTCCAGGAACGACCGCAAAACGCGGCGGGATCGATCGTCAGTGCGTGCATGGAAGGAACGCGTCCGCTGCTCGTCGAGATTCAGGCGCTTGTTTCGGGAACTAAATACGGCACGGGGCGGCGCATGACGCAGGGGTTGGACCAGAACCGTGTTTCGTTGTTGATTGCGATGCTCGAAAAGCGCGCCGGGTTACAGCTCATCGGCGATGACGTGTTTGTGAACATCGCCGGCGGGTTGGAAGTGGACGAGCCGGCGGCGGATCTCGGTGTCGTGACGGCGATTGCTTCGAGTTTTAAGAACGTGCCGATAGATCCGCACACGGCGGTGTTTGGCGAGATCGGGTTGACTGGCGAAGTGCGGGGCGCGATGCAGGCGGCGGTGCGCGTCAAAGAAGCGCAGGCGTTAGGGTTCAAGAAGATGGTGATGCCCGCGTCGAATGTTGCCGGGCTGGAACGATTACTCGGGATCCGTGTTGTCGGCGTGCGCTCGGTTGATGAGGCGCTGGAGGAGTTGTTTTAGCGTCGTTCGTAAAACTTCACGACGAGTCCTTCGTCAAGCGGTTTTGAATCTGCGGCTTTGAATCCCTTCAAATAGTCTTCCGGCATGAACGTGTCAGCGCCGGAGACTGTCAGCGGCACCTCGGTGATGATCCACTTGTCAATGTGCGGCAGGAACGCGGTGTAGATCTGCGCGCCGCCGATCACGAAAAGATCAGTTGCGAGGGAGTTGTTGAGTGAGATGACGCTGTCGATGTCTGTCAGCACGAGCAGCGACTCCTGAGGTTCGATACTCGCATCGCGGCTCAGCACGATGTTCAGTCGGTTCTTCAGTGGCTTCCCGAGCGTGAGCCACGTCTTTCTACCCATGACAACCGCATGTCCGGTTGTTGTTTCGCGGAAGAATTTCATGTCGGCAGAGTAGTGCCACGGGAGCTTGCCGCCCTTTCCGATTGCGCCTTTGCGATCGACTGCTGCGATACCGATGATCATGTGTTTGTTTACACCGCTACGGGCGCGGCGATCTTGCCGTGCGATTTGTAGCCCACAAGTTCCAGGTGCTCATACTTCATTCCTAATAATCCATCCAATCCGCGTAACTCATTTGCGTTGATCTTCAACTCCGGCAGCGGAAACGGCTCGCGCGACAATAACTCGTTCACCTGCTCCATATGGTTCTTGTAAATGTGGTAATCGCCTAGCGTGTAGACGAAGTCGCCGGCTTCGAGCTCGGTGACGTGTGCGATCATGTGCGTCAGTAGCGCGTACGAGCTGATGTTGAAGGGCACGCCGAGAAACGCGTCAGCGGATCGCTGGTAGAGCTGGCAGTGAAGGATTCTTCCGCTTTCGACTTTGAATTGAAACAACGTGTGACAGGGTGGCAGGTCGACGTTGTCCGCCTGATGCGGATCCCAACCGGTGACGATTAATCGTCGAGAATCGGGATTCGTGCGGATTTGTGTGACGAGCTTCGCGATCTGATCGACGCCGTTCTTCTCCGGATAATCACCGCCGAACGAGCGCCACAGGTAACCGTAAACTGGTCCGAGATCGCCGGCCGGTCGGCCAAACTTTCCGGTGTGTTCTTCATCCGCCCACTCGGCCCATATATCGACACCGCGCGCGCGCAGATTGGCCTCACTGGTGTCGCCGGCCAGAAACCAGAACAACTCCTCGGCGACCCAGCGAAACGGAACGCGCTTCGTCGTGACGATCGGAAACCCCTCACGTAGATTGAAGCGAGTTTGAAAACCGAAATGCGAAATGGTCCCGACACCGGTACGGTCGCGGTGTTCAGTGCCATTCTTCAAAATCGATCGGAGCAGATCGTGGTATTGTTTCATTTGAAATGTTAACTGCGGATTATAAACGATACAGAGTCGCATTTCTCGGATTTGGGAATGTTGGGCGGGCGCTGGCGCGGCTGTTGGCGGCGAAGTCCGGTGAGTTGCGCGAGCGTTATGGGATTGAGTGGGAGATCACCGGAGTTGCGACGCGGCGAATGGGATGGCGCGCGAATGGTGAGGCGATCGATATTTCGAACACGGATCAGATCCAATCTCAGCACGGATTTCAGGAGTGGCTTGCGATGGCACGGCCGGATGTGTTGTTTGAGACGACGTCGCTGAATCCCGAAACCGGCCAGCCCGCGATCGATTACCTCAAAGCTTCGCTGCAAGCCGGTGCACATACGATCACCGCCAACAAGGCGCCGATCGTCTACGCCTACGACGAGCTCAACACGCTCGCCCTCGCACAACGCAGAGCTTTTCTCTTCGAAGCGACTGTGCTCGACAGCGCGCCTGTCTTTTCACTCTTTCGCGAGACGCTGCCCGGCGTGAAGGTCCGCGGGTTTAGCGGAGTCTTCAACTCGACGACGAACGTGATTCTCGAAACGATGGAGGCGGGCAGAAGTTTCGCCGAAGGCGTGAAGACGGCCCAGGAACTAGGCGTCGCGGAAACGGATCCGACTCACGACGTCGAAGGTTGGGACTCGATCATGAAGATCTGCGCGATCGCGCGTGTGATACTGCGTACCCCGCTGTTGCCGTCCGACGTACGACGCGAGGGAATACGTGGACTGGATCCGGAGACGGTGCAGGCAGCGCGAGCGGAAGGACGACCCTTTAAACTTCTTTCACGAGCGACGGTCAATGCTGATGGCTCGGTAACAGCGTCAGTCAGACCGGAACAGATCGGCGCGGGCGATCCGTTTGGCAGCGTCCGCGGCACCTCGCTGGCCATTCATTTCGAGCTCGACACGATCCCGGGTTTGACCGTCGTGTCCCACCGTCCGAACCTGCAAAGCACCGCGTACGGCCTGCTGGCGGATTTCATCAACGCAACGCGGATGTACAAAGATCGTTGACCGCCTCAATCAGTCGATCGATCTCTTCCTCGGTCGTGTAACACGCACATCCAGCGCGTATCAATCCTTCCGGCTCCAGACCCAGACGCTTCACGACCGTCGCAGCATAAAAGTCGCCGTGCGACAGGAACAAACCTTTCTCAGCTAAGCTGCGTGCCGCATCGGTTGAAGCGATCCCATCGATCGTAAACGACAACGTCGCCGTGCGTGGCGATCCCGGCGGCGGCCCATAAACTCTCACACCCGGCATCGAAGTCAACGCATTCCACAGCCGTTCAAACAATCGCATCGAACGCGAATGCATCTCCTCAAAAACACTCACCAAACTCTCACGCCTGCTCGACCTCTCACCCAACGACGCCAAATAATCGACCGCCGCAGCCGCTCCGACCATACCTTCCTGATTCTGCGTCCCCGTTTCTGCATTCTCCGGCGCGTAATCAGGCGCGGGTTCGAGCTTCGGAAAATCGATCTCCTCCAGCAGTTCGCGCTTCGCAAACATCACGCCCACGTGCGGCCCGTAAAACTTGTACGCCGACATCCCCACGAAATCACAATCGAGCTTTCGCACGTCAGGCAGCTCGTGCGGCACGTAGTGAACAGCGTCAACAAACACCAGCGCCCCGACGCTATGTCCCATCGCCACCACACGCGGCAAATCATTGATCGTCCCAAGAGCATTTGACGCAGCGCCAATCGCAACCACCCGCGTCTTCGGACCGATGAACCGCTCGAGATCCTCGTCGACGAGCTTCCCGGTTGCGGTGTCCATCCGCACCGTGCGAATCGTCACCCCACGCTCGACCGCCAGCCTTCGCCACGGATCGACGTTCGCATGATGATCCAACTCCGTCACGACGATCTCGTCGCCCGCGGAAAACCTTTGGCCGAGCGCTCGCGACAAGTGGTAAGTCAGCGTCGTCATGTTCGCGCCAAACGCGATCTCCGCCGGCGACGCGTTCAGAAACTCGGCGCAAACCTCGCGCGCATACTCGATCGCGGCGTCAGTTTCGGCGCTGGTCGGATACGCCCAATGCGTGTTGGCGTTGTGGTGGTAGAGGTAGTCGCTCATCTTCTCGACCACGTACCGCGGCACCTGAGTGCCGCCCGGCCCGTCGAAATAGGCCACGGGAAAACCGTTATGGACGCGTTCGAGAGCGGGGAAGTGCCGCCTGATCTCAGTAACTGGTTTGACTTCCGTTTGGGCTGGCGCCACTTCTGTTTGGGTTTGACTGGAAGTTGTGGACATTTGGCGCATCATACCAAGAAAAACACGGATGTTAAGAATCGCCCCGGATCTGTTAGAATCAGGGCGGTCAACTGGTTCTCACGACACTGTTTCTCATCGTAACGACGAAAAGATGGACGAGCGGAGAAGTGGAAAGCGGTGGGATGTTTCCCTCGACGCGGCCTGGGACGGCAAGAGCGGAAACTATACTGCCCGCATTACTGATCTCTCGGATGGCGGCTGCTACATGGACTCGCTGGGCGACGTTACCATGGGCGAGCTGGTGCATCTGAAACTCCAATTGCCGGGCGGCGAGTGGCTCGAGCTCACGGGCGAAGTGGCTCATCACACTCCTCCGGTTGGTTTTGGCCTGCGTTTTCTCGAACTTTCCGAGGAGCAATTGCGGACCCTGCGCTTGTTTATCGAGTACCTCAAAGACCCGACCGCGGCCGGATTAATAAAGCAGGAATCCTGACGGCATTCAGCGTTTTTATTGGGTACAGCCTTGAACTCAAAAACGAATAAAAACGACTGTTGAATGTACAAATTCATCGTTTCATGCTACTACTGGCCGGCCGGAGAACGTCCCCTTCGGCTGCGGGCACTATCAATTGCCGTTGATGAGATCGGAAACCGTCTCGAATACTTCCCAATCAGCAAACTGACCAGGTTGGACCATCTCACTTCATCCATCGAACGCCGGGAAATGCGCAGGCTCAAGGTGAAGTGCGAAGTCGAGCTCCTGGCTGACTTGTCGCTCCTCGACACCGACGCCGGAGAGCCGCTCGAATCGCTGATCTTCATGGGTCAGACCAGTGATCTCAGCGCCGCCGGACTCGCGATGATCATACCTTCCACGATCATCGACGAACGGTTCTGCTCCGGCGACAATCGTTTGAATCTGTCGCTCCATCTGCCCGACGGTGTGATTCGACTCGAAGTGACTCCGGTGCGGTGTGAACGCATAACCGGCGTAAATTCGTCGCAAGGTTACTTGTTGGGGACGAAGATCACCGACGTCAAGCAGCGCGAGCGATTCGAACAATACATCGAGCGCATGTCAGATCCGCAGCGCGCCCACTAACCTACTCGCCTGTTCGAGAAATTCTTTTGTTCGATGATCCTGTGGCGAGTTTAAGACTTGGTCGGCGGGGCCGTGTTCGACGACCATGCCACCGTCCATTAATAAGATGTGGTCGGCGACGCCACCGAGAAATCTCATCGAATGCGAAATGATGATCATCGTGTGACCACGATCGACGAACGTGCGCAACAGCGCGCGCAGACTGTTGATACGCCGCGGATCGAGCGCGCTCGTCGGTTCGTCGAGCAGCAGTAACGCGGGATGCATCGCCAACGCACGCGCGATCGCGACGCGCTGTTGTTCGCCGCCCGACAACGATCCGGGATACCGCCGCGCCGCCACTTTCAAACCCACCGATTCAAGCAGTTCGTACGCCTCAGTCTCAGCCGACTTCCGCGGCGTGTGCAGAACGTGCACCGGCGCTTCGACAATATTTCCCAACACTGACAAGTGCGGAAACAGATAGAAGTGCTGAAAAACCGTGCCGACCTTAAGCCGCAACTCTCGCACGCGCTTCCGATAATCCGCGTGCGAAATACCGGCTTCGAGTCGCACATCTCCACACTCGATCGTTCCACCATCAATCGTCTCCAGCCCGTTCAAACACCGCAGCAACGTCGACTTGCCGCTGCCCGAAGCGCCGATGATCCCGAGCACTGTCTTCGGCGGGACTTCGAAGTCAATGCCTTTCAGGATATGCGAGTCGCCGAAGTGTTTACGTAACCCCCGGACGCGAATCATGGCGCGAATCATGCCCGGGCCTCCGCTTCAGTTTCGACGACACGTTCCGTCGCACGATTGCGCAAACGCTGTTCGAGCAACCGCGCGAGATGCGCCATCGGCAAACTCATCGCGAGATAGAACGCGGAAACGGCGAGTCCAAGAAGTAGAAACTGTCCCGACGCGTTTGCGAGCTCGCGATACGCCGTCGCCAGTTCCCAGACCGAGATCGCAAACGCCACCGAAGTGTCTTTGAACAGCGACACGAAGTCGTTCGTCATCGGCGGCAACGCGATGCGAAACGCCTGCGGCAGGATGATCCGCCGAAATGCCAACACCGGTCCCATCCCAAGCGAGTAGGCAGCTTCCCATTGACCCGTCGGAATCGCTTCCAACGACGCGCGATAGACCTGCGATTCGTAAGCAGCGTAGTTCAACCCCAGTCCGACAAGCGCCGTCAGCCAACCCGGCATCGCGATACCAATCACGGGCAATCCGAAATACAGAAACAGCAGTTGGACCAGCACCGGCGTGCCACGAAAGAACTCGACGTAGATCGTACAGACCGCGCGCAGCCACGCAGGTCCCTTCCACTGTCCAACAGCCAACGGCAGACCAAGCACAACGGCGATCACCATCGAACCGAGCGCGATCAGAACGGTCACTGCAGCGGCGCGTGTGAGTCGCCACAGCGCTTCACCCCAGTTGAACGTCACGTCTGTCGTCGTGTATTCGGCGACGGACGTAGACGCGTTTCCGGATCGGATCGGCGTCTGAAACTCGACCTGCGCCTGGTTCCAGAGTCCCCATTTTTTGAGGATCGTTTCGAGCGTGCCGTCGGCGATGATCTTATCGATTGCCGCGTCGACTTCGGCTTTCAACGCCTCATCACCCAGGCGCAGCCCGATCACATACTGCCCGCGCGTAAACGGTTCACCCGCGGGTTTCAACCGTCGATTCGGACGCGCGTAAAACGCCTCAGCCGGAACGTCAAACAACGCGGCATCGATCCGTTTCAACTCGAGATCGCGATAAGCTCCAACGGGATCTGCGTAAGCTTTGGACGGAATTCCTTCCTGGTCCAGGAGTCGCGATGCAGCAGTGTTTGCAAGTGTGCCGACGACGCGGTTCTTGCAATCGGCGAGAGAGTTGATGCGATTGTCGTCCGCGCGGACGGTGAGTTGCAGTTGAAAGATGTAGTACGGCTTGCTGAAGAGGATCTGCCGCGCGCGATCGCCGGTCGGTTCGAGACCGTTGACGATCACGTCGAACGACTTGCGTTGCAGTGCGGAGACGAGCGTTTCCCAATCACTCGGAACAAACTCGGCGCGACGGCCCATCGCCGCGGCGAGCGCGTCGACCATCTCTTTTTCGTAGCCGATGTAACGATCGGGGCTAGCGGGATCGGTGAAAACGTAAGGTGCGCCGCCGCTCGGGTCGGCTCCCCAACGCAGGACCTGCTGCGCGCCGGCAGTGGTCCACAGGAAGAGAACACACAGGAGAATACGGCAAAGTTTGATCTTGGATATTCCTCCGTTTGCTCGAACGCCAAAAATCGAGTGAGGATTCTAGCTGGTGATCGCTTTTAGATCCAATTCTTCTGCGAGACGCACGTCTTCTGACCGGCATGAGTAGCCCCCTTGTCCCCGTTGTTGAATGTCGGGTACATTCTTTTGTACTTTGTGCTTTGTACTTCGGGCTTTGATAAAGTTCAAGTACGTCTAAGCACAAAGCTCTAAGAACAAAGCTCTAATACACACACATCACGGAACGAGGTCAGCCCATGTGTACCGACCGTCGAGACTTCCTACGTTTATCCGCCGGTATTGCCGGCGCAACTCTGTTCGGCAGTTCGCTGGCCCATGCCCACTCTGACGCGCCCGAACCACTCGAGCCGCAGCAGCAGGGCAACCAGCCCGAAGCGGTTCGACGTTTGCGACGCATGACTGACGACGTCGTTCCGATCACGCTCGAAGAACGCAAAGGCCGCATCGAGAAAGCGCAACGGCTGATGCGCGAGCAGCGTATCGACGCGATCTATCTCGAACCCGGCAGCAGCATGTTCTACTTCACCGGTATGCGCTGGGGAACGAGTGAACGCATGTTCGCGGCGGTGATTCCCGCGCGTGGCGACCTCGCCTGGGTGTGTCCGAAGTTTGAGGAAGAACGCGCTCGCGAGCTGATCAAGATCGGCACTGACATCCGCACCTGGGAAGAAGACGAGAGTCCGTACAAGCGCGTCGCCGAGATCTTTCGCGACCGCGGGGTGCGCACCGGCACCGTCGGGATGGAAGAACGCGTGCGATTTTTCCTGTTCGACGGCATTCGCAAAGCTGCACCGTCGCTGAAGTACGTCGATGCAACGCCGATCACGGCCGGGTGCCGCATGTTCAAGTCGCCGACCGAACTCGCGCTGATGCAGAAAGCAAACGACATCGCGATCGTCGCGTACAAAGCGACGCGCGACAGCATGACTGAAGGCATGACGCAGGGCGAGTTTGCCGGGATTTGTTCCTCCGCGTTGCGCGCGCTTGGTTCGTCGGGTGGCGTATTCGTCAGCTTCGGCAAGTACACGGCGTTTCCGCACGGCAGCAGCACACCGCAGCGATTGAAAGAAGGCGACGTGGTGCTGATGGACGGCGGTTGCAGCGTCGACGGTTACCAGTCAGACATCACGCGCACGTTCGTCTTCGGCAAGCCCACCGCTCGGCAGCGACAGATTTGGGACCTCGAACGAAAGGCCCAGGATGCTGGATTTGCCGCGATCAAAGTTGGCGCACCGTGCGAGGTTGTCGATGCCGCTGCGCGGAAGGTCATTACTGACGCCGGGTTTGGACCTGATTACAAGGTGCCCGGATTGCCGCATCGCACCGGTCACGGCATCGGCCTCGACGGACACGAGTGGACGAATTTTGTGCGTGGAAACAAGACGCCGATGCAACCGGGGATGTGTTTTAGTGACGAGCCGACGGTGGTGATTTACGGCGAGTTTGGAATCCGGTTGGAAGACTGCCTGTACATTACGGAGTCAGGACCGAAGTTCTTCACGAAGCAGAGCGAGTCGATTGACGAGCCGTTTCCGAGTTAGGCGACCCCTGTCAGGACCGCGATTAGCCACATCACCAGAAACGCGCCAATCGCTACGCCGGCACTCAAGAGGCAAATCAGCGAGGTCTCAATCAGTTCAGATGTCTTTTTTTGTTCGATCATGGGGAGATCCTTGTTTTCAGGTGGAAATGATTCGTACAATCCGCTTTTCTGAGTAGCAACGAGAACCCGGAACGGCGTGATACTATGCCCGCGCCGCGGGACAAGTCCTCAGGCCGCACTCAAAAAGTCCTCAAAGATATTTCTCAAGGCCTTTTTATGGCGCAACTGGACAGTCACAGCTATGAATTTGGTCGCTTTCGCCTGAAAACGGCGGAACGAGTCCTGCTGCGCGAAGGTGAACTGGTCCCGCTCACGCCGAAAGTTTTCGACATCCTGATCACGCTCGTGGAAAACCGCGGACAGGTCGTCGCAAAAGACGATCTGATGAAACGCGTCTGGCCGACGACTTATGTCGAGGAAGGAAACCTGACGCAGAATATCTCGCTGCTGCGTAAGGCGCTGGGCGAGAGTCCCGGAGGCGTGCAGTTTATCGAGACAGTCCCGCGACGCGGGTACCGGTTCGTTGCCGATATCAACGAGATGTGGGACGGCGCTCCTCCTATGAATGGATCGGCCGAGACTGTCGCCGCGCCCGCTGATGAACCCGGGGAAGTGTCTCGCATGAGGACAGCTCGACGTCGACACCGGTTGTATCAATTCCCGCCGCCGCGAGTGGATTTCCGTGGCTGAAGAGGAGTCCGGGATTTGCGCTGGTTGCGGGTGCGGTCGTCATCGCGATCGTCGGTCTGGTCTATTTCAACACGTGGGGCAGAGCGGAGACCGGCGACGCAATCGCATCGATTGCCGTATTGCCATTCGTCGACGAGTCGTCTGACCCGGACGCGCAATACCTTAACGACAAGATCGCCGAAACTTTGATTAATAGTCTCTCGAAGCTGCCGCAACTGCGCGTCGTACCGCGGAGTGTTGTCGCGAGTTACAAAGGTCGTGAAATCGATCCGCGCAAAGTCGGTCAGGAGTTGAACGTGCGGGCGGTGGTTACCGGGCGAATGCGGCGTCACGGCGACATCATCAGCATCCAGGCTGATTTGATCGATGTGCAAAACGTCGCACAACTATGGGGTCAGCATTACGACCATAAACTTTCCGACGTCCTGCTGGTCCAGGACGACATCTCGCGCGACATCTTTGAAAACCTGCGTCTGAAGCTGAATGTCGACGAAAAGAAACAGCTCGAAGCGTATGGGCTGTATCTCAAGGGCCGCAACGCGTGGAACAAACGCACCGGTGACGCGCTGCTGCAGGCGATCGACTTCTTCAACAAGGCGTTGCAGATCGATCCGAACAATAGCGCCGCACATGCAGGTCTCGCCGACTGTTACAACATGCTCGTCGTCTATGGCCGGTTGGAACCGAAAGACGGATTTCCGAAAGCGAAAGAAGCGGCGTTGAAGGCGCTGGAGATCGACGAAGGTTCCGCCGAGGCGCATACGTCGCTCGCGTTCATCAACTTTCGTTGGGACTGGGATCGCGCTGCGACTGAGCGCGAGTTTCAGACGGCGATCAGGTTGAAACCCGCTTATGCGCCGGCGCACCAGTGGTACAGCTCGTACCTCGTCGCCGTCGAGCGATTTGACGAAGCAATCGCCGAGGCGAAGCGTACAGAGGAACTGGAACCGCTTTCGTTCGTGGCGAGTTCACACCTTGGCTGGATCTACTATCTCTCCGGAAGAAACGACGAAGCGATCGCGCAGTGCAAGAAGATTCTCGAACTCGATCCGAGCTCGTTTCCTGCGCGCCGGTATCTCGGGTTGGCGTATGAAGCGAAGGGAATGTACGCGGAAGCTATAGCCGAGTTTCAAACGGGCGTGAAGCTTTCGGGAAGTCCGCTGATGTTAGCGCTGCTGGGCCATGCGTATGCAGCGTCGGGTAAGAAGGCCGAAGCGCAGCAGGTGCTCACCGATCTGCAACAGTTACAGGACCAGCGATACGTTTCGCCTTACACCGTGGCCGCGATCTACGCGGGATTGGGCGAAAAGGAACAGGCGTTCAAATGGCTGGACACGGCCGTCGAAAGCCGCGATATCTGGTTGATGAACATGAAAGTCGATCCCGTCTTTGCGAAGCTTCGTTCCGAGCGCAAATTCACCGACACCCTCGCGCGCATCCGCCTCCGCCCGTAACAAATCACTTCGTGAATTTAAACGAATCGAAGAACTTCGCCGAGATCGCCTCAAAGAGCTCGGTGCGATCGGCTATGTTTGCGGACGGTTTGGCTTCGCGAAACGCGGTGTTGGCAGCAACGCCGATTATCAGGTTGTAGAGCCTGCCGTTTGAGTAAACCACGCGCGCTCTCACAATCATGCCGTTCTTTTCCGCTAAAAATTCTCTGGCCGGCGTTCCACCCACCGAAACATCGGCTTCGCTGATTAACTTCGCGCCGTCGCGAATGGCGCGGTCTCGGCTGCTGTCCAACATCTCTTTTTGATCGCCTGCTGTCAAAGGGCCGATGTTTGGAAACTCGGAGTAGGTCAAGTAATAGGTCGAGACGTCAGATTGAACTACGAAGTCGTGAGTTTTAACCGGCCCGAGCGGAGTTTCCAGAGTTCTGTCCTGCTGCTTAGGTGTGCCGGGAAACGAAACGCTGAACCGACCCTCCTTCGAGGTAAATTCCTTCCAGATCTTGCTGCTGTACTCTGCCGCGGGCGGTGGCGGATCCTGCGCCGCGACGGCGCCCGCGAACGTTAAAAGAAAAACTATACCGAGGATAAATCTCATTGCTTCCTTTCAATTATGGTTCCAGTCCGGGTTCGTAGGTGTTGACGAAGGTCAGGAACTTCGAGATCTCGATCATGTCTTTACCGACAAAGCGAATGCTGTGGGCGTCGGGGCGTTGGATGATACTTAGATAACTCAAGACTTCCGCTGGTCGGTAGTTTTTGAAACGGACGTCGAACTCGATCGGTCCCGCCAGCTTGTAAGGTTTGAAGTCCCGAATTCTACTGACGGCAAGTTTTGCTTTATCGCGGATCATCACGTACGACATTTGCGGCATTAAAGTCTTGGCCGAGTGAAAACCAGAGGCCCACTTCACGACAGCCCCTTCGATGTTCCCAAGCAGGGCGGTGGTTTCCTTCACGACCGCATCATCGCCGGAAACCATGATCACGGGCACGTTGAAATGACCGGCGATCGCCGCGTTTATTCCGGCTTCTGACACCGAGACGCCTTTCAGTCGAACATCCGTGAGTCTCGCGCTGGACAACGTGTGCGCGCGGACGCCTTCGAGGTTCGTTGTGCCGGTGTGATAACCGATAAAGATCGCGCCGGCGAAAGTCTCGTCGATGCCTTGCATCATTCCCAACGGCCGGGGCCAGGAACGCACGAGCAGGACGTTGCTCGGCTGGAGCTTCTCGATCAGCAGGTTTTGACCGTTACCGTGCGAGTCGCTGATGACGATGTCCGTCGCGCCGCCTGCCATTGCGCCTTCGATTGCCGCGTTGACTTCCTGCGTCATGAACTCGCGGAAACGCGCGTATTCGAAGCCCGTCGGTCCCAGTTGCTCGCCGGTGACGACACCGGTGATGCCTTCCATGTCGGCGGAGATGTAGATCTTCAGTCGCCGATCCTGTGCGTTGACGGCAACAGCAAGGACGACGAGCAAAAGGGCGATAAATAGAGGGCGGAGTTTCACGTTGGCAGTCTCTTTCTACTTTACTGGTTCTATAACACCCATCAGTCTCAGCTCGTGGAGATACTCAAACACATCTGCACCGGAACCGGACCATAAGTTGCCGACACCGCCTCCGTAATATCCACCACGGTTCGGCGTCCATCGACCAGGTTCAAGACCTCGTACACATAGTCGCTACCGGAGCCGCGCAGCCCCCGATAAAACAACAACCCGGGCCGGCGCACTCGCGTAAGCAGGGTAGTGATCGTCGAAGTAATCGTAACCAAACGCCGTCATCGGCCCTTTCACGGAGCAGGACGACGGCGGAAAACCTGCAGTTCCTCCTGTTGCACGTTCCGGGAAGGTCGCTCAACTGGTCCAACCTGCTTTTCCAGCGTTTCGAGGAAAGTGCTTGCCGACGCGCGCACGCGATCGGGAATTTTAAAGAACCTTTCCATTGAATCGACCAGCGTACGTTCGTACCAGAGATGCTGCTGAACGAGAACCATCTGGTCCGCCTGGTCCATAAACGGGCAGGCGCATAAGCGTCGTAGCGGTGCGTCTCAGGCTGTTCGCCTGCACGACCCGAAGAATCTGCGGCGACTGACCTGCGGTCGCATTCGCCAGAAAATATGCACTCGCAGCGCCGATAAACGCGGCGCGTTTCAGTTTCGTGGGATCGACGTTGGCAGGCGTGTCGAAGATTGGTGTGAATGTAACGATCGGGCCAGTCGTTCAAGTAGATCGCGGGGATGCCGAACGAGCTGTCAGCGTAAACCTGGTGATCGCTGCCGAGCGAGAACGGCGCCATCTCCGCGAGCAACGGCTCCTTGCCGCCTTCCGGCGCCACCAGCGGAAACTCCGTCGGCTGCCCGCCTGCGAACTTCGCCGACTCCTCGTTCACAAACTCGCCAAAGTGCTCGGCCACGTCGTTGACGAAAGACGGAAGACTGTTTGGGCCACGCGTCACGTGGAAGATCGCCTTCGTCTCCGGACCGCCACCGACCATGTCCATGTGAATCACCGCTTTGATGCGGGCGGCAATCTCCGGACGCGCATTGAGATACGTGATCGTGCCTTCGATCTCCGGCGGCCAGATAAAACGAATCGTGCGCGCCGGGGGAGCGATCTTTTCTTCGCGAATGAGTTTGCTGAACGCGCGAGCCACTTCGAGGATCGCAACGCTGCCGCTGGCGTTATCGTTCGCGCCCGGACGTTGATGGTCCAGGTGACAACTGAACGCGATCTCTTCGTTGCGCAGGTTTGGATCGACGCCGGGAATCGTCGCTGTGACGAGCTCGTACGATCCTGGATGTTTGCCGGCGCGGACAGTGGCGTTGAGTCGAACTCTTTCGCCGCGAATGAGCCGCGCCTGAAAGTCGCGTGCCTGTTTCAACGACACCATGAAGGCAAACGTCGGTGTCTCGGAGAACGTGTCGAGGTGGCCCCAGCGCACGAGGTTTTCATCCTCGCCATACCACGCGGTGCGCTGGTTCTGCGCGTAACTGACGATGCCGGCCGCGCCGTAACGTTTGATCGCGAGCGGCACAATAGCCGCCGGCTGCGATGAAGTCAGGACGAGTTTCCCGCGAACGTCGATTCCGGCGTAATCACGTTCCGAAGTACCTGCGCCGATGTGTACGAGGTCCGCCGTGGCCTCGCCACTTTCGCTATCCTGCGCGAGCGAGACCGGCATCGCTTCCCAACTGGCGACCCTGGCGCTGCGCTGCCACTGGCCATGCACTTCGCGCAATTCCCACAGCTCCGCAAACTCCGCATCCCAGGGTGGCCGCGACTTCTGCGTGCCGTAGAAAATCTTGCCGTCCGCAGGGAACTGCTCGATGCGAGCGTCCTTTAGACCATAAGCACGCAGTTGCTCGACGATGTGCTCGGCTGCAGCGTGAAAACCACGCGAACCGCGCATACGATGTTGCCGTGCGAGGTACTCGAGATTCCGCTTGGCAGTCTCGCCCGAAATCTCCTGGGCCAGAGGCGCGAGGACAGACTCGTGGAGCAGCGTCTGCGCGTTAGCGCCGACCGAGTTAAAACTGATTAATAAACAGATGAAGCAGGCAAGGATTCGATACGCGATTTTCATCGCGCGGATTGTACCACCGGAACTGCGATGTGCGACGCCTGCTGTCCCGACCGAAACACGCGCTGAGTGGCGGTTTGAAAGTCCGACTCTTTAGCCTGGAAAATATTCTGCACGAACCGTTGCGGGTTGCGATCGATCACGGGAAACCACGTGCTCTGCACCTGGACCATGATGCGATGGCCCTTCTGGAAAACGTGATCGTTCGCGGGAAACGGAATCTTGTAGTGCACCGCCTGGTTTGCCGGAAGCGGCTGCGGCTTCTCCCAACTCTTGTAATAACGCCCGCGAAAAACATCGCCCGCGATCATCAGTTGATAACCACCCATCTTCGGATCGGGCTCGTACTTTTCGGGATAGACGTCGATCAGCTTGACGATCCAATCGCTGTCGGTGCCCGACGTCGACGCGAATAGATTCGCGATGATCTTGCCGGAGACGACGATGTCCTGGTCGAGCGTATCGGTGACCCACGTCAGCACGTCCGGACGATGATGTACGAACCGCTGATCCTGGACCAACCACGTGGTCCATCCCGATCGCACCTCGATCGGCCTTTGGCGATAGGGAACCGGTCGCGCCGGATCTGAAATATAACTGTCGAAAGCCGGTTCGGAGTTTGCCGGCGGCGGATCAAACGACAACTTGCCGTTCGGATGGAAATAGAGTCGCTTCGCAACGACGTCCTGTTTCGGAGGCCACTCGTTGTGCTCGACCCATTGATTGCGTCCAGTCCTGAACGTCACAGCTTCCGAGCGATCTGCGGCGCCTTTGCCTTTCAGGTAGTAAGCAAAGAACGGCGCGAGAATGTTCTTGCGATAGTGCGCCGCGGTCGCACTGCCGAAGTCGACCGGACCGAGCTTGTTTCCGTCACCGCGCGACCAACCACCATGGTTCCACGGGCCCACGACGAGGAAGTTTTGCTTCTTTGTATCGTGACGTTCGAGCAGTTCGTAGATCTTGATCGGTCCGTAGAAGTCTTCCTGGTCCCACCAACCTGCGACGTTCAGTGTGGGAACGGTGACGCGAGTGAGCCACGGCTCGAAGCCCTGTCGCTTCCAGAACGCGTCGTAATCCGGATGGTTGACGAAGTCGTTCCACGTCGGCAGCCGATTCTGAAAGTACTTTGCGTTCGCATTCGAAAGTGGTCCAAGCTCCAGGTACCACTCATAGGCGTCATACCGATCGATGATGTTTGTCGGGTTCGTGATCTCTTTCGACGACTCCATCATGTACGAGTATTCGAGTCCGTAGCTGAGACGGAACGCGCCGTTGTGATGAAAGTCGTCGCCGAGCCACATGTCCGCCGGCGAGGCCTGCTGCACGATCGCTTTTAGCGCCGGGTGCGGATCGAGCATTCCCATCACCGAGAGCCACGCGCCGTAACTCGTGCCCACCATGCCGACGCGCCCGTTGTGATTCGACGCGTTCTTCAGCAGCCATTCGATCGTGTCGTAGGTGTCGGTGCCTTCGTCGATCGCTTTCTTGTCGGCCGGATCGCGGGGCTGGCGAAGCATGACGAACTGTCCTTCAGACTTAAACCGGCCGCGAATGTCCTGCCGCACGATGATGTAGTCGGTCAACTCCGCGACCGCTGCGGCGAGTTGCTCCGAAGTCGCATCACCAATTCCGTACGGCGTTCGCAGCAACAGCATTGGAACCGGTTCGGTCGCGCGCGTCGGCGTGTAGACTTGCGTGTAGAGTTTCACGCCGTCGCGCATCGGAATCATCGCTTCGGTCCGTGTAAAAACAGGCTGCTGCGCACTTGCGGAAGCTGCGAAAACAAACAGCAGAAGGAGTACTACACGGACTGATCTTGAGAACACGACTTATCTCCCGGATGTCTTCGATACAGGCTTCGACACGCGATCGATCGGCGCCGGACGCGGCACACGTCGCACCGGGTTTTGTTGCAGTAGTTTCAGTGCTTCCTGTACGCCTCGTTCGAGTTGCGGATCGCCGCCTTTGATAACTTCCGCGGCCGAGTATTCGACCTCGATGTCGGGCGCGACGCCGACGTTCTCGACGTCCCATTCGCCTTTCAAATTGTAGAAGGCGAGGTTTGGCGCTGTGATGCCGCCGCCGTCGATCGTCGGCGGAAAACCGAGCGTTCCGACCAGCGCGCCCCACGTGCGCGTCCCGACCAGTGGTCCAATCTTGCGCAGACGGAAGTAGAACGGCATTGCATCGCCGCCGGAGCCTGCCGACTCGTTAATCAGCATCACCTTCGGACCATAGATTCCCGCAATCGGCGACGTTGAAGTCTCGCCGTCACGCAACGCGAAGTAACCGAGCAGTTTCCGATCCAGCTCGTTGACGATGTAGTCGGCCACCATGCCGCCCTGGTTGTAGCGCTCGTCGATGACGGCGCCTTCTTTGTCCTGTTGCGAGTAGAAGTAGCGAGTGAATGACACGTAACCCGGCGTTGCGGTGTTGGGCAGCCAGACGTACGCGAGACGTCCGTTCGAGAGTTTGTCGACCCTGCGTCGATTGTCTTCGACCCACGCGCGCGTGCGCAGACCGTCTTCACTGGCGACCGGGATCACGGTGATCAAACGCGCTCCCTCACGTGACGGCGTGCTGTTCACGCGAATCAACGTCTGTCGTCCTGCCGTGCCTTCGAACAGGCTGTAGATGTTTGTCGCCGAGGTGAGTGGGCGGCCGTTTACTTCGACGACGTAATCGCCCTCGGACACCTGTATGCCCGGCGCGCTCAGCGGCGCACGCAACTCGGGGTTCCAGTTTTCGCCGCTGTAAATGTGCTTGATCCGGTAGTGACCGTTCTCGATCGCGTAGTCGGCGCCCAACAGTCCAATGCTGACCGGATCCTCCGAGGGAACATCGCCGGCGCCGGTCAGGTACGAGTGGCCCACAGTCAACTCGCCGCCAACCTGCGCAATCAAATAACCAAGATCGGCGCGATGGCCCACGTGGTCTACCAGCGGGCGATACTTGTCGTAGACCGCCTGCCAGTTCGCGCCGTGCATCTTCGCGTCGTAGAAATACTCACGCTGCACGCGCCACGTTTCGCGGAAGATCTGTTCCCACTCTGCGCGCGGATCGACTCGCATCTCGAGCGCGGCTACGTTGATTGGTCCATCGCCGACCTTCACGCCGGGACGCTCGGTCGAGACCACACCCCAGCTCGCCCCGCCACCAGCGCTCGCCTGGTAAAGCAGTTTCTTCTTGTCGCCTGACAACGCGTAAGCACGAACGCCTTCGAGAAACGGCGCCGCTGTGCGTTCGCGGACCTGGTATCGCTGGAGACGAAGTGCCAGTGGACCACCGCCGGGCAGTGGCTCAGTGTAGTAAAAACTACCCGCCGCGCCGGCTGAGAGATTCGCGTACTCACCCACAGGAACGTTCACCGTAATGATTCGCTGGCCGATGCCGTTGACGTCGATTCGCACGTTGACCGGCGCTGGTGCAGGGGGCGGTGTTGGTGGCGGAGTCGGTGGTGTCGCCGGCTTCGGCGGCGGTTCATCACCCGTTTCAGGCAACAGCGGCGAAGGCTCAGTCGCGCTCAGCACCGCGAGATAGATCGCGCGCCGAACGGGACGATCGAGCGAACTCATCTCGAGCCAGCCGGTGCTTGGTCCATAGTTGGTGCTGGCGAGAAAGTAGAGATACTTGCCGTTCAGATCGAATGCGGGCGACGTCGAGTCGGCGAGTCCGTCGGTAAGTTGATAAGCCTTTTGATCGGCGAGCGAGTAAACAAAGATCGCTCGCAGTTTGCTCGGGAGGTTCTTCGAATACGCGATCCATCGCGAATCAGGCGACCACGTAGCGTCAAACTGCCGAACCGGATCGGGATATGCATCGACGTCGATCTTCGCCGCCTTGCCGCTCGCGGCTTCGATGGTCCAAAGGATTCGATGATTGTCCTGCAACAGTATCTGTTTGCCGTCGGGGGACCACGCAGGCGCTGAATAGAAACCGGTGGAGGGAAGTGCAACGGCGCGCGCGGCTGTGACGCCGATCGGATCGCCTATCATTAGTTGATACTCGCCACTCGCATCCGAAAGCCACGCCAGTTGAGCACCGTCCGGAGACCAAACGGGCGAGCGATCGTGTGCGCCCGCGCTCTGCGTGAGGTTGCGATAGTCGCCTTTCTCAGTCGGGACCGTAAAGATTTCGCCACGGGCCTCGAACGCTGCGCGAACACCGGTTGCCGACAGCGTGTAGTTCCGAATCATCGACGCAACTTTCTTGAACTGCGGCCGCGCCCACGGAAGATCGCCAGTCGCTTCAATGTTGAGTCGCGTCGACTTGCCGCTCTTCGCGTCGACCAGATGAATGTATCCGGCTTGTTCGTAGACGACGGCGTCCGCGCCTGCCGACGCGGTCATGATGTCGAAGTCGTCGTGTTGGGTTAACTGAGTTAATTGCTTTGTATCGGTGCGATAGGCGAAGAGATTGGCCGTGTGGTTGCGATCGGAAAGGAAATAGATCGTGTTGCCGATCCACATCGGTTCCGAGTCGTTGCTGTTATTCCAGGGAAGTTTCTCAACCGAGTGATCCGCGAGATTCATCACCGAGATCGGGTGCGTGCGCCCGCCGCGATAATGACGCCACATACTCGCCTCGTACCAATCGGGAATAAACGCGGTCTGGATTTCTTCGTAAGCGAAACGGCGCCCATCGGGAGAATAGGTGCCGCTGAAGGCGCGGGGCATGGGAATCTGTTCCGGCAGACCACCATCGAGACCGATGGTCCACAATTTCGTGTAGGCTTGTTGCGGCGCGCTGATGCGGGCGGAAGCAAACACGACGCGACGTCCATCAGGCGTCCAGCCGCGCACGCGATCGTTGCCGGGGTGATAAGTCAGTCGCTTCGGATTACCGCCGCTCGCCGGAACAACGTAGACGTCTGTATTTCCGGCAACTGTCGCGGTGAAAGCGATCTGTGTGCCGTCGGGTGAAAATTGCGGCTCGATCTCGAGACCCTGACTCGACGTGAGACGACGCGCCTGGCCGCCACTGCGCGACACGAGCCACAGATCGCCCGCGTATTCAAACGCGATCTGATCGCGACTGACCGTCGGATGACGAAGCAAGCGCGTGCCCTGGGCATACGCGGGCACGAAACTAACGACACAAAGGAGCACACAAAGAGTTATAGACCGGGTATTCATGAACAGTCCTCAATCGCGATTTAGTGGATTTAATTGCTACTCACGGCGCCAGCCGCAGGTTTGTCGGGCACGCGCGTAAAGTCGCCCAGACCATCGATCGAGACGGTGTCAGGCTGACCTTTCGCGTTCAACTTGAATACGACGAAACCCTTGCCTTCCATGCGATCGCGCCACACGACGCGGAACGTGTCGTAGTGCCAGTGTTCGAGATCGCCATTGAAGTTTGGACCAAACTCCGACGTCAGTTTGCCGTCTTTCACCGCAAACTTCGTCTCGCCGTACATTTCGTTCTGATAAGTGCCGGCGTATTTTTCGATCGCGAGCGACGGCGACGTGCCTTTCACTCGTTCGTTTTCGATCTTCTTCTCGGCTGTCTTAGCCAGATTTTCGAGTGCCGTGATCTTCTTCAAAATCTCAGTACTCCAGTCGCGCTTGGCACTGACGCCGAGATACGCATCGAAAACGCGATACATCAGCACGTGCGGCAGCACCGAACCCTGACGATTCGTCAGGATCACGACGCCGAGCTTCTCTTCCGGCAGCATCGCGACCTCTGCACGCATGCCGTCGATCGCGCCGCCGTGTTCGACGAGCTTGCGGCCGCGAAAGTCACTCAGGAACCAACCGAGCCCGTAATTCAAAAAGTGGGCTTCGGGATAAAGCCGTTCGTTGTTGCCCTCGATGCGGATGACAGTCTGCGGCGTTTGCATCTCCTTCACCGCGGCGGCGCTCAGGATTTTCTTGTTCTCGTACATGCCGCCGCCGAGGTTCATACGAACCCATTGGGCCATGTCGATCACGTTGGAGTTGATCGAACCGGCTGGTCCAATGTTGTCGATGTTGCGCCACGCGACTTTTTGCAGTTTGTCGTCAATTTTTGAATGGGGAGACGCTACATTATCGATACCGGCAAACTTTTTGATGCTCGTGCTGCTCGCGTTCATGCCGAGCGGAACGAAGATGCGCTCGCGCACGATATCGTCCCACTCTTTGCCGGTCACCGCAGGCTGAAGCTGGCCAGCCGCGAGGAACATGATGTTTTGATAACCGAAACGCGAACGCACGCTCCACGACGGCTTCAGGAAACGGACGCGACGCAGCACTTCGTTGCGATCGTAGGGAGACGCGTACCAGAGCAGATCTCCGCGTTCGAGTCCGCTGCGATGCGTTAACAGGTCCCGGACCGTCATCTCGCGCGTCGAGTAAGGATCAAAAAGCTGAAAAGCGGGCAGGTACTTCGTGACCGGGTCGTCCCACTTGATCTTTCCTTCGTCGACCAGCATCGCCACGGCCGCGGAGGTGAAAGCTTTCGACGACGATCCGATCGCGAACAAAGTTTGAGTGTCCACAGCAGCCGTTCCGCCGAGCTCTCTCACTCCGTAACCCTTCGCAAACACGATGCGATCGTCTTTCACGACGGCGATGGCGAGTCCGGGAACTTCCCACTCCTTCATTGCCTTTTCCACGTATTGATCGAAATCCGGTTCGGGCGGGGCTTGCTGTGCAATGCCGACCTGTACAAACAGAAACAGTATCAAGACACTGATTACACGCACTTTCATGCTAATAACTCCTTATGTGGTCCAAACGGCGCTCAGCACGCGCTTGAAGTTGCCGCCGAGTATTCCCTGAATCGCAGCATCGCTGTACTTGCGGCGAATCAGACCTTCAGTCAGGTCGTACATGCGTTTCGGATGATTGAGCCCTTCGATGTCGATCTTCTCGCGAAACGCGTAGCTGCCTTTGTAACCCGCGCGCAGTTGTCTGTTGGCCTCGGGCGGCATTGCGTCGTAGCCGTAGAGATCGACGTCGCTGCCGACGCCGAGATGCTCGGGACCGATCAGTTTTGCGACGTGATCGAAATGATCGAGACAGTGCTCAATGGTCGTGGGCTCGTCGCCTTTCACGAACATGCGAACGCCGGTGATGCCAAACACGCTGCCGGCCTGGCCCACTTTCTTGATCGCTTCATCGGTTTTCAGTCGCGGATGTCCGGGTACGAGTGCGCGGCAGTTTGAATGAGTAATCAACACAGGTTTCTTCGAGATCTCGAAAGCGTCAAGGGTGGTGCGATCGCCGCAATGCGAAACGTCGATCGCCATTCCGACTTTGTTCATCCGTTCGATGATGCTGACGCCGAAGTCGGAAATGCCGTCGTCGCGTCGCTCAGTCGAGCCGTTGCCGATCAGGTTGCGGGCGTTGTAAGTGAGTTGCGAAACACGCTGGCCAATGCCGTGGAAGAAGTCGACGTCGTCGACGCGGCGAAACTGTTCGGAGTTTTGCAGACCGATCATGATGCCGATCTTGCCTGACGATTTTACGCGGTTGAGATCGGCGGCACTGTCGATCCGCATCACGTGCTGATCGTGGTTCGCAATGAAGCCGTTCCACGATGCAAACATTCGCAGCACGCGATCGTAAGCGTCCGGACCGCCGAGACCGGTCGCAACGTGAAACACGTTGATGCCGGATTCTTTGTAAGGCGCAAGATCCGACGCGGTAAAACTCTCCGGATTCGTAAACCACCGGTTCTGCTTGGCGAAGTCGAGCGTGAACGGACCAAGCATGTCGATCACCACCGACTGCTGGACCAGATCGACGGCCCGCGACGTGTATTCGACCGGCGAGTTCGCGAAGATGCGGTAACGGCCGCGATTCAACATCGGCGCGGCGAGCAGACCGGCGCCGGCAAGCGCGCCCCGCTTGAGCAGATCGCGTCGATTCAGAAGTTTTCTACTGTCCTTCACCTGTTGCTCCGTTGTTGGTGGTGCGACCTGGACCATAGATCACCTGACCCGGTCGGGCGCCGGTGTGCTTCCCGTGATCGATGACGACTTGTCCGTTCACGAGCACGTAATCGATACCCACGGGAAATACAAACGGTTGTTCGTAAGTGGCGCGGTCCTGGATCGTGTTGTAGTCGAAGATGACGACGTCCGCCCAGCAGCCCTCTTTGATCACGCCGCGCGAATTGAGTCGCATGCGCGTGGCGGGCCAGGAGGTCATTTTGCGGATTGCCTGTTCGAGTGTCAGGACCGGTTTCTCACGAACGTAGCGCGCGATCAATCGTGGAAAGTTGCCGAAGCCGCGCGGATGACCGAGCCCCAGCGTGTCCGGCGTGGCGGCACTCACCAAAGCGCCCGCGTCGCTGCCGATGCTGGTCCAGGGAAACTTCAGCGCCGTGATGACGTCCTGCTCGCTCATCATGTGATAGATCGCAGTCACGCGCCCGTTACCCGCCGCGACGAGATCAAACGCCGCGTCCGCGGGAGTCTTTTTCCACTCCTTCGCGATCTGCGTCATGCTTTTACCCTGGAAATGCGCGTGATCTTTGTTTTGCGCGTTGGCGAGGACGATGCCGTCCCATCCACCGGCCGCTTCGATGATGTTCCACCAGCCGGGAGAACCCGTGACCATCTCTCGCTTGAGACGTGCGCGCGTCGCAGGATCTTTTAATCTTTCGAGCAGCTTCGGGAAGCCACCTTCGAAGGCCCACGAGGGAATCACCGCTTCGAGTCCGGTGCCGCCCGCGGTGTAGAGATACATGTCAGCGGCGACGTCGACGCCGCGCGCTCGCGCTTCGTCGATCTTTCTTCCCGCCTGTCGCATCAACCTGCCCCAACCGGGTTGGAACGCCGCCTTCAAGTGGAAGATCTCGACCGGCAACCCACCTTTCTCGCCGATCGTGATCGCCTCTTCGATCGATTGGACCAACTCCTTGCCTTCGCCACGAATATGACTCGCGTAAATCCCGCCGTACTGACCGGCGACCTTCGCAACTTCAATCAACTCGTTTGTCGAGGCGTAACTCGAAGGCGGATAGATCAGCGCTGTCGTCATACCCATCGCGCCGGCCTTCATCGCCGTCTCCATGATCGCCTTCATGCGCTGAAGCTCTTCGGGCGTCGGTGCGCGTGAGTCCTGGCCCAGCACGGCGACGCGGGCTTGCGTCTCGGAGAAGTACGTGCCGAAGTTCATGCTGATGCCGGTTTTTTCGAGACCGGCGAAGTACTCGGAGATCTTGTCCGCGGGCACGGGCGTACCGCCTTCGCCGCCGATCCCCGTCGTCACGCCCATCATGAGTTTGTTTTCGGCGAGACCGTTCTGCATCAACGCACGGCCCGATTGGTCCATGACGTCGATCCATCCGGGTGAGACGTAGCGGCCGGTGGCGTCGATCTCCTGGCGTCCGCGTTCGAGGACTTTGCCGATGCGCGCGAAGCGACCGTTTTTGATCGCGACGTCCGCAAGTATCCACGGATTGCCGGCGCCATCGAGCACGCGGCCGTTGCGGATCACGATGTCATAGATCGGTTCGGCTTGCTGCGCCGCGACCGGCGCTCGCAAGACGTTCAACGCGATCAGGCAGATGAGTAGGCGAGCGACGTTGCGACGGAAGTTGATCATTGTCCTCGGAAGTTAGAACTCGAACCTGAATCCGAATTGGCCTTCACGACCGGGTAATACTTGAGCTTGCTTTCCGAAGTTCGGATCAGAGCCCGAGGTAAAGATCGCCGCGGTATTCTGACGGTTCAGAAGGTTGAAGAACTCGAACATCACCTGCATTTTGAGACGCTCGGTGAAATCGAATCTCTTCGCGAAACGCATGTCGAGATTCGCAAAGGGCGGCGCCGTGAACGAGTTTCGTCCCGCGACGAAATCGATGCCCGTCAGCGTGCCGTTGCCGTCGGGGTCCGTCGCCGATCCCGTGCGGCTGTAATGAAATCCGCTTTGCGCACGGAAGATACCGCTAAGCTGAATCTGCCACGGCAGGTCGAGCAGTCCGTTAAGTTGGAACGTATGGTCCACCGACAAGTCAGACGGTCCTTTATCGAGATTGGGGCCGTTGACGAACGTTCCCGCAGCGGCTACGAACCTTCCATTTGCTCGCGTGTACGGGCCATTCGCGTTCGTCCTCAATACGCCGGCTTCAACGCTGCTCACCACCGGCGCGATGCCGATGAAATTATCTGTCGGCAGCGAGTTAATTCCAAGTTGATTGTCGGTTTGATTGGCGAACGTGTAGCTGCCGGCGAGGTTGAAACGTTTGCTGAGGCGCTTGGTGAAACTCAAAACCAGCGCGTCGTAAGTGCCTTCGTACCATGGACCAAACGTGCGGATTGGGCCGGCCGTGAACGGCGGCAGAAACTGTCGCGCGTTGGAGCGCGACTGAAAAGCGATGTTGGCTTCGCGAATACCGAGCATGTCGTTCATGTTGCGGTGATAGTAATCAGCCGTCACGACAATGCTCTTTCCGATCTCGCGCTGCACGCCGATGCCGTAGCTGGTTGTGAAAGGCGTCTTAAACGATCGATCGATGTCGGTCGGAAAGAGTTGCGCGGGAATCGCCGCGTGCGTCAACGCGCCGAACGGTCCCCAGAAGAAGAAACCGGGCGCTTTCCCAATCGCGAGCGCAGCCTGCGTGAGGTACTGATCGGGTGTCAGTCCGGTGAGCTGCTGGATGTTTGAGAGATTGATCACCGCGTTGGCCGGAATGAGAGCGTGTCCCGGCGCGACGACGCGGTTGAGTCGATCGATGCCGATGAACTGGTTTGCCGCTCCACCACCAAACGCCGGACAAGTTAAGTTGCCCGCCTGAATCTGTGCGTCGGTCAAACTCGATGAAACACAGAACCCGCCGGGAAACAACGAAGCGCCGATTGCCGCTGCCGCGATACTCGGATTGCCGAAAAAGCCGCGCGGATAAGAGAACGGCTGGACCACGCGCTGGTCTGCGCCGCCAAACGCCGGCACGGCGCGCACGGTCGTCAGGCGTAGTTGATCGTAAAAGACTCCGAAGTGACCGCGAATGATCGTCTTCGGCGTGGCCATCCATGCGAAACCGACACGCGGAGAGACGTTGCGCTTGGTCTCAAACTCCGAGTCGTAATCCCAGCGCAGTCCCAGGTTCAGTGTTAAGTTGTGCAGGAAGCGCCAGTCGTCCTGGAGAAACAGTCCGTTGTAGTTGTTGCGAACATGAATCTCGTTGGCCTGCGGAGTTAGACCACCCGCAGTGGTGATGGTGAAGAAGCCTGCGTTGGTGGGCCCGAAGGTTGCGAAATCACTCTGCAAGGCGAAGAGTTGCATGTTCTGAATCGACGCTTCCACGCCGTCCGCTTTCGTGCGCAGGAAGTTCCAGCCAAACTTCACACTGTGATCGCCAAACACTTTCGCCGCCTGGGCGCCGAACGAGGTGTACTGCTGGTCCAGGTTCGAGGCGCTGACCGGATTGCCAAACGCGACCGACCCGAGATTTCCGGCGATGACCGTTCGTCGTCAGCGAGCTGAACATCTTGAACGTCGTGCCAACACCGGCTTCGGGATGCGCCGGCGCAGTATTCGACGGCTCTGACCGATAACCACCGCGCAGCGTTATCACCCACGGATTCGCCTGACTACCGGCGAGGATCGTATCGCTGAATCCGAGCAGCAAGTGACGTGCGCTCGAATTGTTTCGTCTTGAAGGCAAGCTGGTGGCCTGCGATAGCGGCAGGAATTCGCGGACTACGGCGTTGGTGTAATTCACTTCCTGCGAGAGCGCGTGACGCCCGAGTTGTTCGTCGAATTTGAAGAACCCGCGCGTTTCAAATAGTTCCGATGGATTATCAAACTCCCTTTCGAAGTCGCGGAGAAACTGCGGCGTCGCCGGTGGAAAGACGAAGTTCAACACGCGGTTCTCAGTGATGCGTTCGAAAGAACCGAAGAAGTGGACTTTGTCTTTAACGAGTGGACCACCCATCGCGAGGCTGTAATCCCAGCGTCTGAGTGGCGGCGCGTCTTCGTCGGCCGTGTTCAGAGAATTAGACGAGTCGAAGGCGTCGTTGCGATGAAAGAGCGATGCGACACCGTGATACTCATTACTGCCGCTCTTAGTAATAACGTTGACGATGGCGCCTGAGGCCTGACCAAACTCAGCTTTGTATCCAGTCGTCAGCACCTGAAACTCCGCAATCGTCTCCTGATTGAACTGCGCGGCGGCGCCGCCGGTCACGTTGTTCTTGTTCGGTTGACCGTCGATCAGGAAGTTGTTGTTTCCGGATCTTTCACCCAGCACTGGCGTCGAATTGTCGCTGCCGATGTCGGCCTGGCGGTTCACTACGACGCCGGGAACGAGTTGCAGCAGGTCGAGATAGTTGCGGCCGTTGACGGGTAACTCCTTGATCTGTTGCGGCGTGACCGTCGTGCCTGAGGCGGCGGAGGTCGTGTCGATCAACTGCACGGCGGCGCTGACGTCAACTTGCTCCTGCACGGCGCCCACTTCCAGTTCCACGTCAAAACGAAGCGTGCGATTCAGCGTCACCTCGATGTTCTCGAAGTTGCGCGGGGCAAAACCGGTGGCTGACACGGCGATGCTGTAGACGCCGGCCGGGAGTGCCGTCACTCTAAACAATCCCTCAGCATCAGTCTGCACCGTGCGCTCGATGCCCAACGCGGCGTTTTTAACCGCTACTTGCGCGCCCGCAACGACCGCCTTCTTCGCGTCGGCGATGGTGCCTTCGATGGTGGACGTCGTAGTTTGTGCCGCGGCGGTGAAGGGGAAGACGAGCAGCGCCAATAGGAACGTGAAGAAATACAGATGATTCCCTCGCTGACGACCTTGCCGGTTCAAGTTTGGTGCCGAGACGATCTGGGTCATAACGCCTGCCTCCTCGAAGGAATGTCGAATGAGCTGAACGGAGCTGTTCTGGATATGCAACGGTCTACTTACAGCAAGTGCTGCATAATGTCAATAGTGCGACACTTGCTGCAAAACGTCTTGCGCACTCGAACGACGTTTGCTATCTTCCGCGTCCATGCAAACGCCATCCGAGGTTTTAAATAAGACCGTCGCTGCCGTTCCCGATCGGGTCGTGATCGACAAGGTAGAACTGCGAACTGTGCGCTTGCCGCTCAACGAGCCGTTCGAGACCAGCTTCGGCCGGATCGACTCGCGGCTGATCTTTCTGGTTGCAGTTGAAGGTGGCGGCGAAACCGGATGGGGTGAAGTAGTCGCGGCTGAGGAGCCGCTTTACAGTTACGAAACGGTCGGCACTGCCCTGCACGTCATACGCGATTATCTGGCGCCGGCCATAATGGGTGAGCCTCTGGGCGACATTTCCGATGTCGCTCAGCGGCTCGCCCCTTTCCGTGGACACAACATGGCGAAGGCCGGGCTCGAGCTCGCCTTCATGGATCTTTTTGCGCGCCTGAAGTGCCAGTCTCTTTCACATCTGATCGGTGGGACGCGCGAACGGATTCCCGTCGGCGTCAGTTTGGGAATTCAGCCCTCGCTCGATCTGCTACTCGAACGCGTCGATCGCTATCTCGCGTTGGGTTATCAACGCATCAAGCTCAAGATCAAGCCGGGTTGGGACATCGGCGTGGTGAGGGAAGTACGACGCCAAAATCCCGACATCATGCTCTCGGTTGACGCCAACGCCGCCTATACGATTGCAGACCTCGATCATCTCCGCACACTCGACGACTTCGGTCTGCTGATGATCGAACAGCCGCTCGAACACGACGACCTGATCGATCACGCGCAACTTCAGTCGAAACTCTCGACGGCGATCTGTCTCGACGAAAGCATCACCGGCATCAAGCGCGCCAAACAGGCGCTCGAACTGGGAAGTTGCCGCATCATCAACATCAAGATCGGCCGCGTCGGCGGTTACTCGCAGGCTGTCGGCATTCACGATTTGTGTTATTCAAAAGGTATACCCGTTTGGTGCGGCGGGATGTTAGAGTCTGGCATCGGCCGCGCGCACAACATCGCGCTCGCGAGCTTGCCGGGGTTCGTGTTGCCGGGTGATATTTCGGCGAGTTCGCGATACTTCGCACGCGACCTGATCGTTCCGGAAGTGACTGTTTCTCGCGACGGCACTGTGATCGCGCCGCTCGGTCCGGGGCTCGGCTTCAACGTCGACCTCGACTACATTATCGCCAGGACCGAAACTTTGATGAGACTCGAACCACACTGAGAGTCGTGAACAAGAATTCGACTAAATCCACCACGCGGAAGAAAAAAGCGCCTGCCCCTGCACCTAAGGCCGACGGGAACAACAACACCTCGAGTCCCGTCGAGGACCGTTTTGCGCGCGCGCGCTTGCGTCTGAACCCGCGGCGGCAGCGTTTGCTGCGAGCAATCCTTGATGCGGCCGATGAGACGTGTTTTCTCTCCTCACGTGAATTGGCCAAGCGTTACAACGTCGACGCCACGACGATCCTGCGCACCACTCAAGTTTTGGGTTACAAGAGCTACGCTGACTTCTCCGCCCACCTGCGGCAGCATTTCGTCGCGCGCATCACGCCGTATGCGGCGTTGAAAGCGGCGACGCGTGAGAAGCGCAGCGTTGCCGATCACATCGATCACGCATTGGACAAGGCTCTCGAAAACCTGAAGGTGTTGGAATCGGATCTCGATCGACAACGTTTGATCGAGCTCGCGAAGCTGATCAAACGCTCGCGTCGCGTGCTTGTTGTCGGTCTGGACTTCGCGACGTCGCTGGCCTACTACCTCTCGTACGGGCTCTGCGCACTGGGTTTCGACGCGGAGGCGCCGGTCGGCAGCACCGGAAACCTGCAATATAAGATCAAGGCGTTGACGTCGAAAGACGTGCTGATCGCCATCAGCTTCGGACAGTGTTTGCGCGACACAGTCGATTCCCTGTTGCGGGCCAAACGACAAGGTGTGCCGACGTTCGGTATCACCGACAGCGATACGACGCCGATCGCTCGTTACGCCGACTCACATCTCGTGACGCTCGTCGCAAGCCCTTCGTTTTTAAACTCCTACGTTGCACCGATGGCGGCCATCACGGCAATACACGTCGCCTGCGCGCACATCGATCCGAAAAGCTCACTCACACGCCTGCGGCCCACCGACCGGGAATACGCGTCCGGCACCCGCTGGTACCGCGAGCCCAAGAGTAATAACCACAAATAGGTTATTATCTGCACATCCAAGGCAGACGGGGAGGTGGCGATGAAATCTCAAATCGCGTTGGTTCTGATTCTGTTGTCATTTGCGGTCGTCAACGGGCAGGAAGTGACGAGCGCGGCTGACACAGTCGATCAAATCAAGTTGCGTTTACTGGATCTTCAAGCCAGGGAAGAACAGCTTAAATACAGGAAAATCGAGTTAGAGGAAGCGCTCAAGCCGGAAAACATTGAGCGTTCACTCGCAGGAGTTGGATCCACCAGGCCGGAAGAGTTGCGTGAAGCGCGTCGGCGTCAATTGACGATCGAACGCGACAGTATTGCGTCGCAGCTCCAGATACTTGAAAACACACGCACTCGGCTCGAGTCGCAACTGACGGAAGCTCAGGGCCGCGCATATCAAGAGAGCGCGCGGCAAGCGGCGCCCACTCAAGCGCTCAGTGCGCAATCCCGGACGAGCGCGCGTTATTTGCTCTTCGGCGTAGTGGGTTTAGGTGCGTTGGCCTTGGTGGCTGGACTGGTGATTTATCGGAGAGCGATTAAGTTGAGATAGTAGATCGATCGATGAAGACACGCCCCCTCTCGATCACGATCCTGGGCTGGTTCTTTCTGATATTCGGCAGCGTCGCACTCATCAGTGGGTTGCTGCCGTTCATCGGTGCTGACCGCGCGCAACTCGGCGCAGAACTCAAAACGCATTGGATGGTCCATCTATCGCGGCTGATCCAGATTGCCGCCGGTTTGTTCTTGCTGCGCGGATATAGCTGGGCGCGTTGGCTGCTCGTGGTCTGGATGGCGTTTCACATCGTTGTTGGCGCTATGCACGGGTGGATTTCGTTTCTAATCCACCTCGTCTTCTTCACTGTGATTCTTATCTTACTTTTCCGCTGGAAAGTTCAGCGGATTCCCACCAGACCCCTGAACAGATTGGATCAGCTTTTCGGAGTCGTAACCCACGCCGTCTTTGAAGACGATCTGGACGTTCTCGATGTCGAGGATGTTTGCCGCTGGATTGCCTTTTACGATCATCAGGTCGGCTTGCTTGCCGGCGGCGATCGATCCGATGCGCGAGTCTTCACCGAGAAACTTCGCGCCGTTCAAGGTCGCGATCTTCACCGCTTCAACTGGCGTGAAACCAGCCTCGACCAACAGTTCGATCTGCCGCAGATCGCCGAAGCCCGCGACGATGCCGCCGTTGCCCGTCGGATCGAGTCCGGCGATGAGCAGTCCGCCTGCCTGAACAAACGCACGCTCGAATTCCATCGCTTTGCGAAACAGCGTCATGAAATCGGGCGTTGACGCGACGCGCGCTCGAGCTTGCAGATATCGGACACGCGCGTCTGTCGACATCACGTTCAGCACTCGCGGATTCAACAACGCACTGGCAGCGCCGACGCCTGATTGCGCGAGCGGCGCGCCGCCCGCTTCAAACACCGGCAGCGTCGACGTGATCGCGACGTTCTTCGCGACGAGCGTACGGATCGTTTCCTGGATCGGCGCACCCTTCATATCCAACTGACGCAGACTGGCGGAGACGCCTTGCGGGCATTGATCGGGTTGTTTGTTGGCGACGAATTCCGAGTCGGCGAACAGGCCGTGTTCGAGGTTGTCGATGCCGATTTCCGCCGCTTCTTTATAGCCGACCGAACAGAGGTGGCCGGTGACTTTCAGTCCGCGCTTGTGCGCTTCTTCGACAACGGCGCGCAGTTCGTCGCGCGTGATGTTCATGTAAGCTTTGAACGAGGTGGCGCCCTGGTCGGCCCAGTAGTTCACCATGCGGCGCGCATCGTTCGCATCGGTGAGTTGATGCATCACAGGAGTGAATGCGCCTTTGCCTTCGAGGTACGGCGCGGTGACGTGCATCTTCGGTCCGATCATCCGGCCCGCGTCGATCAGGCGTTTGATTTCGAGATCGGTGTACGGCGCGACGCTGCCGGTGGTGCGAATCGTCGTGACGCCGTTCGCGAGATAGAGTCGCGGAAAACTGCTGCCCATGTTGGAGTACATTGGCGGCGAGCCGCCCATCGGGAAGAACATGTGGTTGTGCATGCCGACGATGCCCGGCAGCACGGTGTAACCGTTGAGATCGAGAGTCTCTGCGTTGGCTGGTATAGTGACCGACTTTGTGGGACCAAACGATTGGATCTTGCCGCCGCTGATCACGATCGTTTGATCTTCGACGGCAGGTCCGCCAGTGCCGTCGATGACGCGCACGCGAGTCAGAGCAATCACCGGCGCTTCGGTGCGAATGAACTGTTGGCGGTCCGGAGTTTGCGCAACGGTGGTGATCGCAAACGAGAAGAGCAGAAGAATCGCGAGTTTAGTTTTCATTTGAGTTCCGCGGGCTGTTGTATTTTGGTGAGACAAGATAGCAGAAATCTGTGATTGTGGTCTAAATTCGTCGCCTATGACTGTCGAGTTTGTAGTTGCTGTTGCGGTGGTGTTGGGGTTGTTGCTGTTTTTCTTGCAGCAAGTGCGCCGGCCTTCGGGTCGAGGTTCGCCATGGACGAAGCGAATTCGGGTTGCGTTGACGGCAGTGGTGTTGTTCATGGCAAGCGTTGTGTTCTACGCGTTCTATATCGAACCGAATCGGCTGGTGGTTCGACACGAGACGATTCAGATCGATCAATGGCCGCGAGAGCTGAATGACTTTCGTATTGCGGTGTTGTCGGACATTCACGCCGGTGGTGCATTTATCGACGAGCGAAAACTGCGAACGATCGTCGAGCGCACCAATGCATTGCAACCGGAGATGATCGTGATACTCGGCGACTTCATTTCCGGCGACGGTCGACGGACCCCGTTGAAAATGACGCCGGAGGTGTTTGCTCCTTTTTTGAAAGAACTTCGCGCGCCGCTTGGCGTGTACTCAGTGCTCGGGAATCACGACTGGTGGTACAACGGGCGTCTTGTGCGTGAAGCGTTGGAGCAGAACGGGATCAAGGTGTTGGATGACGAAGTGTTGAAAGTGGACGCGCGGGGAACTTCGTTTTGGCTTGTAGGTTTGGCAGACCTGTGGACGCGTCCTCAACGGATTGGTCAAACGATGGCTCAGGTTCCCGAGAACACTACGGTGATCGCGTTGACCCATAATCCCGATATCTTTCCGAACCTTCCCTCGCGCGTCCAACTATTGATTGCCGGACATACGCACGGCGCTCAGATCCATCTTCCTTTGATTGGGTACGTGGTGGAACCGTCGAATCGATATGGCGAGCGTTATGTCCGCGGGCACGTTTACGAAAACGGTCATCATCTCTTCGTCACAACTGGGATCGGCACGAGCATCGCTCCCATACGTGTCGGCGTGCCACCGGAGATCGTACTGCTCACTGTGAAGTCTCCGTGATGCAAGATGCGGGCTCGAATTCGTTCAACGAAGTAAAGTGATTACATGAGGAGCACCGCCATGCGTTACTGGATTGTTGTGATAGCGGTTTTGGGCTGGTTCGGTTTGACGAGTTCGCCGGCGCGGGCATGTAGCTGTTTTCCTGTTGGTCCGCCATGTCAGGCCTACGGCTCGGCGTCGGCAGTGTTTGCGGGTACAGCGGTTAGTATGCGGAGGGTGGGGCCCGGCGACGCGCAAGCAGAGTACCGCGAGCGTGTCTTCAAATTCTCCGTAGACCAGGCGTATCTCGGAGTGGCTGGGACTGAAATAGAGGTCCACACTGGCAGCGGCGGCGGTGATTGCGGTTACGACTTCACGATTGGCGAACGTTATCTCGTTTACGCTCACGTTTACAACAACAAGTTAGCGACAGGCATCTGCACGCGCACGAGACCATTTGCCCAGGCAGGCGAGGACCTCGGGTTTCTCGGCAATCTTTCATCGGCGGCGCCAGGCGCGACGATTCAGGGGGAGGTCGTGCGCGGTCAGTATCCGAAAAAAGATCTTACGCCTCTTTCTTCTGACATCGTCGTTAAGATTGAGGGCAATAACGTTCGACGCGAGGTTCGTCTCGACGCGGAGGGCCGTTTTCGGGTCACTGGTGTTTCGCCCGGTAAGTTTAAAGTCACGCTGCAACTTCCGGAGGCGCTTTTCACTGATCGTGCGGAGCAGGAAGTAGTTGTTTCCGATCGTGGTTGTGGGTCCGTTGTGTACTGGGTCACTGATAATGGGCGGTTGTCGGGAACAGTATTTGACATACACGGACAGCCGGTTCGCCGCATCCTGTTGTCGCTGATCGATCCGGCGTCGGATGCGAAGAAAGACTACGTGAAAGGCGATCGAACCGACGATGAGGGGCGCTTTAATTTCACGGCTGTTCCGGCGGGACGTTATTTGTTAGCCGTTAACCGCATGCGCTTTCCCGATCCAAAGGACCCGACGCTCGCATACGCGCCCGCGTTCTATCCGGGAGTGGTGGACCAGGTTAATGCAGAGGTGATAACGGTCGGTGTCGGAGAAAAGCGGACGGGCCTGGACATCCGCATGCCCTTACCTCGCCCGCCGAGCGTTCTTACGATTGAAGTCGTGTGGGACGACGGCTCGCCCGTTGCGAAGGCGCAACTTTCACTGAGAGATGCTACTGGGGAAAGCGACGTCGCGTTCGGTGCGGCTGCGGACGAAAATGGTCGATTTAAGATAACCGGTTACGTGGGCCAGCAGGTGATTGTCGACGCGCGTAGCACTCGCCCGTACGTCCCGGTTGGTAATCGATACGAACCGATGGAACGGTCTGACAAGGCGCGCATCACGCTGGAAAAACCACGCGAGACGATCAGGGTTGTGATTACGAAGCTTCGTTAGATCTCTAGAAGTTCTTGAGCGGTTGGCCACATTGAATTTAATTAGGTAACGGCTTTGCGCTCCGCGCGTAGACTAATGTGTGCGGAGGAGGTGGAATAACAGCGCCTCCGCTGGCTGACATTGTCGATTGGGTGACTTCAACCAGGCTTTCCCCGTCTTTACCGATCTGCCATTTTATTGTCTGACGAAACTCGAACCTGTCCTGGCCGATCTTTGATTTGCTGGAGAGTGTAAAAACGAGCGTCTGGTCTTTCCATTTCGTAACCGACTTCACCGCGCGGCCGGACTGGGTATTAGTCTCGCCGCGGCCGTCAGTGTAATAAACCAGGACTTCGCTTTCGTCCTGTGTTTCAGAAACCTCTCGCCGCGTCACTTTGATTTCCGGATCACGATGCTCGATGGTCAAGCTGATTATTGGGTCACTGACTCGTTCTACCCATTCCCCATTGATATCTTTCGTCTCATTGCCCGCAATGCGATCGTAAAGGCGAAGTATTCGACGCGTCTTGCCGTCGGAGAGCCACGTCACAGTTTCATTCAAGCTTTTTCCATCAGACGATACTTCAAATGTTATCGACGTACCCGCGGACGTGATGACAAATCTGTCTCCAATGCGCTCAGTTTTTGACTTAACTGTCTCTCCGGAAATGATAGGAATAGACTTCTGACTTTCGCCTCGGCCGTCCGTGTAATAGACAAAGCGAGCGCTGCTCCTGGTACCCATCGACTGCCCCATCACGGTTAATGCTTGTCGCGACGTCCGCATTCTCACGATCTCCAGCTTTGGATCGCGGTAAGAGATCTGAAGGGCCGCAATCGACGCACTATCGGAACTTAAGAGCCGGGCATTCCAGGTTCCGGTGAAGTCCGGTTTTGAGGTAGTCGGTTTTTGTGAAGGTAACCGCGAGATTGAATACCAGAGTTAAGGATAAGAAGATCTGTATAAGCATCTCGCAGGATTATCCATTCGAGTTGGGCCGTTGTAAACAACACCGTTCACCGTTCAATCTGAAGCTGTCTCTTTCCGCCTGGAGTTTTCCGCAGCGTGACGCTGAACTTCCAGCTCGTGAGTTTTCCATCTGTGGTCACCTCTGCCACTTCCAGAGTTCCCGATCGTTTAAAGGGTAGATACCACCGCAACCCCGCTCTCTGAACAAGGATATCGATAACCGCGTCTGGGTTCAGCTTGTCACGTTCTTCCGTCAGCTTGGCTATCCAATCCAGGTCAAATTCAAGCAAGTCTGCTAAATCCGGCAGCGCTTCACCCGATGTTATCTCCAACGTCGCGCGTGAGCTTCTTATCAAGAACCTCAGTAGGATTTCGGCATAATCTGCTTCAGCTTGCGACGTAGATCGTTTACGCGGGTTGTCCATGATGAGCGAGAGTGTGTAGGTGTCGCGATCATGAATGAAGATTCTTCCACTCGGAACCATGACTCGGCGAGCGACGTCAGCCCAATTGAACTGTAGAAAGGGCAGCATGCCTGAATCGACCAGCAGCATTTCGGAATCGCGCACACCACTCTCAAACGCTGACGGATTACCTTCGAAAACGATGACGTTGTGTCCGACGTACGCCCAGGACATTAAGATCCCGCGGAATGGAATGGTGCGAGTCAGGTTCGTGTCCAGGGCCAGCGCGTCGGCGCTGGTATAAGAGATCGCGGAGATCGTCAACGGCGGATCGCGTGGGAATAGTGAGCACGCATCGGCCACCAGTTTCTCCGGCATACTATCAGGCTCCGGACACCGATCGATTATGATTTGCCGTTCGGGCGTAATAATGGCAACCGCGCGCTGCCCCTCGACCATGTTCGCGTCCGGTCCTGCAACCTCCTCCATGCGCTCACCTGACGCAATCCGGCGCGCTCGCCGGAAGACCTCGTCCACGTCCACTGACTTATCCACTTCCAGGTAGCGAGGCTTGAAAATACCCGTCGCGGGCGGCGGACCGTCAGTGTTCTTGCCATTGGCCATCATGCAGAGCCTTTCGCGATGTGTGAGTAGTTGCTAATTCGGACCGATGTAAGTAAGCGTGATGGCGGCTGACTTGAGGATAGCCGCTCTTGTTAGGTTTAGGTTTTGAGCCGAGCAGGACTCGAACCTGCGACCCACTGGTTAAAAGCCAGAATTTGCCGTTCTGGTGAATGTGTCTGAGTGTTCCCTGTGGGGATTCTATTAGACTTCCTCGCGAATTCATACTGCTGTGTACTTGCCACTACTCTGCGTTCGGATGGGTTCGCACACTATTCGCACACTGGATACTTTTCGGCACACAAGAAAGACGCCCTACATTTCACCCCCCATGCCGGGAGTTCGATCTTTTGTTGTGAGAGTTACCAGCCACCTCCCACCTACGGGAGTCAAAAAACAAAAAAGCGAATTGGAGTGACTCAAGCAATATCGTCTTTGCCTCAAAGCAAAAAGCCAAATAGACTCCCTCGGCCTCGGTGCCTCGCAAACAAGGCGCTCATCGCGAGCTTAAGGAGCAACTCATGTTCTTAACAACCTATTTCTCGAACTCACAAGGAATACTCACTCGAATCATCACAGGCCGGCTCCTTACCGGGGGCAACGTTCGGCGCTACGGTTTGACGATCGGGTATAGTTTTTAGTGAAGTTTTTCTCGCTTGCTTATTCGGGGCAGAGACGATACAAGCAAAGCAAAGGCGTTGAGATAAGAAAAGCGATAGCTAAAGGAGCAATCTGATGTCCATTGATTTCCAAGACATCACAATTATTGCCAACCCAGAACAGGTCCAGGTGCGTGATGGTTCCAGAAGACATTCCAAAAAGTTTCCCTTCCAACTCTCTGGCGCGCCCACCCCTGAGTGGGTTGCGCTTTTCAATAGGGAATGGGCAATGAGGACGGTATCGAATAGGGCGGCGAGCGTTCATGGTGACATCCTTGTATTAGAATGTGCCATTGAAGAACTGCCTCTGCTTGCAGAGAATTTAGAAGTTGACATGATAGCCGCCAATCAACAGTACCGCGAGCGGCTGTTACGTCAGAAAGTAAAGGGACAGCAAGCAAGTGACCAAGGGCATGAGCGTGAGCGTATTGATGATAATGCTGCGATAATCGAAGCTCTGGCCAAGCTCAAAGAAAGATGAAGATGTAATGCCGACCTCTTAGCTCAGATGATTTAAGCTAATCGAATTGAATTGAAGTTAACGGCCTATCTTAGAAGTTAGTTGATGAGTTATATGTGAGCGCCGCTGAACAAGCGCTTACAGCGAAGTCGGTTGAAAAAGATGTAAGGAACCACATGCCCGTATGCGTGACAGACGTGACAGTCAAAAAAAGCGATTCATCGAGACGCTGACTGCTCAAGGTACGGTTTACCATGCGGCACAAGCAGCGGGGGTCTCTCGCAGGACGGCTTATCGCTGGCGACAGGATGATCGCGAGTTTGCGTCTGGTTGGGATGAGGCGATGGAGACAGCGGTTGACGCTGTTGAAAGCGTGCTCTATCAAAAGGCGTTAGCGGGTGACACAATCTCGATGATCTTCTACCTCAAGGCCCACCGTCCGATTTATCGCGATAAGCTGAACATCGACATCAAACAATTGCAGAGCGAAATCGAAGAGAGACTCGCGCAACTTACAGCGAATCCTGACTTGCTCGCACGAGCAATTCCCGCACTGACAGATTGACGATCACCCCATGCCGGGAAGTCGACTTTCACTTTGAAAGCGCAGGTACGGACACTCCGGGGAATTGTCTCTGCGAGTGAACTTAGGGGCGATCGAGACATTGCTGACATTCAGGAAACCTGTAAACATTGCCACAGCCGAGGCAAAGCTTTACGATCTGCGCATGAAACACTCTCCTCTCGCTAGTGCAATTCTTGTGCTGCTTTGTTTTTCGGCCCACGCACAAACCGTATTGCCTGATGACGGACAAGTCAAAAACGGTGTGTACTTGAACTCTTTTTTCGGTTTTGGCTTCAAGTACCCCACAGACTGGGTTGTTCACCACGAAGCAATTGACGAACGCATACGAGAGCGCGCTAAGGAAGAAGCAAAGTCTCGCGAAATATCCCCGCTGAAAGCATACCTACTCTTTACTGCTTCTCGTTACCCACGCGGAACGCCTGGCATCGCCTTAAATCCCACAGTTCTCGTAATTGCGGAAAACATAGCTCCTGTGCCGAGAGACTATAACGCAAAGGATTATCTGCTAGAGCTTAGGCCACTACAGCTGAAGGAGGGCGCACAGCTACTGCTAAATGAGCCTGTGGAGTTCCGTGTCGCCGGGCTGCAGTTTTTCCGCGACGACTATAGTGCTGAGGTCAAGGGTGTCTCCATGAGAAAGGCCATTTTCGTCACTGTTAAAAAAAGGATACGCCCTTGCGTTCTCCTTCACTGGTGAGGATGAGAAAAGCGTTGATGAAATGGCAGAAGCCATGAAAACGATATTGCCAATAGGGATGGGTGGTGGAATAGGAACTGGCTCCACACCGGAACGCAAGCCAGACTAAATATAAAGACATCCGTTTAGAGTTGACCCCTGACTCGCTCTGGAACAAGCAACCGCTGTAACTGTTTCCAGACAGCCAGATCCGAATAGCTAAACTCGCCTTCGATCAGACACAGAACCGAATCGCCTACGCACCAGTCCCGCACGATAGGCGGGAGATCCGATTCAACAAACTTGTATCCGAGTGCTTCTAATTGCTTCGGCTCATAAGCCGAAACTACAGATGGGATTTTCGGTTGAGAAGCCTTAGTTTGCGAAGTAATAGGAGTTTGAGCAAAAGACCGTTTCCAGCGGGCACTGGAGAATTGCAGGTCTGCTCGCTCACATGACATGCCAAAGTCGTGAGGGAGTCCGGGACAAAAATCCGCGTTAGTAGATGGAGGTTAGATCCTCGCGCTCGTCGAATAAGACCTCTCTTCTTAGCCTCACGTTCGAAGGAGTATCCAATGTTAAATCTACAAAAGGCAAAACCGGTGCATCGACCAAAGTCCACTCGAAAGTTTTCAAAGTTGGTTTTAGGAGCAACAATTCGAATGCTCGCAATCGCGCTGGTTCTTGTTGGCTTCGCAGCAAGCGCAACGTTCGCTCAAACTCGGGCCTATGTGATTAATCGTAACGACAACACTGTTTCGGTGATAGACCCCGCGACCAACACTGTTGTCGCCACCGTGCCAGTTGAAGGTCCCGGTGCAATAGCCGTCACGCCGGATGGTGCCTTTGCCTATCTAACAACGGCCAATCACACGGTCTCAGTGCTAGACACGGCGACCAACACCATAGTCGCCACCGTGCCGGTCCCACTGGGGTCTTCTATGATAGCTATCACGCCCAATGGTGCTTTCGCTTATGTGACGAATTTGGGCATAGCTGTAGGCGCAGTTTCCGTGATAGACACTGCGACCAATACCGTGATTGCCACTGTAACTGTTGGACGGGCTCCAGAGGGAATAGTCATCACGCCGGATGGAGCCTTCGCCTACGTGGCGAATTCACTTGCCCGCACTGTCTCAGTGATAGACACGGCAACCAACACCGTAAGCGCCACGATACCGGGGGATTCCTTGTTCCGCGTTGGATAGCAATTACACCGAATGGGGCATTTGCTTACGTGTCGGATTTCGATGGCAGCACTGTCCACGTGATAGATACGGCCACCAATACAGAGACTGCTTCCATACAGGTTCGCTCAACTCCGCTAAGAATAGACATTACGCCGGACGGCGCATTTGCCTATGTTGCAGTAGATCCGATTGATAACATCGTGGTGGTGATAGACACCGCGACCAACACCGTAATTGCAAGGGTGTCTGTTCCAACCCCTGGCGACGTAGCCATTACGCCGGATGGGGCTTTCGCCTACGTGACCAATTTTTTTGGCGACACGGTGTCAGTGATCGACACCACCACAAATACTGTGACCGCCACCATACCGGTCGGAGATGGTCCCATTGCTATAGCCTTTGGGACAAGGATCCAGACGGACCCGATCGGCTCGCTCACTGCTCAAGTGCAGGCGCTCGTCACTGGAGGCAGCCTCACCGCGGATCAGGGTGCGGGGTTGCTCGACAAGCTTCAGCAAGTCCAGAGCAAGATTGATAACGGCCAGACGGCCGCGGCTTGCAATCAACTCGGTTCCTTTATCAATCAGGTCAACGCCTTCCTCAACAGTGGCTCACTCACTACGAGTCAAGGACAAGCACTGATTAATGCAGCGAACGCAATCAAGACCAGCTTGGGCTGTTAGCCGTCTGTAGATATTAAGAAGTAGTCCCTGCGAAAACCGAAAGGCCGACACTAGATCGGCCTTTTAGTCCCAGCAAAATCGCTTCAGTTATTGTTGCGGGTCAACGACGATTCTCAGGCTGACGTTCGGCGGCGCTGGTGATTTCGTCTGTTAGCGACAATGGTTTAACGTCAACCTCGGGTTTACTAGCGGTCGCTTACAACAGAAGGACGCCTGCTCGCATTCACTTCCCTTTTTCTTCGCGCTCTTTGGTAGTGGCTCGCGCCTCGGTTGTTTCTTGCTTGCCATTGCTCACGCTTCGCCTTGCCCTCACTGGCATGCCCATCGTGCCGCTGCTAGACGTTAACTCCGTTTGTTGGAGTTTCACCCTTAAAGCTAGTTACGGCTTTTCCGGTTTGTCTTGTCTTCTCCTTCGGCAACTGCATCGGTTATCCATTTGGCAGTACCCGTTGCCGCGTAGTCAATGAAATGCTGTTCCCGCGCTCGCAATTCAGATTCATGCATTGCCCGCGCCTGCACGCGTCTTGCCCTGCGCTCTTGCAATGATGCGAGTATGCGCCTGCCAGTGGCGACAGAGAGAATAACCGGCACGACTATCGGCCACGCGGCACCCAGTAAGAACTCTCGCTTCAGCGATTCGGATTTATGAGAGACCCAGAACAAGACCGCGCCTAATACATATAGCAATGAGAGCCAAAGAGCCATGAGGTGGAGCTACCTCTGATTTGATAGATTCAACTTGTCATCGATCAGCACGTCCGTTGAGGTTTCGACCAGCCTCGCGTATCGCAGCAATATCGGCAAAGGTGGTTCGCGCTCGCCACGTTCATAGCCGCTGATACTCGCTCGATTCTCATCAGTCGGATGGGCCTCGCGTACTCATTTCACGGCAGATTAGCATGATCGAAGTCGACGATTCAAAACTCACGGCAGACCACCGAGACTATCTTGAACGATGGGCCAACATCTTAGGCGTGTCTGTGGCTGAGCTGCTAGGACGTATCTTAGTAGCGGGAATTGAAGGCGAAGTCTACTGTGAGCAATCCCCAGCGGAATAGATAATGAGCGGCAAATACGAAAGACCACAACGCCTTGGCGCTAAACTGCGCGCCGTCCGGCAGCATCTGGGTGTCAGTCAGACCGGCATGATGCGACTGCTCAATATCAAGTGTTGCTACACGCGCATATCCGAGTTTGAACGTGGCAACGACAGCCTAATATCCTCACGATCTTGGCCTACGCTAAACTGGCTGGGATCTGTATGAACGATCTGGTTGACGACGAAAGAGAACTAGAACTTTGATCTTTGCCCCGCGCCGTGGTGGTGAAGAAACCGAGAGGCCGGAAGCCCAGAGTCCGGCCTTTTGGTTTGTGCCAAAAGTGGTTAACCGACGCTTCGACCTCGCTTTTTGGAAACAACTGCGAGCACCGCGCCCGTAATCAAGAGTACGACGCCAATAACGCTGCCAATTACCATAGCATCGGACATACTTCTCATTCCGGTCAAAAACTTCACACCTACCGGAGTGAGCGCAGTGCCGATGCCAATGACTATTGAAAGCAATGCTAACTTTTCAATGAGTGGTGGGTTAGGTTTATTTGTAATTGGTTTCATGGGGAAATCTCCTTGGTGTGAAGTGTTCGAAGAACGCGAGGAACTCGCGGCTTATATCACAAGGCGGGAAAGTTTAGAATAGCCCGAGCGGACAACTAACGCGCCAAACTCTCGACTCCAGATTCAGGTTAGCGCGTAACGAACGCCGGACCCTGTTAGTGCTTCTCGACTACGCTCGCCTCGGTGGAGTCCATATTGATGATCTCGTTGACGATGACATAGACCTAGCACTTTCGTAATCCTAGTATTAGGTGACGCGCTCTCGGTGCTCAAACATCGTTTCTCACTAGAAACTTCATAAAGTCCTTCACCCGTTCCAGCACGGCGAGCGCTTCCGGTCGGTTGTATGGCTTGCGAGTATGCGAAATATTGTTTCGCCAAATGTCCTTCATAAAAAGGCAATGGTCGCCCGCATCGGAATAGAACTCTAGCTGCTCTTGTCTCTTTGGGCCAATAGGTCTTTGTCTGATCTTCGTGATCTTGTTTTTACACGCCGTTATTACTTTGTCCCAGGTGCCGTATTCTATCGGGTGATACTGGCCTTTGTCCTTCAGCTTTACTTGTAGCTTTATGGCGATTCTACGCAATCCGAGTTCAGCGACTCGCATTGAATGAAAAACACTTGCCGTGTATAAGCCACACGCGATGCTGTTTCCAGCTGCAACAATATCTTCATCCGCTTCCGGAAAATCTGCGTGCACTTCGATCCCGAATAGATCCGTGCTTCCGAGGTAATCAACATCTGCCGTGGAGATATACATAAACTTGCGGTCTCGCAACTTCTCCATGATGCAATGCCTGACCGCATCAATCGCCGACGCAATGGTAAATGTGAATCGACTCGGATCGTCTATCTTGCCACGCGCACGCTCCGTGTAGTAAGTCACGTCGATGTCGTACATCCCACATACTGACTCCACTCTGTCTAGGTGAGTATGCATGTGCGATTGTTCGTCGCTGGTGAGCGTCTGATCCTCGCGTTTTTCCAAGTCCCTGCGGATGCTTATCAGCCTGTTTATTACACCGAAGAACTCACCGGCTTGAAACTCGTACATCTCATAGAGGCTCACAATCTGTTAGGGTTTGAGATCGAACGGAATAATACACTTTGACGCCTCTGATTCATCAAGTACAGAGGCGGGACCACCTTGCACAAGAACCTTCCGATCTGAGGGGCTTATTGTGCAAAGCCCCGCGCCGTGGACATTCGCCGCACTGAAATTATTTAACGCATCAGATTGAGATCGGTATTTCAGAATACACGCAGTAGGTGCTGGAGTGCGCTTTTCGTTCTCGCTTTGGCGACTGGCTTGCGCCCGTCTGAGTATTTGGGTTTGAAGTGGTCAGACATTGACCTTGAGCGAGGCGTCATTAACGTGCAGCGGTCTTTGCACTGGAGAAGCTACAAGGCTGGCGATTGGTATTTCGCTGACCCTAAAACGCCTCGCAGCCGTCGCCGCATCCCGTTGCCTGCCTCTGTCTTGCGCGCCCTAGTTGAGCATCGCAGACACCAAGCCGAGGAAAGACTGAAAGCTGGTCCTGATTACAAGAATCTCGATCTAGTATTCGCCACTGGTGAAGGTCAGCCGCTTATCAGACTGAATGTCGTTCAAAAGCATTTCAAGCCAATCCTAGAACGGGCAGAGTTGCCTTCAACTCTCCGCCTTTACGATTTGCGGCATAGCTGCGCCACGCTCTTACTCGCTGCGAATGAGAATCCGAAGGTAGTGAGCGAGCGTCTCGGTCACGCTTCGATCACTCTCACGATGGATACTTACTCGCACGTCATGCCGGACATGCAGCAAGGTGCTTCTGACAAACTGGAGCAGATGCTATTCACGAAAACTGGCACACAATAAGCCCCAAAATTTCGGCTGGCACACTATAGGCACACAAAACGGGCGACTCGAAATTTGAGCCGCCCGTAAGTGTTTGAATCTATTTGGCTGGGAGGCAGGGACTCGAACCCCGATAGCCAGATCCAGAGTCTGGAGTCCTACCATTGGACGACCTCCCAGCAAAGAGGAATTGAAATTTACGAGCGACGCGGTGTGGTTGTCAACTTGAGCATCTGCGGACGGCACCAACCCACTTGAAACCAGCCGTCAGTGGTCCACGTAACAACACCGATTAAATGCTTGAATTGAAGACGCTCACAAGGCACAATGTCGCCGCAACAACTGAAATATAGCGGCACACCACCTGATTAAAACAAAGACAATTGCCTTTACTCTTCATTTCCCGGCACCAATTACGGAGACTTGATGACTGAACATGATGAAGTTGCGAAGTATCGCTTGAAACTCGAGGAGACTGCCGACCTCGTGGCGCGAATTCGTCACGAAATCAACAACCCACTCACCGGCGTGTTGGGCCAGGCGCAACTGCTGTTGCGTGAAGACCTAAGCGAACGCTCTCGCAAACGGGTCCAGACGATCGAAGACCTCGCCATTCGTTTGCGCGATATCGTGGCTCAGTTACGTGAAGTGCAACGACCCAGCAGCGAAGTCGACAACGACAAAAACAAAGCCTGATCCGGCGTTACAAGCAAACTACTTCTATTGGCCCGCGACTTCGTGTCGCGGCCGGCGCATAATCGTCACCACTTCATTGCCGCCGAAGAACGTCGAACCGGTCGAGAACCCGACGAACTGATAACCCGCCGCCGCGGCTTCCATTACTTCCTTCTGCATCGTCGACGTCTTCTTTGTCGCCAGCAGTTTGTAGTCCCACAGCCTTGGTCTTGATCTTGTTATCGCGCTCGAGAATCACCATCACCTCCGTGCCGAACGTCTTCTTGAACACGGATTGCCCGCGATGTTCGTAACCTTCATCACCCGCCGCCTGAAGCTCCTTTTGCATCGTGGCCGTCTTGGTCGTTGCGAGGAGCCTGTAGGCGAAACGCCCTCTCGAGAACTCCTCCGCCGGACGGACCATCACAACAAGAGCTTCCGAACCGCCGAAGAAAGTCTCGCCGCTAATCACTTCCAGGAATCGATAACCTTCGGCAGCCGCGTCGTTCATCTCCTTTTCCATCGTCGTGGTGCGATTCGTGGCGAGGAGCTTGTACTCAAACTCGATCTTGGTTTTCTTTTCCTCGGTGAGCGTCTTTTGTTCCGGCTGTTCCTGGGCCACGACACAAACGAACGACGCCAACAACAGCAGCGTAGTTAAGACGAATCTAAAAACCATCATGGCGTCTCCTTTGCTGCAGTAGTGGTCTCCGCCGCCTTGCCTTTGATCTTCACGTCGCCATGCACGAATACACTGTAGCGATTGCCCGCTGGGATGACCGCCGGTTTGCCCTTCTTCAATCCCCACAACAGACCAATTGGTCCAAGCAGCACAGTCGTTGCGACCGCCGCCACCGCAACTGTTCCGCCTTTGCTATCGCCGATGTGACGTTGCGTGAAGCGTGCTGGGATGCGGTTTCCGTCGCTGGACATCACGTCCTGCATGGCCCATTCGAGTTTTCCTGCTTTGCCCCAGTGCCCGGCGCGTTTCGCAGTCGTGATACGCGCTCTCGCGCCGGCGCCTTTCTCGAATATGGTCATGCCATTCACGCTCACAGGACCAACGACGACAAAATCCACTACGTCGCCGACCTTCAGTTCTTCGCCGGAAGCGTTGTTTGTCAGTTGAATCTCGACTTCGGTTCCGTCAGGGACGCTCACCACGCTATCAGCGGGTGCTGCTTCGGTGGTGGCAGACGCCGGCTTAACCATCGCGAGAATCACAGTGTCCGGAACGTTCGCGGCTTTGAGTTCCGCAAGCGCGGCCGGACTGGTATCGAAATTGGTTTCAGACGATTTGATCTTGGCGACGATGATGTCGGGGGCGAGTCCGGCTTTCATCATCTCGACGACGTCATTGTTGGTTAGCGGCGCTGATGATGGTGGCGCCGCTGGTTGTTGAGGCTTCGCCGCAGCGGGATCCTGACTCCTGGAGGGGGAAGCAATCACAGCCATGCCCAAGCTGAGCATGAGAATAGCGGACACAAGTCGTTTCATCGCAATGTCTCCATGGGTTGACAAGGTAAACGAACTTTAAAAGACCCTGGGAAAGTGAGCCTTATGGACTAGGACAGAATCTAAAATGGAACAGCGGGAAGAGTGGGCCCCTTGATCTAACAGATGTGACTAAACAGAAACCGTATCTTCTTCAACGAGATAAGGCGTTGCGGCCGGCACTGGTTCGGCGTCTTCGGCAAGCACTGCCTGGATGACCGGCAGGCTCAGGGAGTGTTTCGTTGTGGTAAGCGGGACGCTCTTGCCGGCGGCATAGACTTTGTGGCGGCCGTGTTCTTCGTACCACTCGGCGAGGTTCGCGGTCTTGTGCATGTTCTCGATGATCTGCCGCCAGCCGACGCCGGTGTTGTAGGCGCAGAACGAGATCTCGCCTTCCTGCGTGCCGTACGGGATGACGCACATTTCGGTGCGGCGGAAATCGTAGTTGAACAGATCCTGGAACCACATTCCCTCGACACACAGCACGCGCCAGACGTCGTCTTCGGCCTTCTGCGCCTTCATGCGATCGTTGCGGTCGGAATTCGAATTGGTCGACGACGGTTTGAACAGATTGACGATCTGCGAAATCGGAAATCCTTCCGGCGCGCGCTCGGCGTCGTAGTTGCGCATGATCGCCATGCCGAGCTGCGCGTACGAAAGCTTTTTGCCGCGCGCCGTGTCGGTGATCACCGCGACGTCTTTCATGAACTGCTCGTAGTTGAAGAACTCAAACAGCGATTTGAACTCGCCCGTCTGCTTGTTCACGACGAGCAACGTGAAGATGCCGCAGTTCGGATGGCAGTTGCACGACGACCAGCCCCACGGCGCGTCCGCGCCCTGCAGCATATCCATCACGCTGGTAAACGCCGAATACGACGAAAGCGGGAACCAATCGCGCAACGGTTGAATGCGTCCGTCAACTGATCTTTCAGATCGTGCGTCATGCCGGCGAGCGTGTAGCGCCACTTCTTGCGCATCTCGTCGGAGATGTCTTCGTCGCGGCCGGTGAACGAAACCGGCTGAAACGCGATCGTCTGCACCTTGTCGATGTTCTGCGCGGCAAACTCGACGATCTGGCCGATGCCGTCGTTGTTCGATGTGTTGACGATCGTCATGACCAGCGTGACTTTGATGCCGACACACGCGAGGTTCTCGATCGCGCGCAACTTACGTCGAAAAGATTACCGACGCCGCGATGCTTGTTCTTCTCTTCGCTGACGTCCGTCAAACTGAAGATAAACGCCATGCTGTCCCGCGGCTTTCGCTGCTTTGCAAAACTCGATGTCTTCGGCGTAGCGAATGCCGTTGGTCGCGGCGAGAATGCGATAGAAACCGATCTTCTTCGCGTAAGCGACGGCGTCGAGAAAGTAAGGCGAGAGCGTCGGCTCACCGCCGGAGAAGAGAATGATGACCTGGCGTCGCGGTTTGAACGAAACGGCGCGATCGAGGATCGCTTTCGTGTCTTCAAACGTCGGTTCGTGAACGTAGCCAACCTGGTTCGCGTCCATGAAGCACGGGTTGCACATCATGTTGCAGCGGTTCGTCAGGTCGACAGTCAGAACCGCGCCGCGTCCAAACTTGATGTTCGAAGTTCCGTGATGATGAACGTGTTTGTCTTCGGCGGCTGCGGAAGTCGCGGCCGAAGAAGAGCGACTCGATGCGTTCGAGAAACGCGGGATCGGTCGCCATCACGTCTTCAAACTCGCCGTGCGTCGGGCAGGTCTTGCGCATGACGACCTGACCGTTGTCTTCGACGATCTGCGCCTTGATCTCGCCCGGATGCGCGTTCATCAGCGTCTCGAGCGGACTTCTCCGTTGATGACGCCGTTGCGAACTTCTTTTACACAGGTCGGACAAAGACTATCGGTTTCGCGCGGGAAACCGAGCGGCGGAGCGGTGCGTTCGTAGGATTTGAGAAGTGGACCGGGCGCCCAGTTTGGACGAATGGCTTCGCCTTCCGGCAGGCGCTGGTTAACTGACTGGAACGCTTTCCAGGCGACGTCTGAAAGGCCGGAAATAAGCTTCGAGCTTTTCACTCCCGCAAGTTTGCTTTTGTCCGATTCGCCACGGCGAAACTGGTCACTAAACAAAGGCTTTACAGTCTCCTACTTAGTCAAAACCCACAACAACGGCTGCATCATAAACAGGATTTGCAGGATCCACAAGACACGATTATCCTCAAAACCCTGCAAATGCCTATCCATCCGACAGCAATAATCGAAGATAACGTGGAAATCGGCCCGGATTGCGAGATCGGGGCCTATGCCGTCATCAAGCGGTTTACGAAACTTGGGGCCAGAAACCGGGTTTTCGAGCATGCCGTCGTCGGAGGGGAGCCGCAGGACGTGAAATTTCACGGCGAGGAAAGTTATCTCGAAATCGGCGACGACAACCTGATTCGCGAGTTTTGTACGCTGCACCGGGCGAATGGCGCCGGTGAAACGACGCGGATCGGCTCGCGCAACTTTTTCATGGTCGGCTGCCACGTGGCGCACAACTGCGTGATCGGCGACGACAACATCTTCGCGAATGAAGTCGCGCTGGCCGGACACATCGTCGTCGAGGACCACGTGTTTATGTCGAACAACGTGGGCGCGCATCAGTTTGTGCGGTTTGGGCGGTATGCGATGGTTGGCGGGAAGTCGAAGATCGTGCAGGATGTGTTGCCGTTTTTTACGACGGACGGAAATCCGCCGCGGTTGCGCGGGTTGAATAGTGTTGGGTTGCGGCGGGCTGGGTTTGACGAGAGTGCGCGACGTGCGTTGAAGGATGCGTATCGAAGACTGTTTCGATCGGGTGTTCCGATCGAAGAGATATTGCGCGACCTGGAAAATGTAGAGGACGAAAACGTCGCGCATTTGATTGCTTTTATCCGTGGATCTAAAAGGGGGTTCACAAGATGAAAGTGCAGGAACTTGCGGAGACCGTGAGCGGTCGCGTGGTTGGCGATGGTGAAACAGACATTGTGCGCATTGCCGATCTGGAACAGGCTCGTAAAGGTGAGATTGCTTACGTCGACAACGAGAAGTTCATGCCGGCTGCGCTCGAGAGCAGGGCTTCTTGTTTGATCGTGCCGAAAGGGGCTGGCGAGAAGTTTTCCAATCGCACGCTGCTCGAAGTCGCGAATCCGAAACTGGCGTTTGCGCTGATCGGCGCGGTGTTGTATCCATCCGCTCGCGAACCTGGGATCCATCCGACTGCGGTCGTCGCCGAAACCGCCGACGTCGCTCCGACTGCCTACATCGGTCCACATGTCACTGTTGGTGAGTACGTCACCGTTGGCGACAACTGCGTGCTTCATCCGAACGTCGTTTTGTACGACGGTGTGACGATCGGTAACCGCGTCATACTTCACGCCGGCGTCTGCATCGGCGCCGATGGCTTCGGTTACGTGCGTCACGAACTCGGCTATCAAAAGTTTCCGCAGATCGGAACCGTCGTGATCGAAGACGACGTCGAGATGGGCGCGTACACGTGCGTCGATCGCGCCGCGCTGGGTCGCACGCGCATCGGTCGCGGCACGAAGCTCGACAACATGGTCCATGTCGGTCACAACTGCGACATCGGCGAGCGTGTCGTGATCGCGGCCCAAACAGGCATAAGCGGGAGTGTCGTGATCGAAGACGACGTCGTGATCGGCGGACAGGTTGGCTTCGGCGATCACACGCGCGTGCAGAAAGGCGCGATCATCGGATCAAAAGCGGGGATCCTGCCGGGGAAAATCGTGCGACCGGGTGTGTGGTGGGGAATTCCGGTGCAGCCGCTCGATCAATACAAACGAATGAATGCTCACATGAACAAACTGGCGGAGATGCGTGATGAGATCAAGCAACTCCGCCAGTTGGTTGACGAACTAAGCGCGAGAACGGGGAAGGGGTGACGCGGGGCTCAATGAGCCAGGAACTTTAGAATGGCATCGGCGGCGCGATCAGAGGCTCCTGCTTCTCCCAAAAGGTTTCTAACGCGCCTCAACTCTTCACGCGCAGTTCTGTTCCTTTTTGGGTCAAGCAGTTGAATTAATTCCTGGACCAACTTGTCGGCGGTAAGATCCGTTTGCATCAACTCGGTCGCGATCTCAGTGCCTGCGACGAGATTGACGAGACCGTAATGAGGGACCGTGATCAGCCGGCCCAACGTGTGCCAGTTCACGGCCGACTCTTTATAGACCACGACCATCGGCGTTTCGAGCAGCGCTCCTTCGAGTGTGGCGGTCCCGCTGGCGATGGCGGCGGCGTCGGACGCGGCAAGGGCCTCGTGTGTTTGGCCCTGGACCATCGTGATCGAATTCATTGACGACAGTATCCGTCGTGTTTCGTCGATCGTGCGGCTCGGCGCGACGACGATGACTGGTTGGATTTCGGGATGCGTGGTTTTTAGTTTGTGGATCGCAGCGGCCATCGGCGGGAGGATTCGTTCCAATTCCTTTTGCCGGCTTCCGGGCAGAAACGAGACGATCGGCTTCTCGGGATCGAGATTATGTTGTTTACAGAACTCAATTCGTCCGATCCGTGCTTTCACTTCGCCGGCGAGTGGATGTCCGACAAACTCGACATGGTCCACGCCGCGGGCTTTGTACCATTCGGCTTCAAACGGAAGAATCGACAGCAGCAGATCGACGTCGCGATTGATGCGGTTGATGCGTCGTGGGCGCCACGCCCATAGTTGCGGACTGATGTAGTAGATCACTCTTAGTCCGCGGCGGTGAAGAGAACTGGCGAGTCGTAAGTTGAACTCGGGCCAGTCGACCAGGACGACTGCGTCCGGCGATCTGGCAATGGCAGCAGCTTTCAGCTTGCGAAACGCGGCGAGGAATTTGGGAAAGACTTGCGCGACCTCGAGGATGCCCATGATCGCGAGTTCGTCGGAGTTGACGACCGTCTCGACGCCCTCGGCGCGCATCAGTGGTCCGGTCGCGCCGAAGTATTCGATCCGTATTTTCTTATTGAGTGCTTGAACGAGTGCTGCGGCGTGCGCATCACCCGAAGGTTCGCCGGCAACGATCATCAATCGCTGAGTTTGAGACACGTTGTGGCTATGTTAGCATCCACACGCCCTATGACGCGTGCGCCCCTGGTAACCCTAATCCTCCTTCTGGCTTGCCAACTCGTGTTAGCGCAGCAAACGAACCCGGTCGATCGGAAAGTCACCAATCCGATGACCGACACGCCGAACGTTAATCCACTGAATACCGATCAACCTGTTCAGCGTCGTCCGCCGCAACGAGGCGCCGTCGAGGGTGTCAGCACCGATCGGCTTGACGTCACTTCATCGAAACAATCCGCGTCGGGACCGGAAAACGCGCGCGTGTTCGTCTATGAAGGAAACGTCGACGCGCGCATCGGCACGTATCGTCTCCAGGCCGACAAGATAACTGTTTACGAAGCAGAGAACCGCCTCGTCGCTGAAGGCAGCGTCGTTTTCGATCAGGCGGACATGCAGCGCATCACCGGTTCGCGCGCCGATTGGAACTACCGCAAGAAAACGGGATACTTCCTCGACTCCACCGGCTACACAAACCAAACGCAGGACGGCACGCGTATCTATTTCACTGCCGATCGCGTCGAGAAGATCAGTCTCGACACGATCGTCGCCATCAACGTGCAGATCACCGCGTGCGATGAAGACGTTCCGAAGTGGAGCTTTCACGCAAGCAAGGCGACGATCAAAACCGGAGATCGCGTGCGCGTCTTTTCGCCAAAACTGCGGCTGAAGAATGTGCCGGTGTTTTATCTGCCGTATGCGTCGGTGTCGATCAAGCCGCGCGATCGCGCATCAGGTTTTCTGACGCCGACGTTTGGCGGTTCAGGTGCGAAAGGCGCGCGTTTGTCGACTGCTTACTATCAAACACTCGGCCGCTCCGCTGACTTCACGTTCCGCAGCGACATCTACACGCAACGCGGACTCGGCTTCGGCGGCGACCTGCGCACGCGCGCCAACTCGCGCTCGTATCTCAACGCCGGTTTCTACACGGTCAAGGATCGCATCTTTGGACCAGAAGCGTCGGAGGCGAATCCGGATCAGGGCGGTTCGAGTTTCTACGTCGAAGGCGTCCACTATTTTAAGAACGGTTTCATCGCGGCGGCCGATGTGAACATCACGTCGAACCTGGCGTTTCGGCAGGTGTTCTCCGACAACATTCAACAGGCAATCTCGCCGGAAGAGACGTCGCAGGTTTTCGTAAACAAGGATCACCAGGAATACAGTTTCAACTTCCTCGCCCGCACGCAGGTGACGTCGCTGACGAACGCGCGCATTCGTATCAGGCAGTTGCCGAGCGTCAGTATCGACAAGCGTCCTACGATTCTTAAGTTTTTGAAAGAGCTTCCGGTTTACTTTTCTTTCACCGGTGCGGCGGAAGGCGTCAGCCGCAAAGAGACGGTTGAAGATCCGATCCAGTTTCTGAACGAAGTGCTTGGCAATCCGATCATCACGCCGTCGATCGTGCAGCGACTCGATCTGAATCCGCGGTTTGAATTGCCGTTGCACTTTGCGGGTTGGTCAGTGACTGCTTCCGGCAATGGACGCGTGACGTTTTATTCAAACTCGCTCGATCCGACGACGCGCGACGTGTTGAGCCGGAATATCACGCGCAGCTATGGCGAGTTTGAGTTGGACGTGCGTCCGCCTGCGCTGGCGAGAGACTTTCATCGCAAGGGCGGCAGCTTTTTCTTTCGTCACGTGATCGAGCCGTACGTGGTTTATCGTCGACTCGCCGGCATTAATAATTACGATCGCATCATTCGTTTTGACTATGTCGACGCGATTGCCGATACGAACGAGATCGAGTTTGGTATTGCGAATCGTTTCTTCACGCGACGATCGACTGAGAATGTTACTGACGAGGCGGTGGAAGTTTCGCGACGTGAGAACCGGCCGCTGTTGTCGAGTCAGCCGTACGAAGCGCTGACGATCACTTTGCGCGGAAAGTATTTCTTCGATCCGTTTTTTGGAGGTGCGCTGCAGCTCAACCGGCGCAACCAGTTCTATCCGATCAACACGCTGTCCGGGTTTGTTTACGGCGGTGTGCCGCGACGTTTCTCGCCGGTGAATGTCGATGCGCGTTACCGTCCGCGGCGCGATCTGTTTGTCGACTTTCGGACGGATGTCGATACGCATGGCGCCGGTGTGCGATCGATGTCGACGACGTTTGGACTGTCGCGTGCGTTAGTGCAGATCTTTCAGAGCTTCTATTACACGCGCGCGATCGAGCTGGATCCGAGTCTGGCGAGGTTTGCCGATATTCGTGGATTTGAGGCGGGGACGTTGCGTGGTTCGCAATGGAGCCCGTCAGTGTTTCTCGGCGACCAGGAGCGTGGGTTGTTTGGTGGGACGTCGTTCTTTTTCGACTTCCAGAAGCGGCCTGGCAGGGGCAACAGTTCGCTCATCAGCTCGACCGTCACGCTGGGTTATAGCTGGGACTGCTGCGCCGTGACGGGGCAGTTCTCCTCGTTTAACGTCGGCCTCCGCAAAGAGAACCGCGTGGTCTTCAGCTTCCGTCTAAACGGCATCGGCGCCTTCGGCACCGAGCAAATCGGCCAGCGCGCCCGCTAAATCCGTGGTAATCTGCACCCCTCTCCTTGGGCAAACGGCTGTAAACGGAGCCAAAAGTGTTATATATTCTTTGCCGTCGTTCTGCCCCACTTACGTAAAGTGGACGACGAACCACACCTAACCGGCAACTCGATGAAAGATGCATTTATGCCTAACTCTCAGCTTGGGAAAAACCGTGCGCGGCTCCGTCTGGCGCTTACCTTCTGCCTTTGTCTTACTCTGATCGTTCTCGCTCTGGCGAAACTTTCGTCAAAATCAACCGCCCGCTACCGCCAATCGCAAACGACGCGACAAGGAAAACAAACCCATCCGGAATTCGTGCCGGGCGAGGTGATTGTTCGTTACCGCAGCGAGTCGATCGCGCGCAATCGCACGGGCCGCAACCTGCTCACAGCGAAAACAGGCGAGCTCTTGCCGGTGGAAGTCGAACGACGAAACTCCGCGGACGTCATTTCGGGATTGCGCCTGGTCCACGTCGATCCGGACGACACACTCAAAACGATAGGCGCACTCCGAAGTCAGCCCGACGTGCTTTACGCCGAACCGAACTACATCATGCGCGCCGCGGCGACTCCAAACGATCCGCGCTTTCTCGACGGACGGCAGAATGTGCTGACTTTGATCAACGCACCTGCGGCATGGAACGTCACGACCGGCAGCGCAAACGTCGTCGTAGCCGTACTCGATCAGGGCATCGACACCACTCACGAAGATCTCGCAGCGAACATCTGGACCAACCCAGCCCCGGGCTCCATCCCCGGCGTCACCGGCGACCTGCATGGAGCAAATTTCATCGGCAATCCGCCGGCCACCGGAAACGTTTTCAGCGGCGACGATGAGGAATTCCACGGCACGCACGTCGCCGGAATCATCGGCGCGCGAGGCAATAACGGCATCGGCATCACCGGCGTAAACTGGAACGTCAAACTGATGTCGCTGAAGTTTCTCGACGAGACCGGATTCGGCGACACGATGGACGCGATCGAGGCCTGCACTTACGCGAAAAAGATGCGCGACTTGTGGGTCAGCTCGAGCGGCACGTCGGGCGCGAACATTCGCGTGCTCAATGCGAGTTTTGGTGAAGGTAGATTCTCAACACCGTTTCAGACGATTCTCAACGACCTGAACACTTCCGGCGTCCTGGTTGTGGCTGCCGCCGGAAACATCGACAACGGCATCCGCGAACCTGACAACGATCTGGTCCCGCATTACCCGTCGAGTTACAACACGCCCAACATTCTCGCCGTCGCCTCGACAAACGCGGACGACCACCTCTCTTCGTTCTCGCACTTCGGCGAGACAAGCGTCGACCTTGCCGCTCCGGGCGCTCAGTTGGAAGGCGTTGACGGCCTCGGCAATCCTTTTATTCAAGGCCTTCTTAGTACGACACCGCCTTGCAGCGATCCTGGTCCTGCTGAAGACGACCATCCCTGCACACCTTTGTTTCCCTCGACCACACCCGCGCCGACTGCTGACACTTACAGTTTGCTAGCCGGCACGTCGATGGCGGCGCCGCACGTGTCCGGTGCGGCAGCATTGCTTTGGGCAGCGGATCCGACTCTGTCAGTTCAGCGGGTGAAGAATTTGCTGATGCTCAACGGCGACGTGGACCCATCTCTATTTACCAAGACTCTGACCAGCCGGCGCTTGAACATCGGCGCGAGTCTCCAGGCGCTTCAGGAGACCGACAACACCGCGCCGGGCAGCGTTACCAACCTTCGTCTCAACTCCCAAAACGGACGAACACTCGACGTAAGTTGGAACGCGGCAGGCGATGACGGCGCAGGCGGTGGTTCAGCGAAACTTCAAGAACTTAGCTTCGTCGACAGCAGCTCCGGCGCGGTTATTCCTCTTCGCGGTGTACTCCCCGCTATACCCGGCGCAGAACAGACCATACAGGTCACGATTCCTTTCCGTCACACCGCCGGCCTGCTTCGGGTGCGTGTTTTCGATAACAAAGGTAACGAAAGCGTTCCGACCGACATGCCGGTCGCCGTTCCAGCGCTCGCCGGTGATCCGTACGAAATAACCGTCGGCGGCCCAGCGGCCCTTACGACCGGTGGCGCTCGTCTCACCATTGACGGCGACGACCGCTACGTCGATTTCGCGCTGCCGTTTGCGTTCCCGTTCTTCGGTACAAACTTCACTGAGATGATCGATCTCCTCCAACGGCAACCTTTTCTTCTCCGATCCGCCACGTCGCGAATCTTTTGACGGAACGCCGATCGTCGACGACGCAGACGATCCGCCGGGTTTACCGCAGGCGCTTGGCGGCCATCTGATGATCGCGGGACTTTGGGAGGATCTCGATCTGAGGGTTTCGAAACGCGGCGACGCCGGCGTTTACGTAACCCAGACTGCGAACCGAATCACATTTCGCTGGCAAGGTGTGCCGTGCAATTTCAATGGCTGATTTGCGAAGGCCTGTCGAAGCCCGGCGCCACACCTGTCGATTTCGAAATCGAACTGAACGCCGACGGAACGATCAGATCGCGCTACGGAAACTGCTAACGCGAACCTTCTTCCGACAGTTGGTATCGGCGGCCGCGATCAGGACGGCTTCTTCATCCCGTCGCACACGTCGAAAGAGACGAACTTGAGTCTGACCAACGCGGGTCAAGTCACCTACACTCCGCGCGGTCAGTTTAGTGCGGCGACGCTGATCGATCCGCAGGTCGAGATGAAGAGTTGGACCATCGACGGCCGCACGTCAGTCTACGTGAAGCTTAACCTTCCCGATGCCGGGTACCGCGTTGTCGACTGGGGCAACCCGTCGCAGGCGGGCAACGCGTTTACGGTCAACACGGCCCTGGAACATTTCAACGGCACGAACGTGCTGGCGATCAGTAACACCGCGCAGATTTGGGACCTTGGAAATCCTCGCGCCGGGAAATTACTCATTCACCTTCAGGACGTCAGGCGTGACGGCGAAGGTCCATAATTTCACGGTCAGTGCGACTCCGCCGCCACCGAATCCAATCGACGAGGCGCGGGAGTTTGTGCGCTGGCAGTACAAAGACTTTCTCCGCCGTGAACCGGATGGCCCGGGTTGGGATCACTGGACCGGCGAGATCACGATGTGCCGTGACTCCGGCCGGCCGGTTCCCGAACGAAACTGAGGCGCAGTGTATCGAGCGCAAGCGAGCAAATACGAGCGCGGCGTTCTTCCTGTCGCCGGAGTTTTCGAACACGGGTTACTTCGTGCTGCGTGTCTATCGTGGATCGCTCGGGCGCATGCCGCACTTTGGTGGCGGCAGCACCGGTTTCGGTAACGAGTTCACGCGCGATGCCGCGACAGTTGGCGCGGGAATTGTCGTGAACGACAGCTCTGGCGCCGGCCGTGATCAATGCCAACAAGCAGGCGTTTGTGAACGAGTTTGTCACGCGGTTCGAATTTCGCTCGATTTACGGCGGGTTGAATAACACGCAGTACGTCGACAAGCTGTTCCAAACCACTGGCGTGACCCCGACGGCGGGCGAACGTCAGGCGTTGATCGACGGTTTGAACGGCGCTACGGAGACGAGAGCGAGTGTGTTGTTCAAAGTGGTCGACGGAACGACGACGATCACTGACGGCCACCTCGTCTTCAACACAAACTACGGCAAGGCGTTCTACGACAACCTGTTCAATGCCGCGTTTGTGCAGATGGAATACTTCGGATACCTGTTGCGCGATCCGGACGAGGGTGGGTTCGACTTTTGGTTAGGGAAGTTGAACCAGTTCGGCAACTGGGCCGACGCGCAGATGGTGCTGGCGTTTATCAAATCGCCGGAGTACCGGTCGCGGTTTGGCGCGCCATAAAGGCGGGGCCGGGCAACCTTCAGCCTCGAATATGCACCGATAGCACGGTCGATCTGGACGTGCTGTCGACGCAAACGTTATGATGCTGGTGGTTTAGCCCCGCGAACCACTTCACTCCTGACCCACTTTAGTACGAGGACCATCAAGGTGCATTATCGATCCGCACTCGCCCTAACCCTGATTCTGGCGATCTTCCTGACTTCCCTGGGCCTGACGGTCACCGCGCAAGCGCAAACGTCCTCGGCTTCGTCCGGCATCGATAACGACCATTTTCTGGTTTACAAGGCCGACGACGGCGACACGATCTGCCGCGAGGCTAACGCGGCGGAACGCCGCAGATCGAAAAGATCACATCCGAAAAACCTGCGGCAGGTCAATCACCTCGGCGATGAACGCCGTTGCCGTTTCGGCGACCGGAAAACGCCGAAGCGCAATTTGACGATCATCCTGCGTGCGACGGCAAAGCTCGACGCGAACGCCCCGGCAAAAGCGGCTTTCATTCGCGCCGCTGCGGCGTGGGAAGCCGTAGTTAATTCGCCGGTCACGATTTATCTCGACGCCGATTTCGGTCCGGACAATTTTGGTACGCCGTGGAGTCGGGGCATGCTCGGTGCGACGAGTTCGCCGAGCCTAGAACGTTTACTATACAAACGTTCGCAACAACCTGATTACCGGCGCGAACACGCCGGCGAAACAGGCCGTATATCAAGGCGCTGCCGACCAATTCCGTTCCGGTTGATGGATCGCTTCGGGAACATGCACGCACGCGTCTCCGTTTCGACGCTCGATCGCGCCGCGCGATTGGTCTGTTGACCCGCAACCGCGCAGCCGAACGACACCGCCGCGCGCATCGGTTTCAATTCTGCAAACTTCACTTTCGACTTCGATCCGAGCGACGGCATCAGTTTAGCGTCAAACAGATTTCGAAGCCGTTGCTACTCACGAGATCGGTCACGCACTTGGATTCACATCGCGATCAGGTGGCAGCGCAACTTCGACGCCCTCGATGTGGGACCTCTATCGTTTCCGTTCCGGAACCACGACACGACTTTCACCACCGCCCAACGCATCATGACGATCGGCGGACCGCGCTGAACTCGCAATACTATTTCGTTCCGGGCCAGACGGAACTCGGACTCTCCGACGGTGGACCGAGCGGTTCGACCGACAACAACGCCGACGGAAATCAATCGAGTCACTGGCGGCAGCGAGTCGAAACGGCGGCGTGGTACATCGGCATCATGGATCCGCGAATTCCGAGCGGTACGCGCCGACGATCACGTCCAACGATACGAAAGCTCTCGACATATTTGGCTACAACTCAACCGCCGTTCCGCCTCCGCCTCCGCCTGCCAACGACAATTTCTCCGCCGCGCAAACCATCATCGGTTGTGCGGGAACTACGACCGGCACGAACGTCGGCGCCACGCATGAAAGCGGCGAACCGAATCACTCGCCTGACAACAACGGCGGCACACGTTCTGTTTGGTACTCGTGGCAAGCGCCCGCCAGCGGATCCGCGCAAGTCACGACCGCCGGCAGCACGTTCGACACAGTGCTCGCCGTTTACACCGGAAACGCAGTCAACTCGTTGTCGCTGATCGGCAAGAACGACGACGTCGATCCCGGCGTGGTCGTTGAGCAGCAACGTCAGTTCACCGCGACAGCGGGAACGACATACCGGATCGCAGTCGATGGTTACAACAACAGCGGCGCGGGTGGTGACATCGGAAATATCACGCTCAATTGGGCCATCAGCAACTGTGGCAACAACTGTGGTCCCGACGACGCTCAACTCAAGCCAGGTGCAACTCAAGAGTTGGACCATCGACAATCGCACGTCAATCTACGTAAAGCTTCTGTTCCCGGATGCGGGTTACCGCGTGGCTAACTGGAACACGCCTATCTCGACCGGCCCGAACAGTTTTCTCGTCAACGCGGCTGTCGAAAAGTGGAACGGTGTTTCGGCGCAGGTCCTGACGAGCACCGCGCAGATCTACGACCTGGGCACGCTCGCGGCCGGCAACTACTCGTTTACTTTCCAGACGTCAGGCACGAGCGTTTCGACAATCAACTTCAGTGTGCCGACTGTGGCAGTTGAGAATCCGATCGATGGCGCGCGCGAGTTTGTGCGCTGGCAATACAAAGACTTCCTCGGACGTGAACCGGATGGTCCGGGTTGGGACCACTGGACCGGTGAGATCACGGTCTGCGCAACTCCGGCGAGGCCCGGCTCCCCGGCGAAACTGATCTCGCAGTGCGTCGAGCGCAAGCGAGCGAATACAAGCGCGGCATTCTTCCTGTCGCCGGAGCACGCAAGCACCAGTTACTTTGTGTTGCGCGTGTATCGTGGGTCGCTCGGGCGCATGCCGAAATTCGGTGGAGACCTGAGTGCTCAAAGCGAGTTCACCCGCGACCGGGCGACGGTTTCAAACGGCATCGTCGTCAACAACGCGTTGTCGCCGAGCGTGATGAATGCGAACAAGGCGGCGTTTGTGAACGAGTTTGTCACACGGGCGGAGTTTAAAGCGATCTACGACGGTCTGAATAACACGCAGTACGTCGACAAACTATTCCAGACCACCGGTGTGACTCCTTCGTCTAACGATCGACAGGCGTTGATTGATGGTTTGAACGGCGGCAGCGAGACGCGCGCAAGCGTGTTGTTCAAAGTCGTCGACGGCACGCAGACGATCACCGACGGCGCGCTGATCTTCAACACCAGTTACGGTCAGGCGTTCTACAACAACCAGTTCAACGCCGCGTTCGTGCAGGTGGAATACTTCGGATATCTGCTGCGCGATCCGGACGACGGTGGATACAACTTCTGGCTCGGGAAACTGAACCAGTTTGGCAACTGGGTCGATGCGCAGATGGTGCTGGCCTTTATCAAATCGCCTGAGTATCGCTCGCGGTTCGGTCAGCCATAACGCAGAGATTCACACCTATTGCAAAACGGACCGGCCAAGGTCAGGCTAATCGTTCTACCAGCGTTGCTGGCTGCCTGCCTTGGCCTTTTCCTTTCGACTAAACACACCACACAACCGGTGCACGCCTTCTCGGCTGGTCCACCCGCGGGCTACACGGGCGCGCCGCGGCGAAGAACCTGAAGCTTGCGCCGAATGTCATGTGCCGCCCGATGCGGGCACGGGCACGATCTCCATCACCGCGCCGCAAACTTACGTTCCCGGTCAGACTTATCCGATCACCGTCACGCACTCGAATCCCGATCCGACACGTCAGCGCTGGGGGTTTCAACTAACGGTCCTCGATACGTCTGACGAAAAAGTCGGCGAGCTGCACAACGCGAACGATCTCACGCAGATACTGAACAACCAGGGACCGGGAGCGCGCGGCAGTACATCGAGCACACGGCAGGCGGGACTTTCGTGGGCCAGTCGAACGGTGCGAGTTGGACTTTCAACTGGACTGCTCCGGCGGAAGACGTCGGCGTGGTGACGTTCTACACCGCGGGTAATCAGGCAAACAACGACGGCAATACGTCGGGTGATTACATCTATCGGACGTTTGTTGCGGCTGCGCCGGCGTCGACGACCCCTGACTTCGCGATCAGTGTTTCGCCGTCGACGAGAAATGTCGTTCCCGGCGGACAGGCGCAGTACGCGATCACGGTCACGCCGCTGGCGGGGTTCACTGGCGCGGTTAACTTGAGTGCCACGGCGCCGCTGCCGGCTGGTGTCACTGCGGCTTTCAATCCGGCGACGGTGACGATCAATGATGCGACTTCGAAGACTGCGACGTTGACGTTGTCGACGACGGGCGCAACGCCGATCGCGAATCACTCGATCAATGTTAACGCGCAGTCGGGAAGTCTCACGCATTCGCAACCGGTGGCTCTGAACGTCGTCAGCGCGTCGAGCGCCGATCTCTCGATCGTGAAGACTGCGTCGCCGAATCCGGGGCAGGTTGGCGTGCCGCTTTCCTATCGCATCGTCGCAACCAACAATGGACCAGCAGCGGCGACGAACGTCACCGTAACCGATGCGCTACCCGCGGGAGTTTCGTTTGTCTCTTCGTCGACGACGCAGGGCGCGTGCAGCGGAACGAGTACTGTGACGTGCAATGTCGGAAGTCTTGCGGTGGGCGCGAGTGCTGTGGTGACGATCAACGTCACGCCTGGCGCGCAGGGTCAAGTTGCGAACACAGCAACAGTTACTGCCGGCGAAAGCGATTTCGATACCACGAATAACTCGTCCTCGATCACGATATTCATTCAACCCGCCGCGGCAACGCCGTCGATGCTCGATCCGAACCTCACCGTCAGCACCGTCGTCAGCGGACTCGATCAACCGACGAGCATCGCGTTTCTCGCCGCCAACGATTTCCTGATTCTCGAACGCGCGACCGGAAGAGTGAAGCGCGTCGTGAACGGCGTCGTGTCGAGCACGCCGCTCGATCTCCCGGTCAACAACGCTTCCGAACGCGGTCTGCTCGGCATCGCAATGCATCCGCAGTTTGTGCTCAACGGCTTTGTCTACCTCTTCTGGACCGAGAGCAGCACCGGCGTCGACACTTCAAACATTGACGAGATCCCGCTGCTCGGTAATCGCGTCGATCGTTACGTTTGGAACGGCTCGACGCTCACGTTCGATCGCAACATGATCAGGCTGCGCGCGTTGCAACAAGACGCAGGACAGCCGGCCCGCGGCAATCACAACGGCGGCGTCATCCGCTTTGGACCAGACGGCAAGCTCTACATCATCTTCGGCGACAACGGCCGCCGCGGCTTTCTGCAAAACAACGTCCCGCTGCCCACCGTCCCCGACGATCAATTCGGCGGGCCGCAACCTGACGATGCTCACATGACGGGCGTCATCCTGCGTCTGAACGACGATGGTTCGACGCCGGCCGACAATCCGTTCTTCAACGCCGTGTCCGGTTTGACCGGCGAAGCTGCCGCGAACGTCAAGAAAGTTTTTGCGTACGGCGTGCGCAACAGTTTCGGCATGGCGTTCGATCCGATCGCCGGAACTCTCTGGACGCAGGAGAACGGCGACGACGCGTTTGACGAGATCAATCGCGTCACGCCGGGATTCAACGGCGGTTGGATCCAGGCGATGGGACCACTCAGCCGCATCGGCGAATACAAGTCGATCGAGTCGACGTACGGCGCCGGAAATTTGCAACAACTCCGCTGGCCGCCGTCGAACATTGCCGCGACACCGCAGGAAGCGTTCGCGCGTCTCTACATGTTGCCTGGCGCGCAGTATCTCGATCCGGAGTTCAGTTGGAAGTATGCGGTGGCGCCATCGCCGATAGGTTTCATCGCCGGCAAGGCGTTGGGAGCACAGTTTGAGGGTGATCTGTTGGTCGGCGCGTCGCGGACGACGCTGCTCAACGGTTTTCTCTTCCGCTTCCGGTTAAATGCGGATCGCCAGCATTTTGTTTTCAGCGATCCGCGGCTTGCCGATCGCGTTGCCGATAACACTGACAAGTTCGATCAGACCGAGAGTGAAAGCCTCGTCATCGGCAAAGACTTCGGCGTGACGACCGACATCGTCACCGGTCCGAATGGAAATGTCTTTGTCGTTTCACTCTCGAACGGCAGCGTTTACGAGATCAAAGCAAAACCGAACCCGATCGACGACGCGGCGTTCTTCGTCGCGCAGCACTACCGCGACTTTCTGAATCGCGAACCGGACGCGCCGGGGTTGGCCCACTGGACCAGCGAGATCACCGAGTGTTCGGATCCGGCGAAGCGGCATCCTGGCGAGTCGCTCGAAGCGTGCACGGAACGTAAGCGCGCGAACACGAGCGCGGCGTTCTTCCTGTCGCCGGAGTTTCAAAACACGGGTTACTTCGTGCTGCGCGTTTACTGGGGAACGTTGGGCAAGCTCACGTCGGCGCCATGTCCCGGCGTGCCGCAGAACCTGCCGGGTCATTGCCGGCCGCGCTTCACCGAGTACATCGCCGACATGGACCAGGTGGCCCAGGGCATCGTCGTCAACAACGCGTTGTCGCCGAGCGTGATCAATTCGAACAAGCGCGCGTTTGTCGATCAGTTCGTGAATCGCGCCGAGTTCAAGACGGCGTATCCGGACGCGATGACGAACCAGGCTTTTGTCGACAAACTGTTCTTCACGACCGGCATAACGCCCACCGCAGACGAGCGCAATGCGTTGGTTAACGGACTGAATGGTGGAACGGAGACGCGTTCGAGTGTCGTCTTCAAAGTCGTCGACGGCACGCAGACGATCACCGACGGAGCGCTGGTGTTTCAGACCACGTACGGCAAAGCTTTTTACGATCAGGAGTTTGATACGGCGTTCGTCTTCATGCAGTACATCGGTTACCTGCGGCGCAATCCCGATCAGGAAGGTTATGACTTCTGGCTCGCCAAGTTGAAACGCTACGGCAACTGGGTCGACGCGCAGTTGGTGCTGGCGTTCATCATCTCGCCTGAGTATCGAACCCGCTTTGTGCAGTAAACGTGAACGCGTGAATCTTTTCAGCCACTCGTCTCGGAGAATCAGCGTCATCAATCATCTGTTTTGACCATGAGCCCATAATGGCGCCTGCGCGTCGCGCCAAATCGAAGGCTGCGTGTCGTGATTTGAGCTCGCACGCGTTTTCCACCAACGAAATAATCGCGCTGACATAAACCTTTGGATGATGTTCTCTCATCACAAGAGAGAGTCCGTGCTGGCCCATGCGCGCGAAGCGCTCGGGGTCTTCAAGGAAGGCTTCCAGGTGTGAACGAATGTCGGCGACTTCGTTCTCAGGTCGCACGTGGGCCACCGCGTCTGCCGACAGCGATGCATACCAACCGACGCGCGTCACCATACTCGGCAGTCCATGTTCCCAGATTCGCAACTGGCTCGCCGACGCCTCGCCCATCGTCGGATAGCGAAGATTGATCGCCAAACTCGCGTTGCTCAGCGCCTGGTCCAGATCCGCCGCCGGTGCATACCCGTGCACTTTCACCGTATCTTTGAGATCCAATGTGTGAATACGTTGGCGCAATGTCTTCGCATCGTCGATCTCGCCGTAGATGTCCAATTGGAAACGATTTCGTTGCGGCAGTTGCGACAGTGCTTCCAGCACCGCGTCGAGACGGCGATTGCGTCCGATGTGCCCGAAGATGATCAACCGGTACGGCCCTGGCGGACGGCCGTCCGTGCGTTTTGGAATGATGATGGGCGCCGACGGCAGTTGCGTATAAAACACCGGACAACGATTCACGCCGGCCAATTCCTCGGCGGCGTCTTGAGTATGGACCACCGCGCCGAGTGCGTTCTCGAGCACCGCGCCGGTCATCGGAAAACGCTGGGCCATCAGATCGAAATCGCCGTGTCGCGCGGTCACGAATTCGGTCGCGATAGTCAGACCTTCGTTGCCGTAGTGCTTTTCGATTTGCTTCAGATAACCAGCCTCGTCGCGCCATTGCCCGCGATACAAGCTCTCGAAAAAGTCGTGCAGCCGAACGTCGTGCAGGATCACGATGCCCGGCGATTGCCGGCTCACCTGCCAGATCGCTGCATGGTGCAGATGGTTGTTGCCGATGTTGTAGAAACTCAGTTCAGCGCGGTTGAGTTCGACCCAGTCGATGCGATCGGGTTGATAGTGACGGACCTTTGCGTACTTCTCGAGTTGCGGATCCGCGCCCGGGCGATCGGTCCACAGCGTGACGTCCGCACGGCTGCTCAGCTCGGGCAGAATGCCGAACGAGTAATCGGCGATGCCGGTCTTTGCCGGCGGCAGCGGTGAGAACCAGTTGAGTCTCATGCGAGTAACTTCTTGACGACTGTGTCCCACGAAAGGTTTAGACCCTCGTAACGTTCGCGTGCTGCTTCGCCCCACGTCTTTGCCTCTTGGCGGTTTTCCCAGAGCGAGTCGAATGCGGCGGCGAGTGCGTCAGGGCGTGGGTTCGGCGATCAGACCGGTCTCGTCGTTCGTGACGAACTCCAGTGGTCCACCGGAGTCGGTACAGGTGATCACCGGTTTCGCAGCCAGCATCGCTTCGAGTGTGACGTAGCCGTAGTCTTCATCCGTCGGCGGATAAATAACACCGAGAGCGTGGGCGTAACGGCGGCGCATCTCGTCGCCGCTGATCGGGCCTAACCACTCCAGCGCGGTCCTGGACTTTGAACTTTCGCGCCAGCGATTTCAGTTCGTCGGCGTACGACGGTTGGTCCGACGTTCCCGCGAAGCAGATGCGCACCGGATTGCGCGTGTGGGCCAACGCTTCGAGCACGAGCGACTGTCGTTTGGGAATGCAGAGACGGCTGGGAAAGAACAGGTAGTCTTCTGCTGGTCCACTGTAAAACTTTTCCGCGTCGGGAGGCGGGTGATAAAGCGGCGTCGAGTCGATATCGCAGTACTTCTTGAGCCGATGCGCAACGTTGCGCGAGTTCGCAAACACAGCTTTCGCTTGCGGGATCAGCTTCCGATCCGCCTGTTGAATCACGTCGCGGACGTGCGTGCCGTTTGGAAAGTAAACGAGATCGCTCAACGGGTGGTCCCACAATTCGTAGGCTGTTCGATGCTGGTGAAGGATCCACAGCACCTTGTTCGGGTGCGGGATCAGATAGGCGGGAAACTTCAGCCCGATCACGCGATCGACCGGCGTTCCCGCGACTTCGGTGACGTCGAGAAGCTGGCAGGCCAGCATGTGATCGAGGATCTTTTCCGGCGGATACCACTTGAAAGGTATCGCCAGGATCTCCGCTTCGTGACCAGAACGCCGCAGTGCGTCGCGCAGTCCTTCGGCATGGACCTCAGCGCCTCCACGAATGAACGGGACCTGGGTGGTCGTGATCAGAATCCTCATGCCGCAGGTAGTTCATCCACTTTTCGTTTTGTGCCTTTTTGCGTCTTCAACTTGTGCCTTTTGTGGTTGCAGTTTTCCATCCCAGGATGGCGTAGTCCATTGGACCAAAGAAGAAGCCGTTGAAACGTTCGGCGAGCTCGCCTTCGCCGGCGACACGCCCGCTGTCCCACGGGTGCAGGTTGAGCACCTCGACGCGATCGAAACCGCGGTTGTCGAACAGAAACTCCATCAGCTCGCTGGGAAGTGGATGTTTATGCGTGGGATCGAGGTAGAAGAAGTTGCTGCCGACGAGAACGTTTTCGGGATTTGGTGTTTCGAAGATCGCGACGCCGCCCGGACGCAGCACGCGCAGCACTTCGTCGAGCAGGGTGACCAGCGCATCGATCGAAACGTGCTCGATGATGTGAAAGCCCGTGATCGCGCTGACACTGGCGTCGGCGAGGCTGCGCAGGTAACTGATGACGTCGTCGTCGACGACGTCGAATCCTCGTTCGCGACACTGCGCGATCGACACTCGGTTCCTTTCCACACCACGCGCTGCGATACCGGCTTCATTCAGGATTTCGAGCCACTCGCCACGGCCGGAACCGAGATCGATCACATCCGTATCAGGCACTGCCTGTACGTACGGCAGATAGATCCTGAAACGCTCTTTGATCTCTTCGCGTGTGCCACGGAACCGATCCTCGAGCGCGGAGTAGAGCTCGTCGAGCTCGAGACGTTTGGCGGCGGCGCCATGGAGACTGGCATCCAGCAGTCCGATTTGAACACGGATTTTTTCAATTTGGTTTTGGATCAGTTCTCGCTCTCCGGCAATCCGCTTTTCAATTCGCGGTTCTATCTTTTGCGTTTCCGCCGCATGTTCCGAGAGTTGTCGTTCGAGTAAACGTTTCCTCCAATTGACGGAGCAACGCGGACTGCGTTTGACTGAACTCGGCGAGGCGAACGGAAACGCCGTTGATGTAATCCGCCATCTGCTGGTTCTGCGACAAGACGTAACCGGCAAACTCGCGCTGGTCGCGCACCTGCTTCGGAAGACGCACAAGCGCGATGGCGAGTCGAACAAAGTAACCGATCACGGGAAGATGGCCCAACTGACGGACCAGCGCCGGCGTGCTCAACCCGTCGATTTCAACTCCCTTTGCTTTTCCTTCGTTTGAGTAGCGAAGCGAGGCGAGCAGATCGATCTTGTTGAACTCACCGCTCCGCACACGTTTGAGATCGCGTGCGAGTTCGGTTGCGTCGGGCGGGCGTTTCAAGATCGCGCGGTAGGAATTGTCGACAAACGCGCGGTCGTGATACCGCAAGAGGTCGCTGATGTGGTATCGATTGTTCGAACGAGGTTGGAAATCCGGTTGCAGCTTCAGTTCAGGGACCGATGACGACGGCGCCGCCGCGGCAGACGAACCATTCGCGAACCTTGGACCATCGTGGTGCTTTTGCGTTGCGATTGATTCGCGAATGACGGCCGCCAAATCGTCGATCTCGATCCGTGGCTGCTCTGGCTTGATCATAGATTGACCGCTGAGGAACGATTCATTTCATGCGCATTGGTCTCGATGGTCTGCCGCTCACGCAAGTGAAAACGGGTGTCGGCACTTACACTGTCGAGCTGGCCCGGGCGCTGGCGGCGCAAGCACCGCATGACGAGTTCCAGTTGATCTCGCCGCGTCCGTTTGAGGGCTCCTCGTCGCACGAATGGCATGCCGGAAAATCTCTCGCTGGTTTATTCGAAGCCGAGCCTGCTTGCGCGACGCTGGTGGTCACTCGGGCTGCCGTCGTATCTTCGCCGGACTTCGACGGCGCTCTTTCACGGGACGAACTTCGAAGTACCGCTGCGAGGTAACTGCCCGTCAGTCATCACAATCCACGATCTTTCCTTGCTGCTGCATTCTAGCACGCATGAAGCGCGCGCGGTCTTGCGGGCACGCGTGCGGCTGCCGCGTATGGCGCGCAAGGCGGCGTTTGTGATTACTGATTCGGAACAGGTGCGACGCGAGGTTTGCGAACACCTTGGGATCGAGCCCGGGAAGGTGATTGCGATTCCCCTCGCGCCACAGGCTTCGTTCGTTCCGGCGCCGGCGGACGTTGCAGCGGAAGCGCGCAGACGTCTCGGCGTCGAAGACGAGTTTGTGCTTTACGCCGGGACAATCGAGCCGCGTAAGAACCTCGCTACGTTGCTGACGGCATTTGAAGACGTGTTGCGAACGACGGAGTTACGACCTCAACTCGTGATCGCCGGCAAGCTCGGTTGGAAACAGAATGATCTGGCAAACAGATTGGAAAAATCAGATCGAATAAAGTTGGTGGGATACGTTTCCGACGCGGATCTTCGTGCTCTTTACTCCTCGTGCCGCGCTTTTGTTTATCCGTCGATTTACGAAGGGTTTGGTTTACCGCCGTTGGAAGCGATGGCGTGCGGCGCGCCTGTCATCGCGAGTGCGGTTCCCAGTGTGACGAACAGCACGGCGAGAGTGATCGACGCGACAGATGTTCAGGCATTAGCGCGCAGTATCGTGGAGTTAATTAGCGATGCGCGGGCGAGGGAGACACTTTCAGTGGAAGCGCTGAAGCACGCGGCGAAGTTTTCGTGGGCACAAACAGCAATGCTGACCCGTGAGGTTTATCGAGAAGCCCTCACGAGGCCAGCATTGAGAAAGTAAGACGTCGCGCGCTAGAAGCGGTTGCGATATTCAGGCGACAGGATAAACGCCAACACCATCTGCGCATCCACCCAGTTGCCAAACTGCTTCAACTTGCCGATCCAGTGATTGAATCCGTCCTGGTCCGGATTGCGTCGCAGGTAGGCGACGTATTCCATGAACACGAACGCGTCGTCGAATTCCTTGTCGTAGAACGCCTTTCCGTAGGTGGTGTTGAAAGTGAGATGGCCGTCCGTGATGGTGGTCGTGCCATCGACAACCTTGAACACCGCGCTCGCTTTGTTACCGGCGGTGACTTCGGCGATCAGTGCCGTACGATCGTTGGCGGAAAGCGGAACGCCGGTCGTCTGCGCGAGCTTGTCGACAAACTGCGTCGGCGTCAGGGCGCCGTAGACCGTCTGAAAATCGGTTCGCGTGATGAACTGTTCGACGAAGGCGCGCTTGTTGTTGTTAATCACGTTCGGGTCGAGCTTGTCGTTAACGACGATGCCCTGAGCAACCGTTGCCATGTCGGCTATGTAATCCGTGTACTTCGGACGGCAATGACCCGGAAGGTTCTGCGGCACGCCCGGGCAGCCGGGTTGATTCAGAAGTTTTCCTAACGTTCCCCAGTAAACACGGAGCACAAAGTAGGCGCCGTTCGCGGATTCAGGGGAAAGGAAGAAGGCCGCTGACGTGTTCGCGCGTTTGCGTTCCGTACAGAGCGCCAGCGACTCGCCTGGGAATCTCTTCGCGGGATCGCTGCACTCGGTGATCTCGCCAGTCCAGTGCGCATGTCCCGGAGCATCCGGAAAGCGTCGCAGGAAGTCGATATACTGCTGGGCAGCGAAGAAATCGGCGTCATCAATGGTGATCGGGATGTTGGTACCCGGTCGCAGCCGCAAGGGCTTCACCTTGATGTCGCCGTAGAAAAGTTCGGATGGGAGATTCGGGGTCTCAGTAACAATCCGCAGTGTTGGAGGACTTTGCGCCAGCGCCCCTCCAAAAGCAAACATCAGAATTAGCGCCACGAAGAACAGTTTCCGCATGTAGATTCAGCTCCTAAACCTTTGGTGGGATTGTCCTTTTTGCAAGACCTGAGGCTGGGGTCACTCTGAGCCCGGCACAATCTGCCAAGACCGTTTTGGAGTATAAGTAATGGCGATTTCGGTTGTCAATTCGATTATCTGAGCACGGTTTTTTAGACGAGTTAGCATGATGGTTGGCCGAGAAGAATGGGCATCGATTGCCGCTGAGGACGACGATGACGAGCTCCGCGAGCGCATTTTTACGGGTTATAAGCAGGGAAAGCCGTTTACGCCGTACGTTCCGACGATTGCGCTGCCGGTTCGATTGACTGGGTGCTGGATTTCGGCTGCGGGGTAGGTCGAAACTTTCCGTATTTGAAGTCGATCGCGCGGCAGGTGGCCGGGTTTGACCTCGAACCGATGATCGTCCGGTGCCGGTCGCTCGCCACGGAGAACGTCGATCTGCTCAGTTCGGATTGGGAAGACGTGTCGCGCAGGCGGTTTGATCTGGTTTTCGCGTCGCTCGTGCTTCAGCACGTGGAGACTGAGCCGTGTCGCGCGTATTTGGCCGACTTCGCGCGGGTGTCGCCTGCGATCTACGTCATCACGAGACTTCAGAGTGATTTTGGCGCGAATGTTTTAGGGCTGGTGGCTGAATCGGGGCTGTTTGAGGTGCAGGTTTGTGCGGAGGTCGAGCACGATCCGGTGCAGCATCGGCTGCGGCAGGTTGCGATACGCTCGTTCGACGACGTGTCACGAGCGACTGACAATCTTCACTATGAAGTGCTACTCACACCCTAAACGAAACTAATCCAGCTCTGTCAGTTTGAAGTTCTCGATGCGGAAGATCAGCACGCGCGGATCGAGTGGCGCATCTACGCGACGGCCGTTGCTGACAAACTTGATCACCGAACTGCCTGGCGGAACGCTGACGGTCTTCGAATAAGCAATCGGCGTTGAGTTTGTCTTGAGCTGGTCGGAAGTCAGACCGCTGATGATCAGATCGTCAAACTGCTCGTAACCGCTGACAAACGACATCTCCAAACTGACGCGTCTCGCTCGCTGCGACGTGTTGTGGATGTGCAACTCACCTTCGCTCGAACTCCAGCGCCACGTCTTTTCCGGCGAAGACTCGAGACCGGAAAAACCGCCACGCCAATCGAGGATCAGCGGATGAAGCGTTTGTTCCTGTTTTGTCTGCCACTCGCTGTCTGAGTATTGCTGACGCAGCCGCGAGTTGTAGTCAGTTAAATTGAAGAAGAGGAGCCTGCCGTTCTCGCTGACGATCGGTCCGATCTGTAACGTCTCGCGCAACTTCGTTTCCAGAGCCGCAAACTCGTCATCGTTATATCCGTTGCGATCGACGTACACGCCGCTGAAGCCGGCGAACGCGAGCGACTGGACCATCTGCTCGACCGGCAACGCGGCGATCTGTCGTTGCCAGAGATCGCCGGACCGGTTTTTCATCGCGCCATAACTCCAGCGCAACTTCTTCGAATGCAGATAGCCGCGCAGATGATCGTAGTCGACCATCTTGTTGACCTGCGGATTTTCCGGAAACGGGATGTACGGAAGTTGAAACACCATCGCGCCTTCCGGCAGCGACGATTCAGCAGTGCCGACTAAGCGAGCGTCACTCAGATATTCAGACTTAATCTGCTCGTACTTCGGGACGTAACCTCTGCTTGTTTGATCGAGAATCGCGGCAACGAACACGAACGCCAGCAGCGCATAAAACATGACGCGCCCTCCGCGTGCTCGCACCTTCTTTTCGTAAAACAGTTCGATACCGATCGCGACCGCCAGCAATGAGAAGAACGCAATAAACACGCTGATCCGGTTGTAACTTCTGATCGCCGCAGACACGAACAGCGCGAACAGCGATCCAAACCCGCCGATCGTTCCGAGCAGGACGGCGAAGAGATTCAGTATGCTGAGATCCGCAAACGTCGAATTGTCAGCCCGCCGGCGGTAGAAAAGCTGCGCGATCAGTGCGAGGAAACCGATGCTGCCGATCAGCCCAAGCGCCGCCGCGTCGCTTTCCGTAACCTGCGTGTTCCTGTTATAGAGGTCTTTGAGTGCGTGGAGCCATCCAACTCGATGTCCGGTGATCGGCAGTAATAACTGCGAGATCTTCAGACTGTAGATCTCAGGTCCGGCAAGACTTCGCTCCGTGATGCCGGCGTCACCTTGTTTGTAAAGATAGACAATGCTCGGCGCGAGATTAATGACCACGACACCGAACGTAATCGCCACCAACACGCCCGCCGTCGCCAACGGTTTCGCGTTTCTGCGCACGATCGCAGCCGAGATTCCCGCGACCAGTAACAGGAAGCACGCAAAGAACGGATAGTAGACGCTGTTTGATCCAATCAGAATGCACACGACTACGCTCAGGATGAACTTCGGATCGCGAAGATTGATCCGGAACGCGTCTGACGCGACCCACAACAGGACCATCACCACGAGCGGTACGAAGTAATAGGCCGACAGAAAAAGATGACTCTCGCCGCGCATGAAGTGATACGGCAGAAACGTGAACAGCAAACTCGCGAACAGCGCCGGCGCATACGACAGCTTCAATCGCCGCAAAACATAAAGTGACGAAATCGTGACTAGCGGGAATGTAAGCAGGTAGAAAATGTTCAGGATCAGAAAAGGATGATCTGTGAATAAACCAATCAACGCGAGGATTGCAGCAGCCGAGTTGTCGACCGCCGGAAAGTCGTACATTTGCAATCCGTTTGGCGCGCCGAGCGAAGGGTTTTGCCAGTACCAACCGTTATCGGCGATGCCTTTAATGAACATCGCGTGAAGCAGCGCGTCGCCGTTGTAATGAAACGGCACGTGGAAGTCGGCTCGCCAGAGTTTAAGCAGGAAACATAGAATAAGCGCGCACAGAATGACGGCTGCGATATATTGTGAGGCTCGCTTAAGATTGTGGTTGTCGAGGAACCAGTTTTTCATCTGATATTCGTGGGCGCTCGTCTTGATGATGCGGTGATCGTTAGAACGCCGAAGGCGTTGGCTAATGCGACCAGGTTGCCTCAACCCTGGGGAACAGGGCGAAGCAGGAATCAAAACGCTGAAAGTGTTCGATTTGATTGGAACTCTTTCAGAGTTTGAGAATTTGGTGCATGACTTAACCAGGGTTAAAGACGTCGCATTAGCCAACGCCTTCGGCGTACTCAGTTGCGTGACGCGGCGTGGATATTATCATTCGTTAAATCCGTCTTCTAACAACTTGTTACAAGGACTCCGAAAACTGCTCGAAAACAAGTGGTTCGTTCGCCTCCGGCAGGACCAAAGTGTGCGCGACACGCTCTACGTCTGGGTGCTGACGCGCAGCCTGATCTTCATCATCTTCATCTGCGTGGGCCATCTGACCGTCAACACGATACCCGACTCGCCCACCAATGTCCGCGACCCGTTTGTCAGCTTCGAAAACGTGTCGATCGCGCGCAAGCTGCGCCACTCGATGTGGCGCGCCGACGTGGCCCACTACATGGTCGTCGCACATGAAGGTTACCTGCGCGAACCGTTTGACATCGAAAACGCTCGCAGCCGGCAGTTCGTCTTTTTCCCGTTGCACCCGTTGCTGCTTTGGCTGATTAGCCACGTGACGAAAGACGTGATGCTGGCGGGCGCGGCGCTGTCGAACCTGTTTCTCTTTATCGGTCTGTTGTTCCTGTACAAACTGACGCTCGCGTTTGGTTACGATCTGCAGGTCGCGCGCCGCACGATCTTCTACACCGCCACTTTCCCCGTCAGTTATTTCTTCTCGGTGCCGCTGACCGAATCGCTTTTCCTGATGCTGTCGGTCACGGCTTTCTACGCAGCGAAGAAAGAACACTGGTGGACCGCAGGCGTGATCGGCATGTTCGCGTCGGCAACTCGCGTAAACGGCGTGCTCCTGTTACCGGCGTTGCTCATTCTGAGCTGGCAAATGTATCGATCGCTGCAGATCAGGAAGATACTCGGCCTGATGCTGGTTCCCGTCGGTCTCTGGGCTTTCATGCTTTATTCGTGGTGGGCTTGTGGCGATGCGTGGGCGTGGCGGCATGCAGTCGCGCACTGGGGACGCAAGCCCGGATTCTTTCTGACCACGCTGGGGAAATACCTCATCCATCCACACATCATCATCGAACCGTGGAACTTCAACCTGCTGAACGCCGGGTCAGCCGTGCTCTGTCTGGTCTGCGTTTATCTTTTGCTCAGGCGACGCGAATGGTCGCTCGGGATTTACGCTTTTCTGATGATCTTTCTGCCGCTCTCTTCGGGCATGCTGCAATCGATGGATCGCTATGCGCTCGTCATCTTTCCGATGTACCTGGCGCTGGCTGTCGTCGCGAAGTCGGAACGGTTCGACACGACGATCCGCTACATCTTCATCACCATCCTCGGAATCATGACAGCGCTGTTCGCCGCGAACTACACCATCGCCGTCGCCTGATTGGGATTGACTTCGACATTGCAGACGGCGATCGACAGGTGGCGGTCGTCGTTGCTGTTTGGATCGTGAAGTGCGGGTTGCCACGTGCGGCTAGCGTGAATGTCGAGTTCGAACCGCGAACTCGTTCGCAATTTTTCCGGGATCTCGAACAAAACTTCCAACCAGTCGTAGTCGAACAACGAAAACGCACCTACCCGCTCGCCATTCAACTCGAACTGCAATTCGATCGGCTGCGATCGAAGCTCGGGAATGTGCGTCATCAACTCAAGCTTGATGTGTTTCGCATCCGTGGTCTCGAATTGCAGCCGTGAATGTTTGTCCATCCAGCGCGCGATGCGCGGCGTGTGATTCGCCCGGTACCAGCCGTCGCCAAACGTCACGCGCGATTCCAGCAGATCGCTGCGATCGCGATGCGCGTTGTAGAACGGCTCCCGGCGGAGCATTCGAAGCCTTTAACCAGCAGATACAAACCACTCGACGGCAGCTTTAAATGCAGATCCGAGATCTTTCCGAACACGTAGCCCATCGCCATGTCGAACGCGTGCCGTTCGCTCAAACGATAGTCCGCGCAGGTAGTCGATGAAGTCGCGATCGAAAGGCACGCCGTATTCGTCGTACTGCTTGATGAACTCCGCCGACGCTCAAACAAAGCGTGTAACGCGGTTCGGTCTTGCACGTGACGCGAAGAACTTGCGAAAGCGACGCGCGATCTCTTCGTCGACCTCCAACCCGATATGTCCGTCGACCGCGATGAAGTCGCGCCAGTTTTTCCTCGGTCATCGCCGTCGTAATCGCGCGTGCAGTTCGCGATTCAGCGACTCGATGCCGTGCATCGTCACGCCATCGGGCCGCAACACGCGCTTGATCTCCGCCAGCACCGCGTCCTTGTCGGCAAAATCAATGTGCCCAAACACGTCGAGACTGACGACGTAATCAAACGACGCATCGGCAAACGGCAGCTCCGTCAGCCTGGCCCATACACGCCACGTCGTAACCGTTGCGACGCGCCAGTCCGACGCAGATCAGGCGAAAGATCGACACCCGCGAGATAAACGTCTTTGCGTTTGAGTAACGCCAGCAGCCCTTCGCCGCAACCGAGATCGAGCACCGACGATCCGCGACGCACGTTGTCGTAAACCCACATCGTGCGCGCGAAATTGATGTCGAAACGATAGATCGCGTCGAAGTAACTGCGCTTCCAACACACCGCCGGTGTAGAAGCGATCGCGATAGAACCCGGCGATGTCGTCGATACCCGCGAGCTTTAACAGATCGTCCTTCATCTCGTTTGGGAAATCGCGAGGTTGCCGGCATTCGCCGAGCGATTCGGTCGTGACGCGTGGCATTGAGATTGGCGACGCCTTCGATCGGAATATCGCTGAAGACGCGAAAGAACAACGCGCCATCCATCCAGTCGAAGCTAACTGCGGTCGGACTGTGAACGGCGATCGAAATCGAATACAGATCCGGCGCGAGCCAGCAGTTGAACGAAAACGTCGTCTCGATCGTGTTCGCCGCGGTTGACGCGACCGCGGTTTGCAGTCCCTGCACTTGCGTGTTCGTGCCGTAGAGATTGAATGCCGTGGCGATTGCGAATGATGAAACCGTAAACCGGATCTTCGATGTCTTCGTGAAACACAGCGCGCACGCGCAGGTGAACCAGTTGGCCGCTCTCGACCAGTTTCACGGCGCGGCGGTTGCGAGGCATCAGCAGATCGACGCGCAGGATCTCGGCGTCGCGGTTGCCGTGTCGATAAGTGAACTGGGGCGTTGCAGTCATCTGGACCGTCAGTCGCTAACTGTCGGCGACGGTGGTTTCCTGACGCATCGCGAGTTGACGCTTCGGCGTACGCCGCTTCGCGGGCCATGATCACTTTCTGATAACGATCGAGCACGTCCGCGGGCGCGCCGTCTGCTTCCATGCGTCCGCCGTCCAAGAGAATCGCGCGCGAGCAGAGCGCGCGAATCGCGCCCGGATCGTGCGACACGAAGAGGATCGTCGTTCCCGTTCTCCTGCATCTCCTTGATCCGACGCGTGCAACGATGCTGAAACACCGCGTCGCCGACCGACAACGCTTCGTCAACGATCAAGATCTGCGGCGACGACGGCGATCGCCGTCGCAAACGCGAGCCGGATGTACATGCCGCTCGAGTAAGTCTTCAGCGGCTGATGAATGAAACTCGCCGATCTCCGCGAAGCTCGTCGATCTCCGGCAGCAGACGTTCGGTTTCCGCTTTCGAAAGCCCCATCAACGACGGAGTTCATGAAGACGTTTTCGATCCCGGTGAACTCCGGATTGAAACCCGCGCCGAGCTCCAGCAACGCCGCGATTCGTCCTTCGTGCCAGACCGTGCCGTGCGTTGGTTCGAGTGTGCCGGTGATGATTTGCAGCAGCGTGGATTTGCCGGATCCGTTTGGACCAATGATGCCCGTCGTGGTGCCGGCTTCGACTTCGAAACTGATGTCGCTGCAGCGCCCAGAACTCGCGATGAGTCTTCCAGTGGCCGCGCGTCAGTGATTCTTTCAGTCGATCGACGGGCCGGTTGTAGATCCGGTATTGCTTGGAAACACGCTTCGACCCGTATTGCTGGCGGCATAGGTTTACTGTAAAGCCAAAGCTGCGAGATCGGAAGCGACCATCTCTTTGATTAATTCGCGAAACGTGTAAGTCGGTTCCCACTCCAACACACGCCGCGCCTTCGACGCGTCGCCGATCAGTTGATCGACTTCCGCGGGCCGATAGTATCGCTCGTCGACTTTCACAAACTCGCGGTAATCGAGATCCACTTCCGCAAACGCGAGCTCGCAGAGTTCGCGAACGCTGTGCGTTTCGCCCGTAGCGATGACGAAGTCGTCCGGTTCGCGCTAGCTGCAACATCGTGTGCATCGCGCGGACGTAATCGCCGCATGTCCCCAATCGCGTCTGGCTTCGAGGTTGCCGAGTCGGAGTTCCGACGCCAGACCGAGTTTGATTCGCGCGACGGTGCTGGTGATCTTGCGCGAAACAAACTCGAGACCGCGGCGCGGGCTTTCGTGGTTGAACAGAATGCCGCTGAGGCAGTAAAGTCCGTAAGCTTCGCGATAGTTTCTGGTCAGATGAAACCCGGCCACTTTGCTGATTCCGTACGGGCTGCGCGGCTGAAACGGCGTCGTCTCCTTTTGCGGGACTTCCGTCGACGTTGCCAAACATCTCGCTCGATCCGGCGAAATAGAAACGGCACTTCGGGCGCGACCTCGCGCAACGCGGCGAGCACGTAATGCGTGCCATTGATGTTCATGTTCATCGTCGAGAAGCCGTCGGCGAAGCTTTCGGCGACAAAGCTTTGCGCGGCGAGGTGATAACACTCGTCGAAGTCGTGCTGGCTCAGAACGTGGAAAATGCTGGCGTAACTTTCGAGACTCGCCGGGTGGAGCGTGACGCGATCGAGCAGATGGGCGATCCGGCTGAAACTGCGTTTCCGGTGCTTCGAGCGCGACGCGCCGGACGAGGCCATGGACTTCGTAGCCGAGGCCGAGCAGGTAGTCGGCCAGGTAACTGCCGTCCTGGCCGGTGATGCCGGTAATCAGCGCTCGTTTGGTCACGCGGTGGATTGTAGCAGTGAGATCAGTGTTTCTGTAAGTTCCGGGGTCGCCGCCAACGGAAATTCATCCTGAACGGTCTATAGTTAGATAGCGTGTCGCAGATCGGATACGCCAGTTAGAAGCGTGTTGCAGATGGAGTACGCCGAAGGCGTTCACTAATGGGAGCCCAGGTTGCTCCAACCCTGGGACAGAGGCAAAACGCACTAGGAAACACTGAAGGTGTTCGGTTTGCAATGGAACTCCTTCAGAGTTCAGACTTCTGCAGGCGTAGACCCAGGGTTGAAGCAACCCTGGGCTGCGACTAGCCAACGCCTTCGGCGTATTCAGCTGGCATTAGCGAACGCCTTCGGCGTAGTCAAACTGCTTCGCTACTTGGGATTTGGTGCGTGCTTGCGGTCTGGAGGGGTTCTGCTTAAAATGGCCGTTCTTTAATCGCCGGTGCCGGCAATAATACATCACCTGCGTGCGACGCTGCTCAGCTCCCCGAGGGCATCTAATCTGCTCGTATTCGCGTCTTTATTGCGGAGGATTTCGTGAAGCAAGTTTTCTGGTTATTGTGCGCAAGCTTACGTGTTTATGCTCATCGGTGGCTCACATGCTCCGTCGCGGCCCAGACGCCGAGTCGCGACCCCTGATCCTTTCGTCGTCCAAATCACGTCGAACCCGAGCGTAGCTTTCAACACCACCATCGGCGACATGACTGCCAACGGCCGGTTCGTCGTCTTCGTTTCTAACGCCGACGTCTCAACAGAACGAACACCAACCAGAAACAACGCGGACGGTAATCGCGAGATTTTCCTGCTCGATTACGCGCAGCGACGAATTTTCCAGATCACAAACACCAGAAACGTTCCAAATCCAACAGCCGACACCGAGCCCGACTCCAACACCAAGTCCAACGCCAACTGCCGAGCCCGACTCACCGACTCCAACGCCACTGCCCGCGGATCAACGACAGTGAAGATCGAGATCGATAACCGTTCGCCAATGATCTCGCTGCGCGCCGACTTTGGTTGGCGGATTACGTCCCTACACGATCGTGTTCAGTTCGAACGCGCCGAGCCCGGGAAATTTCAACGGCACTGAAGGCACTCTCGCGCAGGACGCAAATTCCGAGATCTGGATCTATCGCATTCCCGCTGTAGCCGATGTGGATCTAACGCTCGGCGCAGATCTTCCGCTTCAGGATCTGGCGGCACGGGAATGTTCTCGCAGGTCACTAACACACCCGCGAGCCGTTTGCCAACGGCGGGTGGAGTACAAGATGGAATCCAAGTTGCGCCGTTCTTCGCGGACGACAATCGCGAAGCCACGATCAGCGACGACGGAACGATCATCGCTTTTATCTCGACGCGCAATCCGTGTCGGAGGCGTCGGCAATGCCGACGGCAATCCGGAGCTATTCTTTTACAACATCGGCGCCGCCTACGTTTACTCAAGCTACGAATACGCAGGACGCAGCGCCCGGAATCGGTTTCATCTTTCAAAGTAACCCGTCAATTATCTGCCGACGGATCACTCGTGGCTTTCATTTCCAGCGCGAATCTCGCGACGAACAACGCTGACGGTAACGCCGAGATCTTTCTGGCGAACTTCAGCGGTTCGTCAGTCAGCAACGTTCGCCAGGTGACGCGCACGCAGAATGGCAGCCGGCAACACTAACGTGTGGACCATCGGGCCGGCGATTGAGCCGCAACGGCGCGTTCCTTGCTTTCGAGTCGCGCGCCACGGATCCGAAATCCAATGCCGCTGCGACCAGCGGTTTCTCGGTACTTTTGTTTACACTGTCGCGACCGACACGTTCGTCGAGATCGGACCGCGGCCGACTGTGTTGGCCGACATCGTACACTTCCCGACGTTTACGGATTACGACAGCTTCACTCAAACCTTCGAGTCTGGTTTTTGCTTCAGCCCTGAACTTCCGGCCGGACGGAACGTTTCCGCCGGAGGCGCAGGATGCGAAGGATTGAACGTCCGCAGGTCGCCGCAAATATTTCTGACTGCGATTCCCGCTTCGTCGACAAACACGTTTCATTCGCCTGACGACGCACGCCGGTAGGACCGCCGTTCGGCGGCACTGCCTTCTCGATCAGCGAAACGCGCAAGCGCATGGCGTTTCTTCTCGGCGGCGTTGAATTGGGTGGCGGCAACACTGATTTCTCGGACGCGAGCTTTTTTACACTGCTGAGTCCACTGGTGACGGCGAGTTCATCGGCAGCGCTGTCGTTCTTCACTGGCGTCAGCAACATGCCGGTTACCGCAGCGACACCCGATTCCGAGTCCGACTCCAACTCCGACGCCAACGCCGAGTCCTGTTCCCGGCGCGCCTTTCGGTTTGGCGCCGGGTGAACTGACTATTGTGCGTTCGACAGTTGCGCTTGCGCCGTCGAATGCCACTGCCGGAAGCTGTTGATCTGAAACGAGGCGCAGCCCGGCGTTGCCGATTGAGCTCAACGGCGTTTCTGTTTCCGTCAATGGTGATGCGGCGGGACTTTACTTTGTCGGCAATGCCGAAAAACAGATCAATTTCGTCATGCCGGTCGCGATTGCCGCAAGGACTTCGCAACGTCGTCGTCAACATTCTCGACGCAGGCGCAAACACCGACACCATTCTTCGCGGATTGATGCAGGTCATCGGCGTTCAGCCCGATATCTTTACGACCACCGGCGACGCTGGCGGGCGCGCGGTTGCGCTTAAACGTGACCAATCCGAGCACGCCACGCGAACCATTTAGCGTCACGACCAACGGACGCGAGCGGCGCTACGGTACCGACAGTGATCCAATTGAACGTGACGGGCGTTCGTTTCGCGATCCCGGCCGAAGTCACGGTGACCGTGGGAACGACCGCGATCACCGGCGGCGCAATTCTTTCGGTCCGGCCGAACCTCGAGATGCCCGGTTTCGACATCATAAACTTCACGCTTCCGGCTTCATTGGCCGGTGCGGGAGACGTGCCTGTCGTCGTGACAGTTTCCAAGAACGGAGTAACTACGTCCAGTCGACCGGCAGCCACAGCGCCGCGAATAACGATCAATTGATCGAGCTCGAGAATCCGCGTCGTCCTCGTGACGCGGATTTTTCGACTTTTGGCCGGAAAGCGTGATACGATGCGCCGGTTGCCGGCCCCCCAGCCCAACGGTTCCTACGGTTTGATTAACTGGTCCGTCCTCGCCAGGAAACTCTAATGATGCAGTCTCTCGTCGCCATAGTAGCGAGTGTGGCACTCTTTTTGGCCTTGGCGCCAGGAGGCAGCCCGGCCTGGGTGGTCCGGGAGAGATCGAATCCGCGACTCATCCGAAACGTCGATCCCGCAGCCGCAAACCGCACGTCGCATTCGTTGGCCCAGGAACGGACCATCGAAGTCGCCTTTTCCAACGTCGCTGCTGTTGCCCGGCGCGAACATCAAACCGGACAGCGACGTCGTCGGCGCAGCGCGCCGCGCACTTGCACGCTGGTCCAGTCTTGCAAACATCAACTTCGTCGTGATGTGGACGGCGGCCACGTCGGTTAGTCCCGCGGAAGCGAGGCGACGGGATCAGTCTTGATCACGATCGCCGTCACTATCGAAAACGAAGAGTTCAATTCCGACACGACTACCGGCCGCACGCGCGTCTTCTACAATCCCGAAACACGGCACCATCGTCGAAGCCGACATCAGCATCAATCCGCGTCCCGCACGCCGACGACGGCACGGCGTTACAGTTTTCAACCGACGGCACACCCGGCACTTACGATCTCGAAGCGACGTTCACACACGAGATCGGACACCTGCTTGGTCTCGATCATTCGGCGGTGCTCGGTTCGACGATGCAGAGCCGCCAGGCATTCAACGGCACTTTCGGTTTGCCCGCGCTGACCGAACGCACGTTGAGCGAAGACGATCGGCAAAAGATCCGCACGCTGTATGGTCCAGAGCAGCGTCTCGGCCGCATCGAAGGCACGTCTCGTCGACAACCGCACTGCCCGGCGCGCTCATGCCCTTGAGCGGCGTGAACATCTGGGCCGAGAACGCCACGACCGGACGGGTCATGGCCAGCGACGTTACGGCGTGACGATGGCAGTTACGAATTGGAAGGATTCGCTGCCGGGACAGTATCGCGTGATGGTTTCGCCGCGAAGCTGAAGAGGGCGTGTCGCGGGCACACAGAAGTTTCGCAGTTTTGAAGTTTCAAACCAGGTCACTGTGAAGCGACGCCGACGACGTCAGTTCGCTCAACTAACAACTGGTGCCGCGCGCAGGCTTCCGCTCTCAGTCCGAAAGCTGATCGGTCTCAACGCAGAACTCTCGACCGTGCGCGTTCCCGCTCGAACCCGGCAAACGCGTGAAGATCTATCTCGGCGGCGAAGGCGTGGACCAGGTGCCCGGCACGAGCATCATCGTCAACTCGCCGTTCTTCACCGTCGATCCGGCGACCCTCGTTCGCGAACAACTATCAACGCCGTTTCCGGTGATCAGTGTCGAAGTGCAGGTCGCGCCGAACGCGCCGTTCGGGGATTACACGATCCGGTTGCAGTCAAACTCAGGTGAAATCGCGTTCGTGCCGGGCGCGATCACGATCGATCCGGCTGTCGCGACGCCGATCCGAATCCGGTTGACGATTGCGTTTCTTCATCAATCAGCATTACGCGGATCTGACCGGGCGCGAAGCTGATCCGGCGGCGATCGAGAAACTCACCGCGCAACTTTGTGCAGTGCGGTGATAAGACGGAGTGTTTGCGCGCGGCGAGATCGACATTTCCGCGGGCCTGTTCGTCGAACGAGATGCCGTCGACGGCGTTGTTCCTGAACAGCTTGTACTCTTCGTCGCTCGGACGCCGTCCGAAGTTTGACGGAGTTCGAGAGCGACCGCGCCGTGCTGCTGAGTGAGAACGGAGATCAGGAACGCGGACGGCATGGCGCTCGCTACCAGCTTTCGTGCAACGTCCGGAATTCAAACGAAGTATCCGGTGACGATGAAGTCGACGGAGTTTGTCGATGCGATTCTCGCGACGTCGTCGCAGAACGACGGGCGTCGATTGCGGCCGCAAACAAAGACGACATGATCGCCTTGCTGGATGATCAAATGCGGGCCGCGCGGCGGTGTCTCGCCAGGCTTGGCAACCCAGGCGGAGATCGTCGACGCGCAGTACAATCAGACGCTCGTGCTGTTCCAGTACTTCGCCTACCTGCGGCGCGATCCGGATGAAAGCGGCTTCGCTTACTGGCTCAACTTGGTGAAGAACAAACCGCTGCGCGACGCGGGCGCCGCGCGCTCGGTGGCCTGCTGGTTTCTGAATTCGGAAGAGTACCAGTCGCGCTTCGGCATCCTCACGACGCCACACCACCGCGCGAATGCTAATTACATCGTGTTAGCATCTAGCGGTTGAAGGAAAAACTACTCTCGTATCTGGTGTGTCCGTGCCTTGACGATGACCTCTCTGGATCTCTCCGTTTCACGAGCGGAGCAGCGGAGATCATGGAAGGCGATTTGCGTTGCGCTGCGTGCGCATCTTCGTTTCCGATCACGCGCGGCATTCCGCGTTTTGCGGATCTCGCGGAAGTGGAGAGCGACAAACAGGCGACCGCCGAGAATTTCGGTTGGCAATGGCAGCACTTCACGCAGGAAGATCACCGCTACGCCGAACAGTTTCTCGGATGGATCGCGCCCGTCACGCCGGAGTTTTTCCGCGACAAGGTCGTGCTCGAAGGCGGTTGTGGCAAAGGACGTCACACGCAACTCGCCGCGCGAATGGGGCGCGCGTGACGTTATCGGCATCGATCTCAGCGTGGCGGTTGAAACGGCGTTCGCCGCGACGCGTTCGCTGCCGAACGTGCACATCATTCAAGCCGACATTTATCACCTGCCGCTGCGCGCGCAAGTTCGACTACGCGTTTTCGGTCGGCGTTTTGCATCACTTCCCGATCCGCGTGATGGGTTTCTTGTCGCTGGCGTCGAAAGTCAAACCGGGCGGGCATCTGTCGGCGTGGATTTACGGCGCGGAGAACAACGAGTGGATCGTGCGTTTTGTGAATCCGGTGCGTGAGAAGATCACGTCGCGGATCGACCAGCGTGCGTTGCTGCACTTGTCGAAGATTCCGGCGGCCGGTCATGTTTCTGGCGACGAAGCTTGTCTATGGACCACTGAACCAGCAACGGCTCGTCACTCGCGCGACATCTTTTTTACAACGACTATCTGCAGCGCGATCGCGCCGTTCGGCTGGCGCGAGCAGCACACGATCGTCTTCGATCATCTGGTTGCGCCGACTGCGTTTTACATTTCGCGCGAGGAGTTTGAAAAGTGGTGGCGCGACTGGGCGCAGCGGACGTGACGATCACGTTGGCACAACAAGAACAGTTGGCGCGGCATTGGCGCCATCGACAGATTCGACTGACGATGTACTCGGAACTGATCTACTCCTTCGCGAAGAGAGAACTGCTCGGCCGTTACAAAGGCTCCGCGCTGGGCATTGCGTGGGCAGTGCTGACGCCCGTCGTAATGATCGCGATCTTCACGTTTATCTTCGCCGGGATCTTCGGCGCGCGTTTCGGCGCCAGCGATTCACACTGGGACTACGCGCTGTATCTGTTTTGCGGATTGTTGCCGTGGACGATGTTTCAGGAGTCAGTGCAGCAGTCGGCGAACACGATCATCATTCATGCGAACCTCGTGAAGCGCGTCGTTTTTCCGCTCGAGACACTGCCGGCGGCGCAGGTGTTCGCGGCACTTGGCAATCAGTTGTTCGCGACTGTCGCGCTTCTTGATCGCGACGCTCGTGATCCGGCGCGAGTTGCAACTGACCGCGCTGTGGTTGCCGGTGCTTTTGATCCCGCAATTGATGTTCGCGCTCGGCGCCGCGTGGTTGATCGCGTCGCTCGGCGTTTTTCTACGCGACATCGCGCAGGGAATCACGTTGTTGCTGATGGCGTGGATGTACCTGACGCCGATCATCTATCCCGAATCGATCGTGCCCGAACGTTTTCGTCTGTTGATAAGCGTTCAATCCGTTCACACCACTCGTGCGCAGCTATCGACGCATCTTCCTCGACGGGCGGCGCCTGACTGGCGCGGCCTCGCATACTTCACCGTCGTCGCGATGCTGGTTTGTCTGTTTGGTTACTGGTGGTTTGCCCGGACGCGGAAGAGTTTCGCGGACGTGATCTAATTCGCGAGTCGCAGCTCAAATTCCTGGCTCAGACCGAGAACGTATTTTTCCCACTTGCGTTGGAACTGCTGCATGTCCGTTTCCTGCAAGACGGATTTCAGTGTTTGATAGCCCGTGGGATCGGTTTTCTGGTTCGCGTGGAATTTCTTGTAGAACGTGATGAGAAGGCCTTTTTGTTGCAGGTAGTAACAGAGGTACCGCGCCTGCGCGTAATTGACGCCTCGCGTGTCGCCGTAAAACGCGTTTGCGTCCATTGCCAGCAAGTCTTTGAACGATCCGACCTCGCCCGCTTTGATCGCCTTCAGCAAACCCGGTAAACGCCAGTTCACATAACCGTGAATGTGGCCGTCCTCTTCGCCACACTGTTCGTACAGCGAGCCGAGACCTTCGTTCAGCCACGCCGGACACGACGGGAAGTTCGCTTCGATAAACGGATGGACGATCTCGTGAACGAGTGTGCCGCCGCCGGTCGAGATGTTCATGATCAGCGCCTTGTTGGAACGCGAGTAGTAGCCGTACGGCGTTGTTGGCGTGTCTTTGAAGAGCAGCCGCGCGTGTTTCTGATACGAGTCGGCGTCTTTGAACAGCCAGATGTCGAGAATCTCTTTCGGATCTTCGGTGAAGAAGTCCTGCTTCAGTTTTTCAACTGCCCATTTGATCGTCCCTTCGGCGCGTTCCTTGACGACCGGCGCGGGTTCGTCGCCGATCACGACAAACGGCGGTTGGACCACGATCGAAAAGTCGCGCGAGGGCAGCCGTTGCTTTAGTTGCGCGACATGCGTATCGAAATCGGTGTTTGGTGAAGTAACTGTTTCAGCAGATGCAGAGATTGCCATGGCTTGCACCGGTGGTTGCGTTACGAAACTGCGGATTGTGTAGCCGAGATAATAAAACGTTTCGCGAGTAAGCTCTTCAACTTGAGTGCGAAAGCCGGTATAGCGCGTCGTCGTCGTTGGCGATGGATATGCATCGAGTCCGACGTCGTGGGCCATCGCGATCGCGCGCTTCATGTGCATCGGATCGCTGACGATCAGCACTTTCTTCAAGCCGTGCACGTCTGCCAGTTGTTTCGCATAGACCAGGTTTTCGTAAGTCGTATGCGAACGTTGCTCGATGAGAATGTCGTCTTTGGATATGCCGTTGCTCAGTGCGTACGCGCGCGCGGCCGCGGCTTCGGTCGGTTCGGTTGCGTTACCCTGGCCGCCAGTGAAGATGATCTTCTTCACGCGACCGCGGCGGTAAAGATCGATCGAGTGATTGATTCGTTCTCTGAAAACGGGCGAGACGCCCTGGCTCCAGACGGCCGCTCCGAGCACCACCGCCGCATCCGCTTGCGTGTCAGACGCGCTGTTGCCGTACGTGTAGATCCGCACGGCCGTGAGAGCAATCGCCAGCACGACCACGATGACCACGATCTTTAGAACTTTGGTCGCTCGTCTACGCATAACTCTTGTTACGAACTTAGAACAGTCAGGAAGGGGGCAACGCCCCCGCTATCGCTACGGCGGGGGCGCTTGCCCCCTTCCTGACTTGTTCTTACCGAGAGTACGCACTCTCTTGGATGATATCACCGGCTGATTTATTATCCGCCTCATGAGTAAAACAATACTGGCGCTCACTCTCCTTACGACCACGATAACCGCGAACGCTCAGGAATGGACCCAGTGGCGTGGTCCGGCGCGCGACGGCTCGGTTTCGGCGAAAAACGCACCCGCCAAGTGGCCCGAAACGTTCCAACGGACGTGGCGCGTGGAGATCGGCGAGGGTTATTCGTCGCCCGTCGTCGCGAATGGCCGCGTTTTCGTTCACACCCGGCGCGATCCGGAAGAGATCGTCTCAGGCATCAACCTCGCCGACGGCAAGTTGCTTTGGCAGCAGAAGTACCAGGCCGTTTTCAATAAGAACCAGTACGCCGTCCAGATGGCAAAAGGTCCAAACTCCACGCCGCTCGTCATCGGTAACCGGCTCTTTACGCTCGGCGTTACCGGAATTCTCAACGCGTGGGACACCGCATCCGGCAAGGTGCTCTGGACGCGCGACTTCTCGAAATCTATAGACACCAGCAAGCTCTTTTGTGGCACAGCCGCGTCGCCGATCGCCGTCGACGGCCGCGTCGTCGTTCAGGTCGGCAGCGACATTCACGGCGGGCAGATTCTGGCCCTGAATCCGGCAACAGGCGCGACCGAATGGGAATGGAAGGGACTCGGTCCGGGTTACGCCTCGCCGGTCGTGATCGACCTTGGCGGGACCAAACAACTGGTGACGATGACGGAAGGATCTATCGTCGGCCTCGACGCCAGGAACGGCAAAGAACTGTGGTCCGTCGCGTTCCCTGACGAATGGCACGAAAACATTACCACGCCGCTGTGGACCGGCACGCATCTCGTCGTCTCCGGCACCCGCGCCGGCACGCACGCTTATTCGCTCGCGCAATCGGCCGGTAAGTGGCAGGCCACGGAGGCCTGGAAAAATGCCGACGTCGCGATGTACATGAGTTCGCCGGTGTTTGGCGACGGCCTGATTTACGGTCATTCTTCGAAACGGAAAGGCCAGTTTGTCGCCGTCGACGCGAAAACCGGGGCGGTGAAATGGGCGACCGAGGGACGCGAAGGCGAGCACGCGTCGCTGTTACTCACACCGCAACACGTAATTTTCCTGACAAACAGCGCCGATCTCATCGTCGCCAAGCGCGGCACGCCCGCGTTTGACGTCGAGAAGCGCTATGAAGTCGCGGAAGCCGCGACCTGGGCGGTGCCCGTCCTGCTGGGCTCAAATGTCCTCGTCCGCGACGCTACCGGGATAATGCTATTGACAGGGAAGTGAACGGCAGCGCAGGGCCTGTCCTTCCCGCCTGCGGAACGCCAGTGAAAAAGGGATTTTTTAGGATCTCCTTTCCCTGTGTTTCTCGCTTGCGTAAGGCCTACCGGAGCAATGCTATTGACAGGGAAGTGAGCCATAGTTTACACAGAGTACAGGCGCAGATAACTCCCCTCAGCTTTAGTTCTGCGCAAATCTATTCTGTGAGCTTGTTCCCCTGACTTTGGAAGGCGTTTCCCCATTCCTGTTAAGTCGCCTTATCGACGCTACCGTCGATGGAATCTTCGCGTTTGACCGCGAGTTGCGACTCATTGCCTGGAACAGTGCGATGGAACGGATTGCAGGTTCCACCCGCGAAGAAGTGCTCGGCAAGAGCGTGCTCGAAGTTTTTCCGTTCCTGCACGAAGGCCACGAAGGTTCGTTGCTGGAAGCGCTGGCCGGCAAAGAATCCATCTGTCAGAACCATCCATACGGACTTTCCAAAAGCGGTGCATTCGAATGCCGTTACTCGCCGCTGATCGACGATCAAAACAACATCGCCGGCGGCATTGCCATCATCACCGACATCTCCGCGCGCAAGCAGGCCGAGGCAGCGGTCCACGTCGCTTATCGGCAACTCGCGTTTCACGTTGAGAGTTCACCATTGGCCGTGGTCGAGTGGGACAGCGATTTTCGCGTGTCGCGCTGGTCCAAGTCTGCCGAACGTTTGTTTGGTTGGAAAGCCGATGAAGTGATTGGCAAACACGTCAACGAGTGGCAGTTCGTGTTTACGGACGACGTGGATGCGGTGGCGCTGGTGACGAACCGTCAGCGCGAAGGCGTCGAAGTTCAGGGCGTGCTGCGCAATCGCAACTACACGCGCGACGGAACGATTCTATTTTGCGAGTGGTACAACTCGGTGCTGCGTGACGATAGCGGGCAGCTCGTTTCAGTCCTGTCGCTCGTGCTCGACGTGACGGCGCGCGAGAAAGGCGAACAAGAACGCGCGGCGTTGCTGGTCCGCGAACGCGACGCGCGACAACACGCGGAAGAAGCGGATCGTTTGAAAGACGAGTTTCTCGCCACGCTTTCGCACGAACTGCGCACGCCGCTGACGTCGATTCTCGGTTGGGCTTCGATGATTCGCAACGGCGAGGTTGAAGGCGCGAATGCGTTACGCGCGCTCGAAACCATCGAGCGCAACGCACGTTCGCAGGCGCGGCTGATCGACGACCTGCTCGACGTCTCACGCATCATCACCGGAAATCTGCGTCTCGATCTGCATCCGTTGAACCTGACGCCGATCGTCGAAGCCGCCATCGACGCGTTGCGTCCGACGGCTGACGTGAAAGACATCCACCTGCGAACGGAGTTCATCTCAGGCGAATGTCTGGTGAAGGGCGATCCGAATCGCCTGCGACAGGTGATCTGGAACCTGCTTTCGAACGCGATCAAGTTCACTCCGCGCGGCGGCACTGTAGACATCAGTCTCTACTGTGTTGAGGCGACGGCGCGTTTGTCGGTGAGCGACACGGGCGAGGGCATCTCAGAGACGTTCCTGCCGTACGTGTTCGACCGTTTTCGCCAGGCCGAGGGTTCGATTTCGCGGAAACAGGGCGGACTCGGATTAGGACTCGCCGTCGTTCGTCATCTGGTCGAGTTGCACGGCGGCACGATCGAAGCGGAAAGCGAAGGACTGGGTCAGGGATCGACGTTCACGGTCGATCTTCCGTTGGCGCAGGAGCGACGCGACCCGGCTCGTGCCGAGGAACGACGTCGCGAGGTCGAACGTCGACGCGGTCGCAGCGATCGCGTCAGGCTCGACGGCATTCACGTGCTTGCTGGTCGAAGACGACGACGACTCGCGCAAGTTGCTCGGAACGATGCTGAAGCGTTACGGTGCGAAGGTCACGTCGACGAAATCCGCAGCAGAAGCGCTCAAAGCCGTTTCCGAGGAGCTACCCGATGTTTTGATCAGCGACATCGGCATGCCGGACGAAGACGGTTACGAGCTGATTCGAAAGTTGCGCGCGCTGCCGGTCGACGAAGGCGGCACTACGCCGGCAATCGCGCTGACAGGCTATGCGTCGCGCAAGGATCGTGAACGCGCGCTGGAGGCGGGTTATCATAAACACATGGCAAAACCGGTCGAGCAGGCTGAGATGATTGCGGCAATCGCCAGCCTCGTCGGGCGGCCACAGACTTATACAAATTGAGGTAAACATGAGACGAAGAATTCTAGCGATTCCAGTAATCCTGCTGCTGCTCGTTCCGGTACTCGCGCAGCAAGTCGATCCGTCGGTGCTGACGGTGGATTCGCTTTTCACGTATCGAACGAGACCGCTCGGTCCGGTGTGGTGGCAGGCGAACGGCAGCGGCTTACCTGGCGCTCGAGCCGTCGCCGACAAAGAAAAACTTCGTCGACCTCGTCCGTTACGACGCCGCGACCGGTGAACGATCCGTCAAAGTCGCGGCCGAGAAACTGATCCCGAAAGGCGCAACCGATCCGCTCGAAGTCGAAGAGTTTACGCTGACGAGCGACGAGCAGAAGCTGCTCGTGTTCACGAACACCGCACGCGTCTGGCGCAGCAACACGCGTGGCGATTACTGGGTGCTGGATCTTGCCACAGGCGACTTGCGCAAACTCGGCGGCGCAGATACGAAACCTTCGACGTTGATGTTTGCAAAGTTCTCGCCTGACGGACAGCGCGTCGGCTACGTGCGCGACAACAATATCTACATCGAGAATCTCGGCGCCGACGGCAAGATCACGAAGATCACGACCGACGGCTCGCGTTACATCGTCAACGGCACGTTCGACTGGGTTTACGAAGAAGAGCTGTTCTGCCGCGACGGTTTCCGCTGGAGTCCCGACAGCAAACAGATCGCCTACTGGCAGCTCAACTCCGAAGGCGTGAAAGAGATGACGCTGATCGACAACACGTCAGGTCTCTATCCCGTCACGCAAACGTTTCCGTATCCGAAAGCCGGCGAGACGAATTCGGCCGCCCGCGTTGGCGTGATAAATGCCAACGGCGGCGCTACTCGCTGGATCGAAGTTCCCGGCGACGCGCGCAACAACTATCTCCCGCGCATGGAGTGGGCCGCGAACTCCGACGAAGTCATCATTCAACAACTCAATCGCCGCCAGGACACGAACACCGTCTTGCTCGGCGACGTGCGTACCGGCAAAGTTCGCACCGTTTTGGTTGAAAAAGACGAAGCGTGGGTCGACATCGCGTGGGGCGACATCGATTGGGACAAAACCGGAATCGCGCGCGGCGACGTCGAGTGGATCGACGGCGGCAAGCGTTTCCTGTGGGCCAGCGAACGCGACGGTTGGCGTCACATCTATTCGATTTCACGCGATGGCCGCGAGCACAAAACGATCACGCCCGGCAATTACGATGTGATCTCCGTCGAGCGAGTCGATACGACAAACGGATATATCTATTTCCTCGCGTCTCCTGAAAACGCGACGCAGCGTTATCTCTATCGCGTACGCATCGACGGCAGCGGCAAAGAAGAACGGCTGACGCCGAAGGCTGCGCCCGGTATGCATTCGTACAACATCTCGCCGCGCGGCGACTTCGCGATTCACTTCTATTCGACGTTCAGCAAAGTTCCGATTACGGAAGTGGTGCGTCTGCCGCAACACGAGCTGGCGCGCACGTTGATCGACAACAAGGAAGTTCAGGCGCGCGTCGCGATGCTGAAACAGACGCCGGTGGAGTTTTTCAAAGTCGACATCGGCGACGGTGTGCAACTCGACGGCTGGATGATCAAGCCGCCTGACTTCGATCCGCAGAAACGTTACCCGGTGTTGTTCTACGTCTACGGAGAACCGTGGGGCCAGACCGCGTTGGACGGGTGGGGCGGACGAAACGGTCTGTGGCATCGAATGCTGGCGCAGCAGGGTTACATCGTCGCGAGCGTCGACAACCGCGGCACGCCGGCGCCGCGTGGTCGCGCGTGGCGCAAGATCGCGTACCGCAAGCTCGGCGTCGTCAATTCCGGCGATCAGGCTGCCGCGGCGCGCGCGATTGCGAAGTGGCCGTTTGTCGATTCGTCGCGAATCGGCATCTGGGGCTGGAGCGGCGGCGGATCGTCGACGTTGAATGCGATGTTTCGGTATCCGGACGTTTACCTGACGGGAATTTCGGTCGCGCCCGTTCCCGACATTCATTACTACGACACGATCTACCAGGAACGATACGGCGGCCTGCCGAAAGACCACCCGGAAGAGTGGAAACAGAGCTCGCCGATCACTTTCGCGTCGCAGTTGAAGGGAAATCTGCTGCTGATTCACGGCACCGGCGACGACAACGTTCATTACCAGGGCACGGAAGCGCTGATTAACGCGCTGGTGGCGGCGAACAAGCAGTTTTCGCTGATGTCGTATCCGAATCGTTCGCACTCGATCGCGGAAGGACCGGGTACTCAGCGGCATCTGCTGGCGACGATGACGCGGTATCTGCACGAAAAACTGCCGCCTGGCCCGGTCGTAACAGCGACAAGTTCTGCCCGCTAGTTGGGTAGTGGGTCAGTTTGGTTTGAAACGAAGTACGCCGAAGGCGTTCGCTAATTCCAGCCCAGTGGTTGGAGCGAAGCGACAACCCTGGGAACACGCAAAGTTGCGCGAACAAACGCTGAAAGCGTTCGACGGGGACGAACCCTTTCAGGGTTAAGAATTGTTCCTTGGTTTGTTCCCCAGGGTTGAAGCAACCCTGGGCTGGAATTAGCGAACGCCTTCGGCGTACCCACCGGATCCAAACTGATCCACGCCCGCTAAGAGATTTGTCGTGAAATCCGGCGTTGATCTGTGTTAGTCTGGGTTTGCCCTACTCACTTTCCTCATCACAACAGGCAAACTCTATGATGAACCGGCTCGACGCAGGACTGCGACGACTCGTCGCTACAAATCTCATCGGCATATTGTTCGTCGATCTGGCAGGCAAAATTCTCGACGTGGACGAGAGCTTCCTGCACACGCTCGGCTACGCCCGCGCGGATCTGCCGCCGCGCATTCACGATCTCACAGCCCCGGAAGACCGGCGTCTGGACGACGAGGCGTTCGAAAAGCTGATGGCTTTCGGCGCCTGTGCGCCGTTCGAGAAAACGCTTGTCCGGCGCGACGGCAGCATGGTTGCAGTGCTGTTTGGCGCGGCGCTTTACGAGGAAGAGATCGCGTGTTTCGTCGTCGATCTCTCGCAAAACAAGCAGACGCAGGAAAAACTCAACCACCTCGCCTATCACGACGCGCTCACCGATCTTCCAAACCAGGTACTTTTCAAAGATCGTCTCAAGCAGGCGATCGCCATGTCGCGCCGCAACGATCAGATGCAGGCTGTGCTGCTGCTCAATCTCGATCGCTTCAAAACGATCAACGATTCGCTTGGTTACACGGCCGGCGATCGACTGTTGCAGTCAGTCGCACAGCGTCTGACGAGCTGTGTGCGCGAAAGCGACACGGTCGCGCGTTTCGGCGGCGACGAGTTTGCGATCCTGCTGACGCACGTCCCGCGCGCACAGGACGCCGCGAACGTCGCGCGCGCAGTCAAGGAAGCACTCGATCAGGCGTACTTATTTGACGATCAGGAAGTGTTTGTCGCGAGCAGTATCGGCATCGCGGTTTATCCGACCGACGGACGCGACACGGCGAGCTTGTTGAAGAACGCCGGCGCGGCTTTGGATCGGGCGAAAGTGCAGGGCGGCAACAATTATCAGTTCTACACGGCGGGCGGAACGACGCGCGCGCTCAAGCAACTGGTGCTCGAAAGCAATCTGCGCGGTGCGCTGGATCGAAACGAGTTTGTCGTTCATTACCAGCCGCAGGTCGACACGCAGAGTTTTCAGTTGGTGGGCATGGAAGCGCTGGTGCGCTGGCGACATCCGAGTCTCGGCCTGTTGTATCCGAACGAATTCATTGCGCTTGCAGAAGACAGCGGACTGATCATTCAGCTCGGCGATTGGGTGCTGCGGACGGCGTGCGAGCAAAGCATGGCGTGGCAGGATGCGGGTCTTGCTCCGATGCGGCTTTCAGTAAACTTTTCGGCGCGGCAGTTTCAGCAACCGACGTTTATCTCGAACGTGGCGGAGATCTTGAAAGAGACGAACCTCGATCCCCGCTGGTTGGAGCTCGAACTGACCGAGAGCTCGATCATGAAAGATCCGGAGCAGGCGATCGAGAAGCTTCACGAGTTGAAGTTGATGGGCATCAGGGTCGCGATCGACGACTTCGGCACCGGTTACTCGTCGCTCAACTACCTGAAACGCTTTCCGATCGACACGTTGAAGATCGACAGATCGTTCGTGTCTGACGTTTGTAAGGATCCGCACGACACGGCGATCGTGCGCGCGATCATCACGTTGGGCCACGCGCTCGATCTCACGGTCGTGGCTGAAGGCGTTGAGACGCAGGAGCAGCTTCAGTATCTCAGTTCACTCGATTGCGACGTGCTTCAGGGTTTTCTGTTCAGCAAGTCGCTGAGTGCATCGGCGTTTGAAGAGTTGCTGGTCGAGCACCAGCAGGTCGTTCCGTCCGTGACGTCAGCGGTTTAAGATCGCGACGATTCTCAACGGCCCGCCACTACCGCCTTTGATCTTCATCGGCAACGCAATCACTGAAAAACCTTTCACCGGAAGCTGATCGAGATTCGCGACGTTTTCGAACGCGGGAATGTTTTTGTCGAACAGTATCCGGTGACTCTCGAATAGCGTCGACTGGCCTCGATCGATGCTCGCAGTGTCCAAGCCGATGGCTTTGATGGATCGGTTTTCCGTCAGCCAGCGTGCGGCTTCGGGGTCGAGCCCCGGGAAGTGAAGTTTGGGTACGGCGTCGGCGCCGCGTTCGTCCGTTCCGAGATACTTCCTTTTGTCGGGATAGTATTGACCGAAACCCGTTCGCAGCAGGACGATCGTGCCGTTTGCGATCTTGCCGTTAGTTTTTTCCCAAGCCTGGAGATCAGCGATGGTGACCTGGTAATCGGGATTGTTCGCACACTGCTTCGTAACGTCTACCACCACGGCCGCTCCGATTAACTGTTCCAGCGGAATTTCATCGACGGTGTGTTTTCCTTTCGCGAAATGGACCGGCGAGTCGAGGTGCGTGCCGCCGTGTTCTGCCGCCGAATAGCGATAAGCCGAGTAGAAATAACCTTTGTCTGTGACACCTTCGAAATCAGTTTCGAGTTTGAATGGCTCGGCGGTCGGCCAGTAGACGCTCGACGAGTCGAACGCGTAAGTGAGATCGACGACGCGGCCGGACGGAATCGACGGCGCTCGTTGAGCCATGATGGGAAGCGCAAGAACCGCGAACAGAAGCCACACCAAACACTTCATGAGAAGCTCCTTAACTGTGGTTGACGTTCTTCAATCTGGTATAAGACTAACCACAAAGATAATAAAGTTGAAGGAGCTGCGGGAATGCAAATCGGAATGATTGGACTCGGCCGTATGGGCGCCAACATGGTGCGACGCCTTCTGCGCGGCGGACACCAGTGCGTCGTTTACGATCGCAACGCCGAGGCCGTCGCGACGCTCGCCGGTGAAGGCGCGACGGGTGCGGAGTCGCTCGACGATTTCATCGCGAAACTGAATCGCCCGCGTGCGGTGTGGTTGATGATTCCGGCGGCGCTCGTCGACTCGACTCTGAACGAGCTCGCGCCGAAGCTCGATGCTGACGACGTGCTGATCGACGGCGGAAACTCGCATTACATCGACGACATTCGTCGCGCTGTCGAACTGAAAAACAAGAACCTTCACTACGTTGACGCCGGTGTGAGCGGCGGCGTTTGGGGACTCGAGCGTGGTTACTGTCAGATGATCGGCGGTGAGAACGAAGTGGTTTCCCGGCTCGATCCGATCTTCAAGACACTCGCGCCGGGGCGGCAGATGGTCTCCGACACGCCCGGACGCGCGACGGATGCGGGCACCGCTGCTGAAGGCTATCTGCATTGTGGTCCTTCAGGAGCGGGACATTTCGTGAAGATGGTCCATAACGGCATCGAGTACGGGTTGATGGCCGCGTACGCTGAAGGATTGAACGTGCTGCATCATGCGAATGTCGGCAAGCTGGACCACGCGACGGATGCGGAGACGACGCCGCTGCGCCACCCCGAACATTATCAATACGATTTCAATCTCGCAGACGTCGCGGAAGTTTGGCGACGAGGGAGTGTGATTGCTTCGTGGCTGCTCGATCTGACGGCGATCGCTTTGGCGGAGAACCCGACGCTGGAAGACTTTTCGGGACGCGTGTCCGATTCGGGTGAAGGACGTTGGACCATCAATGCCGCGATCGAGGAGGGCGCTCCGGTTCCGGTGCTGAGCGCTGCGTTGTTCGCGCGCTTCTCGTCCCGCGGCGAAGCGGATTTTGCGAACAAAGTTTTGTCTGCGATGCGAAAGCAGTTTGGCGGACACGCGGAGAAGAGTCATAAGTAGGTGTAAGAGATGTCAGCAATATTGGTCGAACCGGATCCCGCTCAGATGGAGCAGCTTCAGTTGCCGCAGGCGGATCCGTGCGTTGTCGTGATCTTCGGGTCGACTGGCGACCTGACGAAGCGGAAGTTGATGCCGGCGTTGTTCGATCTTTGCCGGCTCGGTTGTCTCGAGCAGGTGCGGATTCTCGGCATCGGCAGGCATGAGATGTCGGAAGACGAGTATCGCAGCCAGGTGCACGACGCGCTCGCGAATTCAGACGAGGCCGACAAACTCGACGAACACGTCTGGCAGGATTTTGCGCGGCGCATTTACTACACGGCGGGCGAGCTCGAAGACGACGCCACGTACCAGACGATCACAAAGCGTCTCGAAGAACTCGCTGCGAGCGGCGCCAGTAAAAACCGGATCTTCTATCTCGCGACGCCACCGCCGTTGTTTGATGAGATCGTGAACGGTCTTGGCAAGGCGGGACTCGCGAAAGAAGACGGACTGTGGAGCCGCGTCGTAGTCGAAAAACCGTTCGGCAGCGACGTGGATTCGGCGAAGGCGTTGAATGCGACGATCCTGCAGGTGTTTCAGGAGCACCAGGTTTATCGCATCGATCATTACCTCGGCAAAGACACGGTCCAGAACATACTCGTCTTTCGCTTTGGCAACACGATGTTTGAGCCTGTCTGGAACCGCAATTACGTCGATTACGTCGAGATCACCGCTGCGGAAACGGGTGGCGTCGGAACGCGTGCCGGTTATTACGAGGAGGCGGGCGCGCTGCGCGATATGGTTGCGAATCACCTGTTGCAACTGTTGACGCTGACCGCGATGGAGCCGCCGGTTGCGTTCGATGCGGATTCTGTTCGCGAAGAGAAGGTGCAGGTGTTGCGATCGATTCGTCGGATGACGCCGGAGCAGGTCGCGGTGCGGACGGTGCGCGGGCAGTATGGACCAGGGGAAATCGACGGCGAGAAGGTTGCCGGCTATCGCGAAGAGCAGGGCGTGAAGAACGATTCCGAGACGGAGACGTATGCGGCAGTCGAGTTTCGCGTTTCAAACTGGCGCTGGTCGGGTGTGCCGTTTTATGTGCGCACCGGGAAGCGTCTCGGTCGCAACCTGACGGAGATCGCGGTGCATTTCAAGCCGACGCCGCAAGCGTTGTTTGCGCGGACGCCGCGGGAAGAGATCGATCCGAATGTCGTTGCGTTGCGCATTCAGCCGAATGAGGGGATTACCGTTACGTTTGGTGCGAAGCGTCCGGGGTTTGAGATGCGGACGAGCACCGTGCACATGGACTTCTGTTATCAGCGTGAGTTTGGGATGGAGTCGCCCGCGGCGTACGAGATGTTGCTGCTGGACGTGATGCGCGGCGACGCGACGCTCTTCATTCGCGCCGACGAAGCAGAAGCGCAGTGGCGACTGATCACGCCGATCATCGAAGCATGGGCCCAAGAGCCAACGCCCGAATTTTCAAACTACCCAGCCGGCGCCGACGGCCCCTCCGCCGCCGACGAATTAACGGGCCGCAACGGACATCGCTGGCGAGGATTAAACGAAAGCCGCGCAGGTTGCGATTAATTCGCGTCGGTACTCGGTTCTCAAACGTAAACGCCGAAGGTGTTCGCTAATTCCAGCCCAGTGGTTGGAGCGAAGCGACAACCCTGGGACACGCAAAGTTGCGAGAACAAACGCTGAAAGCGTTCGACGGGGACGAACCCTTTCAGGGTTAAGAATTGTTCCTTTGTTTGTTCCCCAGGGTTGAAGCAACCCTGGGCTGACATTAGCCAACGCCTTCGGCGTATTTTGTACTGCGAGGAACCTTCGGCGTATTTCTGCGAGAACTAATCGCACCACATATCAATTCGCGTCGACCTGCGCGACGCGGTTCGCGAGGCTTGCGACGACGGTTGCCAACTCGACGCGGTCGACGGGTTTGGCGAGGTGTAATTGATAACCTTCTGAGATGGCCCGGACGCGGTCTTCCGTTCGCGCATACGCCGTCAACGCCAGCGCCGGCGTTTGACCGCCGCGTTCCTTCGGCAGCGCACGAACTTTCCTGATCAACCCATATCCATCCTCGACCGGCATCCCGATGTCCGCAACGAGCACGTCCGGACGCCATCGTTCGATCGATTCAAGTCCTTCCCCCGCCGATCCCGCAGAAAGGACTTCCGCGCCGCAACGCTCCAACATCGCCGTCAGCAGCGCCCGCGCATCGAGCTCGTCGTCGACGATCAGCACACGCAATCCATTTAACGACAACTGTCGATCGCGCGAAACTTTCTCCGCGATCACTGCCGTCGCAAGCGGCGTCAGAACGTGATGCTCAGCCGAAACCATCAACGGCAACCGCACCGTAAACTTCGAACCGTGGTTCTCGCCGCCACTCTCCGCCCGCGCAGTTCCACCATGCAACTCAACCAGATGCCGGACAATGGCGAGTCCCAATCCGAGTCCGCCATAGTTGCGCGTCGTCGATCCATCCGCCTGACGAAAACGATCGAACACGTGCGGCAGGAACTCCGGATGAATACCGACACCCGTGTCAGTCACCACAATCTCAACGTGCGAATTGATCCGTTGCAGACTGACATTCACCGACCCGCCACTCTGCGTGAACTTCACGCCATTCGACAACAGGTTCCAAACAATCTGTTGCAGCCGCTCGTGATCGCCGTACACCTCGCCAGCATCCGGATCGAGCGCCACCTGCAACCGAATCCCTTTCGCTTCAGCAGTCGGACGAATACTCTCCGCCGCCGCTTCGATCACCGATTGCAGATCGCACGCAACAAACTCGAGCCGCAGCTTCCCGGTGATGATGCGCGACACTTCGAGCAGGTCGTTGATCAACTGGCACTGCGAATACGCGTTACGCGCAATCGTCTCGATCGCCTGCCGCCGTTTCGTTGGTTCGACTTCGTCGTGAAGCAACAGATCGGACCATCCCATGATGGCCGTCAGCGGCGTGCGCAGCTCGTGCGACAACGTCGAGAGAAACTCGTCTTTCACACGGTTCGCCGCTTCAGCTTCGAGACGCGCTTCTTTCTCACGCTTCAGTGCTTCGCGGCGTTCGGTTGCGTCGTGGGCCATACCGCGCACGATCGGCTTCTCGACGCCTTCGGTGCGCAGCGTGTTGTAGTACTCCCACAGCCGCGTCTCGCCGGTCGCCGTACGCACTTTCATCACGCCGCGAGCGGAACCTTCGGTTTTGACTTTGCGCAGGTATTCGTCGAACTCGTCCCGGTACTCCGGCAACAGACCATCGCGAATACTAATCCCGACGAGCGACTCCTGCGGATAACCCAACGCGCGCGCCGCCCACGGATTCACCGAAAGCACGCGCCCGTCGAGATCGTGCGTGCAGATCAGTTCGTGACTGTTGTCGACGAGATCGCGATAACGATCCTCGCTGATGCGCAACGCGTCGCCGGCTTTCTTACGTTCGGTGATGTCATTGGCTAGCACAAACTCCGCCGCACGCCCCGCGAAGTTGACGCGATTCGAAGTGACCTCGACGTTGATCACCGTGCCGTCCTTCTTGCGATGCCGCCACTCACCCGCGTGATCCAGTTCGGGATTCCCCGACGAGATGTATTCACACAATAACTTCACGTCGTCCTCGGGACGGATGTCCATGATCGACATGTCGAGAAACTCGGCGCGCGAGTAGCCGTAGTGACGGATCGCGGCGTCGTTTACCGCGAGAAAGCGCAGCGTGGAAAGATCGTACACCCACATCGGTTGCGGGTTTGACTCAAACAGCAACCGGTACTGCATCTCCGACTTCCGCAGCGCCTCTTCGATTCGACGCGCCACGGTGACGTCGAGCACGAGCGACAACACGGAGATCAACCTGCCCGCATCGTCGTACAGCGCGGAGTTGTACCACTCGCAATGAAGAATCGAACCGAGCTTCGTGTAGTTGCGATTGCGCGAGATGCTGTGACGTTCCTGCCCATGCTCCTGCTGACGGCCCAGGCGGCTCACCGCTTCGAGATCGTCGGGCACGACAAACTGCCAATCGTTGAAATGCTTGCCGAGCACTTCGCCGGCGTTCCAGCCGAAGAGTCTTTGCGCAGCGGGCGACCAACGCAGCACTTTGAATTCGCTGTCCCACTCGATGACGGCCAGCGGAGTGTTCTCGACGTGAAAAGCGAGACGTTTGTGATCGTCGAGCGCAGTTGCTTCGAGAAGTTTGCGGTCGGTGATGTCGCGGATGATCGCAACCCCGCCGATCACTTCGCCGTGCTCGTCGTGGCGCGGCGAGTAATAGCCTTCGAAGAAACCCTGACGGCCGCTTTGCGGAATGACGTAAGGACGGTTCTCGGCCACGACGCTGTTGCCGGCCAATGCGTCGCGATAGAACTGGTCTTCACCGGTTTGCGTGAGGCAACTGAAGAATTCAAACGCGTTTTTTCCGAGCACGTCCGCCCGTTTCACGCCGGAAATGCGTTCCATCGCGCGGTTCCAGGTTGTGTACCGGAACTCGCGATCGAAAGCGAGGATACCGTCGACGTTAGCTTCGAGGAGGCACTGGAGGAATATGTCTGGTTCTTTCTCTTCGTCTGCCATGGGGGCTCCCTGAGGTCAATTACGGCAGTATTTTGCTCATTTGCCGCATTTGTGTAAACCTCTGCTCATGCCCTTCCAGCAAACGCCTCCGAAACTCGGCAATCAATACGAGGACGATCGCGTGCTGCGTTCGTATCTCGCGCGCGTGCTTCCGGCGGAGATGTTGCGCGAGATTGAGGGTTCGCTCTTCGAGATGGGAAGGCTCTCCGGTGGGGAGCTTTACGAGTTGCAGTTGGCGGATCGTTTGAATGAGCCGCGACTGACGCAGTGGGACGCTTGGGGAAATCGCATCGACAAGATCGAAGTGACGGCGCTGTGGCGTATCGCTGAGCGAATTGCCGTCGAGCATGGCGTCGTTGCGACCGCGTACGAGCAGAAGCATGGCAGCTTGTCTCGCGTGCATCAGTGTGCATTGGCATATTTGTTTACGCCGTCGACGGATATTTACAGTTGTCCGTTGGCGATGACGGACGGCGCGGCGCGGACGCTGCTCGGTTCGGGCAACCAGGAACTGATCGATCGCGCGGTGCCACATTTGATCACGCGCGACAGAGCTGAGTTTTGGACGGCTGGTCAGTGGATGACGGAGCTCACTGGTGGATCGGATGTTGGTCTATCGGAAACTGTCGCGCGAGAAGATCGCGAGTTGGGCGGTTATCGACTCTACGGTCGCAAGTGGTTCACGTCGGCGATCAGTTCACAGATGGCGTTGACGCTTGCACGGCCGGAAGGCAATCCGCCGGGTGGACGCGGGCTCGCGCTTTTCTACGTCGAAACGCGAGACGCTGATGGACGCCCGCGCAACATCGAAGTCAATCGTCTCAAAGACAAACTCGGCACGCGCAAGGTTCCGACCGCGGAGCTGACGTTGAACGGAACGCCTGCACAACTGGTGAAGGGAACGACAGACGGCGTTCGCAACATCGCGCCGTTGCTGAACATCACTCGACTGTGGAACGGAATCAGTGCCGTTGCTCTGATGCGTCGTGGTGTTGCACTCGCCTCCGATTACGCTCGCAAGCGCGTCGCGTTTGGCGCTGCGCTAGCTGAGAAGCCGTTGCACCTCGACACGCTCGCAGGTATTGAAGCCGAAGCGGAAGCTGCGTTTCATCTCGCGTTCTATGTGGCTGAGTTGACGGGTCGAAGTGAGACCGGCGAGATCGGCGATGACGACGCTGCGTTACTCCGGTTGCTCACACCAATTATGAAACTCACGACGGCGAAACAAGCTGTGTCAGTCGCGAGCGAAGTGCTGGAGTCGTTTGGTGGCGCCGGTTATGTCGAAGACACAGGTCTGCCGGTGCTGTTGCGCGACAGTCAGGTGCTGCCGATCTGGGAAGGCACGACGAACGTCCTCGCCCTCGACACGCTTCGCGCGTTGAACGACGACTCGTTTCGCGCTTTCAGTTCAGAGGTAACGAGGCTCGCCCGCAACGTGCCTACTCCACTCGAACGTGCTAAAAAGTGGTATACACGCGCTTCAGATCGATCTGCGTTAGAAGCCGGAGCTCGTCGTCTGGCTCTAACACTCGGCCGGACAATGGGGCTTTCGCTCTTGATCAATCATGCAAAAGCGACTCAGGATGCGGGCACGATTGCCAATGCACGTCGCTTTGCAGCATCAGGCGTCGACCTGATAGTGGACAACGACCCCGAAGAAAGGATCACCTTATGACCCGCGCCAGGCATCTTTCCCTGCTCATCGCTACGATCTTTCTGCTGCTAACGCCGGTTGCTGCTCAGAAGCCGGTCAAGGAGTACACGATCGAGCAGTTCATGAACACGGTCCGCATCGGCGGCAGTTCATTTTCCGCTGACGACAGCTCCATCCTGTTTCACACCAACCAGACCGGCATCTTCAACGTCTACGCGGTCCCGGTCACCGGCGGAAAGGCGTCGCAACTGACCAACTCGACGAAAGAGAGCACCTACGCGGTCGGGTATTTCCCGGACGGGCGCATTCTTTACACCTACGATCGCGGCGGCAACGAGAACAGTCACATCTACCTGCGCGAGCTCAACGGCACGGAACGCGATCTGACGCCGGGCGAGAAAACGAAAGCTTCGTTCGCCGGCTGGAGTCAGGATCGGAAGTCGTTCTACTTCACGACCAACGAACGCGACGCGCGCTTCTTCGATCTCTACGAAATGCCGCTCGACACGTTGAAAGCCACGTTGATCTACAAAGACGAAACGGGCTTCGACTTCGGCGACATCTCGTACGACAAGAAGTACATCGCGTTTCAGAAGAACGGCGTCTCGCAGGCCGACTCGGACGTTTATCTCTACACCCTCGCGACGAAGGAGATGAAGAACCTCACGCAGCACACGGGTGAGGTCGCGAACAGTCCGCAGACGTTCGACGTCGATTCCAAGTATCTCTACTACCTAAGCGATTCGGGCAGCGAGTATTCGTACGTCGCTCGCTACGATCTCAGTACGGGCAAGACGGAAACAGTCGAGAAGGCGCCGTGGGACGTGTCGTACACCTTCTTTTCGCGCAACGGAAAGTATCGCGTCACCGCCGTCAACGAAGATGCGCGCACGAAGATCAAGATCTACGACCAGGCCACCGGCAAGGCGATACCGTTGCCGCAACTGCCGAACGGCGTGATCACCGGCGTCACCATTTCGCCGACGGAGAAGTTGATGGCGTTTTACCTGAACGGCGATCGCAGTCCGAGCAATCTTTACGTCTACAACTTCGCGACTAAGAAAGCGATCAAGTTGACGGAAAGTTTGAATCCGGAGATCAACGCCGACGATCTCGTCGAGTCGGAAGTCATTCGTTACAAGTCGTTCGACGGCCTTGATATTCCATCGATTCTTTACAAACCGAAGAACGCAAGCGCGCAAAAGAAGGTGCCGGCGCTGGTGTTGGTCCATGGCGGGCCAGGCGGACAGACGCGTGTCGGTTACAGTCCGCTGACGCAGTACCTTGTCAATCATGGTTACGCCGTGCTGGGCGTGAACAATCGCGGCTCGAGTGGATATGGCAAGACGTTCTTCGCCGCTGACGATGGGAAGCACGGACGCGAACCGCTGTGGGATTGTGTCGAGGCGAAGAAGTACCTCGCGAAGCTCGGATATGTCGACGAGAAGAAGATCGGCATCATCGGTGGATCGTATGGTGGTTACATGGTGCTGGCGGCGCTGGCGTTCAAACCTCAAGAGTTCGCGGCCGGCGTCGACATCTTTGGCGTGTCAAACTGGGTGCGCACGTTGCAGTCGATTCCGCCGTACTGGGAGTCGTTCCGCAAGTCGCTTTACAGGGAGATGGGCGATCCGGAAAAGGATCTCGAGAACCTGCGCGCCATTTCGCCGTTGTTCCATACCGACAAGATCGTGAAGCCGTTGATCGTGCTGCAGGGCGCGAACGATCCGCGCGTGATCAAGGCTGAGTCGGATGAGATCGTCGAGAACATCAAGAAGCGAAACGGCGTGGTCGAGTATGTGTTGTTCGACAACGAAGGCCACGGGTTCACGAAGAAGGCGAATGAGATCCGGGCTTACAAGGCGGTGCTCGATTTTCTCGATCGGCACTTGAAGAACGGTTCAGACGTCAGCAGCCGGTGAGAACAACAACGCTGTGGCAGCCGATAACCAACGCTGTGGCAGCCGGTAACCAACTCTGTGACGCACCGGCACGTTTACTTCAGATGTGGTACGCCGAAGGCGTTCGCTAATTCCAGCCCAGTGGTTGGAGCGAAGCGACAACCCTGGGAACACGGGAAATTCGCGAACAACGCTGAAAGCGTTCGACGAGGACGAACCCTTTCAGGGTTAAGAATTGTTCCTTGGTTTGTTCCCCAGGGTTGAAGCAACCCTGGGCTGGAATTGGCCAACGCCTTCGGCGTATTGACAGGTCGACTTCAAACTTCTTCACCAACGAAAGATACAAGCTTCACCAACGAAAGATACAAAGCTTCACCAACGAAAGATACAAAGCTTCACCAACGAAAGATACAAAGACGCAGAGAGCGTGACACACACCACCGTGTTCTCTGCGTCTTTGCTTGGCGGGGGACTACTCGACAAACAGGTCGGCTGGTCCGGATCAGTCGCCTCCCCGGTGAACAAACCCTATTGCACGTATGCGTGAATCGATACTTACTCCGGTTGGTCCATCTATGGTTGCAAAAAGCTAGCGTCTCTCGAACAATCTTGTTACACGGATAACGCAGATTTAAGGCGGGCTGCTTCGGCAGTGAAGCGGGGCGATTGGCAGTCGGCAACGAGTGCTTCGTAAGCGATTAACTTCTCGCGTGCTTCGTCACGTTTACCCTGGGCCAGCAAAACGTCGATGTGCAGTGGTCCAAGCCACAGCCGGCTCACACGCGACTCGGTCGACGACACCAGCGCATCGGCTTGTTCACAAACACGTTCCGCTTCGTCGATTTCGTTGCGAAGTCGATAGACCTCCGCCATGCAACGCAGCGATTCGAAATGAGTGTAGAGCAGGTTCGGCGACGAGCGCTGGAGATTGTCCACGGCCGTTTTCATCGCCTCGTCGTAACGGCCCAACTTTGCCTGCACGACCGCGAGATTCGCGCGCAGCAATATCAACGCGCGGTCCTCACCAATTGATTCCGCTAGTTTGAAACCGTCAAGAAACTCCTTTTCCGCCTGGTCCGTGTGGCCGAGTAAGTTTCGGTTTTGACCCATGGCCAGTTGGGCCCACGCCAGACGCTGACGCGAATGAAGTCTTTCGGCGATTTCGATCTCGCGGACGGCAAATTCGATACCTGCTTCAAAGTCGCCCTTGTGAATCGAGTTCTCGCTGAGAAACTCGTAACCGGTCGCTTCAGCGAATCCGGCGTTGTGGCGCACGCCAAACTCGACCGCACGCCTGGCCCAACGATCGGACTCGATATAGAGCCCGCAATGCTGATACGCGCCCGACATGAAGGAATAGATTTGCGCGATGATCGGCGCCGCGAACGTGCAAACGTCGTTGCCGGTGGCTGTCGGTTCGACGAGTTCAGCCGCACGCAGCAGGATCTCGATTGCTTTATTGTGCCGGCCCGCGAGGTGATGAAAGCGCGCTTCTGTCGCCAGGGCGTTTGCTGTTTCGATTGGGTCGGCGATTGGATCCAAGACCTCCAATGCTTCACGCAGGTATTCGAGACCGCGCTGATCGCCGGTCGTTACGAGCGAAGCCGCAGCCTGGCATTGCAGGCGGACGCGTGTCGCCTGATCGGTCGCGAGGGCAAGAGCGCGTTCGAAATGTTCGCCGGCGAGAATGGTTTCACCGTGAAGCATGTAGACCAGCCCTATCGCCTCTTCCTGTTCGAGTTGTTCGGCGACGAGTCCTAATGCCTCGGCGCAATCGCGCGCGCGTCCGTAAGCTTCGATCGCTTCGTGGAACGCGAAAACACGTTGTGCTTCGGCGGCCGCTTGTTTCGCATAATGCAGCCCGCGTTCGTGATCGCCGGCCTGGATGTAGTGATGGGCCAACTTCTCGACCGTGCAGGCAAACTTCTCGCGGTTGCGCTCGATGCCTTCGGCAATATGACGATGCAAACGCCGGCGCCGGATCGGGTTCAGCTCTTCGTACAACACTTCGCGAATCTTGTCGTGCGTGAAGCTGAACGAATCGCCGGACGTGGAGACGATCAGTTGCGCGCCTGTCGCTTCGTCGAGCGCGTCGAGCAGTACGTCTTCGCTTTGTTCGGCGGCAGCGGTTAGTTCGTCGAATGTGAAAACCTTTCCGAGTATCGCGCCGAGACGAAGCAGTTCATTGGCCTCCTGGCTGACGCGGTCGAGACGATGACCGATCGCTTCCTTGACACTCTGCGGGATCACCAGTTGGTCCATGTCGCAGCGCTTCCAGCGTCCGCTTTCACGGCGCACGGAACCGCGTTCGACCAGCGCTTTCAGAACTTCCTCGACGAAGAACGGATTGCCTTCAGTTTCGCGATGCACAGCGACCGCAAACTCGCCGCTGACGTTTTCGCCGAGCAGCGCGCTGAGCTGGTCGCCGGTTTCGTCTGTGCTGAAACGCCGTAGCACGATGCGTGTGATCAGGCGTTCGCGGTTCCAGTCGACTAACGACTTGGCGAGCGGATGGGCGCGATCGAGTTCCGTTTCGCGATACGCGCCGACGATCAGTACGCGCTCTTCGCGCAGCCGTCGGAGCAGGTGGCCCAGAAGGTACAGCGTGCCGCGATCGGACCAATGCAGATCGTCTGCGTAGAACAACAAGGACTGACGGCGTGCGATGTTGGAAAAGACCTGCGCGACGGCGTCGAAGAAGAGAAGACGTTCTTCGTGCGGCGCGAGTTGCGGCTGGTCCGGGAATGGACCAAGACGCGTTTCGATCTCGGGAGCGAGTTTCGCGATCTGCGGTGCGGCGTCGCCGAGGATCTCGCGCAGCTTGTCGTCGTTCTGCTCTTCGCGGACCCAGCGGCGAAATGCTTCGACGAACGGCAGGTACGGTGTCGCCGCTTCGTATTCGTAACAACCGCCGGTTAGCACGGCTGCGCCGTCGACGGCGGCCTGGATCGTGATTTCGCGTGCGAGGCGTGTCTTGCCTGCGCCCGGTTCGCCGCTCAGGAGCACGGCGTGTCCGCGCCCCTGACGCGCGCGTTGCCACAGTTCGCGGGCTTCGGCCAGTTCGGTGGTCCTGCCGACGAGACGGCCGCGCGAGAGTGCGTCGAGAATCGCGACCGCCGACGCAGCGTCGCTTGATGCGACGTCGTCTGTGCCGGTTTGGAGACTCTCGATCAACGCATCGCGTGTTTCAGCGGCGGTCCCGAATCGTTGCGCCGGATCTTTCGCGAGCAAGCGGATGATGATTGCTTCGAGCGCACGTGGAAGATCGGGACGCAGCACGCGCGGCGGTACGACCGGCGCGTGTACGTGTTGCGAAACGACCGTCAACGGATCGTCGCCGGTGAAAGGCACGCGTCCCGTTGTGAGCTCGTAAAGCACGACTCCGAGCGCGTACAGATCTGAACGGCCGTCGACCGGTTGGCCCAACGCTTGTTCCGGCGCCATGTAAGCCGCAGTGCCGACGATCACACCGACGCGCGAGATGCGCGCGGCGTCGGCAGGAAGAGCCAGACCGAGATCGGCGAGCTTCACGTTGCTCGCGTTGCTGGTTGACGAAAGCAGCACGTTGTCGGGTTTCAGATCGCGATGGACGATGCTCGCGGCGTGCGCGTGTTCGAGCGCCGCGCAGATCTGCACTGCGATTTCGACGACGCGAGTAAGTTCGGTCGGTCTTGCTTGTGAGAGACGTGGACCAGCGACCAGTTCCATCACCAGAAACGGCAAACCGGATGCTTCGCCGACGTCGTGAATCGTAACGATGTGCGGATGATTGAGTGCGGCAGCGGCGCGTGCTTCGCGAATCAGGCGCTGGCGTCCGTCGGTCGTGTGGCTCGTGGCTGAAAGTATCTTGACCGCGACCTGTCGCTGGAGTTCGAGATCCGTGGCGCGATAGACGGTGCCCATGCCTCCGCGTCCGAGTTCACTGTCGAGACGGTAACGATCGCGCAGGACGGTGCCGAGCGACGGCATGACCACGCGCAGTTCGTCGGGGAGGATTTGGGTCTGTTGTGAATCGGGCACGTGTAAAGGATCTCAAATATGAGATCGCAGATCAAAGATCATGGCGCGAAGGTGTAGGTGATGGTCCCTTCGGTTTCGCGTCCGCGAAGTTTGTCGGGTGAGAAGGTTGATTGTGTGGCGGCCTCGGTGGCGGCGTTGCGCAACGCTTCGTTGCCGCCTTCTGCGCGCGCCCAGAAGACCTTTCCGGCTTTGTCGAGTTTGACGTGGACGTTGACTGTTTGCGCCGCGGCGTTTGCTTTCGGTCGCGCGTCGCCGTCGAACACGGGACATTCGGCTTCGGCGAGTGTCAGTGCTTTGCCGGCGAGATCTCCGGCGGCGACGGGTGTGCCTTTTACGAAGCCTTTCGGTTGTTGTGCTGACGCTGGGGTGTCAGGGACGACGACGCGCGAGAGTTGCGTCGTGATCAGGTAGCCGGTGAACGCGGCGATGCTGACAGTTGCGAGAACGAGGATCCAGAGCAATGGCGAACTGGTGATGGCAGTACCGGCTGATGGCGGTGGTTCGAACAGCGTTTCGTCGGCGTCGACCAGGCGGACGAAGTGATGAGCGCAGTATGCGACAAGCTCGCTGCTGTAGATCGCGTTGCACTTGGGACAGCGTTTGCGGGTTAGTTTGGGTGCAGGTTCGGGCTCGGGTTCAGGTTTAGAAAAAACGGGTTCCGGTTTAGATAAGACTGGTTCAGGTTCGGGTAAAACTATCGGTTCTGGTTCGGGCGGAGGTGCAGGCTGGACTTGAACTACAGGCTGCTGTTTCTGTTCCTGAATCCGCTGCTTGACGCCTGCGAGCCACTTGCGGCTTTTTTCGTCCGAATCTATTTGTGGTTGTGGGATTCGTGGTTCTTCAGGGATTTCGAATAAAGCGACCGGCATTCCCCGCCGCTGCGCCCACTCGATCGCATCGAGCCCGAGATTATCCCGCAGCCGGGGATTGGCGCCGGCCTTCACCAACTGTCGCACGAGATCCGTGTGACCGAAGATGACGGCGAGGATCAGCGCGGTTTGCCCGCCGTTATTCCGTTCGTTGACGTCGGCACCGCTGGCAAGTGCGGCATTGACCGCGCCGGCGTCGCCGGAAGTTACCGCCTGAGTGAGTGGAACTGCAAAACTCATTCGGCGGCATTATAGCGTCGAATTTGTGTCAGGGCTGCAACATTGGCGGCGGCACGAACCCCGGAACGAATCCGAGCGCTGCCGGGAACGCCGCCGCCGTCGGTTTCACACCCGTGCGAACCCACGCATCAATCGCAGCGACGCCCGTCAAAATCTGTGGCCCAGTTAAATTGCAGTGACCGATGCCGCTGGTGTACGTCTGAAACAGCAGCTCTTCTCTATTTGCCGCCGCATTCAACTCCGCATAGGCATTTTCGTTCGTCACCGTCACCAGCGGATCGACGATCGTGTGCATCGTCAACACTGGATTTCGGATCTTTCCATTGTAGTCAGTGTTGTTGCGCACGTAGTTGCGCGCAGACGTGTCCGCCTGAATGTCGCGCCGCGCGTTCATCGCCGCGAGCCATCCGTCGATCACCGCGCCGGGCACTCCGATGCCCATCAGGTAAGCGCGTTCGGCGTCGCTCAGGCTGTAACTCTGATCGAGATTCTGCACGTATGGACCACCCGCGCGTCGCTGCAATTCGGACCGTGCTTCGGTCAGGAAGAACATGTCCGTCAGCACCCAACCGGGGAAGAAGGCCGGCGGCGGTGGCGGCGTGATGCCTCGTCCGGGCGTCCCCGCGACGAGTCGAATGAATTCAAACTTCGGAAAGTTTGCGATGTTGCTGATTTCAGGAACCAGCTTCGCCGCAACTTCCGTTTCGAAGTCGATATCGTTTCTAACTTCACCGACAGTGCCCCACGAAGGCGGGACTCCAAACACGACGTCGTACGCGAGATAAAGCGCGAGTCCGTTGTCCCAGATGCGCGTCGCGCCGGCCCCGACTGCGCACAGACACAGAGCGCCGTCGAAGACACCGTTGAACTGCTCCATGCTCTTGAAGGCGGCGACTGTTCCGACGGACGCAGCCCAGAAGATCGTGCGATCTGGTTTCGCGATCTCGCCGCGGAAGAAGACTGCGAGGTTCTTTGCGTCGAGGATCGCGTCGCCGATGGCCCAGCCGTTGTCTTTGAACGCCGTGCCCGCGAGCGCGAATCCCTGCGCCAGCAGCGGCGCTTCGAGAGCCGGACTCGGCGCGATGTCGGCGTTGCGATTGTCGATCTCGCCCGGGTGATCGGCTTTGTCGCGATAACCATGGGCGAAGACGAGCAGCGTTCCGTTCCAGTTTTCGGGAACGCGTATGCGGTAGGGCGCACCGTGAAGTTCGCCGGACAGATCGAGTGGACCCAGGGCCGTGTTTGCCTGGATGACAGGAGCGGCCGGAACGAGCGTGAGCAGCAACAATGAGGCGACAACGCCAGCGACAAGAATCCGCGCAGTTGTTTTCATTTTCAATTTTCCTTTGTTGGGGGAGGATGCCTGAGGCGAGGCAGACTATCACGCCAACCTTGAGGCGGCAAGGTTTTACTGGTCCGCCCGGGGCAAAGGAATTAGCGATTGACGATGGACTTCACGCGGCCGGGTTTCAGGAGTGTGACGATGCCGTTTTTCCGGTACCAATAGCCGTCGCGGGTGCGCCAGACTTCGTCGGCTTCGATCTTGCCGCCGCTGGTCAGAATGATCGTCGGATTACCGCCGCGTCGCGTGCCGATTCCCGGTCCGCTGGTGGAGACGGGATCGACGCTGGTGGTCGTGTGTGATGTGGCGACGCGAGTTGGTGACGCTTTCGGTGAAGGGGAGGGTGATGGTGAAGGCGATATTGAGGGTGACGGTGATGGAGATGGAGGAGGTTGGGAAGTTTCTTGCGCAACGGCGGCGGGAAGGATCGGTGATGATTGTTGTTCTTTGGAATTTAACTGCAGAAAAACCGCAACTACACCGAACGCCACCACCGCAGCCAGGATAATAAACACAAACTTGATCTTGCTTCCGCGCGGCTTCGCGGGAGAGTCGATCTCCGAATCGTCTACGCTTACGAGAGGCGTCTGATCAAAGTCGCAGCGTTGATCGGATTCAGGGTAGATGAAGAGGCATTGGGGGCAGCGTTTCATATCGGGTTTGGTAATTCATGAGGAACACCGGATTTAGAACTTGAATGGTTTCTTCAGGATCTTTCCGGTCTTCTTGAGAATTGATCCGACTTTCGAGTCGTCTTTCTTCGGCTCAGGTTCGGTTTTCGTAACGGCTGGTTTGGTGGTTGTTGCTTTTCTTGCAGGCTCTGCGGCGGGCTTCGCGGCAGGAGCAGGGGACGCGTGTTCTTCGCGTGGTGGTTCTTCCTTGGGTGTCTCTTCCGCAGCTTTAGTCGTTTCTTCCGCAGCAGGTGACGGCGCGGGCGGGATCACGGCCGGCGCTTCCGGAGCGGTTGTGCCGATGCTTGCGGGAGTGAAGTCGGGCGGCGCGCTGTTGCGCATTGTCGAAACGTAATAGACCGATGCGATGGACAGCATCAGGAGCAGCGTGGCAAACGCAGGCACCATGCGGCTGCGGCGCGGGCGGTTTTCCGGCATCGGCGCCGAGACGGTTGCGAGTGCATGAAGATTGGGCATTGTTCGAGAATCAAAGACGAGCAGGACACCGTCCATATCGCAGAGGCTCTGGTCGTCCTCATAGATAAACTCACACTGGGGGCACCTCTTCATTTTGCGACGCTCCTGGATTACGGGCTGGTTGCTGATGGGGCCTGCGAGTCGTGAAAGCCGGAGTGAGTAGCACCCGCAGGGCTAAAAGATACACCCGAAAGGCCGTGGAAAACAATGTTTTCCTTCAAATCGCCTTGTTTTCGGGGAAATTTGCGGTTTCCTGCCGCGCCAGAACCATCCCGAGGCCCATTAACCACCAGAACATCATCGCCGCTTCCGCATCGCCGTAGTTGTAGTTGACCAGCGAACTGGCGAGAAAACCGGTCAAAGCGCCAAGGATTCCGAGGAGAAGTCCGGAGGAATTGGTGTCGCTCAAGTCGCGCGCGGACTTTTCTGCCCGGGCGATGTAGAACCAGAAGGCGGCCATCAGCCACAGCCACAAAACCAGCATCGGAATGCCGCGGTCGAACGCCAACTGAAGCGGCGTCGAATGCAGGTGAATCATGTCAGGACCCGGAAAACCCCACTCGCTCCAGTGCAGCTTCATCGCGTCCATGCCATGGCCGAAAACCGGGTGAATCAGTATTCGCGACAGACCCACGCGCGCGACCTGCGCCCGCAGTGAAGAACTCGGATCGCCCAGCAAAAGCGCGTCTTGCGCGCGCGTTTGCGACACGACTACTGCCCCAAACGCCAGCACCAGGAAAAGCGCAAACGTGAACGCCGCTTTGTAAGCGCCGCGCAACGAGCGCCACGCGATCACCGTCGCACCAACCGCAAAAGCAACGAGTAGTGTCCGCATAGCGGTAAAGACGATGCCGAGCGTCAGGATCGCCGTCGCCGCCAGGGCGATTCTGAAATACCGGTTCGGGCCGTGGTTTCGCAGGTGCGCCAGTGCGAGGCCGAGCGCGAGTTGCGCGATCATTTGCAGCATCTCGGCGAACGTGACGTAGTGGCGCGTCCAACCCGACGCCCGGAAACGATGACTCCGCCCCTCGCCTATCAGACCAGACGGCGAGACTGCCCGCTGCTCCGCCGCCGAAATCACCAAACCCGGCCGTTCCACGTTTTCGCCCTGGGAAATGATGCTGACGCCGACCGGCCTGCCCGCCGGAATGGTCTTCAGAGCCTCTTCGATTTCCGCCGGCGAATAAACACGCGTGCGTCCGATTCGCCAGATCGTGTCGCCGGGTTGAATACCGACACTGTGAAACGGACTACCGGTTGTTAGCGACCGCACCACCACGCCACGCCCACGCGCCAGATCGAACGCACTGTAAAGCGCCCCAACCGAACCGGACAGAATCAGCAGCGCGACCAATGCAAGCGCCGACCGCTTTGTCACGATCGCCCGAGTCAGGTAGAAGAGAAACACACACCACGACGCCTGTAGTTTCAGCAAGCTGATCCGCGGCTCTTCCGAAAACAGCGACGACGCGATGGTCCAAACCAGTGAAAGCAGGATAATCAGGTCAAACTTCGACCGACGCAGCCCAAAACTGCCCGTGGCGGCGACCTTCAACAACCACCCGATCCCCGCGACGGCAACCCCAATCGCGCTCGCCGCAACTGAATGCGGCGCAAACGCCACATAAAGCGCTAATCCGACGAGCGCCGTCCGTTGCGCGAAGGTTGCGAAGGGTCGTTGGTTAACGATAGCCGGCGACGTCATGTGCACTGGTCAGTTCGAACCTGCACCAACTTATGAACAAGTTAGGAAGGGGGCAAGCGTAGCGCGCCCCCGCTACTTTGAGATCGCGCAGGCAAAACAGCGGGGGCGCGCTACGCTTGCCCCCTTCCTAACCTGTTCTGGTCGGGGGTAGTAAGCACGTTAAGATGTTCACTTTAAAGCGACAAATACTAAAAACCAGGTTCGTTGACACCCTTTATTTACGCATGTTAGCGTATCCCGCGGCTGTTTGCCGGAGTTGGAAGTGGAGTTTTCGACAAGCGCTCATCTGAATCGCATTGTCCCGCTGCCCGCTGCTACCATAAAGCCGCCAACACCCGTTTTAATGATACATAAGATTCCTGATGGCTTTCGATAAAGCTAAGGTCCTAAAGAACGCCGAGAAATTCCTTTCCCAGGGGAAGATCAACGCAGCAATCAAGGAGTACCGGCAGATCGTCGATAACGACACCGACGATCTCACTACCTTGAACATGCTGGGTGATCTATACGTCCGCGCAGACAAAAAAGAAGAAGCCGTCTCCTGCTTCGAACGCATCGCCGAACATTACAGCGCGCAGGAATTCAACTCTCAAAGCCATCGCGATGTACAAGAAGATCGAGCGTATCAGACGCGCGATCCGATCATCGCTCTACAAGCTTGCCGAACTGTACGCCACGCAGGGGTTGGTCCATGACGCGCGCGCCCAGTATCTCGTCGTTGCCGACGCTTACACACGCGCGGGCGACAATAAAAAGGCGCTCGACGTCCTGCACAAGATCGCCGATCTCGATCCGAACAACACCGAGATCCGTCTCAAGCTCGCCGACGGTTACTGAAAGAGAACATGAGACGCGAGGCGGCCGAAGCGTTTATCCAGGCAGCCAATCGTCTGCATCAGATCGGCTCGCACGATAAGGCACTCGACGCTTACTCAAAAGCACTGCAACTCTTCCGCGACGATCGCGAAGCGTTGCGCGGTATGCTCGAAACGCACATCGCGCGCGGCACGGCTGACGAAGCCGCGGAAGTGCTCGAACGCGTTGTCGAAGGACTGAAGAAGACACGGAACTCGTCTCGATGCTGGCGCGCGCGCTATCTCGAAGCCGAAGATCCGCAGGGCGCCGAACGGGCCACTTCGTTGTTGATGGCGCAGGACGCGTCAAACTACACGCAGTTTCTGCCGGTCACGCGCTTGTATTTGAAGACTCGGCGAAGTCGACGAAACGTCATCCGCATTCTCTCGACGATCATCGAGCGGATGCTCGCCGGCCGTGAAGAGAGAGAGTTGCTCGAGATCGTCAACCAGGTGCTCGAGCGCAATCCGGATCACGTCGCGCGCGTTGCGCATGCTGGTTCGCATTCACTGGTGGCAACGCGACATGGACGCGCTGCGTTCATCGCTCGAACGGCTGGCGGAGTCGGCTGAAGCGTCGGAGCTCGTTGACGAAGAACGTTACGCGTTGACGCAGTTGGTGCGACTCGCGCCTGACGAGCAGCGTTATCTCGATCGATCTGAATCTGCTCGGCGGTTTGCAGGAAGACGCGCCGACGATCTTCCGGCGATGCCGGAAGACGGAGAGGCGAGGTGCCGGAGTTTGAAACGTTTGCCGTCGTCAGGACGAGGACGAGATCGAGAACCGGGTCGCTGTCGTTGCTGATGAGTTTGAGACGAACGAAGCGCCGGGTTCGACGTTTGAAGCGAATGCCGACGGACGTTCGTCTCCGATCCGACGGCGTCGTTTGCCGATCTGAATGAGCGATTCGACTGCGAATCGGCTGATTTCAGGAAGTCGACGTCGGCATCGACGAATCGCCGCTACGCCTGCAGCCTGACAGTCCTGAAGAAGGCGCGGCTGGAAACGATGATGCGCCAGGAACTCGAGAGCGTCGACTTCTACATCGCGCAGGGTTATTCGGACATCGCTGTCGACACGCTCGAGATGCTCGAGCGGCAGTTTGGTCCGCATCCGGACATCCAGGCGCGACGCGAGAAACTCGCGGCGGCGGTGGACAGCCGGCGGCTGAAGCGCGGCGGTGTTTGAGTTTGGCGGCGTTGAAGAGTTGTGCCGGAAGCGACGCCGGTGGAAGAGGCGATCGCGTTCGAGACGGAAACGTCGTTTGCGTCGCTCGCCGATGAACCGATGGAAGTACGGCGAGCAAACGCCGGTGACGAACGCAACGCCGGTCGGCGCGGGCATCGATGCCGGTCTGGCCGAGTTGTTTGAAGAGTTTCGCGCTGCTGAAGAAGGCGACGACGGTCAGCGAAGACTACGAAACGCATTACAACATGGGCACGGCGTACAAAGAGATGGACCTGATGGACGAAGCGATGCAGGAGTTTCAGACTGCGGCGAGTCTCGTGAAACCCGGCGATGGCACGTCGCGTTTCTTGCAATGCTGCAACATGCTGGGCCACTGTTTCATGCAGAAAGGCATGCCGGAAGCGGCGGTGATCTGGTTTAAGAAAGGACTTTCCGCGCCGGGACATAGCGAAGACGAGTACCAGGCGTTGCGTTATGAGTTGGCGTCGGCGTACGAACAGCTTGGCGATTTCAAGCAGGCGCGCGAGTTTTACACGGAAGTTTACGGCGTCGATGTTTCGTATCGCGAAGTGGCGGAAAGCTGAGCCAGTTGAAGAAGAAGTAGAGATGCGAATTTCGAATTCGGATTGCGAAATTTAGCAATCGCAAGCTAGATTCGCAATTCGCAATTGTCGCAGTTTGTAATGTCAGCAAGCTAAGCGTAATTTTCTACATCATTCTGTGCCTCGAGATCGGCATCGTTCTCACGGTGTTGCCGTGGTGGCCGCAGGGAATGTGGGGACTCAGCGACTGGGGCAACAACTATTTCCTGTTATATGCTGCGCGCAAGACCGGAATTCAGGGACTTGCAAGCTGTCGTCGCTTCCGGTTGGGTGCGTGGCGCGGTAAGCGGCGTCGGACTTTTGAATCTCGGCATCGCGTTTTGGGAGATCTTCCACTTCAAACAGACTGTAGCTGCGCTGCAGCATCAGACCGCACCGCGTCCGACAAGCCACGAGACGATGCCGCTCCAACTTCCACGCCGATCATCTACGCGATAACGAGCGGCGCGACGACAGCCAAAACAACTCCTGAACGATCCCGAGTTTTCAAACATCCTGCACTTGGTCGAAGCTGCGGTCGCAGCCGAACTTCCTCTCGTTCAGATTCGTGAAAAGACTTTGAGCGCGCGAGTGCTTTACGAACTCGTCGACACGCGCGGCTGAGATCACGCGCGGCAGCGCGACGCGTCTGCTGGTCAACGATCGTTTCGACATCGCACGTGCCGCGGGCGCGGACGGCGTGCATCTAACGACGCGTTCGTTGCCGGCGCAGTGGTGCGCGAGATGTGCGGTGAAGAGTTTCTTGATCGGCGTTTCAACGCATTCACTCGAAAGCGCGCGCGAGGCGCGTGACGGAGGCGCCGATTTCGTCGTCTTTGGTCCGGTGTTTGAAACCGAATCGAAGCGCGCGTTCGGTCCGCCACAGGGATTGGAGAAACTTCGCGAGGTGACGACCGCGTTGCAAGGTTTTCCGGTGCTGGCGATCGGCGGCATCACACTCGATAATGCCGAAAGTGTTTTAGCGCGGGAGCGAGTGGTGTTGCCGGCGATAAGTTGTTTGATGCGTTCAATAGATCAAGATAGACCGGTTGTGCTCACGATCGCGGGAATCGATCCGTCGGGCGGCGCGGGCATCGTCGCCGACATCAAGACGATCTGCTGCGCTCGGGTTGTTTTCCGGCGGCGGCGATCACGTCGATCACGTTTCAAAACACAAGCGGCGTGTTTGGCGCGGAACATCAGACGGCGGCGACTCTGCGCGCGCAGGTTGAACCGATGATCCAGGATCTCGACGTGTTGCGGCGGCAAAGACGGGAATGTTGCCGACGGCGGAGATCGTCGCTGAAGTTGCGCGTTTGTTTCGTGAAGGAACTTGCCGGCGCCGGTAGTCGATCCGGTGATGGTCTCAACTTCCGGACACGATCTGATCGGCGACGAGGCGTTTCAGATTCTCAAGACGCGACTTGTTGCCCGTCGCACGCATCGTCACGCCAAACATTCCCGAAGCAGAACGACTCGCCGGTTTTTCGATCGAAACCGAAGCAGACATGCGACGCGCGGCGGAAGCGATTCGCATCGCTGGGCGCGCGAGCAGTTTTAGTGAAAGGCGGACACCGCGCGATTCAGCAAGCAGGCGCATCGATATTCTGCTCGATGAAAAAGGAAACTTTATGAGTTTCGCGAAGAGTACATCGACGTGGGTGAGATCCACGGCTCCGGATGCACGTTGTCAGCCGCGATCGCCGCCAGTCTCGGCAAGGAATGACACTTGAAGACGCGGTCCGGCCGCTAAAAAATACCTCACAGAACAAATCCGGGCCTTACAATCGGCGCCGCGCATCGGCCACGGCGCCGACTCTCGATTGCGGAATTCGAAATTCCGAAATTCGCATTTCGCAATCATTCGATCGTGACCTTTTCCATCTTCACTTCCTCGATCGGGCGATCGCCGGGACCGGTCGGCGACGTCGCGATCGCGTTCACCACGTCCTGACCTTCAGTCACGCGCCCAAAGATCGTATAGCTCGGCGGCAGCGGATAATCGACGTGCATGATGAAAAACTGCGATCCATTTGTGTTTGGACCAGCATTCGCCATCGCCACCGTCCCGCTTTGTAACCCGTCTGATACACCTGTGACTGCGGATCGATCTCGTCGTCAAAACGTCCGCCCCACGCAGACTCGCCGCCGCGCCGGTGCCGGTCGGATCGCCGCCCTGGATCATGAAGCCTTTGATCACGCGATGAAAAATGATGCCGTCGTAGTATCCGCTTTCGGCCAACGTAATGAAGTTCTCGGTCGTCTTCGGCGCGTCCGACTTCCAACAGCTCGACCCGAATGGTGCCTTTGTTTGTCTCAATCACTGCCGTTCGATTTGCCATGTTCTCTCCTCACTGGTTGATATTCAAAAATAAATTGTTCGATTGCCAGCGCGACGCCGTCTTCAATGTTGGACGCCGTCGGATGCAAGCCTGCAATCTCGCGCAACGAAAGCGGCGCGTTTGCCATCACCACGCCGGTGCCGGCGAAAACAACATCTCGAGATCGTTGTAGTTGTCTCCGATGGCCATGATCTCGTCGGGACTCGACGCCGAGCTCCGCCGCCGCTGCGGCCACGCCCGCGCCTTTCGAAGCTGCCGGATTCACGACGTCGAGCAGCGTGAAATCCTGTTCGGGATACTTCGTGCTAAGAATTTTCACGCTGGATCCCAGTTCGGAGTGGAGCATCTCCTCGAGCTGGTCCATCCTGCGCAACTGCCCGAAAACGCGAGATGGATAGGTTCATGATCGAGGTACTCTTCCAGCGAGTCAACCTGCCGCACGGCATTTCGTCCTTCTTCGTCGCCGTGAAGCCGCTTGCGCCCAGGCGACATAGCGGTGAACCGCGACGTTGTCGCCGCTGAGATGATCGTAAACCAGCACGCCCAAACCTTCGTGATCGTCGCTCAACAACGGCATCGGCGCCGGCGTCGCGTCCGACTCGCAATGCTTCGCGCGCGGCGGCGAGTGGCAACGGCAACACAGCGACTGTTTGCAACGTCTCAGCGTGTTTGGTCAGTGCGCCGTTGTGCGAGATCAGAGGAACGTCGAGACCCAACTCGAGAGCGATCGGCCGCGAGTCGCGAAAGCGGCGGCCGGTGACAAGTGCGACGCGCACGCCTTTCGCGCGCGCTTTTTCGATTGCGTCCGATTGCGTTCGGAAATCTGGCCGCGGGCATCGAGGAGGGTGCCGTCGAGATCGAGAGCCAACAGACTGATCGCCATAAAGACCGACAAAGTAGCATCCGGAGATTCAGATCAATCGAAGCAGCCCTATCAGTCCTAACGGCCTGTGATATGATGCGCGCCCCCATCAAGAACAACAAAAATATTGGAGGAAAAAGGGATGCGAAGACTAGTAGTGTCTATTGCAGTGATGCCTTGGTGTCGGCCTCGTCTGTTGTCTGCTCAGGGCTTCAAAAAAATCAGCGAGTTCTTAACCGGATACGAGGAAGTTCCTTCGGTTTCGACACCGGCAACGGCGAGTTCAATGCGCGAATCAGCAACGATGGGTCGCGCATCGACTGGGAACTGAGCTATACGATCTCGAAGGCGCCATCCAGCAGGCGCACATCCACATCGGACAAAAGGGCGTGAACGGCGGCATCAGCGTGTTCCTCTGCACCAACCTCGGCAACGGTCCGGCGGGAATTCAGCCTTGTCCGGCGCCGCCGGCCACGATTTCAGGCACGATTTTCGCTGCCGACGTTAGTCCCGAATATTCCGGCGACTGCCGCCGCTCGGAACTCAGGGACTCAACACGGGCGAGATCGACGAATTGATCAAAGCGATGCGCGCGGGCGCCACTTACGTCAACGTCCACAGCACGCTGTGGCCCGGTGGCGAAATTCGCAGCCAGATCGACGGCAACAACAGCCACAACCACTAAAGCTGATTTATCCCGCATAGAGTTTTGCTCCGAGTGCAAGGGGTTTGCTGCACCCAGCAGCAAACCTCTTGCCCGTAAATACCTCACGTGCGGTTAACCGCAGGTCTGCCTTCCCATTTCCTCAGATTCCCATTTTTGTCGCATACTGCACCAGTTCGCCCTAATTTACCCTTATTGCGAGGAATCCCCTGTAATGAACATCACACATCTTGAATGCGGCCTGTGCGGGCTGAAGCACGAGGCACGTCGGTTGCTCAATCTTTGTCGCGAATGCGGTAAGCCGTTGCTCGTTCGTTACGACCTGGAGCGCGCCAAACGACGTTAACAAAAGAATCACTGGCCACGCGCCGCGCCGATATGTGGCGTTACCGCGAAGTGTTGCCGGTCGAAAACGACGACAACATCGTTTCACTCGGCGAAGGTTGGACGCCGTTGCTGCCGGCACGAAGACTGGGCGAGGCAGTCGGCATCCAGGAACTTTACATCAAAGATGAAGTCGCAGAATCCGACACAGAGTTTCAAGGCCCGCGGCATGGCGGCGGCAGTTTCGATGGCCAAGGAACTCGGCGCGACGAAACTCGCCGTGCCGTCCGCCGGAAACGCAGCGGGCGCCCTCGCTGCCTACGCGGCTCGCGCCGGACTCGAGTGGTTCATCTTTATGCCGCGAGACACGCCGCGAGCAAACGTAGTCGAGTGTGAACAGACCGGCGCGCACGTGACGCTGATGGATGGTCTCATCACCGATTGCGGCGCCGAAGTCGGGCGGCGAAAAGAAGCGGAAGGCTGGTTTGACGTTTCGACGTTGAAAGAACCCTATCGCGTCGAAGGAAAGAAGACGCTCGGTTACGAAGTCGCCGAACAACTGAACTGGGAATTGCCGGACGTGATTATCTATCCGACCGGCGGCGGCACCGGGCTTGATCGGCATGTGGAAAGCGTTTGACGAGATGGAGCAGATGGGTTGGATCGGCAGCAAGCGGCCGCGAATGGTGACGGTGCAGGCAGCGGGTTGTGCGCCGATCGTGCGCGCGTTTGAAGAAGGGAAGCGTTTCGCGGATGAGTTTCCGAATGCGGCGACGACGGCGTCAGGTTTGCGAGTGCCGAAGGCGATTGGCGATTTTTTGATTCTCGATGCGTTGCGTGATTCCGGTGGAACGGCAGTCGCGGTTACGGATGAAGAGTTGATCGCGGCGACGCGCGAGATCGGTTCGCCTGAAGGAGTGTTTTGCGCGCCTGAAGGCGCTGCGTGTTTGCCGGCGTTGAGGAAGTTGATGAAGACGGGCAGGTGAAGCGAAAGCGATCGAGTGGTGTTATTCAACACCGGCTCGGGCGTGAAGTACATGGAGTCGTTTTCCTCAGTAATTCACAAATTCGCGGATCTGTGGGAGGAATTTGAAGTGAAAGTATTTTGGTGTTCTGGTTTTATTGCTTGCGTCGCGTTCAGTCGTCTGCGCAACATCATCCTGGCTGACTGACGCGGAGCGCGCTCGTTTCGAAGAACTGCGACGCAGCGGCCTCGATGCGCTTTACAACATCGACTACGACAAAGCGCAACGCGACTTCAAAGAGATCGTCCGTCTCTACCCGAATCATCCCGGCGGTTACCAATTGCTGGCGGCGCGCGTCTGGATCAAAACACTTTACGAGTCGCGGCGTTTGCAAGGCGTCGCTTTACAGCTCGGAATCGTTTTACTCAAGCGGCGACGATAAAGTCGATCCGAAGATCGTGACCGAGTTTCGCAATCTCACGCGTGAAGCGAAGCGGCTCGCGGAAGCGAAACTCAAACAAGAACCCAAGAACATCGAAGCGCTCGATTTCCTCGCGAACACGGAAGGTCTGAAAGCGTCGTTTGAAGAAGCAGTCGAGCGGCGGCACTTCGCCGCGCTGCGCGACGGCAACGACGCCGTCAATCATCATCGCGAAGTGTTGAAGCTCGATCCGAAGTACATCGACGCGCAGATCACGATCGGGCTTTACGAATACGTCGTCGGCTCGTTGCCGCTGCCGGTGAAGATTCTCGCGGGCGCGACCGGTTTTCGCGGTTCGAAGAAGCGCGGTTTGAAGATGCTCGAGCAGGTGGCGCAGGAAGGACGCTGGGCGCAGGACGACGCGAAGTCAGTTCTGATTCTGCTTTACACGCGCGAGAAACGATTTGCGGAAGTGGTGACGTTGACGCGCGAGTTGAGCGCGAAGTATCCGCGCAATTATCTGTTGCGACTGGAAACGGCTGATGCGCTCGTGTCGCTGGCGGCGCAGAAGCGAAAAGAGAAAGACGTTGCGGGCGCGGCGCAGGCGGAGAAAGAAGCGTTTGCGACTTTTGACGAGATGCTTCGCGATCGAAACGTGCGCGAAGCGGCGGCCCGTGCGCTCGATCTGATTCATTTCAAATACGGCGAGGCGTTGTTGACGGCGGGTTATCACGATCGCGCGGCGAAGGAGTTTCTCGCGACGACGAAAGTCGAACGCGCTGAAGCGGGACTGGTGACGATGGCGCATCTTTACGCTGCGCGTGCTTACGACGTGGCGGGAAAGCGAGACGAAGCGTTGGCGCAGTACAAGGAAGTGCTTTCGCGTCCGAACGTTTACGACGCGCACGAGGAAGCGAAACGCGGGATGAAACAGGCGTACAAGGCGGAGCGTTGACTGCACACGGAAGTCGAGCAGTAAGATTACAAGATCGGTGTAAATGCAAATCCTGGTAACAATGGTCGTCTGGTGAATCGCGTCCGCGCCGGCTACTGCTGTGTCTCGACGGCGTGCCTCACAAATTGATCGAGGCCGCGCGAGAGCCGGGGACTGTTCGACGCGTTTGGACCACCAACGCGGCTGCTCTCGCCGTTTCCCACCATGACGAACGTCGCGCTGTCGGCGATGCTCGGCGCGACGCCGCCTGCGGGTTACGAGAGTCTGTACTTCGATCGCAACGCGGCGAGCTTCGCGGCGGGATCAGGAAGTACCTCGGACGCCGCACGCCAGACAAAATTCCGTCGTCGTACATGGACGATCTCGATTACCAGGAACCGCTGCCGTTCGAGTTTTTGATCTACGTCGCGCCGGAAACAGTTTGGCGCGCGGACATGCAGCGGTTTCGCGAACGATTTCGCGCCGCTCCGCAAACCCGCGACTACTTCGCGTTTCTCAAAGCGACTGATGGTTTGCTGCACACCCAGGGACCGGCGCGTCTGAACGTTGCGTTGGAATCGCTCGACAAGATCCTGAAAGAGATTCAGAGATATTGTGGCACTGAAACGGAGATCGTGATGTTTTCGGATCACGGCATGAATCTCGAAGAGAACCGCCGCGCGCCGCTCGCGAGTGAACTTCAGCGACGCGGTTTTAAGGTCGGATCACGTCTGGCAAACGGCAATCGACGAGCAGTTTCGATTCCGGCGTTTGGACTATGCAGTTACGCCGCGGTGTATTGCGGTGATCAAGAGTTCGTGACGGCTGCTGCGCGCGAGATCGTCGAAATCGAAGGCGTCGATTTCGCCGTCTATCGAGACGGATCGGCAGTCGTCGTCGAAAGCGAACGTGGACGGGCGCGCATCGATCAACGCGACAACTGGTTATCGGTACGTGAACAAGAAAGGCGATCCGCTGGAACTGCAATCCGTGCTTAGCGACGACGGATTTGTAGACGATTCAGTGTGGTTCGAGAAGACCAGCAGACATCGATACCCGGACGCGCTCGCGAATCATTTACAAATCACTATTCACCCCACGCGTGAAGCACACCGCCGACATCCTCATCAGTTTGAAAGACGGTTACTACTACGGCTGGTCGCCCTTCGGCCGCTTCGTACGCCTCGCCGCGACGCACGGCAACGCGCTGCAATCGAGTTCGAACGCGTTCCTCATGAGCACCCACCGGCGCCTACCCGAGTGTGTCCGCGCCGACAACGCTCGTGAAATTCTGCGCGGCTAGGGTGGTTTTCAGCTATGATTTAGCGGCTTTTGTGAGTCGGAAACTCATTCAAACACTCATCCTCATACTTTGCTGCGCTGCGGCCGCAGTGCCGGGAAAGGCGCAGCAGAATAATTGTCTGCCCACGCCGGTCGCGCCCGCTTCCGCAAACAACATCTTCAACGAGGAACAGGAGCACTTTCTCGGCGAAGCAATCGCGGCACGAATCCAGAAGGATTACGCGATCATCGAAGACAAGGCGCTCATCAGTTACTTAAACGCGATGGGCGAACGCCTGCTCAAGCACCTGCCGCTGAGGCAGACCAGGTTGCAGTTTTTCCTTGTCGATCTGTCAGACGCAAATGCCTTTGTGCTGCCCGGCGGGCGAATTTATGTTTCGCGCAAGCTCGTCGCGTTGGCCCAGAACGAAGACGAACTGGCGAGCGTGATCTCGCACGAGTTGGGCCATCTCGCCGCGCACGACACAGCGATCGAAGTGACGCGACAGTTCAGGGAAGTACTCGGCGTCACTGCTGTCACCGACAGGCGCGACATCTTCGAACGCTACAACCAACTGATCGACAACGTCATGCGCAAGCGCACCGCATTCAAAGAGCGCGATCGCGAGAAGGGACAGTTGACAGCCGATCAGATCGGATTCAACTCGCTGGTCAACGCCGGTTACGATCCGAAAGCGGCGCCCCGCTTCTGGGACCGCGTCACGGAAACAAAAGGCAAAACGGGAAGCTGGTTTTCCGATCTGTTTGGGACGACGCGTCCGGAACAACGCCGGCTGCGTGAAATGCTGACCGCGCTTTCGTCGTTACCTGCCGGTTGCATCGCGGATCGAACGGCGGTCGCAACTCCCGAATTCAAACAGTGGCAGGCGTCAGTAGTCGCATACATCGGTTCGGGCCGCACCGAATCGCTCCCGCACCTCACTGCAAAAGTGGAGTTGACGCCGCCGCTGCAAAGCGACATCACGCACATCAAATTCAGTCCCGACGGAAAACACCTGCTGGTCCAGGACGAGTCGAGCATCAACGTTTTGACTCGCGAACCCTTTGCGCCGATCTTCCGCATTGACGCGGCCGAAGCGAACAACGCGCACTTCACGCCCGACTCGCAAAGCGTCGTTTTCAGCACGGCGAATTTGCGCGTCGAGAAGTGGAGCGTTCGCGACAAGAAGCTGACTGACGTGCGGGAGATCGTCGTCAACAAAGGTTGTTTTCAAACGAAGCTCAGTCCCGATGGTCAATTCATCGCGTGCGTCACGCCGCAGATTCGATCTGAGGCTTATCGAAGTAAGTTCGGGAAACGTCGTGTTTGAGAAGAAGGAATTCTTCACCCCGAATCGATACGAGTTTGCCGCATTGATGGAGGGCGTGACGCTGCGGTTCGACGGCATCGATCTGGGACTCGCGTTACTCAACATGAGCTTCTCGCCGAGCGGCCGTTACTTCGCCGCCGGTTACCACGAGCGAGGAAGCGGAGAGACGCTCGGTGGTCCTCGATCTGCCGAGTTGCAATAAGCTTACGTTACCGGAGCCAGTCAGGAGTGTGATCGCGAACGGTTTCACCTTCATGAGCGACGATCGCCTCGTCGGAATCAATCGTAAGAACACGCAAAAGTCTCCGCTGATGACGTTTCCGGAGGGCAAGATCCTGGACGAGTACGAGCTGTGGCGCAAGAACATGGTGCCGGCGGCGCACGGCGACTATCTGATCATCCGGCCCGTCAGAAACTACGCGTCCGGCGTGATGGACCTGAAGAAGAAAACGATCGTCAAGCTCAACGACAAATCGGCGCTCGACGTACACGATGACGTGATCGTTGTCGAAATGCGGAACGGCGAGGTCGGTCTTTATCAGATGGAAGGCAACAAAGTGCTGGCGACGGCGCAGTTGCCGCCGGCGAGTCTGAGTGGATTAACTGTGAGTGATTTCTCGGAGAAGGCTGACTACGTTCTCCTGGCAAGCAAGTCGCGCGGCGGTGTTTGGGATCTGCGCAACGGCAAGGCGGTGACGTCGCTCCGCGGGTTCAACGGCGGTTATGTGAGTGCGGATGGTTTTCTGTACGCTGATTTTCCAAAGTATCAGAACGCCGAGCGAAACGTTGCGAAGATCAATCTCGCGAATGGCGATATTACTCCGGGATCGAAGCTGGAATACCCGAACACCAGTTTGATTGGACCATATGTCGTGGTCATTAAGTCGGCGAAATTGAACGCGTTTCTTAATTACACCAACGACGTTATCGTCGACGTATTCGACGCGCCTACGATGAAACTGTTGTGGTCCAAAAGTTATCCCAACGAAGCGCCTCACGCCTGGATCGATTACCGCAAACACACGGTGAGTTTAGCCTGGGACATCACGGACCAGGCCGCGCGCGAGGAAATCGCGAGCGATCCGGTGTTGTCGCAAAAAGTGACGCGCGTCAAAGAGAAGGAAGGCGATTACCTGGTCAAAGTCCTGAACATGCGTGACGGATCTGAGCTCGGCAAGCTGTTGATCGAAACCGGCAAGGGATCGTTCCACCTGCATCAGGTTTATACTGCAGGCGATCTGGTGTTGGTTGCCGACTCGGAAAACCGCATGCTCCTTTATTCGCTCAAAACGGGCGAACAGAAAGGACGCGTCTTCGGCGACTACGCGACCGTCTCTCCGAATGGAAAGCTTTTGTGTGTTACAAATGAAAGCGGCAAGTTGGATATCTACACCGTGGCAGACATGCAGCGCGTCGAGCAGTTTGTTTTCACCAGTTCAGTGACGTTGGTCGAGTTCAGTGAAGATGGGAAGAAGCTGATCGTGCTCACTTCGAATCAAACGGCACACGTTTTCGACATCTCGTCGTTGTAGACACTGATTTCATGACCGAGTCGCCGGCAGTTGAAACCTTTTCTCTCGTGAAGCAGTTTGGCGATTTCGTCGCCGTCGATCACATCGATCTCCAAGTCAACCGGGGAAGTTTCTTTGGGTTTCTGGGGCCGAACGGCGCTGGGAAGTCGACGACGATCAAGATGCTCACCGGGCTGCTTGGGCCGACGAGCGGCAGGTTGCGCGTGCTGAACTTCGACATCAGCGAACAGCCGATGGAAGTTAAGCGGCGCATCGGCGTCGTGCCTGAAGATTTGAATCTGTTCGAACGATTGACGGGCGCGGAGATGTTGTCGTTTACCGGACGCATGTACGGACTGCGCAGCGACGAGATCGCGCACCGATCGAAAGAGCTGCTCGAGCTGATGGACTTGCAGGACGAGCCGAGGAAGCTGATCGTCGAATACTCGCACGGCATGAAGAAGAAACTCTCGCTGGCGTGTGCGTTGATTCACCGGCCCGAGATGCTGTTTCTCGACGAGCCTTTCGAAGGCGTCGACGCAATTGCGTCGCGCACGTTGAAGGACTTGCTGATGCGGCTGACGGCGAGAGGCTTGACGGTGTTTCTCACGTCTCACGTGCTGGAGATCGTCGAGCGGCTTTGCAGCGACATCGCGATCATCGCGCAGGGCAAGTTGCTCGCTTCCGGTTCGCTCGACGAACTGCGAAAGGGCATCAGCATGGTAGGCGACGGCGAGAAGCCGATCTCGCTGGAAGAGTATTTCATTCAAGTCGTGGGCGGCGACCGCGGCTCCACTAACGAAGAAATGCTTGATTGGTTGGTGTGATGAAAACCCTTATCAATACCTATCGCGAATATCGCGTCGCCGTAAAGAAAAATAAGCCCTATAAGATCGTGCGCTACACACTGTTGCTGATCGCGGCCGCGTTCGTGTTCCTGCTCGTCTATCCGCAGGTGCTCTTCGCGCATGAAGTTCGCTACAAGAACTTCACCGTCTACTCGCGTCAGCCCCTGGACCAGGGCATCTACACCCTGCTCGACAAAGTGGAAGCGCAGTTATCCGCTTCGCCGATTAACGACCCCAGCGTCCACCCAAAAATCTTCCTGACCAACAGTCAAAGACTCTATTCGCTTCTGAGCCTGTACATCGGCTCAAACTCGTTTGGTAAAGGCTATCCGCTGCTGCCGACGAGTAACGTGTTCATCAACGAAGCAGACGTGTCGCGCGATCTGGTCTTCCGCAAGGCAGCGACCGGCAGCCAGCGAAGTTTGAGCGGCGTGATCAGTCACGAGATCACGCACCTGCTTATTCGCAAGAAGTTCGGTTACGTGAAAAACATAACGATGCCTTCGTGGAAGAAAGAGGGTTACTCCGAATACGTCGCGGGCGGCTCGACGCTCGATTACGAAAGCGGTGTCAAATTGTGGAAGGCGAGCCCAAACGACGGGACCGGCTATCAGTATTTCAAATACTACTTGCTGGTGAAATACTTCCTCGAACATGAGAACCAGCCGGTTGAAGCACTGTTAGATCGCGGCGATATCGATGCGTCCGCGTTGGAGCGAAAGGTATTCAGCACGCTTTAGTCACAAAAAGGCACAAAAGAAAAGTCTTGGCCCGAGGCCTGTGCCTCGGCTAGAATCAATGCGGCAAAACTCCTCACCGCCTTTAAACTCCTCAATCTCACTCATATTTTGAGCTCCCTTAATCCGGACTCGTTAATCCCAGAAACGAGGTCTGCCCTGTATGGATTCGAATGTTGGTTTGATTGCCCAGTGCCTGGGCATTGTTTTCCTCACGTTGCTCGCGATGTTCATGCGCTCGTCGATCAGGAGCGTCTCGCTCAAGTTCTGGACGCTAGCGTGGTCGGCCCTGTCGCTCGCCTTGCTGACGCTGTTTGTCGCCTTTCAGGTGTCGCTGCGGCCGGCGCTGCTCTACTCCGTTTACTTCCTCGGCCAGTACATCTTCGGCCTGGTGTTCATCACCGGCTGCCGCCGCGAGGTGGAACAATCAAATCAGGAACTACTCGAAGCGCGAGACAAGCTCGAGCTGTTGGCCCAGATGGACCCGTTCACCGAAGCGCTGAACCGACACGCGTTTCATTCACTGCTGAGCCGTTCCGAACGCGGCAAGGAGTCGATGACGTCCGGCAGCGTCGCGGTGATCGACATCGACAATCTCAAGCCGATCAACGACACGTGTGGCCACACGATCGGCGACAAGGCGATTCGCGTCGGTCGCGCGTTCGATGCGTTCGTTGATTCGCGCGGACGACATGTTGTTTCGCTGGGGCGGCGATGAGTTTCTCGTGTTGATGTTCAACCTGCCGGAGGAAGAGACGAGCCGGCGCATGAAGAAGCTCAACGAGATCCTGGAAGAGAATTGCCGTAAGTTGGACAGGAAATGCCGGTCACGGTGACGGTTTCTTACGGCGTCGCGGGATTCAATTCACTACCGAGCTGGGCCATGCGATCGAGGCCGCGGACCAGGCGATGTATGCGCGACGGCAACGAGATGCGCGGAGTCTAGCGTCAGACCGACTGGATTAGCTTACTTCAACACGCTGACAGTGAGGCGTGACGCGATTGGCACCCGCAGCGATAAACGCGTTGCGTCGCCTTTTGAAAGTCTGCTTCCGTCGCGCGGTTAATATCGACAAACTTCTGCGGATTGCGATCGACCAGCGGAAACCACGAACTCTGAACCTGAATCATGATCCGGTGACCGCGCAGAAACGCGTGGTTCACATCCGGCAAAGTGAACTCGACCTTCGTTACTTTACCGGCCGTCATCGCTTCCGGTTTCGAGAAACTGTTGCGAAACTTCGCGCGCATCGGCTCGCCACGCACGAGCATTTGATACCCGCCCATTCGCACGCCGGTTGGATTCGGATCCGGATCGGCTGTGCTGTTGGGAAACACGTCGATCAGTTTCACAACGAAATCCGAATCGGTTCCGGTGGTTGAAACGAAGAGCGTGGCTTTGATTGGTCCAGCGAGCGTCACGTCGCGATCGAGCACGTCGGTCTGGTAAACGAGAACGTCAGGACGGTCGCGAGCGAAACGTTGATCGTCGACCATGTACTCGCGCGTCATGCCGATCGCGATGTTGTTGATGAACGGAACCGGATGCGCCGGATCGCTGACATACTCGTCAAACGCAGCCACGCACTTATCCGCGCTGAACGACAACCACCGTTCGCGTTGAAGTACAGATCTCGCGCGACTCAACGTTCTTCGGCGGCCAACTGTCGTAACGCCGCCACTGATTTGAACCCGTCTCGAACATCATCGCTTCCGGCATTGGCATTTGCCGACTCGCACTTGTCTTTCAACAGGCAGTTGAAGAACGGAAGCTCGACGGTCTCGCGATAGGCGAGCGAAGTTTTCTGACCGAACGAAACGCTGCCGAGCGCGTCGCCGTCGCTGCGCGCCCAGCCGCCGTGGAACCACGGACCCATCACGAGCGTGTTGCGCGCGCCGGGATTTGTTTCTTCGATCGTCTTGTAGGTGTCCAGCGCGCCGAAGAGATCTTCCGCATCGAACCAGCCGCCGACAGTCATCACCGCGGGCTTGATGTTGCGCAAGTGCGGGCGAATGTTTCGCGCCTGCCAGAAGTCGTCGTAAGTTCGGGTGTTCCATCAGATCGTTCCAGAACGCGATCTCGTTTTTCAGATACTTAGTGATTGGCGTTCGGGAGCGGACCGAGATCGAGAAAGAAGCGATAGCCGTCGGGAGTTCCGTGCTCAGAAGCGCCGGCGCGGACCTCCGGTGGTTGGCTTCGGCCGTGGCAGGCCGAACGAGGAAAAGAAATTGAATGTGTGCGGCAGAAACAGCGCGCCGTTGTGATGAAAGTCGTCGCCGATGAACCAGTCGGCGATCGGCGCCTGCGGTGATGCGGCTTTCAACGCCGGATGCGCGTCGATCGACGCCCATCGAAGCGTAGAAGCCCGGATACGAGATGCCCCACATGCCGACGCGGCCGTTGTTGTTCGGCACGTTTTTCACGAGCCACTCGATCGTGTCGTAAGTGTCGGTGCTTTCGTCGATGTCTGTTGGCCCACTCTTCTTCGGTTTGTGTGGCCGCACGTCCACGAACTCGCCTTCGGACATAAACTTTCCGCGCACGTCCTGGTAGACGAAGATGAACTTCTCGTTTTGAGAAGAGCTCGATGGACCAAGCGCGGTCCGGTATGCGTCTGGACCGTACGGCGAGACGCTGTAGGGCGTGCGGTTGAGCATGATCGGATACGCTTGTGCGACTGGTCTTTCGGCGTGTAGATGGCGGTGAACAGCTTCACGCCGTCGCGCATCGTGATCTGATTGCTCGGTTTTGGTGTAGAGTGCTTTAACTTCGGCGTCTGTTTGGGCAGTGGAATACCCGGGAAGAAGTAAGCAGGACAACACAGATAACAACAGAGCGCGCAAGGTTAAAGCCAATACCTTTTTAAAGCCTTTGTGTCTCTTGTGCCTTTAAAGCGGATCATGGTGCTTCGACGATCAACTCACGGCCGAAAGTGAAGTTGGGACGCTTTCGTCCTTTCATGTACTTCGCCGCGGTTTGTGAAAGAGAAGTGATGAGGATGGGGAGCGCAATGGTTGCATCGCAGGGGACGTAAGCAGTGTGAGCGCCGCGCGCAAGTTTGCCGTAGATCAGGCCTTCGTCAAACGACACGGCGTTCGAGCGGCCGCCGGGATGCGCGGCCTCGGTCGAGATCTGAATCGCGTACTTGTGACCGTGGTGATGTTCTTTCTGCAGGAATGAAGAGATGGTGGCCTGTTGAATGAAACTCTTCGTCGTGCCGCCGCCGAGATTGATGATGCCCGGAGACGCGCGCCTGGCCCATCACGTTCATCATGTCCAGCACGTCCTGGATGACGTCGAACATGAAGCTGTTCTTCTTCTCGAAACGTGCGCCCGCGATGCCGACTGACAAGTCCGCTATCGGCGATCGCCGGACAGAAAACCGGAACACGAGCTTTGTAAGCGGAGGTCAGCACGCCGTCTTCGGAAGCGATCTCGGCGAGTTCGCGGCCGAGCAGATGCAGAAATTCGCGTGGTGAGTAAGCGCGAGTTTGGTCGAGCTGGTTGGTGAAACCTCCGATCCACTCCTTCGCTTCGCGATACTCTTCGTCGCTCGCGAGCAGGTCCCACATGCGGCTGATCTGCGCCGACTCCAACTCGGCGTCGGTCATGGTCGGATGCGCCTGGAAGTGATAACGGCCGAGTGTTTCGTGGAGATCGTGGAACAACATCGCACCCGAGCAAAACCAGCACGTCAACGAAGCGATTCTTGATCACGTAGGCCAGCAACCGTCGCATGCCCGCGGGAATGAGCGCGCCTGAAGCGGAGACGATGATCGTCGTGTTGTCGCCGAGCATGTCGAGCCAGATGCGGTGGGCCTCGGCGAGTTGCCGGCCGCCAAAACCCGTGCCTTCCATCTTTTCGAGGAGTCCGGCCACCGAACGATCGCGGTCCACCTGAACGGGACGAGTGGGAGTAGTCAAGTACTTCGATGCTTTTGGTTTTCGTTGAGTGACCATGCAGGTTGTCAACCTCTCGAAGCTGAGCGTTCTGCTGAATAAATTGCTGTCTTACATCGACTTAATAATCCGTTTTCCGTCGCGGAACGTGGCTTAACTCCATTAACTGCGAGATACGTGTAAGCGTCGTAACGAGATTCGTAGAACTGGGCCAACTCCGCGCCTTCGGCTTCGCTCAGATCGCCTTCTTTGACCCGGCGATTGATCAGACGGCGAAAACCGTCGTGCAACAAGCTGCGCTCGTAACGCGCCCGCTCGGCGGCGCCGCCGACCGTCGTCCCCTTGATAACCTTCTTGATGAGAAAACCTTCCTCATCGATGTGGATGTGCGCCTCGTGCGGCGCGCCGAAGAGGTTGTGATTGTTGCCCATCACTTCCTGGTATGCGCCCACCAGCAGGAACGCGAGGTAATACGGTTCGTCGGCGTTCAAGGGTGTGAGTTCGAGCACCTGTTTCACGTCGTGCAGATCGACAAACTTGTCAACGATGCCGTCCGAGTCGCACGTGATGTCGCAGAGCGTCGTGTACTCCGTCGGCGTTTTGTTGAGATGATGAATCGGCACGATCGGAAACAGTTGATCCAGCGCCCAGTGGTCCGGCACTGAGCGAAACACCGAGAAGTTGGTCAGATACTTCGCGCACAGCAGCCGCCGCAGTTCGCCAAACTCTTCGGAAACGTATTTCGCCTGCTGCGCATACTTGTCCGCGCGTTCGCACACGTCCCAGAAAAGCACTTCGCCTTTGGCGCGATCTTCGAGCGATGATCAGGCCGAGATTGAAGAGGGTAAACAGCTCTTCACGATGTTCGAGCGCGTCGTGGTAGTACTCGCGATAGTTCTTGACGGTGATCGACTCGCGCAGATCGCCGAGCTCGATCACGACCTGCGGATCGTCTTCGTCGATCTCGATCGGCGTGATGTCTTCGACGACGGTTTCGATTTCGTCGAGCACGTTTGTGACGAGGATCGCGTGATACGCGGCAGAGAAAGCGGCCCGACTCCTGGATGATCGTCGGGTGCGGAACGTTTTCGTCGTCGCAGACCTGCTTGATCGTGTAGATGACGTCGTTGGCAAACTCCTGCGCCGTGTAGTTCGCCGACGAATCGAACGCGGTTTTCGATCCGTCGTAGTCGACTGCCATACCGCCGCCGACGTCGAGCAGAGTCGATCGGCACCTTCATCTGGTAGACCTTCGCGTAGACGCGAGCGGCTTCCTTCATCGCATTCTTGATGCGCTTGATGTCGGTGAGCTGCGAGCCGATGTGGAAGTGAAGCAGCTTCAGCATGTCCATGCGACCTGCTTCTTCGAGACGCCGGATAACTTCGAGCAACTCGGTTGTCGTCAAGCCAAACTTCGCCGCTTCGCCGCCGGACTTTTCCCAGCGGCCCGAGCCTTTCGAGTAAAGCTTGACGCGCATGCCGAGCATCGGCATCGCGCCTTCGTGACGTTCGGCGACGTTGAGCACGTGATCGAGTTCGTTGAGTTTCTCGATCACGATCACGACTTTCTTTCCGACTTTCGCTCCGGCAAAAGCCAGCTCGATAAACTCTTCGTCTTTGAAACCGTTCAGGACCAGCAGGCTGTCGCCCGGTTGTTCGAGCGCAAGCGCGGCGTAAAGTTCCGGCTTGGAACCGGCTTCGAGTCCGAAGTCGTAGCGCGAACCTTCGCGCAGGTACTCTTCGACGACGGAGCGTTGCTGGTTCACCTTCATCGGATAGACGCACATGTGCGCGCCCTGGTATTCAAACTCGCGAATTGAGCGGCTGAACGCGCGTTGAAGTTTTCTGACCTGGGCGGCGACGAGCTGCGGAAAGCGCAGCAGGACGGGCGCGGTGATGCCGCGCTTGGCGAGGTCGTCGATGATCTCTTTGAGGTCCGCGGAACGCGGATCGCCCTCGACGGGGCGAACGATAAGATTTCCCTTGCGGTTTACGTCAAAGTAGCCAGCACCCCAGTTTTCAATTCCATAAGTTTCGAGCGTTTGCTCGATTGCCGTGGTCAATTAGCGGTCTCCTGCCTTGGAAGTAACACTTGGATCGAAAATTCGCTCTCAACTAAAGCACAGATGTACATTTTCCGATTCGAGTTGCGGAGTTGTGTTTTGGGTGGAACGCTTTAGTGGCGCAATGTAACAGAAAATGCCCGGCGCGGTCTATAACTTTTTTGTTTCGTACGGGCAAGTAAAACTACCGTTTTTCGCAAAAACATTGAGTATTTCGCATTTTTCACGTCATGAACCGTTAGGGTCAGTTTCGCGCAGGGGAGACATGCAAGACATTAACAGAACTTCGTCGTCGGTCATCTCTTGCGTCTCAGACTCCATCAGATTTCGCGTATAAGATGTTCCGTGGCCGCCCGTCATTGGGTAAATACCGGGGTTACCGAAAGCCTCACTAAAGGTCTTGTTATGGTCGATAATCAGCTTCAATGCCGCGCGCGCCAGCTTGCGCGCTCCATCAACCCGAAACTCCTCTGACGTCGAGGTAGTAGTTATCAACATCGCAGCGGCGCGCTTTTGTTCGTCGGTGTAGTTGCCGTAATTCACCACGGCATTATTGTCCTTCATAAGCGCCAGTATGTCCCTGGCGAACTGTTTGCGGTGTTGCGGTGACTTGTCCAGTTCCCTGGCCCAATGGTCGTATTCTTTGTAGCTCGTCCTGTATGTGCCTCCGAAACTCGATTTCTTGGAGCTCACCATCACCTGTCCCAACGCGCTCTGGGTGATCGTTGTTGAGCCAAAACCCGTTTGAAATGTCACGCCTTTGGTTTGAGTTGTGGCCAGGACTAGTTGCTGCTCGGCATATTGTGAGCCGGGGTACGTCTCGGGTTTGCCTGCCAGTCTCAGCGTCTCCTCAGTTTTATTGACTTGTTTTATTTTTTGCTTGGCTGCTGCTTTCTGTTGTGCCTTCTTTCTGTCCTCGCGAGTTCTCCGCATCGCCGGCTGTACGACTTGGATTGAGGTTGAGGTGACTCGGCCGTTATGCGACGTCAGTTTTCGTTGCAGCACCGTTGGCACAGGTTGAGGCCGGTAAACCGGAGGAGCTTTCGGAGCAGCATTCGTTCCGGAGTTGATCTTCGGGGCAAGGGCCAGACTCTTCTTCTGCAGTACCTTGGGCGTAGGTTGCGGACGGTAAACTGGCGGCGCTTTCATGAATGTTCTTTCTCGTAGGGAAACGCATCAGCGATCCTGAATGCGAACCAGGATGCTTAGTCAGACAAAACTAAAAAGTGGAACTGCCCAAAAGTGGAACTGCTAAGTGTAGAGGCCTCGCAGTCTAAGACTGGATCTCAAAGCTGTCAAGATACTCAAAATCAAACTTGACATCGTTCGACTCCCGTCTATAATGGCAGTTTTTTAAACGCCGTCGTTCCATGACGCTCGTTCGTTTTCCGAGAGTCGTTAGCCGCTTCCTATTACTTCGCACCACACACCAGCGCAGGGCGAAGAGAACCCCCGACACTCCCAATTTCAGGAGAAAAGATGAACCCGAAGACTGTCTTGAAATACGCAACTGATCAGGGCGCCAAATTCGTTTCCGTTCGCTTCACGGATTTGCCCGGCTCCTGGCAACACCTAACCTTCCCCATCGCGGAACTCGGAGAAGACCAATTCGAAGACGGTTTCGGCTTCGACGCGTCTTCCATTCGCGGTTGGGCGGCAATTCACGAATCAGACATGTTGCTCGTTCCCGATGCGACGCGCTTCTGGATGGATCCGTTTGCCGAACAGCCGACGCTCTGCCTCATCGGCAACGCTGTCGATCCAATCACCAAAGAGGGTTACGCTTTCGATCCGCGTTCGGTCGCGCAACGCGCCGAGAGTTATCTGAAATTCACGGGCATTGCCGACACGGCGTTTTTTGGTCCGGAAGCTGAGTTTTTCGTATTCGACAGCGTCAAGTTTCACACCGAGCAAAATTCCGCCGTTTACACGATCGACTCCGACGAAGCGCACTGGAACAGCGGCCGCGACGCAAACGAGTTTGCCGGAACAAACCACGGCTATCGCATCCGTCCGAAAGAAGGCTACGTGCCTGTACCGCCGACCGATTCGCTGGCCGATCTGCGCTCCGAGATCTCGCTGACATTGGGCAAGTGTGGCGTCACTGTCGAATGTCATCACCACGAAGTAGCGACGGCGGGTCAGTGTGAAATCGACTTCCGCTTACTCGACGATGTTGGGAACGGCGGATAATCTGCAGATTTTTAAATACGTAGTTCGCAATACTGCTCATCAGTTTGGAAGACGGCGACGTTCATGCCGAAACCGCTTTACGGAGATAACGGTTCCGGAATGCACTGTCACCAGTCGTTGTGGAAAGGCGAGAAGCCGTTGTTTGCCGGCGATGGTTATGCAGGACTGTCGGAGATTGCTCGCTTTTACATCGGTGGTTTGTTGAAGCACGCTGCGGCGATCGTCGCGTTTGCTGCGCCGACGACGAATAGTTACAAGCGTTTGGTGCCGGGTTTTGAGGCGCCGGTGAATCTCGCGTATTCGGCTCGCAATCGTTCGGCGGCGATTCGTATTCCGATGTTTTCGACGAATCCGAAGTTGAAGCGACTGGAGTTTCGTCCGCCCGATCCGTCGTGCAATGCGTATCTGGCGTTTTCGGCGATGCTGTTGGCGGGGTTGGATGGTGTGCAGAACCGGATCGATCCGGGTGATCCGCTCGAGAAGGACATCTACGATCTCTCGCCGGAGGAGTTGAAGGACGTGCCGACGTTGCCGGGTTCGCTGGATGATTCGTTGAAGGCGCTGGAGAACGATCACGACTTTCTGCTGAAGGGCGACGTGTTCAGTCCGCAACTGATCGATCGCTGGATCGCGTACAAGAGGGATCGCGAGATCACGCCGTTGCGCATGCGTCCGCATCCGTTGGAGTTTTCGTTGTATTACGATATTTAAATTTCGTGGTTGGGTTTGTGGACCAGCTTCGGGCGGCCCGGGTTTCTCTGGGCCGCCCTTTTTTGTTGTTATAGACTCTTCGCGTTATGTGGCGCATCGAAAATCCAGAGCTTAGACCAGGAACGCTGGACATGACGTCGTCTGACGGGGGTTGGCGTAAGGTGACGCAACTGTTTGTTTCACGCTGGGACGTAACCGACATCAACAACGCCTCCAAAAAGCTCACGACTTACACGAACTACGACACCACGGGAACACCGATATCGATTACCGACGCCTCCGGTGATCAAAGCACGATCGCTTATGCCGATTCGTTCTCGGATAGCATCAATCGCAACACGTTTGGTTATCCGACCACAGTGACCGACGCGGACGGCGTATAGTTCCGACATCCAGTACAGCTTTGACTTCGGCGCTACCACGCGAACTCAAGTCCGCCCGCGCCGGCAGGTCAATCGCAAGGCGCGATTCAGACGACGACCTACAACAATCTGGGTCAACTCGAGCGCGTCACAACGACCAACAACGGCGCCTACAAACGCTTCTGGTACGGTGCGGATTTCACAGGCAGTTATGACCACTGTGCAAAGCAAGAAATGGCGGTGATGAAGTCGTATTGCATGCAAACGTTTGAGGTCTCGTTCGCACGTCTGGTATTGCCAATAACTACCCAAGGTAGCACTGGCGGCTACAAGGCGCAAATCAACAACTATGACCTGATGGGAAGAGTAAAGAAGTGTTGATTTTGCCGGAGATCACAAATGCCTGGGTTCCAACGGGCGACGACGCAGCCGGTTGGCTCTACACGCAACAGACTTACACTGGCAAGCACGCCCGCTCGTCACAACGAATCCCGACAAAAGCACACGCCAAGCAAACTACGGCGGTTGCGGTTGCGCCGGCGGCGCCGGAGTTACGCTCACTGACGAAGCTGGTCGCCGTCAAAAGGTATACAGCGACGTGCTGGGTCGCCAACTGAAAACTGAGGTATTGAACTGGAATGGTTCCGTTGACTCCACTCGCACAAACACCTACAACGCGCGCGATCAGGTGACTAATGTCAAACAGTTTCAGGGTTTGGATTCCAGTGGGGATTACCAGGAGGTCGTAGAGTCCTACGATGGATACGGACGCCTCATTAGTCGAAGGGATCCCATCGAGACAACCGATACTACCTACACCTATAATGCCGACAGCCAGCCTGTGACCGTTACGGATGCGCGCGGCGTCACCCAGACCTTCACCTACAGAATTCGCGAATCGCTCACTAATATCTCCGACAGTGGTTGGCAACCTTTGACAGCCGTAAGCATTGCCTACATGGTGCCGGCAATCGCACGTCAATGACCGACGGCACAGGCACTAAGACCTACCAGTACAATCAGCTTTCTCTATTGATTGAGACGCTCCAATTCACAGGGTTGAGCGGAAGCTTCACGATTACCTATGAATACAATTTGCAGGTGCGCTGAAAGCGATTACGATCACGTAGGTTCACGCGTTGGTTATGCCTTCAATAACGCCGGCATGCTTACAACTGTGAGCGGCTCAGGGGCGCACAGTGTGCCGACCTATGCGTCTAACTTTGCTTATCGCGCTTGGGAGGGATCAGGGATTTCGACTTCGGAAACGCCTCGCATCAGCATATGAACTTTAACTCGCGTTTGCTTAACACCTCGATAACCCTCAGCAACGGATCGATTACGGCCAACTGGTTTTTTGATTATTATGCGGATGGAAAACTCAAAAGGTCACCGACGCTAATAAGCCCATCTTTGATCGTGCCTTCGATTATGATCACATCGGACGTCTTCAGGAGGCGCGAACTGGTAGCGAGGCGCGCGGTGGCACAACTGCCGATGGTCCCTTCAAACAGACTTACGCGTACATATCTGGAAAACACCACCTCGCGCACTTTTCGCTTTTGGACGGGAAGCCTGCAAGCCGATGCCGCATCTTTCACCAACAACCGGCGACAGTACTGGTCCTATGACAACGAAGGAAAGCTCGGTTTTCGATTTCGATGCTATTGACGGCTATGACGCTGCGGGTCGACAAAGTTCCTTCAGGCTCAAACGTCTATGTCTGGGGCTGGCCCACCGAATATCCCACGCAATCAGTAATGGAAATCTACGCAAACCTTCGCATGGCAATCTCAGCGCCGGTTAAGAAGACGACCATCAATCCTGGGAGGAGTATCTGAACGGCGAGGTGCAAATACAGGAGTCGACGGCAACTCTTTACTATCTTCGCTCGACAGCCCTAGGCGGAAAGGTCATCTCTCAATTAGATGAGACAGGTTACAAGCGACTTGGCTATGTCTTTGCTGGCGGGATGCAGATCGGAACTCAGTACGTCGCAATCTGGTGCTGGTTTTGACGTGGCTTGGACCACGACCAGCCCGGCAACTGGCAGCGAATACATGGTGGGCGGACCATACCTGAGTCCAAAGGACTCGACTCTCGGAGCCATGTTTCTGAACCTTCGCAATCGCAAACGTGCTGGAACCGGTGTTCTATAATCCGAAGTTCGATCAGCCTTTGTAGATCGAAGGTGGGCCATCAAGATGAATACGAGCAAGCAAACGCTGATTGGGCCAGTTTGGTAACCGCAACTATTCACGCGGCTCAGGAGCGCGATCGAGCTGAAAAACTTTGGCAATCTGGAAAGCGAAGCGAGGCGATGGCGATACTGCATGAAATCCTAACGTGGGTATTCAGTACCGCACCTTAGTCTATGGGGAGGTGGTCCGCCGCGGGTTCTATTTCGGCAAAGACGCGGCCGACTTTCTGAACGGTCTCAACCTTGCCGTCGGCGCGGGGTTACTGTCGCCAAGTGAGGGGATGAGCGCGTATATTGGCCTGGTGGGGGGGGATCATTTGGTGGCGCTGGCCAAACGCTGCATAACCCTGTGCCGGAACGACAAATGTTTGAGATTGCAGATACCTCGCAGCCGTCGCCGATCAGACCGCAAATCAAGTGCGAATGGACGATCTGAAGTTTGTTCAGAATCTGCGAGATAGACTGGAGGCTCGCGCTGGTTCTCCCGAATATGATGAGTTCAGATCTTTCGGTTTTAAGGATCCATTTAAAGACGAAGGAGAAGTCCTCGTACAATCAGGTTCAACATTTTGTCGGTACTTTTGCCGGCGGATTTTATGCGGGTTTGGCAGCTTTGGGCGCAAATCCAGCAGCCGCTAGCTTTTCCTGGAAAGATAGCGCGCGTCACAGTTGCCGCTTTAACCGTAGGGAAACTTACAAAAGGCGATAGAGCATTCAACGAGCAATCAGTTAGAGGGGCTCGACTTGGCGCTTGGTAGACTGAAGAGGCGAGACGTAGGAAAGTACATCCGAACCCACGTCTGTGAGTCCAAGAAATGAGACCGGGTTTTAGTCGTGAGATCTACTCGCACCAAGTCTTGGTTGGTGATTTTGACCGCAGTGATTATCGTTGGCGTTGGCATTTTCACTTACGTGAATGGACCGATTGACCACGTACCAGGACTACGTGTATCGGCTACCAGTCCCGATGGAGCGCTGACTGTTAGCGTGTACAAGAAGCAACTCGCGTTTTTCCCCCAGGGACGAGTTGGAATACTGATGAGGATTTGGGAAACGAACGGAAATTTGATTTACGATAGAATAATTTTTGAAGACGATTGGTGGAATGGGGATATAGACGATATGTACTCAAAGATCGTCTTTGAAAACGATGAGATCCGCATCGGGCCAAAGTTTACACCAGACGACTATTTTGTCATTAAGAAGACGGACCTAAGCGTTAGGTAGCGATAGTCAATAACTCCTACCCTCACAACCTAAACTACTTCATGGATAGGCTCGCACAGAGGTTCACAGGTATGCGTTCAGCGACGATTTGGTCTCGAGCCATGCAAGGCCGAGGGCATCCGACGAGAGCCGGTTTCAATGCGAATAATTCGGTGGCAGCGGATTTCGTGAAGAGTTTTACGAGCGGCCGCCTGGAAACAACCAAGTAAGGCATGCGGTTGGTGGGCATGGAAGCTGCTAAAGGAGTCGGAACAGTCACACTTGATGGCACATTTTATCGTCTTTCGTATGACCAGGTCGGCACACACCTACCTTTCAGCCTGTTGGACCATGAGGTTAACGATCGAGAAACAAACAATACCGGAATATCCAATGCTTGCACGAATGTCGGATGTGTTTGCCTACGCGATGCACAGACCTGAGATTGAGCAACTTCGTGTTGAATGCGCGAGGATCCAATCTGGGGCGGTGAACCAGAAAGCGATTAATGGGTTGGCAAAATTAATTCAGGCTTGCGATGAAGCGTCGAAAGTGAACTCTCAGGTTTATTGTTGGCACCGCAGTAATGAGCGTCGCTTGACTATAGCTTATTGGTAAGGTTCCGGGCCCCTGTGCAGGGTTGGCTCACCGCTTGCTCCTTCCGCGTACTATGTCCGCGTGCAGAACAGGGCGGAGACAGTTGAGTTTTTGATTCGCGATTTGCCGGATCCGCAGGGGGCGCGGTTGGCGGTTGAGAGAATTGAGAAGGAAAGTCCGCGCTACTACCAACAACTCATAAAACAACCCGCATTGCTCGCGGATGTGGTGGCCTTGGCCGCGTGGAGTCCGCTGCTCTCGACGACGATCGAGCAGAATCCCGATTACCTCAGTTGGCTCTCCCGCGAGCGATCCAGTCCGAGACTCAGGACGCGAGATGAGTTGAAGGAGTCGCTTGCACGGTTTGCGCTGACAAACTCAGCACTCAATCCACAGGTGTTGCTTGCGAGATTTCGACGTCGTGAACTGTTGCGCACGTATCTCCACGACATTCGCCGCTCACACACGCTCGTCGACACAATGGAGGAGCTGTCGAACCTCGCGGACGCAATACTCGATTACGCTCTCAGCCTCGCCCTACAGGATCTCGACAATCGTTACGGTTCACCACGTCGCACCGACGAACGCGGCCGCATCGCCGACGCCGAGTTCTGCGTCGTCGCACTCGGCAAACTCGGTTCGATGGAGCTCAACTACGCCTCCGACATCGATCTCCTCTTCCTCTACTCCGACGACGGCAAAACCTCGGGCCACGGTGAACGAGGCGAAGTCAGCAATCGCGAGTACTTTGTGAAGCTCTCAGAAACGATCGCCCGCCTGGTGGGCCAATCCGGAGGCGAAGGCGCGGCGTATCGCGTCGATCTGCGATTAAGACCGCACGGACGCGACGGCGCGCTCGCATGTTCGTTGCACGAAGCGACACGTTATTACGCCACATCGGCACAAGACTGGGAACGCCAGGCGTTGATTCGCGCCCGCGCGGCGGTCGGTTCCGCAAGTCTCTTCGCGCGTTTCAAGGAAGCGGTTACGCCGTACGTTTTCCGCCAGGATGTTTCGGTCAGCGACGCGCTCGCGAGTGTTCGTCTGGCGAAACAGAAGATCGATCGCCAGACTGAAAAGAAGAGCGGTTACAACGTGAAACTCGGCCGCGGCGGAATTCGCGAGATCGAGTTCATCGCGCAGGCGCTACAGTTGGCCCACGGCGGCCGCGACGATTGGTTGCGCGTGTCGCACACGCTCGTCAGCCTTGGCCGTCTGGCGGACCGCGCCTTCATCACCGAACAGGAACGCACCGAACTTTCCGACGCTTACTACTTCCTGCGCGCACTCGAACACCGTCTGCAAATGGAGCACGGGTTGCAGACGCATACCGTTCCCGACTCGCCGGAGCCACGCGAGTTGATTGCCCGTCGTCTCGGTTTTCCAGACGCAGAGAAGTTCAACGCAGCTTTGAAAACACACACCGGAAACGTGCGGCGTGTCTACGATCGTCTCTTTTCAGAGATCGAACCCACACTCAAACAAGAACCGCAAACAACCGACGACGAAAGACTCGATCAAGACTCAACACTCGCTGACAGCATCGGCCCGCGTCTTCACTTCACACACCGAAGCGAAACTCAACAAGCGCTCGATCCAATCGCTGGCGAACGAGTCATTGAATCCGCATCGCGCCTTGGTCCAAGCCTCGCGCATCGCGGCCTCGCTCGAAAAGACCGATCGACAACTCCACATTTCCGACGCAAACCTCACGAGCCTGATCCAACTCTGCGGCTCGTCTGACGCGTTCGCCGAAATGATCGCCGCGAACCCCGCACTAATCACGTCACTCGGCGCGACGCCGTCAACCGCGTTGCGTCGCGACTATCGCACGATACTGCGTTCCGCGATCGACGCCGAGCAAACGTTCCCCGGCGAGCTCGCCGCGCTGCGTCTGAAGTGGGCGGAGCTGATGGCGGAGATCGGCGCGCTCGACAGTTCGGACCAACTCTCAATCCTGAAGCAAACCGGCTGCAAACGGATCTGGCGGTCGCGAGTCTGAACGTCGCGTACCTCGTCGCGCGGCGCGAAATGGCCCGGCGCCATGGTCCATTTCGTGCGGGACCGCGCGTCGCTTTTTACGGGCTCGGGCGTCTCGCTTCAGGCGGCGTCGATTACGGATCGGATCTCGACATTCTGATCACTTACGACCCGATGGTGCCGTCGCCAATCAACGGCGATGACGGCGGAGCAGGCCTACTCGCGTCTCGTCGAACTGATGATCGCGGCGCTGTCGAGTATCACGAGAGAAGGCTACCTGTATCGCATCGATCTGCGTTTGCGTCCGCACGGAAAAAATGGACCGCTGGTGACGAGTTCCGACGGCTTTCTCGACTATTTGAAGGAGGAAAGCGCGCCGTGGGAGTGGCTGGCGTACGTGAAGTTGCGCGCGGTCGGCGGCGATCTGGAGCTCGGAAAATGATCGAAACGCACGCGCGTCACCGCATTCATGCGAACGCCTTGCGAATACGATCCCGAAGAGTTGAAGCTGAGACACCTGCAGCGTCCGCGACGGTTTGGAACGAGAGAAGGGCCGGCGCGGACGGCAGGCTGGGAACTGACATCAAGTATGGACCAGGCGGAATGCTCGACGTTTATTTCGCCGCGCGTTACTTGCAATTGCGCGACGAAGTGCTTGACGAAGGCGACGATCGTTCGACGCGCTTCACTCTGGAACGACTACGCGAAGAAGGCTCACTGACCGAAGACGATTTCGCAACGTTGAGCACCGGTTACAGTCTGTTGCGCACCATCGATCACAACCTGCGACTGATCGTAGGCCGATCGACGCGCTTGCCCGATCCGGATCATGTCGACTGCGAAAGACGTCGCTAAACGGATGGGTTTCGATGCGGCGGCAGCTTACACCAAATGCTGATCGAAAAGATGAAGGACGATCCGAGACGGCGTACAACGCGCATACTGCGATTAAGCAGTGTTGATGAAGTATCTACCGGTTTCATACCAGCAGCGCGTACACCAGCGATGCGTCGCTTTTCGTTCGCGAGAGGTCGGTATTCGCGGAGGAGGGCAACCGTTTGACGACTTCGCGCTGTTCCTCGTCGAGTTCGGTCCAGGTTTTCAGTCCTCGTTTTTCACATCGCGGGCAGGCCGTATTAATGAATGTTTCATATAAATACTTCTTTTGCGAAGTTAGATATTTACTAGCAAACTTTCCTCGTGTAAGTTAGCAGCCGCGATGCAGGAAACCAAACGGCCGGCGTCGCGCATCAACGATCTGGGATAACGGTTAACGGAGAATCAATGTTTCGAATCAAGGCTTCCTACGCAGAACAAATGGAATTGCGAACCACGCTCGAGCGGGCGCGCGAGTTTTTCGGCGAACTCCGTAATTTTGCGGATTTAATGCCGGGAATCGAAGGTATTCGGAAGGAAGCCGGCGGCATTATGCGTTGGATGGTTCGCGCTGAAGTGCCTGTTATCGGTGCGGTACACGCGACTTTCACCGTGGAGAAGACTGAAGACTCGCCTGACCGGCTGGAGTGGTCGCCCGCGCGCTCCGAGATGAAAAACTATCTCCGTTATGCAGCGGCGTTTGAAGAACGCGGACACAAAGTTCTGATCAGGATCGTTCAGCATGTGGAGCTACGCCGCAAACACGCCAAAGACTTGCACCGTTTCGCGATTCTCGTGGGCGAGGGAAGGATCAGCGCCGAGATGCAGAAGCGCGTCCGCGAGATGATCGTGACGTTTCTCGAAAGAGCGCGCGTGAAGCTTGAAGGCGAAGAGCCGCTCGAGCAGGACGCGATGCTGGACCAGCCGGCTTAGTTGAAGAGCTTGAAACGGAGACGCGGGGACGGAGTGACGCGGAGACACGCTGATCGTCACTTTGTCCCCGCGTCACTTTTGTCTCTGAGTCCCACCTCTCCGCGTCACCGAGTCTCACCCGTCCCCGCGTCTAGTCGGTAGTCTCCTTACGTCGCCCATAACTAATCAGATTCGCAAACATCCGGTACCCACCCGGCAGTCCCGCGCGAAGCTGTCGATACCAAACATAACTCGTGTAGATGTAGTTTCCGCGTCCGTAAGGCGCGACCAGCAGGCCGCCACGTAACGGCGGCTCGCCTTTGTCGTTAGTCGACAGCACAGCGGTGTACTTCGGATCCCACTCTCGCGGAAGTAGAGTCCACGTTCCTGAATCCAGTCGGCAAAATCCTTTTGCGTGATCTTGTTCGGGAAGTTCAGCAGCGGATGACGCGGTTGCAGGAAGGCAACCGGCGCCTCCTCTTCAGTGACGCGATCGTCATCGAGAAGGATCGGAAACGGCGCGAGCTGCGGCCGATTGCGCTGCTCGTTGGGATTCCACTCGTTCGTGCGATGATAAAACACGAGCAGCGTCCCCCCGTCCTCAACAAACTTCAGCAGACGATTATTCAACGCGATCAACTCCTGATGCGCCTCGATACCCGCGATTGTCGATGATGATCGTGTGAAACGGCGACAGGTCGGCTTTCGCAACATCGTCAACCGTCAACTCCTTCGCATCAACACCCAGCGACTCAGCGCACGTTCAAGAGTTTGATCCGTAACTCGGGATGTATCCAACCTTACGTCCCGCAACAACGATCGCATCGGCATAGACCAGCGGCACGACCCGTTTCGCAATCGGTTCTTTCGGAATCGCGAGTCGACCTGACCGCCAAGGTTCGTATTCTGCGCCTGGACTGCGCCTGCGTATCAAGGGCAACGCCGTCCGAACGACGATGTTCGCCATTTCGGTTGCCGTACGGCGCGATCACGATCTCGCGTCCCGTTTCCAAACTCGGACCACGCACCCGCAGCAGTCCACGAAACTCCACGGCAGATGGTTCTTCAACCGAACCGTGAAATCGAGCGGCTTCTGCGAAGTTGCCGGCGTGGTAACATACGGCGACGGCTCGACGGCGACGAATCTCGATCGCCGGCGCAACGTCGCGCCGCGTTTCCGTGCTGGCAGAAAGAAATGCCTTCGATAGACAGCTCAGCTTCCGCAAACAGCGGTTCGCCAAACAGTCGACCGTCGTAAAGATGTTCTGAAGACGGAACAGTGAAATTCGCGTTCTTCGGCGTGGTGACTTCAATCTGCGGCTGCGTTTCGGTGCCGGGCAACATCTTGTCTGCCACGTCGAGCTTTTGTTCGACAGCCAATCCGCGAAACTTCAGTTGCTTGACTGAGAATCTCCGCCATGCCGTCGTTGCTGAGCGATGCCGTGATTCGCGCCTTGTCACCGGGCACGAGCGCCGACCCGCTCGAATCAGATCGCCACTGAAGCGCCCGCAGTGCGTTGCGAGTGCGTTGTCGAGTCGTGGGACATCAATTTGAACCGCTGTGGATCGAGTGTCCACAACTTCCTTCGTCGCACGTAAACGCGCCGCGACGCTTGCGCTGATCAGCGCGACTAGAAGTTCAAGACGTCGATCGAGATACTGCGTGAGCGGTTTACTTTCGATCGTCGGCGCCACGAGTCGCGCCGCAACTGGTTCAGGCAAAATGCAAACCGTCGAGCAACGTTTTCGCGTCTGCCGGAAGCGGCGCGGCGTACGTGGTTTGTTTCACGAGTTCGTAGCGAATGATGCGCGCGCCATTCGCCGGAACTGTCTTGGGCCACGGACCTTGCGTGGCATGTTTTTGCAAAGCGGACAATGCTTGTTGCGCGTAGGTCATGCCGCGCACCGGATCCATCTCGTTCGGATCGATCGTGAAAATCTGCGGGGGCCCTCTTTGCCGGTTGCAGTCGACGGCGCCGCCCGCGATTGCGCACGAAGAGTCGTTTCACTTGCCACACGCCGGCTTGCGTAAGTTGTTCGGGAAACTTCGTCGCATCGCCGCGCATCGAAGAACGCCTGAAGGACATGCGTCCGGTTGCCTGGTGATGACCGTGACCGCTGGTCGTGTCGTGATTGGTAATGATCACATCCGGACGCAGCCGGCGAATTTGCAGCACCATGCGCCGGAGCAATTCTTTTTCGCCCCACGCGCGAAACGTCTCTTCTGCCGATTTCGAAAAACCAAAGTCGCGAAAGCCGAGAAAGTAAGGTTCCGAACCCTGCACTTCGGAGGCGGCCATAGTTTCGCGCGCGCGAATCACGCCGAGGTCTTCGTAGAGTTCGGGACCGACCGCGTTCTGTCCGCCTTCGCCGAACGTGGAAAACAGCGACACCGTGTGGACGCCGTACTTGCGGCGCAGGACAGTCAAGGTGCTTCCGTCTTCGTCGTCGGGATGCGCCGCGACACACATCACCGTCCAGGGATTTGTGAGATCGAGCGAGAGCCTGATGTAGTGCTGCGTTGTCAGGTTTTTCGATCGGCTCGGTTTGCGGTGCGACGCGTAGCCGGTAAAACGAGCAAAACCAGCAGCAATGCACTCAGAAACTTATAACGATTTTGTCATTTGCGTAATTTTAACCGCGCATTCTTTCCAGTTTGCCCGCGGCCACCATGCTGATTGAGATAATCACGATTAGCACGACGCCGTACGCCGCCGCCGCGCCGAGATTGAAGTCGCGCAGCTCAGATGCGATGGCGATTGAGATCGGACGGTTCGCCGGGACAAACACCAGCACCGACGCCACATATTCGCCTAATGCGATCACAAACGCCAGCAGCGTTCCGGCCACCGCGCCCGGCCACACCAGCGGCAACGTCACGCGCGTAAATCTCTGCCAAGCGCGCGCGCCGAGCGAACCCGCCGCTTCGTCCAGCGCCGGATCGAGTCTGTTCCATGCTCGCCTGTAACGGCGCGTACGACGAGCGGCATAAACCTCAGAAAGTAGACGACCGGAAAGATCCAAAACGTCCCAACGAGCACGAACGAACCGAGCAGCGAACCGGGTCGTCCATACGCTTCCGCCACGGAAACCGCGACGACCGTTCCCGGCAGCGCCCACGGGACAAGGACCAGCAACGACAACAACCGCCGCCAGCTTTGACCGAGAAAGTCGTCCTCGGCCGCGCCGCTCACGAGCAACGTGACAACACAAAAACTCCAAAGCAGCGACGCGATCGCGGCAATCGCCGACATCGATAAACTGTTGAAGAAGACTTCCGCCGCGAGAGGTTCGCTGAAGAGGCGAACGTAATTCGCGAACGTATAAGCGGCGGAAGCGTTTGCGTGGTCCACGATCCTTCCTGAGCGAAACTCACGAGAACAGCGTCGCAACCGGCAACACTAAGACGATCGCGAAACACGATCCCGACGATCATCGCGAGCACACGCGTCTTCCCGCTCGCGATCGCCGCGCGTCGACGCGGCGCGCCTTTCATCGCCGCAGCCGCAAACTTTCGCGTGCCTTCGTAACGTTGAAAGAAGATCAGCGCCGCGAGCGAGATGACTGCGAGGATCACAGTCTCGGTGACGGCCATCACGACGTCGCTACGTTGTCGTGCGGTAAAGATCTCGAGCGTCAGCACGCGCACGTTTCCGCCGAACAACAACGGCGCGCTGAACGATGCCATCGAAGTCATGAACGTCAGCAGCGCCGCGGCGATCAGCGATGGCGTTAATTGCGGGAGCAGCACGCGGCGTAAAAACGAAAATTCGCGAAGCACCCAAACTCCGCGCTGCCTCGGCGAGACTCGCATCGATCCGTCGCAATCCCGCGCCGGTAAGCACGTAGAAAAACGGATACATCGTGTACGTGTGAAAGAACAGCAACGCGGGCCAGCCTTGCAGTCGACCACGGCGGCGTTTCGAGGGCGAAGAGATTTTGAATGCTGTGGGCCAGGATGCCCGACTCGCCGTACAGAAAGATGAACGCAACTGTGCCGACAAGTGGCGGCAGCACGAGTGGTAACGCTGCGAGCGCCGCGAACACACGCCGTCCCGGAAAGTCGAACCGTTCAAACAGAAACGCGAGCGGCACGCCGACGATCGCGCACAGCAACACGGTGAAGACCGACAGTCCGATGCTGTTCAGGATCGCTTCGAGAACGACGCTCTGCGACAAGACTTCGCGGTAGTTTGCGAGTGTCCAGGCGCCGTCGCGTTGCAAGTGAAGTCGCGACGACAAAGAGATTCGGATAAATGACACCGTAGATCAGGACGAGGAGCGTCACTACGATGAGGGCCGCAGATCGTCTTGCTCATCCGCGTTGGTTTTGAAGTAGCGTGAGGCGATCCTGGGGTCAAGCACGACGGTGCACTCCTGATCCACACTCAGTCCATCAGGCTGCAACACCGAGCGCTTCGAGCAGTAGTCCCGCGCGTCGACGCGAACAGTAGAGGTGGCGCCTGCGAAAACGATCTCGCGAACGTGTCCGCGTAGCGAATTTGCGCCCGAGTCGCCATTCGTGTGTAGCTGCACGTGTTCGGGACGAATCGCGAGCAACACCGGCTGGTTCAGTGGCGAGAGTCCAGAATGTTTGACCGGCAGACGCAGCGTGTGACCGCCTTCGAGCGTCTTGAACTCGCCTTCGCCGTGTTGCTCGAACTCAACCGCATCGCTTTGAATCAGGTTGTTTCGACCGAGAAAACGCGCGACGGCGATGTCTGACGGGTGCTCGTAAAGTTCGCGTGGCTTGCCGGTCTGCATCAGCTGCCCGCCAACCATCACGCTGATGCGATCGCAAAGCGCGAACGCTTCTTCCTGATCGTGCGTCACGTAGACGGCAGTGAAACCGAGGCGCGTCACCAGTTCGCGCAACTCGCTGCGTGTCTCTTCACGCAACGACACGTCGAGGTTCGACAGCGGTTCGTCAAACAACAGCAACGCCGGTTCGTATAGCGATCGCGCGCGCGATGGCCACGCGTTGTTGCTGGCCTCCGGAGAGCTCGTCAATTGCGCGTTTGCCGTATCCGGGAAGTTGGACCAACTCGAGAGCACTCGCGACGCGCTCGCTCATCTCAGCTTTCGCCGCATGACGCGCGCGCAGTCCGAAAGCGACGTTCTCGAAAACGTTCAAATGCGGAAACAGCGCGTAGTTTTGAAACACCATGCCGAAGCCGCGCCGCTCGGCCGGCAGGTTCGTGATGTCTGCGTTTTAAAAACGATCGTTCCGGCGTCAGGCTTCTCCAGCCCGGCGATCATTCGCAGCGTCGTCGTCTTGCCGCAACCCGATGGTCCTAACAGACCGAAGAACTCACCCTGCTCGACGTCGAGAGACACATCGTCGACAGCGCGAGTCGATCCAAAACTGCGCGAGATGTTCTTTAACGAAAGAAGCGGGGTCATTTTCCTCTTTAGTGACGGTTCTTCAATGAAAAATGGAAAACGAGAAATGACAAATGGAAAATGTCTTACCGGCCTTTACCGCGAATTTCCGTGTCCCAGTATCTTAACCAATCGCTTCCGTTTTTTCGCAACAGCTCCCAATCGAGCGGCATGCGGGTGAAGGGCTCGTTCATCCACGCCGGCAACTGCGAACGATCGAGATCGGTGCGCACCGGAAGCCGGTAATACTTGTGCGCCGCGTACGTCAGGCTCTCGGGCGTCGTGACAAACTCGTAGAAACGGCGCGCCTCTTCCGGGTTTGGACCACCGCGAACGATGGCGATGCCGTCGGTGATGATCGGGCGTTCCACTCGCCGGCACAACGTAGCCAACCGGAAGGTTCTTCTGTTCCTTGAAAAGCCGCACGTCGGGCATGTCCCACAACGTGATAAGCCCTTCGCGTCGTCCGAGTTTCTGCATCAACAGCGTGCCGTCCGCCGTGTACTCCTTCACGTTCGCATCGAGTTTGCGCAGCCAATCGAAACCCTGATCCGCTTTGCCGGTGTCTTTGTAGAACCGCCAGATCATCGCGCCGAAGATCGCGCGCATCGTGTCGGAAGGATTCGGATTGCGAATCATTACTTTGTCACGCCACTTCGGATCCAACACGTCGTCCCAATCGCGCGGTGCGTCTGCGGCACTTACAGCGTCGCTGTTGTAAGCGATCACTTGCGGCGTTTCGTAAGTTCCGTACCAGCGATCTTTGTCGTCACGCGAGCCGGCGGGAATCTTGTCGGCCCAACTCGGGCGAAACTCGGCGAGCAGGTTTTCTTCGGCGGCTGTTTGAAACGTTGTGTGCGACGCGCCCCACCACACATCCGCCTGCGGGCGGTTTCGTTCCACGCGGACGCGTTCGAGAATCTCCCGCGAACCCATGTCGAGAAACTGCACGTCGGCGTCGGGGTATTGCTGCTTGTAACGGGCGATGAAGTCTTTCAACAGGTCCTGGCCGTGCGGCGTATAGACCAGCAGCCGGCGGCTATTGTTGTTTCCGGAACGGCAGGAAAAAAGAACAGCGAACGCCAGAACGGCGAGAATCATCAGAGTTGGCCGTAGACGCATCGCGCTATGCTAACATTAACGGCGGGTTTAGTCGGATCTGGTCTATGAGTACGATGAAACGAAGAATTATCAGAGCGGGCGGCTGGGGCGTCGCAAAACGCCTTATCAAACCAATTCCCATCGTCGGGACGATCTTTGCCTTCGGCCTCGCCGGCTACGAGATCAAGCGGAAGGGTCTGATACCCGGCGCAGTCCACGTCGGCCTCGACGTGACGCCATTTGTCGGCACCGCCAAAAACGTACTCGAAATCTTCACCGGCGACCTAATCCCCGACAAGGCCGACCGTAAGAAGCGGGCCATCAAGCCGCTGGCGCAAAAACCGGCGGACGCTCGGTAAACGGCCGCGCCTGCGCGTACGCATGGGCCAACTTGAAGAGCGTCGGTTCCGACCAGTACGGTCCCAGCAACTGATATCCAATCGGCAATCTTTCCGCTGAAAGTCCGCAGGGCACGCTGATGCCCGGCACTCCTGCCAGGTTCGCAGTCACCGTGTAAATATCGTTCAAGTACATCGCAAGCGGATCGTCTACTTTCTCGCCGAGCGCGAACGCGGTCGACGGCGAAGTCGGCGTGATGATGGCGTCGCAGTTTTGAAACGCGGTCAGAAAGTCGTTCTTGATCAACGTGCGGACTTTTTGTGCTTTCAGGTAGTAGGCGTCGTAGTAACCCGCAGAAAGCACGTACGTGCCGAGCATGATGCGTCGCTTAACTTCCGCGCCAAAACCTTCTTCGCGAGTGCGTCGATACATCTGTCGCAGCTCCGGTGTGTCTTCGGCGCGAAAGCCGTAGCGGACGCCGTCGAAACGCGCGAGGTTTGAAGAAGCTTCCGCGGTGGCGATTATGTAGTAGACGGCGATCGCGTACTTCGCGTGCGGGAGATCGACGTCGACGATCTCGGCGCCGAGGTCACGATAAACGTCGACTACGGCCTTCACAGAGTTTCCAACTTCTTCGTCGAGTCCTTCGCTAAACAACGCGCGGGGAAATCCGAGTCTCGCGCCTTTCAAGTCTTCCGTGAGCGAGGCCGTGTAATCGGGAACCGGAACGTCGGCGGTTGTTGCGTCCCGTGGATCGCGTCCGGCGATCACGCCCAACACGCGCGCAACGTCTTCAACCTCGCGAGCAAAGATTCCGACCTGGTCCAACGACGAAGCAAACGCGACGAGACCGTAGCGCGAGTTGCGGCCATAGGTGGGTTTCATACCCACAACGCCGACGAGTGATGCAGGCTGACGAACGGAGCCGCCCGTGTCTGAACCGAGTGCGACGGGGACGATGCCTGCGGCGACGGCTGCTGCCGATCCGCCCGAAGAGCCGCCTGGTACCCGCGTCGTGTCCCACGGATTGCGAACTGGTCCAAACGCGGAGTTTTCGTTTGACGAGCCCATCGCAAACTCGTCGCAGTTTGTCTTGCCGATGATCACCGCTCCGGCTTGCGTGAGACGTTCGATGACGGTGGCGTTGTACGGCGGATGATAGTCGCCGAGAATGCGCGAACCGCACGACGCCTGCAGTCCGCGGACGCAGATGTTGTCTTTGACGGCGACTGGAACTCCCGCGAGTGGTCCATCGCTGTTCTCGAGCGGCCGCAGCGCGTTCCAACGCGCCTTTGCGATCGATTTCGAGAAACGCATTCAACGTCTCGTTGAGGTTCTCGGCGGCGGTGATTGATTGTTCTACTGTTTTGACGGACATGCGTGTTTAGAGCACCTTCGGCACGCGAAAATGGCCTTCAGCCGGATCGGGCGCTTCGGCGAGCGCTATCTCCTGGCCCAACGATGGTATTAACTCGTCCTCGCGAGACGAATCGGTTTTTTCGCCTTCCGCTGTCAGGCCGCCGAGAGCGGGCAGGACGTCCGCTGTGTCGAGCTCGTTGAGCTGCTCGATGTAGGTGAGGATGCCGGCGATCTGTGGTCCAAAGATCTTGAGCTCTTCGTCGCCCAGGTCGAGATGAGCGAGTTGGGCCACTTTCGCGATGTCTTGCTCTTCTATCGGCATAGTTTTTCCGTGTCGATAACGAATTCGATAGCGCCGACAACCGGCTGGCCTAAGAGCGTGTTGATGCGATAGAGCATCTGGCCTCTCATCGAATGCAATTGCTTTTGCCAGATCAGATCGGCGACGGCGACGCGCAGCGTGCGGTCGTGCAAGGCATAAGCGACGGCGCGGTCCTTCAGTCCTTCGCCGGCGCAGTGCTTCCACGCCGCAATAGCTGCCGCCTCGGCGACTTCGGGCGCGTTGCCGGAAGCGCGCAAGACTAAGGGCAGTGCTTTGATTAATGCTTCCACGGTTGTTGCGATCTCGGATTGAAACACGCAAACTCTTCACCCGCAAGTATGGCAAATCATCTGCGTGAAAAACTGATACTCGCGTCCGGTAGTCCGCGGCGCAAGGAGCTTCTGACCGCCGTGGGCTGGGAGTTTGAAGCGATCACCGCGGGCATTGACGAGTCTGTGGAGCCCGGTGAGGATCCCGTGAGCTTACGTGCAACGGCTCGCGCTATCGAAAGCGAAAGCTGTGGCAACGAAGCTGGGCCACGGACTGGTGCTGGGTGCGGATACAACTGTTGTCGTCGATCATCAGATTCTGGGTCAGCCGATCGATGATGACGATGCGAAACGGATGTTGCAGTTGTTAAATAATAAGTGGCATGAGGTGTTGACGGGCGTGGCCGTGGTGCGCGTCGGCGGTGAATCGCGCGTCGCATACGAAACGACGCGCGTGCGCTTCGCCGAGATGAGTGAGCAGGAGATCGATTGGTACATCTCGACGGGTGAAGCGCGCGGTAAAGCTGGTGCTTACGGAATACAAGGAGCGGCGGGTCTCTTCATCAAAGAGATTGAGGGTGATTATTTCAATATCGTGGGATTACCGATCCGGCTCGTGTATGAATTCAGTAAAAGACTGATCCACCGTCGATGTTGATGCCCTGGCCATTGATCCCGCGGCCTTCATCGGAGGCAAGTAACAACGCGACAGCCGCAACTTCCTCAGCCGTGGCGAGCCGGTTCTGCGGACTCATCTTCTTTATCGCTTCCAGAGCTTCATCAGCGGTGCGCCCCGTTCGCGTGGTCACTCTTTCGATACCACGCGTGACCATATCGGTGTCGACATAACCCGGGCAAATTGCGTTCACCGTGATTCCGGATGTTGCCACTTCCAACGCGACTGATCTCGTTAAGCCCATCACGCCGTGTTTCGACGCTGAATACGCAGCAATGTACGGCGCGCCAGTCTTGCCTGCGATCGACGCGACGTTGATCACTCGGCCCCACTTCTTTTCCAACATCGCGGGCAGTGCCGCGCGCGTGCAGTAAAACGTTCCGGAGAGATTGATCGCGAGATGACGAGACCACAGGTCGTCGGAAGTCGTGACGAGCGTCGCGCTTTCGGCGATACCGGCGTTGTTGACGAGGATGTCGGGTTCGCCGAGACGTTCGCGCGTTTGCGTAAACATCTGCGTCACAGATTCCGAACTGGAAACGTCGCAAACGACCGCGATCGCACCGTTGCCGATCTCAGCAGCGACTTGTTCGACCTGTTCGGAGGTTCTCGCAGCGACGGCGATCCGCGCGCCCTCGCGTGCGAAAGCCAACGCGATGGCCCGTCCGATGCCGCGCCCACCGCCAGTGATCAGCGCAATCTTTCCGTTTAGCATTTTTTAGTGACCGGTAAACCGCGGGTCGCGCTTTTCGAAAAACGCGCGCACGCCTTCGTGACCGTCTTCAGATTGAAAGCAACGCAGTTGCGCCTCAGTTTCGTAACGCAACATGTCTTCCAGATCCGACGCATGGCTCATGTAGACAGCCTGCTTCGCTGCGGCGAGCGCGATCGGCGGCGCCGCACACAGTCGACGCGCGAGTTCCAGCGTCGCATTTTCCAACTCTTCCGGCGCGACGACCTGGTTCACGAGATTCAATCGTGCAGCCTCGTTGGCGTCGATCGTTTCGCCGAGAAAAAACATCTCGCACGCTTTGTTCGGACTGACAAGTCGCGGCAGGAAATATGTGCCGCCCCAATCCGGATGCAGTCCGACTTTCACAAACGACTGGCTGAACGTTGCATTACTCGACGCGATGCGCAGATCGCATGCCAGCGCGAGATTGAAACCAGCACCCGCCGCTGGACCATTTATCGCCGCGATCACCGGCTTCGTCATCTGCCGAATCGCGCCGATCACGCGACGCCCGGCGCCGAGAATGCGAGCGAACTCGTCTGAATCCTGACGTTCCATCAACTCGGCCATGAACGCGATGTCGCCGCCGGAGCAGAAGGCACGGCCAGCGCCGGTGATCACCACGACACGAGTGTTCCGATCGCTGCCCGCGTGCTCGAGCGCTTCCGCCAGGTCGCGGCGCATGTGTCCGATGAACGCGTTCAGCTTGTCAGGACGATTCAGTGTGATCGTCGTGACGCATTCAGCTTCGGATACTAGAATGTGTTCGTACACTTACTGGCCCTTAAACTGAGCTTTCCGCTTTTCGACGTACGCCGCGATGCCTTCACGAGCGTCTTCCGATTGAAATAATTGTTGTTGTAATTCGCGTTCCAACGCGAGCGCAGATTCAAACGGGATTTCAGAACCAGTTTGCACGGCGCGCTTGATCCTGCCGACCGACATCGCGGCTTTGTTTGGAGTAGTAAACTGCCGAGCATATTCCAGCACATCGGGCATGAAAGACTCAGTCTCGAATAGTTGATTAATCAGACCCAGTTCTAATCCGCGTTCGAAGTCGAACAGTTGGCCCGTCGCCATCAACTCGATCGCCTTCGACTTCCCAACGATTCGCACGAGCCGCTGCGTTCCACCCGTTCCCGGCAACACGCCAAGCGAGACTTCCGGCAGTCCCATCTTCCCTGCGCCTTTGCGCGCGACGCGAATGTCCGCCGCCATCGCGACTTCCAAACCGCCGCCGACGCAATGTCCATTAATGGCTGCAATGACAAGCTTCGGCGTCTGTTCCAACCGCGAAAGCGTTTCGTTTGCGTGTAGACAGAAGTAGTACTTGAAAACAGGCGTGACGTCGGAAAGCATCTGAATGTCGGCGCCTGCGCAGAAAAACTTTTCACCGGCGCCGGTGATAACGATCACCTGCACGCGCTCGTCCATGCGCGCTTGCAAAACGCACCCGTCCAACTCCTGCATCATCTCGTAGCTGTAGGTGTTGGCCGGCGGATCGTTCAACGTGAGAACGGCAACGCCATCGGCAGTTTGATAATCGACCTTCATCCGTTCAGTCCGTGGGTCCATATACTTAAGTTTTCAATCCGCATCGTCGTGGTCACCGGCTCCAACAGCAGACCGGGCGAGAATCCGCCGAGAAATAGCTGCGTCAGATGTTGGGCCAGCTCGTGCACGCCGAGTTTTCCCTGTGGGTCGTACCAGTTATAGATCCAGTTCATCATTCCGAACAACGCGTAAGTCGCGACCGTGAGATCGACGGCGTGGTTGTTCGTCAACTCCTGCACTTCCTGAAGTATCTTGCGCGCGAGCTTCGTGTAGTTGTCTTTGCGCGTCGAGACGTGCGCGTGGAGATCGCCACGCAGCGATTCCGCTTCGTGCGAGAGCACTTTCATCTCGGCCATGTTCGCGGCGAAGAACGAAAGGTGGTTTTCGATGAAGATGCGCAGCCTGGCGACAGGATCGTCAACTTCCTGCAGCCGCTGTTCGAGACGTTCGAGCACGCGTCCGAAACAGTTGTCCTGAATCAGAAATAGCAACTCTTCTTTCGAGCGGCAGTAGTGATACAACCCGGCGAGACTAACGTTCGTCGCACGCGAGATGTCGCGCATCGACGTCGAGTGATAACTCTTCTCGGCGAAGATGCGCGCCGCCGTCCGCAGAATGAATTCGAGTTTTTGATCGTGACGCGAAACCTGCAATGTCTAAAGCCTCACATACTCAAAATCGAATGGCTTGCCCTTGATGCCCGCCGCCGGAGGCGCGATCCAGTTCGCGATCTTTCCGACCTCGTAAACGGGATGCATCAGACTGCGAACGTATTCGCGGTCTTCGATCGACGGCAGCCACTCCGCTTTGCGACGCTCAAACTCGTCCTTCGAAATCAGATTTCCCTGAATGTCGAATGAATGACCGGCGTATTCGCCGACGTGACGATGGAAACGCGGATGCGGCAAGTAGAGCCGCTCGCTGCGGCCTTCGTCTGCCAGCACTTTGTTCCACCGCGCCAAACCCTTTTCGCAATCCTTCACGTACTCCGTCCGCAGCACTTCGTTCAGCGCGTTGCGCATCGGCACCTCGCGCGTTTTGAGTTCGCCGTCTTCGACGACGCTCATGTTGAAGATCTCATTCGCAGCCGAGTGGTCCGTGTACTGATCCTGCTCCTTGTAACGGCCTTTCAAACCCGCGGCGAAGAAGTCGGCGGAGTTGGAACTGATCTCGCCGCCGAAGAGATCGAGCGAATAGCTGAACCAGAAATTGATGTACTTCTGAATGATGTCGAGCGGAATGCCGCCGAGCTCGCGTACGTCGCCTTCTTTCATCAACTGCGCGGTGCGCCGGACAACGCGGCCGAGGCCGGTGTCGCCGACAAACATGTGATGCGCTTCTTCCGTGAGCATGAAGCGACACGTGCGCGCGAGTGGTTCGAAACCGGATTCGGCGAGCGCTGAGAGCTGGTACTTGCCGTCGCGGTCGGTAAACATCGTGAACGCGAAGAAGTTGAGCCAGTCGTCGCACGGTTGATTGAACGCTTCGAGAATGCGCGGCTTGTCGGCGTTGCCGCTGCGACGCGCGAGCAGATCGTCAGCTTCGTCGCGGCCGTCGCGTCCGAAGTAACCGTGCAGCAGGTAGACCATGGCCCACAAGTGACGGCCTTCTTCGACGTTTACTTGAAACAGATTTCGCAGGTCGTAGAGCGACGGGCATGTTTTGCCGAGTTGACGCTGTTGTTCGACTGACGCCGGTTCGGTGTCGCCTTGCGTGACGATGATGCGTCGCAGTGCGTTGCGAAACTCGCCGGGCACTTCCTGATATGCGGGACGGCCGTAGTTGTCGCCGAAGCCGACGACAGCGTCAGGCTGCGCGGGTTCGAGAAAGATGCCCCAGCGATAATCGGGCATCTTCACGTAGTCGAAATGCGCCCAGCCTTCGGAGCCGACGTCGATTGCGGTGCGCAGCCAGACGTCCTTTTCCTGGAAGCCGTCGGGCCCCATCTCGCGCCACCAGTCGAGATAGTTTGGCAGCCATTTTTCGAGCGCTCGCTGAAGTTTTTTGTCTTCAGAGAGATTTACGTTGTTAGGAATGCGGTCGTATAAATTCATAGGTCTACTACTCGTTCAGCCTTTTTGTGGCCCATGTACGTTGCGGCTTATGTTCGTTTGTAATCAAAGTGCGCCTGCGTCGGTTTGCCGTAGTTGGTCAGCGCGCCCTCTGGTCCGACGGCGTTTGGACGTTGGAAGATCCAGTTTTGCCACGCGGTCAGGCGGCCGTAGATTTTTGTGTCCATCGTTTCTGGCCCAGCAAACCGGAGCGACGCTTCCATTCCGGTCAGCGCGTCGGGCGACAGACGACGTTCGCTCTTCGATCGCGACGCGAATCTCGTCTTCCCAATCGAGATCGTCGGGGGCGAAAGTGATCAAGCCGAGCTCTTCAGCCTCTTCCGTGTCGAACGACTTCTTCTCGCCGAAGACTTCGTCAAGTTTTTCCGGCTCCGCGAGGAAGCGCGACTGAAGACGCGTCAGTCCGTTACTCATCGGCAACGCGCCTGCGTTCATTTCCGAAACGGCGATCGACGCGTCGGAATCCATCAACATGTAACTGCGATCCGAAGCGAGCAACAGTTCCAGCAGATTGCCGGCGAAGCAAGTGCCCGGTTCGACGATGGCGAAAAAGCTCTTGGCGGTGAGATCGAGACGGCGCAGCACGCGCGCCATGTGCAGCGATGATCTCGCGCACTAGCCAGTGATCGCGGTTCGCGGCCAGCGTTTCGTCGACCTGCAACACGGATTCAATCGAACCTTCCGTGCGAAGACACACCAATCCGATCTCCGGCTCGTTGACGCGCAAGGTCAGGAGCGCGTCGTCGAGTTCGCGATAAGCTTGTAACGGCCAATAGGTGTCGCCGAGTTCATGGATCTCTTCGACGGTTGTTGGCTGCGCACCTTCGGGACCGCGAATCGTTAAATCCGCATAGCGCTGTTCGCGGTGGAGATCTAACTTGACGTACTTGTATTCCCCGCACCGGATTAAGTTTGATTCCGGTTACGTTTCGCGTTCCCGCGGCAGCGACAAGCTGCGCAACCTGGGCGTCAATCCCTTCTTGAAATTTGCTAGTCGGAAAATGGTCGTCGATTAATCCCCACTCTTTCGCACGTTTTCCTTTCAAACCTTCCGCGAGCGTCGAAAACACATCCGCGCGATCGCGTCGCACTTTTCTCTTATCGACGAGTCGCGTCAATCCACCAGTTCCCGGCAACACACCAAGCAACGGAACTTCCGGAAGCGAAACCGCCGAGTTGCCGTCGTCAACCAGGTAGATCTCATCGCACGCAATCGCGAGCTCGTAACCGCCGCCCGACGCCGTTCCATTCAGTGCCGCGAGATACCGGCGCCCGGAATGTTTCGAGTCGTCTTCAATCGCGCAGCGCGTCTCGTTCGTGAACTTGCAGAAGTTGACCTTGAACGCGTGTGACGACGAGCCGAGCATGTAAATATTCGCGCCGGCGCAGAAAATTCGCGGTTTCAGACTGGTGATGACGACGACGGCGACTTCCGGATGCTCGAAGCGGAGTGCGCTGAACGGCGTCGGCAAGCTCGATATCGACGCCGAGGTCGTAGGAATTGAGCTTGAGTTTGTAGCCTTCGGCGAGCGTCTCGTCTTCCTGGACGTCCATCGAGAGCGTGGCGACGCGCCTGTCGATATCGAGTTTCCAGTGTTGATACTCGTTAGGTGCTGTTTGAAAGTTAATCATTGATTTTGGCAGTTACCGAACGAACGTTCGAACCAGATATTAAGGAACACGGATCAAAAGATCAAATCTGGGCGTGCCTTGACAGTCTCGACTCGGGGCGCGTAGGGTTTGTGGCCTCCGTGGAGGCGAATCTGTTCTGGTGAATGGCGCGGTCTTCAAAACCGTTAGTGAGACCGTGAGAGCGGGCTCAGGTAGGTTCGATTCCTACACGCCTCCGCCAGAGTGACAAGCCGGAAAGCGGTAACAGTTCTTTCTAATTGGTAAATAAAAACGAAGCTCAGAAAGGAAATTCCTCACATGATCAGAGATTGGGTCGAGCTCAATATGACACCCGGCATCGGACCTCGCGCCGCTGCCAAACTTCTAGAGCGCTTCGGTTCTGCCGATGCCGTTTACAGCGCCACTCGCAGCGAATTGGAACAGTTGCGCCTGCCGCCTGAGGCAGTCGACACCATCATTGCTCGGACCTGCAGCTCGACCGCTGAAGCCGAGATCGACGCGGTCAGAAAACTCGGCGGCGACATCCTTCTGTTGGACGACGGGGTTTATCCCTCATCCTTACGTGAGATCTACGACCCGCCTATTGTTCTCTATGTAAAAGGCGCGTGGTCAGAATGTTTGGATCAACCCTGTATCGGCGTGGTCGGCTCGCGTAGGTGTTCGACCTACGGTCAGAACTCGGCGCTGATGCTGGCGCGCGATCTGGCGCAACGCGGGATGACGGTTGTTTCGGGTTTCGCACGGGGAATTGACGCCGCCGCACATCGCGGCGCGCTGGAAGCAGGCGGCCGCACAATCGCGGTTTTGGGTACCGGGATGGACGAGGTTTACCCTCGCGATCACAAGAAGTTAGCGGAGGAAATACTGGCTCACGGCGGCGCGCTCGTGACGCCAGTTCCCGCTGGAGACGCCGCCGGTATCGGAAAACTTTCCGTACCGCAACCGCATCATTAGCGGGCTGAGTTTGGGCATCGTGGTTGTGGAAGCGGCGGAGAATTCGGGGTCTTTGATAACTGCGCGACTGGCGATCGAACAGAACCGGGAAGTTTTTGCGGTGCCGGGAAATATCACTTCGCGCAATTCGTTCGGCACCAACTATCTGATCAAAGGCGCCGGAGCGAAACTGGTGCAGCAGTGGCAGGACATCGCCACGGAATTGCCGCCGCAGATCGCGGCAAAGTTGTTGCCGCCGCCTGTGACTGTGAAGGCAAGCACGATCTGGCGGAGAGGCTGGCGCTGGTGCCGGAAGGACTTTCGGCAACCGAGACTTCGGTGTTTAGATTGTTGACGCCGGACAGTCCGGCGCATGTTGATTGGCTGGTTGATAAGAGCAAACTGCCGATTTCGGAGTTGACCGCGGCGTTGTTGGCGTTGGAAATGAGAGAGCTGGTGCGTGCGCTGCCGGGCAGATGTTTTGTGCGAAGGTTGTGAGACTATAGATGGCAAAGAATTTAGTAATCGTTGAGTCGCCTGCAAAGGCGAAAACAATAAACAAGTATTTAGGAAAGGACTATCTCGTTAAGGCCTCGATAGGCCACATCAAAGATCTGCCTTCCAAAGGACTCGGCGTCGACGTCGACAACAATTTCGAACCCACTTACGAACTGATTCCCGATACAAAGAAACGCAACAACAAGAAGATCGTCGCGGAACTGAAGAAGGCGGCAAAAGAAGCTGACGCGATCTATCTCGCGGCCGACCCGGATCGTGAAGGTGAAGCGATCTGCCAGCATCTCGCGGAAGAGATCGTTCCGAAGCGTCCGGCGAAACCGACGCATCGCGTGATGTTCAACGAGATCACGAAACGCGCGGTCAATGCGGCGTTCGAACATCCGCGAAAGATCGACGAAAACCTGGTCGACGCGCAGCAGGCGCGTCGTGTGCTGGATCGTTTAGTTGGTTACAAAGTCTCGCCGTTGCTGTGTCGCACGATCGGCGGGCGTTTGAGTGCCGGACGCGTGCAGTCAGTGGCGCTGCGCATGGTCGTCGAGCGCGAACGCGAGATCGAAGGTTCGTCAAAACCGAATACTGGACGATCGCCGCGAACCTCGGCGCGAAATTGCCGCCGGCGTTCGATTCGCGTCTTTTCAAGATCGGCGAGCAGACAGTCAAGACGAGCGGTTTCGATCAGGATCTCAAGAAGAACGAGATCCTGATCGGCGAGCAGTCGAAAGCGGACGAGATCGTCGCCGAAGCGCAGCAACAGTCGTTCGTTGTTGGCGACGTCACGACCAAGGAGCGGAAACGCAATCCGGTTCCGCCGTTCATCACTTCGAAACTGCAGCAGGAAGCGTCGCGCAAACTCGGCTTCGCAGTGAAGAAGACGATGATGCTCGCGCAGAAGCTTTACGAAGGCGTCGAGCTTGGTCCGGAAGGTTCGGTCGGTCTTGATCACCTACATGCGTACCGACTCGACGCGCGTTTCCGATACTGCGCTCGGCGAAGTGCGCGATTTCATCGGTCGCCAATACGGCGAGAACTACCTGCCGGAAAAAGCCGGTCTACTATCGTTCGAAGAAAGACGCGCAGGACGCGCACGAAGCGATCCGTCCGACGGAAATCGCGCGCACGCCTGATTCGCTGGCGAAGTTTCTCAAGCCGGAAGAGCTGAAACTCTATCGCCTGATCTGGCAACGCTTCGTCGCGTCGCAGATGACGCCGGCGGTGTTCGATCAGACGACGATCGACATCAACGCCGGACGTTTCATCTTTCGCGCGACTGGTTCGGTGCAGAAGTTCGACGGCTTCCTGAAGATCTACCAGGAAGGCCGCGACGAGAAGACCGAAGAAGACGAAGAGGCCGAAACGAAGCTGCCGCTCGTCGAAAAAGGCGAGACGCTGAAGCTGAACTCGATCACGCCCGAGCAGCATTTCACCGAGCCGCCGCCGCGTTACACCGAAGCGACGCTCGTCAAAGCGCTCGAAGAAAAAGGCATCGGCCGGCCGTCGACTTACGCGGCGATCATGTCGACGATCCAGGAACGCGAGTACGTCGAAAAGATCCAGAGCCGTTTTCATCCGACCGCGCTCGGCAAGACCGTCAACGATCTTCTGATCGACGGCGGTTTCGCCGATCTCTTCAACGAGAGTTACACCGCGCGCATGGAAGAAGAGCTCGACGAGATCGAGGAAGGGAAGATCGAGTGGACCAAGGCGCTGCGCGAGTTTTACGACAAGTTTGAAGGCGACCTGAAACAGTTTCAGACTTACATCAAAGACATCAAAGAGACGAGCGTGCCGACCGAAGAGGTGTGTTTGAAGTGCAACACGCCGGGCATGGTCCAGAAGTGGGGCCGCTTCGGTCCGTATCTTGAAATGTCTGAACTGCGAAGCCACGCGCGATGCGGAGCCGCCCGCAGGATCTGACGGCGCCGAAGCACAGGCGGACGGAGGCGGCGCGGCGCTGAAGAAGCAGAACCGGAAGTATGCGAGCTTTGCGGCAAGCCGATGCAGTTGAAGCGCGGACGTTTTGGTCCATTCCTCGGCTGCACGGGTTATCCCGAATGCCGCAACATTCGCAAGATCGGAAAGAGTGGCGTCGCCGCGCCGGCGCCGGTGCCGCTCGACGAGAAGTGTCCGGTTGACGGCGCGCAGTTAGTGAAACGTTTCGGACGTTTCGGCGAGTTCATCTCCTGTTCGAACTATCCGAAGTGCAAATACATCAAGCAGGAAACGGTCGGCGTTTCGTGTTCGCGTCCGGGCTGCAAGGGCGAGATCGTCGTCAAGAAGTCGAAACGCGGCAAAGCTTTTTACGGTTGTTCCGAATATCCGAACTGCAACGTCGTCTACTGGGACAAGCCCGTGCTCGAGACTTGTCCGCAGTGCAACGCGCCGTTCCTGCTCGAGAAGACGACCAAGAAACAGGGCACGTTCCGCTACTGCGCGGACGAAGATTGCGGCTATCGATCCGATCCGATTAGGTCTGCGTCAACGGGATAGTCTAAAATCCCGGCAGCCATATCCATAATTTCCGAGGAGAATACCACCATGATTGTTCGGCGCTATGCAGCGATAGTGCTGCTGCTGATCTTCTTGCTTTCGCCGGCTACACTCCTTGCGCAAACCGCGCAAACTCCGGCGCCCGATCCAAACGATCCGATCCAACGCATCAAGGAAGAAGGAATGAATCGCTCGAGGTGATGCAGACGTTGAGTTACCTGAGCGACGTCATTGGACCACGTCTGACCGCGTCGCCCGGCATGAAGCGAGCGAACGAGTGGACGCGCGATCAATTGACGAAGTGGGGACTGCAGAACGCGCACCTCGAATCGTGGGGACCGTTCGGCCGGGGATGGACGTTGAAGAAGTTTTCCGCGCAGGTGGTTGAGCCGCTCGCGATTCCTTTGATCGCGTATCCGAAGGCGTGGTCGCCGGGAACGCAATGGCCCGATCACCGCAGACGTGGTTTACGTCGACGCCCGCAGCGAAGCCGATCTCGAAAAGTTCAAAGGCAAACTCAACGGCAAGATCGTGTTGACCGCGGCCACTACGCGAGGTGCCGCGCTAGTTCGAAGCGCCGGGCACACGCCTGACTGAAAAAGAACTGCTCACGCTCGCCGACGCGCCTGAGCCGCGTCCAAGGTGGTCGCGGCAAATTTCGGCGGCAACAATGCCCGCAGTGCATCTGCGTTTGCTGGCGCCAAGCTGCGCTTCTTCCAACAGGAAGGCGCCGCGATGTTGATCGATCCGGGTCGTGGCGATGGCGGCACGATCTTCGTGCAGTCAGCCACAGGTGCTCCTCCGCCTGCCGGATCCGAACGCGACCGCGCCGCCGTGGCCGGGAACTCCGCCTTACGACAAGAGCGCGAAAGTTACTGCCGCAAACTCGTTCTGGCAATCGAACACTACAACCGCATCGTTCGCATGTTGCAGGCAGGCGAGCCGGTGAAAATGACGGTCGATCTCGCGGTCGCTTACCAGGACGCGGATCTGATGGGCTACAACACGATCGCCGAGATTCCCGGCACCGATCTCAAGGACGAGGTCGTGATGCTCGGTGGTCACATGGATTCGTGGCACTCAGGCACCGGCGCGACCGACAACGCCGCGGGTGTGCAGTCGTGATGGAAGCCGTGCGCATCATCCAGGCGCTCGGACTCAAACCGCGTCGCACGATTCGCATCGCTCTTTGGAGCGGTGAAGAACAGGGACTACTCGGTTCGCGCGCTTACGTCGCACAGCATTTCGGCAGCATGCAGAATCCGGCAACTTCGGCGGCGCCTGCGACCGGCGGCGGCGTCACGAACGCCGGAAGCGGCGGTGGCAACGGTAATGGAAATGGCGCAGCGACGCCCGGCAGCGCCGACGCTCGTGAAGAAAGCGGATTACGAAAAGTTCAGCGGGTACTTCAATCTCGACAACGGCACCGGCAAGATTCGTGGCGTTTACATGCAGGGGAATGAAGGCGTGCGCAGGCTTTTCCGGCAATGGTTAGCGCCGTTCAAAGACATGGGCGCGAACACGCTTTCGATCTCGAACACCGGCGGTACGGACCACCTGGCGTTTGACGGGATCGGTTTGCCGGGATTTCAGTTTATTCAGGATGAGATCGAATACGACACGCGCACGCACCACTCGAACCAGGACGTCTTCGATCGCATTCAGGCGGACGACATGAAGCAGGCCGCGATCGATCATGGCCGCGTTTGTCTACAACACCGCCATGCGTGACGAGAAGCTGCCGCGCAAGCCCGCGCCGGGTAGCAGGTAGAAGAGGACGCGTAGGCACGGGGACGCGGGGATGGAGAAAGCGCGGAGAAGGGGACACGCGGGGACACGGAGTAATATCCGTTTCCCCGCGTCACTGTTTTAGGCCTTCACCCGTCACCGGCTCACCGCGTCCCCGCGTCACCGCGTCTCCCCGTCCCCCGTTACTTCTTCGGGCCGGCGCCGCCCGTTAAGCACGTAATCCTTAACGTAGCGCCGCAGGTTCTCGACGTTGCTCTTCCGGTAGGCGACGTAGTCCTGCGCGATACCTCGTCGGGCAGGGCGAGGAGGATGAAGGCTTCGAGCAGTCCTTCCTTGTCGAGCCTGACGATCAGTTGCAACGACGGATCGATCTTTTGCGGGTCCTTGATCTTCTTCTCGTCAACCACCCTGATGGCCGCACGCATCGCCGCAGCTTCTTCTTTCAAGCTGTGGCGATACTCTTTTTCCGCCGGATAATTCTAGGCGAATTCTTCTGCACCCACAACGCACGAGTGAATCCATAGATCATCCACGCCGAACCACTCTTATCGTCCTTTTTAACGTGCTTGGATCGATGGTGATCGACGTGTTGCGAGTGTCACTCTTCGCCGTGACGTTCGTCGGGATGTCGATCTCGGGATGCGCGATGTCGACGTGGACCTTATTACCCCACGCTAAAAACCCGGCGCGCGCGAAACGGCTGTAAGGCTCGGCGAGATAAGCTTCGACAAACTTGTCTCCCGCTTCAGTCACACGACCTTGCTTCATGAGCGAGTCGCCCCAGTAGCGATACGCAGTCTCGCGGTCGGGATCGATAGCGACGGCGCGGGCGAACCATTCACCCGCTTTCTTCTGATCGGCTGTTTTGAAGTAAACGTCTCCCGTCCATAGCGCGGCCTCATACATCTTCGGATCGAGAGCCAGTGCCCGTTGATACCACTCAATCGCTTTCGGCATGTCGTTGCGCGTAAAAGCCGCTTCACCTTCGCGCATCGCGTCGTCAACTTCCTTCTTCGCTGAGTACTTCTCATCGCTTCCGCCGTCAGGAGCGATCGACTCAATTATGTGCTGCAGCAAAGTCGAGCCGGCGCCGAGCGACCGAGCTTTCAGCAACAGCTCACGCCCCCGTTTGCGCGCTGCCTTTCGCGACGCAGCATCGTCGATAAGCGGCGCATGCCAGATCATGCACATGCCGTAGGCTTCGAACAGCTTCGCATCCTCCGGATAACGGACCGCAACTTTCTCGAATAACGGCAACGCTTCGGCGAGTTTCCAATCGTTGAAAAGCGTAAGCGCACGCTGCCGTTCAGGATCATCCTGGACTGTTGCTGCGGAAGCTAAAGGAAAAAGGACGAAGATCAGAAGGATGGGGGTAAGTATTCTTCCAGACATGCGAGAGAGTCTAGGTAGGTGAGGTACACACGTCAACGAAAATCCGTGTCATCCGCGTTTGTTGTTTTCGAACACGGATGACACCGAATCAATGGTCACGTACTGGCTCGTACTTCGACTGCGTCTCCGGCGACTGCGGAGGGTGTGAACCCGCCTGCGCTCCGGATTGCGGAGCGTTCGGCAGATGCCCGCCGATGAAGTTTTTGAGCGAAGTGATCAACGCCGGGAGAACTACCGCCTTCGCCGTGTTCCCCAGTTCCTGGACGAACGCGCTGCCGATATTCGCCGCTTCATCGCGCACTCGCTCGTAAGCATGCGTGTTGCTAACGCGCTCGAAGAAACCCGGTCCATGATCTTTCGATCCGTTTTCCGACTTGAAACCCATCGGCCGATCGCTCGCCATCGCCGCGTGCGCTGTACCCAGCACGGGTTGCGCCGCATAGCTCTTCGACTCTTCGCTATAACGATCGATCGCCGACGAAAAACGGCCGATACTCGTCGTCCTTGAACGCATCAGCGACGCAGTAACCCGTGAGGAAACCGACGCCGAGAGCACCGGCACTCCACGCAACGGGGCGTTTCTTGAATTGCTCGCGCCAGTCGAGAGTGTTTTTCACAGCTTGTACCTGATTTGCCACGGTCTCTTTTATCTCCGTCACAGTTTGCGAAATTGAATCCCGCGTCACGTCGAGGCGTCGCTGAAGTTCTTCTTTGGAAGGCTCTTCCAACGTCACATCCTGCGCGCGGGCCAGTCCTAGAGTTCGTTCTTCAGCCATTCTTTGTCCTTTCTCAGTTCCTGAACTGTTCGTTTCGGCACCAGGTTTTGGTTCGCGAGCCGGTTCTTCACCACCAGCATGACGATCGCGCCGACGATGAGATAGAAACCGCCCGTCGCCAGAAAACCAAGTGCATAGCTCGCGGGTTGACTGAAGTTTGCCTGGGCAAACAAAGTTGACACCGCGAACGCGATAGCCACATTCAACAGGGCAAAGCCGACGACAGCGACGGCAGCGCCAAACGCAATCATGGCAGCGCCGCGCGCGTAGGCGTTTGCCTCCTCCTTGATCTCGACTTTCAGCAATGCGAGCTGCGAATTAACGAACTCCATTACGTTGTCGCCCAAACGAGCTGATGAGATTCGGCAGGCTCTCGTTTTCCGCCGCCACCGTTGCCGGTGTCGCCGCGTCAACGTGCATTAACTCTTTTCTCGTTGCCGCCATGATCGTTTACCCCCTGTCTGATTTGAATGACTAGCGTCTGCCGCGCACGAGCAGTCCGAGTACCAAGCCGACTGCGGCTGAAATCAGAAGCGCCTGACCTGGTTTTCTGCGCGCGTACTCTTTCGCGTTTTCAGCGAGCTCGCCGAGATCTGCGTTTTGTAGATCTTTGAACTTGTCGCTGACGACGGAAGCTTTATCGGCGATGTAATCCTTCGCATGAGTAGCGGCTTCCGTAAGTTTTTGTCCGTATTGTTGAGCCGTTTGCGATAGAGCAGGCGCTGCACCGGTTCCAGTTCCGCCTCCCGACGTTCCTGTTGTACCCAGTCCTGTGGTTCCGGTCGTGCCGATGTTGCCGCCGGGGGTGCCGAGCGAGCTGCCCGTGCCGCCCGTTGATCCGGGTGTGCCCGGGGTGCCGGTGTTTGGTTGATTGATGTTTGGATTATCTGGCATTGGAAATCTCCTTCTATTGAACAGGGATTAAGTCGTGAATAGTCGAGCAACACTTGTGCCGACGATTTGTGCTCTGGAAGCGGGCAGAATGCTCGCATCTTGTTGCGAAAGGGTACGAAAAACGTCACGTTACAGATCGGGATTGATACAAGTCTGAGGTGAACAAAATCGTCGCTTGACACGTATGACCCTAGCTGGTAAGTAAGTACTTACTTTGAACAGGATTATGACTACAAACGATGGCGTGAGCGGTGCACGCATGGCTGGAGAAGAGCGGCGGCTACAGATACTCGCAGTAGCCGTCAGCCTCTTCTCCAACCGGGGGTTTCGCGGCACCACCACCAAAGAAATTGCACAGGCTGCGGGCGTGTCCGAGGCGATGGTTTTCCGCCATTTCGCCACCAAAGAGGAACTCTACGCCGCCATTCTCGACCACAAAGCTTGCCGCGGCGGCGAATCGTTCGAACCGGAAAAAATGGCCGCGGAAGGCATCCGCCGCAAAGACGATCGCGCCGTTTTCGAAGCGCTCGCCCTCGGGGCTCTGACGCACCACGAACACGATCCCGACTTTCAACGTCTGCTGCTGCACTCGGCGCTCGAAAAGCACGAGCTCGCGCAGATGTTCTTCGATCAGTTTGTACGGCGCGTTTACGAATTCCTCGGCGGCTACATCCGCGAGCGTCAGCGCGAAGGCGCGTTCATCGACATCGATCCGGCGATCGTCGTGCGCAGCTTCATCGGGATGGTGATGCACCACTCGCTTAACAACAATCTTTGGGATCCGAGTCGTCGCCTGCTGAACATCTCGAATGAAGAGGCGGCCCGGTATTTCACGAACATTCTTTTAAATGGAATTACTGCTCCGTCTTCGAACTCAACAAAGGGGTCGGCGGGTCTAAAAAATGGCTAACACAATGCTATCGCGAAGGAACTTGAAAGTTGTCGCTCTGGCGCTGTTGCTAATCGTCGCGGCCGTGTTTTTCGCTGCGTGTGGACGCTCGAGCGCGAACGGCAAAACCGAATCAACGCCGGCGACGACGGCGCCCGCCGCAGTCGAGGTCACAACCGCCGCCGCGATCACGCGCGAACTGCCGCGCTTCTTTGAAGCAACCGGAAGTCTCGCAGGCGATCAGCAGACAGACGTTGCTCCGCAAACGGCTGGGAAAGTCATCGCTGTTGGTGTCGAGATCGGCAGTCCTGTGCGGCGCGGACAGATGCTTGTTCGCCTTGACGATGCGGAGTTGAAACTGCGTGTCGATCAGGCTGCGGCGCAGCTCGAACAGACGAAAGCCGCGGTGCGACAGGCTGAAGAAAAGATCGGGTTGAGATCTAATCAGGCTTTCGATCCGAATCGCGTTGCGGAGGTTGCGGCCGCGAAGGTCACTTTGGTCCTTGCGGAAAAGAACCTGACGAGAGCGGAAAAACTGATCGAGTCGGGCGACGTGTCGCGATCGTTCTACGACGACGCGCGGGCGCGACGCGATCAGTTGAAAGAGCAGTATGAAGTTCAGCTCGCGCAGGCACGTCAGAACTTTGCGGCGGTGCAGGTAGCGCGCACGAACGTGGCGAATGCTGAGTCGGCGCTGGCGTTGGCGCGCACGAACCTTTCGTACGCGAACATTCCTTCGCCGATCGACGGATTTGTTTCCGAACGAACGGCGGACCTCGGCGAGTACGTGTCGCCGCAGCAGAAGGTCGCGACTGTCGTGCGCACGAACCCGTTGCGCATTCGCATCGATATTCCCGAGCAGGCGATTGCGGAAGTCCAGGTTGGACAGTCAGTGTCGATCACCACGAGCGCGTGGCCGGATCGGAATTTCAGTGGACGCGTCGCGCGCATCGCGCCGAACGTGTCGGCCACGTCGCGCACGATGACGGTTGAAGCCGAGATCGAAAACGGCAGCGGTGCGTTGAAGCCGGGACAGTTTGCGACTGTGCGGCTTCTGCAACCGAAAGCCGAGCCGGCGGTGCTTGTGCCGGCGCGTTCAGTGTTGACGCAGGCGGGTGTCAGTCGCGTGTACGTGATCAAAGACGGTCACGCCGAACAGCGGCTGGTCCAAACGGGCCAGACCGAAGGCGATCTGATCGAGATCAAGAACGGCGTTGCGGCTGACGAACAGGTTGCGACGAGCAATGTCGAAATGCTTTCAGACGGTATCAGCGTCAAGCAGTAACCACAAAGGCACAGGTAGCCACAAAAGGCACAAGAAACGCACAAAAGGCACAAAGAGCAAGACAGTAGAACAAAGCACTAAGAACAAGGCGCTAAGAAATGCAAAAACTAGCTGAGATATGCGTTCGCCGTCCGGTTTTTGCGACGATGCTCATCCTGAGTCTCACCGTCGTCGGATTGTTCTCGTACAAGTCGCTCGGCGTGGACCTGTTTCCGAAGATCGACTTGCCGACGATCACGATTACGGTCGTGAATCCCGGCGCGTCGCCGCAGGAGATCGAGACCGAGATCACGGACAAAGTCGAAGGCGCCGTCAACACCATCGCCGGTATCGACGAACTGCGCTCGACGTCTGTTGAAGGTGTGTCGCAGGTCTTCATCACGTTCCTGCTCGAGAAGAACCCCGACATCGCCGCGCAGGAAGTCAGAAACAAGATCGATCTGATCCTGAACGACCTGCCGCTGACTGCCGAACAACCAATCGTCCAAAAACTCGACACCGATGCGGCGCCCGTCGTTCGTATCGCGGTGTCTGCGCCGCGTTCGATCCGCGAAGTCACTGACGTTGCCGACAACAAGATCAAGCAGGAGATCGAGTCGATCAACGGCGTCGGCGACGTGCAGATCGTCGGCGGACGACGTCGCGAGATTCAGATTTGGGTCGATCCTGACAAGCTGCGCGCGTTCAACGTCACCGTCGCGCAAGTTGCGGATGCAGTTCGTGCGCAGAACATGGAAGTTCCGGGTGGCCGCGTCGATGAAGGCGCTCGCGAACTGACCGTCCGCACGATGGGCCGCATCGTCAATCCTGCCGAGTTCAACAATCTGATCGTCGCAAACCAGGGAACTTACTCCGTCAAACTCAGCGACGTCGGTTATGCCGAAGACGGCGCTGAAGAACCGCGCACCGAAGCGCGTTTGAACGGTCAGCCGGCGGTGACGCTGATCGTCTCGAAACAGTCGGGTCAGAACACCGTCGCCGTTGCCGACGCGGTGAAGGCGAAGCTTGCAGGAGATCAGCAAGACGCTGCCGCCGGGTTTCAGAACCGAAGTCGTCGGCGACCAGTCGATCTTCATCAAGAACTCGATTAACGCCATTCAGACGCACTTGATCGAGGGCAGCATCCTGGCCGCGATCGTCGTGTTCATTTTCCTGTGGAGTTTCCGTTCGACGCTGATCGCCGGACTTGCGATTCCGACTTCGATCGTCGCCACGTTTGGCTTGATGGCGGCGATGGGTTTCACGCTCAACAACATCACGATGCTCGCGCTGACGCTGATGGTCGGCATCGTGATCGACGACGCGATCGTGGTTTTGGAAAACATCTTTCGCTACGTCGAAGAGAAGGGTATGCCGCCGTTCCAGGCGGCGATTGAAGGAACAAAAGAGATCGGCCTCGCGGTTATGGCGACGACGTTGTCGCTGCTGGCCGTGTTTCTGCCGGTCGGTTTCATGGGCGGCATCGTCGGACGTTTCATGTCGTCGTTTGGTTTGACGTCGTCGTTCGCGATCGCGGTGTCGTTGCTGGTGTCGTTCACGCTGACGCCGATGCTGGCGGCGCGTTTGATCCGGCGCAGCAATGATGCGAGAGAACGGCCGCTCGAACGACACACGGAGCCTGCCGATCACGGTTCGAAGCAGTCTCGCTTCTATCGTCCGATCGATCGCACGTACACGAAGATGCTGACGTGGTCCATGTCGCATCGTTGGGCCATCGTGCGTGGCCTGCGTCTCGTTATCGTCAGCATCTTTCCGCTGTTCATGTTCGTCGGCAAAAACTTCCTGCCGGTTGACGACCAGTCGCAGTTTGAAATCAACGTGCGTGCTCCGGAAGGTTCGACGCTCGCAGCGACGTCGGCACTGGCCGAGCGTATTGCGACTGACATCCGCCATCTTCCAGGCGTGACTGACACGCTGACGACGATCGGCGGCGGCCAGCAGGAGCTGGTCAACTCCGCGTCGATCTACGTGAAGCTGAAGCCGATCGAAGAACGCGACATCTCGCAGGAGCAACTGATGGTGCGGGCGCGCTCGGAAGTGTTGCCGAAATTCGTGCAGCAGTATCCCGGACAACTGCGCACGAGCGTTCAGCAGGTGGCGGCGATTTCCGGCGGCGGTTTCCGCAACGCCGACATTCAGTACGTCATCGGCGGACCTGATTTAAGAAGCTGACGCAGTACTCCGACGCGTTGCTCGAGAAGATGAAGACGATTCCCGACGTGGTCGACGCCGACTCGACATTGATCAGCGGCAAGCCTGAAGTACAAGTCATCATCGATCGCGCGCGTGCGGCTGATCTCGGCGTGCAGAGTCGGCGACATCGCGCAGGCGATCAACACGCTGGTCGCCGGGCAGAAAGTTTCGACGTTCAACGCCGGCACGGACCAGTACGACGTGCGAGTGCGGGCCATCGGCGAGTTTCGTACGAGTGTTGAAGGCTTGAAGCGAATGATCGTGTCGTCGACGAAGATCGGTTGGGTGACGTCTCGACAATCTCGTGCACGTCGACGAGGGAACTGGGCCAGCCGCGATCGATCGTCTCAACCGCCAACGCCAGGTGACGTTGCTCGGCAACGTGCGGCCCGGCGGATCGCAGGCGGCGGTCATCGACAGATGAACCAGTTTGCGAAGGAGATAAAGATCGATCCGTCGTACAGCGACAGGACTGGCAGGACGTTCGAAGGAACTCGGACGCGCCGGTTACTACTTCGGTCTCGCGTTCCTGCTTGTCGTTCGTCTTCATGTACATGGTGCTGGCGGCGCAGTTTGAATCGTTTATTCACCCGGTGACGATTCTGTTGACGCTGCCGCTCGCGATTCCGTTCGGCATCCTGTCGCTGTTGATGACCGGGCCAGACGGTGAACATCTTCTCCGGACTCGGACTGCTGTTGCTGTTCGGCGTCGTGAAGAAGAACGCGATTCTTCAGATAGACCACACGAACCAGTTTCGCGAACGCGGCATGGAACGGTTCGAGGCGATCATTCGGGCCAACCGCGATCGTTTGCGACCGATTCTGATGACGACGATCGCGCTGGTGGCGGGCATGTTGCCGCTGACGATCGCGCATGGTCCAGGATCGGGCACGAACCGTTCGATCGGCGTGCTGGTTGTCGGCGGACAGACGCTCTGTTTGTTGCTGACGCTGCTGGCGGTGCCGGTCTTCTATTCGCTGTTTGACGATCTCGCGCGAAGTCACGTTTGGGGCCGGATCAGGAGAAAGGGCGATGCGGTGTTCGGGCGTGTGCGTCGCAAGCGTCGCGAGCGCAGCAACATCGTCTGTCATCTCGAAGCTAGTTCAGGGAAAAGCAATGCGAAAGAAATTATTCATTTTATTGATTCTGATCTGTGGTTCCGGTGTGGCCCGCGCCCAGGAAATACAACAGTTACCTGTACCGCCAGTTGCTCCCGACTTCCGTGCGCCGCAGAAGCCGCTGCCGGAGTTGAATCGCGTCGGCGTCGACATGAATCGCCAGCGCCCACTCGGGTTGCGCGAGGCGTTGTCGCTGGCGCTCGAGAACAACAAAGACATCGAGGTCGCGCGTGAGAACGTGCGCATCGCGGAGTTTGATCTGCTCGGCGCGCAGGGCGTTTACGATCCGCGTTTGAATTACTCGTCGTTTTACGAGCGCATCGAGAATCCGATCTCGAGTTTTTTGAGCGGCGGTCAGAACGGATCGACTATTCAGAGCGACTACGCGGGCAGCGTGCGTCTCGAAGGACAGTCGCCGAAGGGCGGCGGCAATTATCGCATCGACTTCTCGTCGAGCAGGTTCACGACGAACAACGAGTTCGTTGCGTTGAATCCGCAGTATCCGAGCTCGCTGTCGTTCACGTACACGCAGCCGCTGTGGCGCGGTTTGAAGATCGACCAGAATCGCCGCTTGATTCAGATCGCTCGCAAGAACCTGTCGCTGACTGACGCGCAGTTTCGTCAACGCGCGATCGACACGATCACGAACGTTCAGCGCGCTTACTGGGATCTCGTGTTTGCGCTGCGCAGTCTGCAAGTGCAACGCGACGCGGTGACTGTTGCGCAAACGCAGCTCACGCACAACAAGCGGCTGGTCCAGGAAGGAACGCTGGCGCCGATCGACATCGTCGCCGCCGAAGCGCAGATCTCAACTTACGAGCAGGGCGTTTTCAGTGCATTGGAAGAGGTGTCGCGTGCGGAGAACCTTCTGAAGCATTTGATTGCGGAGAACCGGTCGGCGCCGATTTGGTCGGAGTCGATCGTGCCGAGCGATCCCGTCGATCTTCAGGTGCCGGCGGTTTCGCTGCCGGATGCTTTGCAGACGGCGATGCAGAACCGTCCCGAGCTTCAGCAGTCGAATGTGGTGAAGGAGATCAACGAGATCGATCAGCGCTTCTACAAGAACCAGACGAAGCCTGAAGTCGATCTCGTCGGCACGTACGGCATCAACGGTCTGGCGGGCGCGGTCAGTACTGCCGGCGTGAATCCGTTCACAGCATCGAGTTTGCAGGTGCGACAGCGCGTGGACCAACTGTCGGAACTGGCGGGTCTCGATCCGTTGCCGATCGTGCCGCCGCAGACTTTCTCGCCGGATCTTTTGGGCGGGTACGGAGCGTCGTTGCAAAACCTGCTGGCGAACCGCTACGGCAATTTCCGAGTCGGCGTGCAGATCAGTTTGCCGTTAAGGAATCGCACTGCGGAAGCGCAGTTGGGACGTTCGCTGGTCGAAGGCGAGCGCATAGCGACGCAGCGCGAACAGCTCGAACAGTCGATTCAGGTTGATGTTCGGAATGCGTTGCAGTCGATGCGGAGTGCCGAGTCGCGCTTGCGTGCGGCAGTCGCGACGCGCGAAGCGAATGAGCAGCAGTTTGCGAGCGAACAGAGGAAACTGGATGCGGGTCAGTCGACGACGTTCCTCGTTCTCGAAAGACAGACGGCGTTGACGACAGCTCGCGGGCTCGAGTTGAAAGCCCAAACGGATCTGAATAAAGCCATCGCGGATTTACAACGAGCGACAGGAAACGCGTTGAGCGTGAACAGTATCGTTGTCAAATAACCACAAAGAGATAGCCACAAAAGGCACAAACCCGAGCCACAAAAGGCACAAAAAAGAACCTGAGACACTGGTAAAGACCTTCTTGTGCCTCTTGTGCTTTTTTGTGCCTTTTGTGATTAAAAAATATTCTCGATGATTAGAAAAGCAGCATAGACCGCGACGCCAAACAACACCGTCGCGATCACATACCACACGGGCAACTTGGTCCGGCACGCGGCGCAGCGCCGCCTGGTCCAACTAGCCTTCCGATCGCAGTTAGGACAAATCATTCTTACTGTTTGGTCGGGGAGACCTTGATGCCGCTCGAAGGTACTTTAACATTGGTCCATAGCGGCCAATGATCCGAAACCTCCACCTTGCGATCAATACCATAACTGGCAGCTTCCAGTCCGCGCAACCACACCCAGTCAAGTCTGAATTCGATCGGCATGATCACGATCTTTCGGCGGAACGTGTTTTGAGCGCCGAAGGGCGTGCGCATTCCTGCTTCGGTGAATAGTTTGATTGTCTTGCGGTCGGCGCTTGCTTCCCAGGTGTTGAAGTCGCCCATCACGATCGCGGGCATCGTTGACGGATACTGAGCGAGGTCGTCGAGTATCGCTTTGAACTGCTCCATCTTCTTGTCGACAGAGATTCGCGTCTCCGCGTGGACCGAATACACGCGCCACTTTTGATCGTGAACCTCGATCGTCGCGCCGATCCCCACGCGGCGGCGCTTGTTTGGACCTTCATGCGGCAAGACGATTCTTCGAACGTCCGAAAGCGGATACACACTGAGGAGCGCGACGCCCGTCTCTTCTTCGTCGCCGGCTTTCGCCGGCGGCGGCGCGGCCCACGCGTAGTGCATTCCCAACTCGTCAGCCATCAGTTTTGCGACGTTGCTGTTTCCCGTCCGTTTCTTTTTTCGATCGACTTCCTGTAGCGCGAGGATCGCGGCGCTACCGATTTCCGGATCTTCCTGCAGGAGTTTGTTCAGTTTCTTAAGGTCATCGCCGCTGCGCCAGCGGATGTTGTACGACACGATCTTGAATTCGGCGGGCGCGGTTGTTCTTGTTTTTACTGTCGCTGCTTTGCCGGATTCGAATAACGAATCGTTGTTGTGATGAGCCGGCAATTGGAACAACAAAAACAGAATCAATAGCAGATTTGTCATCGCTTCCCCTTAAATCAGTTTCATGCGCTGTGCAGTGTACGCCAGAGATTATACAAATCTGTTAAAGTAACGCGCGAATTATGGGTGATCCGCCACAGCTCGACGTGCTTGCCGTTTTTTCGCATCCTGACGATGCGGAGTTGTCGGTGGCGGGGACGCTTTTGAAGTTGAAGTCGTTTGGCTATCGCACCGGCGTTTGCGACCTGACGCGCGGCGAGATGGGCACGCGTGGAACACCGGAGATTCGCGCGCAAGAGGCAGCCGATGCGGCGCGGATCATGAGGCTCGACGCGCGTTTGAACCTCGAACAACCTGACGGTCACGTCTCACCCACCGAAGTCGCGCGCCTCGCGATGGTCCGTCTGCTGCGAACGTACAAACCGAAAGTGCTGCTCACCACGCACGAAGACGATCCGCATCCGGATCACGCAAACACGTCGATCATCGTCCGACAAGCGGCGCGTTTGGCGACGATGGGACGCTACGACGAAGAGTCAGGTCTGCGTCCGGTGCCGATGCCTGCGATCATGCATTCGCTCTTTTCGCGGCGCATCGTGCCTTCGTTCGTTGTCGACGTGTCGGGATTTGTTGACGAAAAGATGAGCGCAATTCGCGCGTACAAGTCGCAGTTCTACGACGCCGAATCGAAAGAACCTGCGACACGTATCAGCGCGCGTGGTTTTATCGAAGAGATCGAGTTGCGAATGCGTTACTTCGGAACGTTGATCGGCGTCGACGCCGGCGAACCTTACTACGTTCGCGAAGCGTTGAACGTCGACGACCCGCTCGCGCTGCTCACGCGGCCGATGAACATCTACTCTTGAACCACAAAGAGGCACAAAAGACAGAAGAGGCACAAAGATGATCTTACAAAGAACGTTCAGGTTCTTGTGCTTTCTTGGGCCTTTTTGTGGTCTACTTCTTCTTCTTCGGCTCCAGCACCGCACGCGCGATCGAAATCGTCGCAACCGCGCGTGGTCCTTCACGTTCGAACCCGCGCGCTAGTTCAACTGCACGATCGTAATCCTGGTTCGCTAACTCTTTAAAGATCCCGTCGAGATCGAAATCAGGAGCGTCGCTGGTGTTAACTGACGAACCATGTTTGCTTTGAAACTGAAGTAACAGTTCGCCGTCCTCTCCCGAAAACCCTTCCGCCGAGTTTGCGGCCTTCACAGCGTCAAACGTTGCGTCCCAGAGTCGCGCCGGATCGACCTCCTTCAACGCGTAAGCAACAGCAACCAACGCGCGCGGCCGGTTTGCATCCGAGACCTCGATTCGCCGCGCCTCAGTTGCTGCTTCTTCGACCAGTTGGACCGCAGTCTCCCGATCAGTTTTGACCGTGAACTTCGCGATCTGCGTCAACGCCCATGCGCGGTGCACGTGCGTGAGCTCGCCTTTTCGAACCAACTCAAGCGCCGGCTCCGCCTGCTTCTTTCCGACGTGGTAATTCACAAGCTGGCCGTCCATGTACGCCCCAAATTCTTTGCGAAGTTCCGTGTCCTCGATCTTGCCCGCGAAATCGCGTGCGCGCATGTCTCCCTGCCGCGACACGAGATTGGCGAGCTGAATGTAGATCGAGTCGCGTTCTGATGAAGTCTTCGCGGTGTCGAGCTTGTTCATCAACGCCTGTTCGCGTTCGGCGACCGGTATTTCCGGACGCACGCCGCGGTTCATCCATTCGTCATCGCGGCGGCGAGCGCTGTCTGACGCGACGGTATTCAGCGCCGCTAGTTGACCGCGAAGTGACTCGGCCAGCTCGGGAGGCGCGTATTGTTCCGCCAAAGGAAGCATGCGCTTGATCACGAGATACTTTCCGTCGATGCCTGCCGTGCCTGTCTCTTGACCGGGCTGCGGAAGTGGGCGAAGCAGAATCGCCGCGGCTGTTTGGAAAAATGCGGCTCGCAATTCGGGCTCTACATCTGCCGGCTTGATCGTCGCTGACATTTGCGACGTCGACATCCCGCTGCCTGTAAAAACCGAGTAAAAATGCGGAGTGAAAATGTACGACGAAAGCAGCGAAACAGTGTTGGCGTCGGCTTGCGGGTTGGTTGTTGACGAAACGAGCAGTGCCACGTAACGCTTGTCAGCCGCGACCGGCCCAGCGGGATCTTTTTCACGCAGGTCGACGAGGAAGTTGATCGTTTCCATCGCGACAGTGTTCAATACCGGGTCAGCGAATTGCAGCGAGCGTTCGACGTCGCCCGTTTCCAACATTTCTCTTGCGACTCCCAAACGCTGGCTCATCGATTCGGTCAATCTGCCGGGATTGAGTCTGGCGTTGGTCGCGGCTTCGGCCTTTTCCGTTTTCAACTTCTCGAGAAACTCTTCGCCGAGAGCGCGATCCTTCCTGGCCGCGAGCCGCAAAACTTCGCGACGCAGACTGGGTGGCAGACTGACCGCGTAACCCTTGCGCCCGGTTTTTTCCTGTTGCAGGCGAATCTGCTCCTGCAGTTTCACATCGTTCTCGCGATCGGCGACCTCCGCCGCGTCCCACGACTTGCGGAACAACAGTCGGCCTTGTTCGGCGTCGACGGTCCACAGCGCATCGGCAATGCGAGCTAGCGAACGCGCGCGAAGCGTTTGATCGTGAAACGCGCGCGCGTCGGTTGAAAGCGAGATCAGAAGTGAACGCGCTTGTTGCCGGCGCATTCTTTCTTTGCTTCGGCGTCTGCGCATGCGCGACGGCAACGACGAACAAGGATAGAAAAACGATTTGGAGGATTTTCATACTCGATCTTTCCGTTTGGCGAGAACAGATTGGGCGATGGCCAGCACGGCAACAGAGCGCGGCGCTTGGCCGGTAAACGACTTCGTTACCTGCACGGCACGAATGAGATCGGCTTGCGCGAGATTCTGGAACAAACCTTCCAGATCGAAATCTTCCGCCGTGCTGTTGTTTATGACCGTCATATTCCTGGTTTGCAGACGGGAAGAGATCCGACTGTCTTCGCCAGTGAATGCGTCGGCAGCGTTGGCTGCTTTGATCACTTCGGAAAGCGTTTCCCACGCCCGCACCATGTCGACCTCGGCCATCTTCGTCGCGACAGCCGTCAGCGCACGTGCGCGATCCGGATCGCTGTTGCCGATGCGACGAGCTTCGGCAAGCGCCTCGTTCAGCAGATCGATTGCTTGCGCGCGTTCGGAGGTGAACAGAAGTTTCGCGGCGCTGGTGTAGGTCCAAACGCGCTGGATGCTCGTCAGTTCCCCATTCTTCGCGAGTCGCGCGGCTTCAGTCGCATCCTTCTTGCGAATGTAGTATTGGGCCCACTCGAAATCGGTGTAGGCTTTGACGTTCTTGCGCAACTCCGAGTTTTCGATCTTGTCGACGAGATCGCGGCCGCGCAGGTCGCCTTTCTCGGTCAGAATCGCAGCGAACTCGGCGTAGATCGCATCACGCTCGTCCGGCGTCTTCGCAGCGTCCAGTCGATCCTGCATCCGCTGCGCCGGATTTGCGTCCACTTCGTTATCCGGCCTCAGGCCCGCAGTGAGGTCGCGATTCCCCGCGTCTTGAGCTTCCGGCGGTACGTACGACGCGAGCGCCGTCATCTGCGTGCGCAAGCCTGGTTCGAGATCGGGCGCGTACTGTTCGAAGATCGGCAGCAGCCGTTTGATGACCATGTATTTTCCGCGATGGCCCGACGTCGATCGGTCCTGATCGGGCGCCGGCATCGGTCGCATGAGGATGTCAAAAGCGACTTTCAAAAAAGAGCTGCGGAGATTTGGATGGATGTCCGGCGGTTGTGTGGTTCGTCGAAACTGGCTTTGGTTTGCTCCGTTGCCTTCGAACGTGATGTAGAAGAATGGTGTAAACGCGTAAGACGACAAACCGGAAACTGTGTTGGCGTCCGACATCGGATCGATAGCGGCGCGCGCCAATAGACCGTCGAAAAGCTTATCCGCTTTGGACGCGTCCTTCTCCCGAAGTGTGGAAAGAAAGAAGATCGAATCCTGACTCACTTTGCCGAGAGCCGGCAGGGCATAGTTCCAGGCGCGCTCGACGTCGCCTTCTTCGGCCAAACGGCGCGCCAGTTCTAATCGTCTTGCGTCGCCGAGTTGTTCGGGAAAGCGGTTTCGTCGTGCGTTCGCGGTTGCTTCTTCATTCGCCTTCGCTTTGGCTTCATCGAAAATCTTCAGAAACTCCTCGGTGAGCTTGTAATCGCGCCTGGCCACGATACGCAGCACTTCGTTGCGCAACTCTGGTCCACCGCGAACCACGATTGGTTCACCAGCCGCTTGCATTCGCTTGATGTCTTCGGCTCGCTTATGTGCGGCTTCGTTGTCCGCAGCGTCGGCGGAGTCCCATGCACGTCGGAACAACTCACGCGCTCGATCCTGATCGCTGTCCCAGAGAACGTCTGCAGCACGCGCCTGAATACGCGCACGACGCGTTTGATCTTTGAAACTGCGCGACTCGTCAGCGAGCGCGATCACGAGGGACGTGGCGATCTCTCGCCGTTGCTCGGCCTCAGCGTCAACCTCTTCGGCCTTCACCTTCGCTGGTTTCGCGGGTTTTTCCTGCTGATTTCGGAGCGCGATCGCGGGTGTAATTGTGAGATTGATCAGAAGAAGAGTGACGAGTAGCCGTGGGAACATTGGGCACTCCTGTCAGAGAAACTTATTTAATTGTGGTTAAAACTAAACAGCGATCACTTCGAGATCCGGGTCAACTTCCTGTTTCAACATCCCCTCGATCGCCATCAACGTGCCGGTCAGGGAGCTTGGACAACTGCCGCAGGCGCCCTGGTAGCGAATGCTGAGCGTGTGTTCGTTGAGGCCCAGCACTTCGAGATAACCACCGTCGCCCATCAGCGCCGGCCGTACTCTTTCGTCGAGTATTTCGTTGATCTTTAACAGTCGCGGGTCGTCGCTGGTGACAGCGGCAATCGATCCGCCAACGGCCGCTGCCGCAGCCGAAGCAGTCGAAGCCGCAACAGTTTCAGCGGCGCGAATCGGAACGGCGAGCGCCGGTAAGAGTTCATCCCAGTCGCCCTCTTCATCTTTTTCGACCGTGATCATGCGGTCCATGTAGAAAACGGAGACCACATGGCCCATGTCAAACAACGACTTCGCCAGCGGATCGTTTTCGGCCTGATCGGCAGAACCATACTGTCTTGCGACGCCGTTACTCACTGGCTCACGGAGAATAAACTTCACTGCATTTGGATTTGGTGTCTCTTCGATATCGCTGATTTTTGGCATCGCAAACTCCCTTTTTGTGGCCTCATTATAGCCATTTTGGCTCCCATCCGCAGTGCGCGGAGAATTAGTTTCAAAACCCCTTGCAAGAATCATTGCTAATTTCTGAAACCAGTTTTATACTCCCGCCCTCACTTGCCCCCCCTCTCAGAAGGTGAGTCAAGTTGAGATAGAGGCAGGCGATAGCGAGGGTCGCCTGCCTCACATCTTTTTTGGGGGATAAAACTCGGACCGGGCCGTCTGCACTTGGAAGACGAAAATTTGGGGCTTAAACTTAGTTCCTCCCAAACGGAAACGACCCGGCACGGTTTCGATGAACATCGGCATAACTGTATATCCCACTTACGGCGGCAGCGGGATCGTGGGATCCGAACTCGGCAAAGAACTTGCTGCCCGCGGGCACACGGTCCACTTCATTGCTTCAGCGCTTCCCACGCGGTTGACCGAGTTGAACGAACGAGTGCGTTTCCACGAAGTGGAAATGATGTCGTACCCGTTGTTCGAACACCAGCCTTACACACTCGCGCTCGCGACCAAGATGGCGACCGTCGCCGAAGAAGAAAATCTCGACCTGCTCCACGTCCACTACGCGATCCCGCATTCGATCAGCGCGATTCTGGCGCGAGAATCATTGAAACCGCGAAGGCGTCTGCCAGTCGTCACCACTTTGCACGGCACTGACATCACGCTCGTCGGCGCGGATCGCTCGTATCTGCCGATCACGCGCTACGGCATCGTTCAGTCAGACGGCGTGACTGCGATCTCCAACTACCTCAAGGAAGCGACGAGAGAGATCTTTCATTTCGAAGACATCCAGGTAATTCCAAACTTCGTTTGCCAGCATGATTACAAGCGGCTCGAAGTTGTTCCGCTGCGCGAGTCGTTGTCGCCGAACGGAGAACCGCTGCTGGTCCATGTTTCGAATTTTCGTCCGGTGAAGAGGCCGGTCGACTGCGTTGAGATCGTCGCGCGTGTGCTGGAGAAAGGTGTGAAGACGCGGCTGGTGATGGTTGGCGACGGCAGTGAACGCACGAATGCCGAGCACCGTGCGCGTTGTCTCGGCGTTTACGAACACTGCGCGTTTGTGGGCAAGCAGCCTCGCATTGTCGATTATCTCTCCGCATGTGATGTTCTGTTGTTGCCGTCGGACCAGGAGTCGTTTGGACTGGCGGCGTTGGAAGCGATGGCGTGTGAGGTGCCGGTAATTGCTTCACGCGTTGGTGGTCTTCCGGAAGTAGTTACTGACGGCGAGACCGGATACTTAAGCCCGGTGGGAGATCTCGACAAGATGGCGGCCGACGCGGCGCGTTTGCTTGTCGATCACAAACTGCGACGCGAGATGGGCCAACGTGCGCGCGAATCGGCCATCACTCGCTATCGCACTGATGTTGTTATTCCGCAGTACATTGAGTTTTACGAAAAAATCTTAGCGAAATAGGTCTTTGTGCTGACATGACGTCTCTCATCGTCGGGACAGCCGGCCATATCGATCATGGGAAGAGTGCGTTAGTGCGCGCGCTCACCGGCACCGATCCTGACCGACTGCCGGAAGAAAAACGCCGCGGTATCACCATCGATCTCGGCTTCGCCGACCTCCAACTCGACACTCTGCGTCTCGGTTTCGTCGACGTTCCCGGTCACGAACGTTTCGTCAAAAACATGCTGGCCGGCGCGCACGGCATCGACGTGCTTGCGTTGATCATCGCTGCTGACGAAGGCGTGATGCCGCAAACGCGCGAACATTTCGACATCTGTCGTCTGCTCGGCGTGCGTAACGGGTTGATCGTGATCACGAAAAGCGATCTCGTCGAGAAAGAGATGCTCTCGCTGGTCGAGACTGAAGCGCGCGAGATGGTGGCGGGATCATTTCTCGAGAGCGCGCCGGTTGTGACGGTTAGTTCGAAGACGGGTGAAGGTCTTGACGAACTGAAGTCGCAATTGATCGCGATTGGCAAGAGCGTGTCTCCGCGTTCTGCGGATTTCGTCACGCGCCTGCCGATCGATCGTGCTTTCTCGATGAAAGGATTCGGCGCGGTTGTTACGGGCACGCTTATTTCGGGGCGCATTAACGAGAGTGACGATCTCGAACTGCTTCCGCCCGCGATCAAGGTACGCGTGCGTGGGCTGCAAGTTCACGGGGCATCTGTGACGGAGGCGCAGGCAGGGCAACGTACTGCTGTAAATCTCGGCGGCGTTGACACGGCGCAGATCGAGCGAGGCATGGTCCTGGCGCCCCCCGGACGTTTGCGACCGACGCAGATTGTCGACGTCTGGATCGACGTATTGCCTGATGCGCCACGCGGTGTGCGTTCGCGATCGCGGATGCGTCTGCATATCGGCGCGACTGAAGTGTTGGGACGCGTGCGTGTGCTCGACGAACCGGCTGAGATTCCTGCCGGCGGCGGCGGTCTCGCGCAACTGCGACTCGAAGCGCCGATCGTCGCGCTGCACGGCGATCGATTCATCCTGCGTAGTTATTCGCCGGCGCGGACGATTGCCGGTGGCGTGATCATCGATCCATTTGCCGCCAAACATCGTGGCAAAGACCTGGCGCAGACTCGTCGACTGCTGCGGACGCTGATGGAAGACGACCGCGCGGTGAAGTTTCGCGGGTTTGTTACTGGCGCAGGCGAGCGTGGCTTGCGACTCGCCGATATCGCTGCTGCGACTGGTTGGAACAACGATGTTCTCGCGAGCGTCGCGTCAACGGCGCAGGCTGGAGAACAGGTGATCGACGCTGGTGGCGCATATCTCGCGCGCGAGAGTTTCGACAGGCTAAGCAGCATGGTGCTCGACGAGTTGGAGCGACATCACAAGCGCGAACCGCTGGCGCGTGGAATGTTGCGCGAGACGTTGCGCGAGAAAGTTTTCGCGCATTCGTTACCTGAGCTGTTCACCACCGTCATCGCGAGATTGGAAAAAACGGGCGCGGTCGCTTCAGAGAAAGACATCATTCGCGCCGGCAGTCATTCAGTCGGCTTGTCGGAACAGGACGCGCAGATGAGTGCCGGCATCGAAAAGGCCTATCGCGATGCGGGTGTCGAGGCGCCTACGATCGACGACGTTATGAAACGCACAGGCGTCAGCATCTCGCAGCGCACGCAGGCGCGAAAGATCCTGCAACTGTTAGTCGACGACAAAAAGCTGGTTCGAATTCAGAACGAGATGTTCATGCATGCGGACGCCATCGCCGCCTTGAAAGTAAAGTTGAACAACTACGCCTCCCAGCACGAACCCCAACGCCTCATCGACGTCCCCGCCTTCAAAGAACTCGTCGGCGTCTCGCGCAAGTACGCCATCCCCCTGCTCGAATATCTCGATCGCGAGCAAGTGACCCGCCGAACCGGGGACAAACGGATCATCCTGAAAGCCACCAACCCGCTGATTTGTGGGCCTTTAGCTGACACACAAACATAACGGACACGACACTTGCAATACCTCGTGACGTGGCGTTAACATGCTCACATCATATCGAGTAAAAAGCGGCTTTTTCCTTGACCTTCATTTGATTCTGGCCGGAGGTAAAAATGAAAAGCCTGAAGGACATTCTGGCGGTGATAGTCGGCATAGCCGCAGCCGTCGGTGCGATCTTTTACTTCTACAAGTTTGTGACTGACCCGAATCCCGCCGGCGGTCACACCTCGGGTTGGATCGCGCTCGGACTTGCGGCAGTAGCGTTTATCTGTGGCCTGATTTATTTCCTCGGCCACGTTAATAAAGAAGAGGAGATACACATAACTCAATAAGCGGGCGCCCGGGCGATCCCGATTGTTGGAAGTCACCACGCTGACTTCCCATGTAGAGATTTGCACTCGAACCCGACCACATTTCGACGCCGTTTGTGCACATACCAAAGCGGCTCACGTGCGCAGACGGCGCTTGCTTTGTTTGAACCACTAATCCGCGAAGGAGAAACTTCAGACAAATGTTCTTCCCACTCCTGTTGATGCTGCAGCAACTCCGGGCCACGCAGCCAGGGTACTTTTTTCTAGTCACGTTGATTCTGTTGGTTGCCGGAGGCGTTGCGTGGTTGATCGCTGCGGTGCTCGGCTTCGCGCGGTCGCCGGCGTTCGGTCCGTCGGCGCGCTGGTTTTCGTATGCTGCGGTTTGCCTGATTATTTATCACCTTCAGTTTTTGCTGTTTGGCGTGCTGGTCTTTTTGGGAATGTCGGAGAACTCGGTTGACCTGTCTGCGGCGCTGGGCCTGGGGGCGTTTTTCAATTTATTCGTGGTGTTGGGGGCGATCTGCGCGATTATGGGTTTTGTCCGAATGACTAGCCCGCGTTAAACTGACTCTCGTTGATGAAGAAGAAACTGTTTGCAGTCGCCGCGCTGATCATGGTGGGAAGCGCGGCGGTTCTATTTTTGAGCGCTTCGCCGTCGGCGAATACCGGTGGCCCGGCGGTTGTGGGGCAGTTTGCCCGGCAACGCGGCGGCCGTTTCTTTGTCGGCAATAAACCGTTCCGGTTTGTGGGTGCGAACGTTGCGGTGATGTATCGCGACGAGGATCGCGAGCGGATGCCGGAGACGATGCGTCAGGCGGCGCAGGCTGGGCTCAAGGTCGTGCGCGTTTGGGCGTTTGGCGAGGGTGGTCCAAATGACGTCAAGCCAGTTGGAGGCGATTTCGAAGACTGGCCGCGGCATCATTCGTTTCGTTTCACTCCAGGGCAGTGGAACGAGGATGCTTTCGTTCATCTCGACAAGGTGATCGCGGAGGCTGCGCGAAACGGGATTTACGTGCAGCTTTGTTTGACGAACTGGTGGCGAGACACGGGCGGCGTGACGCAGTACTTGCGCTGGGCCGGGATCAATGACGCTGCCGACGATAGTTACAAGTTTGGTATCAACAACGAGAAGGCGTTTCTGTTTTATACAAATCCCGAAACGCGACGGTTGTATCGTGAGCATGTGGAAAAGCTTGCGACGCGTCGGAATACTGTGACGGGGGTTAACTACCGCGACGATCCGACGATCTTTGCGTGGGAGTTGATGAACGAGTCGCAGGTGATTACTGGGCGGTGGGCCGAGAGGCGCGCGTGGTTTGCGGAGATGAGCACGTATTTGAAGTCGCTCGATCCGAACCACATGGTGACGCCGGGTGCGTGGGGTTATCGATCTGCATCTGAGCGGCCCGAGTGGTTGGCGGACCATGCGCTGCCGACGATCGACTATTGCGACGTGCATAATTATCCGCGCGACGATCACGACAGTTTTATCGAGTCGCCTGCGGCGTTGAAGGAGTTTATTGAGAACCGTGCGGCCGCGGCGTTTTCTTTAGGGAAGCCGTTGGTGTTGGGTGAGTTTGGGATGAGTGTTGATGGGCATAGCGGTGTGTCGCAGGTTGATTGGTATCGCGCGTTTTTTGATGGGAATGCTGCGGCGGGTGCTGGTGGTGCGATGTTTTGGATTCTGACGCCTGATGCGCGGCGTGGATATGGCGTCACGTATTCGACGCCGCGTGATGAGGCGTTGTTGCGTGAGGTGTCGCGGGCGTCGCAGGTGTTTGCGGCTTTGCAGTCGGCGGATTTGCCGCTGCATTTGCAGGAGCCGTCGCGGCATCTCGTGCCGCGTCAGTTTGCGTGGAGTGTCGATTCGGGTGATGCGGGTGTTCGGCCGCAGATGATTGTGCGGGAAGACAAGTCGGTGCTTTATCAGTTCAAGCCGCAGATGGCGGTGGCGCAACGGTTTGAAAAGATTGGTGGTGGACCGGGTTATATCTGGGGATATGGATCGGGCTTTGTTGAGTACGCCGTGCCGGAGCGTGCTGATCGACGGCGCGTGAGTGAGATCATCGTGCGCGCGCATATTCGGCCGGTGCTGCCGATCGACGCGCCTTCTGGTTTCGGAAACACGCGCGTGACCTTGTTTGTGAATGGCTGGAACGGCGGCTCACGCCTGGTTCCTGCAGGAGAAAAAGACGAGGTGGTGATTCAAGAGTGGCGTCTAACCGGCTGGCTTCTTCGCCTGCGCGCCATGCGCGGTCAACCCTTATCGATCCGCTTCGCCGTCACCTCCGACGCCGACTGGCCCTACGGCATAAACATCTCAAACTGGCCCGACGGCTACGACTCCCACGACTCCCGCCCCGTCGAAGTAGAGCTGAGGCACTGATGCCCAAGAGTTTGGCCCATAATGGTGAATTCGCACGACCAAGCGTATTTCGTCGGAGATGAAGTAATATGTCAAGACATTGGAACCGCAGCAACTGTCAAGATAATTGCCGAAATGCGTCCAACTATCGAGGAAGAACAGCGAAACCAAGCGAGTGCAGTTTTGGGTGAAAGGAATTTCGAAGCATTTGTGAAGAACTGGCAAGATCAGTCGCTGAGCTGTCGAAAGCAGCCTCCCACTGTTAGGGAAGTCCAGAAAAGTTTAATCCGTAACAGTGACTGCACTCATACCAGTCAGGCACGACAAAGGCACCCTCAAGGCCTACGCGCAATAGAATTCGCACGTTATCTGAGGTCGGACAGTTCGCCAACTCCTGAATTTACCGGCCTCAATCACCGAATCAGCCAGATCCATCGTTACGGACGGAAATCACTTCAAGAAGTCTGGTCGACTGATCCGCCGTCCTCCAAATGAATCGAAAACTAGTCAATGTGATGCAATGGCGGCGACGAGTGTGACTATCGAAAACAGTTCTACCACCCACGACTCGGGATCAAGCGAACGATTACCTTCAGATGCATCCGCTGTCATCGTCGGAAAATCTATCGGCCACACTTCAACGAGATGCTCCGCGTAGTGCTTCGAGGGAGGTTTGGTCGAGTTGATAGAGCTTTACGGATGGGACTTGGCCGAGTTTGAGGTCGAGGGTTGGGGAGTGAGTGCGGAGAGTGGTGATGAGGGGGTCGTTGCTGAAGTAACGGCGGCCGCGGGCGACGATGACGAAGTCGCCGGGGCGGAGTTGGGAGACGGCGGCTGGATCGGACAGAGAAACGCAGATTAGATCTGGGCGTCGGGAGCGTTCGGCGTAGTAGGAGGCAAGGGACGGACTTTCGCTCGCCACACGCGCGCCGGGTTGAGCACGGCCGGCGATCGCGGCGATCGTTTCACGCATACTCGCGTCGTAAAACTCGTCATGCGGGAAGTAGTAGCCGGCCCATTCCATCCCACCGCCAAGACTGTTCGTGAACAAACGAAAATGCGGCGCAGCTTGAATCGAACTGACAACGGAACCGGCGATAACGATCACAGCGAGCGACGCTGGGATGTAGTGCTTCAAGCCTGACACCGCATCACTAGATGCGAGGCGATTCGCGATCCACCGCCCCGCGAACTGAATCCCCAACGCACACGTGATCAGCACCGCCGGCAGTATCGTCGTGTAATACCGCGTAAACTTCCCACCCGGAAAACAGAACGCCACCACCCACAACAAAAACCAGAACAGCAGAAAATACCGCCCATCGCCAAGCTTGCGCCGAAACAGCAACGGCAGTCCGACAACAAACCCAACCACCGTCAACAACGGCAACTTCACCGCCGTAAACACGAAATAGAAATAAACCGGAATTCCATTCAACCAGTCGACAAACCGTTGCGTATAAAGTTGGCCCATGAACTCGTACCCGTCATGGCTCACACGCTTCCCACCCGCAAACAGCCCCATCTGCCGCCACGTCTCCGGCAGCAGAACCGTCGGACTCAAGATCAAAAACACGACTCCCACGATCGCCAAAAACACGATGAGTCGTTTCTTACCAAGCCGCCACCGCGTCTCCGGAAGCTGCTGGAACATCCAGTAGTAACACCAACTGATTGCCATGAAGTGCGGCACATACTTCGACGCCACCATCGCGCCGTAACACGCCGCAGTCGCCCAGTAATATCGATTCGGATTCCGATCGGTGCTTTCAGCAACGCGCTGCCCGCGCAGCCAAAACACGTTCGCGAGCAGAAAGAAGAACAGCAGAAACGTATCTTCCTTCGCCACGCGGTTAAACCCGATGCCCGACGGATCAAACGCCCACAACGCCGCCGCGATCAGCGCCACCTCGACACCAAACAACTCCGCCGCGATCAAGTAGATCAAGATCGCAGTCAACGCGCCGGCGATCGCGCCCGGCAGTCTCAGCGCAGTCTCCGGCGCGATCCGGTTTTCAGGACCAACAAAACTGTTCCACTTTTCAGAAAGGATGATCGACGTCGCCTGGAACGCCTTCATCAACATCGGATGCTCGCCATTAGCGCCGGTGAGTCCGTTGGCGCGATAGTCGGCGACGGCGTTGAGTTTGTTGAGTTCGTCTTCGCTGAGTCCTTCCGCGCTCAGTCCGGCGACGCGAAAACCAAACCCGGTCAGGACGAGGATCGCGAGGGTGATGAAAACAAGCGTGCGGCTATTGGCGAGGACACCACGGCCGGCAAAACGTTCAGGTCTTAAACCGGCAGTGACGATGGCTTCAGCTCGGGCTGACACAGTGCGGGCGTTTCCTTCCTTCTAACAAAAACGCGAAAGGGTAGCGAATCGCCCGTTAAGTGTCAAAAGAAACCACGGATTACGCGGATTACATTAGCGTCGATCCTTGTCCGACATCTCAAGTCCTCCCAAAAACTCAGGCCGTTGACTTCGAAATCGCGCGCGAGCGCGGAACCGCGTCGCTCTGTTCGTACGGCGCGGCATTCTCTTCAGAAATGCGATACCGCAACAGCGCACCGACACCGCCGAGTTGCTCGAGTCGCGTGGTGTCTTCGACGAACGTCGTTCGCGCCGCGGACATCTGGTTCGCACGACGAATCAACTCGTCAGCAACGGCGCGCGAATCGAGCGTTTCCGGAATGTCGTCAGCATGGTAGACCTCGAGCACTTTTCGAACTTCCTCTTCGTCAAACTTCAACCCGTCAGCAGCCGCGACGATCAACATCTCCTCAACCTGTCCATTCGAAAGCGCCGCCAGCGTATCGGGCACACCGGCGACCGCAAGATTGTCACCACGAAACTCACCCAGCAGACGCTCGACCTTCTCCATATCACTCAAACTGTCGTGCCGTTGAAACGCGGTGAGCGACTCTTCAAGCACCTCGTGCTCAGGCGTGTCGATGCCGAGACTGAGTACGTCAATAACTTTCTCCTGCAGCTCCTTCGACATCTGTTCCTTCAAGATCGGAATAACGACAGTTTCATCGCCCGCGAGAATCACCTGCTCGATCTTCTCGTCGCGCATCGTGCGTTCAAGCGCTTCGACAACTTCCTTCGCATGATGCAGGTGATAATTTTCTTCATGTCGTTGATAGCGCGCCTGCGACCAGCCGCCGACGCTCGTGTGCTTCGTCTTGACGTTCTCAATCTCATCCTGCTGGACTGCGCGTCCGGCCGCGAAGACGAAAATCTGCGCGCGATTCGTATCAGCCAGCACGACGGCGTAATGTCGATACTGCTCGATCAAACGCGCCAGCGGATAAACATGCGGTCGCTCCCAAACAAGCAGACGATTGCGTTCGAAGGGCGCCTCAAACTGTCCGACCTGAAAGTAATCATCCAAAGCCGAACAGGCGAATACCGCCACGCCCTGCGTCGGCTCGCGCACGCCATCTTCGAGATAGCGCATGATGCGCACGAAGTCTTCTTCGACACTCGCGCGTTCTTCGCTGTTCAGCGGATACGACTTAACTCGTTCAGACAATTGCTTGCGTACGAACGGCATGAAATTGCGTTTGCCGTGTTCGTTGACGCGCGCGTCGAGGTACAGACTGATCACCGGCGCCGGCACAGCGTCGAACGCTAAAACATTGTCCATCAACTCCTGCGGCGTAGTTGCTTCCTTGGGGATTGCTGTTCGATCGTCAACTTCGATATCTGGTGTTTTCATTTCGTTTTCTCCGACACTTCCGTCTGAAATGCGTACGTCTGGCTTATTGGCACTTAACGTAAAGGCATTTCGAGTTCCACAGAATTCAGCGGAGGTTTTTGCGGAGGGCGAGGCGCGCGGCATGAAAACCGCACAATCCGTGTACGCCGCCGCCGGGAGGTGTTGAGGAAGAGCAGAGGTAGAGGCCTTCTTTTGACGTTGAATACATTCGCGCTGTGGGACGCAGGAACATCTGCGGTAAATCTTGAAGACCGCCGTTGATGTCGCCGCCGACGATGTTCGGGTTGTAACGTTCGTAATCGGCGGGTGACATGACGCTCCGCGCGAGGATGCAGTCGCGAAACCCGGGCGCGAAGCGTTCGATCTGACGCTCGATCGCGTCGCTCATGTCGATAGACGATCCGTTGGGGACGTGGCAGTACGCCCACAGCGTGTGTTTACCGCCGGGCGCGCGCGTCGGATCGAACAGCGACTGTTGCGCGACGATGATGTACGGTTTTTCAGAATGGCGGCCGTGTGATGCGTTCCACTCCGATTCGACGATCTCGGCGAACGATCCGCCGATGTGAACTGTCGCTGCCGTTTTGCACTCCGCAGCTTTCCACGGCACCGGCGAGCTCAAGGCCCAATCGAGTTTGAAAACGCCTGGTCCATAGCGGTAGCTTTCGAGTCGCCGGCGATAACCAGTCGACAGCGAATCGCCCGCCATCCGAACGAGCTGTCGCGGTGTGACGTCGCACAAGATCGCTCGCGACGCGGGAAGATCTTTCAACGATTCGACGCGATGATTCGTGACGATCTCGCCGCCGAGCTCTTCGAGATGCGCGGCCAGCGCGTTTGCCAAACTTTGCGATCCGCCGCGTGCGACCGGCCATCCGGGTGTGTGCGCCAGTATGCCTAGCGTCAACCCGAATGCCGCACTTGCGGCTTGATCCAACGACAGAAACGAATGCGCTGCGAGTCCCGCGAACAGCGCGCGCACTTTGTCTTCCTGAAACTTCGCTTCCGCAAAACCTTTTGCCGATCTGATTGCGCTGAGTCCGAAGCGCGCCATCGCAAACGGATGACGCGGGATACCGCCTATCGGTCCGAGAAGATCGCTTTGGATTGTGTCCCACGTGTCGACGAGCGGTGAAAACACGCGACGGTACGACGCGGCGTCCTTTCCGAATCGTGCCGCAGTCGCGTCGAGAGAACGTTCGAGTATGAGCGCGGTGCCGTCGTCGAATGGATGAGCGAGCGAAGACGGTGGAAAGATATATTCGAGCCCGTGTTTTTGCAGCGGCAACTGCGAAAAGAACGGCGAGCTTGCGCCAAGTGGATGAACTGCGGAGCAGACGTCGTGAATGAAACCCGGCAGCGTGAGCTCCGCGGATCTGGTCCCACCGCCGACGGTCGAATTCGCTTCGTAGAGGCAAACCGATCGTCCCGCGCGCGCGATCTCGATTGCGGCGGCCAAGCCGTTCGGACCGGCGCCGATCACCAGTGCGTCGTATTCCCGATTACGGTTGTCGTCGTGTTTAGGCGGCACCCTTATTGCATCTTCTGTTTGCTAAGTTAACACTTCGTACGGAAAGCGAACCAGTTTGCAAACGGATTAACAGGGGGGATTACTATGACCAGCAGCGATATAAACACGTTCAAGACAGCGGCGACGCGGACGCGGTCACCGGAGACGGGGCGAAACGGATGATCAATCGCCGCGTCCCCCCGTCTCCCCGTCCCCGCGTCACGTATACTGTCCGTGTTCTCCGAAACCCGGATAACACGGACAGAATGTCTCAACCACAACTCGCTCGCCGTCTCGGGCTGTTCGACGCCACCATGATCGTCATGGGCGGCATCATCGGTTCCGGGATCTTCATGAATCCGGCGTTCGTTGCGCGGCAGGTCCACACGCCGTTTCTCGTCTTAGGCACATGGCTGCTCGGCGGACTGTTTGCGCTCGCGGCCGCGTTCATCTGGGCGGAGCTTGCGTCGGTGCGACCGGACGTCGGCGGCCAGTACGCATATCTGCGTGAAGCGTTTCATCCGCTGGTCGCGTTTGTTTACGGCTGGGTGCTGTTGCTGGTGATTCAAACCGGCGGCATGGCGGCGGTCGCAGTTACGTTCGCGCAGTATTTCGTCCAGTTAACCAACATTCCGATCAGTTTCAAGATCCTGGCGGCGAGCGTATTGGTGGTACTCACGATCGTCAACTGTCTCGGCGTGCGCGCAGGCGGTACCGTGCAGAGCGTGCTGATGGTGCTGAAGATCGCGGCGATGGTCGCACTGGTCGCATGCGGATTGTTACTCGGCAACACGGCCGCATCGCCCGGCGGATTCCTCGATAGACCAGCTTCATTCAATCTACTCACGGCATTCGGCGTGGCGCTCGTGCCGGTGATCTTCTCTTACGGCGGCTGGCAAACAGCGACGTTCGTTGCCGGTGAGATCAAAGAGCCGCGCAGAAACCTGCCGCGCGGGTTAATACTCGGCGTGATCGGCGTCGTCGTGTTGTATCTCGCGGCGAACGTCGTTTACGTGCGCGTGCTGGGAGTTTCGGGACTGGCGGCGTCGAGCGCGCCGGCTTCGGATGCGATGCGCAGCGTGCTCGGCAACTTCGGTGCGCGCGCGATTGCGGCGGCAATCGCAGTCTCGACGATTGGGTTTCTGAGTCAAAGCATGTTGACGGCGCCGCGCGTGTATTTCGCGATGGCAAACGACGGACTGTTCTTCAAACAAGTCGGCGCGGTGCATCCACGGACGCGCGCGCCGATCGTAGCGATCGCCTTGCAAGGCTTTCTCGCGATCGTGCTGGCGCTGCAAGGCGACTACGGATCGCTGCTGGATTACGTCGTGTCTGTCGACGTGATCTTCTTTGGTCTGACGGCGTGCTGTATCTTCGTGTTTCGCCGTCGATTGGCGCAGAGCAGCGAAGGACTGACGCGCGTTCCCGGTCATCCAGTCACGACGATCGTGTTCGTCGCTGTGTGTTGGCTGATCGCGATCAATACCGTGTATCAAAATCCGAGAAACACGCTGGTGGGCGTCGCGATCATGTTGGCAGGCATACCGGTGTACTGGTTCTGGAGATGGAGGAGCAGTAAATGACGTCCGCGCGTGGGGCTTCTGGTTCGTCGTACATGCATTGGGCCAAGACGCAGTCAGTGTCGAGATTCAATTTGGCGACGAGTGGTTTGGGAAACTTGAGCATTCGCGATCTGCGCGTGTCGCTCGACGATCTCGAACTCACGCATGGCGGTTACGGTTACGAACCGCTGTTGCTGGCGCTCGCGTCGAGATACGGCGTTGACCGGAGCTCGATCGTTACGGCCGCTGGGACGAGTTTCGCGAACCATCTCTCGATGGCGGCGTTGTTCCAGCCCGGCGAGGAAGTTTTATTTGAAGAGCCGGCGTATGAGCCGATGATGTCGACGGCGCGGTTTCTCGGCGCGGATCTAAAACGCTTCCAGCGCAAGTTTGAAGACGGTTTTCGTGTTTCGCCGGAAGAGATCGAATCACTCGTAACTGAGCGGACGCGGTTGATCGTGATAACCAATCTTCACAATCCGAGTGGTGTGCTGACTGACGATGAGACGCTGAAACAGATTGGGAAGATCGCGCGTCGCGTCGGTGCACGCGTGCTTGTAAATGAGGTTTACCTCGAAACTTTGTTTGAAGACGCGCCGCGGACTGCGTTTCACCTTGGCGACAACTTCGTCGTGACCAGCAGTTTGACGAAGGCCTTCGGACTCAGCGGTCTGCGCTCGGGTTGGATCATCGCGCAGCCGGATCTTGCGCGCCAGATGTGGCTGCTCAACGATCTGTTCAGTGCAACGCAGGTGCACACCGCTGAACGACTGAGCGTCGTAGCGTTGCGGGCAGATCGACGAGATCGCCGCACGCGCAAAGTCATTGATGGACCACAACCGCGCGTTGCTGAACGCGTTTCTCGATACGCGCGACGATCTCGAATGTGTGCGGCCGGAGTTTGGGACGGTGATGTTTCCGCGGTTGCGCAGCGGGGAAACTTCGGAGAGGTTGTGTCAGTTGTTGCGAGAGAAGTATGAGACGACGGTGGTGCCGGGCAGGTTCTTCGAGCGCCCGGAACATTTTCGCGTAGGGATCGCGGGCGATACGGACGTGTTGGAAGGTGGCCTGGACCGATTAGGACGCGCCTTAGAAGAACACGGATGAAACGAATTAATCCTTCTTCTTCTGGTCCTCGACGATCAGCCAGTCGCGCACTTGTTCGGCCGCTTCGATGCCCACCGCCTCTGTGCTCATTCTGACGGGCGTGCCAGTAGGCCAGTTATCCCTTCTCAACATTGGTCCACCAACCGCTTTGTAGTAGACACTGCCTTCAAACTTCTTCTGACCCGTCTGCGGTGCGAATACGACGATCTTCACATCGAGATCCGTAGCGATTCACGATGATGGTCCCCGCCTGAAACTCGTCAACGTCGAATTGGACCAGCACGACTGCCGCTTCCGTCTCCGTTTTGGCCCTCTTCACGGCCTGGTCGCGTTTCAGATCACCAACGTCCGTCACTGTAACGTTCGCGAATTCATTCAGTCGCGCGACGAAGTGCGAGAAGATGGCCTCTTCACTCAACAGCCGGTCCGAGCTCAGCTCACGCGCGACGATCAGCGAAACCTTGTGTTTCAGCGCTCGTGCGTCATGTTTTGCTTTTGCTTCGGTCTCGGGTTGCGGTGTGGCGATGGGAGTCTGAGGCGGTTTAGGAGCTCGCCGGCCTGACTGTCCCAGCGTCTCCGTAGCGAGCAACACAAGCAAGCTCGAAACCACAAACACAGATCTGCGTAATCTGTGGGTAGTTGTCATTAGATTTGCTCCAGCGCTCTGATGGCTTCGCGAGCGTAATAGGTCAGTATGATGTCTGCACCCGCCCGTTTGATGCTTGTCAAAGTTTCCATCATTACGCGCTGCTCGTCGATCCAGCCGTTTTGCGCCGCCGCCTTGATTAAGGCGTACTCGCCAGAGACGTGATAAGCCGCCATCGGCAGGTCGAATCGGTCGCGAACCATGCGCAGCACGTCGAGATAAATGGTGGCCGGCTTGACCATCAGGATGTCGGCGCCTTCGGCGTCGTCGATCTCGGCTTCGCGCATTGCCTCGCGCGCGTTTGGCGGGTCCATCTGGTAGGCCCGGCGGTCGCCAAACTCCGGCGCGCTCTGTGCCGCTTCGCGGAATGGGCCATACAGGCCGGACGCGTATTTCACTGCGTAGGACATGATGCCGACGTTTTCAAATCCCGACTCGTCGAGCGCCTCACGAATCGCGCCGACTTGCCCGTCCATCATTGCCGAAGGCGCAACGAGATCCGCGCCGGCCGCAGCCTGGCTCACCGCCGTGCGGGCCAACAGCTCCAGCGACTCATCGTTCAAGCACTTCACTGACCGCGCACGACGCCGCAGTGACCATGCGAAGTGTATTCGCACAAACACGTATCGGCCATGATCAACACATCCGGCGTCGAACTGTCGGATCGCTCGAATCGCGCGTTGCACGATTCCGTCTTCCGCATAAGCGCCCGACGCGAGTTCGTCTTTCGATTCCGGCAGGCCGAAGAGAATGATGCTGCGCACGCCGGTCTCGTAAGCCGCTGCGGCTTCCTTCGTCGTCTCGTCGATGGAGAGGTTGAAAACGCCCGGCATCGACGAGATCTCACGACGCACGCCGTCGCCGGGACAGGCGAACAACGGCAACACGAAATCGTCGCGCGTGAGACGCGTCTCGCGCACCAGCGAGCGGAGCGCATCGGATCGGCGAAGTCGACGAGGACGATGGATCATAACTTTGAGCTTTGTTCTTTGTCCTTAGTGCTCGGTTAACTAAATACAAAGCACAGACTAAGTTCTAAGTACTCTACTACCATCGATGGTAAGCCGGATGTCCGGGCTTAACCGCTACGAAAGTGCCGCGGCACGTTGCACAAACTTTGTCGTGCGCGATCAGTTCGCCTTCGACGACTGCGCGATCTTCAGTCGACTCCACGACGCGAGCCTTCATCGTACCGGCTGATCGGTCGGCGTCGGGCGCATCAGCTTGATCGCGTATTCCGCGGTGACCGTGCACGGCGGTTTATCTGCGCCTGACTTCTTCATCAGGTGCCAGGCGGCGGTCCAGTTGCAATGGCAGTCGAGCAACGTGCCGATGATGCCGCCACTCAACATGCCCGTAAACGCCTCGTATTCATTGCTCGGCTGCCACTCGGCGACGACCTCGTCGCCGTCTGGAAAACTGCCGATGTGCAAGCCCCTTTGGATTTGCCGGACCACAGCCAAAACAAGCGAGATTCGGTGCGAAGGTTTCCTGGATGCTTTTATTCATCCGTGTTCTTTGTTCCTCAGCGCTCTGACGCAGTTTGAACCGCTGAATCTTTCCCGGTCGCCGTGTACGGCAACTCGTCGACAAACACGTACCTCCGCGGCTGTTTGAATCGCGGCAACGACGCACGCGGACAACTCGCGCAGTGCTTTTCAAGTCGACAGGGTCGGATTCTACATCCTGAGCTGACGACAAACGCACACGGGCACGGCAGTCCATCCGCGTCGAAATCCTCCACCACCGCCGCGCGCGCCGACGTCCGGGTGCCGCAACAGCACGCCTTCGACCTCCACCGGCGAAACCCATTGCCCGCTCGACTTGAAACAGTCGTCGCTGCGGCCCATGTGAAACCAGTAGCCTTCGCGGTCGCGACGATACAGATCGCCGGTGCGCACCCAGCCGTCGACAAACGTTCGCGTCGTCTGCGTCCGGACGTTCCCAGTAGTCAAGCGCGGCGCTGTCGCCTTTGATCCAGAGATTGCCTTCGACATCGTCAGGCGTCGGTTCGCCGTTTTCATCAACAAGTCGTGCTTCATAACCCTGGAGCAACTTGCCGCTGCTGCCGTAACGCACGTCGTTCTCATGATTCGACATGAACATGTGCAGCATCTCGGTCGAACCGATACCGTCGAGCAACTGCACGCCGAACTTGCGTTCCCACTCTTCGCCGAGATGCGCCGGCAAGCGCTTCGCCCGCTGAGATGCAAAGACGCAAGCTCGAACAGTCGAGTTGTCTTTCGTTGCGATGGTGTTCGAGCAGAAGGTTGTAGACCACGGGCACGCCAAAGAAGATCGTCGGGCGCGCGGTTGTGAAGATGTTGCGCGATGACATCCGGCGTCGGTTTTTCGCGACAGAGAATCGAGGTCGCGCCGTTCAGCAGTGGAAACGTGAAGCTGTTTCCGAGACCGTAAGCGAACGGAAGTCGTGACGATGAAAACAGTCGATCGTCTGTGCGTAACACGCAGCACTTCGCGGCAGAAAGTTTGGTTTGTGTAGAAGATGTCGGCCTGGCGGTGCATCGCGCCCTTCGGTTCGCCGGTGCTGCCGGAGGTGTAGAGAATGAAAGCCGGATCGTCGTTCTCAGTCGCGGGCGCGGGAAATTCGATGGACTTCCAGCGCGTCGCGCCAGGCTCGTGGTCAAATCGGATCTCTCATCGCGAATGGATGTCGATTTCGGTCACAGACGAGTGCAGTTTTTCCGGCGCATGTGTCAGCAAGGTATTGCATAGATCGTGCTTCCACCAGCGGCAAATGTCGCACCGGAGTTGTGAAGGATCGAACATTGTTCATCCAGCCGAAGCGACATGTTGATCGGAACGGCGATTGCGCCGAGCGAACAGGTGGCGATGAAGGCTTCAATAAACTCCGGCGAATCGTTGCAAAAGCAGCGCAACGCGGTCGCCGCGCGCGGATGCCGAGCGACGTGAGCGCCTGGGCCATGCGCAAGGTTCTGGCGCGTAATTCGCCATACGTGATATCGCGCCCGTCGAAATGAATCGCGGGCGCGAGATCAGCAGGGTCATGAGTGAAGATGGCTTCGAAAAGATTCATCGTTGTTTGGGCTTGTTCGGCGTAGTTTGTATACCAGAATGGTCATTCGTGTCACCGGCCTGAGATAGGGTCTGAAGACGCATGGATCTGATTTTCATCTTGTTCGTGCTGTTGATTGTGCTGGCCATCATGACGGTGGTGGGCCACGTGATCTGGGTCGTGATTCGCGAGATGCATCAAGTGGGTATTCGACCTGGCAACAGCGATGACCGATAGCACCGCCGACTATCCTACGACACCCGCACCTCCAGATCCGAACGACTCGAGAGACTAAGAGATCTCGCTACTATTGAGAGACAATCATACGGTTTTACAAGGATGGAAAAATCAATGAAGAGATTTATGAAACAATTACTGGCTCGCATCCGTGAAGAAGTTGCGAGCCTGACGTTATCGTCCGCAACCAAACCCCGAACCACGACCTCAGCCCAAACCTGCAACCGCCGCCAGCGACCTCGCGCCAAGTCCGGACACCGCTGTTGCTCAACCACGCACCGCCGCGAGTTGAGCCACCACCGCAGTCGAACCGCCACCGCCACCGCCTCCCCCGCGACGACCGTTCTCCGAAGTGCTCAACTCCTTCATGGAAGAGAGCAACATCCGCTGGGGCGAGATCATCGGCGGTCTGCTGATCATCGGTTGCTCGACGGCACTCGTCGTCAGCCTGTGGGCGCAGATCTCGGAGATCCCGGTATTCAAGTTTTTGATCTTCACCACGGTGACTGCGGTCCTCTTCGGCATCGGTCTCTACACCGAACATCGCTGGAAACTGCCGACGACGAGCCGCGGCATTTTGACGATCGCAACGCTGCTCGTGCCATTGAACTTTCTCGCGATCGCCGCCGTGTCGGCCAGCAATACTTCCGGCGCGCTCGTGATCGTCAGCGAACTGGCAGCGCCCGCGATCTTTCTCTGTCTCGTCTATTTTGCCGGACGTGTGATCACGCCCGGTTGCGCGCACATTCTTGTCCGCGGGCGTGTTGGGATCGTCGATCGGTCAACTGCTCGTTCGTCACTTTGCGGCACCGGACACTGCGCCGGCGCTGCTGTCTTTCTCGGCGCGTTTCCCGTCACTTGTTACGTCGTCACAGTCGGACTCGCGTTGCGCGCGGTCCTGTCGGATCGCGAGATCGACGAAAGCTGAAACCGGGACGGTGTTCACGGTGTCTGGGCGCGATGAGTTTCGCGGCGCTGTTGCCGTTCGGTTTGTTGCTTTACAAAGTCGGGCCGCTCGGTTTGACGATGATGTATCTCGCGCCGCTCGTCACGCTGTGGGGCTTGCCGATGCTGGCCACGGGCACGATCCTCTGGCGACGCATTCAAAACAAAGAACTCGTCGCTTCGCGAACGACTGGAACAGCGCTCGGCATCTCGGCGTCATGATCGTTCTGGCGGGAATGGTCCTGGCGTTGGCCCAACCCGGCGAGCATCGTGCCCGACGGCATTGCTCAACTTTGCGATCTTCACGGCGCTCGCGATCGTTCTCGAACTTCCGGTGGCCCATCTCGTCGCGGCGAGCTGTTTCGCGCTGGCTTATCTCGTGACGTATCACGTGCTCATGGGACACATCAGTTGGCAAAACCTGCGCGTGATGTCGTTGCTCGATGTGACGCTGACTGTTGCGAGCGGACAGGCGTGGGTCGGCGCGTTCGTGCTTTTCGTTGCGGCTTCGGAATGGCTGTCGAGACACAAGCGACAGCGCGATGCTGAGTATTACCTGCTCGCTGCGGGTTTGATTGCGACGTTGAGTCTCGTGCTGGTGACGTTGTTCGGCAGGTTGGCCGGCGGCGATTACACGCTGTGGATGGTTTACGGAATTTATGCGCTGGGTGCGTTCTGGATTGCGTGGCGACGCAACGTGGTGCCGCTGGCGTGGGTGGGATCGGGATTGTTACTGGTCGCGCTGGCGGACGGATTCAAGTATTCGACCGATTTGTGGTTCCCGTGGCAGACGGCGTTACTCGCGCACGCGACGATCTGCGCGGTCGCGGCAATTGTTTGTTCGCGTTTCCGGCAGGCCGCGAATCTGATCAAGCCACTGAATCAGAGCGCGATGATCACGCTCGTGTTCGGCGTGATCAGCTTGTTCATGGTCAACCCGTGGCAGCCGACGGCGATGCAGGCGCAGCGCGTGTTCTGGATCGCGGGCACGCTGCTCGTCTTACTCTGGCTCAATCGCAGTCGCATCGTCTTCAACGCTTTTCAGATCGCGTCGACCTGCGCCGTCGTGCTGACGATCAAGGCGACGCTGCAACAGTACGTCTGGTACGCGTATCTACCGCACGCGTTCCTGCATCCGACCGCGCTGCAAATTCAGGGAACTGTTCTTACGCTGCTGGTGCTGGCGTGGATCGCGGTGCGCTTCATCGTGCGCCGGCGACGACCTTCAACACAGCTCGGGCACTGGCTCGACGATGCGTGGCGACTCCTCGACGAGCGTGTGTCTTTCGATCGCATCGTGACGTGGGCACTGGTTGGCGCGTTTGTGCTGTTGGCTGTTTACGGATCGATCGCAGGCGTGACGCAGGAGCTTGCGGCGTGGGGCAGCGGTTACGCGGGATATGACGTCGCGGGCTTTCCACATCAGGAAGCACTCGGACTCGGTTCGTGGATCGTACTTGGTCTTCTGACCGTCGCGATGCTCGCGAACTATGCGGAACGTCGTCGCGGTGCTTATCTGCTCGGCGCGCTCGTGGTGCTATCAGCGGCGATCCCCTTGATTGCGGGACTGTTTGAAACGCAGATCGCCACCGCGACCGCATGGCGTTGGTTTGCAGCGCTGTTTTTGATAGCGGGATCGTTCGCCTTATGGAACCGCGGATCATCACGGATCGATCCGCAGACCAGGACAGACCTGCGAACGTTGCTGATCGTTCTCACGGTCGTGCCGCTGCTGGTCCTCACGATCTATCCGGCGCTGCGGGCCATCTACTACATGCCGATCCAAGGTCCGGCCAGCGGTTTCTTCTCGTGGTTTGACGACGACTTTTCTTACGGCTTGCCGCTCGTGCTCGTCGCGTTTGTATTCATTGGCTATGCGCTGCGCGAGCGCATGCCGGAGTTCGGCTTTTTCGCCGGGCTTCTGTTCAATGCAACTGTCACACTGGCGTTTCTGTTTACGGTCGTCGCGGTGAAGGGCGCGATGGACCGCGTGGTGCTGGTCCGTCTCGCGCAACTGAACGCGATCACGTTTGCGGTTTACGCGTTGCCGTGGTTGAGCACGCGACGTCGCTGGGTGGCGGCGTTGGACGAACAGCGATCGACGATCGCAGACAATCTGCTGACGCTTCAGGTCGGTTTGGCGTTCCTGCTCAACGTCCTTGTAATCGTGCCGACTGCGTTTGAGCTGGTGGTTGCGCCTGAGTTCGGAAGCAGCGGAACCAGGTCGGCGGGCAGTTTCCTCGGATGGCTCTCCTTCGTCGTGCTGCTCGCGGCATCAGCGTGGTTTGCGCGAACGCGTCAACGGAAAGTCTCGCCGATCCCGGTCGCCGGCGCGCTCTGGGGATTCGCGTGTCTGACAGCGTTCAGCGTGGCCAATAAGAATGGTTGGCTTGGATTACACACGCTGACTGTCGGCGCGACCACGGTGACGGCAGCAATGGTCGGCGCAGCTGGTCTGACTTCGAGCGAAATTCCACCGCTCTTCCGCAGGTTGTTTGACTTCGGTGGCTACGTGGGCAGCGCGGTGCAGGCAACTCGCCGTGATCAGCGGCGCCATCGCCGTGTTTCTCTGCTTGCGTACCGTGACCGATCGAGGACGCCACTCGCTGGTGGTCCATCGGACCGTTACTCGTGCTCACGGCACTGGCAACGACATTGCACTGGCAAACGCTGCGTCGCCGCTATCTTTACGTCGCGGGCTTCCTGCTCAACACCTCGGTCACACTGTGGTGGACGTTCATACTCACGCTTAACTACAAAGGCCTCGGCAATTTCCTGTTGACGAACGTGTTCGTCGCCGGCGTCGCGGGCCTTCTCTGGTTGGCGCTCGAACTTCGTGCGCGACCATTGCGCGGCAAGACACGATCAGCCGCACTCTCGTTTCACAACGTCGTCGCAATCGCTACGAGTGCGATGATGCTGTTCATCATTGTGGTCAGCATTGAATCTTGGCGACCTGACTCGCTGCTTCTCGAAGTACCCAGGCTGACGTGGGTAACATTCGTTTCAGTGCTGGCGTTGATGGCCGCCACGTTGTGGGACCAGCGCGCGAAATACTCCGTCGCCGGACTCTACTTCCTCGGCCTCTTCGCCGCCGCCATCGCGTTTCATCAATTCGAGCCGAATACCGATCGTCTCGAGTGGTCCGTTACGATCTTTCTCGCGCTGTATTCCCTCGTCGTCGCGTTCCTTTGGCGTTATCGCGAAACGGTGATCGCTTACGCAGTGCGCCTCGGTATTCCGCGCCGCATCACGCCGCAAACAGCCGAGTTGCCATGGCTCGCGGCAGTTACTGCGATTGCAGTTGTCATCGTTGCTCTTCTGGCTTTCGATGTAGATGTGGACTTTCTCCAGTTTGGCCTGCGAGTGACAGCAGCGCTCGCCGTCGTCGCACAGTTTTTCACGATCGCTCAACTTGCTGAGGGACAGAATGCGGAACAGTGGCGCCGTTTCGCGCTAGCTGTGCTGGTTACGGGCCTGGTGTTCTTCGGCTGGTCGTGGCTCACGCCCGGCATAAACGGAACGTGGTTGAATCGAAGCGTGATCCTGATGCTGGCAGCGTTCGGACTCATCGCTCTCTACGCGCTCTTCCTCGAACGAGTGAGAGACTTCCGCCCCGACTGGTCCAACGCTGTGCGGTTCAGCGTTCCGTGGTTACTCGGCGGAGGCACGCTCGCGCTGTTCTTCTGCCTGGGAACGGAAGTTTTCTATCACCTCAACTTCGGCGTGGTGCGCATCCATCCGTTCTCGCTCGTCGCGATCGGCGTAACACTCGCCGCGGCGGTGATCATCTGCGTGTTGTTCGCGCTCTCGCCGGCGCACGATCCGTTAGGACTTTCCGAGCGTGGCCGCATGCGCTACGTCTACGTCGCCGAGGTGATGCTGGCGCTTCTGTTCGTGCACATCCGGCTCACGATGCCGTGGCTGTTCACCGGTTTCATCGAACGTTACTGGCCGCTCGCGGTGATGGTGATCGCTTACTTCGGTGTCGTGACGAGCGAATCGTTGCGACGTCGCAAACTGCTCGTACTCGCACAGCCGTTGGAACGCACCGGAGTCTTTCTGCCGCTGTTACCGGTGCTTGGATTCTGGCTCGCGTCGTCGGAAGTTGACTTCTCGTTGTTGCTGTTCGTCGTTGGTGGTCTGTACGGACTGCTCTCGGTGTTACGGCGTTCGTTTGGTTTTGGCGTGCTGGCGGCAGTGGCCGGCAATGCGGGACTCTGGTACATCCTGCATCGCACGTCTGATTATCAGTTCCTGCAGCATCCACAGTTGTGGCTGATCCCTATTGCGCTTTCAGTTTTGCTCGCCGCGTACTTGAATGAGAAGAACCTGAGCGAAGATCAGATGGCGGGTATCCGCTATCTCGCGCTGGTGACGATCTACGCATCGTCAACCGCCGACATCTTCATCAACGGCGTCGCAAACTCACCGTGGTTGCCGCTGATTCTCGGCGCGTTCTCGCTCGTCGGTGTCTTCTCCGGAATCGTCTTTCGCATTCGCGGACTGTTGCTGCTGGGCTCAGTGTTTCTGCTGTTGTCGATCATCACGATGATCTGGTACGCGTCAGTCAACCTTGGTTGGACGTGGCTGTGGTACGTCGCCGGAATCGTCACCGGCGCGACGATCATCTTCATGTTCGCGGTGTTCGAAAAGAAACGCAGCGAGGTGATGCGTGTGGTCGAGGGACTGAAAGAGTGGGAACGCTAGAAATTTAGCTGATGATGATTCTTTTCATGGCCCGATTACCGCCGTTTCCTGCCTATGAAGGCACCCAAGAGGTTAGTTAATCGAATTTCGGCTGTCAAGTATCTGGGTCGCCGTCAATGAAGCTCGTCCTTCCGCGGCGAAATCCAATAGATTATGTAGTTAAATCCCACTAGCGGCTTATTTATCACGAAGCGGGCCGTATGCGCGGTTTTCTTAAACCCACTAGCGACGCGGCTCAACTCAGCTTCGTGCATCGACTCCGATTCGTCTCCAAAGAAAACGCCGGCCCTGAGATCAACGGGATATCCTTTGGGAAAGGAGATCTCGAGCTCCGCTTTATTGGTCAGCATTTCTGTTTTTAAAGACACGAACTCGTACTTGAAATTCTGAGCGCTGTACGCCTTTTCCACCTGCTCCCGGGTCATCAGGAAAGCTTTGGTCATCGAACTCTCATATTCGAAGTCAAGCTTCGGATCGGCCTGAGTGAGCGATCCTTTGATCACTACGTCAAAAACACTCAGGTTATCTTTCTTGACTCTCTGAGTAATAACTATGGGCTTTTTGAACTTGACCTTGTTGATCAACGTCGGATGTTTGAGAATCCTGCCGTTGCGCGTGCCGGGAGCAATCGTTCCGGGTATCTGATCGATCTTGATAGGCCCGCTTACTTTTATACCCTCGAGTTTGCGCCTGACGATCGCAGAGCCGCTGAGATCCGTGACGGTAATGCTCGTGCTGCTGAGTGCGGCACTCACACCGTACCGGTCCAGCAGCAACTTGTCGAAATACTGGGCCGCATCTTTCAAGTATCCTTCCGTAGATGCGACGGCGGCCTGCGACGAGGAGTGGAACTGAAGTTGTTCAATCGAGTCACGGATTCGGGTAGTCGCAAGACGGAGCGCTGATTCCCAGTCAAGGATCGTATTCGTAGGCGGCTCGCTGTAAGGCGCTACTGTAAGGTTGAGCCAGTCGGATGGTAATTCGATCTTTACGTTGTCTCGTTTGATAATGAAAACGCGATCGCGACCAAGCACCCCCATGAACAAGCCGGTCTCAAAGACCACGTTGTCTCGTGGTACGAGCGCTTTAACCCCGTCTTTATGGCGAACGTCCTCTCCGCCGAGAATAAAGATGGCGAAGTCATACGTGGGCGCCATCTTCACCAAATCCTCGATGGTCGTGCGGCTTAATGCAAAAGCCTTGTCCCACACTCTGACGAAAGCTACGTCGTAGAGGTTATTCGCTACGGCTTCAGCGGCGCGTTTCGACTTACTTGCGGAGCCGACAAAAACTATCGGCTTTCTGTTTGGCTTCTTTGGCATCGTTGATTCTCAGTGGCAGTTCTGTCCCGCGTGAATGACAAACATGCGGTGTGTTGAGGTTCACGAGAGCTTCGTCCTCGGCAGGAGATGAGCACGCCAAGCAACGTCCGATTAAAGCGGCGCGATTCTATAGTCGCCTTTTATGGCGTGTCAATAAATCGGACCGGTTTGTCCGCCGTTACGCGGCGTGAGATTCGTGTTAAATTCCGTCCACGATGAAGACACTCCTGCTTCTTGTTGCTCTATGTGTGTTGGCGCCGTGTGTTCAGGCGCAGCAGCTTGGTCCAATCCAGAATACCGACGGGCGGAAGACGATCAGCCTCGACGGGCAGTGGCAAACGATCGTCGATCCTTACGAGTCGGGGTTTTACGATTACCGTTATCAGCCGAGTGCGAATGGCTATTTTCGGAACGCGAAGCCGAAGACGAAGAGCGACTTGATCGAGTATGACTTCGATAAGTCAGCCACGTTGATGGTGCCCGGCGATTGGAACACGCAGTCGGACCAGTTGTTCTTTTACGAAGGGACTGTTTGGTACAAGAAGTCGTTTGATTACCAGCGCCGCGGCGATGCGCGGCTATTCGTCTATTTCGGCGCTGCGAATTACGTTGCCGATGTTTATTTGAACGGCGAGAAAGTCGGGCAGCATGAAGGCGGGTTTACGCCGTTCAATTTCGAGATCACGGGGTTGGTCCGTGAGACGGGGAACTTTCTCGTCGTCAAGGTCGATAACAAGCGCCGGCGTGATGCGGTGCCGACGTTGATGACGGATTGGTGGAACTATGGCGGACTCACGCGCCACGTTTCGCTGATCGAGACGCCCGCGACGTTTGTTCATGATTACTTGATTCAGCTTCAAAAGGGGACGAGGGATCGGGTTAGCGGTTGGGTGCGATTGAATGGCGCTCGGCTTGGTCAACGCGTGACTGTGCGGATTCCTGAAGCGGGGATCAGTCGGTCGTTTACGACCGATGCGAGTGGATTTGCCGCGATCGACTTTCGTGCTGAGTTGAAGTTGTGGTCGCCGGAGGATCCCAAGCTTTACGACGTTGTTGTCGAGGCGGAGACGGACCAGGTGCGAGACCAGATTGGGTTTCGCAGTATCGAGACGCGTGGGACGGAGATTTTGTTGAATGGAAAGCCGATCTTTTTGCGTGGCATCTGCATGCATGAAGAAGCGCCGCTTCGCGGTGGACGCGCGTATAGTCAAGAGGATGCGCAGACGCTGCTTGGTTGGGCTCGCGAGCTGGGGGCGAATTTCGTGCGACTCGCGCACTATCCGCACAACGAGCGGACGATTCGCGAGGCGGACAGGATGGGAATACTGTTGTGGTCGGAGATTCCCGTGTATTGGACCATCCAGTGGGAAAACGCAGCGACGTTGGAGAACGCGCGGAATCAGCTCGGTGAGATGATCGCGCGTGACAAGAACCGGGCGGCGGTGGTGATTTGGTCTGTTGCGAATGAGACGCCGCTTAGTGATGCGCGGCTTTCGTTTTTGAAGAATCTTGTTTCGCATGCGCGGAGTCTCGATCCGGGTCGACTTCTTTCTGCCGCGATGGAGCGTCATTACATCAATCCGACGACGCAGATGATTGATGATCCGCTTGGGGAGGTTCTTGATGTGCTTGGCTGTAATGAGTACGTCGGCTGGTACGATGGTCTACCTGCGAAGGCGGATGGACTCGAGTGGAAATCGAAGTACGACAAGCCGCTGATCATGAGTGAATTCGGCGCGGACGCTCTTTATGGTCACCATGGCGACGCGTTAACGCGTTGGACCGAGGAGTATCAGGAGGATCTCTATCGTCATCAGCTCGTCATGCTGAAGAAGATACCCTTCCTGCGCGGCACCGCGCCCTGGATCCTGATGGACTTCCGTTCGCCCCGCCGCCCGTTGCCCGGCATTCAGGACTACTGGAACCGCAAAGGCCTCATCTCCAACCGCGGCGAGCGAAAGAAAGCGTTCTACGTGATGCAGCAGTGGTACCGCGAATTGCGCGACAGGCGAGACAGATAATGCGCGCGCTCAGCCGATGCCAAAACGACGACGGATCATCATCATTGCTGGACCAAATGGCGCGGGGAAGACTACTTTTGCGCGCGAGTATTTACAAAAGGAAGCAGACTGTCCTGACTTTATCAACGCCGATCTGATCGCAGCGGGATTGTCGCCGTTCAAGCCAGACAAGGCAGCGGTCCAAGGTGGACGGATCATGCTTTCCGAGATCCACCGGCGCGTTCGCAAAGGTGACAGTTTCGCGTTCGAGACCACTTTGAGCGGGCATCTCTATGCTCGGCTGATTCCACAATGGCGCGCACGGTTATCGTGTGAAACTGGTGTTTCTGAGTTTGCCGAGTTCTGAAATGGCTATCGCGCGAGTTGCGAGTAGAGTCGCACAAGGTGGCCATAATGTTGCGAGAGCTGTAGTTCGCCGGCGCTTTGATGCTGGGTTACGTAACTTTCGCGATTTCTATGTGAACTTGGTCGATAGATGGGAGTGGTATGATAATTCGGACACTCCGCCTCGGTTGATTTCAGCGAGGGAATTGGAGATAGTGATGAGATCAGAAGTGCCGAGTCCAAAGAGATAAAGGATACGCTACGTGCCTTACGTCGCGCGGCGAAGAATGCTTTGGAGCTGGGACTTAAAACTGGAACGCCAGTCTATGTCTACAGAAACAACAAGATCGTTGACCTCACAAAGCAGCAACGCTCATCGAAAAAATCGCGGTCTAAGCGCGCGGACCGGTAAGTATCCCGCTGAGAATCGAAGAGTCGATATTCCCGCCTGAGACGATACACACGACTTTCCCTCCACCGGCTTTACCTGCGAGAGCACAGGCGACCGGACAGGCGCCGGCGCCTTCGGCGATCGTGTGGTTGCGTTCCGCGATGAGGCGCAGGGCGGAGGCTACCTGGTCCAGATCGGCGACGAGCGAACCGTCGATCAGATCCTTTGCGCGAGCGAGCATTTGCGGAAAGACCAGTCGTGCGCCGATGCCGTCGACGAACGAAGGTTGGTAATCGACTGATTGTGGTGAGCCGGCGTCTAGCGAAGCCGAGAGAGGCGCTGCTGTTGCTACTTCGGCCGCGTATATCTTGCACTTCGAGTTCAGCGCACGCAGCGCGGAGGCGATGCCGCACGTCAGCCCACCACCGCCCCACGGAATCACCACCGCATCAAACTCCGGCAAGTCTTCGACGATCTCGAGCGCGATCGTGCCATTACCCGCCATCACGTTCAGATCGTCGAACGCATGTATGAACGTCGCATCGACTCCCGGAAACGCACGCTCCTCAAACGCCCGCCACCACTCCTCAAACGAAACTTTAATAACCCGTCCACCCAGCCGCTCGATTGCTTTGACTTTCGTTTCAGGCGCCGTCTCGGGTGCCACAACAGTGCACGGAATGCCGAGCTCACGCGCACGCCACGCGACGCCTTGGGCCATGTTGCCGGCCGACGCCGTCACCACGCCACGCGCCAACAGTTCAGGCGACGTATGGCCCATCGCATTCGCTGCGCCGCGAATCTTGAACGAACCGATCGGTTGAAGATTCTCGAGCTTGAGGTAAATTTCGGCGGGCGCGTCGTCGACGTTGAGTCGCACGAGCGGCGTGCGGATCGCGGCGTTTGCGATCATGCGTCGAGCATCCTGGATTTGATTAAGAGATGGCAGCACGAATCTATCCGAATTCTACCCAAACGCCCGCATTCAACTCTTTCGCTTTTCGATACAAGTAATTCGCGGCTGCGAGATCTTCAACCGCGAGTCCCAACGATTTGAACAACGTGATCTCGTCGGGCGACGTCCGACCCGGCTTTTCACCTGTCAACACTTCGCCAAGCTCGGCGCGAATATGCTCCGGTCCGATGACGCCTTCACGCATCGCAAACAGATAGTCGCCAGCCTCATTAATCGTCGACTCGCGCCGGTCTACAAACAACGCCGACGCAGCCATCGTCGCCGTATCGACCTCACGCGCATGTGGCGTGCTCGATCCGACAACATTCAAATGAACGCCCTGCGAGATCCATTCACGCTGCACCACCGGTTCCTTAGCGTTCGTCACCGTCGCAATCACATCCGCCCCATCCACAGCCTCTTCCACGGTCTGAACCGGTTGAACCGCAAACGGAACACTCGCGCTCATCTCGTCCGCAAGCTGTCTTGCGTGGTCCATGTTTCGGCTAACCACGCGGCAACGCTCGATCGGTCTCACCTCAGCGATCGCCTTCAAATGCGTCCGCGCCTGTACGCCGGCGCCGATAATCGCAAGATCGCGAGCATCTTCTCGCGCTAGCAGGTCAGTCGCGACACCCGAAACCGCCGCCGTCCGAATCGCCGTGATCGCCGACGCATTCATCAACGCCAGCAACTCGCCGGTCTCAGCACTGAAAAGCAACACAGCACCCTGGTGCGCATCCTTCCCCTGCGCCGGATTTCCGGGAAACACACAAACAGTCTTCAACCCGTACGCTGCCTGCTCGCCACCGACGTACGACGGCATCAACCCCATCACACCCGCCGCATCCGACGGCCGCACAATCGTTCGCAGCGGCTGATACACCTCTCCACGCGCAAGCTTCGTGAGCGCCTCACGCATCAGCGCGATGCACTCCTTCATCGGCAAGAGTTCTACAACTTCATCGTGATTCAGGATCAGGATCTTCATATATTGGATACCTTAAGTGACGATCGAGCGCAACGACTTCCACACTCGAACACTATTAGCCGGCGGCTCTGCCGAAACGTCGCGCGCGTAACCACAGCGCTCGTAAAATCCAACCGCCTCCACCGCGGCGTTCGAGCGAATCTCATCACACCCTTCTGCTTTCGCAAAACCCTCCGCCAGCCGCAACAGAACACGCCCGTGGCCAGCGCGTTGTAGATCGTCGCGAATGGCGACTCGCCGAAGCCACGCGACCATTCCGTCGAATGTCTATTCGCGACACGCCAATCACGTCACCTCGATAAAGCAGCACGAGCGGATGATTGCCCTGTTTGGAATCATCAGGGTGGTTCTCGATGTACGCTTCCGCCTTCCCGCGATTCTCAAACAGCACCTTCCGCCGAATCGCATGAAACAGCCGCCACTCTTCTTCGCTCTGCGGTGTTCTCAGTTCGTGCTGAAACTCAATCATGCGGATCTATCGTATACTCAACCGCCACAACACAGAACGAGTGAGCCTACAAAATAATGCATAAAATCTATCTTGCTGTTGCCTTCGCAGGCCTGCTGTTATTCGTCGCACCATCCGTTCACGCTCAGGACATGGTTTGGCCGCAGTTTCGCGGTCCGCAATCAAACCCGGTCGGAACCCACGTGAAGCTCGCCGATCGTTGGTCCAAAACGGAGAACGTCGAGTGGTCGTTCGAGATCCCCGGACGCGGATGGTCGTCGCCAATCGTCACCGGCGGCAAGGTGTATGTGACCACTGTGACCACCGACGGCAAGTCGAAAGCGCCGCAGACGGGCACCGAGTACAGCAACGAGTACGTTGCGGAGTTACAGAAGCAAGGGCTCTCGGGGCCGGAGATAATGAAACGTCTCAACGAGCGCGACATCGAACTGCCAAGCGAAGTCAGCCTGCATTACTTTCTTTATTGTCTCGATTTGAAGAGCGGCAAGGTCGAATGGCAGAAAGAGTTCTTCACCGGACGCCCGCCGGGTGGACGCCATCGCAAGAACAGCTTCATCTCCGAGACTCCGGTAACTGACGGGAAGTTCATTTACGTTTACGTGGCGAATCTTGGTCTGTGGGCGTTCGATCTGAAAGGCAAACAGGCTTGGACCACGCCGCTGGAAGTAAACCCGATCTATCTCGAATTGGGAACGGGCAGCTCGCCTGCACTGGCTGACAACCTGCTGATCGTTTTGTGCGACAACCAGAAACAGCAGTACATCGCCGGGTTCGATAAGAAAACCGGCAAGCAACTGTGGCGCACGGAGCGGGATCTCGGTGGCAGGCAACCGCCGGTGCAGCGGTCCGGATGGGCCACGCCGTTTGTGTGGAAGCACGCGCAACGCACCGAGATTGTCACCGTTGGACCAGCGACGGCAGTGAGTTATGACCTGAACGGGAAAGAGTTGTGGCGGTTGTCAGGGATGGCGGCGACGCCGATTCCGACGCCGTTCGCTTATGAAGGGTTGCTGTTCATCAATGGCGGTCGTGGACGGCCGTTGTTCGCGCTGCGACCGGGTGCGACGGGTGATATCACGCTGAAAGAAGGTCAGACGTCGAATGAGTACATTGCGTGGTCGCAGGCGCGTGGCGGCACTTACTTGCCGTCGTCAGTTGCTTATGAAGGCGCGATTTACACGTTGACCGAAACCGGAATACTGAATCGCTTCGACGCAAAGACCGGTGCGCAGTCGTACAAGACGCGTATCGATCCGGCGGCAGCGAATTTTACGACGTCGCCGTGGGCGTACAACGGGAAGTTGTTCTGCCTTAGTGAGGAGGGGCAGACGTTTGTAGTGAAAACGGGCGAGCAGTTTCAGTTACTGCACGTGAATGAACTGGACGATTTCTCGCAAGCCTCGCCCGCACTCGTCGGCGAACGCCTGTTGATACGAACAGAACACCGGCTCTACTCGATCCGCCGCAAGGCATAATCCGGAACGTCAATGAAAAAGGGAATTTCTAGAATTCGCCTTTAACATGTGTCTTCAGCTTGCGGGCGCCCTGGGTTAGCGGCAGCCGCCGCAGTCGCTCTTGCGCGTGTGTTGGTTGTACACGCGCAGGTCGCGGCGATAGCCTTCGACGATGTCGAGGATGAAGCGAATGTCGCCGTCTTCCATGTTCGGGTAACGGTTATAGGCTGTCGCTACCGACGCATCAAGCGCGTTCAGCGCCTGCGAGTAGTTGCCGCGGCGCGCAAACCCCGTCATCTCGAACAGCGAATCTGCAAGCTGCGCGATCGTGTAGTTCTTCTTAACTTCAACATCCGTCAACAGCTCACACGATTCATTCTCAGCCGGCACAAGCCGCGCGTCCTGCACTTCGTCCACCATACACTTGCGTCTCACATCGTAGTACGACAGGTGGACCTTCACCGGAATCGGTCCCTTGACGGAGTCGGCCCGAAACTTCGCGATCACAACCTGCGTCAATCCGTTGTTCATGTCGTCCATCGTGATCGACACATTTCCATTCCAAAAACGCGGCTGGTAGCCATAGACCTTTTCGAGCTGCAACCCTGGTCCATACTCGATCCTCACCGACACCTTCTTCGCAACCGACGAAATGAGACTCTGCACTTCATTCACAAACACCTTATCGATGTCTTTGTAATCAGAGATGAAGTGATACAACCCGCGACCCGAGCGCGCCAACGTCCGCAACAGATCGTTGTTGAGGTCGAGCCCAACACCGATCGTCGAAAGATCGATCCCTTGTCCATTGAACTCTGACGACTGGGCTGCGATGCGACCCGGATCGATAACGCCTTCATTCGCAATACCGTCGGTAAGCAAAATGACGCGATTCGTCGCGCCGGCACGCAAATGCTTCTTCGCTTCTGCATATCCGAGCATCAATCCGCCGTGAAGGTTCGTCGAACCACCTGGCTCGAGATAATCAATAGCGCGCCTCAACGCATAACCGTCGCCGACTTCGCGCGCCGGACACAACACCTGCGCCGTCGTGTCGAAAGCGACGATCGACATGATGTCCGTCGGACGCAGTCTGCCGAGCATCGTGCGCAAACTGTCCTTCACCCGCGACATCTTGTCGCTCTCAGCCATCGAACCGCTCTTATCAATGACGAGCACGAGATTCAGCGGACGCAGGTCGGTACGTTCGTTGACCTCGGCCGTGGTGAAACCGATTTGCAGTATCGCTTCGCGTTGCGAGCGCGAGATCTCGTCGTTGCCCCAGCGCGTGTCCATGGCGACAGCCTGGCCGGATTTCGGCAGCGGCAGCCGGTGCTTGTGATAGTTAATGAACTCTTCGACTACGACTTCATCGGGTATTTTGAAAACCGGAACTGGACCGGTGTAAGCCGGATACGACGACGGTGACGATGGATAGGATGAAGTTGTTGCGGGAGCGGGCACATACGGTCCGGAGTTAACGATGGCGCGAGTGCGCGAGACGGACGCGCCTGATGTGTTCGCCTGCGCCCAAACAGACGTACAGGAAGCTAAACAGAGCAGTGCCAACGCGAGGACCTTCTCGACGAAACGATAGACCTTCATCGTCTTTCTCCTAATTGTCTTGGAACTACTAGTTTGAGAGCGGGGAGCCCAGGTAGACGACCGTGTTACTGTTGCTCAAGATTCAGTGTGAGCGAATAGAGTTGCTCCGCGTCGTTGAAAAAAGATCGCGATTTTCAGATGCGGCGTGAGTCGTAGGCCCAATGTACTAGGGATTATCAACAATCACAGGCGCAAAACAAACGCGGGCCGGGTTGCTGACGACACCGTCGACCGACACTCTTAACTTCACGCATTCTCCGTGTCCGAGGTTTGGCGACACCTTGATGTTGAGCTGTTTCAACCAGGGCTGACCAACAACATTGCCCTGAAACTCGACCGGTATCGAATGGATGGCATGTTCTGCGTCTTCGGCGGTCACTTCCACCATCGACGTGTTCCATACAAACTGGATGTTCTTTGCGAATATCACTGCGCGCGCCAGCCCGTCATCGCCGAAATCCATCGGATGAAAGATCGGAAACGGCTGCGTGACGAAGCTCACCGAGTCCAACAATCGAGGGCAATGTCAGAATTCGGCGATGGTCATCAATTCAGGCAGTAATCGCCCGGAGAAATTGATCGTTCCATTCGCCGCCAAATCGTTGACGACGGCATTAAAAGGAACAAAGAGAAAGTCGTCCTTCGAAACGCGGAGTGATGGTGTAGTTCGTGGCCCGCCGGCAGATCAGAAAACGAATAAAAGCCGTTTGCGTCCGTCGTTGCGGTGCCCGTTTCTGAGTGGACCAGGTTGACAGTCACGCCTGCGAAGGCGCTGCCGTCGAACTTTGTGATCCGTCCCGAAATCGTGTAATGGTTCAAGGCGCCGTTGAATCAGAAACTGGACGTTACCCGGCGGACGTACAACCGTGTGATTGGGTTTGGTGAAACTGTAGTGACGTTTGCTGGCTATGACAGTGTAAGTGCCGGCTGTCGGCAGATTCGGAAAAGCGGAAATTGCCAAATTCATCCGTCAGTCGCGACTGTCGATTGCGAGCCGCTCAACGTGACCATGGCGCCGGCCGAGTGGATCGCCATTCTTGTCCACGAGCATTGCCCGAGATCGAAAAATCCGGCTGCGGACTGCTTTCGAGATACTCATCGAGTTCTGCGCGCTGTTGATTCCGGCAATCGTTGTCGTTTCCGCACCTGATCAGCAAATCGGACCAGTAGAAGTGGGCGGCGGGATCGGGTTGTCGGTTCAGGATTGAAAGAAACTGCTGGCGCACGTACTGCACCGGATCGTCTTCAGGCGCGGTCTGCATTTCCGTTGTCGTTTCCGCGTGCGAATCTGCGAGTCCCGCGTAAACCGAATTGATTACTGTCAGCCGCTCGGTGCGGTCGGGCGCGGATTCGTTTCGGCGTTTGCGATGCACGTCAGCCGATCAAGTATGACGTGGCCGGCACGAAAGATATCGATCGCCGCGTAAGAGTTTTTGCTCCAGCCATAATGCGAATTCTCGATTAGTCACATTCCGCACGTCCAGGAACTGGTGACCTGACGGTAGCCATGTTCGAGACGTTCATCTTCAGTCCCGAGATGTAGACGAGATCGAAGGGTCAATAGGCTCGCCCCAAAGATGAGGAAAGGCGGTGATTCCGACCCATCCACCTTCATCGAGGAACGTATCGCGCACGATGATCTCGCGGCGCGGAGACTCCGGGGTTCGTGGCGCAACGCTGCCGAAGTTGATCCAGGAGAGTGGCGCTCCGAGTCCCATCTTGCCGAAAAACGATCGCAGGCCGTAGTCGATGAAGATCGAATTGGAGATGCTGAACCTTTTCCAATGGAAGTTTTCGACGATCGGAGCGTACGTGCCGCTGTTTGCCGTGCAGCCGAGAAAGACAGTGCTTTCGATCGAGAGTTCGCTTCGCACCGCTCGGATGATGTTTCCGCCGCCGCTTCCCCAAATCGAGCCGAACGTGGAGACGCCATAAAACTCGCAGTGACGAACTGTGGCGTGATTGATGTCGGTCAAAGAGAAGCGTGATGTAAGCGTCGGTGACGCTGGTTTCTGTGCCGGTGAAGGCGAGATGCTCGACGGTCACGTTGTTGGCGTTCAGCAGCGTGATTGCCGTGTCGTTCTCACCCGTCGCGGGGATGAACTCCGACTGGAGATCCAAACTGCGCGCCAATTCATCGCCGCCCGCCGTTGGCGGAGCCGGCATCGTGTCGGACGGAACACCCACGATGTTCACGTCGACGCCGGCGAAGTCTCTCACCACCGGTGTCTGAATTTTGTAAATGCCTTTCGGAATGAAAAGCGTGCCGCCTCCCGCGTCGGCGACAGCGTCGAGTGCTTTTTGTAATGCTGGACCATCATCGTTGACGCCGTCACCCACTGCGTCAAAATCTGACAAGTTGAAATTATTTTGTTGCGCCGTCGCCGTGAACGCGCAGAAGAGCACCAGTGCAAGCGTTGTAATTAATTTCATATTTTTGAAATTGTGACAGTGAGGAAGGGCGGGAGAACCTGTAACAAAATACAGGTAGGCCAAACAATGCGCAACAAGTTTTTACGCGCAGAGCAAAAATGGACCACGAACTACACGAAACTCGTGTAAATCCGTGGTCCAGTTACTGTTCGGTGGTCCTATTTGGGGTCGAGTTTTCGGCCGGCGTTCAGATTGTCCCAGTTCAAAATGGCGTTGAAGATCAAAAAGTAGCTGCCTTTTGTTTGCCCACGCCACATTGGATTGGTCGAAAACAGGAGTACGTGGCCGTTGCCGGAAGGCACGTCGATGATGGCGGCGCGTTGCGCGATCTCGTCGCCGTTGTCCAACAATCCGGAAACAAACAGATCGCGATTGTCGGCGTAACGCATCACGACGCGCGGACGCTGATTCGGTGGAATGAGTCCGATTGCGTTGCGTCGTTGTTCGTCGGTGACCGGCGGCACTTGCCACACTTCAACCCTCGCCGGTGGGTCGGGAATCTCAACTGGTGGACGTCCCTGCGGTTGATCGGGATCGTCGGGCGTGCCGCGACCAGTTGCTCTCGGTGCTGAGCGCGGAGGTCGTCCGACGCCGTTGCTCAGACTGTAGATCGGGCCGTTCATGCAGTACATCGCGAGCGTATCGCCGTAGCCATACGCGATCGGACTCTCCGAGTCCACAGCCTTCGTTCGCAGGATCGCGCCGACGGCTTTCAAACGTGAGGAACGACTCGTCCCGACGCCTGCCGTGAAGCCGTAGTTGACGGCTAAGTCTGACGTGTCGTCGATGGTGATGAACAGTCCGCCGTCTTTGACGAACTTTTGCAGGTTCTGCAAACCACTCCAGCCGAGACCGGGACGCATGTCGTCAGTTTCGTCGGTGCCGCCGAGGTTTGGCGTCAGTGTCGTCTTCTTCCACGGCAGCGGATTGCCGTACATCGGCATACCGTTGACGATCGCCTGCGATCCGCGTCCGACTGGACCAAACAGGATCACGTCGTACTTCGCTTTGAGGTTTGACTCGCGCGAGACGTCCTGCGTGCTGATGTACGTGAAAGGAACTTGCAGGTGATCGAAGCCGAGTCGATACCAGCCTTCGTCCTGCGTCGATAGCCACGTGTGCATGATCGCGACGCGCGCGGCGCGCAGCGGATGCGTCTTGACTGACGGCGCATCGTTGACGGCGTAAACCTGGATGCCGAGTTCATCGGCGACGCGACGCACGTCTGCTTCCGGCGCGCGGCGAATGATGAACGAGCCGCGATTGAATTTCTTTCCGGCGGCTTCGAACGGTTCTTCCGACGCCTCCATTTCGACGTCTTTCAAACGGTAGCGGAACGTGACGAGCGCGTTGTCGGCGTTGTGGTTGACGAGATAGACGGTGCTGGCGCTGCCGGTTATTCCGCCGGGCGACTTGATCCCCGTAGTCACACGTTCCATCGGCGCCTGCAACACCTTCGTATCCGTGACGCGAATCACTTCGACGTTCGCGAGCTCACCCATGGTCCAGGCGGTGTCGTCGTAGATGTCGGTCTGCGGATCGTTTGGCGCCCAGTACTGGTAGTCGAGCAGCGCGTCGGCGATGCGGCTGTAGGGTTGGTCCATGCGGACGATGTAACTGCCCGCGGGGAACGTTCGATCTTCAGTCTTCGGGACGGGAGTTGGCGATGCAGCCGGACTCGCGGATGGTCTCGGTGCTTCCGATCCTGCTTTTCGCTTCAGTGCTACGGTGAACGGCGCGGTCGCTTTGCTGATCTCGACGCCCTGTGCTTGCAGCGTGCGGAGCAACTCGGCTTGGTTTCCGGCGCGGAGTTCGTTGCCGGGCAGGACATACGCCGCCGGACCTTCAGTCTTCGGCTTGTCGATCGAGCGTTTGCTCTTCAGGTAGAAGTTTTTGAGAAACAGTTTGCCGTTGTTGGCGAAGTAATGCATGGTCGTCAACAACGCGGTCTGCTGATAGTTATTGTTGTTTCGCTGCGACCATTTCGCTTTCGGCAGCGGTGGGTTCTGGCGATACCAGGTGCGCTGGTACTCGCCCGGCGACAAGGTTCGTTCGAGCGTGTCGGCGCCGGCGTTGCCGAACGTTTCGTACAGGCGGCTGATGCCGTTGTGCGTCGCGGCGATGAACATCAGGTAGCCGGGCGACCACGTGTCGAAGTTGCCATGCGCGAACACGCCGGGCATGCCAAACTTCGTCATCTCGGAAACGTTGTTCCAGCCGATCATCTGCCATTCGTCGGTCAGGATCGGATCGACCCAGGCGTTGTATGGACCATCGCCGATGGTGTTGTCGTAGAGATACGGAACGGATTCGTGCAGATCGTGCAGCACCTGCGGTTTCCACGACAGGTACGTGTTGAGGACGTTGCGCGTGAGTTTCAACGACAGACCGATTGCGTCGCGGTTGTTATCGTGCGCGACGTACTTGCCCCAGTAGACGAGTCCGGGCCAGTTGCTGTTCGGGTTTGCGAGGTGCCAGTTGTAAATGTCGACCATGCGGTTCCGGCCGTCCACTTCGACGACGGGCGTGATCAACGTGACCATCGAGTCGCGAATTGCCTTGACGTATGGACTGTTGTCGACTGCGAGGCGGTAGGCGAGTTCCATCAGCGCCGTTGGCGAACCGGTTTCGGGTGAATGGATCGCGCCGGTGATGTAGTAGACGGGAAACGAAGCGGCCACGAGTCTGTCGGCTTCTGCCTCGTCCATATTGATCGTGCGCGGGTCGGCGAGTTTCTGAAGCCGTGCGCGGTTTTCCTCCAGTTTCGACAGCAACTGTTCCGAGGCAACCGCCACCGCGATCATCTCGCGTCCTTCTTCGGTCGTGCCGATCGAATACACTTTCACGCGCGGGCTCGCGCGTTCCAGCATTCGCATGTACTTGTAAACGTCTTCCGCGTACGGCAGCTTGCCGGGCGCGCCGGCGACGTCGCCGAGTACCGCTTTCGGCGTCGGCACGTCAGACGACGCGGGCAGGTAATCAGTCAACGGCGAGTTGAAGTACGGCGCGGTCGTGTACTCGCGAATCTTGTTTGTGTATTCCTGATCGATGGGTTGGTTTGGATCGCGGCCCGGTTTGATTTGAACCTGGGCGCCGGCAATCGTTGCAAATGTTGCGAGACAGAGAAGGAGCAGCAGAAGCGACCGAACAGGGCGCGGAATTGTCATATAGTTTTGTCCTTCAGTTTGATCGTCGTCAGGCTTTTAACATAATCTGAGCAACGATGTCGAAGGAACCCAAGAGCGCCGGCGGCATGCCCGCGATCATTGCCACAGTCAAGAGCCTTTCAGCCGAGACGGGGTTGATTCGCGGCGCGCGCACGATGCTCAAAGTGAACCAGGTTGGCGGCATCGACTGCCCTGGTTGCGCTTGGCCGGAGCCGGATCAGCATCGATCACATTTCGAGTTTTGTGAAAACGGCGCGAAGCATATCGCGGATGAGGCGACGACGAAGCGCGTCCGGCCGGAGTTCTTCCAGCAGTGGAGCGTTGCGGATCTCGCGACGCAATCGGACCAATGGCTCGGAGCGCAGGGACGAATTACGCACCCGATGCTGCTCTCGCGCGGAGCGACACATTATGAGCCGATCAGTTGGGACGATGCATTTGAACTTCTCGCCGACGAGCTCAATTCGCTGAACTATCCGGATCAGGCGATCTTCTACACCTCGGGCCGCACCAGTAACGAGGCTGCGTTTCTTTATCAGCTCTTCGTCAGGCAGTTTGGCACTAACAATCTGCCGGATTGCTCGAACATGTGTCACGAGTCGAGTGGTTCGGCGTTGAGCGAGACGATTGGCGTTGGGAAGGGAACAGTGACGCTGGAGGATTTCGATCGTGCGCAGGCGATCTTTGTGATCGGTCAGAACCCCGGGACGAATCATCCGCGGATGTTGAGTGCGTTGCAGCATGCGAAGCGGAACGGGTGCAAGCTGGTGCACATCAATCCGTTGCCGGAAGTTGGGATGACGCGGTTCAAGCATCCGCAGCAGGTGTTGGGGATGTTGGGATCGGGCACTGAATTGGCGGACTTGTTCTTGCAGGTGAAGATCAATGGCGATGTGGCGTTGTTGAAGGGCATTTCGAAAGCGGTGCTGGCGCATGAAGGCGCGCTCGATCGGGAGTTCGTGGTGGGCCACACCGTTGGATTTGAAGAGTTTGCTTCGGCACTGGAGGCCGTTTCGTGGGACGACATCGTCCAACAAAGCGGTGTCTCGCAGGCGCAGATTGAAAGCGCCGCGCAGATCTTTGTTGAATCGGAGCGGACGATCTTTTGCTGGGCCATGGGACTGACGCAGCACCGCAACGCGGTCGCCAACATCCAGGAGATCGTCAACCTGATGTTGCTGCGCGGGCAGGTGGGCAAACCCGGAGCGGGACTGTGTCCGGTGCGTGGCCACAGCAACGTGCAGGGCGATCGCACGATGGGCATCTGGGAACGTCCGACAGCGTTGTTTCTCGATCGTCTCGCAGACGAGTTTGAATTCGAACCGCCACGAAATCACGGCTTCGACACTGTCCGTTCGATTCAGGCGATGCACGAAGGACAAGGCCGCGTCTTTTTCGCACTCGGCGGCAACTTCCTGTCAGCAACACCCGACACGGAATTCACCTCCGCAGCTCTTCGTCGCTGCCGTTTGACGTGCTCACGTCTCGACAAAACTGAACCGTTCACATTTAATCACCGGCGAACGCGCGCTGATTCTTCCGTGTCTGGGCCGTACCGAAGTCGACGTGCAGGAAGCTGGACCACAGTTTGTCTCGACGGAAAACTCGATGGGCGTCGTACAGATGTCCCGCGGATCGCTCGAGCCTGCTTCGGCGGAGCTGCTCAGCGAACCGCAGATCGTCGCGCGGCTCGCACGTGCGACGCTCGGCCATCGGACCACCGTCGATTGGGAAACGCTGGCGAGTGATTACGATCAGATTCGCGAGCGCATCGAGCGCGTCGTTCCCGGTTTTGACAACTACAACGCGCGCGTGCGAGAACCCGGCGGGTTCTATCTTCCGAACGCGGCCCGTGAGCGAGTTTTCAATACCGCTTCCGGCAAGGCGGTGTTTACAATTCACCCGCTTCCCGACCACAATCTTGGGCCGGACCAGTATTTGATGATGACCATTCGCAGCCACGACCAGTTCAATACTTCGGTCTACAGCGAGAACGATCGCTATCGCGGCATCAGCAACGGCCGGCAAGTCGTGTTTCTAAATCGCGACGACATCGCGGCTGCTGGTCTAAGCGAACGGCAGGTTGTCGATCTCGTCAGTCACTTCGAAGGTGAAGAGCGAATCGCGAGAAAGTTTACGATTGTGCCTTACGATATTCCCCGGCGTTGCGCTGCCACGTATTTTCCGGAAGCGAACGTCTTAGTGCCCGTGCGAAACGTTGCCGAGAAGAGCAACACACCCGTTTCTAAATCCGTGGTGATTAGCATCAGACCCACATCTCAATGAATCTGTCATGAAGAAAAAAGTGACCCGCCGCCGGACATCGCAGCCGGCTGCCAAAAAGCCAGCGGCCAAAAAGACTGCGAAAAAACGCATCGTCCCCAGTCAAACGCCGAAACAAAAACTCTACGCGAGTCTTGTCGTGCAGCTACTCAGTCTGCTCAAGGACGAGCACGATTTGATCGCCAACGCCGCGAACTTCACCGCGCTGCTGTTCAATTCACTGCCGAACGTCAACTGGGCAGGGTTCTATTTCCTCCGCGACGACGAGCTGGTGCTGGGGCCGTTTCAGGGTAATCCTGCGTGCGTGCGCATCCCGATGGGCACAGGCGTGTGTGGTGTTGCGGCGCAGCAGTGTGAGACGATCATCGTGCCGAACGTGCACGAGTTTCCGGGACACATTGCGTGCGACGTTGCGTCGAATTCCGAGATCGTCGTGCCGTTGTTTGATGGCGAACGATTGCTTGGTGTGTTGGACCTCGACAGTCCGACCATCGGCAGGTTTGACGATCAGGACGCTGAGGGTTTGAACGAGCTCGTCACCGTCTTCGTCGCGCATGAAGAAGGTTTAGACAGATGATTACGCTTCGACGATCAAGGGAACGTGGGCATTTCGATCATGGGTGGCTGAATACGTATCATTCGTTTTCGTTCGACCAATACTACGATCCGCGATACATGGGTTTTCGGCAGTTGCGCGTGATCAATGAAGACTTCGTGGCTCCCGGGCGCGGGTTTCCGACGCATGGACATCGCGACATGGAGATCATCACGTACATCCTCGAAGGCGCGCTGCAGCATGAAGACAGTATGGGGAATGGATCGATCATTCGGCCTGGCGATGTGCAGCGCATGACTGCGGGTACGGGTGTCAGGCACAGCGAGAAGAACGCCTCAGCGGATGCGGGTGTGCACCTGTTGCAAATCTGGATACTGCCGGAGACGGTCGGTTTGGATCCAGGTTACGAACAGAAAGCGTTTGCTGAAGACGAACGCCGCGGGCAGTTGCGGTTGATTGCGTCGAACGACGGCCGCGAGGGATCCGTAACGGTCCACCAGGACGTCAAGTGTCTTTGCTTCGATACTCGGCGAGGGCGTTGGCGTGCGGTACGACATGGACCAGACGCGTTACGGCTGGCTTCAGGTCGCGCGCGGCTCGATCAATGTGAACGGACAGCGCGCCGAACAGGGAGACGGCGCGATCGCGATGGGCGAGAGTTCGTTGGACATCGTCGCGGAGCAACCTGCGGAAGTATTGTTGTTTGATCTTGCGTGAGCTCGGTGTAAACCTGTGGCCCAAACCCCCGGACGGTGGCGCGCACTAACACTACTCGCGGCAGCAGAGCTGCTGGGGATGGCGCTTTGGTTCAGCGGCTCCGCGGTCGTTCCCGCACTCGATCGAGAATGGAACCTCACTGATTCGCAGGTTAGTTGGATCGCGATCGCGGTCCAGCTCGGATTCGTCGCCGGCACACTACTCAGCGCCACTCTCAATCTTCCCGATATCATTACGACGCGTCATCTGTTTGCCGTATCAGCGTTTTTAGGCGCCGCGGCAAACGCGATCTTTGGTCTGTACGTACACGACGCGTCGACAGCGATCCTCGTACGCTTTCTAACGGGCGTATTTCTCGCCGGCGTATACCCGCCGGGAATGAAGATCATGGCGACGTGGTTTCGCGAACGTCGCGGCATGGCGCTCGGCGTCCTGGTCGGCGCGTTGACAATGGGAAAAGCGACGCCGTATCTCGTCAACGCGCTTGGCAGCGGCGACTGGCGCACGAACGTGTTGTTCGTTTCGCTTCTGTCCGTGATCGGCGGATTGATCGTGCTGCTGTTCGTGTCGGATGGTCCACACGCGCTGCCGCCGGCGCGATTCGACATCACGCAGGTCGTGCGCGTGTTCGGGAATCGCGGCGTGAGGCTGGCGAGTTTCGGTTACTTCGGTCACATGTGGGAACTGTACGGCATGTGGATCTGGGTACCGGTGATGATTCGCGCGAGTTTGTCGCTTCAGGGCGGCGATCCGCAGCTCGCGGAGCTTGGTTCGTTTCTCGTGATCGGTTCGGGTGCGGTTGGCTGCGTCGTTGCAGGTTTGTTAGCGGACCGCGTCGGACGAACAGCGGTCACGTCATGGGCCATGGCAATCAGCGGCACGTGTTGTTTGGTGATCGGACTTCTTTACGGCGGAAATCCCGTGCTGCTTTTGCTCGTCGCGACGATCTGGGGCGCGACTGTTGTGGCCGATTCAGCGCAGTTTTCCTCATGTGTGACTGAGCTTGGCGATCCGCAGTACATCGGCACCGCGTTGACGATCCAGATGTGCATCGGTTTTCTGCTCACGACGATCTCGATCGAATTGATCCCGAAGGTTGGCGACTGGCGTTATGCGTTCATGATCCTCGCGCCAGGCCCGTTCCTCGGTGTGCTGGCGATGCTGCGACTGCGTTCATTACCTGAAGCGATCAAGATCGCGCACGGAAGAAAGTAAATGAACTTTCTTTCTTGCAAAACGTACCACCTTCCGCTAGGCTGCACAGCACAGGTGATTAAGCAATGAAAGTTGTTCTGTTCCTCATGATTAGGCCCCGTCATTAACTCTGTTGCAGGCCGTTTTGTCTTTGCCTGCCGGAGTTAGAGCACATCGCTCGAAGTGTATTCGAGCGGTGGAGAGCGCCTAACCGCCTCTTACTTTTCCAACCACAAATCAATCGTAACGTTTTTTCGTGGTCGTCTTTTTTCGTGCGACCACTTGTGAGGTGATCATGCAGCAACCAGCTATTCAGGTGCGCAATCTGCGTAAAAGTTTCCGCAAACGCACGGGTTTTCGAAAGAGTTCGGAGCTTTGGGCCGTCGACAACGTCTCGTTCAGCGTCGCGGAAGGCGAGACGTACGGACTGCTCGGGCCGAACGGGTCAGGCAAGTCGAGTCTGATTCGCATTCTTTCGACTCTGTTGATTGCCGACAGCGGCGAGGTCAACTTGCTCGGCTATAGCTTGCCGGATCAACAGGATGAAGTGCGCCGGATTATCGGGCGCGTCAGCGTCGACGCGGCGTTTTACAAGAAGCTTTCGGCGCGCGAGAACCTGCTGTACACGGCGCTGCTTTATGGGCTGAAGGCGCGCGAGGCTGAGGTTCGCGTGATCGATATTCTCGAGCAGTTGGGAATGGAGAACGCGAAGTTTTCGACGCCGCTCGAGGAGATGAGTCGCGGTATGCAGCAGAAGATCAGCATCGCGCGAGCGTTGATGATCAATCCGCCGTTGTTGCTGCTTGACGAGCCGACGACGGGACTCGATCCGAAGAGCCGTCGCGACGTGCAGTCGTTTCTTGAACGCCAGCGCGAACGCGAGGGCACGACGATTCTGCTGACGACGCACGACATGGCTGAAGCCGAGCGTCTCTGCGCGCGCATCGGTTTCCTGGCGCACGGCAAACTCGTCGCCGAGGGCACGGCCCGTCAGTTAATGAGGCGCGCCGGCGCCGAAACGCTTGACGACGCCTTCATAGCATTAACCGGTGAAGATCTCGTCGAAGATGAAGAACTAGCGGCGGTAGGAGATTAGTACGACGATGCGTTCCTCGCATTCTCGCCCGGCTGAAGCCGGGTGAGAAATGAGAGGGAGCAAGTGAAGGAGAACAGTCATGGAAACAGCAATGCGCCAAACGTGGGCGTTTCTTTTCAGGGGTTATCACATTACGCGCCGGTATATCGGGTGGGTGGTGGTGTTCAACTTCTACGCCCTTGTGACGTCAGCAACCGTTGCGTTGATTGGCGTGGCAGCGAACGACTATCAAATGACACTGACGCTCGTCGTCGGCGCCTTATTGTGGAACTATCTCTCGTGGCTCTACAACGAGATCGCGATGTCGATCGCGTACGAGCGCTGGGAAGGCACGCTTGAATACACGTTCATGGCGCCGGTGTCTCGCAGCGTCCATTTGCTCGGCGTCAGCCTGTTCTCGCTGTTGAACAGCATCGTCACGAGCGTGATCGTGTTGCTCGGTCTGATCGCGTTCACGGACCTCAACCTGCGCGGCGCGAATCTGCCGGGCGTGCTCGTGGTCCTGGTGGTGAGCACGCTCGCGTTCGTCGGACTCGGTCTGTTCGCGGCAGTGTTTCCGGTGATGAGCGCGGAACGAGGCGCGGAGGCGACGCACATCTTTCAGGGCTCGCTTCTACTGGTTTCCGGCGTTTATTATCCCATCGACGTCCTGCCAGGCTGGATGCAGCCGCTCTCGGCGATTTCGCCGGCAACCTACACGCTGTCTGCTTGCCGGAAGTTATTCGGAGTGGGAAACAGTGCCTCGACTCCGGAGCTTCTCGCAGGTGCGCCGCTGTCGGCTGTCACGAACGAGTTGCTGATCCTGGCCATCATGGGCGCGATACTGTTACCGCTTGGTCTGATGACGTTCGTGCGCGTCGAGGCATGGGCCAAGCGTACCGGCAAACTAAAGAGAACAGGGTAACCACAAAAGGCACAAACAAAGAAAATGCCAAGACGCGAGAGTATGGAGGAACTGAAGGCGCGCGTGCGCGACGTGATTCGTCGACTGAAACGCGCGTATCCCGACGCGAAGTGTTCGTTGAATCACTCGAACCCGTTTGAGCTGTTGATTGCGACGATCCTGTCGGCGCAATGCACGGACGAGCGAGTGAACATAGTCACCGCGGACCTGTTCCGGAAGTACAAGAAGCCGGAAGACTATCTCGCAGTTTCACCGCGAGAGCTGGAGAAAGACATCCAGTCGACCGGCTTCTTTCGCAACAAGACGAAATCGATCCAGGGCACTTCGAAGATGTTGACCGAGCAGTACGGCGGCACGGTTCCGCACACGATGGAAGAGTTGCTCGAACTGCCGGGCGTCGCACGCAAGACGGCGAACGTCGTGCTTGGCAACGCATTCGAGATCAAAGCAGGCGTAGTCGTCGACACTCACGTCACACGACTCTCGCACCGGCTCGGTTTCACGCAGGCCAAGACGGCGGAGAAGATCGAACTGGATCTCGTCCCGATCGTGCCAAAGAAAGACTGGGTGATCTTCCCGCATCTCATGATCGCGCACGGGCGGAAGATCTGTAAGGCGCGAACTCCGTTGTGCGATGAGTGTCCGGTAGAAAAACAATGCCCGTCTTCATTTCTGAAGACGGGCGTGATGCCCGGCAATTAATCCGGTATAAAACGGCCGGGTTATGGCCAACGTAGTGCGCGGTTGATCTTTTTAAGGGGATCAGATTTGGGTTTCGGTTCAGGCTTCTGCTCGGGTTTCGGTTCGGTTTCGACTCGGCGGTTGCGGTATTAGTGTTCGTCTTTGTTTCCGAAGGATTCTCGGTCGCAGCCGGAGGCGCTGCTGACGAAAGCACTCGCGAAATCCTTCACTTCACGATAACCCGCCGGCACGTCAAACAAACTCGCATCCAACGTCGCATGTGAAAACTCAACTACTTCATTAGTCGTCGAAAAGCTCTCGACACCACTCGGATCGAACATCGTCGTCTTTTCCCACACGGGATAGCCTTTTTTCGCGGCGCCGGCCTGTTTCGTCACGTAACGATCCTGACAACCACCACTCTGCGGCGGCGTGTACGGACGGTAAGCAACGCCGCTGTCGCATTCGAGCGCAAACTCGGCGTCGATGTACCAGCCGTCGATCTGCATCTTGCTCTTGATCTGCGAGCAAGCTTCCGGGCTCGACTCCATCTCCATCGTCGTGATGATGTGGCGCGCGGTGTAACCAAACATCTGTTTACGCTCGCCGGTGTCTTTCGTGGTGACGGTCGAGGTGACGACTCCGCCTTTGGTTGTCGCTGTCGGCTGCGAGCCCGGGCGGGCGGTGTTTGTCGAACTGGTGTTCGAAGCACCGTCGTACGGCTGAATGATGTACGCCTGCGCCTGCGGCATGATCTGGATGTTTCGCCGCAGATCGCACTGCTGCACGACGATCATCTGCCCGTTGTTCGTTTCGCTACGTTGGCGTTTGCCCTTGATGTAGCTGGTGTTTTCGTAAGTTTGTCCGCCGCTGGTCTGGCGCGACTTGACCTTGGTATCGGCACTCGCGCTTCCTGCCAATGTGATGAGACAGGCGATTGCGAGCGCTGTTTTATGAATTCGTGGTGTTTGTCATGTTTCCCTGTTTGTTCTCCCACATGAATACGCGGATTCAGCGGCCGAAAAGGGTCAAATGACAAACCGCGAATGACACGGCTAGAATGCCTGCGCGTGAGCTACCGATTCCCCTGGCAACGTCTCAGCGACGAACAGTTGCTCGACTTCCGTATCTGCGACCTGCCCATCAAAATCAAGGGGTCGTTCCTCGAACCCCAAATTAAGCGGCTGTACAGCGAGCTCAACGCCCGCAGCATCCGCTTCAAGCCCCATGTTTGGCTGGCGGAAGAGTGGTTTTCGCCGGACGGCGTGCCCGGAATCGCGATCCCGTTTTACCTGGCGCACCCGCGCCTGATGAAGCTCGAACGCAGGCAGATGCTGGAAGTCGAGGGCGGCAACGACGCGGAGTGTATGCGGATTCTCCGGCACGAGGCGGGACACGCGCTGGACACCGCATTCCGTCTCCACTTCAAACGGCAGCACCGCGAGCTGTTCGGCTCGTTCGCGCAGCCGTACCCTGATTTCTACAAACCAAAACCGAAGAGCCGGAAGTACGTCCTGCACCTGCCGGCGTGGTATGCCCAGGCGCATCCGGCGGAAGACTTCGCCGAGACGTTTGCGGTGTGGCTCACGTCCGCGTTCGCAATGGCGGCGACGTTATCGCGGCTGGCCCGCTTTGCGGAAGCTCGAGTACATCGACGAGTTGATGGGTGACGTTGCGGGCGACGAAACCAAGAAACAGGACGCGCACGAAAGTCGAGCCGTTGTCGGCGTTGAAGATCACGTTGCGCGAACACTACCGCCGCAAACGCGAACGTTACGACTTCGAATGGCCCGCCGTTTACGATCGCGATCTGCACCGGATCTTCTCTGACGATCCGCGGCACAAGCACCGTCCCAGTGCCGCGAGTTTCCTTCGACGGTGCGTCGTGAGGTGCGACAGATCGTCGCGGAAGGCACCGGCGTGCACCAGTACACGATCGATCACGTGCTGCAAAACATGATCGATCGTTGCAAAGATTTAAAATTACGTGTCGCTACACCTTTTCGAGAAACGCGTCGTCGTGTAATGATAGTGTTGACTGTGCAAGTAATGAACGTGCTCCATTCAGGTTATCATCGCATAGCCGTATGACCTTTGAGCCGCGAAAGAAACTGCGCATCATCGTTCTCGTTCACGAAGATTTCGTGCCTCCCGATTCGTTGAACGGTCTCTCCGACAAAGAAAAGCTGGAGATCAAAACTGAATACGACGTCATGTCGACGTTGAAGAAGATGGGCCACGAGGTCTATCCGATCGGTCTGTACAACCAGCTCAACGCCATCGGCAACGCGTTGTTGGAGCACAAGCCGCATATCGCGTTCAACCTGCTGGAAGAGTTTCACGGTTACCCGCTTTACGATCAGCACGTCGTCAGTTATCTCGAATTGATGAAGCAGGCGTACACGGGTTGTAATCCGCGTGGGATGACGTTGGCGCACGACAAGGCGCTGACGAAGATGATCCTCTCGTATCACCGTCTGCTGGTGCCGAACTTCGCGGTGTTTCCGATCAATCGAAAAGTACGGCGGCCGAAGCGTTTGAAGTTTCCGTTGCTGGTGAAGTCGATCAGCGAAGAGGGAAGTGTTGGGATCGCGCAGGCGTCGATCGTGTCATGACGACGAGAAGCTCGCGCAGCGCGTCGACTTCATTCACCAGAAAAACAAGACGGCGGCGATCGCGGAGCAGTACATCAAGGGCCGCGAGATCTACGTCGGCGTGATCGGCAATCAGAACATACAGACGTATGCGCCGTGGGAGCTCGTGATGGAAAAGCTTCCCGAAGGCGCCGAGAACATCGCGACACTGAAAGTGAAGTGGGATCCGACGTATCAGGAGCGAGTCGGCGTGAAGACTCGTGCGGCGGATCTCACGCCCGAGCAGGTCAAGACCCTCGAACGATTGTCGAAACGCATTTATCGTTACTTGTTTTTGAGTGGTTATGCGCGGCTGGATTATCGAATGACCGAAGAAGGGCAGTTCTATTTACTCGAAGCCAATCCCAATCCTCAGATCGCCCATCAACGAAGACTTCGCCGACTCTGCCGAGTACAGCGGCGTGCCTTACGATCAGTTGCTGCAGAAGATCCTCACAGTTGGGTTGAACTACGCGGGCCGATCGGTCTAACGCTTCAATCCCGGAATCTGATCCTCATTGCAACTCTAGTTAGACCATACAACTAATCTAACGCTTTGATCGTCAGGAGTTCAGTGCCCCATGACGTTGGCTCTTACTCTGCTTTTCGCATTCAATCTGGCTCGCCGGCTCCAACGCGCGTGACGCCGCACGGCGACAAGTAGTTCACATTGACCGCGTTCGCAAAGATTTCGTGACCTCTTTCAGTTCGCAGACAGATCTGCGCGCGCCGTTTGGTCACGAAACAGTCACATTGCTGCTTGAACCACCTTGCTCCGGCCGCTAAGATGCCCAAGTCTTTTAGCGGTGCCCTCCTCACGATAAGAATAAAAAAGTAGCCGAAATCTTAAGGAGAAGGTAGTTCCCCGTTTATGGTGCTTCGAAAACCGTTAGCTCGTGTTCTGGTCGGATGTTTGGCCCTCAGTCTTTGGTTCACTTCAGCAGTTGCGCAAACGCGTCCGCGTGTTGCGACTGGCAGCGCCGAAACCCACGAAATGTCCTGCTCCCCGGACGATTTCGCCCTGATGGCCGCGCCCGTTGCTGATGCAAAGCCAGCCTGGGAAGCGAAGCCCAGACCAACCATCGACCTGACACCCGCAATCGGTTCTTCCAGCACCAATTTTTTGAATCTTCAACCCGCATTAATGGCGGCCATAGACCAGCGGCTCGGCGCGCGTTATCGCTGGGGCGCTGAAGGACCAGACAGATTCGATTGTTCGGGGTTCGTGTGGAGTATCTACAACGCGACCGGCATCACCTTCGAGCGAGGCAGCGCCCGCACGTTGTTCTCCCGTTTCGCTCCGGCTGCTGCTGAAGAGCAGTACAAGTTTGGAACGTTGGTGTTCTTCAGCGGCCTCACACACGTCGGCGTCGTTGCGGACGAGCATGGTTTCTATCATGCATCACGCCGCCACGGAGTTATCTACTCGCCGTTCAATGAGTATTGGTTGAAACGAATTGATGGATTCCGTCGAGTGCCGCTGCCCGCAACCGTTACTGATTAACAATCCACGGTCTTACTTCTTACCGTTCTTCCCATGCTTGCCGTTGAAAGTGATCTTTACTAACGGCAGTGTGTCCGGATCGTCCTGCTGTTCTCGCTCGAACTTCAACAGGTCCCAATACGCGCAACGCGTGCTCGTCGGAAACTCTCGACAAACGGCGGGACGCGCGTGATAGATCCCGCAGCCGCGTGTCTCGAGATTTAGAAACTGGCACGTCTGCCCGAACAGCGGATCGGCCTTCTTGCGCAACACCCTTTCCTTGCCCCACACCTTCGTGAAGCGAGTGGTCGCTACTTCTTCAGTGACGCCGAAGTGTTTCGCGAGTCGACGAATGTCGCGCTTTGTGACTTGCACGCGCTCGTAGATAGAACAACAGTAAGCGGGACACTTAACGCAGTCGTAATAAGACTCTCGGCTTGGCAGCCGTGACAGGTTCACCCATGATCGCTCCCTATCTCCAATCCGGTAACACGGATTTAAATCCGCTATCGTCGTTTTGACTTTTGGTATTCAGCGCGCAGCAGGCTCATGAACTCTTCGCGCCTATCATACAACCGTTTCGGCGCGCGTGGTTCGTGTCGTGTTAGAGCATAAGCCGTAATGAGCGGAAGCGCCACAGTAGAATCGACATAACACACGACTGCGTCAGGTAAACGATCGGGATCTACTTTCCCCCACGACACTGCTTCACCCGGCGTCGCCCCGGATAGACCACCGGTGTCAGGTCGCGCGTCAGTCACTTGCAGAAAATAATCGTGTCCACGTTCGTCGATTCCGAGCACTTCCTGGATCTGTGGTTCGGTTTGCAGCAGAAAGTTTTTCGGTGAACCACCGCCAAGAATGAAAACTGCGGAGAGTCCGCCTTTTGCTTTCTTCTTCTTTTCCGTTCTTGGTCTTCCCGCGTTTCGCGGCGAGCACGATCGCCGCGGTTTCGTTGACATCGAGTGAGGGATCGAAAGCGAGTTTGTTTCCTTGTAGGGCCTTCGCGGCGACGTTCATGCCGATCGAAGAATCGCCCGGCGAGGACGTGTAGATCGGCACGCCGTATTCGTAAGCGACTGCGAGCAGCGACTTGTCCTTGATCTTCAGCTTGCGTTCGCGCTCGTGAACGTAGCGGCCGCACAGGTAGTGAAACTCCGCCGTCGACATCGGCTTTTGAAACTCCGGCGCTTCGATGATCTTGCGGAAGAAAGCGTCGGTGTCGAGCAGTACTGAGTAATCGAAAAAGATGTCGTAGATGCGGACGACTTCTTCCTCGCGCAACACGACGTCGGAAGTGTGCGCGTTGCCCAGGTGCATCGAGAGCCCGATGCCGAAGTGCGTGTCGTGATAAAGATTGGCGCCGGTTGAGATGATCCAGTCGACGAAGCCGGCTTTGATTAAGTGGAATGAGTGCGGAAATGCCGAGTCCGGCTGGTGTCAACGCGCCGGTCATCGACATGCCGACAGTGACGTCCGGCTCCAACATCTTTTTCGTAAAGAGTTGGCACGCCTCGCGCAGCCGCGCAGCGTTGTAGGCCAGAATGCTTCGTCAATGAGATCTGCGACGCTGGTTTTGCTGGTTATCGGAGCGGGATCAATTCGTTTTCCCTGAAGGAATTTGCTTTTGTGTTTCGCCATTCGACGGTCCGTTTACTTTGTACTGATCTCCTGGGGCTGCTGGGGTTTGATTCGCAGACGATTGATGCGCCGTTCGTCTGCTTCAAGTATTTCAACTTCCAGACCGCGGACTGTCAGAACTTCGCCGACCGCAGGGAACTTTGCCTGACTCGTTGATGACGAGGCCCGCGATGGTCGTGAAATCGTCGGCTTCGATCTCCATGTCGAAGAGTCGTTCGATCTTGCCGATCTCAGTCGAGGCCATCACTTCATAACTGCCTTCTTTGGCCTCGACGATCTCCTGCAGCTCTTCACCGGCGATGTCTTCGTCTTCAATCTCGCCGACGATCTCTTCGAGAATGTCTTCGACGGTGACGAGTCCGCAAACACCGCCGTACTCGTCGATCACCATCGCGAGTTGGACGTGGGCCTTTTGCATCTCTTCGAGCAGCTCGGCGACTGGTTTGGTTTCCGGGACTTCATAGACGGAACGAATCAGCGGTCGAATGCTCTCGTCTTCGCTGCCTTCGGCCCAGCATTGCAACAGGTCGCGGACGTAGATGATTCCGTCGACGCTGTCGATCTGATCGCCATAGACGGGCAGCCGCGAGTACTTCGAGTCGAGCATGATGTCGCGCGCTTCGCGGATCGTGGCTGTGTTCGGCACGGCGACGATGTCCGGCCGCGGCGTCATCACCTCGCTGACGCGCGTGTCGCCAAACTCGATGATCGAGTGGATCAGTTCGCCTTCTTCTTCTTCGAGAATGCCTTCTGCTTCGCCGACGTCGATCAGTGCTTGCAGGTCGCCGCTGTCGTCCGCCTCTTCTTCCTCTTCGCCTTCTTCAGTCACCTGGTCCTTGTTGCGTCGCGAGCGATCGAACAGGCTTTGAAACGGATCCGAGAGGAACGCCATCACTGGAAGGAACGGCCGGATGATCGGAAGCAGAAACAGCAGCGTGCCTTCCGGGTTGCGCGTCGAGATGAAGAGCGGAACCAGTTGGCGGAAGATGCCGGCGAGAATCAGACCAGCCACGAGGCCGACGAGCACCATCCGCGTGTTTTGGAAACAGGTTCAGGGAGATTGACGTGATGAGGACGGCGACGACGACCAGCAAGATTTGAATCGTCGCCGAGAGTGCGAAGCCGAACCGCGGGCGGTTCTCCAGCACTTGTTTCAGAAAGACTCGAGAGCGCGCTTCGGGCTTTTCTCCGTTCTCTCCGATGAGCCGGCGTAGACCCACGTCGCTCAATTGGCCGAAGGCCATGTCGACCGTGGCCAGCAGGGAAAGCACCAGGAGCAGCAGCAGCGTAAGCGCTATTTCAAGTTCCATCGATAGGGTGAATAGTAAATGCTCAGCGCCGGATAGGGAAGCAGGAACTTAGACCTTTGTGCTTTGTCTTGTGCGAAAAGTAAGCAGCTTTGCCTCAAAGGTCGCCTATTTTAGAAATCTTCTCTGCGCATCTCTGCGTTCTCTGCGTTTCAGCGGTAAATGTCGAGTAAAAAGCAATAACCGCAGAGTCGCAGAGGGACGCAGAGATACGCAGAGTTGAAATTAGGACACGATTCCAGACTTTTAGACAAGTGCAAAGCACTAAGTTACTAAATACCCAACTTCTTTCGTAGCCTCAGTTCCAGCTTGTTCATTTCGCCGTTGTCGGTTTCGTGATCGTAGCCGGACAGATGAAGCAGGCCGTGCAGGATGAGTTGGGCGATTTCACTGTCAAACGTTAGACCGTTTTCCTTCGCCTGCGCCGCGGCGGTTTCGACTGAAATGGCAATATCGCCGAGATTCGTTTCTTCTTCGGCAGGAAATGAGAGGACGTCTGTGGCTTTATCGACGTTGCGAAACTGTTGGTTGAGTTTCCGAATGTTTTTGTCTGAGACGAAGGCAATCGTCGCGGATGATTCGGCGTTGCCGATGGCGTCGAGTGCTTTCGCGGCAAACGTGGACCACGCTTCGGTATCGATCTTCTTCCCTCGCTGACGATTGACGACTTCGACCATGAGTGGGGCTACATCTGGGTTCGCTTGGTCTGTTCCTCGTAGGCGCGGATGATCATTTGGACCAGCTTGTGGCGGACCACGTCTTTGTCGGTGAAGTACACAAACTCGATTCCTTCGAGGTTTGAGAGGATTCGTTCCGCTTCGATCAGGCCGCTTCGTTTGCCGGTTGGGAGATCGACCTGTGTGACGTCGCCGGTGATCACCGCTTTCGAACCGAAGCCGATACGCGTCAGAAACATCTTCATCTGTTCGCTGGTCGTGTTCTGGGCTTCGTCGAGGATGATGAATGCGTCGGACAGTGTGCGGCCGCGCATGAATGCGAGCGGTGCGACTTCGATGACGCGCTTTTCGAGTAGTCGTGTGACGCGCTCGTAGTCGATCAGATCGAACAGGGCGTCGTAAAGTGGGCGCAGGTACGGATCGACTTTGTCCTGCAGGTCGCCGGGCAGGAAACCGAGTTTCTCGCCGGCTTCGACTGCCGGGCGGGCCAGGACGATTCGATTCACCTGTTTCTGCATCAACGCCTGTACCGCCATCGCCACCGCGAGGTACGTCTTGCCGGTTCCGGCGACGCCGATACCGAAGACGACGTCCTTTTCCTGAATCGCCTGGATGTACTTGCGCTGGTTGACTGACTTCGGCGCGACCTGCTTCTTTCCGGCTGGATTGAAGCGGGCTTTCGTGAAGTAGTCGCGAAGGCTGAAGGCGCGGTCTTCGGCGATCTGCGCAAACGCCTCGCGCAGTTCTTTGTCGGTGAAATGTTTGCCTTCTTTAAAGAGGTCTGAAAAGTCCTGGAGGATGCGTTCTACTGTTTCGACGTCAGACGGGTCGCCGTCGATCGAGACGTCCTGTCCGCGCGCGTCGATTCTGACGGCGAGCAACGACTCCAGGTACTTGATGTTCTGGTCGTGAACACCAAACAGCGTCTCCAGGCCACGAGGCGGAAGCTCAATCTTCTTCAACTGCGGTTAACTTTCTCCTTCGTAAAACAGAGCAAGTGGATGTGCCGATGTGGGAGATAGGTGGGCAGCAAGTCGTTGCATAAATCGCGAATTCGACGCTACTACAGCCTCCCCGCGAGTGTCAATTCAGAGTGGATGCTACGGCTCGACAAAGTTGACTAGCAGCACGGTGAGCCCGCCGAGAAAAGACAGCGCGCCGAAGACGATGATGACGACGGTGAGAGCCTTGCCGCGTGGCCGAAATGGATTTAAGACCCGCCAAAAGGGCGGATAGAGTTCCTCATCGATTTCTCTGGCTTGTCTATGAAAGACCATCATCAAGACGCCGACGAGCATGAAAAACGCACCCACAGCGGCATTTAGTGTCGAATTCGTCTCCATGCCCCCTTACTATGCCCCGATTTCACAGAATGGTCTAGGCTGCCGACGCCTGCGGGTGCGGGTGGGTCGCCTTGACACTCCGAGGGCGGGTACCTATACTCCGCTACTTGCGCCTGAGGGCGGATAGTAGGAGAGGTTAATGCCAAATCATAAGTCAGCAGAGAAGAGAGTGCGGCAGAGTGAGAAGCGCCGCGCCATTAATCGCAGTCATCGTACCAAGGTAAGGACGTATATCAAGAAGTTGCGCAGTGCGCTCGACTCCGGTTCCGCGCAGGATGTTCAGCAGATTCTGCCCGAGACGATCTCGGTGATCGACAAGTCGGTGCAGAAGGGTGTGCTGCATGCCAATGCGGCGGCGCGGTATAAAGCGCGGCTGACCGTACGAGCGAATCAGGCAGGCAAGTAGAACTACAAAAAATTTGATTTAGACGAGGCGGATCGATATTCGGTCCGCCTCGTTTTTTGTTTAAATGAGGAGAGTTCCATGTACCGTTCCGAAGACGAAATCGAACGAGTCGTGCGCGGGTTTGAGACTTGTGAGACTGACAAAGCCGCGTTCAAACACCGGGAGCATCTGACTGTGGCCGTGTGGTATCTACAGACGCTCGACACGAAGGCCGCAGTTGATCGAATGCGGACCAGCCTGCTGCGTTTTATCGATCATCATGCCGTGCCGCGAGAGAAATACAGCGAAGAGGTGACGGTGTTTTGGATCGAGCTGATTGCGGAGAGGTTACGAGAACTGGATTCGACGAATTCGCTGGTCGAGCGGTGTAATTACATAATCAACGAATTTAACCAGACAGCTCGCACACCAGCATCTCAAGCTGAAGTCGCGGCGTCGCTTGTGAAGTCTTGATGGCGAGGTCGGCGGCGGCGGTGAGCTGAAGGCCGCGCGCGATCTTCTTCGCGTCGCTGCGCTGCAAAGTCGAGATGTAGGCGTCGCGCTTGAACGGCGGCATCGAGATGTTGCGAAAGACCTCTTCGCGGCCGCCACGAGCAAGCAGATGTTTTCCGAGCGCGAGCCGGTGATAGTTGCCCGCGATGAGACCGATGAGCATCACCGGTTCGGCGCCGTCGTCGAGTAGCCGGTGAAGCGTTTGGAGCGCGCGTTTGCGGTTGTTCGCAAGCAGATGATCGGCGAGTTCGAAATTCGATAACTCACGCGTGCGGCCGATCAACTCGTCAACCATATCCGCCGTGATGCGATCGGTATCGAGCGCCGCGGCCGCCAGCTTGTCGAGCTCAGTGGCGAGCGTCTGAATGTCAGTTCCGACCAGGTTGATGATCTCGCTCAACACCTGATCGTCCGCTGCCGATTTCAAACTCTTCAAATACGTTTTGGCCCACGCCTTCGCCTCGCTATCTTTCAAGGGCGAGAAATCGACGACGGTACACGCATCCAACAACGCCTTCGTCGATTTCTTCCGTTTATCAAGATCATCAGCCGTGAAGATCATCACCGTCGAAGGTGACGGATTACCCAGATAAGCAATCAACACGTCTTCATCAGCGTCGCGCAACCGTGCGAAATCGCGTACCCGCACCACACGCCGCTCCGACATCATCGGCAACTGCTCCGCCGCCGCGATCGCGCTCCGCACCGAATCAGTCAGCAGACTGAAACTCGCGTCGTTAAAGTCGCGAATCAGCGTCGCACTCAACGCCGCCTCCGTGATCTCGTGCGCGGCGGCGCGGCGTAGATATCGCTCGGGACCGACGAGCAGATACAGCGGTTCCAAACCCTGACGCAACGACCGCTCGAGTTCGGTTCGCGACAGCGTCTTCATTTCTTTCCGGTTTCGACTGCGTTGATGAGTGTGGAGACGATGCTCTCGGCGAAGTTGCGCGACATGCGCAGGATCGCCGGATCTTCTTCGTTGAAGAACGTGCGTGGATCGCTGGCGAACTCATACTCGCCGCGAAAGACGAAATTCTGATTGTCGTAAAGCACGCGATTCTCAGTTTGATCGCGGACGGTGACGGCAGCCGCAATCGTCACTTCAAAGATACGGGCGCGGCCTTTATCGTCGAGCAACACGCCGGCAAAGTTGAAACTCTTGATAACGCCTTCGATCACTGCATCCGCACCCTCACGACTACCCTGCACGCGCAACCCGCGGCCGCGATGGACCAGCTCCCGCATCACCGCGTCAGTAAACCGCGACTCGATCTTGTAACGCAGCGCCTGGCTTTCCATCTGGAACGCCGGCACTGCGACAGTTTTGATTCGAGCCGGAAGCTGGTTCTTCGTCACCGGCTTGTAACACTCAGCAAAGCCGGAAACGAACGCAAGCATGGTAATGAAGAGGACAATGCGCAGTGACTTGTTCATGCGTGCCGCATTCTCTCGCAGCAGACAAACAATACGCAAGCGTGTGTCAATTCATTTTATCGAGCCAAGGTGAAAGACGCACGAGGTAATTCGCTCGGGCGTTGGGCGTGGGATGTGTTCTTAAAGTTTGCGCGTCCCTGATTGGACCAGCGAGTCAGCTACACGGATCGTCTCGGCGGCCGCCTTCACGTCGTGAACGCGGACGATGTGGGCGCCTTTGAGGATGGCGGCGGTCACCGTCGCCATCGTTCCGTGGAGACGTTCAGAAGCGGGTGCGGGCGTGCCGGACTCGTCGGCGAGGATGCGGCCGATGAATGATTTGCGTGACGTTCCGATCAAAACAGGATAGTCGGGTAAGGCAGCGATCAACTGATCAAGTTTTGCGATCAATTCGAGGTTCTGCTCCTGACTCTTCCCAAACCCGATACCCGGATCGATCACGATCGACTCACGCGCGACGCCGCGCCGCTCCGCCATGTGAATACTCGCACGCAGACTGCCCACAACTTCTTCCATGATGTCTGCAACGGGCGGCATGCGATGCATCGTCGCAGGCGTGCCGCGCGAGTGCATCAATACCAACGCTGCGCCCGCACGCGCGACTGCATCCGCGACGTAGAAATCAAACCTCAGCGCGGAGATATCGTTGACGATCGCCGCACCCGCATCCAGCGCCGCGCGGGCGACTTCAGACTTCGTAGTGTCGACGGAAAGTGGAACTGAAAAGCGCCGCGCCAGTGTTTCGATCACCGGCACGACGCGCGAGATCTCTTCTTCAGCAGAAACAGGCTGGCCACCGGGACGTGTTGATTCGCCACCGACGTCGATAATGTCAGCGCCCTCGGAAATCAGCCGCTCGGCATGCGCGACGGCATCGTCGGCGGAGAGAAACAGGCCACCGTCGCTGAAACTATCAGGCGTAACATTCAAAATGCCCATGATGAGCGTTCGCTCACCAATGGGCATTTTGTAATTCCGAACTTGCCAGAACACCGACTTACGCCGGTGCAGGATTTCCGCCTGTAATCGGCGGCAACAGCGGTTTCTGAACTGGCTTCGAAGCCGGCTCCTTGAGCTGCGGACGATCCGAATCGCCACCGTCGGAAACCGGCGGATTCTCGTTGAGCGGCAAGCCCGCCACGATGCGTCGAATCTCGACTCCATCCAGCGACTCACGTTCCAACAAGCACTCAGCCAATCGAATCAGCGTGTCGCGATTCTCTTCGATGATCGCCTTCGCGCGTTCAAACTGCGCGGTAACGATCTTCTTCACCTGCTCGTCGATCTTGATCGCGGTGTCTTCCGAGAAATCACGATGCTGCGCGATCTCGCGTCCGAGGAAGATCTGCTCTTCCTTTTTGCCGAACGTGAGCGGTCCCATGTCGGACATGCCGTACTCGCAAACCATCGCACGCGCGAGTTCGGTAGCGCGTTCGATGTCGTTTGATGCGCCGGTGGTGATGCTGCCGAGGAAGACGTCTTCGGCAATGCGTCCACCCATCAGGATTGCGATCTGGCCCAACAGGTATTCCTGACTGAAGTTGTGCCGGTCACCTTCCGGAAGTTGCTGCGTCACACCGAGCGCCATACCGCGCGGGATGATGGTGACTTTGTGAACCGGATCCGCATTCGGCACTTTCAGACCAACCAGCGTATGACCCGCTTCGTGGTATGCAGTGACGCGCTTCTCTTCGTTCGAGATCACCATGCTCTTGCGCTCAGCGCCCATGAGCACCTTGTCTTTCGCCAACTCGAAGTCGCCCATAGCGACGAGCTTCTTGTTGTAACGCGCGGCGTTCAGTGCCGCTTCGTTGACGAGGTTGGCAAGGTCAGCGCCCGTGAATCCAGGTGTACCGCGAGCGATCACCGAGATGTCCACGTCCTCGCCGAGCGGAATCTTTCGCGTGTGGACTTTCAGGATGCCTTCGCGTCCACGAACGTCCGGTCTGGATACGACGACCCGCCGATCAAATCGCCCCGGTCGTAGCAACGCGGGATCCAGGACGTCCGGCCGGTTAGTCGAAGCGATCAGAATGACGCCGTCGTTCGATTCGAAGCCGTCCATTTCGACGAGCAACTGGTTCAACGTCTGTTCGCGTTCATCGTGTCCACCGCCAAGACCGGCGCCACGATGACGGCCCACTGCGTCGATTTCATCGATAAAGATGATGCACGGCGCGTTCTTCTTGCCCTGTTCGAACAGGTCGCGAACCCGCGACGCGCCGACGCCGACAAACATCTCGACGAAGTCAGAACCGGAAATCGAGAAGAACGGAACGTTTGCTTCACCGGCGATGGCCCGGGCCAGCAAAGTCTTGCCCGTTCCCGGCGGTCCCATCATCAAAACGCCCTTGGGAATGCGTCCGCCGAGCTTTTGAAACTTCTGCGGTTCCTTCAGGAATTCGATTATTTCCTGGAGCTCTTCCTTTGCTTCTTCAACTCCGGCGACGTCCTTGAACGTCACTCGTTTCTGTTGGTTATTGAGAAGCTTTGCTCTCGACTTGCCGAACGAGAGTGCCTTGTTTCCGCCAGACTGCATCTGGCGCAACATAAATATCCAAATTGCGATTATGAACAATAACGGCGCCCACGTGATTAGCATGGGCCAGATGTAACTGCTGCTCGATTCCTCTTCTACTCTCGGCACCAGCGGTTTACCTTCAACCACTTGACGCGCGCTGTTGAGCAGTTCCGCCTTTACGTGTTCGTTTGATAGATTGGCTCGATATTCTCCGTTGTTATTATCAATCGCGACGGTCTCAGTTGTTTTGACCGTCAGTTGTTTTAACTGGCGGGCCTGGATCATCTGATCGATCTTCGTCAGGTCCACCGTCGAATAATTGTTACCCCGCGGATTGACGAGCTTATACAGTAAAACTGCACCCGCGATGATCAAGAGCCAAAATACGATCTGTCTTGCTGTAGAACTCAAATTCATCAACGCCTCCGACGGCGATAATACCTTATCAGGCCGTAATTTGTCGCTGTCCAGCCTGTGCGGGACAACATGTAATCAACTGCTTAGATACAAAAGCAGTGTCCCGCGTTCGACTATAAAGTTTGACCGCCGCTTTTTCAAACATTTTCACACTCAAACTTGAGCCGGTTTCTTACCCTTCTAACGCGCGAGCCGCCCGGTAGCTCCACCACTCGTCCGCCAGCCGTACCCTCCAAAAGCTTCTCAACTGCCAGCATATGAACCATTTCAAGTCGCCGGCTGCTCCCGCGCGCTTCGGAAATCCACTGTCGCAACGCGCGCCGCCGCAGTGCCGGGGGCGCCGCGGCCAGCACCTTTACGTCCAAAACCGGCGTCTCGGTTTCATCGTCAAGGTGATCTAACACCGCGGCCTCCTTCAATAGTGCATCAGAATTGTTGACCAGCACGTCCGAGTCTTCGCGGAGCTGCGACGCCGTGCGCGAGATCGCTTCCACGATCCGGTTGTTGAACGACTGCATCAGCGGCAGAAGCTGCTGCCGGACTTTGACGCGCGCAAACTTCTGGTCGTCGTTCATTTCATCACTCAAAAACTCTGTTTTCCGGAGCCGGCAGTAGTTTTCCGTTTCACTGCGGCGCGCCAACAGCAGTGGACGCACGAGTTTGATTGCCGAGTTTTTGCCGAGTGGCCGCAGCAGTTCCATGCCGGCTAGTCCGGCGCCCGCGCTGCCGCGCATGAACCGCAGGAGGACTGTTTCCGCCTGATCGTCCATTGTGTGGCCGGTCAGGACGTACTTTGCTCCCTTTCGTTTTGCTGTTCTTTCGAGGAATTCGTATCGAGCTTCGCGTGCCGCCTGTTCGAGATTGTCGGCGTTGGAGCGGGCGATCTCCGCGACGTTGCTGCGGCCGACGACGCACGGATAACCGAGCTTTTCCGCCAGTCCGGCGACCCATTTCGCGTCTTTCGCACTCGATTTGCGGAGCTTGTGATCGAGATGCGCCACGCAGAGTTTTACCGAGAGCTTGTGGGCGGATCTGAGTTCGTGAAGCGCGAGCAGCAGCGCGGTTGAGTCCGCGCCGCCGGAGACCGCAACTATCAATGTTTCATCTGAAAAAGGGAGCTTTAGTTTGCGCCATTCCGCGAGCAACATGCGGGGAAGCTGGTTGAGTCGCGGTGTTCTGAATTGTGCGGTTCGCATGCTCGCTAGACTAGAACAAGTCGGGAAGGGGGCAAAGCGCAGCGACGCCCCCGCATGCGTGAGAGCGGGGGCGACGCTACGCTTGCCCCCTTCCTGACTGTTCTTTTCACGGAAAGCCGAACACTAACCTGCGACAATTTGATGAAAGATTCGCGTCGTTTCTTGTTTAGAAGAACTCTCGCTCTGTTACAGACGTGCGCAAATGCAAGGGGGAAATCCGATGAGAGTAGAAAAGCAAATCCGGTTTAACGAGTGGCTGCTGGGTTCGACGATCTTGTGCCAATCGTGTGGCTGTCTTTGGCTGGTTCCGGCTGCTCAAAAAGAGGATAGCTATGTGTGCCGGCAGTGCGGCAGTGAAGTGACGAGCAGTCCGAAGCCTGTGGCGAGCGAGCGCGGCGACAAGCGCCAAAGTAGTTAGTAAAACGCGTTATCCAGCCACAAATTACCGTAGCGCGGTGTTTACCTCACTGAGCACCTTGTAATTTACTGTCTATTCGGACAGATTTCCGCCTTCAATCCATTTCTGCTCGCCAGGAGGTCCCGCATGAGATATGTGGCGTTAATCGCAGTTCTCGCGTTCGCAGCCGCGTGCTATTCGGCGTCTGAAGTCAGCTATTCAAATCCGCAGACGACGTCCAACCAGTGGCTCATCGAGTTCAAGAACGACGAATCGAAAGCGCAGCTCACGATGCACTATCGTCGCGAGCGTGATAGCGGCGGTTTCAATCACAGCAGCACGGGTTTCGGAATCGGTCTCGATCAACTGGCGGGACTGACACGCGATCAGATCATGTCGTCCGCTGGAAATCCCGTGCGGTTTCAGTTGAAACGCGATGCAGGCACTTTCAACTTCGAAGGCTGGTTCAAAGAAGGCAACGGTTCGGGCCACTTTACGTTCGCCCCGAGCAGCTCATTTGCAGCGGATCTTAACCGCCTCGGGTTTGGCCAGGCGAATGGCGAACAACTGCAAGCGCTGGCGATGAGCGACGTAGGCTTCGCCTACATCAACGAGCTCAAAGCGCAGGGTTACGACACCGCCACGATCGATCAACTCGTCAGAATGGGCAATCACGGTGTGAGGATCGATTATCTTCAGGGACTGAAATCACTCGGTTACAACGTCAAAACAACCGATCTGATCGTTCGCATGAAAGACCACGGCGTCAGCCTGAACTTCATTCGCGAACTCGGCGCGCTCGGCTACAGCAACCTTTCTCCGGAAGAGCTGGTCAGGACGAAAGATCACGGCGTCAGCGCCAAATTCATCAACGAATTCACCGACGCCGGTTACGATCGCGCCAGCCTCGACCAGTGGATCCGCGTGAAGGATCACGGCGTCAGCTCCACTTTCGTTAAAGAACTGAAAGAGATGGGTTACAACAACATTCCGCTCGACCAGCTTGTCCGTCTGAAGGATCACGGCGTCAGCGCCAACTACATCAAGCGAATGAAGGAGAAAGGCTACGCTGACCGCACGCTCGACGAATTTATCCGGATGAAAGACCGGGGCGAGCGCGAGGAGTAGTCTGCGCATCAGAGATGGGTTAATCTGTGTGCCCAACTGAGGTTAAAAAATGAAAACTAAGAGAATCCTTGCAGCGCTCCTGCTGGCGCTTTTCAGCATTTCGACGTTCTATATTCCGGCGTTCGCCGACGAAGGCATGTGGACGTTCAACAACGTTCCGCGCGCCGACATCAAGAAGAAATACGGCTTTGAAGTAACTGACGAATGGCTGAACAACGTCCGCCTCGCGTCGGTCAGGTTCAACAACGGCGGCTCGGGTTCGTTCGTGTCCGCGAACGGTCTCGTGTTGACGAACTATCACATCGTCGAAGACTTCGTCACCGAAGTGAGCACTCCCGAGAAGGACTACGCGAAGCAGGGCTTCGTCGCGAAAGCGCGCGCCGACGAGATCAAGATCCCGAGTCTTGAGCTGAATGTTTTGATGAGCATCGAAGACGTCACCGCGCGTGTGAACGAAGGTGTCAAACCCGGCATGAGCGACGCTGAGGCGCTTGGCGCTCGCCGCACCGCGACCGCCGCGATTGAAGGTGAGTCGACGAAGAATACCGGGCTTCGTTCCGACGTCGTAACGTTGTACCAGGGCGGGCAATACAATCTTTATCGCTATAAGAAGTACACCGACGTCCGTTTGGTGTTCGTTCCTGAATTCCAGGCCGCGTTTTTCGGCGGCGATCCCGACAACTTCAACTTCCCACGCTTCAACATCGACATGGCGCTGGTCCGTGTTTACGAAAACGATCAGCCGGTGCGTGCAGACCACTACTTTAAGTGGTCCACCGCCGGACCGAAGGAAGGCAGTCTCGTTTTCGTCACCGGCAATCCGGGTTCGACGTCTCGTTTGAACACGGTGGCCCATCTCGAGGAGTTGCGCGACACAAGCATTCCGATCGTCATCCGCATGCTCGAACGGATGGAAGCGACGCTGAAGAAATACATGGCGATGGGCGAGGAACAAACGCGCCAGTCGCAGAACGAACTGAATAGTGTGCAGAACAGTTTGAAGGTCTATCGTGGCCGTCTCGAGGGACTCAAGGACGCGCAGTTGTTGGCCCGCAAGTCGAAGGATGAAGCGGCACTGCGCAAGTCGGTAGCTGCCGATCCGGAGCGCCAGAAGATGTATGGCGGCGCCTGGGACGCGATCGCAGCCGCGCACAAGGCGTATCCGTCTTACGTTAAAGAACGGCGAATCTTCGATCAGGGCTCTGGTTTCAATACCGCTTACTTCACGCTCGCTCGGGCTCTCGTGCGATTGGCGACGGAGAATGAGAAACCAAATGCTGAGCGACTGCCCGAGTACACCGATGCGCGTCGCGCTTCGTTGGAGTTGGCGCTGTATTCACCCGCTCCGATTCACGACGACTTTGAAAAACTGAAACTCGCCGATTCGCTCGCTTTCATGGTCGAGCTTGTCGGCGCCGATAACCCGTTGGCGAAACAGATCCTCGACGGCAAGAGTCCCGAAGCTCGAGCGAGCGAGATCATCGCCGGCACGAAGTTAAAAGACGTCGCCTATCGCAAGCAGCTCGCGGCCGGCGGAAAGAAAGCGATTGAGGAATCAACGGATCCGATGATCGTCATTGCCCGCACGATCGACGCGAAAGCCCGCGAGTTGCGCAAGCGCTACGAAAGCGAAGTAATCGGTGTTGAGCGCGCCAATTATGCGAAGATCGCGCGCGCGTTGTTTGACACTGAAGGCACGAAGCTCTATCCCGATGCGACGTTCACGCCGCGTCTGTCGTACGGAACCGTCAAGGGTTACATGGAGAATGGAAAGAAAGTCGCGCCGTTCACAACGCTCGGGGGTCTTTATGCGCGCGGCGATCATTTCAAACACCAGTTCCCGTACGTTCTGCCGCAACGCTGGATGGACAAGAAGTCGTCGATCGACATGAACACGCCGTTCAACTTCGTTTCGACGAACGACATCATCGGCGGTAACTCCGGTTCGCCGACAATCAACCAGAACGGCGAACTCGTCGGGTTGATCTTCGACGGCAACATCCAATCGCTTGTCGGCGACTATATTTACGACGAGTCAGTCAATCGCGCGATTTCGGTTGATTCGAGAGGAATGTTGGAAATTCTGCGGAAGGTGTTCGACGCGAATCACATCGCATCGGAGCTGACTGCGAATCAAATCTCTGTTCGGTAGTTACGCCTTTTCCAGACCGGCGTACTTCTCGACCAGCTTCTTCTGGCCATAGCCAGGAAAACTTACGGTTAGTTTAGTGGCCTCGCCCGCGCCTTCGCGCCGGAGCACGAGGCCACGGCCGTATTTGGAGTGCCTCACGTAAGAGCCGGGCGCGAATTCTGCTGACGATGAAGTCGACGAAGCGGGCGCCGGTTTGGGTTTTGGTTCCGGCGTTTGGCCCAACTGCCGGTTGCGTTGCTTGAAGAAGTCGGCAATCGAGTCGGGGGTGTTGTAAGTCTTGCCGGTGTACTTTTTCTTCTCGCGACGCGGTTCGTCAGGTGGCTCGACTTCGATCGCGTCAGCTTCACGTCTGAAATACAACCACGACTTGCCGAGTGAGAGATCTTCCAACAACTCGAGCGGCATCTCGTTCAAAAACTGCGACGGTTCTGAGGCGAACTCTTCGCCGTAAACACGCCGCTTCATCGCGTGCGCGACGTAGAGATAGCGCTCGGCGCGCGTCATCGCAACGTAAGCCAGTCGACGCTCTTCTTCGAGATCCGCCGGATCGGTTGCGGAGCGCGAGTGCGGGAACAGACCGTCTTCGAGACCGACGATGAAGACGAGCGGAAACTCGAGACCTTTCGCCGAGTGGACCGTCATCAGCGTCACCGGCGCATCGCGCTTGTAGTCGTCCTGATCGGAAACGAGTGCGGAGTGATCGATAAACTCGCGCAGTCCATCAATACCCTGATCGTCGTAATCGACCGCGGCGTTAACGAGTTCCTGCAGGTTTTCGAGACGTCCTTGAGCTTCTTCCGTCTTTTCGGATTGCAGTGCGTATTCGTAACCAGTCTCGACGATAGCAGCGCGCACGACGTCTGAAACGGGCTCTTCCGATTCAGGCTTTTCGCTCGTCGCCATCTCGCTGAGACGCGTGACGATGTTGCGGAAGTTTCGCAGCGCGTTGATCGCACGCGGGCTCAGCTTTTCGGGATTTTCGATCACGAGCGCGATCGTTTCCCACAGCGAAAGGCCGTAGTCTTTCTGTCGTCGCTCGATTTCTTCGAGCGTCGTTCGGCCGATACCGCGCGGCGGACTGTTGATGACGCGATCAGCGCGATCGAGTCGTTTGGATTCAGCGCGAGTTTGAGATACGCGATGATGTCGCGCACTTCCATTCGTTCGTAGAAACGAGAAGCCGCCGAGATGTTGTACTGCGAACCGGCGCGACGCATCGCTTCTTCAAACACGCGCGATTGCGAGTTGGTCCGGTAGAGAACGGCGGCGCGCAGATCGAACTCGTCGCGTCGATGCTCGAGGATCTTTCCGGCGACCCAGCGCGCTTCCGCTTCTGCGTCGTAAGCCTGGTAATAACCGACACGTCCGCCGCGCGGGTTCGAAGTCCACAGAGTTTTTCCTTTGCGTTGCCGGTTGTTCTTCACGACCGCGCCGGCAATGTCGAGGATCGTTTGCGTCGAACGATAATTCTGTTCGAGACGGATGATCTTTGTGTTCGCGGAAGTGACTTTCGAAGTTGAGAATGTTGCTGATGTCGGCGCCGCGCCACTTGTAGATCGACTGGTCTTCGTCGCCGACGACCGCGATGTTCTGCTGCTTCTGCGTGATCAGGCTGATCAGAGCGAACTGTAGCGAGTTCGTGTCCTGGTATTCGTCGACGAGGATGTAGCGAAACTTGTTGTTGTACTTTTCGCGAACTTCGGGAACGTTGCGCAGGAGTCGCACGGTTTTGATCAGCAGATCGTCGAAATCGAGCGCGTTGTTCGCGTGCAGGCGGTCTTCGTACATCTGATAGACGCGGGCGATCGCGGCGCGGCGTTCATCGCACGTATTCGGCGCGTGCTGCGAACGCCGTTGTATCTTCGCCGCGGTTTTTCGCCGCACTGATGGCAGATTGTACGCAGCGCTGGCCGAGTGACTTTTCATCGTAACCGATGTCTTTGATGCACTGCCGAACAGACGCAGCGAATCGTCCTGATCGTAGATCGTGAACCGGCGCGTGTAATTGTCGTTAAGTTTTTCGATGTCCTGGCGCAGGATGCGCACGCACAAACTGTGAAACGTCGAGACGAGCGGCAGGCTCGAGTCGTCGCGGGCGTGCAACAGTCGCTGCACGCGCTGGCGCATCTCGTCGGCGGCTTTGTTAGTGAACGTAACGGCGAGAATGTTCCAGGTCGGGACGTTCTTTTCGGCGATCAGATAGGCAATGCGATGCGCGATGACGCGCGTTTTGCCGGAACCCGCTCCGGCGAGGATCAGGAGCGGCCCTTCGGTAGCGAGCACGGCTTCGCGCTGTTGTTCGTTAAGTTGTGATAGAAATTCCGAATCCACGAGTTTTGCATTTTTTCGCATTTAAGCACACAGATCGAACTTCACAAAGATTTGACCGCAAGAAGCGGGTAGATCATCTGTTTACTCTGGGGTTTACGATAGTCGGCGTGATGGAAACGAATGATCGAATGTGGCAAGCAGTGGCGGCGAAAGATTCGCGGTTCGACGGGCAGTTTGTGTTTGCAGTCAGTTCGACGCGCGTTTACTGCCGGCCGTCGTGTCCGTCGCGGCGGCCGCGTCGCGAAAACGTGACGTTCTTCGAACTGCCCGACGCCGCGGAACAGGCGGGTTTTCGCGCGTGTTTGCGATGCGAGCCGCGACGCGGCGCGTCTTGTCGACTCGCGAGTGGAGCTCGTGCAGCGCGTCTGTCGTTTTCTCGACGCGAGTCAGACCGAGACGGTAAAACTCGCTGACCTCGCAGCAGACGCCGGCGTCAGCACGTTTCATTTGCAACGCACGTTCAAACGCGTGATGGGAATTAGCCCTCGGCAGTATTTAACTGCGCGCAGATTCGGCAACTTCAAAACGCTCGTTCGCGAAGGAGAACCAGTGACAAAGCGCTTTACGATTCAGGATTCAATTCGAGTAGCAGACTTTACGAACACGCGCCGGAGGAACTCGGCATGACGCCGGCGACTTACGGTCGCGGCGGTCGAGGAATTGAGGATCAATTACACGATCGCGACTTCGCCGTTGGGACAATTCTTGTTGCCGTCACCGAGCGCGGCGTGTGCGCGGTGCGAATGGGTGATACAGACGCGGAGCTCGAAGAGGATCTGCGCGCGGAGTTTCCTGCGGCGACGATTCGCGCGCGACGATTCGACATTGCGCGGTACGGTCGAGAAGATTTTGAGTCATCTCACAAACAAAGAGCCGCAACTCGATCTGCCGCTCGACATTCGCTCGACTGCTTTTCAGCGTCAGGTGTGGGAGAAGTTGCGCGCGATACCGTACGGTCAAACAGTTTCGTACGGCGACGTCGCGAAGTCGTTAGGCAAACCGGGCGCGGTGCGCGCCGTCGGACGTGCATGTGCGACGAATCCGGTCGCGCTGGTGATTCCGTGTCATCGCGTCGTACGTGAAGATCAGAGTCTTGGTGGTTATCGCTGGGGATTGGATCGGAAGCAGAGACTGCTCGATCACGAACGAAAAAATGGGTGAAAAAAAAGCGGCCCTTTTTGTCTCGTCTTACGCGTTACATGGTTGGCGGGGGGCAAACGGGGCAACGTGGCGAGGGCACGCATGGGGGAAGTAGTGCCGCCGCCGTTTGCCCCGAGGGGACACTATCTTTTGTGCCGTTCCGGGCTATTTGGGCGCCCGGAACGGTGTCGCGTACGCGTTTGAATGTGTATTGTGAAGTGACAGGTGATCCTGCCGAAGTTGATTATTCCACAGTGACAGACTTCGCCAGGTTGCGTGGTTGGTCCACGTCGCAACCGCGGCGGACCGCGATGTGATAGGCAAGTAGTTGCAACGGAATAATGGAGAGGATCGGTGACAGCAGATCGCTCGAAGCAGGGATCTCGATCACGTGGTCCGACACGACGGACGACATCGTGTCGCCTTCAGTCAGCACCGAGATCACGATACCTTCACGAGCTTTAACTTCCACGATGTTCGAGTGCGTTTTTTCGTAACGCAGTTCGGAAGCGCGGTTGCCCTCTTCACGCGTGTTGATGAAGAGCACCGGCAGACGTTCGTCGATCAGCGCGTTTGGTCCATGCTTCATCTCGCCCGCCGGGTATCCTTCGGCGTGAATGTAGGAGATCTCTTTCAACTTCAGTGCGCCTTCGAGAGCGACAGGGAAGTTGATGCCGCGACCGAGATAGAGAAAGTCAGTCGAACGGAAAAATTCTTTCGAGAGCTCCTCGATTCCGTCAGAGTCGTTCAGCAGGTGTTCGAGTTTTACCGGCAGTTCGGCCAGTTCCTGTGCGTGAAATCGCGCTTCGTCTTCAGTCAACGTGCCGCGGAGCTGCCCGAGATACAGTCCGAGCAGGTAGAGCGCGATCATCTGACCCGTAAACGCCTTTGTCGACGCGACGCCGATCTCCGGACCAGCGTGAGTCAGTATCGTTCCATCGGCCTCGCGCACGATCATCGAACCCTGCACGTTGCAGATCGCCAACACCCGCGCGCCAAGCTCTTTCGCTTCGCGCAACGCGGCGATCGTGTCTGCGGTTTCGCCTGATTGCGAAATGACGAGCAACAACGTCTTCTCGTCCATCACCGGATCGCGATAACGAAACTCGGAAGCGTAATCGACGTCGACCGGCACGCGCGCAAGCTGTTCGATCATGTACTTGCCCGCGAGTCCCGCATGCCACGACGTGCCACACGCGGCGATCTTGATCGACGTGAAACGTTTGAAATCGGACTCGGTGATGTTCGCCATCTCGTCGAGAAACACGCGTCCGGTGTCGAGCGAGATGCGACCCTGGACCGTGTCGCGGACGGCGCGCGGCTGCTCGTAAATCTCCTTGAGCATGAAATGCTTGAAGCCGCCCTTTTCCGCCATGATCGGGTCCCACGTGATCCGTTGAATCGACGGTTGGACCGAGTTGCCTTCGAAGTCGATCACGCGAACGGCGTCTTTGTTGATGATGGCGATCTCGCCGTCGCCAAGGAAGAACACGTCGCGCGTGTGATGCAGGATCGGTGGAATGTCTGACGCGACGAAAAACTCACGATCGCCAAGGCCGATGACGACCGGCGGACCCTGACGCACGGCGATGATCGTGTCTGGTTCGTCGGCGTTGATGATCGAAAGCGCAAAGATCCCGCGCAGTTCCGACACTGCCGTACGGACCGCCTGCTTCGAACGTCAGATCCTGTTTCAGGTGTTCTTCGATCAGGTGCGCGATGATCTCAGTGTCGGTTTCAGTGACGAAGCGGTGATCGGACTGCGACGAAGTCGCTCTTTGAGTTGCAGATAGTTTTCGATGATGCCGTTGTGGACCACGACGACGCGGCCGGTGCAGTCGCGATGCGGATGTGCGTTCTCTTCGGTGGGACGTCCGTGCGTGGCCCAACGCGTGTGGCCGATTCCGTAAGTGCCGTCGAGCGGGTTGAGGCGAATCGTCTCTTCGAGGTTGCGCAGTTTGCCTTCAGCGCGGCGGATCTCGAGTTCGTGTCCTTCGTTGACGACGGCGATGCCGGCGGAGTCGTAACCGCGATACTCGAGCTTGCGCAGGCCGTCGATGATCAGCGGCACGACCTGTTTGTTACCCACATAACCAACAATTCCGCACATAGTGTTTCCTGTTTACCTGTGTTTCCCGCTTGCGGGAGGTCAATGTTATTTCAACTTCTTCTTCACTTTCGCCGGAACACCCGCGACGAGCGAATCGGGCGGTACATCTTTCGTTACAACCGATCCGGCGCCAGTCATCGATCGTGCGCCGACTGTCACAGGCGCGACCAGCATCGTGTCCGAACCGATCTTAACATCGTCTTCGATGATCGTTTCGTGCTTGTGCTTGCCGTCGTAATTGCACGTGACGGTGCCGGCGCCGATGTTCATTCGCTCGCCGATCGTCGCGTCTCCCAAATACGTCAGATGCATCGCCTTCGTGCCGCGTTTCAACCGCGACTTCTTCACTTCGACGAAATTGCCGACGGTGGCTTTCTCTTCGAGCGTCGCATTCATGCGCAGATGCGCGAACGGTCCGACGGAACAGTTAGAACCGATTTCGGAGTCGACGATGATCGAGTGGTCTTTCACCGTCACTTCGTTTCCGAGCCGGGAGTTTGTGATGCGCACGCCGGAACGGATCACGCAGCCTTCGCCGATCACTGATTTGCCTTCGATCGCGACATCGGGGTAGATGATGCTGTCGGGGCCGATCTGCACTTCAGGACCGATGTACGCATGCGACGGATCGATAAACGTCACGCCGGTTTCCATCATCAGCCGTCGAACGGTGTTGCGGCGCAGCAGGTTTTCAAACTCGGCCAACTCGGCGCGCGTGTTGATTCCCGAGACTTCGCGCGGATCGTCGTGGAGATAGACGCTGACTTGTCCGCCAAGTGACAGAATGATTTCGGCGACGTCGGTTAGGTAGTACTCGCCTTGTTCGTTGGCCGGCTTGACGCGGCGCAGCGCTTGAAACAGATCGCGAGCTTCGAAGCAGTAGATGCCCGCTGTTGATCTCGCGGATTTGTCGTTGCTCGGGCGTCGCATCTTTGTGTTCGACGATTCGCGCAAACGAGCCATTTTCGTTGCGGACCATCCGCCCGTAACCCGTCGGGTTCTGAAGCTCGACGCTCAAAATCGTGCAAGCCGCGCCACTCTCGCGATGCTTTGCAATCAGCTTTCGAAGCGTTTCCGCGCGGATCAGCGGAACGTCGCCCGACAACACCAACAACAGCGAATCGGAATTTTCCAGCAGGCTCCGCGCAGACTCGACCGCATCGCCGGTGCCGCGCTGTTTCGCCTGCACCGCAAAACTCGCCAGCTCACCAACTGCGTCGAGCACCGCTTTCTCAACCTCTTCCGCCTGGTGACCCACGACGACGAGAATCGTTTGCGGATCCAACTGCTCTGCGGTCTTCACCACGTGCGTGACTAGCGGCAACCCGCCGAGTTCGTGCAGCACCTTCGCGCGCCGCGACTTCATTCTCGTCCCCAGTCCCGCTGCGAGAATCACCACACTCAGTTTGTCGTTATTGGGCAAAGAAGGTTCTCCGACGGGGTTCATACGGCGACAGTTGCGTGCGACAGCGCTTGCTTGCGGCAGTTCAGCACAACCTGCGCGAGATGATTCGAATGATGGCGGACCTTTTCGCCTTCGTCGAGTAGATCGCCGCGCATGATCTCCGTGGTCCGATCGAGCGCCTCGTCGATCGGATCGTCAATACCGATCTGAAAAGCACCCTCGGCTGCGTAGCGTTCCGCCTGCTCGCTGCTGATGCGACGGTCGTTGACGACGACGAAGTCGAAGTGAATCTCCGGCGCGTACTTCCTGACCGTTTCGAGATGTTCGCGCGCGGTGTAGCCGTCAGTCTCGCCCGGTTGCGTCATCAGGTTGCTGACGAAGATCTTCGTCGCCGAACTCTGGCCGATCACGCGCGCCACTTTCGCCACCAGGAGGTTCGGCAGGATGCTCGTGTAAAGCGAACCGGGACCAACGGTGATGATGTCCGCGGCGCGAATCGCGTTGAGCGCCTGCGGCAGCGGCAAACATTCCTCGGGTTCGAGATGCAAACGACGAATCGGAACCTTCGAGGCCGAGATATGCGTCTCGCCGCGAACAATGGCGCCGTCCTCCAGTTCCGCCACTAAACGAACGTCGCTCAGCGTCGCCGGATAGATGTGTCCCTTGCTGGCGATGACTTCCGACGAGATCCGGATCGCTTCCGTGAAGTCTCCGGTCACTTCCGTCAACGCGGCGAGGAACAGGTTGCCGAAACTGTGCCCGCCGAGTTCGCCGTCACCGCGAAAGCGATAACGAAACAGACGTGAGATCAGGTTCGCGTCTTCGGAGAGCGCGATCATGCAGTTGCGGATGTCGCCCGGCGGCAGCATCTGCAACTCGTCGCGGAGACGTCCTGAGCTCCCGCCGTCGTCGGAAACAGTGACGATGGCAGACAGACTCTCAATCCAGATCTCCTGATCGCTCTCGCCGACTAATTGCTTGAGACCGGCGAGCATCGTCGACAGCCCGGTGCCGCCTCCGATGGCTACAAGTTTTTGACCACCTGTGATTGTTTGCAAATCAAACTCCCGGTAACACAGATCTGAAACGCAGGGATATATTACCGTGTTTTACGGTTCAGTTAGGAAGGGTTACTGAAAATGAGCCGGTCGAAGTCAGGATCGTTGCGAAGGGGGTTCAGGTCGTGATCGTGTTGAGCACGGACACGAAGATTGGGTTGAATCGCGAGCGCGCGTTGCAGCGACTCGAGCGCGAGATCGATGGAACCCAGACGCGCGCGGGTAGCAGCAAGTCCGTAGTGAATGTGCGCTGCTTCCGGTTCGCGCTTGAGCGCTCGTTCGAACATCTCCTGCGCCGCGACATACTCGCCGCGGTTCAGTTCGATAACGCCGCGATCGTAAAGCGAGTCAGCATCGCGGGGAAGCATGCTTTCCGTTCGCAGTCGTGACTCCGCGATTGCCAGGTACGTGCGCGCGCGGGCGGCTACTTCCGAAACCTGTGAATATTTGTCGACGAGGATCCGAAACTGGTTACGAGCTTCAGCAAAGCGTCCTCTGACAAACTCTTTGTGAGCTCGTTCGAACGCTCCCAGCGCGGCCGACTCGTCAATCGTGGGTTGCCGCGGTGGAGGCGGAGTTGTTTGTGTGGGGCGAACTGCCCTGACAGCCGCGAGCTTCTGCGTCTTTTTGACTCTCGAAACCGAGAGCTTCTTGGCAGCAGTCTTGCGAGCCGCAGGCTTCGGCGCCGGTCTTCTGGCTTTCACCGCTGCCTTCGGCTTGGCCGCAGCTTTCCGCGCAACTGCCTTGCGGGAGGCGGCTGGTTTGGCGGCGGCGGCACGTTTGGCCTTCGGTTTGGCCGCGACAGCTTTAGCTTTAACAGCGCGCTTCGCGGTTTTTGCCGGAGCTTTTTTTGCCTTTGAACGTGTAGGGGACCGTCGCAAGCCTTTTGCGAGACTGCTACTCATGGGTTGGAATCTCAAAAGGCTGCTCACTCTGTAGCGAGCAGCCGCTGGAATCGCCCGCACTTTACCACAGCTTCGCCCCTAAATCAACGAACACAAGTATTTGCGGGTGCTTTACGTGTCCCAAAGTCGGCCCATCTCGACAAATCTGCCAAGAAAGAAAAACACTTGATGCGTATGTTTGGCTATGTTAAAGTGCGTTTGGCTTATGGAGGTCAGAAGCACCTCGGTACTTAGCCCCAACCGAATAAGTAACCTCTTTAGTTCCGAAATTTGCGATAGCGAAGCAGGCGCTTCAGGTTCACTCTCCAGGTAGACATTCCCGCCCGGTCTTCAACAACGAGTCGCATAATGGCAGATACACCAATCCTGTTGCGTGAGCAGCAATACCACCAGATAAAAGCCGTCCTGGCCCGGCTGCGGATGGATTCGTCGGCTAAGGTGGTCTTCCTGGTGGACAAAGATGGTCAGGAGATCGCTTCCCAGGGCGAAGTGGGAAATATTGATACAACCAGTCTGGCGTCTCTCGCGGCCGGCAACGTCGCCGCTACTGGAGGGATGGCGCAGCTCATCGGCGAGAAGGAATTCCCGACGCTCTCCCATGAGGGGGAGAAAGAGAGTATTCACATCTCCGTGGTTGGCAGGCTCCTGCTGGTAGTCGTCTTCGACGAACGTTCCAGTCTGGGCCTGGTCAAATTGCGGAGCAAGCAAGTCTCCCACCAGCTAGCGACGATGTTTGACGAGATCGCTGCTGCAGATTACGACGACGAGTCCCCCTTTGCAGGCATTACAGACGAGGACATCGACAGTCTCTTTAGCTAACGCTATGACCTTTATTAATTACGCTTCCCGCGAAATCAACTGCAAGATCGTCTACTACGGCCCAGGTTTGTGTGGTAAGACGACCAATTTGCAGTACATCTTTGATTCGACTGCGCCGCAGGCGCGCGGCAAGTTGATCAGTCTGGCGACTGAAACTGACCGCACGCTGTTTTTCGACTTTATGCCGCTCGAGTTGGGTACGGTGCGCGGTTTCAAGACGCGGTTTCACCTTTACACGGTGCCGGGTCAGGTGTTTTACGACGCGTCGCGCAAGTTGATTTTGAAGGGCGTTGATGGCGTGGTGTTTGTGGCTGATTCGCAGGAAGAGCGCATGGATGCGAATATCGAGTCGTTGTACAACCTCGAGGAGAATTTGCAATCGCAGGGTTATGACCTGATGAAGATCCCGTACGTGCTTCAGCTCAACAAGCGAGATCTCGGCAATATTGTGGCGGTTGAGGATCTTGCGGCGGAGTTACAAAGAAAAGGCGAGCCGGTGGTTGAAGCAGTTGCCGCAACAGGTGTCGGAGTGTTTGACACGTTGAAGGCCGTTGCGAAACAGGTTTTAACTGAATTGCGTAGGGGTTAGCCACAAGAAGGTTAGCCACAAAAGGCACAAGAAACACAAAAGGCACAAGACAGAAAAAGGAATTTCCGGAAGTTAGGTTAAGAACTCCTGAAATTCAGTTTTCCTGTTTTGTGCCTTTTGTGTTTCTTGTGCCTTTTGTGGTTAGTCGAGCGACTTGAGCATCAGGAGCCCGTCGCCGCCATTTGAATAGTATTTCGGAAGAGTTTGGGAAATGGTGTAGCCGAGACTCTCGTAGAGTTTCTGTGCCGGAGTGTTTAGGGTTCGGACTTCCAGGCGAACGAGCCTCACGTTTCGCTTACGAAAAGCTTCTTCAACTTCACGCATCAATCGCTTCGCGAGACTGCGTCGACGGTGTTCGGGTGCGACGCCGACGGTCGTGACGTGTCCGGTGCGATCGGGTTCGACGAGCCCGATAACAAACCCCGCCATCACCCCACCCGAAGTCACTGCACGAAACGAAACAGACTCCGGCGCGGTCAACAGGTAGTCGAAGGTCTCCTTGCTATACGCTTCGCCGTCGATGAAGCAGCGTTGATCCAGCCGCCAGCATTCATCGAGCTGCGAGATGGTGAGTGGCCGGATGTCGTAACTCATGCCCCACGAAGGCGTGGGAGCCTTGGCTTTCTTTTCAGGCTCGTAGGGCGCCTCGGATTGCGACAACCAGCGGGAACGGAATTTCTTTAGTACGGCCATAACCTTTTCGTCGCGGCTAGTTTACTGTTTTCCAGAACACGGATAAAGAGCAATTACACGATGAACATACAGTCTCCATAACTGTAAAAACGGTACCGATCTTCAACCGCGTGCCGGTACGCACGCAGGACGAGTTCGCGTCCGGCGAAGGCGCTGACGAGCACCAGCAGGGAAGAGCGTGGGAGATGAAAGTTTGTGAGTAACGCGTCGGCGATGCGGAAACGGTAACCGGGTTTGATTGTAAGACTCGCTTCGCCGCTCTTTGCTTCGATCTGGCCGGCGTCGCTCGCGGATGACTCGAGCGCGCGCATGGTGGTAGTGCCGACGACGATCACGCGTCCGCCGTCAGACCGCGCCTGGTTGATCGTCTCCGCCGCTTCGTTCGAGATAGTGAATCGTTCGCTGCTGACGGAGTGTTGGTCCACATCTTCGACGCGCACGGGTTCGAACGTTCCGTAGCCGACGTGCAACGTGACCTCGGCGACTGACGTTTTGGCCCGCACTTGTGCCAGCACATCGTCAGTAAAGTGCAGACCGGCAGTTGGCGCCGCAATCGCACCGGGAGATTTTGAATAGACCGTTTGATAGCGTTCGCGATCCGCACGTGAGTCGCCGGCGGGTCGTTTGATGTACGGCGGCAGCGGTGTCGATCCCAGTTCAAGCAGAACAGTTTCAAACGAACCCTCGCACTCGAAACGAACGCGCCGCAATTCATGGCCCGGTTGGTCCAACAATTCTCCGATCAGCGTTCCATCCCCAAACACGACGCGCGCGCCTTCACGCAATCTTCCGCCAGGACGGACCAGCGCCTCCCAAATCCGCGGCTCAATTTCGCGAACCAGGAAAATCTCGACCGCGCCGCCCGTCTCCGCACGTCGCCCACTCAGCCTCGCCGGAATCACGCGCGAATTGTTTACGACAACGACGTCGTTCCGCCGCAAATGCTCCGGAAACTGACTGAAAACAGAATCGGCCCACGACTGGGATTTACGATCTAACACCAGCATGCGCGAGGCATCGCGCTCTTCGAGAGGTTGCTGGGCAATCAGTTCGTCAGGAAGGTCGTAATCAAACTCGGAAATGTGCATTATGCCGGATGCTCGTAATGAAACACGGCCGTCATCTGCGCACCAAACAGCAGAATCAAACTCGATACGTAACTCCACGTCAGCACGGCAACAACAGCGCCGACCGATCCATAGATCTCATCGTAATGAAAGTAACCCAGGCTCCACGCGAAGATGTACTTCGCCAACTCCCACAACAGCCCCGCGAGAAACGCACCCGGCAACGTGTCCCGCCACGTCACTTCCGCACGCGGCATGAAACGATAGACCAAAACGAAAAGCGCAACCGTAATTACGTAACTGGCCGCGAAGAAAACGATTTGCCAAAACGCGCTACCGACTGACGCCAGCAACGTGTAGCGTTCAACCTGTCGCGGCGAAAACCTGTTCGCTAATCCACGCAACGCCACCAGCGCCGACGTCACCACTACAGACGCCGACAGCAGCAAACCAACCGCGCCAACCATTCCGACCGTCAACGCGCGTCCATGCAGGAACGTTCGCGACGTCGTTTTCCAGATTCGGTTCAACGCACGCTCGACCACTGCAAACACCCACGATCCGGCCCACAGGACCAGGATGACGCAGGTAACGAGCGCCCATCCCCCAATCTGCGAAAACGCTCCAATCGTGTCGCGCAAAAACTTCGCCGACCCCGGATACACATCGACCGCATGCGACAACATCTGACTCCCGGCCGCGAGCTTGTTGCTGATCGCGAGTAACAGCAACAACGCCGGAAACAGCGCCATCAACCCGAAATAACTCATCGCCGCAGCCGACGTGAACAGATCGTTTTCGTGAAACTGGTGCAGCGCGTGTCCAAGCATCGATCTCCACGGCGAACGATTGCGAACGCCGAATGAATGCCGCGAAAAGAAATTGAAGCCTTTCATGGGAGATCTATTACGTCAGGCCCAACTAGCGGGGGTCGAACAGGCTGGGTCTTTGTGAGCCGGGTGAATTGATGCCGAAATGTTCGTAAGCCAGCGGCGTCGCGAGGCGTCCGCGCGGCGTGCGGTCCAGGAACCCGATCTGGATCAGGTACGGTTCGATGATCTCTTCGATCGAGTCTTTCTCTTCGTGAATTGAGGCGGAGATCGTGCCGAGACCCACCGGTCCGCCGCCGAACTTCTCGATGATCGTCAGCAACAGCTTTCGGTCGATCTCATCGAGACCATACGTGTCGACTTCCATCCGGTTCAATGCGTGGTACGCCACCTCTTGCGTGATCCGTCCGTCGTAATCGACTTCGGCGTAATCGCGAACGCGCCGCAGGAGTCGATTGACGATGCGCGGCGTGCCCCGCGCACGACGTGCGATCTCGCGTGCGCCGTCGTCATCGATCTGCACGCCGAGGATCTCGGCGGAACGTTTGCAGATGATTTCGAGATCTTCGTGCGGGTAGAAATCGAGATGAAAGACGATGCCAAAACGTCCACGCAGCGGCGCGGTGATCAGTCCCGCGCGCGTCGTCGCGCCGACCAGAGTGAACTTCGGCAATCTCGAGTTTGATGGAACTGCGCCGAGCGACCTTGTCCGATCAGGAGATCGAGTTGGTAGTCTTCCATCGCCGGATAGAGCTTTTCTTCAAGCGCGGGCAGCAGACGATGAATCTCGTCGATGAAGAGCACGTCGCCTTCCTGAAGGTTGGTCAGCAGGGCGGCGATGTCGCCGGCTTTCTCGATCGCCGGGCCGGCAGTGGATTTGAGTTCGGCGCCCATCTCGTTGGCGATGATGTTGGCGAGAGTGGTTTTGCCGAGACCCGGTGGCCCAGTCAACAGCACGTGATCGAGCGCTTCGCGACGATGGCGCGGCGGCTTTCATGTAGACGCGCAGGTTTTCCTTGATCTGTCGCTGGCCGACGTACTCTTCGATCCGCGCCGGACGCAGTGTCAGATCTAGTTGCCGATCCTCATCGGTCGCCGAACCGTCTTTGCCAGGTAACCATTGCGTTATCCAATTTAGACGAGAGCCAACTTGCGCAGTCTTCGCTTCAGCACAGACTCCACGGATATATCTCCACCGTCGCTCAGTACGGAGTCAATCGCCTTTTCGGCGGCCGATCGTTGATAACCCAGATTCATCAAACCTGAAAGAGCTTCAGACCGCACATTGTCGGCTGACGACATGTCCGCAGCTTGTTGTGGAGTCTCTTCTTCAAGTTGCGCTGGTCGACAATGCCGTCATCTTTTCTCGCAAATCGACGATCAGCCGTTCCGCCGTCTTCTTGCCGACACCGGGGATTAACGTCAGACGCGCGAGATTGTTCGTCTTGATCGAGGCGATCAGTTCATCTGCGCTCATGCCCGAGAGCAGTGCGATTCCGAGCTTTGGTCCGATGCCGCTGACGGAAATGAAGTTGACGAACAGCTCGCGCTCGCGCGCCGTTTTGAAGCCGTAAAGTTGCAACGCATCTTCTTTGACGTGCGTGTAGATGCGGAGCTGGACGTTTGAACCCGTGTCTGCGAGCTCGTAAAAGGTCGACAGCGGGATGTTCACTTCATAGCCGACGCCCGACACTTCAACGATCTACAGAATTCGGTTGTTTGAAGAGCAGTGTGCCGTTCAGATGTGCAATCATTTGCGCCGGAGTATTATACTGGCCGCGACAGGTTCCCGCGAATGAAGTCTGAAAAAATATCAGAACTGACAACCAGCCGGCTGAGTGTTTATCTTCGCTGCCTCAACACGCTTCACGCAGCGGGAATCAAGACTATCTCGTCGCAGGCGCTGGCGGAGCAGTTTCATCTGAACTCCGCTCAGATTCGCAAGGACCTCGGTTACTTCGGTGAGTTTGGCGTGCGCGGCGTCGGTTACTACGTCGAAGACCTGCGCGATCACATCACGAAGATACTCGGTCTCGACAGCCCGCATCGCGTCGGCATCGTCGGCGCCGGCAGGCTCGGAACGGCGCTCGCAAACTACAACGGCTTTGGACGATCGAACTTCACCGTCGTCGCGCTGTTTGATAACGACCGGCAGAAGATCGGACAGCCGCATCGGCGAGGAAGATCCTCGTTCACGACGTCGAAGCAAATCGCGAAGATCATTCGCGACGAAGTCGATCGACGTGATGGTGATCGCCGTTCCCGCCAAAGCGGCGCAAAGAGTGCTCAATCAGATCATGTCCGCGGGCATCAAAGCAGTGCTGAATTTCGCGCCTGTCTCGTTGAACTCGCGCAAAGGCGTGAAAGTCAAGACAGTAGATTTGACGACTTCGTTGGAATCGCTTGTCGTACTTTCTTTCTCAACCTTCGGCCAGCTACGTCACGCACAACCGCGGCGCAGCGCGACCAGAAAACAAGTATGGATGAGCAAACAGCCAGACGAGATCTGATTCAGCGTTTGCCACTTGATGTACGAGCGGAGTTACGTCGTTTCGTCGGACGGCAACGTCAGCGTGCGTCTCGACGATGGGCGGATCATCGCCACGCCGACGATGACGTGCAAAGGACGGATGAGCGGAGGATCTGCTCGCGGTCACGGATCTCGAAGGACGCCCGCTCAACGATCGCCGCGCGTCGAGCGAGCTGGCGATGCATTTGCTGGTCTATCGCGAACGTCCGGATATGAAAGCGGTCTGTCACGCGCATCCGCCGCATGGGACTGCGTTTGCCGTTGCGGGGCTGGCGATCGATCAACCGATACTGTCGGAAGTGATCCTGACGCTCGGTTGTGTTCCGCTCGCGTCGTATGGAACGCCTTCGACGGACGAATTAACCGAGCAGATGCAGCCGCTGGTCAAACATCACAACGCGTTGTTGATGGCGAATCATGGCGCGGTCGCTTACGGCGCGGATCTCTGGCAGGCGTGGGATCGTTTGGAAACGCTCGAACATACTGCGAAGATCGCAATCCTGTCGCGGGTGCTTGGCGGTTCGAAGTAATCTTTCGCCCGATGCGATTGAGAAGTTGATCAACGTGCGCGAGGAAGCGGGTTATCTCGGTGAGTCGGCGCGCGGGCAGGCATGCGGTTACTTGCGTGAGCCGATCATGGAAAATGGATCCGGAAAGATTTCGTTGACACGTGAAGAGTTGGTAGAGTTGTTAAGCCAGGCAGTTAATGATAAAGCAGTAGTAATAGGATTGAACTTCACATATAGGAGCAGCTGAATGCAGGAAGCACTCGGAATGGTTGAAACAAAAGGACTCGTCGCGATGATCGAAGCGGCCGACGCGATGGTGAAAGCCGCCAACGTCACTCTTATTGGTTATGAAAAGATCGGCGCAGGTTTTGTCACTGCGATCGTCCGCGGCGACGTTGCCGCCGTGAAAGCCGCGACTGACGCCGGCGCTGCTGCTGCGCGACGCGTCGGCGAGCTGGTCAGCGTCCACGTGATTCCGCGCCCGCATGGCAGCGTCGACGAGAGCCTTCCGATTGGTATTCGTTAAGAACGATGATCATTGCTCGCATCCTCGGCACCGTTGTAGCGACGCAAAAGGACGAACGGTTAAGTGGAAAGAAACTACTGATCGTGAGGCCGATCAACGTAGATGGCAGCGACACGACCGGTTACGTCGTTGCGGTTGATACGGTTGGCGCCGGTTTTCACGAGCGCGTGCTGGTCGTGGCCGGATCCAGCGCGCGTCTGGCGCAGGGAATGAAGGATGTGCCGGTGGATGCGGCGATCGTGGGCGTGATCGATACGGTTGATGTAATGGCGGTTGAGATATTGAAGTCATGCAACTCGCGCGAGTCATCGGCACTGTCGTAGCAACGGTGAAAAACGATTCCTTGCAGGTCGCAAGTTGCTCGTCGTGCAAACTATCGACAAGAACCTGGAGCCGAGCGGCAAACCGATGGTGGCGGTTGACTCAGTTGGCGCGGGTGTGGGCGAATTGGTGTTCTGGTGTCGTGGCAAGGAAGCGAGTTTTCCGTTCAAACGCGAAGACACGCCGACTGATTGCACGATCGTTGGCATCGTGGATTCTGAGGCGCACGTAACAAGAACAAGTTAGGAAGGGGGCAACGCGCCCGCCGGCGCGTTAACATGATTCTCGCTCGCGTAGTTGGAAACATTGTCGCCACGCAGAAGAACCACCGATACGAGAGTGCGCGTGTGATGCTGTGCCAGCAGATCACGCCGGAAGGTGAAGATACGAGTTACTCAGTGCTGGCGCTGGATTCGGTTGATGCGGGCGTTGGCGATACGGTTTTGATCGTGCAGGAAGGTTGGAGCGCTTCGACTGCGGCGACCGGAGAGGCCGGTGCTGCAATCGACTCGGCGATTGTTGGAGTAGTGGATCGAATCGATTTCTTATGAGTTCTGATCAGGCAAGATTGATGGCGGAACGAATCGCGCGGCGCGTCGGCGGCGGCGCGTCTTCGCCCGCTCCCAGCAGCAACACGGATATTGGTTCCGAACTCGCGGCAATGCGCGCGACCCTAAATGACTTACAAAACCGATTGATACAAATTGAGTCTAGAGTTACTTCAGCCAAAGCTTCACTCGCCATGGCTCGCGGGGGTGAACGCGAGCCATCCGAGTCAGGAACGTTTTGGTGTTGAAGAAGCCACCATCTCCGAGCTCGTCGATTTCTTTCAAAACGAAAAGACTTGCACCCTCGAACCGGGCTCCAAACCCTGCGATCACTGCTCCATGTGCAGCTCCCGCGGGTTCTAACTGAACATCCCACCATCGAAGCCATTGTGAAGCTTTAACTGATGGCGTGACGTAAAGCCCCTTTGAATCTACAATGTTCCAGCGAACAAAACGTTCGTTATATCGAAAGAACCTAATAACCGTGATCGACGAAACGCTTCTTAGACGCATAACAGTGAACCCCGAGATTTTTGGTGGTAAACCCATCATTCGGGGAATGCGTATCTCCGTCGAACTCATTCTCAGTTTGCTTGCTCAAGGGGAAACTCCTGAGACGATTCTCACGGACTACCCTGATTTGGAACCTGATGACCTCAGGGCTTGTCTTGCGTATGCTCAGCCGTAATCGCGCACGATAAGCTCGACTCCGTCCATATCTCCGGCTAATGAAGTTTTTAATAGACCGTTGCGCCGGTCAGTTCCTCGCTGACTGGCTCCGTACGCAAAGACATGATGTGGTCGAGTCTCGGGAACTCGGGCCTGATCCAGGGGACCGCGCATTACTCGAGTGGGCGGCTAAGGAAACGAGAATTCTAGTTACTATTGATACTGATTTTGGTGAGCTGATTTACCTCGAAAACTTTTCTCACGCTGGTCTGGTCCGACTACCGGATGTGCCCGCCCGCGAACGCCAGTTGATCATGCAGGATTTATTAACGCGTTACGAAGCCGAATTGCGGGATGCTGCGATCATTACGGGTGAGAGGCGGCCGCATCAGAATCTCGAAAAGCCCAAAGCAAAACTAATAGCAAGCGCGAAGCTCAAAGTAAGGGGGCGCAGGAGTGCCCGCCCGTCCTCGCAAGGTGTTGGAATCACGCAGCGGGCTGCGCTCCGGCTCGTTCTACTTGACCCTGCTTCTCCGTTCCATGATTGTTGTACTGAGACTTACTTCGTCTGCGTTGGCCTCAGGGAGTTTGCATTGATCTGCGGGACCTCGCGGGCGCCTTCTTCCGCTCTGAAGTAGGGTTCTTCCGCGAAGCCGAAGAGCTTCGCCGAGATCACGGTTGGGAAGCGGGCGCGGGTTGTGTTGTAGTCCTGCGTCGCGTCGTTGTAGTCCTTGCGGGCGATGGCGATGCGGTTCTCAGTGCCGGCGATCTCGTCCTGCAACTTCAGGAAGTTTTCGTTCGACTTCAATACCGGGTAGTTCTCCTGCAACACCAGCAACCGACCGACAGTGCCGCCAAAACTATTCGCCGCATCGATCACCGCCTGCTTCTGCTCCGGTGACTTGTCGCCCGCTTCACCCTGCGGCGCCTGAGTCGTCGCATTCAGCAGACGTGAACGCGCTTCGGCTATTTTGCCAAAGACTTCCTGCTCCTGAATGCCCGCCATCTTCGCCGATTCGACGAGGTTGTTCACCAGGTCGCCACGACGCTGCAACTGCGTTTCGATGTTGGCCCATTTACCCTTCACGTTCTCACGTTTCGTCGTAAGCGTGTTGTAGCCGCAGCCACTCGCGGTCAACGAAAGCACCGCAATGCCAAAAAGGATCGCTAGTCTTCGACTCTTCATCTTAAATCTCCCATCTTGTCAGTTCTGTCTGGTCTAAGTTCATCGACCGCTTCAACTACCTGCTCGATCTGAAACATGTACGCTGCAAAAAGATCGTTTGCTTCCTTTTCCGACGACGGCAGATTTCCGTCATTGCGAAGTTCGAAAACTCTTTCAAAAGCCGTCGGGTCGAGTTTCAACAATCGCACCGTCGCGCGGACGACGTCTGTCTTCGCGACCGGCGCTTCCTCTCCGAAGAGCAACAACACGGCGCGAAACAGTGCCGCAAAACTCGACAGACTGTCGCTCATCAAGTCGCACAACTTCTCGCTGGAAACTGAAGCGGGAATATAAAGACGACGCAGTTGGATCAACTTGCTGCGGAGTTCGTACTCCGCCTGATGCCGCAGGTTTGCGTCCGAAAGTTTGACGAACTCGAACGGATCCTGACCGTAAAGGACGACGCGCGCATTTGCCATCTGGTGAAACTCGATCGGAAACACGTCGGCGGCGTCAGAAAGTTCTTCGACAGTGAAATAGACGGCAAGCGGATGGCCCAGTCGTTGCCACTCACGCATCGGCGCCTGGGCCACGCGCAGATCTTCAGGCGTGATGCGATTCAGTGCGATGAGCAGGTTGTAGTCTGAACGGAGCTCGATGTTGTCGCCGGCGGCCGCCGAACCATACAGCACGACAGACGCGAGATTGTCTCCGTGAGTCGCACGAAGATCGTCTACCAGTTCGCGCAGTGCTTCTCGTACTTGAGTGTTAACTGCCATAACGTGTTTGCATCCGATGTATCAATGTCATCCGTGGTTTACCAACTACCACCAGCGCCGCCGCCGCCAAAACTGTCTCCGCCACCAAAGCCGCCGCCAAAACCACCACTACCACCGCCGCCAAAACCGCCGCCACCAAAACCTCCGCTACTGCCCCAACCGCTACTCGATCCCCAACCGCGACCGCCACTTGTGAGATTACCGAGCACACTTCCCCACAGCAGCGCCTCCAACAATCCGCCACCGCCGCCACGTCGTCCGCGTCCTCCTCGTCCGCCTCCGCGTCCTCCGCGCGAGGCGCCGGAAATCAATATGACGATGAACACAACAACAACTATGCCGCAGCAAACAGTCGAGAGGCTTCCACGGCTCTGACGGATCTGAAACCCAGGTTGTTCGTCTCTGCCGCGGTATGCGTAGCTCTGATCGATACCTTCGATATTGAACCCGCGCTTCGCAGCGAGCGTCGCCACGTTCGCCTGGACCGTGTCGTAAATTCCTTTGCTGTAGTTTCCCTGTCTGAACGCCGGCACCAGCCGTTCACGTTGTATCTGACCCACGACTCCGTCCGGCAGATCGGCCTCGAGGTGGTGACTCACCTGTGTGAAGTACTTCCGGTCCTGAACCGCGACGACGAGCAGGAAACTCGGCGTATCGGCGTCTGGTGGTCCAATACCCCAACCGCGTGCGACCGCAAGCGAGTAGTCGAAGATCGGTTGCTCGCCGGTTGTCGGCACAGTCAGAACTGCGTAGACAACTCCCGCGCGTTGCTGCAGGTTGCGGTAGATCGTTTCGAGGCGCTGACGTGTGTCAGCGTCGATGACGTTCGCGTTATCGACAATGGGAGTGAACGGAGTGGGTAAGGGAACTGGGGCCTGCGGCCTCGTCTGCGCGTGAAGCGGCGCGGCTAAAGCAAAAAGCAAAGCCAGAAGGCCGAAGCCAAGCCGCAGACACGAACCAGATTTTCTAAAGCGCAACGCCAATTTGCAAATATCTCGCCGGGCCTATCCCTCAATGAACCTGTGCAACAGGTAGAAAAGGGCAACCCCTCCAAAAACGACGATTGAGACCGTGGGGTTTCGCTCTTCTTTGTGATTCACTTCGGGGATCAGGTCGCTGGCGGCTACATACAGGGTCACGCCGGCAGAGAATGGTAGCGCATAACCGACGGAATTGCTCATCCGCTCATTGAGGACGCCGATTGCGATGACGCCGGCGAGAGTCGCGGCGCCGATTGCAGCGGTCGCAATCAGCGCTGCGCGCGTCGAGCGGCCGCTCGCGAGCATGATCGACGCGACGGTGAAACCTTCGGGCATCTTGTGCAGCAGGATCGCGATGAATACCAGGATGCCGACTTTGAAGTTGATCAGAAACGCCGACGCGATCGAGACTCCGTCGAAAAACGTGTGGATCCAGAGGCCGCCGACTGCCGTGTACGCCGCTGAGGGGCGCATAAACGACTCCGGATGCGTTTCGGCGCCGAAGTGAAAGTGCGGCGCGAGTGTGTGCTCGAAGAACTGGATCGCCAGATAACCCGCGAGTAATAAGGTCATCGCGGGGAGCACTGCCTGCGCACTCGATTCGCCGTTGGCGGTTCGGGTCCAAATGTTGATGGTTTCCGGTAGGATTTCGATAAAGATGGCCGCGAGCATGAACCCTGCCCCGAGTGCGACCAGGTATTTCAGAGATCGTTCACCCCATCGGTGTCCGCCCGCCTTCACCAACACGAGGCCGCCGACCACATTAGCCGCGGCGGCGAGCAAGCCAAACAGAAGAATCGATGTCATTCGTTTGGTCGGGGACTATACGTGTTTTGGAACACCGATCACAACCGAGATATGTGATCGCCTTCTGTATGCCCGTAAACAGCTTTACCTATTGACACGGTTGGGACAGGGACGTAGTATCCGCCTCGGGTGGTCAAAAGTGGTCGGAAGTGGGTCCAACCTCGTAGCAACACCGATCATTGGTAAAACTTTTCCTTTTGGCCACCCACCATGCTCTCTCGTCAGGCCAAAAATATGCTGCGAGGAAACTACACGGCACGAATCGATATCAAAGGCCGTCTTAAAGTGCCGACGGAGTTTCGGCGGTCAATCGACGAGAAGCACGGCAAAGACTTTTATATCACGAGCCTGACCGGCGAGTGCGTTCGGATTTATCCCTTACCCGAATGGGAGTCGATCGAACAGCGACTCTCGTTACTGCCGTCGATGGATCCGGCGCGCAGAAAGTTCCTTGACAGAACGAACTACTTCGGACAGCAGGCAACGATGGACGGGCAGGGTCGACTGCTGATTCATCCGTTGCTGCGGAAGAGCGCTGAGGTTATTGGCGACGTCGCGGTCCTGGGATACCTGACGTATCTCGAAGTTTGGGAGCTCGACAAGTTCAAAACTCGCTTGCTCGCCGATCCTTATACAGAGGAGGACGAAGCGGCGATTGCGAGACTAGGCATTTGAGCTACGGATTTAAAGGATCTTTGAACGAGATCACGGGGCGGTGGTGATGGCTGCGCCTTTGGGGGGCATGGGCGCGCCCCATCGCCCCGTGCTGCTACAGGAGACATTGAAATACCTCGTTCCTGAGCGAGGCGGTCTCTTTGTAGATTGCACGGTTGGGCTTGGCGGACACAGTGAAGCAATTCTGAAATCCTCCACTGATACTCGCATCATCGGTTTGGATCTCGATCCCGCGGCGCTCGAATACTCGCGTCAGCGCCTCGCACCTTTCGGAGAGAGATTTCGCGCCGTCCAGGCCAACTTTCGCAAAATCGAAACAGTGATGAGCGAAGCCGGTGAAAGCGATGCAGCCGGCATTCTTGTCGATCTAGGGGTGTCTTCCCTGCAGTTTGATTCACCCGAGCGTGGCTTCAGTTTTCGATTCGACGCTCCTTTAGATATGCGGATGGATCCCACAACGGGACCAACCGCAGCCGATCTTCTTCAACAGCTTCCCGAAGCGGAAATCGCCCGGATCATTTTCGAGTTCGGTGAAGAGCGACACTCACGACGCATCGCCCGTCGCATCGTTGAACGTCGCGAACAAGGTGAGCCGGTCACGACGACGGCAGATTTGGCCGAGCTGGTGCGACGTGCTGTCGGCGGTGGTCGCAAACGACAGCAGATTCATCCGGCGACGCGGACGTTTCAGGCGTTGCGTATTGCGGTGAACAAAGAGCTCGACGAGCTCGGTGAGTTTGTTGAAACGTCAGTTGATCTTTTAGCACCCGAAGGGCGGTTCGTCGCCATCAGTTTCCATTCACTCGAGGATCGGATCGTGAAGCGGGAACTGAGACGTTTATCGGGTCATTGCGAATGTCCTCCGCGTTTGCCGGTTTGTTCGTGCGGCGCGCGCAAGGCAGTTGAAATTTTGACGCGACGTCCGGTAACGCCGACCGATCGCGAAGTTGAAGAAAATCCGCGCGCGCGCAGTTCGAAGCTGCGAGCGGCGCGAAAGTTAGTAACTGCTAACGCTGAAAGCGTTGGCTAATTCCAGCCCAGGGTTGCCGCAACCCTGGGTTAAAGACCAAGTTTTTAGGCAACCCTGAAAGGGTTCCATGCAAGGCGAACGCTTTCAGCGTTTTGATTGACAAGACACCAGCGTTCCCAGGGTTGAAGCAACCCTGGGCTGGAATTAGTTAACGCCGTTGGCGTTTAGGGATTAGTCAACGCCGTTGACCTTTAGGTTGGACCACTCCCATGAAACGTTTCCCAGAGTTTCAGCCAAATGCGAAAGGTTCGGCGCGCGCGTGATGCTACTGCTCTGTCACGACTCGCGCTGTTGTTGTTCTGTGGATTGGTCCTCGCGGGCGGCTTCGTCTTTGCCGCCAAGCAGCACTTCGCCGCTGTGCAGATCGGTTACCACAGCGAAGACCTGCGCGCTGAACGCAAGAAACTTACGGAAGAAATCGAACGACTCAAGCTGGAACGAGAACGTGCAATCGCGCCCGACAAACTCGAGCCCGCCGCTCGGCGCCTGGGTTTGAAACCCGCAACCCCAGGACAGATTGGAAATAGATAGTTTCTAAATCCGTGTTCCCAGAAAACACGGATAACACGGATAAGCGTCCTCATCACGCTTGGTTGAGAAGGGAATCAAGAGGTGATGCTGGCACGCCTTGTTGCCCAATCAAAGTCCAGACCGGATGTTGCACTCGGCCGCGCGCTTTTAGTCGCGGCCTTTATTGGTTTCTGGATGCTGATCGTTATCGCGCGTTTGGTCCATCTCCAGTTCTCCCAACACGAGACGCTCATCGAGCGCGCGAAACAACAACAGCAGGACGCTATTCCAACCACCGCGCCACGCGGCGAGCTGCTCGACCGTCAGGAACGACAACTCGCGCGCAGCATTCAGACAGTTTCGTTGTTTGTCGATCCGTTTGGTCTCGACTCGGCAGCACTCGAATGCACCGCGTCTGAACTTTCGAACACGCTCGGGATGAAGTATGCGGATCTGTTGAAGGAGTTTCGCGACGGGCAGGCGGAGAAGAAGCGCTTCATTCGCGTCGTGCGGCGTCTCGACGCAGATCAGGCCGGAAAGATCACCGCGCTCGGTCTTCCGGGACTGCATTTCGAGCTCGAACCGAAGCGTTACTACCCGAATGGTCCACTTGCCGCACACGTGCTCGGCTACGTCGGCATCGACGGCAAAGGCCTCGGCGGCGTCGAGCAGTTTTACAACTCGAAGATCGCCGGCGAACCGGGACAGTTGTTTCTGGAGCGTGATGCGAAAGGAAAACCGTACGAGAGTTACGAGATCGCTTCGAAGCCCGGCCAGACAGTCGTACTGACGATCGATCAAACGGTTCAGTATCAAGCGGAGCAGGCGCTCAACGCCGCGATTCAACGTACGCGAGCGAAGTCGGGAACGGTGATCGTGCTCGATCCAAAGAGCGGCGAGATCCTCGCACTCGCAAACGCGCCGTCGTTCGATCCCAACAACGTCGCCGCGACGAAAGCAGAGACGCGATCGAACTGGGCGTTGCAAAACATCTACGAACCGGGTTCGACGTTCAAGATCGTCGCCTTTGCAGCGGCGCTCGAGAAGAACCTCGTCAAACCCGAAGACCGGATCGACTGTCAGATGGGCGCAATCACTGTCGCTGGTCGTGTGATTCACGATCACACCGCGTTTGGCACGTTGACGATCACCCAGGCACTCGAGAAGTCGAGCAACGTCGCGGCGATCAAACTCGGGTTACGCGTCGGCGACCCGACGATGTACGACTACATTCGTCGCTTTGGTTTTGGATCGAAGACGGGGATCGAGCTGCCGGGCGAGACGGTTGGCATCGTGAGGAAGGTGGAACGCTGGCAAGCGTCGTCGATCGGATCGATCGCAATCGGACAGGAAGTCGGCGTGACGCCGGTGCAGATGGTCTCGGCGTTCGGCGCGGTGGCGAATGACGGCGTCCGTATCGCGCCGCATTTGATCCGCGAGGTTCGCAATGCTGAAGGCGCAGTTGTCTATCGCGCACAACCCGAACAACGACGCGTTATCAGTGCGCAGGTTGCGACGTCGTTGCGCGGCATGCTCGAAGGCGTGACGTTGATCGGCACTGCCAAGCAAGCGCAACTCGACGGTTATTCCGCCGCCGGCAAGACGGGCACGGCCCAAAAGATCGATCCGCGAACGAAAGCGTATTCCGCGACCAAGCACGTCGCATCGTTTGTTGGCTTTGCTCCGTTGAGTAATCCGCGGGTTGCGATCATCGTCGTGATCGACGAACCGGCCGGCGCTTATCACGGCGGCGACGTCGCGGCGCCTGTGTTTCGCGAAGTTGCCGAACTGATTCTTCCAGGATTAGACGTCGAGCCTGATATCGAGCTGAAGTCTGCGCCGCAGTTTATTGCGCAAGTGCCTGAGGATCCGGAAAAGGCCGCGAAGCTGCGCGAAGAGCAGGAGAAGGCCGAACAGGAGAGGCGAGCCACAATGCCGACCGTGGGTAACAACGGCGGCCGAGGCGGTGAAGTTGTCTACGCAAGGGGGACGAAGAAAGCGATGCTGATGCCTGACTTGCGCGGCCGCAGTGTGCGCGACGTCGCGCGGACGTGCCAGCAACTCGGGTTGCAGGTGGAAGCGCGCGGCGAAGGAAAGGTGTTCAAGCAAAGCCCCGCTGCGGGCACGGAAATTAATAGTGGCCAAACCATTTACGTCGATTTCGGAAGAGTTCAATGACGCTGCTGACCCCGACCCCAGATGAACAGATCTTTGAAGATGACGTACACTGTCGTATTGCTGACTGTAGAAGACGACTACGCGCGCAGGCGCGCAGCCAGCGATCAACTCTCCGGGCGCACAACAATCCCCCACGATACACACTGGACGAACCTTCGCCCTCGCAGGCGCAGGACCAGTTAGAGGAGCGAGAAGAGGCACTAATCACGTGAAGGTTGGGGAAGCCGCAGCTTTGATGGGCGCGCAAGCTAAAGCCACAAGCGCCGAGTTGTTTGACAAACAGATTACCGATTATTCCATCGATTCGCGTTCTGTGGGCGCGGGCGAATTGTTCTTTGCGCTTTCGCAACCAGACTACGTCCGCGCCGGTTTTAATGGAGAGTTTGTCGACGGACATACTTTCATCGCCGACGCATTTGCGAAAGGCGCGATTGCAGCAGTTGCGCGTGCCGATCGCGTCAGTGGTGATGCCGAACTGGAAGCTTTCCGCGATCGCTTGCTGCTCGTCGAGGATGCGATCGCTGCTTTGCAACAGCTTGCGAATCGCGTTTACACCGCGTGGGGCAAACCCGTTGTAGCGATCACCGGCAGCGCCGGAAAGACGACGGCGAAAGAGTTGACCGCGCATGTTTTGAAGAGCGCAGGTCATCGCGTGTTGAAGAGCGAACGTAACTACAACAACGGTCTGGGACTTCCGTTATCGGTGTTGCGTATGGTGAGCGACGGTCACGCGCCGGACCAATTCGATCTCGCGGTGTTGGAGATGGGCATGTCGTCGCCGACCCACGAGATTCAGCGGTTGTGTCGCATCACGCCGCCGGATGTTGCTGTCGAGCTGATGATTGCGCCGGTCCATCTCGAGTATCTCGGATCGATCGAAAACATCGCAGCGGCGAAAGCGGAGTTGATCGAAGGACTAAAACCGGAAGGCATCGCGGTGCTGAACGCCGACGACGCGCTGGTGATGCAGATGCGCGAGAAGCACAGTGGTCGCGTGTTGACGTTCGGGATCGATAACGACGCCGACATCTCGGCGACCGACATCGACACCGGATCGCTTGGACAGATCTCGTTTCGCTTGCGCACGCCGTTGGGAGAAGCGCAAGCGTCACTCGCGATGAGCGGGCGTCACAACTTGAGCAACGCGTTGGCGGCAGCGGCCGTCGGCACGGCGTTCGATCTACCGACGGAGGAGATCGCAGCGGCATTGAAGACGGCGCAGTCGCCAAAGATGCGCGGGCAGATTTTTGATTTCGCGGCCGGGTTTACGGTTATCGACGACTCGTACAACTCGAATCCGCGATCGTTGCTGAACATGGTGCGCACGATGGCCGACGCGCGCCACGGTCGAAAACGTTTGATCGTGATCGCCGGCGAGATGCTGGAGCTTGGTCCCGATGAAGTCTCGCTGCACCGCGACGCCGGACGTGAGATCGCCGAAGCCGGCGTGAATGTCGTTTGGGGCGTGCGTGGTCTCGGGAAAGAGATCGTCACCGGCGCCGCAGAAGCCGGCGTGTCGACGACGATGTTTTTCGACTCGTCCGACGATGCTGCGGTTGAGATTGTTAAGGAGGTGAAAGAGGGAGATCTGATTTTAATTAAAGGCTCACGCGGTGTTGCTACCGACAAGGTCGTCAGCGCGCTGCGTGCTCGTTTTCCATTGGCCGGCGAGGACGTCAAGAGCTGAACCGAGATGATCTATTGGCTTCTTTACGAACTGGTTTTCAACCACTTCAAAGACAAGGATTGGTATCTCATAAAGGCGCTCAACGTCTTTCAGTACGTCACGTTTCGCACCGCGTACGCGACGATAACGGCGTTGCTGATCTCGCTCTTCTTCGGCGGCAAGCTGATCGAAGCGCTGCGCAAGTGGAACGTCGGACAACAGATTCGCGAAGAAGGTCCGCAGGGGCACCAGGTCAAACGCGGTACGCCGACGATGGGCGGTGTGTTGATTGTCGGTTCGGTCCTGATCTCGACGCTGCTGTGGTCCAAGCTGTCGAGCATCTACGTTTGGACGGCCATAATCGCGACGCTGCTGTTCGCCGCGGTTGGTTTTGTCGACGATTACTCGAAGATGGCGAAGCAGCGCAGTCTCGGATTGACGGGGCGGCAGAAGTTGTTGGCCCAGGCGTTGGTGGCGGTGGGTGTTTGGGCGGTGCTCTACTTGACGGGGAAGTATTCGTGGAACGTGAGCATTCCGTTTTTCAAGGCCACTTCCGACCCGAACGGGCCGGCGTTTATCGGTCCTTATTTGTATCTGATCCTCATCGGGATCGTGCTGCTTGGCTCGTCGAATGCAGTGAACCTGACCGACGGGTTGGATGGACTGGCGATCAGCGTGACGTTCATCGCGATGAGCGCGTTGACCGGGTTTACGTATCTCAGCAGCGACGCGCGTTGGGCGGCCTATCTGGACCTGACGCATCGACCGGAAGCGGCGGAGTTGACGGTCTTTTGCGGAGCGATGGCCGGCGCGAGTCTCGGGTTTCTCTGGTACAACGCGCCGCCGGCGCAGGTGTTCATGGGAGACGTCGGCAGCCTCGCGATCGGCGGGGCGATGGGAACAGTCGCGGTGCTCACGAAGCAGGAGTTTATGTTGCTGATGGTGGGCGGCGTGTTCGTGATCGAAGCGCTGTCGGTGATGCTTCAGGTGAGTGTGTTCAAGATGACGAAGCGCACGACGGGCACCGGGCGTCGTTTGTTCAAGATGACGCCGCTGCATCATCACTTCGAGATGCAGGATTGGCGTGAGTCGAAGATCGTTTTTAGGTTTTTGATTTTGGCGATTCTGTTTGCGCTGCTTGAGTCTCTCGACGTTGAAACTCCGGTAACACAAAGAGGCACAAAAGAAGCCCACAAAAGGCACAAAGATGAGAGAGAGTAAGTGGGGTTAAGCGGTAAGAAAGTTCTGATCATCGGAGCTGCAAGGAGTGGGATTGCGGCGGCGAAGTTTTTGTTGAATCAGGGCGCAGTTGTGGCCTTGAACGATCGGAAGCCGTTGGACCAGTGGTCGCCGGAAGCGCTGGCGTTGAAAGAGTTGGGTGTGGGTTTGTTGCCCGGCGATCCTCCTGGCTGGTTGCTGGATCAGATCGAACTGGTAGTGGTCAGTCCGGGTGTTCCGGCGAACATTATTCCGATTCGTTACGCGGAACGAGCAGGGGCGGAGGTTATCGGCGAGGTCGAGCTCGCCGCACGATATTTGAAAGGACGCATTGTCGCGATCACCGGAAGTAATGGGAAGACCACGACGACGACGCTGATTGGCGAACTGTTGCGTGACGCGGGTTTGCCGAATGTTCAGGTCGGCGGAAACATCGGCAAGGCGTTGATCTCGATGGTCGACGATTCGCGTGATGACGGTTGGACGGTGGTGGAGTTGTCGAGTTTTCAACTCGAGACGATCAAGACACTTCGTCCCGCGATTGCGACCGTTTTGAACGTGACGCCGAACCACATGGATCGTTACGAAACGTTCAATGACTATGCCGCAGCGAAGCATCGCATCTTCATGAATCAAACTGCCGAGGATGTGGCGGTGCTGAATGCGGATGACGAGACGGTTTCGTCATGGGCGAGTGGGTTGCGAGCGAAAGTGATGTGGTTCAGCGTTCGTCGCGAGATCGAGGACGGTGTTTTCCTGCGCGGCGATGAATTGATGTTCGGCGAGCAGGTGTTGTTGAACGTGAATGAGTTGAAACTTCGCGGGTTGCACAACGTCGAGAACGTCGCTGCCGCATTCGCGGTAGGAATTGCGGCGGGCGCGTCGGTTGAGTCGATGGCAGCGACGGCGAAACGGTTCAACCCGGTCGAGCATCGGCTCGAGTTCGTCGCCGAGATCGACGGCGTGCGGTTTTATAACGACTCGAAAGCGACGAGCGTCGACGCGACGCTCAAGGCGTTGGAAGCGTTCGCGCGTGATGCGGGAAAGATCGTTTTGATACTCGGCGGCCGCGGAAAGAAGGCGCCGTACGAACCGCTGGCCTCATTGGTGAAGTCGAAAGTCAGGAAGCTTGTGTTGATTGGTGAAGACGCCGAGACGATCGCCAATGAGTTAGGTGAGTTCGCACCGAGCGAACGCGCGACGGACATGAACGACGCGGTAACACGTTCTTTCAAGTCGGCTGAGAAAGGCGACGTCGTTTTGCTCGCGCCGGCGTGCGCGAGTTTCGACATGTTCGAGAGTTTCGAACACCGCGGCAAGATGTTCAAGAGTGCAGTCGCGGATCTGAACTAGCAATGGCGCGGAAACTGGCTCCAGACAAATGGCTCTTCGCCGCGACGATTTTTCTCGCGTTGTTCGGCGTCGTGATGGTCTACAGCGCGTCGGCCGTGATCGCCGCACGCGACAACGGAAACCAGTTTCACTACGTGATCAAACAAGGCGTTTGGGTGGCGATCGGGTTTGGCGTGATGTTGTTAATGATGCAGTTCAACTATCAACAACTGAAGAACCGTCGCATCGTTTACGGTCTGTTGTTTGTTTGCACGATCGCGCTGATGGGCGTGTTTGCGTTCAGTCCCATAAACGGAGCGCATCGCTGGTTGAAGTTTCCGGGGTTTTCAATGCAGCCGTCGGAGTTGTCGAAACTCGCGCTGATCATTTTTCTCGCCTACTTCCTCGAGAAGCGCGCGGGTGAGGAAGGCGATTTCTGGCGAACGTTTCTGCCGTGCGGAATCGTGACGGGCTGGTTCGCGGCGCTCGTCGTGATCGAGCCCGACTTCGGCACCGCGATGATGCTGGTGCTGATCTTCGCCGTGGTGATCTACACGGCCGGAGCGCGCGTGATGCACCTGGCGATGGCGGCGGCGCCGGCGTTCGTTGTGGCAGCGGGTTTGTTAATTTTCGTGCCGTGGCGGTTGAAACGGCTCGTGACGTTTCTCGATCCGTGGGCCGATCAGCAGGGCGCGGGGTTTCAGGTGGTCCAGTCGTTGATCGCGATTGGTTCTGGCGGATCGAACGGTCTGGGGTTCGCGCAAGGGAAGCAGAAAATGTTGTTTCTCCCGTTTGCGCATTCGGACTTTATCTTCGCGGTGATCGGCGAGGAGTTGGGACTGGTCGGTGCGATTGCAGTCGTTGCGGTGTTTGCGTTGTTTCTTTGGCGCGGCGTTGCGGACGGCGTTGCTGGCGCCGGATCGATTTGGAATGTTGTTGAGTTTGGGAATTGTGGCGGGCATCGTCGCGCAGGCGCTCTTTAACATCAGCGTGGTGCTTTCACTGGTGCCGACGAAAGGGATTCCGCTGCCGTTCATTTCGTACGGCGGATCGTCGCTGGTGCCGACGCTCGCGGCCGTCGGGATTCTGCTGAACGTGTCGCAGCACGCGAGCGGAAACATTGCTGACGTTCGCGATTGGCAATGAGAGTACTGATCGCTGCCGGCGGCACTGGCGGACACATTTATCCCGGCATCGCGGTCGCGCAGGAGATCATGCGACGTGACGCGGGTTCGAAAGTTCGTTTCGTCGGCACGGCGCGCGGGCTGGAAACACGGCTCGTGCCGCAAGCGGGATTTGAGTTGTCGCTCATTGACAGTGCGGGTTTGAAGAACGTCGGGCGGATGGCGCAGATGCGCGGGCTCGTGCTTTTGCCGAAGAGTTTCGTTTCGGCGGCGAACCTGATTCGGCAGTTCAAGCCGGACGTGGTCGTCGGCGCGGGTGGTTATGTTTCTGGTCCGGTGGTTTTGATGGCGGCGTTGACGAACCGGCGAACGCTCGTGATGGAGTCGAATGCGTTGCCGGGTTGGACCAACCGCAGGCTGGCGCGCTTCGTCGATCGCGCGGCGGTTTCGTTTGAACAGGCGTTGCCGTACTTTCGCGGCAAGGGGGTCGTGACCGGCAATCCGGTGCGGCGAGAGTTTTTTGAGATACCGCGCGAAGCGACGTGAGCCGGGCAAGTTTTCGTTGCTGATCTTCGGTGGCTCGCAAGGCGCGCGGGCGATCAATGAGGGAATGGTTGCGGCGTTGCCGTGGATGAAGAGTTTGCAGGTCGACGCTGCGGATCAAGCACCAGACGGGTCCGGCGGATTTTGAAAAGGTGAAGACAGCGTACGTCGCCGCCGGTTGGGAACGAGCAAGCGGATGTTCGTAGTTACATTGACAACATGATGGACGACTTCGCGGCGGCGGACCTTGTGATTTGTCGCGCGGGTGCGACGACGACGGCGGAACTGATCGCCGCGGGCAAGGCGTCGATCATGATTCCGTTCCCGTTCGCGGCCGACGATCATCAGCGCAAGAACGCGGAAGCGTTGGAAGCGGCAGGCGCGTCGCGAATGATTTTGCAGAAGGATTTGAGTGGCGAGCGGTTGGTGGAGGAGATTGGCGAACTGTGCGAGTGCTCCTGAAGCGCTGGATCAGATGGAAGAGGCAAGTCGCAAATTGGCCCATGGTGATGCTGCTGTCAGCGTCGTAGACATGATCGAAGAGCTGGTGGGCAAGGAGTTAAGACGATGTTTCGCAGAATTCAACACGTTCATTTTGTCGGTATCGGCGGCATCGGCATGTCGGGCATTGCCGAGGTGCTGATCAATCTCGGCTTCCGCGTTTCCGGTTCCGACCTGAAGCGCTCGGCCGCTACCGATCGTTTGCAAAAAATGGGTGTTGAAGTCTTCGAAGGTCACAGCGCTGAGAACGTCGGACAACCGCACGTCGTCGTTCGCTCGACTGCGGTGCGCGACGACAATCCCGAGATCGTTCAGGCGCACCAACGTTCGATTCCGGTGATTGCGCGCGCCGAGATGCTTGCGGAGTTGATGCGGCTGAAGCCGCACACCGTCGCCGTTGCTGGTTCGCATGGAAAGACGACTACGACTTCGATGGTCGCGACAGTGCTCGGTCACGCGGGACTCGATCCGACGATCGTTGTCGGTGGTGTTGTCGGCGCGTTCGGTTCGAACGCGCACCTGGGAACGAGCGACCTGATGGTCGTCGAAGCGGATGAGAGCGATCGATCGTTTTTGATGTTGACGCCGACGATCGCCGTCGTCACGAACATCGATCGCGAGCACATGGACTACTACCACGACATGGACGACGTGCGGGCGTGCTTCGCGAGTTTCGTCAACAAGGTGCCGTTCTATGGTTCGTCGGTGCTGTGTCTCGACGATCCAAACGTGCAGGCGATCATTCCGTTGCTTGAACGCCGCCGCATGACTTACGGGTTGAGCGCGCAGGCTGACGTTTCGGCGCACGGCATTCGTCACGATAGTAATTTCGGATCGAGTTTCAGCGTGTGGCGCGGCACGGATGTGATCGGCGAGATGGTGTTGCGCGTGCCGGGCGTGCACAACGTTTACAACGCGCTCGCTGCGATCAGCGGTCGGATTCGAGTTGGAAGTGCCGTTTGAAAAGATCGTCGAAGGGCTGCACAGCTTCACTGGCGCGGGACGGCGTTTCCAGGCGAAAGGTGAAGTGAATGGCATTCTCGTCGTAGACGATTACGGTCATCATCCGACGGAGATTCGCGCGACGCTCGCGGCGGCGAAACTCGGTTCGGGCGGACGGCGGATCGTGGTGCTGTTTCAGCCGCATCGCTATACGCGCACGCACGATCTGATGCAGGAGTTTGCGCGTTCGTTCAACAACGCCGACGTGCTGTTCATTACTGACATTTACGCGGCGAGTGAGGATCCGATCGAAGGCGTGACCGCCGAAGCGCTGACGAACGCGATCAAACGTTTCGGTCACAAGGACGTGAACTACATCGGCGAACTCGAGAACGCCGCGCCTGCGTTGCGCGAACGTATTCAGCCCGGCGATCTCGTGTTGACGCTCGGCGCCGGAACCGTGAATCGCGTAAGCGAGCAGTTGTTGTTTTTGTTACGAGAATCCGTAATTGGTTGAATTAGCACAAAACGAATTGGGCAACGCGACTGACGCGATCGAGGAGATCGCCGCAGCGACTCGGCGTGCGCGCCGAGCGCGGACGCCGTTTCGCGGAGTTGACCAGTTTGCGTGTCGGCGGCGCGATCGATTGGGTCATTTCGCCGGAGACCGAAGAGCAGGCGGCGGCGATCGTTCACGAGTTGGACCAGGCGGGCATCGGCTGGCGTCCGCTCGGCTCGGGCAGCAACGTGCTCGCCGACGATCGGCGATCATCATTACGTCGTGTTGAGCATGAGCAATATGAAAGGCGAAGTACGCATCGACGGCGAACTCGTTTCTGTGAGCGCAGGTTATTCGTTGCCGCGTCTCTGCATCGACGTTGCGCGCGCGGGACTGTCGGGAATCGAAGGACTCGGCGGCATTCCGGGAACCGTCGGCGGCGCGTTGTGGATGAACGCGGGCGCTTACGGTCACGAGATCGGCACCGTCACGGAAACGGTGCGCGTCGCGCGCGAAGGCAAAGTGACTGACGTTCCCGGCAGAAAGCATTCAGTGGAACTACCGTCACACGTCATTCAAGGAAGGCGAGTTGTTGCTCGGCGCGACGTTAAGACTCAGCACCGACGAACCGGAACAGATCAAGGCGCGCATGGACGATGCGAAGAGCCGGCGACTCGCGACACAACCGCACGGCTCGCGTTCGGCGGGTTGTTTCTTCAAGAACCCACCGGCGAGCACGATCGGCACCGGCAAGATCATCGACGAGATGGGAATGAAAGGTCAGCGTCGCGGCAGCGCGATCGTTTCGCCCGTTCACGCAAACTTCATCGTCACTGAAGGCGAGAACGCGCGCGCTGAAGATGCGCTCGCGCTGGCGGAAGAGATTCGCGAACGAGTCAAAAGAGAACAGGGAATTGAGCTGGAATACGAGGTGGAACTCTGGCGAGCCAATCCCAGAAGACCACTGTGCGAGAAAGAGGAGAAGAGCCGTGAGAGAACAAGTCATACCTCAAAAGTGGGCAACCGCACCGGCATCGGTAAAACGAAATCCAGCCATGGGCCAACGACCAGCCAGACGCGATCGTGAGTCGGGTGAAAGCATCGGCGACGCGATTGCGATCGCTGCTTGGTTACGTTCCGACTCGCATTGCGAATCGGCGTGATCGCGATCGTCGTGTCTGTTGGTCGTGGTGGGTTATCGCGCGGCTGCGTCCGGCGAGTTTCTTTCAAGATGCGAAAAGTCGAGACGAAGCGGCGCCGTGCGCGCTTCGGTCGACGGACATTCAAGGCCGCGGTGCGGCGCGACGTCGGCGAAACCGGAGTGTGGCGCGCGGATCTCGATCGGATCAGCCAACATCTCGAACGACTGCCGTGGGTCCGCACGGCGATCGTCACACGTGTTGTTGCCGGACGGCATTCGCGTGCGCATCACCGAACGCCAGCCGCTAGCAGTCGTGCGCAACAGTCGGCGGCCGCTTCATGTGGGTAGACGACGATGCGGTTTATCTCGGCGAGATGTCGCCGACGGATCAGATGCCGCCGTTTTTCCTGCGTGGTTGGAACGAAGACGACACACCGCCGCGCAAGCTGAGAACCGCGCAACGCGTCGCGAAGTTTCTCGAATTGCAAGCGCGAGTGGGACGCGCAGGGACTCTCCGAACGCGTGAGTGAAGTGAACTTGATGGATCTGCGCGACGTGCGCGTGCAGCTCGCGGGCGACGATGCGCAGATCGAAGTGCGTCTCGGCGGACAGGAGCAGGCCGCGCGTCTGAAGAAAGCGCTGACCGTGCTCGACGCGCAACGGCAAACAGCTCGTGGTCCATTGATCAGTTACATCGATCTCTCAGCCAAGGCAAGAGAGCAATCGTCGGTTTAATCAACCGGCACTCAGACTAGTCACCGACAGATCAGAGCCGGCGACAGATAACAGAGGATAGTCGCTAAGGAGCACCCCCACGATGGCCAAGCGCACGCAACACACAATCGGTCTCGACATAGGGACCAGCAAGGTGACGTGTATTGCCGGTGAGCCTGGCGAAGGCGGATTGCTCGAAATCGTCGGCATCGGTGAAGCGGAAGCGCGCGGTTTGCGCAAGGGAGTGATCGTCAATCCCGACGCCGCGGTCGATGCGATCAAGAAAGCGGTTGAAGAAGCGGAACGGATGAGCGGACTCGAAGCGGAGGAAGTAACGATCAATCTCGCGGGCTCTCACATCCTTGGCTTCAACGGCCAGGCGATCGTCGCTGTGTCCGGCCGCGATCGCGAGATCGTTGCCGAAGACGTGCGCCGCGCGATCGATTCCGCATGCGCGATTCAACTTCCGGCCGGTCGCGAGATCGTCGATCGTCTGCCGCAGGAATTCATCGTCGACGATCAGGACGGCATCAACGATCCGGTGGGAATGATCGGCGCGCGTCTCGCAGTGAAAGTCCATATCGTGACCAGTCCGGTGACTGCGCGTCAGAACGCAATCAACGCCGTGAACCGCGCCGGACTGGTCGTCGCGGATATGGTGCTGGAACAATTGGCCGCCGCCGAAGCGTCGCTAACTGAAGATGACAAAGAGTTTGGCGCTGCGCTCGTGGACGTCGGCGCGGAAACAACCGGCCTGATCATCTACCAGCGCGGCGCGGTTCAGCACACGGCGGTGTTCCCGCTCGGCGGTTCGCATTTCACGAACGACATCGCCTTCGGTCTGCGCACGCCGATACCCGAAGCAGAGAAGATCAAACGCACGGTCGGTTGCGCGTGCAGCAGTTCGTTGAGTGAGATGGAACGCGGCGAACTGGTCGACGTGCCTTCCGTCGGTGGACGTCCACCACGACAACTCTCGCGACAGATCCTCTGCGACATTCTTCAGCCGCGCGCAGAAGAAGTGTTGATGCACGTCGCCGACGAGATCAAAGACGCAGGTTGGGAACGTCAACTCTCGAGTGGCGTTGTGCTGACTGGAGGCGGCGCGTTGCTCAACGGCATGACTGAGATCGCCGAACAGGTTTTCGACGCGCCGGTACGGATCGGATATCCCGAACGAGATCGTTTTGGAGGGTTGGTTGAAGACATTCAGAGTCCCGCGTGGGCAGCCGCTGCAGGTCTCGCGCTACTCGCCCATCGCACTCAAGCGGCAGAGATTCGCACCGGTGTCAGCCGTCGCGGATCGACAGGCAAGCTAACGCATTTCGTATCACGATTTAAAAATCGTTTCGGTAGTATTTTCTGACAAGTTGTTGTATGCTTGCGCCCCGGTTGCACAAGATATTGTCCGCAAGATATCGATGCCGATGGCTCAGGATACGCAACATAGAAGGAAGCGGCCTTGGAAGCCATCCCGTTTTGGGAGAGAGGAACTCACTATGACACCGGACACTCGTCAACCCGGAACCGGCATTAATATTTTCATTGATGATGATCCGCCACTCACCGGAGCGCGGATAAAAGTAATCGGCATCGGCGGCGGTGGCAGCAATGCAGTCAATCGCATGATCGAGGCCGGTATCGAAGGCATCGAATTCCTCGTCGCCAACACCGACCTTCAGGCACTCAAACGTTCGCGCGCGCCGATCAAGATTCAACTCGGAAGCCGTTTGACGAAAGGTCTCGGCGCCGGCGCCGATCCTGCCGTCGGCCGCGAAGCCGCGCTCGAAGACACTGACAAGATCATCGAAGTGCTCGAAGGCGCCGACATGGTGTTTGTGACGACTGGTCTTGGCGGCGGCACGGGTACTGGCGGCGCGCCGATCATCGCATCGCTCGCGACAGAGCTCGACGCATTGACCGTTGCTGTCGTGACGAAGCCGTTTCACTTCGAAGGACGTCGTCGCATGCAGCAGGCCGATCAAGGTCTGCGTGAGTTGCGCGAGTGCGTCGACACTGTGATCACGATTCCGAACGAGCGTCTGTTGCACACAGTCGAACGCGGCGTGTCGCTGTCGGATTCGTTCCGCGTTGCTGACGACGTGTTGCGCCAGGCAGTGCAAGGCATCAGCGATCTAATCACTGTTCCGGGTTTGATCAATCTCGACTTCGCGGACGTGAAGTCGATCATGCAGGGAATGGGAATGGCGCTGATGGGCGCCGGACGCGCAACTGGTGAGAACCGCGCGATCGAAGCGACTCAACAGGCGATCTCGTCGCCGCTGCTTGGAAGAAGCGACGATCCAGGGCGCGAAAGGTGTTCTGATCAATATCACTGGCGGACCGGATCTCACGTTGTTTGAAGTCAACGCGGCATCGTCAATCATTCGCGAGTCTGCTGACGACGACGCAAACATCATCTTCGGCGCGGTCATCGACGAAAACATGACTGACGAGATGAAGATCACGGTCATCGCGACCGGCTTCGACAGAGAATCTGCGGCAGTTGGTACGGCGGCGTCGACTACGACGATGCCTGTTCCCCCGACTCGCTTCGTGAGTCGTCCCGCGGATGATCTGCCACGACCAATGATGGCAAACCCGCGCGTCGACGATCTCGATGTACCCACTTTCATCCGCAAGAAAGCTGACTAACGGGAACAAGTATCGAGTTTTTACGTGTCATCTGCGTGCGGCAACGCAGGTGACACGGATGCATCATTTCTTGCAATAAAAATCGTAAAACTAATTGAGTGCTGGGGAGTTTTTCTCCTTTGCTTTTTCTTCTCTTGTTGTGTAGCATGTCGCTCATTCCTTGCAGGAAAATCCATTACGGGTAATGTTTCGTTCCTCTCCTCGGATGGGCCGCAGCCTGCGAGAGGTTTAACTGATCTGTACAACTAAGCCCTGTGTCTTAAGCATATAAGTTGGTGACGGGTGAACGACCCGTCCTAGATTTTTGGAGGTAATAATCACGTGAATCGTAAACTCATCAGAACCACACTCGCGGAAGTGAAAGGCAAAGCCCGAGAAGTTCCGCAGCCCAGAGAGCGTTCGAATGGGAGCTCCCGCGCCTCAAACGATGGCGGCCAGGCACGTGCCCCGCAACAACATGCTCCCGTCCAGGTCAAGAAGAGAATTCCACCTCCCAACGAAACCAATGCGGAGATTTTCTACTACAAGAAACAGATCGATGCTCACACCGTGATGGTGATCGTTCTGCTTGATGGTGAGGAGATCGAAGGAACGATCGAATGGTACGATCGGGGCGCGTTGAAGGTTAATCGTAAGGGAGCGCCGAATCTGCTCGTGCTCAAACGGAACGTCAAGTACATGTTCAAGGCCGACGAGCGGGTTGAAAGCACCAGCGCGTAAAGCGGGATTTAAGCAGCCCTCGCCCCTGTTATTTCTTTGCCCTGGACAACAGTGCGTCGCCTCCGGAAATGCGACACTCAGACCAAAGCTCATCAAGCTCGGGTCCTCGACCCCGGCGAGTCTTGCCGCGCATCGGCATCACCATGGGAGACCCGGCAGGTATCGGGCCCGAGGTGGTGCTCAAGGCGGTCGCTGAGGACGAAGTAAGACGCATCTGTGTGCCGGTGATCATCGGCGACGCGCAGTTGTTGGCCCACACGGCGCGCACTCTCGATCTTCAATCCGGGTACGACATTGTTCGGCGCGACGAAGAGTTTCCCGAACAGTTCTCCGACCCGATCATCTACCATCTCGACAACATCAGCGGCTCCATCGAACCCGGCATCGAGTCGGGAGCCGCCGGCAAGGCCGCGGCTGAATACATTGAGGCCGCGGTGGAGTTGTGCGCCGCCGGTAATGTCGATGCGATTGCCACTGCGCCAATTAACAAGCGTGCGTTGTTTCTCGGCGGATACAGTTTTCCTGGTCACACTGAGTTTCTCGCTCATCTCACCGGCACAGAGGAGTGTGCGATGGCTTTTGTCGCCGCAAACCTGCGCATTGTCTTGTTGTCGACTCACGTTCCGCTCTCGCAAGCCATTCGCATGGTCGAAAAAGATCGAATCGTGAATATCGTCAACCTCGCCAATCGTGAGCTGCAACGTTGGGGAATCGAGCGTCCGCGACTCGCAATCGCCGCGCTGAATCCGCACGGCGCCGAGGGCGGTTTGTTTGGGGTCGAAGAGGCGTCGGAGATCATGCCGGCGATCGAGGCCAGCCGCCGCCTCGAAGAAATCAATGTACAGGGACCGTTCTCGGCTGATACCGTGTTTCTGCGCGCCTCGCGCGGCGAGTTCGACGCCGTAATCGCGTGTTATCACGATCAGGCGATGATCCCGGTGAAGTGTCTGTCGTTCGGCGAGGCGGTGAACGTAACGCTGGGTCTGCCGTTTATCCGGACCTCAGTCGATCACGGCACTGCCTTCGACATCGCGGGCAAGGGACTCGCCGAGCACTCGAGCATGGTGGCGGCAATTAAACTTGCCGCGGAGCTGTCCATGAAGTCGGGCGAGAGTTGTCGCGCAGTAGAGATCTGAAAACTCCTGTCTCACTCGTTTTAGAGGGAAACACTCACATGAATGAGAATAACGACGAACGCTACAAGTGGGAGCAATGATGTTAATACACGGCGGATGTTGGTTGCCGACGACGATCCCGCCATCCTTCGATTGATTGCGACGATTCTCGAGAAAGAAAACTTCACTGTGGTGACCGCGCGCGACGGACGCGAGGCTTACAAAACTTTGCAAGCGGATGCCGACTTTACCGCAGCGATTCTCGACGTCGTGATGCCGCACATTTCCGGGCCGGAACTGGTGCGGTACATGAAAGCGGAAGAACGGTTGAAGAAGATTCCGGTGATGATGATGACTGCCGAGCACGATCCGAAGCTGTCGTCGGATAGTTTTTCGGCGGGAGCATGTGTGTTTCTGCCGAAGCCGTTCACGACTGCGCAGTTGCAGATCATGTTGCAGATGTTGATTGGCAAGCAGCCGGCGGAGTGACTCGTTTTGAGTATTCGCTTTTTCATCTGTGTCATCTGTGGTTTGTTCTTGCTTCCGAGTGAAGCACGCGCCGATCTGAGTTCGAGTCAGGCACGCAAAGCGATCCAGTCGATGGGTGGGATCGCTTTGCCGTCGGATTCAGTGCGTGTGCAGCAGGTTCGATCGAGCTCGGCGGAAGGCGCCGAAGCGACAGCCGAGTTGCAGCTTGTGTTTCGCGCCACGCAGCATGATGGTCGTTGGCGATTGAGTGAAGTCAGGACCGCGCCGGATCGTTGGGAACGTCTCGACTTCATTGCGCAGGCTGCGAAACTCGAGCTTGCTGCTGACAATTGTGACGCGCCGTCGGAGTTTGCGCGTACGGTTGATGCGCAAGAACTCACGACGAAGCGTGCGCGTTGTTTGGTGGCGGCGCTGTTTGGCGTCACACTGCCGTCGGATGACGTTCGTGTCCGAGAAGTCTCGCCGTTTGGACTTTCGATCGGCTCGTCGGATGCAACTGCTTTGATCGGTACGCTTGTTCAGATGGACTTCCGCTTAGCGCGTGATCAGCGAGGTTGGCAGGTCGCGTCGATCAAGAGCGGCGATCGAGATTGGGTGGATGCGCGTGATATGGCTGCGAGCGTCGATCAACTGAAACGCTCCTCTGCCAGTGCCGACCTTTCAGAGATTGCGCAAGCCCTCGATTCGTTCCACCGCGACCGCGGCTCATTCGTCGTTTCCGACAAGGAATCCGTTCTAATCGATCATCTCAGTCCCAGGTACTTGACCCGCGTCATCCGGGTGGATCCGTGGCACCGGCCTTACCAGTACGAGGGACAACAAACCCAGTATTCCCTCCGTTCCCTCGGCCCGGACGGCAAACCCAACACCGGCGACGACATAGTCGTCAAAAACTAAACTCTTGACGCCCCATTACGGCGGGTGTTAGGTTTCCTACGAGGTCTGTTCCAAAGGCCTACTGCGACACGACTTGCCCGCGCCATCCGTGCTACTGCACAAGGCCCCGCCGATGGTGCAATTCAGCTAAAGGGACTGGCTTTGCTAGCTGGACGCAAACTCCTACTTGCCGACGATTCGGCCACCATTCAGAAAGTCATCGACCTTACGTTTGCTGACGAAGGTGTGCAAGTGTTGGCTGTCAGCAACGGTCAGGAGGCAATCGAGAAGCTCCTGGATTTTGCCCCGGATATAGTTCTCGCAGACGTTTTCATGCCCTCCCCCGACGGCTATGAAGTTTGCAGATACGTCAAAACAAACGAGAAGCTCAAACACATCCCGGTGATGCTGCTCGTTGGCTCGTTTGAGCCATTCGACGAAGCGGAGGCGCGCAGAGTTGGCGCGGATGACATCTTGACGAAACCATTTTCATCCATTCGACGACTGATCGATAGAGTGGGAGCGCTCGTTGGTAGCCCGCCTGTCGAGAAGGAGGCTGCGACGGCGGAGCTTCCGAAGACGGAAGAGCCGGGCGAGGAACCGCGGCTGAACACTCAGGAACTCGAACTGACCACCGCCGACACCATCCCGTTGCCGGACGACATGGTTCTCGACAATCTGCCCAGAGTCGAAGAGCCGCGTTTCATGGAGTCGGTTAGTGAGCCTTCGCCGGCGAGTGTTACGCCGTCAGCACGGCTCGAGGCGGTGCTTAGCGACATGCAGTCGTCACAACATGAGGGAACGTCAGAACACGAGGGCAGAATGGAACCTGGAATCGGCGAAACGAAGAGCGATTCACATAGTGAGTCGTCGGATGTGTTACTGGACCTTGGCGACATCGAACCGGCGCATGCGTCGGCGGATGAGTTCGTGTTGGATCTTGAAGATGCCGGTGTGGATGAAGCACCGGCCTATGCCGCGTCTGGATCGTATGAAGCTCCTTCTGCGTATCAGTCAACTCCGATGCGTGCCTTTGTGGAACCTGAAGTAAAGGAAACGCAAGCGCCGGCTTACGAATCGAGTTATCAGCCTGAGGTTCATTCGTCATTTGCTGAGACGCAGGAAGTCCACTACTCGTCAAACGACGCACCGTCGGCCGCGGCGCCTTACTTGTCAGCGTCGCCTGGCGTGACCGAAATCGAACCCTACGAGGCGCCCGCAGTTCCGCCTGAACTGACACCCGATCCAGTTCCGGTGTTCGGCGAAACCGAATTCCCAGTTGCGGACAGTTCACAACCAGCAACTTCAATCAGTGCGGATCAACTGTCACCGGAGATGATCGACGCCATCGCCCGCCGCTGTGTCGAGCTGATGTCAGACAAAGTAATCCGCGAAATCGCCTGGGAAGTGGTTCCCGACTTGGCGGAGCTGCTGATCAAGAGACAGTTGGAAGAGCGACAAGCGAAGTAAGAATTCTTCAAATTCGTGTTCCGAGCAGGTGATTCGTTGCGAGTCACCTGCTTTCTTTTTGAAGTTGTCCTTGGTCTGACGTAGACTCTACGTTTTCATTTTCCAAGGCTAAGCACGACCACAAGTATGGAGATTCCGAAACAGTACGATCCGAAGCAGGCGGAGCAGCATCACTACGAACGGTGGGAGAGGGAGGGGTACTTTGCGCCCGAAATCAATCAGGATCCGCAGGCGCCCGTGTTCTCAATCGCCATTCCACCACCCAACGTCACCGGTTCGCTGCACATGGGCCATGCGCTGCAGCACACGCTGATGGACGTCATGACGCGGCACAAGCGGATGTCTGGATTCAGAAGTCTGTGGCTGCCGGGCATGGACCACGCCGGAATCTCGACCCAGCTAATGGTCTCGCGCGCACTGAAGAAGGAAGGGAAGTCGCGCCACGATCTCGGACGCGACGCATTCGTCGAACGCGTCTGGACATGGAAGCGAGAATCCGGCGGACAGATCACCGTCCAAATGCGTCGCGAAGGCGCGTCGGTCGACTGGTCGCGCGAGAAGTTCACGATGGACGAAGACCTCTCGCGCGCCGTCCGCGAAGTGTTCGTGCGTCTTTACGAAGAGGGAATGATCTATCGCGGCAACCGGATCGTTAACTGGTGCCCGCAGGATCAAACCGTGCTGTCAGATCTCGAAGTCGAGAAACTGCCGCAAGCCGGCAAACTCTACTTCCTCCAGTATCCAATCAAGGACAGCGACCGTCGCATCACAGTCGCCACAACGCGACCCGAAACGATGCTCGGCGACACAGGCGTCGCCGTGAACCCGAACGACGAGCGTTACCGCGAACTCCTCGGCGCAACAGTCCTGCTGCCACTCACCAACCGCGAGATCCCGATCATCGCCGACGACTTCGTCGATCCGGAATTCGGCACCGGCGCGGTTAAAGTGACACCGGCACACGATCCGAACGACTACGACATGGGCGAGCGTCACAACCTCCCGCAAGTGGTCGTCATCGACACGTTCGCCAGGATGACTCCAGACGCAGGCGAACGTTTCGCCGGTCTCGATCGATACAAAGCGCGCGAAAAGGTCGTCGAAGAATTCGAAGCGCTCGGATTGCTCGAAAAAGTGATCGACTACGAATTCTCGATCTCGAAATGCGAACGCTGCAAAACCGTGATCGAACCGCTGATCTCAACACAGTGGTTCATGAAGATGGACCAACTTCGCGATCTCGCCCTCGATCTAATGGCGCGCGAACACTTGCCGCGCTTCTTTCCCGAGACGCCGCACGAGAAGGTCTACACCAACTGGCTCGAAAACCTCCGCGACTGGACCATCTCGCGCCAACTGTGGTGGGGACACCAGATTCCCGCCTGGTACACGTCAACCGGCGAAGTGATCGTCGCGCGTTCGGAAGACGAAGCTCGCGAAATGGCCGGAACGAGCGAGATCACGCAGGACCAGGACGTGCTCGACACGTGGTTCTCGTCAGCGTTGTGGCCGTTCTCGACACTCGGTTGGCCCAACGAAACCGAAGATCTAAAAACGTTCTATCCAACGACGGTGCTGGTGACCGCCCGCGACATCATCTTCCTATGGGTGTCGCGCATGGTCATGACCGGCCTGAAGTTCGTCGGCAAAAAACCGTTCACGGATGTTTTCGTCACAGGGACGATCCTCGACAGCCATGGCCAGCGCATGTCGAAGACGAAGATGAACGGTGTCGATCCGCTCGACGTCTTCGACAAGTTCGGCGTTGACGCAACACGCCTCACGCTGGCGCAAGTCGGAACGACAGACACCCGCTGGAACGAAAAGCAGGTAGAGTCGTATCGCAACTTCGCGAACAAGATCTGGAACGCCGCACGATTCGCATTGCTTTACTCCGAAGGCGCGGAAGTCAAACCGGAGCTCCTGCAAACAACCGACTCGAACCTCGCGTTGCACGATCGCTGGATCATCTCGCGGCTGAACAAAACCGCCCGCGAAATGAACGCCGCCCTCGACGCGTACGAGTTTCACGGCGCGGTCCAAACCCTGTATCACTTCTTCTGGGACGACTTCTGCGACTGGTACATCGAACTAACCAAGTCGGACGTAACTTCCGACACGCCCAGCTCGCAGCGAACCGAAGCGCGCTCGCGATTGCTGACAGTGCTCGAACACGCACTGCGCTTGTTGCACCCATTCATGCCGTACATCACGGAAGACTTGTGGCAGCGACTGCCCGGCCAGAAGCCGCACCACCCGGCATACTCAAACGCCGAACCGACGATCATGTTGACGGCGTACCCGCAGGGTGAGTTGGTTGACGAGAGCGCAGAGGCCGAGATGGCGATGCTTATCGCTTTGGTCACTGGAATCAGGAATATTCGAGCGGAGTACAACCTCAAACCTTCAGATAAGATAACGGTACTCATCGGTAGCCCGAGTCCTAACGTCCGCAAGGTATTTGAAGAAAACACGGATCAGATTAAGCGGCTCACAGGCGCCTCTACGATTGATGTTTCAGCAAATCTGAGTGCTCCTAAGGCGTCCGCCAAGTTTTTACTAACGAGTTCAGATGAAGTGGCGGTCCCATTGGAAGGCCTCGTCGACTTCGCGGAAGAGACGAAGCGGCTGGCGCGGAAGAAAGAGAAGCTCCAGGGCGAAGAGAAGAAACTTCAGGCGCAACTGGCCAATCCCGATTTTGCTTCGCGCGCGCCGGCTGAAAAAGTTCAGCAAGCGCAGGATCGCATCAAAGAAATCGAACTCCACATTAAAGCCCTGGACCAGTCAATCGAGAACCTGCAATGAACTGGATCGACGAAGGCGCGCTCTATTCTCAGATTGGTCTGTTCCTGCGCGAGGATCTCGGCCGCGGCGACATCACCACCCAGTCGATCATCGTGCGCAACACACGCGCACGAGCACGCTTCGTTGCGGGCGACAACATGATCGTCGCCGGTCTCGAAGCTGCGGAAGAAGTGTTCCTGACGCTCGATTCCCAACAACAGCTCGAGGCGTTTGTTTCCGACGGCGAGCGCATCGAGTCAGGCAAGGTGATTGCACGGATGGTTGGTTTTGCCGACGTGCTGATCTCCGCGGAACGCGTCGCGCTGAATCTGCTGCAACGACTTTCCGGCATCGCAACGTTAACGAACCATTTCGTTGCGGCGGTCGAAGGCACAGGCGCGCAGATCGTCGATACGCGCGCAACGACGCCGGGCCTGCGTTTGCTCGAACGCTACGCAGTCGAACTCGGCGGCGGTCTTAACGGACGGTTCGGACTCGACGACGGCGTTGTCGTAACGTCGAATCACATCGCGATACTCGGCGGTGTTTCAGCAGCAGTCAAAAGCGCGAAAGAGAGACTTGGATATTTGCACAAGGTCGGCGTGCAGGTCGCGAACGAGAGTGAGTTGCGAGACGCGATCGAAGCAGGCGCTGACGTCGTCGTGCTCGAAGATCTCAATATAGAGGAATTCCGGCGGCTCGCCGGCATCACGAAAGAACTGTCGCAATTAGTGGTCATCGAGTATTCGGGAAAGACTACGCCTGCAAGTATTCGTGAGTATGCCGAGGCGGGGCGCAGTTGATCAGCGTCGAATCGCTGACCAGCGCGCCGGCGATGAACATAAGTTTTAAAGTCCAACCTTTCTGAGCCGCAAAAAGGCACAAAAGACACCGAGCAAATGACCTGGCGCGAATCAACTCGCCGAAAACTTGCCCAGCGTGCGCTGGAACGGCAACTCGCCTACCAACAACACAAAGCTCAACACCTTCGCGGTCATGAGGACGAAGTGATCGCGGCGATGATGAAGTCGTCGCGACGCGTGCGTGATCTGCTGGAAACTTTCCAGCCGATTCCGAAAGACGCGCGAGTGATCGAAGTCGGAAGCGGCGCGCATGGTTTGATCTTCTGTTTCGAAGGCGAGCGTCGGGTGGGTGTGGATCCGTTGGCGGTCGATTACGGCGGCCTGTTTCCGCGTTGGCAGCGGCGGGCGCAAACAGTCGCTGCCGTCGGCGAATCGTTGCCGTTTCGCGATCGGAGCTTCGACGTCGTTTTGTGCGACAACGTGGTCGATCACGCGGAGTCGCCGTCGCAGATCGTGAAGGAGCTCGTTCGGATACTCGCGCCGGGCGGACTGCTGTATTTCACGGTCAACATTCACCATCCGTTTTACAGTGTTGCGGCGGGAATGCATTCAAGTTGGCGTGCGATCGGCCTGCCGTACGAGATCGGGCCGTTTGCCGATCACACGACACACCTGACGCTGACCTCCGCGACCGGCTTATTTCGCCACCTGCCGGTCGAAATTCTCAGTGAAAAGAGCAACATCGACGAAGCGTGCGCCCGCGCGCGAAAACAGCCCGCACGGCACCTTGGCGACCGTCTCAAGCGCGTGTTTTTCAAAAATGCGCTCTACGAAGTCGTCGCCAGGCGACAGCAGAACTCCGCCAGATAAACTGTTTTTGGAACCCGATCCCCGGCCTAACGTTAAAAACCCGAAGCATCTGCGCTTTGCTTGATGGCATCTCGGTAGCGGGGTATCTTAGGGGTGGAAAGAAGGAGTGTCGCCGATGCCTATTCGGATTCGCAATTACATGAAATTTTTCGTTGCGGCGTTGTTGCTCGTGACGTGCTGCATCGTCGAAGCTGACGCGCAGACTAAGAAGAGACGCACGCGACGCTCGACGAAGCCGGCGGCGCCGAAACCGGTGATCACGAACCCTTCGATTGCGCCGCCCGAGACGGCTCCGGCAACAAGCGACGTGAAGATCATCAGCACGGCCGACGGGACACAAGCCGAGCCGGCGCAGAGCCCGGAACCCGCCGCGACTGCTTCGCCAGATAGGAAAGAAGGCGCCTCCACCGATGAGACGCAGAAGACCATCAACTCCCTTTCCAATCAGGTCGAACGGCTCAACAAAAAGTTGGGCGACATGCAGGAGGACGATCGTTACCACCTCGACATGGAGCGGTTGTCGCGCGCCGAACAGCGGGCCGAACAGTTACGTGCGCAGTTGCTCGACACCGAGACCAAGATGGCCGACATCGAATCGAAGCTGGAGCAGATCGACTACGCTTTGAAGCCTGAGAACATCGATCGGGCGACGCAGGGTTATGGTTCGGTGCGTCCGGAAGAGGCACGGGAGACGCGGCGGCGTCAACTCGAAACGGAGCGAGGCAGGCTGCGTGCGCAGTTCAAGATCCTCGAGACGAGCAAGGCGCGTTTGGAAACGGCCAGCGCCAGCGCAGATCAGGAAGTCGATCTATTACAGATCGAAGCTGCAACAGCGACGCGATCAAATGGAGACGCAGCCGCCGTCAGACCGCAAGTCCACGCGAAAACCGCAACAGCCGTGAGCGCGGATCAGCGCGGATCGTCACCGCGGCTGCTGGTGTGCATCGCAACCGCTTTCCACCCGTCAATCTGGTTGACCAGTGTGAGCATGTAAAGCAGCGCTTGAGGCTTACCTGCTGTTGTCTCTTTTAGCAACCAGCCACGCACGACCGCCGTTTCCCCGTAAATTGAAACAATGACCTTCGCGGTTTCCGGTCTGGCAAACTTCAACTTGCCCGAGGTCAAATTATCGATCAAGAGTTTTCGACCGAGGGGTTCGCTGTCGTCCCGCGACCAGACAAAGTTGGGATCGATCAGCGAGGCCAGCTTAGTTTGATCCGGCGTTAGAAACGATTGGTTAAGTGCATGTACGACCACCGCGACTTCGCTTGTGCTTTCTTCGTCAGTGCGCGGCATGCGCGTCGACTGCCAGTTCACCACCTGCCATTTGCCGTTGCGTTTGACGAACGTGCCGCTGTTGAGCAGATTCGCAACATGCTTCGCTCCTGCTGAATCACTCGTCGCAACTAAACGAAATGCAACGATCGCCGTGTCGCCGTACTGCTGAATGCGAATGTCTTCGGCGGTGTAGATCGTCGTCGGGTCGCCGGGTTTTGGAGGCGGCTCGCTGCGCACGCCGCGCATCACGTCAGCTTTCGTGACGCGCCGTCCTGCCGAACGCGTGTAGATCAGATCGTCGGCCCAGAAGCGTTCGTGCACTGCCGCATCGCCTCGCGACGCACCCGCCAGGAACTCGTTCAGCAGCCTGGTCAACTCCGCAGCGTCCGGCGCAGTTTGCGCAAACGCGCTGCATGCTGCTATCAAGATAACAATCGCAATCAAAGGAAGTTTATTCATATGAGTGAGACTCAAAGAGTTGCTGTTGAAGCTTTCAGAAAGCTGCACGCCGAAGGTTGCTTCGTGCTACCAAATCCGTGGGACGTTGGATCCGCAATGTACCTTCGACATCTTGGTTTCAAAGCGCTGGCGACGACGTCTTCCGGTTTTGCATTCAGCAAGGGACTGCTTGACGAAGCGCCGACTGTCGACGCTGTGCTCGAGCACGTTCGCGACATTGTTCAGGCGACGCCTTTGCCGGTCAATGCCGATTTCCGCCACGGTTACGCCGATGCGCCTGAAGGTGTCGCCGAGAACGTGACGCGTTGTATTGCCACCGGCACTGCCGGACTCTCGATCGAAGATTCGAACGGCAACACCGAAACGCCGCTCTACGATATACAACTTGCAGTCGAAAGGATCAAAGCTGCGCGACAGGCCATCGACGCTTCAGGAATGCCGGTGGTCCTGACCGGACGCTGCGAGGCGTTTCTAATGCGCGACCGAAACGCTTTCATCGTCTCGCTGCAACGATTGATCGCATATGCGGATGCCGGCGCTGATTGTCTTTACGCTCCCGGCGTAACCGATCCATTTCAAATCGAAGAGATCGTCAAAGAGGTTTCACCCAAACCTGTAAACGTGTTGGTATCGCGACCCGATCCGAATCTCACGTTGGCCAAGCTCGCGGATCTCGGAGTTCGTCGGATTTCCGTCGGTTCTGCGCTGGCGCGGGTGGCGTGGGGGGCGTTCATGCGCGCCGCGCAGGACATCGCGACCACGGGCACATTCGATTCGCTGGGCGAAGGCGCGGCATTCGCAGAGTTGAACGACGTATTCAAACGGTGATCAGCGAACGACGTCGACAAGAGCAGTGGCAAATCGTAACCACGTTTCTGTCCCTCCGAGCGCCAGGCGCAAGGGCTGCATAGCGATGACGAACAACGTCCCCCACAAAAACACGGGATGCAGCCGGCGATGTCTGATCGTGTCGAACGCGACGAAAACCAGCAAACAGATGTCGGTCAAACCGAAGAAAGCCAGTGCGCCGCCGTTTGAGATGAAACCGAGCGGAATGCGCGCTATCGCCGGCGCCATCATGTTTACCGCCGCGAGTATCATCAGTCGTTTGTGAACGTCCAATCGCCGCCGGTAATACAAAGCCGCGCCGATCAGTATGGCAAACACGAGCATGTCGCCGAGCGGCACGATCAGGAACTCAAGCGACGGTGGACCGGGAGTCGCGCCGCGGGCCGCGGCGTAGAGTGCCGTTACAACGCCCACAACCACGACGAGCGCCGAGAGCACCGCTCCCAACACGCCAAGACGTTGATGAGTTTTGGTGCGTCGCTTCGCGACGAGTGAAACCTGGACGAGAAAAAGCACGACCCACGCAGTCATCACAATCCCATGCAAATGCACGACGAGGCTTGGGAGTGGAGGCGTGGCGAAGAAGCCCTTGAGGTAGTACGTTCGGGCGAAGCCGATAAGGACGATCAGGGAAATTCCAAGTGCGGCCAGGAGGTACAGCGGCCGATCACTGATGCGGCGGTGAATGTTGGGGGATGTATCCATTTCGCCTTCCTATGAGTGTTTTTGGGAGTCAGGCTCGTTGGTACTTAGTGCTTAGTACTTTGTACTTTGATCTGCTGCGAGTAAACTGTAAACGCAAAAAGCGAAAGAACAAAGCACCAAACACAAAATACTAAGTACCAAATGCCCACGATTCCGCAGCGCGATCTTTATCGCATGATCAACGACGCCGGAGAACGCGGCGAACGCGTGGTGGTGGCAACTGTCGCGCACACGCGCGGTTCGACGCCACAACAGCGCGGCGCGAAAATGCTGTTCTTTCAAAACGGAGAAGTCGCCGGGACTGTCGGCGGCGGCTGCATCGAAGCGGAAGTTTGGTCAGAGGCGCAGGCGGCGATGCGGTCCGGCAAGTCTGAATTGCACCACTTCTCGCTCACGGCTGATGAAGCGAGCGAGGAGGGAATGGTTTGCGGAGGAACGATGGAGATATTCATTGAGGTCGTAGGTCCAGGATCGTAGCCAATGAGAAATGGAAACTGACTATGTCTCAAGATTTCCTGGCCAATTACAAGGCCAAACACCAACACCCGCTAAACCGGCTCACGCACAGCATCGGCATACCGATGATCGTCATTTCGCTGCCGCTCTTCTTTTTCAACTGGCAGTGGGCGCTGGCATTGTTCATCGTCGGTTGGATTCTGCAATTCGTGGGTCATGCGATCGAAGGTAATCAACCTGCCTTCTTCAAGAATCCGGTGTACCTGTTGGTTGGACCATTGTGGCTCGTCAGGCGAGTCGGCTCGGTGTTTGGACTGAGCAAAGCGCACAAATAAGCCCCGGATTCCCCGCCCGCCAAGTTTGATGGCAGACAAGAAGGACCACGTATCCCCGCCGACAATCACGCAGGTGATTGACCCAACTACTCGACCGCGGCGCAGGCGGTGTCGTCGTCACCGTCATGCGTGGACCAGCGATCGGATCGAAACTACTGCTCGACGAGCAGGACATCGTCGCCGGCAGTCTTGGCAACACGGAATTGGACGCGCTGGTAAAAACGCCGGCGGCCGAGTTTCTCAAGTCGCATCATGAGACGCGGATGTTTAGCGTCAGCGATTTTGCGCCGGAGTTTCCGCTGGCGAGTGAGCGCCTGTTGTTGTTCGAACGTCTTCAGCCGGCGCCGCGGTTGGTCGTGTGTGGCGCAGGGCACGTCGGCGCTGCGCTCGCGAAGCTCGGAAGTTTTCTCGGTTACCAGACGACGTTGATCGACGATCGCGCTGAGTTTCTCGAAGGCGGTCGTTTTCCTGAAGAACAGATCAAAACCGTGGTCGCAGGTGATTGGCAAAGGCAGTACGCGACGCGATTGGAAACGGCCGTGGAGTTTCAGTTGCGGTGGTGACGCGCGGTCACAATGAAGACGAGCGTTGCATGCAGGCGGTGGTTCGCGCGAATCCGGATTACGCGGGATTGATCGGCAGCAAACGTCGGACGTCGATCGTGATCGATCGTTTGCGTGAAGTGGCGCGACGGACGAACAGTTGAAAAAGATCCACGCGCCGATCGGGTTGGACATTGGCGCGATCAGTCCGGAAGAAGTGGCGCTCGCAATCATCGCCGAGATCGTCGCCGCACGTCGTGGCGCGGGCGGTGGTTCGTTGTCCGCATGGCGGCGCAAAGTCCTGAGATGGAGAGTGAGATTGCCACCGAGATAACCCCGAGAACTGCGCACCGCGGTGGAATGTTCCGCGCGCTCTCGAATCCCAACTACCGTCTCTTCTGGATCGGCGCTTTCCTTTCGAACGTCGGCACGTGGATGCAGGCCGTCGCGCAGGGCTGGCTCGTTCTGACGTTGACCAACTCGCCTTTCTGGCTCGGCCTCGACGCGTTTGTAGCAACCGCGCCCGGATTGGTTTTCACACTTCTCGGCGGCGTATTCGCCGACCTGATCGACCGCCGGCGCTTGCTGCTTTTCACGCAGGTTGCGGCGGGCATCGCCGCGTTCGGTCTGGCCATCCTCGTTGCGACTAACGTCGTCAACAGGTGGATGGTGCTGGGTTTTTCTTTCGTGACTGGTTGCTGCATGGCGCTGGCGAGCCCGTCGTTTTTGGCGATGACGTACGATCTGGTCGGTCGCGAAGATCTCGCGAACGCCATCGCGATGAACTCGACGCAGTTTCAACTCTCGCGCGTGGTTGGACCAGCGCTCGCGGGACTCGCGTTTCGCTTCCTGGGCTTGTCCGGTTGTTTCTTTGCGAATGCCTTTTCGTTCGTTGCCGTTATCGCTGCGCTCACGAGAGTGCGGCCGCAACGACATCCGCAAGCCGCGGCGCACTCCGTTCGCGATCGCCGCGCGCTTTGGCGCGATCTGATCGAGGGTTTTAGTTACGTTCGCAACCGCCCGCGAGTCTCCGCGTTGCTGCTGCTTTCATCGGTCAACAGTCTTTTCGGCGCGCCGTACTTCACGATGGTGCCGATTTACGCGCGCGACATCTTTCGTCTCGGCGAGACCGGCCTGGCGTTGATGATGGGCACGGCCGGCGCCGGCGCTTTCGCGGGCGCGCTGCTGGTCGCGTATCTCGGCGACTTCCGGCGCAAAGGCTGGCTCGTACTCGGCGGCGCCATTCTGTTCGGCATCTGCATCACGAACTTTGCGCTCACGACGGTCCTGGGGTTCTCGTTGACCTTTCTTTTCGGCTTGGGCTTCGCGCTGGTGGTTTCAGTTGCGACCACCAACACGCTGTTGCAGAAACTGGTGACGGATCAGATGCGCGGCCGCGTGATGAGCATGTTCATCGTCTCGTTCATGGGTACAATGCCGATCGGAAACATCATCGCGGGCGCGCTGTCCAACCGGTTCGGTCCGCAAAAAATTCTGGCCGCCGGCGGGCTCATCGTCACGTTATTCGCCACCGCCGTCACGATTTTTAATAAACGCTTGCGCGAATTGCATTAAGCCCACGCAAGAACCTCAGAACAGGTCGTTCTACCTTCGATAGACGGATTTTCCTGGGAGATTCCTATGCCATTGCGACCTAACCTGACACGCGTTTTGCTCCTTTTCCTCATTTGTGCGGCCGGTGCGGCCATTGCCAACGCCCAGGGCGTTATCGTTCCCGGCCCGTGCCGGCGCTGCCCGACGCCTCCGATACGCGAGATACCGCCGAACGCGCTCCCGCGCTCGCTACCAATCAAGTCGATCAAGATCGACACGCGGATCAGTTCGCAAGTGGCGACGACGCACGTCGAACAGGTCTTTCGCAACGACACGAATTTCGTGCTCGAAGGCACGTACTTCTTTCCGATTCCGGAAACTGCATCGATTGCCGAGTTTGCGATCTGGGACGGCGACCGGAGGCTAGTGGGCGAGGTCAGGACTCGTGAAGAGGCACGACGAATTTACGACGAAATCGTTCGGCGCCAGCGCGACCCGGGCCTGCTGGAATATGCCGGCAAGGATTTGTTTCAGGCGAGTATCTTTCCGATCCCGGCACGTTCAGACAAGAAGCTCGAGATAACGTACACGCAAGTCGTGCGCGCGGAAGGCGGCACGGTTTCGTATCGCTACCCACTCGGACTTGGGCGGCAGACTGCGGAGATCGGCACGGTTTCGGGACGTGTTGAAGTTGAGAGTCGCGAACCGTTGCGCAACGTCTATTCGCCGACGCACGTGATCGATGTGAAGCGTCACACCGATCGACGTTCGCTTGTGTCGTTCGAAAGCGGCAAGGATCCGCAGGACTTTCAACTCTTCTACACCATCTCAAAAGAAGACTTCGGTCTGACGTTGCTGACGCATCGCGAACCCGGCAAGGACGGTTACTTCCTGCTGATGATCTCGCCGAAAGACGATTGGACCGATCAGGAATACTCGGCGAAGGACGTCGTGTTTGTGGTCGATACTTCCGGCTCGATGGGCCAGGAAGGAAAAATGGAGAAGGCGCGGTCTGCGTTGCTCTACGGCGTCAGCATCCTGCGGCCACAGGATCGTTTCAACATCATCTCGTTTGCCGGCGAAGAACACCTGATGGAAAGCGGACTCATCGCTGCTGATGAGAAGGGTCGACAGCGCGGCACCGCATTCGTCAAGTCGCTGAAGCCGGTCGGCGGCACAAACATCAATCAATCGCTGCTCGCGTCGTTGCGACAATTCAGCGATGCAGATCGAGATCGTCCGAAGATTCTCGTCTTCATGACTGACGGTTTGCCGACTGTTGACGAGACGAGGGTCGAGAACATCGTCGACAACGTGCGCAAAGCCGGCAAGGCCGGCGTGCGATTGTTCACGTTTGGTGTCGGGTACGACGTCAACACCACGTTGCTCGACAAACTCGCTGCGCAGAATGGCGGCGTTGCCGATTACATCGAACCGAAAGAGGATCTCGAGGTTAAAGTCTCAAACTTTTTCACGAAGGTGAACTATCCGGTCCTCACGGATCTGCAAGTCGACATGGGTGGTGCGAAGACCGATCTGATGTATCCGCGCAGCTTTCCCGATGTGTTTCGTGGGTCGCAGGTCACGTTGATTGGTCGTTACAACAATGCGTCGAGTCTTGATTCCGTGAGTTTGCGATTGAGTGGCAAATCGAACGGGCAGAGTCGCAGTTACACCTACGACAAGCTGAGTTTCCCGTTGCGGACGGACGTGAATGAGTACCTGCCGCGGTTGTGGGCCACGCGACGTGTCGGTTGGTTAATGGAGCAGATCCGGAGTAATGGCGAGCAGAAGGAGCTGCGTGACGAGGTCGTCGATCTCGGAACGAGGTACGGCATTGTTACGCCTTACACGTCGTATCTGGCGTTGGAAAACGGGGCTGTGAGTACCACCAGCCTGAACGTCCTTGCGCCTCCGGGTGCTAGTACGGGGACTGGCGGTTTCAGCAGTTCGCTGCGGCGTGATAGCGCAGCGCGCGCGAAGGCGCCGGAAAGCGTGGCCGTCACTACCGGCGCTGAAGCAATTCAGCTCAGCAGGCAGTCGCGCGGCCAGCAGGAACTGGCAAAGCTGAAAGACGACGATACGAGGACGGATGCGGTGCGTCGCGCCGCGGGCAAGACGTTCTACCTGATCGACGGCGTTTGGACTGACTCGGAGTTCAAAGCTGAGTCTCGGTTGCCGGAGACCGTGTTGAGTTTTGGCAGTGACGAATACTTCGCGTTGCTGAGACAGTTTCCGAAGTTGGGAAGTTACTTCTCGCTGGCCGAGCGAGTGGTGGTCGTATTCGAGGGACGAGTGTACAGAGTTACATCTCAATGAGCCCGCGTCGCATCGGCTTCGCCGCCTGATGTGAGGCATGGCTCCGCCTTGCCGGAAGCATTGAAACTAGGGTAAAAAATTCACAACCATGAACGCCCGAATTTCAATGCTCCGGCTTGCGGCCGCCGGACTGGTCCTCCTGACTGTAATCAGCGCCGCTAACGCACAAGGGGGTTGGGTGCCGTACCGCGTCAACACGGGGGGCAACGATCTCAATACGGTCTTCTTTTCCGACGGCAACCGTGGCTGGGTCGGCGGTGACGATGGTTTTCTGAGTCGCACCGACGACGGCGGCAAAACATGGGTGCGACAGACAGTCGGTACCAAGGCTGCAATCAACGACATCTATTTTCGCGATAAGGAGATCGGGTTCCTGTTAGCAGGGAATTCGATCTTCGTCACGCGCGACAATGGGTCGAGCTGGGTCAAGTCGCGCACGTTCCTGCCTGAAGAATTCGAGGGCGCGGAAGTCGAACTTTACAGCGTCCGTTTCTCCAGTAAGAACAAAGGCTGGGTAGTTGGGTCCGTCAGCAAGCGCGAGCGTGTTGTCGATAGTATTTTGGTTTACACCGACGACGCCGGGCAGAGCTGGCGCCGGCAACGCGCGCCGAGTCGTCTCGAGCTGATTCATATCGATTTCGTCAGCGATAAGCGAGGTTGGATTGTTGGCGCCGACGGCACGGTTTTGTTCACGCGCGACAGTGGCGAGAGTTGGACGAAGCAGAATACGGGTACGAACGCGACGCTCTATCACGTCGACTTTAAAGGCGACAAAAACGGCTGGGCGGTTGGCGAGCGCGGCACGATGTTGCGAACGACAAACGGCGGTGAAACGTGGACGCCGATATCGACTAATGTGAAAGTCACGCTGCTGAGCGTGCATTTCATGAACGACGATGATGGGTGGGCGATTGGACGCGGCGGGACGATCCTGCGCAGCCGTGATGAGGGAAAAACCTGGTCGCCACAAGAATCAACAACCAGGCAAAACCTCTACTCGCTCAATTTCAACAAGAAGATCGGGTGGGCAGTCGGAGGCGAGGGCATCGTGCTCCGTTGCGACTGCGATTGAGCCGGCGGAGCAACCCGTGTATCGCAAGTCACATCTCAGCAAGCGAGGTTAATCGGATCGTCGCAAAGTAATAGTGACGACCATAACACTCGGTTCCTCCTGTGATTTACGCCCGGTATGTCGGCCATACCGGGCGTTTTGTTTTAAAAGATCATTTTCCATTCCTCTTAAAAATGAAAAATGACCAATGACAAATGGAAAATGCTTCAGTTCTTTTTGCCGCTGAACGGGATTGCCGGCGAGTCTTGCAGCGTAAGCGATCCCTCAGCGTGATCGCCTTCGAAAACTCCCGATGATCTGCACCGGCACCGAATGCCCATCCATCTCCACAGAAGTGGACGCACGAAACGAATTATCGTGTATCTCGATCGTCCCCAGATCCGCTTCGCCAAGTTGCGAACTAAACCTGCCGGTGAAGTTCTCGCCTTCGCGTGAGATCGTCAGCGTCGCCGGAATGGTCTGCCCAAGCGGCGTTTCAACCTCGATCGACCACGAACCCACCGGATCAGTCGTCACCGACGCGTCGATCGGTTTCCGCTTACCAGACGTGTTGTAGATCTCGATGTCTTCGCAGTACGGCCTCATCTGTTCCAACACGGCCGCGCCGTCACCGACCACAATCAACGCCGCTTCATCTGGCTTCACATACTTCTGCGCTACCTGCTGAATCTCGTCGAGCGTAACCGCCTGCACTCGATCGCGATACAACTGCAAATAGTTGTCCGGCAGCCGCAGCATCTTGATCTGCACGAGCTGATCGGTCAGTCCCTCCTGCGTCTCCAAACGAATCGGAAATACGCCGGTCAGATACGACTTCGCATCGCTAATCTCTTTCTCCGACACGCGCTCGTTACGAATGCGATTTAACTCGTAGAAAAACTCTTTCAATGAATCGCCAGTGACAGGCGTTCGCACTTCCGCCGTCGCGCGAAACGTGCCGGCCGTGCGACGCGCGTCGAGGTTCGTATACGCGCCGTAGGTGTAACCCTTCTCCTCGCGCAGGTTCATAAACAACCGCGACGACGCGTTCGCGCCGAGCACCGTGTGCATCAACAGCATCGGGAAGTAGTCGGGATTCGTTCTCGTCATGCCACTGTTGGCGATGATGATGTTTGATTGTGCTGAGCCGTGACGATCGATCAAATATGCAGTCCGCTTGGTCCTAATCGGCGGCGCAGGAAAATCGGTGACGAGATCTTCTCCGCGTTCCCACGTCGAGAACAGCGATTCAACACGCCGCAGAATATCGTCATACCTAACATCGCCGACGACAATGAACACCGCGCTGTTCGGAACAAACTTGCTCCGATGAAATCTGACGAACTCGTCGCGCGATGAACGATCGATGGATTCCGGCGTCGGCGCCACGACCGAATACGGATGATCGCCAAAGATCACTCGCGACACCATCTCACTCGCCAGAAACGACGGTTGCGCACGCTGTTGTCGCAGGCTCTCTTTTGTATTCTGTTTCGCGAGCTCAACTTCGTTCTCGGGAAACGACGGGTTTAACACCACGTCGGCCATCAACGCGAGTATCCGATCGTTGAACTGCGACAACGCCGACGCAGCGACGATCGTGTAATCGGAGTTTGCTCCCGCAGACAAGCTCGCACCCATGCGCGCCGTTTCTTCGGCAATCTCGCGACTGCTTTTCGACTCCGTGCCTTCGGGTAAAAGTCCCGCCAGCAGATCCGTGAGACCAGGCAGTCCCGGAGGATCAAAAGCGCCTCCCACGCGGAAGGCCAAACGGTAACTCACGAGCGGCAGCCGGTTGTCTTCGACTACGACGAGCGTCAGACCATTCGGCAGCACAATCTCGCGAGGTGCGGGAATAGTAATCGAGTGTGGTTGTAGCGGCGGCGGCGCCTGGCTACGAAAAGTTTCTGGCTGAATCATGTCTACCTACGGATGCAACGGTCCGGATCCCGGCTTTGTTTGCGGCGGAACATCAGACGGGTCGGTTGCTATTATCAACGGGGACTCCCGGTTTTATTTGTGGAACCTCTGCTTTCACGGGCGATTCTGGTTCGGGAGGAGGATTATTAGGAATCTGCGGTGCGGGCGCCGCAGGTTGGTGTGGATCACCGGGAGGATGTGGCGAAGCGGCAACGGCGTCAGCTTCTTCCGCAGCCGCCGGAAGGATGTCGAGCACTACGCGATTGTCGACGTCGACGTAACGAGCAACAGCGTCTTTGATGTCTGAGGCGGTGATGCTCAGGTAGTGGTCCAACTCGGAATCGATCAGTCGCGGATCGGAATCGTAAAGCGCGAACTCCGCGAGACGCTGGGCGCGATACATCGTCGACTGCCGTCCGCGCACCGCGTCGTTACAAAGCGAGTTGCGAATTTTCTCCATTTCATCGTCCGTCGGACCATCGGTCGCGATGCGTTTGATCTCGTCGAAGATCTGCCGGCGAATGGCGTCAGGGTCCTGGCCGGGTTTCGGCAGCGCGAAGATGTAGAGCGCTGATGGACCACGGCGTTCGTCAAGGCCGCCCTCGATCGAGATCACCGACTCGTCGCCTTTCACCAGCTTCTGATACAACCGCGAACTGTCACCTTCGAACAGCAGCGTGCCGCCAAGCGAAAGCGCGTAGAACTCTCGCGTGCGCCGCGCGGGAACCTTCCAGCCGAGAACAAACGCGGGCGCCGGAGCCAGCGGATCGGAGAACACTTCGTCGCGAATCGCGACCAATTCCGGTTCGGAAACATCGACGCCGGGCGGCACTGGTTGCGGCGGGATGCTCGCGAAGTACTTCTCGACCAGCGCGCGTGCTTCGGCGCTTTCGAAGTCGCCGACAATGGTGATCACTGCGTTGTTCGGAGCGTAGTAGATGCGAAAGAACTCGCGCACGTCGTCGATCGTCGCTGCGTCGAGATCTTCCATCGAGCCGATTGTCGAGTGTGCGTTCGCAGGGTTGACGAATATCAACTCGTTCATTCGCAGGAACGCGCTGACGTAAGGTTGATTGTCGTAGCGTAAACGTTTCTCTTCCTGGACCGCGCTGCGTTGGTTGTCGAGGTTCTCCTGCGTGACTTTCAACGAGCGCATGCGATCGCTTTCGAGCCAGAGCGCGAGCGGCAGGTAGTTGGACGGAAGAGTTTCGAAGTAGTTGGTCCGTTCGGTCGACGTGGTCCCATTCATCGTGCCGCCGGCGTTGAAGATGTACTGAAAATGCGCGGCCTTGGGAACGTTCTCAGATCCCTGGAACATCATGTGTTCGAACAGGTGAGCAAAACCGGTGCGGCCTTCTCGTTCATTGCGTGAGCCGACGTCGTAATAGACCGCGATCGATACGACGGGCATCGCACGGTCCGGACTGAATACGACGCGCAGACCGTTGGCGAGCGTAAACTCTTCGAGCGCAGTAGGCGGTAATTGAAATGTTTCTGCCACTAGGTGCTTTCTCTGCCGAAAACAAAGGCGTGCTTTACCAGTCGAGAGGAATGGTAAAGCACTGCTTTGGGGGGAAGTTGAATTCTCAGCGCGCAATGGGCGATAACTCGCGCGCGTTGTTCTGACGTTAAAGCGGCCTGTCAGCAATCAGCCCGCGTAGTTCCGCGCGGAGACGTTCGATCTCCAAAAGTTTCTGTTTGACGCGTTCGAACAGTGCCGACTGTGTCTTGATGCCTTCTTCAATCAAAAAGCCCGCCGCTTCCGCGCGATTGCGAAAGACTCCGGCTTGCACCAGGGCTTCCAGTTTTTCCTGCGACTCCGGAGAAACTTTCACGGCGACTACGTAATCATCTTTCGCCGAGATGGCCTTCTCGATGGTCCTACTGATGTCGCGCCCGATGGCGCTCAACGATTCGGGAATACGCGAAGCAATATCGCGAACTGACGATGCGGCTCGGTTACTCTCATCGTTACTGGAATCTGGATCATCGTCGCGCAGCATTAGATCGTCTACTCGTTCGGGAATTGGCTGCTCTTCCTTATGATACGGACTGCTCATTTTCGTAAAGACTCCTTTGGTGACTCCGAATTCTTACCGTCCGTTCTTACGATGTCGTCGTTATGGAAGTTCATTCTACGGAGCGCGGGAAACACCCGTCAAGCAAGTCACAACCTTGCCGCTCCATGCGCCATCCGTTATATTGCAAAACGAAGTTTTGGAAGGTGAACTCGAGGTCTCATGAAAAGAATTCCGGCTCAATTAGTTCTCGTCGTCCTGGTTATCTCCCTTGTCGCACCGGCGTTTATGTTTGCCCAAACACGATCCGGTGTTCTCGATGGGCGGGGTGGGGCGCGTAGACCCAGGCCGGCGTCGGATCCCAGAATCATCTCGATTCAGCGCGACTTCGACGAAGCCCTGAAGATGATTCAGGAACAGTATGTCGAAGGCAAGAAGCTCAACTACAACGACGTTTTCAAGTCGTCGATCATCGGCATGCTGCGGTCGCTCGATCCGCATTCCAACTACTACGACCGCGAAGAGTTTGAAGAACTGAAGACGGACCAGCGTTCGGAGTACTTCGGCATCGGCGCCTCGATTCAGAATTACATCTACAAAGAGCAGGCCGAGACCTACATCACCGCGACGTTTGACGGTTCGCCCGCGGGCAAAGCCGGTTTGCGGTACGGCGATCGTATCGTTGAGGTTGACGGCGCCGCGATGAGCGGCAAAACGTCGCTCGAAGTGCGCGACAAAATCCGCGGTCCACGCGGGTCGACGGTTAAGTTGACGCTCGAACGTGCTGCCGACAAGCGCATCGAAAAGGTTGAGATCGTCCGCGACGCGGTGCCGCAGCCGTCGATTCCCGATGCTTACCTGCTGCGACCAGGCGTCGGGTACATCGACATGACGCGCGGGTTCAACTACACGACGACTGACGAGCTCGTCGACGCTATCGATCGTCTGCACGCGAAGGGAATGAAGTCGCTGGTGCTCGATCTGCGGAACAATCCGGGCGGATTTTTGGACCAGGCGATTCACGTCGCGGAGGTGTTTCTGCCGAGCGGACAGCGGATCCTGACGCAGAAAGGGCGCAACGGTTTCCGGGATAACACGTTCGAATCGAAAAACAGCTCCCCGGACATGACGCCGCTCGTGATTCTCATCAACGAGCAGACCGCATCGGCGTCGGAGATCGTCGCGGGCGCAATGCAGGACCACGATCGCGCATTGATTGTGGGGCAGACGAGTTTCGGAAAAGGCTTGGTCCAAAGCATCATCCCGCTCGAATACGGCGCGGGTCTGACGCTCACGTCAGCAAAGTATTTCACGCCTTCGGGCCGGCTGATTCAGCGCGACTACTCGAACGGCGGCTTCTACGACTACTACACGCACGGCGCGGGCATCGCGCGTGATCCAAACAAAGAACGGGCTACGAAACCGTCTGGTCCTGAGAAGAAGACCGATACCGGCCGCGCTGTTTACGGTGGCGGCGGCATCATGCCTGACGAGAACGTTGGACCACGAACAGTGAACCTGACGCAACGCCGGATGCTGAGTCCAATCTTTTCGTTCGTTCGCGAGCTGGTTAACGGGCGTGTCGCGGGGTTGGAGTCGAGCAAGATCGGAAGCGGGATCGTGTTCGATTACGACCTGAAGGCTGACGATTATCGTGTCACCGATTCGATGTTCCGCGCGTTTCGCAACTTCGTCGACAAGGATCCGGGTTACAAGATCACGCCTGCGATGGTCGATCGCTATCGTGCTTTCGTCGAGATGGAACTGCGGTTCAATATCGTCACCGCCGCACATGGCCGTGTGATTGGCGATCGCGTCTTCATTACGATGGACGATCCGCAGGTGTCGAAAGCTGTCGACGTGTTACCCAAAGCACGCAACCTCGCTCTCGGCCTCCGGACGCCAGCATCAGACCTTAAACCACACAGAGAGCCACAAAAGGCACAAACCTTCGGACACAAAAGGCACAAGAAGACAAAAGAGTTAACCGCTGTTCCTTCAACTCTTTTGTGCCTCTTGTGCCTTTTGTGCTTCTTGTGGTTCGTCTTTGGCTATGTTTCAAGCATAAGACAGAGTCTTGCGTCTAAAACCCGCAGTGTGATACGTTCTGCCGGTATGAAACGCACCAATCGCACCTCCAAGCCGCTCGTCAACACTGAAGAGCTCGGACGCGCCGTCCGTCGCCGTCGCGAGGAGCTCGGACTCAGCCTCCGCGACGTCGCCACCCGGACTTCCGTGTCCGCCTCGACGCTGTCGCGCATCGAAAACGGAACCGGTAAACCCGACGCCGACAACATCGCACGTCTAACATCATGGCTCGACGTTCCGATGGAGCGAATTCTCAGCGGACGCCAGGGCCACGCAGACGCAGCGCCGCCCGTTGTTTACTACCCGCAGGAACCGACGCCCGAGATTGTCGAGGCTCACCTGCGCGCGGACCGAAATCTCACGCCGGAAACGGCCTCCGCGCTTTCGGAGCTCTTCCGCGTCGCGTACACGCAGTTCAGCAAGAGCGGCGTCGAGAAGACCTCGAAGAAGCGGCGTTAAAAACGTTCGAACCGTTATACTCAACGAGTGCAGCTTGGCGACCTACCTCCAGGTGAAAAGTGGCGAAACTTCGAACTGAAAGCCATGGCCCTGCGCGACTTCGCCCGCGCCCGGCCCGACTTGCCGCTCAACCCTTTTGACCTCGCACGCTTCGCAAACTTGATCGTGCTCGATTTCGAGAAAGTCCAGGGTCTTAGCGACACCGCGCGCGAACACCTGCTTGGACCAGCGAGCGAAGCATGGTCCGGCGGCGCGTGCACTCTGCCAAACGGAATGAAACTCGTGATTCTCAACCCGAACCATGGTCCTGCGCGAACCAAAGCAACGTTGATGGAGGAGATCTGTCACGTCTTTTTGGGCCATCAGCCCAACCGCCTTTCGATCGTTACCAAAGACGAGCGCGGCAAAGTGATGAACCGCGACTACCGCAAGGCCGATGAAGAAGAGGCATACGGCGTCGGCGCCGCCGCGCTGGTCCCTTACGCATCGTTAAAGAGATTACTGTTGCAGGAGAAAACGGTGCGCGAGATCGCCGGCCATTTTCGCGTGAGCCGCGAGCTGGTTGAGTATCGAATGAAAGTGACGCATCTTTGGCGCGAGTACAAAGATTTCAGATAAAATAGCCTACCGATGACCGAACAACTCAAAGATGCAGCCGCGCACGGCCTGACCACGATCGACAAGCTGCGAATGCTGCTCGACGTCACCAAGAAGATCAGCCGCTCACTCGATCGCCAGGAAGTGCTGAACCTCGTGATGGACACGCTCGATTCAGTGATCCCCTACGACGCCGCCGGAATCTTCCTCATCGAGTGCGCTCGTTAAAGACTCGGTGCCGGAAGGCGAAGAGCAATGTACTTTCAAATCTGAAGCAGTCCGCGGCTACGACGTCGAAGAGCTTTACGACCTGCACCTGAAGCTCGGAGAAGGCCTGCTCGGTACCGTCGCCGTAAGCGGTAAGCCAATCATCGTCAACGACGTGCGCAGCAATCCCGTCTACGTGAACGCCCGCGACCGCACGCGCTCCGAGATGGTTGCGCCGATCATTTCGAACGACGAAGTTATCGGCTGCTTCGATCTTGAAAGCGACGAGCTCAACGCCTATTCAGATAACGATCTCGAAGTGCTGTTGCTGCTCGCCTCGCAAGTAGCAATCATCATCGAGAAGGTGGAGTTGCACGAGCAGTTGATCGAGAAGAAGCGACTGCAGGGACAACTCGAAGTCGCGCGTCAGGTCCAGTTGGAACTGTTGCCGCCGATGGATCCCGCGCTCGAAGGGTTCGACGTCAGCGCTTACAACTTTCCCACCGAGGAAGTTTCCGGCGACTACTACGACTGGGTCCGCATCTACGAGGACCAGATCGGCATCGTCATTGCCGACGTGTCGGGAAAAGGCGTTCCGGCCGCGATCCTCATGGCGTTCCTGCGGGCGAGTCTGCGAGCGGCGACTCACATCGGTTACGCAACTCACATCTCGATGGCGAAGGTGAATTACCTGCTTTGGGAATCGATCGAGCGAAACCAGTTTGTGACGGCGTTCTACGGAATTCTGGACGCGTCGAACCGGACTTTGTCGTTCTCAAATGCCGGGCACAACCCGCCTCTGCTGGTCAAAGCTAACGGCGAGACTCGCTTCATTACCGAAGGTGAACAGCCTTTAGGAATGTTTCAGCACACGCGTTATCACGAGAATCACGTCGTGCTGGAACCCGGCGACGTGTTCGTGCTCTACACGGATGGCGCGACTGAAGCTGAAAGTCCAGCAGGCGAGGAGTTTGGCCGCGATCGCTTGGTCGATGCTGTGAAAGCGTCTCTCGACAAACCGGCGCGCGAGATGATCGCGAGTATTCAGATGTCTGTGTTGGAATGGACCGCCAGTGCGGGAGCGACCGACGACGTGACGTTTTTTGTTATCAAAGCGTTAAAGTAATCGGTGTTGGGGGAACACCGATTATGCTAATGTGCAGTTAGCGAGCAATGGGCATGATCGCCGCCCGGTGCTAACGGAGCACGGTAGTCGCCAAAGTGAAACTCAGCTTCAGCCTCCGATAAAGCATAGACGTCGAAGCCATATGCATCGAGATAGTCTGCCAAATCATCGGGGGAAAGTAGATATACGGCAGGCTTGTAACCCGCTTCAACACGAATTTCCAGCAGGCGCTCGATTACTTCAAGTGGTGCAAAGCAGCTAACAGGATCTCTGTACGTTGCCATGTTGCCAGCGCCTTTCTTTTTAAAAATCCAACACACGGTCCAATTTTTTGCTCACCGTGTTTCTTTCAAAGCGACAACTTTGATGTACGCAAGTGGAAAGTAGTTTGTTCTTCGGAGTGCAAATATTCTCACTGCTTTTCACCTGCCTTTTTGACGCCCGAACACGGTGAAAAGTTCCAAAACGAAAAATGAGTAGCGAACAACCGACGACCTCCAACACTCAACAACAACCGAATCCGCCGCCGCTAAACTTCATGGCAGTTTTGCGGGAGATGCTGCGGGCGTCAGACAAAGTCAGCGATCTGATTTTTAGCCCCGGACGGCCGCCGCAAATCGAGTTGGCGGGCAAACTGGTTCCGGTACGAATTGCGGGACTGGAAAAGCTGATGCCGGCCCATACGGCGGGCATTGCGAAGTTAATTTTGGGTAATCAACAGGCGGCGATCGACAGTTTGGAAAAGAGCGGCTCCGCCGACTTGTCGTTCAGCGTCCCCGGCGACGCGCGTTTTCGCGTCAATATCTTCCGGCAACGCGGAACGCACGCGATCGTGATGCGCGTGATCCCGATGCGTCCGCCGCGTTTCAGCGACTTCAACCTTCCGGACACGTTGAAGGAGATTGCCGATCTCAAGAACGGCATCGTGCTGGTAACTGGTCCAACCGGAAGCGGCAAAAGTTCGACGCTCGCCGCCGTCATCGATCTCATTAACGAACTGCACTACTACCACATCGTCACCATCGAGGATCCGATCGAGTTTCTGCACATGCACAAAAACTCGACGATTCACCAGCGCGAGCTGCACTCCGACACGCCGAGTTTTTCCATCGCCCTGCGCGCCGCGTTGCGTCAGGCGCCGAAAGTGATCCTCGTCGGCGAGATGCGTGACCGCGAAACCATCGAGGTCGCACTCGAGGCCGCGGAAACTGGTCACCTTGTGCTTTCGACTCTGCACACGATCGACGCGTCGAAAACCGTCGACCGCATCATCGGCGTATTTCCCAAGAACGAGGAGAAGGCGATCAGGACGCGCGTCGCACAATCGTTTCGTTTCATTGTTTCCCAACGACTGATCCCGCTCGGCGACGGCAAGGGACGCATCGCCGCAATCGAGATTCTCAAGTCGACCATGCGCACGCGCGAATACATCGAGAAAGGCGAGTCGGAAGGGAAGTCGTTGATCGACGCGATGGAGCAGGGCGATCAGGACGGCATGCAGACTTTCGACGCCGTCATCGAACAGTACATTCGCGACGGCGTGGTCAGCATCGAAGCCGCCCTGCCGTATGCCACCAACCAAAACAACCTGTTGCTGAAGATTTCCGACCTCGCGGGCGCTCCGCCGCCACCGCGTGACGCGGCCCAACCGGCCCGAGATGAGACGTCGATGCTCGATCTCATCGAGCCCTGATCTGTATAATCTGTGCTCGTTTGGCTATGTTGCGTTTTCTAATTCTGGCCGCGCTTTTCTTCCCGACGACAGTTTCAAGCGCCACTCTCGATGACGTTCGCATCGAGTTGCCTCCCGGCACCCAACTGAAGATCCGTAATGATTACGGTAACGTCAGCGTTGAACTATGGGACCAGAACTACGCCGCCGTATCCGCGAGTATTGAGGGCTCAGCGACACTGACGCGGTCGCCGATCGTCATCGATAATCGAGGCAAGTTAATCACCATCTCGGTAGTGCGACGCCCCATCGATCCATCCGTCGCAATCCATTTAAAACTAAAGGTGCCGGCAAATGCCGACGTGTCCACGTGGTCCGCTCAGGGTTGGATCAAGGCTGTAACGCAAGAGGTCGCGCCTAAGCTGATTGGTCCAGACAATGCAAAAGCGCCGGCGGGGACGCCGGCCGACAAAGCTGAAAATGTCGAGATCAGCGAAGGCGACGTCATCCGCGTCGACTCGCAACTCGTGACGCTCAATATCAGCGTCGTCGATCGCAGCACAAGTCGCGGACTCGCGGGTCTGGTCCAGTCAGACTTTGAACTCTTCGAAGACGGTCGGCAACAGCAGATCGTGCAGTTTGAATCTTCGTCGGCGCCTTTCGATTTGGTTTTGCTGATCGATCTGTCAGGTTCGACGAAGGAAGTGGTGAAACTGATTCGCGCCGCCGCGCTTCGTTTCGTCAACGCGGCGCGTCCGGCGGATCGAATCGCCGTGATCACGTTTGCCGGTTCATCGACCATCGTGTCAGGCCTCACTGCCGACCGCGATCTGCTGCGACAGCGAATCGAAACGATCGATACCGCCAGGGGCGACACAAAGCTGTACGACGCGATAAACTTCACGATGAGCCAGATCAAAAAGGACGCCAACAACGCGCGTCGCTCGGCAATCGTGGTGATGAGCGACGGGTTGGATGGAACCATTCCCGGGATCAGCGGTCAGGTCGGATCGCAGACTTCGTACCGGGAGACGTTGAGAAACATCCAGGAGTTTGACGGTGTTCTTTACACGCTTTGGCTGAATACCGAATACGAGGCGATGAGCCCGGAAGACACGCAGCCGGAGGCCTTCGACGCCGGTCACGACCGGATGAAGGAGATGGCGGAGTCGGGCGGCGGAGTTTTCTACGAGGTCGAAAAGTTGACCGACCTGGCGGGCGCATACGAACAGGTGGTCGCCGACCTCGGAACGGTTTATAGTTTGGCGTACAAGCCCTCAAACAGTGCTCGCGACGGACACTGGCGAGCAATTCGGATTGGTGTTAATCGTTCGAACGCGGTAGCACGCGGCAAACGTGGCTACTATGCAAACTAAAACCAGATCGGCAACACACGCTCGTTTCTTACTGGCGGCGAGCCTGGTTGTGTGCGTGCTTTGTTTCGGTCTTGTTCGCGCGCAGGATCCGCGTCCACAGGATCCGCGCCCGCAGGATCCGATCGAGACGATCCGCATCGAATCGGATCTCGTCGATCTGAAAGTGAGTGTGCTCGGTGTTACGTCCGATGGGACGCTGCCGATGCTGGAGCAGAAAGACTTCGTCGTTATGGAAGACGGCGTGCAACAGGAGATCTCGTTTTTCGCAGCCGCCGACGCTCCGTTCGATCTCGTCTTGCTGCTTGATCTCTCCGGATCGAATTCGAAGAAGTTGAAGATGATTCGAAACTCGGCGAAACGCTTTGTCGAGGCGACGCGTCCGACCGATCGTGTCGCCGTCGTTTCGTTTACAGATCAGCCGGCGCTGTATTCGACATTCACACTCGATCGCACGAAGTTGAAGAAGAGCATCGACGAGATGGACGACGCGTACGGCGGAACGAATTTTTGGGACGCCCTTGACTGGGTCGTCAGGGTGCTGATTCCGCAGGGCTCCAGCCGGCGTAATGCGATCGTAGTGATGACCGACGGCGTCGATAATGCGCTTCCTGACGTCTACGGTGAAGGTTCTCGCACCGCGTTCAATACGCTGTTGGAAAACGTTCGCAATTCAGAAACGCTCATTTTCCCAATCTACCTCGACACTGAAGAAGAGAACGTAAAGGAACATCACGTTCCTCGCGCTGCATATGCTCTGGCCCGCGAACAACTCGCGCTGATTGCGTCATCGTGCGGAACGCAGATGTATCGCGCTGCGAAGTTGAGCCACCTGGATAACGTCTATGCGCAGATCGTGCGAGATCTCAGCACTGTCTACAGCATCGGCTACAGCCCCAGGAATAAGACGCTCGACGGCAAGTGGCGTTCAGTCGACGTGCGACTGGTCCAACGCCCGGATCTGCTCGCCCGCACCAAGCGCGGGTACTACGCAAAACTCGTCGAAGACAGCCGGTGAATAAGCGACGCGGGGACGCGGGGACGCGGGTGACGCGGTGACGCGGTGACGCGGTGAGAAGAGCTATGAGTGTTCTTTCTCCGCGTCCCCCCTTCTCCGCGTCTCCCCGCTCCGCCTCTCCCTCTTCTCCCGCTCCGTGTTTCTAACAGCTTGTAAATGTTCATAACCGGACTATAATGCTCGCGAGATTACCGGCCGGTCACTTCTTTATCGCGATATCGGAGGGTCATTCCCGTGAGAACAACTAAATGCCTCCCGGTGCTGTCGGCTTTTGCCGCTGCACTGGTCCTCTGTTGCTCGGTGCTGAGCCTCGCTCAAACAAACCGTGAAAAATACGTGATTTCGGCCAAAGCCGGCGGAATCAACGCCATCACCGGACAGGCAACGGTGCGTGGCAAAGCTGAGTCCAGTTGGCAAACACTGATGATTACGGACGATCTGAATGCCGGCGACCGCGTTCGTACGGACTTCGATGGCCGGGTCGAGATCCTGCTGAATCCGGGTTCTTATCTCCGCGTTGCCGGTAACTCCGAAGTCGAGCTGTCCAACAACTCCCTGTCGAATCTCGAAGTCAAACTGGTCAAAGGTACGGCAATTGTCGAAGCCACCGGCGCCGACGGTCTGGAGCTGAATATCAACGTCAGCACGCCGCACACCAAGATCGCCATCGTCCGCCACGGCCTCTATCGCGTCAGCGTCATCCCAGGCGACGCGACCGAGCTGATCGTAAGAAAAGGGCGCGTGGTCCTGAGCGACTCCCAAACCAAGGTCAAAGACGGCAACAAAGTGGTGTTTAGCCAGACCAACGTTTCCGTCGCGAAAATGACCAAGGAAGAGAAGAAGGCCGAGGAACAGATCGACGCGTGGAGCAAGGAAAGGGCTGAAACCCTGGCCAGAGCGAACCGGCGCACCACCAATCGCATGCTGAATTCCGCGTTTGCGATGAACCGGGATCCCTTCTCGGACTGGCGTTTCGCGCGCGGCTTTGGCCTCTGGTTCTACAACTCGCACGCCGGCTGCTACACGTTTATCCCGTGGTATTACGGCTGGAGATCGCCATACGGTTCGTCGTACACGACCGGCGCTTATAACCCGTACGCCTGGCAGCAAGGCCGCGGCGGTGCGACTGCTTATCCGAGCGGTGGCTCGAACGGCGGGTCGTCAACAGGCTCAAATGGCGGCGGTCAATCGTATCCGTCAGGTGGCGGTTCTGCCCCGCGTCCCGTTACGCCGAGTGGCGGGTATGGCGGCGGAAACAGCGGATCGAGTCAGCCGATGCCGAGCCGGCCAATCGACTCGGACACGGGCCGTCCGATGCCGCGGAAGAGCCTTGAGCCGAGCCGGCCGAATCAATAGTTTTGGCGCGGTGCCTTGAAGAGTTCCTCCAACTCTTCGTTAATCAGTGTCCTTATCTCCGGCGGTTTTAACCCGGCAAGGATCAACTGTGTGAGCGCGGTGCGCAATTGGGTTCGCAGGCGGTCGTCAGGCTTCTCCCTGAGCGTTTGAGAGATGACGACCGCACCCGAGCCATGCCTGACCCGAATCAGCCCTTCCTTCTGCAATCTCCGATAAGCAAAAGCAACCGTATTCAGGTTCACACCCAAGATCTGAGGCGACCTGCCGGACTGGCGGCAATAGCGTCCCTTCCGCCAACTCTCCGCGCGCAATCAGGGTCTTGATCTCGTCTACCAGTTGCTGGTAGAGCGGCCGTGCGTCTCGTTCATCGACTGTTACAAACATAAAATTGTCTGTTGACTGTATACAGTAGACAATGTCTGGCTGTCCAGAGTTTTATCTTGTGAGTTTGTCGGCGAGCGAGAGGGCGGATTAGACGACTGCGTCCATGGTTGCGGCGGCGGTGATGGTGTCGCCGACCATGAAGACGTTCGGCAGAGAGGTGTTGTGGCCCAGTGGTGTGGTTTTGGGCTCGATGCCGAGGACCATGCCGAGTTTGCGACGCGTGAGGTCGTAGAAGGTGCGTGGGTTGGCTGTTTCGATGATCTCGATGTCTGCGCCGAGCGCCGGCAATGCCGCGTGCAGTCGGGTCCAGACTTCCTCAAGGGCCGCTTGATCGCGTTCCTCGTACTCTTCTTCGCTCGTCTGAAAGGCAAACCAGTCTGTGGGATCCGTTTCGGTTTTTATCGTGACGGCGCGTTTGCCCGCCGGCCCACTCCCGGCCGGAGCAATCGCCACCGTGAACTCCTCGACCGTGAAACGCTCGCCCGGCAGGCGTGCGACTGCCGACTCTTCCAAACTCGCATAAACGACATAGGCGCCCTGGCCTTGCAGCGTTTTCAGCAGTTTCTTTGTTTCGAGTGGCGTTCGATTAAGTCCGATCAGCTTTCCGTATGTGTCCCAGACGGTGAGATTGCTGACAATGGCTTTTCCGGCGATTACGGTCTCGCCGCTGAGTAGATCGACGCCGATCGCGTGTTCGCCCGTTTGATCGTAAGCGAGACGCAGCACGGGGCTATTCAAACGAAGCGTGCCGCCGCTTTTTTTGATCGACTCCGCGAGGCGTTCGCCGACGCTCGCTGGCCCGCCTTTGATCGAGTAGAACTTGTCGCTGCCCGGAAGCAGTGAAGTCTCCGGAGGATCGACCGGCAGTTCCGAGAAGACGCGTTCGTAGATCTCGCCGGGCCCGAACGACGTGTAAAGCCCCATTCCCGGCTCGAAGTCGTGTCCCGCGAACTCGACGCGCGCCACGCACCCGCCAACCTGGGAATTCCTCTCGAGCAGACACGTGCTAACCCCGCGTGCAGACAGCAGTGCCGCAACCGTCAGCCCGCCAATACCGCCACCGACGACGACTACGTCATACGCCATAAATGAACACTGATGGCTTCGAAGAGGCGGCCGACAAGCTGTAGACCCGGAGCTGTGGGGGCGACCTCCGGACCCTTTTCAAACAGGCTTTTATCGAGGAACGGCGCGAGAATGATGAAGACCGACTGAATGCCGTTGAAAACCAGGTGAATCAAGAACGGCGGCATCAGCGAGCCGGTGTAAGCGCGCGAGAGAGTCAGCGTGAAACTGAGGAGCGTGATGACGATTATGACCCCGATGTTGTTTGAATACTGCAGGACGTGGACGCCGGCGAAGAGCAACGAAACGAGTGTCACGGCGGTGGCTTTCCCGGCAGCGCGTTCGAGTGGTGCATAGACGACGCCGCGGTAGACCACTTCCTCGGCAAACGGCGCCGTGAGCGATGCGACAAGCGCCGTTGCGATGCGCGCCGCCATCGAACTTTCAACCAGCGCGTCCAATTGCGTCTTGCCTCCACCCCACAGCGTCGTTACCGCCCATCCGATTGCGAGCAGCACCAGCGCAAGCAACGAGCAGAGCAGAGCTCCGACGGCGGGTGAAATGTTACTCGGCCACCGGAAGTTTAAAGCGTTGAAGAACTTCTGCCGGCCTCCTTCGGTAACAAACAGCCAGGCGAGAGCGATCGTCAGCACATGCGTCGGAAGAATTCCGAGAATCGACAGGAAAATCAGCGGCTTGTCTGCTGCGAGTCCTTCCGGGGTGGGCGGCCCAACGGTTACCCACTGATAAATGACGTAGGGCAGTGCGAAGATTACGGGAACGACTGCCAGCATGATGACGCTGAGAAACCAGAAAACAAATCCGATGATTACTTCCAGCCACGCCGGCAGTACTCTCGCCGTTGCGGCGGGCGGCGTCAGGTCATGGCGAACAGTTGGTTCTGGAAACCCTGCTGGCTCTTCGGGAAGCGGAGTCAATTGCTGAGAAGGCTCTTTGGTAATCACTGCAGCGGAGTGTAGGGAAGTTCAGAACACAAATCAACAATCACACTGCCGGATAATCAACTTCCAGAAACGACGCACCGACGCGAGGTGCCGCGAGCATGAGCGCGATGATCGTTTTTGCGTCCTGAATCTCGCCGCTGGAGATCATCTCGAGCGCTTCGTCGAGCGGGAGTCGCACGACTTCGAGCACCTCATCTTCCTCCAGGATTTCGTTTGCCTTCGGTTAATTCGGTCGCGAGAAACACCCACATCTTCTCCTCACAAAAACCGGGCGAGACGAAGAACTCGGACAGTTCTCCATGCGTCCCGCGACGAGTCCGAGCTCTTCCTGGAGTTCACGCCCGGCGCCGACCTCGGGCCGTTCGCCGTCTTCCAACGTTCCCGCGGGAGCTTCGAGCAGATAACGCACGGCGGGATGGCGATACTGCCGCACGAGCGCGACCGTGCCGTCGTCGAAAACGGGCAGGATCACAGCGCTGCCGTGATGATGGACCACTTCACGCTGATACGTGAGTTCGCCCTCCTGCACCGTGTCGACCGTGACGTCGAACACGCGACCGGAGAAAACTTTCTGGCTGCTGATGATCTTTCGGCAGTTCGTCGTGCGGGCTACTCATGTGTGTTTTTCCATTCTCCGATCAGGTAAAGCGATCCTGTGATGCAGATCATACCTTGGGGCGGCGTGTTGCGAAGGGCTGCATGAAATGCGTCAGTGATTGTTTTGGATTTTGTGACGGATCCGCGGGCGAATCGTGTTGCGATGTCTCGAGCGTTTCGAGTGAGGCAGCGCGTGGGTTGTCGATCGCGGTGAGAATAAGATTGTCGGCGAGCGGGAAAAGCAGTTCGCCGATGCGATCGAGTTGCTTGTCACCCATGGCGCCGAACACGATCGTGAGTGGTTGACGGCCGAAGTCGGCCAGGTAATCACGCAGGGCTTCAGCGCCGGCAGGATTGTGCGCCCCGTCGAGAAGAACGCACGGTTCGCTGTCAATCAATTCCAGCCGGCCAGGATGCCTCGCTGTTTCTATTCCTGAAAGAATCGCTTCGTCTGAAATAGAAAGACTCTTCGCGAGCGCAATCGCGATTGCCGCATTCCATCGAGCTGATGCTTACCGCGTAGTCCCATCCGAATCGGCTCGGAGGGAGGCGGGGGCGACAAAAATTGGCTGAACACCAGTTTCTTCACAGCGTCGCAGCAATACGGCTAGAGCTCGCGGGTCCTGCTTCCCGATGATTGCTGTAACACCCGGACGGATGATCGCGGCCTTTTCACTCGCAATGTTCTCAATCGTCGAACCGAGATACTGTTCGTGGTCCATGGCGATGGACGTGATTGCGACTATGGAAGCGTTCGCGGCAGTTGTCGAGTCGAGTCTCCCGCCCATGCCGGTTTCGAGTATCGCCAGGTCGATACCGGCTTCACGGAATGCAAGCAACGCGATTGCGGTGACGTGTTCGAAAAATGTGGGCAGTGCTTCGAGCTGACCGGAATCAAGCAAACGCTGAGCAGCGTCGCGGACCGTCGTCGTGTGACGCGCGAAGTCTTCTTCGCTGATCTGCTTGCCTGCGATCTGGATGCGTTCGGTGATCGAAACGAGATGTGGTGAAGTGTAGAGCCCGGTCTTGATCCCTGCCGCACGGCAAATCGAATCGAGCATCACCGCAGTCGAACCTTTGCCGTTGGTGCCGGCGATTTGGACTGCGGGGAATGCGCGTTCAGGATTGTCGAGAGGATTGAAGGAGGAGTTCGGTGTTGCTAAGTCCCAGCTTGATCGTCAGAGTCTCATGGCCCAGGCCGAGCAGATACTGAACCGATTCTGCAAAACGCATCGAATGCAAAGGCGCAATGTGCAAAGAGATCAGATTTCGTGCTTTACCCTTCGCGAAACATTCGCACGACGGTACGAGCGCGTTCAATGTCTGATTCGCCATGGATCTCGGGATTCATCATGAAGTTCAGCAGCTTGATGACATGGTTCGCAACTCGCGCCGGTCGACGATCTCGTCAATCATTCCGTGGTCCAGAAGAAACTCTGAGCGTTGAAAATCTTTCGGCAACTTCTGCCGGATCGTTTGCTCGATAACTCGTGGTCCAGCGAACCCGATCAGCGCTTTTGGTTCGGCGAGAATGACGTCGCCGAGCATCGCGAAACTTGCAGTGACGCCCCCGGTCGTCGGATCTGTGAGAATTGAAATAAACGGCAAATGCGCTTCGTCGAGAGCGGCCAGTGCTGCTGAGATCTTTGCCATCTGCATCAGCGACAGCGTGCCTTCCTGCATGCGCGCGCCGCCCGAAGCGGAGAAGATCACGACTGCGCTGTGTTCGCGCATCGCGCGTTCGATCAAGCGCGTCACTTTCTCGCCGACTGCCGATCCCATCGATCCGCCGATGAACATCATGTCCATCGCCGCGGCCAGCACCGGATGATCGCCGACAGTGCCGCGGCCGTTGATGATTGCTTCAGGAAGTCCCGAACTGTCTGTCGCCTGGGTCAGACGCTCCGCGTAAGGCTTGCTATCGTGAACCAAGCGGATCGATTGAGATCACTTCCGCGTCGAGCTCTTCATACTTCCCATCGTCAAACAGCAACGCCAGACGATCGCGGGCGCCGATGCGAAAGTGGTAGCCGCAGTGTTTGCAAACCTGTAGTCCGTCCTCGAGTTCGCCCTTGAACAGATGGGCCTCGCAACCGTCGCATTTGACGAAGACGTTTTCAGTCTTAACGACGCGTTCTTCAGGGGGAACGGATTCTATGCGCTTTGTTTTCTTATTAAACCAAGCCATAAGAATAGCGGGAAGGGTAACACAAAAGGCACAAACTGAACACAGAAGGCACAAAGCTTGCGCACAAAACAAAAAACTTAGCAATCTTCGCGATTCGCGCTTCAAAATTCGATACCTTGCTGGGCGCGAATTCCCGCGGTAAATGGGTGCTTTATCTCGGTCATTTCGGTGACGAGGTCCGCCGCTTCGATAAACTCGGGTGGGGCGTCGCGGCCCGTGACGACGATGTGCAAAGCCGGCTGCGAGGCACGAATAGAGCGAAACTCGTCGAGCACTTCTTCCAACCGGCAACATCTTGTAACTCAGCACGTAAACCAGCTCGTCGAACACGAGCAGGTCGTAATCGCCGGAGCGCAACTTCTCGACACACAGCGCCCACGTCTCGCGTGCCGTCTTAATGTCCTGTTCGGGATTCCTGGTGTCCCACGTGAAGCCGTCGCCCATCGTGTGGACTTCGATGCCGAGTTTTTCAGCGGATTCGTGTTCGCCGTAACGGTCTTTGCGCGACTTCATGAACTGAATCATGCAGCACTTCAAACCGCGTCCGGCGGCGCGCATCATGAGGCCAAGCGCGCAAGTGGTCTTTCCTTTACCGTTTCCGGTGTGGACCATCAGGAGTCCGCGCGTGTTTTCCTGATAGTCCTCGCGTCGCCACTTATATTTTCTTTCAACCACGGATTTAGTTAGGCGACGGATTCTCTGAGAGCGTCCTCGGGTAGGTCGCCGTTCGCACGTTTCACAGCGTCCTGCAACAGGCGAACGATCATCGTCTCCGCTTCTTCCCAGCTTCCTTTGAGCGTGCAGCCGGCCGCGTTGCGATGACCGCCGCCGCCAAACTTCTCCGCGACCTTCGCCACGTTCACGTCGCCTTTGGACCGCAAGCTGGTGCGATAAACTTCCGGCTCACACTCCTTCAGCATTGCCACCGCTTCCACTTCGCCGACAGTCAACGGATAGTTCACAAACCCGTCAGCGTCTTCGTCAGAAGCACTCGCCTGTTGCTGCATTTCGAGTGACTGCCGCATGCACGCCACGCGTCCCGTTTCGTCGCGTCGGGCAGTCGACAGCACAGCGCCCATCAACTCGATCCGGCTCCACGGGTAACTCGCAAAAACTGCTTCCGCGGTCTTCGCAGGTTTTACGCCGGTACGCACCAGTTCCGAAGCGACTTTGAACGTTCGCTCGGTCGTGTTCGAGTAATGAAACGATCCGGTGTCGGTGATCAGCGCCGTGTAAACACACTCCGCGATCTCTCGCGTCACGCGCACGCCGGTCGCTTTGCACAAGTTGTAGATCATCTCGCCGACTGCCGAGGCAGTCGAGTCGATCCAGTTGATCGTGCCGAAGAGCGCGGTGGTCGAGTGATGGTCTATGTTGACGACAAACTGCTTCTCGAGATCCCCCAATCCAGGCCGCGTGATGTCGGAACACTCGATGACAAACACGGCGTGGTATGAAGGATCGACCGATGGTGTGACGCGAACGTCGCCGGCGCCTGGGAGTTGCTGATACGCGTGCGGCACCGGGTCGCGCATGATGACTTCGACGTCTTTATCGAGAGCACGTAACAACCAATAGAGACCGAGCGAAGATCCTAAACTGTCGCCGTCTGGGCGGATATGCGAGGTGATCGCGAAACGACGTTTTGCCTCGATCAGCTCGACTACTTGACTAAGCATAATTCAAATTGTGAATCTCGAATTTCGAAATTCACTCTTCGTCCTTTCCTTGCCTCTCCCACTCTCGTTCAATCTCTTCGAGCAATTGATCGACTCGCTCGCCCTCTTCCTCAACGCGATCGCGCACGAAATGAAGCTCGGGCGTGCGTGGCAGATTCAACGAAAGACCAAGTTGTTTGCGAACATAAGGCGCCGCGTGCTTCAAGGCAGAAAGCGCCTCTTTATGTTCTTTTTCATCACCGCGAATTGTGACGTAAACACGCGCCGCTTTCTTGTCTGAAGAAAGCTTAACGTCGGTTACCGTTACCCCAGTCAGACGCGGATCTTCGAGTTCATAACCAACAATCTGCGAGATTTCATCCCGCAGAACATCTGCGACTCGTTCTGACCGCCGCATAACCTACAATTCCGTCGCTGCGACTCGCTCAACGATGTACGCTTCAATCTGGTCTCCAACCTTCACATCGTTGAAGTTTTCCAGACTGATACCACACTCAAAACCTTCGCGAACTTCGGAAACATCGTCCTTGAACCGTCGCAACGACCCGATGTTGCCTTCCCAACTAACGACGCCGTCGCGAATCAGACGCGCGCGTGCATTGCGACGAATGATGCCATCGATGACCATGCAACCGGCGACCGTTCCAGCCTTCGGCACACGGAACACTTCGCGCACCGCAGCCTTGCCGAGAATCTTCTCCTTCTCGATCGCTTCGAGCATGCCGATCATGGCCGCGCGAATCTCTTCCTCGACCTTGTAGATAATCGAGTGGAGACGAATGTCGACGTCCTCTTGCTTCGCGACGTCGGCTGCACGTGCCTCGGGACGCACGTTGAAGCCGATGATCACGACGGCTGACGACGACGATCCCGCCTGCGTTGCCGAACCGAGCAGCACGTCGGATTCGGTGATCGCGCCGACACCGGAGCGAATCACTTTCACCTTCACGCGATCCGTCGACAGCTTTTGCAGCGTCGATTTCAAAACCTCAACCGAGCCCTGCACGTCAGCCTTGATGATGACGAGCAGTTCCTTAACTTCACTCTCGCCCAGCGCCTCGATACCGCGCTTCGTCGTCTGCAAGAGCGCCGCCTGACGGCTCAACATCTGGCGATGTTGCGAGATCGACTGCGCCTTCGTGATGTCTGAAACGACCTGGAAGCTTTCGCCGGCCTGCGGAACACCTTGCAGACCAAGCACTTCGACCGGTGTTGCCGGTCCGGCTTCGGTGATCGGTTCGCCGCGGTCATTGAACATAGCGCGGACGCGGCCGTAGATCTGTCCGACGATGAACGGTTCGTGAATCTTCAGCGTCCCCTGCTGGACCAGAACAGTCGCGACCGCGCCGCGGCCACGATCCAGTTTGGCTTCAAGCACGACACCCGACGCCAATCGCGTCGGACTAGCGCGCAGATTCAGAATGTCTGACGTCAACAGGATCGTTTCGAGCAGCGTGTCGAGGTTCTCACGTTTCTTCGCCGAAACCTGGACCATTTCCGTGTCGCCGCCCCAGTCGAGTGGCGACAAGCCCTGCTTCGCAAGTTCCTGACGGACGCGATCGGCGTTTGCGTCAGGTTTGTCGATCTTGTTGATGGCGACGATGATCGGAACACCGGCGGCGCGCGAGTGTTCGATCGCTTCGATCGTCTGCGGCATGACGCCGTCGTCAGCGGCGACGACCAGGACCACGATGTCGGTCGCCTTCGCACCGCGTGCACGCATCATCGTGAACGCTTCGTGACCCGGCGTATCGAGAAACACGACGCGGCGAGTCTCGTCCTGTTTATCCGGATTCGGCACCTGAACGCTGTAGGCGCCGATGTGCTGCGTGATGCCGCCTGCTTCACCGCCGGCGACGTCAGTCGTACGAATCCCGTCGAGCAGCGAAGTCTTGCCGTGATCGACGTGGCCCATCACGGTGACCACTGGCGCGCGCGGCATTTCGACGTCGTCAGCGTCGGCAGCGATCAGTTCTTCAAACTCTTCCTCGGCGACCATCTCTTCAAAAGGCACGAACGAGACGTTGTAACCGAAACGTTTGCCGAGATCGGTGGCGACGTCGTCCATCAACGGTTGGTTGATGGTTGCGAAGACGCCGCGTTGCAGCAGCAGCGTCACGACGTCTTTCGGCTTGATGCCGAGTTTTTCCGCGAACTCCTTCACGGTCGAACCTTCGATCAGGCGCACGGACTTCAGCTCGCCGCCCCCGGGCATTTCCAGCCGCCCGGCGATGCGGTCTTCGAGAGACAGCGCCCTCGGTGGCGGAATGAAATCCCCACCCCGGTCGAACCTGCCGGCCCTGCCTTCGATCTTCCGGCCACCGCGCGGACTGCTGCGTCGCGAACGGCGGCGTCCGGCGTCAGGAGGTGGAATGTAGGTGGTTTGCGGTGTTGCCGTTTCACCTGGCGTTCCCATGCGTTCGGAGCGGGGCAGGGAAGGCCGGTCGCGAAGTCGGCTGGGTCGATCTGAACGTTCCGGGGTACGTTCTCTTGGCGGAGCCGCTGGCGGTGGCGTTGGCGCGGGCGCGCGCTCGCCGGGTCTGATGCCGGCATTGAGTGCGGCCGCAGTCGGACGAAGCACGCGGACTTGTCGCGACGGAATAACCGACGCGGGTCTGACTGCCGCGGGGGCGCCGTTGGTCGGTGCTGTCGGCACGGGAGCAGGTGCTTCCACCTCCGGCGCAACCGCTTCCTGAACTAAGGGCGCTTCCGGCGCAGGCTCGACCTCGACCGCAGGAGGCTGCTCGGATACCTGTGGCGCCGGAGCTTCTGCACGCACTGCCGGCGTCAATCGCTTGACGAGCTTCGTCGGCGGCACGGGCTTGGGCGGCACAGCAGCAGGCGTTGTCGCCGGGCTCGCCGGAGAGTCAATGTCTGGCTCAGGTGCAACCGCCGCAGATGGCGCAGCAGCAACGACCGGCTCCGGTTCGTGAACCTCGGGTTCAGCTTCGACAACGGGCGCTTCCGGCGTGGGCATCGCGGCGCGCTTCACGACTTTCACGGCGCGCTTGATGGTCGTCTCTTTTTTCGGGAAGTACTTGTTGCGAATCTTCTCTGCCAGTTCCTTGGAAACGGAGTTGGAAGGAACACTGACATCGACGCCTTCGCGACGGACCTCTTCGATGAGACGTTTAGTGTCGAGCTTTAACTCTTTGGCGAGATCGTAAATACGAACTTTCGAGGAAACTGTCATGCACTCCTTCTCGACGCTTTATTGCGCGTCTGGCCGTCTTGATAATGGTTAGGAACGCTGTCGCCCCAACCACTTCAGAACGTCCGAATCAGAAGTTCGGCGCGTGACAGTTGGGGCATAGCGGGCAACACAAACGGCCCGAATAAACCGGTCTTGTGTTGTTCCTCTTTGGCTGCATCATTGGAGCATCACTGCTTCTCGTCATCTTCACTCCCGCCTGATGCAGCATCTTCCGAGACTGCGGGAGTTGTTGTTTCTGCTTCTTCAGCCGAGGCTTCGGAAGCAAACTCTTCGTCTGACGCCAGCACTTCTGCGATGTGCTCCTCGACATTCTCGTAACCTTCGACGGCCGAGGAGGTGATGTCAGGTGATGGCGTGATCGTGTCCGGACGCAAGTCGCGGCCGGATTCCAGCAAGGCCAATTCGTCGGCGGTGATCGGCTCGGCCTCGGTTACCGGGACCGGGTCGGCTGAGTTCCACGCGTTGATTTCCTGTTCGGCAGTGAACGGAACACCGTTTTCGACTGCTTCGTCGTAACCGGCTGCCGTCATCTCGTCGTTGGGCTCGACTTCAGCCGCTTCAACGGAGTCGTCAGCCTCAACGGAAACCGCGTGTTGCTCTTCAGGGCCGCTCCCTCTTCACCCTCGCCTTCGCCCTCGCTGAGACTGCGGTCGCGCAGTGCGACCACGGCTTGCGCGGCGTTCAGGATGACTTCCGCTTCGTCGAGACTCAGGTCAAGGAATTCGACGAGATCGTCAACCGACGTTTGGGACAGCGCGTCGATGTCGTTGATGTCGTGCTCGGCCAACGCTTCGGCCTGTTGCGCGGTCACACCTTCAATTACCGAAAGCGGCACTGCCTCGCCGGAAGCAATCAGTGCGCCCATCTGTTCGGTGACTTCGCGCTTGATCTCTTCCTCGCTGCGGATGTCGATGTTCCAGCCGACGAGTTTGGTCGCGAGACGGACGTTCTGACCGCGTTTGCCGATCGCCAGCGAGAGTTGGTCTTCGTTAACGATGACCTCCATCTGGCGATTCTCAATGTCGGTGATTCTGACCTGGTTGACCTTGGCGGGTGAAAGTGCGTTGGCTGCGAAAACTGAAGGCTCGTCTGACCACTCGATGATGTCGATCTTCTCGCCGCGCAGCTCGCGAATGATGGCCTGGACGCGGGAGCCTTTCATACCGACGCAGGCGCCGACCGGATCGACGTCGCGTTCGTTTGACATCACTGCGATCTTCGCGCGTTCGCCTGGCTCGCGGACGGCAGACTTAATCACGACAGTGCCGTCGTAGATTTCCGGCACTTCCATCTCAAACAATCTTAGTAAAAGCTCAGGTGACGTTCGTGAAACTTCCACCTGCGGCCCTTTTGATTCTTTGGACACGTTATTGATAACGACGCGAATTCGTTCTCCCTGGTTCCACTGTTCGCCGCGCGATTGCTGCGACCGCGGCAGGATCGCTTCCAAATTGCCGAGATCGACGATGATGTTGCCGCGTTCGAACCGTTTGACGTAACCGTTGACGAGGTCGCCGATCTTGTCGATGTACTGCTCGTAAACGTTGCTGCGAACGGCGTCGCGGACTTTCTGAAAAAGAATCTGTTTTGCTGTTTGGGCAGCGATTCTTCCGAGTTCTTCCATCGGTAACGGCAGCAGCAGCGCGTCGCCCAGTTCGACTTCGTCTCCGGCCAGCTCGCGTGCTTCCACGATCGAGAGCTCAGTTGCCGGGTTTTCAACTTCGTCGACGACGACTTTCGAAGCGGAAAGCTCGATGCCGGTTTCGGCGTTCCAGTCGACCTGGATGTCCTCGCCGGAGCGGAACTGCTTTTTGGCGGCCGCGCGGACCGCTTCCTTCATCGCTTCGATAACCAGATCGCGATCGATCCCCTGTTCCTGGCAAAGCGCCTCGATGTTTTGTGCGATCGATGAACTCATGAAAGTGTCTCTACCCTCTCCCTGTCCGTGCCAACCTAATGGCGGTTGGCGCGCCGGAGCTCTTCGTCTACGTCTACTTCAATATTCGCCTTCGTTATCAAATCCAGCGGGATTTGCACTCGACCGCTGGTGCGGTCCTCGAATATGACCTCTTCGCCTTCGAGTCCCAACAATCGGCCGCGAAAATTGCGTTGTCCGCCGATTGGCTGCCGAGTTTTCAGCTTCGCGTTACTGCCCGAGAAGCGCTCGTAATCGGCACGTTTATAAAGCCCACGTTCCAGCCCGGGCGACGATACTTCCAATGTGTAGGAAGCGTGGATGAAGTCTTCGACGTCGAGAATCGTCCCCAGATGAGTGCTCACTTCGGAGCAATCGTCGTGGGTCACACCCTGCGGCTTATCAATAAAAACTCGAACGATCGGCTTGTTGTCCGGGCCGGCGACTTCCGCGTGAACCAGTTCGAGACCGTGGTCGATTGCTACTCGTTCAGCTAGCTCCTGAACCCGTGTTTCAATCGAACTATTTCCCATGGCTCACCTTTTTCGAAGGTAGTGTCGCCCAAAAAAAAAAGTGGGCGCGAAACCCACCGGACGAGACCCTGTGCCTTCGAGCAAGCTGTGGATTATACGTAAACGACTATATAGAGGCAACTTGAGGAGAAGGGTGTGTGAGAATACGGATTTTAACCACCCGCTCAGCTTCGCTTTTACTATTTCACTAATTGTCTTTCCATCCGCGTTTTTACCTTCCAGAGTCGCCTGGGCCGCCTTCATGACCTTGCCCATGTCTTTCATCGACGTCGCCCCGGTTTCGGCAATCGCCGCCACCACTGCCTGCTCGATCTCCTCCGCCGAAGCAGCCTGCGGCAGGTAGGTTTCGATGACGACGATCTCGGCCGCTTCCTTATCCACCAACTCCTGACGACCAGCTTTCTCATACTGCTCGATCGAGTCGCGCCGCTGCTTGACCAGCGATCGCAGCAGCTTTTGCACGTCGTCGTCCGACAGTTCGCTGCCTTTCTCGATCTTGCGATTCATCATCGCTGCTTTAACCATGCGCAGCGTCGACGTCCGTTGGGCGTCCTGCGCTTTCATCGCCGCTGTCAGATCCGAAACTATCTGTTCACTCAAACTCATTTGGAAGATCCTCCATTCGATTTCGCGAGGTAGTCGCGCAGGAAGCGCCCGGTATGCGACTCCGGAATGCGCATGATCTCCTCCGGCGTGCCGACTCCCACGACGTATCCACCGGCGTCACCACCTTCCGCGCCGAGATCGATGATGTGATCCGCGGTCTTGATCACGTCGAGATTGTGTTCGATCACCAGCAGCGATCCGCCGGCATCGATCAATGCGCGAAACGCCGCGAGCAGTTTATTGATGTCGTCGAAATGCAGACCCGTCGTCGGTTCGTCGAAGATGTAGAGCGTCTTCGCGCCGGTTCGCTTCAACAAATGCGCCGCGAGTTTGATCCGTTGCGCTTCGCCGCCGGACAGCGTCGTCGCCGACTGGCCCAACCGCAAATAACCAAGCCCCACATCGTCCAGCACGCGCAGACGATTCGTAATCTTCGGCACTTCGCGAAAGAACGTGATCGCTTCGCGCACCGTCATGCTCAGCACTTCGTGAACGTTCTTGCCGCGATAGCGAATGTCGAGAATCTGCTGCTTGAACCGCGTACCCTTGCACTCTTCGCAGACCAACTCGACGTCCGCGAGAAACTGCATCTCGACCGTGACCGTTCCGTCGCCCTGACAAACCTCACAACGCCCGCCGGGAAGGTTGAACGAGAAGTGCGATGGCTCAAACCCGCGCGCCTGCGCTTCACGCGTGCCGGCAAAAACCTCGCGAATCGCGTCGTAAACCTTGATGTATGTCACAGGATTCGAACGGGGCGTGCGTCCGATCGGCGATTGGTCCACGAGGATCACATCGTCGATAAACTGCGCGCCCTCGATCTGCTGAAAGCGCCGACATGGCCCGTCCACTCACCGCGCTGTTTCTTCAGTCCGGCGTAAATACAGTCGTGGATCAACGTCGACTTGCCTGAACCGCTGACACCGGTCACACAGACGAGCATATCGAGCGGTATTCAACGTCGATCGACTTCAGATTGTGTTCCGACGCGCCCTGGATCGTAGGCGCTGCGTTTCTGAGCGACGCGGCGTTGCTTCGGCTCTTTGATCTCAGCATCGCCGCGAAGATAACGTGCGGTCAACGACGTCTCGTCGCGCAAAAGCCCGGCGAAGTCGCCTTCGTACATCACGCGCCCTCCCAATTCGCCAGCCGCGGGACCGATGTCGAGTATGTGATCGGCGGAGCGCATCATCTCGGCGTCGTGTTCGACGACGAGCACGGTGTTGCCGATATCGCGCAGGTTTTTCAGCAGGCTAATCAGCCGATCGTTGTCTCGCGGATGCAGTCCGATCGAAGGTTCGTCGAGGACGTAAAGCGCGCCCACAAGTGACGAGCCGAGATTAGTTGCGAGCTGGATACGCTGTGCTTCGCCGCCGGAGAGCGTCGATGCGAGACGATCCAGCGTCAGGTAGTCGAGTCCGACTTCGACGAGAAACCGCAGCCGTCGCCGCACTTCGAAGAGTATTCGGTCGGCGATGGCGGTTTGTTCGGTCGAGAGTTGCAGCGAGTCGAAGAAGTTCGACGCTTCCCTGATCGACATCGAGCAGATCTCCGCGAGCGTGCGGCCGCTGACTTTCACGTCGCGCGCTTCCTGGCGCAGCCGTCCGCCTTTGCAGTCGGGACAGAGCGTGTAGCCTCGATACTTCGAAAGAAAAACGCGGACGTGCAGTTTGTACTTCTTCGTCTCCATCCAATCGAAGAAGCCGCGCACACCGCCGAAGTCGCCGCGTCCTTCGATGATCGCGTGCTGATCCGAATGCGAAAGCTGGTTGAACGGCACCGTCATCGAGATCTTTTCCGCGCGGCAAAACTGTTTCAGTTCCGCCATGGCCCACTCGTGTTGCGGCTTGGTCCAGGGTTCGATTGCGCCGTCTTTCAACGACAGACCGGGATTCGGAATCACGAGATCGAGATCGAGTCCGATCGTGTTGCCGAAACCCTGGCACGTTGGGCACGCGCCGTAAGGGTTGTTGAAACTGAAGAGTCGCGGTTCGGGTGTCGCGTAGACCGTGCCGTCGTACTTGCACTCGAAACGATCTGAAAAACGCAGCCGCTGGCGAGCGGCGTCGGCGGTTTCGACGATGGCGGTGCCGTGTCCTTCCTGGAAACAGATCTCGAGTGAGTCGACGAGACGCTGTCGCACGTCGGGACGTGCAGTCAGACGATCGACGAGCACGAACACGTCCTCGAAATCGTCCGCGGGTAAAGTCGTCGGGCGAATTAAGATCGATTACCTGGCCATCGACGAACAGGCGCGTGAAGCCGCGTTGCATCAGGCTCATGACATGCGCGGTTAGCCATTGACGCGATGACGTTGAGACTCGGCGACGCGGCGACGGTGAGCCTTTCCCCGCGTCTCCGTGTCTCGCGTCCCCGCGTCTCCTTGTCCGTCGTCTCGGAGTCCGGCTTCGGCGGGGAACAAAACATAAAAGCGCGTTCCCTCGGCAAGCGTGCCGAGCACTTCGTCGGCCATGGATTCCGGCGAGTCGCGCGTAACTTGTCTTCCGCAAACGCGGCAAAAAGTTTGTCCGACGCGCGCGAAGAGCAGGCGCAGATAGTCGTAAATCTCCGTCTGTGTGCCGACGGTCGAACGCGGATTTCGCGTCGAGTTCTTTTGGCGAATCGCGATTGCCGGGGCGATGCCGTGGACTTCGTCTACGTCGGGTTTGTCCATCCGTTCGAGGAACTGACGCGCGTAGGCCGACAGGGATTCGACGTAACGGCGCTGGCCTTCCGCGTAGATCGTGTCGAAGGCGAGCGAAGACTTGCCGGAGCCGCTGACGCCGGTGACCACCGTCATTTGATTTATCGGAATAGAGAAGGAAACGTTCTTGAGGTTGTTAACGCGTGCTCCCCTGACTTCAATGGCTTCTTCAGGCATAGATCCGAATCTTGCGCTCTTCGCAAACCCGGCATGATAGCAGACAACCAAAGGAGTCATAACAAGCTGAACGAAACACCGACCTTACGGATTGACAGCACGAACAAACGTGGCCGAAAAATGCGCGCGACATGAATACTTCCCGATTCCTGCTGCGCGGGTTTCGCCGCCCACGCGAGATAGCCTGTTTCGCACTCGGAAAACTTGAACGTCAGGTGCTCGAAGAAACCTGGCGGCTCGGCGAGGTAACGGTCCGCGACATCCATCGCGCCTTCGATGAGCGCGTCGCCTACACGACCTTGATGACGACGCTCGACCGGCTCTACAAAAAGAACCTGCTCGCCCGCCGCAAAGACGGACGCGCCTTTTTGTACGCCGCGCGCGTCTCGCGTGAGGATCTCGACCGCGGAATTAAAGAGGACGTGGTAGACGGACTGCTGGGCCAGGGAGCCGACGGAGTCGAACCGATTCTCGCCTGCATTGTCGACACGATCAGCGAACGAGATCGCGAGCTGCTCGACGAGCTCGATCGCCTGGTGCAAGAGAAGAAGCGCGAAATGCGCAGACGCGATTAACTAAATGTACGAGTTTCTGGGCATAACACTGGTTCTGGCTCTGCTGCTGACGATCAACGCCACGGCGACGTTGCTGGCGGCCGGAATGGCCGCGCCTGCAAGAGCTCCTCTGGAAATGCTCAGCGCGGACGCGAGCAGAGATCCTGTTCGTGATGCGCATCGGACCGCCGGTCATCGCAATCGTCGCGATCGCCGCTTTCATGATCCCGTCGTATCTCACATACGAACCTACGCGACCAAAGAAACTGTGAGCCTGAAACTCGGCGCACTCGCTACGCTTTCAGCCATCGGTGTCGCGCTCGCGATTTCGCGCGGCGTTCGCTCATGGCTGGCGACGCGGTCATTACTAAAACAATGGCTGAAAGCGTCGACGCCGATTCATCTCGACGCGATCACTGTTCCGACTTTCGTCCTGCAACACTCGTTTCCCGTCATCGCCGTCGTCGGCGCGATTCGTCCGCGCTTGTTCATCGCGCGTCACGTGCTCGACTCGTTGAGTGAAGAAGAACTCGCGGCCGCGATCGCGCACGAGTACGGACATCTCGCCGCGCAAGACAACTTCAAACGTTCGGTGATGCGGATCAGCCGCGCGGCGCTGCTGATCATCCCGTGCGGCCGTTGGCTGGATCGCGCGTGGAGTGAAGCGTCAGAATCCGCCGCCGACGAACACGCCGCGCAACGAAGTTCGCAAGTCGCATTGGACCTCGCGTCCGCGCTGGTACGAATCGCGCGTATGATTCCGGCTGGTCAACGACAAACGTTGCCCGCGGCCGTCTCCGGCTTTTTGATGGGCGAGGACGCGCCGGGAGTAAGATTTCGCGTGAGTCGTTTGGTTGAGCTCGCGGCCACCGATCCGCGGCTCCTCGTCAGCAGCGCTCCGCTGGTCCGTTTCATTCCGTGGTTGGTTTTAACTGTCGTGGTCGTGATTAGCATCACCATCGAGAGCCGCCCGCAAGTGCTTGCCGCCGTGCATCAATTCGTGGAGCACGTCGTCGCCTTCCTAAGCTGATTTTCGCTTTAAGATCCACCTACGATTGCTGGTAGTAGTTCGGGCTCGCCTATAGAGTCGTCGTTCGCTCGCATTCCTCTTAACTGCACTTCTGAAGGAGTTCTCGTATGAACACGTGGGGAAGCCGAATCGTGACTGGATTGATTCGCGTTGCGTTCGTTCTAGTCATGTCGGTCTCGGCGATGGGCCAGGAATCGGAAGGTAAGATAACGGGCTCCGTCAAGGACAACGACGGCGCAGTCGTGAGCGGTGTTGGCGTTTCGCTTCAACTCGCAAACCAGGCCATCACCCGCGCCACCGTAACCGACGCTGAAGGAAAGTTCACGCTCGACAACATCGCACCCGGAACTACCAGGTCATCGTCGAGCGCAAGGGCTTCATCACGTATCGCGAGGCCGTGCAGATTAGGCGGCGGTGACACGAAGCAGTTGGCGATCGAACTCGAGATCGTTCCGATCGCAGAACAGGTGACAATCACCGCTGAAGCCGGACAGATCGCCAGCACGCGCGACGTCGACACGGCGGTCAACGTGATCAACGAACGCGAGATCCTCGAACGAGCGCCGGAAGTCGTGGCGCAGGTCGTCGACGAAGAACCCGGCGTCAATCTGCAACGGACGAGCCCGTCGCTCAGCGCCGTATTCGTGCGTGGTCTGACGGGACGAAACGTGGCGGTGTTTGTTGACGGCGTTCGCTACACGACGAGCGCGCAGCGCGGCGGCGTCGGCACGTTCTTCAGTTTGATCGAGCCGTCGAGTTTGGAAACGGTTGAAGTTCTGCGTGGACCAAACAGTTCGCAATACGGATCGGACGTCCACGGCGGCGTCGTCAACTTCATCTCGCAAGCGCCGCGCTACGGAAACACCGACGGCGAATTTCACGGACACGCAAACGTCTTCTACACGTCAGCCACAAACGGCTTCGGCGGCAACACGCTCTTGAGCTACGGCAAGCGGAACTACGGCTTCCTGCTCAACGTCAACGCCCGACGCATCAGCACGCTGCGACCCGCGGACGGACTCGACTACCACGCCGCAATCACTCGCTACCTCGGACTCCCATCAGACATTTTCGGCACGCGACTGCCCGACACCGGATTCACACAGTACGGCGGCCTGCTGCGCTCCAACTTCAATCTCGACGACAAAACACAGCTTCTCTTCAGTTATGCGCGCAACCAGCAGGACAACGGCAAACGCTACGACCAGTTGCTCGGCGGCGACGGCAACAACATCGCCGACCTGCGCAACCTGATGACCGACACGTTCTACGCGCGTCTGTTCCGCCAGAATCTTTGGATCTTCGACAACGGCTCGTTCACCTTCTCTTACAACGGACAGCGCGAGGAACGAATCAACCAGGGCGGACAGGGAAATCCCGTCGGCACGATCACGAATCAACGCGAGCGCACGAACGTCCTCGGTTTCAACTTCTATCTCGACAAACAGACTCGGCGAAAACAACACGCTGCTGTTCGGCGCCGACATTTATCGCGACAAGATCAACGCTCCCGCGTTTACTTTCGATCCGGCGACACGAACGACGGTCAACTCCCGGCCGCGCATTCCGGACGGCGCTCGATATCTCTCATACGGTTTCTTCGCCCAGGACAATTTCACCGTCATTCCCGATCGTCTGCGTCTCAACGGCGCGGTCCGTTACAGCGTCGCTTCGTACGCATCGCGTGCGGCGAATTCGGCTCCTGGTCCAAACGGACTGCCGCTGTTTCCGGATGACAGCGCGCGCTTCAGTGCGTTCTCCGGACGGTTCGGCGGTGTCGTGACTGTCGGCGGAGGCTTCGATATCGCAGCAAAATACACGCGCGGCTTTCGTGCGCCGAATACCACTGATCTGGGGATCATCGGCCTCGTCGGCACGGGATTCGAAGTCGACGCGACTACCGCAGCCGCCCGCGGCGGATTCATCGGATCGACCGCGGGCGGCGACGCGGTTTCAACTGGAATTCCCGTCACCGACTCGGACCGGAAAGCAGCGATAGTTTCGATCTCAGTTTCCGCTACACCAGCCAGCGTTTCGCTTTCGATGCAACCGGCTTCACGACTAAGCTCAACGACGTCTATTTCGATCAGGCACTCGTGCTGCCGCCGGGAGCGCAGGGCACGTTTCTCGGTAGCGAGCGAATCGTCCTGCAGAACGCAGGGGCCTCGTGTTTGTCGAGAGTGCGCTGACCAGCCCCGTGCTCGTTCGCGTCAACTTCGACGACGCGCGAATGAATGGGGTAGAACTCAACGGCCGTGCGCGCTTTACGGACCAGTGGAGCGCCAACGCAAACTTCACTTACATCCGCGCGCACAGTTTGCTCAACGGACTGCCGCCAAACATCGAGGGCGGCCTTCCGCCGGCGACTGGTTTTGTGAGTTTGCGTTATCAACCTCGTTCGCGTTTCTACATCGAAGGTTATTCGATCCTCGCGGGTCGCCAGAATCGTCTTTCATCACTGGATCTTGCGGATCGCCGAACCGGCGCAGGACGTTCGCGCGCGAACATTCAAAACTTCTTCCGTCGCGGCGCCTGCGTGCGTGGGCTGACGACACCCGGACCGCAGGGTTGCGGCTCTGCCGGAGGCATTCTGATTCCGACCGGCGAGAGTTTGGCGCAGGTGCAGAATCGACTCCTTCCGCTTGGCTCCGTCGTCAACGGCGTGTTTGTCGCCGACGCCAACACGATCGTGCCGACACATCCGTATCTGGCCGGTTATGGATTAGTCGGTGTTCGTGGTGGGTACAAGTTTGACGACAAGTCAGAGATCTTCGTCGACTTCGAAAACATCTTCGACAAATCGTATCGCGGGATTAGTTGGGGTATTGACGGCGCGGGACGCGGCGTAACGTTCGCTATCGTTATTCCTTTTAGTCCGTTTCCTAACAGGGGAGGCGTTTCCTCAAACGGCAAGTCCGGTTGGAAACTCTTGTCGCGACCGGCGACATAGAGTCGCATCACGAACCACAGAAGTCCGAGCGCTAAGACGATCCAGAACGCGGCCCAGAAGATCGCTGGGATGCCGGTGGCGTTTGCCATGTTGGCGGCGTCGGTATGCGCGAACTGTAGACTGAAACGGCGCAGACAACGCAAACAGGTCTTTCAGATCAAAGAGCGCGTTGAGCACGCACTGCACTGCCAGAAAACTCATGAAGAAAGTGGCGACGCGGGCGCTCGCGAACTTCGCTATAACAATGAGCGCCGCCGAGATCAGGAGGCCTGAAACAACCGTGAAAGGAACTCCCGTCAAACCGTCGAATGAAAAAAGCGGCTTGATCAGTCCGAAGATCATCGTGATCGCGAAGACAAAAGGCCCGACACCAGCAACACGATACGTGCGGCGACTGCTTTCCGAATCAACACCAGCAACAACGCTCCAAAAGCCATAGCGCCCAGATAACCGGCGCTCGAGACCAACACTTGCGAGAAGAAGCCACCCGATCCTCGGTAAACTGTCAGCCCCTCCGTGTTTGTCGCGACGCACATGTCACAACCGAGCCGCCCGTGAGCACGGCTGCTAGCGCGTGTCCGCCTTCATGGATGAACGTGACGAAAACTCAAATGGGTAAGTAGAGGATCTCAGGCGAAGGGAATGAACCACAGCAACAGCGAAATCGCGGTTGCGGCGAGCAGCGTCATTGCCTGGGGTCGCGCGTCTTGTGAAAGCCTTAAACTCATCTTGAACTCTCCGGTAAATCGGCGGAAATCTTGGCGCTATTCTAGGGTCGCCATCATTAACGCACAACGGCGCTGGCGAGGATGTTCCAGGGCACAGGATAGAGCATTCCCCTTTGATAATCGCCCGACTTGCCGCCAGTCTTACTCTCCAAACGAATTTCTGTGATCGTCATCCCTTTTTCCAGCGCCTTGCACATGTCGTAGATCGTCAGTGCCGCGACCGAGACCGCGGTCAACGCCTCCATTTCGACGCCTGTTTGCGCGTTTGTCGAAGCCTCCGCCAGGATTGAGACGCCGTATCTTCGACCGTCGCCTGAACGTCGACGTGCGTCAGAGGCAGCGGATGACAAAGCGGGATCAGATCTGCGGTGCGTTTCGCGGCCATGATCCCGGCCAGTCGTGCTGCTTCGAGTGGATCGCCTTTCGGCGTGCGATGTTCGCGCAGCGCTGACACTGTTTCTCTGCTCATCAACACTCTTGCCGAAGCAACCGCGCGACGTGCGTTATCTGTTTGTTGCCGGTGTCGACCATGCGAACACGGCCTTGTTCGTCGACATGCGAAAGCTGTGTCATGGCGAAAAGTAGATAACAAAAACGGCCTCAGCAAGTAGTTCTCGACATCCGACCGCGTTTTCGTCTATCCTGCGCCGCGACCGGGACGAAGGCCTCATTCGAGTTGGTTTCAGCGCTTCATCCCAATTCGAGCCTGGGTTTGTTTTTAAAGCGTAATCTGCATTAACAGAATCCGATTGGATCGTAAACGTAGGTTGTCGACTGATTGATACCTACGGAGGTTTTCCTCGTGTTTGAGACTGACAAGGAAGTGCTTGATTGGTACGAGCGGCAGCCGCGCGCCCTATCAAAAGAGTACGTGAACAGCATTCGCTGGAATGAGATGAAAAATTATCCGCTCAATCCCGCGTTTGTGCCTGTGCTGATCTACATGCGCGACATCGAGTACTTCACGGACATGTATTACCAGGAGTTACGACGCACGCCGACGGGCAAAGATCCGATCATCAGAAAGTTTATGGACCGTTGGAGCATTGAAGAGTTACATCACGGCAATCTGCTCAACCGGTTTCTCGAAGAAGCCGGCGTGCCGACCGGCAAGAATTGGCAGGTTGAAGCGACGCGGAAGATTCCGCGTCTTTACACGATCGGAAGTTATCTGATTAACCACGCGTACAAGACCATTCGGAAAACATTTTCACGGCGCGCACATGGTGTGGGGCGCTATCAACGAGATCACCGCGATGAATGCGTATCGACGCTTGTCGGATCTCGCGGGTCATCCGGTGTTGCAGCAGTTGCTGATCGGCATCGTGCAGGAGGAGTCGATCCATTCGAGTTTCTACTGGAACGTCGCGCGCGTGAAGCTCAATGAGACGAAGTTTTCGCGAAATCTGGCGCGGTTCGTTATTGGGAAGTTCTGGGCGCCGGTGGGCCAGGGGCGAAGCCCGCGGGTGAAGCGAATTACGTTATGGCGACGCTGTTTCCAGGCAAGGAAGGGTTGGACCTGTTTGACCAGAAGATCGGAAATCGTATCGAGCGATTGCCGGGTTTTCTCGGGTTCAAGGGGTTGACTGAACGCGTTGCGCCGATCGTGCAGGTTTAGTGAGGGGGACCGCGTCGCGCGATTACGGGAGGCGGATCGCTTTCACCAGCGATCCTGCTTCCACCGATTTGACTCCGGCTGGAATGATCGCGAGCGCGGTCGTCAATGCGAACGAGACGAAGTCTGACGAGCCGCCCCATTTCAGTGGAAACGCGATGAGTTCACCGTCGTCGTTTGTCATCAATTGCGCTGGAAGATAACTCTCACGGTCCATCGTTCCCTTAACAGCTCGCGCCATCACGACAGTTTCCTGTTTCAGCACCGGTTCGTTTGCGCCTTGCATCGCGAGCAGCGCCGTGCGAGTGAACAAGTTGAAAGTTACTGAAACTGAGACCGGGTTTCCCGGAAGGCCGAAGACGAGTGCTCCGCTTGGCAGTCGTGCGAAGACGATGGGTTTGCCGGGTCGTAATGCGACGCGTTCGAAGAAGATCTCGGCGCCGAGTTCTTTCAAAGCGCGTTTTGTGACGTCGTAGACGCCCATCGACACGCCGCCTGAGGTTACCACGACGTCGAAGTTGTCTCCGGCGTTGGCGATTTGGTTTTTAAGCAGTGACGTTTCGTCGCGTGTGAGTGGCAGACGTTGGACCACTGCGCCGGCGAGTTCCGCGTAGGCGCTGATTGAGTAGTTGTTGGAATCGCGGATCTGGTCCTGGCCGGGTTGTTCGTTGACTGCGACGAGCTCGCTTCCGGTTGCGGCGACGGCGACGCGCGGGCGTTGGGCCACGTCGACCTGGGCATAACCAAACGCGGCGAGCACGGCCATCATTGCGGAGTTGATCGTCACGCCCGGGCGCAAGATCAGTTTCGCCGGCTTTGATCTCGTCTCCTCGTTTGACGATCGATCGGCCCGGTTCGAACTGGTTCGAGGAGTTCGACGACCGTTCCGTCTTTTAGTTCGTGAGTGAGTTCGACCTGTTGGACGCTGTCGGCGCCATCGGGTACGGGCGCGCCGGTCATGATGCGCACGGCCTCGCCGGACTTCATTTGCTGATGCCAGCCTTTTCCAGCCGCCGACTCGCCAACGATTCGCAAACTAACGGGCGCGCTGGTTGTGTCAGCGGCGCACACTGCGTAACCGTCCATTTGTGAACGATCGAACGGCGGAAGATCGGAGTCGGCGACGACTTCCTGGGCTAACACACGGCCGAGCGCGTTTGGCAGATCGACTTTCTCCGTGCCGAGTGGCTGCGTCTGTTGGCGGACGATTTGAATAGCTTCAGCGACTGAAATCATTTTTTTGTGTCTTTGTGGCTTCAAGAAACCGAAAGGCCGGTTTTTGGACCGGCCTCTCAAGGTTGGCGGAGACATTCAGCCTCGATTGGTCACCGTCCTCACCCCGGCAACCACATTCACCGTTGAGAGAATTGTAGTCAAAAAGCGCGGCGGGTCAATAGGTGTGGTCATATTAACTGTGTGCGTACGTTGGCGAACAGATGGAATGCAAAAAACGTTATTCCTTTGTTGGTTTAAAGCGTGTAAGTTTCGAGATTGGAGGCGGCGATGACAGACCATGACGTACATGGATGCGGAAGAGCCGGAACCGCGATCGGTGTGCTGTGTGCCTTCCTGGGCATGGTCTGCGCCGGCTTGATCCTCTTTGGCTTTATCAACGGCTCTGTCTCCGGCGACCTGGCGCCTACGATCATAATCGGGCTAATCGGCTTGTTCGTTGGGGCGGGCTACTTTGGGAAAAAGGCCGGCATATTTCTTTGCGAAAAGGGAAACGACCTGTCGACGAATATCTTGATCGGCGTCGCGTTGGCGTTTGGTTCGATCGCGACGGCGATTCTGACAGGCACGTTGGCGGCCGCCGTGTTGTCAGGCAACGTAGCGAGGCCCCAGGGTGTACTGTTAATAGGCGTCATCGTTGGCGTCTACACAGTGTTCTGGGGAGCGATTCCAGCTACATTACTCGGTGTTCTGTACGGGATCCTTATGACGGGCCAGTTGCGACGCTAATTCGACAAACCTGAAAACGTTTGATCGAGGAAATAAAAAACAAGCTCACTAAATATCCCGGCGATCAAACGAGTACGCCGAAGGCGTTGGCTAATTCCAGCCCAGCGGTTGGAGCGAAGCGACAACCCTGGGACAGGAATATGCAATAAGAGATAACGCTGAAAGCGTTTGACCTGGTCGAACCCCTTCAGGGTTTAGCAAGATCTCTGTTCTGACCCCAGGGTTGTCGCTTCGCTCCAACCGCTGGGCTGCAATTAGTTAACGCCTTCGGCGTAATTTGCTCACTCGTATTCAAGCTGACCTACTACTCCCTCCCTGTATCTACATTGTTGACACGTTAGTCTCCGGCTGAGATACTCGCCCGGGAGTTTTTGCTGGGAGACTCTTATGAAGGCGACAGTAAAAAAGTGGGGGAATAGTGCAGCCGTGCGTATTCCGGCTTCAGTAATGCAAGCGACCAACCTTCAACTGGATGACGTGGTTGACGTGCGGGAGGAGGGCGGGAGAATTGTGATTGAGCCGGTGCGGCAAAAAAGATATGAGCTGGATGCGCTGCTGAAAGGCATTACTTCTAAGAATCAGCACCAAGCGATCGATTTCGGCGAGCCGGTCGGCAAAGAGGTGTGGTGATGGCGCGGCGCTACGTACCGGACGCGGGCGATATTGTCTGGCTGAACTTCACCCCGCAAGCCGGCCACGAGCAGTCTGGACATCGACCCGCTTTGGTTCTGACGCCGGCAGCGTACAACGACAAAACCAGTCTCATGATTTGCTGTCCTCTCACCTCGCAGATCAAAAACTATCCGTTCGAAGTTCGAATCGCCGGCGAGCCGGCGAGCGTAGTGCTTGCCGATCAGTTGAAGAGTCTGGATTGGCGTGTTCGAAAAGCGGCGCGGAAAGGTGCGGTCTCGCCGGAGGAGTTGGCGGACGTCAGGGCGAAGATCGTGGCGCTGATTGGATAACGACGGGACAAAAAGTTAGACCTGCCAACGAGGCAGGTCTGATGTGGCTACTGATTTAAGTGGCGGAGCCGACGGGACTCGAACCCGCGACCTCCGACGTGACAGGCCGGCGTTCTAACCAACTGAACTACGACTCCGCAAAACCGAAGGCTTGGTAGGCACGGAGGGATTCGAACCCCCAACCTCTTCCTTGTAAGGGAAGCCGTCTACCATTGACGTACGTGCCTTTAAATCAGGATCGCCCTGTCGCGAATCCTGTTCGCACGCATCGCAAGCGAGTCGTCATGCTAAGAGAAGGACGTTGGAGTGTCAAGCTGGCATTATAATTAAGAATCCGTGTTTTACACTTCCCACTCATGCGGTTTATATTCTTCACACGAGAGCCCATCCGGAATTGTAATCATGTCAAGACTTATGAAACGTCGTCGTAGTTTGCTCAGGCGAGTCATTCTTTTGACCGCTCTCGCTGTGATCTTCGCGGGCTCGTTACCGCTGAGCCGTCCGCAAGCGCAACAGGTCACGAATCAACAACAGCAGCAACGTCCGCGCCGCGTCAACGGCAACGAACAAACGCCGGCGGAAACGAAGAAGCCGGACACTCCCGCAGCCGGCGACGAAGTTGACGAAGGCGACGTCGTTCGCGTCGATACACAACTCGTGTCCGTCCCGGCAGTTGTCACAGACAGCTCGGGACGCCCGATTTCCGGTCTCAAGCCTGAGAATTTTCGTCTGGTCGAAGATGGCCAGGTGCAGACGATCACCAATTTCGGCACCGCCGAAACGCCTTTCGAGATCGCGCTGCTGCTCGACACGTCCGGATCGACGCGCGACGACGTCGCGTTGATTCGCTCCGCGGCAAACAATTTCATCGAAGCGCTGCGTCCTGGCGATCGCGTCGGCGTCGTGGCGTTCAATACTGCGCAGACAGTGTCCGCCGAGTCCGTGGCGACTGTTGAAGTGTTGACGCCACTGACCAGCGACCGCGATGCGTTGCGTGGCGCAATCGAAAATCTCGGCGCGAGCAACGGAACGCCGTATTACGACGCACTCGAACGCGTCGTGGACTGCATCTTTCGCGAGCCCCGCGAGATGAAATGCGCGGACGTCGCGCGGTTGTTGCTTTAACGGACGGCGTCGACTCCGCCAGCAACTCAGATTTCGCGACTGCGAAGATGAAACTCGCGCGCGCCGGGATCGCCTGTTACTTCATTCAGATCAACACGGAAGACTTCGTCGAAGATCGTCTGATGAAAGACTGCCAGCGATGACGGTCAGCTCTCACTATCGCAGCGACAGATCGAGCGTTATCGACGAATCTTTTTCCCGCAGGCGAAGGCGGAAAACTTCAACAACTTCTGCCAGATGGGTCCGTTTGAACGGATGTCGATCAGCCGCGAGCTCTACAATCTTGCGCGACGAGAGATGAACGATCTCGCGAAAGTATCGGGCGGGCGCAGTTTTGTCGCGGCAACGCTGGCTGATGCGCGCGCGGCATTTGCGCGCGTCGCCGCGGATATCGGAACGTTTTACAGTATCGGTTACTATCCGACGAACAAAGCGCGCGACGGAAAGTATCGCGCGATCAAGCTGGAGGTGAGCGGCGTGAAAGATAAGGCTCAGATCCGCGCTCGCGACGGATATTACGCGCCGAAGCAATAAATCCCTTTCGAACACACATGCCTAATTCATCGCCGTTCCACCGAGTCGTACTGATCGTTCTCGACGGCGCTGGGATCGGCGCGATGCCCGATGCTCCCGAGTGGGGCGACGCGGGATCGGACACGTTCGGCCACATTCTCGAATCGCGCACGGTCCGGCTTCCCAATCTTCAACGCTACGGTCTCGGCAACATTCGTCCGCTTCGCGATCTGCCACCGCTCGACGATCCTGCCGGTTCGTACGGCCGTTGCGCTTTGCGTTCGAACGGCAAAGACACGACGACGGGCCACTGGGAGATGGCCGGGATCATTCTCGAACAGGCGTTTCCGACGTATCCGAACGGATTTCCGTCCGCTGTGATCGACCGGTTTGTGCGCGAGACGACTGTGCCGGGGATACTCGGCAACGTTCCCGCTTCGGGAACGGAGATCATCAAGGAGCTCGGCGAAGAGCACGTGCAAACGCGGAAGCCGATCGTTTACACATCGGCGGATTCGGTGTTTCAGATCGCGGCGCACGAAGAGGTGATTCCGCTCGATCGGCTTTACGAGATCTGCGAGATCGCGCGAGGCATACTCGACGGCGAACACAAAGTCGGTCGCGTGATTGCGCGGCCGTTCCTGGGCCAGCCGGGTGCGTTTTATCGCACCGAGAACCGGCACGATTACGCTGTGCCGCCGCCGCGTGAGAATTTGCTGCCGCGCTTTGCAGACGAAGATCTCGACGTAGTGTGTATCGGAAAGATTGCGTCGATCTACGATTCGATTGGCGTGACGAAAGATCTAACGGCGAAGAACAACGAGCAGTCGATCGATCAGACGATCAACGCGCTGCAAGAGCGACTCGCGCGGGCTGATTTTTTCAAACCTCGTCGACTTCGACATGCTTTACGGCCATCGTCGCGACACTGAAGGCTACGCCAGAGCGCTCGAACACTTCGACGCGCGTTTGCCGGAGATCGAAGCCGCGATGCGCGACGACGATCTGATGATGATCACCGCCGATCACGGAAACGATCCGACCTTTCCCGGCTCCGACCACACGCGCGAATACGCGCCCCTGCTGGTCTACGGCAAGACCGCCCGTCCCGGCATAAACCTCGGCACCCGCGCCTCCCTCGCCGACATCGGCCAAACCATCGCCGCAAACTTCGGCCTCAAACTCACGGCCGGCACGAGCTTTTTGAACGATCAACATTAGATTAATCCGTGTACTTCGCGCGTGAGGCTGCGGTGGATGAGTTCGAGCCAGACGTCGGTTTTGATGAAGCCGGTGCCCCAGGAATTCCATTCGTCCGGAAGGCCTTCGCTCTTGATCTGGTCCAGGGATTTGCCCGCCGCGATCTTTCTTGCGAACGATGTCGGTGGTTTCGACGAGCATGCGGTGATAGGTTTCAGATCGTCGAGCGTGGAGAGTGGACCATGACCGGGAATGAGTTTCGCGCCCGCAGGAATCTTCGTGATCAGCTCGCCGATATTTTTCGTCAATCCTTCAACACTGCCGCCACTGTCGAGATCGACAAACGGAAAACTGCCGGCGAAGAAATCGTCGCCAAGATGGACCACGTTTGACTTCGTGAAGAAGATGATGCTATCGCCGTCAGTGTGACCCTGCGGGAAGTGAATCGCGCGGATCTCTTCGCCGTTGAAATGCACTGACAACGATTGATCAAACGTAATCACCGGCAACGCTTCTTTCGGCGACGGCGGGAATGGTCGATTTGAAGAAAGTGGAGTGCTGTTCAGTCGACAGCCGCTTGCGCACGTTGTCGTGCGCGATGATCGGAGCCTCCGGACCAAACGGCGCGTTGCCGCCCGTGTGATCGCCGTGCCAATGCGTGTTGAGAATGAAGCGCAGTTTTCCCTGATTGAGCCCTTAAGCGCGGCGCGAATCTTGTCAGCCAGCGGCGCAAACTGATCGTCGACGATCAGAATGCCGTCAGTGCCAACCGAAACGCCGATGTTTCCACCCGCGCCTTCGAGCATGTAAACATTCCCCGCAACTTTCGTCGCCTTGATTTGGACTTTCGAATAGTCCGTTTGGGCCATCGCGCCGGCGGGTAAGGCGCACAGGAAAACGAACCAGCAAGAACTGCGCATATCAGAATTTCCAATTGGTCAAACTAAGCATTCGGATCTTTCAAAACTGCGATAAACGGTAGGTTGCGATAACGTTCCGCAAAGTCCAACCCATATCCCACGACAAACTCGTCCGGAATCTGAAAACCCAGGTAATCGATCTGCACTTCCTTTCCCCGCCGCTCATACTTATCGAGCAACGCCGCCAGCTTCACACTCGCCGCGCCACGCGCATGCAGGTTTGCAAGCAGATACGAAAGCGTCAGACCGGTATCGACGATGTCTTCAACGACGAGTATGTGACGTCCTTCGATCGGCACGTCGAGATCTTTCATGATGCGCACTTCACCCGACGTTCGCGTCGACGATCCGTAACTCGAGATCGCCATAAACTCGACGCTCAGTCGCGTATCGATCGCGCGCATCAGATCGCTGAGAAAGAAGCACGCGCCTTTCAGCACGCCAATCAACAGCGGATTGAGCCCCGCGTAATCGCGCGTGATCTGCGCTCCCAGCTCCTTGATGCGCGCCCGAATCTTTTCCTCTGACAACAAGACTTCGAGATTTGGATTGCTGAATTCCGAAGCGAACTGCGCTGAAGACGTAGCCAACTTGTTTCTCCTTCACTAACTGGGAGTCTGTAAAGCAAAGACGTTTGCATGGGCGCTGCGTGGTGCGACATACTATGCAAGCTCTTCCCTAAGGTCAATCGCTCGCAGCAAAGGATTTGTATTATCCGTGATTACACTTCGCGTACTGCTCGTCGTCTTCGCGTTGGCAGTGTTCGCGTCTCCGGCGTTTGCCCAGACGGTCGATCCAACCGTGTCCGGCAACTCCGGCGCCTGCAAAACCTGCGATCACCGCTCCCGTCACAAGACCGGCGTTCGCGCAAATCAGACCACCATCGACGCAAGCATTCCTGACGACCCGGCGGTCGAAAAGATGCTCGCTCCGTACAGTGGAAAAGTACGCGCGCTCAGCATCGTCATCGGAAAACTCGACAGTCCAGTGAAGAAAGACGGCGTCGGCGCGAGGCTCGCTCGGAAACTTCGTCACCGACGGAATCCGCGCACAGGCAGAAGCAAAACTCGGAAAGCCCGTCGCACTCGCGATCATGAACGCCGGCGGCTTGCGAAAGAACGAGATCTCCGCCGGCGAGCTCCGCGCCAGCGACATCTTCGAACTGCTGCCGTTTGAGAACGCACTCGTCGCAGTCGAAATCAACGGCGCGGAGCTTCTGAAACTACTTCCGGTTGTCGTGCGCGATGCGCAGTCAGGCGCGCGCATCCAGTACAAGTGGAACGACACAGAATCGCCCGGAGTTTCATCAGCGGCAAACTGATTGACGAAAGCGGCCACGAACAGGAGATCGATCCGCAAAAGATCTACACCATCGTCACGATCGATTACCTGTTGAAACTCGGCAGCGGTGCATACGCGTTGTTGCAAGAGGCGAAGAGCACGACGCCGCTGAACGTCACTTTGCGCGATGCGATGATGGATTACGTCAAATCTGAAACAGCAGCGGGCCGCAAGATTCGCTCGCAGTGTTGACGATCGTTACGTGCAAGTTGGACCCGGATCGAAAAGGACCAGAGGAGCCGCGATGATGAACCGCCGGCAATTTTTGACGACTTCAGCCGCATTCGGCGCGATGTTAGCCGGCCTGCCGCGCGGCTTCGAACTGATTTCAGGTTACTCAGCAGCCGCTGACACGATCATCACGATCCTGCACACGAACGACACGCATTCGCAGATCGATCCGCTTCCGGCCAACGATGCGAACGCAGGGAAGGGAGGCGTCGCGCGTCGCGCCACGCTCGTCAAACGAATCGACAAGAGAATCCAAACACATTGCTCGTCGATGCCGGCGACGTGCTGCAGGGCACGCCGTATTTCAATTTCTATCGCGGCGAGGTCGAGTACAAGGCGATGTCGGCGATCGGTTACGACGTCGGCACGCTCGGCAATCACGAGTTTGACAACGGCGTCGAAGCGCTGGCGGCGGCGTTGAAGTTTGCCAATTTCGATATCGTGTCGGCGAATTACGACGTGAAAGGCACCGTGCTCGAAGGGCGAGTGAAGCCTTACGTGGTGAAGACGGTTGCGGGGATCAGAGTCGGATTGTTTGGTTTGGGGATTAGTCCGGTGGCGTTGATCACGCCCGCGAATTTCAAAGGCATCACGTACATCGATCCGGTCGTCGCGGCGCGTGAAGTGGTGAAGACGTTGCGCGAGAAAGAAGCGTTGCGCGCTCGTGGTTTGCATGTCGCATCTCGGGTATTACGAGAATGGTCGAACGAGGCGATGCGCTGGTGGCAGCGCAGGTTGATGGCATCGATTTCATTGCCAGCGGTCACACGCATATGTTTATGAGAGAGCCGGTGGAGACAGAAGCAACCGTGCGGCGCGGAGACGTTGATCTTCCAGGTCGGCAAGAGCGGCATCAACGTGGGCCGAGTCGATTTCACTTTCCGAACGGGCAAACTGATCGCTGCTTCAGGACGCGTGATCGATCTTAGGTATGTCTGACGATTCAACCCGTGACCGAGTTCGCGCGCTGGTGCGTGAGTATTGGCGAAGGCCGCGCCCGAAAATACTGAACCCGAACGGACCCCCAGCCGGTTCGTCAACACAGTTCCAGAAAAAGCTGCACCACCTGCGTTCACGCGCGACGAGTCTTCGAAGAGCATGATCACCGAAGACGATGTGCGTGGACTGGAACCGGGCGCCGTACTGCGCATCGGCGAAGACGCGCGCCTGACGCCACTCGCCGCCGACATCGTCAACGAACGAAAGATCGAGATCGTTCGCCGCAATTCGCGTCGTGGATCGAAAGCGTCGAAGCTCGTCGCCGTCGGCGCGGATCACGGCGGGTTCAAGATGAAGGAAGAGCTGAAGGCTTTGTTGAGCGAACTGGGCCACAAGGTGCAGGACTTCGGCACTGATTCCGAATCGGCCGTCGACTATCCTGACTTCGCGCACGCCGTGGCGCGTGCAGTTGCCGACGGCGATTCCGATTTGGGGATCATGATCGACGGCGCGGGTGTCGGCAGTGCGATGACGGCGAATAAAGTGCCCGGTGTTCGTGCTGCGGCGTGTTATTCAGTTGCGGTGGCGCGCAACTCACGCGAACACAACGACGCAAACGTCCTCACGCTCGGCAGCAAAACCATCACCAGCGCCGAGATGCGCGAAATCGTGACCGCCTGGCTTTCCACCGAAATCAGCGAAGATCGCCATCGCAAGCGCGTCGCTAAGATCGACGCCATTCAGCGACAGTATCAACGCTAGAGAAACGCCGAAGGCGTTTGCTAATTTCAGCCCAGGGTTGCTTCAACCCTGGGATTAGGAGTAAACAGTCTGTATAACGCTGAAAGCGTTTGCAGAGGATGCACACTTGGCAAACTCCTTCAGAGTTCGCTTCAGTAGGTTTAGAATGCTTACCCAGGGTTGCAGCAACCACTGGGCTGGAATTAGCGAACGCCTTCGGCGTATCTTTGTCCCTGTAACATGGGCTACTCAAATAACGGCGATTACGAACTATTAATCGAACAGATCACCGACGCGATCGTGGCGCGCCTGAACGGCGACGGCGGCGGGGATCAGGCGGCGATGTGCGGCTGCACGTCCGAATGTTTTCATCGCTGTCCCGAGCGGATGCATCGCATCGTCGACGCCGGCGCCGCGCGCATCGGACTCGTCCTGGGCCAGACGGGCTCGGCGCGCGAGTGGGCGGGCCTGATCGATCACACGCTGCTGAAACCCGAAGCCACCGACGACGACATCAAAAAACTTTGCCAGGAAGCTGCGACATATCGCTTCGCGTCCGTTTGCGTTAACCCGACGTGGGTACGCGCCGCAGCATGTAATCTGCGCGGCAGCGGCATTCCGGTTTGCACCGTGATCGGCTTTCCACTCGGCGCAACGTTGCCGGACGTGAAAGCCTACGAAGCACGCCGCGCGATTTTCGACGGCGCGCGCGAAGTCGACATGGTGATCAACGTCGGCGCGTTGAAGAGCGGCGACGATTGTCTCGTCGAACACGACATTCGCTCGGTGGCCCAAGTGGCCCACGAGTACGACGCGATCTGCAAAGTGATCATCGAGACGGCGTTGTTGACTGACGACGAGAAGGTGCGCGCATGTCTGGCGGCAAAGAAAGCCGGCGCGGATTTCGTCAAAACTTCGACCGGTTTCTCAAAAGGCGGCGCGACTGTCGCCGACATCGCCTTGATGCGACGCACAGTCGGCGCGGAACTCGGCGTGAAAGCTTCCGGCGGCGTTAAAGGACTGGACGACGCGCGCAAGATGGTGGAAGCAGGAGCGACACGAATCGGCGCCAGCGTCGGCGTGAAGATCGCGCAGGAAGCCGCAGGAACAAGACGACCGTCGAAACAAGATCGCTTGCGTACTGAACAACAACCGTTCCTCCATTGTTAAAGATCAATAATGCCCGCGGATCGCAAACTATTAGCAGTCATTCTCGGCGGTGGCGCCGGCAATCGACTTTTTCCGCTCACACAACAGCGTTCGAAACCCGCAGTCCCACTCGGCGGTAAATATCGTCTCGTCGACATCGCGCTCTCGAACTGCATCAACTCCGACATCCTGCGCACGTTCGTGTTGACGCAGTACAACTCCGCGTCACTCAATCGCCACATCGCGCAAACGTATCGCTTCTCGCAATTCTCGAACGGCTTCGTCGAGATCATCGCCGCCGAACAAACACCGGAAAGCCCGCAGTGGTTTCAGGGAACCGCCGACGCCGTGCGACAAGTGTTGCCGCACATCAGAGACTGGGGCATCGACACGTTGTTGATCCTGTCCGGCGATCATCTTTATCGAATGGACTATCGAGAGTTTCTCGAACGTCATCACGAGAACCGATGCTGACGTAACCGTCTCTGTGATCCCTTGCGAAGCACGTCGGCGAGTGAGTTTGGTCTATTGAAGACGGACGAAACCGGACGCATCGTCGAGTTCAAAGAGAAACCGAAAGGCGACGAGTTGATGGCGATGCAAGTCGACACAACACGCCTCGGACTCGATGCAACGGAAGCAGCGCGCCGTCCGTTTCTCGCGTCGATGGGCATTTACGTCTTCAAATATCGAACATTTGGAACAACTACTCGCTGAAGAGCCGGAGAACTGGGTTGATTTCGGCAAAGCACATCATTCCCGCGGCGATCAAGTCGCGCCACGTGCAGGCCCACATGTTTGACGGCTACTGGGAAGACATCGGAACGATCGGCGCTTTCTATCGCGCCAATCTCGATCTAACGACGAAGATTCCGAAGTTCAATCTGTTCGACGCTGAAGCTCCGGTTTACACGCGCGCGCGTTACCTGCCGCCGTCGAAGATCGAAGAGAGCGAGATCAACGATTCGATCATCAGCGACGGCTGCATCATCAACGGCGCCAAAGTGACGAACTCCGTCGTCGGTCTGCGCAGCAGGATTTCGAAAGGCGCGCAGCTCGATTCGTCGTTCATGATGGGCGCGGATTTCTACCAGACGTTCGACGACATGCGAAACGACATGAGCAAGAACCTCCCACGCGTCGGGATAGGGGAGGGAACTGTCGTCCGTCGCGCCATCATCGACAAGAACGCGCGCATCGGCAAGAACGCAAAGCTGCTGAACGAAGCAGGCGTCAGCGAAGCTGAAGGTCCGAACGGTTCGTACTTCATTCGCGACGGCATCATCATCGTCCCGAAGAACGCCGTCATCCCGGATGGCACGGTTGTGTAGGTTGTTATGGCACGTGGCTGGGAAAGTAAATCAGTCGCGGATCAGATCGAAGACGCCGAGCTGCGCGAGCCGAAAACCGAGTCCTGCATCCGTGGAAGATCGTGAACGAAAGCAACGGCTCGACTCGTTGCTCCTTTCGAAGTCGCGGTTGCTGCAGCAACTCGAACGCGCGAAACATCCCGCACATCGCGGCGTCCTGCTAAACGGCTTGAAGGCGATTGAGAAAGAGATTGAAGAATACTTAAAGTGATTCCTTAGCTCGTGCCCCGCACATCTTCAATAAAACTCCCAAGAGACAAGCGCAACCTCGACGTTGGAATCGGCGACAAGGTCGTGCGCCTGACCAACCTCGACAAGCTGTTCTGGCCCAAGCTCGGCGTGACGAAGCGAGATCTGATTCAGTATTACATCGACGTCGCGCCCGCGCTGCTCCCTCACCTTCGCGATCGCGCGATGGTGATGAAGCGTTATCCAAACGGCGCGGGTGAAGACTTCTTCTTCATGAAGCGGGCGCCGTCGCCGCGTCCCGACTGGATCGAGATCTGCCACATCGATCACGGTTCAAAAGGCGTGATCCCGTTTCCGATGATTCAGGATCTCGCGGCGTTGATGTGGGTGATCAATCTCGGTTGCATCGATCTGAACGAGTGGTATGCGCGCTGCGACGAAACGGATCTGCCCGATTATCTGCACTTCGATCTCGACCCGGTGCCGGGCGCATCGTTTGAAAAGGTGCGTGACGCGGCGTTGCTGGTGAAGCTCGGACTCGATTCGTTGAAGATTCCAAACTACGCAAAGACGACCGGCTCGAAGGGCATTCACGTGTACGTTCCGATTCAACGTGGACCAACGCAGAAACAGGTGTGGACGTTTGCGAAAGAGTTTGCGTACGCGCTCGCATCGCACGAGCCGAAACTGTTGACGGCGATCTACCAGGTTTCGAAACGACCGAAGGGAAGAGTGCTGGTCGATTACAACCAGAACGCGTGGGGACGTACGCTTGCGTCGGTCTATTCCGTGCGACCTAAAGAAGTACCTTCAGTCTCGACGCCGGTAACGTGGAAGGAAGTCGAGCGCGGGATTAAGATCGACGACTTCCGCATCGACAACGTGCCGGCTCGCGTGAAGCGGCTCGGCGATTTGTGGAAGCCGATGACGCAGGCGAAAGGCCGGTTCAAACTTGAAGCGTATCTTTAACGGTCGGCCTGCCCACAGTTCAGGTTAACGATGAAGATTTGGACGATAGGTCACTCGACGCGCAACGATGAAGAGTTTGGTGAGATTCTGTTGGCGCACAACATTCAGACTCTGATGGATGTGCGCACATTTCCCGGCTCGCGCCGATACCCGCAGTTCAATAAACCCGTGTTGTCTGCTTTCCTGGCGAATCTTGGAATCACCTATGTCCACGAGCCGCGCCTCGGCGGACGGCGAACACCCCGCAAAGAATCACACAACAGCGCCTGGCGAAATGCGCAGTTTCGCGGTTATGCGGATCACATGGAAACTGAAGAGTTCAGAGAGGGAGTTCAAGGATTACTTGAACTCGCGGATCGATCGCGCACGGCGATCATGTGCGCCGAAGCGGTGTGGTGGCGTTGCCATCGCAGCTTGATCGCGGATTATCTGAAGGCCGGGGGACACACGGTGATTCACATCGTCGACGATGTAGAAAACGGAAGAACATCCTTTTACTTCCGCGGCGAGAATTGTCGATGGAGAGTTATCGTATCGCGGGCTGTTGAGTTAACATCGGCCGGTTGCTGTGCCAGACTTTCGCCTTCGAACCTTTCTTACGTCGCTTCACTCCGGTCCGGCGCGGAATCTTCTTCGGATCGCCAGTCGCTGCTTTCTTGACGTTCCCGCCTTCGTCTTCCGCGATCTCCGCTAACGAACGTCGAGTGAGGATCGAAACAGGTGCGATCTCCGTTACCTCTTCTTCCGTCGTGTAGTAATCGCGATGCTTGATCAGCAGCCACTGCCGATTGCGCGTGCGCACCAGCACCCACGAGCCTTTTAACTTCTCTCCGTCAAGCGTGAACTTGAAGTCGCCTTTCTGCAGCGCGGCTTCCGGATCTTGATCTCCTTCAGGTTTGTACGTGCCGTAATCCCACACCATCACTGTGCCGCCGCCGTACTCGCCTTCCGGGATCACGCCTTCAAACTTCGCGTAATCAACCGGGTGATCCTCAACCTGCATCGCCAATCGTTTGACGCTTCGGATCGAGCGACGGACCTTTCGGCACGGCCCACGACTTCAACACACCATCGACTTCGAGACGAAAATCGTAATGCAGTTGCGTAGCGCGATGTTTCTGGATCACGAACATGCGGCCGGTGCGCGTGCGCTTCTTCTTTGGCCCAGGCTCCGGCGTCTTATCGAAACTGCGCTTCTTTTTGTACTCAGTCAGCGCCACAGATTAAAACTCGCCCCACTGACTTAGAATAATTCCGTTTGGATTGGATCGAGACCCAGCGCTTCGCGCACGCGAGCAAAGCTGCGGCGATGGATTGGCAAGGCGCCTAACGACTTCAGTGCCTCGCAATGTTCGGGGGTTGGATAACCTTTGTGGGAGGCTAGACCGTATCCGGAGTAGAGACGGTCCATTTCGAGCATGTGTGCGTCGCGCGTGGTCTTCGCCAGTATCGACGCGGCGGCGATGCTTGCCGACAGCGCGTCGCCGCGGATGATGCCGCGTTGGGGAACTTCGCAGTGCGGAATCTTGCGCGCGTCGACGAGGATGAAATCAGGTTGCGAGCTCGAGACCTTGAACTGCGCGTTGCATCGCGAGGAGTCCGGCGTGGTAGATGTTGATCTTGTCGATCTCTTCTACTTCGGCGAACCCGACTGCCCAGCAGATCGCGTCTTGTTTGATCTGAACGGCGAGTTCATCTCGTTTCTCAGGGTCGAGGATCTTCTTGGAGTCGTTTAGGCCGCGCAGTTTGTAGTTCTGCGGCAGGATCGCCGCGCCCGCGACAACGGGACCCGCCAATGGCGCCATTCCCGCTTCATCAACGCCGGCGACGAAGCCGTAGCCCTGCGACCACAACTCGATCTCGAAACGCAGGAGGTAATGGAGTCGTTGACCTTCGGAGCGGTTGTCGCGATAGCGGCCGCGAATGCGTTTCGCGAGTTGTTGCGCGCCTTGGCGGGAATCGACGTCTAAAGCTTCAAGTAATCCTTTAGGTACAGGCCGGCGACGCTCGACGAAGAGCTTGTTAAGTTCAGGTATTGATTTAACGAGGAGGTCTTCCAGCGAACTCATGATCGATGGGCGTAGTCTGTGTTTCCGGTCGGCGGTTGTCAAGATAGGCGTTTGTTTTTTTGCTGGTGGTGCTATTCTGCATACCCGTGACGACTCTCCTAACGCGGATCTCGCGTCGTTGGCTCGGCCTGCTCCCCTTGATCTTCTTCTTCGCGCAGGCGGTCCACTACTGGCGCACCAATGAACTCGGGCACATGTTCTGGATGTGCAACATCGGCAACCTGATCCTTGCTCTCGGTCTGTTCTTCGACAAGCCCGTTCTCGTTCGTGTTGCGGCGATCTGGACGTTGCCGGGATTGGTCGTGTGGTTTGTTTACGTCGTGTTGCCGTGGGGCCTGTTCTTGAGTTCGATACTTGCTCACCTTGGTGGGCTAGCCGTGGCGATGATCGCGCTGAAGTGGTATCGCATGGATCGAACTTCATGGCTCCATGCGTTTGGCTGGTACCTCGTGGTTCAACTGATCTCGCGCTTCATTACACCGCCGAAATTCAACGTGAATCTCGCGCATACAGTCGCTCCCGGTTGGGAACGGACGTTTCAATCTTACTGGTCGTTCTGGCTGGTGCTGACGGCAGCTACGGCGGCGGTTCTGTGGACGTCGGGCATGGTTCTATGGGCGCTCTGCCGTCCTGAAGCTTCACGCGAGTCTTCGATCAACTCAGAAACCAATTTACACAAGTCCGCGGGCTGACTCGGCTTTATCAAGTAGCCCTGAGCCCCGCATTTTAAAGCCGTCTCGTGGTCTGAGGCATAAGCCGCGGCGGAGTAAAAGAGAATCGGAGTGGTCTTGTCAAACTCACGAATCTTCTCGCACAAATCCAAACCTGAACCATCCGGCAGCCACGAATCGAGCAGATACAGATCAAACTTCTGTGCGGCGGCGAGAGCTATTCCGCTCTCGATGCTGGCGCCCGTTACGACTTCGTAACTCTTTTGACTAAGGAGCAAAGTCACGAGTTCGCGCGTGTCTTCGTGATCTTCGATGTAAAGGACGCGAGGGTTTTGTACTTGCATGATTGTTGGGGGCTCTTTCAGCCAAGGATATAGATTCAGCACCTGCGTACCCTGAGTATATCGAATTGCCAATTTGGACCGGGAAAAGAAGTTAAAGGCCGGGCCGTCATATAATTCTCAAGGTCAGTCGGGAAGGATATAACGACCGCGGCCACCCTGCTTGTCGTGTGTGGAGGAAACCATACGCCCCCCATACCCCGTGGTCGGTACGACAGCGAACAATCTATAAGTTTTTTTTGGCGGCTTTTAACTCGTTTTCTTGCCTTTCAATATCGGGGTTACCCTTATGTACGTTCTGGGACATTGAGTGTAGAATTAGCGCGACAGCTTCGCCCCTAAGGTTTTTTACCTCTCAGACGTGAGCCGCAGGAAATAGAAGGGAGCTCGGGTGTCTCGAAGTACTATCAGCGACAAAGCACTCTCTGGAGCGCCTCCTTCGATGGCTACTTCGCAGAATCGGCTGCTGAACCGGTTACTGGCGGTCGATGCGGAGTACCTACTACCTCAGATCGGTATTGTGAGATTGTCTTTCAACGACATCATCTACGAGCATGGTGATGTGATACACGACGTCTTCTTTCCGCTGGACTCGATAGTTTCATCACTAGCCATCATGGAGGACGGCACGACGATCGAGATCTCTATGATCGGAAACGAAGGCGTTCTCGGCCTGCCTGCATTGCTCGGTGGTGGAACCTCACGGCATTGGACAAGAATGTGCATCGGCGGTTCTCTCGCCAGGCTAAATATCAGCGCTCTCGAGCATGCGTTCATGTCCAATGAGAATGCGGTCAAGTACATTATGCGCGCCTACGGCTCATTGATAACCCAGGTTTCGCAAAGGGCGGTTTGCAATGCGCGGCACACTGTATTGGAGCGGCTTGCCTGTTGGCTGCTGATGGTCCACGATCGCGTCGGTGGAGAAAACCTCAGACTGACTCAGGAGGCTATTGCCTCAAGACTCGGAGCCAGGCGCGCGGGAATCACCGTAGCGGCCGGCATGCTGCAATCAATCGACGCCATCGAATATCGACGCGGTCAATTGCACATCAAAGATCGCGAGGGACTGGAGCGAGCAGTCTGCGAGTGCTATCCGATAATGAAACCCGAGAGTGACGGAACAAAGGCTGTGCGATGACCAGTTGAAAATGGCGAACGCTATACTCTTTCGGTGTAGATAAACAGGCGCTCCGTTTTTCCTCCCGACACGTTGACTATCGGCACCACGCTATGCACGAACTGATCGCCGGACGCTGCATATTCAATAGCTTTGACGGACATGGGCCGGGTCGTTAGGGCCTTACCTTCCTCGGCAACCTCCTTGAGAGTGTTGACGAATTCCTCAAGTTCCTCCCCAATGAAGAACTCCGAGACAGGCACATCGATGACGTCGGTCTTACCCAGCAACAAGGCATATCCCGGATTGATGGCTTCGATTCTGAAATTGTGAGCGTCAACGACCATAACGTAATAAGGAAACCGCTCGAGCAGTTCGGAAAGGCGGAACTGCTCGTCGGATATATCTTTCGTGAGTTGGTGTAACTCGATGGTGCGTGCCGTTAGCTCATCGTTTGTCGTTTGCAGCTCTTCATTGGTGGCCTGTAACTCTTCATTGTTGGTTTCGAGCTCTTCGTTGGTGGCCTGCAACTCCTCGTTGGTGGCTTCAAACTCCTCGTTGGTGGCTTGCAGCTCTTCCTGCGTAAGCATCAACTCTTCATTGGCGGCCTGTAGCTCGTCGTTGGCGTTCTGAAGCTCTTTGTTCATGCCGGCGAACCGCTTGTTTGCCGAGGTAAGTTCGTCGACGAGCTCAGCCTGCTCATGCTGCGCCGCATCGAGCCGTTTGTTCATTTGAACGACTTCGGTCGTATCGACAACCGTCATGACGGCAATATCGGGCGCGCCTGCCTCAGCCGGCATGACCATGATCGTAAAATCCAGATACCGTCCACTGCCCGTTGCGCTCTGATCGAATTCCAGGTCCTTCAGCGTAGTAGTTGAGTGTTCGCTAAAGGCGAGATCGATCGCTGCGCGGACATCGTGATATGGCATACCTCTGACCGTGTGTAGAAAATCCAGATCGTACGCAAGATCGCGAATGCCGAGCAGTCTGCGGGCTGAGGCATTGATGGTCAGAATGCGATACGACCGATCGATAGTCACAACGCCGGTGGTCAGGAAACGAAGTATCGTTTCGTTGACGCGACGCAGTTGGGCGACGGCGGTATCCGGCGTAGTCACATCGTAGATAGCGTGGACGCCGTTTGCGGTGCGCAGCCGCATATCTCTTCGTCCGTCAGGATTAGTCGCGGACTGTTGCGCCGTTGGTTGGGCAGGAAAGGCAGGTGGTCTAGCGAGACAGCGATAGATTTTCCACTTCTTATTTACGAGCTCGAACAAAGCATTTGTCGGTCGCGCTGTTTCGGCTTTACCGAGGAACAAGTAACCCTGCGATTGGTGCAGCGAGTACGCGAAAAGTTCGAGCACGGTCTGTTGCAGTTCCGGCTTGAGGTAGATCAGGAGATTGCGGCAAAGGACGAGATCTATGCGCGGAAAAGGCACGCCATGGCTGATGTCCTGTTGTCCGAAGATCACAGTCTCGCGCAGCATCTTGGAGATACGAAACCCGTGATCGACGCGCTCAAAGTAACGCGGACGGTAATCGTCAGGTAAGTCGCTCAAGACGTTTTCGGGAAAGACACCGCGGCGCGCGAAAGAGATCGAGTCGGCCGCGACATCTGTGGCAAAGATTTTAATGCTCCACTCGGCAAAATCGGAGCTGAGGTGGTCGGCAAGGAGCAGCGCCATCGAATAGGCCTCTTCACCGGTCGCGCAACCTGCTGACCACATTCGTAGAATGTTACCGTTCTCTCTCCCCTTTTCGATGAGTTCAGGAAGCACGGTATCTCTAAGAAAACCGAACGCTTCCGGATCGCGGAAGAAACCGGTGACTTTGATGAGAAATGCTTTAACTAATTCCGTCACTTCTTCCGGATGTGAATGTAGGTAGTCCGTATAGTCGCGCAGGTTGGCGATGTGCGCCACCGCCATTCTCCGCGAAATACGCCGGAGAATCGTGGACGACTTGTAGTTGCGAAAATCGATATTGGTCCGGCTGCTTACGAACATAAGCAACTCGCGCAGAGGATCGTCTGTCTTTTCCGCGGGAGGCAGACTGACTCCTTTGAGCAGGTCGTAGACCAGGGGACCGATCTGCTCCAGCTCCACCACGTGGTCCACAACAGTTGGCGGCAACGAAAGCGGCATCGACGGAAAGGGCGCAGTTTCCGGGTTTTGAATGATAACGACGCCACCGGCATTCTTGACTTCCACAGCGCCGGCTGCCCCATCGGATCCGGATCCGGTGAGAATCACGGCAATCAAATGTTCGCCGTACGATTGGGCCGCGCTTATCAGGAGTCTATCTACCGAAGGTACTGGTCGCTCGGCGTGGTCCGACTCGAGATGCACATGCCCGTCGGCAATCTTGACGTGCTTACTCGCCGGAACCACGTAGATCTTGCCACCTTCGAGGCGCGAAGGCTCGGCTTCGCTCACGACGACGATAGGTAATGCACTGCGCCGATCGAGAATAGCGCCGAGATGACTTGGTCGCTGCGGATCGAGGTGTTGGGCCAGAACGATCGGCGCCGGAAAATCCTTTCGCAGGGTGCTTACCAGAGTGGAAAGGGCGGCGACTCCTCCCGCCGACGAACCGACTACTACAAGATCGCTGTTTTAGACTTCTTTGACTCAGCCATGATCTAGAAACCGGCAAAACACATAAACCGCAAGAGACGCGGAGGACCGCCGAGTTACGCAGAGAAACTAGACACCACCGAAATTGTTTCATGTTTGTTCGTGTGTTGCCGGCTCTGCTATATCAGCTTTCTTGCCGCTCAGCAACAATTGCCGTATCGCAGCACTATGCGCCTCAGCTCGCTTAGCAGTCTTTCAAACGTGTGCACCGCGCGCGAAAAGTTGGCCGCACGCGCGCGTTCAACGATGCCGTTTTGCCAGATAGCATCTTGCTCTTCAAGTGCGCGCACCGCCGACCATAGCGCGGTCTCGAGCATTTCGCCCTGACCGTTGCTCAAACTCTCCGCCGAAAAAGCATGACCTACGTGGCAGCGAAAGCGAAGATTTTCAGCGTCGTTCATCTCCCACAATGCTCCGTGACAGTCGGGGCATGTAAGTCTCGAAATCTTGCCCAGCTTTTCGACGCTCCTGATGAGTTCGTCGCTGTCCATTTCCTGTTGAGCAATTCTTGCCTCTATCTCGATGTTTTCAGGCACGGGATAACTTCCTTCCTCGTCCACTCCCTGGCGTGACAATCGAATCAAGCAACCGCGGGATCTCCCGTAGCGGTAGTGAATAATCCACCTTGGTGTACTGAAGGACGCTCGCCGGCATGCTGGGGAATGGAGCATCCGAGCGGATCCTGAATGACCGTAATGCCGCCGCGCCGTTTTATGTCGGCCATTCCCGCCGCCCCGTCAGTCCGGTGCCGGTTAGAATCACTCCGATGGTTCTTCGGCCCGGCCCACCGGGCAGCCGAACGGAAGAGCACGTCAATCGAAGGTCGATGAAAGTTCTCTTTTGGACCATGCACCAGCTTGATGTGTTGTCTTTCAATGAGCAAGTGATGGTCAGGCGGCGCAACATAAACCCGGCCTGGCCTAATCTCTTCGTGGTTTTTTGCGGCGCCAACCGGCAGTTTCGCATCGCGAGCTAATATTTCCGGCAGCATACTGGGAACGTCGGTGGGAATGTGCAGCACTATGAAAACTGCCGCAGGCAGATCCGGCGGCAAGTCTGCAACGAGATTTAATAAGGCTTGTACTCCGCCCGCCGAGGCGCCAATCACAATCGTATCGAGCGTTGCCATAGCCCTCCGGCTTCCAGAATGGTGGCTTAAGGAATCGAGGGGGAGTCTTTGATGCAGGGATGCGTGCATCTTAGCACAACGAATCATGGCTTCGCGGACGGTAAAGAACTTCAGATAAGGTTCGTTGTAAATAGTAGTTGTTTGACACCTTTTGGTGTTGTTTTAGGAATACCGAACCGCTTGTGAGTGCGCCTCCGCACATTGCCACTGCGGGGGGAGATCCACTATACTTCGCCCGTTGAATACCCCTTTCCTCCTGTGGGTATAGTTGGCGCGGCGGACGGCAAAAACCGCCGCGCTTTTTTATGTCCTGGAGTTAGAATCCGTGGTTGCGGATTTCAACAATGAGGCGTGTTCCCCTTTCCCTGATAGCCCGGATTCTCCTGCTGGTACTCGTCTACTTTGCCGCTGCGAAGCTCGGGCTATCGCTGGCGGCAGTTCATAGCAACGTCACGCCGGTTTGGCCGCCCACGGGCATCGCAATATCCGCGCTTTTGATGTTCGGCATACGGGTTTGGCCCGGTGTCTTCCTCGGCGCGCTCGCCGCGAACTTTTTCACTGACATTCCCGTCGCCTCCGCGCTTGGCATCGCCACAGGAAACACCCTCGAGGCAGTGGCCGCCGTCCTGTTGCTGCAACGAGTCGCGCGTTGGCGCAACTCGCTCGACTCCGTAGCGGACGTGATGGGGTTTGTCGGATGTGCGGCCGTGTTGGCCCCGATCGTAAGTGCGACGATTGGCAGTTTGAGTCTTTGCCTGGGCGGAGCGGCGGATTGGACCACTTTCTGGTCACTTTGGCTGACGTGGTGGATTGGCGACTGTTTCGGCGCGCTGATCGTGGCGCCGTTCATCCTCTCGTGGAGATCGCCGGGGCAGTTGAACGCCGGACACTGGCCCGAAATCTTCGTTCTCCTGGTTTTGCATTTGGTCGTGGTCATGGTCGTGTTTGGCGGCTGGTTTCCCGGACCAGTAAAGACGTATCCACTGGCCTATCTGTCTCTGCCGTTCCTGCTCTGGGCAGCATTGAAGTTTGACTTGCGAATCGTGACCAGTGCGATCGTGCTGATGGCTGGTGTCGCGCTCTGGGGCGCCAAGCACGGCTATGGCCCATGGGTGCAGGCCGATCCGAACGTGGCCCTGATCCTGCTGATCTCCTTCGTCGGTACGAGCTCGTTGATGACACTGGCTGTGTCGGCGGTCACGAATGAGCGTCGCGAAGCCGAGGCTGACAAGTCGAAACTCGGATCGGAAGTTCGAGCTGCACCGGCGACGCATCGAGGAACTGGTGGCGCACGTGCCGGGCGTGGTTTGGGAAGCCTGGGGAAAACCGGATGCGGCCAGTCAGCGGATCGACTTCATCAGCAGTCACGTCGAGAAGATGCTCGGTTACAGCCAGCAGGAATGGCTGTCGACGCCGAACTTCTGGCTCACGATCGTCCATCCTGATGACAAGGAACGTGCGGCGCGCGAGGCAGCGGCGATCTTCGCATCGGGAAAAGGCGGTTCGAGCCGATTCCGCTGGCTGCACAAGGACGGACGCGAAGTTTGGGTGGAGGCGCAGTCCGTGGTCGTTTGCGATGAGACCGGACCGCTTGGGATGCGCGGCGTGACGATGGACATCACCGCCGCTGTTCGAGCTGAGATCGAGCGCGCCGAGTTGTTGGAACGCGAGAGTCAGGCGCGTGAGGAGGCGGAGGAAGCGAGCCGGTTGAAAGAAGAGTTTCTGGCGACTGTTTCTCACGAACTACGGACGCCATTGAATGCGGTCGTTGGGTGGTCGCGGCTGGTTCGCAGTGGACAGCTCGATAAAGACGGCACGACGCACGCGCTGGAAGTGATCGAGCGCAATGCGTCTGCGCAGCGGCAGATCATCGAAGACCTGCTCGACGTGTCGCGGATCATCACCGGGAAATTGCGAATCAACACGCAGCGAGTGGATCTGTTGTTGGTGATTCATGCGGCGATCGATGCCGTGCGGCCCGCGGCTGAGGCGAAGGAGATCGATCTTCGAACGCACTTTGAAGCGCCTGACACGATCGTCCGCGCTGACGTCGAGAGGTTACAGCAGATACTTTGGAACCTGCTGGCGAACGCCGTGAAGTTTACGCCGCAACGCGGGGCAGTCGATCTTTACCTGCGACAGCACGGATCGCTGGCGGAGATCAGGATCGAAGACTCAGGACCGGGAATTCCGCCGGAGTTTCTGCCGCGGATCTTTGAACGGTTTTCACAGGCTGACGGATCGAGTACGCGAAAGCATGGCGGACTGGGATTGGGACTGGCGATCGTTCGTCACCTGGTTGAGCTTCACGGCGGCACGGTGTCGGCAGGCAATCGAAACGAAAATGGCGGTGCAGTGCTAATCGTGGCACTGCCCGCCATCGAACCTACTTCCGCTGAACTAATCTCCCGCTCGTTATCCGTCCAGTAACCACAAAAGGCACAAAAGTCGCCTCTTGTGGCCTAGTTCGTCTTCCGCAACACCGGTGCGTTGGATTGCGCCGATTTCTCTGTCACGTTTGCGGGATTGTAGATGTAACTGTCGCGCGAGCGTACTGCCAGGTTCGGCTGTTTGGCCCGCACCCGCAGCATTCGCCGTTGACCCGCTTGCAGAGCGCGTTTTGGATAGTAACCGATGCTGTACTGCCGCCTCAGTTCCTCAGCCACATTCGCAAACGCCGACGACATATTCTGCAGCGAGTCGGCCCTGTACTCTCGCCCGCCGGTGCTGTTCGCAAGCTCTTCGAGGTAACGAGCGCCAACTTCGTAGTCGCCGCGACTTGTCCCACGCGGCCGGCGACCGCCGCCTCGCCGCATCCCGCCATTGTTAGTACCGCCGCCGAAGATGCCGCCCAGGATCTGTCCGAACACGTCGATCGTAACGGTGGGCGGCGAATCACCTGGCCCATGTTCGAAAGCCGTGTTGAACTGAACGGGATAGATCAACGCGTCGAGCTCCTGCGCGTCCATGACGGTGCTTTCGTAGCTCGCGTTGTCGCTGGTCGTATCGACGCCGTCGGTGAACAGCACGATCGCTTTCCGCCCTGACGTCCGGCTCAAATGCTTGTTGATGACGATGTCGACCGCGTCGTAGAGGCTGGTGCCGTTGTCAGTGTTGGCGCGATAGATCGCGCGTTGCAGCTTGGCCCGATCGGTAGTGAACTCGACAGTACCTTCATGTCTTCGCTGAACGACACAACCATCACTTTGTCGTCGTGCGCGAAGCTGGTTGACGAAGCTGATCGCCGCGTCCTGGATCTCTTCGAGTCGAAACTGCGTTGACGGGCTGGTGTCGAGCATCAGCACAACCGAGAACGGTTTGTCGACTGAAGCAAAGAACGCCACGTCTTGTTCGACGTCGTCTTCCCAGATGCGAAAGTCATCTTTTTGGAGGTTGGGAACGTAGCGACCGTCGCGATCCATCACGCTCACTGGAATCGAGATGAGCGTGGTGTCGACGCGAATGATGTCGCCTGCGTCAACTTCTTCCGGCGGCGTTGCCGATGGTTCGGGCTGCGCCTCCGGCTTGCGGTTGTTTGGATAGTTTGCGCCGCCTAGCACCGGTGGCCCGCCCGATCGCGGAGGCGGCGGCGCCGGCGATGAAGTTTGCGGAATTGTCTGGTCACCTACCCGTCGTGGTCGACCTTGTCCAAGACCGATGCTCGTTACACTAGAGAACAGGGAGAGGAGCAATAGGAAAACAGAAAACCTTTTCATAGTTAGCTCCCAAAGCGCTCGGACACGCCCAGGCTCGTTTGATGCCGTCTACTCACACTAGATGCTTGCGGTTTTTGATTTGGTGAAAATCAGGGGCGAGAAAAACCGTAATTCCTTGAAGTCAGCGCAAGAATACCCCCTTACTCGTGCGAAGAGCAAGGGAAACGATTCCCAGTTTGCCGGGGTTATTCTGACGCGTTTGAGGCGGCGCTGGACAGGGCGTTCCAGATGAACGGAAGCGTTCCCCAAGCCTGTCCGCGATGCTGGGGCCGGAAGCCAAAAAGAACGACGCGTCCCTTGCCTGCGGTGACCTCGGCAAGCGCGATTTGGCCGCGGAGTTTCTCTTCTCCAAGCAGCCAGCCTGACCGCAACACGTTCTCTTTCGCATATCGAGCAACGACCCGAACGTTTGCGTCCTCGGAGGTGAGTGTGAACGCTGAGCTGTTGATGAAATAAGCGTTGAGCGACGGCGGCAGAGTCGCCGCGATCGGATGTTTGTTATCGACGTCGAGGGCCAGAATCGAGCCGGGACAATAAAACTCTGACGACCTCACGCCGTCGAGCACGTTGCGAATCGGCAGATTGAATTGTTTGATGGCGAAATCGCACGAATTGTCGAAACAGACGAGCATTCCGCCCTGGTTCACAAACTCTTTCAGATGATTGACTCCGGCTTCGGTAATTCCACCCGTGAACTCGGCCGGCAACGCGTCCGCTGCGTTTCCGGCGATGATCTGGGCGCTCGCCTGCGACGGCAGAATCATCACGTCAAATTTCGAATTCAGTCCGCCGCGGCGCATGTCCGCGTCGCGCACTGACGTGTAAGGGACGTTGAACGTGTCGAAGACGAACCGCGTCCAGCCCTCGTCCATGTTGCTCAGCGACGGCTTGTAGATCCCGACGCGAACGGGTTGGCGCACGGGGTTCTTGATCGGCGACTCGTCGCCTTTGCGTAGCGCCAGCGCGAGATCGGCGCGCACCTGGTTGCCGTCTTTCACCAGCGTGAGCTTTCGTTCTGCGAGATTTTCTTTGATAGCCGTGACCGCCGGCGCGTCGACGCCCATTTGCAGCGGCAACGTCCAGCCTGCGACGTCGTACGGCCGCTCGGCTTCGCCTGTTGCCGTCAGGCGGTTCGGATAGATCTGCGGCGCAAACAGTGCGACGACGTTCGATCGCTGTGGCTGGTTCAGAAACACGATGTAACTGCCAAGCGGGACTTCGCTCATTATCGGTTGCGCGATCACACTGCGGTAGGTGCCGAGCTTTTCGGTCGCCGGATTCGTTCGTTGCAACGACTTGTGGTCCATACGTCAGGTGCAGCTCTTTATCGAGCCGATAGACTTCGATGCCTTGTCCGACGAGGCTCTCGATCATCTTCGAGACAGTTTCGTCACGTCCTTGTCCCGCGGGGATCAGGTACGCCAGCGGCTCGTCTGGTTCAACCGGCGCTCGGCTGTTTTCTTTCCGAGTTCGTAAAAGTTGCGCAGGTAGATCGCCGCGGAATTTTGCCGCCATCGACAACACGCCACGGGAGGCGATCATTTCCATGTCCATGATGTCGCGCGGGCGCCACGTTCCGCGCAGGCCACGGATCGGGAAAGTTTGTCGACGACTCGGTGGCGTTGCGCATGCCGCGTGTCGAAGAGCGTGCGAGTTGCTCGCGATTGACGGTTGACGGCGTCATCAATCTCGCGCTCGCCGCCTCGGAGAGAATCCCGATCGAGTTGTGGAAGTAGGGCGCGGTGCGAAAGCCGCCGTGCCACCACGTGTCGTAAAGCGCATTGGTCAACACGCCGCGGAAGCCTGCCGCCTGCAAATCAGCGGCGACTTTGTGACCGATCAATCCGACCTGGCGCAGCAACACCGGCGAGATGTTTGGATTTGGCGGATCGTAGAAGGGCGGAATGAAAAAGCGCGACCCGTTCGAACCCTGCTGGTGTACGTCGTAAACAATCTGCGGAAACCACTCGTGCCAGAAAAAGCGCGTGATCGCCTGCGTCTCTTTCAGGTTCAGCATGAACCAGTCGCGGTTGTCGTCGTGTCCGGCATAGTGGTGGTAAAGCTCGGGTGGCTCGCGTCCTTCGAACGGCGTTCCGAGAGTTTTGCGATACCAGTTGGCGACGATGTCGATACCGTCGGGATTTGGTGACGGAATCAGGAGCAGTATCGTGTTCTGGAGAATCTCGCGTGTGTCGGCGTCCTGTGCAGTCGCGAGTTCATAGGCAAGCTGCATCGACATCTGGGAGGCGACGATCTCGGTCGAGTGAATCGAGCAGGAGATCGCGACGACGACTTTGCCATCGGCCAACAATCTGTCGCGCTGAACTCTGTCGGCGACTTTGCGCGGATCGGCGAGTTGCTGCTGGATGTCTTTGTATTTTTCGAGCGCCAGTATATTCTCTCGCGCGCTGATGAAAGCTACGATGAGCGGCCGTTTCAACGTGGATTGGCCCAGCGTTTGAACCGAAACGCGATCCGAAGCACGGTCGAGTCGAGTGAAGTAGTCAGTGATCTGCGACCAGTCGGCTATCGTTCGATCGTCGCCCGGCGTGAATCCGAGGACTGACTTCGGCGACTGAATCGCGGCGGAGGAGGAAACACGCGAGGCGTTTGTTTGCGCAAACGACTGTGCGGAAAACGCGGCGAGCGACAGTACCACAGCCAGGCCAACCGTTACGGATCGAAGGCTAGTCATTGCGAAATTCCTTTGGCGAAACAGATGGAAGATAGCGCTGCAATCGAGAAGACGAACGCGGACGAGTCTAGCATAACCCCGCCGCGCAGCTTTATTCGGCGCGTGCACTACTGGTGGTCGCTGTTTCTTGCCGGCGCGTTGCTGGGCACGCTTGGTCCGCCGATCCTGATCTTTTCGTGGCTGGTCAACAAGCACGAGCTTGTTTACCCGTGGGCGCTGTTCGGGGCAAGCCAATGGTTGCGGTTCAGCGGCACGCGAGTGAAAGTGACGGGTCTCGACTTGCTCGATCCGAAACAGACGTACGTCTTCGTCTGCAATCACCGGTCGTATCTCGATACCGCGGCGCATGTTTATTTACACGGGCCGGCGCATCGGCCTACTAGCGAAGAAAGAGTTGTTGAAAGTGCCGGTGCTCGGCGTGGGCATGGGCTTTGTGAACGTGATGGCGATCGATCGCACGAACCGCGAAAGCGCGATTCGCACGACGGAAGCCGCCGCGCAACGTATCAAATCCGGAGTTTCATTTGCCGTCTTCGTGGAAGGCACTCGCGCCAAACCCGGCGAGCTGTTGCCGTTCAAGAAAGGCGCCTTCTACATGGCGCGAGAAGGCGGCGTGCCCGTGGTCCCGGTGGCGATCAAAAACTCAGATGTGTTGATGGGAAAGGGAACTGGTGAGGCCAGGTCCGGAATCCTCGAGATGGTGATCCTGCCGCCTGTCGAGACCAGCGATCGGACCACGGATGAAGCGATTAACGCGCTTGTCTCCGAGGTCCGGCAGTCGATCGCCAAAGTGCTTAGTTCTTGAGGTCGAAGATCAGGTCGCCCGTGACTCTCACCACGATGCCGTCCTGGGTTGTCGGTTTGAATGTCGTCTGACGCGCTGCTTCCTCAGCGATCTCGCGCAGCACCGCTGGTCCATTCATAGCTGTCGCTGAAACAACCTTTCCGTTCTCGTCGACAATCACGCGGACCGTAATCTTGCCGGTTTGCTTCTGTCGCTTCGCTTCTTCGGTAAGTTTCGGTTGCGGCAGCGAAACGGCTTTCGAGTTCAACACACCGCCGTCGATTGGCTTCGCTTCATTTCCAGACGTCGGGTTCTCGTCCTCGCCGATTTCCGTAACCTTCAACGTCGCGCGCGCTTCAGCATAGTCGCTGTAACGGACCTTCATCCGTATGTGAAGCGAACCACCACCATCAAAAAGCAGCTCTTCGTCCGCGTAGGAATAAGTCGGAAACCAGTAGCGTCCGTCGATCTGCTCGCGATAGGTTTCGACGACCGGGAATTTGTTGTTCTTCGTTTCCGGCACGCCTTTGCCGCGTGTCTTGACGATCAGCAGGTCGCGATCGTCCACCCACACGCGTCCAAGGAACAGCCGCTCCTTGATGTTCTTGGCGTCGGGCGTCACTTTCGGCGAAACGTCGAAGACGTAGAGGTTCAACTCGTCAATCTTCTCTTTGCCGACGAAGCGGAAGTTGTATCGGTCCACCTTCGTCGGGTCGAGGGCGAAGGGATTGATCCCGCCAAGGTCGTCGAGGTCCTCGGGTGTGACCGTGCCGTGCTCAAGTGTGGACATCGGGGAGTAGTTGATCTTCTCGTAACGATTCCCCCGGTCATCGAAAGTGAACGTCGAGATCTGGTGGAACTCACCAGCCACTTGGCCGCCCATGCCGATACTTTGCAGCAATGCGTCGCGCTTGAATGAATAGTTATTTAGAGCGCGGCGAAACTGCGCTTCCTTAGCGGTGAATGCCCGGATGATTTTGTCTGTCTCAGCAGGACTCATCCCGCCAGTGGCTTCTGTCTGGGCCGAGACGTTGAATGTGATGCAAGCGATTAGAAGCAGCGCGAAGGTAATAAGACGTGTTGCCGACATTTCGTTCTTCATTCTCTACCTGGATAGTGGGTTTACAGGCCCAGGGCCTTGTCGAAACTTGCGTGTGTTCAGATGCGGGGACGAAAGACGACGGTTGTCAGCCGTTTCGGCCGGGTTGGCCGGGCGGGTGAAATCGCCATTTTCCTGTTGCAAAGTTTCCTGCAAGTAGTGTAATGTCCCCCAGCTAGAATAAGTTATATGTCGGCCAGCGGCAGGTTCGAAGAAAACTGGAGCCCGATTGGCCTCGAAAATCTGGGCTCGCTGGTTTGAAAGTTAAGTTTCTCAAGGTCCTCATGTCGGCAACAGGCACTCGTCCTAAATCCGTGGAGCTTTACGGCGCGGGAGCGCAGACGTGACGCCGAGCGGCGGCGTTGCTTACACGGCGGGGGCGATAAACCAGGCTTTGGGAGGAGCTTGGTTTTACGTGGTCTGATGTCGATGATGTGCGCGGTGATTAGCTGCTCCTTCTGGGCGGGGTGGCTTAAAAAATCACCGCGCACACCCCAGCTAGGATTTACCCCCTCTAAAACCGAAAGATGAACGATCCACCAACTGACGTTGGTGGGATTAGCGTGTTCGTTTCCGGTGGTTGTAGGTTGGAATCAACAATCTACCCACTTACGTGGGTAGTTTTGCCCGAAACAATCCCAACAGTAGACCTACTCGCCAGGGTAGTTTTGTCCCAGCACTCCGTGGTTAAACAAAATCTACGGAACCTGGTTCGGGATAATACCTTTTTCAAAACCCTCTTCCAGCAGCCGCCGGACGGCTTCGCGGCCGCGGTCAGTGTAATCCAGCGTCAGTTCGTTTACCCACATCCCGACGAACCGGTCGGCCAGTGCCGGGTCCATATCGCGGGCGAATTGCAGGGCGTACTGGAGCGCGTCTTCCCGGTGCGTCAGCGAGTAGCGGATACTCTCGCGCAGAAGGTTCGAGATCTCCTTCGTCAGCTCCGGCCCGAGGTCGCGCTTAATTGCGTTGCCGCCCATCGGCAGCGGCAACCCATGGCGTCCGTGCCACCACTCGCCGAGGTCGAGCACCTTGTGCAGCCCCTTCCGCTGGTAAAACAGTTGCCCTTCGTGAATCAACAGCCCCGCGTCGCAGGTTCCGTCCAGGACGGCGTCGATGATCTTGTCGAACGGAACGACTTCATACTTGAAATCAGCGTTGAATAGCCGCAGCGCCAGGAACGCGCTGGTCAACTTTCCGGGAATCGCGATTTTCAGGTTCGGGATGTCGTCGGGCGTCGCCGGCTCGCGCGAAACGACGACGGGACCATAGTTGTCGCCAATGGACGCGCCGTGGGGGAGCAACGCGTATTTGTCCGCAACATAGGCGTACGCGTGAAAGCTGATGGCGGTGACGTCGTACGTGCCGCGCGTCGCTTCCTCGTTCAGAGTTTGAATGTCTTTGAGCAGGTGTTGGAAGTTCAGCCCGCCGGTGTCGAGTTTATTTGTGGCGAGGCCGTAAAACATGAAGGCGTCGTCGGAATCCGGGGAATGGGCCAGCGTGATGGTGGTTCGTGCGGTGTCAGTAAGCATTTCAATTCAACCCTATGGTAGTTAGATCCTTTGGCTCGATGCGGTTGTAAACGGTGTCGCGTTCGACAGCCTCGTAACCTGCGTCTTCTATCAGGCCGATAAGCTCCGTTTTGTTCATGCGGACTTCATTGTTTGCTTCGACTGAATAGCTCGTCGTCAATTCGCCGCCTTCGGTGATGGTGCCGTCGATGTCGTTTGCGCCGTAGTGCAGTGCGACCTGCGCCAGACGTTTACCGAGCATGACCCAGTACGCTTTGATATGGTCGAAGTTATCGAGCATCAGGCGCGAAACGGCCATGGTTTTGAGTGAATCAACTCCGGATGGTCCCGGCAGATGGGCCAACTGCGTGTCAGGCGGATAGAACGCGAGCGGGATGAAACATTGAAAGCCGCCGGACTTCTCCTGTTGCTCGCGCAACTTGACGAAGTGGTCCACGCGGTCTTCGATTGATTCGATATGCCCGTAAAGCATCGTCGCGTTGGTTTTCAAACCTGCGGCGTGGAGTTTTCCCTGCAGTTCAAGCCAGCGGGCTGCATCGCACTTGTGCGCGCAGATCATCGAGCGCGTCGGCTCGCGAAAGATCTCCGCGCCGCCTCCGGGGCATGAATCTAAACCGGCCTCGATTAGTTTCTGAATAACGTCTTCGTCCGTCATCTTGTAGAAGTGCGCGAAATGGTCAAACTCGACCATCGTGAACGCCTTCAAGTGCAACTGCGGATATTCGCGCTTAATCGAGGACAGCAGATCGGTGAAATAACTGAAGGGAAGTTTCGTGTTTAGTCCGCCGGTGATGTGCAGCTCAGTCGCGCCTTCGGCGACCGCCTGCGCTGCGACTTTCAAACTGTCGTCGATGTTGTGCGTGTAGGCGTCCGGCTGGCGAGGCGTGCGAAAGAACCCGCAAAACTTGCAATCGGCGTAACAGATGTTGGTCGGGTTCAGGTGTCGATTGACGTTGAAATAAGTGGTACGTCCGTGTCGCCGTCGACGGACAGTGTCCGCGAGTTTACCTAGCGCGGGCAGGTCGTCAGTCGCGTAAAGTGCGACACCGTCTTCGAATGAGAGTCGCTCGCCGGCGATCGTGCGTTCGGCGATCTCATTCAGCTTGTCGTCGTGTGAAAAGTTCATGTCGGAAATCTCGACTTTAGCGATCCAGAAAAACCGCGCTGCCAAACGTCACCAGCAAAATGACGCTTACAAACGCGTTAGTGGTAAAGAACGCTGCGTTAAGCCGTTGTAAATCGTCGGCGCGCACAAGTCTATGTTGGTATACGAGTAAAGCGCCGGTTGCGATCACTCCGGCAAGCGCCATCGGCCCGAGCGCGGTGACGAGATAAAGCCAAACCAGCGCGAGAAAAGCGGCCGCGTGAAGGCTGCGCGCAATCCAGAGCGCGCGTCCGATGCCGAAACGTGCGGGAATCGATCGAAGTCCTTCGCGGCGATCGAAATCATAATCCTGGCACGCGTAAAGAACGTCGAAACCCGCAGTCCACAGGAGGACGACGAGCGACAGCAACAACGGAACGGGACTTCCGATCTCGCCGCGAACGGCGATCCACGCCCCGGTCGGCGCGATCGAAAGACACCAGCCAAGGACGATGTGCGAAAACTGAGTCCAGCGTTTGGTGAACGAGTAGAGCACGATACTCGCCAGCGCGACGGGCGCCAGGATCAACGTCAGGCGGTTCAGCATCGCCGCGGCGAGTAGAAATAACCCTGCGGAAACAAGCGTAAACGCCCAGACGAACCCGACCGACAACAATCCTGCCGGCAATGCGCGCGTCGCCGTGCGCGGATTACGGGCGTCGATGTTTCGGTCGGCGAGGCGGTTGAACGCCATCGCCGCCGAACGCGCGCCGACCATCGCCACAACGATCCAGAAGATCTGCCGCCCAGTGGGAACACCGTTCGCCGCCAGCACTGCCCCGAGAAAAGCAAACGGCAACGCGAAAAGCGTGTGCTCGATTTTGATCATCTCGAGGGTTAATCGAGTGTTTTTTATTAGCGTGGACACGGGACAGCAAATAATACGGTACTGACCGCGTTCAGTCGAATGCTAGAATTGACGCACAAATGGATGTAAATGAACTAACTAAACTGCTGGATGCTTATAAAAGCGGCGATCTCGACAGCCGCGACGCCGTCGAACGCATAAAGAACCTGCATTTTGAGGACATCGGCTTCGCGCGCGTGGACCATTCTCGCGCGTCGCGTATCGGTTTTCCGGAGGTTGTTTTTGGCGGTGGTAAGACGCGAGCGCAGATCGTCGCGATTGTCGAACGTCTCGCGCAGCGCTCGCCAAACATCCTCGTCACTCGCACCGACGAAGGCGCATTCGGCGAGATTCGCAACGTCGTAACCGACGCCGAATGGCACGAATCGGCGCGGCTCGTCCGCATTCGACGCGACAAAACGGACCGCGGCGTTGGACCAATCGCCGTCGTCACCGCGGGCACGAGCGACATTCCCGTCGCCGAAGAAGCAGCACTGACGGCGGAAACAATGGGAAATACCGTGTCGCGCATCTGGGATGCGGGTGTCGCCGGAATTCATCGCGTTCTGGCCGAGCGGAGCCTGTTGCAACGCGCGCGCGTGGTCATCGTCGCCGCCGGAATGGAAGGCGCGCTGCCGTCGGTCGTCGGCGGTCTTGTTGGAGTTCCGGTGGTGGCGGTGCCAACCAGTATCGGTTACGGTGCATCCTTTGGCGGAGTGGCCGCGCTGCTCGGCATGCTGAATTCATGTGCTTCGAATGTGACTGTGGTCAATATCGATAACGGCTTCGGCGCCGGGTTTGTCGCGAGCCTGATAAACCGACGCTGGGAGCCGCCCGTTGAGTAGACTTGTGAACCGACGTTTCGCCCGACGATCCACAAACAAGAACTACTTCATTTTTGGCGTCCTGTGCCTGACGGTTGTCACGAGCGGCTGCATCTCGGCACGCAAGACGCCAAACCTTGAACACATCTTCGCCAACGCCCGCGCGAGCACCGGAAAACGTCCGGTCATCGTCATCCCGGGAATTCTCGGTTCCGAACTGATCAATCCGAAGACCGGCGAGAAAGTTTGGCCGTCGGCGTTTCGCACGTCGGAAGAAGGACTGCCGATCAGTCCGAACCTCGAAGCGAATCGCGACGATCTGATTCCGGGAAAGATCGTCGAGACAGCGAAGCTGGCGAAGTTGTTGCCTGAGGTTTACGTCTATCGAGATCTGCTCGAAGCACTGCGTCGTTACGCCGGTTATCGTGAAGGCGATTGGGAGAACCCGGCGGTCGACGGCGACCGAGACACGTTCTACGTCTTTGCTTACGACTGGCGGCAAGACAACGTCGCAAACGCGCGTGAGCTCGTGCGTCGTTTGCAGAGGCTGAAAGACAAACTCAAACGCCAGGATCTGAAGTTCAACGTCGTGGCCCATTCGATGGGCGGGCTGATCGCGCGGTATGCGGCGATGTACGGCGATGCCGATTTGCCCGCGGCAGACGCAGCGATTCAGCCGAATTGGAACGGCGCCGCCCACATCAGCAAGATCGTCATGATCGGCGTGCCGAACGAAGGATCCGCTGACGCTTTTGCGACGCTGATCGAAGGGTATTCGGTGACGGAAGGATTACGCCGTCGAGTGCCGTTGCTCAACAAGCTGACAGCGGAAGATGCGGCGAGAACGCCGTCAGTTTATCAACTCATGCCGCATGCGAGCGCCGTGAGATTTCTCGACGAGAACCTGAAGCCGATATCGATCGACCTGTACGACGTTGAAGTGTGGAAGCAGTACGGCTGGAGTGCGATACACACGGATGAGTTTCGACGTCGTTTCATGAATACAACGGGAACGAACGGCGAAGGGGACGAGCTCGATGCGTATCTCGCTGCCACACTCCGGCGCGCGCGACGATTTCATCAAGCGCTCGACGCGGTGGACAGCGCAAGTTCTCCGGTCGTACTGCTGGCGATCGGCGGTGACTGTGAAGAGACATTTAACTCGCCCGTCGTGCTGCACGACACGAAACGAAATCGTTGGGTGACGCTGACGCGGCCGCGCGAGTATCGAACTTCAACCGGCGTCAAAATCTCGAAACAGCAGGCGACGCAGGCGATGTACGTTCCCGGCGATGGACGTGTGACGCGTTCATCGTTGCTTGGCGAGAACCTCTTCAAAGTTCGCGACACGCAGACCGGTTTTACACTGTCGCGTTACGCTGTGTTTGCTTGCGATCTGCACGGGCAGTTGCCGCGGAACAAATCATTGCAGGACAACACTCTGACGGCGATTGTTGGCGAAGTGATGAGGTGAATTAGGGGTGGCTTTGCCTCAAATTAGTCGGAGATTCGTCTAAGACGGTTTCAACTGCGTATCACTGGCGGCGATTCAGGGGTTAATGATCGCGTTAAGCTTCTCAGCCCAATCGGATCGATGTTCGTGAGGATCGTGTACTGCTCCAGCGCCGCATCGCGATTACCCATCGTCAGCAGGCACTTCCCGAGGTTGTAGTAAGCCCTACCAAAATCAGGTCTCAGGCGGATCGATTGCCGAAACGATTCGAGCGCGTCGTTGAGCCGATTCAGTTCGACGTACGCCTCACCCAAATTGTTCGGAGCGACGGCATCGCCCGGCTTCAACGCCGCGAGCTGACGAAAGATCTCAACCGCCTCGTTAAATTTTTTCGACTTCATATAGCGGGAACCGAGCCGCTCATACGCGCCTGTGTAATCGGGTCGCAGCCGGATGGCTTGTTTGTAAGCGTAGATCTCGTCGTCGGCCTTGCCCCAGTCGCGATAGACGAGGCCGAGCGCGTAATAAGCGTCGGCGGCGTTGTACGGATCGAGTTTGATCGACTGACGGTAAGCCTCGGCGGCTTCCCTGTATTGCTTCAGATAAAAACTCGCGAGGCCGATGTTGAAGTACGACTCGGCGGACGGACGCAAGTTGACGGCTTTCTTCGAAGCTTCCAACGCTTCCGAGTGACGGCCAAGCTTCTCGTTGCAGAACCCACTCTGCGCCCACGCTTCCGCGTATTGACTGTCTGATTCGACGGCTTTCTCGAAATACGGCAGCGCTTTTTCGCAGTCGTCTTTCGAAAGAAAACTCAAGCCGTCGCGGAAAAACTGCACCGCCTTCGCGCGTTTGTTGCGTCCCGTGTTTGCGACCAGTTCGGTCAGGGAGATCATCGTCGTCGCTTGAAGTTGCGAAATGCGTTCTGATGGAATCGCGAAGTTCACACTTTGCCCGCCGGTCACTTGCAACGTTGCGATGCCGATGACTTGTCCCTGCATGTTCACGACCGGGCTGCCGCTCGATCCGGACGAGATCGCCGCGGTGATCTGAATGATGCGTCCGAACGTCGGGATGTCGCGGACGGCGGAAACGATTCCGTTTGTGACGCTGCCTTCCAATCCGAGTGGATTGCCGATCACGACGACGCTCTCGCCTTCCTGCGGCGAAGTTTTGTCGAGTGGAAGAGGCCTGATTTGCGGCGTGGGCGGATCGATCTTCAGGAGCGCGATATCGCCTTCCGCGTCGACGGCCAGCACGCCTTTCACGGGAATCACAGTTCCGGTCGACGAATGGACCTCTGCGCGATGAGCGCCTTCGATGACGTGTCGATTGGTGACGATGCGATCTGCGTCGATGAAGAAGCCGCTGCCGCGCGTGAGTTTTTCACCGCGCGCGTCGAAGGTCTCGATGGCCACGGCCGATGGTTTTATGCGACGGACGAGTTCGGGAAGAAGATCCTGCGACGCCTCGACTCTAATTGGGGTTATGACAGCTACTAATAAGAGCCAGACGAGTTTCATACTTCGGGGAATCTAACGCAAAACTATTATGAACCTGCCAGCGCAAGCTTCTGCACACGCTCAACAACGTCGGTTATTTTAACATCCTCGCTCTGTTTCGTGCGCCGATCGTACAACTCGACAACGACCCTCGGCGACTTTTTTCCCGATCGTGACGCGATATGGAATTCCGATAAGATCCGCATCTTTGAATTTTACGCCGGCGCGTTCGTCGCGATCGTCGAGCAGAACGTCGAGACCAGCGCGTTGCAAGTCCGCGTAGAGTTTCTCGCTGGTTTCGCGCAGATCGTCCTGTTTCATGTTGGTGATCGTCACTACGACGTCGAATGGCGCGAGCGATTTGGGCCAGATTATGCCGTCGCTGTCGTGACGTTGTTCGATGGCGGCGCTGATGATGCGCTCGACGCCGATGCCGTAACTGCCCATCACGATCGGCACTTGTTTTCCGTCTTGCGTCAACACATTGGCACCCATCGAGTCTGAATACTTGGTGCCAAGTTTGAAAATGTGGCCGATCTCCATTCCTTTGAACACCTCGAGCACGCCGCTGTCGCACCGTGGACAACCTTCGCCGGATTCGACGGTGCGCAATTCGTGCCAGCTATCGACTGGAATGTCGCGATCGATGTCGACGCCGCGGATGTGGTGATCGTCTTTGTTGGCGCCGGTGGTCATGTTGCGCCTGCCCTTCAACGACGAATCGGCAATGATGCGCAAATCCATCTTTGCAGCGCGCGCTTTGTCTTTCGCGCCGACGCCGCCGAGGCTTCCGGCACTGGCGCCGAGTAGAGAACGTATTTCTTCGGGGTGCGCGGGCCGCACTGCGGTTGCGCCGATCGCATCACCGAGTTTGGTTTCGTGAAGCTGGTGATCGCCGCGGATCAAAACGAGCACTGGTCGTGGTTCGCCGCCGATCGTGGCAGTGTAGACGAGCGATTTGATCTGTCGTGCTGCTTCAGCGCCGCCTGGAAACGTGATCAGATCCTCGATCGTGCGCACGCCGGGCGTGGGAAACTCTTCCGGCGCCGGTAGGCCGCCTCATCGTGAACTGCCGTAAGTCGCGACGTCGCCTTTTCGAGGTTTGCGGCGTACCCGCATTCGGGACAACTGACGATCAGATCCTCACCGGCGGGTGTCCGCGCCATGAACTCGTTCGATTCGCTTCCACCCATCGCGCCCGACGACGCTTCGACGATCAAAAACTGTATCCCGCAACGCGTGAAGATCTTCTTGTACGCCTCGCGCTGATCGCTGAACGACTTATCCAGCCCCGCGCGATCGACGTCGAACGAGTACGCGTCTTTCATGATGAACGTGCGTACCCGGATCAAACCCGATTTCGGTCGCGCCTCATCGCGAAACTTGATCTGAATCTGGTACCAGACCTGCGGCAGTTGTTTGTACGAACGGATCTCGTTGCGAGCGATCGCCGTGAACACTTCTTCGTGCGTCATGCCGAGACACATGTCGGTGTTCTTGCGATCTTTGAGGCGAAACATCTCGTCGCCGATTGCGTCCCAACGGCCGGATTCCTGCCAGATCTCGGCGGGATGTAGTGCAGGCAGGTAAAACTCCTGGCCGCCGATTGCGTTCATCTCCTCGCGCAGTATCTGCATGACTTTGAGAGCGATGCGTTGGCCCAGCGGCAATAACGAATAAATTCCGGCTGACAATTGCCGGATGACGCCGGCGCGCAGGAGAAGTTTGTGCGAAATGACTTCGGCATCGGCCGGATCTTCGCGAAGTGTCGGAATGAAGTAGTTTGACCAGCGCATAATCCGGGCATTCTCGCTTAGCGCCCGCGTATTAGGCAAACGTACGGTGTACCGTACTTATCCGTTTGCCGCGAAGTACGCTCTGGAGTACCATCGACTTCTTCAAAAATATCTTCATAAAGGTGCACTGCTATGAGAATTGCTCTCGCAAGCGATCACGCCGGTTACGCCGAGAAGGAACATTTGAAAGCGCTGCTCAACGACCTTGGTGTTGAGTTTGAGGACCTCGGCACGGTGTCGGAAGACTCTGTCGATTATCCTGAGTACGCGCGCAAGGTTGCTGAAAAGGTGTCGCACGGCGAGGTTGAACAGGGACTGCTCGTCTGTGGCTCAGGAACCGGAATGGCGATCGCTGCGAACAAGGTTGCGGGTGTGCGCGCGGCCGTTGCGTGGACGCCGGAGATCGCGCGGTTGGCTCGTGAACACAACGATGCAAACGTGCTTTCGATCGGCGCTCGCGTCACACCGCCCGAAGACATCGAGAAGATCGTTCGTGCCTGGTTCGACGCAAAGTTTGACGGCGGACGCCATGAGAGACGAGTGGAAGAGATCACGAAGATTGAACGAGAGTGCAAATGACCACCCCTACCGAAAAAGCCCAAATGACCGATTCACGAAACGCATCACTCGCCGACGTCGATCCCGTCATCGCCCGCGCTATCGACAACGAGGTCGCGCGCCAGGCGAACGGCCTCGAATTGATCGCCTCGGAAAACTTCGTCAGCGAGGCAGTGCTCGAAGCCGCCGGATCAGTTTTCACAAACAAGTACGCCGAAGGTTATCCGGGAAAGCGTTACTACGGCGGTTGTGAGTGGACGGACGTCGTCGAGCAGACGGCGATCGATCGCGCGAAGGAGTTGTTTGGCGCGGAGCACGCGAACGTTCAGCCGCACAGCGGCGCGCAGGCGAACATGTCTGTCTATCTCGCGGCGATTCAGTATGGCGATCAGATTCTCGGCATGAGCCTGGCCCACGGCGGACACCTCACGCACGGGCATCCGATGAACTTTTCGGGCCTGAGTTACAAGGTCGCCGATTACGGTGTTTCAAGAGAGACGGAACAGATCGATTACGACGAGCTGCAGAAAATCGCGGAAGAGCATCGTCCGAAACTTCTCGTCTGCGGCGCTTCAGCGTATCCGCGGACAATCGATTTCGAACGCATTGGCGAGATCGCGCGCAGTGTCGGAGCGCGGATGTTTGCCGACATCGCGCATATTGCCGGGCCGATTGCGGCTGGTTTGCATCCTTCGCCCGTGCCGCACGCTGATTACGTCACGACGACGACGCACAAAACGTTGCGTGGACCACGCGGCGGTCTGATTCTCTGCAAAGAGGAGCACGCGAAAGCAATCAACAGCAAACTGTTTCCCGGGGTGCAGGGTGGGCCACTGGTCCACATCATCGCCGCGAAAGCCGTCGCGCTCGGTGAAGCGCTGCGCGAGGATTTCAAGGAATACCAGCGCCAGGTGTTGAAGAACGCGAAGGCGCTGGCGAACGAGTTACAGGAACACGGCCTGCGGTTGGTGTCGGGCGGAACTGACAATCACCTGATGCTGGTCGACGTCTGGCTCGACGGCAAAGGCGTCACCGGCAAAGACGCTGAGAAGGCGTTGGAAGCGGCGTCGATCACGGTCAACAAAAACACGATTCCCTTCGATCAAAACAAACCATTCGTCGCCTCAGGTCTGCGCATCGGCACACCCGCCGTCACAACGCGCGGCATGAAAGAACCGGAGATGCGCGAGATCGGCCGCTTGATCGCGGAAGTGATTCACGATCCGCAGTCTGAAAGTGTGATTAATAAGGTGAAGCAGAACGTCCTCGATCTCACTGAGAGATTTCCTTTGTATCCGAACCGGCTGAAGAATCAATCCTGAAGCCGGTTCGTTCATCTGCCTCATGCGTAAGAGAATTATCATCCTCGCGTTGCTCGGTGTAATAGCGTTTGCTGTTATTGGGTGGGCGCGAATTGATCTGGGGCGACGTCTTCCTAATCACCTACTCAACCACGATTGATACAAATGAGCTAAGATGGAATCGAATACTCAAGAGAATACGTTGATTTAGCGATCAATCATGGAAGAAGTCTTCGGGCCGGACGGGTTAATAGCCACAGCGCATCCTGAATACGAATTTCGCCCAGGCCAGATACAGATGGCGCAGGCCGTGATGCGCGCGTTTGAGGAGAAGCGACACCTCATCGTCGAAGCCGGCACCGGCACCGGAAAGACGCTCGCCTATCTCGTGCCTGCGGTTGCTGCTGCTCTCGGCGGCAACGGGCGCGTGATCGTTTCCACCGGCACGAAAAATCTTCAGGAACAGTTGATGGAGAAGGACATTCCTTTTCTCCAAAGCGTTTTGCCGAAACGTTTCGCGGCGACGTACATGAAAGGCCGCAGCAACTACGTTTGTCTCAATCGTCTCGACCGCGCGCAGTCGGCGCCGGTGCTCGAAGGACTCGGCGAGGTCGACTATTTCGAAGAAGTCACACATTGGGCGAGAGAAAGTGAGACGGGCGATCGCGCGGAACTCGCAAACCTGCCTGAGTCGCTTTCGTTCTGGCGTCACATCGACGCGCGCTCCGAAACGTGCCTCGGTCAGAAGTGTCCCGACTTCGATCCGTGCTTCATCACTCGCATGCGCAATCGTGCGCAGGAAGCCGACATCGTCGTCGTCAATCATCATCTCTTCTTCGCCGATCTGAGTTTGCGCAATGGAAACTACGGTTCAGTGTTGCCTGACTACACGGCGGTGATCCTCGACGAGGCGCATTTGATTGAAGACGTCGCGTCCGAATACTTCGGCTCCCAGGTATCGAATTATCAGATCGAAGATCTCGTGCGCGATTTGGGGATGATTCCCATCGACAACGTGCAGATCGATCAGGAGTTGACGCGCAGCGTCGCTCGCATGGCGCGGTTCGCCGACGATTTTTGGATGGGGTTTCGCGACGGGCGTGGTGTTGAAGGACGTTACCCGATCATTCCTGGGACGTTCGCGCGTCGAAATGCGGCGGGTGAGTTTGAAGCGACGCCGCTCGGCGAGTTGTATTCAGTTCTCGAAAACGCGATCGCGCGTGTTGAGACAACAATCGACACGCTGCCGGAAAAACCGCCTGAGGTTGAAAGCGTCATTCGCCGCTTGCGTCAGATTCGTTTCGACCTGGAGTTCATCGTTACCGGACCTGATAAGAAGTTTGTTTACTGGTTGGAACGACGCGGCCGCGGCGTGTTTCTGCGTGCGTCGCCGATCGACGTCGCCGGGTTGTTGCAAGACAAGTTGTTCGACGAAGTCCCGACGGTTGTATTGACCTCGGCAACGCTCTCGAGCGGCGGCAACTTCGCTTTCATTCGCGACCGGCTGGGACTCGACGCGGCTGAAGACCTGATCGCCGAGTCGACTTTTGACTACAAGCGACAGGCGATTCTCTACCTGCCGCCGGCGATGCCCGATCCACGTTCGCCGCAGTGGCAGGACGCCGCGGTCAACGAAGTGATCAAGATCCTCAACGCCACCGAAGGACGCGCGTTTGTGTTGTCGACTAGCCTCGCCGGCATGCAGTCGTTGTTTGAAAACGTGTGGAGCGAGATCGACTATCCGTGTCTAGTGCAGGGCAGCGCTTCGAAGGGGCAACTGTTGAAACGGTTTCGCGAGACGCCGAACGCGGTGCTGTTTGCGACGTCGAGTTTTTGGCAGGGTGTCGATGTGCGTGGCGAGCAGTTGTCGTGCGTGATCATCGACAAGCTGCCGTTTGCCGTGCCGACGGATCCGCTGGTGGCGGCGCGACAGCGATACATCGAAGACTGCGGGGGATCGAGTTTTTACCAGTACAGCGTGCCGCAGGCGATCATCGCCCTGAAGCAGGGACTGGGAAGATTGATACGCAGCACGACCGATCGCGGTGTACTCGCGGTGCTCGATCCGCGTTTGCGAACGAAAGGTTACGGACGCACGTTTTTGCAGAGTCTGCCGGCTTGTCGCGTTACTTCACAGATCGCAGACCTCGCGAGTATCTTATCGTCAGAAGCTAATTATGCCCGGACAATTTGAAGTAATGATTGAGCGAAACTTCTCCAGCGCGCATCAGTTGCGTGGTTACAAGGGGAAGTGTGAGAACCTCCACGGACACAACTACAAGATCGAGATCTATGCGCGCGGGCGTGAGTTGGACAACGTTGGATTGCTCGTTGATTTTGTCGAGTTGAAAGCTGCGGCGGATGACGTCGTGACCTACCTCGACCATCGGAACATCAACGAGTTGCCGCCGTTCGACGAGTTACAACCGTCCGCTGAAAACCTGGCGAAGTACGTTCTTGAACGCGTTTCCAAGCGCGTCAGCGACGAGCGCGTGCAGATCTACAAAGTTCGCTGCTTCGAAACACCCACCAGCGTCGCCACTTACCAGCTAGATTAGCTGAACGTCTCGCTGAAAACAAGTGGTAGTCGTGACTTACACGTGAACTTCAGGTCCTACTTTCCAGTTCCCTCAGGTCCGCGCAGTGGTTCGGGGATGTCGGCGATGGTGTAGGCGAAGACCGCCATCGTTGCGACGCAGAGTTGCAGATCGCGCGGGTCGATCTTGTCCAACGTGTCTGACGCCGTGTGGTGGATGTCGAAGTAGTGCGAACCTTCGACGTCGAGACTCGCGCCGGGAACACCTTCGCGCATGATTGGACCAATATCAGCACCACCGCCACTCGCGGCAATCCCATCAGCGCCGATTCCGCTCAACAGTTTGGCAATCTCGCGAAGGTTCGAACGAACTTGCAGCGGCGCAGTCGCAGCGAGACCCAATCCTTCCGGCCGATAAGTTCCCGAATCAGACTCGATCGCAAAGATGTGTTTCGAAAGCTCATTTCGATACGCGTCGCGATAAGCATTGCCACCGCGCAATCCGTTCTCTTCGTTTGTATAAAGCACGACGCGAATCGTGCGACGCGGCCGCAGCCCAAGCTCTTTCAGCAACCGGACAGCTTCCCACGCGATGATGCAACCGCCACCGTCATCATGCGCGCCCTGGCCCACGTCCCACGAATCGAAGTGCCCGCTAATCAGCACGATTTCATCCGGCTTCTCCGATCCACGCAACTCCGCGATCACATTGGCCGACTCCGCATCGGGCAGAAACTTCGCTTCCATCTTCAGCCGCAACGTCATCCGATCGCCACGGTCGTGCATGCGCTGCAATAACTCAGCCGCCTCGATCGAAATCGCCGCCGCAGGAATCTTCGGTTGTCGCTGATCGTAATTAAGCCCGCCGGTGTGCGGCGACTGAAGACTAACAGGCGTAACCGATCGCACCAGCACCGCAACCGCGCCATAGCGCGCCGCGCGTGATGGACCAGACCCGCGATACTGGACCGTCGCGCCATAACTCGTAAACGGCACGTTGTACACGACGATCTTCCCGCGCACCTTTTCACCGAGCGCATCAAGCTCGGCGAAGTTACGCACAACGACCGGTTCCGCCGTAATTCCTGCCGCGGGCGTCCCCACACTATTCCCGAGCCCAAGCATCGACAGCGTCATCGGACGCGGCGCGGTCATCTCCAAACTCTCCTCGCCGCGCACCCAATGCGGCACCATCACCTTCTCGCCGCGCACATTGTCCAAACCGTCCTTCTTCATCTCGGCGAGCGCCCACTCTATCGCGCGCTCCAAACTCTTCGACCCGCTGAGTCGATGTCCGATGTGGTCGGTCAGGTAAGCGAGCCGCGTGTACGCGCGATTACTAACGAGCGAGGCGCCGATGATGCGGCCCGCCGTTGCGCGATAGTTGTCGATCGAGACGGTCGGCGGCGGCAACGGCGTCGGGGTTGGTGATGGAGATGCCTGTGGCACGTTTTGCGGCGGCGGCGACGGTGCTGCCGGATCCTGAGATTTAAAGAACGGTAAACAGATCAATGTCGATATGAGTGCGAGGAGCTGTAATTGGCGCACGTTGTGGAAATTCCCTCCGTGGATTGTTTCCGGAAAGTCGGTACTAATTTAATCAGAAACTGTGCTCGGTTGCGACTCAGGCATCGCCGTCCACGCCGGTCGCGCGTCGGCGCTCTTTGCCTTGCGACGAATCATGAAGGGCCGTTCGCAGAACCAGAAAAAGACCCACGCAAACACGATGGTGATCGGCAGCGTCAGTAACAACACATTCACCGACTGCAACCACGACGGATTCGTAAAGCGCCACGACACGATCACGACCAGTTCGTGCGTCAGATAGAGCGAATACGAAAAGAGTCCGATCGTTGCGAAGATCGATACGACAGACGGCACGCGCGTGCGGCGAATCCAGCTCTGTTCCGCGAGCACGAGCCGGTTGATGAGGATAAAGAACCCGAGCCCCCACAGCGGATGAACCAGAAACCACGCGAAGTCTTTGACGAACGTGTCTTTCGGAATGAAGTGTAGATAGTACGACAACACCGTCCCGGCGATTGTCAGCAGCGCACCGAGACGCAGATCGCGCAACCATCGCGGCGTTTGAATCAGGCCGAACATCATCTCGACGCCGATCGCGCCCAGTGCCCACGTGAACCAGTGCGACAGAGCCCCCTCCGGAACCGGCAGACCATAACCGAACTTCAACCACACCAGATGGCTCAACAACATCCACGCGACACGCGCGCCCAAACACACCAGGATCGTCACACGCCAGCCCCAGCGAATGCGCACAAACAACAACAGAAAATAGGCGAGATACAGTTGCTCTTCGATCGCCAGCGTCCAGAACACGCCGTTGATCGTGTAGCACGTTTGCGGATCGAGAGTTGTGCAGCATCAACAGATGCATGCCGATGTCGTAGAAGAAGAAGTGCGTGAGGTTGATCTCGCCGTACGAATACGCCACCAGCAGGAAAGCGCGAGTGCGAGTATGTACGGTGGATAGAGCCGCCGCAGGCGTCGTTTCCAGAATGGACCAAAGCGAATATCAGGCTCGACTGCCGGTCGCGCGCGCCTTGGCCCATTGCAGGTGAATGCAAAAACCGGAGATGACGAAGAACAGAAAAACGCCAATGTAGCCGAACGAGCTGACGAACTGGAGCGCGCGGACCGGGTAAGCGAACAGGTTGTTCGGCACGACTTTCTCGCCGCGCTCGACAGCGTGATAGAGGACGACGACCTAAAGCCGCGAATCCCGCGCAGCGCGTCGATGCTGCGCAGACGGGGGGATTGATTTGGGGGAACAGACATTCGAAGGAGGTCTTAGTGCTTTGTACTTAGTGCTTTGTTCCCTAGTTCGTAGTTCCAGCGTGATTGTAACTGACCACTGACCACTGACAAAGAACAAAGGACCAGGCACAAAGCTCCAGGTTATGCCGAAACCAATGAAGTTACGTCGATATTATACTTCCTGATTTTGCTGTACAGCCGCGGCCGGTAGATGCCCAGGAGATTGGCCGCTGCTTGTTTGTTTCCACCAGTGCGTTGCAAGGTCCGTTCGATGACGAGCCGTTCGATGTCTTCGAGCGTCATATTTGGCGGAATGTCCCAGGTCACCTGCGACGACGAACCCTCCGGCACGGTTCCGTTATCAAACGGCAAATCGATCGGTTCGATCTGCTTGTCCTTCGCCAGCAGCACCGCACGCTCGATCACGTTCTGTAATTCACGCACGTTCCCCGGCCACGCGTGACCAAACAATCGCTGGTACGCAGCCTGCGAAACACCCGTGATCGGGCGCTCGTATTTTTGAGCATACATGTGAAGGAAATGCTCGGTCAAAAGTTGAATGTCTTCACTGCGTTCGCGTAGCGGCGGCACGTGAATCGTGATCGTCGAAATGCGATAGAACAGATCGTCGCGCAGCAGGCCATCGCGGATCGCATCCGCCGGCGGACGATTCGTCGAACACACGAGTCGAAAGTCGACGGCGTAAGTCTTTTCCGAACCAATCTTGCGATAACTTCTTTCCTGCAACACCCGCAACAACTTCGGCTGCAACTCGACCGGCATCTCGGCGATTTCGTCGAGCATCAGCGAACCACCCGCGGCGTGTTGCACGAGACCTTCCTTGTCCGCATGCGCGCCGGTGAACGCGCCTTTCGTATGACCAAACAGCTCCGACTCGATCAGCTCTTTCGGCAGCGCCGCGCAGTTTACTTTGATGAACGGTTTCTTCGATCGCAGCGACTGGTAATGGATCGCGTTGGCAATCAACTCTTTGCCGGTGCCTGACTCACCCACGATTAGAACATTCGCATCCGACTTCGCTACCGACTCGATCGTTTCATAAATCTGCTGCATCGGTTTCGACGCGCCGATGATGTTGAAATACTCCGCGCGCGTCGATAGTTGACGTCGCATGTTCGCGGTTTCCGCTACGAGCTCGCGGCGTTCGAGCGCTTTTTCAACCAGCGGTTGCAGTTCTTCAAAGTCAAACGGCTTCTCGACAAAATAGAAAGCACCGGCTTTCGTCGCTTCGACAGCTTTCTGCACAGTTCCGTAACCAGTGACAACGATCACTTCCGAGGTCGGTCGCGCGTCTTTCATGTGACGCAACACTTCGAGGCCATCCATGTCCGGCAGTTGCAGGTCGCATATCGCCAGATGATGCGCACCCTGGTCGAACAGCTCGATAGCGGCCGCACCCGTCGCTGCCGTGTCGACCGAATAGCCTTCCTCAATGAAATTTTGTCGCAGCGAGTCAGCCATCATCGGCTCGTCGTCCACGACAAGAATTCTCACTTCTTTGTTCTCCACCTTTTTCTCCTCTCTCGAAATAGCCGCGCTTTGGGGCACCATAATGGTTCTTACTCCCTTATCGAAAGAATCGGTTAACCGGATTGAGATCCGGAAAGCGGCAGCACAACGACAAGCTTGTGGTCCGCCAAATTTGTCGAGCCGCCGTGCGCCTCGATGATCTTTTTCGCCAGCGACAAGCGGATCTCGTCGCTGCCGGCAAACGCGCGAAACGGATCGTGATCCAATGGCCGAAGGCCCGACCACTCGATCACGGCGTTGTTGTCGGAGGTCGTGACTGACACCTTGATCGCTTCGGCGCCGTCGTCCTTCCGCTTGAACTTGATGGCACCGGCAAACATCGACTTGAACGCGTCGGTGAGTCTTGGAATGGTCGAACTCACCCTGAATCGAATCGGCGTCTGATTCGCAAACAACCTGCGCCTCGGCCTCCTGAAACGTCGAGCAGAGGTTACGAAGCACTTTCGTCACTTCGAAGCCGGGCTGTTTCTTCAGTTCGATCTCTCTCCCGAATTCAACAATCATCGAAAGATCGCTGGCCGCGCGGTCGAGTCCGCTGATGAGCTTGCCGATGGTTTCCTGTTCGTCACCGGGGCGGTCGCTCTTCTCGATGCGGCGCCGGAGGAACGTGGCATACAGTTTGAGACCATTAAGCTGGTTCTTGAGGTCATGGACGATTTGGATCGAAGCTCGCCCGAGGTCTTGAAGCGATTCCGTATCTTCTGTCCTCGACATTGACGCCTTCATCGATGCGAAACTCTCTCAGCTCGTTTTTCAGGGGGCTTAGGGGAGGGAACCTCACGCCGGACTGAGTGTACTAAAGACACTTTGGTCCCGCAGCTTTATGTGTTGTATTTCAATGCGGCATGGTAACAAAAAAGGCGCACGTATTCTAGTGATACAGTAAAATCAACAACTTGAGGTGGGTCGAGCGTTCGAAATTGCGCTCAGGTCAGTGAGCCAGATGGAAAACCAGGAACAGACCGGAACGATTTTGTTGGTCGAAGACACCGAAGACAACCGCTTCATGATGCGGCGTCTTCTGGAAATGTCGGGGTACCAAGTGGTCGAAGCGACCAACGGCGAGGAGGCTATCCGCCTGGCTCAATCCGAGCGGCCGGACGTGATTCTCATGGACTTAAGCTTGCCCGTCATCGACGGTCTGGCCGCCACGCGCGCCATTCGCAAGCTCGACGGCTTGGGAAAGGTACCGATTGTTGCCGTCTCCGCCCACGACACCTCCGATTTTCAGTCGGACGCGCTGGCGGCGGGCTGCAACAGCTACATCACCAAGCCGATCGATTTCAGCGAGTTGGAAGTACTCATTGCGCGGCTACTTGGGAAAGCTTGCCCTTGAAAGTTCTTTCTCATTCTCACCCGGCTTTAGCCGGGTGTCACGCTGTGCGCTGATTAAGGAACCGTTTTAACGGTTTCCTTAGTGCAATCGAGAGAAACCGTTGAAACGGTTCCTCAGTGCTTTCGCTGTTCTTGCACCGGGCTAAAGCCCGGTGAGAATGAGAGGAACTTTTACGGCTACTTGGGAAGTAAGCCGCAGTTTTATACAATTCCCGCACTATGGCTGCTACAGACCGGAGGCTCGAAACCACTGAGTCGAACCGAACTCTGATCATCGTCGTGGCAGTGGCGGCTGCCATCGTGATTGCCCTCGTCTTTGGGGTCTTAATGTGGGCGGTCAGCAGCGGCCCAAGCGGCGAAGTGGCGTTACAGGGTGCAATTCGCGCCGGCTCACCCGAATTTGAGAAGGACAAGCAGAACATCGTCCTCGACACGCCCGAAGGCTGGGAAGGTAAACGGGCTTTAGGCGATCTCACGATGAGCCTAAAGACTACGGTCCGTAATCTTACGGGGAAGACTTTGAGTGGACTCGAAATAAAAGGGTCCGTAATTGACTACGAAGGCAAGCCTGTAAAAGAGAAAACCCTCGTTTTTATTCCGACAAAACAGCCTGAATTGGCGCCGAACAAGACGATGCAAGTGAATATGATGTTGGATGGAATGAAAGACACAGATCCGCGGGCCAATATCAAAATGGAAGTAACGGGGTTTAAGTTCAAGAATTAGAGGAAGAGTTCTTCCAGCGACTGTTTCACCGGTTGAATCGACACAACTTTCCCACCCGCTTTTCTCAACGCCACAAGCGCATTTTCTATTTCATCTTCGCTCGCGATCTCGATTCGTAGTCCGCGTGGTGTCGAAGAGACGTCGGCGTTTGCGAGGTGTTGCAGCGCAGACGCGTCGGCGCCCGCCGCGAGTATCTCCATTCGGTTCGGACCTTCACTGCGCTGGCGCAACTCGTCGAGGTGGCCCACTTGGGCCAACCGCCCGCGTTTCAGAATAGCGACTCGATCGCACAGCACTTCGATGTCGGAAAGAATGTGCGAACACATGAAGACCGTTTTCCCGTCTTCACGAAGCGACGCGATGAGGTCGCGCACTTCGCGACGTCCAACCGGATCGAGTCCGCTCATCGGCTCGTCGAGAAACACGATCTCGGGATCGTTTATCAACGACTGGGCCAGGCCCACGCGCTGAAGCATTCCTTTGGAAAACTTTCTAGCTGCTTGTCCCAGCTCTTTTCGTCGAGCTTCACTCGCGCCAACAGATCCGCCGCGCTCTTCCTGCGCTTCGTTGGGGCATAGCCAAAGATCTGCGCGCAGTACTCGAGAAACTCGCGCGCGGTGAGGTAATCGTAGAAGTACGGGTTCTCCGGCAAGTATCCGATGCGTTCGTGCATGCGCACATCGCCGATATCGCGATCGAGGATTCGTGCCGTACCGCTGGTCGGAAAGATCAAACGCATGAGGAGCTTGAGCGTCGTGGTCTTTCCCGCGCCATTCGCGCCGAGAAAACCGAAGATCTGTCCGCCGTCGACCGACAGTGAAAGGTCGTCAAGCGCGCGAACTTTGCGCTTGCGGAAAAAACCGACTTCGTAGTCTTTAGTCAGATTTGCGATCTCGATAACGGGCATAGGTCTATTTCAAAGGAACCTTAGTTTGTTTCCAATCCAATTCGACTTCGCACGCGCCGGCTTTCAGGAGGTAAGGCGCGCCTGACGGATCGAGAGGCGCAGCCGATTGGTCCACTTGTACGCGCGCTGCTCGGAAAACCTGCTCCAGTTCGCGCCAGGAGTCAGGACACTTGCCGGTGCGTGCTTTATACGCCGCGAATAACTTTCGCAAAGCATCTTGTTGATCCAACGAGTCCAACCGCAGCAGATGCGCGCGCGCCATCTCCTTGACCTGGTCTTCATTAGATTGCTCGTACATGCGCGTGTAGATCTCGCGCGCAGTGGACCGGCTTCCGCCGTCAGAGATGAGCCTTGCTTTCATCGCTTGCATCCACGTGGGAGCGCCGGGAACCTGGGAGCCTCGGTCGTAGATCTCGCTGGCCTTTTGAAACTCATTCTGTCGCCAGTAGATGTAACCAAGATGATGATAGAGCCGCCACTCATTTGGATTTGCATCGATGCCTTTTTCCGTCAGGCGAATGGCTTGTTGCACGTCGATCGCCGGCAACACGGTGGCGGCGTATTCGTAAGGTTCGATGAATTCCGGATCCAGGGTCGTTGCGGTTTCCAACAAGGGTGCGAGCGTCTTCAGGTTCAACGCACTCATGTCGTCGAGGCGAATGTCGCCCTCGAAGTGAAAAATCTTCTTGCCGACGTATTGCAGCGAACGCATCCAGTACCAATCAGCAGCCAGACCGTTAAACCCGAGACTCATTCTGCGCGCGGTCTTATCGTTTAGATAAAGACCTTCGTCGATCAGGTTTGGATCAACCGGCGGCCGCAACGAGTCGGTCCAGCGAACCAGGAGCGCGGCGCAGGCGATGCCGACCACGACGACCAGACCCAGGGTGACACTTTTGCGCCGCTCGTTGTTCATCTTTTATTTGAAGTTTCGGCGGCTGAAGATGAGTGTTGCCGCCGCGAGTATCACAGTGATGTACACCAGCGCATACAGCGCGTTGGCGAACACAAATGCCGCGGCCGGCGTGCGACCGTGAGCTGCCGGAGTAATGAAACTGTAGTTGGCAAGATTCGGCAGCAGGTAATACAAACCGGTAAAGAACCAGCGTGCGCTCGTGCTACCCAGAGAGACCGCGAGAACCTTAAGGTCGGCACTGAAATGACCGACGATAAAGGTCATGAAAGTTAACAGGGCAGAGAGTGCCGGCGATGAAAACGAAGAGAAGAGCAGGGCAACGGCAGTCAAAAGCATCAACTGCATGTAGATCAACAACACCGCGGGCCAGATCGTCGGAATCAGCGGATCCCAGCCACCACTGACGTACATCAGCGCCAGCGAGACTCCGAGTCCCATCACGACCACATTCACCATTAAGGTGAAACAAAGACCGAGATACTTCCCGACGAGAAATTCTCCACGGCCGACGGGCTTGGAAAAGATCGCATAGATCGTGCGTCGCTCGATCTCTTTGTAGACCAGGCCCACGCCGACGAAGATGGCGATGAATGCTCCGAAGAGCAACATCGCACTCAATCCGAGGTCGACGATGATCTTTCGTTCCTGCCCACCGGAGAGCTCGCCTATGAAAATAGCTGCGCCGGTTAGCAGCAGCACGAAGAGGACGAGGTTATAAAGCACGCGATCGCGCAATGCTTCGCGAAAAGCATTACGCGCGATTGCGGATACGCGCCCGAGGGCGCCGTATCCGGCGGGTTTTGATTCTTCGTAATGTGTAGTTGCTTGAGCGGCGTCCAACGTTCTCAGTTGTTCATCCATACAGCGAATGCAGGCAACACAAATCTACCTTAAATGCGCGTGAGTGCGGAAGGAGATTTTTTGACGCGGTTAAAAGAGCAGGCTTAGTTGCTAGGTTAGTTGCTATTAAGAACACCGCCGCCTGTGCCAGGCGTAACTGTTCGCGCAGAGTCCGCCGTGCAGGTTGGCGCGGTATCGGTTGTGTTGAAGTAGATCACGCCTGCTTCGTTCACATAAAAACTGCGCGATCCCGTAGCCCCAAGACTGGCGGTTGAGGTATGCACCGAGGGCTGCGATATTCCGTCGAACGCTGGCCCGCCGGTGCCGGTGATATTTTCGGCTGCGAATAGATAACCAGTCTTCGGCGTACCGGGTCCGGCAATAGTTGCTCCGCTGACGGTTTGGTCTACGAGGCTATTGTTGGCCAGCGCTGCGAGGTCTCCGTACGAGCCGGCGCCGACGGTCGATTGATAGGTGGCTTCGGCGCTGAGGATGATCCGTACTGCAGCTAACGCAGAGGCTTCATTTGCAGCCCGTCTCGAAGACACGAGATTTGGGATTGCTACCGCTGAGATGATGCCGACGATGGCAACAACAAGCATCAGTTCTATCAGCGAAAAACCTTGGTTGGATTTGGGGGTTGTCATGGCGCCCTACTTCGTTTGTGTGTCTCAATATTGTGAGATGAAAGACCTCTAAAAAATTGCGGAGGCGAGCTATCCCGCCTCCGCACGTTGAAAGCATTGGCAGGAGCGTTTAGTTGAGGACGCCGCCGCCGGCTCCAGCCGTAACCGTGCGCGCCGTGGTGGCCGTGCAGGTCGGGGCCGCTGCCGTTGTGTTGAACCACATAACTCCGGATTCATTCACGTAGAAAGCACGGGCACCGGTTCCGGTAACGGCGCTGACGCTGGTGTGGACTGAAGCGATTGCGGTCGCATCGAAAGCCGGGAGGCCAGTCACGGTGATGTCAGCGGCGGTGAAGTTATAACCGCTCTTTGGAGTAGCTGCAGTAGCGGCGTCCGCGACGACGGCGTCGACCAAGCCAGCCGTTTCGAGTTCCGCCAACGTGCCGAACTGGCCGGCGCCGGTGGTTGCCTGGTAGGTGGCTTCAGAACTGAAGACCACGCGCATGGTCGCAATCGCTGAGCCTTCGTTAGCGGCACGGCGTGAAGCGAGCAGGTTGGGGATAGCGATCGCAGCGATGATGCCGATAATCGCGACGACGATTAGAAGTTCGATTAACGAAAAGCCTTCTTGGCGTTTGGTAGTCATTCGAGTTTGGTGCTCCTTAAAAGAATAGGGGATTTCCATAGTTTTTCTCGCGCCACCGGCTTTCCGTTCCCATTTGAGCCGCGCAGAGCGCGATGTGTCACTGCCTGCTTTAACAACCGGTGTGCCACTGGAGGTTTTCGCTGGAACAGCAAAAAAGAGATCGTTTTTGATCGAAATTTTGCTCGCGCAGGGGTTGGACCATGGGGCCGGCTGGGAGGCTGACAAATTGTGGCAGAGCAGGAATGACGGTTTCCGGCAGAAGGGACGAAGGGGCGGACGCGGGGATGGGGAGACGCGGGGACGCGGGGACGCGGAGAAGAGGAAACGAAGAAGAGGAGAAACGAAGAAGTGGAGAAACGGAGATTTCGCGTTCGCTCTTTCTCCGCGTCCCGCGTCTCCCCTTCCCCGCGTCCGCTTCTTAATTCTCGCCGGCGCCGGCGGCGAACTCGCCGGTGTCTTCGTCGCGGCGGCGGGTGGGTGGATCGCTGGAGCGGCGACGGGGATGAGACTCTGGACCACGGCGCTCGTCGCGCATCTGCGCAGTCAATCCGCGGACGCCATGTTTATCCAGTAAGTGCCTTAGCGAACGTACCGACAAACGCAATAGCTCGGCAGCATTTGTCTGATTACCCGATGTGCGGCGAAGCGCCTCAAGCACGTAAGTCTTTTCAAGTTGGTCCAGGTGGGCCGTGAGATTGATGCCCTCGTCGGGAAACTCCATCGCGTCAGCAACTCGATACGGATTGTAGTTGGTGATCTTCTCAGGCAGCCGTTCGGGCTCGATCGAGTTGGTCCGTTCGAGCGCGACGGCGCGTTCGATCGTGTGCTCCAACTCGCGAACGTTCCCGGGCCACGAGTATCGCTCGAGCAGCCGCATCGCGGTTTCGCTAACACCCAACGTGCGCCCCGTCGGCGCGCAGAACTTCTGCACGAAGTGCGCAGCCAGTTCCGAGATATCTTCAGCGCGCTCGCGTAGCGGCGGCAGTTCGATGGGGATTACAGAGATGCGGTAGTAAAGATCCTCGCGGAACGTGCCAGTCGTCACCATGCTCGCCAGGTCGCGATTGGTCGCCGCGATGACGCGCGTGTCGACCGTGCTCTCTTCAGTCGCGCCGACCGGACGCACCTTCCGCTCCTGCAACACGCGCAGCAGTTTGACCTGCATCGCCGGCGACATCTCGCCGATCTCGTCCAGAAAGATCGTGCCGCTGTTTGCAGCTTCGAAAAGCCCCTTCCGGTTCGCATTCGCGCCCGTAAACGACCCTTTGACGTAACCAAAAAGCTCCGACTCCAGCAGCGTCTCGGTGAACGCGCCGCAGTTCACTGACACAAACGGCTTCTCGGCGCGCGGACTGAGATCGTGAATCGCGCGTGCGACCAGCTCTTTTCCCGTTCCCGATTCGCCGGTGACCAGAACGGTCGACTGCACCTGCGCGACAGTCTCGATCATCTGGTAAAGCGAGAGCATCCGTTGACTGCGGCCGATGATGTTTCCGAGCTTGCCGCGCGTGCGTTGTCCCTGGATCAGCGCCTTGTTCTCTTCGAGTAACGCTTCCTTCTCTTTGACGAGCGTGATCTTGTCGAGCGCGCGCGCAACGGTCTCTTTCAGCAGGTCGTTGTCGAATGGTTTTTGAACGAAGTCGTATGCGCCGAGGAGGAACGCTTCGCGGGCGGTGTCGACGTTTGCGAACGCCGTCATCATGATCACTTCGACGTCGGGCAGTAATTCCTTCGCGGAGCGCAACAGATCGACGCCGTTCATGTCCGGCATCCGAATGTCAGAGACGATCAGATCCGGCGCCTGCTCGCGCATTTGCGCCAGGGCTTCACGACCGTTCTCGGCGAGACGCACGGTGTGTCCTTCGCGCTGGAGTAAATGCGTCAGAAACTGCCGCATTCCGAGTTCATCGTCAACAATTAGAAGATTGGCCATGTTTTGATCGCCTAATCAGCAGTGGCCGAAGTGATCATGGGTGGTCGCCATTCGACGTTGTCATCGGAAGCTCGACGGTAATCGTCGTTCCCTGTCCTTCAAGACTGCGGACGTTGATTGTACCACCATGCTCGCGAATGATTTGATAAACAATTGACAGGCCCAGACCCGTGCCGCCGGTGGTTGAGGAAAACGGTTCAAACAGATGTTCGACCTGCTCGGGCGACATGCCGCGTCCAGTGTCGGAGAACGCGATGCGCAAACGATTGTTTGAATTCTTCGCGAGCGTTGCGCGGAGTGTTCCACCCTGGGGCATTGCCTGTAACGCGTTGCGCGCGAGGTTCCAAAACACCTGTTTCAACTGGTTCTCGTCTGCGTCCGCGAAAACCGGCTCCTCCGGCACTTCGGCTTCGACTATCTGGTTCGCCGCGATCTCCGGACTGTGTCGCAGCAGCGCAAACGTTTGATTAAGCAGGTTGCCAACTTCCACGCGGGCCTGCACCAGCGAACGCGGGCGGGCATAACTCAGAAAGTCAGTGATGATCTGATTGAGGCGATCTGACTCACGCAAGATGATCTCCATCAGCGCCGCCTGCGACGAATCACTTTCGACTTCCGACCGCAGCATCTGAATCGAGCCGCGCATCGCCGCGAGTGGGTTGCGGATCTCGTGCGCGATCGACGCAGCCATTCGACCTATCGCGGCGAGTCGGTCCTGGCGTCGCGACGTTTCTTCCAACGAGCGCACCTGCGTCAGGTCCTGGAAAGTGATGACCATGCCCGTCATCTCACCAACTTCCGAATTGAGCGGCGAGATGCTGTAACCGAGTCGCAATCGCATGCCTTCTGAAGTAAGACAGCTTGTTTCGAACCGCGGACTCGTCACGCCTTTTTCGACCGCGCGCAGCGTTTCGGCGAAGTTGTCCTTCATCTCGCCGAAGAGTATCGACGCGTCCTGTCCGCGGATCGTTTCTTCGGTGTAGCCGGTGATCTCGTGAGCCGCCGCGTTGAACGTGTAGATGCGGCCTTCCAGGTCGGTGGTTACGACTCCGGAGCGGATCGACGCGACGATGCGTTCGTGCAGCGCGCGCAAGTTGGCCAGCGACTTTCGCGCTGCTTGCAGACGGACGTCGCTGCGTGATTGTCGTTCGGCGAGCCGGCCCGACAGTAGACCGACCACGAGGAAGGCAATGTCAAAGAGTCCGATCCATTGAATCGTTTGCGATAACGAGCCGCCGATCAGTCGCGATGACAGAGTTGGTCCAAGTACGCCTGTTAACGCAACAGAACAAGCCGTGAAGGCGACGGCGCAACCGACCGACGTAACGACCGCACCGCGTGGACCAAGAAACAAACTCGCGATCGCGATGATGACGATGTAAAGCGCGATGTAGGGCGACTGAATGACATCCGCGTCCCAGACCAGCCACGTTACGAGGCAGACGTCGATTGTGAGCTGCAATCGCGCCTGCATGCGAATGTTCTTGTAAATGCGAAAGAGGACGGCGTAGATAATCGTCAGGCACGCGACGACTGTTAACAGCAAGAGGCTTTTTTGGATTGACTGTTGAGGTTGTCCGGAGCGAATCCACAGCGTGCCGACGATGGTCAGGAGCAGGGCCACCACCAACCGGCCCAGGATCAACCAGCCGAGTTTCGACCCCGCCGACCGACCCGACTCGCTGGTGTGTTCAGCCGTCATCGGGAGGAGAGCGTATCACAGATCATCGTAGGATTTCGACATTGTCGCAAATTCCGGCATTTCGTTAAATTCTCAGTTAGCGTCCGTCACTCGTATCGCAAAGCGAGCATCGGATCGATGCGCATCGCGCGACGCGCCGGAAGGTAACACGCGAGCAACGAGACCATGATTAGCAGCAGTGAGATTGTCGTGAATGTCGTCGCGTCGACTGCTTCGACTCCAAACAACAATCCGGTCAACAATCGCGTCAGAGCAAACGCCGCCACCAGGCCCACGCCCACGCCGATGATGGTCAAAATCAATCCCTGTTTCAAAACCAGCAGCAGCACCTGTCGCGGTTGCGCGCCGACTGCGAGTCGCAGTCCGATCTCGCGCGTGCGCAACGCGACCGAGTAGTTCATCACGCCGAAAATTCCGACGGCCGACAGCAGTGTCGCCAAACCGGCAAATAGTCCCAACAGAAGCGTGTTGAAACGCGAACGACTGACCGCTTCCGACATGACCTGGTCCATCGTGCGCACGTCTGAAACAGGCTGGTTCGGATCGAGCGCGCGAATTTCACGTTGCACTGCGGGCGCGATCGCTGTCGGATCGCCGTCGGTGCGGAACACGAGAGTCATAAACGGGTAAGCCAGTTCCGGATGCGGAAAATAGACCGCCTCGGGCGCTTCGTCGATCAAACTGTCGTAGCGGACGTTGCCGACGACGCCGATGATCTCCGTCAACACTGGATTCTCGAACATTGCGACGTCGAGTCGTTGTCCGATCGGATCCTGATTCGGAAAATGTTTGCGAGCGAGAGCTTCGTTGATCAGGATCACGCGCTTCGCTTCGCGTTGTTCGATGTCGGAGAAGTTGCGCCCTCGCAAAATCGGAATGCCCAGCGTTTGGAAATACCCCGCGTCGACGACGCGCACGTCGGTGCTTGGTCCCTGACCCGGTGGTGGCTCCGGACGGCCCACGATCTTAAAACCGGTAGCTGAACCCAGTCCTCCATACAACGGGAGGAAGTTGACCATGCCCGCGGAACGCACGCCCGGCAAGTTTCGCATCCGTTCCATCGATTGATTGAAAAACTGGACCAACTGCGGATCTTCCGGATATCGCGCACTCGGCAAGCGCACCACCATCGACAGTACGTTGTCAGGATTGAAACCGCGATCGACTTGTTGCAGACGGATGAAGCTCTTGACCAACAATCCGGCACTCGCGAGCAAAACAACCGCAAGCGCGATCTCAGAAACGACCAGAACGTTTCGCATGCGACGGCTGCCGGCCGCCTGGCCTGAGTCTGCTTTGCCGCCTTCTTTCAGCGAGTCGTTGAGATTGAGCCGCGAGATGTGCAACGCGGGCGCGAGTCCAAAAATGATTCCGGTCAGAATCGAGACGCCAAGCGTCCACAACAGCACCGAGAAGTTCACGCCGACGCCCTGGAGACTGACGAGGTCGCGCGGACTGATCGCAAGCAACGCCTTGATTCCCAACCACGCGAATCCGAGTCCGAGCGCGCTGCCGAGCAGCGCAAGCAGCAGACTTTCGGTCAACAACTGTCTGACGATTCGCGAACGACGCGCGCCGAGCGCGGCACGCAATGCGATCTCTTTCTCGCGCGAGGTGGCCAGCGACAGCAGAAGATTCGCGACGTTCGCACACGCGATCAGCAGAACAAACCCGACCGCGCCCAACATCAACCACAGCGGACGCCGCACGTTGCCGAAGAACTGTTCGCGCAACGGCAGAACTTCCGCGCTGTAGTTTTTGTTGAATTCGGGGGTTTCGTCCGACAACCGTGCTTCGATTGTTCGCAACTCCGCCGCTGCCTGATCCGCAGTCACACCGGGTTTCAACTTCGCGACAGTCGAGAGAAAACGGCCGCGCTCGTTTTCGGTGTTTCCGCTGCGCATCGGCAGCACGATCCAAACTTCCGCCGGTCTGCCGGTTCCCGATCGCTGTTTGATGTGAAACTGAAAATTCGGCGGCATCACGCCGACGATCTCAAACTTGTTACCGTTGAGAGTGATCTGTTGTCCGATGACGTTCGGCTGTCCGCCGAAACGTCGCTGCCAAAGCCCATAACTGAGCACCGCGACGAGCGGGCTGCTCGGTTCGAGCATCTTCCGGCAACAGCGTGCGGCCGAGAACCGGATCGACTCCGAGAACTTTGAAGATGTCGGGAACCGCAAGCTGACTCGAAACTTCTTCCGGTTCGCCAGTTGCCGGTGAGAGTTGAATCGCTGATCCGAGAACGCAGCCATGTGTTCGTAACTCGTGCTCTGCTCACGCCACGCGCGAAAGTTTGCGCGCGAAGTCGTGTTCTGATGACGTCCTCCGGGAGAGACTTCCCACAGCATCACGATGCGTTCCGCGATCGCGATAGGGAAGTGGCCGCAGCAGCAGTTCGTTGACGACTGAAAAAATCGCGCGTGTTCGCGCCGATGCCGAGCGCGAGCGTGATCACTGCGATCGCCGTAAAAGCTTTGTGCTTGAGGAGCATGCGCGCGCCGTAACGAATGTCCTGCGCGAGCGTTTCAAACAGTCCGCCGCCTTTTACGTCGTAAGCCGCGTCGACGGCGCTGTTAACGTTGCCAAAACTGCGCATCGCCTTTTCGCGCGCTTCCTGCCGGCGACATGCCGGCTCGAATGTTTTCTTCAATTTGCAGGTCGACATGCGAGCGCATCTCGCGGTCGATGTCGTTGATAACAGAGTCGCGCTGTCGCAACGCCCGCAGGCGATCGCGGAGAACATTGAACCACTTCATTGCTGTAACTCCTTGTGTCTTGTGCCTTTTTGTGGTTAAGTCGCCTGACGAACCTTGGCGATCGCGAGCACCAGCCGATCCCAACTCGCTTCCTGCGTTTCGAGTTGTTTACGCCCGCTGCGCGTCAGTTTGTAAAACTTCGCCTCGCGTCCGGTTTCGTGCACGTCCCAACGCGCCGACACCCAACCCTTCTGTTCAATGCGATAGAGCGCCGGATAAAGCGATCCTGTTCGACGTTGAGCATCTCGTCGGAAAGCTGGCGGATGCGTTGAATAACCCCATACCCATGCAATTCTCCGAGCGAGAGCGCTTTGAGAATCAGCATGTCGAGCGTCCCCTGCAATAGATCGGCTTTATCCTTGGCCACTGTGATCTCCTCGATCGAGCAACGTAGAAGTGGTGATACCTAGAATCGGTAGGCATCATACGGCACGGATGCCTAGATTGTCAAAGTATCGACAATCCAGGCGGCGTGGAATGAATTATTTGTGTTGCTTTAAGGGGTAACGCCGATCAGAACTGCGTTGCTGGAACGGCCCCGAGTGATGATCCTCACCTGCCAATCACCGGGCATAGTTATGGCTGGAGGAAGCCGCACGATGATCTGTGTCAGTACCGGCGCCTGCGGTATCACAGGCACGAAACTCTTTACGCTGCCAACAAACTCTACCGGAAGCTGATGGACGACTTGTTGAGCGTCAGTAGCTTGTGCGGTTACGACCAATCCCGGTGTCAGGATGAAATTGGTGCTGAAGAGGGCGATTCGCGTTTGTTTATCGGTTCCGAGGTAATTCGGATTGCTGAATGTGAACGGCTCGCGGGTAAAGGTAACCGCATCGAGCGCGATTCCCCGTTGCGAGTTCTGCTGGAGTGCGAGCACGACCGGATCGTCGTCGAGTATTGTGCCCGTGGCCTGGCCGTTAAGGATCGTAGCGTTAGTGACATTACTCAGGTTTACGAAGAAAGATTCATCCCCTTCGCTGAGTCTGTCAACAAGGACCGGCACCACGATCTCACGTTCCGTTTGGCCGGGAAAGAACGTGAAGGTGTCAGATGAGTTAAAGAAATCGCTGGCACTCGCAGTATTCGGGGAGGCCGCGTACGACACGCTGATATTCTGCCCGCTCGGCACAGACAATTTGATAAAAAAAGAAACAAGTGAGCCAGGAAAGCCGTCCCCCTCAACGGCGGCCGGACCGGCGGTGATAGAGATCGACGGTGGCGCATCGTTATCGTTGATCGTGACGGTCCTTTGCGCGTTCGCAATGCTCCCGAAGCTCGGCGCGACGTTGAACTTGAAAGTCTCGTTAGCTTCGTCGAGGAGATCGTCGAGTACGGGAATCGAGATGTTGCCCGAAGTTGTTCCGGGTTGTAGTGCGAGCGCGCCGGAAGTGGCGGTGTAGTCGGAGCCCTGTTCGGCAGTATCGTCAGCAGTCGTGTAGTTGATCGTCACGCGATGCGTGGTCGGAGCGGATAACGTGACAGTAAAGTTTGCGTTGACGCCGCCGGCGGTTTCATTGACGGTCACCGAATCGCTCAACGTGACTGTCGGCGGCACGCTCGATGGAAACGCGCCGATGAGCGCGCCGTCGCCGGTGCCGTCGTGGTACCACCAGGCGCCGATGATCTCATCGTCCGGACCATAAACGCGCAAGTCGTTTGCTCGTATTGGCGAGAACGGCGTTGGTTGTTCCCAGATCGTCGTAAAGTCGGGCAAGTTGAACGCAACGAGCCGAGTTGGAGAAGCGGCGAACAAGCGCGATCCGTCGTTCGAAAACTTAAAGCGCTCCACCGGCGCCGGTGAGATGTTTTTGAGGATCTGCAATTGGCTTGGATTCGTCGCATCGATCAACAGCAGTGCCGATGAATTTACGGTTCCTGTTGGTGCGCTCAACAGTGCCAGCAACCGGCGTTGGCTATCTTCAAAACTCTCGACCCTGAAGAACCTGAAACTGTCGTCGAGCGTGGCAACGATCTGCTTTCGTATTCAGGTCGATGGCGGCGAATTTATAGACCTGACAGGCCAGGAAGACATATCGTCCGTCATTGCTGAACACCATCTCGTCAGTAAAAAGGCCGCTGAATTCAGTGTTCCTCACTAAAGGTACACTGGCTGTTTCTACGGGGTTAGCTGGATCCAACACGTTCACGACTTTGAAGTTGTCGCCGCCGCGATAGGCGATGACCCGTCGACCCGGTCCTTCATTCAGCGTCAGGGTCTCGGGATTGCCCGCGAGCGGTGAACGTTTGACGATGGCGCCGGTGTTCAGACTGAAACAGACGAGCTCGAGACCGCTATCCCCGATGACGCCTACCCAACCCAGTCCTGCGGTTCCGCTCAAGACCATGGTCGAGCCGCCATCGCCGTTTGAAGTCGTCAGATCTGTAAATCCGATTTCGGTTATTTGGCCCGTTGGACTGACGTCGAAGAGATAGATTCTGCGTGGGCCGCCCTGACTGGTCAGCACCACCACCCTGACATTGTTTCCGACCTGCGCGATACGCACTTCCAACGGTCCAAAGCCAAACGTCTTCGTATCGAACTGGTCTCCAAAAAGAGGATGAAAAGTCGTGATGACTGCGCTATGCGTGTTTGTTCGATCGTTTCTTAAGACGACGCCCATCTTGCCGTCGGGAGTGACGTCGAAGACGCGATTGCCGGGCCGGAAAGGAATGCCTGCGTAGGTAAAGCTGCCGGAAAACTTGAAGTACTGGGCATTCGCAGTGATAGAAAACGTCAACGTCAGAAAGGCAGCAAACGCCAATGTCAAGGCATACCGGAAGGAGGAATTAAAGCTGAAATGCATTTTAAAGCCGTGTCTTTCTTTTGCTTTGTTCTTGAGGTAGAGAGCGGTCTGGGGACGCACTACACAACAAAGCGCGAAAGACTACGGGAAACACTCGAGGAGGTCAAGCGACGCCACCGCGGACAGCAGAGATGCAGATTGAATAAGTACGCCGAGGGCGTTGGCCAATGGTAGCCCGGGGTTGCTTCAACCCTGGGGTACAGGTGAAACAGAAGGCAAACACTGAAAGTGTCGGCTGGCGATTGAAACTCCTCAGAGTTAGGACATTTGTACGTGCTGCAACCCAGGGTTGAAGCAACCCTGGGCTCCCGTTGGCGAACACCTTCGGTGTACAAACCGCTAAGTTTTCCGCCGTGTGAGACTGGCGGCGACGGCGCAGAGTTCCGTGAGTTCGACGGGCTTCGGGACGTGCATGTCGTAACCGGCGCGCAACGCCTGCAACCGATCTTCGACGCGCGTGTAAGCCGTTAATGCGATCGCCGCGACGCGGCGGCCGTGTTCGGTCTGAAGATCGCGGATCTGGCGGATCAGGTCGTAACCATCCACGCCGGGCATTCCGATGTCGCTGATCATGATGTCCGGAAGGTTTCCTTGCAGCGCCTTGAGAGCTTCGGCTGCTGAGCCCGCAAGCCGCACGTTAGCGCCGCAGAATTCGAGTCCCTGCTTCAACAACTCACGCGTGTCCGGCTCGTCGTCGACAACGAGGATCGTCAAGCCGTCCAGACGATCGGCGACGTCATGCGCCGGCAACAGGTCTCTCGCGCCCGGATGCACGCGACCCGCGGTTGCGTCGAACTGGTAAATCGGACTGATCGGCAACTTGCACCGTAAACATCGCACCCTGGCCCACGCCTTCGCTGTTGGCTCGCACGGTTCCCCCGTGAAGTTCGACAAGGTGACGCACGATCGCGAGACCAAGTCCCATGCCGCCATGCTGGCGACTCGTCTTCTGGTCCGCTTGCCGGAAACGATCGAAAACGTGCGGCAGAAAATCTGCCGAGATCCCCTGTCCGGTGTCACTCACGACGATCTCGAGATGCGAATTCACTCGCTCCGAACGAATCTGCACTCGCCCGCCGCGCGGCGTAAACTTGATCGCGTTTGAAAGCAGGTTCCAAACCACTTGCTGAAGCCGAACCGGATCGCCGGGAATCGAAACGTTACCCGTGTCCATCACCTTCTGAACACGAACGCCTTTCGCCTCGGCTGCTGGTCTGACAGCTTCAACGGCCGCATCGATGAAGGAAATCGGATCGGAGGGCCGGACGTCCATGCGCAACTTGCCGGTGACTATGCGCGACACGTCGAGTAGATCGTCGATCAGTTGCGCCTGCGCGCGAGCGTTACGCTCGATTGTGTCGAGCGCCTTGGTCTGGTCCAACTCGGAGAGTTGGCCCATGCGCAACATGCGCGTCCAACCGAGAATCGCGCTCAACGGCGTGCGAAGCTCGTGCGAGATCGTGGCGAGAAACTCTTCCTTCAAACGGCTCGACTCTTCTGCCTTCTGATAGAGCCGTTGATTCTCAATAGCGGCCTGCTCCGCTTCGCCGCGTGCGCGGTTTGCAGCTTCGTACGCAGCATCGAGAGCTTTGCGTGCCTGTCGTTGCTCGGTGATGTCGCGCGCGATCTTGGAAGCACCGACGATATCGCCGTGAGGACCTTTGATCGGCGAGACCGTCAACGAGATATCGATCAGTCTTCCCTCTTTTGTGACGCGAACTGTTTCGTAATGTTCGATACGTTCGCCGGCGCGGAGTCGCGCGAGGATTGCCGGTTCTTCGTCAATGTGATCGGGCGGAATCAGCATTGTTACAGGATTGCCGATCGCTTCTTCCGCCGTGTAACCAAAGATGCGCTGCGCACCGTTATTCCAACTCGTGATGATGCCGTCGAGCGTTTTGCTGATGATGGCGTCGTCGGCAGACTCGATCAGCGCCGCGAGCCAGTAAGGTGCGAACTCAGGGCTGTTCAAGTCCGTGACTTGATCCGGATTCGCTGCGCGCTGAGGCGCGGCTTCGTCGGGAGCTTGACCGTCCATACCTAACCTTGATCTCTGTGTGACTTCTCAGAGGAGAACTTTTTCGGGGGACAACAGGGTGGGCAGATTATAGCAAACATGACCTTAGATCCGTGTTGGGGACACGGATCCGCGTCAATTGCCACTCAAATATTCTGCTACGGCGCGAGAAATCGGTTGACCCGTCTGCGACTCGTAATAGCTGAACGCCGGACTGGGGTTTACTTCGAAACAGTAAACGTAATTCTCAGGCGTGATCTTCAGATCGATGCCAGCGAAGGCGAGACCCAATCCCGCGGCTAGTTTCACGCACATCTCCGACAGATCGTCTGACAATTCGACCGGGCGCAGATCGGCATGATCGCCACTCTGGCGATGCGCGTAACGATAGTCCGTCGCGTCAGTCTTAATCGCAGTCGCGAAAACTTTGTCGCCGACGGTGTGGACGCGCACGTTGGTGCCTTCGACAAACGCCTGAAACTGAGTCGGACACCACCGAATACTGTCGATGCGCGTCATGTCGTCGTCGGTCAACGTCTGCACGATGGAACGCACGCCGCTGATCGACTTGAAAATTATTCGACCATGACGCGCGCGAAATGCACGCACCAGATCCGGATCGTTTGTGATCAGCGTTTCCGGAACTTCGAAGCCGTAGTGTTTGATGAGCTGCGCCTGGTAAGGCTTTGAGAAGTTTGAACCCATCGGCGCTACGCGGTTCACGACGCGTGCGGGAGTGATCTCGGCCCAGCGCGTCAACGTGTCGAACAGGTTGCGGCAGAAGTTGAGATCAGGCGAATTGACCGGCGCGTCTTTCAACTCGGGCAGGTGATGAAAGTCCATCAGTCGCGTGAACACGCCGGTGAACTCGTCGATCGAATAACTGTCGCCGTTTAGTTGCAACTTGCCGCTTGGCTTTCCGCGGCGAATCTCCAGCGACATCTTCATGCTGGAGTACTTGCGCTGGTTCAAAACAACGTGGCGCGTGCCGTTGCTCTCGAGTGCTTCTTTCACGAGAAGCATCGGCGTTTCAGTAGGGATGCCACAAAGGAGAATCATGAGTTGCTCCTGGGTTGATTCACGTAAAGTTGTCGTGCAAGTTCGTTGAGCAGCGGTTCACCGCCGAGACGCAGATCGGGCATCGGAGTTGCGCCTGCGAAGGTCCAGCGAGCGTCGTCGTCCGACTGGCCCACGGTCAATTCAATTCCGAGCAGAGGTGTTTGTGCGAGACGCGCGAGTGCCTTGCACGCATCGCTGATGTGCGGCGGCAGTGTTGGACCAAACACTTGATTGCCCAGCGTGATCACCATCACGGTCGGCGTGCCTTCGGGAACAATCGTGCGCAGTTGCATCGTTTCGTCGATCTCGTCGTGACTCGATTGCGTGTACGACGTCGTCGGGAGTCCCGACTGCGCCGCCATCCACACCCACTCCGAAACATGACGCCACGCGCCTGACAATCCCTGCGACTGAACGCCGTTGAATACCGGCGAGGGAAGCGCTTTCAGCCAACTCATGAACAGCGCGGTGTATTCCTGTTGTGCGTACTCAAAATCCGGCGCGCCCGCGAGATGCTGCAAGGGAACGTGCGTCAGCCGGTTCACGACGCCGTTCACGTGGCGATTATCGATGACGCGTCCGTCCGCAAGAGTGACAGTGAAGTTTGCGCCGTCAACGCCGACCGTGTGTTCCCAACGAGCGGTCGTCGTCAACATTTCGCCAGTGACCAACTCGAGCGGATGCAGCCCACGCGCACGCAACCCGTAATAAGCCCAAAGCGCAGACGCGTCCTGGGCCGAACAGATCATTAACCACATATTCGCTCCATCGTTGAGCGAGGACAGGCGCGACAGGCGCCCGTCCTCGCAACTTCAGTAACCAATCCGTTTCCTAAGAGCCGTTGTAACTACTTCGGCTTCTTCTTGTCGTCTGGTTTCTCTTCGCCGCCACTGACGTCCGGTTCGCCTTTCAGCGCGCCAGTCGTCAGATCCGGACGAAGATCGACGCCGATGAAGTGCGTCAGTCTCTCGACTGCATCTTCGAGTTCGCCGAGACGGTCCTCAGGGCTACCGCTGCCTTTGAACAAGCGGGTGCCCGGATCGAACTTCGTTTCGACACTCAGTTTCTCGAACTCGGGTTTGATTTGGAACTTTTCGGGGAATTCCTTCTCGGGCTTGATCTTCTCGATCTCTTTGTGGAATTTCTCGAACTCTTTCTCGGGTTTAATCTTTTCGATCTCCTTCTGAATTTTTGTCCGGAAACTCTTTTTCGGGCTTGATCTTCTCGATCTCTTTCTGCTGCTTCAGCTCTTCAGGCTTCGGCCAGCGGCAGCGCCTTCTTCAGGCTTTTCGGCGCGGAAAACAATGCCCGGATCAATTCCGCCGCCCTCGACGATCTCTTTGCCACCCTTCTCAGGGACCCGCTTTTCAAATTCCTTGAACTCCTTGATCTCCTTGAAATCCTTGATCCGTTCCTTGATCTCGATCTTGTCCTTGAACTCCTTAAACTCCTTGGTCTCTTTGATCTCCTGCTTGAGCTCCTTTCGCTTTTCGAGCTCCTTCTCAGGTTTGATCTTCTCGAGCTCTTTCTCCAACTTCTTGTCAAAGTCTTTGTTCTTACTCATGTACAGCTCCTTGTGTCGGTGAAGTGAGTTGTTTGTCAGGTTCAATCGCTTGGGCAAGGAATGTGCCAACTACAAAGGGGCCGCAGTCGTGGGGTTTTTCGAAAAGGGAACAGCAGAACTGTAGACAGGCGGAAACACTTTGCTATCCGATCGGTTTGCGTTGCGGGCGCGCGATAGACCACGGACGAAAAGAAAAACACCCGGGAAGTGATTCCCGGGTGTGTCTTTATCTACTAGCGAGGTTAGTTTTTCAGTGACCTGCCGACAGTTTGCCGATGAGTGTGAACAACGGCAGGTACATTGCGATGACGATCGATCCGATCGTGACGCCAAGGAAACCGATCAGCAAAGGCTCGATCAACGTTAGCAGGTTGGCGATTGCGGAATCGACCTCGGCTTCGTAGAAGTCGGCGATCTTTCCGAGCATCGCATCCAGGGCGCCGGTCTGTTCGCCGATGCCGATCATCTGCGCGACCATGTGCGGGAAGACTTCCGTGGCTTTCAACGGGTCGACGAAGCTTTCGCCACGCTCGACACCAGTGCGGACCTTCGTAATCGCTTCTTCGATGATCACGTTACCCGAAGTCTTCGCCGTGATGTCCAGCGACTGCAAAATCGGAACACCGGACGAAAGCAGCGTCGAAAGCGTGCGCGAAAACCGAGCGACGGCGATCTTGCGAAAAATGTCGCCGATGATCGGTATCTTCAGCAGGATGCGATCGATGATTCTTCTGCCGCCCGGAGTTTCGTAGTAGAACTTGACTGCTACGCCGATGGCGATCACGGTCGCCAGTATCACCAGTCCGCCCCAACCGGCGAGAAAGTTACTGATGCCCACGACGATTCGCGTCGGCAACGGCAACTGCTCATTCGGTCCAAGCAGACCGAGGAAGATGTTTTGAAACTGCGGGATCACGACGATCATGATCACCGCCACCGCGATGATCGCGAGCAGGATTACGGCCGCCGGATAGATCATCGCCGAGATGATGTCGCGTTTTAACTTGACGATCTTCTCGATGAACGTCGACAGGCGTTGCAGGATCAGGTCGAGAATACCGCCCGTTTCGCCGGCCTCGACCATGTTCGCGTAAAGCTGGTCGAACACGCGCGAATGGCGGCCCATCGCAGCGGCGAGCGTCGAACCTTCTTCGACGTCCTGACGCACCTGCATCAGGATCTGCTGGAAATACTTGTTGTCCTGCTGTTGGGCCAGGATGTCGAGACACTGAACGAGCGGCAGACCGGCGTCGATCATCACCGAAAACTGGCGCGTGAAGACCGAGAGATCTTTCGACTTTACTTTCTTGCGGCCGCCGATCTTGGGAATTCCGATTTCCCGCCCCTTTTCCTTGACCGACGTCAGCGTCACTTGTTCGCGCCGCAGGATCTGTCGCAGGGCCTCGCGATTGTCGGCGACGCGTTCGCCGACAACGATCTCGTTCAATCTATTGCGTCCTTTAAAGACGTACGTTGGCATGGCTGTGAACTCCGCAGTTGCTTCTTATCTTACGTTTGGTCGTTGACCAATCGGTCGGGCTTGAGCATAAGGACTCGCATGCGGTTTCCCGTGGCTTGTGTTTACGCCGGCGCCGCGATCGATCAGCTCGCGTAGCTCGTCGGTGTTCGACGAACGTTGCATGGCAGTGTCCAAACTGATCTGGCGTTTGTGATAGAGAGTGGCCAGCGCCTGATTGAAAGTCTGCATTCCGTACTTGTCCTGTCCGGTCTGCATCATTGAATAAATCTGGTGGACCTTGTCTTCGCGGATCAGGTTTCGAATCGCGCCGTTTGGCACGAGGATCTCGAGCGCCATCGCGCGTCCGCTGCCTTCAGCACGCGGCAGCAGCGCCTGGCACAGAATGCCTTCAAGCACGAGCGACAACTGCGCGCGTATCTGGGCCTGCTGATCGGAAGGGAAGACGTCGATGATACGGTTGATCGTCGACGATGCTGAGTTGGTGTGCAGAGTGGCGAGTGTAAGGTGGCCGGTTTCGGCGATACGCAGGGCTGATTCGATCGTTTCGAGGTCGCGCATTTCGCCGACGAGCACTACGTCAGGGTCCTGACGAAGAGCGGTGCGCAGCGCTGCCGCGAAGCCGTGTGTGTCGGCGTTCACTTCGCGCTGGTTGATGAGACAGCCTTTGTGGTTGTGTAGAAACTCGATCGGATCTTCGATCGTCAGAATGTGTTCGTGACGGTCGCGGTTGATCTTGTCGATCATCGCCGCGAGTGTCGTCGACTTACCGGATCCGGTTGGACCAGTTACGAGGATCAGGCCGCGTGGTTTGTTGCAGAGTTCCTTGACGACCGCCGGCAGACCGAGGTCTTCGAATGCTTTGATCTCGTAGGGAATCGCGCGAAAGACTGCACCGACGGCGCCGCGCTGGTTGAACAAATTCGCGCGGAAACGCGACAGGCCTTTGACGCCAAACGAGAAGTCGAGCTCCAGGTTCTCTTCAAAACGATGCTTCTGCGCGTCGGTCAACACCGAGTAAGCGAGCTGCTTGGTGTCAGCCGAAGTCAGGACCCGATACGACTCGAGTGGACGGAGGTGTCCGTCCACTCGAACCTGTGGCGGGGAGCCCGTGGTGATGTGCAAGTCGGAGCCGCCGAGCTCAGAAAGCTTTCTCAGCAGTTCGGACAGTGAAATTTGAGGCACGGTTTCGTTCAGTCGCATCTGAATGATCTCTCCTGGAGCAGTTTGTTGACCTATTCCTTGGTGCCTTCCGGCTTCGCGCGCAACGTTTCAATGAACCGCTCCGCTTCGTTGGACATGCGCTCGGCGTATTCAACCGGCGATTCCGTGGTGAGTCCATAAACGCGACCACCAGCTTCAGTGAAATAGAACGTCCACGCCTTTTCAGGTGTCAGCGCATCCTTCGGCGTCCGGCCAGTCACCACGAAAACGCGACTGCCATTCACTTCGCGGATGAAATCGTTGACCACCCAACCACCAGACGCGACCATCTTGTCGATCACGATCCTGCGGAGATCGGCAACCGGCACGCCTGCCAGCATCTTCTTCTGTTCGCGCTGTGTTAAGAAGATCGGATTCGGACGGCTGAGTGCGACCACTGAAAGGTTCATCTGACCCGGCAGTTTTGCAGCTGTACTTCCCGGCGCAACTACCGGACGGGCCGCGTTAACAACGCGCGGTCTCGTAGCGTTAACCGCAGCGTGCGCGGAGACGGTTACATTCGCGGGAGCTTCGGCGGCCGGAGTAACTGGCGCTGCCGGAGCGATCGCGATCGGCTCTGTTGTTGCACGCGTCGAAGGCGACGTAGTTTGTGCAACACTTGCATCCACGGACTCAATCGTGACCGGTGCCCGCGATGTTGATGGGGGCAGCGGCGGTAACTGGTTGAACGACATCGTCGCACCATTCGCAGGCATTGACGGCGAAGCTGGTCCGGCAACTGCCGACATGTCGCCAACCGCGAGGTTCTGCGGCAGGTTCATCATCGCGTTGCGGCGTGCCAACTCTTCCGCTGCTCGCCTGGCTCGCATGCGCGCGCGATGTCGTCGCCACCATGCGCGTGAACGATAACGTTTCGATTTCTTCTGCGTGACCTGTGCGCTCTGCCTGATTCCGTGCGCTGAATTGGCAAACGGAAGCATGACGCCCACGGAGAGCAGCAGCACCAGGGAAATTGCAATTGTTCTTAACATGTTCGGGTTTCTCCTCGATTAGGCGACCGTTTCGCGAACGACTTCTTCGACCGTCGTCACGCCGGCGCGAATCTTGTGCAGACCCGATTCGCGCAACGTGATCATGCCGTCGTCGACCGCCTTCTTCCTTAATTCAAGTGCGGAAGCGCCGATCAAGATCAGCTCACGAATCTCGTCGGTTATTTCCAACACTTCGTAAAGTCCGATTCGGCCTTTGTAACCGGTGTTGTTACAGGTAGGACAACCTTTGCCTTTGTAGGTCTTGAGCGATTTGGCTTCGTCAGCCGTGAAGCCAACTTCGACCAGGGCCTCGGCGGGCGTCGGGTGGTCCTGTTTACAGTCCTTACAAACGCGGCGAATCAGACGTTGAGCCTGGATGAGGTTCACGCTGGTGGCGACAAGGAAGGGTTCGATGCCCATGTTCATCAGGCGGGAGATGGTGGAGGGAGCATCGTTGGTGTGAAGGGTTGAGAGTACGAGGTGTCCGGTGAGCGCGGCCTTGATGGCGATTTCCGCTGTTTCAAAGTCGCGGATTTCGCCGACGAGAACAATGTTGGGGTCTTGCCGCAGAAACGATCTGAGCGCGGCAGCGAAGTTCAATCCGATCTGCTCTTTCATCTGCACCTGGTTGATGCCGTGCAGGTTGAACTCCACCGGGTCTTCGGCCGTCATGATGTTCGTGTCGACCGTGTTCAAAGATTGCAGGGCAGAGTAGAGCGTGTTTGTCTTACCGCTTCCGGTTGGCCCGGTAACCAGGACCATGCCGTACGGCTTCGAGATGTTGCGCTTGAACTTGGTCAACGACTCGGCCTCGAAACCGAGCTTTGTCATGTCGAGCATCAGGTTCTGCTTGTCCAACAAACGCAGAACCACTTTCTCGCCGAACAGCGTCGGCAAAGTAGAAACGCGGAAGTCGAGCTCGCGCGAACGCGCGTCGACTTTCACCTTGATCTTGATGCGGCCGTCCTGGGGGAGACGCTTTTCTGAAATATCCAGCTTCGACATGATCTTGATGCGCGAGATCAACGCGTCGCGCATTTTCAAAGGTGGATGCATCACGTCGTAGAGCATGCCGTCGATACGGAAGCGAATGCGCAGCTCCTTCTCGTATGGTTCGACGTGAATGTCAGAAGCACCGCGACGAAGCGCGTCGACCAGCAACACGTTGACGAGACGCACGACGGGCGCGTCTTCGCTCATGCGCGACAACGTGGAGAGATCGATCTCTTCGTTGTCTTCAAGTACTTCGACGCCTTCGGCGTCGCCATCTGCGAAGCTGAGGCTGTCGAGCGAAACAAGATCGTCGTGCGTGATGGAGCCGTTTGAACCGTTGGAACCGTTACGCGATTCGACAAGGACATCGTCAGCCGAGGTCATCGCCAGCTCGATCTCGCGCGTACTTCCGTAATAGTTTGCAATCGCGATTTGAATGCTGCCTTCGGCGACGACAACGGGTTCGACGTTCAGGCCGGTCATGAACTTGACGTCGTCCATCGCGAACACGTTGGTGGGATCGACCATGGCGAGCGTCAGCGTGGCGCCGACCCGTGAGAGGGGCAGGACGCAATGCTTCTGGGCGACTTCCTGGGGGATGAGACGCAGCACTGCGGCATCGACGTTGAATAGATCGAGGTTGACGGAAGGGATGCCGTACTGTCTGGAAAGCACGGCCGTAATCATGTCGTCGGAGACGAGACCGAGTTTGACGAGATTAAAGCCGAGGCGGCCACCATGCTCGCGCTGGTAGTCGAGTGCCTCTCTAAGATTTTGGGGGCTAATAAGATTTTCGCGGACGAGTAGTTCGCCTAATTTGGCTGACATTTGTGCTCTGACGTTCGCTAACGTACCGGGATCTTTGAAAGGATTGAGGCGCCGATAAAAGGCGCGAGGCATGGTCGATCTACCCAGACAACGATGCGAACAACATCGTTGTGCATGCATAGTACTGTTTCAACGAAGAGGGTGTCAATAAGGGATTTCCAGCGAAAATGGTAGGGAATCTAACAGAAATCCGTGCCGCCTGCTGGCCTAATGATGGCCCGACAGACGGCACGGATTGAGTGAGACCGATATGTGGTCTGGACGTTTATGGACGACGCTTCGGAGCCGGTTTTGACTTCTCCGGGGTGATGTTCTGACTGTTCTTCATCTCGGTCAGGATCAACTTGGCATCGTCTTTGAACGGGTGACCGTCTGGCGCCTTGTCGACGAATCTTTGCAGGTAGTTCGCGGCATCCTGAAACTTGGCCTTCTCGTTTGCGGCGTAGAGCGCGAGTCCGGCGCCGAGATTTGCCTCAGGATTGTCCGGCTGGCGTTTCCAGAATTGCCTGATATTCCGTGAACGCCTTATCGGCAGCGCCCGAGTCTAGCAGCATTTGCGCCAGGTCGAGTTGGGCCTTGCCCTTCTTCACCGCGTCGGTTTCGACGGCGATGTAGTCCTTGAACGCCGCTACTCCGGCCTCGGCCTTCGTCGCGTCGACTTTGCTGACGAAGAGTCGCATCGATTCGGACTGCGTCAGCATGGCGGCGTATTTGTTGCCGTTGAAGCGCTGCAATTCCGCGGGATCGGTCGGCACGGTTTGCGCTTTGAGCAATGTCACTGCTTTGCTTGAGGCTTCCGCAGCGCCCTTGAAGTCGGCTTGTGCGCCCTGGAGCGCGTTTTTCTTGCCTTCGTCATCGAGGCCCTTGTTCTGGATCATGGCGTTGTACTTTTCAACTCCACGACCTTTCAACGCCACGGCTTTGTTGGTCAGGATCGCCGGCTGCTCAGAATCGGCTGCGAGTCCTTCGTCATACTGTGTGATGGCCTCGCTGAACTTCTGAATTGCCACCTCGCTTTGCTTGCCCTTGGAAGCGGTGGTTGCTGCGCTCAGAGCTTCATTACCGGCCTTGAAGGTGCGCGCGATCGTGGCGTTTGCTTCCTCGATCTTCTTGTTGCCCTCCATGATCTCCTTGTTCTTGCGTTCCAACTCAGCGCGCTTCGCCTTATCGGCTTCGCTTTCACCTCCGCCACTGTTGCCGCCTGACGATCCTCCGCTGCCCGCAGCCGGCGCGCCGGCCGCGCCGCCCGCGTTCTTGATCTCGTCGAACGTCAGTCTCTTTCCGTCGCCGGGATTGACCTCGAGGTCGACGGGAACGCCACGTCCCGCTTTGACGCCGGGCATGAAGTTCGGCGCCGCGGTTGGGTGGCTCGCGGCGACTACGTAGGTGCCAACGAAGGGAATGCCGGCGAATACGAACTCGCCTTTCTTGTTGGTCTTGGTCTTGTATTCGCCCTTGATGTCGGTGCGGAAGACGTCGATTTGCGCGTCAGCGAGGGGAACCTTTTGGCCATCGGCCTGCTTCAACATCACCGTGCCACGGAGTTCGCCAACCTGGGCGACCGCGCTAATCGAAGCGAAGACAAGAAGAACTGCTACTGCAAGCGCTCCGAAAAAGTATTTGCCAATCATCTAAAGATTCCTCCATCTGCGTGGGTTCGCGTTATCGAAACAGACCAGTAAGATGCGTGCCCACTGTTGTCTAGTTGTAACAATAAGCAACTCTGAGAAGTGCCCTAAACTTAATAAGCTGAGCGACTACTGTCAAGCACGTACGCTATCGGATCCATGGCGCCTGCTTCACGAAATGCGCGCAGGCGCAAAGCACACGAATCGCAATTCCCGCAGGCGCGATCGGACGACTGGTAACACGACCACGTCAGGTGCAACGGCGCGTTGAGATCCAAGCCCTTTCGCACGATTTCCGACTTGCGCATTCCGATGACCGGCGTCTCGATCGTGATCCTTGTCTCGGGCTTGGTGCCGGCGTCGATTGCCTGCTGAAATGCGGCATAAAACTCCGGACGGCAATCGGGATAACCCGACGAATCTTCGGCGACGGCGCCGATGTAGATCGCGCTCGCTTTGATTACTTCACCCCAGCTCGCGGCCGTTGCGAGCAGGTGTGCGTTTCTGAATGGGACGTAGCTCGACGGAATTGCGCGACTCGCGAGATCCGCCGTGCTGACTGGAATCTGACTGTCAGTCAACGAAGAACCGCCGATGCGTGCGAGGTGATCGAATGACACGACCAGGCGCGACGTGACGTTGTAATGATCCGCAATCGCTTCGAAAGCCTGGCGTTCACGTTCTTCGGTGCGCTGTCGGTACGACACGTGGAGAAACGCGAGTTCGTCGTTCTCTTCGTTGGCGATTGCGGCGGTGACGCAGGAGTCCATGCCGCCGGAGACGAGGCAGACCGCGATTCGGCGTTGATCGATCTCGTCTTCCAATTCTTCGACTTCAGTCGCGAGTTCTTCGGAGCCGCCCATCAAACTCCTTTCACGTCCGGACCCCAGATGTATTTGTGCAGTTGCAACTGCATGCGCAGCTTCAAACCGCTGCCGGCGACCCAGTCGGCGAGTTGCTGTAGATCGATTTGATCCCACGCAGGCGAGATCAGAATCGCGAGCGTCCGGTTTTGCAGATCGTGTTCTTCGATCACTTTCTTCGCGTAGTGCCAGTCGCCTTCGTCGGCGATGACAAACTTTACTTCATCGCGATCTGCACGCAGGCGTTCGAGGTTGGACCAGTCGTTTCGCGGCTCCTCGCCTGACGCCGGACACTTGATGTCGAGAATCACTTTCGCGCGTGGATCGAGCCCGGCTGTAGACACATAGCCGCCGGTTTCGATCAAAACTTCAAAGCCTTCGTCGCAGAGACGCTCGATTAAGTTAAACGCCTCTTTTTGAGCGAGAGGTTCGCCGCCCGTGACTTCGACGAGGTTGACGCCGAACGCACGGACCTGGTCCATCACCGCGTCGATCGAGACGTGTTCGCCGCCAGTAAACGTGTACTCGCTATCGCACCAAACGCAACGCATCGGGCAGCCGGTCAACCGCACAAACGTGCACGGGCGACCGGCATGGGTCGACTCACCCTGTATCGAGCGGAAGATTTCTGTGACGCGCAGCATGGTCGAAAGAATAGGGTGCCGCTGCAGGTAGAACAAGTCAGGAAGGGGGCATCGCCCCCGCTGTCGTCTGAGCGGGGGCGCGCTACGCTTGCCCCCTTCCTGACCTGTTCCTAATTCTTGGAGGTCAAGTTTCAACGAACGCAGTTTGCTGCATCAAAGAGGGTTGAGAGTGGTAGGATTAGCCCCAATTCTCGAGACTTCCCGTGGAAACCAGAAGAACTGACATCGACGGTTTGCTGAACGAGGGCGTGGGGCGGTTGCTTGCCCGGGCCGAGGACAATCGTTCGCTGAGCCGCGACGCTCTGGTAATACGGATTCGCGCCGGTGTTGAAAAGTATCTGTTCAGGGACGATCCCGGTGTCTCACGGGAACAGATCGCGAAGTTTATCGACGAACTTCAGGCCGACGATTTGTGTTTGATCGTCGCCTGTGAACGCGGCGATGAGAAAGCCTGGACTGAATTGGTCGAACGTTTCACTCCCGCAGTTCGTTCAGCAGCGCGTTCGGCAAGTTCGAACGAAGACGCGGCGGAAGATCTCGCGCAATCGATCTGGGCGGAACTCTACGGACTCCGCACCCGCAGCGACGGCCGGCCCGCAAGCAAGCTGGCGTACTATTCCGGCCGCGGTTCGCTAGCCGGGTGGCTGCGCGCCGTCGTCGCACAGCTCGCAGTCGACACGTTTAGAAAACAGTCGAAGCTGGTACAAACAGAAGAGGACGCGGATCTCGATCGACTCGCGCAGGAAGTGCAGGTCGCGGTTGGACAGCCTGCGCTGGCGGGAATGCAGAATCCTGAAGAGTCGATGTCGAATCGATACGCCCGCACCGAGATGCAGCAGGCACTCAGCAAATCAGTACAGGAGTTGAACGCGGAAGACCGTTTGCTGGTGAAGCTTTACTACTTCGACAACCTGAGATTGCGCGAGGCAGGTGCGATACTCAGCGTGCACGAAGCGACTGCGAGCCGCCGTTTGACCCGGATACAGACCGACCTGCGCAAGCGCGTCAGCGAGATTTTGGTCGGCGAGCGCGGTTGGACGAAAGCCGAAGCTGAGAGATCTTTTTCGGAGTTGGGGCAGCAGTTGGACACGGATGTCGAAGCGCTTTTGAACTGGAAGTGATGCAAGGTATGGCCAAACGCACGTTCTTTAATTGGAAATGAGACCGGAACCAAACAACGATATTGATCTGTTATTGCGCCAGTTAAGCGGGCGAAACGGGGTCCCTGTCTCTGAAAATGACGAGCAGCATCTCGATGCCGACGAGCTGAATTCGTACGCTGCGAATGCGTTGCCGGCAGCGGCGCGTGCTCGTTACACCGAACACCTGGCTGACTGTTCGAGCTGCCGCAAGCTGGTGGTTCAGCTTAGCGCGGCGCAAGGGCCGGTTCCCGTGCAGCAAACGGCGGGTGTAGTTGCGCCTTCAGGCTTGAAGAGTTTTCTCGCGAGTCTGTTTTCGCCGATGGTGTTGCGATATGCGGTTCCGGCGCTGGGTCTGATCGTGATCGCGGCAGTGGGAATTTTTGTTTTGCGGCCCGAGTACGAAAACACCAACGTCGCGCAACTGCGTGAGGCTGAAACGAAACCCGCGACAGCGGCGGTACCAGCTCAGGAACCGGCCGCTTCGCCGTCGATGCTTTATGACAGTCCCTCAGAGACGAGTCCAGGAAGAGAAGCGGTGCAAAATGGTCCTGTAGTAGCTCCAGTTACGAAAGAAGCGCGAGGGAAACTGGCAGCCGAACCAGCGGATCAGTCTGCGGCCGCTGCCGGCACTTCCGCGGCGCCTCCACCGGCTGCACCAAAAGTTGCGGCGGTGCAAAACGAAGCGCCGCCGGCAACCAGTCGCGAATCCGAGGCCGAGAAGAAGGAAAAAACGGCGGCGGACAAACAGGAAACCGTTAACGTCACGGCCGCAGGCGATACGAGCAAGCGCGACTACAACAAAAGCGAAGGGGTTGCCGTAACTGTCGCGCCGGGCGCTACAACCAGACAAGATGTCCAGGTCCGAAGCGCAGAACGCGCCGCAAGGCCGATGGCCGGCACCGGCACCGGAAGTCTCAAGCGCGCGCCTGCTGATAAAGACGACGAGCGCGCAGCAGAAACGCGTTCCGTTGCCGGTCGCCACTTCCGCAAGAGCGCGGGCGTTTGGATCGACACCGATTACGATTCATCGAAGTCCATCACCAGCGTCGCGCGCGGCTCGGAGCAGTATCGCGCGCTCATCGCCGACGAGCCGTCGATCAAAACGATCGCCGATGAACTCGACGGCCAGATCGTCGTCGTCTGGAAGGGCCGCACCTACCGTATCCGCTAAAATCCCGGCCCAATCGGTGTTAAATTAGTCGGCCATGAAGCCCACAAAACTGCTTGCTCGTGCCTTGTTGTGTGCGTTGGTCGCCGGTGTAACACCAAACTCAATTCCTGCTCAACAAAGGTCGCCTGCTCCACGCAATCGCACCATCGCGGCGATCGTTCGCGACATCGACGCGCGCAACATCGAAGCATCGATCCGCAAGCTCGTGTCGTTTGGCACTCGCAACACGCTTTCTGAACAGAACGATCCGAAGCGAGGCATCGGCGCCGCGCGTGATTGGTTGTATGCGGAGTTTTTGAAAGCAGCGGAAGCGTCCGGTGGTCGAATGACTGTCGAGAAGCAGTCGTACGAACAAGCAAAAGCCGCACGCGTGCCGCAACCGACGATCGTCACAAACGTCGTCGCGACGTTGAAAGGCACGCAACCGGAATCGTCGGATCGCATCTACGTGGTGAGTGGACATTACGATTCGATGTGCAACAGCACGACCGACGCAAAGTGCGACGCTCCGGGCGCGAACGACGACGCTTCCGGAACAGCAGCGGTCCTCGAGATGGCGCGCGCGATGGCGAAGCATCAGTTTGAAGCGACGATCGTTTTCATGGCGGTGGCCGGCGAAGAGCAGAGCCTGCTCGGTTCGACTCACTTCGCCGAACAGGCAAAACAGAAGAACTGGAACATCGATGCGATGTTCACCAACGACATCATCGGCAACACGCTTGGCGGAAACGGTATTCGCGATCGCGGCACTGTGCGCGTGTTTTCCGAAGGCGTGCCGTCGAACGAAACGCCGGCGGAAGCGAACACGCGACGCAGCGTCGGCGGCGAGAACGATTCTGCGTCACGGCAGTTGGCGCGCTTCATCAAGGAGATGGGCGAGCGATATGTGCCGCAGTTGAAAGTGATGATGGTCTACCGGCGCGATCGATACGGCCGCGGCGGCGATCACATTCCGTTTCTCGAACGCGGTTATCCGGCCGTCCGCTTCACGGAGATGCATGAAGACTTCCGGCATCAACATCAGAACGTGCGCATGGAGAACGGCGTACAGTTTGGAGACCTGCCGGAGTTTGTCGACTTCGGGTACGTGGCGAATGTGGCGCGGGTGAATGCGGTATCGCTGGCGGTGCTGGCGCTGGCGCCGTCGAGACCGAAAGGCGTAACGATTCTGTCGCAGCGGCTGTCGCACGATACAGACCTTCGCTGGGAACCGAACAAGGAGCCGGATCTTGCGGGATATGAGATCGTCTGGCGCGACACGACGGCGGCGGTCTGGACCAACTCGAAGGCGGTCGGAAAGGTCACGGCGTTTACGATGAAGGGCATGTCGAAGGACAACTACTTTTTCGGCGTGCGGGCGATAGATAAGGACGGAAACCGGAGCCCGGTGACGTATCCGCGTCCGATGGGTCGAAACCAGCCCGCCGACCGCACTACGTCGACGACCAGCACGGGCGCCCCTTAATTTTTCGACCAACGGCGCGGGTGCGCCGTCTAACGAACTGTTATGAAAAGATTCCTGACAAACATCGCGGTGCTGTCGTTAGTCGCCTCGATCGCGGCCGCGCAGCCGGTAGTCGACAGTATCCACCAAGCTGCGCTTGAGCGAAGAGCAGCGCATCGTTCACGTGCTGAATCGACTCGGCTTCGGCGCGCGTCCGGGTGACGTCGAACGGGTGAAGGCAATCGGGCTCGAGAACTACATCAATCAACAGCTCAACCCCGAAAAAATCACCGACGCAATCGCGGAAAATAAAGTGAAGGACCTGTCCGTCCTGAACATGTCGGTTGCCGAACTCTACGAAAAGTATCCGCAGCCCAACCAGCTTATTCGCCAGCTTCAGGCACGCGGGCTGATGCCCAAGGAAATGGCTGAGGCGCCGGAGAATCAGAACAATCCGCGAGAAAACGAAGAGCGCCGCAAGTTTATCCAGGAATATTACAAAGAGAACGGACTGCAACAGCCGCAACGAATCATGGCTGAGCTGCACGCGTCTCGAATTCTGCGCGCGGTTTACAGCGAGCGACAGTTGAACGAAGTGATGGTCGATTTCTGGACCAACCACTTCAACATCTTCGCCGGCAAAGGCGCTGACCGTTGGCTGCTGCCCGCTTACGATCGCGACACGATTCGCCCGAACGCGATGGGCAAGTTTTCATCTCTGCTGCAGGCGACCGCGCAGAGTCCGGCGATGCTGTTTTATCTCGACAACTTTCAGAGCGTGAGTCCGAACGCTAGCCGCGGCCGCGCGCAGGTGATGGTCCAGGCGCCGCCGCAAACGCGTCGCGGCATCAACGAAAACTACGCGCGCGAGTTGATGGAACTGCACACACTCGGCGTCGACGGCGGTTACACGCAGAAAGACGTGCAGGAAGTTGCGCGCTGTTTCACGGGTTGGACCATCTTCCAACCGCGTGGCGGCGCTGCCGCTGTGAATGCACTGACAGGCCGTGAACAGGCGCGTAATGCGATGCGTGGTCCAGCGGGCAGCTTCTTCTTCAACGTCCGCGCGCACGACGACGGCGAGAAGACCGTGCTCGGTCAGAAGATCCCGGCCGGCGGCGGTTTCAACGACGGCTTGATGGTGCTCGACATTCTCGCGAAACATCCGTCGACGGCTAAGTTCATCGCGACCAAACTGGTGCGTCACTTTGTCGCGGACAATCCGCCGCCCGCGTTAGTGAATCGCGTCGCAGCCGCGTTCACTAAGAGCGATGGCGACATTCGCGAAACGCTGAAAGCCATCTTCTTCTCGAACGAGTTTTATTCTCCCGAAAGTTATCGCGCGAAAGTGAAGCGTCCTTTTGAAGTGGCGATTAGCGCGATTCGCGTCCTTGGCGCCGACACCAATGGTGGACCAGGCACGCATCAGTGGATCGCGCGCATGGGTGAACCGCTCTACGGTTATCAAACTCCGAACGGTTATTCCGACACCGCTGAGAACTGGGTCAACACCGGCGGCCTGCTCGAACGAATGAATTTCGGCGTCGCGTTGGCTGCTAATCGAATTCCCGGAACGCGAGTCGATCTCGCGAAACTGGCGGGCGATAAGACAGACAAGCGCAGGATGATCGACGAGTCGCTCAAGACGATTCTCGCGGGAGAAGTCTCCGCGTCGACGAAAGAGACGTTGTTGAAGCAGGTGGACCAGTCTGATCCGATCACGAAGGTCGTCGGTTTGATCCTGGGCACGCCCGAGTTTCAGAGGCAGTAGAGGTAAAGAGATGAATCGCAGGTTTTTTCTGAAGTCAGGAAGCGTTGCATTGGCGAGTGTGGGCATGTCGCTTGCGGCGCCGTCGTTTCTCGAACGCGTAGTGATGGGACGTGAAGCGATCGCCGCCGGCGGGCGTCGCAAGATTCTCGTCGCGATCTTTCAACGCGGCGCGGTTGACGGTCTGAACATGGTCGTCCCGTTTGGCGAGTCGAACTACTACAACGTGCGGCCGTCGATCGCCATTCGCAAACCTGACGGTGGAAACGAGACGGCGATCAACCTCGACGGTTTCTTCGGACTGCATCCGTCGATGGGATCGTTCAAACCTCTGTGGGATTCCAAGCGGCTCGCGATCGTTCACGCGTCGGGTTCTCCGGATAATTCGCGTTCGCACTTCGACGCGCAGGATTACATGGAATCGGGGACGCCCGGCGTGAAGTCGACCGGCGACGGCTGGCTCAATCGTTACCTGCAAACGAAGAAGGATCCGCAGGACTCGTCGTTCCGCGCAGTCGCGATCACACGCGAGATGCCGCGCGCGTTGATGGGACGCGCTCCTTCGGTCGCGATGGCGAACCTGTCAGACTTCTCAATTCGCGCGGGCAAATCTTCCGAGAATCTGCAGAACGGTTTCGAAGCGCTCTACGCGCAACAGAACAAAGATGTCGTTGCGTCAACCGGCCGCGAGACTTTCGAAGCGGTGAATTCTTTGAAGAAGGTCAATCCCGCGCAGTACAAACCCGAGAACGGCGCTACTTATCCAGCGAACCAGTTCGGCAACTCGCTCCGGCAGATCGCTCAATTGATCAAGTCGGACGTCGGTTTGGAAATCGCGTTCACAGACATGCCCAACTGGGACACGCACGCGAACCAGGGCAACAGTCGCGGCCAGCTCGCGAACCTGTTGCAGCAGTTCAGTAACGGAATCGCCGCGTTCTATCAGGACCTGGGCCAACGCATGGACGACGTCGTGATTCTGACGATGTCGGAGTTTGGCCGAACGGTAAGAGAGAACGGCAATCGCGGAACGGACCACGGACACGCGAACGCGATGTTTGTGTTGGGCAACTCGGTGCGTGGCGGCAAGGTTTACGGACGCTGGCCGGGATTGAAGAACGATCAGCTTTTCGAAGAACGCGACCTTGCGTTGACTACTGACTTCCGCGACGTGTTCGGCGAGATCGCCGCTCGACATCTCAGAACCACCGATCTGAAAAAGGTGTTTCCCGGCTACTCGATCAGCGAGAAGAATTTCAAAAACTTCCTGTAACCACAAAAGGCGCCTTTTGTGGTTACCACCCGACTCGACCGAAGCGGTTGATCACATAAAGCATGAACGCCGCAATCACCGACACCGTGACGGCGAGCGCAAACGCTTCGTTATCACGTCCGGCCTGCACTGCATCGTAGATCGCAACTGAAGCAGTCTGCGTCTTGCCGGGAATGTTTCCCGCGATCATTATCGTCACACCGAAATCGCCAAGCGCGCGTGCGAACGCGAGCGCCGTCGCCGCCAGCACGCCCTTCGACGCGAGCGGCAGTGTCACGCGAAGAAAGATGCGCCGGTTGTTGAGACCCAACGTGCGCGCCGCCGCTTCGAGATCCGTGTTCACTCCTTCAAACGCCGCTCGCAAACTCTTCGTCACCAACGGCAACGCGTGAATCGTCGCAGCGATGATCGCAGCAGTCACTGTGAACGTGAGCCGGATGCCAAAGGTGTTGTAGAGAAAACCGCCGATTGTCGAACGCGTGCCGAGTAATACCAGCAGGTAATAACCGAGCACTGTCGGCGGCAGGACGAGTGGCAACGTGACGAGCGCGTCGATCAGGTTGCGGCCCGGAAAGCGTTTGCGCGCGAGCACCCACGCCAGTCCGGAGCCGGCCACCAGCGCGATCAGTGTGGCAGCCGTAGCCACGGCGAAGGAAAGCCTGATGGGGAACCAGTCGATCACAGGATTCTAAGTGATTGCGAATTTCGAATTGCGGATTGCGAAATTCGCAATTCGCAATATGATACAGGAAAACACAGTGCCGATGATTATGCCGCAGAGGTCCCACTGAAGATCGGTAGCGGTGTCGTACTTGCCCCAGATTCGCTGGCCGCCAAAGTGAACTTCATCCCACAGTTCGATGATCTCGTACGCCGCTGAGAGGCTGAACACCGTCGTCGCGGCGAAGAAGGACGTCAGGAACAGCGGCAAGCGATAGCCGTACGCGTGCAGCAAGCGCGTGACAAACCAGATGATGATCGGACTGACGAGCACCTGCACGGTCAAGTGCGAGAACTCGTCGTACTGCATTGGTCCAAACTGCCGGCCGTACAGGCGAAAGAAGTTTCCCAGCGCGTCGACTTGCAACGCGAGGAACACGAGACCGAGGAGCACAAGCGGCACGCGGATGTTGAAACGCGCGCGCAGGTAACAGTAAAAGATGGCGAGGAACGCGACGGTGAAGAGGGTGTTGAATGCGAGTGAGAGGTAACACATCTTCGTCAGGAACGCCGCGCCTGCGAAGAGCACGATCATCACCAGCGGTATTTCGAGTTTGTGTAGTAGAGTCTTCAAGATGAAATCCCTCAAGCCCAAGATCCTGCGGTTCGAGTCATTGCCTTCCACCAACACTGAACTGGCGCGGCAGGCGTCAGAAGGCGCCGGGGAGGGCCTCTCGATTCTGGCGGAGGAGCAAACGGCGGGCCGGGGACGTTTGCAGCGCGCGTGGTCGTCGCCGCGAGGCGCGGGGCTCTATTTCAGCATCCTTTTGCAGCCTGCAATTGCGGTGGATCAGTGGCCGTTGATCACTTTTCTGGCGGTGCTGGCTGTTGGGGACGCGTTGAGTGAAGCGTGCGACGTGAACACCGATATCAAATGGCCCAACGATCTTCTTTCAGGTGAGCGAAAAATCTGCGGCATACTGGCGGAGGCTGTGGAGACGCCAACCGGGCGCGCGGTCATCGTCGGAATCGGCATTAATCTGACCGCCGACGCATATCCACCTGAGATCGCAAACTTGGCGATTTCGGTGGGAGAAGCCTCTGGTCGTGCGCCCGAGCGTGAGGCGCTGCTGGCGGCGCTGCTGCGCGCCTTATCGCGTTGGTATTCGTTGCTGCACGAAGTTGACGGCCCGGAGAAGATCGTCGCCGCTTGGACCAGCCGCTCGTCGTATGCAAGCGGGAAATCCGTGCAGGTGATGAACGGCGACGAGGTCTGGCAAGGTGTCACTCGCGGCGTCGAAAGCGACGGCGCCCTGCGACTCGAAACCACGGATGGAACGAAGTTAGTGAGAGCCGGCGACGTGAGTCTCCGATCCGCGGTCAGTTTGACTCAAAAGTCCTCTCATTCTCACCGGCACCGGTCGAACACGAAGCAACGAGGATTATTTTTCTGATGCAAAGCGGCGGATAGATCATTTTATGGCAGATGGCAAACGAATAGTCCTGAACACGTGGGGATCGTTTGGCGACGTCCATCCGTACATGGCGGTCGCGCTGGAGTTGCGCGCGCGTGGGCACCGGCCCGTGATCGCGACGATGGAGGTCTATCGCGAGAAACTCGAGGCGGCCGGGTTGGAACTCGCCCCCGTCCGGCCCAACATTCCGCAACCGAAGGAACAGGAGCCCGAGCTGATCCGGAAGATTATGGAACCACGGACTGGTCCAAGGTTCCTGATGGAAGAGATCGTTTACCCAGCGGTTCGCGACGCCTACCAGGATTTGCTAATTGCAGTTCAGGGCGCCGATTTATTGATAACTCATCCGGCAGCGCCCGCAGGTCCGCTGGTCGGTCGTAAGACCGGCTTACCGTGGATCTCGACCGTACTCGCGCCGCTCTCGTTTTTCTCCGTCTACGATCCGCCAATCCCACCCGTGATGCAGTGGACGACCAAAGTCTTCAGCCTACTCGGCCCACGCTTCCTGAAATTGTTTTTCGACGTAATGAAGAGTGAATACAAAGCGAAGCACGTACTCGAGTTCCGTGCTGAGCTTGGTCTAAGCGACTACGGCAACCCGATGTTTGACGGGCAACACTCGCCGCTTCGCGTCCTGGCGATGTTTTCGAAAGTCTTCGCCGCGCCGCAACCGGATTGGCCGCCGCAGGCCGAAATCACCGGTTTCTGTTTTTACGACGGCAACCACGGATTCGTAATGCCGCCGGAACTGTCAGACTTCCTCGACAGCGGCCCGCCGCCTATCGTTTTTACCCTTGGCTCTTCCGCCGTCTGGATCGGGCGCGAGTTCTTTCGCGAAAGTATCGAGGCAGCGAAGCAGTTGGGCCAACGCGCGGTGCTGCTGATCGGCGACGAACGCAATCACCCGGGTGAATTGCCCGACAACATGATCGCCGTTGATTACGTTCCGTATGAGATGTTGATGCCGCGCGCGAGCGTCGTGGTCCATCACGGCGGCGTCGGAACGACGTCGCAGGGTTTGCTGGCGGGTGTACCGACATTGATCGTTCCGTTCGCGTTTGATCAATCGGACAACGCGGACCATGCAGCGAGATTGGGCGTGAGCCGCACTGTCTATCGAAACAAGTATCGTGCGGCGCGTGTGGCTAAGGAGTTGAATCGGTTGTTGAGTGAGCCGGCCTACGCTCAGAGAGCACGCGAGGTCAGCACGCAGTTGAAACAGGAGAACGGACCTGCACGAGCGGCGGATTTGATCGAGCAAGTGTTGGACGGCACACCCAACAAGGTCGAGGAGCTGGCTTATGCTTCTGGCGATTGACGCCGGTAACACGAACGTCAAGCTCGGCGTCTATCAAGGACCCGAATTGCGCGCGAAGTGGCGAATGCTTCCGGAGCACCTCGGCGCCAGGGACGAGATCGGCTCTATGGTGCGAGACATGTTTGATCGTTCGAGCCTCGACGTTAAAGAGCTCGAAGCGATCATTATCGCCAGCGTGGTTCCGCAACTGAACGACGCGCTGCGGCTGATGTCCGAGCGTGACTTCCAATTGACGCCGCAGTTCGTCGACCACACCACCAACACTGGCCTGAAGTTACTCTACGATCAGCCTTCACAACTCGGCGCGGACAGGATCGTCGATTCCGTCGCGGCGGTGGAGAAATATGGCGCCCCGTGTATAGTTGTCGACTTTGGCACGGCGACGACATTCAACGCGATCAACTCGAAGCGCGAGTATCTCGGCGGCGTTATTGCTCCAGGGATCAAAACGGCCGCCGACGCGCTGTTTTCGCGCGCCGCAAAACTGCCGCGTGTGCACGTAGAGCGGCCGAAGAAAGTGATCGGCACGTCAACGGTCGAAGCGATGCAGTCGGGGATCTTCTATGGCTACGCGAGTTTGATCGACGGTTTAATCGAACGGATGCTCGAGGCAATGGACGAGTCGCCGAAAGTGATCGCCACCGGCGGTCTTGCCCGGCTCATGGAGCATGCGTCTAAATACATCCGGCAGATCGACGAGAACCTGACGCTCGACGGCTTACGGATCATTCACGAAAGAGCTTGAATTACTACAACTATTTCACCGAGATTGAAGATGCATTCGTCAGGCGACGTGCTAAGCATCTGTTTCTCAGTCCGCTCGATTGGGCGCTGATGGAAACGTGGAAGCAGCAGGGAATTCCGTTGCACATCGTTCTGCGTGGAGTTGAGCGATCGTTTGATTCATATGAGTCACGGCCGCGGAAACGAAGTGTGAAGACGCTTCTTTACTGCCAGGAGGAAGTTGAAGCGCAGTATGAAGAATGGCTGGAGGCGCGTGTTGGCGTGTCGGAGCAGACTGACGGCGCGGAAACAGACAAGACGCCGTTTTCTGCTGCTGCGATCAGTGAACATTTGCAACGTTGCCACAGCGAACTCGTTCGGTTATCGCAGTTGCGGAAAGAAGACGATCTATCGGAAGCACTTGCGCGGGCTGCGGGTCTGTTGCAGGAGATCCGCGACGACCTCGCGGCCAACGCTGTGCTCGACACGCGCCGGCTCGAAGATTCACTCACGGGTCTCGAGCGAATGCTGAACGATGCAATGCTCCTGGTGATCACCGCAACCGATCTCGACGCGCTGAAGAACGGAGTCAAAGATCAACTCAAACCGTATCGCAGTCAGATGGAAGCCGCCGTTTACAATCAGACGTTCGATAATCTTCTGCTGAAGCGTTTGCGGGAGCAGTTTGCGATCCCGCGACTCAGCTTGTTTTACGTTTAGCTGTTGTGAAGAGTGTAAGGGTTGAGATAGAGCGGATTTTGCCGGGTGGCGTGGGGTTGGCCCATGCTGACGGCAAGACCGTTTTAGTTTCACTTGCTGCGCCGGGAGATCATTTGCGCGTGCAGGTGGAACGCGAGCAGGGAAACGTACTGTTTGCGTCGGTTGTTGAGGTGCTCACACCTTCGCCAGTTCGCGTCGAGCCGCCCTGTCCTTACTTTGGCCGCTGCGGCGGGTGCGACTTTCAACAACTCACATACGAAGCACAACTGGCAGCCAAGGCCGGCATCATCTCCGACTGTCTGCAGCGCATCGCCCGCCTGGATCCGTTGCCGTCGATTACCGTTCACCCGTCACCGAACAACTGGCGTTATCGCGTACGCGCGACGTGGCAGATCGATCAAGAGAAACGCGAGATCGGTTACTACGAACGTGGCTCGAGGCGCGTGTGCGACGTCGCCGACTGCGCCGTGCTGATGCCGGAGTTACAGGAAACACTCGAACAAGTCCGCGCGGCGGAGTGGTCCGAGTTTCCCCCGGACTTGAAGCATCTCGACGTGGTTGCCGGCGAGCACGGCGTTTCGCTGTCGCCGCCATTCGCGGAGTTTGAAACGAGCGATCTGAGTTTGCGAGTCGGCGATGAGGTCTACCAATACAACGCGGAGTCGTTTTTTCAGATCAATCCCGCGCTGTTGCCGCAGTTGATCGACTTTGCATTGAGCGGTGCGGGCGGCGAAACGGCGCTGGATCTTTATTGCGGCGTCGGGTTGTTTACGTTGCCGCTGTCGAGGCGCTTCGCGAAAGTTGTGGGAATCGAAGCAAACCACGTCGCCACGCGGTTCGCGCGCAGAAACCTTCAGCACGCGGGTCTTACAAACGCGCGCGTCATAACAGGGAACGTAGCTGAGGAAATTAAGAACGCCCAGGACGTCGACTTCATTCTGCTCGATCCGCCGCGTGCCGGCGCAGAGTCAGTCGTGATCAAAGGGATACTCGATCTACATCCGAAACGAATCTCGTACGTCTCCTGCGATCCCGCCACACTCGCCCGCGATCTCAAAAAGTTGATCGCGGGCGGATACGTCGTCGAATCGATCGCCGGATTCGACCTGTTTCCCCAAACTCACCACGTCGAGACAGTGGTCCAACTAACCACTTCCTAGAACGCCTGTTTCAGCGTAAGATAGCTCGGCCCTCACGAAGCTATGAAAAGCAGTCCTCACGTCAACTATTTCAGCCAGTATCCGCTCGTTCAAATCGCGATTCCGTTTTGTGTTGGTGTATGTGCGGTGGAGTATGGGCCACCGATGGGAGTCGTGTATTTGGCGATTGCAGGTGGTGTGGTTTCGGTGCTGGCGTTGGTGGCGGTAATGAAGGGGCGGTTGACGTTGGCGGGTTGGGCGTTGTTGACGGCGATGTTCTTTGCCGGGGCAGTGCTTGGAACGGAGCAACCGCGACCTCGGGAGATGCCGGCCGGTCAGACGCTGGTGCTTACAGGCGTATTGGATGGTCCACCTGAGCATGCGCGTGACGCCGTTTACTTGAGACTAAGGGTGGAACACGGATTTGAAGGATCTGTGTTGCTGCTTGCGCAACGACAACCTTCTGAGGTGGAGCTTCGTTACGGGACGCGCATTCGCGTCACTGCACGGCTCATGCGCCCGGACAATTATCGCAATCCCGGTGTGTCGACGCTTTCGGAGTATCTCGATCGCAAGGGCTACGCGGCGATAGGCGTGATCAGGGGCGAGATCGTCAGATTGGGTGAGACAAGAGTTTTACTGCCGCTGGCGTGGCTTTATGGCTGGCGAGAACGTTTGCAGCGTCAGATAGATTCTCGGTTCTCACCGGAGACGGCGGGTGTGCTCGACGCGGCGCTGCTCGGCAACCGCTACAACCTGACACGCTCGACGTCCGAACGTTTTCGCGAAGGCGGCACGTTTCATGTGCTCGTAATCAGCGGACTGCACATCAGCTTCATCGGCGGCGTTGTTCTCTTTGCCCTGCGCCGGCTCACACGGAGACGTTTGCTTCAGTTTGTAATACCTGCTGGTTTCGTGTGGTGTTACTCGCTGGCGGTTGGCGCGGAGGCATCGGTCGTACGCGCGGCGTTGATGTTCAGTTTTGCCGGACTTGGCGCGGTGCTGTTTCGTCCGGCCACTTCGCTGAACGCACTCGGAGGAGCGGCGCTCGTCCTGCTGGTCCATAGCCCGAAAGAGATGTTCGATCCGTCGTTCCAACTGACGTTTCTGTCGGTGCTCGCGATCGTCGTGATCGCATGGCCGTTGTTGCGAAAACTTTCTGCTATCGGCGCGTGGTATCCGACGGCCGACACACCCTATCCGCCAAACTGTTCGCGGGAGTTGAAGGCATTTTGCGAGGCGTTGTTTTGGAGCGAGAAGAATTGGAAACGGGAGATGGCGCGGTCGACGCATCATTATCGACTTTTCAAGTTGCCGCTGGCGGCAGCGCTGGAGCGGTGCAAGGCTCAGTGGTTCTTGCGTTATGTGTTCGGCGCGTTGGTTGTTTCGGCGGCTGTTCAGATCGTGCTGTTACCGCAGATGATTCTGTACTTTCACCGGCTTTCGTTGTCGTCGCTGGTGTTGAATATCGTCGTGAGCGTGTTGCTGGCAGCCGTAGGCGCGGTGGCGTTAGTCGGGTTGTTGGTGGCCGAAGTAAGCACATCGCTTGCGGTGCCAGTGTTGAAGTTAGCTGAAGCGATCAATTGGCTGATGGTCCACAGTGTGGATCCATTTTCGGAGGCTGGTGTGGCTTCGTTAAGACTGCCCGAGTATTCAGGTTGGCCGCGCGTGATCTATGTCTTTTATTACGTGCCGTTGTTGTTGCTTGTGATTGCGCTTCAGCGTTGGGAGCCGTTGTCGCGGTTTACGAAGAAACGCCGCGTCTTACCTCTCGTATTGCTCCAATCGGCGCTGGTAGCGCTTCCAATCCTGCATCCATTTAGCGCCGTACGCGAAGGAGCCCGGTTGCGCATCGATTTCATCGACGTCGGCCAGGGCGACAGCGCGTTGATTACTATGCCGAACGGAACGACGCTGCTCGTCGACGGCGGTGGCCGCCCGCGATTTCGTCCAAGCTCGACCGTTCGAACGCGAAACGCGCAGCATTGGCGAGTCTGTCGTTTCGGAATATCTATGGTGGCGCGGGTTGGACCGTGTCGATTACGTGCTGCCTACACACGCAGACGCCGATCACATCGACGGACTCAACGACGTTGTCCGCAACTTCACAGTCAACGCCGCACTCGTAGGACGCACGCCCGCAAACGATCCCGAATTCGCGAAGTTTACCGGGTCACTCGCGAATACGAGTTTGGAGACGGTGCACGCCGGTGACATCATTCGATTTGGCGAGGTCGAAGTTCATGTCTTGTGGCCGCCCCCAGGCGCGGATTCCAGTAACAACGATTCGGTGGTGCTGAAACTAAAATATAAAGAACGTTCGATACTCCTGACCGGCGATATCGAAAAGAAAACGGAATCGATACTGACTGCGCAAGAATTGCGATCAGACGTCGTAAAAGTCCCACACCACGGAAGCAAGACATCATCTACCGAAGCATTCGTCTCTGCCACACGCCCACGCTTCGCGATCGTCTCAGTCGGAAAGGATTCAATGTTCGGTCATCCGCACAAGGAAGTTGTCGAACGTTGGAAACAGAGCGGCGCGCAAGTCTTAACGACCGGCAATCACGGCATGATCTCAGTGATCACAGACGGCAAGGATCTGTGGCTGGAGAAATTTAAGGAAAGGTGAAGCCGTATTTCTTCATGATCTCCCGACCCTGCTCGCCATTAACAAAATCGCTGAACGCACGCGCCGCCTGCTCGTTCTTCGTCCCTTTAAGCACTCCCAGCCCCTGGTCGATCGGCTGGTGCAGCTCTTCGGGAACCAACACCCATCGCCCTTTACTCTGCACGCTCAACGACAACGCGACGATCGCAACCTCGACATTTCCAGTCTCCGCAAACTGCAGCGTCTGGCGAATGTTGTCGCCATAAACCAGCTTCGGTCGCAGCACATCCCAAACACGCGCAGTTTCGAGCGCCTGGCGCGCGGCGAGTCCGTACGGCGCGTGATCCGGATTCGCGATGGCGATGCGATGAACCTCCGGACGCGCGAGATCTTCAATCTTCTCGATCTTCAACGCGCTGTCGGCCGTGGTCCACATCGTGATTCGCCCACGCGCGTAGATCCTCTTCGTGCCCGGAACGATCAGTCCCTTCTGCTCGAGTTGATCGATATAACTGACGTTCGCTGCCGCAAACACATCGAAGGGCGCGCCATTCTCGATCTGTCTCGTCAGCAAACCCGTCGATCCAAACACAAATATGATTTTCGTCTTCTGACTCGCTTCAAACTCGCGTCCAATCTCTTCAAATGCCGGCGTCAGATCAGACGCAGCCGCGACCGTCACTTCCGCAGGCGAAGTGACGCCGGGCGTGCGTGTCCCACGACACGCAAGACTTCCAAGAAGCAATGCGATCAGAAAAGAGACGACAACCCTGTGTGAGTGTTTAGCGATACCCATTTTCCGAACGAGAAAGCCGCTGGGCACGGACTGTCTCACGTCGGAAAATCATTAGGCGTGTAAAGGTCTACCTTGGCACTTCCCACCTTGTACGTGTTAAGAACACCGAGCGGCGGCGCGTATACGTGGACGGTTATAAGGTCCTGTCCACTGACGTCGGGATTACCGAGCTGATGGATGTCGGGTACGCCGGCTCCGGTCACCGTTCCGGTGGGACACTCGCGGCCCGTGTTGTAGCACAGGCCGCGTTCCTCCTCGTAGCAGAAGGTCGTTTCCCACATAAGTCCTTTATGGACACGGACGACACCATGCGATCCGTTGTGGTCGTGAATCGGTGTTTTCTGACCGGGCCGCCAGCAGATAATCAACATCTCTACGGCTTGGTTACGACAAACCCGGTGACGCCAATAGTTTCCCTCTTTAAAACCAACGTAGGGTTCGACATCCAACGGAGAAATCTCGACATTCGACAGCCAGGAATTGATTTGTTCGAGCGATGGTGGAGAGGTCTGGGCGTTCAAGTGCTCGACCAGTTCGGAAAAAGTCAGCGAACTGGAATCTGGCGGCGCAGTCGGGATAATTGTTTCCGTATTGATCGATGTCGACAAATGGCGGCTCCGGGCGGAAGTTGCAACAGAGCTTATATTCGGTCAGGCAGTTGGGAGTCAAGAAGAAGTTAGGATAATTCTCAGATCGCGGACATTTGTACCAGTTGGGCCGGTGACGATCAGATCGCCGAGCTGTTGGAAAAAGGTGTAGGAATCGCTGCGGCCAAGAAAGTCGGCGGGGTCGAGGCCGAGACTTCGCGCGCGCTCGACGGTGGTTTCGTCAGCAATCGCGCCCGCTGCTGGACTGTTGCCGTCGATACCATCCGTTCCGGCGCTCAGAATCACGCCCTGCTGTAGCTTCATGGCGCAACGCAAAACAGTTTCGAGATTGCGGCCTCCAATGCCATCGCCCCGCACAGGACAAGAAAACTCACCGCCTGAGATCAAACAATCCGTGGTTTCCATTGAGGAAAGCAGCAGGTCACAACCTTCTTGTATCGGTTGTTCGCAAATATCGTGTGCGATGACGGACTTAAATCCGAGTTCCAATGCTTTCTGATGAGCACCGTCGAGAGCCGTCCAGTTACCCAGCAGAACACGGTACGGTGAGGTTGGCAGGGTTGGACCGGAGGCGACGTTCGCTTCGTCGCCTCGATTGGTGTCGGAAACGATCAACGTGACGAATCGAGCGTGTGGGGCGTATTGGGCCAACTTTCCGCCTTTCACGGCGGAGAACGTGCGGCGCACCGCGTTGATCTCGCTTATGCGCGCGCCGCTTGCGATCAGCGACTGATTTGCGCGACGCAGATCGTCGAGCGACATCGCCGGATGGCTCGGATACTCAAACATCGCGGAGCCGCCACCCGACACGAGGCAGATCACCACACCCTGCACGCCGTTCGCCCAATCCAGCAGATTGAACGCAGCCTGGGCGGCTTCAAGACTCGCTTCGTTCGGCAGCGGATGTCCGCCTGCGAAGATCTCCCACTGTTGTGAGAGCCGCGCGGAAGACGCCGGCGCACTGACGACGCCTCGCACTACCAGATCGCCAAGCGCATCCTCAACGCCGAGCGCCATCGAAGCGGCTGCTTTGCCGATCGCAACCGCAAAGATCGGCGTCGACGACGCGTCGAAGCGCTCACCGCACACTTCGACCGTTGACCCATCGCGAACGATAGCCCGCCTGACTGCTTGTCTCGGGTCTACTGACGCAAGTGCAGCGTCAAAGATTTCACGAGCAGAGCGACGAAGTTGATCCAGATTCGGCAAGACCTTCGAGCGAAACGGGGCGAGTCTCGATGTTCTGAGCGTCGATACTCAAAGTACCTGTGCGGAGTCCGGAGGGGGGCAAGTGCTAGTTGCCGGTACCGCCCTCTTCTTCATCCGGCTCGGGAGTCGTCGTTCCAGTGCCGCCGCCTCCCTGGTTGTCGGGCGGATCGATCGGGTCAGTCGGAGGAGGACTCTCCATCAGGTAACCGCCAGCTAATAAGGAAGCCACATCTGGGGTGGCTGTTGAGAGTTGATTCTGCATCGGGTTTTTCCTTCCATCATGAGACACGGATCTTCCACCGCAACTGTGGAAAAGTCTGTGGAGAAAATCCGTGTTAACGCACTTAAGTTTTGCTGCATCTGGGTTTATAGCAAAATGCACACGTGCGCGGCGCTCTACATCTGCGCCGTTTGCGAGGAACGACTACTCTTCCCCACTACCCATTTCGTCCCACTCGGCAACCATCTCATAAGCACGGCCAAGCACCGGACGAGGACGCGAACCATCGGCCTGACCGATCAGACCTTCGCGTTCCATCATGTCGAGAATCGCGGCGGCGCGACCGTAGCCGATGCGCAGCCGCGCTGTAACACTGAAGTCGAAGCGCGTTTCATCTCGACGCAGATGCGCAACGCTTCTTCGAACAGTTCGTCGTGTTCGCCCGCGGACGCTTCGAGTCCGAGCGCTTCTTCTTCCGACTGCGTGATCGTTTCGTCGTACGACGGCGGTCCCTGCGCCTTGATGTGCGACACGATCTTTCCGATTTCGGTTTCGTCGATGTAAGCGCCGTGGACGCGAATCAGACGCGAAGTTCCCGGCGGCAGAAACAGCATGTCGCCGCGGCCAAGAAGTTGTTCGGCGCCGTTCGTGTCGATGATCGTTCGCGAGTCGATCTTCGACGAGACGCGGAACGAGATGCGCGACGGGAAGTTGGCTTTGATCAAGCCGGTGATCACGTCGACTGACGGGCGCTGCGTCGCCAGCACGAGGTGAATACCGACGGCGCGAGCCATTTGCGCGAGACGCGTGATCGACTCTTCAACTTCGCGTCCGGACGTCATCATCAGGTCGGCGAGCTCGTCGATGATGATCACGATGTACGGCAACGGTTTCCACGGATCGCCGTTTTCGTCGTACTCCTTGACGAGATTGCGGCGCATGATCTCGGTGTTGTAGCCGTCGATATTTCTCACGCCCCAACCGGCGAGATCGCGATAGCGCCGCTCCATCTCGGCGACGGCCCATTTCAAGCGAACGCGACGCGAGCTTTCGGATCGACGATGATCGGCGTCGCGAGATGCGGGATGTCTTCGTAAAGACCGAGTTCGAGCCGCTTCGGATCGATCAGGATGAACTTAACTTCGTCGGGACGCGCGCGATAAAGAATCGAAACGATCAGCGCGTTGACGCCGACCGACTTGCCGGCGCCGGTCGTTCCGGCGATCAGCAAGTGCGGCATTTTGGCCAGGTCGGCGACGTAGTTGAGACCGTCGATCGTTTTGCCGAGCGCGATCGTCAGTTTCGAAGGCGACTCCTGGAACGCGACGCGACTCGATCACTTCGCGCAGGAAGATCGTTTCGCGTCGCGGGTTTGGTACTTCGATGCCGACGTGCGGTTTGCCGGGCATGCGGTCGATACGAATCGATTCGGCTTTCAGTGCGAGGCAGAGATCGTCCACGAGTGACACGACGCGCGAATACTTCACGCCGGGATCGGGTTTGAATTCGTAAGTCGTGACGACCGGACCGGGACAGATGTGTTTGATCTGGCCGGTGACGTTGAACTCTTTGCACTTTTCGGCAAGACGGTTTGCGAGCGCGAGTAGTTCTGCGTCTGCCTGTTCGCTGTGTGGCGGCGCTTCGTTCAGGAAGTGCAGGGCAGGCAGACTGTAGTCGTCGTAATTGACGTCACGGCGACTTGCGTCGAAGGGAAGTTTCGCCTCGGCTGGTGCCTCTGCCTTGACTCGCAGGACTGACGCGCCTTTGACCATCTCTCCGAGGTCGTCTGCGTCGTCGGTTTTAATCGAGCGTCTTGACGATCGTTCGGTGGTGACTGTCGGAACAGGCGGCATCACACCGGCTGCTGCCGCGGCTCCGGCGGCTGCGCTGGCGACGATCACCGGCGGTTCTGGTTCGGCGACGATCGTTCGTTTCGTTTCGCCGCGAATTACTTTCGCTGTTTCGACTGCCACCGGCTCCTTCATGAAGTCGGCGACGCGTTCGGCGGGCGTCAAGATTCAGTGTCTGCTTCAGAGTGCTGCGAGCGGCTTCGCGTTCGGCTTTCAGTGCCGCCTTCATTTCTTTTCGTTTTGCGGCTTGTTCGCGGCGCATTTCTCGCCACGCGTGGAAACGCGCGGGAATCTTGCCGACGAACGCGAATCGTGTGGCGATCAGACTGGCGACGATTTCATAGAGACGAATGAATGAGAAGTTGGTTGCGAGAAGCAGGCCGGTGGCGGCGATCGCGACGAGCAAAACAGTTGCGCCGATCCGGCTCAAGCCACTTGCGAGACCTTGTGCGACGACCGAACCGAGTAGACCGCCGGGTTGGACGCTTAAGTCAAACAACGGACGCAGTTGCGAGATCGAAAGTAATGCCGAAGCGGCAACGACAAGGATCAGCAACCCCGCGATACGCGTGACAGGGCTTTGAATCGCGTTGCGACGAAACCTTCGCCATGCGCCTGCGAAGAGAAGCAGCGGCAGCAGGTACGCTGCGAGACCGATGAACTGAAACGCGGTCGCCGCGACATTCGCGCCGATTGCGCCGGCCCAGTTCTGGGTTTCGTTCTGCCCCGCCGAGTTCCATGACGGATCGTTTGGATAGAACGCCGCTGAGATCAGGCACAGCGCCAGCAGCAGTCCTGCGGCAAGCAGAAGAATCCAAAAATCTCGCTCCCCCGACTCGCGCGCGGAACCACCATGCGCGGTCGTTCGTCAATATGTGTAGATGTAGTTGACATGAAACTCCAGCACTCACCACAAACATCGGCGGTCCCTAGTCAGCACAAACATGGACGCGCCTTGTTAGCGCATACGCCGAAGGCGTTGGCCAATTACAGCCCAGGGTTGCTTCAACCCTGGGTTAGCAATGTCTATCCGCCCTTTCAACTCTGAAAGAGTTCCCCTCGCGGCGAACACCTTCAGTGTTAGTGCTTTCTCCATACTTGATCCCCAGGGTTCAGAACCCTGGGTAGCAATGTCTATCGCGCTTCAACTCTGAAAGAGTTCCCCTCGCGGCGAACACCTTCAGTGTTAGTGCTTTCTCCATACTTGATCCCCAGGGTTCAGAACCCTGGGCTGTAATTAGCCAACGCCTTCGGCGTATGGTTTATTACGAGAGTCAGCAACTCAACAAACTCTAAGCAGCCTTCCGCGTGAACTTAAGCAGCCTTCCGCGCAAACTCTAAGCAGCCTTGCGCGCGAGCAAGTAGGCTTTGATGAAGTCGTCGATGTCTCCGCCCAAAACGGCGTCGACGTTACCTCGTTCAAGTTTGGTGCGCGTGTCTTTAACGAGCTGATAAGGGGCCAGCACGTAGCTTCTGATCTGCGAGCCGAAGGAGATGTCAGCCTTGTTGGCTTCCAACTCCGCTGTTTCGGCCTGGCGCTTTTCTAGTTCGAGTTCATAGAGCCGGGAACGCAGCACCTGCATGGCCACGGCCCGGTTTTGATGTTGCGAACGCTGGTTTTGACAGGAAACGACTATGCCAGTGGGAAGATGCGTAATGCGCACGGCAGAGTCGGTGGTATTGATGTGTTGACCTCCGGCGCCTGTCGCGCGGTAGGTATCGACGCGCAGGTCTTTGTCCTGAATATCGACCTCGATGTCTTCGTCGATCTCGGGATAGACAAACAGGGAAGCAAACGACGTGTGCCGGCGCGCGGCCTGGTCAAACGGCGAGATCCGCACGAGTCGATGCACGCCGGCTTCGGCAGTCAGCAAGCCGTAGGCGTATTCGCCTTCAACTCTGAACGTCACGCTCTTCAGTCCGGCTTCCTCGCCAGGTTGATATTCGAGCACTTCAGCTTTGAAGTCCTCGCGCTGTTCGACCCATTTCAAATACATGCGCAACAGCATCTCGGCCCAATCCTGCGACTCAGTGCCGCCGGCGCCGGGATGAATCGTACAGATCGCATTGCGGCGATCGTTGTCGCCCGCAAGCAGCATTTCAGTTTCCGCCTGGCCCAACTCGTGTTCGAGCCGTTCGAGCAGCGAATGGAGCTCGTTGACGGAACTTTCGTCTTCTTCGGCAAACTCAAAGAGCACTGCGGCGTCGTCTATCTGCGATTGAAAATGCTCTTGTCGCTCGATCTTCTTTTCCAGGCGGCTGCGATTCTGTAGCAGCTTCTGCGCGGCTTCCTGATCGTTCCAGAAGTCGGGCGCAGAGGCCTGGGCCTCGATACGGTTCAACTCTTCGCGGCTCGCAGGGACATCAAAGAAACCTCCCGAGCTGTTCGACTCGCGCACGAAGACCGTCAAAAGAAACTCGTAATTCCTGCAGTGACAAAATCTCGTTCATCTTAACTTTCTAAAACTCCTTCGCTGGCCCAACACAATCGCGACCAGCAGAATCGCTGAAATCGCGGCGCAAAATTGCACGAACCAATCACCGAACCTGGTGTAGATCGTGTCTGCCTCTAACGGCAAATAAGTCCAGACTCGAACATCAGCCTCAAACGGGTTCGTCAGACCATCAATCGTACCCAGCGCATCGATCCGTGCGGTCAAGCCCGTATTCGTGACGCGCATTAGCGGCCGGCCATTTTCCACCGCGCGGAAGACAGCGTTTGCAAGATGCTGTCGCATCACCGCCGTTGGTCCAAGGTAGCCGTCGTTGGAGATATTGATCAGCAGGTCGGCATCGCGAGACGTCATCTCGCGCGTGATCCACGGATACGCCGACTCGATGCAGATGAACACTCCCAGTTGATAATTCCCAACGGGCATCAGCGTGTACTTAGTGCCCGGAGTGAACTCGCCGACGAGACCAGTTATCAAAGAAGCTCCCGGTAACCATTGAGGGAGCGGCACATATTCGCCAAACGGCATCAGGCGAATCTTATCATATTGAACGATCGGGGCGTCTCCATTTATTAGGAGCGCTGAATTGTACGAGCCGCCATTCGGCGCAGGTTCCAACGAGTTGAAGAGCAGGTATGTATTGTTCTCCAGTGAGAACCTCGTCACGAGTTGTTGAAACGATCTGTCGGGAGCGTAAGTGAAGTTCATCGGCGACTCGGGCCAGATCACTAATCTTCGGTCCACATCGCCGGGACACTGCTTCAGTCCGCTCAAGCTCAACGACAAGTGCCGCTCGAGTAGCTGCTTCATCTCTTCGGGACTCTTGACCAGCGTCATCGGCACATTTGGTTGGATCGCCACGACGCACAGTGACGGATGGTAATCGGATAACCAAAGTCGAGGATTGCTAACCAACCCCGCCAACGGCATCGAACCGAACACGCATGCGACCAAAGGCAGCGCCGCTGCGACTCTGCGTCCTTCCGGTTTCGTCACTACTAAAGCAATTGCTGAATTGACAATGACGATCAGAAAGCTCACGGCGTAAACCCCACCCCACGACGCTGGTTGGATCAGGAACGGGTGAAACGCCTGCGAGTAGCCGAGCGCGTTCCAGAGTTGACCGGTGACGCCGAGTCGTACCCATTCGAGAGCTGTCCAGAAGACCGGCGCGAGTAGTACGGCCCACTGGCCCCAACGCTTGATCGCCATCGCGACCAGCATCACCGCCAGACCGGGAAAGATCCCGACCACAATCGCCGCTGGGGCGAGTAGCAGGTAGGCAACGACTGTCGGCACGCCGCCGTAATGGATCATCGAATACGTGAGCCAGTAACAGCTCGTGTAGAAGAAGACTGTTGCGGCCGCCCATCCGAGAACCAGCGCGCGCAACGGCGATGGTCTGCGTGCTACGACGACGAGCAACGGGACCAGCGCGATCCACGCGAGAATGGAGAACTCGAAGTTAGGAAACGAGAAGATCAGTAGGAGAGCAGTCGCGCCTGCTGCGACCCATTCAGACGATGTAGGTAACACTTCCCGCACTGCCGCCCAGTTTAGCAAAAGCCTCGCAAAAAATATTTTTCGCGAGGCGTCAATCGAGGTGATTGAAGCTGGTCAATTAGCCGGAATTTGACTCAAAAAGACAGAAAGCGTCACTGTCAAAGTGACAAATTTCGTCGCCTGCCAACAAAGTGCCGGAGGCTTCGTGGAAGATTCGAGACTGGAGAAAGGGTATTTAAAATGCGGGAAGACCCGGCCAATTTCGCCGGGTCCACGTTTCGGGGGGAAGCACTGAAGGGTCGCTCGGAAGGTTAGCTGGCGCAGCGGCAGGCGGCGCTCAGGGGATGTTGGCGGCGGGGGCACGGTCATCAACTTCGTGTATTCCGTGTCGTGCCGGTTATCCCTTGAGCACCTCGCGTGCCACAAAAACGATCTTGGGCCTTTGTTCTTAGTGCTTTGACAAAGAACGAAGTACAAAGCACCAAGCACAAAGGCCCATGACCAGGTCAAACCTGCCAGCTCTAATTCCCCATCGTGACTTGTCGTTGAAGCGCGATCGCTTCCTGGTTGTTTGGATCGATCGCGATCGCACTTAACGCATACTTCCGCGCCTCGCCCCGGTCGCCGCGATCGAGGAAGATCCGGCCCAGCAGGATGTGCGCGTCGATCAGTTTTGGATCCCAGAAGATCGCCGTCTTCAATGCGGCGATTGCCGCTTCCTGATCGCTGCGACGCAGGTTGATGCGCCCGCTCAGCAGATAGGCCTCGGCGTTTGTCGGTTCGATCATTACGACCCGGTGCAGCTCAGGAAGCGCTTCTTCGTCGCGACCCGCCTGATAAAGATCGCGAGCTTTGACGAGCAGATCCTGTGTGGCTGAGCTTGGCGTCTCAGCTCCACCTTCCGGCGTACGGGGCTTTAGCGCGATCAGCTCTTCAGGGTTGAGTACTTGCCGCATCCGTACATTGACGCCGCTGGTCGTTTGCGACTTCTGCCACTCAGTTTCCCAACGGGCATAAGACGTTTGCAGGTAACGACGGGCCTGGTCGTCGGCTGCGGTTGCTGCCTCAGTTTTGCCGGTCTTCGCGAGCGACTTCGCAAACAGGAAATACGCCTGCCCATCGCGCTGATCGTTGGTGAGCACCGGACGAAGCTGTTCGGCAGCTTCGTTGTATTTCCCTTGCAGAAACAACGCGTAGGCGTAATTGAACCGGACCATTTGATCCGTTGGCGCCGATTCGTAAGCACGCGCGAGAAAGTCGCCGGCCTGCGTCAACAGTCGTTTGCGTTCCGCTTCGTTCTTGTTTTCGCGCGCGGCCTGTACCGCAACCGCGCCCGCGTTGTTGTAGACGCCGATCAACGGCAGATCGCTGGAAAGCGGGACGATCGTCGCAAGGGCGCGCCCAAAGTCTCCCAACTTCGTGTAACCGAGACTCGCATAAAACGCGGCTTCAGCGTAATGCGGTTCTTTCTTCTGCAACTTCGAGAAGTACTCAGTCGCTTCTTTCCAGTTACCGAGGTTCATGTAACTGAGGCCGAGTTCGAACGCCGCCTGCGGGTAGACCATGCCACCCAAAGCTTCGCCGTAGTAGTGCAGCGCGTTTTTGAGATAGTTGATTCGCGTGTCGGACCGGAGATCGAGTTGGACCGCCTTCACGTAAGCTTCGAAAGCCTTCTGCGGAATCTTGGTCGCTTCCTGGACGATCTGGTTTTGCGAATAAGGCAGCGCTTTATCGCGTTGGTAGAGAATCTGGTACGCAAGCCGGCCGTGGATTTCCTGAAGCGTCGTCAACGCGCCGCCGTAATCAAACTGCCGCGTTGCCCAACCGCCGTCAACCACCTCGCCGAGCGTGCGGCCTTCGTTGACCTTGATCACGCGCGCCGTCACCTGAACGTAAGCGTCTGCGGCCGGCTTTTCCTGGCCTTCGCCGCTTGCAGCAGCGGGCGCCGCCGTCGCCGGTGGCGTTACCGAGTAATTTCCGACGACGATCATCGTCGCTTTCGCCTGGCGCGCGAGTTTGATCGCGGTCGCGCGCGAAACAATGACGGTCTTCGGCAGGCGCAGACGTTGATAGGCGAGTTCGCGTTCGTCGCTGGAAAGAACGACCAGACCGGGCTTCGCTAAAAGCTCGGCGAGCGCGTCGGCGAAACTCTCACCAACCCAGTTGTATTCGGCTCGTGTGGAAGTGTTTTCGAACGGCAGGACCAGCACGACATCGGCCGCCGGATTCTGCGCTCGGGCGAGCGTAAATTGTGGAACTACTAACGTTGTAAGAACGAGGGCAACAACTAATTTCAAACTCAAAAATCGCATGCGGCCATGGTAGCAGAATCGGCCTTACATCGAATAGCCGACTAAAACCTCTTCTTCGGCGGCAACTGGACCGAAGCGCAACTCCGACGAGTCGCGGCGCGCGTCCTGCGCCAGCAGATGAGCCACGCTGTCAGTGTCGACCGGATGCGAGAACAGGTAACCCTGACCGTATTCGCAACCGAGAATTCTGAGTTGCTGGTACTGTTCCTCGGTCTCGATTCCTTCCGCGATTACTTCCATGCCGAGGTTGCGAGCGAGCGTCGAAATCGTGCGGACGATGGCGTTGTCGTTGTCGGTCGTGAGACGGCTGACAAACGAGCGGTCGATCTTCAGATAGTTGAGCGGGAAGCGGTGGAGATAGCTGAGCGACGAATAGCCGGTGCCGAAATCGTCGATACTCAACTGGACGCCCAGCGAACGCAGTTGCTTGAACATCAGCGCCGCAGCTTCAGCGTTTTCCATGACCACGCTTTCCGTGATCTCGAGTTTCAGACAGTGCGGGCTCAACTTACTGCTTTCAAGCGCCGCGTGGATGCGTTCGAGCAGGTCTGCCTGTTCGACCTGTCGCGCCGAAAGATTCACGCTCAAGCTCAACGAACGATGACTCGGCGACGCAACCTGCCACTCGCGCACGCGAGTACACGCCTCCGCAAGCACCCACTCGCCAATCGGAACAATCAAACCGGTTTCTTCAGCCACCGGAATGAAGTCCATGGGCGACACAAGGCCGCGGCGCGGATGGTTCCAACGCACGAGCGCTTCGAAACCCGTCAACCGGCCTGTTTGCAGCGAAACGATCGGCTGGTAGTAAACGACAAACTCGTTCCGTTCGACCGCCTGACGAAGATCGCTTTCCAATTGCAGACGTGACACGGCGCGCGCGTGCATTGCCTGATCGAACACTTCGTAACGCGCCTTGCCGTTTTCTTTCGCACGATACATCGCGGTGTCGGCGTCGCGAAGAATGTCTTCCGGTTTGTCGTAGCCGGTGGAGCTGAGCGCGATGCCGATGCTTGACGTCGCAAACGCGGAATTCTTGTCGAGCACAAACGGCTGTTTAAGTTCGTCCTGGATTCTCTGCGCCACGCGAACGGCGTCGGTCGGACTGCTCATTCCGCTGATCAGGATCGCAAACTCATCGCCGCCGAAACGCGCGAGCGTATCGATCGGACGCAGTGTGCGTTCGAGTCGTTCGGCAAAAGCGACGAGCAGCAGGTCGCCATACGTGTGACCAAGACTGTCGTTGATGTTCTTGAACCGATCGAGGTCGAGAAACAGCACCGCAAATAGATGATCCTGCTTCTGTTTCGCGCTCTCGATTTCGGCTTTCAGCAGCTCGGTAAACATCGCGCGATTCGGCAGGCCCGTGAGTGAATCGTGAAACGCGGCGTGACGGAAGTGTTCCTTTGTTTCCTCCAGCACGCGGCTGATGCGTTCCTGTTCGACGATGTAGTTGTTGAGTTCCTGGACGTGACGTTCCGCTTGTTCGGCGCGTTCGTGTTCACTCTCGGCACGACGGCGTTCGGCTTCCTCAGCGTATCGCGCCGACGCTTTAACTTCGCGCATGTAACGGTCGTAGCTGAAGTAGACGATGACGATGATCGGTATGCAGACCAGCAACGCCCAGATCCGTGCGGTGCCCATGCTACTAACGATGAATCCCGCGCCTGCCGCGCCTGCGAAGTAACTGATCGAGATCCAGAGGAAGTTGCGACTCCACACGTACCAAACCGACTGGTGGGTTTTCAGCGCGTTTGCGATGGCGCCGATGATCGTATGGACCAGGTACTGGACCATACCCATCACACACAACGCGGTGACGGCGACTGCCGCATCGCCCTGCATGAGGTTTGTAGTAGCACCAAAAGCGAGCTTCAGGACGGTTTCAGTCGCGAAGACTGCGCACGCGAGCGCTGCGCCGCCGAATGCGACCGTTCGAACCTTGCGACTGATTCTCAGCGCGGAACAAACACCGGCAAATGCGCCTACGAGCACCGCCGCTTCGCCGCCGTAAAGCAACAGTGCGATGAAAACGAAGGTGTCGTCGACGGTGATGTTGACGTTGATCTGTGGGATTCGAATCGCGATGCGCGATCCGATCACTGCGGTTACGAGTGCGAGCAGAAGGAAGTAGCCGTCGATCCTGCCGGGCGGAAAATTGTATGTGACATAAAGGCAAGCCGTGGCGCCTGTCGCCACGACCAGCCACATGAACATACCCGCCAGGTTTTCTCGCAGTTTTTTCATTTCGCAGAACGGTATAGGAAGGGGGCAAGCGAGCCGCACGCATATTGAACCAGAGCAGGTGTTTACTTCATGCCCGGTCCACTGTCGCCGAGCGAGCAATCACCCATCGCATAACCATCGCCCATGGCGTAACCGTCGCCCATCGCATAGCCGTCACCCATGGCGTAACCATCACCCATCGCGTAGCCGTCACCCATGGCATAACCGTCGCCGAGTGCGAAGCCGTCGCCGAGCAGCAGCACGTTGGTGAAGAACAGCGATCCGCCAAACAGCGGCGAGCCGTCGCTCTTCATCAGGTAGTTGCCAAGGACGACCGATCGAACCCACATGTTGTAATTCAAGCTTTGCGACGTGAGTCCTTCATTCACGCCGTCGCCGAGCAAGTAGCCTTTGCCGTAACTGACCTGATATTTGAGGATCAGATCCTTGCCGGTGATCGTCGCGCGTTTGAGTATGAGTCCCTGTGTCCAGGGAAAAGTGAAACTGGAAATCGTCGTTTGAGGGGCAGGAGCAGACTGCGTTAGTAAATTGGATCCAAAAGTCGGTTTCAGCAGGCCCAGCAAATCGCCGCGAACGATCTTCGCGAGACTCACCGCACCCGCAACGTTGAGCTGACCGGCGCCCTGATCGAAGGTGTTGTAGCCTTCGAGCGGTTGCGCCGTGTACATCAAGAGCACCTTGACGAGATTGGGCGTCAAACTGGAATTTGTTTCCAACAAGAGAGCCGCAGCGCCGGCAACCATCGGCGCCGACATCGACGTACCGCTCAGGTACATCAGCTTCATGTTGGTTGTGGAATACTTATTCGTCGCGAGTTCGGGATACTTCTTGACCAGACCGTTGTTGAGACCTTCGGCGGAAACGATCTTGTTGCCGGGCGCGACGAGGTCGGGCTTGATCAAATTGTCGTAGTGTTTCAGACCGTTCGCGTCGGTGGAGTAGCTGCGCGTTGGACCACGCGAACTGAAGCTTGTCACGCCGTCTTCATCACGCGGATCGGTACCGAAACTATTGCTTGCACCGACGGTAATCACCGACGGATCGTTGCCGGGGCTGTGTATTCCGCCATATACCTTCTGACCGTCCTCGTCTTTTCCGATGTTTCCCGCGGCGGTGACCACGACAACACCGGAATCAACGAGTTTGCGCACAGCGTTGCAGAGCGGATCGTCTTCGTACGAGCTGATCGCACGCGTGCCGAGGCTCATGTTGACCACGCGAACGTTGTAGTTATTTTTGTTGGCAATCAGCCAATCGAGCGCTGCAAGCACGCCCGAGACGGTGCCGATGCCGTCGGAGTTCAGGACGCGCAGATTCAGGAGACTTGCTCCCGGCGCAATGCCTTCGTAAGCGCCACTGGTGGCTGCACCGTCACCGGCCGCGATCGCTGCGACGTGCGTTCCGTGACCCCACGGATCGTCGATGCGGTTCTCGCCCGTAAAGTCTTTGCTGAACTTGATCTTTCCGCTGACTGCGAATGATTTGTGTTTGGCGTCGATGCCGGAATCCAGGACGGCGATCGTGATGCCGGAGCCGTCGAGATTGTCGGGCAGGCCAAGGAGGGTCTTGCGGGAGCGCACTAGCTGTGTGCCGGTGGTTGTCGTGACGTGGCCCGATGCGCGCACGGGAACGTCGAGTGAAACGTAGGTGACGTCGGGATCGGCCGCGATGTTTTCGATCGTATTTACAGCAGTATTGACGATGCGGATATTCAGGTTCGAAAGCACGCCGACGAGAATGCCGCCGACCGTGTCGAGCAAACCGCTGAGCAGTCCCGCAGGCGCGGATGGCTTCGTTTGTACGATAACCTTAACGCGCTGATCGCCGTTTCCTGAGAGAAGGAGTTGGCGCAAGTCAGGCGAGATCTTGCTGGTTGCAATGGTCGCGGACGCTTCTGCTTTCGAATTCGTGGAGACAAACAACGCCGAGCATAGTGAGAGGAGCACGGCGGCAGTCACAAGTCGTTTCAAGGCCTGGGGGCGAGACATCAGTTTCTCCATCGGGGCTAGAGCCAACAAATCGTCACAACGCTCCGGGAGTGCGAGCGACCCTGCTAGTGCGACCTGTGTGCCAGTTCGCGGTCTTTTGCCGCAGCGTGCAGTTTTGCTAAGGAAAAAGGTAAGTACCTTTGATTGCGACGAACTGCGGGCTCATTCGGCGAGGATGCAGCATGACTGATCTCGATGGTCAGGTTGGAAGACTTCGGTCTGAATGAATCGACGTAAGAGTGTCTTAGTTTGCCGGCATTCTCGGCGTACCTCGGCGGTCCTCCGCGTCTCTGCGGTTTATGTATTTTTGCGGTTCTTTGACCGCAGAGACGCGGAGGTACGCAGAGGTACGCGGAGGAAACTAAGACACCACCGACGAAAGTAAAATATTCCAACAAGCTACAGACGTTGGTATACTCGCCCACGGAACCAGACGGGGTTCACGCCCCGTCGCTTCGCGACCTTCAGATCTTCGTCGCAGTCGCTTCACCGGTTTCACCCAATTCAGCTAACGCAGTCCTGTCCCAGGTCAGCTCAGCCCAGGAGGTAATCACATGAAAAAGCGCAGTCTCGTTGTTCTCATCGTTGTGTGTATTTCCGCGCTCATTGCGTTTGGACAAAACAACAATCGCAAGAAGAAAGCGGCGCCGGAGCCTTCACCGTCACCAGCCGGACCGAGTTGGGAAGCACTGGAAGAAGTCAACTTCCAGAAAGGCCCCGCGCTCGGCGAGCTCGGCGCCACTGCAAAGGTGAAGGTGCCGGATGGTTACGTCTTTGCCGCCGGCAACGACACGCGCCTGCTCATGGAAACGATGCAGAATCCGACCTCTGGCAGAGAACTCGGCTTTCTGGCGCCGGCGGGTGAAACCTGGTACGCCGTCTTCGAATACGACGCCGTCGGTTACGTTAAAGACGATGAAAAGGCCTCACTCGACTCGAACGCGATTCTCGAGTCGATCAGGGAAGGCACAGCAAAAGGAAATGACGAACGCAGGCGACGTGGTTGGCCCACGCTCACGATCATCGGCTGGGAAACGCCGCCGCGTTACGACGAACAGACGCACAATCTCGAATGGGCCGTGAGGGCCGAAAGCGAAGGACAGCCGGTCGTCAACTACAACACTCGCTTGCTCGGTCGCGGCGGTGTGATGGAAGTGACGCTTGTTACTGACCCGGCAACGCTCCACGAAACGCTGCCGAAGTTCAAGTCGATGTTGGCGGGTTTTGATTTCGCTCAGGGACAGACGTACGCCGAGTTTCGAGCGGGCGACAAGATGGCCGCCTACGGACTGACGGGTCTGATCGCGGGCGGTGGAGTCGCTGTGGCGGCTAAGGCGGGCGTGTTCAAGTGGCTGTGGAAGGTGATCGTGGCCGCGGTGGTAGGCGATCGGCGCGTTGTTCAAGAGAATCTTCTCGCGCGAAAAGACCGCGTAGGAATTGCGAATTGCGGATTTCGAATTTCGAAATTTTCGCGCAATTCGCCAGTCGCAATTCGCAAATTCGCAAATTCGAAATTCGCAATTCGAAATTCCATTGTTAAGCTTCATTACTGACGGCCAGACGCTGCTGCTGATCCTTGTTCTGCTGTATTTCACAGAGTGTTTGATCTGGGTGAAGAAGCAGTCGGTGGCGTTTGTATCGAGTTCGGGTCGACGCTGGCGTCTGGGCACGCCCATTTCGTGGCTCGGTAACGCGAACGGGGCGATGCTGATCCTGAATCCGCTGCCGCCGCCGGGTCGCGTGTTTCTTTCGCACTTGTTGCCGATCTCGATCTCGCCATCGGGTGTTTGCGCCTTCAACTCACAAACGCTCTCGTCAGGCTCACGCCACTCGACACAAATCGGCGAGTTCGTTCCTTTTTCCGCAATTACGAAAGTTGCGACAGACGGATCTTACCTCGTAATCAACGGGCAGAAGTTCGTAAAGTGCGCGACGCCGAAACAGGCAAAAGCGCTCGCCGGCATCATCGAGAGAGTGGCTGGCGCGAAGGTGTCGAAGCGCGAGGCGCTCGTGAAATCGTGGATCGCCGAACAGTTTGACGACACGAAAGCGACGAGACTCCGGACCGAAGCTGAAAAAGAGATCGATTCAATTCGGTTCGCATGTTCGTTGTTCCTGGTCTTCCTTTTTGTCGGGGCGCCGCTGCTTGTCTCGTTCTTCGGATTGGAACAAATGATTATCCCGGTTGCGGGAGCGATGGTCCTGTTCGCGGTGTGGATCGCGATCATGTTCTTTGGGGCGCATCGAAGATTTTATCCCGCCGAGTCACTCGAGCGACTGGAGAACCTGCTGAAGATGATTCTGTGTCCGCCGGTTTCGTTGCGAGCGGCGGACGTGTTGACGAAGAGCCTGCTGGCGAGGTTCAGTCCGGTTGCGGTGGCGAGTGTGCTGGAGGGGCCGGGTGAGAAGCAGTTCGTGCGCAGTTTTGTGCTCGATTTGCAGCATCCATTGAAACACGAAATCACCGATGCGAAAGCAGTGGAGACGATCGAGTGGATGAACGCGCAGCAACTGCGGTCGTGTCTGTCGCTCATCGAACGTGTCGATCGATTCAAAGGTGTGCTTGGGCCAACGGAGCGTGAAGGCGATTCGGTTTCGTATTGCCCGCGCTGTGGAGTGCAATTTGTTGTTGATGAAGGCGAGTGTCCTGACTGTCCCGGCGTGGAACTGGTCGCGTTCTCCGATCACGAATTCAATGCTGCGCGAAGGGCTTCGAGAGGCAGCAACGCGCATTGAATGCGCGCCGGTTTGATGTCGCTTTCGAGCGCTGCGATGAGCTGATCGTCTGAGACTGTTGGATCTCCGGTGGCTAGTATCAATTCAGTGAGAAGAGACGCCGCCGCGATACTGATTGCACAGCCGTCGCCTCGGAATTTTGCTTCTTTCACGGATTCGTTTTCAAACTTCAATTCGATCCTGATTCGATCGCCGCACAGTGGATTGAAGCTTTCGTAACTGACGTCGGGCGACGTGATTGCGCCGTAGTTGCGCGGGTGGCGGAAGTGGTCCAGGAGCTTCTCGCTGTACAGCGCGGTCATTCTCTTTCTCTCAACGACGATCCGCGACGGCCGCTTTTGATCGCGACTGCTTCGGCGAGGATGCTCAAGGCGATCTCGGCGGCGCTGTCGGCGCCGATGTCGAGACCTGTCGGTACGTGCAGTCGATCGAGCAGCGCCTCGTCCATTCCGCTATCTTTCAGAAACTCTTTGATCGCTTTGCCGCGGCGTTTGCTGCCGAGGAGGCCGATGTAAGCGGCGCCTGCAGGCAGGACGACTTTCAGGACAGGGAGATCGTATTTGTAGTCATGCGCAGTTAGGACGACGAAGGTTGAAGAGTTGTAGGAGAGTGTTTGCGCGATCTCGGATGGAATGCCGATCAGCAACTCGTCGACTTCAGGGAAGCGCTCGCGTGTGGCGAAACGTGGACGGCCGTCGACGACGATTGTTTTAAGTCCAAGATCGTGGGCGAGGCTGACGAGCGGCATGCTGACGTGACCCGCGCCGAAGACGATCAGCGCCGGCGGTGGACCATGTACTTCGAAAAACAATTCAACTCGTTCAGCGGCGGGGGCGTTGCCCCCTTCCTGACTTGTTCTCGCGGAAGGGTCGACTGAAACCGTCGCCGACTTGCGTTTGCGCATTAGTTCGGACGCGAGTGTGCGAGCCTGATTGTCGATACCGGCGTTGCCGAGCGTTCCTGATGTCTCGCCGTTTTCGATAAGGAGAAGCCGGTGACTGCTATCTTTTAGAGGTGTGACGATCGCCGCTGTCTTGCCTTGTTCGATCGCTGCGCGGACGGCGCGATACATTTCGACAAGCGTGTTGTTCTGTGCTGTCAGATCGAAGGGTTCGATCAGAACGTCGAGACTGCCCGCGCACGAAAGACCCATCTCCCACGCATCTTCATCGCCGAGATCGACTTGCAACAGCCGCGGCTGAGATGTCGCGAGCGCCGTCTCTGCGTCGGCGATGACCCGCGCATCCACACATCCGCCGATCGTCACCGAACCAAGTATGCGTCCTTCTTCACCGACCCACATCTTCGCGCCTTCGCGCTTCGGACTCGTCCCGCGCGTGCCGACCAGCGTCGCCATCGCGACACGCTTCTCGACCTTCGCGAGTTTTTCCAGGTCGGTGAACAGTTCGTCCATGATCTATAAAACCAGGTGCGGCTCGAGCGCGCGGAGGCTTGCGATATCGTGCGCCGGCGCAAACACGTCGATGTGCCGCAGCGCCGCCTGCATTCCGCGCGTCAGCGGCTCGTAACTCGAACTCCCGAGCAACGGATTCAACCAAATCACTCGCCCCGCGCGTTTATGCAACTGCGAAAGCTGATGTTCTAGTTGCTCCGGTTCGCCTGTGTCCCAGCCGTCGCTCAGGATGATCACGACCGTACGCTTATCGATGCGTCGAAGCCACTCCGCATTGAACGCCGCGAGACTCTCGCCGATGCGCGTGCCGCCAGACCATCCGCGTACTTTCGCAGACAGCCGCTCGAGTGCGTGCTCGTAAGTTTTGTTTCTTAAATGACCGGTGATGCGTGAGAGCGACGTCGCAAACACAAACGACTCGACCTTCGCGAAACTGTTTTGCAGCCCGTAGATGAACTGCAGCAGCAAACGGCTGTAGATGTCCATCGAACCTGAAACGTCGCAGATCACGACGAGCTTCGTTCGCTTTGGCTTTCGCTCTTTATACGACAGAGCGATGACTTCGCCGCCGGTGCTCAGCGACTGTCGCAGCGAGCGACGCAGGTTGATCCGCGATCCGCGTCTCACCGGACGCCAGCGACGGCTCGGATTCTTCGCGAGTCGCTTCACGATGCGGCGCGCAAGCCGCGCGACGTCGTCCAAATCGTCTTTGCCAAACGAGCTTAAGTCTTTCTCTGCGCCCGACTCGGTTTCACTCGCGCCCGGCACTTTCACCGGTTCGCTATCTTCCCCACGCGAGGTGGCCCAATTCTCCAGAAAATACGCGAGCCCGCGCCGCGGCGCGCCCGGCCGCACTTTCAAAGTCGTTTTCGAAAGTCCTTCGCGTTCGACGTGCTTTTCCGGTGCACGATCCCAGTATTTCGCAAACAATTGTTCGAAGATTGGAAAGTCGTCGACGCGCGAGGTGAAGACGCTGCGCAAACTCAGAAAAACTTCTTCACGATCCGTTTGATCGATTATTTGAAATGCTGCAGCGGCCGCGACAACCTCTGCCGGTGTCACGGCAACGCCGTGCTCTCTTAAAGCCCGACCCAGTAAAACAATCCATGTCATCCGAGGTTTGAATCAAACTGAGCCTTGAACGCGGCGATATCGGCTTCGTCTTTCAGGAAGCACCCGATCGTCTCGTCCAAAACTTCACGGTCCACCTGCGTCGCATTCAACGCAACGAGCGCGGTGGCCCAATCGAGCGTCTCCGCTACGCCGGGCACCTTCGACAAGCTCATCGTTCGCGTCTGCTGAATGATCTTCGTCACGTCACGTGAGAGCGTTTCGCTGATCGCCGGCACGCGCGCGTGCACGATCGCCAGCTCTTTTTCGAGCGACGGATAATCGATCCAGTGATACAGGCACCGGCGTCTCAATGCATCCGACAAGATCGCGCGAACGGTTTGAAGTCAACACAACGTGCGGACGATGCGTCGCGGTGATCGTGCCGATCTCGGGAATCGTCACCTGAAAATCGGAAAGCACTTCAAGCAGGAACGCTTCAAACTCCTCGTCACTGCGATCGATCTCATCGATGAGCAACACCGGCGCGCGCTCGTGTTCCGTGATCGCCTGCAGCAACGGCCGTTTCAACAGAAACGCTTCGCTAAAGATCGTCGCTTCCTTCTCGGCTTCCGGTATCGGAGAAGATTCCTCGAGCTTGATGTGCAACAGTTGACGCGGATAGTTCCATTCATACAGCGCCGTCGTCGCGTCGAGACCTTCGTAGCATTGCAGCCGGATCAGTTTCGTGTTGAGTGCCTTCGCGAGGACTTTCGCGATCTCCGTTTTGCCAACACCGGCGGGACCTTCGACCAACAGCGGTTTGCCGAGCGTCATCGACAAGTACAACGCGGTCGCGACGGCAGCGTCGGTGACGTAGACCTGCTCTTCCAGCAGTCGCTTAATGTGTTGAACACTTTCTCTCAATCGTTGGTCCCAACCTTCTGCGCAGAGGCGATGCGTTCGAAGTCTTCGCGCGTGTTGATGTCCTCGGGGAAGGAAAGCGCCAGATGGACCTCCAGCACCGACGCGGCCTGCCTATCAATCAGCTTCCACGCGGCTTTGTCTCCGTGCAGCGATTCGAGTTGGTCAAACAGCGAGCGCGCGAAGATCATCGGATGACCTTTGCGTCCTTGATAGGAACACAACGCGATCGGAGCCTCCGACGCCCGCCATTCGTCCGCAAGACGGTTGATGATCTCAGGCGTGATTCCGGGTTGATCGCCGAGAATGATCATAATCGCGTCCGAATGCGAATCGAGCGCCGCAATGCCGGCGCGATACGACGACGCACACCCTTCAGTGAAAACCGGATTCTCGACGACCTTCGCGGTACCGAAATCGATACGCTGGCGAATCTGATCGGAAGCACGGCCCAGCACGACGACGACTTCATCGAGCGAGCCAGAGCGCTGGACCTGGCGAACGACCCAACCGAGTAGAGTTGTATCAGCGAAAGGCAGAAGTTGTTTGGGTTCGCCGAACCGTTGGGAAGCCCCGGCGCCGAGAATCAATCCGGAGATGAACTTCCTCATGATCGATCGAACGTTTCCTTGCAGCGCAGGCAGCAGAAGTAGATGGTCCTGCCTTCAAACTCGGACGTGTACTTCGCGTTTGTCGTGACGACGGTCATGCCGCAGATCGGATCGATCGCTTCGGCTGTTGCGACCGGTAGTTGTCTCGATGGTGCTGGTTCTGAACTCGCGCGACGCAACTTAACGATCTCCGCCATCACGCTCAACGCAATCTCGGGCATCGTTTCGCCACCCAGCGCCATTCCTGCGGGACACTTCACGCGCGCAATCTGTTCGTCGGAGTACCCGTGTTCGCGTGCGTATTCAAAAAGCGCCTTCGACTTCTTCTCGCTTGCTACCAGACCAAAATACTTCGGCCTCGATCCAAGCACTGACAGCAAGCCTTCTTCATCGCCATTGCCCATCGTTGCGACGACAACGTACGTCGATTCCTTTATCTGGCCGGGATCCTTGATGACTTTAAAGTCCAGTAGTTCACCGAGTTGCGCGACAGTCTCCGCGACCGGCGAATCGCCGACAATCATCAGCTCAGGTTTTGGCAAGAAAGGCTCCAGGTAAATCTCCAGCGAACCACCGCCTTCGCACGTCATCCGGTACGACTCCACGCCCTTCCAATCATCCGCGTGCGACGCATCCGGACTAATGCTTAACAGCTTCGGTTGACCGGTCTTCAACGCTTGCTGCGCTTCACGCAACACGATCGGCTGCACACATCCACCGCCAACCCAGCCGCTGATCGATCCGTCAGACTTGATGATCGCCCGCGAACCAGGCTTGGCTGACTGCGGACTCTTGTACGCGACGACCGTCGCCATCACGAACGGCTCGTCTCGTGCTCGCAACTCCAACGACTCCTCAAACACATCGGTCATATATCATTTTCCATTTCTCATTTGTCATTTTCCAAACCAAACGTGAAATGAAAAACGGCAAATGCTCAATGACAAATGACTACTCTTTTATACCCGCGTCGCGCAGAAGCTTCCACACTTTTGCGGACGTGATCGGAATATCGATATGCCGCACGCCGAGATGCCACATCGAATCGACGACGGCGTTGACGATCGCCGCCGGCGCACCCACCGTCGCCGATTCGCCGACGCCCTTCGCGCCGAGTGGATGGTGCGGCGACGGCGTGACCGTGTTACCGACCTCCCAATTCGGCGTCTCGACCGCTGTCGGCAGCAGGTAGTTCATAAAACTGCCTTGCAAAATGTTACCGCTTTCGTCGTACTGAATCTCTTCGTACAACGCTGGTCCAAGTCCCATTGTCAGTCCGCCGTGGACCTGCCCTTCGACGATCATCGGATTGATGATGTTGCCGCAGTCGTCAATGGCAACAAAACGCCGCACTTTTACTTCACCCGTGCCTTTGTCGATGTCGACGACACAGATGTAACTGCCGAACGGGTACGTCAAATTTGGCGGATCGTAGTAGTTAACTGCTTCGAGTCCGGCTTCCATTCCCGGCGGATGGTTGGTGTACGCGGCAAGTGAGATCTCCTGAATGGTCTTGGCGCGATCGGGTGAACCTTTGACGAAGAACTTCCCGGGTTCCCAATCGAGATCGTCTTCGTGCGCCTCAAGCAAATACGCAGCAATCTTGCGCGCCTTGTCTTTGATCTTCCGGCAGGCCATCGCGCATGCGGCGGCGGCAACCGGAGTGCTGCGGCTCGCGTACGTGCCGAGTCCGTAAGGCGCCGTGTCAGTGTCGCCTTCTTCGACGAGCACGCTATCAACCGGAAACCCGAGCTCTTCCGCGACGATCTGCGCGTACGTCGTCTCATGTCCCTGGCCTTGCGACTTCGTACCGAAGCGAGCGAGCACTTTGCCGGTCGGATGCACGCGAATCTCGGCGCTGTCGAACATCTTTATACCAAGAATGTCGAAATGCTTCGATGGACCAGCACCGACGATCTCCGTAAAGCTGCTGATGCCGATACCCATCAACTCGCCGCGCGCGCGTTTCTCCGCCTGTTCCTTGCGCAACTCAGCGTAGCCGATCCTCTCCATCGCGAGTTGCAGCGCGCCCGCGTAGTTGCCGCTGTCGTACTCCCAACCGAGCGCCGACTTGTACGGGAACTGTTCCGGCTTGATGAAATTCTTCATCCGAAACTCTGCGGCGTCCATGCCGATCTCGTGGGCCATCAAGTCAGCCATGCGCTCGATCGTGTGCACCGCTTCCGTCACGCGAAAAGAACAGCGATACGCGATGCCGCCCGGCGGCTTGTTCGTGTAAACACCGTCGACTTCCACGTGCGCGGCTTTCAGATCGTAAGATCCTGTGCAGACGTGAAACAGTCCGGCAGGAAACTTCGACGGGTTCGCCGCCGCGTCGGTGTAACCGTGATCGGCGATCGTCTTGATCCGCAGCGCCGTGAGTTGGCCGTCTTTCTTGCCTGCGAGTTCGGCCGTGATGTGGTAGTCGCGAGCAAAAGAGTCAGCCTGGAGGTTCTCCATGCGATCTTCAATCCACTTCACCGGCTTGCCTGTTAACACCGAAGCGGCGACTGCGATCACGTAACCCGGATACACCGGCACTTTGCCGCCAAAACCACCGCCGATGTCCGGCGAAATGATCTGGATCTTCTCTTCCGAAAGTCCGACGTGTCCGGCGACCAGCGCGAACACGGTGCGAATCGCGTGTGGCGCCTGGGTCGTCATCCAGACGGTCAGCTTGCCTCGCACCTTGTCGAAATGGGCCACACAGCCGCACGTCTCGATTGACGAAACATGAATACGCGGAATGTAGATGTCTTCTTTGACGGTGACTTCGGCTTCGTCGAACAGCTTGTCAGTCTCTTCGCGATTGCCCCACTCCCAGTGCCAAATGTGATTGTCTTTCTTGTCGGGCTTGTCTGTGCGGAGCACCGGCGCATCGGGCTCCAGCGCCTTCTTCGGATCGACGACAACCGGCAGCGGATCGTAATCAATCTCGACTGCGTCGACGCCGTCAGCCGCGATGTATCGATCGGTTGCCAACACTGCCGCCACTTCCTGCGCCTGGTACATCACCTTTTCGACCGGCAGGACCATCTGCGTGTCAGACATCAACGTCGGCATCCAGTGCAGGTTGTACTTCTCAAGGTCTTTGCCGGTGATCACTGCCAGCACGCCCGGGATCTCCAACGCTTTCGATGAATCGATGTTGTTGATCTTCGCGTGCGCGTACGGGCTGCGCACGATGTCGAGATAAAGCATGTCAGGCAACACGACGTCGTCGACGTAGTTGCCCAGGCCGCGAAGGAAGCGCGGATCTTCACGTCGTTTCACTCTGTGGCCCATGCCACCGATTTCGGGTGATGTTTTCGGCGTTGTCATTCTATGCACCTCCATCGCGCATCTTCTGCGCGGCGTGTTGATATGCCTTGACGATGTTGACGTAGCCGGTGCAGCGACACAGGTTGCCGGAGATCGCGTGGCGGATTTCGTCGTCAGTCGGATTGTTGTTCTCGCCGAGGAAAGCGACGCCCGTCATCAACATACCGGGCGTGCAGAAACCGCATTGCAGCCCGTGCTCCTGGAAAAAGCCGTCCTGGAGCGGATGCAGTTTGCCGTCCTGTTCGAGACCTTCGACAGTCATGATGCTGCGGCCATCAGCCTGCACGGCGAACGCGGTGCACGACTTGATCGCGCGTCCGTCCATCACGATGGTGCAGGCGCCGCAGTGGCTCGTGTCGCATCCGATGTGCGTTCCGGTGAGACGCAGCGTCTCGCGCAAGAAATGGACCAGCAGCAGGCGCGGTTCGACTTCAGCGGCGCGTTCGACTCCGTTGACGTTTACTTTAATCGCGACTTTGTCCATCGCTTATGCGCCTCCTTTCGCGCGTTCGAGCGCTCGCGTCAACGCGCGCGCGGTGAGAACGCGAACCAGGTCGCGTTTGTAATCGGCTGAGCCGCGAATGTCGTCCAATGGTTCAGACTCGGAGGCGGCGATTTCACCGGCTTCGTTGATTGTTGCTTCGTTCAACGTCTTGCCCGCGAGAAACGCCTCGGTCCTGGTTGCTTTGATCGGAGTCATGCCGACGTTTGTCAGACCGACACCTGCCGTTTTGCAGTTGCCCGCGTCGTCGAGTGTGATTTGCGCCGCGACACCGGCGGTCGCGAAGTCGCCGACTTTTCTTTCGAGCTTCAAATACGCGCCGCCGCTGTTTGCCGGAGGAAGCGGGATGCGGATCTCGGTAAGTATCTCTTCCGGTTCGAGTGCCGTCGTGAACAGTCCCGGAAAGAAGTCTTTGACTGCGATCTCGCGCTGGCCGTTCGGTCCGGTGGCGACGACTGTGGCGCCGAGTGCGAGCATCGTCGCCGGGTGATCGTTGGCCGGATCGCCGTGTGCGAGATTTCCGCAGACGGTCGCCTGACTACGCACCAGTGGATCGGCGATGAACTTCGCCGTGTCGGCGAGTATCGGCAGTTTTGTGGCGATGACGTCCGACGTTTCGAGCTGGTGCTCGCGGGCGAGCGCGCCGATTTTTAGATGGCCGTCGCTTTCGGTTATGTAATCGAGACCGGGAATGCGATTGATGTCGACGATGTGTTGCGGGGAAACCATTCGCAACTTCATCATCGGGATGAGACTTTGGCCGCCGGAGAGTAATTTCGCGTCCGGCCCGAGCTTCTGGAGCAGGCCAATGGCTTCATCCAGCGTTCGGGGAGAGAAGTATTCAAAGCTCCGAGGTATCATGGGTCTCCACCTTCCTACATCGGAATCAAAATTTTAGGGCGTTCAAACGGGAAGGGCCTGATAATACGAACGGGTTATCGAAACGTCAACATTGGTCCATAATTTAGTTTTAGCCGAGTTACCGGAGGGTCGTGATGGCATTCAAGATTGCGGAACGGTTTGAAGTGCAAGCGCCTGTTGACCGTGTTTGGAAGTATTTGATCGATCCGGCGAGTGTTGTGCAGTGTCTGCCGGGTGCGGAGTTGCTGGAGACGCAGGACGACGGCACGTTTGTTGGTCAGATCAAAGTGAAAGTTGGACCATTGTCGATGGCGTACAAGGGCAAGGGCAGTTTCACTGAGATGGACGAGGCGACGCACACGGCGCGGATGGTCGGAGAGGCGAGGGAAGTAGGCGGATCGGGATCGACGAAAGTGACGATGGTCAGCACCGTTACCGCGCTCGAGGGCGGCGGCTCGGCGGTTTCAGTGGATGCCGATATAAATTTGGTCGGGCGTATCGTCCAATTCGGCCGCGGCATGATCGAAGAAGTCTCCCGCCAGATGTTTCGCCAGTTCGCGACGTGCGTGAAGGGCCGGTTGGAGGTCGAGGAACCTGCCCACCCCGCGAGTTCCTCAACCGACTCCGAACCGACCGCTGCGGCGGACCCTGGCGCACCTAGCAGCGCCACAGGCACTCCCGAGCCTGCAACGAGATCCGCCGTTCCGGAAACCAAACCCATCAGCGCCACCTCCGTCGGCCTCCGCGCGCTATGGGCCATCATCGCCCGTTTTTTCAAACGGCTGTTTGGCAAAAGCGAAGAGGTCAAATCCTGATGTCAAAAGCCGAGCACCTCAAGTTCTTGAAAAAAAGTGTGTCGGTTTGGAATGCCTAAAGAGCTGAATATCCGAATGTGGCGCCGGACCTTGAAACGCCGTTCTTATTGAGGCAATTTTGCAGGAGCCAATTTCACTGAGAAATAGCATCTCAGTGGCAGATGAAGCTCCAGTGAGCTATATTGCTAAGTGACGTTGATAAGGAGCGGCAGAATTATGGCTGACGTAACCCTCGACAGAATTATTAGAGACGCTTTCTCGTTGCCTCCGCAGGAACAACGTCGCCTGCTTGAGTTGCTTAACGCTCGAATTGCGCAGACCCCTCCGACTAAAACAATCGAAGAACTCGCGGAGGAGCAAGGTAAAGGCCCGCTCGACTTTGCCACGCTTCGAAACCTCGGCGCTTTTTTCCCCCCTGACGAGAATGTAGATGATTTGATCAGTACCGTTCGAAATCTGCGGGAGGATAAAGCAACGAGGCCTCTCGACTGATGGACTCTGTCATTGTCGATACCGACGTACTCTCCTACCTCTTCAAAGGAGACACTCGCGCCGAACTCTACCGGCCTCACCTGCACGGAAAACTCGGCGTTCTTTCGTTCATGACTATTGCCGAGCTGGATTTCTGGGCCAGCGCACGCAATTGGGGCGCAACTCGACGCGCCGAACTATCAGCCTTCCTGGAACCCTATACCGTGGTCCACTCCGATCTTCGACTTTGCCAGATGTGGGCGGAGATACGAAATCAGGTAATGCGCGCCGGCCATCACATCGACACAGCGGATTGTTGGATTGCGGCCACGGCCCGGCTGTATGACATCCAGCTTCTCACCCACAACGCAAGTCATTTCGCACACGTCAGTGGTCTAAAAGCTGTTTCTGAAGCCGAGCCGTAATTCGCAACTTTGGTTCAGTCAACTACTAATTAGCGTCGAGCTCTTCGTCGCGGCATGCTTCCTGGAAGCGTTTCTGGTCTTCGCGGCAGCGTTCGCTGTTGGCGCCGAGATCGTTGCGGCAATCTTTGATCAGTTCGTTCCGCAGTTCCTCGCATTGCGAACGGCATGAACCCTGGAAACCCACGACGACGAACAATAGCGGTACGGCAAGTATGAAAGCCAATCGTTTCTTCATTTTCTCCTCCTCATATGACTACCGAAGGAGAAGTTGCTGAGTGTGAGGTTATATTACTGGACCGCCGATATTTTTATCGCGCGAACAGCATCAACGCCGCGGAACATTTCGTCACGACCGTCGTAAGTTTCAACGCCCTGCAAGGTTTTTCATCGACAATACCAATTCGTCAGAAGGAGAGAAAGAGAGTGAAGCTCTTACTAATCACTATTGCTGCACTTTGTCTGTGCTTCTCCGCGGCCGGTGTCACGACGACGCCGCTGATCGAAACGTCAGACTCCGACTGGCCTCAGTGGCGCGGTCCGGAGCGCAACGGAACATCGAAAGAGACCGGGTTGCTAAAACAATGGCCCGCAGGCGGACCGAAACTCCTCTGGCAGGTGAACGATCTCGGCGATGGTTATTCCACACCCGTCGTAGTCGGAAACCGAATCTACCTCATGAGCAACCGCGGCATGGACAATGAGTTTGTACAGGCGCTTTCAGCTCAGGACGGAAAAGTGATTTGGACAACTCGCGTCGGCAATGTCGGTAATCCGGATCAAAGCCCGAACTATCCAAAGGCACGATCGACTCCGACAGTCGATGGAGACTTACTCTACGCGCTTGGTTCCGACGGCGATCTCGCGTGCCTTGAAGCGAAGACCGGCAAGATCCGGTGGCTGAAGAACCTTCGCAAAGAGTTCGGCGGTCAACCCGGTGAGTGGGCCTATGCGGAGTCGCCGTTAGTTGACGGCGACGCGGTCGTCGTCACTCCCGGAGGCGCGCAAGCAACGATGGCGGCGCTTAATAAAAAGACGGGCGCGGTGATTTGGAAGTCGGCGATACCCGGCGGCGATCCGGCCGGATACGCATCGGCGATCGTGGTCCAGGCTGCTGGACGAAAGCAATATGTGCAGTTCCTGAGCAAAGGGATCGTTGGAGTCGATGCGAAGACGGGACAGTTCTTGTGGCGTTATTCGGAAGCTGCCAAAGGTCCGGCTCAATATTTCACGCCGGTAGCGAAAGGCGATTATGTCTACGGAGGAGCACTGTCAGTTGGCGGCGGATTGGTCCGATTGAAGTCGGACGGCAACAGCGTCGCAGCAGAGCAAGTTTACTTTATACGCGGCCTGCCGAACGGCCCCGGCGGAGCGGTCGTCGTTGGCGATCACATTTATGGGACCGAGATAGCCCAGTCGTTGTTGGCGGCTGAGTTCACCACCGGAAAAGTGAAATGGCAGAAGGAGAATTGGGGTCGGGCTTCGATCGCGGCGGCGGATGGACATCTGTATCTTCACGAGATCGAAAAAGGCGAGCTCGTTTTGGTTGAAGCAACGACCGAAGGTTATCGAGAGAAGGGAAGATTCACTCCGCCGTCGCCACCGACAAAGAAAAAAGAAGGACAGTTCTCGGAAGGCTCGCTTTCGTATCCGGTGATTGCAAACGGCACGCTCTACATTCGCGATCTCGGAACGCTGTGGGCGTGGGACATCAAGGCGCGATAACTGCAAACGAAAAGGGCGGGACCATCATCGATCCCGCCCTTGCGTGTTTGTGTTGTTTAGTTACAGTGTTCGCTTAGTAACCTCTGTAACCGTCTGTGTAGCCGTTAACAAAACCCTGTCGGAAGTACTGCGCATACAGCTCTCGACTGCCGAAACGCGAATTGTAGTCAGTGTTCGCATTCCGATAATCTTCCTCGTCACGATACTCGTATCGATCGCCACGGCTTCTGTCCTTGCGTCCTTCCTTGATGCCCTCGTTGTAGCCTGCATTCAAAGCAGTCTGACGAGCCTGGAAGTTACCACCATAGCCCCGTCGATCATTGTACCTGTCGTTTTGGCGCTGGCGTTGACGCTGTTGACGTTCCCACTCACGCTGGCGACGTATCTCTTGTTCACGCTGCCAATCGCGGTTCTGCCACTGCGCTTGAGCGACTGAGCTGGATGACGACATTCCTATTCCCACAAGGAGAGACAAACCCAGTGCAACTCCGATCACTCTTTTCTTTAGCAAGTTAGTTTTCATTACCAGTTTCTCCTTCGCCGGTAACTAGAGCAACGGCCATGCCGCAGGTTCAGCGACAATGTGTCTCTGGTCCACTGGTCACATTTCCTTAGTTTTGGTGAGAAAGGAATGACATCTTAATTGCGAAACAATGGCAGGCGTCTATACGCTCAACGTTTTCGTTGGCAGGTACACGAAATCGCCATTTTCAATGCGAACATGATGCATGCAATGTTAGCGAACGGTCGCTACGCGCGACCCAGCATCTCTTTCCCGACGTCGAACGCTTCGGCGAGGATCCTGGTCCACACCTGCACGCCGTTGTCGCCGTTGGTGAAAACGATCAATCCACGTTGAGACTTCGGAAACAGAACTACAACTGTGTTGACGCCGGGATCGCTGCCGGTGTGAATCAACGCGTATTCGCCGTTACTAAGATCGGGCATGATCATCCAACCCAAACCGAAGAATAGGTTCTTTCCGCTTGGATAGGCGACCTGCGGGCGCACCATGTCGTCGAAAACCGACGGCGACAGTCCTCGTCCTTTTAAAACGTTGACTGCGAAACGTGCGTAGTCGTCGACGGTCGTGAGTAGTAGATCCGCTGCGTTCGCGGTTGTGTTCTTGTGAATCTCGTAAGGCTTGCCTTCTTTGTTGTGCGCGACGGCGAATCGTGTTTCGTCAATCGACGCGTCCCAGAAGAAGCGCGTGTTCTTCATTCCGTACGCCTGGAAGAGTCGCTTCTGCGCGAGTTGGTCGAGCGGTTGATTGAATCGTTTTTCCAGCGCACGGCGCAGATACTCCAAACCTTCACCGGAATAACCAACCTTCGTGCCGGGATCCGCGATGAACTCCAACTTGTTCGACGCATTTATCGATCGCCAGTTCGGAAATCCCGACTGGTGCGTCAGCACGTGACGCGTGGTGAGTTTCTTGTGTCTCGGATCGTTCGCGACGTCCGCGTCAACCCAGTAGTTCGCCAGCGGCTCGTCAAGGTTCCACTCTCGCCGGCTGACCAACTGCAACGTCAGGATCTCGACGATGGGTTTCGTCAGTGAAGCGACCTGGAAGATCGTGTTTGGCGGCGCCGGCGAAGTTCGTCCGGCGGGATCGCCCTTCTTCAGCTCGCCGAAGACTTTCGTGTATTTGAGTCTTCCGTTTTCGATGATGCCGACGCCGACGGCAGGAACATTCGTTTCCTTCAGCCAGTCGGGAATCTTCTTCTCGAACTCGAAACTGATGGGTGCGGGGGTTTGTGCTTGTGCTGGGTTGAGCGTTGAAACGAAAGCGAGCAGAACTACGCACCATCGGGTCGTGTTCGTTAGTATGCGGCGCAGGATGGGTTTAGGACGGTCCAAGTAAGCCGATATACGTTAACTATTTGACTCAGCGAGCTACAAGTCAAAATACGAAGTCGGCTATCCGCCGCCTCCTCTATAAACCTGACTAACAGAAAGGAAAACACCCATGCCCCCGATGGTCGGTCAAATCTCCCTGTTCCCCTACACGTTCGCTCCTGCCGGCTGGCTCTTTTGCGACGGGAGCCTTCTGCCGATTTCCGAAAACGAAACGCTTTTCCAGTTGATTGGGACCAAGTTCGGCGGCGACGGTGAAAATACGTTTGCGCTCCCGAACATAAAGCCACCGACCGCAAATCTTCACTTTTGCTTGTCGCTGTTCGGTGTCTTCAGCCCCAATTACTATGAAGCGCTAATTGGAGAGACGATGATCACACCCGCTCCGTTAGCAAAGAACCTGATGCCTTGCAACGGCCAGTTGGTTTCGAAAACTCAATACGCGCTGCTCAACCTTTATATGGGAACGCGTTTTGGCGGCGACGGGTCGAATCTCGCATTGCCTACATTGAAAAGCACCACGACGGGTTGCCAATACATGATTGCGGTGTCGGGAGATCCGCCGGACAATCTAAACGCTCGGGCTCCTTTTCTGGGCCAGATACTCCTGTTGCCGTATCAACAGTCAGTTCAGCCGCTCATGCTGTGCAATGGCGCATCGCTTCCAATAGCGCAAAACACAGCGCTGTACACCCTGATCGGAACGACGTTCGGTGGCAGCGGAACCACGTTCCAGGTACCTAATTTAACCAGCGTCGCGCCGGCCGGTTACAGCTACTACATCGTCATCGGCCAGTCTATATTTCCGCCGCACCAATAACAGATCGATTGAATGCGAGGCCGAAACCCATGCACCTTAAACGACAACACTTCTTCGCGATTGCATTGTTGCTCGTCACGTCGGTTGCCGTTCGGGCCGACAAAGTTGACGACTACGTCAAAGCCGAAATGCAGCGGCAGCATCTTCCGGGACTCTCGCTTGTCGTCATCAAGGACCAGAAGATCGTCAAGGTGCAGGGTTACGGCCTCGCTAACATCGAGCTCAATGTTCTCGCCACGCCGGAGACCGTTTACAAGATCGGATCCGTAAGCAAGCAGTTCATTGCTGCGGGGATCATGATGTTGGTCCAGGAAGGGAAACTCAAAGTTGACGACAACATCGGCGAGTATCTCGAAGGCGCGCCGGAATCCTGGAAACCGATCACCATCAGACACTTGTTGACTCACACGTCAGGCCTCGTTCGCGAAGCGCCGGGGTTTGATCCGCTCAAGATCCAGAGCGATGCCGACGTGATTAAGACCGCCTACCCATTGCCGTTACGTTTTACGCCAGGTGAGAAATACGAGTACTGCAATGTCGGTTACTTCACACTTGCAGAAATCATTCGCAAGGTGTCGGGAAAACCGTGGGGCGAATATTTGAGCGAGCGTTTGTTCAAGCCGCTCGGAATGAATGCGACTCGGACCACCGACATGCGCGACCTGGTGCCGAACCGCGCGAACGGATACGTCTGGCGTGATGGCAAGTTTCAGAACGCCGCTATCTATTTCGCGCTGCGGCCGAGCGGCGCGTTTCTTTCGACAGTCGTCGATCTAGCGAAGTGGGAAGCGGCGCTCGCGACGCAGAAAGTTTTGGGTCAGTCTGTTCTGGATCAGATGTGGACTCCGGTAAAACTCAACAACGGGAAGACAGAAGCGTACGGGTTTGGCTGGCAGTTGGACAACGTCGCAGGTCACAAGATGGTGAATCACGGTGGTTCGCTGCCGGGATTTCGCGCCCAGTTTGCGCGGTTCGTCGAGGACAAGGTGACCGTGGTCGTACTAACTAACGGCGACAACGCGAATGCATTCTCGATCGCACGCGGTGTGGCAAATCTTTTTATACCTGGTTTATTGCCGGTGCGGAATGCCGCACGTGTGGATCCGAAGGTCCTTGATACTTACGTCGGACAGTATCAAGCCGATCAGTCTCCCGTGCTCACGATTGCGCGCGAAGGGAACAAGTTAACGATTCAACAGGGAACAAACTCTGATAAAGCAGAGATGCTGCCGGAGAATCCGACTGACTTTTTCATGATCGACTTTCCTTTCACCACATTCAGTTTTGTTAAAGACGAAACCGGTCAGCTTTACATGGTTCGGAAGGTTGAAGGACGCGAGGCGGCGCGCCTGAAGAAGATCAAGTGAAGTGTGAACGCGTGTAGTCACGCTTCGCGCGCATCTGTCTCCAATCGACGACAGCGAAGTTTAATCCCTCCACATAAATCTCATATTTATCGGTTGGCACATGCGTTGCCATTAAAAACGTTGTCAGCTCCTCTCGGTCGCAAACCTCAATGCGTAATGTAGTCTGAGATCAAGGAGTAGAATCGATGACACAACAAGGAAAACTTACCCGGCGCACCGGTGTGCGCCGGCATTCGCTGCTGCCACTCACACTCGCACTTAGCAGCTTGCTGTTAACCACCGTTCTCGTCACAGCCGCCGCTGACAGCGATCTCGATCCCAGCTTCGACGGCGACGGTATCGTCACCACCGACCACGATGAGTTTGATGAGATCCGTGACATTGTGATCCAACCTGACGGCAAGATCGTCGTTGCCGGCGACACTGGTTTTATCCACCTCGGCGGTGGCGATCGAATCAGCATCATCGTTGCCCGCTACAACGCGGATGGTTCGCTCGACGCTACCTTTGGAAACAACGGCATCGTGATAACGGCGATTGGACAACATTCCCTCGCCAACGCGGTCGCTCTTCAAGACGACGGCAAGATTGTTGTCGCCGGCGAAGGCCAGCTAAGCCAGGGGCAAAGCTTTGCAGTGGTGCGCTACAACGCGAACGGTTCGCTGGATAGCAGTTTCGGAAACGGCGGTGTTGTCACGACGTTGATAGGTACGCGCGGTTTTCTTACAGACGTCGCAATTCAACCGGACGGAAAGATTGTGGCTTCGGGAAACGCCACTATTCCCGGCGGTATCGGTGGAGTCACGACCACTACAGTGGCGCGATACAACACTGATGGCTCACTCGACGTTACGTTTGACGGTGATGGAGTGACGCAAGCAATTCCACCGGGATTCGGATTTCCTGTTGCGGGTATTCCCTGGGGCGTGGCGCTTCAGCAGGACCAGAAAATCGTTGTGGCCGGCGACTGCGATTTAGGCGCGCTCACTGACTTCTGTGTGTCGCGTTACAACTCGGATGGTTCTCTCGATAGCACGTTCGACGGCGACGGTATCGCCATCACGAGCTTCGACGCAGTTTTCGGCAGCAGCGCACGAGACGTCCTGATCCAGCCTAACGGCAAGATACTCGCTGCCGGCGTCAGGTTTGTTGAGAGCGGTGCCGAAGCGGTGTTGGCTCGCTACAATGATGATGGGTCGCGCGACATTTTGTTCGACGGCGATGGCCGGGTAATAACCGCCACCTCGCAACTCCGTATCGCCGCGATCGCCCTCCAATCAGGTGGAAAGATCCTCGCAGTTGGCGACAGTTCCGACGGCTCTGTTTTGCGAATAACTGTGCTGCGTTACCACGTCGATGGGACGCTCGACAACACGTTTGGCAATGGCGGCATAGTTACCACTCCAATCGGTACGTTGGGCGGTAATGGGAATGCTATCGCGGTGCAGCCGGACGGGAACATCGTGGTGGGCGGGCTTGCCAATTTCGACCTTGAAGGGTCCACTTTTCTGAGTGACTTCGCTTTAGTGCGTTATGGCGAGCCGGCGAATGTCGCGCCCGTTGTAACCATGACTGGTCCACCAAGTGGATCCGTCTTCGCTGTCAATACGCCCGTCAACTTCACTGGCTTTTTCACCGACGATACGAACGACGTGCACTCGGTGTTTTGGCGGTTGATCGCAGCGCCACAACCTGGACCAGGCGAGGTGGCTGTGTCGCAAGCGACGCCCGGTGCATTCACGACGACGCACACGTTCACGCAGCCCGGTGTTTACAAGGTGACGTTGATCGTGCTCGATGCGGAGTTCCTTTCGGGAATCACGACAACGGTGAATGGTGTTGAGGCGATCGTTGTCATTTACGATCCGAATGGAGGATGGGTGTCGGGTGGTGGCTGGATCGACTCGCCTCCGGGTGCTCTTATTGCGAGGCCGTCGGCGACGGGGAAGGCGCAGTTTGCTTTTGTCGCGAAGTATCAGAATGGCGCGAACGTTCCGACGGGCAATATGCGGTTTCAATTCAACGCCGGGGATCTCAGCTTTCAGAGTACGAGTTATGAATGGTTAGTGGTGTCGGGTCGGTTTGCGCTGTGCAGAGGTACGGGGACGATCAATGGCAGCGGTAACTACCGGTTCCTGTTGTCGAGCGTTGACGGCGATCAGCCGGGTGGTGGTGGTTCGATAAGTTGAGGATCAAGATCTGGAGCGATAGCGACGGATTAATTTACGACAACCAACTCAACGCACCTGAGACTGATGCAGCAACTTCCGTGCTCGGTGGCGGCAGCATCACCATTCATCGTTGATTATTTAATGTGATCCATGTCTCCGTGATGCTCTGTAACTCATCACGGAGACATGGTGAAGTGACAAAGCAGAGATTAGCTGCCTGCAGTTTTTCCTTTGGCGCTGCCGGACGTTCCGGTAGTTCCGGTAGTTCCGGTGCCTGTGCCGGTAGCAGTTGTACCGGTCGTGCCGGTGCCGGTTCCGTATGCGCCGGTTGCACTCGTGTCCGTCGTGGCGGTGCCCATCGTGGTGCCTTCCGACGTCCCGTACGCGCTTCCCTGTTGGTGCCGATCTTTCACGCGCAGCCTGTTTTCGACGTTGCTCACGCCCGATACATTCTCCGCGATGTATTCAGCGCGACGCTTGTCCATCCGGCTATCAACTGTTCCCGTAAGCACGACCTCAGCGCTTGAAACCTGTACGTCGATTTCTGTAGCGTCGAGATAGCCTTCGCTTAGCCGATCGTTGATGTCTTCTTTAATACGTTCGTCGGAGCGGCGATAACCTTTCGGACCACGACCCTGGTAAGGACGTTCCATCCGGCGGCACTGCGTTCGGCTTCTTCATCGCCAAACCACGATGCGACGGTGTCGGAGAGTCGATCCCACCAACCGCGTTCTTCACCTTCGCCGTAACCACCGCGGCCTTCGTACCCACCACGGCCTTCATATCCGCTGCGACCTTCGTAGCCGCCACGCTCTTGGCCGTATCCACGTCCTTCGCCGGACCAGCCGCCACGGCCGTATTCGCCGTAACTTCGTCCGCTGCCTTGACCGTATCTTTCGCTGGACCGGTAACCGCCGCCGCTTTGCGTGTCGCGATAACGTCCCTCGCCGCGTTCGTATCCGGCGCCGTAGCTGCTGCCGTATTCGTCGCCGTAGCTCGTGCCGCCATATCCGCCACCGGTGCCGCTGGAGCCGCGACCGGAACTGCCGCCATATTCACCACTGGACGTGCGGCCGCCGTATCCACTGCCACCATACTCGCCGCCGCTATATTCGCTGCGGGAGCTGCCACTGTAACCACCGCCGCTGTATCCGCCGCGGCTGAACTCGCCGTAGCTGCGATTGCGTTCGCTACCGTAGTCTTCGGCGCTTCCCCAATCGGGCCACTCGTAGTCGCCACCTCCGCGATACATTGCTCTGCCGGTGCCGTATTGACGTTTACTCTCACCGGCATACCGTTGTTCATCGTCGTCGAAAGCGCTCCCCCAACCGCTTTGACCCGATTGTCCGTAAGAGCGATCGTAGTCCTGACCTGAGCGGCCGCCATAGTTTCTCTGACTGCGCTCGCGGTCTCGGTAGCGATCTCGATCGTCATATCTCGTTGGCATGTTGATCTCCTTCCCTTTGTTCGTTAGTATTTTTGATCTGTTTGGAACACGGATGCTGGCAGCCGGATTTCACAAACCTGTTTCCTAACTGCAAAGACATTGATTTGCAAAATTTTTGAGACTGAGGAATAGTCAAACTGGCTTCCTAAAACAGATGGGAAAGAGGCGTTGTTATGCAGGTAGTCGATTGCACCAGTTGTGGCACGAAGAATCGAGTTGACGAGAGTAAGCTCGCGAACAGCGAAGCGAAATGCGGCCGGTGTGGACAAAAACTCGAAGCTAGCGCCGCTGCTGCGAGTACGCAGGATTCGAAGCCGTTGGTGATTACTGATCAGAGTTTCGAACGTGACGTGACGCAGGAGAGAGGACGGCCGGTGCTCGTCGATGCATGGGCGCCCTGGTGCGGCCCCTGCCGAATGATCGCTCCCGTCATCGACCAGCTCGCGGCCGAGTCACACGATCGTTACAAGATCGCTAAACTGAACGTCGACGAAAACCCCATGACCGCATCGCGCTATCAGATCGCCAGCATCCCCACTCTGCTCATCTTCAGAGACGGCCAACTCATCGATCGCCTAATCGGCCTTCAATCCAAACCCGCAATCGCCGAACGCCTCCGGCTTGCGGCTAAATCGGCCGCTGCATAACCTGCGAATCATTTAAGTTTCGTGACAAATCCTCGCGCCTCGGTGATCGCCGGCCGCGTGCTGTCGACGTCGCGGTCAAGTTTGAGAAGTTTCGAATAGTACATGAGCGCGACTACTTCGTTGCCGGTTAGTCGTGCGGCGCGGGCAGCGCCGTAGAGTCCGTTGAAGCGATTCGGTGTACTGCGGAAAGAGACTTCAAACTCCTGCAACGCCGCGGTGGGTTGCCTGAGTTCCAACAACAACTCGCCTAGTTGCTCTCGCACGGGGAGAAGAGCGCCGGGAGTGACCGGATGTTTGTCAGTCGCATCATCCAAATCGGCCGCCGCGCGAAGCATTCTCAGCGCCTCTTCGTGTCGACCCTCAGCATACGCCAACCACCCCGATGCAACCTTACTCTCAATGTCCACCTGTTTGGCCCAATCATAATCACCTTTGACTTCCGTCAGCGCCTGTTTGATCCGCCATAACTCATCGACTTCTCGGCGTGCAGATGCAGTGTCGCCACTTCGCGCAGCGCCAATCGCCCGCGCGTAGTGAATGTGGGCCCTGGCCCACGGGAAACGCTGCAACAGATCGTCTCGCAATTGGCTCGCGGGCAGACTGAGTTGAGCGGCCTCGCGCCACTGATGACGTTCGAGCGCATAGCGCGCCGGAATCGCCGTGAACGCATACGCCACTTTGAAAGTCTGCGGGTCAACTCTCTGAAGCTTGTACAACTCATCGAGAACGCCTGCTGCTTGTTTATCCTGCCCACGCTGGAGATACGCGTACGCCAGATAGTCCATCGCATGAAGTTGCTCGTCCCACGCTCCTGACATGTGATTTCGCACGGCGAAAGTCTTCGCAGCGCGATGAGCATCGAGGTTCGAATTGATCGCCTCGCTCCACAACCCCATTCGCGTAAAGATGTGCGAAGGCATGTGCTGCGCATGCGCTGACGCAGGCGCGATCTTCGCGTAGCTGCGAGCCGCCGGCAGGGCGAGTTCGGCCAGCGCAGGATAGTCGTAACTGTGAATCAGATAGTGTGAGACTCCCGGATGTCGCGGCTCACGCGCGAGGACGCCATTCAATATCTCAGCCGCTTGTTTCTCACGCGCGTAAGTTTTGTCCTGCGACATCATGCCCGTCGCAATGAGCGTGAGCGCATAAAAGACAGCGGCCTCGCGATCTGTTGGATTGCTTGACGAAAGTTGTTTCATCGCGTCGCTGTAAGCAAACGCGCGCTTTCGATGATCGAGTGTGTCGTTGTCTTTGTAGAAGACTTCGACAGCCGCAATGTATCCCTGTTCGCGTTGACTTCGGGCGCCGGCGGTCTTTGCTTTCTCGACTGCGCTCCAGCCCTTCTTTAACTCAGCCGCACTTGGCGGCGCCCAGAGCGGATGGTAGTTGCTCATCGCGATGCCCCAGTAACCCATGCCACACTGGGGATCGCTGACCGTTACCTCGGTGAATGCTTTTTCCGCTTCCTCATATTCGAAAGAATGAAGCCACGCGACAGCGCGATTGAACTGCTTCTGCGCCTGCGGCTTACACGACACCGTGAAATTCACCACACCGAGAACCTCCGAGGCTTCGTGCTTGTGCGGATGCATCTCCTGGGCGACAGCGGACGCGGCTAAAAGGAAGAGAGTGATGGATGGAAGAATCGTCTTCACCTTCTTGCTCCTTTCAATTCGTGCGGCAGTTTGTCGGGGGAATTGTCAGCAAGACATTACCGTTTTAAAGGCACTTCCGGCAAGAACTCGGTCCATTTCGGTGGTGTCTTAGTTTCCTCTGCGTAACTCGGCGGTCCTCCGCGTCTCTGCGGTTTACTTGTTTTGCGGTTCTTTTACCGCGGAGTCGCAGAGGACCTCAGAGGTACGCAGAGAATGCCGGCAAACCAAGACACTACTGTCCATTCAAATGAGAATGAAAAAGGCTCCGGAGCACATTAGAAGGAGCACTCCGGACACCAACCATATGAAATACGCGAGGTGCTGAAAGCGCCTCGGCTCGCCGTTGAGGCGACATGAATAGCGAGATTACTCCACAAAGGAAAGTGAGCGCCAGAACAAGCAGTCCCGAAGCAATCGCAAGCATAAGAAGCGATGGTACGGTCAGTGCATAATCCGTCGCTGAAAAGGTCATAAAGTTGCCGGAGATAATCTCACGGATTTTGCTCTCGGCAGCCCCGAGAAACACTGCGGGTGTGACCGCCAGAAACGGAATACCAATCGACAACGGTAGACCCACGCCAGCCAATCGACGCTTTGGATTGATGGTGAGAGCGAGGGCCATCCCAAACGCCAGTACCGCCGAGATCGCCAGCGCGATCCATAACGGTGTGTTAGCAGCATGCAGATTGCTCTGTAACCACTCGGATCCGGACTCTTCGGCGTTTGCTAGGTTCCTGAAGCTACTAATTACCCGAAACGACGAGTAAGCCGCAGTAACTGCCGGTAGCATAGCAACCGACATGGCCCACAAACAGAACACGATTCTGGCCCCAATGGATACAGGCGCTTGCTCTGGTGATTCGGCACTCGCGTGGGTTCCTCAAACATGGAATCGAGTGTACACGAATGGCGAGAGGCGTTGCAGAAAAAGGGATGCAGAGGCTTTGCACAAAAACCACTCACGGAAGTGAGTGGATGATTAATTTCAACCTACTCCCGCCTGTGCAAAAACTATGAATCCCACCAACGCGAGTTGGTGGATGGTTCATTTAAGACCGCAAAGAGGCCGCAATTGAAAAATCCACCAACTGACGTTGATGGTATTGGTTCGCAGACGTGAGTGCTATGTAGGTGGGAACTTAAGGTATCCACCCACTGCCGTGGGTGGGATTCGGGACTTTTTGGCAAAGCCGGATGCAGACGTTGATTCCAACGTCCGCATCCCTTTGTTGTGAACCGTTACATTCTGATTGTCAGAACGTAAACCGGGCGCCGAGCTGCGCGGTCAACGGTCGACCCACTGGCGGGCCGAAGCCTGGACCATACAACGAGACCGGCTGGAGAAAACTTCCGGCTGCCGTCGCTGGGCTCAACGCCAAACGCGATGCATACGAAAGGTTCTGTGTATTCGTCAGGTTGTACAGGTCGATGTAAGTGCTGAGGCCAAAATTCTCGCCAAAGCGAAACATCTTGCTGAGGCGCAGGTCGACGTTGAAGAAACGGCCGCTTTCGTCGAGACGAATCGTTCCTGACGGCTCGACGATCCTTCCGTGTCGAAGATCGTTGACCTTCGCCTGAACGCAACCCGCCGGATTCAGTGCCCGAATCGCCGCGGAGTTTCCACGCACCGCAAACACGGCGCCCGGATCGACACCCGCGCAGAGCCGGTCGTTAGTCGCCAACCCATCGCCGTCGATGTCGAGTCCGGTATTCGCCGAATATGGTCGCGAACTCGCGAGCTGAACGATCGGCGCGAGCTGCAAGCCCCAACGCAAGTCGAACACACCGCTGAGCACAACCCGATGGCGTTCATCCAATCTCGTTGGACCAAACTCTTCCGGTTTGAACTGGTTCTCCGGTGTCGTCGCAATACCGTTGCCACTATACGACGCGACCGGTTGACCACCCCACGATCGCGAAGTCGCCATCACGTAGCTGCCCGAGAACAAATGCTTCCGCGTACGCCATTTCAGCGTCGTGGTCCAACTATCGAAAAGCGATCGGTTCGTTGTTCCGATCATGTTGATCTGTTCGATGCGATTTGCCGGAAGCCCCGCATTGACAAACGCTCGATCGAACACGCGGCTGTTAACGCCGCGCACGCACAACGGCGACGCGGGAGTCGCTCCCGGATACGCCGGGTTACAGATGTTCTCGATGCGCGGATTGATCACCTGCACGCGCGGTTCATGCAGTCCCAGCGTGTGCACGTAGTCGCTCGAAAGCGTCATCTCTTCGCTGAGTCGGGTTTCAAACCCGAACGAAAACTTCTGCACGTACGGCTCGGAGGCGTCCGGATCGTTGATGCGCCCAAACCCACCGACGGCTAGATCCGCGATCGAAAAACCCGGCGGAGGCGTCGGCAATGGATCGACGCCGAAACGGAACGTCGGCAACTGGCCCACTCCGACATCCGAGTTCGTCAGACTCAGAATCGTCTGGTAGAGCACCGGATTCGTTTGTGTCAGCGAGAACAGCGTCAGGTTCTGGAAGAGTTGATCGTAGAAGATGCCGTAGCCGCCACGAATCACCGTCCTTCCTGTTCCTCTCGGATCCCACGCAAAGCCGAAGCGCGGTTGATACTCGGTCCAACTCGGAGTTGTGCGGCTTAGCTTCACAGGATCATCCGTAATCGCTTGCGCACGAGGATGGTTCAGTTGTTGGAGAATGAGGATCGTCCGGTTATTCGTTTGGTCCGGAAGATTGTGAATGTTCGCATCCCAACGCAGACCCAGGTTCAACGTGAGGTTTCGCGTGATCTTGTAGTCGTCCTGAATATAGAACGCCAACTGATGGATCTTCTGATCGTGAGTCCCTTCACCGTCCGCGAAACTGATGTTCTGAACGGCGCCGGGCGTGGCAAATCCCTGCGGATATTTGCCGTTGCTGTTGCCGTTGATCGTGGTTGGGGAATCGAACCAGCTAATCGTGTAACCCTTCGAACCAAAGAAGAAGAATCCGCCCAATTCAGTGTTGATGTAGTTCACGCCGAACTTCAGGCCGTGGCTTCCGGCCTGCCACGAGAAGTCATCTCGAAATTGATACTTCCGCTCGGTAGTCGCCTGCGGCACGTTCGTGTTCGCGCCGATGGTGATGTTGCCGGGGAAGATCAACTGCGGGTTGGTTGTGACTCCCAGGATCGCGTTATTGAAATCCTGGAAATGAAACGAAAACTGATTAACTTTCGTCGGACTCAACGTCCACGTGTGGCCGGCAACAAGACTGTAGAGCTTGTTGTCGTCTGTGTTGCCGCCGGTAAGGTCCGTGGTTGCGGGATTCGCGACTTGATCGTTCGGCGAATCGTTCTTCTGGTAAGCAAACCGGTAGAAGATGTTTTGTCGATCGGTGATGTTGTGATCGACTCGCGCAGTAAGCAACGTGTCGTTGTACGGCGTCGGGATTTCAGATACGAAATCCGATCCGGGGATGAGGGGTATTTGCACGGCTGCGGCCTGACTCACGGGCACGTTCTGCCGTTCGCGAAAACGTTCCAAGGCGAAGAAGAAGAACAGGTCGTCTTTCACGATTGGTCCACCGATCGATCCGCCGACTTCCTGACGGCTGAAAGTCGGTTTCTCGAACGTCGGAGTGGCCGCTAGTCGTTGCTTTTCGAAGAAGTCGAACTTTCTCAGAGCCTCATCGCGGAAGTTTGTGAAGAACGATCCGTGGAACTGGTTCGAACCAGTCTTGGTGATGACGTTCACCACACCGCCCACGGCCCGGCCTTGTTCAGCGGTCCAGCGATGTTGCAGCACCTGAAATTCCTGAATCGACTCGTACGAGAAGTTCTGAAGCAAACTGCCGACGACGTTGTCTTTGTTGTCGCCGCCGTCGACGTTTACGTCGACCTGCCGTCCATCGCCGCCGTTGAAAGCTACGTTGCCGACGCGCGTCTTCGTCGGGTCGAAATTACCGACCGGTCGCGCTTCCGGCATGATCACCGACAGTGCGGCGAAGGTACGATTGAGCAGTGGCAGGTTCTCAACCTGAACCGGCGTGACCACGCCGCCAAGATCGGAACGCGTCGTCTCGATCTGGAGCGAGTCGCCGGTGACGTTAACGATCTCCGTTATCTGTCCGGGTTTGAGATCGAAGTTGAGTGTGACGGTCCTGCCGACATTGACCTCACGACCCTGGGAGACAGCTTTACTGAAATTCGCGGCTTCGACCGTGACGTCGTAGATGCCGGGCTGCAACTCGGAAATCGTGTAGTTTCCCTGTTGATCAGATTGCGCGGAACGCTCCAGACCGGTGCCGGTGTTGCGCGCGGTGATCGTCGCACCGGTTACGGCAGCGCCGTTTTGATCGAGCACGCGGCCGATGATGTCGGCCGTTGTCACCTGAGCAGCAACCGGCGCCGCAAGCAGAAGACTGGCTAACACAGCCGATCCAAATCCTAAGAGAAGTCGTGTTACGTGACTCATGCTTTTTCCCTCCTTCGAGCTAGAGTAAAAAGGGGTACAGGCCGGTTTTGATAAACCGGACGCCGGGCAATTTGGGAGTGTTAAGCGCCTCTGGGATTAACGGTTGAAGTGCGAGGGTGCGTAATATTGGCTCAGGCTTTGCGCCCGAGTCAATAAAAATTGAAGATGACGCAGACCGTGCCGGAGACTTCACTCGAAGCCCAGTGGCGGCAACAAACCGAACACCGGCGTCGTATCGTTCGCGTGATGATGCTGCTTCTCATTATCGTGGCCTTGTTGCTGATCGGTTTGTGGTTCTGGGTGACTCAACCGCTCTTTTCCAGCGCGACTCCAAATCAGCAGCGGACAGTTGATCCGTCACGTCTTCAGGCGCACGTTCACAAACTCTCCGTCGAACTATCCCCGCGCGATGAAAGCCACATCGAGAATCTCGATCGCGTCGCGGATTACATCAAGAACGAGTTCAGTCAATCGACTTCGTTCGTCACCGAGCAGCCATATCGTGTTCAAGGCAAGTCGTATCGAAATGTCATTGCGCGATTCGGTCCCGAGACAGAAGAACGAATCATCATCGGCGCTCACTACGACGCCGCTGGTCCATTACCGGGCGCTGACGACAACGCGAGCGGTGTCGCAGGTTTGATCGAACTGGCGCGATTGCTTGGCCGTCAACCACCGCCGCTGCAAATCGAACTCGTTGCCTTCACGTTGGAAGAACCGCCGTACTTCGGCACGACCGGCATGGGCAGTTCGGTCCATGCCGAGTCGCTTCGACGGCAGAACGTTCGAGTCCGCGCGATGTTTAGCCTGGAGATGATCGGATACTTCAGCGACGCGCCGAACAGCCAGCGTGTGCCGGGAGGTGTGTTGGGTGCTTTCTATCCGTCGACCGGAAATTTCATCGGCGTGGTTGGCAGACTAAGAGACTGGTCACTCGTGCGGCGGACGAAAGCCGTAATGCGCAACGCGTCGCCGCTGCCTGTCTATTCGATCAATGCGCCGACGCTCGTTTCCGGCGTCGACTTTTCCGACCAGTTAAACTACTGGCACGCCGGATACAGCGCGGTGATGATCACCGACACCGCCTTCTATCGCAATGCCAATTACCACACCGCGCAGGACACGGAAGAGAAGCTCGATTACAAGCGGATGGCGATGGTTGTCGAAGGCGTTTATGCCGCCGTCGTCGATCTGGCGCGCTAGTTTCTTGACTTACGTCCGTTGTTGGCATAAAAAGTTCCCGCACTACTTCCCCCGCTTCGCAGCGCACGCGCGCATAGGCTCGAGTCTTCCGACGGGCTGCCGCCGCATTCATCAAGTTCAATCCCAACCTTCAATGGAGGCAGAGATGAAAAACTTCAAGACGTATTACTTGATAGCCGCCGGGCTATTAGTCCTCACAATGACAATGACAACCTCAAGCCAGATGACTTCGCAAAAAGATTCCTCCGCAGCAAAGACGGGCGATTGGGACTTCAACGCCACAATTATCGAGGCGTGCAGTTGTCCGATGTTTTGCCAGTGTTATTTCAATATGAAGCCCGCGTCGCACCATGGCCACGCCGGCGGCGGCAGCGAACACTTCTGCAAGTTCAACAACGCATTCAAGGTGAACAAAGGACAGGCGGGCGCGGTCAAACTCGATGGCGCCAAATTCTGGGTCGCAGGCGACCTTGGTGGAGATTTCTCGAAAGGTCAGATGGACTGGGCAGTGCTGACGTTCGATCCATCAGTCACGAAGGAACAACGCGACGCGATCGGAAAGATCCTGGGCCACGTCTATCCCGTGAAGTGGAACTCGTTCTCGGTAGCCAAAGACGCGGACATGGAATGGAAAGCTGAAGCGAGGACTGCGACGGCACGCCTTGGCGGTGGAAAGGTCGCCGAAGTTGTGTTGCGTCATCCGGAGGCGTCGGCGATGGCCGATGGACCAGTTGTGATCAAGAACCTGAAATACTTCGGCGTGCCGCGCAACGAAGGCTTCATCATGATGCCGAATGAAGTAGAAGCTTATCGTCTCGGCGACAAGGCTTTCGAGTACAAAGGTACGAACGGTTTCATGATTACGATCGACATCGCTTCTCGCGACGTCGGCGCGATGAAGTAACGATCGCCGCTTGTTAATTGCTGTGTGCGCCTTCCTCGCCTTTCTCACGGGGCGCTACAGCTAACGACTGCCTCGCCCCGTACGAGTGACACGGCTGGAACGCGTGTACGGAACCTTCCCGGACGGGTCAACTTTGAACTCACACGTGAGACTCGCCAGCGCGCGATACTTTCTCATCAGCATCGACGTCACTTCTTTGTTTACGATCTCCCAGTAGTCGTCTTCATTCGGATAGTCCGACAAGAACGTCTCGACGTCTTTGGCCAGCCAGCGAAAATCGGGATACTGGGCTTTCGTGATGTTTGGCAGGTAGCGGTACGAGATCGAGATGTTGAGGTTGTGATGTTCCGTCTGATGATCGAGCTGGAAGTCTTTGATTAAGAATGAAAACTCTTCGACAGCGATTTCGGTTGAACGAGCTGAACTGTTTGCGGCGGGCGTTGACGATTGCGGATAGACCATCACCATGCTTGAAATCGTGAGCAGCACGATTCCAAGCAGGTGGGCCAGCGGTTGTCTCATGTCAGTGTTTATCCTTTATCGAAGGTTGGCGGCCTCGGAACACTGACAAGCATAACAACATTTTGCCGTTGGTCTATCGATCGGTTCGCAACTGCAGAACTTTGCGGTTAACTTCCTGCTCGTCGAGTGTCAAGGGACGCCCGCGTGTTTTCTTGTCGTTGTCGACAATATTGACAGTCGTGAGTGCCGGATTGCCAAGCGTCGCGTTGGATGAGCTACTCAAGCGGATGTTGAAAGTTTCAGTGGATTCCTTCGTGGTGTCATTCGTTATAAGTACGTTGAAACTCTTCGACGACTCGCCTGGTGCGAATGTGATTGTCCCGAATGTGTTTGTGTAATCGCCGGCGTTTAAGGCCGTTCCGTCGGAAGTTGAGAACTGGACAGCGGCAGTCAGGGCAGTGCTACCAGTCCGCGTTACGGTAATCGTTACGAAACCCGCACTCTCGTCAGCGCTGTACGACGACGAACTGAACTGAAGCGACGCAGGCGCGGGCGTTGGAGTTGGTGTGGGTGTTGGAGTTGGCGTCGGAGTTGGGGTTGGGAGTTGGTGTGGGAGTCGGAGTCGGAGTCGCTCCGCCAGTGCCTGCTTGTGCAGCGTTCAGGGCGGTAATATCGCAACCCAGATCCTTCCCATCAGTTCCCGCGGATTTATAAGCGGCGTTGACCACGCGAAACTCCGAATCAAGCACTCCCGTGATCGACGCCGGATAAAAATTGTTCGCCGGATACAAAGAAGACGACGCCCCTGCGATCAGGTTCTTCTGAAACGTGTATCCAGGCATGTAAGCCGCCAGTGCCACACTTCCTTCTCCGACATTATCGCCAAAGTATCCGAACCCTGAACGCACCGTGATGTTGTTCGTGTAGATAAACCCGATCGACGGCTCACTGTGGAGCATCGTAACGTTGCCATTCTGAAAATGCGTGTTGTGGTTGACGGTGACATTGTAAAAACCGGATGAGGTGAAAAAACGATTCGCGATGTTGATGAACAGGTTGTTCGCGATCACCAGACCGTTACCACGACCCGATTGATACGGATAGTCAGAGCCGAGTAATACCACGGCCTGGTCGGTGTTCTTTATCGTATTGTTCGTAAAGCTGATGTTCTCCACAGTTGCCCATGGCGCGAGTCCCTCCTCGCTGCGGACCGTGAATACGATGCCATAACCGATCTGGGCGTCGGTCCAGGAGTTTTCAAACACATTCCCGTCGACGATCACATTGCGCGCATTCTTAAATTCCAAAAGATTCTTGATTGTCCAGTGATTACCGGTGTACGTGGGGTGACCAACTTTCCACGACAACGGTTTGAAAAAATAGTTGCGCCGGATCTCGATGTTCGCCGGGACGAGATTGCGAACCGCGGGCAGCGCACCGCCAAACATGATGTTTTCGCCGGCAGCTTCCAGGTAGTTGTTGATGATCTGGTAAGGTCCCGGCCCGTTCCAGCCACAGATTGCCTGTGTGTCTATCCCCACGGCGTGAATGTCGGAAATGTGGGAGTTTATGATCGACGTGTCCGCGCTATTCAAACTGATTCCGCGCTGGACAGACTGGGTTGGGAATCCGTGGATCCACACGCGGTCGAAGATCAGATGATGTGAAACGTTTGTGAGATCCGTTTGGTTTGGTTCGCCAAGCCTGACCAGATCGTAGACGATATCGGTGGCACTAACGGTCGAGATATCGAGTCCGATGAATTTGTAATGATGAGCGCCCGGCAACGTGATGATTACCGGATCGGCAGGGACGTTGGAGCGCAACCGTGCAAGCAGTGCGCTTTGCGAGGGCGAGACACGACCCGTGATTTCACCAGCTCTCGAAGACTGGATCGTTATGTAAGCATCGCCTGTCTTCTTCGGCAGCCAAAGAGGACCGCGATAAGTGGCGTTCGCTTCGAGGACGATTGTGTCCCCGGGCGCAGCGGAATTGATCGCTGCTTGCAGATCACCCCCGGCGGGTACGACGATCGTCGCCGCGGAAGCGATTGAAGCAGATATGAATAAGATTAAAAGGGAAAGAAAGCCATTATTTACTCTGGACGAAAGGCTGCGCTGGGCAGCACAGAACTGGGAGATCGGCATTTGTGCTCCGTTGAATGATTACAGAATTAGATAGAACTGCTGACTTCAGCATCATCGGGTATCGGGTTTTATGTATTTGTAAAAGAAGGGCTTACTGCTCGGACGGGGAGAGACTACAGAACGGAGCCCTGTCGCGGGTTGCGAACTTGTTACAAACTTGTTGCCGAAACTTCTCGGAGAATCATGAAAAAAATCCTGACAATAGTCATCCTGGCTACCTGCGCGGCAGTTGCTTATCCAAACGCCGTTCGCGCTCAGCGTTCGTTGCACTACGAACCCGAGACCGTCGAGCTTGAGGGAAAGTTAGTGATCCAATCGAAGTATGGACCACCGAATTTCGGCGAGGACCCGAAGACTGATCAGAAGGTCAGGATTCCTGTGCTGGTGCTTAAGACGCCGGTGAACGTTCTGCCCATTGAGGGTAAGGATGATGGCATCAATACGGAGCCTGTTTACCGGGTGAGGCAAATACAGTTGTCTTTTGCCGTAGGCGAAACCGGCCACAAGAAGTTGATCGGTAAAGATGTTGTCGTCAAGGGAACGTTATATCGTGCGCACACGGGTCATCATTACACTGACGTCGTCCTCACCGTCCGTTCCATTAAAAAAAATAAACAGGGCGACCGCTGCTGGTGTAGCAGAGTCGCCCCGCCTGTAGTTCGGTTAGCTGATGCTTACGGCGTAGGTGTTTCTTTCTTACGGTGAAGCACGTTGCACGCTTCTACAACCGTCGTCGGATCGACTGCGACGTTTCCTTCGTCGATGTGACGAATGATGCCTTCTTTATCGATCAGGAAAGTGGCGCGATTTCCAAACCCCTGCTCCTCATTGAACACACCATAGTCTTTCACGACTGTGCGTTTGAAATCGCTGAGTAGCGGGAACGTGATTCCGAGTTGTTTGGCGAATTCGCGGTTGGCGGGAACACTGTCAACACTCATTCCGAAAACCTGAGTGTCGGTGGATTCGAACTTAGCGATATCAGCCTGATACGCTTTCAGTTCCTTCGTTCAACCACCGGTGAACGCGAGGACGTAAATCGCGAGTACGACATTCTTCGTGCCTTTGAAATCGCTAAGCTTGTAGGCCTTGCCGTCCGTGGCCCGAAGCGAAAACTCAGGGGCCTTGTCGCCCACTTTCAGGTGTGTTTTGACTGGAGGCTTCGGTTGTTGTTGGGCCAGTGCCGTAATGCCAGCGACTGCAAGCAGCGCAAGGCAGCTCAACAATCTTTTGTACATAATTTGGACTCCTTATTTTGTGTTCGTCTCTTGCTTTGCTAACTCACGTCGAAACGCCTGTTCTCGCTCTGCCACGTAGGCTTTGTAGCCGTCCGCGTCGATAAACACGGTCGTGGCGCCGGACTTAAACCGTTCGTATTTGGGTTCGAGGCCGAAGTAACTGCCGTGAGCACCGAGGAAGTAGTCGCAGGGCAACGACTTCAGCACCGCGAAAGTCCGTTCAAAATCCTGCTTCATTTCGGGATATACCTTGCTGTTTACGAGGTTATACCCGGGGTTGACGTTCGGGCTGCCGACAATCACGACGTCGCGCATCTTCGAGCCGTCTTTAACCTTCATGGTCCACGTCGTGCAGCCTTTTGTGTGGCCGGGCGTCAGATGCGCCTTGAGCACAGCGTCTCCGAGCTTCACTTCGTCTCCATCGCGTAAGACGCGATCGATCTTTGTCGGCGTAAACTGACCTAACGGTTCGTTAGCGTAGTGGAAGTCGGTCTTTCCGCCGGATTCGACAACAGACACGTCCTGTTCCATCACCATGTATTTCGCGCCGGTCAGCTTCTTGATCGTGGCGCTTGCGCCGCAGTGGTCAGAATGCGCGTGGCTGATCAAAAGAATCTTGATGTCGCTGAACTTGAATCCCAGCGACTCAACACTCTTTCGAATCAGCGGAACATTCTCTTCCATGTCGCTGTTGATGAGAATGTGTCCTTGCGGCGTGGTGATCAGATAGTTTGCGAGTCCCTTGCTGCCGACGTAGTACAGATTGTCGGCAATGCGGAATGCGGGAAAGGGTTCCTGCCAGTCGTTCTCCTGCGCCGGCCTCTCGGCCGAGACGAAGACGAGCCCGAGCACGATCATCAGGATGGCGGCCAGCGCGAAAGAGCTTCGAATTCCCATTCTTATTGCACCAAAGTACAGGTTGATAGAACTAACGTCCAATTACATCGCGTCATACGCGCGTGTAAGGTTGCCACTGTAGTTGATTGATTGAATCTCGTTCAAGACTTTTGAGGAGCAACCATGAGTTTACGGCATAGATTGGCGCTTTCATTCGTTATCTTGATGAGTTTAGCTGGTGTTGCAGTGGCAGGTGTGAACGAGCGAGTCGATATCGGCGATTTTCGCCGCGATCCCGAATCGTTCACCGGCCGGATCGTTGAAGTTCAGGCGCGCGTAATTGCCATCAACGCCGATGGACAGAGTCTCGTGCTGTTCGACTCTCCAAGCCACACACGTCTTTCGGTGCAACTAACGCAGTTGCCGAAGACGGAACGAATGGCGTTAATGAACGCGGATGTGCGTCAGGTTATGGTTCGCGGTCGCGCCTCTATTGTTGAAGGACGACTGACAATTCACGCGCAGAGCGTGCTGCCGGTTGCTTCGAATTCTGGAACGGAAAAAGATCAATAGCCGGCGTCGTGTTTTACAACTTGGAGGTTTTCATTCTTTTTGGTCTTACAACTGTCTTTTCGCGGTCGATTCGCCGCTCGCACGTGCGGCCGATGAAGCGAATGTTCCGGTGAGTCGACCACCCGCGCGATCGATTTTCCAAACGAACCGCCCGCTGGTTTTTCGCGACGAACCCTGTTCGAAAAAAGTGGCTTCGATGCGGTCGCCCTTGATAGCGCCGTTCAACTGGATCGGAGTCCTTTCGCTTGCAGGCAAGCTTCGGCCGTTCTCAGAGATCTTCTGACCTTTAGCAGTGAACGTCTTTCCAGTCTGGTTGATCGAAAGGGCGAATCCGATTCGCAGGTTCTGAAAAGACCGGTGTGACGTGGTATGGACCGTGTTAACGACGTTCCAATTACCGGTTAGATCGCGATTGGTTTGGTCATTGTTCGTTGCGGTCGGGGCGCTTGAAGCTGGCGCTGACTCCGCAGCACTGGGAGGCGACACTGACTGGCTTGTGGTCGAAGCCACGGCCGGCGATGACGTTTGCTCGTACGACTCTTGTTTAAGAAGCCACGCTGCTGCTGCTAATGAGAGCGCGATGAGCAATAGACTGACGGCGAAAACGAGCCGGTAGTTTAACCTGGGTCTTCTCGCCTTGTATCTCGGTCGAGGTCGTAGGGGCGCTTCAGTTTGCGTGTTCGGAACTTTGCTGGTGATGAGAGTGGTTTCCTCGTCGTCGTCGATCACGGTCGCTGGTTGGTGTTTCGAATCAACGCTCTCGATCCCGAAAAACTCCTTAAGCACAACTCGTTCGCTCGACGTCATCGAACTGTTCATCGGCGTGTTGACTGACGAATCGAATTCAACGTACGCGTCATCCATTGCCGCAAGGGCGTTCACCGCCTGAAATCCAGTCAGATTTCCGAGGCGAGCGTCTACGAGGTTGCCGTCGGTGAATAAGAGTTCACCTTCGGTAGTTCCCGTCACGATCGTGAGCCTGCCGCTCGCGCGTCTCGCCGTTAGCGATGCGATGATCTGCAAAATCCCCTGAGCGCTCACACCTTGTTCCTGATTCGACATCACTGTCTCCGAGTTGATTTTGATCGGGGAATTGTGGGAAGAGGCGAGCAGTGTAGGTGTCAGATCAGACGCAGTCAAACCAACACCTGTGCGTTCTGCAAACAACATGTAAAAGCGTGAAAACGGACAAGCATTTGTGACTGTCGGAACGAATATTCTGCGTGATGGAGGGAGATGAATGTCGCGTGAATCAGACTTCGAAAAACTGCGTGAGATGATCAAGGATATCGACTTGTGTATGTTGACGACGGTCGATGAGAGCGACGATCTGCACAGCCGGCCAATGTCGCTGAACGGCGACGTTGACGACGAAGGGAACCTTTGGTTCTTTACCTCGTCAAACTCACACAAAGCGAGCGAGATCGAACGAACTGCTAACGTGAACGTCAGCTTCGTCGATACCGACGATCAGCGTTACGTCTCGATCTCGGGCGTGGCGGAGCTCGTGCACGACAAACAAAAGATCAAGGAGCTTTGGAAACCTGTGCTAAAAGCGTGGTTCCCGGACGGACCCGATCAACCCGACGTAGTGTTACTCAAGGTGAAGATGACCAAAGCGGAATATTGGGACGGACCATCGAGCACGATTTCGCAAGCCGTAAGCTTTGTGTCGGCAATCTTCACCGGCAAGCAAGTCGAACTTGGCGAGAATAAGAAACTCGATGTGAATTAATAGTTGACATCGTTCCATCACGCCTCGTAGAGTCGGCTCACCTCGCATCTTTCAAACAATTTCTCGGTCCACCCGAAAGGACGAACTATGAGTGTGCTCGAAGCCTTAGCGAATAACTACAACTACTACCCTCGCACGATGATCCGTTTTTGTTCGATCTCATATGAAGACATGGGCAGTATTCCCGGTGACGTGCAGAATCTTGGTTGGGAAGTTGTTTGGGGACCAGCGGAGCTCGTCAGTTGGTTGGATATCTCTTACAGCCTCGCTTACGTGTGCCGGCGTCAGTTGACTCAGACCGAATATGCAGTCGTGATTCGTGGTACGAACATGATGAGCTGGGACTCGTGGGAAAAGGAAGACTTCGCGATCGGCACAACGCGACCGTTCAACGAGCTGGCGCCACACGCTCCCGCGAACGCACTCATCTCGCACGGCACTTATCGAGGCATAGTCGATCTCCTGACGTTAAGAGATCCAAACACAAACACGAGCATCGTCGATTTTCTGCGCAGTGAAAAACCGGAAACGATTTACGTCACGGGCCACAGCCTTGGCGGCACGCTTTCTCCGCCGTTCTACGCCTATCTCAACGACGTCCTTAACAGCGGAAAGTTTCCCTTCAATATGGCCCTATGGACCTTCGCAGGACTGACTCCCGGCGACGTCAACTTCAACACCTACTTCGAGGGCCACACTCGACAGTTCGCCTGGCGCTTGCACAACAACCTCGACATCGCGCCTTTCTGCTGGTGGTCATTGAGCGACATCAAGAATGTATACCGATCGAACGGTCTGAATTGGGGCTTTCCGGAAGATCGTCTGCTGGAAGATCTGTTCGCGCGCGGTAAAGGCAAGAACTACGCGCAGCCGACCGGTGACCAGGTGCTATTGGGCACATTCAATAAACACTTTTTCGACAAGCATCTCTGGACCGTGCAGGCCATGTACCAACATCACGTTTCGACTTATCAGGGACTAGTGGACAAGAAATATCCGTTGCCTGGCGATTCAGAGTGACTTGATTCCTATTGATTGCGACACCCTTTTGGGTATATACGGAGGTGTCTGCATGTCTGCATGACAAGAAGATTCCTTACATTCGTAGTTACACTGTTCGCAGCAAATCTTCTGTGCGGCGCTGTGATGGGCCAACAGGACCGTACGTATCCTCCTTACACGTTAGTAACTCGCTACACCGAATACGGCATGAAAGGCGAGGAACTCCGTGTGTCGGCGAGCACCCGCTATCAATCGTCGACCGGAGACTGGCGTTCTGTTAGCAAATCTGACGGCGATGAACATGCAAGTCTTTATCGTCGCGGTGCCGGTGTGTACCAGTCAAATTCAAGGACGAGTCGCCTCATCAAAGAGATGAGTCACGCGCCCGGCTGTCCGCTGCGGACCGCCGCAGACTTGCGTGCCGATCCCAAGTTTGCGCGTGCTGAAGAGATCCTTGGCTTTACGGCTTACGTGTTGATCGACCGTGCGGTTAAAGATCTTGTAATGGAACACTATTACGTGGCCGAACTAGGCGGAGGCACACCCGTTAAGTCAAAGACGACGCACAGCAGTGGCCTACGATTCGAAGCGGAACCGATCAGCATAAAGCTCGGCGAACCTGATCCGCTTGATGTTACTGGTCCGGATTATGTGGTTATCGAACAGGAACCCGTCTGGTCCAACAACCTTCACGAGCAGGTGCTGTCGAAACCCGATCCGGAGTATCCCGCGGACGCCATCGCCCGCCGGCTGTCCGGACTTGTAACTGTGATGATTACCATCGACGACTTGGGCCAGGTCGTAGTCGCAGCCGCCAGGCCAGGCAGCGCGCCGTCACCTCTGCGCGAAGCCGCGATCGGCGCTGCGTACAAAGCATCGTTCAAGCCGATCGTCATCGATGGCCGGCCGGTGATTGCGCGAGGCTTTATCAATTACCAGTTCGTCTTGCCGAAGTAGTTCAAGCACCACACGCTGCAAAATCCGACACCTTCGTATTGCTCAATACCATTGCGCGAAACGCTCCGGGCGTCATCCCCGTGCAGTGTTTGAACACACGAGTGAAGTGACTCTGATCCGAAAACCCACACGATGCGGCGATGTCTGATAGCGCGACGTCAGGATCCGCGAGTTGCTGGCAGGCATACTGAACACGCAGATCGTGAAGGTAATCGCCGATCGCCTGGTTGTGAAACTGGCGGAACACTCGCGACAGATGCGCCGGATTCACCGAGACGTGTGCGGCTACCTCGCCGATCGTAAGGTTCTCCTGAAAACTGCTCTTCAATAAGTCTTCGACGCGCGAGAGCCACTGCGGCGGACGCCGCTCGCGAACTCTCTCAGGCCGCGCGACCAGCGCGAGCATCTCCAGGACCAAACCTTCGATCGCCAACGACGAACAGCAATCAAGATTCAGATACTCACGATACAGCCGCATCGCCAGCCGGCTTATCTCACTGCCGGGAAGAGCGACCGAACTCTGTGGCGCAACACCGCATTCTCGTAGACGATCCAACCATTCGTCTTGTAGCTCCACACTGAAAATGCGCATTCCAGCCGGACCGATTTCGTCGTAGTGCGTCACACCCGACGGATGAAAGATCGTCGTCAGCGGCTTTAGTGCTTCGGTCCTCCGGCCGAACGTTTCGCTGTAATGGCCGTAGAGAAGCAGATGGAAAAACGCAAGCTGGTGCGAATGCGTGGGTAATCGTTTGGCCTGGTCGTGCTTCAGTTCGGAAAGAATGATGCCGCAGCCCGCGTGCTTACGCAGCACTTTTCCGTAGAAGTGACCGGGTCGTAGTGTTTGTGAAGTAGAGCTGTTGTATGGGGGAGTGCTCATAGATGACGGCTTCGATGCGGACCACGCTGATAGTGTTTTCCGCGCTCGGCATAAAGTTGAAAAATTCCTTGCACCGAATACGTCGCGAACTGCCGATCCGTTCTATGCAGCTATTCTTTGTTCAATACACGTGGACCAGAGCGGTCGTATCCTGCGCGCTCTTTAATCATGAAAGTAAGAGATCACTGTTTTGGCGCGCAGTTCCACGAAAGATTGGAAAGAAATACAAAATTTGGAAGCACGGATTCATTCGTTGAAGGTGCTGGCGCTGACACTCTTGCGCGAAGTCGAGTATCTCGAAGAACAGGGCGCAAACAATACTTCGTGCGCTTTGGACTTGCAGAGCGAGGTCCATCGCTTTGAAGCGGAGATGATTCGCAGCGCGCTGATACGAACAGGTGGGCGGCAAAGACGCGCAGCGCGTTTGTTAGGAATGAAGACGACGACTTTGAACTCGAAGATCAGACGCTATCAGATAGAAACAGAAGGAGAACGGTCATGAAAGTGAAGACAAAGGTCAAAGCGGGTGAGGGAAACGGCTTCGATCCGCACGGCCAACCAAAACCATAAACTTTAACAACCCGAATCCTCTCGCTGCATCACTCCCCACTGCACAGAGTCAAACGTTGCTCCTCAAACTATGTCCATTGCGTTCTCCCGATCAATGCGACTCTTCGACGTGTCGGATTTCCGCGGGCCGATTCTCAGCATCGCGGTCGCCGCTGTTGTTCTTGGCGGCTGGTTTGTGTGGGCATGGCGGGCGCGTGTGTCGCTTTATGAAGTTGCGAACACCGCAAGAGTCGAAGTCGAGCACGCGGCTTATCCGATCGAAGCGCCGGTTTCGGGTCGCGTCGTAAAGAACCATCTGGCGCTGGGCCAACACGTAAACGCCGGTCAACTGCTCGTCGAACTCGACGACTCCTCCGAACGTCTCAAGCTTGCCGAACAGCAGACGCAGCCACTCGCGCGCGAATCGCAGGTCGCAGCCTTACGCGGTGAGATCGCCGCCGGCGAAAAGGCACTCGACGAAGCACGACAAACAGCGAGTGCGGCCCTGGACCAGGCGCGAGCGCAACTGAGAGAAGCTGAAGAAGCAGCGCGGTTTGCGCACGTCGAAGAGGATCGTCTGACGCCCCTGCGTGCGAACGGAATCATCTCCGAACTCGAATACCTGCGCCTCAAATCAGAGACACAAAAGCGAGACGCTGCGGCCGCGAGTACGCGACTGGCGGTGGTGAAGTTGGAGCAGGAACACCGGACGATCGGCCGCGATCGCGAGGTGCAGCTCGAACGACTCCGCGGCGAGATCGCGCGCATCGAGAGTCAGACGTTTGCGGACCAGGCAGCGATCAAGCGGATGGAGCACGAGATCGGCGTTCGTCGTATCGAAGCGTCGGTGAGCGGACGGATCGGCGAACTTACGGAGCAGCATCCGGGAACGTTCGTGCAGGCGGGTACAAAACTCGGCGCGATCATTCCCGAAGGCGGGTTGAAGATCGTCGCGTGGTTTCCGCCGGAATCGGCGTTGGGACGAATTCAACCGGGGCAACCGGCGTTGCTGCGGCTCGACGGTTTTCCGTGGGGGCAGTATGGAAGTCTCGCGGCGACAGTGAGCAACGTCGCCGGCGAACCGAAGGACGGGCGTGTGCGAGTCGAGCTTCAGATGCTGCGCGAGCAGGTTGCTGCGATACCGCTTCAGCATGGATTGCCGGGAACGGTCGAGATCGAAGTAAGAAAAGTTTCGCCGTTAGTGCTGGTGCTGGAATACATCGCGCGACAACTTAATTAGAAAGGAGGAGTGAGATGAAAACAAAAACAAACGTCAAAGCTGGTTCTTATCGTGTGCGAGGCACGAGCGGTGGTTTCTAAAACAATCTCCGCTGAATCCGATTTCCCGCCTTTAAGTCTGGCGTCCACCGTCGCCGTCACTTCCCACGCGACGCGCAACGGTGGTTCGCCGGGCTTTTGCGTCCAGGAGAACACTTGAAACGCCGGCTAATAATTCCTGAAGTGGTCCAGACCTCGATGATGGACTGTGGACCAGCATCGCTCAAAGCCATGCTCGAAGGCTGGGGCATTCCGGTGAGCTACGGCCGACTGCGAGAAGCTTGCCAGACAGACGTCGACGGCACGTCGATCGACACGCTCGAGGACGTCGGCGCGCAACTCGGGCTCGTCACCGAGCAGATCATGGTGCCGATCGATCACGTGCTGCTCGCGTCGGCGAATACGTTCCCGGCGATCGTGGTTGTTATGCACCCGAGTGGGGTGACGCACTTTGTAATCGCGTGGCGCAAGCATGGGAACTTTGTGCAGTTGATGGATCCGGCGATCGGACGGCGTTGGGTTTCGTGCCGGCGGTTTTTGGATGAACTTTACGTTCACAGGCTGGCAGTCCCGGCGGCTGACTGGCGCGAGTGGGCGGGCTCCGCTGAGTTTCTCAATCCACTGCGTGAGCGGTTGAATCAGTTACGTATCCCGCCGGCGACACAGACGCGTTTGATCGACGAAGCCACAAGCGACAGCACGTGGCGCGGACTTGCGTCGCTCGATGCGACCACGCGCTTGCTCTCGGCGATCGTCCGCGCAGGCGCCATAAACTCGGGCGCGCAAGCAGCTCGAATGCTGGAAGAGTTTACTCGCAACGCGCGGCATGAAGATCAGGATGGACCAGACGAAAACGCGCTCACGATTCCTTCGTCGTATTGGTCAGTTCGGCCGCTGCCGTCCGAGTCGGACGACGAACAACTAATGCTGCGCGGCGCAGTGCTTGTGCGAGTAAAGGGAGTGCGTACTAAATCTCGCGCGGTCGCGATCGGTGAGAACGTCGAAGGCGAAACGGAACAGCAGCGCCTCTCGCCGGAGCTTGTCGCAGCTCTCGCCGAACGTCCGTTACGGCCGATGCGACAATTGTTTCGCATATTTCTTACCGATGGAATGTTCATGCCTTTAGCGCTGGTGTTCGCGCTGGTGCTCGCTGCCGCCGGAGTCATTGTCGAGTCAGTCTTATTTCGACGACTGCTCGAAGTCGGAAACGAGTTGGTCCTGTCACGACAGCGTCTCGGCGCGGTCGGCTTTCTCTTGCTCTTCCTGGTGGCGCTGTTGCTTCTCGATCTGCCAATCGTCGCGGCCGCGTGGAACCTGGGCCGGCGTTTAGAGATGCGACTGCGCATCGCGTTCCTGGAAAAGCTACCGCGTCTCAGCGATCGCTACTTTCATAGTCGCTTGACGTCAGACATGGCAGAGCGTGCGCAAAGTATTCATCGTCTTCGCGCGTTGCCCGAGATCGGTAGCCATCTCGCGCGCACTATTTTCACGCTGGTTGTGACGATCGTCGCGATCGTTTGGCTCAGTCCGTCGAGCAGAACACTCGCGATTGTCGCAGCGGTGCTCATCGTTGCGATTCCGTTACTAGGGAACCTGTTTCTGTCGGAGTACGACCTGCGCGCGCGTACTCATGCAGGCGCATTGAGCCGCTTCTATCTCGGCGCGCTTCTGGGGCTCGTACCGATTCGCACGCACAGCGCTGAACGTGCGGTGCGCCTCGAGCACGAAGGATTGTTGGTGGAATGGACGCGCGCCGCTCGCTCCGTGCAAAAAGGCATCGTTACGGTCGAGGCACTTCAACTGTTCGCCGGATTCTCGCTTGCGGCGCTCCTCTCGTACAACTACGTGGTTAACGAGAGTCAGATCGGCGCAGCGGTGCTGATTATCTTCTGGGGTTTGAGTCTGCCGGTGATCGGCCAGGACGTCGCGACGCTGACGCGCTTCTATCCCGCATTTCGCAACATCACTCTTCGCCTGCTCGAACCGATGGGAGCGATCGAAGAAGAAACTCACACGCCGAACACTGAAACAATTCTTCAAGGAAACGCTCCACTCTCAAACGGTGTCTCGATCGTCATGCGCGACGTCAACGTCGTCGCCGCAGGACACACGATACTCGAAGACATAAATCTCAACGTCGAACCAGGCGCGCACGTTGCGATCGTTGGTTCGTCGGGTGCGGGCAAGTCGAGTCTCTTTGGACTGCTTCTCGGTTGGCATCGTGCTTCGCAGGGACACATCGTTGTCGACGGTTCGACTCTCGAAGGACGACAACTCGAAGAACTGCGACGCCAGACAGCGTGGGTCGATCCGTCGATCCAACTCTGGAACCGCTCGTTGCTGGAAAACCTTCGTTACGGCACGAACGGAAACGCAGTGACGTCCATCGGCAACGTTATCGATTCCGCCGATCTCAGCCGCACGCTCCAGCAACTGCCCGATGGATTACAAGCGGCGCTCGGCGAAGGCGGTGCTTTGTTGTCTGGTGGCGAAGGTCAGCGTGTTCGGCTCGGTCGTGCGATGCTGCGGCCGACGATCAGACTGGTGCTGCTCGACGAGTCGTTTCGTGGTTTGGATCGCGAGAGTCGTCACACGTTGTTGGCGCACGCGCGAAAATCGTGGCCGGAAGCAACGCTCTTTTGCATCACGCACGACGTCAGCGCGACGCGTTCATTCGAACGAGTGCTTGTGATCGACGCAGGAAAGATCGTCGAGGACGGCTCGCCTGCTGAACTGCTGAAGCAACCAGGCTCGCGTTACAAACACTTGCTCGAAGCAGAAGAATCCGTGCGGAAGGGACTCTGGTCCGGCGTTGCGTGGCGACGTATGCAATTCAACAAAGGACATCTTTACGAGATGAACGGGAACGGAATTGCATGAACGCTGAATTGCTCAACTTGTCGTGGCCGGTGGAGAGATTGGGCGAAGCGCTCGAAGCACTTGGCCGCTTGAGCAAGCTCTCTCACGGCTCCGCGCACCTCGCGCATTGCCCCGCAGCGCTCGACCCGAACGACGGCGAAGCACTTGGAGCATGGATCAGTTCCAACGCCGAACATCTGAACGTCGAGGCGCAACCTGTCTTCGCGTCGTATGCCGAGCTCGAGCAAGTCGTGCGCGGTATTGGACCGGCAGTGATCCGCATCCGATGCGGAAACGAGATCCGGTTCCTCGCGCTGCTCGCGTGTGGATCCCGTTGGGCCGTCGTAATCGATCCCGCTCTCAACAAACGCAAGCTGCCGTCGAAGATCATCTGCTTGGCGTTGCGCGAGCCGTTTGAACTTCCGTTAACGCCGCAACTGGATCGCCTGCTCGAAAGAGTCGGTGTCGCGCGACGCCGTCGTTGCAAAGCGCGGCAAGCGATTTTGCGCGAGCGCCTCAGCGCCGTCACGATCGGTGGTTTTTGGGCATTGCGTCAGCCTCCAGGCGCAGGTTTTTCCAACAGTTACGACGTGCCGGAGTGCCGCGTGATACGGCGATGCTGGCGGTCGCGCATGCCGTGCAATACGCGTTGTCGTTGCTCGCGTGGTTTGTGATCGGACGCGCGGCGCTTCAAGGACGGCTCGATTTCGCGACCCTCGTCGCGTGGGCCATGCTTTTGTTGACCACGATTCCACTGCGTGTGTTGACTACGTGGAAGCAGGGCACTTCCGCGATCAGGGCCGGCGGTTTGCTCAAGCAGCGACTGCTTTACGGCGCCCTGCGACTCGATCCGGATCAGATTCGGCATCAAGGCGCGGGCCAACTGCTGGGCCGCATTATTGAAACAGAAGCGGTTGAAGTCATGGCGTTGAACGGCGGCTTCCACGGGCTGCTCGGTCTGATCGAGCTCACGATGTCAGCCGCGGTGTTGAGTATGGGAAGTGGCGGATGGCCGCACGCCGGACTGCTTGTTTTGTGGACAGCTTTGGCGCTTTTAGTCGGTTGGAACTATCTCAGCAGACGCCGGCGTTGGATGGAACAGCGGATGTCGATCACCAACGATCTGGTCGAGAGTATGGTCGGACATCGCACCCGACTGGCGCAGCAGCGACGCGACCATTGGCACGACGGAGAAGATCAATCGCTGGAACATTACTTCCGATCGTCGAAGAACATGGATCGGATCCTGGTTCTGTTATCGACGCTCGTCCCGCGTGGCTGGCTGGTGATCGGCATCGCCGGGCTCGCGCTGAATTTCGTTCGCGGCAATAGTTCGTCGGGGCTGCTTGCTGTAGGACTAGGTGGAGTGCTGCTCGCTTACTCCGCGTTGAGGCGAATGGCCGCAGGAATGTCGCAATTGACTGACGCCGTGATCGCGTGGCAGCAAGTGGCGCTCATTTTCCATTCGGGCGCGCTGAAGAATTCACAATCCGAAACCGCGCAAGCCACCGCTCCAAATCAAAGACCCGAAAACGGCGAAGTCCTTCTCGACGGCCGCGATCTCGCGTTTCGCTACTCCGACAGAACCGAAGCCGTAATCAGCCGTTGCGATCTTCGCATCAAGACCGGCGACAAACTTCTCATCGAAGGTCCATCCGGCGGCGGCAAGTCGACACTCGCCTCTCTCCTTGTTGGATTGCGGCAACCCGATTCCGGCCTCTTGTTACTGCGTGGATTCGATCGCCGCACGTTGGGCGAGGCGAACTGGCGCCGGCTCGTCGTCAGCGCGCCGCAGTTTCATGAGAATCATGTGTTGAGCGAAACGTTCGCATTCAACTTGCTGATGGGACGTCGCTGGCCCGCGCGTCCCGAGGATCTCGAAGAGTGCGAAGCGGTCTGTCGCGATCTCGGGCTCGGAGATCTGCTGGACCGCATGCCTGCGGGACTCAATCAGATGGTCGGCGAAACTGGTTGGCAACTCTCACACGGAGAACGCAGCCGGCTCTACATTGCGCGCGCGTTGCTACAACGCGCAGACCTCGTGCTGCTGGACGAAAGCTTCGCTGCTTTGGATCCCGAGAACTTGCGACGAGCGTTGACGTGTGTCTTGAATCGAGTTCAGACACTGGTCGTGATCGCCCATCCTTGACCTCACGTGTTCCGTATTTCGCACAGTCAACAGCCCGAACAATCCGAATTCGGCAATGCGTCTATCCAACAGCGCAAATAACCAAATCAGTACCGACGCAGTTACTCACAACTCCTGTCGGCACGATCCTTGCCCATTTAAGAATCATTAGATCGTGTTCCGTTGAAGGCTGTTCCACATTCGGAACACTTCGATCTTAACGCTACGACAAAGGAGAAGCGGAATGAAAACAAAGACCGGACTCAAAAGCGGTGCAGGAGTGCGGATGGACGACAACGGTTAATTCAATTTAGAGGAGACCACCTACATGAACGTAAAAAGCAAAGTCAAAGCAGGCGGCGGTCCAGGCATGGATCCGAACGGCTAGCTGACTTCCAAAAGCATGAATAGGGAGAAATAACATGAAAGTAAAAACGAAGGTCAAAGCAGGTACCGGAATGCGCATCGACGGAAACGGCTGATGCGTAGATACAATCCGTGTTTCCTCTGCCGCCCAGTATAGGCCGCTGTTCAGCGACATTGGGAACACGGATTCAAATCATTGCACCGCAGCGGAATCTGTCTTGGGGGCAAGCCAGTTCTCGAAGAGCTCGTACCCAAGCGCCAACGCAGTCGCACCCACAAACATGCCTTGAATCCCGCCAGTAGCCATACCACCCAGCGCGCCTAAAAGTATGACGGGCATCGGCACGTCAACGCCGCGACCCAGCATCAGCGGTTTCAAAACGTTGTCAGCGATGCCGGTCAACATCAGGATGATCGTGTGCATGATCGCGGCCCCGGTGCTGTAGTCACCGCTGGCCCAGATGTAAATGATCACTGGAATGGTGATGATCAGCGCCGGCACCTGGGCGATGCCGAGTATGAGCGCAACGATCGCCAGGATACCCGCCACCGGAATGCCGGCGAATAACAACGCCAGTCCGATCAGTAGCGCTTGAATAGCGGCGACGCCGATCACGCCGAGCGCAACAGCTCGAATCGTTGCGATTGAAAGTTTTGCAAGCGCCTCGCCTCGGGTCGGGTTGGCAAGACGATGGAAGATTGCTCGACCGGCGCTCCCGGCTGAAACGCCGTAGGCCATCACGATGTTCGCCACGACGAATGATGCGAGGAACAACAACATGGTGCGCCCGATGCCGGCGACGATCGCCAGTCCGTCGCGCGCGAGATCGCTAATCTTGGGCTGCATGCTCTGAACCAGTCCGGGAAGATCCGCGGCTGCGCGCGACCAGGTGTCGTACAGGTTCTTGCCGACGATGGGCCAGTTCCTGACGCCTTCTCCTGGCGGTGGTATGTGCAGTGTGTTTTGTTGGATCGCCCCGACGAACCCGCGCACAGAATCGGCGAACGAGTTCAAGAGTAACCACGTCGGGACGACGATCAAACCGATGCCGAGGATCACCAGAATCGTCGAGGTCAGTCCTTGTTTTCCGCCGATCCTGCGGGCAAGCATCTGATGCAACGGGTACAACGTGATTGCCAGGATGATCGACCAGACCATCAGGTTCAGGAATGGCGAAAAGACGTACAGACACAGCGCAACCAGCGCCCCCATCAATCCGACGCGAATCAACGTATCCCACAATCCCGACGACGGGAGAGACTCGACCACGGGGTTTTGCTGCGTAGCGGCCTTCATTGGGGCTAATGTAAAACCATCCGCGGTGATGCGAACCTAGTACTTTTGTCAGGTAGCGGTCAATCTCACGGGCCAGGAGAACGAGCGTTAAGCCGCCGCCGGTTGATAAAAAGTGAAAAGAGGCTCGTGATGGACGTCACGAGCCTCTAACTGTCTCGAGCAAACTATCGAGCGTTACGGGCTTACCCTCACGTTGCCACTCTCAATTGGTATCTGCGGGAAATCATCAGCACCAATGAACTGGCAAGCGCTTGGTTCGACCACGTTGTCGAAGAAAACTTCGCTGATCGTGTCGTTGCCGGCGCCAGGTTCACCGTTGTCGAAAACCGTAAAGAAGGCGGCGTCAAACTCATCGTTGAAAACCGAATCGGTTGTCTTGCGAATCGACCCGCCGAAGCTGGCGCGGTTTCCGCTGATCTGAAGGCAGGTGATATCGAACTGGGCACTGTACTTCGGGTCAAAAGAAGGATTGTGAAGTATCCCCGATCCCTTAACCGTGCCATCCGACATTATCCTTGCACTGAAGGAAAACTGCCGTCTAACCGTTTTACCCTCGGTGTCCTGGAGCAGGACGGTTCCATGGCCTGACGCTGATGGTCCAGCGGCGGCTGAGGTCGACCTCAGCATACTCGTGGCAGCAATGCCTGCAACTAACAACGCGGCAAGCAAAAAGACTGTTGTCCGTTTCATTTTGGTCTCCTTATGATCTGAACGTCCTAATGTGAGAAAGGGGGGAGGGATAGGATTGATCAGGGCGATTGACCATACCCTCACCGTCGCGGGCGGCGCACGTCGACCGTGAACTTTCTTGTTCTAGAGCGGCGACAATCTACTAAAGTTCGAAATTGGCGTCAATCTGTTCAGATCCTGATCCGCATCGTGCCTGCGTTGCTCGTTTGTCCGTGGGCTTTGATCCTGACGGCACAGGTTCCGGCCGCGAGACCGTCAGGCAATCTGAAAGTCACCTGGACAAAGTCAGTGTTGGACACCGGCGTCACAACTTCTGCCGGAACATCGATGCTGTTGTCGTTCTCGTCCACTAGATTAACAACAACCGAAGCAGCAGGTTCATCCTGGACCATCTGCAGGTTCCTGACGAAAACAACCACCCGCGTATTTCGGTCGCTCCCCGGGTTCAGCACTGCCGTTGCGTTCACGATCGGAAACGGATCGCGCGAAAACAGCATCGAGTCGACGCCGGCGATCTGATCCGCCGCGGGGCCGGTCGAATCCAGAATCAACTGCATTGGTCCGAGTGGCATCGCTGCGGTTGCCGACGTGCGGAAACACCAGGTTGGACCAAGCGCCGTCTGGTTCGCCATCGTTTTCCCCGCCACGCGCCAGCAGTATGTCGTGTCGTTCTGCAGACCGGAAACGAGATAGCTTTCGGAGCCGTTGGTACCCAGCGTGCCGGTAATCACATTCGACGCAATCAGCGACAAGTTCTCGCTTGGACCAAGATAGACGTCGTACTTGTGCGCCCAACGTCCTCCCTCCCAGGTCAGCAACACCGACTGTCCAGCAGTGCTGCCGTTAGCAGGCGCCGCATTCGCAGGCACGCCCGGCGGTTGTGGTGCAAACGGCTCGTACTCTGACGCCGAGTCCCACTTGCGATTGAACTGATTCGCGAACCATTGAAAGAACCACGCCTTGTCGCTGAAGTAGTTGTGCTCTTCCTGATAATTGAATGACTGCCAGCTCCAATTCGACGAACCGAAGACCGTCATGCCCTGACCATAAAGCTGTATCGATTTTTGGTGAGTGAGCCCGAGATGCTTGCGCATCTTGATCTGCACGCCTGCGGCATACAAGCGATCGACGTTGTATGGTCCAGTCAGTTCGGATCCAGTCCTGCTTGCGTCGAAACGATATTCAAGAGGCTCAGCAAGCAGTCGCACCGGCACACCGCGCGCGACTGCTCTAATCAGAGCATCACAGATGCGGACGTCTGTCAGTCGGTACATGATCAGATCGATCTTCTGGCTCTCCTGATCGATCAACGCAATCGTGCGTGTGGCGTAATCTTCCGAAGGCTTTGGGTTGGGCAGGAAGTTCAACGAGGGATCGATCGGGTAAGTCGGATAACGGCGCGTCAGTGGACCGGAGATATTTGCAAAGTTTCCGTAGGCGATCGGGTTGGTCCATAGATCGTCGTAGCGTGTCTTGAAGCTGTTGACGAGCGCGGGATCGGTGCAGAAGTACCACGCGCCGTCGACGTAATTGACGTATGGAGCAAACGGTCTGACGTCGCCGTCGCCGAAATTAGAGCTGCTGAAGACGACCTTGTTCTGACCGGCGAATAGGACCATCTTCACGTGGACGATGCCGTCGCCGAGTTTGTAACGCATCGGAATGCCGGCAGCTTTGAACTTATCCAGGATCGTTTGGTTTCCGGGAAACTTTGCGTTTGCCCGCGGCTCGACGGTGATGCGGACCGGCACGCCGGCCTGGTGTTTCTTGATAATCGCGTCGGCCAGTTCGGGTAATTCGATCCAGTACAGGGCCATGTCGATGCCGACAGTCTCAACCTGTACGGCTTGCAGCAAAGGCCCGTAGCAGTCTTCAAAGGCGGGGTCGCAGAGACGTTCCTGAGCGAATGAGGACCGCGGGTGTGAGCAGAATTAACCCGGTAATCAACCAGAAAATAGGGGAAAAACGCGTTACAGCAATCATTCGTCGGGGGAGTCGGGCGTCGATCAGTGATTGCTAAGCGACTCTAATCGGCTGCGCTGTTTGATTGATTTCGACCAGATTTTGTCTCTAACCGTACAAAAAGTCCAATAAAGAAATTTCTCCGGCAAGTGGTCCACTTTGTCCGCATTTTCCGCGTGTCAAGGGGGCGAAAAAACACCGCTACTGAGCTAGGCAGACGGAACCCACGGATTTGCACCGAGTGCAAAACTCTTAACGCCAGTCACAATCGTGCGCTGATTCGGCTTGGACCAGCAGTCTGCAAGACTGTTTGCAACAATCAACTCCCGAGGAGAATCGAATAATGCCTTTAGCCCGCCGCAAGTTTGTCCAATCGAGTTTACTTTTTGCTGCTTCCGCTTTTTTGTTTTCGGAAAGTGCCGGTTCCGTCCTGGCCCAAGCGCTCAGCCGTGACGGTCAACTGTCGACTGAAGTGCTACGCGATCCGGTGTTTCAGTTTACGCGAGAGACGTTTGAGCCGTATGTTGGTGGATACTTCGAAGCGCCTGGCCCACGCGGCAAGATGATCGCGTTGAAGCTAGTCAGGATTGATGTTTATGAAGCGAAGGCGAAGCTAATGCTCAAGCCAGCTGTCGAGACCAACTCGTTCACGCTCGTCTTCAAAGCCGAGGCTGAGCTGCCGATCTTTACGAGCATTCATCCGATCAAACACCCTGCGCTTGGCGAGTTTAGTTTGTTTCTGACACGTCGCGGTGGCGACGAAGGCGAGATCTATTACGAAGCCGTTTTCAATCACCTGCGTACGTAAGTCAATCGCCGGCTGCGTGCTGTCGACGTCGCGGTCAAGTTTGAGGAGTTTCGAATAGAATGGTTTTGAACGCTGCAGGCGTTCGCTAATGCTAGCCCAGGGTTGTTCAACCCTGGGTTTAGTTATGTAACACGGCGTACAACTCTGAAGGAGTTCCCGAAACCGTTGACAGCGGTGCGGCGAAGGTAGATAGTTGGGCCGCTCTCTCTCAGCGGACAATCAACTCATCACCTCAAGAGGATAGCCATGAAACCACTACTCCTACTTGTCCTGCTCGCTTTGTTTCCAACTCTACAGGATGTCGAACGCGAAGAGTCTGATCTCGTCGTCGTCAAATTCAGTTGGGTCAAGGAAAAACAGCCCAGCAGTCCGGTGATCCGCGGAGCTCAGAATCCGGGTGGCCCAGTCACGTCGACAGTCAGCGACGGCCGCGATCTCGGTTCACGAAAAGCGGAGATTAGGACCATCGACAAGAGAGCGGCGAGTGCTTCAGCGGAGAAGCCGCCCGACAGCTTCCACCTTCGTCTCGAACTCAAAAACAACGGCGCCAATCCGGTGAGAGGTTTGGTCTGGGAGTACAAACCCACTGCCGGTCCCGACGACTACCAACCCAAACGTTACCTCTGCGCGCTGCAAGTGAAACCAAAAGAAAAGAACGTCCTCGAGGTTTGGACGCCGTATCTTCCGGTGAAGGTGATCAGTGCGAAAGAGACGAAGGACCTCATGAAAGAAGGCACAGTCGTTATCGATCAGATCGAATACGCCGACGGATCACTCTGGAAGAAACCCGGATGGAACTACCGATTGCCGGCTGAGTCGTTGAAGAAACTCAGCGAAGGCACGTGCTCCGTGTTTTGATTACAAGATGAAGAAACTCTTCTGGTTAATTCTTTAACGAGGCGAAGAAGGGTGGTATTTCGTGAACCTTACTCGACGGTACGTTCGTATTCGCTTACTGTAAGTGTCTTGATTGAGAGGAGGCTCACAAATTGTTTTGTCCAACTTGCGGCAGGGATAACTCAGTAGGACGTAAATTCTGCGCCTCCTGCGGGACGAACCTGGAGGCTGTTTCGCAAGCGCTATCGGGAAGTCAGGACGACTTCTTCACCAAGATCGATTCCGGTCTCGACCACTTCCTGGCGAGATACGCTGAACACGTTTTCAAGAATGCCCCTGCACATGCGGCAGAACAACGGATCTCAAGATCCTGGCAGATCTTAGGTCAAAGCCTTCTGACCTCCGTTCTGGATCTTCTTCTCTTCACGCTTATGTGGAACGTGATTCCACTCCGGTTACTGTTGCTCATAATCTCCACGCCAGTGAGGCTGATTACGCAACGTGGCCAATCGCGCCGGCGAGCGCTCGGAGGAGGAGAAATGAGCGCGTCTGAGTTACCGGAGACGCCGGAACAGCAATGGTTATCGGGATCGGTTGGAAGCGTCACCGAGCACACAACGGCCATCCTGGTCGATCCTGAGCGTCGAACGAAGGAAACGTTTCATCGATAGTGGGAGTTAGCGAAGCAGCGACAACAGCTCGCGTTTGATGCCGCTGTTTTCCAACGTCGCGAGACACTCCTTCAACCACTCTTTCTTTTCCCGATCACGACCAACAGCAACGTTGCACGGTTCGCCAATGTGGCTCGCCACGTTCGCGCGTGCGGCGCTCCCCCGTGAACCCGTCACCTGAAAGAGTTTTCCTGCACCACTATCCAATTGGAGCTTAAATTCTTCATACGATTTGAAGGGAGAGGTCTGGAACAGCGGTTGCCAAAAACGCGCGGTAACTTTAACGACAGGAGATTGGTCTTGTGATTAAGAAACATTTAGCCGTAGCGCTTTCAGTAATCGTCACCGCATTGAGTCTTGGTCTACCTGCGACAGCGACCGCTCAATCGACAGCCGAGATCGACAAGATCCGCGCGAAGGTCCAAACACTTTCGACCGGTAAAGACTCGCAGGTCCAGGTCAAGTTTCGCGATCAAACGAAACTCAAAGGTTATATCCAATCGGTCGAGCCGGTATCGTTTACTCTGAGAGATCCAAAGGACGGAAAGACGCAGTCAGTCCTTTATTCAGAGGTCGAGAGCGTTAGCAGAGTGAGTGGCGGCGTGTCGACAAAGACGTGGCTGATCATAGGCGGCGTAGCGGCAGGCGCCGTTACAACATGGCTGATCGTTAAACCCGCCGTCTGCGATGGTGGCGCTCAGAGTCGTGGGATCTGTTGACGTTCTTTGTTAAATTTGACTCCGCGATTCGCTTCAGTGCGGCGCGGAGTCAAATCACTGACGGAGATTGGTCCCCAAACCATGACAACAAAGACGGTACTCACCATTGCGACCTTGCTGTTACTCACCTTCGTATCGTCCGTCCCCTCTCCAGCTCAAAAACGCACGGCGCTCTCCAGTGACGAACAAAACAAACTGCTTTCGCGACGATTGCCGAGCGCGGTCATCACCGGAAATTTCGGGTCGTTCGGAAGCTTGATGTACGCTTCGACGAACATCGCTATTCACACGAATGACGGCCAGATAAGCGACACCCAACTGCGCTCGCCATTTCCGACTTTCTACAAGCCGACGATCAGGGAATTATTTGACGCTATCGCAGTGCAAACAGGATCGTCCTGGACCTACGACCCCAAGACTGATTACTGGGTGTTTGCAAAACCCGCGAAGGCGAAGCCCTTCTCGATCACGCTTGTCGATGAGTGGACCTCCCACGACCGAGGCGTGTACATCAGTTACAAACCGCCCACATATCCTGTCGGCATGGACATTTACTATTACGGCAGTTATTCCGCCGACAAAAAGACAGAGGAAGCGGCGCTGTGGAAGCAGATCAGAAACTCGTGGGCAATCGGTTTTGCCTCGCGCGTGAAACGCGACACGACGATCTATGAAATGTCGAGTGTTACCATCGATGGCGTTGAAGCCGTTTATTTTCAGAGTCCGACGCCGCGACCTGGCGTTGTTTGGCGACAATGGGCGTTCGTCAAGAATGGTCAGGCGTTTGTGATCGTGAGCACGTTGCCGGAGAGCGACGATAAGCTGCGTTCGGCTGTTGAATCGATGGTTAAATCATTTCGTGTGACGCCGTGATCGCCACTACTAAACCGCCTAATTTGTTGACTTTCGTAACCAACAGGAATAGTCTCCCGCCGTTCTAATTCGAAGGCTGACCCCGAGCCTCGGCATGCCGGCCAACCTCTCGATTGATTAACACAACGTCATCAACTGTCGTTGTGCCTCGAAACTCCGGAGTCGTACTCCACTAGACTGCAAAACGAATCTTCCGATCACGACATTAATAACGACGACATTAGTAAGGAGGAAAGATCATGGCACGAACCGGCACTGTAATACCTAAAGGTTTGAATCTTCGCGAGACCCCCGGCGGAACGATACTTAAGGTGCTGTCGAAGGGGACGATTGTGGAAATTCTCGATGCCCAGAACGGCGTTCTCAAAGTTGATGCAAGTGGAGAAGTGGGATTTGTGGCGGCGGAGTTTATTCAACAGGATGCAGCCACCGGTGCCGGCGGCACTGCGGCGGCGGACACTACCGCGGCAGCCACGGCCGGAGGCAGTTTTCATTTCGTTGGCACCAAAGCCGTCGCTCCGGATGGCTCAGTGTTCGGCAAACAGTTCAAGAAGGGCATCTTCAATGTTGGAACCACTTCGATCGGAGCGTTTGTTGCCGCAAATCCGGCCGCGTTCACCGGCATTTCCGCGTCGCGCTTGCGCGTGATGGCAGCCGTGTCGGCAAACGAAGGGAACCTCGAAGCGATCAATACTTTCGACAACGCTTTTCTTACGTTCGGCTGTTTTCAATGGACCGTCGGCGCGGAAAACGATCCCGGCGAACTGCCCGCGATGGTCAATCGTTTGAAGCAAACAAACCCGGCCGTCTTTCAACAACTGCTGGGCCAGTTCGGGCTTGACGTCGCTTCAGTCAACAGCCCTCCAGGTCAAACTCCTACAGGGTTCTTTTCGTTGAATGGAAGCGTGGTCAGGACGGCGGCCGACAAACAGGCCAAGCTTCGAACTTTGGAATGGGCGTTCAGGTTCTTCCGCGCGGGCCACGACGACGTGATGCGCCAGGCGGAAATCGAGTACGCGGCGAGCCGGATCGATCTGTTCTATCGCGATGGAAGTCACAAGGTTCGAAACCTGTTTGTTGCTGATTTTGTGAGCTCAGAATTCGGTGTTGGTTTGCTTCTCGATCAACACGTTAACCGTCCGGGACACGTTCCCGGCACGCTGGCGACGGCCGTGAATCAATTCATCAGCGCCGGCGGTAAAGCCGATCCGTCGACGTGGACCGATCAGGACGAAGCGAACGTTTTGAATATCTACATTCAACGCCGAAAGAGCACGAGCATGACCGACTCCGACGCCCGCGCCGATCGAATCAGACAAGCCGTCAATAAAGGCCTCGCATCAGCCAAACGTGGTTCGTTTCAACCCTGACTGGTGTAATGAATGAACGAGAATGACGAGTATGCACGAGCAAGGATGATCATGGGTCGGAGTGTGAGTGAGAAGATTCCGCAGTAGGGCTTTACGTAGGGCTTGACGTGGGCCATCGGTAATCATAGGCTAACGCCGCCTATTTTACGGAACGCGCCGATCATGAAGACCCTTCTCACAACGTGCTTCATCGTTATCCTGATCGTCTCTTGTGCGCAATACGCTCGTCCGCAAACTGCTGGACCAACGCTGCTCACACAGGAAAACTCGCAACGCGCAGTGGCAGTTGATTCCGTCATGCTTGCTCGCGACCCTCTCCCGGTCGTCGCCCGCATCAACTTCAACAACGACCATCGAACGCGCATCACACTCTTCGGGATCAATATGGACCTCTTGCCGGGCGAAACTGCTGCGGCAATGACTGCGAGCGCCAGAGATTCACGATCCAAAACTTACGCATTAAACGTTGACTCCGTCAAAAAGGTCCCCGGCTTTGATTGGCTGACGCAGGTCATCGTCAAGCTGCCCGATGGATTGGCCCAGGCGGGCGACGTGTTTGTGAGCGTAACGCTGCACGGGCAGACCAGTAACGAAGTGCTGGTCAATGTCGAGGTCCAGACTGAGCCGCGGCGCGCGACGCTCGTGGTCCGAAGAGTAGTTAACGGTGACGACACTTACGTCAATGCCGCTTACAGTTTTGAGCACGGCGTGAATGGTGCGGGCGCTCTGCCTTTAACGAGGAATGATTGGGACGTTCTGTTTGGGAACCGGCCTGACCGCGACACCTTCGGCGTGTCAATGGTGGGGGACGACTGCAGCCGCATCCAGGACATGGGCGCGTTGAATTGGACTGATACATTCCAGGTGCCGGTAATTACTGCCCACCCCGCTCCTACAATTGAGCCGGACGTGGATGCCATAGTGGGTCACATGTACGTTGTCCACACCAAAGACACGGAGACAAACTTGTATTTTCTATTCCGCGTCGAGGCAGTGGATCCGGGAAAGAGCGTCACCATCACGTGGAAAGCCGTGCGATCGCCCGAAGAGTGACTTCTGTAACTACGTAGTTTACGCGATTGACGCTAAGCAAAGCCTGGCTTAGTGTCGGGTGCCTCCCACTCTCTATCTTAAGGAAAAAACAAAATGACTAATCTCAAATTGTTCTCGTTCGCATTGCTTGGGATCTTCTTCACTATCAACTCAACCGGTCCTGCGATGCCGGTCGCCGCTGCGGCGCCGGCCGACAAAGTGATTTCGATTGCAGAAGCGCGCGCGCTTCCGCTTGGCACTATCGTCACGATCGATGGTTCAGTGACGGTGGCTTCCGGCGCATTCAGCTCGAGCACCTTCGATCAGGGCTTCGCTATTCAAGACCGGACCGGCGGCATCTACGTCAGCACGCCTGACAATCTTGGATTCGCACCAAGGCAACAGGTACGCGTGACCGGCACGCTTGCCGACACGGTGCTGCCGGGCCTGCTGGTGCTCGTCGACGTGACGGAGGTCAAGGCGCATGGGAGTGGTCGAAAGGTGCAGCCGCAGCCTGTTGCGACCGGAGATGTAAATGAAGACACCGAAGGCTCGATCGTTCGCATCACGGGAACGATCACGCAACCGATCGTCAACGATCTGCCGTTTGGCTTTATCATCTTCGTCAACGACGGATCGGGCGAAATTAACGTGTTCGTCTGTGCCTCGACCGGCATCGACGTGAGCGGCCTGAGCCCCGGACAGACGATCGAAGTGACCGGCTTCAGCGGCCAATTCGCAGATCACTTCGAAGTCGATCCGCGAACTCAGTCAGATGTAAGGATTGTGAACTAGAAAAGGAGATCAGTCGTGACTTTGCGCAGAATTCAACTCACAGCCGTTGTCCTTGTTCTCTTCGTTCTTTTCCTCGCGCCCGGCGTGGGCCAATCGACGAAATATGCGTCTGCCGCGCCGGCGGCGAGTTGGACGTTCGAAGGTTGCTGGACGCAATTTTCAGCCGGTCCGTGCCGCGACATCTTCCGCGATCAGCACGGCGATTTCTGGATCTGCCGCGCCTGCGGCACTACCGGTAACCCGAGCCCCGGCAAGTGCAATCCGATCAGCCCGGCGACGCTGGCGAGCGGGTTCTGGTGCTCGTAAGAGTTTGTTTTAGAACTAAGGGACGCTCGTTTTGTGCGAGCGTCCCTTTTTGTTTGCTTCGAACGTGAACCGTCTTACGACAGACTCCAGGCAACGGCGACGTATTCGTTTGCGCCGTCGAAGCGATAGTTATGGACCTTGATCTGGAAGTTACCGGAGGTCACGGGCGTGAAATCCACGACCTCATAGCTGTTGTCCCAGCTCGCGGAGTATTGGAATTGGTTTGGACCAACCACGTAAAGATCGAGATCGGCTTTGAGCGGATCGGTCAGATAGTCGGCAGTAGGCGTTGAATCCCATACCAGCGCCACCTTCACGCGCTGTCCCGCGTTCACCCAACCCAAGTTGATCGTGACGTCGCGATTAGCGTCGAAGCTCGACGGCATTACGTAACGCCACGTGTAACGATTGTTGACGAGGCTCGTGTAAGAGGTCAGCGCGTTGACGCCGCCTGCGCCATCCTTTTCGCTAAGACGTGCAGCGCCTTCAACGTTGTCGGTGGCTCCTGCCAGAATTAGCGCCTTCACAGACTCCGGAAACGCGCGAAGGGCCGGGTTCACCTGCATCAGATCCGCGACAACGCCTGCCACTGCCGGCGCTGAGAAACTCGTACCGGATCCGATCTCGCCGTTGTTGCAGTTGAAATTCGGCGCCATGAGCGTGGTCTTGATGTTGGCGCCCGGCGCTGCGACTTCCGGTTTCTCGCGGTCGTTGTGCAACGAGAGCGGATCCATCCAGCTCGAGGTGGGCCACATAACGTTGTCGTTGGATTCGACCGTGCTTAAGTCGTCGTAGTTGCCGACGGCGATCGTATTGAAGCCAGAGCCAACGCTATTTACATAACCTTTTTGTAAGCAATTACCGTCGTTACCTGCTGACGCCGTCACCGTGTCCCAGATGTAACGCACGACGAAGTCGGCGTGGCGACCCCACACGTTTACTGTACCGTCACCACTGCAACCATTCAGTCCCCAACTGTTATTAGAGACATCAGCGTTTTGCCAGGCAGCGTCCGTAGCCGCTGCGATGTTGGCAAAGTTAGCGTAGCTGACGATGTTGGAGCTGTAGATGCCGGCACTCGGAGCGATACCGCTGAAGTTATTGTGCGTACTGGCAACTATGCCCGCACAGGCGGTCGCGTGATCGTCGACTTCCGGATCGTTAGGCACGCGCGTGCCGACATTGTTTGCAGCCAAACAACTGTTGTTAAAGTCGACGCGGCTGTCTTCGATGATGGCAACGCGCGCGCCCGTGCCGGTGATACCGAGATTCCAAAGCTGGTCTGCTTTGATCGATGGACCAGCGACGTTCATGTGGTCTCCGTACTCCTCGTCCTGCGCCAGGTAAGCAACTTCAACTTCGGAGCGGTCGGAAAACTGTTTGACCAGTCCGGCAGGCATTGTCGCGAAGACCATCGGCGCGCCGTCGCCACGACGATCCACGGCGTGACCCGCTGCTTCCAGTGCACGTGTGAGTCCTTCAGTGGCGCGCGACGTCGCAGCCTTCACCTGGTCCATGCGACGCGCAAGTAATCCGTCGACGTCTTCACGGTTCAAATCGGTCTTCAGGCCGATGCGCGGATCCTGTGATTCGAGATCCTCAGTCGGAGTGAGCCAGAAAGCGACCTTGACCTTCGGACCGATCCAACGCGGTAGCGGATCTTTAAGACTCTCTTCACCGCCCAAATCAACGATCTTTTTGTGCAGCTTCGGATCGAGCTTCCCGTACAGTGCACGGTAGGCGCTCAGCTCCTCAGCCTTCAGCTTGTCGAACTCAACCTCCTGCCCTTGTTCGTCGATCGAGGCAGAAAACGATTTACCGCTGTCAGCGGTTAGGATCTTAGCTGTTTGAACTTTGCGCCCGGTGAGAGGCAATTCAACAGTTGTGCTCTTGAGCACCTGTAGTTGACTTGCGTCGAGTCCTTCCCGTCGTGCTGCGACCTGCAACAGCGTTTGATCTTCCGTCGAAAGGCTTTCCTCCCTCTGCGCGGTCGCCCGCGGCAATGATGTGAGTACAACGCCGGTGATCAAGATTAGAATAGCGGTGGCGAATTTTAGTTTCATGTAACGCATTAATTTCTCCTTTAGAACTAAGCAACCAAACAAGCTGCTACCTTAAAGAAAGTTGCTGAACTCTCGAATGTATTACCCTCGCTGTTAAATATTTTTCGTGAGGTTGGTGACTAGGAGAGTTTTCCCGACTCGTTTCTGTGGCGCAGCTCCTCGAGTGGTGTAAATCGATTATTGAGGTGTCCGGATGGTAACAGGATCGTCGCGGCCTCTTGCGAAGGCGTGGCCTTACTAATTAGTGAAGATCCGTCAAAGCGACAGAACCTGAGATCATCGTTGCGATACAACTGCTGACATTTGGGACACTCTTTCATAACAGTACCTACTTCCACTGCAATCTATTCCCTAGACGCGCAGAGTGGGTGGCTGTTGGTTCTGAGATTTTTATGAAATTTTCTGAAGTGAGGACTTTTGTGCCACGAGCAGCAAGGGCAAGGGACACTTACCCCGGATTTGTGATGGAGCCCATGAAGAGCACGACGCCGGTCTGATTGTCGCGAATGGCAAAGAAGAACGGACGATCTACCTTCATAACGAACTTTTCTCGGGGCTGCTGAACCGACGTCACGGACACTACCACCGACGTAACCGCGGCAGCTTCTGTGCCTTCCTCGTTCACCTCGCACCACGTTTTCTGTTTAACCTCAGAGATGAAGAGGTCTGTTACCCGAATTCGGTTGAGCTATCTGCGAAAAATTAGCGCGCCCCGAGAAAGCTTCGCCCATTCCTAAAGCGATCAGCTCGTTGTTAAGCTGCGACTCCCATTCGACTTTGAAACGCGGCAACATCAAGTCGCCGGGTGCGACCTGGAAACTCCTCATCCACGTCTCCCAGTTCTCAGGCGTGAGGTTTTGCTGAAACTGGTCCAGGCTTGTCTGCTCTTCAGGTAAGAAGACGTACATACTTACGCGCCCGTTGCCATACGGCAGCGCGATCGATTGAAAGTCTTTGCCCTTGTAGTAGAAGTAGGTTCCGGATTGCGACATCATCGGCACGGGCTTTTGCTCTCCGCCGGGAAGTCTAAACACGTCGTCCTTCGTGTTTTCCTTTTTGAACTCAACTTTCCATGCGGCTTTGAAGTAAATTGCGTTGATTAGAAACAGCATGTTTTCGGCTTTGATTTGTTCGACGATCTTCTGAATCTTGCCTTCGGTGTTTTTGTTGACCCATGAGTTGATAATGCCGGCTGCTGAGGGATCCGAAAAATCCAGACTCGCGATTTCGGCGTCGAAATGTTGCTCGTTGCGCTTAACGAAAGCTGGGTTTAGAGCAAATCCCTTATTGGCCCAGAGTGAATTGGCGATCTTGAGTTGTATTTTGGGATCGGCTGGGGCGAGTGCGGATTTCAGATCCGAAAAGGCGCGGTTTACGTCGTCGACGCTCATCCCGTCGATTTCGAGGGCGCGAGCCATCGCCTGGCGAGTTGTTCCGTCTGCGCCGTTATACGTCATTGCCAGCGCCAGCATCGCGCTTGCGGGAGAAACGAAAGTGTTCTTGTTTTTCTGTCGCTTGAGGACCTCGTTGTAAAGCTTGAACGAGAACCTGATGCTGGCCGCGGTCAATCGACTATCAACTTGGTTTTGTACTGCTCCGCCAGTTAGAGCCACGTTCGAACAGACGATTAGGGCAAGAAGAGCGGCAATGAGAGTTTTGATCGAGGATTTAAAACGAGAATACTGCATAAGTCCTGGTTCCTTCCCATACGTTTCTCTCGGGGGTTCAGAGAAAGAACGCGCTGCGCTGGCCTCACTTGCGCCTTAGAAACCTTGTTGAGGATTATGCGGGCCGGCTGTTGCCGTCACTGCGTCGGGCGGTAGGCTGGGTGGCAGCGGTGGCCCTGGAGTTTTTCCGAGGTTTAACCTCGCGGCGGCTGCTTCCTGTTTCTTATCGATCGCACCAACAACCGTATAGCAGAAGACCGCCGCCACAATCGATAACGCGCTCGCAGCTATAGAAACAATCGTGGCAGTTTGCTCTGAGACATTCTCGTTGAAGCTAATTCGAAAGGAGATGTTGTTGGCAAACGATGAGGTAAGCCAAAACAGCCACCAAAGTGGAAACGACGCGGGCGGATTGGTCTCGGCCAAGTAAACTTCGTCCGATGGCAAACTCTTTCGCCACACTTCCCTCACAGCCTGATAAGGAACAACCAAATTGACAAACGGAATGAAGAAGCTGCCTACCGCCCATCCGGCTGTATGTTCAAGGCGAGCCCAGGCATTGAAACCCTTCAGGTTGCTATGCGCTCGATAGAGCCAGATAAGGAAAAAGACGACGGTCGTGACGTAGATAACGAAGTCGAGAAGTGCGAGGAAAAATACCAGGAACATGACAGCGGCGCCGATCGGATTGTCGCCCAGTTCCTGATCCTCGGTGAGCGGAGGAAAGGCCAACGACAGCGTTTCAGCCAATAGCATCACGCCCGTAGCAATCGCGCCGGCGATCAGCAACATCCTCACAATGCGGGCTCGCGTGTGGGCTGAATGGAAAGGTGCAGGATAGGGGGAGGGATTCATTTGTTCACCTGGCGGCAAGCTAGTTTGAGTTACGCAGCAACGGGCGAAAGCATAGCAAAACGGTTGCGAGAGCAAAAGAGTTTTGGCGATTAGTACTATCTGCACCTTTCTAGTGTCGATGTGATCAGTTGCAGGATCTCGCGTATGAGGTCGTCGGGGAGCTGGTGATGGGTCAGGCAGTGGACCAAGCCGGTTAGGTCGAGGACTTGGGAGATGCGGCGCCAGTCGTTTGGAAGGACCCCTCCGAACTCCACAAATGCGCGTGAAAAATATGGTTCTCGCAGAGCTGTGTCGTGCGGTTCGTATCGCAGAAAGTGACCGACGTCGAGCAACGGAGAACTCGACACGGCAAATTCCCAGTCAAGCACAGCAACTACTCGCCAGTGTCCATTTACGCGATCGACGAGAAGATTCCGATTTCCAAAGTCACAATGGACCAGATGTCGTTCGTTGCCGAGTGCCCGCAGTTCATCAGACCAGGACCAAATGAAATCCTGCAACTGTTGGCGAAATGAAGCGTCGAGGCGTCGCTGCAAGTCTTCTGACTGCAAAAACTGATCGAGCAAACGCGGGATCGGATCGGGATCTTCATCAAAACCATTTTCGACCAGCAACTCTTGCTCGGAATTGGCGCTGAGAAGGCCGGACTTCGGGAATTCATACTTTCCGAAGAGAGCCAATGTCTCTCCGACGGAGGCTGCGGCCTGGTGGATTGCTTCGAGATCCTGCGTCCGCTTTAGCTCCTGGAAAGTCAGACCATTAACAAACTCCAAAATACAGAACGGTGCAGAACCGTTAATACCGTACGGCTCGACGTGAATGACCTCAGGCACCGGCACCGTCGAATGCACTAAACGAAGAATCGCAGTCTCTTTCAAACAAACGGCCGTGTCTCCTCGATAGAGTCGCAGTACGACGGGCGGCTGCTGCGAATCGAACTCGATCTTTATGTTTGTATTGATCAATCCACCGGAAAGGATCTGAGCGTCAGCGATTCTCGCGTCAGGAAACGCGGTGCGAATGCAGTCGCTAATAAACTCTGGGGAATAATGTGGTGAACTCATGCGGCCAAATTATGATAGAAAGAATCAAATGTCGCGTGCGCGCGGTTTATGACGCCGCAAGAAAAACTGAAGGTCGGCGTTGGTGGTCCCGATCTGCTTCCGTACAAACAACCGCAAATGGGCTTGCACAAAAAACCACTCACGGGAGTGAGTGGATGATTAATTTCAACCTACTGCCGCCTGAGCAAAACTATGAATCCCACCAACGCGAGTTGGTGGATCGTTCATTTAAGACTGCAAAGAGGCCGCAATTGAAAAATCCACCAACTGACGTTGATGGTATTGCTTAGCAAACGTGAGTGCTATGTAGGTGGGAACTTAAGGTATCCACCCACTGCCGTGGGTGGGATTCGGGACTTTTTGTGCAAAGCCTCGCAAATGGATAACAGCTACCCGCTGATACGCGCGGTATCGCCACACGTCGCGGTCGGTCTTGCAGTTCAAGATGGCGACTACAGCCATGTGAACCCACGCACGAAGAAAGAAGTAACGATTGCCGAAGTAATCGAGTTTGGCAAAGAATACCTCGGTGTCGATTACATCTTCTGGTGCACTGAAGAGCCTTTCTATTCAGAACGTTTGATTGCGTTCATGAAAGCCAGGCGCTAAAAGAAATCGAAACTCCGCGCCGGCAGCGGCGTGACTCTCCCTAACAAGTTGGTACAATCAGCTTTCGTTTACGTAAACCTCTCTCCCAAAACTGAATTGAAAACAGAGAATGGGAGGTAACATGAAGTACGCAGCTCTTCTAACACTGCTCACGTGTGTCTCGCTCGTAACCTTCAGCCAAACGCCTGGCGGTTCTTCTTCTCCAACGCAAAAATGCAGCTTGACGCATGCACAATCGCCGGAGATCCGCGGCATTCGACTCGGAATGACTGCCGAGCAACTCCTGGCCCTGTTCCCTGACGATATAACCGTCAACGAATCAATGAGGCGATCCACTGGTCGAAGCGACCTAATAGTTATGGCGTCGGCCGATTCGATTTGGGAGCCTATACCGAGGGTCGTGACCCGAGGTTCGCCGGCGTCAATTCATAACGATTGAAATGCTCGACGAGCGCGTTACTAGTTTCCACATCGGTTACCGCGGTCCGGAATGGAACTCAGTAGATCAGTTCGTCGCGAAGCTGTCGGAAACGCTTCGTCTGCCCAACGCATCCTGGGAACCGCCCGCGGGCTCGCAGCAGTCGCTGAAGTGCGACGGCTTCGTAGTTGATGCGCATGTGGCGACCGAAGGGTTTCAGAATTGGGTGCGAGTGCAGGATACGTCCGTGAATCGAGTGGTATCGGATCGCCGGCAGCAAGCGAAAGACAAAGAGCGGCAAGCTTTCAAACCGTAATGGAAGAGTCAGGGGGAATTATGAAACTCGCATTACTCGCATGTTCGATAGTGTTATTTCTTAGTCTGTCGAATCAACAGGATGCTCAAAAGAAACAGGAACCAGCATGTCGTGGGAAATCGATTCCGGTTACCGTGCTGGATGTAGGTGGTCCAAAACTGCCCGAACCGCGGACGCTTTCGCTGCTTAAGGGAGGTATTTCAAAGCGCTCTCGATTAGTGATTCGCAACAGCGAGCGGTTCAATGACCTCTGGGAGCAGATCGTTGGCCCTCGAGAGAACCAACCGGCGCCGCCGGAAGTCGACTTCTCGCGCGAGATGCTCATTGTTGCGGCCATGGGGGAGAGGCCAAGCGGTGGTTATGAGATTGTGATCACTGGTGCTTGTGAAGTAGACAATCAACTCGAGGTCCATGTGCGTAGTTCCGATTATACGAAGTGCGGCGGCACGAATATGGCGGTGGTAACGGCGCCGGTAGATATCGTTCGACTACCTAAATCAGACTTGCCCGTAGTGTTTCGCGAAACCGAATTCCCGTCTAGCCCGGCTGATTGTAAGGAGCTCTTCAACCCAAAATGATTCAAATTCTATTGGTCGTTATGATCGCCTTCTCACCGGCGAGTGTTTCAGGGCAAGACGTCAAGGCGCCGCAATTCGAACTCAGAGATGTCCATGGGCGCATCGTGAGACTGAGCGACTATAAGGGGAAGGTTGTTCTTATCAACTTTTGGGCTACCTGGTGTCCACCATGCCGCGCAGAAATGCCGGACCTGATAAGACTCCAACGTGAGCACGCGAAACAAGGTTTACAAATCATCGGAATTACTTACCCGCCTCAGACCAAGGCGCGAGTACGCAGATTTGCCAGAAGCCTTAAAGTTAATTACCCTATCATCCTCGGCACCCGTCAGATTAAAGCCCGTTTTAGTTCAGATGAGACTCTGCCTTTGACCGTCGTCATAAACCGCGACGGCACGGTAAGTGAGATAATCAGCGGCATCCTTCTTCGCGAGGAATTCGATGAAAAGATCAAGCCGCTATTGATGAAGGAAATGGAAGGAGACGTAAGAAATGCTAAGTCGGATCGTTAATCTTGTTGTCAGTGTTGTGTTAGTTCTGACCCTCGGCGTGATTACTGCCGCAGCTTTCACAAAGACCGTCACCATTAAGGTTGACGGAATGAAGTGCGCGAAATGCTCTGCATCGGTAGCCAAGGCACTCAAAGCCACGGAAGGCGTTGAAGACGCACAGGTGAGCTCCGAGAAGGGCGAGGCCGTAATCAAATACGACGACCAGAAGCTGACCGAAACCAAGCTCCGTGAAGTCATCAACAGCACCGGTTTCAAGGCGGTGGAACAGCCGGCCAAATGAACCGTCGTTAACTCTTAATCTCAAAACTCTTCCGACGGCGTGCCGTGGCTTTTAAGCGGCACGCCTTTTCTATTGGGCTCGTTGCCGGTTCTGAGTTTTTTATGAAGTCTCTGATTCAGGGAAAATTCAGCGACAGCTAAGTACTTATCCTCACTCCTCGCACTAATCTACTGCTGGTTCACATTTCATCGTTTCGAAAACACCTCGCCAACCAACCACAAAAGGAGAAGACCGCCATGAGCAAACCAGCAACCACAGTCGACATCGCAGCTTTCAAAAAACAACTCGCCGATTCGCTCGAACGCAGCGCCAAGTCTGCCGGACAGACGATCGTTAAGGAATCACTTACCTGTGAAATCGCGCCCGGCTTACAAGTCGTGACTGCCACGCTTCGCCGGGATGAGTTGCCGACCGAGAAAGAGATCACTGCCGGCGTCGACCTGTTGTTTGGGTACGTGTCGATCGACCGCCAGCGCTCACTACCTGCGGGTTACTACCGCATCCGACTCGCGCTGCCGGGATACGAGAAGAAGGGCGAGGTCAAAGTCTCGTTCATCGACGCAAAAGGGAAGAGCGTTCACACGTTAACGGGCAAAGGCACACCCCGCCGCTTCAAACCAGGTGACGACGACAACAACATCGGAACCTTACCTGTCGAAGTGCGCATGTGCGGTCCCAGGAAGTGCTTCAACATCAAGCGTAACGGGTTCCTCGACTGGGAGTGGGGATGCACGGACCTGAACGGCAACACGATCAACTGCCTCGACCGCCAGCCGTGATTCGGCGAGCTAAGCGAATGTCCGGGTCGTCGTGGTAGGTCTGCTGAATCTGAGGTGGACCAACCGATCAGCCCTACCACGCATTGCCCTGTTGCTAGATCCGGATTCTGATCGTGCCGACGTTACTAACTTGCGACTGCACCTTTATCTGAACCGTGCAGGTACCAACGGCAAGCGTATTCGGCAGCCGGAAGATCACTTGGACGAAATCAGTGTTGGCTAACGCGCGAATATTCTCTGCGGGAACATCATAGGTGGCGCCAATTTCACCGATGGCAATATTCACGCAAGATCTCATATTTATTAACGTTCAAGGATGAGAATGACTAACAAAAGCGTCAACATCCTGGGCTCGCCTGGTTTCCTCATCGGCCTGTCGTTACTGCTCGCGAATGATTTTGTCTTCAAGGAACAGTTTCATAACGGGTTCACCGGTAAACTCTCGGATTTTGCCGGATTGTTTGTGTTTTCACTCTTCTGGATTGCGTTCTTCCCACGACATAAGACGTTTGTTTGCCTCTCAACCGCGGTGCTGTTTGTTTTTTGGAAATCCGCTTATTCGCAATTTGTGATTGAAGGATGGAACAGCTTGCCGTTCTTTGGAGTTCAGCGAACCGTTGATTACAGCGATCTTTGGGCGCTGCTCATCATTCCGCCCTCTTACTTCTACTCCAACATTTCCCCTCGCGTTTATCTACCGCGCAAGTTCGTTTATGCCGTCGCGATTGTCTCAGTAGTGGCTTTCACCGCTACTTCATACAGCCACAAAGTCTCGTTCAATAATCAATATGAATTTCCGGGTTCCAAGGACGAATTGGTTGAGCGAATGAGACGGTTGCCCCAGAATGAGATGATCAACGCCGACTGGAAGGACGATGCATTCCGTATTACTTTTGATTCTTGTAATGGTTGGGCGAAGATCAGTCTTGAAGAACGAGAATACTCGAGCGTCATCACTCTGAATGAGATGGAGTATCGTTGTCCGTCTAAACCTACCGCAGACGAGATGCGTCAGTATTTCGAGAAGGAGTTTATCGACAAGTTACGCGAAGAGCCCGTTAGCAAATCAGATCAGGTTACGGATATTTGGTCGACGTCCCCACCAGAGGCCTCGAACACGTCATCGCCGTGAACGCGTCAGGAAAATACGAGTGGCTACGTGCCGTAATACCGTTTGGCGTAGTCTACCTCCTCGTCGGTGTTGTATTCCCCAATCCTCCTGCTTCAAACAAGATGCAATTCATGTGGCGGCTAGGCGCATGGTTGATCGCCGCTCTCGCCTTTGTGATGCACGTTGGGCTCGAACACCTTCGATTTCGCAACTCACCACAGCGAACAGCCCTTCATGCTTCCGCGGCCGTTAGCCTCGGCGCCTTTGCCCTTGCCGCTGCTGCGAACATCCACGCGTTAAGAGCAGGAACCGGTAATCAGCGCTTGCTTCTATTGGCGCTTGTGCTCTGGCCGATCCTGACAGGCGTGCCCGCGTTTATAGTCGCGCTGATTGCCGCCGCCATCCTCGCGCGATTGCGAAAATGACTCCTCAAACACTTTTTCCGCTCTTTAGAGGTCCCCTCTGAATAGCTGTCTTCGTTTGCGTTATCATCGCTCCCATAACGGAGGGGTTATTCAAACGTCTGAGCGGTGATAATCCGGGAGAAAAGGTAAACAAATGGGGATCGAGACTGTGATCGGCGTGCTTGGATTCGTGGGTACCTTTGCGCTCGTGCTAGTGGGCTTGTTGAACTTCTCTGTCTTCCGGAAACAGCTTCGAATCGCCAAGGAACAAATCGATACTGCTGTGCGGCAACTGGAGATCGCCCAGAAGCAGCCTGATCTGTACCTGATCCAACGAGCTGTCACGGAGACCTCAAGCCATCTCCTGCTGTTCGTCCAACACCCACAACTCCGACCATACTTTTACAGCGAGGCTGAATGGCGACCCGGAGATGAGGTCTCGTTAGACGAGATCAAAGCGATGGCCGAGCTCGTCCTCAATAACTTCGCCTCGGCATTGATGCACTCAGCGGCCTTCCCGGAATACCCGGTTCGCGGTGTCGATCGAATAATCATGTTTCACCTTCGTCGCAGCCCCGCGCTGCGCGAGTTTCTTCTCGAGAACTTCGAGCGTTTCCCGTTCACCGGGTTGACGCTGCTGTGCCTGAAGAGTGAAACCAGAGATCAGGTCGAGACAGATCTTCGGCAGTTAATCGAAGCAAAGGATGTAGATGATTTTGAGATTAAGCGTCGTAAGGCGCTGTTGGAACTCTACACGAACGGTGAGGTTAGGGAACCGATTGAGTACACGTCGTACAGCATGAAGCGACGACGGTAGTTTATTCAATTCCCGGAGCACAGTTTGATGGCCTGGCGAAATGCTACGTTGAAATCGTCGCCTTCCTTCTTGTCGTCAAAGAAAAAGTTGAGTTTTTGAGCGGTCATTTTGCCTGTTAGATCTTTTCCTTCAGCCGCCGTAATCTGCATTTCGACGACACTCATTTTAAAGAATCCGCTCCATTGGAAATCTACTCGCCACGTTCCGAGCCGCTTCTCAACTACTGAATACTTCGTGTACCGGTGCGGTGGTTTGCCTTTTCTATAACTCAACTTGTCGAGTGGAATTAACAAAACTCCCGTCTGCGGTGTCAGTTTCTTTTCGCCTTTTTTGGGCTCCAGCACGAATTTGGCAAAACTCATGCGATTACGGTCGTAGCTGCTCGTGGCCCAATTGAGGATTTTCACGTCGTCATTTTTAAGCGTTAGACGACAACCGTTGAGACTGTCCACAGTAAATCCGGAAGAGAAGATCAACTCTTCTGAAAGCCGTGATACGTTCAACGCCATTGACTCCATTGAATCGCTACCATCGAGATGGTTTTCAGGACCCTCGAAGTTCAACCCAATTCGTGCTTTTGGGAAACTGGTCTTGTTTAGCGATTCGACGATTTCCTCAACTGACGAAAGCTGCTGCACCTGAGGCGGGGCGGGCTGGCTCTGAGCGAGCGTGTCAGTTTGTAAGCAGACTGACACCAGCAAACTGAGGCAACATAACAACACGGCGAATGTCCTCACATTCATGGGCCGATTAAATAATAGATATCTAGGGGCATCGTCAATGGAAACCGGCGCCAGTGTGATGTTTTCCGGTTACGGACCACTCTATGGGTGACAAGCAGGTATAGAGAAGTTCACTCTATACCCGTGATGAGTAACTGTTTGAAAAGGAGAATGGTAATGAAACGCTTTGCAAAAATACGCACTCTGATGCCGATACTTTTCCTGCTGCTCGGAACGATCCCCGTGTCAGCCGTCGAGCGTCCCTTCGCTCTTAACGGAGCAGGCGTCGCAACTCTTATCGTTAATGAGCAGGGCCTCCCGACTGGCGCCGTCGCCACAGGTTCAGGCACCGCGACCCATCTCGGTCGTTGGACCGTTACCGGGAACCCCCAATACACTCCCGACAGCAACGGCGTCTTACACTCCAGCGGCCAGGCAACGATTACTGCCGCCGATGGAGATAAGCTTTTCGTCCAGATTGAAGGGATTCTTGATCCCGGTTCGGGTACCGATCAGGGGCAGTTCTACTTCCTGGGAGGTACGGGCCGTTTTGTGGGTGCGAGCGGCAGCGCCAACTTCGTGGTGAGCATTAACCCTCTAACAGGCGGTTTCGAGCTGACGGTCGTCGGTAAGATCAATTACTAACGACAGGGAACAAGGGTGTTTGAGAATGTCATGTAGGGGCGGCCAAATCTGACCGCCCCACATTAGATCCAGTAGAACGCGGAAAGATCTTCGTTCGTCAATTGCCTGAACAGCCACGAATACAGTGCGGCCCCCGAATCACCGTTGGTGAAGAAGTGAAGAACACAAAGCCGACTTCTTCACCGGTTGTACCCAACAGAAATTCTTGAAACCTGGACCATCGCCCCCAGTGAAACAGCGACGGCGTTTTAGACGACCGATCGACTCCCCAACCCGGCGCCCACGCAATATCGCGATTCACGTCAACTAGCGCCTTAAAGTCATCTGATCGCGTCGAGAGGTTTAGACTGAGCTTGTGTTTCCCTCGTCAATTTGACGGTTGAGCAAACCGCCGCACCAGCCATCAGGCATGCAAACGTACGTCTGTTCATATTTGCTCCCATAGATCGGAGATTTAGATCATAATCACCACCGACCAGCCGATTATGTCACTTGCCTGGTTTGGCCCAGATAGTAATTCCTAATCACCCTCACACCCCGCCGGCATAGCGCCGCTGGGGAACTCCCAGTCCCAGAACCACAAATGAATGCAGTTGGGATTGATCTGCTTAGTAACCACTACAGAGGAGGATCAAAGATGAAAAAGTCGAGGTTCGGAATCGTTGCGAAAACGCTGATTGCATTTTCTGCTGCGCTGGTGGTCCTGGCCATTTCTTTGACGACGGCGACGATGACGCCGCTTAGCGAAGGATTCGAAGCCGGAGGCAAGACTTCCTACGCGGCCGCTAACGTAACGCTGGGCACCGGATCGTGGTTCATGGACGATGCGCTGACCGGAAACCTTTCTACCGACAGAAAGACCGGCGCTTTTTCCGCGCGCATTCGGGAGATCGGTCGTGTGCGCATGAACTTTAACAAGACTGGTGCCGGAACTGTTTCCATTCAACATGCGGCGTTCAGTAGCGATGGTCCAAGCACATGGCAGTTGTGGTCGTCGACAAACAATGGAAGCACCTGGAGTCAAGTCGGTGCGACCGTGACTACCAGTTCGACGTCACTTCAGACAGCAAACTTTACCGTCAACAACGGCGTCGCAATTCGCTTTGAGATCAGGAAAGTCTCTGGTGGCGCCAATCGCATCAACGTCGACAATGTGCAGATCGGTGATTTCTCGTCGCCGACGCCGACCCCGACACCAACTCCCAGCGAACATCTCACGATGGGAAATCCAAGCAACGCGGTTACCAACATCGCGCAGCCGAACAACTACCTTATGGAGAAACCGCAGTACTCGTTGTCTTACAGTCGTGATAACGGTGGTCCAAACTGGGTGAGTTGGCACCTGCATTCATCGTGGCTGGGAAGTACACCACGCCAGGATGATTTTCGCGCCGATACAACGCTGCCAACTGGTTGGTATCGAGTTCAAGCGACTGATTATTCCGGCTCCGGTTTTGATCGAGGCCACATGTGCCCTTCAGCAGATCGCACCATCACTGTCGCCGCCAACTCTGCGACGTTCCTGATGACCAACATGATTCCGCAGCTTCCGGCGAACAATCAGGGCGTGTGGGCCAATCTGGAAAGTTACAGCCGGACGCTGGTTTCACAAGGCAACGAGCTTTACATCATTTCCGGTGGTCAGGGATTGCGGTTTTTCATTGCGAACGGTCATGTGGCAGTGCCCGCGCAAACGTGGAAGGTCATTATCGTATTGCCTGTCGGGAGTAACGATGTTTCACGAGTTACGACGTCGACGAGAACGATTGCGGTGGTGGTGCCTAATTCAGGAACGATTAACAGTGATTGGCGCACGTACCGGGTGAGCGTGGACCAGGTCGAGGCGATTACGGGGTTCGACTTCTTTTCCAACGTGTCGTCTGGCATACAAGCTGTGATCGAGGGCGTAGTCGATAATCAGTAAGAACCGCTAGGGAGCCATTCGCGTTGTGAAAGCTGAGGCCGGCACTCAGCAACGGATTAGTGTGCTCAATTCGCGTCTACTTTGTTAAAGTTGCTTCGAGGATCATCCACTTTGCGTCTCACATCACGATTAGCGGTTCTCATTTTCCTTATCGCGGCGATTCCGATCGCTGCTCAACAAGCCGGCTTCAAGGTTTCCACGCCCGAAGAGATAAAAGAGGACTTCGCCGCGGTCCCGTGTGAAGACAAGAAACGGCTCGAAGCCGTGAAGTCTCTTTTTGAGCGGGCGGGCGTTCCTGCTGCTGAGATCGCGATTGATAAGCACAAGGACGTGGAGAACTTTGTCTGGACCAGGAAGGGCCAGTCTTCGGAGAAGATCGTCATCGGCGCTCACTACGACAAGACCGCGGAGGGTTGTGGCGCCGTAGATAATTGGACGGGTGTGGTCACTTTGTCGCATCTGTACCGGACACTTAAGGACATCCCGCTCAAGAAGACGTTGGTGATTGTCGCCTTCGGGAAGGAAGAGAAGGGAATGATCGGCTCGCGAGCGATGGTGAATGCTATCGACAAAGATAAGATCGCCGAGTACTGCGCGATGATCAATATCGATAGTTTAGGGTTAAGCGCGCCGCAGGTGGCCGATAACATGTCGAGCCCGAAGTTGGGCCAGTTCACCGAGGATACGGCTAAGGAGATGAAGATGCCGTTTGCGCGCGCGAGCATTCCGGGGGCGGTTTCCGACTCGGTTCCGTTCGTCGAGAAGAACATCCCGGCGGTGACGATCCACGGCATGAACAACGACTGGCCCAAGATCCTGCACACCGGAAACGATCAGGCGTCCAAGGTAAACCCGTTGAGTGTTTACCTGGCCTACAGGCTTGCGCTTGCGATGGTCGTAACCCTCGACCAATCCCCCTGCGCCGCGTACAAGTGACGCGAAACTATGCTTCGTAACGTTAGCGCCATCATCGTTGTGTTACTCCTCTTGGCAACATCCGCCTGCCTCGATTTTCCCTTCAGGAAACGAGAACTAACAGAATCCAAACACATTTCAAATTTTGCCGTCGATGGTAACTACCTCTACTTCGGCGCCGGGTATCAGCTTTATCGTCTTGACCTCTCATCACGGTCAATCGAAACGATTTTGGGAGAACGTCCGATGGCGTCAACATCCATATGGCAAGCGCGTAGCCATCCTGCCCATCGCTGAAAACCCTGGCAAGTATGGCGACACGAGCGGCGAGGGTATTGGTAGATTAGTTGATGGAATCGTCTACGGGGCGCTTAGATACGGTAGCGAAGGTTACCCGTCCAGTCGCTTTGGTGCGCTCGATGTCGAGAATCAAAAAGTATTATGGGAAAGTCGCGGTAGCAGTCTCAGAACAAAGCCCGGCGTAAACGACAAATCTGTTTTCACTATCATCGATGGTGGCTCAGTCCACATTACCCGTTATGGCGCATCAAAGTCCCGAACTGCACCTATTTCCACATTTTTGATGATTGAGTTTACTGGCTCAATTCCATTGCGGCGGTAGAGGAGGAGTTAACGGATTCAGAGGTTTACCGTAAAACGCCTTCATCTCGGGTTTCAACCAAAATATCAATAGAGGAACACACACAGGTAAACAGCAAGCGCTGGTTAACCCGAGGCAGATGAGTACAAGGCCAAACACCCAAACCCAGCTCTGGCGCGGCAAGAATGGAGCTGCCGCAAAGGGAACGAAAAACACCAAGCCCACAACAAGAAACACCGCGGCCATTATCTTCGCTTCCGCAGCACTCATTTCCGCGTCAGGTTCAACGAACATGAACACGATTCCCATCGCTGCCGTCGCCAGACAAAGCAAAGCCATGCACACGCAGTAGACGACGAACCACCGGTAGACGGAAGGGGTCTCCTGATTCAGTGCAGCACCGCATCGCTTACATGTCGCGTCATGCTCCCAGTTGACAAGACCGCAGTGTGCACATTTTTTGGACATCTAAAGACTCCTTATCATTACCGTCTTGCCGGTGGGCGCGGCAGCATCTGATCGTTCCATTTATCGAATTCTCCGATCAGTCTCTGCAGGACCTCGGGATGCTTGCGACTGAAATCCGCTTGCTCATGTTGATCCACAGATAAGTCGAAAAGTCTTCGAACCTCGCCATCGCGAACGTATTTCCATTTGCCGTCTCGCACCGCGTCCCGTGCATAGATTCGCCAAAAGAAAGTGCGATCAATTACTCGGCTAGTACCCTTGACTACCGGCAGCAAATCAATTCCATCAAACGAACCAGCCGAGGTTTCTACTTTAGCAGAAGCAAGCATCGTGGTGGTCCAATCCATTGTAATTGCCATCTGCTGTGTTACGCGATTAGCGGGCACCACGCCGGGCCAGCGAACAATGGCCGGTACACGAATCCCGCCTTCAAGGAGATCGCCTTTCTGTCCGGAAAATGGCCATAGATACGAAAACCGCTCACCACCGTTGTCACTTGTGAAAATCACGAGAGTGTTTCTATCAACGCCGGCAGCTCTTATCGATTGCATTACCCGTCCAACACCATCGTCTAAGCTTTTCATCATTTGGGCATAGACGTTCAAAGAACCGCCGGCGCCCATGATCATTGGCTCAGGTATTTTTTCGTTATACGTAATCGTCTCGCCGGCTTTTGGTCCCTGCCACGGCCAGTGAGGAGCTGTGTAATGCAGGCTCAGAAAGAAGGGAGCACTTCGAGGTCTCGTCACATAATTGACCGCACGTTCCGTCAGCAGATCGGTGAGATAACCATTGCGGTCCACGGGAGTCAGATTCTCATACAGGTCGGGCTTGCCGAGTCCGTTCTTGTGCTGGAAATAGTCCCCGGCGCCGGCGAGGATCCCAAAGAACTCGTTGAATCCATGCGCGTTTGGACCCCACTCAGGACGAAAACCGAGATGCCACTTCCCGATCAGCGCCGTGTCGTAACCACTCTGCTTGAGCAATGATGCAATTGTCGGTTGGTTTGGCTCCAAACCAACGTTCGAATTCGTGGCAATCAGTGGTTCTTCCAGACCAATTTTGAACCGCGCCGGATATCGACCCGTGATGTATCCGCACCGCGTCGGTGTGCAAACGGCGGACGCGGAATAAGCATCGGTGAATTTCGTCCCCTGCAACGCGAGTCGATCGATGTTGGGCGTGCGGTAGTCGGGTCGGCCGTAACAACTGAGATCACCCCAACCTAAGTCGTCAGCGAGAATAAAGATTATGTTGGGCCGCGATTCCTTAGCAGCGGAAGAGCGTTGAACTGAGTTCGCCGTTGCCGCCGAGCGAACCCCGTCGCTTAGTAACACTGAACCAACTGCAAGGCGTTTGACGAACTTCCGGCGTGTAAGTTTCATGAGCGCATACTACAGCGCAATACAGGTGAAACGCACTGACTGGATGCCATGAAGGAAGAGATTATTAGACCGGTTTAACTTCGATCGTTACCTCGTTTGGATAGCCATGAGTAAGCACCGGATAACTCTGCATACTTATGTAGTCACCTTTGGAAACTTTACCGTCGCCGTCCAGATCAACCAACACGCTGACGGTGTAAGTATCGCGTTCATCAATCGAGTTTGGCTCCAGAACAAAAGCCACCTTTTCACCCTTGGCTAGAAAACGCGCTACGTCGATGACTTGCTCGGCGACTGCGGCCGAAGGGGCATCGGCCATACTGGTATTCAAGAGGCGCACGTATGCCTTTGTTGAAGCCGGCAAGTCGGGGCTTCCCTCGAATTTAAGTTCACCTTTTACTACTGGGTTGCTCATTACTCTCAACCAATCTTCCAACCATTCGCCTTGCGTAGTCTAACTCTTCCGCAAGGCGAATAGCTGAAAATCTAGAGTTGCTTCGATGCCGAGACGATCAGGCAACATTAAACAACATCGCATTGAGTCGATGTGCAGTATCCGTGCCGGTCCAACCCCAGACAAGGCGATTGCCGAGAGGCGTGATTACCGGTCCGCCAATGCACGTTTCACCTGACGTGATCTTGCTCCCCCAACTGGTGCCGTTGGTGCTCGCAAGCACATTCAGAAACTGGTTCCCGACTCCCTGCCAGGTAAGAAAAGCGCGTGAGCCGCTGACCGCGAGTTGAGGCTTCTGCACTGTGGTGTCTCCGAGCGTCACCTTGTTAGTGAAACTCGATCCATTCGTGCTTTGCATCACATTGAGCTGGTTGTTTCCGACGCCGCGCCAGGCAAGTAACAGACGCGATCCCAGAGTTGCCAAAGACGGACCAGACGTCGTCGTATCGCCAAGTGTGACTTTACCGCCCCAATTAACCCCGTCACTGCTGCGCATCACATTCAATCGGTTATTGCCGACGCCGCGCCAGGAAATGAAAAGTTGAGATCCCAACACTGCAAGGGACGGCGCCGATTCAGATGTGTCGCTCAGAGTTACTTTGTTACTCCAACTCATTCCGTTGTTCGACTGCATCACATTGAGCCGGTTGTTGCCTACTCCAATCCACGCCACCACAAACCGATTCTGAAAGACAGCCAAAGCTAAAGAAGCAGGGGAGATATCACCCAGCGTCACTTTGTTCGAATAGGTCAAACCGTCGCTGGAACTCATGAAGTTCAGCCGAAGGTTTCCGCTTCCCGTCCAGCCCAGAAGCACCTGATTATTGTTCCTGGTAGTCAGTGCTGGTCCATTGGTACTCGTATCTCCGAGCGTAACCTTTCTCGGATAAATCGCATTGATTGCCGCGATGTCGCCGGCGCTCAATCCCGTGCGTTGTCCAATCTGAGTACTTGCAACAGGTTTCGGAGTGATCGTGTCGATACTGGGATTGATCGCAAATGCATTACGGGGGTAGTGCATTATCGAGGCGTAATCGTAACGTCCAACATCGTCGCCGTCGGTAATGTGCTGGTCGAAATTGAAGACCATGTCCGATTGAATGTTGGGGAAGTTGATGTTGACGAAGTTGTTGCGGTCCCGGCGACTTTGCTCGTGCCAGAGACCTGCTGCGTGTCCGATCTCATGTATCGTATTGCCTGTCGTACACCCGGAGCCCAGATTGACAAACTGTTCGCCTCCACGCTTGCCAACGTTCGCACTGCAGCCACCCGCCGGGCGAAAAGTGACGAAGTCGGATTCGGTGGTTCTCTGTCTGAACCGGACGTTAGTGTTCGCGTGCCAGTGTGCGATCGCGTCGGTGACTCGTTGTTGATTCGGCAGGCTGGGATCGATTCGAAATGGAATGATGCCGTTGGGCCAACGAAACTGAGCTTTAACCGCTGACGTAAATTCGACATCGGGTTGTGGATTCTCAACCTGCTCTTTGATCGCTTCCATCTCGCCAACGGAGCCGAGCACAATATCGCCTTCAAACATTGCTTCGCCGTTGACGACTCCATACCTGACTTTTTTCAGGCCAAATGTCTCGCCTGATATGTAGCTGTGTCGGATGTCGGCGCCTTTGAGCTCTTCTCCAGAATGGCCATTTTTCTTGGCGTTCGTGGACTTTTTAGAGGCCTTCTTACTACTGGCTACCTTTGTACCATTTGTCTTAGTGGGTTTCTTTTTCGAGGGCATTGGGAGTTCTCCTTCTTCAAATGAGAGTCTGAGGTAACAATGTGAACGTCTCGCGAAGAGCGACGTTATTCACTAGATATGTCTCGAGCGTGAGGAAACGTTTCAAACGTTCGTCGTTGTTAATGACGAAAACTGTGGATTTGTTTTTATGAGATATGTTTCAAGATCTACGATATGTGAATCTTCAGTGTGTTCAAAAGCCCAGTTGGATCCCGGTGAGGTACGGCGTACTTCGTTGGCTGGAATTAGCGAACGCCTTCGGCGCACTTCGTTTTAAACCAAACTGACCCACTACCCGACGTCGAAGATGACTTGATTTGTCGCACTGGCGTTTGCGTTGCGATCCGTCACGGTGACTTTCAAAACGTACCGGCCCGGTGCGAGCGTCTTCAGTCCAACGTTCGCGCCGTAAGGTATTCGAGCCAGATCGGCATTCGGTTCCACGACAACCGGCAGCACCGGACTGATGACGACCCGCTGCCCGCCTCCTCGTTGGATTTCGATCTGCGCGTCGAGTTTTGGCGCGGCTGTCGTAGCTGCGTTGTAGATGATCGTAAAGAACGTCAGTGTCGATTCGCGCGCAAAGCGATGGTCGACGCTGAACAGCACCTCCTCGCCGCCGGCTTTCTTGTCCTGTACGGAGTTCGAGATGTGTCCGCCCAGCAGCAAAGAACTGAGCGTCAATTTTTTCGAACTCAGATCCGGAATGTCGATCCACTGGGCCGCGCTGCCGACGCTGCCGGTCTTGTCGTCGCGCACGGCAACACGCACCTGATAGATGCCCGGCTTCAGCGGCAGTTTGTGACTATAAACAACTGACGGCTCTTTAACTGCCGTCGCTGTCAACGGATTCACATTGATTCGTGTTTTGAAACTACCTGCCTGTTTGCCCTGATCGTTGAGCACGACGCCCGCGAGATCGATCGCCGCCGGCTGTTTGTCGTCGGCGCCATAACCAAGTCCCTCCGTCGCCATCTGCGTCGCCGCCGTCAACACCGGACCCGAGCCGGGCACGTCAACAAAACTGACCGAGAGTTTCGTGGGCAGACCCGTACGCGCGGAAGGAGAGGCGAGTGCGGACATCAATGCGCCACCTACGTTTGACGGAGTGTCAGCGGCGGCAGTATCGGTTGTCGCCTTGTTCGCTTCTACTTCCGGCTTTGGTTCGCTCGAAAAGAAACCGCGCGCGACGCGCACTGACAACGTCGGGCCGGTTGGGGACACTGATCTCGAGTCGTTTGAAGTTTGGTGATTTTTGGTCTTCACTGTTCGGCCGCCAGGCGAGCAGATAGTAGTTGGAAGTTTCGCGCAGCGCTTCCTTGATCGCAGCATTCACCGCGCCGGCGTTAAAGAATGCTTTTCCGCCTGTGTCCACTGCCAACGCATTCAGGCCGTCCTGAGAAGCTTGCAGTTCGCCGATGTTGGTTCGCGATAGTTGCCCGTTCGGATCGACTCGATTGCTACTCGCTTCAATCGACGCTCCCAGGTCGCGCGCGTCGATCGAGTAAATCACTAAATTGCCACGCACGGCCGCGTCAGCAATGCGACTTACCTTGTTGCTGTAACCGGTGTTCTTGTCGTTCAGGAAGAATCCGTCAGAAACGAAGAATGCGAGTTTACGACCGGGCATGCTACTGGCGGAACGCATCAGGCTCTCGAGTGCAGTCAGCGTCGCGGACGTAACCGACTCACTTTGCCTCATGAGCATGTGCGCGCGATCCTTAACAACGCTTTGCGCTCCCTCACCGGTTATTCCTGAGGTGCTTTTCCCGCCGCGAACTCTCGCGGCCACAGGACCACCGCTTGGCGGTCCGATGCCTCCCGGAACTCTGATGTTGTTAGCCTTCATCAACTCCGTCGCGAAGTATTGCAAGGCGGACTGATCGCCTTGTTCGATCCGCATGGCCTGGTATTCAGTCATTGGGATCTGTTCGGTGTCGCGAATCGTGTATGGCTTGTGGTTCAGACGACCCGCAGCCGCGCGGACCACCGATTTGTGATCTGAAAACCTTTGCAGGAAACCGAGTTGGCCGCTAGGCGTAGCGATTGCGACCTGATCCTCGATCGACATCTCATTATCGACGAAGTCCAGGATTGCTTTACGTGTTCGCTGAAGACTCGCGGCGCTTAGGTGCAGATCGTCGATGAAGAATATGATGGTGCGACCACGATACGTCGCGGTGGTTGGCGTCGTCGGCGCCGCGGCGGTCCTGGCAGCAGACCTCTCCAGTTTTTCCTCACGAACAGTTCCGGCAGCCACGCGTTCGAAGAACGATGGCGTGACTGTGCGGCCGTCAACCTTGAGTACGAAATCTTCCGGCTTTAGTCCGTCCACAAAGCGGCCTTGTTTGTCGACAACAACGAAGCTGGTCTGGACGAGTTCCGTGGTAATGCGCACGAGGTCGTCGTTAGACGGGCGCGGTTCCTGTCCAAAAGCTGCCGTGATAACCAGCGAAATCGTTAAAAGACTGATAATGATTTTCTTACTGTTCATTGAAGAGCCCCCGCGGACTAAAGCCTTCGAAACTGCTGCACTTTACCACGACTTTCGCTTCGTAATCAGGTTCTGCTTCGCGATATCATCTCCACCACGATTAGGAGGTACTCGATGCGGAAACTGAACAGAGTCTCAACAGCTCTTCTGCTTTTCACGCTCTTTTCGTCGGTAACGCTGAGTCAACAGGCAACGGCGCCCGCGACCGCAAGCAAACTGCTTCAACTTAAAAATTCAGGCCCCTTCACTCAAAGGAAACTTACTGGGTGATCCAACGGAACAACCAGTCTATGTGTACTTACCACCTGGATATGAGGGTTCGACAAAGCGTTATCCGACTCTGTACTTGCTTCATGGCTTCACCAGCAACAGCAGCGTTTGGATCAACGGGCAGTATCAGGGAATGAAACTTCAAACCTTGATGGACGATTCGATTAAGAACGGTAAAGTGCGCGAGATGATTGTCGTGGCTGCCAATGGTTCGAATGCCTACAAAGGTTCCTTCTATACGAATTCAGCCGTGACCGGCAATTGGGAAGATTTTATCGTTCGCGACCTCGTCAACTATGTCGATACCAATTACCGGACTATTCAACGGGCTGAAAGTCGTGGCATTGCCGGACACTCCATGGGCGGCTATGGGTCAGTGATGCTGGGAATGAAACATCCGGAGATCTTCAGTGCAGTGTACGCCCTGAGCCCGTGTTGTCTGGCGATGGAAGCCGACATGAGTGAAGCGAATAGTGCCTGGCCAGGCGTGCTTCAGCTTACATCCAGGGATGAGGTGAACGCCCCACCGCGAAGCTTCCCGCAGTTTTTCAATGTCGCATTTGTCGCACTGTCAGCGGCCTTTTCACCAAATCCAAATCGTGCACCCTTTTTCGTCGACTTTCCGTTCGAAACTAAATCTGGAACCTGCACTCCGCCTCCCGAAGGCACGCTGCTAACCAAGACGCCATGTGTGCAAAGAAATGAAGCGGTCTATGCGAAATGGCGTTCACACGTTCCGGTCTATATAGCTGACGCAAATAAAGAGAACCTGAAGAAACTTCGCGGAATATTTCTCGACTACGGCGAAAAGGAAGAATTCGCGCACATCCGCCTCGGCGTGAAGCTACTCTCCGACACCTTTTCAGAACTGAACATTCCACACCAGTTCGAAGTCTATGCGAATGGCGATCACGGTAGTTTGATACGGCACCGGATGGAGACAAGAGTGTTGCCGTTTTTTAATGAGAAGCTGGTATTTAACTAGCACCGGCGTCGACAGTTCTATCGCTTCGGCGTAACTCGCTGCACGTAGCTGTCTCGGGCTCTAACGGCGACGTCCGGTCGGTCCACGCGGACCCTAATCTCGCGACGCTCACCGCTGTTTAGAGTTGTCTGAGGATAGTAACCGAGACTGTATTGATGGCGGAGCTCTTCAGCGATTTTGGAAAAAGCGTCACTCAACTGCGTGCGATCGTTCGCCGCGTAAAGCCGTCCACCTGTCTTTGTCGCCAGTTGGTGAAGAAATTGATCCGCTAATTTGTAATCACCGATCGATGTTCCCGGACCGCTCGCTTTGGGAGTGCCGTAAATTGCTTGTGAAGAACTACGCGTCGGAAAATGCCTGCCGCTGATCGTCGTAGTTACTATCGTCGTATTTGTCCTTGTTTGGGCGTCGACGAAATCGGTTGTGTCGTACTGAATCGGGTAGATGAGTGCGTCCAGTTCTTCAACCTCGTGAAGCGTGCTCTTATATGTTGCTTGATAGCTTCCGGTATCCACGCCGTCGGTGAAAAGCACGATCGCTTTGCGCCCGTCGATCCTATTCAAACGCGCTTTGATGACGAGATCGATCGCGTCGTAGAGGCGCGTAGAAAAGCCGGTAATCGCGTTTCGATTGATAACTTCAGTAACGACGTTTTGATCGCTCGTCGCCTCCGTTAAGAGCATAACCAGCCTATCGAAGGTCACCACCAGAACGCGATCTTGCGGACGCAATTGTTTTGCGAAATTAATCGCAGCTTCTTTGATCTCCCAGAGGTGGAAAAACGTTGAGCCTGACGTGTCGAGAAGCAGCGCAACTGTGAACGGTTTCTCCGTAGACTCAAAGTAGGCGATTTTCTGTTCGTCACCGTTTTCGAACACCTTGAACTGTTCGCGCCGTAGATCCGAAATAAACCGGCCGTCTCGATCGAGTGCGCTGACCGGAACGGTCACAAGGTTCGTGTCGATGCGGACCACATCGCCTTCGGCAACTTCTTCCGGGTCGTCCAGACTAGTTGACGAGGACACATTCATCGGCGGATCGAGCGAGGTGGGAGAGAGTGAACCTTCAAGTGTTGGTGGCGTCGTATAAAACGTGCTGATCTCCTCGGGTGGATTAAGCGCGATTGAATCCACAACCGTGTTTCCAACCTTGCGCGGCCTTGATGCTGTTGTCGTCGCGACCGGTACTTGTGGAACTGACGATCCGTCGTCCTTCTTTAGGACGTAAGCGCCGTGCGAACACGAAGACGACTGCTCGTAAGCGACGATGATGTATCCTTCAGGAATCGGAACGCCCTGACAGATTCTCAAGGTTTGGCCTCGGGCCGGATTGGTCGCGAGCGTTCCAGTCTTCGGGGCGCCGCGCTTGTTTCTTTGGTTAGAGGTCTGGCCAAACACGATTGTGGCCACAAACGAAAGGACGAGGAAACCGGCGACTGCACACTTCATGTCGCGAACTCCTAATGTGGAATTTTGGAAGTAGCGACATTATAGTCGCGGACCAGCCTACATAAGAATAAATCGCGGACACTCTTGGGCATTGACCTGACACGCGTGAGCACCATGGGAGGTACACATGCCGCACAAATCCTGGAAACTGCTTTTGTCCTTTTGGGCTATGAGTCTCGCTTTGACGGCGGACAGTAACGCGCAAGAGACTCTCCGGCCGTATGCAACTCCTATCCTTCACACGTTTCTTGACAGCGCTAATGTGTACCCGGAAAGCGTGACGGTGGACCAGTCGAGTGGGACTTTCTATGTGGGCTCCGTGAAAGAGGGCACGATCTACAAAGGCAAGGTCGCCAGGCCCAGCCTTGAGGTGTTCTCCCCCGGCGGTGCGGATGGTCGCAGCATTGCGACGGGCATGTTTTTCGCGAACAACCGTCTGGTGGTAGTAGGGCGGCAAACCGGCTTGATCTTTGTCTACAACACCAGGAATGGTCGTCTTATTTCGAAGCTGGATAATGGTCTCCGCACAGGCCAAACCTTCCTGAACGACACGACCTTCGCATCGGATGGCAGTGCCTATGTGACGGACTCCGTCAATCCTGTGCTTTATCGCGTCGCCCCCACCAGGACGGGAGGATATGAGCTCCAGGAGTTCTTGAAGTTCGCGGGCACGCCGGTGACGTATGTGAATGCGCCAGGCGCTGCAGGGATCAATGTCAACGGCATTGTTGCCACTTCGGACGGCCGCTATCTCATCATCGGCAAGCGCAACGAGAACATGCTCTTTCGGATCGACCTCAAGTCGCGAGAGATCGTTCCTGTGAACATGCCGGCCGGAATGTTGAATACGCCGGACGGCCTGTTCCTGGAAGGAAATACGCTCTACGTGACGCAGAATGTGCCGAAGTCGATCGCGGTCGTGAAGCTCTCTTCGGACTTTTCGCAGGCCGAGCTGGAGCGCACGATCAACCACCCCACTTTCGCGTTTCCAACTTCGGTGGCGCGTTATAAGAATAGGCTACTTGTCGTAAGTTCTCAGTTTGATACTGCGGGAAGTCCGGCCGCTGTGTCGGGAACCCAGCCGCCGGTGGTGCCGTTTTGGGTGACGCAAATCAGAGAAAGGATAGTGACAACGATTCCGTTGGAGTCTCTCTGGACAGATGAAGAACAGATCGAGGCGTCACGCGAAAGATATCTCACCCCGGCCGACCTAACGGAAATGCTGAAGATGCATCCTGTGGAATTCATCGTGGCCGATGTAGGCGCTCCGTTGAAGCGAATTTCTGTCGACAAGTGCTATGAGTTTTGGGAGAGTGAGGTCAGACGTCACTTGCTCAACCCACACGGCAAGGTAGATCGGTCCAAGTTGCCTGACGACTATGGATATCTAGCTTCTGAATGGTCGGGGCATATTGGAGTTCCAATCGTGCTACTTGAAAAAATACATTGAGAGGACTAACTCGTCTCAGTCCCGAAGTGTTTCCCAGATTACCAACCGGTGCGTAGCGTTCTCCGCCGGTTTGCTCCGTAGAGGGTACATCGCTTTGCCTCAAGTCCTCTATCATTCTCACCCGGCTTCAGCCGGGTGTCAGGCAGGGGCTAATCTGAGTAACCGTTTTAACGGTTTCCTCAGCGAAATCGAGAAAAACCGTTGAAACCGATTCGCGTGTAACGATTCACATGGCAGCGAGCCTTGATGGCTTCATCGCTCGAAAGGACGGACGCGTTGACTGGCTCGAGACATCAGACGAGTTCGTAGGCGGGGATTCTCTGGATCCAAGCTATGTCGAGACTTTCCTCAAGACGATCGACTGCTATGTCATGGGATCTCGAACTTATGAGACCGCATTAAATTTTGAGACCAAAGGCTTGGGCTGGTCCTACGGCGACAAGCCTACCTTCGTCCTCACTACTCGCAATCTGCCGCGAACTCGCGATACTGTCGAGTTCTACTCAGGCGATCTCTCGCAGTTCGTGAATGAGCAACTGCGACCTGCGTTCCGCAGCATCTGGTTTGTTGGCGGCGGGGCCGTCGCAGGCGAATGTCTTCGTCGTGGACTAGCCGACGAGATTCGTTATTCGATCCTGCCAATCTTGATTGGCGAGGGAGTGCCATTCTTCGAGAAACTCAACAGAGACGTCGCCCTCCATCTAGCGGAGGTCAAGGCCTACAAGAGTGGCATGGTGGAGCTTCGTTACGAGGTGCGACAACACGGCGGACAATAAATCCTCCCTGGTATCTAATCGTTAAAAGCTTTAATCTGAGCGAGCCTGAATCTCCCCAATTCTCGCGTTCAGAGGAGTACCCCAAATGTCTAAAAAGGTTCCTGCTCGCCGTGCTAGCGGTGTTGTGTGCGGTTTCGCCGAGCCTCGCGCAAACTCAGTCTGACGAGGTGGTCCGCATCACAATTAACCTCGTTCAGATCGACGCGGTCGTTACAAAAAACGGAAAGCCCGATCGAAAGATCTAAAAGCCGAGGACTTCGAGATCTTCGAAGACGGACGCCGGCAGGAGATCGCCAGCTTCGCCTACGTCTCCAACCTCATGAACAACACCGGAGCTTTAGCCGAACCAGGAACGACGAGCAGTAAAAATCCGAACGCTCCTGTCGATCCCAACTCGCCTCCGCCAATCCCGACGGAAATCCCGCGAAGAAGGATCGCTTTCGTTGTTGACGACTATGGTTTGTCCGCGCAGAGCATCGCCGGCGTGAGGCGTCAACTCCGTAAATTCATTGACGAACAACTGAAACCCAACGACTTGATTGCGATCATTCGCACCAGTCGCGCCAGACGCGAGCTGCCTCGCCTCACGAATGACAGGAGTCGTATCAACCAGGCGTGGGAACAGGTGAAGTTTAACCAGTGCAGCCGCGTTGGCGTGAAGCCGATGCCGCGAGTTGGCGATATTTCCTCCGTAGGATGCGGAACGGGCGTGGCTTCATTCGATGAAAGCATTAGTTCAATCCGAGCGATCGTCGCCGCGCTGGGCCAGGATCCCGGACGCAAGTCGATGATCATCTTTTCGAATGACACGCCATTGCGGGAAGACGAAAAACTCGCGCGGGGCAGCAGCAGCGTCGTGACAGCCGGCCCCGACGACTCCACGAGTGATGACTCACAGAGATTATGCAACGCCCCGCTCAAAAGCTTGTCGGAAATGGCGATTCGTTCTTCGGTAGTCATCTATGGCATCGACGCCGCCGGCCTGCAGACGCGACCCACCTGACCGCTGCTGACGCGAACCCCATGCCCAATGTTTCAGGCTCCGCAGGCAATGGCTTATTCGTGAAACAGTTGGGTGATCGTTCAAAGATGATCAGTCGCGCCGTCATGGCGCGGATATGATCGCCAAGGCTACAGGCGGTTTCCTGGTCCACGACCAAAACGAATTTCAATTCGATAAGATTCTCGAAGATCAAGAGTGGCTACTATGTGATTGGCTATCGTCCGAGCACTGAAACCTTCAACAAGCAATTTCACAAGATCAAGGCCCGCGTGAAAAAAGGTGGCTTTGAAGTGCGCACGCGTTCCGGGTTTTTCGGCATGAGCGAGGAGGAAGCGAAGCGGTTGAAAGAGACCCCGAAGCAATAAGATGCGAAGAACGTTTGGGAGTTCTGTACTCATGACACGTCGACAACGCTTCATCCTGTTCATCGGGTTTACGCTCGCCCTGAACACCGCGGTGTTTGCTCAACCGACATTGACGCCGGCGCCGTCCGATGTGCCCACAGGTCGCATCTTCACCTTGTATGGCGATCTCAGAGTGTTCGAGTTGGAGGGCGACGTATCTGCTTCCACAATGTTCGATCTCATTCTCTATTCGCGCGGAAATGAAGCGGTCGCGAGACAGCGTGTCGGCAAAGGTGGCCGCTATAGTTTCAACAACATCATTGAGGGCAACTACCTTATTGCGCGTGGAACTCGACAACGTCGAAATCGCGCGGGTGGCGATTCATATATCGCAAAGAAAACACGAGCCTATCAGGCAGGATCTGGAGGTGGATTGGACTCCGTCGTTGCTAGCCAAACGCGGCGCTATGTCAGCTCCGGATTCCTACAGTCGTACGCCTCAAAACCGCAAGCTGTTCGACAAAGCGATGAAGCAGATCAATAAGAATGAGTTGCCTAAGGCGATAGCAACACTTCGCTCAATCGTCGAGGCAGATCCGAAAGACTATCAGTCGTGGAATGAGTTGGGATTGGTCTACTTCATTCAGAAAGATTTCACCGCCGCCGAGAACAGCTACGCTAAAGCAATTGAAGCAAAACCCGAATACATGACCGCTTTGTTGAATCTCGGGCGTATGCGGCTCGCGCAAAAGAAAAATGAAGGCGCGATCGCCGCTTTTCAGTCTGCCCTGGAAAAGGATCCGAAATCGGCTATCACGAATTACTTTCTTGGCGAGGCCTACTTTGCAGCCAGGAAAGAGTCGATAGCGGTCGGCTATATGAATGAGGCACTGAAACTGGATCCGGTTGGGATGGCGAATGCTCATCTGCGTTTAGCTACTGTCTACAATCTCGCGGGACGCAAAGACCTTGCGGCTATCGAGTACAACGAGTTTCTAAAAAAGAAGCCGGAATACCCTGACGCCCAAAGATTGCGAGACTACATCAGAGCAAACAACCCGCGAACGAAACGCAGTTCGGATCCGAGTCCCAGCCCCGATCCGTAAGAACTCATGAGCCTCGTTTCACCGTTATCGGAGTTGTCAGCGATCGGAGAGTGGAAGAGTGATCATTTCAGAGGGACGGCCAGGTTTGTCTCGCCGGTGCGTTTTAGAATCCAATCGGAAATGGTCTTCAAGGCGATAGGGGAAATTGTCTCTTCGATCTCGCCGTACTCAGTAGGCAGTCCCGACTGACTGGTCTGAAAGAGGTGGTTAAGTTGAGGCAAGCGGACGATTGAGAAGTCCTTGTTGCCTCCCTCTTTCAACGCTGCCGCAATGGCATCAAGATTCTCATTCGGCGTAGCCTGTAGATCTTTCTCACCATTTATCGCCAACACAGGAGCTTTAACTTGCCTAAGGGTCGGCCGCGGATCGTATCTCAAGAAAAATCGAAACCACTCCGACAAATAGAATTGCTTCAACTGAGTGTCGATCACAGCCAGCATTTGGCTCATGCCTTTCCTTTGCGCTTCTGTCATCGCAGCCGTCTTTGCCGCGAGTGTTTCACGGATTTGCTTTTCGGCCGTGGCGCTGTCGTCCTTTTTCTTAAGGATCCCGAATACTTCAGTGAACAGGTCACGCGTTAGTCTTCTCCCTTCGTCTTCCGCCCCCTGTGTTTTCAATAGCAAATCAGTCTGGAGCGCGATCACCTCATCACCGGGTAGTCCGGTACCAGCCATCATTACAATGAACGAAACATCCCTCGAAGCGATCGCGGCCATCGGCGCGATCATGCCTCCCTCGCTGTGCCCGATTAGGCCAATCTGTCGAGGGTTTATCTCCGCTCTGCTTTTGAGAAACTCAACTCCTGCGAGCACATCTTTTGCATAGTTCTCACTGGTGGCGATGTCAGAGCCGCGAGAGGACGCGCCCATGCCACGATCGTCCACCCGGAGCACAGCGATACCCAGGCGCGTCAGGTGGTCGGCTAATACCAGGAAAGGTCGGTGCCCTGCAGTGGTCTCATTGCGGTCTTGTGATCCGGAACCCGTAATAAGGACAACGGCAGGGAATGGTCCCTTTGTACGAGGCAGCGTCAGCGTGCCTGCCAGTTTCACCGCATCCGCTTTATTCTCATAGCTGACTTCTTCTTCGACGTATGGGTATGGCTTCTGCGGATCCTGAGGGCGGGCCAGCGTGGGAACCTTATCCACTCGCTTGAAGGTGATGAGCAACGTCGTTGGTCCCTGCTTCAGCTCTCCAACTATTTCTGAGGCGTCGTTACTCAACGTTCCCTCGTAAGTACCGAGGTTTGAGGCTTGAAATCGAACCACCTGTCCCTCGACCGTAATTGACTCTACGGGTAGATCACTTGCACCCTGATCGGGAACGTCCAATCTGGCACTCAATGGACCAGCAGGATTCTGCGCGACTCTAAGTATTAACCTCACCTTGATCCCCGAAACCACAACAACTCCAACCCAGATGCCATCGAGCCGCTTTTGAGTGGAGGCGATCTGGTCGAAGAGAGTAGAAGTACCACTCCCTCCGTCATAAAACTGGCAAGCAACGCTCGGAGGGCTCATTGCAAGAGAGAGAATCGCAACCAGTAGACACCATGTTAGAAGGCGACTCACCTGTTTCGGTTTTTGCACTTTCACTTCTCCTAATTCTGTTCTCGTGAGAAAGGCTGAAACTGATTCCGCACCGCAGCGCCCTACCCTTGTGTCAGTTGAGGGGCTCGATGATGAGCCTAGTACGAAATCCTAGCATCCCTGTATGTGCGGTCACACACAAATAACAGATTTGTCGTCTAATACTTAGTCGCTTACGCTCTAAGCGAGCAACGAAGCGAACCTGATTGGTTGAAAAGTCGTAGGTAAGCCAGACAAGTTACTAGAGGCGAGAAAGTATGTATTGCCACACATGCGGTGGCCGATTAGCACAGTCGTTGAGCTACTGCAATCACTGCGGAGCGAACTTGAGCAGTTGAAGGTTCAGGGCCAGACCGGAACGGCGGCGATGACGATCGATACGTTGCTCTTGGTAATCGTCGGAACCACAATCACCCTTCTCGGGATGGCGCTCGGCGCTCTTGTTTTGATGAACAACGGCGCGATTAATGAACGGCTCGGTATTGCGTTCGTCATCCTGACATTCACGGCTCTGGTAGTGTCAAATGCGTTACTGGTGGGGCGGCTCATCCATCAGAATCGGGTCGCTGAAGAAATACGCGCCTACCCGCACCTTAACGACCTGAGCACCGAGGAACTAGATCCGTTACCTGCGCGCGCCCTTCAGGAGCCCCTCGAACCCGCATCGAGTGTCACCGAGCAGACCACACGCGCCTTCGAGCCTTCGCCTGGCAAGGGCGAGCGGCGATAAGGTCAACTCTCAAAATCGCAGTTAGATTGAGAGAAAATCGAGGAACGAGACGGTTTCTCCACCAGTCGGCTTCATACCTTACGAAACTATGAAAACGCCAACGAATACCGTTCTTATACTTTCTACTACCAAAGTTACAACTCTGCTAGTCCGTGCTGGTGTATAACAACATTGACTCAACAAATTACACAGGCGTAAGGTAGGTTTATTCCAACGGCTTCACTCGCACCTTGGCATCCGGACAACTAGAGGGGAAAGCGTGCTTTACTCACACCGATCAACTCACCCAAAAAGACGATAACCTCGGAGGGTAAAATGTCTAACAAGAGAGTAATCTTGGCCGGTCTGCTATTGCTGTTAATGATTGGCGCGCTCTTGTGGTCTCGTAATCTATATGGTCGTCAGTCCAAGGCAAAAGGCCTCGATAACGCGGTAGAGGTCGTCGAAAGCAAACCAGTCGAGGGTGCGATGAGGATCACTCTTAAGAACACTTCCTCCAAAAACATAAATGCTTTGCAGCTCGCCGTTGGAGCAAATGTTTTCTTTGTTGAGTTTCTCGACGCCGACGAGCCGAAACAGAAACTATCGCCTCAAGGTGTTTATCAGGAGTGGTTTCCGATCACAGGTTCTGCTGAAGTTAAGGTTTCAGTTCTAGCCGCAGTATTTGATGATAAGACAGGAATTGGTGACGAAGGTTTGGTCAATGAAGTATTAGAAACGAGACGAGGCGTTAAGAAGCATCTGGAGCTGTTTGGGAAGGCCTTGCGACACATGTTGAATTCGCCTGACGCAGATTCACTGGCCGCGGTACAAAAACTGAATGAGGAACTGGACGGATTGATTGAAGATAGCCCAGCGGACTCCGGCCGAATGCGACTGGGCCAACGTAAAGCCAAACAGCAAAGCCGAAATGAACTGGAAACGCTGAAGCGAACAGCGCTCAAAGATCAGACTCGAACGGTTCGCATGGGTCTGACTTCTATCGAGCGACGCAATGCGCGCCGAATAACGAACCTTCAATAATCAACTGCGAACTAATCGCACCAGAGCGCATCCCACGAGAGGGGTTATGAAACTGTTCTCACCAGGTCTTGTGATCCTGTTCTGTTTTTCAGTATCCCAGGCACAACATGAGGTTCGTTGTCATTTAGTAGACGGCACTGGTTCGTGGCCCAACACCGTTACGTTGGGTTCCTGCGCAACCAACCCTCAATTGTGGAAACGTGTAACTTATAAGAACAGCTCCCAGTCAGTTGAAGGCTTACGCTGGTGGCGCATCTGTGACATCTGCCCGCCTACAGGAAGCGAGTACACCATAACCGTGCCGAGTGTGTTCTCGACTGGTGCTTGCTTCGCGCTGGATGGGTTTGTGCTGGAGGAATGTTGGCCGATCTTTCACCCCCCTGAGGTCTACTACGAACCGCTTTTCTGCGGTGATGTTTTCTTTCAGGTTACCCAGAGCCAATCGACCGGTAGTTTTAACCCGGAAACAAATACCAACTGCGTCAAAAATCCTTCTTTGACTCAGAAGTTCGACTGTGTCAGCGAAAACTCGACGATCCTTCCAACTCATCACGGTCGATGTCCGAGTACTCCTTCGACGCAGGACGAGTGCGAATCTTCAAGTTGGTTTTGGAATCCTTTCAGTGACACATGCCAACAAGATCCACCACCGACCTGTACGCTGCTTCCTGAACTATGCGAAAACGGGATTTGGAGTTTCGAGTGGTGCGGGTGTGTTCCTTACAACACACCAATATTAATTAACGTGGGCGGTAACGGTTTTAGTCTTAGCAGCAGTGCATCCGGTGTAGCCTTTAATCTGAACAATGTTGGAGGACGTGAGAAGATTGCCTGGACCGGTCTTGGTTCTGACGATGCATGGCTTGTCTTAGACAGAAATCAGAACGGAACAATTGATGACGGAACCGAACTCTTCGGCGACTTGACGCCCCAACCGCCCGTCTTACTCAGCGAAAGCAAAAACGGTTTCCGGGCTTTGGGTGAGTATGATAAAGCAGCGAACGGTGGAAACGGCGACGGTCAAATAAATCAGGCAGACGGTGTTTTTTTGTCGCTACGGCTATGGCAGGATTCCAACCATAATGGCATTTCGGAACCAAATGAACTTCATCCATTATTCGCGTTTGGTTTAGCCGCGATCGAATTGGACTACAAAACTTCAAAGCGAACTGACCAGTATGGAAATCGATTTAACTTCAGGGCCAAGGTGAAAGGCGGACACGCGGGCCACCCAGGACGCTGGGCTTGGGACGTCTTGCTAGTGAGATCTCTGTAAGTGGATTCAACGCCCATCGGCACATGTAGTACCACAGCAGTTGCAGATTTGTTGGCCTCCACCATAAGGCTGCAGTCGCTAGGCTAGCTGGCTTGATTCGAAATCGTGACACTAGCTTCCTGCGGCGCAAGCGTCAAACGAGGTTGGCAATGCCGACATTTTCGTGTTGATTAGCGCCGCAAGGTTAGGTCAAAGGTACTCGTAAGGAATCGTTATTGGACCCTTAATGGACTCCGGTTTCTCTTTATTCAGGATCGTTTGGATTGTTGAATAGCGCGCTTAGCTTGATACTCCCGTGCCCGAACTGCGGAAAGTTGAATGCGCTGCGATTGCCAGGATCGAGATTCGAGGCTGTGTCGTCCGGCGGAAAGATCACAAGCGAGTTAAGAAATAAGATGACGCGCTCCTGTTGTTCAGATGAGAGTCCTGCAAAAGCGTTTCGAGCTGCCTGAGCTTCACCACCATGACGCAAAATGACTTCTCTCAAAGTAATGCTGCGGCCATCGTGACCATATGGTCCAGTTGAGCCGACGCCCCAAAGTGGCATTGTCAGAAACTCTGTCCTCGTCGTGCCGTCGAAGTTTCGTTCGTAAAAGTTAGGTCCAAGATTGTGGCGCTTGAGATCAGCGAAGATGTTTTGGACCAGGAATGGTTGCAGTCTGGGTTGTTTTAGCGCGGGGAACCCAAGACGATCGTCCACAGTATTGAAGAGTGGACTCGCAGTTGCGAAGAGGTTATTGAAAATACCGCGTTCCTGATCGAATACGGTTTCCACGTCGGCGACACGCCGGTCCCGATTAATTTGGAGATCGGGAATATGGCAGCCAGCACAGCCTGCTTTTACAAACAGTCGCCGGCCGTGTTCGGTCTGCGGGGTTTGTTGATAGAGCGCCGGTTTGAAGTAGTTGAGCAAGTAAAACTCCATGAAGTCGACCAGACTGGCGGGAATCTCATTCGTGATCCCGTCACCATCGAAATCGTCTGCCGCGACGTCGGTTGGAGGCGCCTCTATCTGATCAGTCGAGCCATCCAGTTGCATACCGGAGCGCGTGGTAACGCGGGCGCCATTGTGTGCTCGCATCAGGTCCGGATCGACTGACTGCAACCCCATCTCCTCATTGAACGCACCAATCGCGGATTCGCGAATCGAAATCTTAGCGCCATGGGCGAAAAATGGACGGACTCGCAAATCCGGATTGACACCACGCACCTGTGACGTGTCGATCTGACCATCGTCGCGAATCGTGATTGTGCCGTATTCGATACCTTTGCTTGTGAGTACCTTGGTGGTCGGACGATGCGTGAGTTGCCATTCGTTGATCGCCTGCGATCGTATCAAACGTAGGTCTGTAGTGATCTCGTCAGCCAGCATTTCCTTCAAACCAATGCCGAACAGGTGTGGCGCATCGCGGCTGTCTGGCCTCGTCACCACGTCGCCGCCCACGCCAGCCGCACCTCTAGGCCGTCCATGACATCCGGCGCAACTGTCGCTGACACCGGCGCCGAGCGATAGCCTGGTATTGATGTCGCCGACGCCGTCGGCGTCCAGCGGGCCTTGTCCCTGGCTACGCAGAAACTTTCTCTGGAAGAGCTGACGGCCTCGACGAATTGCTCGAAATGGATCGCGAGCAATGATAAAAGACGAAGAATCAGGTGTAGACCAATCCCCAGTTCCGTTACCGATCTGCTCGGTCAGCGATTTGGCAATTCCAAAGCCCGCAACATTAGGATTTTGCGTGCGGTCATTCATTTGGGCAAAAGCTGAACGCTGACGAATAACTGCGATTGCAGATAAGGCGGTAAGAAAAAGAATTGCTATTAACTTTGTGTGTTTCATACGAGATGAATGCCTTTCGTTGAGGTGGTGTGCACTAAGGCTGGCTGGTAAGATTCGTTTTCAAATTTCTCGTTCCTGTCTGTGGGCTAAGCCTATTTAATCCGGCCCCGAAAAGTCCTAAGGAGTTCATAAGGAAGTTATAAGGAAGTTCAAAGGACGCCAATGTCTTCCAATAGCGGCCATATTCTTCAATTCAAAGACTTCACGATCGACACCGATCAAAAGGTCCTGCTGCGTGAGGGAGTGCCCGTAGCGTTGGCGCCGAAGGTTTTTGAGACTCTGCTGGCGCTAATCGAGAACCCTGGCCGGATTGTCCTGAAAGAAGAATTGATGAAGCGCCTTTGGCCCGACACGTTTGTTGAAGAGGCGAACCTGACCTTTAATATTCAGCAACTCCGGAAGTCTTTGGGTGATAACGCTCGCAGCCCGATTTACATTCAAACTATCGCGCGTCGCGGTTATCGCTTTATTGCTGCGGTGGAGCCGCTCTGGAGCAATGCGGGCGAAGTTCAAGACACAGAGCTTCCCGATCCCGAACACGTCTCCACGCCTCCACCGGTTAATCTACCGCTGATACGCAGGAGGCCGACCGCTATTCTGACAGCGATCAGCGTTGCCGTGACCGGGCTCGCATTGATTTCATGGGGAATTGCGAACCGCGGCAAGCGCTCAACAGAAAATCACGAAGGTAACGGCAAGGCCGCTTCCACAAGGGCTTTAAAGTTGGAAAGATTAACGGCAACTGGTCAAAGCCAACACGTCGCTATTTCACATGATGGCAAGTATGTCGCTTACACGCGCGGTTCGGGAGACTCGCTTGGTATCTGGGTGCGGCAACTGGCCACCAACACAAACGTAGAGATCGTCCACGCAGACCGAATCGCCGGATTGATGTTTGCAAACAGCGGTGAGTCGCTCTACTTCGTCAAGGGCGATCCAAGCGCGCTCTATCGGGTGTCGTTATTGGGTGGCGTACCGACAAAGATAATCGATCGTCCTGAGGGCAAGTTTTCAATTTCCGCCGACGACAGTCAGATTGCGTTTATTCGGGAAGTTATCAACTGGGATGGACAAAGAGAATATTCTTTACTGGTGGTAAACGCTGACGGCAGCAACGAGCGCACCTTGATGGTAAGAGCGCATCCGGACAAGTTGGACGTACCTCTATGGTCTCCGGATACCAAGTCGATCATCTGCGCTTATGGAAACTCCGCCGCGGGTGGACAGGAGGTGAGTCTCGTAGCCGTCGACGTCAACAGTGGGATAAAAAAGGATCTATCCTCGTCTCGATTCTTCTTGATCAAAAAGATGAGCTGGCTGGCAGATAAGACTGGACTAATAATATCGGCAAGAAAGAATCCCGGCGATGCGAATCAACTGTTTCGCGTCTCCTATCCAGGTATGGAGATAAGCCAAATCACGGAAGGATTGATTTCATATTCGGATCTCAGCATAGCCGGCAACGGAGATCATGCCGCTGCTTCGCAGTCAATCCGCGAATCGCATATCTGGGTTGGTTCCAGCCGTGATCTTAAGAATCTGAAAAAAATAACCTCAGCGCTGGACAATTTCTGTTGGACGACAAGCGGGCAACTTGTCTACTCCTCGACGGCAAGCGGCAATACAGACATTTGGATTATGCAGCCGGACGGTACTGAACAAAGACAACTGACTGTCAACGCCGGCGTCAATGGGTCACCGGCAGCAACTTCCGACAACCGCTACATTGTGTTTGTTTCGAATCGCACCGGCTCATTTCAAGTTTGGCGCATGAACATGGACGGGTTGAACCAAACACAACTCACCTATGGTTCCGCTAAGACGAATCCGACGATCACGCCTGATGGTAAATGGGTTCTTTACAACTCAACCGATAATTGGCATTTGTGGAAAGTTTCCGTTGATGGTGGCGAGTCATCGCAGCTTACCGACTTTGTCGCCAGTACACCCGAAGTTTCTCCAGACGGAAAAGTGATTGCCTGCATTGGCCGAAACGAATCGAAACGCCGGCTCTTGATTCTGCCAATTGACGGTGGTGCGCCGGTTAACGAAATGGATTTCTTTGGTTGGGTCTCCAGGATACAGTGGATGAACGATGGCCAGGCGGTAGTCTATGCAGGTGAGCGCGGTGGCCGGAAAGTTATCATCAAGCAATCGTTGGTCGGTGGTTTAACTGAGACACCTTTGAACCTTGATGCTGACGAACTCTTTGACTTTGGTTATTCCCCGGATGGCCGGTCGTTCGCGCTCAATCGCGGCGCATGGTTGAACGACCTGGTGCTGATAAGTGGCCTCAATGATTAGCCGAGATTACTCATTCATAGTCTGAGTCTTTTAGGAAGCGACGGATTTCAGCGTTCTGCTATAGATTGGACGCAAGCCGACACGCCGTCGCAGATCGAGGAACCGGGTATCTGTTCGTAGGCTGTCGTATTCGGCTCCTAAGTCAAGCCACAAAAGCATCTCAGATCTCTCTTCAAACGCTTTCTCAAGCCAGGCAAAGACTTGATCTCTTTGGTCGAGGCCTATGTAGCCGAGAGCTCTGGCGTAAGCGGAAACGTACTGACGCTTTGATTCCTGCTCTAGTTCGTCCATGAAATCTAATGCCCTCGCATGATCTCCAATGAGACCGTAGGCGTATGACAGCACCGCTATGAACACCGGCGAGTCATCAATGCTCCTCGCTTTTTCAAAACACTCTATAGCTTTCGCCAAGTCGCCCTTTCGCTTGTAAACCCAACCGAGCAGGTAATGCGAGGGATGATAGCCGGCGTTCATCTCGAGATTTTTTTCTAATAACCTGATTGCCCGCTCATAATCGGCTTGCAAGAAAAACTGAAACGCCACACTTTGCGAAATCTGAAGCGAAAGCGGATCCAGATCAGTGGCAAGTTGCAGTTCGTGCATGGCTTCGTCCAAACGGCCCTGCAGATTGAAATACACTGCCATACGTTGGTGGGCAATTGCATAACCAGGATTGAGTTCAATTGCTCGCGACAATTCTTGTTCTGCGGTTATCCAGTCCCAATCGTAAAACAAGCAGATTAAACCCAGTGCAGCGTGCGCCTCAGCCAATGTTTCATCGATATCTAATGCCTTTTTCGCTGCCAGTTTTGCCTTTGGCATTGCCTCTCTAGTCGGTAAATAAAAGTTTGAAAGCCGGTAATAACTGTCAGCCAGTCCAGCGTAAGCAAGCGCATAGATGGGGTCTTCCTCTATCGCCAGCGTGAAGTATTCGATGGCCTTGCTCAAACCCTCATGACCATATTTATTCCAGTGATAACGTCCCTTCAAATACAGGTGATAAGCTTCGGAATTATCTGTATAGCGCTTAGCCAACCATCTTTTCTCATCAACTGTAAGCTTAAGTCTCAACTTCTCCGATATCTCTTTAGCGATCTCTTCCTGTATCGCCAGAATATCTGACATCTTGCGGTGATATTGCTCTCCCCATATCTGCCAGCTACCCTGTACATCCATCACTTCCGCTCTAATTATCAATCTGTCGCCCAGCTGAAGAATCCTGCCTGTGAGCACTGAGCCCACACCCAACTCTTCTCCGACCTTCTGAGGATCTACTTCTTTACCCTTGTATCGGAAGATCGTGTTGCGGCCTATAACTCGCAAACTCTTGAGATGCGAGAGACTATTAATAATACTTTCAGTGAGGCCATCGGAAAGGTATTCAGCATTTGGGTCTTCACTTCCGTTATGAAAAGGTAAGACAGCCAGCGAGTTGAAAGCTTTTGCGTCTCTTTCGTCTGGGCTTGCCTCGGCACATTTGAAGTCATGCCCGCGTGCTGCGCTGTGCCTCGGATCGCCATTGGCTTCCCGCCTAACCACCTTCGCCACGAAACGGTATCCCAGCTTCGGTATGGTCTCGATGTATTGATGTTCAGTGCGGCGTTCGCCGAGGGCCTTTCTTAAGGTGGCGATGTTCACATTGAGGTTCGACTCATCGACAAATGCGTCGGGCCAAACCCTATTCAGCAATGAATCTTTTGAAACCAGCGAACCGCTGTTTTGAACAAGGAGACGCAGAATATCAAAAACCTTTGGGGTTAAAGGTATAGCGATGCCATTCCGAGTCAACAGTCGTTCCTTCTCGTCCAAAAGAAAAGCCCCAAACTCATAGACAGATGCCGTTACACCAACATCAGGTGTTGCAGCTGGGCCTTTAAGGTTTTTTTTGGAAGTCTTTTGGGACTTTTTGGGGACTTCCATAGTTCCTTCCGATTATTGTCCTGAAGAGCTAGGTAGAGCGGATTGCGTCGTCGGCCTGGGGAAGAACTGAGCAAGCGCATTGTAGCCCTGAGTTTGTTGCTTGAGCAAAGTGAAAATCGCTTCCCGAAAAGGCTTCTCTGTCAGAGGAGTACGATCATGAAAGTCTCCCAATACAAACTTGCCGACAAAGCCGTCACTATCGATCAGTCTCAAAATCCAATTGTTGTTGGAAACAATTTGACCTACACGCTCGGCGTCACGAATAACGGTCCTCTGCCTGCCACCTGCAAGTACACGGCAGGCGGTGTTGTTTGCAAGCTCACCCCACGTAATGGCGAGGTGGGCACGGTCACCATTGCGACAAAGACTCCAATGGAATAACCGTGCCCGCCCCGGGGCAGGTCATAAACAGCAGCTCACTTCATAGCCAACGAAACCTTGCTCTACCCGAGCGGGGCAACCGAACATCTGTAGCACAATGGTTGGGAGCAAAGAGGAGCAACAGCTACTACTATCGCAAAGAGCGCAAGGGTTCTCACGCACTTGCAAAGAACTACAAAGGTGAACCGCAGATAGGTGATGCGGTGAGTCGTCCCCAGGAACTTCTATTTGACGTCTTGGACGGTCGTCGCGAGTTCATCCACCATCCTGATTATCCGCGCAGGGTCTTCAAGTCCGAAAGCGCGCCGGTGCGTCTTCTTCATATCATTCACCATGTAAAGCGAAGGCGCGTGGTAGTCCTTGTCTAAACCGTCGCCCTTCAAGACTCGGAGCAGTCGAGCGACTTCCTTGCTTTCTCCGGTGATCAATGTCCAACCGGCTTTCGCTTTGAACCGTTCACCCCAGGCCTTGAGTTTATCAGGCGAGTCGGTTTCAGGATCGGTAGAAACCGAAATCAGAAACACGTCCCGGCCCAGCCGTTCGCCGAGCAAGGTTTGCAGCTTCGAAAAGTTAGCTCCCGACAACGGACAAGTTACCTTGCAGGTGGTAAACACAAAGTTGATTATTACCACCTTGTCTTTCACCAGGTCGGCATAAAAATTCTGCTTGCGGCCATCCTGATCAAATACCTCCACATCAGGAATCGAAAGCTTTGGTGGCGGCAGTGCGTTCGCGTTGCTTGTCGTCGGCTGCGGATTGATGTGACGGCTGTGGTCCTTCGTCTGCGCTGACGCGGTTTGTACTGTCAGCGCAATCGTCAAACTCATAACCGCGCAAACCAGGACGAGCTTCTTGGCGTTGATTCGGAGAATGACTTTCATGACTACCCAATCTTTATGATCTTGGCGACCGACGGAACACCTGCACGGTTAATTATGAAGAGCATGTAATGTCCCGGAGGAGCTTCGTTGCCGTCTGCCGGAGCGCTGACACGCAAACCTGCGCTGACGCGGGTAAATGGCAGGTGGTTGATACGTTGGTTCATATTGACGGAGTGGGTCACCGACGAAAGCCGTACCATCGTCACCTTCGCGATGTTGGCCGCGCTGGGAGAGCCAACGAGAAACTGCGTTCCATAACCGAAAGAGTCTGGTGCGGAAGTGATAATAGGACGCGTCGCCAGGGTGCCATCGGGATTAAAGAGATATGGCGGCGTGAAGATCTCTTGTTGAAAGACAGGATCGTTGGCCTTGCAGTCCGGAGAGGTTGGCCCAGATCCAGTGTTGCCTCCGACAAGAACTCTACCGTCGATGAGCAAGACAGCCGTCGAATGGTATTGCCTGCGGTGAGACATGCTGGCAAGAGTGGTCCAATTGCCGATGCCGCTCGACGGATCCCACAACTCGGCCGCGAGAATTGTGTTGTGGATGCAGCTATCATCGAAACCGGGACCCTGTGTTCCACCAGTGGCCAAAACTTTTCCATCGGCCAGGATGGTCAGATTCAGGTGCCGGCGCGCAAACTGCATCGATCCGGTTGCCTCCCAGTCGCCAACCTCACCCTTCAGATTGATTTTTTCACAAGTATTAGTCGGAGGATTGCCCCCTCCGGCAATCATCACTTTGTCAACGTCATACATCACCGAAGAGCCGGAGTCGCGATCCGTGATGAAGTAAGGCGGTTGAGAATAGAAGTAATGTTTGATTGTGGTGCCCCATGAGCCGGTGCCGGAGGTGTCCAGCCATCGAGACCCGGAATTTGGTCCCGCATAAAAGACGCGTCCATCAGCGGCCAGGTGCACTCTTGGAAAGAGCGGGAGGAACAGTGAGGCGGTTGAAAGACTGCGCAAGGATGTGCCGGCTGCGTCCAGCACGTCCGGGATCGTATTGAACACATAGTTCTGACAAGGCGGCGGTTCTCCAGGCGCGCAGTGAATGCCCGAAAGAATTGCTGTCTCGCCGTTACCCAACGTCACCGGCGACGGATACCAACGACCATTCGGCATGTTTGGTCCACTCGATGCCATCGGACTCGGCGAAGGTTGGGGATTGGCGGCGAAGATGGTTGTCGCGACCGTGCCCAGTTCTCCTGATCCAAAAACACTTCCACCGGCGGAGAACAATCGGCCATCCGGCAAGAACGAGTGGCCGCTGCAAAACAAGTCAGTCGTGGCGTAGAAAATGTCCTGGAGGTTGTTGCTGTTTGCATCAGGGTCACACAGTCCATTGTTGAGCACGCAACTCCAAAGACGACTGGGTGTTGGACCAGAGCTTGGCGACCAATGCAGCACCTTCCCATTGGACAAGACCGATGAATGGACCACGATGACAGACGTAAAACTTTTCTCCCATCGGCCGACGTAGTACGGGTTTATCGCGTCCGAGGTTTGCGACGGCTTGCGTTTCACCGTTGCGTGGGTGAAGGGAACCAGTGCGACAGCAATCAGAAGAACGCACGACGTGAAAACCAAGTGCCTGAAAGGTTGAGCAATGAGAGACATAAGGCCACCTTATCTCTGAGAAGACGTTGAAGTCGCAGACAGGAGCGAACGACGTAGGGGAATGTTTTTTTCTGGGACGATTAGGAGGTTGGGGGATCTATACGCGCGAGGAAAATACAGTCAACGAATTTATTACCAATCAAGTCATTGCGGGTTGTGATGCCGTTACAAAATTGTTGCTGAAGTCGATCTGTGGAGGTGTCGCCATGCGAACCTCAGAGTCACGATGGACCACATACGTTCAAGCAATGAGCGATGAGAAACGTAAGGCGCCGAGTAAGGTTGTCGAGATGATTATGCCCTGGCAATCGCAAGGTTGATTGGAATCATTTGAGAACTGAATTCCACTTTGTCCTTCCTGAATAACTCTGAGTTCTCACCATTGGCATTAAGATCGGTGCCGAACCTATGCGGGATACATGTCAATAACAACTTGGCCCAAAGAGTAGTTTCGAAAGCCCCCAGGTCAAGATGGGCAAAATCCGCCAACAAATAGCAGGAAACGCCAATCTAAAGAGATTGTACTAACGCGCGACTATGATCAATGTTGCGCGCGCAACAGATTTTCAGTTCGCCGTCTCTATCAACAATAAGTCTTCCTTTTCGCTGAGTGCCCGGTACTCAATACCGTTGATTGTTATGCCGTCCGAACGAACGGCTTGGGTCCGCATTTTCAGCCAGTCAATAGGTCTTACCGGTCCTTCAAAACGGAAGCATTTTGGCCACAACCTTGGCCCCAACACGCTGCCAAGCGTCTTCAAAGGAGAATCCCAAATGGCTAATATCTCGAAAAGAAACAGGAGGCGTGAAAGAGAGATACAGAATGCGTCGAAGAACAGGCGCGAGATAATTGCCGCGCGTTTGAGCAGGCGTGACCTGATAAAGGCCGGTCTCTTAACAAGCGCCGGTTACCTCATCCACAAAAAGGGTCTTAGCGCTCGCGCACAATTCGGGGTGGTGGCGGGGGCGAATGTGATCGCAGATGGTGGGACGGTCCGGGGAATGGCACCCCGGTCAGTCCGCCCACAACCCCGTTCGTCGAGCCATTGTTCATCCCGCCTGTCGCCCAGTCGGTTGCTGCGTTAAACCCGGCGCCGACTGTCGCTCCAAACACCGCAGCAGGTGAAGCAGCGCACACGCAACCATCAGGCTCTGACGACTCTTCCGCCGGTAAAGTTCTATGAGGTACATCAGAGAGACCAGCTACTCAGTGTGCATCCGGAACTTCCATTACAAAGACTCTGGACATTTAACGGAACGGTTCCGGGACAGACCTATGTGGCCCGTTACGGTGAGCCGATTCTGGTTCGTAACTACAACAACTTGCCAGCCGACAATGGAGGCTTTGGCCTGCAATCGGTTACCACTCACCTGCACAACGGCCATACTCCGTCTGAATCGGACGGCTTTCCCTGCGACTTTTTTGGCAATGACCCAGTTGGGAATACTAAGTGGTACGACCAGCACTACCCGAACGTGCTGGCAGGATTCGCATCGAGCCATCCGCCCGCTGGAGACATCCAGGAGTCGATGAGCACGCTCTGGTATCACGACCACCGCGTCGACTTCACCGCACAGAACGTCTACAAGGGTCTCGCAGGCTTCTACCTACTCTTCAATCAGTTTGACACAGGCGACGAAACCACGGGCTTTCGACTTCCGAGCTTCCCGGATTTTGACATCCCAATGATGTTCAATGACAAGAATTTCGATCCGGACGACGGTTTGCTGTTTTTCGACCTGGCTAACCGCGACGGCATTCTCGGTGACAAGTTTCTTGTTAACGGGAAAATCCAGCCCTTCTTCGAAGTCAAGCGCCGGCGTTATAGATTCCGTTGGCTCAACGGGGGGCCATCTCGCTTCTACCGTTTCTACCTAACGAAGTCGAACCTGACAAATCATCCTTTCTGGATCATCGCCAACGACGGCAATCTGTTGAAGAATCCAGTGCAAACAACCAACGGTTTGTTGATCGCTGTGGCCGAGCGTATGGATGTGATCGTCGATTTCTCTTCGTTCGCGCCCGGTCGATCATTCACATCGAGAACCGTCTGGAGCAGTGCGACGGTGCGGGACCAACAAACAATATTCTGCCCGCCGGGTCAGGGGGACAAAGTACTCGAATTCCGCGTCGTTTCTGATGCGGTGACAGACAACAGCGTGAATCCGGCCACGAACCCGACTTTCTATCAGGTGCCGACACGGGTAGCAGAGCGAATCGAGCGTTGCTTCGAGTTCGACCGGCGCAATGGACAATGGGTGATCAACGATGAACTGTTCGATTGCAACGATGTTCGCTTCCGTGTGAAGCGGAACACCGCTGAGATCTGGAGACTCGAGGGTGGATTCGATTGGTCGCACCCGATCCACATTCACTTCGAGGAACACCAGGTGCTCAAACGCAATGGGCAAACGCCAACGCTGATCGAGCGCGGACGCAAGGACGTAATCCGGCTCGGTGAAAACGACGACGTCGAGATCTATTTCCGCTTCCGCGACTTTACAGGTCGTTACCCGATGCACTGTCACAACACCATTCACGAAGACCACGCCATGATGTTGAGATTTGACATCGACGACGTGGGAAACAACAACGAGGACGATTGCGGCCACCACTAACCAAATCTGACGACTGGCCCAACCGGCATTCGTCAGAAGGTTACCTAACCGCTAAGAATCGAAAGGAGAAAAGATCGTGCCAGACATGAAACGAAGAAAGTTGCTGGCGACTTTGGCGGTAGCGCCCCTCGCCGTTGGGGTGGTGGGGCAGGCAGCCGGCGCCGATAAAAAATTCAAAGTCCCAGAGTCATCGCGCGAAAAACTGCGCAAGCGTTTTTTCCCAAACTTCGAGCTGACTACGCACGAAGGCAAGAAAGTCCACTTCTACGACGACTTGATTAAAGACAAGCTTGTCGTGATCAACTTCATGTACGTGAAATGTGAAGGGGTATGCATGCCCGTCACCATGAATCTCAAAAAAGTGCAAAACCTGCTAAAGGATCGGCGTGGGCCGTGATATCTTCATGTATTCGATAACTCTCAAACCCGAGGAAGACACGCCCCAGGCATTGAAGCGCTACGTGCGCGCGCATAGAATCAAACCGGGCTGGACATTCTTGACCGGCAAACCTGAAGAGATCGATACCTTGCGACGTAGCCTTGGCTTCAAGGATGCGAAAGAGAGGCTTGATAAAGATCTCACCAATCACACAGGCATGGTTAAGTATGGGAATGAAGCCCGCCAATGGTGGGCCATGTTTCCGGGAGAGGCCAATGCTCCATGGATTGTGGAGTCCATCCTCTGGATGGACGGTCCAAATGCGAAGCCGATGATTCACGCAAAACAGAATGAATCGAAGCGCGCAGAGCCCGGGACATAGTCATTCAAAAAGCAAAGGGCGGTAACTGAAAGACGACGCGGGGGCGGAATGCAACTGAGAGTGTTTTCAAGATATACGCCGATGAAGTTTCAGTCCGCCTTAGTGTTTGCATTAGTCGCATCCACTCTCTGCTTTTCACAGACGGAGGTTGACACAACAAAACAACCGCAGGTTCCGCCGACTCAAAAGACCGATTTTGCAGTCGGCAGAAGGCCTGACGCGATCCTTTTTGATGGAGCGAACATTTGGGTCGCCAACGAACTTGGCGACAGCGTTATGAAACTCAGCGCGAGCGACGGGTCAAACCTCGGAACATTTCCCACAGGTACTAGACCCGTCGCTCTTGCTTATGACGGCGAGAGTATTTGGGTGGCAAACAGGCTCAGTAACAACGTGATGAGGCTTCAGAGCAAGCGATGGCAGCCTGGTTGAAGACCGTCAAAGTTGGTCGAAGTCCGGAGGCGCTGCTTTTCGATGGCGGTAGCATCTGGGTCGCGAATGGTGAAGATAACTCTGTAACCAAGATACGTCTGAACGACGGGGCGCATTGCACATTTCGTAGTTGGGACTCGGCCCATTGCGCTTGCTTCGGATGGTAAGTCATATCTGGGTAGCGAATAATAACAGCAGCAATGTTACCAAGCTGCGGGCCGACGATGGCGCGAACCTCGGAACGTTTAGTGCGGGAAGAGGACCCACCGGCATTGCATTCGATGGAGTCGAACTTGTGGGTCGCTAATTTCTACAGCAAGAGCGTGATTCGATTGAATGCTGACGGATCTGTCCGGGACAGAATTATTGTGGAGGATGGCCCGGCAGACATCGGCTTTTTCGGTGGCTTTATCATGGTTTTGAATTACGGTAGTCGGTCCGTTTCACAGATTGATCCGCAGACTGGGAAGGTTGTTAAGACCTTTACGGTAGGAAGAAGTCCTGTCGGGCTCGCCTTCGATGGTGTCAATATTTGGGTAGCCAATGCCGGGAATAATTCAGTATCAAGGGTAAGAACTTCAGTCTCTAACCCCACCCCTCAGTAGATCCTTCCATTTACGTGTTGTTAAGCGGATACCGGGCTCCAGGTTTCCAAGGGGATCAGCTGCTTTGGCGTCCCGTACGGGAATCGAACCGGTGTCGCCGCCGTGAAAGAGAAGCGATTTATTCAAAGGAAACTTGCGGCATGGATAGCACCGTAAGGTAGTCAAAGGTATTCTAAGGGATCGTTATTGGACGCTTAAGGGACGCGCGCGTCGAACATCGCGATCTTCACTTTCATGCTGTTCTTTCTGGTACCCGAGGTTTGAGAGCGGCAGGATCAATCCCCTCTTGTTCCAGGCCACTTTGATTGCGATGGGCGTCGCGACCTTCTCACTCGTTTTCGCGACGTTGCACTACTACCGGTGTTCGCTTGGCGGACGGATGAGTGACACCGAAAGGACGCTGCACGCCCGGCGAGCCGACCGCTTCTGGCTTCTGGGTTACACCACTATGTTTCTGGCACCGAGTCTGGTCCTCTTCCTGATTGGGCTTCAGGCCGTCGCATCTGTCTGGCTCGGCTTCTGGCTCGTGTACCTGTTCTTCGTGGTTCGCTACTTCCCAAGGATTCAGACGCCGCCGGGAGTCCCAATAGTATGAGGGGACCGACTCTTTAAGGCCTGGGGGGTCAGGAAACTCCTGATCAGTGCCTAATAGATTTCCTGAGTCTTGGGCTTGCATTCAAGCGTAACCATGCTTGTAACCGCTTGTAAATAAGCAGTTGGGTTTATAAGTGCAGTTGATTTGAGAGAGATAAAAGGTGTTGACATCGCGTGGAGTTCGCACTAAAGTGCTGCCCTCCTTCCAGAACACCCTCCCAGACGAAGACCCGCCCAGACGATTTCTGAATAAGTTTACCTGCGCTTGGTGGTTTCATATGGCGTTATTTGGTTCCTTATATCCTATTCTCGAAGTTTCGATTCTCAATCGCCTGTCCAACAGTTCACGCGAATTACGAAGGATATGATCGTCGCGGATAATCGGTTGTCATAGATGCTTGAGCCAGGATCGTAATAAGTAGAAAGTTGCGGAGTTGTGACCCCCACTTAAGCAGTCATCGCTAACTGCCAAAGGCACTCTAAATCTTATGCGAAAATCTCACTCCACAATCGTAACTCTGATTGTCATCGTTCTGTTGCTCATCGTAAATGTTGTCGCCTTTAACTGGACGTCGAAGTTCTTTCGTAGTCGATATGGACATGGCCGATATTGCGGTACGGGGACTCGATTCCCAAGCTGGAGGGACGTGGGTATTCCGGTGATCAGACTCTTTCGATTAGCGCGACTAAACCCACCCTGGTTCTATACCTCACTACTGCGGGTATAAAAGGTCAGACCATAGCGCTTTTGAAATTCTGTGAAACTCTTGGACAAGAAGACCCCGGTCTGTTTCAGGCAACCTTAATAACTTCGGGTCCTTTACCCGAGAGTACAGCAGCTGCTCCATGACAATCTCATCAACTACCCGATCATCAATGATGCTGAAGGGCTACTGGCGAAGAGTTTGGGTCTTGAACCTGAAGAGAGTGGAACTTTTTTCTTCGACAAGAGCGGTTTGTGCAGATTCGTAACCACTCAGCAGCCAAACCCGAATGACCTGCGGCAGTTACTAACGGCTTTCGGACCCGGAGATACGGCCGGTATTGAGTCGATGGGCCGATTTTTGTTGACCACGGGAAAGCCGCTACCTTCATTGAGTTTGTTGGATGCTCGATCGCTTCGGCGAGTGACCGCCGATCAGCTGTCGGCAGCGGACGATCAGGTCTGGATCTTCTTCCTGGCAGACTGTTTTTCGTGCGGTGTCCCTAGCCCCAGCCAATACTTGCAACAATTCAAGTCCTGGCGACAAGCGAGGGAGACAGTGACAGAGCCGATCATTGTTTTTGACTCAGCATTTCTTCGCAATGAGGTGACAGCGGAATTAGAGCACTTCGGGATCAACTCGCCGGCCTATCTCTCCAACGAAGACCTAAGCTCTCTCTCACATTTTCCGTTGGCTAAAGGACGTCGGACGGACCAGCCGCTGATAATTCGAACGGATCGCGACCGCACAGTCAAAAGTATTAGCTTGATTGGACCACCCAGCGCGTCTTCTTCGGGTAAACCCCGTGATGAAACTGCCGCCTCAAAGAATGGGGATTCAACCTATACGAGGATTTTTCAAGATTCCAGCTTAGACGTTTATGACGTCGCTTCACACAACGGACTGTATTACGTCTCGGATCGGACGCGAAACAGCATAGTAGTTGTTAACGAGCGCTTTGAAATTCAGCGGCTGATTGGGGGCATCGGTTCCGCACCAGGCCGGCTCTTTCGTCCAGGACACATCGACGTTTCAAGGGACGGTCGAATCTACGTCCAGGACGGAGGCAACGAAAGAATCCAGTGCTTTGCACTTGACGGAACCTACCTCGGAGGCTTTGCAACAAAACCCTACATGGGGATGGCAGCGGGCCTTAACGGTGAGGTCTATCTGGGCCAACCTGAAAACGGCGCACTCGTTTCAGTTTATTCGCGCGACGGAAAACATTTGCGTTCTTTCGGCAAGCTGAAGACTTACTCGGAACTGATGGGTCAGGAGTTACAGGATCTCGACAAACAACACGTTCAGGCGGCCAACAGGGTGCGCCTTTTTGTGGATCGGGATGGAAGTACTCTCGTCAGCTTCATGTTGGTTCCGTTAGTCCAGAAATACAGTGCCGAGGGCAAACTCGTATTCGAATCGAGACTCGAAGGACCAGAAATCGATGCTCTGCGGCAAACACCTGGCCTGCTGACGATGTCAATGGATGGCTTCGCCGAAACGATTCTCGCGCTTGAAGCAATAGCGCTTCCCAGTGGGGAGATCAATGTCGTGTTAACAGATGGTTCTGTTTATGTGGCGGATCAAAGCGGCCGGAGACAGCGCGTTATTCAGCCGCAGGCTGGCAATAAGTTTACGCCTGAGATGACGGGGATAACTCCGACGGGCGCGTTATTAATCGTTGGGATGAATCCACGCAACTGTTACCGCGTGTCGGCGAGTTAGCAACCAAAGCCGTAACGGTATGACGAAAGGAGAGGTATGAGGGCGGGACGCTATAGCTCGTTTGCTTATATTGAGCATGGTCACTGCGTTAGCCTGCGAGTCGGCAACTGCGCAGAGTTCTAAAGACCCGAGTCGGTCCCGGCAGAACAGGGTGCTGAGTCAAAGGGACTATGATGAGCAACAGAATGCCTTACAAACTCTGCTGTACTTGAGGAACAACGCTTTTGAGATCGACAGCCCTTCCGATCGTGTGCGGGTGCTTGTGGAGATTGGTGATGCTTTGTGGCTCATTGACAAAGAGGAAGCCAGAGAAGTTTTCCGTCAGAGTTTCACGCGTGCTACTGAGTTTAATGATTCTGCGGAAACGCGCTCCTCTACATCGTCGAAGGAACTGCAGCAACTTGTCATCACACGTGTCGCCAAGCGAGATCCTGCACTCGCCAAAAGCTTATTGCTAACTGTGACACCGCCGGACAAGCAGCGGTCAGACGCATTTGCCGACTTATACGGTAACAATGCCGGCGCCAGCGAGATGTTGGTCAAAGCTGCTGCTGAGACTTTACCAACCGACACGAACCAGGCAGTGCAAATGGCGAGGCTGGCAATGCCAGGCGGACTGTCGCAGCAGATGAGGCTCTTCTTACTCAGCTTGCGAGTCAAGGACCAAGTTGCTGGTGATGCTTTTTTTGAACTTGCGCTGCGGACGGCTTCCAGCCGACGCCCAAAGCAACTGGTCGAAGCACTCTTCATCTGGGATTACGCTTTTCAACGTCAGACCATCTACCTTGGCTCAGTCTCGTGGTTTCGTGTGGCGTCCGTCGAATATCCGGTGGCGTTAGAGCTGAAGAGGAGAGTGCTTGGGTTTGCAGTCGATGCAGTTGTTGAGAACGCTGCCCAGTTTTATCTGGCATCGGCACCCGAAGCAGAAAGACCTCTCATCCTTGAACGCTATACCTTGCTCCAATCAGTAGCTACCCAGATATTGCCGGATGTCGAACGATTGCTTCCTTCCGCGACGGAAAGTTTATTGGCTCAACTGAGCCGGTTAAAGCAGGAGTTGGGTGAGCAGGGCCGAAAGTTACCTGGTCCACCCGAGCCCCTCCCGAAATCGTCAGACGTCCAAGGAAATGTCGACAAGTTAATGGAGCGCGCGGGAAATGCCTCCAAGGGGGCAGCGCGTGATGGTCTATATGCCAAAGCTGCGCTTCGCTTGTATCTGCACGGCGAGTACGAACGAGCTATTGAAGTGGCACGCAATATTGAAGATTCCTCATTGCGACTCAAACTGACAGAGCCCATCAGATTCGATTGGGCAGGCGACTTGATAAGTCGGGGACAGTTGGATGCGGCTAACAGTATTGCACAGAGCGTCGAAACGTTAGAGTTACGCGTGGTAATCCTGGCGCGGCTGGCTGGAGCATGCTTCGAGAATAAAACGACTCAAGCTCAAGGCATTGCCGTTTTGAACGAGGCGGAGTCTGCGGTCAATAAAGCCAATCCTTCTGCCTACCTCGCGTCCGCGATGGTGGCAATCGCGCGAGTTTATTTGAAGATAAATGATCGCAATCAGGCGAAAGCCTCAACCTCATCGGCCATCAGGCTAATCAATGCGTCCGAGGAAGGAAGTGGATGGAGTTTTATCACCGCAAACGACAGCTCAGAGCGCTTGTCGGTGCAGGACACGCAATGGACATCGCGTAGAGACGGCGGACTCAGTTCTCTCACTGTCGTCTATCCCCGAATCACGGGACTTCTCGATGTGCTGTCAGAGATCTCAGAGTCGAACCTTAACGAGGGATTAATGTTGGCGCGCCAACTAAAGCAAAAGGGATTGAATTACGCGGCCCAAGCCCTTCTATGCCGACGTACCATTGAGCGCGTGCAGCGCAATAACAATTCGCCAAAGACAAGTTCTGCGCGAGAAGGTCTTGAATAGAGCAAGAGGTTGCGGTCCTATGAATGAGCGGTTTGGGAGAGCGGAAGGCAGTGCTTTCCGCTGGGAATAAACTCTAAGAGCGGCACTTTAAGTGCGCAAAGAAGGAGGTCGAAATGAAAAAGCTATTGCTGAGTTTAGCAATCGCCCTGACGGCTTGTAACCTGACAATTGGAATTGGTTACGCCGCTGTCTGTCAGAGCTCGGGAGGAGCGAGAGCGTGTGGCACTACATGCGCCGCTGCGGCCGACGGGAGGTGCGTGTGTGAAGGGGCCTGCACCGCGGATGAACGAAATTGGGTTGCGGCAGCCAAGGGTGGCGGTGACGAGGAGGAACTGTTGGAAGCGGAATCGGAGTAGCGGACCTTTGAATGAGCGGTTTGGGAGAGCGGAAGCCAGTGCTTCCAACTGTGGATAACTCTAAGAGCGGCACTTTAAGTGCGCAAAGAGGGAGGTCGAAATGAAAAAGCTATTGCTGAGTCTAGCAATCGCTGTGACGGCTTGTAACCTGACAATTGGAATGGGTTACGCCGCTGTCTGTCAGAGCACGAAAGGAGCAAGAGCGTGTGGCACTAAATGCACCGCTAATGCCGACGGAACCTGCACGTGTGAAGGCACCTGCACCGCGGATGAACGAGATTGGGTAGGGGCAGGCAAGGGCGGCGACGAGGAGGAACTGTTGGAAGCGGAATCAGAGTAGCGGACCTTTGAATGAGCGGTTTGGGAGAGTGGAAGCCAGTGCTTCCAACTGTGGATAACTCTAAGAGCGGCACTTTTAAGTGCGCAGAGAGGGAAGTCGAAAATGAAAAAGATATTGCTGGGTTTAGCAATCGCTGTGACGGCTTGTAACCTGACAATTGGAATGGGTTACGCCGCTGTCTGTCAGAGCTCGGGAGGAGCGAGAGCGTGTGGCACTAAATGCGCCGTTCTGGCTGGCGGGCACTGCGGGTGTGAAGGGGCCTGCACCGCGGAGGAACGAGATTGGGTTGGGGCGGCCAAGGGCGGCGACGAGGAGCTGCTGGAAGCGGAATCAGAGTAGCTGCTGGAGCGGGATCACAGTAATTGCAGTGTCTTCGCTCTCGTATTTGAGCACGTTCCTGATGCAACTCGGAGGGCGTAGTCTGCCCCTCATCGCCAGAAAGGATCGACGTAATGAAAAAATTATTCTTGACTCTGTTGTTGATGTTCACTGCCGCTAACCTGACGATCAGCATCGCCTATGGAGCGATGTGCCAGGGACCTGGTGGGGCCAGAGCCTGCGGCACGACATGTACCTCTCAGTCTAATGGAGAATGCGTCTGCTCCGGCACATGCTCCAAAGAGGAACGCGACTGGGTTGGAGGGGCCAAGGGCGGCGACGAGGAGCTGCTGGAAGCAGAAAACTAACGCCACGGAATTAGTTACAACCATTCTCTTTTGAGCAGGCTCATGACAGTAAACGTCTGTTTGCAGGATCTGCCTTCAGTCTCAAACTGTAGAAGGAGATTGCAAACGAGCGAATTGAATTGAGCGCTGCATTGCTTGCTGACTGCCGCCAATCTGGCGATTGGAATTGGCTATGCGGTTACTTGCGCTCGATCGAAGGCGCTGGCTGTAAGTCATTGTAACAATGGTGGACCAGACGGGATCGAACCCCCGCGCCTCACATTGCGAACTAAGACGACTGCTGCGCGAACAGTCTTGAAGTGGTCCTGCCCCAATTACTCTTTTCCTAGACCCTAACTGGATTCGGTTACGATCAGGTCACCACGTGCTGACCATGCTGGGTAACGGAAATAATCGTTCAACTTCTCATTTTGCGTGAACAACTTTACAGCTTTAGTTAAACGCCGAGACCCACCAAAGATTCGACCTCAGCGATGAATCGATAGCCCCGCGTGTGCACCGTCTGAATGTACCTGGGTGCTTTAGGATCGTCGCCCAATGTCTTACGCAAGCTTCGCGATCTCCCGCACCAAAGCGTTCTCCGTCACGTGAGTTCCATTCCAGATTGCGTTGAGAATCTCTTCTTTTTCTACTAGCCGAATCCGATTCTCAATGAGGAAGAACAGCAATCGAAGGGTTTCGGCTCGAGCTGAATCGCGTTGCCAGCCTTAAACGCACGGAAGGTCGCCGGCTCGACACGCACGTCATCGAACAAAAACGCTGAGGAATTCGGGTCAGTCATAAAAGCGTCACTAAACCATCAGCCTTCACCCAGGACCAAACTCGCGTCTACTTGTATAGTCCGCGGAGAGCCGGAAGTTTAAGAAGCAATTGGTACAAAGACAATTTCTCTCCGACATCGGCGGCCTGGTTCATGCCAAAAGAACTAAGATTCAACAACTAAACCGTTCTTTTCCAAGGAGACAATTAATGACTCACGCAACGAAAACGGTGGTTACGTTCGTCTATTAGTGTTGTTCTGATGTGCTCAAGCAGCATCCGCGTTTGCGCAAAGCAGCACGACGCCTGAATATCCGAAGTTCGAGTTCTTCGCTGGCTATTCTGCTCTGGGTGAAGCCAACAGTCGCGGCATCAGTTTCGGACCTAACGCCGCCCTCGGAGACAATTACGCGGCCGACGCCGGATTTCAAACTTCACTCACCGGCAACTTCAGTAAGCATTTCGGAATTAAAGGTGACTTCTCCGCCCACTTTAGCTAATAAGTCAGGCCTTGGCCCCCTTAACGTTTGCAGTCCGACCTGCATCACAGTCACGCAAGACAATCGTCTCAAAACCCGTGTGTACAATTTTCTAGCCGGGCCCGAATTCAAAGCGCGCAACAGTACCCGCTTCACGCCGTTCGCGTATGCGCTTGGGGGCGCAGCCCACACCAGCGCCACATTTACGACGCCGGGTCCAACAGTCAATTTGTTTTTGAAGAACAGCGACAACAGCTTCGCGATGGCATTAGGCGGCGGCCTTGATGTTCGCGCTACAAAGCGAGTGAGCTTCCGAGGGACCATGGACTACAACCCGGTATTCCTCGGCGACTCAACCGGAGGCAGACGCGACCTGGTGCGAATTTCGCTGGGCCTGTTGTTTCACTAAAGTGCTTGATCAACTCGGACAAGTCAGCCAGCTGGTTTCTTCATTTCGAGTCTGGACGATCTGTCGTTGACGGACGTTTCTGGACGTGCGGCGAAATCGGGATATCTATAAGTGATTGAAACTATTGGCGTCCCAAAGCATTCCACTTCGAACCAGATTATTTCCTGGCTGAAGGAAATGGAAACGCTCCGTACTATTTTGACAGGATTACCTCCGTCGAAATCCGGAAGCCTGAAACCCATGAAAGTAAACGAGCACTAACGATCATGATTAGACAAACAGTAGCAGCCATCTCGCTTGGCTTGTTTCTCCCTTTTGGCGTCACTTGTCAGCCGGCGCCGGTACAGCGAAGCTTGAGACCGGAGGACCTCTTTCACGTGCGCCAGGTCGGCGCGACCGCATGGTCGGCTGATGGCCGGCTCGCCACGATTGAACTGAGCCGACCGGGACGTTGGCTCGACACTAGTCTGCCGAGCAGCGAGATCGCCCTGCTCGATGTGAAGACGAATACACTGCGCACGGTTAGCTCGAACGCGACCAGATATCTGGGTTTCTTTAGCTCTGTATGGTCACCGGACGGGCGCCGATTGGCGTTTCTCTCGGTCGATGCGAGCGCGGTGATACAAGCATGGATTTGGACCGTTGGTGCTGGCGCGCCTCAGCCCGTGCGTGGTTTGGATGTGAGGTTTGCCTTCAACGAACCGTCGATGGTATGGGTCGATAACGACCGCCTTGCTTTGTCTGCCTGGGACGTCGACGCTGAGAAAAGTGGCCCGCTCTTTTTCCGAGTTCTTCGCGGCGCTAACAGCGCGGCTCAGTGGAAGCGCGCTCTCGAAGCACAATCGGCGTCCGTTTCCGTTTTGGAATCAGGACGGTCTGCAATTGGGGAGGGTCCGTCGGGTCGACTGGTACTAGTCGATCTGCATACGAACACACGGGCCACGCTGGCCCGAGGAAACATTCATCGTCTCAATCTGTCTGCCGACAGGCGCCAGCTTACTTTTCTCAAGGAACGGCCGGGGACTCCAATAGCCTCGTACTTCGAGTTTGGAAGTGATGTGGAAAAGGCTTACGCGGCCGTGAACTGGGGCACTGAACGTCATGTCATCGACGCGCGCTCGGGTGCGAAGGTCGACTCGTTGTCGATACTCGTCGAGACGCCGAAGCCCTCAACAAGGATCGATTCAACGATCCCGCCACCAAGGGCGGACGCGCGACGCTTATCCACATCGCCGGATGGCGCCGCCGCACTCTACCTTGCGACCATTGCAGATGGAACTCATCTGTGGCTGTGCGGCGGGGACGGAAGGCCCATGTCCCGTTGTTCGGAGATCTGGCGCGCGAATGAGTGGATGCAAGAGATCAAAACCGGACGCGTTGAGTCGATCAACTACAACGCGACCGATGGGACGCCGTTGACCGCTTGGCTGCTTTTGCCTCCGGATCATGTCACGGGGACGAAACTACCGGTAATCACGCACGTGTACCCGGGCACGATATACAACTCCCGGCAGCCAGCGAGTTTTTCTTTATATCGGACCGACTTCAACCATCCCCAATTGTTCGCTGCGCTCGGGTATGCAGTCCTTTTGCCGAGCATGCCGGAGCCGAAAGACCCTGCTGACGCTCACACCTTGACCCTACTTGCGAATGGTGTGCTTCCGGCCGTCGATGCCGTATTTGCGCGCGGAATTGCTGACCCGGATCGAATAGGGTTGATTGGTCAGAGCGATGGGGGCTTCGCGACGATTGGATTGATCACACAGACGAACCGTTTTCGCTCTGCCATCGCCAGTGCCGGCTTCTCAAATTTGATCAGTCTGTACGGTACGTTCTACGGTCAGAACCGGTACGGTGATTCGGGCCCGCCGGAGAAAGGGCAGCAATTGCGCGTGCTCCAGATGGAGAAAGGTTCCTTCGCCCTCGGCGGGCCGCCTTGGGTTAAGAATGATCTTTATCGTGACGGGAGCCCCATCTTCCACGCCGACAAGGTGCAGACCCCGTTAATGCTCATCCATGGTGACCTCGACAACATCCCCATACAACAGGCCGAGGAGTTCTTCACCGCGCTCTACCGGCAGGATAAGCGCGCCAGGCTCGTTCGCTATCATGGCGAATGGCATACGATCTCGAATCGTGCGAATGTGCTTGATCTTTGGAAGCGGATTGCTGAGTGGCTCTCAGAGACGATGGCTGTTCGCCACCAAGGCCGGTTGTGAGGTCGCATCACTGGTGGATTCGAACCGAAACCAGCCGATGTATGCGCGTTGCTAACTGCGATGTAAGCCTTGTCGTTTCGACATAGAATCGAGGCTAGTTTGTCCGAGAGGCTCAAGGCGCACGTTACGCGTTCTATAGAGATCGTGCGCATTTATCATCATGAACCTGCATTATGTGCCTGCCCACTTCAGCCGGAAATTGCACAGACTATTGCCTGGTGTGTCCACGCGTCAACATCGCCGATCCCAAATACTGCTTGCGTTCGGCGCAGTTAAGGCCCAATTACGAGTTTAGCTCGCGACCGGATGAGGACGTGGACATCTGGGCGGCGGATATTCAGATGATTAATAGGTCGTATATTCACGCTCCCTAATTCTTAGTGCCGGCAAGGAGCCTTTTACAGAACTGGACATCGATTTGGCTGGAGGAAGATTACTCATCCACTTCTTGGGCGAGTCGAACTTTAACGGCTTAACTGCCGATATCACGTCGTATTATCTCGACCACAACGACACGCCCCCGTGGGACACATGGGTTCAACCATACATACCCGAATCTTTGGCCCATCAGTCGCCTGATTCAGTACCCAGCGAGTACGCTTTCTTGATTAGCTGGGTGCCCCCGGAGTTCTTCAAGGCAGTGGACGAAGCGACGGAAGCAGAATGTGTAGGAATGTCCTAATTTCAACCCCATCCCGGTTCAATCTACTCTGTATAATCCCGCTATGAATAAACGAGCAAGAAAAAGATTGAAGGAAGCGATCGAAAAGAAAAACCTCGAGCGCCAAAAAATGCTTAAAGAGCAGAGTTCAGCCTCTTCGCAGACTAAAGAGCGACGTGGCTTTACAGTGAAGCCCGAGAAGAAGCGTGGTTAACTAAATGAACGTTATCGCTAAAAGCAGCGAAAGTGGCCGGCAAGCAGTATCTAAGTCCGGACAGCTAGTGTGAAGGCATTGGATGAAATGGATTGAGCAGAAGTCGCAAAGGCATCCCCAGTTATAAGGCTGCGAGGGTTACCAGCATCCCATGATCGATCCCTGATTTGTAAGCTAGTTCCGGCCGTGGTCCATCTGTCGTTGCGTGCCAATCACCGCCAACCTTCAGATCTATTTCGGCTCTTGCAACAACGCCATCTCACGGAGTTTGTACTTCTGAACCTTACCCGAGACAGTCATCGGGAATTGATCAGTCATGCGCCAGTATCGCGGCACCTTGTAGTGGGCGATCTTGCCCCGGCAGTAGTCAGTAAGCTCGTCGGCCGTCGTCGTTTGACCCGGCTTGAGAATGACCCAGGCCATCACCTCTTCGCCGTACTTCTCGTCCGGGACTCCGATGACCTGAACGTCTTGAATCTGTGGATGGCCATAGAGGAACTCTTCGACCTCCCGCGGATAGACGTTCTCGCCGCCGCGAATGATCATGTCCTTCGAGCGGCCGACGATAGTCACGTAACCCTCCATATCCATGGTCGCCAGGTCGCCGGTGTGCATCCAGCGGGCGGAGTCGACGGCTTGGGCGGTCGCTACGGGGTCCTCCCAGTAGCCGAGCATCACGATATAACCCCGGGAGAGTAGCTCGCCCGGTTCGCCGCGCGGCACTACCGCACCGCTCTCAGGGTTGATGATCTTGCACTCCACGTGAGGGTGGACGCGGCCGACCGTGCTGACCTGCTTTTCAATCGAGTCGGCCGTCATGGTCTGGAAGGAAACGGGCGAGGTCTCCGTCATCCCGTAGCAGATCGTGATCTCTTCCATGCCCATCTTCGTACGGACCTGTTTCATCACGTCGACGGGGCACGGAGAACCCGCCATGATACCCGTCCGCAGCGACGAAAGGTCATAGCCGTCGAAGTCAGGGAGGCCGAGTTCGGCGATGAACATTGTCGGCACGCCGTGGAGGGCGCTACAGCGCTCGGCCGCCACCGCCTCCAGCGTCTTGCGAGGGTCAAACACCTCGGCGGGTAGGACCATTGTGGCGCCCTGCGTTACACACGCGAGGTTGCCGAGGACCATCCCGAAGCAGTGATAAAAAGGAACGGGGATGCAGAGCCGGTCCCGTTCGGTGAAGCGCATCCGCTGGCCGATGAAGAATCCGTTGTTGAGGATCGAGTGGTGCGAAAGCGTGGCGCCCTTCGGCAGACCCGTTGTTCCAGACGTGTATTGAATGTTGATGGCGTCGTCGAAGTTAAGCGACCGCTGTCGTGCGGCCAGCAGATCCGGCGAGACCTCATGGGCCATAGCCATCACCTGCTGCCAGGTGTTGGCTCCGCCCACGCTCTGTGCGCCAAGTGCGATCACCGTGCGCAGTTGCGGCAGCCGTGCGGCGGAAAGCCGGCCCGGAGCGCTGTCCTCGAGCTCGGGACAGACCTCGCGCAGCAGCGCGGCGAAGTCCGTAGTCTTGTATGGCGGCGCGACGATCAACGCGCGGCACCCTGACTGCCGTAGCGCGTATTCCAGTTCATGCACCCGGTAGGCGGGGTTGACGTTGACCAGGATCGCGCCGATCTTGGCGGTGGCGAACTGCGTAATGACCCACTCCGCATAGTTCGGTGACCAGATGCCGACACGCTCACCCTTCTGGATACCGCAGGCCATCAGCCCCCGTGCCAAAAGGTCGCAGGCCGCCTGAAGCTGACGGTAGGTGTAGCGCAGTCCCTGATGGCACGAGACTAGCGCCTCGTTATCCGGGATCTTCTCAGTGACACGGTCGAAAAGATCGCCGATCGTCTCGCCAATGAGCGGCACGTCACACGCGCCGTGAACATAAGATAGGCTTTCGTCGGAGAGATGCTTCATTGGTGAGACACGCCTTTGCTGCTTGCAGCCTTCGATTGTTATGAAACTACATTTTAAGATTAAATGTCATTATTCGCTCTGCGCTCCGGCGCCGTACTTTTCGCTAAAACCTCATAAAAGGTGCTTTGCCTTGCGTATCATCTCTCCCATAGTGGATTGGAACTTGTAAACGGGGGACAATGTTTGCTTACGAATCAAGCCGTGCGAGATGATCGGCGAGGGCTGCGTGAAATCGCGCCGCTGCGTGCTTGCCGCCGGTCAGTGCGCATGTCATCACAATGGAGGCATTTGATGAGAGAAGATCTTGCCGCAGTCAATGTCACCCGCACGTATACGCTCGCCGCGTCGAACATCGCGATCTTCACTTTCATGCTGTTCTTTCTGTACCCGAGGTTTGAGAGCGGCAGGATCAATCCCCTCTTGTTCCAGGCCACTCTGATTGCGATGGGGGTCGCGACCTTCTCACTCGTTTTCGCGACGTTGCACTACTACCGGTGTTCGCTTGGCGGACGGATGAGTGACACCGAAAGGACGCTGCACGCCCGGCGAGCCGACCGCTTCTGGCTTCTGGGTTACACCACTATGTTTCTGGCACCGAGTCTGGTCCTCTTCCTGATTGGGCTTCAGGCCGTCGCATCTGTCTGGCTCGCCTTCTGGCTCGTGTACCTGTTCTTCGTGGTTCGCTACTTCCCAAGGATTCAGACGCCGCCGGGAGTCCCAATAGAATGAGGAGCGTGAAAGAAGATTGTCGTGACGCTGGTCCGCCAAAATACACATTGTGATCCGTCCGCGCGAATCCAGATGCGTCCACATAAAACGTCCATTAAGAAACGCTTCAATAACTCGGACGTTATCGAAATTTCCAAAAAGCGCAGGAGACTTGGCGTCCCAAAGCATTCCAACCTCGAACCAGATTATTTCCTGACTAAAGGAAATGGATCATCCTTCAAAGCGGGGCAACTCAAACTCAACCTTGCGGCGAGGGGCGAGCTAATTACAACTCGCCCCTCAGGTTGATCGGGAATGTATTTAACTCAATGGACGGTATGAATAAACCCCGCAATGGTTAAACCCAAACGGAAGGTACCAGCAGTGCCATGCGTTGAGAAAATCGTTTATCAGCGGTTTCGGATTCCACGGGCAGTTCCCAAGATAGACCCTTTCTCCTTCGACCTTGTAGGCGATCGCCCAGTGGACCGCCCACGATGGACCATTCATTGCGCCGAGGTCAAGCATGACCGGCATTGGACGATTCCATTAACGGAATTTTGAGGACGACCAGAGATTCTCCCAGCCCCATGAGAAGACCCCCGAATAAAAACGGATGCGCTTAAGCCGTAACTCTTAAGAGCGTCGGCGATCCGTCCGCCGGTAGTCCCCCAGCCGAAGACCACGTCAGGTCCAAAGCCGCCGTTTTTGATCGCGTCAATCGCTTCGCCATCGTCCCAGTACCAAAGACCATCACGCCCATCCGATTCCTTCGCGAAAGGCCATACGGATTCCGTCCCCAGTAATCCGCGATAGTGGCGATCGCCGCTGTTCCGCAGGTGTTCCAGTCTGTCTGGTCGATCATTAACGTAGCTGTGTAGGTAGTTGATCATGTCTGGCCTCCTTTCTGTCCTCTTTGGTTCCGTGCTCGCGAGGCTCCTTCAAATCCGGAGGAGCCTCAGGAGGTGGAGGCTCCTTTGTCACCGAGTTTCGGTTTGGGCTGCTTCTTGACCCACTCTGTGAAGTCGGGCGCAGCATCAAAGGCATCGGCTTTGTCTTCGCTGTCTTTTCTTTGCCTTTTCAGGCTTGTCTCCGCTATTTTCTTTGGACATACATTCTTCTCCTCTGAAATCAAATAATTCCGGCCAGGTCTACTGCGGTGACTCCGTCCGTTTTGAAGTGGTCGATAATGAAAGAACATCACATCCGATTTTTGATTTAGAGCCGCGAATGTTGGCTGATGAATGTTCGCGGTTTGCTTACGAATCAAGCCATGCGAGAGAGGATCCGGTGAGGGCTGCGTGAAATCGCGCCGCTGCGTGCTTGCCGCCGGTCAGCGCGCATGTCATCACAATGGAGGCATTTGATGAGAGAAGATTTTGCCGCAGTCAATGTCACCCGCACGTTACGCTCGCCGCGTCGAACATCGCGATCTTCACTTTCATGCTGTTCTTCTGTACCCGAGGTTTGAGAGCGGCCGAGTCTGGTCCTCTTCCTGATTGGGCTTCAGGCCGTCGCGTCTGTCTGGCTCGGCTTCTGGCTCGTGTACCTGTTCTTCGTGGTTCGCTACTTCCCAAGGATTCAGACGCCGCCGGGAGTCCCAATAGAATGAGGAGCGTGAAAGAAGATTGTCGTGACGCTGGTCCGCCAAAATACACATAGTGTGATCCTTCCGCGCGAATCCAGATGCGTCCACATAAAACCTCCATTAAGAAACGCTTCAATAACTCGGACGTTATCGAGATTTCAAAAAAGCGCAGTCACTTTGGATTCATCGGATGCAATCGAACGATTCCCATACGGCCATTAAAGAAAATCACTTCGCTTAACCTCTTTATAGATCAAGGTGTTCAGATCGAAGCAACTAATGAGAGCAACGGGGCCTGAAAGGGAACCCCGATTACTTGGCGTCCCTGTACCGACTCTTGAGCCGCCTGAGCGTGGGTCCTTATCGAAGCTGGTGCTCCGTTGTCGCGATTTTTAGTCTGTTGGCCGCCGGACTTATCCGCCAAGGGCACGCCAGGTGTCCGGGCCAACTTCCCCGTCCACGCTGAGGCCGCGCGCTTCTTGAAAGCGTTCAACCGCAGATCTTGTGTTCGGGCCAAACCCTCCGTCCACCCCGCAGGGAAAGCCAAGTGAGTCAAAAGTTGCTGTAAGGCCCGCACGGCTTCGCCGCTGGCGCCAGTTTTCAAAAGCGGTCGAGTTTCGGTCAAGGTTGGAGTTGCAGGCGGAACCTCTCCCGGTGCTCCGGCTATTCGGACGGCCCACTCCTGGGTCTGATCGAGCGCGTCAGGCTTTACGGATACATGGACGTGATGATCGTGGGGATTCTTGCCATCATAAGACCTCCCATTGACCTGTCCGAGCTTTCCAGATCTGAGAGTTAAAAGATCACATACTTCACGCGCGAATCGGCGATCAGGCTCCGGCTCAAGATTCGACCGTCGCATCCTCCCGAAGGGTCGTGTGTGACATCTGATCGCCGCGACAATCCCTTGTTCATTTGGATTATGATCGGACTTCCGGGCAGAGTGGGCCGCGTCTCCAATGGTGCCATCGCTCACCTTCGAGCGCCCGGGCGCCATTTCGTTTATTTGCTCTTGTAGTTTCTTCAATGATTTTGCGAGTCGCCATGCCATATTCGTTGTCTCCTTTCAGTTAGCAACTGAGATATTTTCGTTCGCGTTCATAAGTCCATGCGCTCGTACTAGAGGAATTTCAAATCCTGGAACCACATTCGCCGGAGCGGCAACCTTAGAATGCACGTCTATCTAGAATGCGGATTCGGGGCAAACCATTTCAAGCGATGACGCCGTAAGGATCCAACTGCCGTGAAAGAGAACGATTTGTAGGAATTCAAAGGAAACCTGAGTTGAGCAGTAGTTGCTGAATCAACGGCTCAGGTGCATTATCTCAAGGAGGTGAGAGAATGGTAAGCATACCCGCCTAATTTCCTATCGCCCAAACTCGCTTGGAGCATTCGCTGTCGCGCGACCTTCTATTTGTGGTCGCGTGCGAAGTCGCTTCAAGATGGCCTTACACGGACTAGGAAGAAGGTGGCACATGCTGAAATTATCTGACCGCGAACTGGCGGGAGTTCGGAACACGCGGATATGTAATAGTTCGAAATGTTATTCCCCCAGCAAACCTAACAACTGCCTCAACGGAGATCGATCGCCTCTTTCGCGATCAGCCTCCGCCAGCTAACTCCGTAGGTCACCACTTCTACTGGCTCTCGACGCTTGAGGGCGGGCCGTTACCTGCGCTCTTCAATGACACATCCGTTCGCAGTCTCGCCGAATCGCTGATAGATCCAGGCACGATTGAGATTGCTTTCGATCAAGTACAGGTCGCGCTAAATATTCCTCCGTTCTCGCATCGCCCTGGTGGGCATCATTTGGACGGTTACTTGGAGGGCCAGTCGACCCCTGCTACGTTCACAATGCTCGCTGGTTTGCTTATGTCGGAACAGACAATCGAAAACTCTGGAAACCTTTGGGTGTGGCCTGGAACCCACCGGACGCATGGCGCTTTCTTTAGAGAGCGAGGCCCAGACGCGCTGGTTGAATTCAAGGGCTACCCAAAGATCGAATTGCCAGAGCCGGTTCAAATCCTGGGTGGCCCCGGTGATGTTCTCCTGGCGCACTACATGCTTGGGCACAATATCGGTGGCAATTATGCGAGTGATAAGGTGAGACGGGCTGTGTACTTTCGTTTACGGAGAGTGGGCCACCCGCAACGTTGGCGTGAGTGCCTTTGCGATGAACTGCTGGAGTTTGATGCAGTCCGAGTTGCTTTGGATCGGACATAGGTTGAGCTGACGAGATAATGCGGAAAAAATCATGGATGGGCGTTGGTTTATTAGATATAAGCGGCTAACCCAAAAACAAACAGATTCTCAACGCCAAGCCGCTTACACTTCATCCACATAATCGCCACCCTCCGCACCTCGTAAACCTCCACCCACCAGCCATAGGTGGCATTTTGCTTTTTAAAGCCCAGTGATGACCCAAATCGCGAATGATTTGCGCCTTAATAAACGAGCCGTTGTCCGGCGCACTGAATCAGGAGGACGTCAGCATGACCAATGAACAGATCAAACTAGTGCAAGATAGCTTCAGGCAGGTCGCCCCGATCGCTGAGACCGCGGCCCAACTCTTCTATGCACGACTCTTCGAACTCGACCCGGATCTAGAATTGCTCTTCAGAGGAAATCTTAGCGAGCAAGGCCGCAAACTTATGCAAATGCTCGGATTTGCAGTCAACAGTCTTGACCGGATGGATCAACTTCTGCCAGTCGTGCGATCGCTCGGCACACGACACGTCAGCTATGGGGTCCGAGACAAAGACTACGACACAGTGGGACAGGCGCTTCTGTGGACGCTGCGGAAAGGATTGGGCGAGGCCTTTACACCCGACGTTGAAGCAGCCTGGAGTAACGTTTACGCCACGCTCGCATCCGCAATGCAAAGTGGTTCGGGAACGCCGGCTGGAGACGATGCTATTCTTGCCGAGACGATATGATTCTTGTGCGTCAGCTTAGGCTCCCACAAGTGGAACCCTTGGAGTATATTTCAATTCTGTACTCCGGCAGTTCAAACCAGAGTTCAAACCGATGCTTTCGATTAAGTGCATCGGAAAGTATTCGAAGTAGCGTTAGTGCGGCAGGAGATGATAGTTTTTGGCGTCCCGTACGGGAATCGAACCCGTGTCGCCGCCGTGAAAGGGCGGTGTCCTAGGCCGCTAGACGAACGGGACGCATGGTAGGGTGTTCGTTCGTTACGGCAAGCGCGTTACGTTACCGTAGTGTTTTGCTCGTGTCAAACGCGCTGGTTTAGCGCGACGAATAACGCGAAGAAGTAGCGCAGATAACACGAATATTGTTCCGACCTTAGTCGTTCCCGCATTATAATCCTTCCGCCTTTTCTGACCCTGCTTTAGACGGAACGCCAGCGCAGTTCCAAATACCGGAGAGAATCATGTCACCAACACCGCGTACCCCTCGTTTCCGATTCGTGTTCACCTTCCTTTGCCTATTCGCCTGTGCAAGTGGAGCGATGGCGCAGCATGAAGGCGGAGTTACCGGCGGCGGTACGATTGGTGGCAGCACGTCGCGGCCGAAGTCGACAACCACAACAACAACGCCTAAGAAAAAGCCGCCGGTTTCAACGACGACGACAAAGAAACCGAGTGCAACGACCGGAGCAACAACAGGAACGGCAAAACCATCCGGCACGACAACCGGAAACAGCGGCACGTCGAGGCCAAATAACACCGGCACAACCGGAACCTCATCCTCAGCCGACTACTACTACCAACAAGGCGAAGCGCTCTACAACGCGAAAAAGTATCGCGAGGCACTGGAGTCCTTACCAACGCGCCGCGCAGCTCAACCCTTCCATGAGCGCCGCGCTCTATCGACATCGGATGGATCTACAACGACCTCGAAGACTACGAGTCAGCAATCGACCCACTGAAGCGCGCCGTCTCACTCGCCCCCAACCACGCTGCAGCGCATTTCGAACTCGGCTACGCGTACAAGAAGCTTGAACGTTACAACGAAGCGCTCGCGTCGCCTCCAACAGTGCGTCCGCTCGAAGCCCGATTACGCAGCGGCCCATTACGAAATCGGCTGGATCTACAACGAACAAAAAAACTACGGCGCCGCGCTTCAGAGTCTGAGATTGGCGTTGCAGTATCGCTCCGATTATCCCGAGGCGCACAACGAGTTGGGTTACGCGTTGCGCTACCTCAACCGCAACGACGAAGCCATCCAGCGAATACCAGGAAGCGATTCGTTTGAGGCCCGACATGGGTCTTGCGTATCTCGGACTCGCCGACGTCCATTACTACAACACGAAGAAGTATGCAGAGGCGGCGGCCGCTTACAAGGAAGGCGTACGTCTCCAGCCCGACAACGTCAGCGCGCTATACAATCTCGGCTGGTGTTACAACGATCTCGAACGTTACCCGGACGCGATCGCGGAACTGCGAAAAGCGATCTCACTGCGGCCCAACTACGCGGAGGCTTACAACGAGATGGGCTATGCGCTTGCACCAGTCGAGCCGGTATGCAGAAGCCGTCGTCAGCGTATCAATCAGCCATCCAGCAACAAGACCGATTACGCTTCGGCCCATTACAACCTCGGCGTCTCCTACATCGCGCTGCGCAATCGAAACGGCGGCGCTCGAGCAGTATCGAATCCTGCAGCGCATCGACGCTGCCCGGGCCACTAAGCTATTTAACCAAATCAAATAAGTAAGCTGGAAAAACCTCAGACATCCCAACAGCGCCCTCGCTCATCACAAGGCGCGAACACAGCGCTCCTCAGTGCGTAACCTTTTCGCTGGCTGCGGTAATAAGCAATAGAGACTCCCCACGTCCGGACCAACCGTTCTCGTTTGCCTGTCCACCTGAAAGCGAGGTTACGATGAACGCAGGTCACATACTACTGCCACGCCTGTCAACGAATACCAGCCAACAATAATTGAAAGCGGATTTCTTCTCAGTCGACTTGCCCGCGAAATCAAATTCTTCAAAACCGAAATAAAACACGCCTGGATCGACTTTCAGGAGCACCCGAAACAGTTCACCAAGCAAACATCACGCGAATTTTCAAAACGATCGCGATCAATGGTCCACGCAATACCAGCAACATCCATCGCGTTCATTGTGGTTGGTCTGAGCGTAACCATGGCACTCGTCATCGATCGCGGCAAAGCTGCATCGACCGGAGCAGCCGAAGACGATGCCAAACCTGAAATCGTGATGCTCAACGTCTCAAACCAGCCCGAGTCGAAGCCCAGGATCAAACCCGGTTCCGCCATCGGCAAAGACGGCAAAGGACGAGTAGGTTTTCAAAGTGGCAAAGGTGAAGGTTCCGGGGCCACCCCCAAATTGGCCCGCGGTGGTGGCGGTGGCGGTGACGGGCGACCCAGTGCCTCCTCAAGCTGGCAAACTCCCGCCGCCGTCATCGATTCAGGCAGCCATCCCGAAAGCGCCGCCGATTCATCCGCCGAGTCTTCCCGTAGCCGGCATAAACATCGATCCCGCGCTCTGGAAAGATCTCAAAGCTCCCGTTTATGGCGATCCGCGTTCCGAATTCGAACGTTCCTTCAAATGGACCAGGCACCGGCGGTGGCATGGGCACAAATAGAGGACTCGGAGTCGGCCCAGGCGACGGTGACGGATGACGGACCGGGCAAACACAAAAACATGGGCGGACGGCGAAGGCGAGCTTGGTTGTTGCGGACCGGGCGGCGGCTAACGGTGCCGATCGAACGTTACGCGGATCAGAAGTCGAACAAAGAGCGCGGCTTTTAACGAAACCCGAGCCGCAGTACACGGAGGAAGCACGCAAACAAGGGGTAAGCGGCACCGTCATGCTCCGCGTAGTTTTTTCAAGCGGTGGAGAAGTTGTTCAGATACGGGCATTAAGGACGATTGCCGTTTGGACTGACTGAAAAAGCCATTGCGGCCGCTCGTCTGATCAAGTTCGTTCCGGCGATCAAAGGCGGACGCCCGGTGTCGGTCCATATGCAGTTGGAATACAGCTTTCAACCTTTACTAGCTGGAACTTTCCTGCGGTTTGGACGTGTACGTGCAAGCGACACATCCTTGCCCGTTCAATCAAAAACTGCGCGCAGGAGGACATCATGGCCTACATCCGCAAATCGCTGATTCTTCTTCCACTCGTTTTGGTCGTCGTGTTGCCGGTGCTGATCGCCCATTACGCGGGAGAAACGAAGGTTTCTGCACAAACAGCGGAAGCTCCGGGTTCGCTGATCTGGGTCGACGCCGAGGGCCGAGCGAAACTCCCTGTGTCCTCTCAAGCACACGAACGTGAAAGCGGAAATCACCGGTTTCATTTCTCGCGTCGTAGTGACGCAGCAGTTTGAGAACCCGTTCAACGAGAAGATCGAAGCCGTTTACACCTTTCCCTTGCCACACAACGCCGCCGTCGACGACATGACGATGAACGTCAGCGAGCCGCATGGTGAAGGGAAAGATTCTTCCGCGCGAAGAGGCGCAGGGTGTTTACGAAGCGGCAAAGTCGCGCGGGCAAATGGCCGGTTTGCTCGACCAGGAACGGCCAAACATCTTCACGCAGTCAGTCGCAAACATTCTTCCCGGCACTCAGGTAACGATCACGATCAGCTACGTCGAGAATTTGCGTTACGAAGATGGCTCGTATGAGTTTGTGTTTCCGATGGTAGTTGGTCCGCGTTACATCCCCGGCGGTTTCGCCAACGCGTCGCGTCTGGCGCCGACACGATAGCGTAGCGGATGGTTGGCGAATGCACCCGCTGAGCCGAGCAGAGAGCGGTCACGACATCTCATTCGAAGTCGCGTTGGATGCGGGTCTGATCGTCGAGAACCTCGAAACAAAAACACATCCGGTTGACATCGAGCGGCCAAGCCCCACGCGCGCGCACGTTCAGACTCAAAGGAGGCCCGACGATTCCCAACAAAGACTTCGTCCTTCGCTACGACGTCGCCGGAAAAGAGATTCAGGACGCTGTGTTGACGCATCGCTCCGAGAAGGGCGGCTTTTTCACCGTGGTTCTGCAACCGCCGGATCGCGTCGCCGCAGACGACGTCACGCCGAAGGAACTGGTGTTTGTTCTCGACACGTCCGGATCGATGAGTGGCTTTCCCATCGAGAAGGCGAAAGAGACGATGAAACTCGCGCTCGACAATCTTTATCCGGACGACACATTCAACCTCATCACGTTTTCCGGCGACACGCGCGTTCTCTTTCCACAACCCGTTCGCGCAACAAAACGGAACCTGCGACAAGCGCAAGACTTTCTCGCGGCGACGCGCAGGAGACGGCGGTACCGAAATGATGGGTGCAATCAAAGCCGCGCTCGAGCCGTCCGACAGATCAGTCGCACGTGCGCATCGTTTGTTTCATGACTGACGGTTTCGTCGGCAACGACATGCAGATCATCGCCGAAGTACAGAAACACAAGAACGCTCGCGTGTTCGCTTTCGGCATCGGAAGTTCAGTGAACCGTTTCCTGCTCGACAACCTGGCTGCATGCGGGAGGCGGCGAAGTCGAATACGTTGGTTTGAATGACGACGGCTCCGCGGCTGCGCGAACGTTTTCATCAACGCGTGCGCAATCCACTGTTGACTGACATTACGATCGATTGGAGTGGTCTTGCCGATCGCGGACGTTTATCCGAAACGCATTCCGGATCTCTTCGGCGCGAAGCCGCTGATCCTGACGGGACGTTATACCGCGCCCGGCAGCGGCACGATCAGACTGAAAGGTAAGATGGCCGGTAGCGACTTCACGCGCGAGATTCCGGTGACGCTGCCTGAGACGATGGCGCTGCACGATGTGCTGGCGCCGCTGTGGGCGCGTGCGCGAATCGACGACCTGATGAGAGAGGATTATATGGGCGCGCAGATGGGCACAATGCGATTCGGATCTGAAGAGCACGATCACGCAACTCGCGATGGAGTTCAGGTTGATGACGCAGTTCACTTCGTTTGTCGCCGTCGAGGAGGTAACGGTGACCGACGGCGGAAAGCCGCGAAGCATCGACGTGCCGGTGGCCGTGCCGGCAGGAGTTGATTTCAGCAGGGTCGCAGGCGGCAGTGGCGGTGGTCCAACCGGTCTGTTCACGGTTTACAGCGGGGCGGTTCAGACGGCACAGATGTACAACTTCGAGCCTGCAGGGCAAGCGCAAGCGTCAGCGCCACCGGTCGCTGTTACGAAATCCGGAAGTAATAAAGCTTCGGGAGTGGGCGCCGGTCAGCGGTTCGGCCGGTAATACCGGAGGCAGTCCACAAGATTTCGCTCTCCGACCTTCAGGTACGCTAGCCCCGAAGAGATCGCCCGAGGAAGAGAGAACATTCGACTTGTCACGAAGTTGCAGCCGGTGCTTCTTGCGATCATCAATCGACGTAAAACAAGAGCAGGATCCAAATGTCGTCGCGGCTTCGTTCGCAATGGAAAAGCGGAAGTGCAGGTTGTGGATGAACGACAAGTCGGACGCATCGCGATAGCGAAACTGAAGGAACTCGGATTCGAGACGTGCTCGATCACGCCGGCTCGAATCTCATGATCGGACGAATACCGGTCGACAAACTCGAACTGCTTGCCGACCTGGAGTTCGTGCGCTACGTGTCGCCGCTAACAACGAGGTAGGCAGAAGAAACAGATCCGTGTAATCTGTGGGCCTTGACATTTATGCCCACAGTCATGAAGTTCGGCGGCACGTCGGTCGCTGACGCGCACGCTTTCGAAAATGTAGCTCGGATCGTTGCCTCGCAGAACAGCTCGCGCCTGTCGTCGTCGTGTCGGCGATGAGCGGCGTCACGGACGCGTTCCTCGCTGCCACTGTCGCCGCCGGTGAAGGTCGCGCCGACGAAGCAATCGCATCCCTCGAAGCAACATTCACTCGTCATCACAAAACCGCGCGCAGAGCTTCTCACCCCAAAGGCGGCGCAGACAGTTTTCAAAACAAGTCGACAACGCCGCATCTCAGATCAACGAACTACTCAGCGCGAGCGCCGATAACCCTCTGCGACGCCGTCCGACACAGGACGCCGTATCTTGCTTTGGCGAAATGCTCTCCAGCGAACTGCTCGCCGAACTACTCAACAACGCGGAACTAACGCGCAGCACGTCGATGCACGTCGTTGCATCCTCACGGACGATCAGTACACGTTGCGGTGCCGTTGATGCCTGACACGCTATTCAAGGCACATGATGTGTTAGCTCCCGTTATCGAAAGCGGGCGCGTTCCCGTGCTTGGCGGGTTTATCGCGTCGACCACTGAAGGCAACACGACGACACTCGGACGAGGCGGTTCCGACTACACCGCCGCGTTGATCGGTGCAGCATTAACCGGGAAGAGATTCAGATCTGGACTGACGTTACGGGCGTGTTGACGGCCGATCCGCGCGTCGTGCCTGAGGCGCAGACAGTCGAACGTTTGTCGTATGCGGAGGCGTCGGAGCTTGCGTACTTCGGCGCGAAAGTGCTGCATCCGAAGACGATTCAACCGGCAATCGAGGGAACCATCCCGGTGCGTATCTGTAACTCGCGAGCGCCCGACGAGATCGGTACGCTCGTTGGCCCACAAACTGAAACAACAGACCGGACAATCAAAGCCATCGCGCACAAGAACGGCGTTACGACGGTGCAGATCACGTCAGCGCGCATGCTCGGCGCTTACGGTTTTCTGCGTGCGCTGTTCGAGGTTTTTGAGCGGCATAGGACTGTGGTCGATGTAGTTGCGACGTCGGAAGTCAGCGTTTCGCTATCGCTTGACGATGCGAGTGCGCTGCCCGTCATCGTCACGGAACTCGAACAACTCGGGACCGTGGGAATTGAAAAAGGTTGCGCGATCGTGTGCGTCGTCGGCGAGGGATTGCGAGGAACGCCGGGAATAGCCGCACGTGTTTTCAGTGCGATCAGCAACATCAACGTGACGCTGATCTCGCAAGGCGCGTCGAGTATTAATTTTACGTTTGCGATCGAAGAGGAACGTGTCGAGGAAGCTGTGAGAGGCTGCACGCGGAGTTCTTCGGCACACAGAACGACGGATGAATTTATTCGAGCTCACGCGTCGATTGATCGACATTCCATCGCTGACCGGAGACGAAGGCGCTGCTGGTTCGTTTATCGCGACGCATCTGGCAGGTCTGGGTTATCGCGTCGAGACGCAGGAGATCGCGCCGGGACGTTTCAATGTTTTTGCGACGACTGAAGATCCGCCGCGCATAGTTTTTTCGACGCACATCGATACGGTGCCGCCGTTCATTCCGTCCAGTGAAGACGAGGAATACATTCACGGACGCGGATCGTGCGACGCGAAGGGAATCATCGCCGCGCAGATCTTCGCCGCGGAACGAGTTGCGATCAAAAGGAATGCACGACCTTGGTTTGCTGTTTACCGTCGACGAGGAGCTCAGCAGCGAAGGCGCGCAAGCAGCTAACAAACATCCGCTCGCGCGCGAGTGCACGTTCCTGATCAACGGCGAACCGACAGACAATCGCATGGCGATCGGAACAAAAGGTTCCGTGCGGTTGATCATCACGACCAACGGACGCGCCGCTCATTCCGCTTATCCGGAATACGGCGAGTCGGCGATCGAGAAGCTGCTCGACATTCTGAGCGACATCCGCGCCGTCGAATGGCCCGACGACAGCTTCTTCGGCGCCACGACGTGCAACATCGGCGTGATCGAAGGCGGCACGCGCCCGAACGTAATTCCCGATCATGCGCGTGCGCAATTGCAAATTCGGCTCGGGATCGATATAGAGCAGGTCAAAAGAATTGTAGAACGAGCGGTTGGCGGGCGCGGCGAGATCGAGTACGCATCGGCGCACAATCCGGTGCGGCTGTTTTCCGTTCCCGGTTTTGATGAAACGGTGGTGCGCTTCACGACGGACGTCCCGTACCTTTCGAACTGGGGCAAACCTTTGTTGCTTGGTCCAGGATCGATTCTTGACGCGCACACTGACCACGAGCGCATTTCCAAGCGCGAGCTCGAAGATGCGGTAGATCTGTATGTGAAGTTTGCGACTGAGTTGAGTAATCACGAATGAGATTGGCGTTGATCGGAAACGGCGCGATGGGCCACATGGTTGCCGCCGAAGCGCGTAAGCGCGGCGACGAGATCGGCGCCGTCATTACAAGCGCCGACAAAGATCTCACAATCGATCAACTCGCAGAAAAACTTCGCGGCCACGATGCCGCGATCGATTTTTCCACCGGCGACGCAGTGCTTAAAAACATTGAGGCTGCTGTTCGTGCGCAAGTTGCCGCTGGTCGAAGGCACGACGGGTTGGAAACAGCATGAGTCGCAGGCGAAACAGATCGTCGCCGAACACAACGGCGCGCTCGTTTACGGCGCGAATTTCTCGATCGGCGTCAATCTCTTCTACCGGCTTGCGGAACACGCGGCGAAGTTGTTCGCCGCAGTCGAAGGTTACGAACCGTTTATCGAAGAGGCCCATCACAACCGAAAGAAAGACGCGCCGTCGGGAACGGCGTTGAAGCTGCGCGACATATTGTCCGAACATCTGAACGGCAATATTTCGACGGCCTCAACACGCGCAGGCCACATCCCCGGCACACATCGAGTGGGTTTTGATTCCGAGCCCGACCAGGTGCTGCTCACGCACACCGCACGTTCGCGACAAGGCTTCGCGTCCGGCGCGTTGGTGGCGGCGCATTGGATCGTTGGACGCACGGGGACGTTTGAATTTGCTGAATTGATCGACGAGATTCTGAAACGGAGGACACCATGACAATGCAACTCGATTGGCTGCGCGGATGTGCGACAGCCCTTGTTACTCCTTTCGCCGGCGATGGCTCCGTTGACGAGAAACGCTTGCGCGATCTGATCGAGTATCAGATCGCCGGCAACGTGCGTCTGCTCGTGCCGTGCGGCACAACCGGCGAGAGTGTGACGATGACGGAGGAAGAGAACCAGTTCGTGATTCGCACGACAGTCGAACTTGCTCGCGGCCGCGCGAAAGTGATCGCCGGCACCGGCAGCAATTCCACCGCCGTCACGATCAAACGTTCGAAGGCCGCGCGCGAGCTCGGCGTTGACGCCGTATTGACCGTCGCTCCTTATTACAACAAGCCAACGCAGGAAGGACTCTACGCCCACTTCCGCGCGATCGCCGAAGCTGTCGATGGTCTGCCTGTCGTGATCTACAACGTCCCCGGCCGCACTTCATCAAACATCGCCGCCGAGACCACGCTGCGTCTCGCGCGCGACGTCGAGAACATCGTCGCCGTCAAAGAAGCGTCCGGCAATCTGAGTCAAATCATGGAGATTCTGCGCAGCCGTCCTGAAGGTTTTCGCGTGATCTCCGGTGATGACGCGTTGACGCTCGCGTTGATCGCGCTCGGCGGTGAAGGATTGATCTCGGTCGCTTCGAACGAAGCACCGGCGTTGATGTCGCAACTAAACGATCTGGCCCTCGCGGGCAACTGGGACGACGCGCGGAAGCTTCACTACCGGCTGCTGCCGTTGATGGAAGCTAACTTCATCGAATCGAGTCCTGGACCAGTGAAAGCCGCGATGGCGTTGATGGGCCTGCTGGAAGAGAACTTGCGGCTGCCGCTGGTGCCGGTGCAGGAGAAAACCCGCACGCGCCTTCGAGAGGTGTTGACCGAGTTGGGCCTGTTGAAGGAAACGTCGCATGCCATTGCGTGAACAGATCGAAGCGATTGCATCGCGCGGCGACAATCGGTTTACACCCGACGATCGTGCTGTCTTCGAAGAGCTGAAGCGCGCGCTGAATCGCGGCGAGGTCCGCGCCGCGCAAAAAGACGCAAACGGCAAATGGATAGTCAACGCGTGGGTGAAGCAGGGACTGTTGCTTGGCTTCCGCATCGGCTCGCTCGTAGATAGTTCAACCGGCGAGAGTTTTAAATTCTTCGACAAAGACACGTATCCCGCTCGTCCGACGACGATCGAAGAAAACGTTCGCATCGTTCCGGGTGGTTCTACGATTCGCGACGGTGCTTACGTTGCACCCGGCGTCGTCTGCATGCCGCCGATGTTTGTCAACGCCGGCGCGTACGTGGACGAGGGAACGATGATTGACAGCCACGCGCTTGTCGGATCGTGTGCGCAGATCGGGAAGCGCGTGCATATCTCGGCAGCGGCGCAGATTGGCGGCGTGCTCGAACCCATCGGCGCAGTGCCGGTGATCATCGAAGACGACGTACTTGTCGGTGGAAACTGCGGCGTCTACGAAGGCACGATCGTGCGAGAGCGTGCGGTGCTTGCATCGGGAACTGTGTTGACCGGTTCGACACCGGTTTACGATCTCGTTCGCGGCGAGATTTATCAGCGAAGCGCCGATGGACCACTCGAAGTTCCGGCGGGAGCGGTTGTCGTTCCCGGCGCGCGCGCAGTTAACAACGAGCGCGGGCGAAGTTGGGGACTATCGTTATATGCGGCGGTGATCGTCAAGTATCGAGATGAGAAGACGGAATCGTCCGTGCAATTAGAGGACTATTTGCGTTGAAGAGTTTTGCGCTTCCGGCGCGGCTACAAGGGATTCAAAAGAGCGTCATCCGGCAGGTGTTCGATCGCGCGCGTCCGGGCAGTATCAACCTCGGCCTCGGCGAGCCTGACTTGCTGACGCCGGAAGTGATTCGCACTGCTGCGGTTCGCGCGATCACTGAACAGCAGAACGGTTACACGTCGCACGCGGGTCTGCCCGAGTTGCGGAAACTGGTTGCGCGAGACTATGCGTATCTCGGCGATGATCCGAACCGCGTAATCATTACAGCGGGATCGCAGGAGGCGTTGTACCTCGCGTTACTGACGCTCGTCGACGACGGCGACGAAGTCTTGCTTCCGAATCCGGGGTTCGTTGCTTATCCGACGATCGTGCGCATGGCCGGCGGTCATTCGAGTTTTTACCGGATGCCGCGGTTTCGCGAATTCGGGTTTGATGTTGAAGAGTTTCGGCGTGCGCTGACGCCGCGGACGAAAGTTGTCGTTTGCATCAGCCCTTCGAATCCAACCGGACGCACGCTATCGCACGAGGATCTCGTCAGCATCGGCGAAGCGTTGCGAGATCACGATGCGTACTTGATCAGCGACGAGATCTATCGCGATCTTTATTACACTGATGAACGTCCGGAATCGTTGTCGGCGTTTTTCGATCGCACGATCGTGATTGGCGGGTTGTCGAAGTCGATGAGTATGACCGGTTGGCGACTCGGTTGGCTCGCCGGCGACGAAGAGGTGGTGAAGGCGGCGCTGGTGTTACATGGTTACGTTACGACGTGCGCGTCGGCAGTGTCGCAGAAAGCGTCGCTCGTTGCGTGGACTGACGAAGCGGAGTCTGCGCGTGCGGGATTTCGCGAGACGTTCCGGTCGCGACGCGATCATCTGTTGAAGCTGATTTACGACGAGCTGGGACTAAACACTGTTACGCCGGACGGTGCGTTCTACACGATGGTTGATGTTCGTTCGCGTGGTCCATCGATGAAAGTCGCGGAAGCGTTGCTGGAGGCGGGCGTGATCACCGTGCCCGGCGCGGCGTTTGGTAGTGAGAGTGAAGGGTTTTTGCGAGTGTCGTTCTGTGCTGACCACGACACGTTAACTGAAGGAGTGCAGCGGATAAAGCGAGGTTTGGAACTACGATGAGTCGTAAGTATCGAGTCGGAATTTTAGGCGCGACCGGAATGGTCGGACAGCGGTTCATCGAACTGCTGGTGGACCATCCGCAGTTTGAAGTAACTGCCGTAGCGGCGTCGGATCGATCGCAGGGGAAGACTTTTGGCGAGGCGTGTACGTGGCGGTTGAGTGGTGAAATGCCGAACGCCGTTCGCGCGCTTCCGGTGCAACCACCGGCGCCGCCACTCGATTGCGATCTCGTGTTTTCGAGTTTGCCCGGCGACATCGCGCGTGAGACGGAAGGAAGTTTTGCGGCAGCCGGCTATCCGGTGATCAGCAACTCGTCGGCGTTTCGCATGGACGAAGACGTGCCGCTCTTGATTCCGGAAGTCAATCACGAGCACATCGGATTGCTCGAACGGCAACGAAGCAACTATCCAAAGGGCGGATTCATCGTCACGAATCCAAACTGCTCGACGATCATGATCGCGCTCGCACTCGCCCCGTTGCATGCAGCGTTCGGCGTCGATGCGTGTGTGGCGACTACGTTGCAAGCGTTATCCGGTGCAGGTTATCCGGGTGTAGCGTCGCTCGATATTATCGACAACGTGTTGCCGTTCATCGGCGGTGAAGAAGAGAAGATCGAAAGTGAGACGGTGAAGATACTGGGCCGGTTCAATGAAGCCCGAATTGAGCCGGCGCCGATGAACGTGAGTGCTCAATGTCATCGCGTGAACGTCGCCGACGGACACATGGCCGCGGTGCGCGTCAACTTCGCCCGTAAACCATCTCTCGACAACTTGCGCGAAGCATTAACGTCTTTCCGTTCGCTACCACAGGAACTCGGATTACATTCCGCGCCCGCCACACCGATAACTATTCGCGACGAAGAAAATCGCCCGCAACCAAAGTTGGATCGCGACGCCGGCAAAGGCATGACGATCACCGCCGGCCGAATCAAACCCGATTCAGTGCTCGACTATCGTTTTGTCGTCCTAAGTCACAACACCATTCGCGGCGCCGCGGGCGCAGCGATACTCAACGCCGAACTACTGGTCGCCCTGGGCCATCTATGAAAATCAAATTACTTTTCCTGATCTGTTTATTCTGTTTTCCTGCAGTCGCCCAATCACAAGCAAAGCTCGACGATCAAGTAAAACCACTCGTCGCTTCCTTCAAAGGCAAAGTCAGTCTCTTCGCCAAGAACCTCGACACCGGCGAGACCTACTCACTCAATCCTGACGAACGCGTACGCACCGCCAGCACGATCAAGATCGCCGTCATGATCGAAGCGTTCGCGCGCGTCGCCGAAGGCAAGATCAAATGGACCGACGAAGTGATCCTGACGAAAGAGAAAAAGGTCTCCGGCTCCGGCATCCTCACCGAACTCTCAGACGGCCTGCATCTCACACTGCGCGACGCCGTCAACCTCATGATGATCCTCAGCGACAACACCGCCACAAATCTCGTGCTCGAAGTCTTAACAACAGACGCCGTCAACGCACGCATGGAATCGCTTGGTTTCAAAAACATCAAGATCATGCGCCGGATCGGAAGCGGCGGCGAAAGCGTCGCCGGAAAAGATCCTGAAAACAAGAAGTATGGACTCGGCATGGCGACACCACGCGAGATGGTGCTCGTGATGGAAAAACTCGAGCGCGGCGAGATCATCAGTGCGACAGCGTCGAAAGAGATGATCGATCTGATGAAACGCGAACAGGGCCGCAACGCGATCGGTCGCTCGCTCTGGAGTGTGCCGATGGCCAGCAAGTACGGCGCATTGGATCGGCTCCGGAGCGCCGTCGGCATTCTCTACACAAAGAAAGGGAAGATCGCGATGGCGATCTCGTGTGATGAAATGCCGGAGACGATGTGGTCTGTCGACAATCCTGCCTACCTCCTGATATCGCGCTTATCGGAAGTGATTGCGGACGGACTAGCTTCCAAATAATCAGTGGTTTGACCACCTCGTTCAAATTTCTATATACTCCGCCTACGTTTTTGGATCGCATTTTCGTGATCTAAACGGCGCTAACGACCAATTGTCAGGAAAACTACGGGTTAACGAGGGATCCGCAGCAGCACTCCACTGCGGAACAATAGCTGCAAGAAATAAGGCTGAAAGTGCAGCAAGTGATTGTCGCGTTCCGCCTCGTTAAGCCTTTCCCATAAGTTTGCTGAGTTTTGATGGTTTTTGCGCCCGAACGTTAACCGTCAACGAGGCGGTTCGCGAACAGTCACGTAATCCAATACAGCAAAACCGGAGTTGCACGACCGGAATACCGGACGCTGCTTCATTCGCTCCAGTAGCTCCGCGCACTCCAGATCCGTAAAAGACCTTCCAGCGGAGGAATCTATGAAAAGTAAGAGTCTTACAAGCTATGGCTTTCGGCTTTCGCTTGGCGCATTCGTGGTGCTAATGCTCTCCTGCGGAAGTGTTTTTGCACAGGGCCAGGGCATGACAGCAATCAGAGGTACAATCAAAGATCCGCAGGGTAGCGTGGTGGCCGGCGCCGAATGTGACGCTGACCAACGCAGAAACCAATACCACTCGCAGTACCACGTCCAACGACAGCGGCCAGTTTGGTTTTGAAGGAGTTCAACCTGGCAACTACAGAGTCGAAGTCGAAGCGAAAGGGATTTAAGAAGGCCATTCTCACGAAGTCAGTGCTCTCGTTTCGAAACCGACCGACCTCTCAGTCAGCATGGAGTTAGGTGATCTCACGCAAACAGTTTCAGTGTCGGTGGGCGCCAGCGAGACGCTCATCAATACACAGGACGGAAGCTTGGGAAACAACTTCACGTCCCCGCAGATCACTCAACTTCCGCTCAACGCGCGCAACGTTACGACGCTTCTGAGCTTGCAGCCCGCAGTGACGCCGCAGGGTTATGTCGCCGGCGGCCGCAGCGACCAGGCGAACATCACGCTCGACGGCGTTGACGTAAACGAACAACAGACCGGCGAAGCGTTCAGCCCGGTGCTGCGCGTGAGTCCTGACACCGTTGAAGAGTTTCGCGTCACTACGAGCAATCCGAATGCTTCGCAGGGCCGCTCTTCCGGCGCGCAGGTTGAGTTGATTACCAAACAAGGTTCCAACGAGTGGCACGGAAATCTGTTTGAATATCATCGCAACACCGTCACCACTGCCAACGACTTCTTCAACAACAGCACCATCATCGATGGACAGTCGCTGCCCCGTCCCGTGTTGATTCGCAACAACTACGGCGGCACGATCGGTGGTCCAATTCATGAAGGACCGCTTCTTCTTCTTTTACAACTACGAAGCGCGGCGTGATGCGAGGCAGGTTCCAGTCAATAGAACTGTTCCGCTGGCAAGTCTTGGTCAAGGCCAGGTGAAGTTCTTCGCACGTAAGCCTGATAACACCGTCGCACTTGTTACTCTTACACAGGCTCAACTCGATAGTTTGACGACTGGTTTTAACAACAACACGCAAACACCGACGGGTTACGCGTTGGTCAACGTCAACAACTTCACGCGAAACGTCCTCGCCAACGCCGCAGCCAGATATCCGGCCAACAATTTCCGCACTCGGCGACGGCCTGAATACCGGCGGATTTCAGTTCAACGCTTCCGTGCCCGCCAAGTTGACGGCGCACAGTGTGCGTTTGGACTTTAACATCACCAAAAATGCGAGACACATCGGATTAGTTTCCGCGGTAATTATCAACAGGACGTGATCGGCGGTGCGCCGCAATTTCCCGATACGCCGTCGACTGAGTACATGGAGCCATCCGTACGGCTTCGTTGCCGGTTACACCTGGATTTTGTCGGACAGCAAAATCAACAACTTCAGGTACGGCTTGACGCGCCAGGCATTTACTAACACCGGTGACTCAAACCTGAATGCGATTACGTTCCGTAGCGTGTTCTCATCGAATCTCTTTGCGAGAAGTTTCAGCCGGACCACCCCGACCACGAACATCACGGACGATTTCTCATGGATCACCGGGAACCACAGCCTTGGCTTTGGCGCCAACATTCGGTTCGTGCGCAACAACCGTGAGAATTTCGGGAACTCGTTTGACAACGGTATCACCAACCAATCGTTCTATTCGGGGTCCGGCAACGTGGTTTCGAACCCGATTAACGCCAATTTGCCGCACCTGACCGGTCTTCCAGTCGGTACAGTCATTGTCCCGCAGTTAGTAACCCCGTTAGACATGCTTATGCGGCTTTGCTTGGCCGCCTGTCGCAATACACGGCTAATTTCAACTTCAATGTCGATGGCACACCGCTGGGTCATTAATCCAGCCGGTGGTTCGTAGTTTTGCGACTGAAGAGTTTGACGTGTATGGGCAGGACGTCTGGAAGATTAGAGACAACTTGACGCTGACCTACGGTCTTCGTTACGGGCTCAGCCGCCCAGTTTACGAACGAAACGGCTTCCAAACGAGACCGAGTGTGGGACTCGAGGAGTATCTCAGAAACGTTTCGCGGCGGCGACGCGAGGTCAGAATTTCGACGAACCTCTGAGCGTAGTTCTCGCTGGTCCAGACACACGATGCTCCGGGCTTTTATCCGCTCGACAAAAACAACTTCCAGCCACGCGTTGCAGTTGCGTGGTCACCCGCGTTCAAGACCGGCTTCCTTGCAGACTTGTTTGGCACGTGAAAAGCAGTCGACCTTCCGAGGCGGCTTTGCAATTACGAACGACTACTTCGGCCAGTCGTTAGCGGTGAACTTCGACGGCAACAACACGCTCGGTTTTAACCCGAGCACAACGCCGTCGGCGAACACTTTCAACGTAACCGACCGTCCTGGTCCACTAATCACCGGTCTGGGGATGTCGATACGTGGTTTGCCGGGAATTACCGTTCCAGGGAATGTGACGTTCCCGCAAACGCAGGAGAAGGACTTCCAGCGACGAATCGAGGGTTCGCTCGATACAAATCTCGTTTCGCCGATCAACTACAGTTTTAACGCCACATATGGCCGGCAGTTTGGAAAGGGTATCTATGTTGAGGCGTCTTACATCGGCAGGATCGCCCGCAATCTGCTCGCCACTCGCGACGTAATGCAGATCAACAATATCGTGGATACCAAGTCCGGCCAGGATTGGTACACCGCTGCCGGACATTCTCGAACAGCATCGCGTCAACGGAACACCGATCGCGAACATTCCGAACGTTCCGTGGTTTAAGAATGTGTACGCGCCGGGCGACGATTGATGGGATCTTTTTCGGATTGGGACTGACAAACTCTCAGGCAGCGTATGCTGTGATGGCCGTCGGTACTGAGTCAGGTGGCCGAACTCCTGACTGCCTCGCGCTCGTGGGCGGTTGCTTTGAGTTTGGCGACGACTGGACTTTCCTTCAGGACTTGCTCGATGAGTTCAGTGGTCGTCGAATCTGCTTCCAAAGCCAGTATGGAGCGCTGTCGGCGTTCGGTACGATCGGCAACTCCGACTACCACGGAGGAACGTTGAGCATTCGTCAGCGCATGCGCACCTTGACGTGGGACTTCAACTACACCTTCTCGAAGTCGATCGACGATGCTTCAGGTCTTCAGAGCAGCGGCGTGTTTGGTACGGCGTTCATTACCAACGCACTGCGGCAACGAGACAATCGCGGCATTTCCGATTTCGACATCACCCACATTGTGAACTTCAATTCGATCTGGGACATGCCGTTCGGACGTGGACGGCAGTGGTTGATCCGGCTCCAATAAGTTCGTCAACGCGGTGTTGGGAGGTTGGTCGCTCACTTCCATCATCCGTTACAACAGCGGACTGCCGGTAAGTTCTCCGGTGGACCTTGGTGGTTGGCCCACAAACTGGAACGTCAGAAGCTGGTCAATGCCGATCAAAACCATCCAGTCGTCACCGAGCCGCGGTGGTAATGGTCAGGACGGCCGAACTTATTCTGCCGATCCGCAGGCTGCTTACAATAGCTTCCGCAGTCCGGCTCCGGGTGAAACCGGTGCTCGAAACATCCTGCGGGGCATGGGTTTCTTCTCACTGGATGCGGGACTCTACAAGAGCTTCTCGATGCCGTGGAATGAGACCCACAAGGTGCACGTTTCGTTGGGAAGTTTTCAATGTCACTAACAGCCAATACTTGACAGGCAATGCGGACGTAACCAACGGTCTCGATCCGCAATTTGGAAATCCAAGCCCGACGTTCTACAACTTCACGAGCATTCAGGGAACACCGAGAGTCATGCAGTTTGCGCTGCGTTATGACTTCTAAGTCGAACTGATTGTTTGGTCCATCAACGGCGGGCTGGGACTTCGGTCGCAGCCCGCTGGTTTTTTGCCCGAGCGTCCGAGCGTGTTCATGCGGGTTTTGAACTGCGCTGCGACCGGATTCGGCGCTGAAATGTTTCAAAATCGCGAACAGCTCAACCCAGATAAGTAACAGTAGACCATTCCCGTCGGGAGAGTGGTTTTTCTTTGGTACTATTACGCAGCCATGCTCGACCTTTTCCCCTCGGAGGTAAGGCTTGCCGATAGACATTCTATGGTTACTTGGCGTTGGCATATTCCTGATTCTGCCAGCGTTATTGACCTCGAAAACTAAAGAGGAACGATTACGCTTACTGAAGGTTGACCTGGTGATGCTGTTCGGTGTGTATATCGTGGGGTTCCAGCTTCCGAGGGTCTTTTCGCTGGAAGACAATGCTGTTGCCCGCGTTTTGCTGCTGATCCTGTTCGCGGTTGTTTTCAAGCTCATCATGCTGAAGGTAGTTAAACGCAAAACGTCGAGTGCCCTTGAATGATCCGTAGACAGCTAATCATTGTGCTTTCGATGTTGCTTTTGTTTGGATCTTTGGCCTGTTCAAACCCCTACACGAAGGGAAAGACCGATTACAACGAAGCGTATTTACGAGTTCACCTTCGCACGATCAGGCAAGCTGTAAGCAGCTCGTCAAGCTCAAGATCCAGCGATGGCAGGCCCTACAGTCAGTGGTAATAAAAGTTCTGGTTTAGACTTTTCTTCCTGTCTGAATCTATGTTTTTATTGCGCGCACGGAGGCTCCTTATGACATGTGGAAACCGCATCATCTTGCTTGTCGGGTTTATCCTGGTCCTGCACACCGTCGCGTTTGCCCAACTCCCCACGTCGTCATCGCAGCCCGGTGCGGGCACGCGCCGCAACTTCACGTTATTTGGCGATCTAAAGGTGGACGACTCTCAGGCGCCTGAACGAGTGAACACAACGTTCGACGTGATTCTCTATACGCGTGGAAACGACGTCTTCGCGAGACAGCGCATTGGCAACGGTGGCCGCTATCGTTTCAACAACATCTTCAATGGCGACTACTACCTTGTCGTCGAACTGGACAACGTAGAAGTCGCGCGCGTTCCAATTCTAGTATCGGCAAATTCAGTTGACCTCATCCGGCAGGACCTGGAGTTCAGGTGGAAAGGCGGGCCGAGACCGCCGGCTGGAGTCGTATCCGCGGACAGCTACAATCGGTCCAATCAAACGAGCGCGCTCTACGAAAGAGCCATGAAGGAGATGAAAAAGAACGAGTTGACCAAGGCGGCCGCAACGCTCCGCTCGTTGGTCGAGGCCGACCCGAAAGACTTTCCCGCGTGGAATGAGTTGGGAATGGTCTACTTCATCCAGAGAGATCTCGAAGCCGCAGCAAACAGTTACGCCAAGGCGATCGAACTGAAACCGGATCACGTCAATGCGCTCGTCAGTCTCGGCCGCGTGCGGCTCACGCAAAAGAACAATGAAGAAGCGGTTAAGGTTTTGGAAACCGCGCTGAAAGCCGATCCCAAGTCTGCCACGGCGAATTACTTCCTTGGCGAGGCTTATCTTGCCGTCAAAAAAGGTTCACTGGCCGTTGGTTATCTGAATGAATCGATCAAGTTGGATCCAATCGGAATGGCGAATGCGCATCTTCGTTTAGCCACGCTCTACAATCTCGCCGGACGGAAAGAACTTGCCGCGCTCGAATACAACGAGTTTCTGAAGAAGAAGCCGGATTATCCTGAAGCCCAAAAGCTGCGCGATTACATCATCGCGAACGGGCCGAAGAGGAATGCAAATCCGGAGCCGAGTCCCAGTCCCAATCCGTAATCTATGAACCTCGCCATAATCGTGTTGCTGGGCGCGACCTTGATCGACGGATCAGGTCGCGTTCCATTACGAAACTCTGTCGTCGTTATCAAAGGTGATTCCATCGTCGCGGTCGGTTCGCGCGGCCGTGTGCGTATTCCGGCGGAAGCGCGCGTGATCGATGCGCGCGGTTTGGTAGTGGCGCCCGGTTTCATCGACGCACACAACCATTCCGATCGCGGTTTTAAAGACGATCCGTCCGCGGCGTCGCAGGTGTCGCAAGGCATCACGACCGTCGTCATCGGGCAGGACGGCAGCTCACCGTTTCCAGTTGGCCCATACCTGTGGGGACTGGATTCCGAGCCCATTGCGCTGAATGTCCTGACGTTTGTCGGACACGCAACCGTCCGTTCGCGGGTGATGGGTGTGAACACGAACCGCCTCGCAACGGCTGCCGAAGTCGAACAAATGAAGCAACTGGTCGAACAGGCGATGCGCGACGGCGCGATCGGTCTTTCAACCGGACTCGAATACGAGACCGGAAAACCGGCGTCGACCGACGAAGTGATCGCACTGGCGCGTGTCGCTCGCGAGTTCAACGGAATCTACATCAGTCACATCCGCGACGAAGCAGACAAGACGTTCGAAGCGATTGAAGAGGCGATTCGCATCGGCAGGGAAGCGAAGATTCCGGTGCAGATCTCGCACATCAAGCTCGGCAGCGTTGCTGTTTGGGGCAAGGCGCCGGAAGTAGTTGCGCTCATCAACCGTGCGCGGGACCGTGGGCAGGACGTTACGGCAGACTGTTATCCATACAACGCGTGGAGCTCGACCATTCGCGTGTTGATTCCGAGTGGAAAACATTTCGATCCGGTTGACGTCGCGCGTGGTCTGGCGGACGTGGGTGGACCAGCGAACGTCACGATCGTGCGGTGCCCCGCGCATCCGGAGTACGAGTTCAAAAACATGGAAGAGATTAGCAAACAGGAGGGAATTACCGCGGCCGATCTCTATATGAAGATCGTGCGCGATGGCGGCGCGGGCGTTATCGGTCACACAATGAAGGATCCCGACATTGAAGTGTTCTATCGTCAGCCGTGGGTGATGGTGAGCAGTGATGGCGGCATCGGATCGCGGCATCCGCGTGGCGCCGGTTCGTATCCGCGGGTGCTTGGCCGCTACGTTCGTGAGTTGCGCTGGCTCACGTTGCCGGAAGCGATCCGGAAGATGACGTCACTGCCGGCGCGGCGATTCGGACTGCGCGACCGTGGATTGATTCGTCCCGGTTACAAGGCTGACCTGGTGTTGTTCGATCCGGATCGGATTATCGATCGATCGACGTTTCAGGAGCCGCAGTTGATCTCGGAAGGTGTGAAACGAGTGTTTGTTAATGGGGAGGAAGTTTGGGTTGACGGGAAAGTAACGGGTCATCGCCCCGGTCGCGCGTTAAGAAATAAGCGCCGATCTTCTGATCGTTTCGTTCCACTACGTAAAACTCCTTAATGATGTGACCGGCGTCAAGCGCTTTGGTAAACGCCGCGCGCGTCGGTTCGCGCCACAGTTCCGGATTGGGCTCACCGGGAATCTCAATCACCAACTCGTTTTCGTCAGCGTCGTTTACAACCGGCTCACCGTTTTGGCCCACACGGATCAAAGCCGTAACTTCATCCAGGTTCACTCGCGAAAAACCACGATCGCGATCCAGCAACCACGTCACCCACAATCGATCCGTCCCCGACTGGTGCAGAAAACTCGACGTCTCGCCGTAGTAGTTGATCAGATACCGGTCCGCGATCACGCCAAGCTTGTTGAAGTTCAAATGCGCGTTGCGCGACTGTAACGGATCGAACGTCCACGTAATACGCTTCACGCCGAGCCGCAGCGCCGCATCCCGTTGCGCCAGCTTCAAAAGGTATCCGACATTCTGCGACCGATATTCGCTGGTGACGCCGAGCATGTCTGAATGAATGATCGTTTCGCCGTTCAGTATTCCCGGAAAACCAAATACGAACCCGATCATCCGGCCTTCCGCAAACGCGCCCATCAAGACCGCCCCTACCTCTTTTTGCGGGCGCAACGCGAGCGCGGGCAGCACGTCGAGGTCCGAAACGCCCCAGATCTCACGCTGAAGCTGTTCCACTTCGTGCATTTCGTCCAGGGTCTCGATGTCGCGAATAACGATGGTTTTGGGAGTGCTACCGGGCAGGCTGCTCATTTGGGAGCTGTGCATTCAGATGAGTCCGTTGATCAGTTCTTTGAGACAATTGATGTCGATTGGTTTGGTGACGTACGCGTCGAAGCCGGAGGCTTTCGCATCGGTACGAAAACCGGTTTCCTGGTGGGCCGTGACCGCGATGATGGGCACGTTTTTGAGTTCGTTGTTCTGCCGCATCAGTTTTGCGGCCGCGAAACCGTCCATTCGGGGCAGAGTCAGGTCCATCAGGATGACGTCAGGCATCTCGCGGACGGCGCTCGCAACGGCGGCGTGGCCGTCTTCGGCTTCAAACACAATGAAGCCTTGATCTTCCAGCGCAAGGCGCATGAAGAGACGCGTGTCCTCGACGTCTTCTACCAGCAACACCTTGAGGTCTCTCGAATTCCGCTCGGTCATTGGGTTTGAATTGAAACACGGATAACGTTAATCTAAAAGCCTTTCAAGCGTTAATTCAGGCGAAACAAATTTCCGGCGGTTATCGTTAATGACCCCGAACGTCCATTTTCACCCCTTTCTGAGGCAGGAAATATGAAACGCATACTGATCGTCGTCGCTCTGATCGCACTTGCAGCTATCGCTGGTGTGCTGGCCCGTTCTTCTGCATCCCGCGCCGAATTACGCGAGTTTGTCAGCCACGAGCAAGGCGATGTGCGCAAGGAAATCCGTGAAAAATACGAGCTTGCGCCCGGTGCCCAGGTCGAACTGGCCGGCTTGAATGGCGCGGTGAAGATTGAAACGTCCGATACGAAGACTGCCGAGGTTTACATCGAGCGGACCGGCAGCGAGGAAGCCCTCAAGCGACGGCAGATCGTTATCGAAGCGACGGCGAACCGGTTGAGTATCAAGAGCGAGAAGAGCCACAGCGGATTTTTCTCGCGGTTCTTTGGTTCCGAAGCCCACGAAAAGGTGACGCTCAAGCTGCCTCGTCAGATCTCGCTGAATACAAAGGGCGTGAATGGATCGGTGAGTGTCGGCGCGCTTGATGGATCGGTGGAAGTAGCGGGCGTCAATGGTCGAGTGGAGATCGCCAGCGCTGCCGGTACAGCCAGTTTCAGCGGCATCAACGGCAACGTACTCGTCGCGCTTCAGCGGCTCGATTCAGACGGCATTACGCTTAAAGGCATCAACGGGAACATCGAGTTGCAGTTGCCGGAGAACGCGAACGCGAGCCTCGAAGCGAAAGGAATGAATGGACGCGTCATCTCGGAGGTGCCGTGGGTGTCAGTTGACGAACCGAAGCACGGTTATTACTCGGCGAAGATCGGCAACGGCGGAAGCGCGATCACTGCCAAGGGAATTAACGGCAACATCCGCCTGACGAGTGCCGCTAAACCCGCGAATCTTGGGTTAGCGACCGGGAATTAGTTAGCACAAGAGGCACAAAAGACACAAAAGGCACAAAAAGGATTTTGAGTAGGGTTGAGGTTCCTTTTCGAAATCTTTCTTGTGCCTTCTGTGTTTTTTGTGCCTTTTGTGGCTAGATCTTCGAGAACGGGATGTTCTGAATCGGATACTGTTTCCAATCCTTGTAGTCGTAGTGCCACCACTCCGGCTCGTAAACAGCAAACCCTTCCCCCTCCATCGCTGAGCGAAGCATCTCACGAAGATCCTTTGCTTCCGGCGTTGCGCACGAGTAGTTGATATGCGCCCGCTCAGTCATCTCATCGTACTCGCTAGGCATCTGCACGATCTTTCCCGTCGCTAACTCATACATCGACAGATCGACAGCGCAACCGCGATTGTGTCGCGAACCCTGGCTCGGATCGGCGACGAAGATCTTCTTGTCCTGCGGGGTCACGTCCCAGAAGATCTTCGTTACAGACCACGGTCGATAACCGTCGAACACGACGATGCCGTAACCTTTCTCCTTCAGTTTCTGATGTGCGCGAACGAGCGCCTCGGCCGCGGGCTTTTGCAGAAACGCGCGGGCCTCTTTGTAAACCGGGCGACCGAGAAAGTTGTTGCGCGTCGCGTAACGAATGTCGAGCTTGATCGTCGGATCGAGTTTGACGAGTTCCCGCAGCTCCGGTTCGCGAAACGAGCCGGTTTCCTTCGGTGGTCCCTGCGCGAACGCGACAACCGCGATCAGCAGCAGGAGTATCAGAGCGCTTTTCGTTTTGTTCATGATTTTAGAAATCAAACGGTTTACGCGTCGTGAGCGTCGGCGCGTTCCAGCCGCGCAGCTTTTCATTCCACTGCGGCAACGTCTCGCGCAGGAACTTGTTCACGTCGCCCATTCGAGAACGATACGCAGGCTGGATCTCGCCGAAGTAATCTCGCTGTCCGCGCGTTGGTCCAAAGTTGGTATCGAGCGTGAAGTACAGTTGACCGATGTCGTCGGCAACCTGCGATCGTCCGGCGAAACCAAGACCGTCATCGCGCGCTGTGAGTTTGTCCTGCAGCGTGTCGACTTCCTTGACGTAGTCCTCGAGCGCTTTCATCAGATCTTTGTCAGGTTCTTTCGCAAGGTTCTTCATCGTCGTTTGCGCTTGCTTCAGTTGTTCCTTGACGCTGTCGAGAAAACGCAACGACACGTTCATCACGTTCTGCATGTCACGCAGCTTGATCTGCATGTCGAGCGTTTCCTGCAGCTCGGAGATCGGAGTGGTAACACCCGGATCGAGTTTTACTTCAACCGGTTGCTCGTAAGTCTTCCCGCCGGCCGTCATCTTCACTGTGTACGTTCCGGGCAGCACCAGTGGACCACGCGATCCGCCGCCAAACGCGAGCTGTTCGGGCGTCGGTGGACGTCGCACTTCCGGACCACCAAGCCGCAAATTCCACGTGATTCGATTCAATCCTTTGTCACGCGACGGCCGTTCCAGATCCTGCACCAGCTTTCCATCGCGATCGAATACCTGCACTTTGAAATCAGCTTTCTCGTCGAGCTTGTCTTTCAAGTAGTAAGTGATCGTCGCGCCCGCCGCGGGATTCGGTCCGGTAAAGGCTTTGTCGCCGATACCGTAACGCGTGAAGCGACTCGTGAAACGCAAACCGGGACGAACGGAGAACAGATGCGCGCTGCTGTCGAGAATCTGTTGATTCATCTGTTGAATGACGGTTGCGTCGTCGAAGATCCATAGACTGCGACCGTGCGTCGCCAGAATCAGATCGTTCTCGCGCGGATGCACGACGATGTCGTGGACCGCAACATTCGGCAGGTTCTTCAGATTCAGCGGTATCCAGTTGCGACCACCGTCGTACGAAGCAAACAGGCCGAGCTCGGTGCCGGCGTAAAGCAGGTTCGTGTTCTTCGGATCTTCGCGAACGATCTGCACGTACGCTTTCGCGGGCAGGTTGCCGGCGATGCTGCTCCAGGTCTTTCCGCTGTCAGTGGTTTTAAAAATGTAAGGTCGAAAGTCGTCGAACATGTGCCGCTCGAAGGAGACGTACGCAGTGTTTGCATTCACGCGCGAAGGCTCGACGTGCGACACCGGCGAGTTCGCAGCGAGACCGGAGACGTTCTTGACCAGGTTCGTCCAGTTCTTGCCGCCGTCGGTTGTGACTTGCAGGTTACCGTCGTCGGTCCCGACCCAAATCTGTCCTTTCTGAACAGGCGACTCGGCGACGGTGATGATCGTCGAGTGATACTCGGCGGTCGTGTTTTCGATCGCGACCGGTCCACCGGCGTCTTTCAATTTTTCCGGATCGTTGGTGGTGAGATCCGGACTGATCTGTTCCCACGTCTTACCAAAGTCAGGCGTTTTGAACAGAACGTTGCCGCCGAAGTACACCGTCGTCTTCTCGTGTGGTGAAAAGACGACGGGCGCGTTCCAGTTCCAGCGGAACTTCTGTCCGGCCGCTGGTCCACCACCACTGCCGCGGCCCCACGGATTCACCGACTGCTGTTCGCGCGTGCGAAAGTCGGTCCAAACGATATCGCCGCCCTGCGATTCCGAAAGATAAAGCTCGGGATTGTCGGGATGGTTGATGACGTAGAAACCGTCGCCAAAACTAACCATGCGCCAATCGTCGTTCATGATCCCGGACGGTTCGCGAGTGCGGCTTGGTCCGGTCCACGATCCGTTGTCCTGCAGACCGCCCATCACGTAGTAGAACGGCTGACGATTATCGGCGTGGACCTGGTAAAACTGGCCGAGCGGCATGTTGTAAACGGCTTCCCACGATTCACCGCCGTCGTAACTGACGCCGATGCCGCCGTCCTGCCCGTGCCACATTCGTTTGGGGTTCTTCGGATCGATCCAGAGTGCGTGAAAGTCGATGTGACTGCGGCTGGTGATCGAGCGAAACGTCCTGCCGCCGTCGACGGAGACGAACAACGTCGACGCCACCGCAAACACGCGGTTCTCATTTGTCGGATCGACGCGCACCGTCGTGTAGTAGAAGCCACGCGAAACGATCGACTCCTGCTTCGACACGTTGCGAAACGTCTCGCCGCGATCGTCAGAACGATAAAGCGTGCCGTCTTTCGATTCGACGATGGCATACACGACGTTTGTATTACTCGGCGCGACGCGCACGCCGATACGTCCCATCAGTTTCGGCAAACCATTCTCGAGTTTCTTCCAAGTGCGACCGCCGTCGATCGACTTGTAAACGCCGCCTTTTTCGCTGCCGCTGCGATGCGTCCACGGTTTGCGCTCGAAACTCCACATGCCCGCGTAAAGAATGTTTGGGTTCGTGGGATCGATGTCGAGATCGGCAACGCCATGCTGGTTGTCGATATAGAGTGTTTTGGACCAGGTCTTACCGCCGTCCGTAGTCATGAACACGCCGCGTTCTTCGTTTGGACCAAAGGCGTGGCCCAGCGCGCCGATGTAAACGATGTCGGGATTCTGCGGATGGATGGCAATCGCGGAGACGCGCTCTGACTCCTTGAGTCCCATGTGCTGCCACGTCTTGCCGCCGTCAGTCGACTTGTAAACACCGTCGCCGAACGACACGCTGTTGCGCACGTTCGACTCGCCGGTGCCGACCCATACGACTTCAGGATTACTCGGCGCCAACGCGATGTCGCCGATTGAGATCGTTCCCTCGCGTTCGAAGATCGGCGTCCACTTCACGCCGCCGTTCGTAGTCTTCCACAAACCACCGGAAGCGCTGGCGACATAGACCACATTCGGATCGCCGGGCACGCCTTCGACGTCCGCGATACGACCGCCCATGTTTGCCGGACCGATGCTGCGCCACTCCAGTCGTGAGAGTGCAGTTTCGAGCGGTGACTTCGGCTGTCCGCCGTTTTGTGCGGCGACGTTAGCGGCAAAAGCGAAAGCGAGTAAACAGAGAGCCACAAAGGGGAAACGAAAGCGCATGGTGTTCTCCTAATCGACGGAATCCGTGGTAGTCTGGGCGGCAATTATGACATTTCCCCTAACGGATCGCACCAAACTTAAACGTCTCCCGAAACGCGGCCACTTCGATCGCGAAACTGTCTACGGAATTCTGGACGAAGGTTTTATTTGTCATATCGGTTTTGTAGTTGACGGCCATCCGGTCGTGATACCGACGGGCTACGCGCGCGTTGACGACAAGCTTTACGTTCACGGTTCGCAGGCGAGCCGGATGTTGCGCACGCTCGCAGGCGGCATCGATGCGTGTGTGACGGTGACGCTGCTCGACGGTCTCGTGCTTGCGCGTTCAGCTTTTCATCATTCGATGAACTATCGATCGGTGGTTGTGTTTGGACGGGCGACGCTGGTTGACGATCCGGAGGAGAAGATGTCGGCGCTGGTTGCGCTATCGGAACACATCATTCGCGGCAGATGGAACGACGTGCGCGAGCCGACGGAGCTGGAGATGAAACAGACGACGGTGTTGTCTTTAACTCTCGAGGAAGCATCGGCGAAGATCCGTACTGGTCCACCGCTCGACGACGAAGAAGATTACAGCTTGCCGATGTGGGCCGGCGTGATTCCGTTGAAACTGAGCGCGGGTGAACCCGTCAACGATCCGCGTTTACCAGACGGCATTCCCGTACCTGACTACGCCAGTAAGTACAAACGACCTACCTCTTAATTGCTTCAATCAACACGCGTCCGGTTGCGTTCGACGGCGCCGTTAGACCAAGCAACGCAGACAATGTCGGCGCGATGTCCGCGGGGGTTGCCGGTTCGAAGTAACGGCCGGGAGTTACGCCGGGACCCATGATGATGGTCGGCACGTTGGTATCGTACGAATATGCCGAACCATGCGTCGCCGTGATCGTGTCGCCGAGATATTTGAACGGTTCGGCGATGAGCACGACGTCGCCGCTGCGCGACGGATAAAAACCGTGAAGGACGCGCCGCTCGATGGGATCCGTGATCGACGTTGCGCCTCGAAGCAACTGCCCGCGAGTGAAATATCGCGCGACGCCGGGAACGGTCAACGCCGCTTTGCCTACGACTTGCGCCAGTTCTTCGGCGTTCACTTTGTCGCGTTCGAGGGCAGCGTAGTTGAAATAGATGTTTCCATTCATGAAGCCGTCGCGCCACACGCCGTTGTCGTCAAACTTGTAGATGTAATCGTCGGCGTTGTACCGCGCTTTGATGCCGGCGCGTATTGCGGCGAGCAGATCAGTGGTTTTTATTCGCGCACCGCCGAGACCGATCGCGCCCGCATGTTCGGGGATCGGCGACACGCCATGATCGGCTGTGAACGCGATGAGCGTGTTCGCGAGCCCCACCTTTGTTTGGACGAAATCCAGCAGCGTCGCGATCTGTCGATCGACGCGCAACGTGACGTCCATTGCTTCCTGACTGTATGGACCATAGCGGTGGCCCACGTAGTCGTTTGCGGAAAAGCTAACCGTTAGAACGTCGGTGTCGTCGTCCTGCCCGAGTTGTTCGTTAGAGATCGCTTGCTGCGTGAACGATAGAACTACTTCATTACTGAAAGGCGAGTGGTCGAAGGCGAAGTAGAAAGCCGGGCCAGGCGCGCTCGCGCCGCCGGTGACCGTATGCGGAAACGCGTTCGTATCGCCTGACGCAGTCACTGCTTCCCACGTCGGCGAATCAGGCCCGGCCCGTTTTATGTACTCGCTCTCGGGCAATAAACGTTCCCATTTTTTTCCGAAGTACTGATCGACAGGGCGCGTGTTGTTGAAGTTTGTGACCCAGGCTGGGAGCTGGTCGAAGTAATACGTCGACGAGACGATACTGCCTGCCGTGCTGCTGAACCAGTAAGCAGCGTTTGCGTGACGTCCTGCGGGCAAGATCGCCGAACGGTCTTTTTTCGAGATGCCAATCACTTTCGAACGATCGTTGGTAACGAGACGCAACTCGTCGCCGAGAGTCGAGCTCATCAAACGTCGCGGGCTCGCCCCGGTCTCGTTCGAACCGGCGCCGAGGAGTTTTACTGAAGTGTCTGAAACGCTCGTCACTTTCTTTCCAGTGACGCGATCGGGCCACTCGTTTCCCACGATGCCTGTCTCCGCCGGATACGCGCCGGTCATCATCGTTCCATGACCGGGTGCTGTGTAAGTCGGAAAGTGATCGTAGTTTGACTGCGTCCACGACGCGCCGTCGCGCATCAATCGCCGCAGGCCGTCAGCGACGAAGAGGTCGCCGAAGCGTTCGAGATAGTCGTAGCGAAACTGGTCCACGACGATCAGCAGCACGAGTCGCGGGCGTTTCGATCTGAAGTTGTCAGGTTGAGGTCGTCGTTGGCCTGACGATGCGGCAACCAGAACCAGGAGAAGACAAAGAGCGAGCGTTCGGCGGAGCAGAAGTCGCAGAATCATGCGGCGCATGTTAACCGAAGCCGTTAAAAAACGTGAGAGGCCCAAAACACCTCTTGACGCAAACTGAAAGCAGTATTACTATATCGCGACTCGATATAGTGAGAGGCGATACAGTTGGCAAAAGAAAAGCCCGAAGCCTGGTTGCCGTTGACGCCGGCGATGTTTCACATCCTGCTGGCGCTCGCGGACAAGGAACGACACGGTTACGAGATCATGCGCGAGGTTGACGAGCGCAGCGAAGGACAAGTGCGGCTTGGACCAGGCACGCTCTACGGATCGATTAAACGCATGCTCAACGACGGTCTGATCGAGGAACTGGAGGAGCGTCCCGATCCGGAGCTCGACGACGAGCGACGCCGTTATTACCGTCTCACTAACCTGGGCCATCGTGTGGCAGTGGCGGAGGCCGAGCGTCTCGAACGACTGGTGAAGAGCGCACGCGCCAAGAAGCTTCTGTCCGCACGCGGTGCTTGAGTTATGAACATCTCCTGCAAACTCTACGGTTTTCTGTTACTGGCGTATCCGCCGGAGTTTAGGCGGAGGTTTACAAGCGAAATGGTTCAGGTGTTCCGTGACTCTTATCGCCTGGAAATAAGCAGGCGATCGCTGCCAGGGTTTTGGTTATGGACGCTGTTCGATCTTGTTGTGTCTGTCGCGAAGGAGCGAAAGGAAGGCATGATTATGAATAGAAATCTACTAGGGCTACTTGGATCTATCGGCATTATCGTCGTCGCTTTTCTGCTGCTGAGTTACGGCAGAAAAAACGAAGTGGCTTCGATTCTCGTGTTTGGTTATGTGCTCGACGCGCTCGTAACGACCGGAGTAGTTGGCAACTTGACCGTCTTGCTCCTAACGAAAACGACCAAGCTGGACCCGCTGCGGATCGCGCTTTGGACCTTCGCCGTCGTTCATGCTGTTCTGCTGCTGTTTGTGGTCCTCATTGCCGGCAGAAACGATCCGCGGTTCAATCTGACCGCCACCGTGATTGGTTATGTGGTGAGCTTTGCGATTTGGGCGGGGCTCCACGTTGCGTGGCGGCACCGCCCACCGGTTTATTCGTAACGGAGCGCTTCAATCGGATCCAACGCCGCCGCTTTGCGCGCCGGGTAGTAGCCGAAGAAGATTCCCACGGCCGCGGAGAAGATCACCGAACCGACAATCGCCGCCATCGACACCAGCGTGGGCCAACCCAGCATCGCCGGGATTGCGAGTGACAACGCGATGCCGAGAATGATACCGACAGTTCCACCCGTCAGACTCAGCACGATCGACTCGATCAGAAACTGACTGCGCACCGCCGACGAACGCGCGCCGATCGCCATGCGAATGCCGATCTCGCGCGTGCGCTCGGTGACCGATACGAGCATGATGTTCATGATGCCGATGCCGCCGACGAGCAGCGAAACACCTGCGATACACGCCAGCAGGATCGTCATCGTCCGGCTGGTTTCGTTTGCTGCTTCGGCGATGTCGGTCATGTTGCGGACCGTAAAGTCATCGGGTTCACTTGCCGTGAGTTTGTGACGTTGGCGCAGCAGCTCGCTGATTTGCGATTGCGCGGTGTAAGTCGCGTCTTGTGAAATCGCGGAGACGTAAGCGATCTGAACGCGATCGCGGCCGAGCACTTTCTTCTGCACGGTCGTGTACGGCGCAAATGCGATGTCGTCCTGGTCGCGGCCCTGCGGGTCCTGTCCCTTCGCAGCCATCACACCAACAACGCGGAACGGAAGATTCGAGACACGAATCGTTTGTCCGACCGGATCGCTGCCGGGATAAAGCGTGTCAGCCAGCGTTTGGCCGATGACGATCACGCGCGCGGCAGTGCGCACGTCGGCGTCAGTAAAAAAAGCGCCGCTCTGAATGGACCACTTGCGGATGTCGGGATACTGCTCGCTGACGCCCTGGAGCGAAGTGTTCCAGTTCTGGTTGCCGGCGATGAGCTGCGCACGCGTGTTCACGGACGGTGTCACCATCGAAACACTCGGCACTTCGCGTTTGATCGCGTCGAGATCGTCGACGGTTAACACGTTGTTGCCGGTATCGCCGGTACCACTGCGCACTCCGCCGACGTTCTGCGAGCCCGCGCTAACGAACAACAGGTTCGTGCCGATGCTGTCGATCTGCGCTTGAACAGACGCCGACGCGCCCTGTCCGATACTCACCATCGCAATCACGGCGGAAACGCCGATGATGATGCCGAGCATCGTCAAAGCCGCGCGCATCTTGTTACGCACAAGCGCGCGAAACGCAACACGAATGATCATCAGTAGGTTCACTTATCGTCGGCATTTCATTCCTCGTCGTCTTCTTCTTCGATGACGGGCAGGTTCTTCAACTCTTCCGCGGCGTCGCGTTTGTCCTGCACCTGGTAGTCGCTCTTGATCTTCCCATCCTTGAAAACGACTATGCGGTCGGCGTACTGCGCGATGTCCGACTCGTGCGTGACGAGCACCAGCGTGATCCCGCGTTCACGATTCAAACGCTGGAAGATCTCCATCACTTCAACCGACGTGCGCGAGTCGAGATTACCCGTCGGCTCGTCGGCGAGAATCAACGCCGGATGGTTAACCAGGGAGCGGGCGACGGCGACACGCTGTTGCTGGCCTCCCGATAACTGATTCGGGTGGTTTTGCTCGCGACCCGCGAGCCCAACCGCAGCCAGTGCCTCCGCAGCCCGCTGTCGACGCTGTGCTGTATCAACTCCGAGATACAGCATCGGCAGCTCAACGTTCTCGAGCGCCGACGTGCGTGAAAGCAGGTTGAAACCCTGAAACACGAAACCAATCTTCTGGCAGCGAATGTCAGCGCGTTGGTCTTTCGACATCTGCGAGACGTCTTCGCCGTCAAGGATGTAACTGCCGCGCGTTGGACGGTCCAAACAACCGATAATGTTCATCGTCGTGGACTTACCCGAGCCCGACGCACCCATGATCGCCACAAACTCGCCTTCACGAATCGTCAGTGAAACTCCGCGCAGCGCGTGCACTTCCACATCGCCCATCGTGTAGGTCTTGTGGATGTGGTCCAACTGGATCACCGGCCGCGCGTCATTACCGGGGGACACTTGCGTCAGCAGTGCCGGATCGAGTTGTGGTTGTGTTGTTACAAATGATGTACTCATCTTGTTTATTACCTACCACGACCGCCGCCGCCGGCCCCGCCAACTCGCGGCGCGTTACCGAATCCTGGCGGACGCGACTGGTTGTTCTGCGCGTTGCTCGATCCGGAGATCGTCTGGCCGGTAATGACCATGTCGCCTTCCCTCAGATCTCCATCGACAACTTCAGTCGCAGCACCGTCGCTGAGTCCGACTGTGATTCGTCGACGTTCTGGTTGACCGTTTGCGCCCAAAACCCAAACGATACGCGTCTGGCCTGCGAGCACTGGCGCTGACGCCGGCGCGAAGTTTCCACGTCCAGCGGAGTCGCCACCGTTGTTAGCACCACCAGCGTTGTCGCCTTGCTGGCGCTGACGTCGCTGACCACCTTGACCCTGGCCACCCTGGCCTTGCGCGCCACTCGCATTACCACCGCGCTGCCTGTCCTGCGGCGTAAACCGAAGCGCCGAGTTCGGCACCTTCAACACATCATTCCGCTCGTCGATCGTGATCGTCAGGTTCGCCGTCATACCCGGTTTCAACTTCTGCTCGGGATTGTCGACATTGATCACGACGTTGTAAGTCACCACGTTCTGCACATTCACCGGATTCAAACGCATCTCGGCGATCTTGCCGTCGAAATCCTTGCCCGGAAACGCGTCGACCGTGAACCTCACCGACTTCGCCTGCTCGACCAAACCGATATCCGCCTGGTCGATGTTGGCGATGACCTGCATCTGCGTCAGGTCGTTAGCAATCGTGAAAAGCGTCGGCGCCGACAAACTCGCGGCCACCGTCTGACCGACGTTCACGTCACGCGAAACCACAACGCCGTCGATCGGCGACGCGATCGTCGTATGACTCAAATTCACTTCCGCCAAACTGAGTGCCGCCTGCGCTTGCTGCACCTGAGCGGCGGACTGCTGTACCTGTGCCTGCGATTGCTGCACCTGCGCCTGCGACTGTTCAATCGCCGCCTGCGACTGCGCGATACCCGCGCTCGAAGACGACTGTTCCGCGAGCTTCGCCTGGTTCAACTGCGCAACTGCCTGGTTGTATCTGGCTTCGGCGGTCTTGTAAGCCGTCATCGCGACGTCGTAATCGCGCTGCGCGATCACGCCCGCTTTAAGTAATGATTCGTTTTGTTTCAACAGACTGAGCGCGTCGTCCTGCTGCGCTTTCAACACAGCAACGTTCGCTTCGGCACCCGAGACGCCCGCCTGATTGTTTTGAACGGTCGATTTCGCCGCCATGTTTCTCGCCTGCGCGTCACTCACGCCCGCACGCGAATTCACAACCGCGGCGCGTGCATTCGCCAAACTCGCGCGTGCCTGTTCGAGGTTTGCGCGTGCCTGGTCCACCTGTGCTTTCGCTGTCGACGGATCGAGCTGCGCGACTACCTGTCCTTTTTTAACGACCGAATTAAAGTCAGCGTACAGCGCGGAGATCGTTCCCGATGCCTGGCTGCCGACCTGAACCGTCGTCACAGCTTGCAGCGCGCCGGTTGCGGTAACTGTGTTGCGCAAGTTTCCGCGTTCGATACGCGCAGTCATGTACTGCGGAGTGCCGGCGTCACTGTCCCAGAAATAGAAGCCGGCAAATATCACGGCCGCCATCATTCCGCCGCCGATTAACAGTTTCTTTTTGCCCGCAAGCAACCTGGTCCAGAGCTGCCGCAGCCATGCACTGGACACACCAGTGCTCAGTCCGGCCACAATGGGTTGATTCTTTATTGTTTGAGTCGACATTCGGTTCCTACCTCAATTAGTGTCAATTAGTCAGACACCATCCAACCTAAGTTGGTTACACGCAAACACTGTTCTAAGTCGATGCGACGGGTTGCCAATGTGAATGTGTGGTCCAGTCGAAACGCCCGGAATCGCTCCGCGAAACGCGAGAAACGGAATTCCCGCGGTCTGCAAATAAGCGATCAACGCGCGTCCTTCTGCGCTGTCTGGATGCAGTCCAACATCGACCGAATTCCGGTGGTCCCAACCCATACGGTTGTGCGTCGCACTTTGACCGATCGTGCTGGTCGGAAGCGGCTTTCCAAACGTCTTGGAAAAGAACTGTTGAATCGGCGACAGGTTCGCGATCACAAAGCTTCCGGCAGTCGAGCGCAGCATCAGCGTGGGTTTGACGAAAGATTTCGTCTTCGCCAGTTCCTGTGCTTTGGCGATCTCGGCAGCTTGTGTTTTGGCAAATTCCTGAGCTTTTTGGGTCTCCTCAACTCGTGACTTTGCCGCAGTCAGCTCCTGCTCCGATTTTTCCAGCTCAACTCGTGCAATTAAGCCTTCGGAATAGAGTTGACGTAGTAGATCTGTGTTCTTAGTAAGTTTCTCAACTTCTGCTTGCTGCAGTTCGACGAGGCTCTGCCCGTGAGCGAAACTCGAAGCCAAAAGGACGATCGCAATCAGTAATATCTTTTTCACTCTTTCGTAGACACAGATCTTCACGGATTGGTTACATGTAACCGATGTGAGAAATGAGGTGTCTTACGAGTTGGGACACTCCCCTGGAATTGATTAAAGGAACTTAGGAGTAAGAAAACTGAAATGAACAAACCCAGACGGTTTAAAACACTGGCAATCGCTTCTCTCTCCGCCATTGCTTTAGCTGCCTCGATCGCTGTCGCCCAAACGGTTACCCCCAATCAGGGAAGTGGCCAGGGCGATCAGAAACAAGGCCAACGCGAGTGGCGTGGCCGCGGTCGAGGTGATCACAAGGGCTTGAGAGGAATGCGCGCCGGCGGGTTCTTCAGAGGCCTTAATCTTACTGACGACCAGAAAGCTAAGATGAAACAGATCCACGAAAGCTTTGCTCAAAGCAACAAGCCGTTGCGCGAACAGCTTCATGCCAAACGGCAGGAGTTGCGTCAGACGAGCGAAGGCGGTACGTTCAATGAAGCTCTGGCTACTCAGAAACTGACGGAAATGGCTTCCCTCGAAGCCAAACTGATGGGCGAGCGGTTCAAGCTTCATCAGGAGATGCTTTCCGTTTTGACGGCTGAGCAGAAAGCCCAGTTGGAACAGGCGAAAGCGCAACGCGAAGCCCGACGCGGCGAGCGGCGCGGACGCCGAGGACAGGAATAAGCGTCTCCCCCACGGACCGGGTCATTGGCGATGGTCAATGACCCGCTGTCTTCCGATGAGGACCGCATCTGGAGAGTGGGATTGAACAGACCACCGAACTCGACCTGGCGCGACGAGCGCAGGGAGGTGACGAGTCTGCCTTCGCTGAAATAGTAAAACGATTCAGTCCAAGAGTTTTCAGTGTTGCCAGCAGGTTCTTTCGCGAACGAAGTCAGGTGGAAGATGCGGCGCAGGAAGTTTTTTTGAAAGCGTTCACGCAGCTCGGGAGTTTTGAAGGACGCGGATCGATGGAAGGTTGGTTGACGAGAATCGCCACCAACACTTGCTTGAATATGATCAGAGGATCGAAACGGAGGCCCGAGTTGACTGTTTCGGATCTGACTGACGATGAGAGTGGCTGGTTAGACCAGCAACTCGTCGCGGTAAATGATTCGGTCGAAAACAGCCTCGTCGCTGCGGACCTTGCGGATCGATTGCTCGGCACATTGTCACCCGAGGATCAGCAGGCGCTGTTGATGATCGATGGTGAGAACGCGTCGATCAAGGAAGTGGCTGAAGCGACTGGATGGTCGGAGTCGAAGGTTAAGGTGAGGGCGTTTCGAGCACGGAAGAAGATTCGCGAAGCGATGGAGAAGTTACTGAGTTATAAAGGTTCAAAAGCTGAACAGGTGATCGAATGAAAGACAAGCACATTATTGAAGTCATCGACAGCGTGGCACTCGCGAGCCTTTCGCCGATTGAGCTCGACGAAGTGAAGGTGCACACGCGCGATTGCGCGTCGTGCCGAACATCTTTCGAGGCGGCACAGCTTTCAGCTTTGGTTATCACGGAACGCGCGCAGGTGAAGATCGAGCCGTCGCCGTTCTTTCATACAAAAGTGCTCGCGGCGTTGAGAGAGCAGCAGGCGGCGGAGAGCGTGCCTGCCTTTGTGCGGATGTGGAAGGCGGCCAGTGCGCTGGTGTCTTCCATGGCCGTGGCAACGATTCTTCTCGGGGCAATGACGTTTGTGTTCCCCGATCCGGCGACCGCGCTGAACGAACAGACAGCGTCGGTTGATGCGGCGGAGTCAGTCATTTTCGATCAGGCTGACGAACAGTTGAGTTACGAGCAGGTGCTCGCCACTATTTACGACGATGAGGACGAGGCAAGGTAATCATGGACAACGCTAGTAAGAACAGATGGCAGGTTCGTGTTGCGGCACTGGTGATCTTCGTGCTGGGTTTTGCCGCGGGCATCCTCGCACTCAACGTCTATCGAAGAGTGGCAGGCAGCGACCGGCCGCGCGATCGGTTTCAACAAATGGCGCAACGGTTGAATCTCACCGCCGACCAGAGGACGAAGGTCCAACAGATATTTAGCGACACGAGGGAACAGGTGCGGGCGCTGCGTCGTGAGTCGGAACCTAAGTTTGACGACATTCGGCGGCAAGCAGACGAGCGTTTGCAGCAAGTGTTGACGGCCGAGCAGTGGGAACAGTTTCAAAAGGACCGTCACGAGATGCGCGGGCGACGAGGTGGTCGCGGTGGTCCGAGAGGCGACGCGCCTTAATAACCACAAGACGAAAGGCACAAAAAGGAAGAAAAGTGACAGAGGCTGATTTTCCAGACCTCGTCTAACTCTTTTTCTTTCTTGTGCCTTTTGTGGCTTTGTTTTGTGCCTCTTGTGGCTTAATGATCGCCTTGAGAATACGACCCTCCGCAACAGCAGCCAGCGCTTCGTTAGCGTTCTCCAAGTTATAAGAGTCGAGTTTCATTCCCGCCCACAACTCCGGTTTCTCTGAGGCAAGCTGCGCGCTGCGATAGAAGTGAGAGAAGTCGGAACCCCAGCATCCACGCACGTCGAGGTGTTTCTTGTTCAAGTCGAGATGGGGATTGAATGACGCTTCGCCGTGATCGGTGTACTGGCCCACGACGACGACCGTGCCTGCATCGCGAGTGAAGCGCATTGCTTGCACGACCGCTTCCGGTGCGCCGGTCGCTTCGACAGTCACATCAGCGCCGCGTCCTGAGGTGTGTTCCAGAATCCAGTTCAAACGATCGCTCTCGTTGTGCGTTTCGATGTTCAGCGTCGCCGACGCACCAGCTTGTTTAGCTGCTGTGAGACGCGCTTCCGGCGCTCCGATACAGAACACGCGCAACGCACCACGCAGTCGGGCCATGACGATAGCGTTCACGCCAACCGGTCCGGAACCAAGCACGAGAACAGTGTCGCCGATTCTGATATCACCGCGTTCGATCGCGTGCAACGAAGTCGGCAGTGCACAACCGCCGGCCATGAAAGTTTCCGCTGTTGCGTCGAGACGGATGCAGCGCGTTCCGGGTTTGAGATAGATGTGCGTGGCCCATCCGCCGCACAACCCGTCGTCTAGACCGTAAGTGATGCCGTAGACCTTTCGCTGGGGACAGCGAGTCGAAGCTTTTGCGACCAGGCAATACCAGCACGCGTTGCACGTGCGATGCACGTCGAGAAACGTGACGCGATCGCCCTCGCGAAACGGCTTACCGTCGATGTCGACCATCTCGCCGCGGATCTTTTGCAGCCGTCCGACCGAAACGTGCCCGGGAACGAGCGGATAGGGAACTCCGTTCAAACGTCCCGCTTGCAAGTGCACGTCCGTTCCGCACACTTCCGACAACTCGACTTCGAGCAATGCTGAATTGCTTTCGAGATCAGGCTCGGCAACTTCACGCAACTCGACGGGGCTCTTTGGTTCAGGAATAACGGCGACGATCGGCATCAATTGGCCTCACTTGAACAGACGCCATAATATCTGTATAAGAAGCTCCGTGCCACAGAGTCGTCACCGGAAAATCAACCGAGCTCGCAAAAGACCTCGCAATCCAAACGCGCCTTCGCACCAGAGTGCGCAATCAACGGGCGGTCGCAATCAATATCTCCGTATCGGCGCGATCGTCGTTGGTCCTGGTGATCGCTGGCGTGATGGTGGTTTACGTAATTACGCGTCAGGCGAATCCCGCCGGAGCTGAAGTAACGACCGAATCCGGTCTGAAGTATGTGGATGTGAAAGTCGGCGATGGACCAAGCCCGAAACCGGGCCAAACGGTTGTGGTCCACTACTCGGGCACACTTGAAGACGGGACGCCTTTTGACAGTACCAACGGCCGGCCGCCAGCCAACTTCCGACTCGGCGTTGGCGAAGTGATCAAAGGCTGGGACGAAGGCCTGATGACGATGAAAGTCGGCGGCAAACGAAAGTTCACGATCCCCAGCGAACTCGGCTACGGCGTCCGCGGCCGTCCACCCAAAATTCCACCCAATTCCACACTCCTTTTCGACGTCGAGCTGGTCGGCATTCGCTAATTAATATTGCGCTAATATTGCGTTTTTAAATTCTTGTCGCAGTGTGCCCGCCGCCTGTAGTAAATTGAATTTGCTCTCTCCTCTTGTCCCCCTCAAAGAAGTGAAACCATTTAAGGAGCGTGCCATGAGCAAATTGATTCAGAAAGGGACTTACGCAGCATTCCTGTGTCTGCTGGTGCTGGTCCTGGCGACCGCGGCTTTCGCGCAGGGCAAGGGTGGGGGCAAAGGAGGCGGCGGTGGTAGTGGTAAAGGCGGCGGCAGCAGCAGCGGTCATGGTGGTGGACCGCCGAGCGGAGGCGGACTTGGCAATGCGTCGGACAAGTCGAAAGGACGTTCCGATGACGGCCTGAGTAACGCGTCGAACAAGTCGAACGGCCGTTCAGACGCCGGACTCGAACGCGCGCGCAAAGCGAACGACAACCTGCGTCGCGCCGATAACGATCTGCGCGATCATCCGGGCGTTCCGAGAGCGTTGCACACGAACGCTAACGATCTTCGTGCCGGCTACCAGTCAGCGCTGGTTACGAATCCTGATCTAACGTTTGGCAACTACGTTTCAGCCACGCGTCTCTCGCAGAATCTCGGCAGCAGAAATCCGAACATCACTCGCGGTGCGATTCTGAACGGATTGTCGTCGGGAAGAAGTTTAGGTCAGACGTTGCAGGATCTCGGTTTGAACGAACGCGACTCGAAAGAAGCGCGCAGACAAGTGGAAAGAGAACTCAAGGAAGCCCGCAAGAACAATTAAGAATTGCGAATTGCGAATTGCGAAATGTGAAATTTCGCAATTCCGCAATTTCGCGTTAATCTCCTCACATGAGCCAGAACACAATAACGATTACTGACAATCGAACCGGCAAGCAGTATGAATTGCCGATCGAGTACGGCACGATCCGCGCGATGGATCTGCGCCAGATCAAGGTTTCGGACGACGATTTCGGCCTGATGACTTACGATCCGGCATTCATGAATACCGCCTCGTGCAAGAGCCGCATCACGTTCATCGACGGCGACAAAGGCATACTCGAATATCGCGGCTATCCCATCGATCAACTGGCCGAAAAAAGCACTTATCTGGAAGTCGCTTACCTGCTGCTGCACGGCGAACTGCCGAACGAATCGCAGCTCAAAGAGTGGACCAAAAACATCACCTATCACACCTTCATCAACGAAAGCATCAAGAAGGTGATCGACGGTTTTCACTACAACGCGCATCCGATGGGCATGTTTGAAGCGGCGCTCGGCGCGCTGTCGACTTTCTATCCCGACGCAAAGGACATCTTTAACGCGGAGTGTCGTTGGAAACAGATCTACCGGTTGATTGCCAAGGTGCCGACGATCGCGGCGTTCGCGTTTCGTCACCGGATCGGTATGCAGTACTCGTATCCCGATAACGATCTGAGTTACGAAGGCAACTTCCTCAACATGATGTTCAAGACGACGGAGCTCAAGTATCAACCGAATCCGGTGTTGGAAAAGGCGCTCAACGTTCTCTATATCCTCCACGCGGACCACGAACAGAACTGCAGTACCAACGCGATGCGCAGCATCGGCAGCGCGCACACCGATCCGTTTTCATCGCTCGCCGGCGCTGCGGCCGCGCTCTATGGACCACTGCACGGCGGCGCGAACGAGATGGTGCTGCGGATGTTGAAAGAGATCGGATCAGTTAACAACGTTCCTGATTACATCAAGCGGGTGAAAGCCGGCGAGTTTCGACTGATGGGCTTCGGTCATCGCGTCTACAAGAACTACGATCCGCGCGCGCGCATAATCAAACAAGTCGCGTACGAAGTGTTTGAAGTTACTGGTAAGGATCCGCTGCTCGATATCGCACTCGAGTTGGAACGGATTGCGTTGGAAGACGAGTACTTCGTGAAGCGAAAGCTGTATCCGAACGTCGATTTTTACTCGGGAATCATCTACCAGGCGATGCGTTTTCCGGTGGACATGTTCCCGGTGATGTTTGCGATTCCGCGCACGTCAGGCTGGCTGGCGCAGTGGGTCGAGTTGCTGGAGGATGCAGACCAGAAGATCGCGCGGCCGCGTCAGGTTTACCTGGGCCATCGAACGAGAGATTACGTGGCGCTGGCGCAACGTAGTTAGGCCACAAAGAGGCACAAGAAACACAAGAAAGGTTTTGTGCCTCTTGTGTCTCTTGTGCCTTTTTGTGGTTATATCATTCGAGCAGCGATCTCTTTCAACAGCTTCGCGCAGACCGTTCCGGTGATGTGCAGCGGATCCATGCGTGGATTGAACTCCACGATGTCTGCGCCGACGACCGTCCCCTTCATCCGCTGAATCAAGTCGATCGCCTGGCGCGTGGACATCCCACCGGGTTCACGATGCGAAACGCCAGGCGCGAAGGCGGGATCCAGCGCGTCGATGTCGAACGAGATGTAGACCGGCGAGTCAAACACCAGTTGCAGGTTGTCGCGCAACTGGTGCATCTCGATCGTTTCCACGCCAAATTTCTTCACCTGCTCGCGTTGGTGCGTATTGAACGTGCGGATGCCGACTTGGACCAGTCGCTTCACCAGCTTCTGTTCCATGATGCGGGCGAATGGACTCGCGTGTGAATTACGATTCCCCTGGAAGTTGTCGTAAAGGTCGGGATGCGCGTCGAAGTGGAGAATGCTCAGGTCTTTATACTTTTGCGCGAACGCTCGCACGATCGGATACGTGATCGAATGATCGCCGCCGAGTGAGATCGGCAACAGACCGTCGGCAATCAGCGTGTGCACCGAGTTCTCGATAAGCGTGAACATGTCGCTGCCCGCGACTGGTTCGATATCGCCTGCGTCGAAAAAGACCGAATCATCTGACAGATCGGTTCCGTTTTCGCTGAACAGGTTCCACGCGTCGGAACGGAGCGCGGCACGAATCTGCGGCGGCGCGTCGGCCGCGCCTTTGGTAAACGACGAGTTTTCGTCGTAACGAATTCCGATGAGTGCGAGTTTGCTGGGCATTTATCCGGGCCAAACGGGGGAAATAAAGCTGGTACAGGCGGCAGGGCTCGAACCTGCGACCTTCTGATTCGAAGTCAGACGCTCTATCCAACTGAGCTACGCCTGCAATAGCCACGGATTATACGGATCAGTGGCAATCGTGGCTAGTTCGTCCCCTGGAAGTGGTGGCGAACGTAGCGGACGAGCTCTGATATTTGCTCGGCGTTGAGTTTGTCTTTGAATGCCGGCATCTCTTCTTCGCCGCCCGTGATGATCTTCGTCAGCTCGTCGTCGCTGTGTTTCTTCGCGTGATCGGATTTCAACGATGCGACTTTAATCTGCTTGTCCTCGACTTTGACAAGTCCGCCTTCGCCGCTTGGACCATGGCACGCTTCGCAGTGCTTCTGGAAGTTGGCCTGGGCGGCGGCAAACGGATCAGCCGCCGCTGCAAGTGATGGCGCTGGTGACGCGGTGCGGGTTGCGGTCGAGGTGTTGGTCGGCGTTGCGGTTTCAGTGCAGGCGATGCTGAATACCACGATGACGGCACACGAGAGTACAAGCGAGATTAGTTTCATTTAAACGGTCTCCGTTTTTGAATTTTGTGTGAACCCATTATGCCCTAACATACGCAGCGGTGGTCATCACAATAATCAACAATGCGCCACCGCCAAGAATCACTCCGCCGATTAATCTGGCGCCACGCAACCTTCCCAAAAGAACCAGGAGGAAAAGCGCAATTGCCGGCAGGACCAGGCTGATGATGGATGCCAGTCCCCCGGGAACGTATTTCAATGTTTGATACAACCAAAGGAACTGCGCGCCGGGTCGTGGTGAATAATCCGCGCTCATTTGTGTTGTCGTTGGACCAAGCGGTGCATGAAACTTCAAACACCAGAGCGCGAGAGCGATGAAAACGAGGCCCGCGGCGATCGCATGACGTTGCAGGTTCGGCCAGCGTAACGAACCCCAGACGACAACCGCGACGATCAACCCGGGAACTACCCACGCGTGCACTGCGAAGAACCGCGACAGCGTGATCGTCGAGATCTCGTTGCCTCCCAACAACCACAACCGCCCCATGCGGCCTACAAACGGCAGTCCGCCGACCAATCCTTCCGCAATGCGCGTGCTGAAAAACGCGCGCGCGTCCCACGGCAGTGAATAACCCGTGCCGCCGCCCGCCATCACCAAACCGAGCAGCACGACTGACGCGATCCATTGTTTGTTGTGGTCGATGTACGCCTTCCTCAAAAACAGCCGCACGACGTGCAGGAAGAGAAACAGCGTCAGCCATTGCGAACCGTAGTGATGCAGCGAACGAATCCACGCTCCGGAAGATACAGTCTTTTCGACATATTCGACTGTCGCGTACGCGTGATCGGTGGAAGGGACGTAATAAAACGCGAGCAGGACACCGGTCAGAAATTGCACCGCCAACAACATCACAACGATGCCGGAGGTCGCGTCAATCCAGGCGTGAATCCGCGAGCGGTATCGATCGGTGGTCATGCGCGAGTACCAGGCTCCTGCGGCAAGCCGTACTGCACTTGCAGTTTTCCATCCTGCACGCGGCTGGGAAACGCATCGAGCCCCCGCGGCGACGGACCGCTAATCTTCGCGCCGTCCGCTGCAAAGTAACTATCATGACACGGACACGCGAATCGATTCCGCTCCTGCTCCCACAACACCTCGCAACCCTCGTGCGGACAGATCGGCGAGAGTACCTGGTTACCTTTCGCAGGTAACACGAACACGTTGTGCTCTTGGGTCGATAATGGCCCAGCCGGCGACGTGCTCGGCAACGACTTTCCTGCTCATTGGCTGCGCGCCGGCCAGTTCACTGAGCGGGCGCGACGTCGAGCCAGCGATCGGTCGCAGCAGAGATTCGAGGCCGCAAAAAACGAAAAGCACCGGCGGCGATAGAAGCAAAAATCCCCAGCGGGACCAGCAGTAAAAACGAGCGACGAGTCGGTTGATCGGAATCTGTCATGTTTTTGACCATTGATTATAGACGCGCGAGCGACAGGGTTTCTTCCCCGGTTGCAATCGAGCACCAGACTGGGCAGAATAACTTTGCATCGCAGCAACTTTCCAGGGTCAGTCTTTCTTCAGAGGTAAAGCAAATGATTAGCGATAAGGATCCAGGTAATGCCCCTCGCGGTTCCCTTCGTCTTGCCCCCAATCAGACTGAAGTAGAAGTCGAAAAGGCCAAGCTTCCCCGGCAGTTCGTCAACTTCACTTTCTACCACGCCCGGCCCGATTGGCGCTTGCTTTCAGATGCAGACAAACAGCGTTGCCGCGAGGAGTTTGTAAAGACAGTCGAGGAGTTTCGGTCCTCGTTGCTGATTCATTCTTATTCGACGATCGGCCTGCGCACCAACGTCGATTTCATGATCTGGCGGATCGGTTACGATCTCGAACCGATCCAGGAGATGACGTCGCGGCTGAACCGCACCGAAATGGCGAAGTACATCGAACCGACGCAATCATTTCTCTCCATGACAAAGCGTTCGATGTATATCGACAAAGACAATCCCGAGCACGTCGAAGATCGGCTGCACATCGTTCCCGGCAAGTCGCAGTATCTTTTCGTCTATCCGTTTGTGAAGACGCGCGAGTGGTACACACAGCCAGGCGAAAAGCGGCAGGAGATGATGGACGAGCATATTCGCATCGGTTCGAAATATCGCTCGGTCAAACTTCACACCACCTATTCATTCGGTCTCGACGACCAGGAGTTTGTCGTCGCCTTCGAGACCGATTTCCCGTCTGACTTCCTGGACCTGGTCCAGGAGCTCAGGGAAACGAAAGCCAGCTCCTACACCCTTCGCGACACCCCGATGTTTACTTGCCGTCAACGCAGTTTGGCTGAGTGTGTGGAGGCGTTGGGGTAGACGCGGGGACGGGGAGAAGCGGGGAGGGGAGACACGGGGACGCGGGGACGCGGGGAAAAGGCAATAGGGGCGAGGGAGGTTAGAAGGACAAGGGGCGATAATGGCTAGGTGAGACTCACACACCTGAAGGGTTTTATACTCACAAAAAGAATCGAGGTCCTCACGATCTTGCCGAACATTCGAAGTTACAAGGAACTGCGCGTGTACCAGGCCGCCATGGATGCGGCTATGAAGATATTCGAGTTGTCTAAATCCTTTCCAGTCGAAGAGAAGTACTCACTTACTGACCAGATGCGTCGTTCTTCCCGCTCGGTCTGCACAAACATCGGAGAGGCGTGGCGTAAACGTCGTTACCCAGCTCACTTTGTGAGTAAGATGAGCGACTCTGAAGGTGAAGCTGAAGAAACCCGAGTTTGGATTGAATTTGCAAAGCGTTGTCGTTATCTAAGCAGCGCGGACGCGACGGACCTAGACCACACGTACGATAGGATACTAGCTCAACTGGTCAATATGATTCTAAATAAACATCAATGGACAATCCGTCCGTCCAGCGCGTCTTCCAAGAGAGGCGTTGATTGAAATCCAGAATACGGCTTTGCCTGATTGCCTGCGGCACCATTTTATGTGTTGGTGTAGCCGTTTACGCCTCTCGCCGCATCGCCGCGTCGCCGCGTCTCCCCATCTCTCCCTCCGACCACGAGTACCTCTGGTACGAAGCGGAGAACATGCGTGGGTTCACGACCGGAAAGCTCGGTGCGCCGATGCTGAATCCCTCGTATCTGGACCTGTCGCGTGAAAAAGCGCCGGGGTGGGGAATGAATGGTCCGGGTGTGTCGGCGGAGTGGAGTCAGGGTGGCGAGAGCGAGTGGAACTCCGCCGCCGCCAGTGCGGATGAGACGAAAGCGACGATCTACCAGGACCTCGAAGTGCCACGCACCGGACCATATAGGCTGTGGATTCGTTACGCCGATTGGGCCAGGAAGAAGGAGAACTTCACGGTCACGATTGTGCAGAACGGCGAGCAGGTTTTTCGGCGCGAGTTTGGCGAGGCCGGACTCGTCGATCCGAACGATGAAGTCAGTTTGTACTGGGGTTGGGCTTTCACGTGGGACTTCGCCGACACCGCTGTGATGAAGAAAGGGCCAGCCCGTCTTTCCATCAACGTCGAGAAAGCGACGACTGCGCGAAGACACGTCGACTGCTTTGTGCTCACCAACGATTTCGCATTCATACCAAAGGGCCGGCAAAAACCGGACTTCGCCGCACAGCGTTACTTGCGCACGTGGTCCAACTCAGGCAAACCGCTCGCGTCGCTTCTGAACGGCGAGCCGCCGCTGAACGCGCCTGATATGTGGCAGCGTCCGAAGCTCGCAGGACGCGACTTCCTGATGCCGTGGAACATCGCGAAAGAGTTCTGGCCCATGTTGGACAAGCCCGCTGAGGAGCGGCCGCTTTATCCGTTCAACGCCGAGCCGATCGAAGAGTTTGTCAAAAAGTACAAGGGCGCGCGCGACGTGCCGTTGTTTCAATCGAAACTCGTCGTGCCGGTGATTTACATCAACAACGTTCCCGAATACCTGAAAGATGGAAGCGCGTTTCTTCGTTACCTGCGCGAGACGAAAGTGCCGTTCGCGATTCTCATCAACTACGGCGCCGCCACGATGAAAGAGGAAGAGGGCAAGGCAGTGTGGCAACTGCTCACCGGCGAACTCAAGGATCAATTTCTCGGTTGGATATCGGGCGAGAGCGTCGGCTACGTGTGGGACTCCGCGCCGGACGAGTTGAAGATCTCGCCAACCATGACGCGACAGCAACTACTCGACGCGCACAAGGATTTCTATTCGCAGGCGCTCGCGCGCAAGTGGGGACGGACGTTTCACACGGAGACCGGTCCGATGTGGGACAAACTGATCCCGGCGCAATCGACGTCGAGCATCTCGTTCGCACACGCGCTGGCAAACTGGGGCGTCAACTTGCTCGGCATGGAAACCGCAGCCGTGATGCCGATGACGGGCATGCGGATCGCTTTTACGCGCGGCGCGGTGCGGCAGTTTGGCGGAGCGTTTGTTTACTATCACGCGCCAAACTTCGGCGACACTGCGACGACGTTCACGCGCGCTCAAAACTTCGCCGGTCCGGATCATTTCTTTCATTCTCGTTATGGCGCGACGATGGGACCGTCGCTCTCGTGGTATCGCAAGAATTATTTCCTCTACTACATGTCGGGCGCGTCGGCGATCTACCTCGAGCAGGGGCAGGATCAGTTTTTCAAACCTGGTCCAGGCGAACATCCGTTCCAACTGAATCCGCTGGGGCGCATCACGGATGAGTTTGTGCGGTTTGCAGAGAAGCACGCCGATAGGGGCACGCCGTACACGCCGATCGCGTTTTTGCTCGACCCGGCGCATGGGTTTGAGATGACGGACTATCCGCAGTGGCCGTTTGAAGTGTCGCAGATCGATCGCGGCGATCGTGCGCTGCGTGAGTTGTTTGGCGCGGCGTACTATCCGGCGCTCGTCGCCGAGGGCGAACCCGCGACGGCAGACAGGCAGGCGTTTGTGTCGGGCTTGTTTGGCGACATTTTCGATGTGCTGACCGCGACGGACGGATCGAAATCTTCGCTGAATGCGTATCGCGCGGTGGTTGTCGGTGGAAGGATCGAATGGTCGCCGGAGTGGATACAGAAACTCACCGATTACGTGAGGAATGGCGGCACGGTTGTGTTGAATGCGGCGCAGGTCAAAGGCGTGCCGGCGCAGTTGCTTGGCGTTCGATTGACGAATGCAGTCGCCGAAGCTGATGGCGCGCAGTGTGTCTCGCCGGGCGAGGCCGCGCAAGACCTGACTGGTCAGATGTTTCGTTACGAGAAGGTGGAGTTGCGCGGCGCGTCAGCTTTGATTACAGCGCCGAATGGCGATCCGTTGGTGACGGTGAACAAAGCCGGCAAGGGAAGTGTGGTGTTTTCGTCGTTGTCTGACTGGCTTGGCATTGATGAACGAATGACGCCGTTTGCTGCGCACATGCTGGCGCATGTATTTGCTGATGCGACGCCGGTGAAGGTTTCGGGTGACGTCGAATACTTGATCAATCGCACTGCGAACTCGTGGGTAGTGACGTTGATTAATAACAACGGCGTCTTCAAGCCGCAGCAGGGATTGGCCCAGGTGGATCGCCGGGCTTACGTGAACGTGAGTATCAGCTTGCGTAACGGGCAAGATACAAAGCGCAACCGATTGGATAACCGATTACGCTTTGCATCCCGAGAACCTCACCGTTCAAATCGCACCCGGTGGCGGTTGCTATTGTTGAGCTTCGACCGAAGAACTAAGGCTTCTTCCCTTTAGCCTTACCTCCGCCTTGTCCCTGTGCCTGTCCACCTTTCGGCTTATCAGGACCTTTTGGTTGCGCGGCTCTTGGTTGAGCGGCCGGTTGCGTAGCCTTCGGTTGAGCAACGCGCTCGCCCTTTGGCTGCTGCTGCGGCTGTCTCACCGGACGCTCAGTCTGTGCGGCAGCCGGTCGTTTTTCCTGACCACGATTAACCGGCTGCTGCCGTTGCTGCTGCACAGGCGCCTGTTGTCTACCGGACGATCAGCTGCGCGCCTGTCGTTTTTCCTGACCACGATTCACCCGCTCCGTTGCTGAACAGTCTCAATAGCCTGCGCGGCCTGCTTCTTCTCCTGACCGCGGTTTACGCGCTCCGTTTGGCCCGGAGCCTGAATCGGCTGGTCCGGTCTTTCCACGGATTGGACCGACCTTCCGTTCGACTTCGCGCGGCATTACCATTCCCACGTTCGTCCTTCACCTTGAACTTCTGACCCTTGCCTCGATCTGACACCGTTTCAACGCGCATCGATCGACGCAGATCAGGTCTGAAGTTCGGCGCGCGAGGCTCGATGCTCGTCACTACGAACGTATCGTCCAGCTTCTTCGCGATTCCCGGCGGAATGTCCTTCTTGCCACGACCCCACGCGGAGTTAACAACTGCATTCCGCAGCGGCGTGAACAGCAACGGATCCAACACCGGATTCACTCCCGCGAGCATCTGGCGATCGGCCCTCCGTGCTCGCCGGAAATCAAAACCGCGCGTGAAGTCGTCAATCGGCACCACAGTCACCGCGTTCGGCACATACAGATTCCCGACCTGCTGATACAGACTGTCGTTCGTCAGGTAATACGGCTGCCAACCGGCGTTGTAATAACGCGGCACGTAAACGTCGCCTGGTCCAAGCGGCACCCATCCGATCTCGTTCTGACCAAACGGGACCCACGCCACCATCGCCGGCGAATAGACCGGCGCCGTGTTCACAGTGTCAGGTATCCAGTACCAACGATCGTTGACGAACGCCCAACGGCCATAGTGATACGGCGCATAACCCCACGGTTCCGACGAAACCCACGTTGGACCATACGGGTAATCCGTCATCCAGTAACCCGCCTGATACGGCGCCCAACCAGCGTCGACGCGCGGCGACCATGCATAGCCATAGCCGCTCACGTTTCGCCAGTCGCCATAGTAATCAAGGTCATACAAGCCGGGAACGTATGAGTTCACATACTGGTAGCTGACGTTCCGTCGATACGGATCGAAGTAATAAGGATCGTTCACGATAGGTGTTGTAATCGCGATAACGACCGTCGTAATACTGCGGATACTGATAGCCGTAATAATCGTCGACCAGATATCCCGCATCGCGTCCGTCGAGTCTGCGAAAGCACGACGTCGGCTGCGGTTTGTCCGATCAGCGTCAGCATTTCACCTTTGCTGATTTGTCCGCTGCCGCCGAGACCGACTACTTGCGCGAGTCCGCTCAACACCGAAACAAGAACCTGCCCGTTGTCGATGCCGACGTTGTAAAGACCGGGCTGCTCGAAATCGACTGCTCCGTACGGAGTCGCCACTTCAAACAGATCGCCCTGGTCCAGGTAACCAACATCAAACACGGCCGAACCGTCACGCAACGCTAGCTGCGTGCGTCGTCGGTTCGAGCGTCAACACGTCGAGCGAAGTGTTTGGATCGAGGCGCGCGAAGTTACGTCCGGTAAACGCCAGACTCGCGCGCGAGTTGTCGCGCGTGTAGATGCGGTCGCCGACTGAAAACGGTTGGTTCGCAGTCGCGGCGATCCATTGTTCGCTGCCTGCGTTCGCGGCGTTCGTGTCCTGAGCGTTGCTCAGTGCGACGTCGCCATCGACACGCTGAATGCGCGCTGCATTCGGCACTTCTTTCGCCGATGCCGCTGGCTCATGTTTCATCCACCATGCTACGCCGACACCTGCCAGCACCGCGACAAGGATCGCGATGATCGTGAGGTGCGGCCACACTTTTAGGTTATTCATACCTGCCCCCCAAGTTTTTGGTTTGCACTAAACAGTCGGCAAAGACCATGCCAGTTGGAAACTGCAGGGATTTCGTGGACCATTCTTAACCGATATGGTTAGTCGGTACACCGATATCGTCTTGAATTAAATCTACATAGATTTTGGCCGTTTTCTTGCATTTCTGTGATGGAACGGCAGTTGCCAAAAGACCGGGTGTCGACCTCTCTCCGTTTGTCAGTACTGAAAGGAAACTAAGGAAGTGAGATATCTAAAACAGATTGGGTTGTCTCTTGCGATAACCGCCACGCTGGCGGGCGCAAGTGATTTCGCGAATGCTCAGGGCAGACGGGGCCGGGGAGAAGAGCGGAGTCAGGAAAACCAGGCCGCGCGCGAGCAGCGGCAACAGCAGCGCGAAACGCGCCGCAACGAACAAGAAACTCGCCGAAATGAACAACAGGTCCAGCAGCAACAACGCTCGGAACAACGCCGTCAGGAACAACAACAGAACAGCGCCGAGCGTCAGCAGCGTTGGGAGCAACAGCGTCAGCAGCAGATCGATCGCTCGCGCGAACGACAGCAGCGCTGGGAGAATCAGCCGCAACGCAGCCCGGAACAGATTCAGCGCTCACAAGAACAGCAGCAACGCTGGGAGAATCAGCGACGCGAACAGGTCCAACGTTCGCAAGAGCAGGAACAGCGTTGGCAACAACAGCGTCAACAGCAGATCCAGCGTCAGCAGCAGCAACAGGAACAACAGCGCCAGCGAGCAGCAGAACTGATCGCAAACGATGGTCGCATCGATCGTGACGCAACAACGATGGTCGCATCGATCGTGATCGCAACAACGACGGTCGCATCGATCGTGACCGCAACAACGACGGTCGTATCGATCGTGATCGCAACAACGATGGCCGTATCGATCGCGACCGCGACAACAACTGGCGTAACAATCGCGACTGGCGCAGGAACAGCAACAGCGCGCAACTCCGCTATCGTCAGGAGTGGCAGCGACGTCAGAGCATCTTCTTGCAGCGTCAGCGTCTGCTCGAGCAGCAACGACGCATCAATCAGTTGCGTTTTCAGCAGCGATACCTCGAACAACTGCGACGCGATCAATTTCGCTTGCAGCAGTGGCGCTACAACGATTACGGACCATACAACTATCGCTATCAACGCGGCAGCAACTACTACTAAACCAACCGAATGGCGCGGAGATGTTGCAACGCGCGATCAACGACGGGTATCGCGAAGGCTTCCGGCCGGCCAGGCCGACAGGCAGGACGGTTGGGGCTACAACCCTCAGGAAGCGTATGGCTATCAGGACGCGAGCTACGGATACGACGGTTACTACGTCGACCTGGGCGAGTACCAGCACTACTTCCGTGAAGGGTTCCGGCGCGGTTACGAAGACGGTTACTACAGCCGTTCGCAGCTACGGTCGCTATTCAAATGGCGGCTACAGCATCCTGGGCACAATCCTCGAAGGAATCCTGGGCTTCACGTTGTTGAACTAAGACAGGGTCGCGTGGTCAGTGGTCCGTGGTCAGTCGTCCGTATCAGTTCAGAAACAACTGACTACGGACACGGCTACGGACAATGACTACGGACACTGACTACGGACAACCACGTCATCTTTTAACTCGCAATCGCCTTCTCAGCTTTCGTCCGAACAAACGCATAATTCAACTGCGGTAATGAGTTGAACTTCGCCGCTTTCGTGAACGAGTCTTTCGCTTTCGCGGCGTCGCCTTTGCCGAGGTACGCCTGGCCGAACAGGTAGAGATTGGCCGGGTTCTGCTGGTTCGACTGGAGCAGTTCGGCAATCGCGACGTCGTAGTTCTTCTCGCCGAGCGCCGTCATGCCGGTCAGTTCGTGGACCTGTTTGATCTGGTCTGGTTCTTCGCCGCCTCAGCGCCACGTTTGAAAGCTTCGGTTTCCGTTTTGGCAGTAGGAAGTCTTTCTTCCCGATCGCGACGCGCGCAAGGTTGTAGTGATGAAACAGCGCGGTGTTGTCTTTCAGTTCCTGTGAGAGACTGGCGTCGCTCGTCGTGATGCGAAGCGCTTCCTCGTACGCTTTCTTCGCGTCGTCGTAATTGTCCCATCTCGAGCAGGACGTTTCCTTTGAGTTGGAGATCGCCGGCCATCGCAGGTGATGTCGTTGATCTTTTGTCCCAGCGCGTACTGCTTTTCGACTTCGGCGAGTGCCTGGTCCAACTTGCCGCTGTCGGCCGCGACAACCATCTGTCCAAACAATGCCGTACGACGTTCGCCGTCGGTCCGTGCTTGTCAGTGATCTTCTGCAACTCGGTCTGCGGCGTCGGCAGCCTTGCCTTTGTACGTCAGCGCAGCCGCGATACCGAAGTAGGAGTTGATAAAGTTTGGCTCGATAGCCAGCGCTTTGTTGTACTGCACGATCGCTTCGTCGAACCGACCGGTCTTCAACAGCAGTTCCGCGTATGAGTCATACGGATTCGGATCGTTGGGAATCAGGTCGATGTACTTCTTGAACGCAGTCTCAGCGTCGGCGTACTGCCGTTCTGACGATAGGCGTAACCGAGAATGTTGAAAGCGTCGAGTAGGTTGGGCTGAGTTCGGTGGCTTTCTTGTAGTGGTTGATTGTGCGTGAATCCTGCTGGCCGAAGTAGTAACCGCCGAGCG